>NZ_CP069269.1:0-1050000 GCF_051028275.1 Stutzerimonas stutzeri
TACGATTACATCCTTATCGACTGCCCGCCTTCCCTGTCGATGCTGACCATCAATGCGTTGACGGCTGCCGACGGTGTGATCATCCCCATGCAGTGCGAATATTACGCGCTGGAAGGACTGACCGACCTGGTCAACTCGATTCAGCGTATCGGTCAGGCACTGAATCCCTCGCTGAAGATAGAGGGATTGCTTCGCACGATGTATGACCCGCGGAGCAGTCTGACCAATGACGTGACCGAACAGCTGAAGGCACACTTCGGTGAAAAACTCTACGACACCGTGATCCCACGCAACGTGCGCCTGGCCGAAGCCCCCAGTCATGGCATGCCGGCGTTGGTCTATGACAAGCAATCCAAGGGGGCGTTGGCCTATCTGGCGTTAGCGGGCGAGTTATCGCGTCGACAGCGCAGAGCCACTCGCAGCGCAACCGCATAAGGAAACTACATGGCGACCAAGAAACGAGGCCTAGGACGCGGTCTGGATGCCCTGCTCGGCGGTGCCAATGTGGCAGCCATACAGGAGGAAGCGGCTCAGGCCGATGTCCGCGAGCTTCAGCAGCTGCCACTTGATGTCATTCAGCGGGGCAAGTACCAACCGCGTCGCGATATCGATCCAGTCACCCTGGATGAACTGGCCAACTCAATCCGAACCCAGGGGGTCATGCAGCCGATTGTGGTTCGCTCCATTGGCTCTGGGCGTTACGAAATCATTGCAGGTGAGCGTCGTTGGCGGGCGAGTCAGCAAGCTGGCCTGGAAATGATTCCAGCCATGGTTCGCGAGGTTTCGGACGAGGCGGCGATTGCCATGGCGTTGATCGAGAATATTCAGCGCGAGGACCTCAGCCCCATCGAAGAAGCAGTTGCGCTTCAAAGGCTGCAGCAGGAGTTTCAACTGACGCAGCAACAGGTTGCGGATGCAGTAGGCAAATCTCGCGTAACCATAAGCAATCTGTTGCGTCTGATCGCCTTACCGGAAGAAATCAAGACGCTTCTGTCACACGGTGATCTTGAGATGGGGCACGCTCGGGCCTTGCTTGGCCTTCCTGTCGAACAGCAGGTCGAAGGCGCGCGGCATGTTGTCGCACGAGGTATGACCGTGCGCCAGACCGAAGCACTGGTTAGGCAGTGGTTGAACAAACCTGAAGGACCCAAGACCGCGCCGAAAAGCGACCCCGACATCGTCCGTTTGGAACAACGTCTCGCTGAGCGGCTGGGCTCCCCCGTCCAGATCAAGCACGGCGAAAAGGGAAAAGGGCAGCTGGTAATCCGCTACAGTTCACTTGACGAGCTGCAGGGTGTCCTCGCGCACATTCGTTGATACAAAGTTTATGTAGTGCCCGTCAGAAAGTGCTACCCGATGGTTGAACGCAGGGTGGGCTGCTCCTATACTCGCGGCGCTTTTTTGACTGCCGTCAATTGGATAGCACGCCTTTTAGCGATGGATGTACGGTGAATATACGCAACAAAACACCTCTCCATCGGCTGCCGGTCATCAAAGTATTGGTAGTCCAGGCGCTTGTGGCGGTGAGTGCTGGCGTTTCATGTAGTTTGTTTTTTGGTATGGTTGCGGGCTATTCGGCCTTGCTGGGTGGGCTGATCGCTTTAACGGCCAACGTGTACTTCGCTTTCAAGGCGTTTCGTTATTTTGGTGCGCGATCAGCCAAGGCAGTCGTCCAGTCACTTTGGGCTGGCGAGATGGGCAAACAGGTTCTGGCAGCAGCGTTATTCGCGCTGGTGTTCGTGGGAGTGAAACCGCTGCAGCCGGCAGCACTATTTGTCGGTTACCTGCTGGTTTTAGGCGCCGGAGCGAGCGCCCTCCTACTGATGAAAAATAATCCGAAGCATTGAGCACTGAGGCGTTTATGGCGAGTACCCCGGCGGAATATATCCAGCATCACTTGCAGAATCTGACCTACGGAAAACTGCCGGAGGGCTACGTTCGCGCAGATGGCTCGGTTGTCGATCAGTCCACCTGGACCATTGCTCAATCTGGCCTGGAAGCCAGAGACATGGGGTTCATGGCGGTCCATCTCGATACGCTCGGCTGGTCGCTGTTCATGGGCTTGATCTTTATTCTGGTTTTCCGCATGGCCGCCAAAGGTGCGACTGCTGGGATTCCAGGTCGCCTGCAGAATTTCGTCGAAATGTGTGTCGAGTTTGTCGAAGGGGTGGTTAAGGATACGTTCCACGGCCGCAACTCGCTGATCGCACCCTTGGCGCTGACGATCTTCGTTTGGGTGTTCCTGATGAACAGCCTGAAATGGATTCCGGTTGATTACATTCCGGGTCTGGCCGGTCTGCTGGGTCTCCCGTACTTCAAGATCGTCCCGACTGCCGACCCGAATGGCACCTTCGGCCTGTCGCTAGGCGTGTTTATCCTGATCCTGTTCTACAGCTTCAAGGTCAAGGGCGTGGGCGGCTTCACCAAAGAGCTGGCGTTCACACCGTTCAATCACTGGTCTCTTGTGCCTTTCAACCTGTTCCTCGAAATCCTCGGTCTGCTGACCAAGCCGCTGAGCCTGGCTCTGCGACTGTTCGGCAACATGTATGCCGGTGAGGTGGTATTCATCCTCATTGCGCTGCTGCCGTTCTACGTGCAGTGGACTTTGAATGTGCCCTGGGCAATCTTCCATATTCTGGTGATTCCGCTTCAGGCGTTCATTTTCATGGTTCTGACCGTGGTGTACCTGAGTTCCGCGCATGAAGATCACAGTCATGCTGAGCTCACGCCTTAACAGTTGAACCGGTTCAACAGTATCGTTTTACCCTAGAAAACCTTAACCCTTAGCTTCAGGAGCTTTACATGGAACTCGTCTACATCGCCGCCTCTATCATGATCGGTCTGGGTGCCCTGGGCACTGGCATCGGCTTCGCTCTGCTGGGTGGCAAGTTGCTGGAATCCACTGCTCGTCAACCCGAGCTGGCTCCGCAGCTGCAAACCAAGACCTTCCTGATGGCCGGTCTGCTCGACGCCGTACCGATGATCGGTGTTGGTATCGCGATGTACCTCATCTTCGTTGTCGCTGCCTAAGACTTTTCCGGTTCCTGATGGGGTTCGCATGGCGAGCCCCGTTGCCGTGGAATTGACAACCGCGTCGAACGAGATAGCACGAGGTATATCGCTGTGAACATTAACTTGACGCTGTTCGGTCAAACGTTCGCCTTCGCTATTTTCGTCTGGTTCTGCATGAAGTACGTATGGCCGCCAATCACCAAGGCCATGCAAGAACGCCAGAAGAAAATCGCTGAGGGTCTGGACGCCGCAGGCCGTGCGCAGCAAGACCTAAAGATGGCTCAGGAAAAGGTTTCAAACACCCTTCGTGAGACCAAAGGGCAAGCTGCCCAGATTCTTGAGCAAGCCAACAAGCAGGCTAACGCCATTGTTGAGGAAGCCAAGCAACAGGCGCGCGTTGAAGGCGAGCGGCTGGTAGCGGGCGCCCGCGCTGAAATCGAGCAGGAAGTGAATCGTGCCAAGGAGCAACTGCGTAACCAGGTAGCCGTATTGGCTGTCATGGGTGCGGAGAAGATTCTGGAGTCCCAGGTGGACGCCAAGGCACACAACGATCTGGTCGAAAAACTGGCCTCCCAACTCTAAGCGAGGCAAGCGATGATCAATACCCAGACGCTTGCTCGGCCATACGCAAAGGCCGCTTTCGAGTTCGCCAGCACGGCTGGCCGGATTGACGCCTGGTCGGGCATGTTGAACCTGGCTGCGGTCGCCGTTGACGTTCCCCAAGTTACCGAATTGTTGAAAAACCCACGCTTGACCAGCGAAAGCAAGGTTCAGACGTTGGTTCAGCTGCTCGGTAATGATATCGATGAAGCGTTCCGAAACTTCGTCTCCACACTTGGCGAGAATGATCGCCTGGATGTGTTGCCGACTGTTCGGGAGCTGTTCGAGGAGCTCAAGGCTGAGGCTGAAAAGACACTCGACGTTGAAGTGCAGACAGCTTTCGAGCTGACAGCTGCGCAACTCCAAACTTTGGCTGCCGCCTTGTCGAAGCGGCTAGATCGTACCGTCAACCCCCAGCAGGTCGTGAACCCTGCGCTGATCGGCGGCGTTGTTATCCGCGCTGGCGATGTGGTTGTCGATGGTTCGGTCCGCGGCAAACTGAGCCAGTTGGCCGAATCGTTGAAATCCTGATTTGAGGGTCGTGGCATGCAGCAACTGAATCCTTCCGAGATTAGTGAAATTATAAAGCAGCGCATCGGCAGCTCCGATGTGTCTGCCCAAGCGCGCAATGAAGGTACCGTCGTCAGCGTTTCTGACGGTATCGTGCGTATCTACGGCCTGGCCGACGTGATGTACGGGGAGATGATCGAATTCCCGGGCGGCGTCTACGGCATGGCTTTGAACCTGGAGCAGGACTCCGTAGGTGCCGTTGTACTGGGCAGCTACCAGAGCCTGACCGAAGGCATGAGCGCCAAGTGCACCGGCCGCGTACTGGAAGTTCCGGTTGGTCCGGAGCTGCTGGGTCGCGTTGTGGACGCACTGGGTAACCCAGTCGACGGCAAGGGCCCGGTCAACGCGCAGGCAACTGACGCCGTTGAGAAGGTTGCCCCTGGTGTGATCTGGCGTAAGTCGGTCGACCAGCCGGTACAGACCGGCTACAAGTCGGTCGATGCCATGATCCCGGTAGGTCGTGGCCAGCGCGAGCTGATCATCGGTGACCGTCAGATCGGTAAAACCGCTCTGGCGATCGACGCGATCATCAACCAGCGCAACAGCGGCATCAAATGCGTCTACGTTGCGATCGGTCAGAAGCAGTCGACCATCGCAAACGTCGTACGTAAGCTGGAACAGCACGGTGCACTGGCTAACACCATCATCGTTGCCGCTTCGGCTTCCGAATCCGCTGCACTGCAGTTCCTGGCGCCTTACGCCGGTTGTACCATGGGCGAGTATTTCCGCGATCGCGGCGAAGACGCTCTGATCGTTTATGATGATCTGTCCAAGCAGGCTGTAGCCTATCGCCAGATCTCCCTGCTGCTGCGTCGTCCGCCGGGACGCGAAGCCTACCCAGGCGACGTCTTCTATCTCCACAGCCGTCTGCTTGAGCGTGCTTCGCGCGTTTCCGAAGAGTATGTCGAGAAATTCACCAACGGCGCGGTGACGGGCAAGACTGGTTCTCTGACCGCTCTGCCGATCATCGAAACTCAAGCCGGTGACGTATCGGCATTCGTTCCGACCAACGTGATTTCCATCACCGACGGCCAGATCTTCCTTGAGTCTTCGATGTTCAACGCTGGTATCCGTCCGGCCGTTAACGCCGGTATCTCGGTTTCCCGCGTCGGTGGTGCCGCTCAGACCAAGATCATCAAGAAGCTCTCCGGTGGCATCCGTACCGCCCTGGCTCAGTACCGTGAACTGGCGGCATTCGCCCAGTTTGCTTCTGACCTGGACGAAGCGACCCGCAAGCAGCTCGAGCATGGTCAGCGTGTCACCGAGCTGATGAAGCAGAAGCAGTACGCGCCGATGTCCATTGCCGACATGGCGGTGTCCCTGTACGCGGCCGAGCGTGGCTTCCTGCAGGACATCGAAGTAGCCAAGGTTGGCGCCTTCGAGCAGGCGTTGATTGCCTATTTCCATCATGAGCATGCTGCTCTGCTGGACAAGATCAACGTGAAGGGCGACTTCAACGACGAAATCGACGCTGGCATCAAAGCCGGTATCGAGTCGTTCAAGGCCACCCAATCCTGGTAAGCCGCAGCGGGAGCCGCGAGGCTCCCGCTTGCTAACCCGATAGGTGTCAAATGGCAGGCGCAAAAGAGATTCGCAGCAAGATTGCGAGCATCAAAAGCACGCAGAAGATCACCAGCGCCATGGAAAAGGTGGCGGTCAGCAAGATGCGCAAGGCACAGATGCGCATGGCTGCCAGCCGTCCCTATGCGGAGCGGATCCAGCAGGTTATCGGCCATTTGGCCAATACCAATCCTGAATACCGTCATCCGTTCATGGTAGAGCGGCAGGTCAAGCGTGTCGGCTACATCGTCGTGTCGTCCGACCGTGGCCTGTGCGGCGGCTTGAACACAAACCTGTTCAAGGTGCTGATCAAGAACATGAAGGAATGGCACGACACTAAGGTCGAGGCCGACCTGTGCGTGATCGGTAACAAGGGTGCGAGCTTTTTCCGCAGCTTCGGCGGCAACGTGGTCGCGGCAGTCAACGGTCTTGGTGAAGAGCCGTCGATCAACGATCTGATTGGCAGCGTCAAGGTCATGTTGGATGCATTCGACCAAGGCCGTCTGGACCGTCTCTACCTGGTGTCGAACAAGTTCATCAACACCATGACGCAGAAGCCGACCGTAGCGCAGTTGCTGCCGTTGGCCGCGAGCGACGATCAGACCGCGCCGAAAGGTCAGTGGGATTATTTGTACGAACCCGACGCTCGCTTGTTGCTGGATGCGCTGCTGGTTCGCTATGTGGAATCCCAGGTCTACCAGGCCGTGGTCGAAAACGGTGCCGCCGAACAGGCTGCCCGAATGATCGCCATGAAGAACGCAACCGACAACGCCGGTGAGCTGATCAGCGACCTGCAACTGGTTTACAACAAAGCCCGTCAGGCTGCGATCACGCAAGAAATTTCGGAAATCGTCGGCGGCGCTGCCGCGGTTTAAGAACGGTTCAAATATTCAGAGGAACCAAACATGAGTAGCGGACGTATCGTTCAAATCATCGGCGCCGTTATCGACGTGGAATTTCCGCGCGATCTGGTACCGAACATTTATGACGCGCTGAAAGTCACTGGCGCCGAAACCACCCTGGAAGTTCAGCAGCAGCTGGGCGACGGCATTGTCCGTACCATCGCAATGGGTTCGACCGAAGGCCTCAAGCGTGGCCTGGATGTCTCCAATACCGGCGCGGCCATTTCGGTACCAGTGGGCACTGCCACGCTGGGCCGGATCATGGACGTACTGGGTAACCCGATCGACGAAGCCGGTCCTATCGGCGAACAGGAGCGCTGGGGTATTCACCGCGCGGCGCCGAGCTATGCCGAACAGGCTGGCGGCAACGAGCTGCTGGAAACCGGCATCAAGGTAATCGACCTGGTCTGCCCGTTCGCCAAAGGCGGTAAGGTCGGTCTGTTCGGTGGTGCCGGTGTCGGCAAGACCGTAAACATGATGGAGCTGATCCGTAACATCGCGATGGAGCACAGCGGTTATTCCGTGTTCGCCGGTGTGGGTGAGCGTACTCGTGAAGGTAACGACTTCTATCACGAGATGAAGGACTCCAACGTTCTGGACAAAGTTGCACTGGTCTATGGCCAGATGAACGAGCCGCCAGGAAACCGCCTGCGCGTGGCGTTGACCGGCCTGACCATGGCCGAGAAGTTCCGCGACGAAGGCAAGGACGTTCTGCTGTTCGTCGACAACATCTACCGTTACACCCTGGCTGGTACCGAAGTGTCCGCACTGCTGGGCCGTATGCCATCGGCGGTGGGTTATCAGCCGACTCTGGCGGAAGAAATGGGTGTTCTGCAGGAACGCATCACGTCCACCAAGAGCGGTTCGATCACATCCGTTCAGGCTGTTTACGTACCTGCGGACGACCTGACTGACCCGTCCCCGGCGACCACCTTCGCCCACTTGGACGCCACCGTGGTTCTGTCGCGTGACATCGCTTCTCTGGGTATCTACCCGGCGGTCGATCCTCTCGACTCTACCTCGCGCCAGCTGGACGCCAACGTCATCGGCCAGGAGCACTATGACACCGCTCGCGGCGTCCAGTACGTATTGCAGCGCTACAAGGAACTGAAAGATATCATCGCGATTCTTGGTATGGACGAGCTGTCCGAAGCCGACAAGCAGCTGGTATCCCGTGCGCGTAAGATTCAGCGCTTCCTGTCCCAGCCGTTCTTCGTGGCAGAAGTCTTCACCGGTTCGCCCGGCAAGTACGTCTCGCTGAAAGAAACCATCCGTGGCTTTGCTGGCATCCTCAACGGTGATTACGATCATCTGCCGGAGCAGGCGTTCTACATGGTTGGCGGTATCGACGAAGCCATCGAGAAAGCCAAGAAACTGTAACTGGCGCGCCCATTCGTGGGCGCCAATAAGCGCTTCTGTTGACCGTCGTCGACAGAAGGGCTCATTACCGAGGCATAAGTATGGCTATGACAGTCCACTGTGACATCGTCAGTGCGGAAGAAGAGCTGTTCTCGGGGCTGGTGGAGATGGTTGTCGCTCATGGTCACCTGGGTGATCTGGGTGTTCTCCCGGGCCACGCTCCTCTGCTGACCGACCTGAAGCCCGGTCCGGTGCGGGTCATCAAGCAGGGCGGTGAGGAAGAAATCTTCTACATCTCCGGTGGTTTCATTGAAATCCAGCCGAACATGGTGAAGGTGCTGGCAGATACAGCCACCCGAGCCAAGGATCTGGACGCAGCGGCGGCGCAAGCAGCCGTGACAGCGGCCGAGAAAGCGCTGAACGAGAAAGGCGCAGAGTTCGACTACGGTTCAGCTGCTGCGCGTCTTGCCGAGGCGGCAGCTCAGCTTCGTACGGTCGAGGCGCTGCGCAAGAAGTACGGCCGCGGATGATCCTTTAACGGCTTCATCGCGGACGAGTAAAAGGGTAGCCTTGGCTACCCTTTTTCTTTTCCGCGTCTTGAAAAATCAAAACCGAAAATCATCTATGCGTCGGCCCTGCGGCTGCGTTTGTTCAGGATCTGCCATGTCTCTCGATATCGTCATTCTCGCTGCTGGTCAGGGCACACGCATGCGGTCCGCCCTGCCGAAAGTTCTTCATCCGGTTGCAGGGCAGTCCATGTTGGGGCATGTCATCGATACCGCTCGTGCGCTGGAGCCGGACGTGATTCATGTAGTGATCGGCCACGGTGCCGAACAGGTTCGTGAACACCTTGCAGCAGACGATCTGAATTTTGTCGTGCAGAAGGAGCAACTCGGTACAGGACACGCCGTGGCCCAAGCACTTCCAGCACTTTCCGCCGAACGAGTCCTTATCTTATACGGCGATGTACCGTTAATCGAGGCGGCAACACTTGAACGACTGCTGGATAAGGTCGGCCACGAACAGCTTGCGCTGCTAACGGTGAACCTGTCTGACCCGACCGGTTACGGTCGGATTGTCCGGAACGATCAGGGAGCGGTGCAGGCCATCATCGAGCACAAAGATGCTTCCGCCGAACAAAAACTTATCTGTGAAGGCAACACCGGAATCCTTGCTGTGCCTGGCGCTCGGCTCGGTGACTGGTTGAGTCGGTTGTCGAACAGTAATGCACAGGGTGAGTACTACCTAACCGATGTGATTGCCATGGCGGTTGCCGATGGGCTTGTGGTTGCAACCGAACAGGCACAAGACCCCATGGAGGTGCAGGGCGCCAATGACCGCATCCAGTTAGCCGAGCTCGAGCGTCATTACCAAATGCGTGCAGCGCGTCGTTTGATGGTTCAGGGCGTCACGCTGCGGGACCCTTCTCGGTTTGACATGCGTGGCGAAGTGTCGGTTGGTCGCGATGTCGTCATTGACGTCAACGTGGTCCTGGAAGGTCGTGTGGTGATCGAGGACGGCGTAACAATCGGCCCGAACTGTGTAATCACGGACAGCATCTTGCGCCGCGGAGCGGTGGTGAAAGCCAACAGCCACCTTGAAGGAGCCGAGCTTGGTTTGGACGCCGACTGCGGCCCCTTTGCCCGTTTGCGGCCAGGGGCGGTGTTGGGGGACAAGGCGCATGTCGGAAACTTCGTCGAGGTGAAGAACGCCCGCCTGGGGACTGCTGCCAAAGCTGGCCACCTCGCCTATCTGGGCGATGCGGACATTGGCGCACGCACTAATATTGGCGCTGGAACCATTACTTGCAACTATGACGGTGCCAACAAATCACGCACCGTGATGGGTGAGGACGTGTTCATCGGTTCCAATAGCTCGTTGGTAGCGCCCGTCACGTTGGGTGATGGTGCGACGACAGGCGCGGGCTCGACCATCACCCGTGATGTTCCGGCACATACCTTGGCCCTTGGGCGCGCTCGGCAGACGGAAATTGAAGGCTGGACGCGGCCGACCAAGAAAAAGACATGACGCCGCGCCCAGCGGCTTAAGCTAATCCGCGCGAGCCCTTGCGACACTGACAAAGCTATGTTTTGATTCGAGCATATATCTTTCGAAACGAAGCATTAGATGTCGAAACGCAACACACCGAAACGTCGACACGCCATCCTTGCCTTGCTCAGTGAGCAGGGCGAGGTGAGCGTCGATGATCTTTCCCGCCGTTTCGAAACCTCGGAAGTCACTATTCGCAAGGATCTTGGCGCTCTGGAAAAGAACGGTTTGCTGCTTCGCCGGTACGGGGGAGCGGTATCCCTGCCTCAGGAATTCATTTCCGACAATGCCCAGACTATCTCTCCATTCAAGCTAGCCATCGCTCGGGCGGCGGTAGGCTGTATCCGAGAACATGCACGAATCATCATCGATAGCGGCACCACGACTGCAGCGATGATTCCGGAGCTTGGTCCCAAGCACGGCCTGCTGGTGATGACCAATTCGCTGAGTGTGGCCAATGCATTGCGTGAACTGGAACATGAGCCCACGTTGCTGATGACCGGCGGGACCTGGGATCCACACTCCGAGTCGTTTCAAGGACAAGTGGCGGAAAACGTACTGCGGTCCTACGATTTCGACCAATTATTCATCGGTGCCGACGGCGTAGACCTGCAACGCGGTACAACCACGTTCAATGAGTTGCTTGGTTTGTCTCGCGTCATGGCTGAAGTTGCGCGAGAAGTAATAGTGCTCGCCGAATCGGACAAGATCGGTCGTCGGATACCCAATCTGGAGCTGCCCTGGAGCAGCATCCACACCCTCATCACGGATGAGCGCCTCGGTGACGAGGCCCGTTCGAGTATTCAGGCCCGCGGTGTCAAACTGATCTGCGCGGTCGCCCAAACCCCTCAGGAGACCTGACCATGTGTGGCATCGTTGGCGCTGTCGCTGAACGTAACATCACTCCAATTCTGCTCGAGGGCCTGAAGCGCCTCGAATACCGCGGATATGACAGCGCAGGCGTTGCCGTGCTGGATGACGGTTGCCAGCTGCACCGTCTGCGGCGTTCAGGCAAGGTCGCCGAGCTGGAGCAGGCTCAACAGAAAGAGCAACTCACCGGCCGTTTAGGTATTGCCCACACACGCTGGGCGACCCATGGCGCACCATGCGAGCGCAACGCTCACCCGCATTTTTCTGGCGACGATCTCGCGGTAGTGCACAACGGGATCATCGAGAACCATGAAGCGCTGCGTCAGACACTTAAAAGCATGGGGTACGTGTTTGTCTCTGACACCGATACCGAAGTGATCGTCCACCTGCTGCACCACAAGCTTGGCGAGAGTGGTGATCTGACCGTAGCGCTGAAAGCAGCCGTAAATGAGCTGCACGGCGCCTACGGGCTGGCGGTGGTCAACGCAAAGCAGCCTGACCGGCTATTGGCCGCGCGCAGCGGTAGCCCGCTTGTGATCGGCCTGGGCTTGGGCGAAAACTTCCTCGCGTCGGATCAATTGGCCCTGCGTCAGGTGACAGATCGCTTCATGTATCTCGAAGAAGGCGATATCGCCGAGATCCGACGCGACAGCGTGCAGATCTGGGACGTGACCGGTCAACCGGTCGAGCGCGAGAGCGTGCAGTATCACGAGGGCGCCGAAGCCGCAGACAAGGGCGAGTACCGTCACTTCATGCTCAAGGAAATTCATGAGCAACCGAAGGTAGTCCAGCGCACGCTTGAAGGCCGTCTGGGTGATCGCCAGGTACTGGTCCAGGCATTTGGCCCACAGGCGGCGGAACTGTTTGCCAAGGTGCGCAACGTGCAGATCGTTGCATGTGGCACCAGTTACCATGCCGGTATGGTTGCGCGTTACTGGCTAGAGGAGCTGGCTGGCATACCCTGCCAGGTCGAAGTCGCCAGCGAGTTCCGTTATCGCAAGGTTGTGGTGCAACCAGACACGCTGTTCGTGACCATTTCCCAATCCGGCGAAACGGCCGATTCGCTTGCCGCGTTGCGCAACGCCAAGGCACGGACCGAAGGCGAAGGCCGCTATCTCGCCAGCCTCGCGATCTGCAACGTTGGGATCAGCTCGTTGGTTCGTGAATCCGATCTTACCCTGCTGACCCAAGCCGGCCCGGAAATCGGAGTTGCTTCGACAAAAGCGTTCACGACTCAGCTGGTCGGCCTGATGTTGCTTACGCTGTCGCTCGGACAGGTGCGTGGCACGCTGGCCCCGGCCCTGGAAGCCGAGCTGATCGACGAGCTGCGCCGCCTGCCAACGCGCCTGGGCGAGGCACTGGCCATGGACACAACGGTGGAAAAAATATCCGAGCATTTCGCCGAGAAACACCACACCTTGTTCCTGGGTCGTGGCGCGCAGTATCCGGTGGCCATGGAAGGTGCGCTGAAGCTCAAGGAAATTTCGTATATCCATGCTGAGGCTTATCCGGCCGGTGAGCTCAAGCATGGCCCGCTCGCACTGGTTGACGCCGACATGCCTGTAGTGACCGTTGCACCGAACAACGAACTGCTGGAGAAGCTCAAGTCCAACCTGCACGAAGTTCGCGCACGGGGCGGGGAGCTGATCGTGTTCGCAGACAGGGAGGCAGGCATCGAAAATGGTGAGGGGACATTCATTGTTAGCATGCCTCACATCCATGATGCGCTCGCGCCGATTCTTTACACGATCCCCCTGCAGCTACTCTCTTACTACGTCGCCGTCCTGCGTGGCACTGACGTCGATCAGCCTCGCAATCTGGCTAAGTCGGTGACTGTGGAGTAGCCGTCAGGCCGAACGGTATTGGCGGGTACCGAATATTAAAAACTGTCGCAGCAGGGCAGAGGCTGGCCTCTCTAACTTCGCTTGTAGGAGCTTCAGCCTCCCTGCTGCGCTCGTCGCTCGTTGACTATCCCTATCCAGAAACACATCTCGCTTTTGTGTACCGAAAGTGAGTCTCTGCGTCCCTTCGTTGCTAGACACCTTTTTCTCAATATGTGGCGCACCAGGCGAAGCCTTTTGACGGTGACGCCCTGATCCGCGAAGCGCGCTACGATCGAATTATTAGAACCTAATCTTCGATATTAGACGTCTATTTAGTTAAGAGAACGCGGTGCAGAATTCTCCTCAATGCGGCTCACCAAGGCGGTGAGCCCTTCAAGAGGAAATAGCCATGACTCAAGCAACTGCAAGCACTACCAACACTTCCGGCACCCACCACAGTGACACGCTCTTAGCTTCGGCTTCGCTCACCGGCCGCGTCCTGCTGAGCGCGATTTTCCTGCTCTCAGGCGTCAGCAAGATCAGCGCGCCGGCGGGAATGATTGGCTACATCGAATCGGTCGGCTTGCCGTTCCCAACGCTCGCGCTGGCGATGGCCATCTTGATTGAAGTGGTCGGTGGCATCGCGCTGATCCTGGGTTACCGCACCCGCCTGGTAGCCGCCGGGCTCGCTGTGTTCAGCGTGGCGACGGCCCTGGCGTTCCATAACCAGCTGGGCGACCAGAACCAGTTTATCCACTTCTTCAAGAACATCGCCATGGCAGGCGGGCTGCTGCAGGTCGTCGCCTTCGGCGCTGGGCGTTTCAGTCTGGATGCACGTCGCGGTTAAGACCCTTCCGTTCCTGGCCGGCGCCTGCCGCCGGCTCGCTCAAGAAATAACCAATTTGAGGTGAGAGATGAAAGCGATTCGTGTAGCGCAATACGGGCAGCCCGAAGGTTTCGTGTTCGAGGAGCTGCCATCGCCGGTGCCGGGTAAGGGCGAGGTATTGATCGAGGTGGCCGGCAGCGGGGTGAACCCGATCGATTGGAAGGTGCTTTCCGGAGCCATGAAAGCGTTTATCCCGCTGCAGTTGCCCTACACGCCGGGCGTCGAAGTAGCAGGTCGGGTGGCCGCTCTAGGCGAAGATGTGACTGAGTTTTCGGCGGGCGATGAGGTGTTTGGTTTCATCAATATTGTCGGCGGGTACGCTACCGAGGTGGTGGCCAGTGCTGATCGCCTGGCCCACCGGCCGAGTCGCTTGTCGGCGCTGCACGCCAGTGGTGTACCGGCGGTTGCGCTGACCGCCTGGCAGGCGCTGCATGAGCATGCGCACATCAAGGCGGGCCAGCGGGTGCTCATCCACGGCGCCGCAGGTGGCGTGGGCAGCATGGCGGTGCAGATGGCGCGCATCGCTGGCGCCACCGTCATCGCCACCGCATCGGCGGGCAACCACGACTACCTGCGTGGGCTGGGCGCCTCGCAGGTCATTGACTACAACCAGACGCGGTTCGAGACGGCTGTCGAGCCGGTCGATGTGGTGCTGGATCTGGTCGGTGGAGACACTCAAACGCGCTCATGGTCGGTGCTCAAGCCCGGCGCAGTGCTGGTATCCCCAGTGAGCCCACCGGACGCCAAGCAGGCGGAGGCAGCCAGCGCAACCGGCAAGCATTTCGCCACGCGATCCGATGGCAAGCAGCTCCAGGACATCGCTGCACTGTTCGAGGCCGGCGAGCTGACAATCAATGTGCAGGTGCTGCCCTTGTCCCAGGCCGAAGGCGCATTGCGCAAAAGCTGGGGGCGACATACACGCGGCAAGCTGGTGCTCGACGCCAGCCTCTGAGCTGAGCGTCAATCGATCAAGCCGGGCGGATGCCCGGCTTTTTTTACGCCCCGAACCCACTAACTGGCAGGCACGCTGTCCGAACGAGACGCAGCCGTTTCGAACGGTCTGAAACAGCCATTATTTTCCTCATATCCTTCGCAATTTCGCGACATTCCCGGCAGGCTCGCAACAGACGACGGCCTGTGCCTGAGAGAGGCTGAGCTCATCTTTCACCGATGAGGACGCCGCCATGCACCGCTACGACAAGTTAGATTTCCCCCTGGCCGAGACTCGCCGTCACTTGGAGACCGGCCCGATCGTGCTGGTCAGCTCATGCTGGCAGGGCGAAACCAATATCATGACGATGGGCTGGCACATGATGATGCAGTTCAGCCCAGCGCTGTTCGGTTGCTATATATGGGAAGGCAACCACAGCTACGAGCTGATCCGCCGCAGCCGCGAATGCGTGATCAATGTCCCCACCGCAGACCTCGTCGATGCGGTCGTCTCGGTCGGTAATTCATCGGGACGCTCGGTTGATAAATTCGAAGCGTGCGGGTTGACTGCGGCGCGTGGCACCCGGGTGCAGGCGCCCTTGATTGAAGAATGCTACGCGAACTTCGAATGCCGCCTGGCCGATGACAGCCAGATCGATACCTATGGCCTGTTCATCTGGGAAGTGGTGAAAGGCCATGTTGCCGAGGCCGTCAGCAATCCGGAAACCCTGCATTACACCGGGCATGGCCGCTTTCGCGTGGCGGGCCGGGTGCTCGACCTGAGCGAGCGCTTCAAACCACAGAACCTATGAGCGAGTCGTCACGCCTGGCGATAGGCGCTGGGCGTGACGCCCACCTCACGACGAAACACCTGAGAAAAATGGCTTGGGCTCGAGTAGCCGACCTCCAACCCGATGTCGATGATGCTGCCATCCGACTCCAGCAGCAGATGCCGGGCGCGGCTCATGCGCAAGCGGATGAAGTACTGCGAAGGTGACAACCCGGTGGCGCGCTTGAACATCCGACTGAAGTGGTACTCGCTCAGCTCTGCGATCCGGGCAAGATTCGCCAGACTGAAATCTTCGGCAAGCCCCTCGTTCATCGCCTCGATGACGCGGCGCAGCTTGTAGGCCTGCAGTGCATTACTGCGGCGGGCGCCACGGCTCGGGTCGAGGTATCGGCGCACCAGATGCACGGCCAGCGCCTGGGCCAGGCTGTGGGCGTATAAGGGGCTGGGTTGGCGCTCGTCGATGAGCTCTTGGCGCAGCTGTTCGAGCATCACGCTCACCCGTTCATCCCGTGCGCCGGAAACATCGAGAAAAGTGACCGGGCCGGCGTGCTCGCCCAACACGTCGCGCGCGGCCTGATCGATCAGCGGCAGGCCAAGGTACAGATGCATCACTTCGAAGGTGTCGCAGCCTTGCGTCTGCCAGCGCATTTCGTAGGGCTCGCCGGTGTTGGTGAGAAAGAAGTCCCCGGCCTTGACGTCTGACGCCTCCCATTCGCCGCCCAGGGCGCGCTCCTCGACCCGGGCTGCGCCCGCCAGCACCCATACCAGAAGCGGCTCGACCACCGCGGGCACCAGAATCGGCTCGACGATGCTGCGATGGCTGAACCGCAACACCACCACGTCCTGCATCTGCGGGCGCGACGGCAAGGCCTGCGGCGCACCTGGCAGGTAATGCAGCATCGATTCGCCCGTGATGCGCTGAGCATCGTTTGCTGCAAGGTTCTGGGAATCTGCTTGGCGCACAGGATGCTCCCTCGACAGAGCCCTCTGGCGAGGGCAGATGTCGCTAGGGTAACGCAGCGGCGCCAGCTTTTTGAGAGGGTGGCGCGGCAGGTCAACTGCTCAGCGCAGGGATGGGCGCATTGAGGGCAAGGGCAGCCCGGACCGGGTCGAAGTACTCGCGGATAAATGCGAGTTTGCCGTTCTCGACGCGTACAAACAGCACGTAGTCCTGTTTGTAGATGCGCCCGGTCGGTTTGATCAGAGCCTCGGCTTTCACTTCAGCGCTGGCTTCCAACGGGTTCGCGCCGGGGTGAATGCGTATGTCGAAGAAGCGGAAGTTCTCTACTGCGCCGATGAACCAGCCGACATGGCCAAGCACCTGATCACGCCCGTCGAGGCGCGCTGGGTGGCCGAGGGCGGGCGCAAACGGCAGTTCCCACTCCAGATCGTCGGCAATTAGCGTCTTCCAGCGTTCAGGGTCAGCGACGAATGTTTCGAAATGCAGGCGCAGCAGCTGTTCGGCGGTCATGGTGAGTGCTCGTATCGGGGGGAGGGAAGGAGGGGCTTGCCGCGGCAAGCCCGGAACGATCAGCCAAACAACTTGATGGCAGTCTTGGCGATCAGCTCGCCCTGATGGCGGGCGCCGTCCAGCTCGATATCGCTGGGCTGGCGCGAGCCGTCGCCGCCGGTAATGGTGGTCGCACCGTAGGGTGCGCCGCCTACCACTTCTGAAACGCTCATCTGACCTTGGTGGCTGTACGGCAGCCCGACGATGGTCATGCCGAAGTGCAGCAGGTTAATGATGATCGAGAACAGCGTGGTTTCCTGACCGCCATGTTGGGTGGCGCTCGACGTGAAGGCGCCGCCGACCTTGCCATTGAGCGCACCGCGCGCCCAGAGCCCGCCGGCCTGATCGAGAAAAGCGGCCATCTGGCTGCTGATGCGGCCGAAGCGGGTGCCGGTGCCGACGATGATGGCGTCGTACTGTTCGAGCTCGGCGACCGTTGCAACCGGTGCGGCCTGGTCCAGTTTGAAGTAGGCACCGCGGGCGATGTCTTCCGGAACCGTCTCCGGGACCCGTTTGACGTCTACCTGTGCGCCGGCTGCTCGAGCGCCTTCGGCGACGGCGTTAGCCATTGTTTCGAGATGTCCGTAAGACGAGTAGTAAAGAACCAGAACCTTAGCCATGAGATGTCTCCATTGGGTTGATGCCAGCAGCTGTGTCGCCGCGATGGAGGCAATGTCTCATGACGCTACGATCGAAAATAGACAACCAATTTCGAGCGTTAGGTTCGATTTTTTAGAATGGTCAAATGTCCTCGGTTGCCTGCGCCTTGAACCGTTCGATCAGCCAGTTCGCTGCCGGGCCGGGTGGGGTATCGGTGCGGTAGATGACATCGAAGATGTAGTCGCCGCCGAAGCAGTCGGGCAGGTCGAGCTGTACGAGCCGACCGCTGGCCAAGTCATCGCGAATCATGTCGACTGGCATGTTGCCCCAGCCAATGCCTTCGCGAAGCAGCATGTGCTTGGCGCCCAAGTCCGCCAGTCGCCAGGTGCGTGTGCCGACCACGGCGAACTCCTGAGCCTCGGTAAGGCGCGAGCGGTCGGTCAGGACCAGCTGGACGTGCGCGCGGCCTGTACCCGGCGCGTGTGGACCCGGTTGCGCCAATGGGTGGTCGGGCGCGGCCACTGGAACGAGCGCCACCTTGCCTACACCGATACGTTCGATGCCGTCGATGCTGGTGGTCAGCGGGCCGCTCACGCCCAAGGTCGCTCCGCGATCAAGCACCCGTTGCGTCACTGCGCCGAGGGCCTCGATATGCAGGTGCAACGAAACGGTTGGGAATTCCTCTCGGAAGGCTTTTAGCGCATCGACCACCCGTTGGCGCGGCAACATCACATCGAGCACCAGATGCACTTCGGCTTCCAGGCCATGCAACAGCCCACGGACCTTGGCTCTCAGTCCGTCGATGCCGTTGTAGATAGTGCGAGCTTCGGCAAGTACCGTGCGGCCAGCGTCGGTCAATTGTGGTTTGCGGGTGGTCTTGCGATCAAAGAGGCTAACGCCAAGCTGCATTTCCAGATTGGCAATGGAGTAGCTCACGACCGACGTGGCGCGGTGCAGTTTGCGCGCTGCACCAGCGAAACTGCCGACGTCCACCACGGTGAGAAATACGCGCAGTTGATCAAGCGTCGGAGTGCCTGGGTCTGAAATCATTTCTAATCCCTCGAACGTTTCGATGCATATTATCCGGGTTTTGCAGATAAGCCAGCGGGCCTAGAGTGACCTCACCTTCACTCACTCAGGAAACCCGCCATGACCCAGACCTCACCCGCCGGACCTATCGAACAGATCATCGTCCCAAACGTGCGTGACATCGGCGGGTTCGACGTGCGCCGGGCGTTGCCGTCGGCGCAGCGGCGCATGGTTGGGCCGTTCATCTTCCTCGATAGCTTCGGGCCGGTGGTCTTCGGACCGGGCGAAGGGATCGACACTCGGCCGCATCCGCATATCGGCCTGTCGACCGTCAGCTACCTGCTGCAAGGCGAAATGCTCCACCGCGACAGCGCTGGGCATGTCCAGCAGCTGCGAGCCGGGGAAATCAACCTAATGACGGCCGGGCGCGGCATCGTTCATTCGGAGCGTTCCAGCGATCCGGTCCGGGCCAGCGGCGGCGAGCTCATGGGTTTCCAGGCCTGGATTGCGCTGCCCGAGTCGCATGAGGAGACCGAGCCCGGCTTTCAGCACCTGCTGGCCGAGCGCATCCCGCACATCGAAAGCGACGGTGTGTCGCTAAGTCTGCTGGCCGGCTCGCTGGACGGCCTGACATCACCAACACAGACGTTCTCCGATTTGTTCTATGTGGACCTTCAGCTGCAAGCCGGCGCGCGTTATCGCCTGTCCGCCGAGCACATCGAGCGCGCCCTTTATGTCGTCAGTGGTGAGGTCGAGGTGGTTGGGCAGTCGGGGCGCTTCGGTGCCGATCGCCTGGTTGTGCTGCGCCCGGACAGCGAAGTGGTGCTGCGCGCCATCGGGCCTGCACGGCTCCTGTTGCTCGGTGGCGAGCCGCTGGACGGACCGCGGCACATCTACTGGAACTTCGTCTCCAGTCGGCAGGACCGTCTTCTCCAGGCGGCCGAGGATTGGCGTACGCGCCGCTTTCCCGACGTGCCGGGCGATGACGAATACATACCGCTACCCAGCACCGGGGCGCGATGGCGCTTCAAGTGAATACAGCTCCGTAGCACAAAGCTGCGTTTGCAAATTTCAGGCTCGAGAACACCCGTCAACATGATCAATTCATATCGTTTTTATGTGGTTGCCGCTGCGGCGTTGTTCACCAATGGCATGTCGTTACTGGGTTTCGCTGACGAATCGGCGGGTGGCATCGCTCGGGCGCTGGAATGCAAAAGCTGCCTTAGCCGAAGCTCGGAGATCGTCTCGGCCATTGAGCTTGCTAGCGAGCCGCTTATATCGATCAAACCGCCGTCAGCTATTCCAGCAGTACTAGAGCCAGACCACTTCAGCGCAAAAACCCGACAGCCTAGGCAAGCGCCCGAAGGCCGCGCTCGACCATCTGCGAGACAGTAGAGCCGTCATCAACGACGGCACCCGACGGGTGCAGGCCGGCGAATGTTTCGCCTGGCCTCGACTCTGGAGGAAAACAGCATGATTGATATCAACAACACCGTCTCGCAAGAAGTCGAAGGCAAAGTCGCGCTGGTTACCGGCGCCGCCAGTGGCATCGGCAAGGCGATTGCACTGTTGCTGCATGCACGTGGCGCCAAGGTGGTTGCTGAAGACCTGAACCCCGCCGTAGAAGAACTTGCACGTCCCGGACTGGTCCCGCTGGTGGCGGACATCAGCGAAGACGGCGCCGCCGAGCGCGCAGTCGGGCTTGCTGTCGAGCGGTTCGGCCGGCTGGATATCCTGGTCAACGACGCTGGGATCATCATCAACAAGCTGGTCGTGGATATGACCCGCGAAGACTGGGAACGCATCCAGGCGGTCAATGCCACCGCGGCATTCCTGCATTGCCGCGAGGCGGTCAAGGCAATGATGCCCAACAAGTCCGGGGCCATCGTCAACATCGCTTCCTATGCGTCCTACTTCGCCTTTCCGACCATCGCAGCGTACACCGCTTCCAAGGGCGCACTGGCCCAGCTGACCCGCACGCTCGCGCTCGAAGCGATTGAGCATGGCATCCGCGTCAATGCCATCGGCGTCGGCGACGTGGTCACCAACATCCTCAATGACGTGGTCGATGACGGTCCGGGCTTCCTTGCCCAGCACGGCGAAGCCGCACCCATTGGCCGTGCCGCACAGCCGGAAGAAATTGCCGAAATCGTCGCCTTTCTCGCCTCGGAACGCGCGAGCTTCATTGTGGGCTCGGTCGTCATGGCCGACGGCGGCATGACCGTTACCGCAGGTTGATCGACCCGTCACGCATACATGCCGAGCAGGCCAAGGCCGTGGTGGCTGAAGCCGAGTGCGCATTCGCCTCGGTGGGCCTCTCGATCACTCTCTCGAGGGTTTTTACGCTATGGCCGATTCGACTGGGCTGCGCTCAGAAAGCGCTCGAAGGCTGCATGCGCACCGGTAACCATCTCAGACCAGTCGCATGCCGATGCGTGCTGTTCGAGCTTTAGTACAAAGCTCGGCCAAAGCGGCTTTGCACTGCTATGGCTGAGATAGCGTAGCGGGGCGGATGGGTTGGCTTCGGCGACACGCCGCGCAAGCACGCGGCCGCCCAGACGTGAGCCTTCTATCACGTAAGCGGCCCCCCAGCACCAGCCAGAAGACAGGGCGCTGCCAAGCGGCGGTGGTGTTGGTTCCAAACAGCCCAACGCCTGAAGATCTTCGAGCAGCACCTGACGTCTGCTGCGTTGCGGCCAGTCGTCGAGCATCGTTTCGATGCCTGCTTGCTCCAGTGCAATTTCTAGTGGGATAAGCGCCTGCGCATGGGCTTGGAGAAAAGCCCGATAACCATCGGGCTCATCCAGCCGATACGCCGAAAAGGCAGCATCGACGCGTTCGTGCTGCTGCGCGGTGGCTGCGCGCAATCGGTCTCGCAAACTATCCATCAGGCCGGATTGCTTTCCTTAAGAACCATGCTCAGCTTGCGCGCCAGTTGTTCCTCGCGAAACGGCTTTTGGATGATCGTCGAGCTGCCCATTCCCAATTCGCCAAGTTCGGCGTAACCGGTGATGAACACCACGGGCAGCTTGGGATAACGAGACAATACGGCTCGGGCGAGTTCGCCGCCGTTCATACCCGGCATGGCAAAATCGGCAAGCACAAGGTCTACCGCCGCGCCTTGTTCCAGCATTTCCAAAGCCATACGGCCGCCTTCAGCCTGAACCACTGCGTAGCCGAGGTTGCTCAGCATCTGCGCGGTAACTTCGCGTACGGCGTGGTCGTCGTCGACCAGCAGCACCTTATGCGAGGCGTCGTCGAAGGGGGTGCCTTGATCATGATCCGGTACACCAAGGCTCTGCTCGGGCGCGGTTACCCGAGGTAGATAGACCATCACCGTGGTGCCCACGCCCAGCTCGGTCTCGATGCGCGCACCACCGCCGGACTGCTTGGCAAAGCCGAACACCTGAGCTAGCCCAAGCCCCGAACCCTTGCCGACTTCCTTGGTGGTGAAGAACGGCTCGAAAGCTTTCTGAAGGACTTCGTCGCTCATGCCTGAGCCGGTGTCCTTGACCGACAGCACGACGTATTCGCCTGGCCCAGGCTCCTCAGCGCGTTCGGCTGGTGCGGTAATGACTGCGTTGTCAGTACGCAGGGTCAGGCACCCTCCGGAGCCCATCGCGTCTCGCGCGTTGATGGCAAGATTGAGGATGATCATCTCGATTTGCGTCGGATCGACCAGCGCGTGCCAGAGCCCTGCACGAGTATCGGTCTCGATGGTTACGGCGCCGCCCAAGGTGCTGTGTAACAGGCTCAACAGACCGACCAGCGTATCGTTGAGGTCCACAGCCTTGGGGGCAAGCTGCTGTCGGCGAGCGAAGGCGAGCAATTGGCTGGTCAGGGTTGCGCCACGCTCGCCGGATTCCTGGATGTATTGCAGGCGATTGAGTGCCTTGGCCAGCGGTGCACCGCGTTGCAGATCATTCTTGAGGAAGCTGGCGCTGGTGAGGATCACGGTCAGCAGGTTGTTGAAATCGTGCGCGACGCCAGCTGTGAGTTGGCCGACCGCCTCGAGCCGTTGCATCTGTTGCAACGTGGCCTCGATGCGTTCGCGCTCCTTGATCTGCTCGGTCAACTCCCGGTTGGCGGCGGCGAGCTTGTCTACCGCTGCTATTTCACTGGTGATGTCGCGCGCTGCGGCATACATCATCCCGGCCTCCGGCACGGCGGTCCAAGACAGCCAGCGGTAGCTGCCATCACGATGTCGCATACGGTTGACGAAACGGTCGGTCACGTTGCCGCGACGAATGCGTTCGGTTTCCATTTGGGTCGCGCTGAGGTCATCGGTGTGCGCCAGGGACCATAGAGGTGTGTTGAGTAACGCTTCACGGGGCCAACCAAGCGCTTCTTCCCATGCGGGGTTGAGTGCAACCACCGTGGTGTCGAAACGCATCACAGCGAGAAGGTCACGTGACAGTTCCCAGGTCCGGTCACGCTCACGGGTGCGCTCTTCCACACGCTCACCCAAGGTTTCGTTCATGCGTTTGAGCGCTTCGGTCGCCAGCCTTTGCTCGGTCACATCCATGACCACGCCAATGAAGCGCTTGCACACGCCGTCTTCGAAAAAAGCTTGGCCGCGGGTTTCGAACCAGCGGATCTGACCTGATCCCAGCATGATTCGAAAGTCAGTCGTGTATTCCCTATCGCCACTGCCTGTGCTGATGGCGCCCCAGACATGGTCGCGCATGCGTTGCAGGTCGTCCGGATGGCACAAGGACTCGAACAACTGATCGTCTAAAAGCGCATCTTCCGACAGGCCGAACATGGCTCTACACCGGCGATCCACGATCATGGTGCCGTTCAGCGGCTCGTAATCCCACATACCCAGTCCCGCAGCGTCTATGGCCAAACGGGCACGCACTTCGACCTCGCGTAGCGCTTCCTCCGCACGCAATCGACCTTGACGCTCCTGGACTTCGCTCAGCGCCCGCTCCACAGCCTTCGGAAGAAAACTGAGGTTTTGCTTCAGTACGTAGTCCACGGCGCCCGAGCGCATCATGTTCACAGCATGTTCTTCTCCGAACACGCCGGAAAGAAAGATGAAGGGTGTTTCGGGCGCCAATTGCCTTGCTTCCTGCAGCACCAGACTGCCGGAATAACCAGGAAGGATGAAATCGGAAAGAATGAGATCGAAGGTTCGACGTTGCAGAGCTTCAACAACACCGGCGTGGTCGAAAACCACTTCGCTATTGACTATGTAGCCGCTCCTTTCGAGCGTGACGAGCGCTAGTTCAGCGTCATGCGGACTGTCTTCAACAAACAGGACGCAGATAGGTGTTGTCGCCGGCATAACCATCCTGTCGCGGATATCGCACTACTTGAAAGGAGTCTGCTTCAAAGCCTGAGGATGCGCGCTTCAGCTCGGTTCCTCATTGCTTTTGCGATCCCGATGTTGGCGCTGCAACCGCAGCGATCCCGGAGGCGGCTCGTTCAGCACGGCCCAGAAGATCCCAAGATCGGAGATAGCGGCGACGAAATCACGGAATTCGACCGGTTTTACCACATAAGCGTTCACTCCGAGCTCATAGGCTCTGACCAGATCGGGCTCTTCGCGCGAAGAGGTGAGCATCACGACGGGAATGCTGCGCAGGTCAGCCGTGTCGCGTATGGTCTTCAGCACCTCCAGCCCATCGACCTTCGGCAGCTTCAGATCCAACAAAAGCACGGCCGGATTGCCATCGGCACGGTTGGTGTAGTCGCCGCGGCGGAGCAGGTAATCCAAGGCCTCGGCGCCATCGCGCATGACAATGACATCATTAGCCAACTGGCTGCGCTCGAGCGCTACCAATGTCAGCTCCAGGTCGTGTGGATTGTCCTCTACCAGCAGAATCGGTTTGAGCATTTAGAGTCCCGTACTAAATGGGTGACGCATAGGTAAGTCTGGGAAGCGAAAAAAAGAAGGTTGCGCCCTGGTTGACCTCGCCGTTGGCCCAGACCTGACCATCGTGACGCTCGATGATACGGCGCACGCTGGCCAGACCGATCCCGGTGCCTTCAAATTCCTCCATGCGATGCAACCGCTGGAAGACGCCGAATAGTTTGTTGGCGTACTGCATGTTGAAGCCCACGCCATTGTCTCGAACGTAGACGATTATTTCTTCGGCACGCTCTTCTGCACCGATCTCGATGATCGCGTGCTCACGTTTGCGGCTGTACTTGATGGCGTTCGAGATCAGATTTCGCAACGCCATATGGATGAATGCTGCGTCGGCGACCACGATAGGCATAGGGTGAACCTGCCACTCTATCTTTCGCCCTTCGCAATCAGGTGCCATCTCCAATCGGATCGATTCGACCAACGCCGACAGATTGACATCCGAAAGGCGCAACGCGGCGCGGCCCATCTGCGAAAAGCTCAGCAGGTTATCTACCAGCGTACCGGCGAAGCGGGCCGCGTCGCCGATGTTGTCCAAGAAGCGCAGACCGCGCTGGCTGAGCTTGCTACCTTCAAGCTCACCGAGCAACTCGGCGTAGCCGGCTATATGTCGCAACGGCGCACGTAGATCGTGCGAAACGCTGTATGAAAACGATTCGAGCTCCTTATTACTTTCGCGAAGCTCTCCGGCCAGTTGAGCCATTTCTTCGGCCTTGCGCAGTACGATACCCAGCACAGCGGTGCGAAGTTCCAGCGCGCCTTCCAGCTCAACTTCCTGCCAGGGTGATGCGTAGCCGCGTACGGTCTCCTGCCAGCTTTCAAAGCTGTGGCGAGGAGAGAGGCCGCCCTGGCTGTCGATCCGCTTCTCTGGCTGACCGGCCCAGGTCACCGTCTTGATTTGTTCGCGGCGAAACCAGATCAGGTAATGCGGGTGCAGGCGAGAAATGGAAATCGCCAGCAAGCCAGCGCAATGTTCGGCAAGCTCAGGAACGGTGGGTACGTCGCGGCTGACGCAGTCGGTACTGAACACCAGCTGTTCACGTTGCTGGGACAGCCACTGGGTCAGGCGTATCAGAAGGGCGGCTGGCGGCGTCTCGCCCACCGGCTCGGAGTGCTCGCCGGAGACGATGGCGCTGCCGACCGCACCGGCGAACGCCAGAACAACTTGCGGCAGACACTTGAAGCCCTCGATAACACTGTCCCGATCCGCCATGGACGAAAGCATCTCGACGATCTGCCGACGCAATTCAAGCTTGCGCTGTGACAGCGACGCTGCTTCCTTTGCTTCGATCTGAAGAGAGAGGATGCGCCCAAGTAATTCGCATGCTGTACGCGTCTGGTAGCTGACCTGTCGCGGCTTGGCATCGTGACAGGAGATCAGGCCCCAGAGGCGTCCCTGAATGACGATGGAGATCGACATCGAGGCTTGGGTGCCCATGTTGCGCATGTACTGAAGGTGGACAGGCGACACGCTGCGCAGTGAGGCGAAACTCAGATCCAGCGGTTCCCCGTCAGCGTTAAGCGTGGGTACAACTGGGGAGGGTTTGTAATTGACGTCCTGAATCACGCGGATCAGGTTATTGCAGTACAGCTGTCGCGCCTGCGGCGGGATGTCCGTAGCGGGAAAGCACAGGCCTAGGTAGCTCGGATAGCCCTGGTCGGCCAGCTCAGCCAGTACATGGCCGTTGCCCTGGGCATCGAATCGATAGGCTTTGACCCGACCGAAGCCAGTGATGCGCTTAACCTCATGAACAGCCAGTTGGCAAATGTACCGAAGATCCTGGGCTTCCTGTAGCTGCACAACGAAGGTGCGCATTAGAGGATATAGCTTGTCGTATGCCGCACCTGGGCTCCCCGCCGATTCGAATTCGACGATCAGCTTGCCCTTGTAGCGGTGAGCCATCAGGGCTAGCGGAGGATGGTTGCTGCGGCCCGGCAGATTGAAGTTGATATCCTGCAGGTGAAACGGGTTGTGGTCATCGTCGGCCAGGGTGGCCAGTCCTTCGGCGAAACCGCACTCGCCGATGAGTTCGGTCAACGGCTGGCCGAGCAGCATCTGCGCATCGACGCCGAGCCATTCGCGAACGTTTTCGCTGGCCTGGGTAATGGTCAGTTCGGGCTCGCTGAGTGCCAACAGAAAGCCGTGGGGCTGAATGCTGCCGGGGATATGGATAGGCTCATCACCGCATTGGGCGATGGCCTTGGCGAGCATGTCTTGATCTTCGATGGATGCCACAATTTCTCCTGTCGAGCCCGTACAAGGCTGATGGCGAGCGAGCAGGCACCAATTGCGGTTGCTACCTAATGGTCTGTGGCTGCGAGGCGGACCAATGATTACCTGCGAAACCTACCGGTGCGCCATATATTCCAAGCGGCATGTACTTTAGCGCGACTAGGGCTGGCTAGCCAATGCGCAGGCTTGTATAAACGGCGCATTCTCAAGACTGTCGAAGGGGGACTGTCATGGAAGAAGTAATCGAGCAGCTGCGTGAACTAAACGAACCGGTGCCGGTGCCGCTTGAGCTGCCGGATGATGACCGGCTGGTCGAGGTGGAAGAAGAGTTGTTGATCAACCTGCCCTACGGCCTGCGGGAGTTCCTGCTAACGGTGAGCGACGTGGTCTACGGGCGTCTGGAGCCGGTGACCGCGGTCGATCCGCAATCGCATACCTACCTGCCCGAAGTGGCCGCAAACGCCTGGGATGCTGGCGTTGAGCGAGACCTGCTGCCGATCTGCCAGGACGGCCCGGACTTCTATGTCGTGGATCTCGAAGGCGAGGTCATGCTGTTCGACGGCAGCGAACACGAGATGACTGACGAAAGCTGGGAGTCGGTCTGGCATTGGGCGCGTGACGTTTGGCTGGAGAGCTGATGCGCCGGTCAAGTGTTGCGCCACGCTCAGGCTTCAATCACCGAAGCGGCTTGCAGCCCTCTTGCCGGTCTCAGAAATGGTAACGCTCGACAACATATTCCTTTTCCTGATAGTGCTTAGTGTGGGCGCCTGGCTATGGCATTCCCACGGCATCCGTGAGCGCGCGTTGGCCGCGGTGCGGCAGCACTGTAAGAAACTGGACGTAGAACTGCTTGACGGAAACGTCGCCTTCCGCCGCCTCGGGTTGATCCGTGACGCCCGCAGCCAACGTCGCTTTGCCCGCGTCTACGGCTTCGAGTTCACCGTCACTGGTGAGCAGCGGCACCAAGGCAGCATTGTCATGTTTGGCGCACGTCCGGGCCCGATAGAAATGGATGCGCACCCGTTTCCCGCTCGTCAGGACTCCGGCCAAGTCATCCAGATGGACGACTGGCGTCGACGAGGCGAGTAGGCGTATAGCTCATATCCGGCAAGCGACCATTTCGTCATTCAGACGTTTCTCATCCTGAGCTGTCTCGAAGATCAGCTCGAGCCGAGAGTCCTTGCGCCACTCGCTGGGACTGAACACCAGGGCCTGCCCGCCCACTGCGTTAGCTGACTGCCAGCCCTGCGGCCCTTGCATGACCAGCTTGGCGCGGCGCCAGTTCAGCGATTCCAGCCACCTCTCGATTCGCTCCAGATCGAAGCGCTGGCTGGGGTGCCAGCGCCAGCCGATGCTCCAGCCTTCCGAGCTACCTTGGCTCTGGCATAGCGGTTGTCGATGGTCCAGCCAGACACTGCCCAGGCTTGCCATGGAAGAGGGCAGGGATGGCGCACTCTCAGCGCTACCAGCGCGCTGGTCGATGCCTGGCAAGTCGGCGATGGGCAGTTGGCCGTATTCAGTCCAGCAGACAGGTATCGACGGCAGCAGCGCTTGAAGGGCCTGCCGTTCAGTTTGGTCCAGGCTTTCGCTTTTGTTCACCACAAGCAGGCCGCAACGGTGTAGCGACTGCTGTTGGCTTTCTGGAAGCGGTTCACCGCGCAACAGCACCGGCCCGTCAATGACCGCTATGCTGGGCTGCACGGCAAGCACGTCTCGCCATGGAGGGCCTGCCAGCTGATCAAGCAGCTCGGCCGGATGACCGAGCCCGGAGGGCTCGATGAACAGTCGATCCGGCTTTGCGTTGCGCAGCAGTCGGCCCAGACCTACCTGGAAGGGCACGCCGTTTACGCAGCACAGGCAGCCACCGGCAACTTCCGTCAGGCTGACGCCTGATTCATCTGTACTTAGCAGCGCGGCGTCGAGCCCGATCTGGCCGAACTCATTGATCAGCACCGCCCAGCGCTCACTGGCGGGCCGTTGCGCCAGCAGGGCACGTATCAGGCTGGTCTTGCCAGCGCCAAGTGAGCCGCTGATCAGATGTGTTGGGATATTGGAAAGCATGGCGCCATGGTGCGCATTCTGTTGACCGGAGGAAAGGAGTTTTCGGCACCTGCGTGCTAGAGTCGCGGCGTTCGATTAGAAGGAGCGGGTGATGCGTTCGCTGTATGTGCTGCTAATAATGATGGGGCTTTGCGCTGAGGCGTTTGCTCAAGGCTGCATCGTTCACAGCCAGGACGATCGGATCGAAGTAAAAGTCTGCCAGCAGAATCGCACCATACCCAATGAGTTGTTCCGCACAGGGTTCTGTCAGCCCGCGCTCAAGGATCAGGACGTCGAAGTGACGTTCGTTGAGCAATGCCCGTCTGGCGCGTTCGGCATTTGCCGCAACGCCCAGGTGTCAAACATGCCGTATCGCCAGGACATCTACTACTACGGCGTCGCCAGCGATGCGCGCTTCCTGCAGCCCGCCTGCGAGCAGAACAGTGCTGGCGAATGGGTCGCCGAGTAATCGTCTGGCGGTCGCGTTGCGTTTCACGTGAAACGTTTCGGTCGTTAGCGCTGAGGCTTCAGGGTGCCGCAGTCTTTGCCAACCCACTGACCGCGCGATTGCATTCGACTGGTCCCCTGCTGCTCGCCTACGGTGTACGCCGTCTCGATCATGTTGGTCACCTCCCGCTCGCTGATGACCTTCGTCTCGCCCTGGCCCGTTGCGTCCGGGCACTCGAAACGGAATCGCCACAGGTTGTCGGTTTGCTCAGTCACTTCCTGGGTGCATCCGGGCTCGTCCTGAAAAGGCAGCTCACGTGATTGAACCTGCGCTTCGCTCAGGCAAATGCGGATACCGCCGGAACCCAACTCGACGCCCTGTTCGGAGAGCATGCTCTCCATCATCTCGCGCTGCTCAGGTGGGAGCTCCTTCATTTGCGCCAACATCTCGGACATGCCAGGCATCTGCATGCCGTCGACTACCAGCTTTTCGCTGGTGAATTCCCACAGACCGGGGAGTATTGGCGCGGCCTGAACGGGTAGGGAGGCAGCAGCCAGTGCAGCCAGGGTGAGCCGGGCGAGGCGGTTCATGGCGATCTCCTGCAATCGATCAGGTTAAGAGCCTAGTTCAGACTCACCAAAGCCCCAACCGAAAATAAAAACTTCGACACAGGCCAAACTCCCATGGTCTTACGATGATGAGAAGCGTTAGCATTAGCGTTTTCATTGTTAAGGCGACGAACGATGGCGTCTGACGGTCTGGTCCGGCAACAATTGGTGCATCGGCTATATGTCGACCACCTAGGCTGGCTGAACGGTTGGTTGCGGCGTCAGCTCGGCTGCAGTCAGAAGGCAGCTGACCTCGCCCAGGACACCTTCGTACGGGTGCTAAGCAAGGATCAGTGTCTGGACGCGATCCGTGAGCCGCGTGCTTATCTGCACACCATCGCCCGAGGTCTGTTGATCAACCACTGGCGTCGTCGACAGATTGAGCAGGCCTACCTCGACGCTGTCACGCTGCTGCCCGAGGCTGTAGCACCGTCACCGGAACATCAGGCGCTGGTGGTCGAAACACTGTTGCGGGTCGACGCCATGCTGGCGCGGCTGCCGGAAAAAGTGCGGCGTGCTTTTCTGCTTTCACAGCTGCAGGGCATGACTTACGCATCTATTGCGCTGGAGCTAGGCGTGTCCGAAAGGATGGTCAAAAAATACATGGCGCAGGCCATGCTGCACTGCCTGACCCTGATGGAGGATGACGCGTGAGTCTCGATTATCAGGTGCTACAGGCGGCCGCCCAGTGGTTCGCCGTGCTGCAGTCGGACAGGGTCAGTGATGATGAGCGCGAGGCGTGGCAGCGCTGGCTCAGCGACCCCGAGCACAAACGGGCCTGGCGGCGCGTCGAACAGATCAGTGGTCGTATCGTGCCGCTTACCCGCGATCCATTTGGTCCACAGGCCAGTGCCTTGCTGCAGCGCCGACAGCCGACCCGGCGGCAGGCGCTAAAAACCCTGACCGTCGTGTTCGGCGGGGGCGTTCTGGCCTTGTCCGGGGGCGTCATGCCCTGGCGCAGCTGGGTGGCCGATCAACGCACGGCGGTGGGCGAGGTGCGCGATTGGCAACTGCCTGACGGTTCGCAGCTATGGCTCAATACTGACAGCGCGGCGGACGTCGATCTCAGTGATCAGGTTCGCCAATTGTCGCTCTACCAAGGCGAGCTGTTGGTGCAGGCCAGCAACGAGCGACGGCCTTTGGTGCTGCATACCGCCGAGGGCAGCGTGAAGACCGATGACGCTGCGCGTTTTTCGGTCTTGCAGCGCGACGGTCGTACGCAGCTCAGCGTTTACGATGGTTCCGTTGAGGCTCGGCCTGCCAATGGCCGTTCGCGCACCGCGCTGCGAGGCCAGCAAATCAGCTTCGACCGACGCTATATCGAACCCGATCGTCCGGTTCAGATGGGACGGCAGGCCTGGGTCCGTGGCGTGCTGGTGGCCGACAACCTGCGGCTAGATGATTTCGTCGCCGAGCTAGGCCGTTATCGTCAAGGCTATCTGGGCTGCGATCCTCGCATCGCAAGCCTGCGTGTGGTGGGTGCTTATCCCTTGGCAGATACCGAGCGTGTGCTGGACGTCCTCGCCAATACCCTGTCGCTGCGCGTTCATCGGCCTCTGCCGTGGTGGGTCAGCCTTCAACCAGCGCAAGCTGAAGTCTGAAGCGATTCAAATGGAAAATATTCTTATCCGCAGTTCCCTTTTTGGTCGAGCCGTTGGGCATATCCGCAACGATCGATGTTTTGCCCCAGCAAAAAGGATGAATCATGCGTTCCAATGCCTTGCCGCAACACCGTTCCAGCACGCTGTCCCAGGCCGTTCGTGCCGCCATGCTCTGTCTGCCGCTGGCTACCTTTGCCACCGCACCGATGGCCCTAGCGCAATCGGTGAGTCAACAGACCGCGCGTAGCTATGACATTCCTGCCGGCTCACTTTCCACCGCTCTGAGTCGCTTCGCTGGCGAGGCCGGGGTGATGCTATCAGTAGATGGCCGCCTGGTCGGGGATCGTCAGTCCAGAGGTTTGCAGGGCCAGTACGGCGTCCAGGAAGGCTTCGACATCTTGCTGCGAGACAGTGGACTCCAGGCGGTACGTGACGAGGGCGGCAACTATTCGCTGGTGCAGGCGCCGTCTCGCGAACAGGCACAAGCCGTGGAGCTGAAGCCTATGATGGTGGAGGCCTTCGCCTTGGGCAACGCGCTCGGAGAGATGGAAGGCTACACCGCGACCCACAGTAGCGTGGCGACCAAAACCAGCATGGCGCTGGCCGAGACCTCGCAGACCGTGTCGGTGGTAACCCGGCAACAGATCGAAGACCAGGGCTCGCGCTCGGTCGCCCAGGCCGTGCGCTACACGCCCGGGCTGATGAGCACGCCCTACGGCGCCACGACCCGTTATGACTATGTCGCCATGCGCGGCATTACCGACGGCTCGGTGGACAACCTCTACCTCGACGGCCAGAAACTGCTTGGCGACAGCGGCACCTACAGCAGCCTGCAGGTCGATCCCTATTTCGTCGAGCGCATCGACATCCTCAAGGGTCCTTCATCGGTGCTCTACGGCCGCAGCCTGCCCGGTGGCCTCGTGGCGATGACCACGAAGAAGCCGCAGTACGAAGCGAGCCGGCAGATCCAGCTGTCCTACGGCAGCGAGGACTACAAGCAGATCGGCTTCGACTTCACCGGCCCATTGGACGACGAGCGCATCGCCTACCGCTTGGTTGGCGTGGCCAAGGACGCTGACAACCAGGTCGATGGTGTCGAGGAAAAGCGCTATGCGTTGATGCCCTCTCTTAGCATCGACTTTACCGAAGACACCCGCCTGACATTGCAAGCCATGCTCCAGCATGATCCAGAAAGTGGCTACCACGGCGGCCTGCCGGCTGACGGCACGGTGACCTCGCACAACGGCCAGCGGATCTCGCGCAGCTTTTTCGAGGGCGACGAGGACTACGAGAAGTTCGAGCGCGACCAGCAGATGATCGGCTACCAGCTCGAGCATCGCTTCAACGACACGGTGTCGGCGCGGCAGAACTTCCAGTATCTGGATTCGACCGTCGGATCCGGTCAGGTCTACCAGTACGGCTACGTCAGTGCCGACGAACTGGTGCGCTACTACACCGGCGCTGATGAGGTGCTACATGCCTGGACACTGGATAACCAGCTCCAGTTTCTGTTCGATACCGGCGCGCTGAGCCACACCCTGGTCACCGGGCTGGACTACCAGCGGCGCAAGGCAAAGGTCAGCTACGACGCCGGCTACGGACTCAGCAGCATCAATCCCTACACTGGCAGCGTGACCGCCGGCAGCCCGGTGTTCTACCACCAGTACGACGAGTCGCGGGAACTGGAGCAGACCGGGTTTTATGTGCAAGACCTTATCAGCCTGGATAACTGGCGCTTTTCCCTTGGCGTGCGCCAGGACTGGGTTGATGTGTCCTTCGAGCAGACCGAGTCGATGTACGGCGACCAGGCGGATCAATCAAAACTCGAGCAGTTTACCGGCCGCGTTGGCGTGCTCTATGCATTCGACAACGGCCTGTCCCCCTACGTGAGCTATTCGGAATCGTTTAACCCCAATGCGACGGGTGCCTACAACTACAGCAACGGCGCGTATGACATCACCCTGCTCGATCCGACCGAGGGCGAGCAGTACGAAGTTGGTTTGAAATACCAGCCGCTCGGCACCGACGATCTCTACACGATTTCACTGTTCGACCTGAAGCAATCGAACCTGTCCAGCAAGGATTCCAACGAGAACTTCTTCCGCTCCGTCGGCGAGATCACCTCGCGCGGTGTCGAGCTGGAGGCCCGGTTCGCGCCCATGGAAAATCTAAACGTACTGGCCAGCTACACCTATATGGATGTCGAGTACAGCAAGGACTACATCGGCACGGCCGGGGTCAACAACCGCGGCAACACACCAAACGCCGTAGCGCGCAACATGGCGTCGCTGTGGGCCGACTACACCCTGCCGAGCGGGCCGTTGACAGGTCTGCAAGTCGGCGGCGGCGCGCGCTATTTCGGCAAGAGCTGGGCGGATGCGGAAAACACCCTGCGCATTCCGTCCTACACGCTTTATGACGCCATGATCGGTTACGACCTATCCCGCGTCGGCATGAGCGGCCTGGGCGTGCGGCTGAACCTGAACAACCTGACCGACGAGAACTATGTCGCTGCCTGCAATAGCCTCAATCAGTGTTATTACGGCGAAGAGCGCAACGTCATGGCGACCCTCACCTACGACTTCTGATTAGTGGTCGTGAGCCGCTGGCTAAACGGCCGGCGGCTTTTGGCTATTGGAAAACGGAAACCAACGATGCGTCCGATCCTTGTTCTTCTGCACCGCTACATCGGCCTAGCCACGGCGCTTTTCTTGTTTCTGGCAGGCATCACGGGCAGCGTGCTGGCGTTCCACCACGAGCTGGATGAATGGTTGAATCCGGAGCTCTACCACACCGTCAGCGAAGGCCCCGTGCTGGCGCCCGGAGATCTGGTCGAGCGGGTCGAGCAGGCCAACCCGCGCATGCAGGTTTGGTACATGGAATTTCCGGACGAGCCAGGGCATGCGGCGCTGATGGCGCTGGTGCCGCGCAACGATCCGCAAACCGGCAAGCCCTATGAAGAGAAGCCGGTGGTGAACTACCTCGACGCGGTGACAGGGGAGTTAGTCGGTACCCGCTACTGGGGCGAGTGCTGTTTCTCCCGCAAAAACTTCGTGCCATTCATCCTCGAGTTTCACTACAACCTGACCTTGCCGGGAAGCTGGGGCATTTGGCTGATGGGTATCGTCGCGATCTTCTGGACGCTCGACTGCCTGGTCTCATTGCTGCTGACCTTTCCGCGCGGTAAGCCGTTTTTCGGCAAGTGGTGGACTGCCTGGAAGATCAAGCGACAACGCCTCAACCACGACGTGCACCGCGCCGGAGGGCTATGGTTGTGGTTGCTGCTCACGCCGGTGGCCATCAGCAGTATCGCAATGAACCTGCCCGAGCAGGTCTTCAAACCGGTGGTATCGCTGTTCTCGCCGGTCGAGCCGAGTGTCTACGCGGCACGCGGCAAGCTGCCAAAGGACGAACTTGGCGTGACCCAGTACGATTTTCATCGGGCCTACGACTATGCCATGCAGCACGCTGCCGATCTGGGGCTGAGCGAACCCATCGGCGAGCTGTACTACAGCTTCGAATACAACTTTTATGGTGCCGGTTTCGGTGACCACGACAGCAACCAGGGCAACGCCTGGCTGTTCTTCCACGGTAGCGATGGCACTCAATTGCTGGGCCAGGAGATACCGGGGCAGGGCACGCTCGGTGAGCAGTTTCACATGCTGCAGCCGGCCATTCATGGCGGACGGATTCTCGGTATGCCGGGGCGTATTCTGATTGCGGTATTGGGGGTGGCGATTGCCGTGCTTTCAGCAACCGGCGTCGTAATCTGGTGGCGCAAGCGTCGCGCTAGAAAGCTGGTGGTCAGCAGGCGTGAAGAGGCAATGCAAGCGGTCTGACTGACAGCTTATGCGTTGAGTCAATGGAGGGTGGATCACGCTTCACCGATCCACCAGCCAACCTTTACAGCCCACTCATGGCAAAGCCAACGCCCTGAAGCGCGTGAATTAGGAGGAGCCGTCCGCTTGCGCGGCGCAGCTCCAAAGTTCCAGCGCGGGCTGGTCCGCTTTTGGCGGGCCGAGCCATTCCCCCAGGGCGTGACAGCGTTGGTCAAAGCACAGTTGGTAATCCCCTGCTTCGGGAGTCCGTCCCACTCGCAGGGGTTGCAACGGCGACATCTGACGCTGGTAGTGCCAGGCCCCGTCACGCAGTTCGGCGTCATCCGGGATGTCCATCCCGGCACCTGAACCCTTGACCCGCGCTTCGCCGAGCAGCAGCCCGTCTGGCGTCACGCGGTAATCCTCTTCCCAGCGGATCCTCTCGATCGTGTGGGTCCAGGCCAGGGTGAACTCAGCTGTGGGCACCTGCGCCCACACCACCCCAGCCAGTCCCAGGCAAAGTTCGATCACGCCAGTACCGGGCCGGCCCGGCGGGCCCGCACGATGTGTTGGGCCAGCAGCAGAATGCCGATGCCAAAGCCGATTTCATCCGTGATCGGCATGGCCATGATCAGTGTCGCACCGGCGGCAAAGCCGAGCACCCGCTCCCACCAGGCAAGGGGTCGCTGCAGGTAGCCGATCGTGACGATGCCCCAGAGACCAATGGCAAAGCTCGCCTTGACCACCATGTAGGCGGTCATCCACAGGCTGTCGCCCTGCATCATCAACGAGGGGTTATAGACCGCCATGAACGGCACCACGAAGCCGGCGACGGCAATGCGCACCGCCCATAGGCTGATCTTCAACCCGGTCTCCTTGGCAATCGGTGCCGCAGCGAAGCAGGCCAGGGCCACAGGAGGCGTGAGGTCGGCGAGAATGCCGAAATAGAACACGAACATGTGCGAGACGAGCAGCGGTACGCCAAGATCCAGCAAGGCGGGTGCGGCGATGGAACTGGTGATGATGTAGTTGGGGATGGTTGGGATGCCCATGCCCAGCACCAGGCATGTGGCCATGGTCAGCACCAGCGACAGGAACAGGTTGTTCTCACCGACGGCCAGGATGTAGCCAGCAAAGGTCGAGGCCACACCGGTCAGCGATACCACGCCGATAATCACGCCGACCAGCGCACAGGCGATACCCACCGGCACTGCGTGGCGCGCGCCTTCTACCAGTGCATGCAGGCACACCACCAGGGTGTCGCGGCCGCCTTTGATGAACCAGCAGACCGCCACCAGAGCGGCAATGACCGCGAATATCACGCCGATACCGAGTTGGAAAAACCCGGCACAGAGCACGCCCAGCGCGATCCAGAAGGCGATGCGGATACCGAACGACGACACCTTCAGGATGATCGCCGATCCGAGGATCACGATCGCGGTCAGCGCAAGGCCGACCATGCCGGAGAACAGCGGCGTGCGTCCGGAGAACAGCAGGTAGACCAGAACACCCAGCGGAATAAGCAGATACCAGCGTTGCTTGACCGCCGCCATCGCGCTAGGGCACTCCTCTTTAGGCAGGCCTTTGAGATTGGCGCGCTTGGCTTCCAGGTGGACCATCCAGAACACCGAGCCGAAGTACAGCAGGGCGGGGATCAGCGCAGCCTTGGCGACTTCGATGAAGGGCACGTTGATGGTCTCGGCCATGATGAACGCCACGGCCCCCATGACCGGCGGCATCATCTGGCTGCCCATGGACGATGTCGATTCAACGCCGCCGGCAAAGGCGGCCTTGTAGCCGAAGCGCTTCATCAGCGGAATGGTGAACTGGCCGGTCGTTACGACGTTGGCAACGCCGGAACCGGTGATAGTGCCCATCAGTGCGGACGACACCACCGAGACCTTGGCCGGGCCGCCCAGCTTGTGGCCGAAGAGCCCCATGGCAAAGTCGGTGAACAACTTGATCATCCCGGCCTGCTCGAGAAAGGCACCGAAGAGGATGAACAGGAAGATGTAGGTGGCGGACACGTAGGTCGGGGTGCCGTAGAGTCCTTCGGTACCGAATGCGAGCTGGTTGACTATCTGATCGATGCCGTAACCACGGTGGGCGAGGTCGCCCGGCAAGTACTGCCCGAGCAAGCCGTAGGCGAGGAACATGGCACAGATGATCGGCAGGGCGATACCCATGACCCGGCGAGCGGCCTCGAATACCAATGCGATGAGCAGCACGCCGACCGCGAAATCGAGGGTCGTGAGGTCGCCTGAGCGCTGGATCAGGTCAGCTTCGAAATACCACTGGTAAAACGCGGTCCCCATGCCGGCCAGGCCCAGGACCCAGGCCAGTGGCTGCCAGGGGCGGCCGTTGCCTGCGGCGGGAAAATACAGATAAACGACCATCAGCAGGAAGCCGACATGTCCGGCTCGCAGTACCTGGCTCGATACCGGGTGAAACGCCGCCATGACAATTTGGTAGATGGAAAACAGCAGCGCTACATAAAACAGTGCTTTTGGCCAATCGGCTGCGCTACCTGCCAGGCCTTCCTCTTGTTGTAGTTCGCTCATGAAATGCCTCGAGCTGATAAAGCGTGGTCGCGTAGAGCCGCTAACAAAACCTGCCGTGATCCCACGCTGGTTTTACTAGCGCCTCTTCAGAGTTGGGTTGGGCGATCCGCGAGCGTCAGGACAGACGCCCGCGGTTCAGACTGGGCAGCACATGGGCCGCCCAGGGCGTAATCAGAGTACGCCGGCTTCCTTGTAGTAACGCTCGGCACCTGGATGCAGCGGGATCGGCAGCGCCTTGGTAGCGTTTTCCAACTTGATGTCCTTGGCGGCGGAATGCGCATTGCCCAGCTGGTCGAGGTTCTCGAACAGCAGCTTGGTCATCTGATACGCGACGTCATCCGGCACGTCCGAATGGGTCACCAGGATGTTGGTGATGGCTACGGTCGGCACGTCGGCTTCTTGGCCATCATAGGTACCCGCTGGGATCTTCGCTGCCTGATAGGCTTCGTTGCCGATCTTGGCGACCACGTCCGCAGGGATTTCCACATAGTTCAGCGGCATGGTCGACGCCAGGTCGCGAATGGCCGCCATACCCAGGCCAGCGGACTGCAGGGTGGCATCGAGCTGACGGTTCTTGATCAGCTCGACAGACTCGGCAAACGGGAGGTATTCCACTTTGCCCATGTCTTCGTAGCTCAAGCCGGCAGCCTTGAGGATGGCGCGGGCGTTCAGCTCGGTACCGGATTTCGGCGCGCCAACGGAAATCGATTTGCCCTTCAGATCTGCCAGAGTCTTGATGCCGGACTCCTTGCTGGCGACGATCTGGATGTAGTTGGGGTAGCTGCCGCCGATAGCGCGTAGTTTTTTCAGGGGTGCCTTGAAGCCCGCTTCCTCGACGCCGTTCCAGCCGTCAGCCACGGAATCTCCAAGGGCAAAGCCCAGCTCGCCACGGCCGGACTGAAGCAGGTTGAGGTTTTCAACCGAGGCCTTGGTGGCCTGCACGGAGGTTTTGGAGCCATCGATGCCTTTGCTGTACAGCTGGGAGATGGCAACACCGATCGGGTAGTACACGCCGCTGGTGCCTCCCGTGAGGATGTTGATGAACGTCGGGGCAGCAACCGCTGCAGTACTGGCGGTGAACGCCGCTGCGGCAGCAAGTAGGCTGATGCGTTTGGTCAATCTCATGGTGTTTCTCCGTTTCGTTGTTATTGGTCTTGCTGAACTGACGATAGACGATCAACTACAGCGCCAGGGCTGCATGCAACGACAAGATAAGGGAGACGGCGACGGGACGTGCTTTCAGATGGAGCAGGAGCGCTGTGCGGCTTTCTTGTCGTTGGTCGTCGCATCGGGCCATTTGGGCAAAGCACGAGCTGTGCCAGACGCAGCGGAGGCTCTATTCCGGTGAGTCCGGGTCTGCGCAGGCTTGTCGGGTGGCAAGAACCCGCTCATTGCTGGCGCTGTATAGGCGGATTTTTGCCTATGTTTGCACGCTGGATGCGAACCAAGAGTGGCTGCTGGCGTCGCAACAGAAGACCCCACGCCAGCGAGGTGCAGCAATGGCCAGTGAAATCAGTGCACAGGAACTCGGGATTGACATCAGCCAGGGCGAAGGCGAATTGTTCAAGTGGTTCATCGCCAGCTTTCTGTTCGGCAAGCGCATTCAGCAAGATATCGCAGCGGATGCCTACCGCGTCATTGTCGAGAAGCACAGGCGTGACACCCCGAGGAAACTTTGTAATTGCAGCTGGCAGGAGCTGGTAGACATGCTCGGTGAAGGTCACTACGTTCGCTACGACGAATCGACTGCCGAACGGCTGCTCAAACTCTGCGAAAAGCTCAACCGGGAATATGGCGGTAAGCTCGGCAACATTCGCGAGCAGAGCAAGGACCGCGCAGAGCTTGAGAAGCGCCTGGCCGAATTCGAAGGCATCGGGCCCAAGACCGTGGAAATATTCATGCGCGAGGCAGAAACGGTCTGGTATTGAGGTCTGCCGACCAGCCGCGCTTGCGCTATGGAACGATACGGCTAGAGTGGCCCGATTCTAGTTTGAAGCCCCAACCATGCGTGCCGTATTGTTCGTAATCAGCCTGACCTTGTTTCAGCTGGCCTCGGCCGGTCCGGCGCCGTATTACCAATGGCAGAGCAAAGCCGATGGCACGGTGATCTGCCGCCAGACTTCGCCTGGGCATGGCTGGGAGCTGCTCAACGGCCAGCCTTTCCGGGACCTCAACTGCACCATGCCGGCCGGACGTATAGACAGGCCCAACGCCGTGCCGGGCTTTTATCCCCAACCGGGTCGATAGCCGTTAGCGGTCGATGATTCGCAGCAGCGCGTCGACTGAATCCTGTAATGCGCCGGAGTTGTCCAGCAGGACCACGCCATCCAGCAAATGCTCGAAACGCGCATTACGCGCCAGCCGCGCCTCGATTTGCTCCGGTGTTTCGCGGTTGCGCTTGAGCAGGCGCTGGCGCAGCACCTCCGGCCGCACGCTGAGTACCACCACCAGCATATCCGGGTAGCGTTTGCGCGCCTGCTCAAGGTAACCACGTGAGCCATTGACCAGAACGTCTTCGCCTGCGGCGAGCCATTGTTCGATCAGGACCGGAATGCCATAGGCCAGATCATTGGCTCGCCAGCTCATGGCAAAAGCCCCGCTGCGCTCCAGTCGATCGAACTCATCATGGGAGACCGCCTCGGCAGATTCACCCACGGCTTCGGCTGATCGTGTAATGACCCGCCTTGCAATGCGTACGCCGCGCTCGGTCAGTTGCTCGCGCGCGGCATCGAGCAAGCTGTCCTTGCCTGAGCCGGAGGGACCAACGAGATAGATCAGCCTGCCTTTCATCGAATCCTCTGTTACCTTGCCATTCGCCTCGCCAGTGCCGTACAGCCTGCCAGATTTCCGCTTAGGCTTGTGCTTCTCTCGCCGCTGGTGCTACCTGAGCCCGACACACTCTATTTTTCATGCTCGACCTTTCTATATATTTTGGCCTGTTCAGCGCCGCCTTTGCCGCGGCCACGCTGCTTCCGGCGCAATCCGAAGCCGTGCTGGTCGGGTTGCTGCTGCACGGCGCGCAACCGGCAGCGGCGCTGCTGCTGGTCGCCACCCTGGGTAATGTGCTCGGTTCGCTGGTGAACTGGCTGCTGGGGCGCTCGGTCGAGCGGTTGCGCCACAAACGCTGGTTCCCGGTCAGCGACAGGCAGCTCGAACGGGCGCAGCGACGGTACCACCGTTACGGGCGCTGGACGTTGCTGCTGAGCTGGGTGCCGATCATCGGCGACCCGATAACGGTGATTGCCGGAACCCTGCGCGAGCCGCTGTGGAGCTTTCTGCTGTTGGTGACCCTGGCCAAGGGCGGGCGCTATCTGCTGCTCGCGGCGATCACGCTCGGTTGGCTGTAGGGGCCGGCCTTGCCGCATCGTTAACCTCAGCGTAACGAAACGCCTTTGCGCTTGATTGATGACCTCCGGGTCCCGTCCCTACTGTGCGCTCCACAAGCGGAAATACTGTGGAGTCAGCATGACAACAACAATCTCCCCACCGCCGCAGTGGTCGCGTCGTCGAGCCGAAAAAGCTCGTCGTCTCGATCAGGTGCGCAGCCTCGCCGACGGCGTGGTGCTGCCCAGCGAGCGGATCGTCGATGCCCTGCAATTGCTGATCGCTCCTGGTGATCGGGTGGTGCTCGAAGGTAACAACCAGAAGCAGGCGGACTTCCTATCTCGCTCGCTTGCCCAGGTCGACCCCGGCAAGCTGCACGACCTGCATATGATCATGCCCAGCGTCAGCCGCTCCGAGCATTTGGATCTGTTCGAACGGCAGATCGCGCGCAAGCTCGATTTCTCCTTTGCCGGCCCGCAGAGCCTGCGCATCAGCCAGCTGCTCGAAGACGGGCTGCTGGAAGTGGGCGCTATCCATACCTACATCGAACTCTATTCGCGCCTCCTGGTGGATCTGATCCCCAACGTCGCGCTGGTGGCCGGCTTCCAGGCGGATCGTCACGGCAACATCTACACCGGCCCCAGCACCGAAGACACCCCCGCACTGGTGGAGCCGACTGCTTTCTCCGATGGCATCGTCATTTTCCAGGTCAACGAGATCGTCGACGAGCTGCCACGCGTTGACATCCCGGCGAGCTGGGTCGATTTCGTGGTGGTGGCGGACAAGCCGTTCTACATCGAGCCGCTGTTTACCCGCGACCCGCGTCACATCAAACCGGTGCACGTGTTGATGGCGATGATGGCGATCCGCGGTATCTACGAAAAACACAACGTGCAGTCGCTCAACCACGGCATCGGCTTCAACACCGCGGCCATCGAGCTGATCCTGCCGACCTACGGCGAATCCCTTGGCCTGAAAGGCAAGATCTGCCGCAACTGGACGCTCAATCCGCACCCGACGCTGATCCCGGCCATCGAGACCGGCTGGGTGGAAAGCGTGCATTGCTTCGGCACCGAGCTGGGCATGGAGAATTACATCGCCCATCGCCCGGATGTGTTCTTCACGGGCCGCGACGGATCGATGCGCTCCAATCGCATGATGTGCCAGCTGGCCGGGCAGTACGCGGTGGACCTGTTCATCGGTGCAACGCTACAGGTCGATGGGGACGGGCATTCCTCCACCGTTACCCGTGGTCGCCTCGCTGGTTTCGGCGGCGCGCCAAACATGGGCCATGACCCGCGCGGTCGCCGTCACCCGACCCCGGCCTGGCTGGACATGGCCATGCCCGGCGGTGAAGCCCCAGTGACCATGCTCGAGCGCGGCAAGAAGCTCGTCGTGCAGATGGTCGAGACCTTCCAGGAAGGCGGCAAGCCCACCTTTGTCGAGCAGCTCGATGCAGTGCAGGTGGCCAAGAAGAGCGGCATGCCGCTGGCGCCGATCATGATCTATGGCGACGACGTGACCCACCTGCTCACCGAGGAAGGCATCGCCTACCTGTACAAGGCTCGCTCGCTGGAGGAACGCCAGGCAATGATCGCCGCGGTGGCCGGTGTTACCAGCATCGGCCTGCGGCACAACCCGAAAGACACCGAGCGCATGCGCCGTGAAGGGCTGATCGCGCTGCCGGAAGACCTCGGCATCCGCCGTAACGATGCTTCCCGTGAACTGTTGGCAGCCAAGAGCATTGCCGAACTGGTCGACTGGTCTGGCGGCCTTTACAACCCGCCAGCCAAGTTCAGGAGCTGGTGATGAATGCGCTCATAGCACCTCAGGCGCAGCCTACGCTGGCCGAGCGCCTGGCGGACCTGGCGGTACAGGCTCTGACCGATGAGGCCGACCTCTCGCCCAAGCCGGGGCTGGTGGACCGGCGCGGCAGCGGCGCGCACAGCGACCTGCACCTGGGGCTGATGCATGCCTCGGCGCAATCGCTGTGGCCGACCTTTGCCGCCATGGCCGATGCCGCACGCAGCGAAGGCCAGATTAGCCAACCGCTGCGCGAAACTCTCGGTCATCTCGGACGGGAAGGCGAAGCGGAAATGCTTCGCGTGACGGGTGGCGTTAATACTCATCGCGGTGCGATCTGGGCGCTGGGGCTGCTCAGCGCGGCGGCGATGCTGGAACGCGGCGCTTCGGCTGGCGAGATCGCAGCCAGCGCTGCCGCCCTGGCGCGGCTGAACGATCCGGCCGCGCCGCACAACCCTGACAGTCATGGCGCACGGGTCTGCCGCCGCTATGGCGTGCTCGGTGCCCGCGAACAGGCGCAGCACGGATTTCCCGCCGTACTGCAGCTTGGCCTTCCACAACTGCATGCCAGCCGTCGCGCTGGTGCCGGTGAGCAGAACGCCCGGCTCGATGCGCTGCTGGCGATCATGAGCACCCTGACCGACACCTGTGTGCTGCACCGCGCCGGTCTCGAAGGGCTGACCCGCATGCAGCAGGGAGCCCGCGCCGTGCTGGACGCGGGTGGCGCCGCCAGCCTTGCCGGACGTCGCCAGCTGCGCCTGCTCGATCGCGACATGCTCGCCCTCAACGCCTCGCCGGGCGGCGCCGCCGACCTCTTGGCCGCCACTCTTTTCCTCGATCGCCTGGCGCCCACCGCGCCGGCGCCGACTGGGAGCAATTGAACATGGAAACCCTGTCTTTCGAATTCGCCGCCGGGCAACCCGCCCGCGGCAAGGCCCTGGTCGGCGTGGTCGGCTCGGGCGATCTGGAAGTGATGCTCGAGCCCGGTCAGGCCGGGAGGCTGGCGATACAGGTCGTCACCTCGGTCAATGGTGCCGAGCAGCGTTGGAAGAGCCTGTTCGAGCGGATGTTTCGCGAGCAGACGCTACCGGCGTTGAACATCGATATTCACGATTTTGGGGCCACACCCGGCGTAGTGCGTCTGCGCCTGGAGCAGGGGTTGGAGGAGGTCGGCCATGACTGATTCGTCTGCTGAAACTGTGGCCCGTTTACTCAAGTCGCGCAGCTTCGTCGAGCTCGGCGCCCGCCAGCGTGCCCGCGCACTGCTGGACGAGGGCAGCTTCCGCGAACTGCTCGATCCGTTTGATCGCGTCACCTCGCCCTGGCTGCCGAAGCAGGGCATCGTCACCCAGGCCGACGACGGCGTGGTGGTGGCCAAGGGCACCATCGATGGGCAGCCGGCGGTAATCGCCGCCATCGAAGGCGCCTTCCAGGGCGGCAGCATGGGCGAAGTCGGCGGTGCGAAGATCGCCGGCGCCCTGGAGCTGGCCGCTGAGGACAACCGCAACGGCACCCCGACCCGCGCCGTGCTGTTGCTGGAAACTGGCGGCGTGCGTCTGCAGGAAGCCAACCTGGGCCTGGCCGCCATCGCCGAAATCCAGGCGGCCATCGTCGAGCTGCGCGAATACCAGCCGGTCATCGGCGTGGTGGCGGGCTCGGTCGGCTGCTTCGGTGGCATGTCCATCGCCGCCGGGTTGTGCAGCTATCTGGTTGTCACCCGCGAGGCCCGTGTCGGCCTCAACGGTCCGCAGGTGATCGAGCAAGAAGCCGGGCTCGACGAGTACGACTCGCGCGACCGGCCCTTCATCTGGAGCCTGACCGGTGGCGAGCAGCGCTACGCCTCCGGGCTGGTGGACGCCTATGTGGCCGACGACACCAATGCCATCCGCGATCAGCTGCATGAACTGTTCGCGCTCGGCAAACCTGCTCAGCCGCGCAGCCGTCGCCATGCCTGGTTTCTCCAGCGCCTGGCTGACACCGATACCCGCACCCAACTCGACGCCGCCGCCGTGCGTGCCCTCTATGAAGGAGAAGCCAGATGAGCCGTGGACTGAACTGGTTGCAAGCCTTGGCCGGCGGCCAGGCACAGGCGGGCTATCCGGCCTCGGTGAAGGTGGTGGATGGAACACTGGGCGAGCGTGCCGCGCGGTATATCGCGGTGGTGCCGGATGCCGAGAATCCCTTTCCTCGGGCCCGCAACGGCGAGGTCGGCCTGCTTGAAGGCTGGGCGCTGGGTCAGGCGCTGGACGAGGTCATCGCAGCCGATCACGACAAGGCGGACAAGCGAGTGGTAGTCGCCGTGGTCGACGTGCCGAGCCAGGCCTACGGGCGGCGCGAGGAGGCGCTGGGCATTCATCAGGCGCTGGCCGGTGCAGTGGACGGCTATGCCCGCGCACGCCTAGCCGGTCATCCGGTGGTCTCGCTGCTGGTCGGCAAGGCCATGTCCGGCGCGTTTCTCGCCCACGGCTATCAGGCCCAGCGGACCATCGCCCTGCGTGACCCGGGCGTGATGGTGCACGCCATGGGCAAGGCCGCCGCGGCGCGCATCACCCTGCGCAGCGTCGAGGAGTTGGAAGCGCTGGCTGAATCGGTGCCGCCGATGGCCTACGACATCGACAACTACGCAACCCTCGGCCTGCTCTGGGAAACCCTCTCCGTGGACAACATCGAGCAGCCCTCAGCGGACGATCTGGCGCGTGTGCGCGACTGTCTCGCCAAGGCCGTGGCAGACATCGGCGGCAGCAGCGATCTGAGCGGCCGCCTCGGTGCGGCGAACCGTGAGGCGTCGTCGCGGGTGCGGGAGATGCTGCGCGCCCAGTGGTAGCGAATACCTGAAGCGGCCGTATCCGCCGAACTCATCAGCGACTCGACAACAACAACCACGAGGAGGCTGTAGATGCACGACACACCGCGTCCCCACGACCTGCTCTGGGGCATGACCCCGGCCCAGCTGCCGGCCGACGCGCCGGATTGGGCGGGACGGGTGCTCGCTGCCGGCCAGCCGGTGGTGGTGCGTCGGGCGCGGGTGGCGCTCGGCGAGGTCGCGGTGGGTGTGCGCGGCGTCAGCCGTGACCAGCGTTACGCCACCTCGATGGCGCTCGGCCGCGTGCTGCGTTGCGTCAGCCCTGAACAACTGGTGCAGCGGCTGCCAACCGCCGGGCTCCCGGCGCTGCGTGCGCTTGAGCTGGTCAAACCGATGCTCGACGCCCTGGGCTACGGCTGGGGCGTGACCGGCTCGGTGGGCTACCAGCTCGCCACGGGGCTGCCGACGGTGACGACCGGCAGTGACCTTGACCTGCTGTTGCGTGTGCCCGAGCCGCTGTCTCGCGGCGCGGCCGCCGAACTGCTGTCGCAGCTTGACGGCGCACCCAGCCGCATCGACATGCAGCTAGAAACCCCCCACGGCGCTGTCGCCCTGCGTGAGTGGGCAGGCCAGACGGCTCGTGTGCTACTCAAGTGCGTCACGGGCGCGCGCCTGGTGGCCGATCCCTGGCGGCAGGCGTCGGACGGTACGGAGCGGGTCGCATGAGCAGCCTGTTCGCCTTTCCCGGTCAGGGCGCGCAAAAGCCCGGCATGTTGCAACGGCTGCCCGAGGCGCCGGAAGTCGCCGAGACCCTGGCCGAGGCCAGTGCCGTGGTCGGCGAGGATGCGCGGCTGCTCGATTCGGCCGAGGCGCTGCAATCGACCCGCGCGGTGCAGCTCTGCCTGCTGATTGCCGGAGTCGCCGGGGCGCGGCTGCTGATGCGCGATGGCCAGCGGCCGGACTACGTCGCCGGGCTGTCCATCGGCGCCTATGCCGCGGCGGTGATCGCCGAGTCGCTGACCTTCGCCGATGCCCTCCGCCTGGTGGCTCTGCGAGGCGAGCTGATGCAGCAGGCCTACCCCGAGGGCTACGGCATGACCGCTGTCCTCGGCCTGCCGCTGGGTGCGGTCGAGGCGCTGTTGGCCGAAGCCGAGGGCCCGGTCTACCTGGGCAACATCAATGCCGACAATCAGATCGTCATCGCCGGTAGCGACGCCGCCATGGCCGCGGTCGCCGCGCGGGCCAAGGCACTGGGCGCATCCTGCGCGCGGCGCCTGGCGATGAGCGTGCCGTCGCACTGCGCGCTGCTCGAGCAGCCGGCACAGCGACTGGCGGAGGCCTTCGCCAAGGTCGAGGTGCGTGCCCCACGGATTCGCTACCTCAGCGGCTCATCGGCGCGGCCGCTGTTCGACGCCGAGCGCCTGCGCGACGACCTGGCCTTCAACATGTGCCGCGTCGTCGACTGGCACGGCACCCTGCGCACCGCCTACGAGCGCGGCGTGCGGCTGCACATCGAACTGCCGCCAGGTCAGGTATTGACCGGGCTGGCGCGGCGGGTTTTCGAACAGGGTACGTTGGTCGCCTTCGACGGCGCCCGGCTGGACACGTTGGACGCCTTGCTGCGTCAGGAGGGCAGCCAGAGCCGATAGATAAATTGCACGCAGCACCCGGGCGAGCCCTCGCTCTGATCGATGGATAACAACAACGACCTCGATAACACGCGCCAAGCCTTCTGCAGGCGGCGCAACCAAAAGGACAAGAACAATGATCATCTTTGGTGTGGCCTTCCTAGCCTTGTGCACCCTGACGGGCATCTTCGTCGGTGAACTGCTCGGTAAACTTATTGGCGTCCCGGCCAACGTCGGCGGCGTCGGCATCGCCATGGTGCTACTGATCCTGCTGGGCAGTTATCTGAAAACCCGCGGCCTGTTCACCATGGATTCGGAGCAGGGCGTCAAATTCTGGAGCGCCGTCTACATCCCAATCGTGGTCGCCATGGCCGCGCAGCAAAATGTCCTGGGTGCGCTCAGTGGCGGTCCTATGGCGATCCTTGCCGGTATCGCTGCGGTGGCCATCGCTTTCGCCTTCGTACCGGTGCTCGACCGGATCGGCCGAAAAAAGCATGAAACCGATGAAGCCAAACCACTGACCTCCGAGGGCTGATCCATGTACGAATCTCTACTCAAGGTCGTTTCCGGCTACGGCCTGATCAGCGGCTTCGCCATTATCGGCGCTACCATGTGGTTCTCGTACTGGCTGTCGTACAAGCTCACCAAGGGCCGACTACACGGCTCAGCCGTAGCCATTCTGATTGGTCTGTTGCTGTCGTACATCGGCGGTGTCGTTACCGGCGGACAGAAGGGGCTGGTCGACATCGCGCTGTTCTCCGGCATCGGCTTGCTCGGTGGCTCCATGCTCAGGGACTTCGCCATTGTTGCTACGGGTTTCGGCGTTAGCGTCGAGGAGCTCAAGCGCGCCGGCATGGTCGGCGTGCTGGCGTTGTTCGTGGGCGTTTTTGCATCCTTCATTGCGGGCGTCTCGGTGGCTATGGCGTTCGGCTACACCGATGCGGTCAGCTTGACCACCATCGGCACCGGTGCAGTGACTTACATCGTCGGCCCAGTGACCGGAGCGGCGATCGGAGCCAGCTCCGAAGTGATGGCGCTGTCCATCGCAGCCGGCCTGGTCAAGGCAATTCTGGTGATGATCGCAACGCCCTTCTTCGCTCCGATGATTGGCTTGAACAACCCGCGTGCGGCGGTGATCTTCGGTGGCCTGATCGGCACCTCAAGCGGTGTGGCTGGTGGTCTGGCCGCGACCGATGCGAAACTGGTGCCTTACGGTTGCCTGACAGCGGCGTTCTATACGGCGTTGGGCTGCCTGCTCGGCCCATCGTTGCTGTTCTTCATCATGCGCGGCATGCTGGGATAATGTTCGTCAGCTTGGATTTTTGAGGCTGTACATGCGGCATTCGGCCAGGAGTGCGAGTAGGTTGGGATCGCGCTCCTTGGCCTTCAGGAAGACCACGCCGATGTGCTGTTGCAGATGATAACGCGCCTGCAGCGGCACCAGCTTGACCCGTGACTCGTAGACCATCCCTACCCGGCCGGGCAGCAACGCATACCCCACGCCTGAATTGACCATACTCAGCAGAGTGAAGATGTCATTCACCTGCATCGCGACCTTCGGTTCGAACCCCGCCTGCTGAAATACCCGGTTGCCGTCCTGATGAGTCGCAAAACCCTGGGTGAGCGTAATGAAGGTGACGTCGCGCAGGTCGCTCAGGTCGACTTCCGCCTGTTGCGCAAAGGGTGAATCAGCCGGCGCGGCGAGGAAGATGTCATCGGCAAACAGAGGCAGTTGTGCGCAGTCCGGGTCGTGGCTGACACTGTCGTTCAGCGACACCAGGATCGCGTCCAGTTCCATGTTCTTCAGCTTGTAGAACAGGTCGACGTTGGAACCCAGGATCAGGTCGATATTGAGCTCGCTGCGGCGCAGCTTCAGACCCATGATCAGCTGTGGCACGGTCTTCACCGTCAACGAGTACAGCGCACCAAGCTTGAACCGTTCAGCCGAGAAGCCGGCGGCTTCGCGCGTCTGCCGTACGGTTTCGAGTACGTCCTGCACCAGTTTCTGCGCCCGCTCTTCGAGCACATAGGCGCTCTCCAGCGGGATCAGGTTGCGTCCCTCGTGCTTGAACAGCGGGCAGCGCAGCGCGCTTTCCAGTGAGTGGATAGCGCGGTGCACGCTGACGTTGCTGGTGTTCAGCTCGGCCGCCGCCTTGCTCAGATTTCCGCTGCGCATGAAGGCGAGAAACACCTCCAGCTTTTTCAGCGTGATTTCTTCATCGATCTGCATTGAGGCCCGTTCGCTTTATTGGTTTTGTCTGGGCGGTTTGTCGGGCTTGCTGGCCACGACATCGCCTGGCGCCAGTGAGGCTATATACGCGTTCAGCCGCCCTAGGTGAAGGCGCTCCTGCTGCGAGATGCTCGCATATGAACAGCAAACTCAAGGGTGCGTCAGCTTTGCAGCGATGGGTTCCAGCGAATGGGTGGCGAACGGTGCGGGTGGGGCAAATCTGATTTTGGCGCGCCTAACGTGGAGGCAGAAACACGCGCCTAACGCCAATGGGGCATCGTGTTTCCGACTCTTGCCAGTGAGATTGCCTGGTATCAGGCGTGTTCGCGCCGCTCGAGGTTATCGTGCACGAGCTGCTCACTGTGGCCGATCTGCGCTGTTTTAGCGTCTTCTTCGCTCGCTACGGATTTACGAAAGCCGCTGATGGCTTCCCCCAGGTCGCTACCGATCGAGCGGAAGCGCCGGGTTCCAAACAGCATGACGACAATGAGCAGAACGATTAACAACTGCCAGATACTGATTCCGCCGAGGCCCATGGCCGTCTCCTTGAGGTGCAAAAAAGTAGGCGAATCCTGCCCCAGCGTTGTGACGTGCAGATGACGATTAGGCGACATTGCCACGTCTCTGCAACCTTTAGTGGGTTAACTGACGCGTCAGTCGACTTGCAGACGGATCGGACAAATGGGAAAGGAGCAGCGAGGGGTCGCCTTGCTTATGGTGCTCATGGCACTGGCATTGTTGGCCGGTGGCCTGGGTTGGCTGGCTGCGCAGGGCCGCGAAGAAATTGAGCAGGCCCGACAGCTGCAGCAAAGGGTACAGGCCCGTGCCGTAGACACAGCTGCCAAGGCGTTTGCGGTCCAGGCGATGCGCGATGTCAGCTGGCGCGAAAGTCCGCTGTACTGGCAGGCCACTCGTGGGCTGCCGTTGCCCTATCGATTCGACGGCGGCGGGGCGAGGCTGCTGCTACGCGATCTGCGTACCTGTTTCAACTTGAACGCTCTGGCAGGTGAGGATGGCGAGCGAGCCAGGCGGCAACTCGGGCATCTGCTGGGCCGTGACATGGCTAATGATCGATTGGTGCAGCAATTGGTCGACTGGGTGGACCCGGACCACCAGCCAAACCTGCTGGGTGCAGAAAACGACCAATACCTTCGTCAAGGCAACGGGTGGCTGGCCGCCAATCAGCCCATGCGCGAAACCAGCGAACTGAATCTGCTCGCACCGGCTGACCCGTCGCGTTACCTGCGTCATCCACAGCTCTGTGCGCTGCCCGATCATGGCAGCTGGCGCCTCAACGCTAATGCGCTGGCGTTGAGGGACCTGCCTTTGCTGGAGGCGTTATACGAGGGCGAACTGCCAGGCTCGCTACTGACTCGTGTGATCAGCTCACGTCCAGCGGGCGGTTATCGCGATGCGGAGCAGCTGCGCCAATCGCTGGGTGCTGTTGACGACGCGACCTTCCGACGCCTCACCGATGGGCTTGTGCTCAGCGGTGATCATTTTCTGCTCGGAATAGAAGTGAGCCTGGACGACACGGTTTACCGGACCGTTCACCAGGTCGAGGTACGTGGCGTCTCGAAGTGGTACAGCCGCGTGCCGGCGCAACAGGTGCTCTTCCGTGGTCGGCAGCCAGCCCCGTTCTGGACGGCAGAGTCGACCGCTGCTGATCTGATGCCCTGATGCCTCGGCCGGGCCGGGTGGAGAGCCGTCTGGTATCGCTTTTGGACCGATAAAAAAAAGAGCCGGTACCGTTTCCGGTACCGGCTCTTTTCGTCATGCAGCTATCAGACGGCGAGCTCGCCGCCGTCGGCTTTCTGGATGACTACCGTCGATGCACGCGGCCGAACTGTTTGGCCGTCCGGCGTAGCCTGGGTTGCGTCATCGGTGTAAGGCCAATTTCCAGGATGCTGGATATTGACGAACATCGAGGTGTTGTCGGGCGTGAAGGTCACGCCAGTCACTTCGCTGCCGTTCGGGCCGACAAAGAAGCGACGCAGCTCGTTCTGGTTCTGCTCACGGATGGGCAGCTGGTTACCCTCGGCATCCACCAGGTTGCTCGGGATTACCGCAAGCATCTGGTCGTTGGTGACCTGAGCGACGGCGTTGCCACCGTTGTCGGTCTGGATCCAGAGAATGCCGCGGCTGTCGAAGCCCATACCGTCCGGGCTGGCGAATTGGTTCATATCGGTCAGACCGGAAAGGTTGGTTTCGGGGCCAGCGTTGGCGTCCGAGCCGAACACGAAGATGTCCCAATCGAAGCTGACCTGATCGTCCGATTCATGCCAGCGGATGACATGACCGTTGACGTTTTTCGCCCGTGGGTTGGCAGGGTTCGTTTCGGTACGGCTGGAGTTGTTGGTCAACGTCAGGTAGACGTCACCATTGACCGGGTTGACCGCGGTCCACTCCGGGCGGTCCATCGGGGTCGCGCCCACGGCGTCGGCAGCTCCACGAGTGTTCAGGATGATTCCCGGCAGATCGCCGTAAATCGAACCCAGGGTACTGCCGTTCTGCGCGACGGCGTCTACGGTCAGTGGCAGCCAGGTACCCGTGCCGTCTGCGTTGAAGCGCGCAACGTACAGCGTACCCTCGTTCATGTACTTGTCGCCGGTCGCCAACGGGTCGCTGGGGTTGGCATCGGCCTCGTCCCACAATGCTTTCGAGACGAATTTGTACAGATATTCGAAACGGGAATCGTCGCCGCTATAGAACACGACCGGCTTGCCTTGCTTGGTCAGACCCGGCCAGCAACCTTCGTGACGGAAGCGGCCCAGAGCGGTGCGCTTGACTGCATTGCGGTTCGGGGCGAACGGATCGATCTCGACGATGTAACCGTAAGTGCTCGCCTCGTTCCGGTAATCGTCGGTGGCGCTGGCGCCAGACGGAGTGAGATCGAAGCGGGCAAATTCACCGTTCTGCTCGGACGCGTCACCGGCAGCTGTCTCCCAGCCGTAACGGCTCGAGTCGGTCGGCATGCCGATGCGATCCTGATCACGCGGCAGCGGAGTGCTGCGATTGATGAAAACTTCTGGCCAGTTCTCTTCGCAGGTCAGATAGGTGCCCCAAGGGGTATAGCCGTTACCGCAGTTGTTGTTGGTGCCGCGGGTGACTGTGCCATCGGTGGAGAAGGCAGTGCGCACGTGCTCGGTTCCACGCATCGGGCCGCGAATATCCATCACGCTCGCGGTGGTGAAACGACGGTTGAGCGGGTCGTTCTGGATGACCTGCCAGCGGCCATCGACCTTGGTGATGCGAACCACGGCTACACCGTGGGCGTTGATTTCCTTGCGTACTTCCTCAGCCGGACGATTGCCGTTTGCGTCGCGGGTCGCGCCGTTGGGGTGCAGCGCTTTCTGGTCGATGTACTCGTGGTTGACCACCAGCAGGCCGTCTTCGGAGCTGCCGTTGATGGGGAAGAAGCGCATGCCGTCGTGGTGCATGCCCATGGCGTTGGCCTGGTCAGTGGACGTGTTGCTGCCGTCGTCCTTCCACGGATTGGCCGTGCTGTTGAGCGGCGTACCCCATGGGGCAAGCACGAATGCGGTATAGCCGGCCGGAACGACACAGGCGTCCGTACGCGACACGCTGACGGATTCGAAATTCAAGGCCAGCGGCTTGCTTGGCGTCGGCTCGGTCGGGGTGCTGGGGGCTTCATCGGAACTGCTGCCGCCGCCGTCGAAGCAGCCGGTCAGGCCAACACCAGCAATCATGGCGATAGCCGCTCCCAATCCACCGCGCAGCACATGACGGCGTGAGAGATAGGTTTCAAGTACCGAATCCATGTGCGGGTTGTTGCTGGGATTGAGGTTGCGGTTGTTGCCGGTTTCGCGACTCATCGTCTACAGCTCCTTGGGTTGGCTTGATAGCGGGGCGGACTGTAGAGAGCGATTGTGATGATTAATTGATAGTTTTATGAAAAAAGGTTTTAAGCCGTAATTGTTTAAGCTTTGATGCTGATCGCCTTCCGTTGAAATGAATCTGTCACCTGATCGTCGCATTATCGCCCCGCATTTGAACGTTGGGTGACAGATCGATGACAAGCATGGGGCGCCGGCAAGTTCTGGCGTGGTTGATGGCGGGCGCTGCGATTCCCGCGCTAGGTGGATGTGCCACCGGGGCGGCGAAGCCGCTTCGGGGCTCGTCACGTCTCGATCTGCTGTACTACGCCGACACGCTTGATGCCCGGGCGCCAAGTCTGTTTGTTGCCCCTCAAACCCGGCTCGGCGCAGCAGCCCGGATCGGCCAGGCGCCATGGTTGACTGGCGCCAGCGCGCGGGCCGCTTTCGCTGGGCAACAATCGTTGGCACCCATGCTCGACGCCGCGCTCGGCCCGGTCGAAACCGGCGGATACGCCGTACTGGGTGCTCTGCTCGAGCGGCTGCGCAACGAAGTGGGCCCGCAGAACTGCCTCACCCTGGAAAATGGCCAATGCTGGAATGGCAGCGGGCTCGCCTATCTCACTCAGGGGGCATCGGGTGTGCAGGGTAGCGAGCTGCTGGGCGCCGATGTGCGTGTGAGCAGCGACGAACGCGCGCTCTGGCCGCAACAGGCGGGCGGGCTGTACAAACAGTGGGGGCGCCCGGTGCTGGCCGCTGGGCTGGAAGCGCCAGGCACCCAATCGATCGCTTTCTTCGAGCGGGCGGGTGTGCAGATCGCAGTGGTCGGCATCACCGACCCCTATGCAGTGGATCAGACCCGCTCCCTGAGTCAGTGGTATGAATCCATGCGCTCACAGCTCGATGAAGCGCGGCGGCAGGCTGACCTGGTCGTCGCGCTTGCGGACGTGGGCACCGGGCCGGGTCTGTGGCTGGCCGAGCGGCTTGAGCAGGTCGATCTGGTTCTCTGCGCCCGTGGCCAGGATCTCTGGCCGCGCCAGATTGACGTTCGCCAGGTGTCAGGTCGCCATGTGCCTGTTGTGCTGGCAGGAAGTCGCGCCTGTGGCGCCTTCCGCATCCGTTGCGATTCCACGCCACAAGGATGGCGCTTCGCCGCAGAGTTCCACCCCGCGTTTGCCGAATCGCTGAGCGCCGCGGATCGCCTGATTCAGGCGCGCCTTCAATCGACACTTCAATCGCAGCGCGCCAGCCATGCCGGTTGGCTTGACCAGACGCTGGCGCACGCGCCCGAACCGATGTGGCGCCGCGATGTGCGCGGTGGCAGTTGGGATCGGCTTATCCATCAAGCGTTGGCAGAGGATTACGGCGGTGGAGTGCTGCTGCCGGGCCTGCGCTATGACGCGCCGTTGCGCCGGGGCCAGGCAATCACTCGCGAGCATCTGCTGAGCCTGACCGGCAGTCACCCTGCGGTGGTTCGTGAAGCCCCCGCCGCTCAACTGCAGCGTGTGCTTGAAAACGCGGCGGAGCAGCTCTTCGGAGACCCGGTCATTCTTGACAACAGCCAGGACCTGCCGCGCTTGCTCGGCCGCTCGTGGCAAGTCGCGTATAGCCCGTCCGGGCAACGCGTATCGGGCGTCGAAACGATGGAACGGCTGCGCACCTTTACGCTGGGCGCACAGACCGAAGGAAAACCGCTCTGGCAGTACCTCGAAGCCTATCTGCGTGAACAGCCAGGCTCCTGGCACTTACCCGAACTCGCTTTGCCGCGCCTGACTTACGTGCAAGGCCATCCGGGTTGGCATCCGGCCCAGGGAGCACCGGCATGACAGCATCAGTGAAACTGGTCGGCTTCGGCTTGGCAACGCTGGCCGCGTGGCTTGCGGCTCAGTGCGTGCTGACCGTCTGGCATGGGCCTTCCACACCCGCACAGCGGATGGTCGATCCGGCTGCGCGCATGGAGCTGCTTACCCAGCACTGGACGCGAGAAGCGGTACAGAGCCGCGACGCCGGGCTGCCCCTGACCACACTCGAGCTGACCTGGATAGGCGGCCTGCGCGCCGACCCTGTGGATTCGACGGTCGTGGTTCTCGGTTACCAGAAGCAGCAGCGCACCCTCACGCAAGGCCAGCGGCTGGCGCCGGGGATCGTGCTGCATCGGATCGATGACCAAGGGCTCGTCTTCGATCACAACGGGCGGCTCGAACGTTTGCCCTGGCCACAGGAACGCCCACCGCAAGGACTCAAACGCCATGGTTAAGCCGTCCATGACGCCTCTGGCTCGTCAAATCCGCGTGCTGCTGTTTGGGTTGCTGCTGCCCGGACTGGTCGTTGCTGCAGATGACGACCTGCCGATTGCCGAACCCTCTCGCTACGAGGTGAACTTCGTCGAGACGGATATCGGCGAATTTATCGACAGTGTGTCGCGAATCACCGGTACGACCTTTATCGTCGATCCGCGCGTGCAGGGCAAAGTCACGATTCGCACCATGTCGCAGCATACGCCGGACGAAATCTACGACATCTTCCTCGCCCAGCTGCGGGCGCAGGGCTTTGCCGCGGTGGACCTGCCCGATGGCACCGTGAAGATCCTGCCGGACCAGGCAGCCCGGCTGGAGCCGGTGCCCGTTGACTCGGGGCAGGGCAGCGAGCAGGCCTCCAACGGCATGGCGACGCGGGTCTTCAGCGTGCGCAACGCGGCCAGCGAGCAGATGCTTGAAATCATCAAGCCGCTGGTCGATCCGCGCGTCGGCGTCATTACCCCTTACCCCTCGGCCAACCTGCTGGTGGTAACCGATTGGCGCAGCAACCTGGGCCGCATCGAGACCCTGCTGCGCCAGCTTGATCAGGTCATTGACGAGCCGGTGGAATCCCTTCAGCTGAACCACGCCAGCGCCCGGGACACCGCGCGACTGATCAACGAGCTGCTTGGCAAGGGAGATGCCCGCGGTGCCAAGGTCGTCGCCGACCAGCGCGGCAATGCCTTGCTGGTACGCGGAAGCACAGCGGATCGGGAGCGGGTGCGACAGTTGATCGCAAAGCTGGACGTGGTGCGTGAGCATGTCGGTAATACCGAGGTGATCTACCTGCGTCATGCCAACGCGGCCGACGTTCTGAAAGTGCTGCGCGGACTCAGCCAGGGTGGTGTCGGCGAGATGGCCGCCGCCGAAGAGGGCGCAGCGGCGCCGGCTGTGGTCTCGGTGGATGGCGTACGGCTTGAGGCCGAGGACGGCGCGAACGCCATCGTCATGCTCGGGCCTGACAGCGAACTGATGACCTACCGGCGAATCATCGAGCGGCTGGATATCCGCCGCGCCCAGGTGGTCGTGGAAGCGATCATTGCAGAGGTCACCGATACGAGGGCGCAGGAACTGGGCGTGCAATGGCTGTTTCTCGATCCGAGCAGCAAGCTGCCTGCCGGCAGTATCAACTTCAATGGCAATGGCGGCGGCATCAATGCAATCGCCGCTGCAGCGGCCAATAAGAACTACTCGCAGATTGGCTCGCTGCTGTCGGGCGTGGAAGGCATCACCGCAGGTGTAGGGCACATCGGTGGCGGCATCAATTTCGTTGCATTGCTCAACGCGCTGCGCAACGAAAGCGGATTCAACCTGCTTTCTACCCCAACGCTGGTCACGCTGGACAATGCTGAAGCGTCGATTCTGGTCGGCCAGGAAGTGCCCTTCGTGACCGGCTCCATCACCCAGAACAACGCAAATCCGTATCAGACCATCGAGCGCAAGGAAGTGGGCGTGAAGCTGCGTCTCAAGCCGCAGATCAACGTGGACAACACCGTGCGGCTGGACATCATCCAGGAGGTGTCGTCCATTGCCGAAACCGCCAGGGCCAGCGATGTGGTCACCAACAAGCGTGAGATCAAGACCACGGTCATGGTCGAGGACAACGGCATGGTGGTGCTCGGCGGGCTGATCAGCGACGAGGTTGCCGACAGCGATCAACGCGTGCCGTTGCTGGGTGATATCCCAGGCCTCGGCCGGCTGTTCCGCTCCACTGCCCGTAGCCATGCCAAGCAGAACCTGATGGTGTTCATCCGCCCGCGCATCGTGCGCGACGCCCTGACCCTGAGCCAGCTCAGCGACGAAAAGTACCGAAGCATCAAGGCCAGCAGCCCCTTGGCGCTGCCCGACCGCGAGGCGCGTAGCGATCTGCTCGGGCTGTTTCCATCGAGCCGGGCACGCCTGGGCGGGCTGGTGCCTTGATGAGCGAGGCGCTACTGCCCTATCGGTTGGCTCGGCAGTGCGGCATTGCGCTGCGACCCGAAGCGAACGGCATGCAGCTGTTGTTGCGAGAGACCGCCGATCTGACCCAGCTGCAGGAAGTGCTGCGTGTTCATGGGGCGCCTGTGGGCTGTGTGCGTCTCGGTGCGTCCGATTTCGAGCATGAACTGGAGCGGTTGTACCAGTCCGGCGAGCCGGCCACCGCGACCCTGATGGATGGCATCGCCGATCAGGTCGATCTGGCCGGTCTGATGAGCGAGCTTCCGCGCATTGAAGATCTGCTGGAAAGCGAAAACGAAGCGCCAGTGATCCGCCTGATCAATGGCCTGCTCGCCGAAGCGCTGCGACTCAGCGCATCGGACATTCATATCGAGACGTTCGAGCAGAGCCTGGTGGTGCGCCTGCGTGTGGACGGCCAGCTTCGCGAAGTGCTGGCCCCGCCGCGTGCGCTGTCGGCCATGCTGGTGTCGCGCATCAAGGTCATGGCGCGGCTGGACATCGCCGAGAAGCGCCAGCCCCAGGACGGTCGCATCAGCCTGCGAATGGGCGCACGAGACGTGGACATTCGGGTGTCGACACTGCCCGGCATCCATGGCGAGCGCGTGGTGATGCGCGTGCTCGACAAACAGGCCAGCCTGCTGGAGCTAACCAACCTCGGCATGCCGCAGGACGTCGAGGCAAGGCTGCATCGTTGTTTGCAGCAACCCAACGGCATCATCCTCAGCACCGGGCCGACCGGCTCGGGCAAGACCACCACGCTCTATGCCAGCCTCAACCGCCTTAATGACGGTACGCGCAACATCCTGACCGTCGAGGACCCGGTGGAATACGCCATCACCGGCATCGGCCAGACGGCCATCAACCCGCGTGCCGGGATGACCTTTGCCAATGGGCTGCGCGCCATCCTGCGCCAGGACCCGGACGTGATCATGGTCGGCGAGATCCGTGACGTCGAGACGGCGCAGATCGCAGTACAGGCGAGCCTGACCGGTCACCTCGTGTTGTCCACGCTCCATACCAACAGCGCCGTAGGGGCTGTCACACGGCTGCGCGATATGGGCATCGAGGCGTTTCTGATCGCGTCGAGCCTCAAGGGTGTGCTCGCACAGCGCCTGGTCCGGCGGCTGTGTGACTGTGCTCAAGCGCGGCCGATCCTGACCGCCGAGCGAGAGCTGATGGCGGGCCTCGACGAGCTGGCGCATCTGCATGACCCGGTCGGTTGTGAAGCCTGCGGGCATACCGGCTATCGCGGGCGCCTCGGGCTGTATGAATTTATCGAGCTGGATGCCGGGCTGATCGCGCTTCTTTATGACGGGGCAAGTGAGGTGGAGATGGAAGCCTACCTCGCCGGGCGGCGGCAGAGCCTGGCGCAGGCAGCCATCGAGCAGCTGCGGTTCGGGCGGACAAGCCTGGCTGACGTTCTGCGCGCTGTGCAGCGCTGAGGTCCGCATGCCGAGCTTTCGCTACCTTGCACTCGATCAACAGGGCCGTAGCCGACGGGACCTGATCCAGGCGGACACCGAGCGCCATGCGCGTCAGCTGCTTCGTGAACAGGGCCTGTTCGCCCGAGAGCTCAAGCCCCACGCGGCGACAGCCAGGCGTAGCGCTGGTCAGCGGTTGAGCCACGCTCAACTGTGCGAGCTGACCCGGCAACTCGCAACACTGCTGGGGGCTGCGATCCCGCTGACCGAGGCGCTATCGACCCTCGAGCGACAACTGGACCCTTCATCGAAACGCGTGCTCGCGAGCGTAGGCGGTACGGTCGCCGAAGGGCACGGCTTGGCTGACAGCCTGCGGCGCCACGGTGCGCCGTTCGATACCCTCTACTGCGCGCTGGTGGAAGCGGGCGAACACTCCGGTCGATTGGCCGCGGTGCTGGAACGGCTCGCCGACTATCTGGAACAGGTCCAGCGGCAACGGCACAAGGCCCGAACCGCGCTTATCTATCCCGGCGTGCTTATGTGCGTATCCGTCATCGTCGTGGTCGGCCTGATGACCTTTGTGGTGCCACGCCTGACCGAACAGTTCGACCATGCCGGCCGCAGCCTGCCGGCGATCACCCAGGTGCTCATTGGGTTCAGTGATGCGCTCGTCGTCGCCGGGCCCTGGTTGCTCGGCACGATCCTGCTGCTCGGTGGCATCGCCTCGATACTGCTTCGCCAGGCGTCCTGGCGTTATCGCCGCGACCGGCTTCTGCTGCGTCTGCCCCGTTTGGGCACATTGTTCGCGGTCCTCGAAAGCGCCCGGCTGTCGCGCAGCCTGGCGATTCTGTGCGGCAGCGGGGTGCCCTTGCTCGAATCGCTGCAGGTCGGTACGGCGACGGTTGGCAACGGCGTGATCCGCGCGGCTCTGGAGCGGGCCCGTGATCAGGTCGAGACCGGCATCAGCCTGCACCGCTCGCTGGGTAGCAGCGGCCACTTCCCGCCCATGCTCATCAACATGGTGGCCAGCGGCGAGGCCAGTGGCACCTTGCCGGACATGCTCGAACGGGTCGCCGACAACCAGGAAAGAGCCTTCGCCCGACAGGTCGACATGGCGCTGGCGCTGTTCGAGCCGGCCATGATCCTCACCATGGGCGCCATCGTGCTGTTCATCGTGCTTGCCGTTCTGCTGCCCATCATGCAACTCAACCAAGGCCTCAACTTCTAGGAGACCGATCCATGCGTGCTCACTCTAATCCGGCCCGGCAACGGGGCTTCACCCTCATGGAGATCATGGTGGTGATCTTTATCATCGGCCTGCTGGTGGCAATCGTCGCGCCCAACGTGTTGGGCAACCAGGACCAGGCCATGCAGCAAAAGGTGCGTGCCGATCTGGCCACGTTGGAGCAGGCGCTGGACTTGTATCGCCTGGAGAACCTGCGCTATCCGACCACTGAGCAAGGCCTCGCCGCCCTGATCGAGAAGCCGACCACCGAGCCGCTTCCGCGTGCCTGGCGGACCGATGGCTACATTCGACGCATGCCGAAAGACCCATGGGGCGCGGCCTATCAGTACCGCTCCCCAGGTCAGCATGGGCGGTTCGATGTGTATTCGCTGGGTGCCGATGGCATGGAAGGCGGAGAGGGCACCGACGCGGACATCGGTAACTGGAACCTCTGATGAGCAGAGCGGGCGGTTTCACGCTGCTGGAGTTGATGCTGGTGTTGCTCATCGCCGGTTTGGTCACCGCCATGAGCGTGGCTTGGCTGGCCCGAGGCGAGACGCTGGCAGCCGACGCACTGCAACGGCTGGCCGAGCGCGCTTCAGCCCTCGAGCTGCGTGCCCGCGACACAGGGCAGCTCATTGGTCTGGGTTGGAGCAGCGGTGGTCCCGCTCGATTCGAAAGCAAGTTGCAGGACGGTTCGCTGCGTTGGTTGGCAACGCCGCTGGACAAGTCCTGGCCTGAACAGGTGCAACCGCGACATGGCAAGGCCGGCGAGCCTTGGGTCGTGTTCACGCCTACGGGTGTGGCACGGGCGATGACGGTCGATTGGGAATGGCCGGACGGTCACGAGCGCTGGCGTTGGAGCAGCGATGGTTCGCTGCATGTCGAGCGATGAGGCGGAGCCGGGGTTTCACCCTGCTGGAAGTGGTGGTGGCGCTCATGATCGCGGCGACCATGGCTGTCATGGTGACCTCGGTTCTGCATCAACGGATCGATGGGCATCTGGCCGTTCGCGATCGGCAGTTCGCAGCCCTGTGCGCCCGCGAACTCATCGCGCGCTTCGAGGTGGAAAGCTATTGGCCGCGAATCGACCAGGTACGCGGGCAGCTGCGTCAGGGTGCGCGAAACTGTCAATGGCGTATGAACCTGAGCTACACCGGCGTCGCGGATCTGCGCCGCGGCGAGTTGAGCCTGTTCGACGACGAAGAGCGGTCGCTGGGGCATTTCAGCGTGTTCCTGCGGCGCCCATGAGCCGTCGCGAGCGGGGCCTCACATTGATAGAGCTGATGGTAGCGATGGCGCTGACCGTCGTGCTCGGCCTGCTGATCGCGGCGCAGGTTAACGGATGGCTGCAGGTTCGTGAGCGACTGCAGGCGGCTGACCGGCCTGAGGTTCTGTCGTTCTGCCTTGCGCTGGAGTCGCGCTTCGATGGCATCAGCCTGCGCCAGCTTTATGAGCAGCGCCTGCCATTACCCCTGGCGTGGCTCGACTGGCGACCCGATCAGCTGCAGCTGCAGTGGACAGCGCTGGCCGCGTGGCCGCCTGCTGAGGGTGCTACCCGCTTGCAGCGACAACGCCTGCGCTACGAAGCCGACGCCCAGCGATTGGTGCTTTACGCCAGCGACGACCTGTATGCAGCGGGCGTGCCGCGGTGGGTCAAGCGCGAGACGATCGAGCCGGTCGAGCAGGTCCGCTTCAGTTACCGCCAGGGGCAGCGCTGGCTGGCTTACCCATCGCAGACCGCCGCCCAGCCGAACCGTGGCGTACGGATAGAATTCGAGTATCGGGGAGAGCCCTATGTTTGCACCTTCGCCTTGCCGGACTTGCGGCCATGATTGAACGTCTGCGCCTCCGGTTGCGCCCGGCAGCGGCCAGCTGGTTGCTGGTGCGCCCACGTGACGCTCAGCCATGGCGTTGGCAGCACTGGCAGGCCGGCACCCTGGTGGCGGAGGGCGACTGGCCACCGCCGGCCGCCCTTCAGATGCTGCGTTGCGCACTGATTGTTCCGGTGGATGCTGTCAGCTACTTCGAGACAGTCGCCCCGCCAGGGGTGCGGCCGAACGAGTGGCCTATGCTGCTGGAGGACCGCCTGCTGCAACCGCCCGAGACGGTGCTGGTCGGTTGCGTTGGCCGGCGAAACAAGACTTTGCGACTCGTGGCGTTGGATCCTGCCCGGTTGGCTCGATGGCAGCATGACGCCGGTGCGTTGGGTTTGCATATCGAGCGGTACTGGAGTGAGTTCCAGCTCGTCCCCGAGGCTAAGTCAGGCGATGCGCTCCGATGGTCGGCTTCGGGATTCACCTGCGTTATCCAGGCTGACGAGCAGGGCGAGCAGAACTGGCTGGCGGTACCGGACGAGCTGGCGGCTGGGATTCTGGGCGATTTGCTGCCCACAGGGCGCCGCGTAGAGCCGGGCTCGGACGTGATGTTCGAGGGCTTACCCAGCCTGGTGCGGGCCAGGCGCGCATCACGCCCGGCAGGTCGCTGGCGCGGCACGTTCCGACTGGCCGGCGTCTGTGTGGCCCTCTCGCTTGGTTGGGCCGTGCTCGCAGCCGCACAGGGCTGGCAAGAGGGCGTGCAGGTACGAACGATCTTGAGCGAGCAGCTGGGAGCGAGCACCTTGCAGCAAGCCGAGAGCCGGTTGCGAAGCCTCCAGCGTGACGAGCAGCAGCGGCTTTTTCGCCTGCAACAGACGGCGGCGCTGGGCAACGCAGTTGATAGCTGGTTGGCTGAGCATTCCGAATGGACACTGGAATCCCTTGGCTTCGATGGCCGGCATTGGGAGATCAAACTCAACGGTCACGGCGAGGCATTGGAAAACGTGGCGCGCTGGGATGCACTCGCAGCTGAGGTCAGCGGCACGGCGACTCTGACACGGGACGGTAGTACCTTGATCGCCCGGATAGACCTCGAAGGAGGCGGTACGTGATGGTTGAACAGATGCGTGCACACTGGCAGGCGCTGCCGCCTCCCCGGCAGCGATTGTTAGCGGCTGGCTGGGTGCTGGTGGTGATGATGGCGGTCTACGTCGCGGGTCGTCCGCTGATCAAAGCGTGGCAGGAGTCGCAGGGTTGGCGGAGCCTGGCGGGCCAGGCCCGAGCACTGCCTGTGGCCCAACCGTTAGTCGCTGATGACTGGGGAAGTCTTGCCAGCGCCACCGGCCTTGTGCTGACCGAAGTGACCCCGGACGGCGCCGCCTGGCGGTTGAGCGGCCGTATGGGGCGTGCCGATGCGCTTGGTTCATTCATCGATCGGGCCATGACACGAGGCTGGCATGCCCAGCGCTGGCATATCGGAAAAGACGCCGAGGGCCTGGTCTTCGAACTCGAGTTCCGGGCGTACGGCAAAGGCGCTCCAAAGTGAATCGCTGGCTTGTTGTCTGGGCGCTGATCGTCCTCATCATCATTGTGTTGTTGGGCTCGCCTGCAGCCTTCTGGGCCCGTTGGGTCGATTGGCCCGATGACTGGCAACCGCAATCAATCAGCGGCACCTTGTGGAACGGTCAGGCGCAGCAGATCGGGCCGCTCGGCCCGGTAAGCTGGCAGCTGAAGCTGGCCGGCCCCGGGGCGGACGTGCAGGTAGGCGCGTTGCAACGTCACTGGCTCGTCGCGCTACGAGGCTGGCCCTGGAAGTGGCAGGCGTCGCTTCAGGATGGCGGCAGTACCGCGACGCCCGAGCAGCCGGTGAGGCTTGAAGGGCAATGGGAAGGTCGGATCGACATCAGTGGGCGCGGCCAGGCGTGCGAGTCCAGTGTCGGAAGCCTGGTAGCGCCACAGCTCGATCTTCTATCGCCTTGGGCCATGCCGCTTGGGCATGGCGAGATCAGCCTCGATTGCGCCGAATCACCGCGCTTGCACGCGCGGCTCGAGCAACCGGGTCAGCATCGTTTCGATCTCAAGGCAGATCTCACCGCACGCACGACCGAACTCAGCGGAACGGCTGCCAAGGCGTCGGAGTTGGGCGGCTTGCTCCGTCAATTTGGGCTGCTGGGACAGGGGCAGGAGTCGTTCCAGACGCGGTTCGTTTGGTAATTGCGCCGTTAGGGTCGTTTGCAGTTAAACCCTTGTGCAAACAGCTGCTTCGGGACCGTGCGATTGGCGGCGGTAGAAGAAGCGCAGCGACGCTAACATGCACATCGCATGGTGCATAATGCCCGATCGTGCAAGTTGCAACGCAGCCCAGTTTTTCATTCGCCTCTAAGTTGTTGAAAATAAAGCATAAAAAATCATTTCAGAGCTGGCACGTTGGATGCTCAAGTTGCGTATCGCCTACAGGCGTAGCACAACAATTCGAACGTATGGCTGAGTGGCGCGCCAGCCAGGGATATGGAAAGCAATGGATAACAGACTGAACGGCAAAACTGAAATCTGGGCCGATGGCTATTCATTCATGGAAATAAGCGAGACGCTGTTGGTCGCGTTGGGTATCCGTGCTGAAGAACCCAAACCATCCGAATCAACTTACCGTCGTGCCGAGGTAGCGTCTCGGACGGCTGAAGAAGTGGCTTCTGGTGTTGGGAACGAACGGTAACGACCGTCGTCCCTGTCTGCAGACAGACGCAAGCCTCTCTCCCACCTCTATGCTAGCGAGCTAGAGCGAGTATCGGCTGGTCGTCGCACGGCCAAAGTGCAACGAGTCGAACGTTGCCACTGCGAAGCGCTGTAGACCTGCACGGTTTACCCAGCCGCTGCCGGCAGTTCAGAGCACGTGTTGGGATATGCGCTTCGATATTTCGACGATCGAGGTCTTGCCAGTGAACTCGAACTTGACCTTTCCAAGCGAAGAGAAATAAACCTCCAGCTCGGAATCCAGATCGAACGTCCCCGACGTCTCAACCGAATAAGCGACGATGTTCTTGTAGGGCAGGGACGTGAAATCCTTTTTGCTGCCAGTAATGCCCTGGACATTGACGGCAATGATCCGCTTGTTGGTGAACACGACGCCGTCACGCATGGACTTGTAGGCATCGATTACCTGCTCATCATCCAGTAGCAGCGACCTGACCCGCTCGGCGTACTCGTCGTTCTGCTTTAGTTTGAAGAAACCCTTATTGTCGAAGTCGATCATCGCTGCGCTCCCGGTTATGGATCGTTATCGCCGCATGCTGCCCTAGCCGACGGTAGCTTTCCACAAGGCGCTCCCTTGACAGCGGCAGACAGCATCCGATCAAATGTTACGCTATAACATCTAAATGGAAGCGGTCATGAGCAGCAGCAGGGTTGTAGCACGGTTATTGGGCGTTGCCGCCGCGGCGGGTTTGGGCAGCATGTCGGCGCTGGCTCAAGAGTCAGACCGCGCAGTGCTTGAGGAAGTGGTGGTGACGGCCGATCGGGAACAGGCCGAGGCCAAGGGTTACCAGACCCGGCGTTCAGCCAGCGCCACCAAGACGGACACGCCACTCGAAGAGGTGCCGCAGGCGGTGAGCGTCATTCCTGCTACGGTGCTCGAGGACCTGGACAGTCCGCGCATTGAAAAGGCCCTGGACTATGCGGGCGGCGTGGCGCGGCAGAACGACTTCGGCGGCCTGACCATGTACGAATACAGCATCCGCGGGCTGACCACCTCGGAGTTCTACAAGGATGGCTTCAGCGTCAACCGCGGCTACATGAATCCGCAGGACCCTTCCAATGTCGAGCGTATCGATGTCCTCAAAGGCCCAGCGTCTAGCCTCTATGGCCGCGGTGATCCAGGCGGCACTATCAACATCGTCAGCAAACGCCCGCTAGACGACCAGTTTGTCCGGTTGGACCTGAGCGCCGGCCGCTGGGATCGTTACCGAAGCAGCCTGGACGTCAATACACCTCTGGACGACGAAGGCAAGATGCTCTATCGCATGAATCTGGCGGTGGAAGACAACAAGAGTTTCCGTGATTACCGCTCCAGCGAGCGGCAGTTCTTCGCCCCTGCGTTCAGTTGGGAACTGACGCCTGAGACGCGCCTGCTGGTGCAGGCTGAGGTCATCCGCAGCAGCCAGGTATTCGACCGCGGTGTGGTTGCGCCGAACGATCACCTTGGCAGCGTTTCGCGTTCCGACTTTTTCGGGGAGTCCGGTGACGGCGAGATCGACAACAACAATGAAAGCCTGCAAGCCGAGCTTGAGCATGATCTGAATACGAGCTGGACCGTCCGGCTCGCCAGTCACTACAAGCAAGGCCGACTGAGCGGCGGCGCCACCGAAGCGAGTTTTTTCAAAGCTGATGCGCGCACCCTGAACCGCGAGTACCGCTACCGCGATTACGATTGGCAGGACAGTATCACCCAGCTGGAACTGCGCGGTCTGGTGTACACCGGCGACATCGAGCACAACTTGCTGATCGGTACCGAGTACGAGCGCTATGCCAAGAACGAAGCGGTGCTGCGCACCCCTCCGTTATCAGCGATAGACATCTACGAGCCGGTCTATGGGCAGCCACGGCTACCTTTCAGCGTTGGCCCTGGAGGGCGCAGCACGGATCGCCACGAGCTGGTGCATTCCCGCTCGCTGAACCTGCAGGATCAGATGCGCTTCAGCGAAAAGCTCTTCGGTGTCGTCGGCGCACGTTACGACCACTACGAACATCGGCTGGACAATGAAGTTGCCGGCACACGTGTCGAGCAGACCCACGAAAAGATCACGCCGCGCATTGGCGCGCTCTATCAGTTCACACCGGAAGTCGGGGTATTCGCCAACGCCTCGCAGTCATTCAAACCCAATACGGGTGCGCCACGGCCGGGGACCGGCACCTCGTTCGATCCCGAGGAGGGCGTTGGATACGAAGCGGGCTTCAAGCTTGATCTGCTCGACGGCCGCCTGGGGATGACCATCGCTGCCTTCCACCTGACCAAGGAAAACGTGCTCACAGGCGATCCGATTGATTCCAGCTATCAGATCGCCGCGGGTGAAGTGCGCAGCCGCGGTGTCGATCTGCAGCTGACAGGCCAGCTGACCGACGAGCTTCGCGTGATCGGCGCCTACGCTTATGTCGATGCTGAAGTGACGGAAGACAACACCCTGGTGCGCGGCAGCCGCCTGCTCAATGTGCCCAAGCACAGCGGCAGCCTGCTGGGCGTCTACGAGTTTCTCGACGGCGGGCTGCGTGGCCTGGAGCTCGGTGGTGGGGTCAATTACGTCGGTGATCGCTCCGGCAACGTCGCGGACAGCGGTTTCGAACTGCCGGGTTACACCACAGTTGACCTTCTGGCGCGCTACAAAGCCACGCAAAACCTGACCCTGGGCGTAAACCTCAACAACGCTTTCGATCGCACCTACTACGAACGTTCCTACAGCAACGTCTGGGTGATGCCGGGCGATCCGCGCAACCTCAGCCTGAGCCTGTCGCTAAACCTATAATGCCGATCCGGCTCGCTCACCCGAGCCGGTTGTCACCAGCCCCACCCGTAAGGAAGAACAATGAACAAGCAACACGTAAAAATCGCCGCTGCGCTCTTGGCTGCCATGTTGACCGGACAGGTTTCGGCTCACGGCATCTGGACCGAGGAGCGGCGCGGCAACATCGAAGTCATTTACGGCGACGGTGCTGAAGACAACGCCTACGACCCCAAGAAAATCACTGGCGCCTGGGCGAGCAATCAGCAGGGCGGTCGTATCCCGGTCACCGTCGAACGTCTGGAAGACCATGCGCGGCTCAAGCCGCTTCAATCGCCAGCGGTGCTGAGCGTGGCGCTGGACAACGGTTACTGGACCCAGTCGCCGGACAAGAAGTGGCTTAACGTCGGCGAAACCAAGGTCCCTGGCGCGCTGGATTCCGGGCGCTATTACAAGTACACGCTGGCCGTACTGGAGGAGGGGGCGAAATTGCCCGCGCTGGGCGAGCTGAAGCTCGTGATCGTGCCCCAACAGGATCCGTTGTCGGTTGAAACTGGCGAGGAATTGGAAGTCCAGGTCCTGGTGGATGGCAAACCGGCGTCCAACGTCGAGCTCATCGCCGACTTCGTAAATGCACCCGGAGAAGTCGCGACGAAAACCGACGCCCAGGGCAAAGCGAAGGTCACCGTGCGCAACCATGGCCTCAACGTCATTGCAGCCTCCACCACGGTCCCGAGCGACGACCCGGACGCCCGCGTGCGCGGCATGTTTTCCTCACTGAGTTTCGTCAGCGAGAAGCACGAGCACTGATAGAGCCGTCACCTTCAGCGAAACGAACGTGATCAAGGCACAACCATCGGGACCTTCCCCGGTGATCGGTGTTGGAGGACTCTGCTCAGTAGCGACCGGCCTGAAACGAAAAAGCCCCGGATTTTCATCCGGGGCTTTTCACTTTGAAGATGGCGCACTCGGCGGGATTCGAACCCACGACCCCTGCCTTCGGAGGGCAGTACTCTATCCAGCTGAGCTACGAGTGCGTTGCGGGCGCAATCATACGCATGTCGTCTGCAGTCGTCCATGGCGCTTCGGCAGCTCCTTGGCGCACGGCGCAATTGATCAATGACGGGTCGAAGCCCCATCAGCCTTTGTTATGGTGCGTTAATTTTTCTGCACAGAGTGTTGCTCGCTGTCCCTGACTGAGCCTAGGATTCGTTCGAGATTTCAAACGCTCTGCTACCCGGCTGGAACCCCGAGGCCAAGCCTCGCTCTGACCTAGGTCGGGCGGTTCCATTGCCAACTGCCCCGTACGGCCCCACGGCCTTGGTTCATTTTCCGGCGCCGCGCCGGCTCTCCAGGAGACTGCCATGCAACTCAAAGACCCCCAGCTGTTCCGCCAGCAGGCTTATATCGACGGAGCCTGGCAGGACGCGGACAGCGGCCAGACCATCAAGGTCAACAACCCGGCCAGCAACGAGATTCTGGGGACCGTGCCGAAGATGGGTGCTGCCGAAACCCGCCGCGCCATTGAAGCGGCCGAGCGCGCACTGCCGGCCTGGCGTGACCTGACAGCTAAGGAGCGTTCGCAGAAGCTGCGTCGCTGGTTCGAGCTGATGATGGAAAACCAGGACGATCTTGGCCGGCTGATGACGCTGGAGCAGGGCAAGCCCCTGGCCGAATCCAAGGGCGAGATCGCTTATGCCGCTTCCTTTATCGAGTGGTTCGCCGAAGAAGCCAAGCGCGTCTATGGCGACACCATTCCGGGCCATCAGAAAGACAAGCGCATCATCGTCATCAAGCAGCCGATTGGCGTCACGGCGGCCATCACACCGTGGAACTTCCCGGCGGCGATGATCACTCGCAAGGCCGGTCCGGCGCTGGCGGCGGGGTGCACCATGGTGCTCAAGCCTGCAAGCCAGACGCCGTTTTCAGCACTGGCGTTGGCCGAGCTGGCCGAGCGCGCCGGCATCCCAAAGGGCGTGTTCAGCGTCATCACGGGCTCGGCGGGCGACATCGGTGACGAACTGACGGCGAACCCGACGGTGCGCAAGCTCAGCTTTACCGGTTCCACCGAAGTCGGCGCGAAGTTGATGGAGCAGTGCGCGCCGGGCATCAAGAAGGTATCGCTGGAATTGGGCGGCAATGCGCCGTTCCTGGTGTTCGACGATGCCGACCTCGATGAGGCCGTTAAAGGCGCCATGCAGTCCAAGTACCGCAACGCCGGCCAGACCTGTGTTTGTGTCAACCGCATCTATGTCCAGAACGGCGTTTACGACGAGTTCGCGAAGAAATTCCAGGCGGCGGTCGAGAAACTGAAGGTTGGCAATGGGCTGGACGAGGGCACCGACATCGGCCCGCTGATCGACGATCGCGCGGCGGCCAAAGTGCGCGAGCACATCGAGGATGCGGTTGCCAATGGCGCGCAGGTTTTGACTGGCGGTAAGGCGCATCAGATGGGGGGCAGCTATTTCGAGCCGACGCTGATGGTCAACGTGCCGCATAGTGCCAAGGTGGCCAAAGAGGAGACGTTCGGTCCACTGGCGCCCCTGTTCCGTTTCGAAGACGAGGCCGAAGGTATCGCCCTGGCGAACGACACCGAGTTCGGTCTGGCCGCCTATTTCTACGCCCGCGATCTGGGCCGCGTGTTCCGCGTTGCCGAGGCCATCGAGTCTGGGATGATCGGCATCAACACTGGAATGATCTCCACTGAGGTGGCGCCGTTTGGCGGTGTGAAGTCGTCCGGTCTGGGTCGTGAGGGTTCGAAATACGGGATAGAGGATTACCTCGAGATCAAGTATCTCTGCCTCGGGCTCTGACGCGCTGGGCTATCTATAAGGAGTCGGCTTCTCATGGGGCCGGCTCCTTTTTTGTGCCCGCTGTTTGATCAGGACGGAGACCGTTCGGCGAGCCAGTCAACCGGGTTTCGGTTATGCCGGGAACGCTGATCGGCTTATGGCGCTTGCGAGGTTCAACGATTATTGCCAGTCTCTCGACATGCGGAAATGACTCGACTATTCTGCTGTGCGAAACATGATTCCGTGAAATAACAACTCTAATCATCATTTCACAAGCGGAGGCCTGCCATGTCGGACGCCGTAAGGCTCGAAATTCAGGGCGAGATCGCTCTAATCACGGTCAACAATCCACCGGTCAACGCCCTCGGCCAGGCGGTGCGTGAGGGTCTGCTGAAGGCCTTTCAGCGCGCCGAAGCGGACCAGCAGGTCCGTGCAGTGGCGTTGGTCTGCGAAGGCAATACCTTTATTGCCGGCGCGGACATCAAGGAGTTCGGTAAGCCGCCGCAGGCACCGAGCTTGCCTGAGGTGATCGAGGCCATCGAAGGCTGCAGCAAGCCGAGCGTTGCAGTGATCCACGGCACCGCCCTCGGCGGCGGGCTTGAAGTCGCGCTGGGCTGCCATTACCGCATCGCGCGCAAGGACGCCAAGGTCGGCCTGCCGGAAGTGAAATTGGGCCTGCTGCCCGGTGCAGGCGGCACCCAGCGGCTACCGCGTCTGGCCGGGGTCGAGAAGGCGCTGGACATGATTGTCAGCGGCACGCCGATCAGTGCCGCCGAAGCCGTGGAGCACAACATCATCGACGAGCTCTTTGAGGGCGATCTGGTCGACGCCGGCCTCGCCTACGGCCGTCGTATGGCTGATGAAGGCCGCGCACCGCGCCGCACTGGCGAGCAGACCCAGGGTCTTGAGGGTGCCGACAACGAGGCCCTGATCCGCGCCAAGCATGCTGAAGTCGCCAAGCGCATGCCTGGGTTGTTCTCGCCACTGCGCTGCATCGCGGCGGTCGAGGCGGCGACCAAGCTGCCGCTGGCCGAAGGCCTCAAGCGTGAGCGTGAGCTGTTTGCCGAATGCCTGAACTCACCGCAACGCGGCGCGTTGGTTCATTCGTTCTTCGCCGAGCGTCAGGCGGGCAAGATCAACGATCTGCCATCCGAGGTGAAACCGCGGCCGATCAAGACCGCTGCGGTGATCGGTGGCGGCACCATGGGGGTCGGTATCGCTCTGAGCTTTGCCAATGCGGGTGTGCCGGTGAAGCTGCTGGAAATCAACGACGAAGCGCTGCAACGCGGGCTCCAGCGCGCGCGTGACACCTATGCGGCGAGCGTCAAGCGCGGCAGCCTGACCGAAGACGCGATGGAGAGGCGCCTCGCACTGGTCACCGGCGTCACCGACTACAGTGCGCTCGCGGATGTCGATCTGGTCGTCGAAGCGGTATTCGAGGAAATGGGCGTCAAGCAGCAGGTTTTCGAACAGCTGGATGCGGTCTGCAAACCCGGTGCCATCCTCGCTTCCAACACCTCGTCACTCGATTTGAACACCATCGCTGCCTTCACCAAGCGTCCCGAAGACGTGGTCGGGCTGCATTTCTTCAGTCCGGCCAATGTTATGCGCCTGCTGGAAGTCGTTCGCGGCGAGAAGACCAGCGATGAGGTACTCGCCACGGCCATGGCCATCGGCAAGCAATTGAAGAAGGTCTCGGTGGTGGTCGGCGTTTGCGACGGCTTTGTCGGCAACCGCATGGTCTTCCAGTACGGCCGCGAGGCGGAATTCCTGCTGGAAGAAGGTGCCACGCCGCAGCAGGTCGACGGGGCGCTGCGCAACTTCGGCATGGCTATGGGGCCGTTCGCCATGCGGGACCTGTCTGGCCTCGACATTGGCCAGGCGATCCGCAAGCGCCAGCGCGCGACGCTGCCGGCGCACCTGGATTTTCCCACCGTCTCCGACAAGCTTTGCGCCGCCGGCATGCTGGGGCAGAAGACCGGCGCTGGCTACTACCGCTACGAGCCGGGCAACCGGACGCCGCTGGAGAACCCTGAACTCACGCCTATGCTGGAAGCTGCGTCGCGAGAAAAAGGCATCGAGCGTCGGGCGCTGGACGAGCAATACATCATCGAGCGGACGATCTACGCCTTGGTCAACGAGGGTGCGAAGATCCTTGAAGAGGGCATCGCCCAGCGCTCGAGTGACATCGACGTCATCTATCTCAACGGCTATGGCTTCCCGGCCTTCCGCGGCGGGCCGATGTTCTACGCCGACAGCGTCGGCCTGGACAAGGTATTGGCCCGGGTCAAGGCGCTGCACGCACGTTGCGGCGACTGGTGGAAGCCGGCGCCGCTGCTGGAAAAACTGGCCGCCGAAGGCCGCACCTTCATCGAATGGCAGGCCGGGCAATAAGCACCGCCCGCCTGCACTCTGTCGATCGGATATCGAGGACTCATCCATGAACGTCAACTACACGGCCGAAGAGCTCGCCTTTCGCGATGAAGTGCGCGCCTTCCTGAGAGACGAGCTGCCGGCGGACATCGCTGCCAAGGTCAAGCTCGGCAAGCACATGTCCAAACAGGATCATGAGCGCTGGCAGCAGATTTTGGTCAAGCGCGGCTGGTACGCGCCGGGCTGGCCGGTCGAGCTTGGTGGCACCACCTGGGGCCCGGTGGAAAAGCATATCTTCGACGAAGAATGCGCCGCCTTCGGTGCGCCGCGTACCGTACCGTTCGGCGTCAACATGGTCGCGCCGGTGATCATCAAGTTCGGCACCCAGCAGCAGAAGGACCATTACCTGCCGCGCATCCTGTCCGGCGAGGACTGGTGGTGCCAGGGTTACTCTGAACCCGGTGCCGGTTCCGACCTCGCCAGCCTCAAGACTCGTGCCGTGCGTGACGGCGACCACTACGTGGTCAATGGTCAGAAGACCTGGACCACCCTCGGCCAGCACGCCAACATGATCTTCTGCCTGGTGCGCACCGATCCGGAAGCCCAGCAACAGCGCGGCATCAGCTTCCTGCTGATCGACATGAGCACGCCGGGCATCAGCGTGCGGCCGATCATCACCCTGGACGGCGATCACGAGGTCAACGAAGTCTTCTTCGACAACGTCCGCGTGCCGGTGGAAAACCTTGTCGGCGAGGAAAACCAGGGCTGGACCTGCGCCAAGTACCTGCTGACCCACGAGCGCACCGGTCTGGCCGGCATCGGCGCTTCGAAAGCAGCTTTGGCGCACCTCAAGCGCATCGCCATGAAGGAAGTCTGCGACGGCAAGCCGATGCTCGAAGACCCGCTGTTCCGAGCCCAGGTCGCGGAAGTCGAGATGCAGCTGATGGCCATCGAGATGAGCACCCTGCGCATTCTCGCGGCGGCAAAGGAAGGCGGCGTGCCGGGTGCGGAGTCCTCGATCCTCAAGGTCAAGGGCACCGAGATTCGCCAGGCCATCACCAGCCTGCTACGCAAGGTCATCGGCCCTTACGCGCTGCCGTTCCTCGAAGAAGAGCTGCAGCTGGACTATGACGGCGATCTCTTGCACGCCGACTACAGCGCGGCGCTGGCTGGCGACTATTTCAACATGCGCAAGCTGTCGATCTTCGGCGGCTCCAATGAAATCCAGAAGAACATCGTCTCGAAGATGATTCTCGAGCTGTAAGGGGGCACCGCAATGGACTTCAAACTGACTGAAGAGCAGCAAATGCTGCAAGACACCGCGGCGCGTCTGGTGCGCGACGCCTACCCGTTCGAGCAGCGCGAGAAATTCAGCGAGTCGGAGCTGGGCTTTTCTGCCGAGTTCTGGGGCCAGCTGGGCGAACTGGGCCTGACCGCCGTGCCGTTCGCCGAAGAGATCGGCGGCTTTGGCGGCGGTGGCGTGGAGACCATGCTGGTGATGACCGAACTGGGCCGCGGGCTGACGCTGGAGCCCTATCTGCAATCGGTGATCTTTGCCGGCGGGCTGCTCAGCCAGCTGGGCGGTGATGCGCAGAAAGAAAATCTGCTGCCCCAGGTCGCAGCCGGTTCGCTGCAGCTGGCGGTGGCCTTCGAGGAGCCGCAGAGCCACTACAACCTCAACGACGTGCAGACCCGCGCCGAGTCGGCAGAGGGTGGCTATCGCCTTTCCGGACGTAAGGCCGTGGTCATCGGCGGGCACAGCGCCGGGCAGATCATCGTGTCAGCCCGCAGCTCAGGTGACAGCCGTGACGAAGCCGGTATCAGCCTTTTCCTGGTCGATCCGAATGCTCAGGGCGTCAGCCGGCGGGTCTACCCGACCATCGACGGTCGCAAGGGCTGCGAGCTGTTCCTCGACAACGTGCAGGTCGGCGCCGATGCGCTGCTCGGCGAACTCGGCAACGCGCTCCCGGCGCTGCGCTACCAGCAGGGCCGCGCTATCGCCGCACAATGCGCCGACGCGCTGGGTAGCATGGACGAAGCCTGCAAGCTGACCCTCGACTACCTGAAGACGCGCAAACAGTTCGGCGTGCCGATCGGCAAATTCCAGGTCTTGCAGCACCGCATGGTGGACATGCAGACCGAGCTGGAGCAGGCGACCAGCATGGCGATCCTCGCCGCGACCTTTGCTGACGGCGAAGACAACGACGACCGCCGCCGCATCATCGCCGCCGCCAAATACATCTGCGCACGTGCCGCGCGCAAGGTGGCTGAAGAGGCGATCCAGCTGCACGGCGGCATCGGCATGACCTGGGAATACAACCTCGCTCACCACGCCAAGCGCCTGGTGATGATTGCCCACCAGTTCGGCGACGATGACCATCACCTGAAGGCCTATGCGAAGCTGATGCAGGTGGCGTGATCGCCTGAGATCACGTGGCAGCAATACCCGCTCTCAGGAGCGGGTTTTTTGCGCAGTGGCCCGGACCAGGGCCAGGGTCACGCTTGCGGTCGGCAGCGCTCTAGCGCCTTTGTGGGAGCGAGCTTGCTCGCGAAGGGACCGTGCAGGGCGGCGAGGCGCGTCTGCAGCCTGCTCCTATCGGCAGGCACCAGCTCGGTAGGGTGGATGACGCCTTTTACATCCACGCGGATGGATCGGCACCGTGCTGCGGTGGATCGGTGGATCGGTGGAGCGTGATCCACCCTACGATTGCTTGTGATCCGAGGCGGATCGCGCCTCTCTAGGTGCGCGGGTAGGCGAAAGCGGTTATGTCGCCGTGGCCGCAGCAGCCTGACCCTGGTGCTCCTGCTCCTGCTCCTGCTCCAGCTCCAGCTCCAGCTCCGGCAGCAGGTATTCCGACCAGAGCGTCGGCGCGAAGGATTGCCGGAAGAATCCGAAATGGCCGATACGATGCGCACCCACTTCGCTCGGAGCAATGCGGCGCATGGTCTTCGGCGCGGCGGTATAGAAGCCATGCAGCGATTCGGTGTTGCGTGCCGACATCATTTCGTCATCGGTGAAGGACAGCGAGGTCAGCGGCGTCTGCACCGCGGCGAAAGCCTGGCGCATGGGTTCGCCTTCAACGCCCACCAGATAGTCAGGATGCAGGCACCAACGTCGCCACTGTCGAATCACGCCCGCTGGCAGATCGCCAACCGCACCGATACGGCCGCCCGGGAAGTAGCCAGCGATGGCGGTGAGCGTCGGTGCCAGGCCGTGCCAGAGCAACCAGGCCTTGTGCTTGATCTGCGGACTGTTCTCACGCCAATAACCACTGCCTGCGGCGATGGTCACGATGCGGGTCAGCCGTTCATGACCTTGCACCAGGGGCAGGATTTGCGCACCGACGCTGTGGCCGATCCAGAACAGGGGCAGGCCGTCTGCAGCCTCGGCGACTGCCGCAAGCATGGCGCTGCAGTCGTGTCGGGCCCAGTCGAGGATGTCGACCTTGAGCTGGCGCAGCGGCATCTGCCGGGAGCGACCCATGCCCAGATAATCAAAGGTGACGACGAGGTAGCCGCTGTCGGCAAGCCAACGGGCGAAAGCGGCGTAGAAGCGTTGTTTGACGCCCATCGCCGGGGCAATCAACACGGCGCCGCGTGGCGCATCGCTTGGCCGGTACCAGTAGCTGGACAGGAGGTGGCCATTGCCGTTATCGATCGAGCGCTCTTCGGCCTGTATCGTCGCCATCTTGTAGTTCTCCGCACTTTTTGAATTGCCTCGATCAGTGCAGTATACGAGCAGTAGAAGAATATTCTAGAAAATTGTTCTAGTTGGCTTTGGAGGCTGGATGGCGCTTAGTAGTCGCAAGCAGGAAATCCTACAGGCCGCGCTCGCCTGCTTTACAGAGTTTGGAGTGGAAGCGACCACCATTGAGATGATCCGGGACCGTTCCGGAGCCAGCATCGGCAGCCTTTACCATCATTTCGGTAACCGCGAGCGGATCATCGCTGCGCTTTATCTGGAGGGTATCGGCGAGTACGCCGCGCGGCTGGAGGCCGGGTTGATCGAGACGCTGGATGCGGAGGCGTGCGTGAGGCTGTTCGTGACCAGCTATATCGATTGGGTTGCGGAAAACCCGGACTGGGCACGCTTTGTTCTGCACAACCGCGGGCGGGTCGAAGCCGGTGAGATGGGCCAACGCCTGCGCGAGGTCAATCAGGCCCATGGCGAGCGAGTGAGTACGATCTTGCGTCGGCACCGCGACAGCGGCGCCTTTCGACGATTGCCCGGCGACTGTTTCCTGGCTGTAGTGATCGGGCCCTGTCATGACATGGCGCGTAACTGGGTGGCCGGACGCTCACGCACCGCGTTGGCGGACTGCCGTGAACTGCTCGCCGACATCGCCTGGGCTAGCGTCAGGGCGCAGTGACCGCAGATGGACAGGCATCCAGCCGAGTCGATGAGATTCAATGGTTTGCGCGGCCCACGGGCTTCCGCTTGATGGGCGTTCGCTTAACGAATGATCAAACGCCGAGGCTCTCGATATCGCGGGCGAGCATCTCCAGCTGATGAGCCAGCGAACCGCGAAGGGTTTCTTCGCTGAGCTGAAACGATGGTGCACCGCAGGTCAGCGCCATGATGCTGCCGTCGGCCAGGCGCAGCGGTACCCCCGCGGCCATCACGTTGCGGTCCCAGTCGCCGAGCGAAAGACAGAAGCCGTGCTGGCGGAACTCGGCGAAGGAGCCATCCAATGACTGCTTCATGGTCGCCCAGTCATCGCCGTACTTGGTTTGCAACGCTGCCATCAAATGCTCGCGTTCCTTGTCCGGCGTCGCTGCGAGGAAGGCACGGCCTGCCGCAGTGGTGGCCAGCGGCAGGCGGATACCTGCGTCCATGCGCAGCGTCGAAACCTCCGCTGGGCGGCAGTTCTCGATATAGATCATCGACAACCGGTCACGGCAGGTGAGGCCCACTGAGGTATTGGTGCGACGGGAGAACTCGTCCATGTACGGCTTGGCCAACTGCCGCACGCGCAGATTGGACACGTAGGCATAGCCGAGCGCCAACACGCCGGAGTCGAGCTGGTACTTTTCTAGCTGCGGCGAGTAGCTGAGGTAGCCGAGCTTGGTCAGGGTGTAGGTCATGCGCGACACGGTGGGCTTGGGCAGCCCTGTGATGCGTGCAATGTCCTGGTTGCCCATTACCACCGAGCCGTGGGTGAAGGCGCGCAACACATCCAGCCCGCGCGAGAGCGCCTCGACGAATTTACGATCCTTGGGGCTCTCGGTGTCTTCAACGTCGCTCATGGTGGTGTCGGTCTGTCTGGTTGGGGGGCGGCGGGGGCGAACGATAGCAGATCGCCCAATTGATCAGCAGCAGGGCATTTCAGGCTGAACGGCTCGCAATTGAGCGTCACAGTGACTGCATAATAGCTGAAAACAGCGCTTGCAGTTCCGCAGAGTAAAATCTTGGTTCGCTATTTTTGCGAGCCATCATCAAGTTCGATCCTTTCGCCTCGCTGGGTGGCGTTCGCAGTACCGGTGCGGCGCCTGGTTTCGAGGCGCTGCGACGGTAGATGTCGGCTCCTGTCACTGTTCCGAGAATGAAGGTGACGAACGGTAGATCCACAGAGGGCTCGCCAGCGTTGGCGTGCGACGGTTTGACAGCGATCTGGGCATGCCGGGGAAAGTCACGCCGAGCTTGTTGATAGAGGGGCTTTCTGATATAAAGCAGCGCTCTTTTCTAGGGGCCCGGTTTCCTCGCTTGTCGCGTAGCCGGTAAGACCCCAATGAAACGTGGCGCTGAGCGCCAAATGACTAGTGAATTCAAGCGGCCAACCCATGCCGGGTTGGGCATGTGGTTTTAGAGGGCTGAGGCATGTCGAGAGTCTGTCAAGTTACCGGTAAGGGTCCGGTAACCGGGAACAACATTTCCCACGCGAACAACAAAACCCGTCGTCGTTTTCTGCCGAACCTGCAGCATCACCGCTTCTGGGTCGAGTCCGAGAACCGCTTCGTACGTCTGCGCCTGACTGCCAAGGGCATGCGCGTTATCGACAAGCGCGGCATCGACGCCGTTCTGGCTGAACTCCGCGCTCGCGGCGAAAAGGTTTAAGGAGAACTATCATGCGTGACCTGATCCGTTTGGTGTCCAGCGCCGGTACCGGCCACTTCTACACCACCGACAAGAACAAGCGCACTACTCCCGACAAGATCGAAATCAAGAAGTACGATCCTGTCGTGCGTAAGCACGTGATCTACAAGGAAGCCAAGATCAAGTAATTGATCGGCCCTTGAAGAAAAACCCGCCAATCGGCGGGTTTTTTCGTTTCTACGGTCCCGCTTCTTAGGCGGCGGGATAGGGTAAAGCGTTCGCGGTCATGCACTCGCTGCGCAGCCCGCTTGCGGGCGACCCGGATTTCGGCCGGCCGGATCGCAGGTCGACGTCCACTGTCTGCAGAACGAAACCCTAGGTGATGGTCACCGTCAGGCCGTCTTGCGAATCGCATCGGCGAGGCGCTCGATCATCGTATCGATGTGCTCCCGCTCGACGATAAGCGAAGGCGAAAGGGCGATGGTGTCACCACTGGCTCGCGCCAGGAGTCCGTCCTCGAAGCATTGACGAAACACTTCGTAGCCTCGCTTGCCGACGCCATCAGCGTGCGCCGCGAACTGAATGCCGGCGACCAGGCCGACAGTGCGGATGTCCGTCACGTTGGGCAGCCCCTGGAGGCTGAACAGGGCGTCCTGCCAGTAGCCTTCGATCTCGATGGCTTTCTGGAACAGGTTCTCACGCTGGTAGATATCCAGCGCGGCGAGGGCGGCGGCGCAGGCCACTGGGTGGCCGGAATAGGTATAGCCGTGGAAAAATTCAATGGCGTTTTCCGGCCCGTGCATGAAGGCGTCGTGAATCTTCTCGTCGACGAACACTGCACCCATCGGAATGGCACCGTTGGTCAGCCCCTTGGCACAGGTCAGGATGTCCGGCGTGACGCCCCAGCGCTGCGCGGCAAACGCTTCGCCCACCCGGCCGAAGCCGGTGATTACTTCATCGAAGATCAGCAGAATGCCGTGCTTCGAGGTGATTTCGCGCAATCGCTGCAGGTAACCCAGCGGTGGCAGGATTACCCCGGCGGAGCCGGACATGGGTTCAATGATCACCGCGGCGATGTTCTCCGCACCGTGCAGGGTGACCAGCCGCTCCAGCTCATCGGCCTTTTCGATGCCATGCTCGGGTAAGCCGCGATTGAACGCGTTTCGCTGCAAATCGAGCGTGTGAGGCAGATGATCGACGCCTGGCAGGAGCGCGCCGAACGCCTTGCGGTTGTTGGCCATGCCGCCGACCGAAATGCCGCCAAAGCCGACGCCGTGATAGGCCAGCTCGCGACCGATCAGACGGGTGCGGCTGCCCTGGCCAATGGCGCGTTGGTAAGCCAGCGCAATTTTCAGTGCGGTATCCGCCGACTCTGAACCCGAGTTGGTGAAAAACACCCTGTTCAACCCGGCCGGGCTGACCTCGGCGAGCCGCTCAGCAAGCTCGAAGGGCAGCGGATGACCCATCTGGAACGTCGGAGCGAAGTCCAGTTGGGCGATCTGTCTGCTTACCGCGTCGGTGATCTCGCTGCGACCATGACCCGCATTGCAACACCAGAGCCCGGCGGTGCCATCGATCACCTGACGGCCCGCGGTGTCGGTGTAGTACATGCCTTCTGCGCGTTCCAGCAGGCGCGGATTGCCCTTGAACTGACGGTTGGCGGTGAAGGGCATCCAGAAATGGTCGGCGGACGTGGCGAGGTGCAGATCGTGGGCCATGACTTGCTCCGGCAGGGCGACAGGTTGTGACGGCTATGCTGTAGCAGGGCAGTTCCGAGCCCACAGCGGTTTCGGCGAGTCTATGTTTAATAAAACGAACAAAACAAGGCGCAAACAGGCGTCTCCGTAAAAAATATTGATAGCTCCGGTGCCGCTGGTTTAGGGTGCCTTTCTGATTATTCGACAGACACCGAGGACGCCCCATGACCACCCTGACACTCGCCGATTGGCAACAGCGTGCCCGCGACCTGCGCATCGAAGGTCGGGCCTTCATCCAGGGCGAATACACCACGCCCAGCGCCGGCGCCAGCTTCGATTGCATCAGCCCGGTCGACGGTCGCGTGCTGGCGCAAGTGGCCAGTTGTGACGAGGCCGACGCCAATCGGGCGGTGATCAGTGCGCGCATGGCCTTTGAAGCTGGCGTCTGGTCGCGCATGGCACCGGCCAAGCGAAAGGCCACGATGATCCGCTTCGCCAACCTGATCCAGGCCAACGCCGAAGAACTCGCGTTGCTGGAAACCCTGGACATGGGCAAGCCAATCAGCGATTCGCTCAATATCGACATCCCGGGTTCGGCCAACGCGCTGCGCTGGTCGGGCGAGGCGATCGACAAGATCTACGACGAAGTAGCCGCTACGCCCCATGATCAGCTGGGCCTGGTGACACGCGAGCCCGTGGGTGTCGTGGCGGCCATCGTGCCGTGGAATTTCCCTTTGATGATGGCCTGCTGGAAGCTCGGGCCTGCGTTGGCCACGGGCAATTCAGTGGTGCTCAAGCCCTCCGAGAAGTCGCCGCTTACCGCCATCCGAGTCGCGCAGCTGGCCATCGAGGCGGGCATTCCGGCTGGCGTATTCAATGTGTTGCCCGGCTATGGCCACACCGTGGGCAAGGCGCTGGCGCTGCACATGGATGTCGATACCTTGGTCTTTACGGGCTCCACTCGGGTTGCCAAGCAATTGATGATCTATGCCGGCGAGTCGAACATGAAGCGCGTCTGGCTGGAGGCCGGCGGCAAGAGCCCCAACATCGTCTTCGCTGACGCACCGGACCTTGAGGCAGCGGCGAAGTCTGCGGCGAGCGCCATCGCCTTCAACCAGGGCGAGGTCTGCACCGCTGGCTCGCGGCTGTTGGTCGAAAGCTCGGTAAAGGAGCGCTTCCTGCCGATGGTGGTCGAGGCGTTGAAGGGCTGGAAGCCCGGTAATCCACTGGACCCGGCCACCAATGTTGGCGCGCTGGTCGATACACAGCAGCTCGATACCGTGCTTGGCTACATCGAGGCGGGTCGCAACGACGGCGCCAAGGTGCTGATCGGCGGGCAGCGAACCCTGCAGGATACCGGGGGGCTCTATGTCGAGCCGACCATCTTCGACGGGGTCAGCAATGCGATGAAGATCGCTCGGGAGGAGATTTTCGGGCCGGTGCTGTCGGTGATCACCTTCGATAGCGCAGCCGAGGCGGTAAGCATCGCCAATGACACCCAGTACGGCCTTGCCGCGGCAGTGTGGACGGCTGATCTGTCCAAGGCACACCTGACGGCCAAGGCGCTGCGCGCGGGTAGCGTCTGGGTCAACCAATACGACGGCGGCGACATGACCGCGCCTTTCGGTGGTTTCAAGCAATCCGGCAATGGACGCGACAAGTCACTGCATGCCTTCGACAAGTACACCGAACTGAAGGCCACCTGGATCAAGCTCTGATCCAACGACAGGGGCAGGGTGGATGTCGCTTTTGACACCCACCTGTCCGCCGGGCTGGCGGTTCTCACCCACCACCCAGCGGCTGGGGCCTGCCAGCTTCCCTAGCCTTGCCCCCACTGCCCACTGCGACGCATGACGCCCCACTGGTGTTTACGGCGGGAAAACCACTGCCAGAGGCCTCGGCAGCGCCAGAGTGTATTCAGCTGGCGATAGCCAAAGTTCTCTAATACCGCCATTAGGAATAGCCGCAGCACATCCCGGCGGCGCTCATAGACGCGGAACGACATGGTTTCCAGCAACAGCCCATTGACCGAAAGCAGGATGCCCATGCCAATAGCCACTAGCAGAAAAGCCGTCAGCGCGGTGTAGGAGACAACACCGAACACGAATCCACCGATCATGAAGCCATAGCCGACCAGTTCGATCAGCGGACCCAGCCACTCGAAAAGCGCCATGAACGGCCAGGCCAGCCAGCCCGGCGCGCCTCCGCGCAAATTGAATGCAAGGCGTGCGTGACGGCCCAGGCTTTCCGCCAGTCCGCGCTGCCAGCGGCTGCGCTGGCGGCCTAGGGTGCCGAGGTCTTCCGGGCATTCGGTCCAGCAGATCGGGTCGGGCAGGTAGCGGATGCGGTAAGGGATGCGCTTATCCCGGTGATACCGGTGCAGGCGTACCACCAGCTCCATGTCTTCGCCGACCGTGTCGGTGCGATAGCCGCCGACGTCCATGACCCGCTCACGATCAAACAGGCCGAAGGCGCCGGAGATGATCAGCACAGCGTTCATCGGCGACCATCCGAGCCGACCGAAAAGAAACGCCCGCAGGTATTCAACGATCTGGAAGCGCGCCAGCCAGTTGCTTGGTAAACCGGCGCGGATCAGGAAACCGCCGCGGACCTCCGAGCCGTTGGCGATGCGCACGGTGCCCCCGGCGGCAATGGTGCGTTCGTCTTCGAGAAACGGCTGGACGACTCGAAGCAGGCTGTCGCGCTGGAGAATGGAGTCGGCATCGACGCCGCAGAACAGCCCATGGCGGGCCGCGTTGATGCCGGCATTCAGTGCGTCAGCCTTGCCACCGTTGGCCTTGTCGATCACCCGCAGGTTGGCATAGCGCCGCGAGCGGTAGATCGCTTGTACCGGCTGATGGGCAACAGCCTGGCGCAGCGGCTCGGGATGAGGCACAAGCTCGAACTCCTCGATCAGCACGGCGAGCGTGTTGTCCTTCGAGCCGTCGTTGATGACCACGACTTCGAATTCCGGGTATTGCAACTGAAGCATCGAGCGCACTGAGGTGCGAATGGTCGCTTCTTCGTTGAATGCCGGCATCAACACAGAAACGGGCGGCTCCACGCCCAGATAAGGCGCGATTTCACCCGTTTCGGCGCGCTGGCGGATATAGCTCATCAGGCTGATCATCGACAGAGCGTTGAGCAGCAGGTACATGCCGTTGAGCAGCAGGAAATAGAGGATGAAGCCCAGCTGCAGCCACCAGAGCCAATCGATCGTCACTGCCGAACCTCCGCGATGGCTCGACGTAGCGCGTCCTGTCCGTAACGATCTTCCACCTGCGCGAGCAGCTGCTGAAGCTGCCCGGGCGTTGCCCCCGGTAGGGTAACCAAGCTGTCCGCCGCAGCTTGGCGGACCCACCAGCTGGCGTCACCAAGCAGCGGCATGAATACTGGGCTGTCATCGCTACGCGCCTGTTTGTGCAGGGCTTGTAGTGCTGCCAGACGCACATCGGCATGGCTGTGTAGCGTCGCACGTAGCAGCCGTGCCCGGTCGCGCGGGTCGCCCAATTCGCAGAGGCAGCGGAGAGCCACCTGCAATTGCTCTGGCGGAGCGTCTTCCTCAAGCCGAGCGCGTGCCCAGGGCGCGGCGTGGCGAGGATCACCGTGGATCAGCAAGGGAATCAGCCGCTCGCGGCGAGGGTCGTCTGAACTGGTCAGCGCAATAAGCAGGGGCAGGGTCACTGCTTGTTCGCCAGCCTGCTGGCAGAGATTAGCCAGGCGAGGCAAGGCCCAGTCGGGGCGAGTCACGGCTGCTGGAAGAATCAACTGCATCGCGCGCCCCGCGTCCATGGCGATCAAGGTCTGTGCTGCTGTAAGCGAAACGATCATGTTGCCGTTCATCAACAGCGGTTGCACAGCGCTCCAGTGGGCAGAATCCGCCAGATGGCGCAGGCAGGTCAGCCCGATCAGCTTGCCACGGACCCGTCCGCGCAGCAGCGTCAGCGCATGACGGTCCATACCCAGCGTCCCGAGTGCTCGATTCATCCGCTCCCTGGCGGCGCCGCGAAGCTGTAGTTGGGTACGATTCCACTGCAGGAGAAACCACAACTGCCGGCTTCGTGGTAGGGCAGGAACCGGTTCGGGCAGCTCGTCACCGAGGCTGCACAGGGCGAAGAAGGGACGCCACTGGTCGTTGAAGGCTTGCCGCCGTGCTGACCGGCGGCGCGCGACTTCACCGAGCAGCAGGACCTGCAACATCACCAGCAAGGTCAGCGCGCCTAGGCCCAGGGCGCAGTAAAGCGCAAGCTGCAGCATGCCGTCTTCTGGCCAGATGGCCAACCAGGCGTTGCGCGGTAACTCGCACAGCCAGGCGGGACAGGATTCAGAAGGCATGACGCAGGCCGAGCTGCAGCCAGCGCCGCGTGTAATAGTCGCCCTGGCGATGGTGGCCGACTTCCCAGGTCAGGGCCCAGCGACTATCCAGCCAGTGGCGGCCCTGCAGGCTGATAGCCCGCACATCACTGGTAATCAACTGCTGCTCCTCGACCGCCTCTTCCTCGCCTGCCGTCAGGCGCAAGCCTGCATAGTTCAGGCCACCGTAGAAATAATCCAGCGCCAGATCATGCCCGATGGGCGTGCCGGCATTGGCGACATCGGTAATGTTAAGTGTGTAGCCGGCGCGCCAGGAGCCCCAGTAGCGCTCGGCATTGAGTGCCAGCCGATCGACTCGGGTGGTTTCGTATTCGGTGCGACGAATGCTGGCGGCGCCCAGGAAGCCCGAAGGCAGTCGGCGTTGCAGGCGCAGGTCGGCGTGCCATTCGGGTAGAAAATACGGAGACGGCTGAAAGCCGACCTCGGGCTGGAGGGTCCAGTTTTCATCCAGTGCGATGACAGCGCCGGCCTCGACGCCCTGGTCCCACTCACCGAACCGTTGCTCGCGCAGTAACGCGCCGTACCAGCCGAGGCCTTCTGGTTGCGTGGACGTGTAGTCCAGCCGCTGGCTGCGCCAATTATCGAAGCCGTTGTCCAACCAGTCCTGGCGGGCCGACAGCTCGAGCTCATGCCGCCGTATTGCTGGAGCGGCGCTCGCTGCTGGCGCCGTGGTGGTGACCGGGGAGGTGAGCGCCGCGCGTGCCTGCTGTATGACCTGCTGCACGTCCGCATAGTCCGGCGCGATCTTTGCGGCGCGCTCCAGAGAGGTCAGCGCAGCTTGTGGACGGCCCGCCCAGAGCAGTGCCTGGCCCTGCCCGAGCAGGTAGTCCGCATTGTCTGGCTCGCGCTGCAGCAGCTGGTCATAAAGTGGCAGCGATCGCTCTGGTTCGCCTTGCCAGGCGCGCACGCGTGCCAGCAGGAACAGCGCCTCGCTGTCGTCAGGTTGGCGCTCCAGTTGCGCTTCCAGTGTCGAAGCGGCGGCGCCGAGCTGTTGAGCGTCGATTTGGCGCTGGGCGGCCGCGATGTCCGCCAGTGCCTGTGAAGTCAGCAGTCCAGCAGGTAGAGCCAATGTGAGTACCAACCGCCTCATCGTGGACGCCTCAACAGGCGACGAATACGCGCCAGCAGTTCCTCCGGTTGGAAAGGCTTGGTCACATAATCGTCGGCACCCAGCTCCAGCGCCCGGACAATGTCCACTTCGCGTGCCTTGGCGGTAAGCATCAGCACCGGCACGCTTTCCCAGCCGGCTTGCGCGCGGAGCCTCTCGATCAGCTCCAGCCCGTCGTGATACGGCAACATAATGTCCATCAGGGTCAGGTCGGGTGGGCTTGAGGTGGCGATCTTTCCGATCGCCTGGCGGCCGTCAGCTGCGTGGTCCACGACAAATCCGTGCCGCTCGAGCATGAAGCGAATTAAGAATGCGATGTCCTCTTCGTCCTCAACCATCAAAATGCGCGGGTTAGCGGAATCGCTCATGCGTTGACCTCTTTGGAAACTTCGGTTGGGCCGGGCGGCCATTGTTGCAGTAGCTGTTGGATCAGCTCGGCGAGTTCGTCGCCGTTATGGCGCGACTTGACCAACTGGCGCAAGGCCAGGCGGCTGTCTTGCACCGGCGAATCCAGCGCGGAGAAGATAATCACGGGCGGTGGCGGCACGCTCTGAGCCAGTTGATCGAACAGCTCGCTTCCCTCACCGTCGGGCAGCATCAAGTCGATGATCGCCAGATCAAAGCGTTGCTCGTCGATTAGGTGACGCGCCTCGGCCAGAGTAGGCGCGCCCAGGATATCAATCTCCAATGGCTCAACCAGTCGCGCCAGCAGCGCGCGCAGATCCTCATCGTCTTCAACATGGAGGATTCGCGGCCGAGCGCCGTTGGGGTTGAGACATGCACCCACCACGTCCATGACCCTCGACGGATCGATCGGCTTGTGCAACCAGTCAATCACGCCGACCGCGCCACCGCGCAAGGCCCCGTCGTCATTGTCTCGACGTTGGGGCTGGAGGCTGACAATCAATACCGGCAGATGTCGGTAGGCATTCTGGCTACGCAAGTTCTGCAGAAACGCGATGCTGTCTTCGTCGCTTAGGGCTGGGCTCAAGGTGAGCGCCTGAATGCTGAACTCGGCCAGCAACTCGCGGGCTTGAGCAGCGGTTTCGGCTGTCAGCGTGGCGTAGCCCTGTTGCTGCAGTGCGGTTGCAAGCTGTTCCGCGGCGGTCGCATCGGGTTCCAGGACCAGGATGCGTTCCGTTGGGCGATTCGCACCGGCGAGCGGCAGCGCTTGAGCAGCGAGTGGCGGCTTGGCGGGCTGGGACGGCGCTGGCGCCACGGGGAGGCGAAGCCAAAACCGCGTTCCCTGGCCTTCTTTGGAGTCGAAACCGATCCGTCCGTGCATCTGCTGAACCAGCGAGCGAGTGATGGCAAGGCCCAAGCCTGTGCCGCCACGCTTGCGCGCGTCGGATGAATCGGCCTGGGCGAAACGCTCAAAGATGCGTGAGCGGAAGCTTTCGGGAATGCCCTGGCCCGTATCTTGAACACCGATCTCCAGGCTGGCGCCGTGACGACGCAGATCGACACTGACAACACCACCTGCCGGAGAATGCTTGATCGCGTTGGAGAGCAGGTTGGCCATTACCTGAGCGAAGCGGTCCGGGTCGAGATTCGCTTCGCTCTGGATCGGACCGTCTGGAATGACGAGAACGAGACTGACGCCATAGTCGTTGCCGTATGGTTTGAGGTCGGCCAATGCCTGTTCAATAAGCGCCTGCACATCGCAGCGGGCGAAATGGAAAGGCAGGCGTCCCGCTTCGAGCTTCTCGATATCCAAAATATCGTTGATCAGGCGCACCAGACGCTCGCTGTTCTTATGCGCGATATCAAGCAGGGATCGGGCACCATCGTCGATTTCCCCGGCGACACCCCCGACCAGCATGCCCAGCGCGCCACGGATGGCGGTTAGCGGAGTGCGAAGTTCGTGGCTGACGGTGGAAATAAATTCAGTCTTCATCTGTTCCATGCGCCGTCTGAGAGACATATCTACCGCAACGGTCACGACATGGCAGGCGCCGTTGGACATGGTCATGGGGCGCTTGACCACTTGTAGCCAGCGCTCCTGGCCGTGCATGTCTTTAAGACCGACTTCGGTGATGCGCAATTCGCCACTGCCACAGAGCAGCTCGGCTTCGCCTTGCAACAGCGGCAACAGTAGCTCTGCGCCAGCGATGTCCTCGGCGCGGTGGCCTTCGATGGCCTCCGGGCGCGTATCGAGCAGCGCCGTGAACGCACTGTTGCACAACAGGAACCGGCCTTGCTCGTCGCGCACGAAGATCAGGTTTTCATCGGTATCCACGACCCGCCGCAGGAAGACTTTCTGATCTTCCAGCGTGTCGCGGCTGCGTTGTAGCTCAGTGATGTCGCGGGCAATGGCGAGATTATCGCCGAGGCCGGTAGGAACCAGACGGACCTCGAAGGTCCGCCTGCCCCCCACTTCGCACCATGTGCTCTGGTGCAGCTGTAGCGAATTGTCAGCCTGTAGCAGACTGATCAACAGGGGTTCGATGGCATCCGGTGCTGGGGCACGACTGTCGTTGGACTGGGAAAGGGTTGTGATGTGGCGTTGCTTGTCTATGGCGTAGAGATTGTCCGGGATGGCTTGCAACAAGGCGTCGAGACGCGCCTCGCCTGCCTGTGCCTTGGCTGTGAGCGCCTGGCGAATGCGCAAGTTCCGGCTAATCGCCCACATCGCCGCGAGAAACAGCGCCGCCACCAACAGACTGCCGATCACCGCGAACTGCCGGCTGCCTTCGATGGTTGCGACCACGGCGCGGTTCGCTGTGGATAGGTGCTCGCGCTCGCGCCGCTCGACTGCGTCCAGCAATGCGCGCAGATTGTCCATGACCTGCTTGCCGCCAGCCTGCTTCAGGCGCTCGACCGCCGGAAGCAGACCGTTATCGCGACGGGCCTGAATGTTGCCCGCCGAAATGACAAGGCGTTCGGCGATGTTTCTATCGAGTTGCTCGAACCAGCGCTTGTCGGGAAACCCATGATCGAGGAGTAGTCGCTGTAACGCTCGACGGTGCTCCTCGAGCTTTGTCAGGCCATGTTCATAAGGCGCCAAATACTCAGGCTGTCCAGTCAAGACATAGCCGCGCGAACCGGTCTCGATGTCTTGTAACGACGACAGCATCGCCTGGGTTGCCGTGATGATCTCGTGGCTGTGGCGGACCGAATGATTGCTTGCTAGCACGGCTTCCTGGGTGCGCTTGCCCTGCCAGCCGAGTGCAACAAGCACAAGGAAGGCAAACAGGAACGCGAGCGAATGCCAGCTTATCGCGGGTTTTGCAGGCAAAACCGGAACTCCTTCCGCCGGTTGATAGTCACGGGCAGCGATGAGACCGGCTTTCGCTAGGTTCGACTGCACCCTAATCCAGCGATGTTCGCTGAATTTCTTATGCAGTGTAGTTGGAGTCGAGAATAGCGTAGCGGTTCGCTCGCTCCCAGGCCGACAACGCCGTTACTCGGGACGAGCGACCTGAACCTGATCCCGACCGTTGTGCTTGGCGGCGTACAGCGCTTTATCGGCGCACTCCAACAGCATGCCGGCGCTGAATTGAGTGTCTGTTGCGCTGATGCCGGCGCTGAGCGTGACGTTGAAGGTCGAGGCTCCTGCGTGAAACTTCAGCGCCGCGAAGCGCTGGCGGATTTCGTCGAAGATCCGCTTGGCCTGTTCAGCTGAACAGTCCGGCAATACCGCCACAAACTCCTCGCCGCCGTAGCGCCCGATGCTGTCGATGCGGCGCAAGCGTTGACGCATGAGATTGGCCAGCGAGCGGATTACGTTATCGCCCGCTGCATGTCCGTACTGGTCATTGACCTGTTTGAAGTGGTCGAGATCAAGCATCACCACGCTGGTCGGCTTGCCGCTGCGTTGTGCGCGCTCGGCCTCGAGGGCAACCTGCTCCTTGATGTCGGCGTGCTTGAGCAGGCCTGTCAGGCTGTCGCGCGCAAGCGCCACGCTCAGCGAGCGTGCCCGCTGCACGCGTGAAAACACCGCGGCGGTCAAGGCGCTGTCGCTGATGGGTTTGGTAATGAAATCGTCGCCGGCCTTGAGCATGGCAGCCATTTGACGCTTGATGTCGGTTTCAGCGGAGAGATAGACGATAGGTATGCGCAGCCAGTCATCATTCAGGCGAATCATTTGCGCCAGTTCGATGCCGGTGAACTCCGGCATGTTCATGTCGAGCAGAACCATTTCCGGATCGAAATCGTGCATGACATCCAGCAGTTGGCTTGGGTCACTCAGCGTCTGCACCAGCATCTGCGAGTTGCGCAGTACCAGGCTGTAACGGGCGGACAGGTCCTCGTCATCATCGACAATCAGTACCCGGTACGGCTCGCTCAGCTGCAGACTGAGGACGCGTTCCAGGTTGTTTTCGAGCTCCGTTACATCCAGCGGCCGGGTGAAATAGCCCTTCGCGCCTGCGCGCACCGCAGCCAACTGGCTGGCAAAGTCGACACCGTCCCCAATTACCAGCAGAGGCAGAGGGGCCTCCAGGCTCTGCTGCAGTGCGTTGATTGCTTCAAGCTCACCCTCGTGCTGGCTAACGATCAAGGCGTCGGGTGATTGCTCTTGAACAGCGATCTGTAACAGCGACATCTTTGGGAACAGCAGCACCTCATAGCCGAAGTTGCCGAGCGTCTGGCACATCGCCTGGCCAGTCTCTGTATCTCTTTCGAGCAGATAGATACGACAGCCCGCCGGCATCGAGCCTTGAGAGGCCTGCTGCGTCTCGCTACTCATGTCGGGATCGTTGGCGTGCTCGCTTGCGGCCAGTTGCCGAATGGCTCGGACCAATGCCGACAGTGTATGTCTGCTTGGTTTGGTCGCGTCCAGCCAATGCTTGGTTCGTTGCTCAAGCAGTCGTGACTGCTCGCCCAGCGAGCCGAAGCCAAAGGTGCCAGCTGTACCGGCCAACCGGTGCAGGCGCTCATGGACTTCAAGCATCACTTGCCTGTGCTGCTCGTGCTCGCGGCCATGAAGCAGTTGAACAGCGAGTTGATCGAGCGCTTCCAACTCTTCGCCAAGACGTTCAGCGAATTTCTCGTTGAGCACTCGCAGTTGGCTTTGCAGCGCCTCATTGGCGCTTTCATTCATGCTCGGCATTCCATATTTCGTTCAGTTTTGTCGCCAGTTGCAAGGGGTCGAAGGGTTTTTGCAGCTGCTTGCGAACGCCCAGGCGCAGCAGTTCGTCAGGATCTGCCGGCTCGTGCGACTGTCCGGTTAGCAGCACCACTGGGGTCTGCTGCAGGTCGATCAGCGGTGCGAGTTGCCGCAGCAGCTCGATGCCGCCCATGTGGGGCAGCGTAACATCAAGCAGGATCATATCTGGCCGAAACCGCGGTGCCTGCTCCAGGGCCGCCTGGCCAGACGCGCAACTGAGTACTTCAAACCCGCCAAGCTTCTCCAGCGCGATGCGGGTCACTACCTGAATCGAGGGCACGTCCTCCACATGCAGAATGCGCTGCAGCGGCCTCACGATGTGGCCTGCGAGTGTGCGCTGCAGGGCAGCTCGAACCAGAAGCAGGCCCCGGCGCCGGGTATCGAGTCGAAACCAATTTCACCCTCCATGCGTTCGATCAGCTCTTTGCTGATGGCCAGGCCCAGCCCCGTACCGCCTTGTTTCCGAGTGTCCGACGTATCGGCCTGGGCGAACTTGTCGAAAATCCGCTCACGAAATGCCTCGGTGATGCCCGGTCCCTTGTCGCATACGCTGACGCGAACCTTATTGAGACTGACCATTTCGGCGTGGACCTGGACGGTTTCATCGGGGGGGGAATATTTCGCTGCGTTAGAAAGCAGGTTGCTCATCACTTGCTCCAAGCGCACTGCGTCGACATTGACCGATACGTCTGGACACGCGTTCAGCTGGATGTTCACCGAATAGCTTTCGGCATAGCCCTGGTTGCTACGCAAGGCCTGCTCGAGCAACGGTTGCAGCGGCTGGGTCTGCAAATCGAAGCGCATCTTGCCGGCATAGAGCTTGTCGATATCCAGCAAGTCATCAATCAAGGTGCTCAAACGCTTGCTGTTCTGATGGGCAATGTCCAGTAGCTCTTGCAGATGTTCGGGTATCTCACCCATGACTTTCCCGCAAATCAGACCCAGCGAGGCGGTGATAGACGTCAGTGGGGTACGCAGCTCATGGCTGACCGTCGAGACAAAGCCGCGCTGCAGCACCTCGATCTGCTTGCGCTCGGTAATGTCGCGCAGAACGACCACCGCACCGTTCTGCTGACCGTTGGAGGCATACATAGGGTCCGCGTTGGCCAGCACATAGCGCGGTGTGCCGTTCCTCACGATGGACATCTCCAGATTACGGATCTGCTCGCCACGAAGGGCACGCATCAGTGGCACTTCCTCCATACGCATGGGCGTGACGCCATCGGCATGGAACAGCCGGTAGTACTCAGCCCATCGTTCCGGCGAGATCTGATGAGCATCGAGCCCGTGCCAATTGCGTGCGGCATTGTTGAACAGCGTCAGATTGCAATCGGCATCGCACGCAACGACCGCTTCGGACAAGGCTTCGAGCAGGCGTCGATTGATTTCCTGCTGCTTGTCCAGCTCGAGCTGTTCGGCCTTGCGCTCGGTAACGTCAGTCACCAGGCCATGCCAGAGCACCGAACCGTCAGGTTGGCGCATTGGCGTTGCGCGTGCTTCCACCCAGATCAGCCCTTTACGCGGATGCTCTATGCGGTGCTCCAACTGCCAGGGCGTGAGCGTCGAAGCCGCATGGCGGATGCTCGTCAGCACCTGTACCCGGTCAGCGGCGTGAATTCGCTCGTAGATGGGCGCAATGGTTGGCTCCATGTCGGACGCGCTTAGCCCATAGATGTCTTCGACGCCCTCGCTGAGGTAGGGAAACGAGCTCTGGCCGTTCGGTCGCCAGCAGAACTGGAACAGCATCCCTGGAACCTGAGCGGCGATCTGCTGCAGGCGCAGCTGGAGGCGCTCTTGATGGGCCAGGTCATAGGCGCTGACGATGTAGCCGTGTAGCTGTTCGTTTTCATCGTGAATCGTCGAAACGTTCAATAACACCGGCACAGCGTCGCCGTTGCGATGCAGCAAACGCCACTCGCGCATCTCCCGGCGGCCGTCCAGCAGCGGCGCGGTAAGCACGGCGAAACCCGGCTCAATGGGTTCTTCCAGTTCATTGCTGAGAATCGATGCGCGGCGAAGCAGGGCGTCCTGGGGAAACAGCGCATCGGTAAGCCGCTCACCGACCAACATCCTCTCGGGGTAGCCAAACAGACGCTCGGCCGTGGGGTTGACGCCTGTAACCCTTCCGTCGGCTGTGGTAACAAGCATTGCGCTCGCAGCGCTGTTGAGCAGTGCCTGCTGCATTGCTGCCTGGTCGGCGTAGCGATGGGCCTGCAGACGCTCCTCGAACAAGCGCATGATCTGTCGGCTCAGGCGTACCAGTGCGCCGCGTTGCGCTTCGCTGAGCTGGCGCGGCTGACGGTCGATGACGCACAGGGTTCCGAGGTTATAGCCATCTGGAGACGTCAGCGGTGCGCCTGCATAGAAGCGGATGTGCGGGTCGCCGGTAACCAACGGGTTGCCATTGAAGCGCTTATCCAGCTGAGCGTCGTTGACTTCGAAAATGCCCTGGCCTTCGATGGTATAGGTGCAGAACGATAATTCGCGCGGGGTCTCACTGACCTCCAGTCCCAGACGGCTCTTGAACCATTGGCGACGATCATCGACCAGCGAGATCAGGGCGATAGGGGTTTCGCAGATGTAGGCGGCCAGCTGGGTAAAGTCGTCGAAATCGGTTTCATCAGGCGTGTCGAGGATTTCATAGCGCAGCAATGCGGCGAGCCGGGAAAGCTCGCGCGGCGGGGTGGCGGCCGATACTGATTTCGGTGACTGCATTTCCTTGCTCTTCACTCGTTATGGGCTCAGCAGCCTACGAGCCGCCAGCATCCCAGATTGCCTGAATCTGACCGGCCAGGCGCATCGGGTCGAACGGTTTGACGATCACCTCACGCGCTCCGAGCTGGCGCAGGTGCTCGATCTCGCTGGGTTGAACCTTGGCGGTCATGAAGACCACTGGAACCTTGGACAGGTCGATTCGTTCGCTGAGCTTGGTTAGCGTCTCAGGTCCGCCCATTCCGGGCATCATCACGTCAAGGAGGACGAACTGCGGGGCGAAGGCTTCCACCTCTTCGAGCGCCTGGCTGCCGGACGAGCAGGTCTGCACCTGATAGCCACCGATCGCCTCCAGCGATACTTTGACAACGGCCTGGATGGAAGGGTCGTCCTCGACATGCAGAATGCGTTTCAGCTCGCTCATGCGATCCTCCAACGTAGTGGGCTTGGCGCGCTCGAGTCGACAGTGTGCCAGTTTGTTCGATGACTGACGCGGCACAGTGAAAAATAGACCGCTACTAGGCGTCCTGCACTGGCAGTTCGAACCAGAAGCAAGCGCCATGTCCCGGCTCCGAATCAAAGCCGATCTGCCCATTCATATGCTCGATCAGTTCCTTGCTGATCGCCAGACCCAGGCCGGTACCGCCTTTTTGCCGCGTATCGGACGAGTCGGCCTGGGAAAACTTCTGGAATATCTGCTGCCGGAAGCTTTGCGGAATGCCAGGCCCAACATCCTGAACACTGACGCGGACCTGATCACCGTTCAGATGGCTGCTCAAGGTGACGACCGCCCCCGCTGGCGAGAACTTCGCCGCGTTCGAGAGCAGGTTGGCCAGGACCTGCTGCAACCGATGCTCGTCTACGCTCACGGTGGCCGTAGCCTTCGCACCCAGCTCGATACGGACCCCGAGCTGTTCGGCATAGGCCTGGTTGGAGCGCAACGCGTCCTCCAGCAGCGGCTCCAGCGGCTGAGCACGCAATGTGAAACTCATCTGTCCGGCGATGAGCTTCTCCATGTCGAGCAGATCGCCAATGAGCAATGCCAAGCGCTGGCTGTTCTGCTGCGCAATTCCGAGCATCTGCCCCATGGCTTGCGGCACCTCGCCAACGGCGCCGCCCATGACCAACCCCAACGCGCCCGAAATGGAGGTCAGCGGGGTTCGCAGCTCATGACTGACGACGGACACGAACTCGCTTTTCATTCGTTCGACGCGCTTGCGTTCAGTGATGTCGCGCACCAGTCCGATGAATTTTCGTTCGCCACGGTGGCTGATTTCCGAGACACGCAGTTCGATGGTGAAGAGTTCGCCATTGCGGCGGATCGCCTGTAGCTCGCGGGTCTGCCCCAGACTGCTGCCTTCTCCGGTTCGTTGATAGCGGTGAAGATAGCCATCATGTGCGGCGCGGTGAGGCTCGGGCATCAGCATTGACAGGTTTTGCCCGAGCACTTCCGCTTCGGAGTAGCCGAATGTCCGCTCGGCTGCATGATTGAAGGTCTCGATAAGGCCGCGTTGGTTGATGATGATGATGGCATCCACGACATTGGCGATCAGCAACCTTACGTAGCGCTCGCGCTCGTTGGCTTCGCGTTCAGCCAGTGCGCGGGCGGTGACGTCCCAGATGAAGCCGTCATACCACTGCAGCCGGCCGTCGGCATCGCGTAGGGCACGGCTGTTCTCCTGAACCCAGAGCGTCTCTCCGCGGGCATTGATCAACCGGTAGGTGAGTTCGGATTGGTCAGCGCTGCTGTTTTGCTGCCGCAATCGGTCGTCCGGGTGGATCAGGCTGGCGTATTGCCGGGTCCCCGGCGCAACGAAATCACTAGCAGGGAAGCCGGTCAGGCGTTCGATGCCGTCGCTCAGGTAACGGATCGTCCGGTCGTTATCCGCACCTCGTCGATAGACCACACCCGGCAGGTTGCTGACCATGCTGCGGAAGCGGCTTTCGCTTTCGCTCAGCGCAATGGCCGTGTTCATCAGCGGCGTGATGTCGGCGATGAATCCATGCCAGAGGACGGTGCCATCGCGCAGCCGTTCGGCTGTCGCCCGAACCTCGGCCCAGATCAGCCCCTTTTCAGAATTATTGATACGGTAACGGGTGGCGCCGCTGCCCAGCGTTGCTGTCGAGCGTTCAATCGCGGCTCTCAGGTTGGGGCGGTCCGGGTCATATATAGCGGCAAAGGCAACGCGCGCGTCGGCGACCAGCTGGTCCGGGCTGATCCCATAGAGCTCCCGCGCCCCTTCGCTGGCGTAAAGGAAATTGTAGCTACCGTCATGCGCGCGCCTGAGCTGGAACACCATGCCGGGGAGCAGGCTGGCAATCTTCTGGCCACGTTCGAGCAGACGTCTGCGGTTGCGGTCTTGTTGCGCCGAGCGAATGTTGTGAATTCGCTGAACGATGCCGCGGCGGTGAAGCACAAAAGCCAGCATCAGAAGCAGTGCTTCGGTGATGATCCATGCCAGGCCCCATTTCAGTACCAGCAGGCGTTCGGCCTGTTGATGCTCACTGAGCGCCAACGTGATATCTCGCCAGACGAGGGCTACGGCCACGGGTAGCCGTCCGGGGTTTTGTTCCGCCCTGACGTCCTCCAGTGGGATCTGGTTGAGCAAAAAGCTGCGTCCGTTGGCTTCCAACATGCGCAGCGCCTGTCCGGCTTCAGGTGAAGGCAATGACTGTTGCTGAGCCCATTGCAGGATCTGCGGAGCCGAATAGGTTTCCAGCAACCAATTCTGGAGTCCTGTGAGCTGGATGCCGACCGGGCGCGACCAAAGCATCTCCTCCAGTTCGGCGCGATTGACCAGCAGGCCCAGGCCAGCATTCAGCTGGTCGCCCAGTTCGGTGAGGGCCGGAAGAATTCCAAATCCCACCTCCAAGGCACCGATTACCTCGCTTTCCAGGCTGCTGCTGGCGCGTATTGGTACGATTGCTCGGTTGCCTGCGCTGTGTGGACCGATGTCCAGGCCCGATACCGCCTGACCTTGGGAGAGCGCTTTGTACAGCAGCGGCCTGCGGTCGGCCATGGCATCACCATAGGCGTTTATATCCTGCATGCGCAGTAGCGCAATTCCAGCAGCACCCCAATAAAGCTGCAGCTGCAGGGCCCCGTGCGACCGCATGACGTTCCAGGTAGGTGTCAGCGAGTGGATCAGCTGCTGGCGTACGTTAGCCAGCCGCGGACCGTGCCACTGAGCACCGGCTCGGACGGCCCGGTCCGCCTGGCGCATGAGACGAAGGGTATCCGGATTGGCGCTAAGCGTACGGGCTATCAATCGTGCCTGTTCCGCCAGTCCCTGCTGGGCGCTGCGCAGCGCCAAGGCCTGAAGCTCGCCCTGCTGTGCCATCTGCAACGTCCAGAGCGTATCGCGAGCCTTGAAGTCATTGATGGCAAGACCGCCGAACAGCAAGGCCAAGAGCAGGCTGCCGAGGCCGACTATCCATCGAGGGCTGGTGGGGCTGGAGAGGGTGGTCATGGCTCTGTTCCGGGCAGCGAACGGCGCCGCCTCACGCGGTCCAGAAGGTATGCGCAAGACAGGACGAAGAAAAGTTGATGGCCTTATGCTATAGCGAAAGCGAGGGGCCTGCTTGTTGTCTATCGGCCGCGCCGGCCATTTCTGTCAGACTATGAAACGAAAAAAAAGCTGCGAACGACAGGCGGCGGCTTGTGCAGGCAGGCAGGGTGGATAATGACGCTCGGTTCGCGTTTGCGGATCGGCGACTCTACAGCGCGAGGCAGCGACACTTATGTGGTACACCGGTTTACTCGGCTTTTCCGCTTGGCAGGTGGTTGGAGCCACGCTGCTTCTGACTCATGTGACCATCGTTGCGGTCACCGTATACCTTCACCGCTATTCCGCTCATCGCTCGCTGGAGCTGAATGCGGGACTCAAGCATTTCTTCCGGTTCTGGCTGTGGTTGACCACAGCCATGAACACACGCGAATGGACAGCCATCCATCGCAAGCACCACGCCAAGTGCGATACCCCTGATGACCCCCACAGCCCGGTGCAGAAAGGACTGGGCACTGTGCTTCGCCGCGGCGCCGAGCTGTACATGGAAGAGGCCAAGAACGAAGAAACCCTGCGCATCTACGGCAAGAACTGCCCGGATGACTGGATCGAGCGCAACCTGTATTCCCGTTTTCCCAACCTTGGCATCGTGCTGATGCTCGGCCTCGATCTGGCATTGTTCGGCGTGATTGGCCTGACCGTCTGGGCGGTGCAAATGATCTGGATACCGCTATGGGCCGCCGGTGTGGTCAATGGTCTGGGGCATGCGGTGGGCTACCGTAATTTCGAATGCCGCGATGCCGCCACCAATCTCGTGCCCTGGGGCATCCTCATCGGTGGTGAAGAGCTGCACAACAACCACCACACCTATCCGAATTCGGCGAAGCTGTCGGTGCGTAAGTGGGAATTTGATATGGGGTGGGCCTGGATCAAGTTATTCAGCCTGCTCGGCCTGGCCAAGGTGAACCGCACGGCGCCCATCGCCCATCGCGTCACGCCCAAGCATCAGCTGGACATGGACAGTGCGATGGCAATTCTCAACAACCGTTTTCAGATCATGGCGCAGTACCGCAAGCTGGTGATCAAGCCGTTGGTGCAGCTGGAACTGCAGCGCGCCGACGCTTCGGTCCGTCACCACCTGCGCCGCGCCAAGCGGTTGCTGTCGCGTGAGCCGAGCCTGTTGCAACAAGACCAGCAGGCGCACGTCGAGGTGATTCTGGAACAAAGCCAGTCGCTGCGCGTGATTTATGAGCAGCGGCTGGCGTTGCAGCAGATATGGACCCGCACCAGCGCCAACGGTCACGAAATGCTTGTGGCGATCAAGCAGTGGGTACAGGACGCCGAGGCAAGCGGAATCCAGTCCTTGCGCGAGTTCGCCGAGCACCTCAGAACCTACTCGCTGAGACCGGCCGTCGCCCACGCCTGACCACCGATCGGCGTGCCTGCCCGGCAGGGCGCCAGTCGGAACTTTGCCTGTTCGCCACTCTCTGAAATGCAATCGTGTGTTGTTGCGACAGTTACTTAGCGGGTCTCCGCCGGTGCCTGACGCCATGTTTGGAAGCAGGTATGAATCAGGTGAAGCAGCGAAGTGAAACGGGTGTCGGGATCCTGCCGCCGACCGAGGCGCAAACCCTTCTGGCATTGATGCACGCCCGTGCCGAAGTCGAACGTTTGAGCGAGCGCGAACATCTGTTCAGCACGCTGATGGGCGCGGTCAATGCCGTGCTCTGGGCGTTCGACTGGCAGGCTCAGCAGGTGATCTATGTCAGTCCTGCCTATGAGCAGATCTTTGGCCGCTCGGCCGCCTTGTTGCTGTCCGATTTCGGCGAATGGCGCAACAGTATCTACCCGGACGATCTCGAGTATGCCCAGCAGAGCATGCTCGATGTGCTTGAAAAGGGGGCGGTCGAGGAACGCGAGTACCGCATTATTCGCACCGATGGACAGCTGCGCTGGCTCAGCGATAAATGCTTCATCGCGCGCAGTGCGAACAGCACGCATGGTCCGATCATCGTCGGGATCGCCGAAGACATCACCGAAAAGAAGCAGCTCGAAGGTGAATTGCAGCGCCTGGCCACGATTGACGTCCTGACCCAGAGCAGCAACCGGCGGTACTTCTTCGAATGCGCCCAGCGTGAGTTCGACCTTGCCCGGCAGTACGCCACTCCAATGGCGTTTCAGCTATTGGACATCGACGATTTCAAGCGGATCAACGATACCCATGGGCATCAGATGGGCGACCAGGTACTGCAACGAGTGGCCCAGTGCGGTTCATCGGTGCTGCGCCGAGGTGATCTGTTTGGGCGGATCGGCGGGGAGGAGTTCGCCTTGCTGCTGCCCGGCTGCCAGCCAGACCTTGCCGAGCAGATTGCCGAGCGTTTGCAGCGGGAGATACAGCGACTCGTCTTTACCAGCCCTGACGGGCAGCGCTTCGGCGTCACCATCAGCCTGGGCGTGACCTACCTTCGAGCCAGTGACCCGGACCTCAGCTCGATGTTTGCCCGTGCCGACGCCGCCATGTATACCGCCAAGCGTCTGGGCAAGAATCAGGTGATCGTCGGCTGAGGCCCGTCGAGGCAAAAAAACCGCTGCGCAGCCAGGCTCGCAGCGGTTTTTTTTTGTATCGCCCGGGCTTAACCTTTGTGGGTCAACGTCGCGATCGGTTGTTGTTGGGTGATGCAATGGATGTTGCCGCCGCCCAACAGGATCTCGCGGCCGGGCACCATGACCACCTGATGCTGCGGGAACAGCCTGGCCAGGATCGCTTCGGCTTCGGCGTCCAGCGGGTCGTCAAAGGAGGGCGCGATAATCCCGCCGTTGACGATCAGGAAGTTTACATAGCTGCCAGCCAGGCGAATCGAGGGATCGCGCGGCTGGCTGCCAACCAGCGGGACCACGCCAGCGCATTCTTCTTCGCTGGCATGCAACGGTCCCGGGATGGGCATTTTGTGTACGATCAACTGACGGTCCCAGGCGTCGGTTGCCGTCTCGAGTACCTGCATCGCGGCCTGGCAGCGTTCGTAATTGGGATCGTCGCGGTCGTCAGTCCAGGCGAGCAGCACTTCGCCAGGGCGCACGAAACAGCAGAAATTGTCGACGTGCCCGTCGGTTTCATCGTTGAACAGGCCGTGCGGCAGCCAAATCACCTTGTCGATGGCCAGGTAGTCGGCCAGTACCCGCTCGATCTCTTCGCGGGTCAGGTGTGGATTACGATTGCGGTTGAGCAGGCATTCCTCGGTTGTGATCAGCGTGCCTTCGCCGTCGACGTGAATCGAGCCCCCTTCGAGCACGAAACCTTCGGTGCGGTAACGGTCACAGCGCTCGATTTCGAGAATCTTCTGTGCCACCTCATCGTCGCGCTGCCATTCCTTGTACAGCCCTCCATCGAGGCCGCCCCAGGCGTTGAAGGTCCAGTCGACGCCGCGTAGCCCGCCTTTGCCATCGATCAGGAAGGTCGGGCCGGTGTCGCGCACCCAGGCGTCATCGGTGCTCATCTCCACCACGCGGATACGCGGGTCGTCCAGCTGTGCACGGGCGGCGAGGAAATGTTCGGCGGTCGCGCAGACAGTCACGGGCTCGAACTGGGCAATGGCTTTGGCGACGGACGTGAATGCCGCCTGGGCCGGCGTGGCCTGGTCGCGCCAGTTGTCCGGACGCTGCGGCCAGACCATCCAGGTCTGGCTGTGGGGGGCCCATTCGGCAGGCATGTGGAAATCGTCGGCACGAGGTGTCGTGGTCAGAGTGGTCATCAGGTTTACCTGGAGGACGGCAGTGATTCTTGGCCGGATGCGAGCGGCCGTTCATAGAGGCGTATATCTGACCACGGTGAACGGCATTCAGCCGCAACGAAGCGTGCGGCTGAAGCCTCTACCGATCAAAGGCCAGGCTCAGGATTCCAGCGAACCGTCCAGCGTTTTGATCGGGCTATACAGGTTCGGACGGCGATCACGGAACACACCCCAGGCGCTGCGGATGTGCTCAAGCTTGTCCAGGTCGAACTGGTGAACCAGCACGCCCTCGCTGGTTTCGTCCAACTCCTCGACCTTGGCCCCAAACTGATCGGCAATGAACGAGGAGCCGTAAAAGGTGATGTCATAGCCGTCCTGCTCTTCGCGGCCTATCCGGTTGCTGGCAATCAGCGGCATCAGGTTGGCGCCTGCATGGCCTTGCTGTACACGCTGCCAATGATCGCGAGAGGTGATGCTCGAATCATGCGGCTCGCTGCCGATGGCAGTCGGGTAGAACAGCAGCTCGGCACCCATCAGCGCCATGCTGCGCGCTGTTTCGGGGAACCACTGGTCCCAGCAGATGGCCACGCCGATCTTGGCGTAACGGGTGTTCCAAACCTTGAAACCAGTGTCGCCGGGGTTGAAGTAATACTTCTCGTGGTAGCCGGGGCCGTCCGGAATATGGCTCTTGCGGTACACACCCAACACCTTGCCGTCGGCGTCGATGATGGCAATTGAGTTGAAGCGCGCACGCCCGGACAGCTCGAAGAAGCTCACCGGCAGGACCACTTGCAGCTCGGCCGCGACCTTTTGGAAGTGTTGAACGGCTGGGTTGTCTTCGACCGAAGTGGCCAGCTGCAAATACTCTGGGTTCGGTTTCTGGCAGAAATACGGAGTCTCGAACAGCTCTTGAATCAGGATGACCTGAGCGCCCTTGGCTGCAGCCTCGCGGACCAGCTTCTCGGCGTTGGCGATATTCGCGTCGCGATCCCAGGAACAGGCCATCTGGGTGGCGGCAACGGTGACGATACGGGACATGGAATACCTCGCGGATGCTGGCTTATAGAGGGTCGCTGGCGGACGCTGCGAAATTTAGGCGATATTTATCTGGATTGAAAGCGGTTCCTATCCTATTTGCAGCCGTTCATCTGGCCAAAGGCCGATATTTATCTGTCTGGAGAGCTGCGCTTTGGCAGATAGGGCGGCAGATACAGCGCCAGATAGGCATCAAACACGCGCATGCCTTCCTCAGCCATGCGCGGTGTGATACTGCCGCACAGATGCACGGACCGTGCATAAACCCGGTCTCCCAGCTCCAGCGCCAGGGCGAACACATCGACATCCCTGGGCAGCGCCGGCAGTTCGAAATGTCTTTCAAAGAGGACCTGCATCAACCCACCGAGTTCGATGTCATGCTGGTGGTCGGCCTGCATGACCTCGCTCAGGCCATGCTGCGCGAGAATCAGCTGCCGGGCTGCAGCGTCGCGCTGGTAGATCGCCAACATGCGCTGCTCGATCAGTCGGGACAGGTCACGCCAGCTACCCAGGCGTTGATGGTCGACCGGCTCGGCCAGGCTTGCGCGAAACGCCGCATGCACATCGGCTGTGAGCGCATTCAGCAGCGCCGGCACGCTGGGAAAAAAGTGATAGACCGACGAGGGCGGCATCGCGGCGTGCTCTGCCACGTTGTAGATGGACAGCCCCGCCACACCCTGTTCGGCCAGCTGCTCACGGGCTGCGGCGAGAATCAGCGCGATACGCGCCTGGCTGCTGGGGCGTGGTCGGCGCCCTGATGCGGGCTTGGAGTCGTCAGGCTTGATCATGAATGGCATTGGAAGCCATGACGCCGCCGGACGCAATCCTCAGTTCCGGTTCTTCTGTATTGGTCGGACCGTTCCGCCTGTTCGGACCTCGCGCATCAGCCGAGCCCCATTGACCGACGTGCCGCCGTACGTCGAGTGAGCGAATCGGCTCCAATGCAGGTCACAGTTTTAGAACAGGGCTGCGTTGGGGCCCGTCATCCAAAAGCTGCAGGAGACGTTTTGCATTGACGACCGAGTCGCATCTGTCCGTTGCCGTGGATTGTGCTCAGGAGCCCATCCACATTCCGGGAACCATCCAGCCACACGGCCTGCTGCTGGGTTGTACCTTGCCGGATTGGTCCATTGCTCACGTTTCGGCAAACGTCGATACGTTCTTAGCCGGCATCGAGCCGCAATCGCTGTTGGGCCGCCCGCTTGATCATGTCCTACCGATCGAAACCGTTCATTCGGTCCGCAACCAGCTACAGACTGCCATGCTTTCGGGCACCGCTGAACGGTTGGACTGCCTCGCGCTCGACGTAGGGCCGAAACGCTACGACCTGACGGTCCACATGATTGCCGGATTGGCGGTGATCGAGGCAGCACCCAGTGTGATGGGATCGGGGCACAACGGCGTCACGCTGCTACGAGGCCTGGCTGGCCGCCTGCGCCGGGCATCGACCGTGACACGGCTGTTAACCCTGGCGGCACAGCAGATGCGTGCGGTCACCGGTTATGACCGCGTGATGATCTACCGCTTTTTGCCGGATGAGTCGGGCGAGGTGGTCGCTGAGGCGGTGCGGCCCGGTACCGACTCGTATTTGGGGCTGCGCTATCCGGCAACTGATATCCCGGCCCAGGCTCGTGCGCTCTATAGACGCCAGCCGTTGCGGCTGATACCGGACGTCGACTATGTCCCGGTACCGGTGTTGCCCGGGCGTGCGCCGGACGGGCTGCCGCTCGATCTGAGTCTGGCCGCCCTGCGCAGCGTTTCCCCTGTGCACATCCAATACCTGCGCAACATGGATGTACGCGGTACCTTGACCGTCAGCCTGATGCGGGGCGATGAGCTCTGGGGACTGATTGCCTGCCATCACAAGGAGCCGCACTACCTGAGCGGTGCCCTGTGTTCGGCTGCCGAGATGTTCGGGCAGATGCTTTCGCTGCAGATCGATGTGCGTGAGCAGCAGCAGGAACAGCAGCGCATATCCGATGCCCAGCATGCACACGACCAGCTCATGGCCGCCATGTCGCCGCGTGACACGGTGTTTGAGGACTTGAGCCGTTACGCGGATATGCTCAACAGCATGATCGCCTGCGATGGATTGGCGGTCTGGTCCAATGGCCAGCTCAGCGGGCAAGGCGTGCTCCCACCTGAGGAAGCGATCTCAGAGCTGATCACCTATCTTGAACGCAAGCCGGTTGATCAGATCTATGCCACTGCGTCGCTCAGCGAGCACTTCGCCCCAGCGGCGGGTTTCACCGAGCTCGCCAGTGGCGTGCTGGCGATACCCATCTCACGGATAGCGAAGGACTACCTGCTGTTCTTCCGCCGGGAGCTGATCCAGACCGTTACCTGGGGGGGCAATCCCGAGAAGGCCACGCAGCGAGATCCGGCAACAGGCCAACTTCATCCCCGGGGCAGTTTTGCAGCCTGGCGCGAGACGGTACGCGGCCAGGCCCTGCCCTGGACCGCCACCGAAATCAGGGTCGCCGAGACCCTCCGCGTGGCGCTGCTGGAGATCGTGCTGCGGCGCTCCGAGTTGATCGCCTCCGAGCGGCAGATCGCACAGGACAGCCAGTCTTTGCTGATCGCCGAGCTCAACCATCGCGTCAAGAATGTGCTGAGCCTTGTGCTCGCCACGACCCGTCAAAGCGCGCAGCAGGCGGTTTCTGTGGACTCGTTTACAACTGAAGTGGAGCGACGAATCCAGGCGCTTGCGGCTGCGCACGACCAGATCAATGCCCCAACCAGCGGCTCGACCCACCTGCGTTCGCTGCTCGAGTCCGAGGCTCGGGTGTGGAATGCTCGTGACGATATGGACGGGCGCATTCAGCTCAGCGGTGGCCCGGTGCTGCTTGACGTCCGTAGCTATCAGACCCTTGCGCTGGTCTTTCACGAACTGATGACCAACGCGGCCAAGTATGGCGCCTTGAGTGTGCCGAAGGGCCTATTGACGGTGAGTTGGCGGCTGATCGAGGGTGCCGGGTTGATCATCGAATGGAACGAGAGCGGCGGCCCAGCAGTGAGACCGCCCGCCCGCCGTGGCTTCGGCAGTATCGTCACCGAACGTACGATTCCATTCGAGCTGCAGGGCGAGGCGCGTGTGGAATACCGCCATGAGGGCCTTTTCGCCTGGTTCCGAGTCCCGCAGGAACACGTATCGCACGGCCCCGAGCCGCTCCAGCGGCCCGATGCCGTCACCGGAAGCACTAGCGGCACTATCGGCGGCCTGAAGCTGCTGCTGGTGGAGGACAGCATGATGATCGCTCTGGATGCCCAGGCCATGCTCGAGGAGGCCGGCGTGCAGGTCGAGATTGCCGGCTCGCTGGGCGACGCGCGTCGCGCGCTGAGGCTCGATCCCTTCGATCTGGTCGTGCTGGATGTCAATCTGGCCGGCGAAACAAGCCTGGGGATTGCGGCTGAGCTCGAAGCCGACGGGCATCCCTTCCTGTTCGCCACGGGCTACGGCGCCCGAACGGCGATACCCGAGCGCTTCGACCAGGTGCCGGTGGTAACCAAGCCGTACAATCTCAGTGCGCTGGGTTACGCCATTGGGCAACTACCCGGCATCGATGTGCGGCGCTCGTCCCATCCCTGAGGCATGACGCAGTTTCTCGGTCCGGCTCGGTAGGACCCGCCATGCCCGCTCGCGCTGGTAGCCTCCACGCCTGGCGCAGGGAGCCGCGTGTCAGACGGTGTGCAGATACCAGTTGTATTCCAGATCCGAGATCGAGTGTTCGAACTCAGCCAGCTCGCTCTCCTTACATGCAACGAAGATGTCGATGTAGGTGGAGTCGATGTAGCGCGCCATGATTTCACTATCGTCCAGCTCGCGCAGCGCATCGCGAAGGTTGGTGGGCAGGCTCTGCTCGACCTGTTCGTACGAATTGCCCTCAATGGGCTCGTCCGGTGCGATCTTGTTGGTCAGTCCGTGATGAATACCAGCCAGCACGCCCGCCAGCAGCAGATACGGGTTGGCGTCGGCACCGGCTACGCGGTGCTCGATGCGCACGGAGTCGGGACTGTCGGTCGGCACCCGCAGCGCGACGGTGCGGTTATCCAAGCCCCAGCAGGGGGCATTGGGCACGTAGAACTGCGCGCCGAAGCGACGATAGGAGTTCACGTTGGGGCAGAGAAAGGCCATCGACGCCGCCATGGTCTGCTGAATACCGCCGATGGCGTGCCGCAGGGTTTCGCTTTCTAGCGGGTTGTCGGTGGCGAAAATGTTGTTGCCGTTCTTGTCCAGCAACGAAATGTGCACGTGCAAGCCATTGCCCGCCTGGCCCGGGTAAGGCTTGGCCATGAATGTGCTGTCCATTTCATGGTCGTAGGCAATGTTTTTGATCAATCGTTTGAGCAGGACGGCATAGTCACATGCCTTGATCGGATCGGCGACATGGTGAAGGTTGACTTCGAACTGCGCCGGGGCACTTTCCTTGACGATGGCGTCGGCGGGAATGCCTTGTTCCTTGGCCCCTTCGAGAATGTCCTGCAGGCAATCGACATACTCGTCCAGGTCGTCGATCAGGTAGACCTGCGTCGAGTGTGGGCGCTTGCCTGAAATCGGTGAGCGCGGCGGCTGCGGGCGACCATTCACGTTTTCCTGATCGATGAGGTAGAACTCCAGTTCGAACGCAGCGCAGATGGTCAGGCCCAGTTCATCGAACTTGCTGACAACCTGGCGCAGCACTTCACGCGGGTCTGCGAAGAAGGGCGAGCCGTCGCGTTCGTGCATGGTCATCAACAGCTGAGCGGTGGGGCGTTTTTGCCAGGGTTCGTTGCTCAGGGTGTTGGGAATCGGAAAGCAGGTCCGGTCGGAGTCGCCGATGTCCATGCCCAGGCCAGTGCTCTCTACGGTGATGCCATTGATGTCGAGGGCGAACAGCGAGGCTGGCAGATTGATGCCTTTTTCATACACCTTGTGCAGGCTGGCTCGTTCGATGCGCTTGCCACGAACGACACCGTTCATGTCTGCAATCAACAGGTCGACGTACTGGACCTCCGGGTGTTCCTTGAGAAATGCGTTCGCTTCGTTGAGCTGAACGGCACGCGGCGGCGGAAGCATGATGAAGCACCTTAATTGTTAAAAATTTCAATCATCAAATAGCTTGTCTTGGAGTCAATCGAAAAGCCTTGTCACTGTCAATAGCGCCCCGTGATGCCCCATCAAGGCCCGCAATGGGCGGTTTTGGGGCGATTACGATAAGTATCGCTCTTTTTCAACGGCGCTTTCCGAAGCGGAAGTGCTCGGCTATTGTCTATAAAAATGAACAAGACTACTCTCCGATGAGCCCCATCCGGAAAGACGAGTATCCCATGCCTCGCGTGCCATTGATCGGCGTTTCGGCCTGTACCAGGCAGATTGGCCACCACAGTTTCCATATTGCGGGCGACAAGTACCTGCGGGCGGCGGCCGTAGCCGGCCTGCCGTTGGTCATCCCGGCGCTCGGCGACCTGATCGATCCGGCCGCCCTGCTAGATAGCGTAGACGGCCTGCTCTTTACCGGCTCGCCATCGAATGTCGAACCTCATCACTACAGGGGCCCGGCCAGCGTCGAAGGTACACTTCACGACCCATCGCGGGATCGTCTGACGCTGCCGCTCATTCGCTCGGCTGTTGAGGCAGGCGTACCGGTATTCGGTGTTTGTCGAGGGTTTCAGGAAATGAATGTGGCCTTCGGCGGCAGCCTGCACCAAAAAGTCCACGAGGTCGGGCCTTATGCTGATCACCGTGAGCGCGCCGAGGATCCCGTCGAGGTTCAATACGGTCTGAGTCATCCATTGCACGTCCAGCCCGGTGGATTGCTGGAGCGTCTCGGGTTGCCTGCGCACATAGAGGTCAACTCGGTGCATGGTCAGGGCGTCGAGCGGCTTGGAGAGGGCCTGCGCATAGAGGGGCTTGCACCCGATGGTCTGATCGAAGCGTTTTCCGTCGAAGGTGCGCGAAGCTTCGCACTCGGCGTGCAGTGGCACCCGGAATGGAAGGTGCATGAACATCCTTATTACCTGGCGTTGTTCGAGGGCTTTGCCCGCGCTTGCCAGGAACGCGCGGGACGGCGCTGAGCGCGGGCCGGCACGGCGCTCGTTTCATTAATCTCTGAGGTTGATATGTCCAGCAAGCTCGACCAGCTCACCGGCTGGCTGAAAGAACGCAAGATTACCGAGGTCGAATGCCTGATCAGCGACCTGACCGGCATCGCCCGCGGCAAGATTTCACCCACTAACAAGTTTCTCGACGAGAAGGGCATGCGGCTGCCGGAAAGCGTCTTGCTGCAGACCGTGACCGGCGACTATGTCGAAGACGACATCTATTACGAACTGCTCGACCCGGCGGACATCGACATGTTCTGCCGCCCCGATCCGGACGCCGTGTTCCTGGTGCCATGGGCCATCGAGCCCACCGCGCAGGTGATCCACGACACCTACGACAAGATGGGCAACCCCATCGAGATCTCCCCCCGCAACATCCTCAAGCGCGTGTTGAAGATGTACGCCGACAAGGGCTGGCAGCCCATCGTCGCGCCGGAAATGGAGTTCTACCTGACCAAGCGCTGCGAAGACCCGGACCTGCCGTTCCAGCCACCGATCGGGCGCTCAGGCCGGCAGGAGACGGGCCGGCAGTCGTTCTCCATCGATGCGGCGAACGAGTTCGACCCGCTGTTCGAAGACATGTACGACTGGTGCGAAGCCCAGGGGCTGGATCTGGACACGCTGATTCATGAAGAAGGCACCGCCCAGATGGAAATCAACTTCCGTCATGGCGAGGCGCTGCATCTGGCCGATCAGATTCTGGTGTTCAAGCGCACCATGCGTGAGGCGGCGCTCAAGCACAACGTCGCCGCCACCTTTATGGCCAAGCCCATGACGGGCGAGCCGGGCAGTGCGATGCACCTGCACCAGAGCGTGGTGGACCTCGAAACCGGGCGCAACATCTTTTCCAACAGCGACGGCACCATGAGCCAGCTGTTCCTTAACCACGTCGGGGGCCTGCAGAAATACATCCCCGAGCTGTTGCCGCTGTTCGCACCGAACGTCAATTCGTTCCGCCGCTTCCTGCCGGATACCTCGGCGCCGGTCAACGTTGAATGGGGCGAGGAGAACCGCACCGTCGGCCTGCGAGTACCGGATTCCGATCCCCAGAACCGTCGTGTCGAAAACCGCCTGCCCGGCGCGGACGCCAATCCCTATCTGGCCATCGCCGCCAGCCTGCTGTGCGGCTACATCGGGATGGTCGAGGAGCTGCCGCCGAGTCAGCCGGTCAAAGGCCGCGGCTATGAGCGCCGTAACCTGAGGCTGCCATTGACGCTGGAAGCCGCGCTGGAGCGAATGGAGAACTGCCGGCCGCTGGAGAAGTATCTGAGCCCGAAGTTCATCACCGGCTACATCGCGGTCAAGCGTGCCGAGCAGGAGAACTATCACCGGGTCATCAGTTCATGGGAGCGGGAGTTCCTGATGCTGTCGGTGTAAGCAAAGCCGGGGTGGAGGGCGCTTTCGGTCATCCACCCAGTCAAGCAGCGATTACAACCAAGAGGTGATTGATGAGCGATTCGCAAACCCTGCAATGGCAAGCCCTGAGCCGCGACCACCACCTACCGCCTTTCACCGACTTCAAGGCGCTCAACGCCAAAGGCACGCGCATCATCACCCGTGGTGAGGGCGTGTACCTCTGGGACAGTGAAGGTCACAAGATTCTCGATGCCATGGCGGGGCTCTGGTGCGTCAATCTCGGCTACGGTCGCGAAGAGCTGGTCGAAGCAGCCACCCGGCAGATGCGTGAGCTGCCTTACTACAATCTCTTTTTCCAGACGGCCCACCCGCCGGCTCTGGCACTGGCCAAGGCCATCGCCGAGATCGCGCCGGAAGGCATGAATCACGTGTTCTTCACCGGCTCCGGCTCGGAAGCCAACGACACGGTGCTGCGCATGGTGCGCCACTACTGGGCAACCAAGGGGCAACCTGGGAAAAAAGTGGTCATCGGCCGCTGGAATGGCTACCACGGCTCGACCATCGCCGGCGCAAGCCTCGGCGGTATGAAAGCCATGCATGAACAGAGCGATGGGCCAATTCCCGGGATCGAGCACATCGACCAGCCCTACTGGTTTGGTGAAGGCGGTGACCTGGACCCGGAAGCGTTCGGCGCTCGGGTGGCCGAACAACTGGAGCAGAAAATCCTGGAGGTCGGGGAAGACCGGGTCGCCGCGTTCATTGCCGAGCCGATTCAGGGCGCCGGCGGTGTGATCATTCCCCCGGACAGCTACTGGCCGAAGATTCGCGAAATTCTCGCCCGCTACGACATTCTCTTTATCGCCGATGAGGTGATCTGCGGATTCGGCCGCACCGGTGAATGGTTCGGCAGCAATCACTACGGCAATGCGCCCGACCTGATGCCCATCGCGAAAGGGCTTACCTCAGGCTATTTGCCCATGGGCGGCGTGGTCGTGCGCGACGAAATAGTGCATACGCTCAACGAGGGCGGCGAGTTCTATCATGGCTTTACCTATTCCGGGCATCCAGTGGCGGCGGCCGTAGCGCTGGAGAACATTCGCATCCTGCGTGAGGAGAAGATCGTCGAGCGGGTGAAGACGAAGACGGCACCCTATTTGCAGTCTCGCTGGCGTGAGTTGGTCGAGCACCCGCTGGTTGGTGAGGCCCGTGGCGTCGGCATGCTCGGCGCGCTGGAACTTGTGAAGAACAAGAAAACCCGCGAGCGCTTCGCTGATCCTGGCGTGGGGATGCTCTGTCGTGAGCACTGCTTCCGTAACGGCCTGGTGATGCGCGCGGTGGGAGACACCATGATTATATCGCCGCCTTTGGTGATCAACGAAGAGCAGATCGACGAGCTGATCGTGAAAGTTCGCCACTGTCTGAATGCCACCCTCAAGGATGCGCGGGGCTGACCGGCGTTAGCAGAATGCTGCCGACGTCGGAAGCGATATGAAAAGTATGCAAGCGAAGCGCGTATGGGCTGTTGAAAAACAGCCGTTGACCTTGCCAGACTGCGCGCGTGCTTTGGCCTGACTTACCGAGAATGTGTCGACGCCGGCACAGCCATTAGCTGCACCAGGCACAACGGGATGAGCGTCGATCGCCACCCAGCGTGACCTGTCCACAGCCCAACACATGACTACAACAGGAGCTGCACGGATGAAACCCTTTGCCAAGACCCTACTTGCACTGACGCTGGCTGGCGCGGTCGCCGGCGCTGCGCAGGCCGAAGACAAAGTTTTGCACGTCTATAACTGGTCCGACTACATCGCCGAAGACACCCTGGAGAACTTCACCAAGGAAACCGGCATCAAGGTCGTCTATGACGTGTTTGACAGCAACGAGGTGCTGGAAGCCAAGCTGCTCGCAGGTAGCTCCGGCTACGACGTAGTCGTGCCTTCCAACCCGTTCCTGGCCAAACAGATCAAGGCGGGCGTGTTCCAGAAGCTCGACAAGAGCAAGCTGCCGAACTGGGAAAACCTCGACAAGGACCTGCTGAAGGCGCTGCAGCCGAGCGACCCGGACAACCAGTACGCAGTGCCGTACATGTGGGGAACCATCGGCATCGGCTACAACCCGGAGAAGGTCAAGGCCGCGCTGGGCGAAGACGCACCGGTCGATTCCTGGGATCTGGTATTCAAGCCGGAGAACATGGAAAAGCTGAAATCCTGCGGCGTCTCGTTCCTCGATTCACCGACCGAAATTCTTCCCGCGGCACTGCATTACCTCGGCTACAAGCCAGACACCACCAAGTCTGACGAGTTGAAGAAGGCCGAAGAGCTGTTCATGCAGATACGCCCGAACCTGGCCTACTTTCACTCCTCGAAGTACATCTCGGACCTGGCCAACGGCAACGTCTGCGTCGCCATCGGCTACTCCGGCGACATCTACCAGGCCAAAGCACGCGCCGAAGAAGCGGGCAACCAGGTGACGGTGAAGTACAACATTCCCAAGGAAGGCGCAGGGACCTTCTTCGACATGCTGGCGATCCCGGCCGATGCGAAAAATGTCGACAGCGCCCATGTCTTCCTCAATTACCTGATGAAGCCAGAGGTGATGGCCTCCATCACCAACTATGTGCAGTTCCCCAACGGCAACGCTGCGGCCACCCCGCTGGTGGATGAAGCGATTCGTACCGACCCGGGCGTCTACCCGAGCCAGGCCGTACTGCAGAAGCTCTACACCTTCCCGGACCTCGATCCCAAGACCCAGCGCACCATGACCCGCAGCTGGACCAAGATCAAATCCGGCCGTTGATTCACCCGTCTCGCACAGGCCCGTTCACGTGTCTGTGCGAGGCATTTACCGACCCCCTGAGGGGCTTAGTCCCGACAAAATCTGGCTCCGATCCGGCTACGGTGCCCTCTTTGTGGTGTGACAGCCTTGCCTGTTGCGCCGTGCCAGTTGATTTTCAGAGGTTTTTCCAATAAATAGCCCGCCTTTCGTCCATTGATCGCGCGGCCAGTACCAAGAGGACACTCTCATGCGTTCGACATTGAAGTCGCTTCTTATAGCCGCTGCGGTCAGCGGTGCTGCATCCGCTCAGGCTGCCACGGTACATATCTACAACTGGTCTGATTACATCGGCGAAACGACGCTGGCAGAATTTGAAGAAAAGACTGGCATCAAGCCCGTCTACGACGTCTTCGACTCGAACGAAACCCTTGAGGGCAAGCTGCTCGCTGGCCGTACCGGCTATGACGTAGTGGTCCCGTCCAACCATTTCCTTGGAAAACAGATCCGCGCTGGCGCTTTCCAGAAGCTGGACAAAAGCAAACTGCCCAACTGGGAACACCTGGATCCGGCGCTGCTCAAGCAGCTGGAAAAAAACGATCCGGGTAATGCCTACGCTGCCCCCTATCTCTGGGGCACCAATGGCATCGGTTACAACGTTGAGAAGGTGACGGCTGCGCTGGGCATCGAGAAAGTCGATTCCTGGGCGGTGCTGTTCGAGCCGGAAAACGCCAAGAAGCTGGCCGGCTGCGGCATTGCCTTTCTCGACTCGGCGGACGAAATGATTCCGGCGATGCTCAACTACCTTGGGCTTGACCCCAACAGCACCGATCCGGACGACTACGCCAAGGCTGAGGCGAAGCTGCTGGAAATACGCCCCTATGTTCGCTATTTCCACTCATCCAAGTACATCTCCGATCTGGCTAACGGCAATATCTGCATCGCCGCAGGGTTCTCCGGGGACATCTTCCAGGCTGCGGCGCGAGCCGACGAAGCCGGTAAGGGCATCGATATCGCCTATGCGATTCCCAAAGAGGGCGGCAATCTCTGGTTCGACATGCTGGCCATCCCGGCCGACGCGCAGAACGTCGACGAAGCCCATGCCTTCATCAATTATCTGCTAGATCCACTAGTGATCGCGTCGGTCAGCGACTATGTCGGCTATGCCAACCCCAACCTCAAGGCCGGTGAATTGATGGATCAGGAGGTGCGTAACGATCCGTCGGTTTATCCGCCGCAAGCGGTGCTGGATCGCCTGTACGTATCGGCCGAGCTGCCGCAGAAGATCAACCGTTTGATGACCCGCACCTGGACCAAGGTCAAGTCCGGTCAATAGCCACACCAGGGCAAGACGGAATCGCTACTCGCCATCCGTCTTGCCCTGCTCCATGACGTTTCCCGGTGCTGTCCGGGGTCCAACTATTTCCAATCGGGAGTTCGCGCATGGCCGTTGCCTCCAGCGCCTACAAAAAAGCCCTCACCGGTGAGAGCCAGAGCAAGCAGGTGCTGCTGAAGATCGACCGCGTCACCAAGAAGTTCGACGAAACGGTGGCGGTCGATGATGTCTCGCTGAGCATTCATCAAGGTGAAATCTTCGCCTTGCTTGGAGGTTCCGGCTCGGGCAAGTCCACTTTACTGCGTATGCTGGCGGGCTTCGAGCAGCCTACCGAGGGGCGGATTTTCCTCGACGGCCAGGACATCACCGAGATGCCGCCGTACGAACGGCCAATCAACATGATGTTCCAGTCCTACGCCCTGTTTCCGCACATGAGCGTCGAGCAGAACATTGCCTTCGGCCTGAAGCAGGATGGCCTGCCGAAGGACGAGATCAAGACACGAGTCGATGAGATGCTCAACCTGGTGCAGATGAGCCAATACGCCAAGCGCAAGCCGCACCAGCTCTCTGGTGGCCAGAGACAGCGTGTTGCCTTGGCGCGCTCGCTGGCCAAGCGGCCGAAGCTGCTCCTGCTGGATGAACCGATGGGCGCGCTGGACAAGAAACTGCGCTCGCAGATGCAGCTGGAACTGGTGCAGATCATCGAGCGGGTCGGGGTGACCTGCGTGATGGTGACCCACGACCAGGAAGAGGCCATGACCATGGCCGAGCGCATCGCCATCATGCACCTTGGCTGGATCGCCCAAGTTGGCAGCCCGATGGACATCTACGAGACGCCAGCAAGCCGTCTGGTGTGCGAATTCATCGGCAACGTCAATCTGTTCGACGGCGAGCTGATCGAAGACGTGGAAGATCATGCGGTGATTGCGTCTCCCGGCCTGGAGAATCCGATCTATGTCGGTCATGGCATCAGTACTCGTGCCCAGGACAAGCAGATCACCTATGCAATACGTCCCGAAAAGCTGCTGATCGGTACTGAGTTGCCTGAGCTGCAACGCCCCGGTTACAACTGGGCCAAGGGCGTGGTCTATGACATCGCCTACCTTGGCGGGCATTCGGTCTATTACATCCAGATGCCATCCGGCGGCATCCTGCAGGCTTTCATGGCCAACACCGAACGGCACGTCAAACTGCCGACTTGGGAGGAAGAAGTGTTCGTCTACTGGCTGGACGACAGCGGCGTGGTGCTCCAGGCATGAGCCGCTCGCGTCTTAACACCGGCCGCCGACTCGTCATTGGTGTGCCCTTCGTATGGCTGGCGTTGTTCTTCCTCCTGCCCTTCGTAATCGTGCTGAAAATCAGCTTCGCCGAAGCGGCTGTGGCTATTCCGCCGTATTCGGAGGTGTTCGCCTATGCCGAGCAGCAGTTGCAGATCCTCATCAACTTCGGCAACTACATTTTCCTCAGCGAAGACGATCTGTACTGGGCGGCTTACGCTGGCTCGCTGCGCATTGCCTTCTTCAGCACGCTGATCTGCCTGCTGATCGGCTATCCCATGGCCTATGCGATTGCCCGAGCGCGCAAGGACCTTCAAACCGTCTTGCTGCTGCTGATCATGATGCCGACCTGGACGGCGATCCTGATCCGCGTCTACGCCTGGATGGGCATTCTCAGCAGCAATGGCATCCTTAACGGCCTGTTGCAGGGGCTGGGGTTGATCGATGAACCGCTGCGTATCCTCAACACCGATCTCGCCGTTTACATTGGCGTGGTGTATTCCTACCTGCCGTTCATGATCCTGCCGCTCTACGCCAATCTGGTGAAGCACGACTTCAGCCTTCTGGAGGCTGCATCCGACCTGGGCGCGCGCAACCTCACCAGCTTCTGGAAGATTACGGTGCCGCTGTCGAAGAACGGCATCATCGCCGGCTGCATGCTGGTATTCATCCCCGTGGTCGGCGAATTCGTGATTCCCGAGCTGCTCGGCGGGCCGGAGACGCTGATGATTGGCAAGGTGCTGTGGCAAGAGTTCTTCAATAACCGCGACTGGCCGGTGGCCTCCGCGTTGGCGGTGGTGATGCTGGCGATTCTGCTGATACCGATCATTCTCTTCAACCGCAACCAAGCCAAGGAACTGGAGGGCAAGCTATGAAGCGCTACAGCTTCTCCAACCTGATCCTGGTCCTCGGGTTGCTGTTCATCTACCTGCCCATGGTGCTGCTGGTCATCTACTCCTTCAACGCCTCTCGGCTGGTGACGGTATGGGGCGGCTGGTCACTGAAGTGGTACGCAGGGTTACTGGACAACAGTCAGCTCATGGGTGCAGTGATGCGCTCGCTGGAGATTGCCTTCTACACTGCGATTGCAGCGGTTGCACTGGGCACCATGGCAGCATTCGTGCTGACGCGGATTCCGAACTTCCGAGGCCGTACCGTCTTCGGCGGCCTGGTCACCGCCCCGCTGGTCATGCCCGAGGTGATTACCGGTCTGTCCTTGCTGCTCCTGTTCGTGGCCATGGCGCAGCTGGTCGGCTGGCCCGCCCAGCGCGGCATCGTAACCATCTGGATTGCCCACACCACGTTCTGCTCGGCCTATGTTGCGGTGGTCGTCATGGCACGTCTGCGCGAGCTGGACCAGTCCATTGAGGAAGCGGCGATGGATCTCGGTGCTCGGCCGTGGAAGGTGTTCTTTCTGATCACCATGCCGATGATCGCGCCGTCTCTGGCTGCCGGCGGCATGCTGTCCTTCGCACTGTCGCTGGACGATCTGGTGCTGGCCAGCTTTGTCTCCGGCCCAGGGGCGACAACGCTGCCGATGGAAATTTTCTCGGCGGTGCGCCTGGGTGTGAAGCCGGAGATCAACGCGGTGGCCAGCCTGATCCTGCTGGTGGTTTCTCTCGCGACCTTCATCGCCTGGTATGTCAGCCGTCGCGCTGAAAAACGCCGCACTCGCGCCATGCGTCAGGCTATGGATGACAGCAGTGGCAACAGTTGGCATCAGGCGGCTGACATCGGTAAGGTCATGGCGCCCCCATCGGCGCATAGCTGAGTCGCAAGCGCGCCTCCCTGAGGCGCGCCGTTAACGGGCCGCAGCGTCCTGCCAATCACAAAAACAAGCCACCGCGAGCGAGTGCGTCGCACGGACTTGTCGGCCTGCCAATAGCGCATCGAGAATCGGCTCGACAAAACTGTTGTCGGACCGGCAGACAGCGCCTTCGCTGTAGGGCCCGAGGTAGGCCAGTTCGCCTTTGGCATCCCAGATCCCGACCGCTGGGCTTGCCGGCAGCTGGGAGGCTCCGCTGAGCTCCGGCAGCGGTTTCAATGCCGCGAGCTGTGGCGGCAAACGGCCCTCTGTCCCAGGCTTCTGCACGACATAGAACGCCACTTGCTGATCAGCGAAGCGCGCCAGCAATTGTTCCAGATGTTGCTGGTTGCCCACGTTGCAGGGGCAGCTCGGGTCCCAGAAATGCACGAAACGCACAGGGCCAGGGCCTTGTAGCTCGGTGGGAAGCTGCAGCGCATCCCCCGAAAACTGCTCGGCCCGTTCGCCTTCGAAGGTACGAAGATATCGCGCCTCGAACCACCAGAAGGCCGCCAGCATCGCGCCGCCCCAGAGCAAGGCGAGGAGGCCGGCGATAAAGTATTTACGGCGTATGGACATGGCAGGGCTCTTCGGTGGAGGCGTCAGCTTGCCATGTAGCGGCGCAGAGCTGAATATCCCACCCATTCTGAACACGAATACCGGTCATGCCCTCGCCAATTGATCCCGACGCCCTTCGCGCCCAGCTGAGCCCCATCAGCGATACTGCACCCCTTACCCCTGACGCACACTTTTACCAGGCTTACTACGGGCTGGACCTGCCGCACCATGGCGAGTTTCGCCGGCACCTGGGTCGCTTCACCGTGCATGGCTATGAAGTAGTGGCGCAGGCTTGGTATCCCGCGCAACCCGTGGCAACGCTACTGGTGCTGCATGGCTATTACGACCACATGGGCCTGTATCGGCATGTCGTGGATTGGGCATTGAAGCAGGGCTATGCAGTGCTCGCCTGCGATTTGCCGGGGCACGGCCTGTCCAGTGGGCCGCGGGCCAGCATCAACGAATTCGATGAATATCAGGCGGTGCTGCAGGGCTTGTTAATGGAGGCAGCAGCGCTGAACTTACCGCAGCCTTGGCACCTGCTGGGACAGAGCACCGGCGCGGCGATTGTGCTTGATTACCTGTTGAATGCAACGACGCATCCGAATCTTGGCCGCGGCATTCTGCTCGCGCCCCTCGTAAGGCCGCATGGCTGGCGCTGGTCTCGCTTGACCTATGAGGTGATGCGCCACTTCGTGACTCAGATACCGCGCCGATTCACGCAGAACTCTGGAGACATGGAATTTCTGACGTTCGTCCAGTCACGGGACCCGCTGCAACCCGACGTTTTGCCGACGGCGTGGGTGGGTGCCTTGTCACGCTGGATACCGCGCATCGAAGGCGCAGCAGCGAGCGCACACAGTCCGATCATCATCCAGGGCGAGGCTGATCTGACGGTGGACTGGCGGCACAACCTGCCGATTCTGGAGGAGAAGTTCGACCGTCCCGATGTGTTGCGCATGCCCGAGGCACGCCATCATCTGGTCAATGAGCGCGAGATGCTGCGTCGCGAATATTTCGCCTTTCTTAGCGAGCGTCTGCGTTAGCAGGGGATCGGTCGAAGCGCCCATTCAGGCGCCCGATTGCGCCTGTGTAGCGTCTGCGCCTACCGCGAGGCCGGCCCGCAAGGTTTCGAGCGCAGCCTGGTAATACTTCTGTCCAGCCGGAGACTGGGCGAACTCGACGAACTCCTCCAGCTCGGCATCGGAAAGGTCGCGATAGATGTATAGCAAGGTGTTGTCCAGATCGCTCTCGACCTGTTGCTGCAGGCGTTCACGTTGGCTATCCAGCAGCCCCTGGGCCTGTCCACCGCCCAGCAGGCCGGGAATCATCTGGCTAAGGCTTTCAGCCGCGACGCCGGCCAGCGCCAGGCTGACTTCCGCGCCGGCTTCGGCAGCGGGAAGTGCCTGGGCCAGGTGGCGAATGAGAAGCTGCCGATTGCTACCGGCCTCGATGCGCGGAATGCCATTCTCGTACCGGGCCAGCTGCTCACGTCGACCGGCGAGGGTCTCTGCCGCCACCACCTTGTGGCCCAGTGGGGATTGAAAGAACTCCAGCGCGGGTCCCGGATCCTGGAGGTTTACCCGCAACGCTTGCTTGGCCCGCTGGTCGATCGCATCGACTGCAAAACGGCGATTGCTGTTGGTCACCAGCGCCTGGAAGACGGCCGGTGGCAGCGTGTTCTTGTAACGCTGCTGGGCCGCGGTCAATGCATCACTGAAATTGGCGCGCTGTTCGGTCCAGCCGGCGGTTTCGTAAAGCTCGTCGTAAGTATCGGCGAGGGTATTCAGGCTGACGGCGAGTAGTACACAAGCAATTAGGGCGCGCATGGAAGCTCCTGTTGGCGGGCAGTTTATTTTCAGCGCCCTGACGGCTGCTGTCGAGGCGCGAAAGCGCTGCTGCTAGACTCTAAAACAATCCTTCCGGAGTCTCTTCCTTGCAGTTCGATACCATCATTGACGACCTCGCCGAGCATGGCTGGTCGCTACGTCGTTCGTTCCTGTCAGATGATCTGACCCTCAGTCTGGCAGCGGAGTGCCGCAAGCGTGAGGCACAAGGTGCCTTGGCCCCGGCTGGTATCGGGCGGGGTGACGCGTTGACGATTCGCGAAGGCATCCGTGGCGACCAGATCCAATGGTTGGAACCGGGCCAGTCGCCACTCTGTGACCGCTATCTTGAGCTGATGGATGGGCTTCGGCAGCGGATGAACCAGACGCTGTTTCTCGGTCTGGAGGAGTTCGAATGCCATTTTGCGTTATACCCGCCAGGAGCCTTCTACAAGACGCATCTGGATCGCTTCAGGGATGACGACAGCCGTTGCGTCACCGCTGTGGTGTATCTCAATCCGAACTGGCAGCCAGCGGATGGGGGTGAGCTGCGCATGCATTTCGCTGACGGTTCGCACCGCGACATCCCGCCAGTGGCGGGAGATCTGCTTGTTTTCCTGTCGGGTGACTTCCCTCATGAAGTATTGGTCACCCATACCGACCGCCTCTCGCTGACGGGCTGGTTTCGCCGACGCCCCGCAGATGTGCTTGCGTTGTAACGCAGGCAAAAAAAAGCCCGGCGCAAGCCGGGCTCAAGAAGCAATGATCAATGAGCGTCACATGCCAAGCAGATTTGGCAGCGCCAGCGAGATCGACGGCACGTAGGTGATGATCATCAGGAAGCTCAGCAGCAGTGCGAGCCACGGCATCACGGCACGGATCACCTGAGTCACCGGCATCCCGGTTACTGCCGAGGCGACGAAAAGGTTCAGCCCCACGGGTGGCGTGATCAGGCCGATCTCCATGTTCACAACCATGATGATGCCCAGGTGGATCGGGTCGATGCCCAGCTGCACCGCAATCGGGAACAGAATCGGCGCCAGGATCAGGATGATGGCGGACGGCTCCATGAAGGCACCGGCGATCAGCAGGACGATGTTCACCACCAGCAGGAACATCCAGGGTTGCAGACCGGCCTCGAGCACCATGGCGGTGATCTGCTGTGGTATCTGTTCAGTCGTCAGCACGTGCGCGAAGAGCATGGCGTTGGCGATGATGAACATCAGCATGATCGACAGCTTGCCCGATTCCAGCAGCACTTTGGGGCAATCACGGATCGTGATGTCCTTGTAGACGAACAGTGCGATGAAAGCGGAGTAGACCGCGGCTACCGCAGCGGCTTCGGTCGGGGTGAACATGCCCGAGTAGATGCCGCCGAGGATGATTACCATCAGCAGCAAGCCCCAGACGGCCTTACGTGCAGCCGACAGCCACTCGCGGAAGGTTGCGCGCGGCAGCGCTGGAAGGTTTTTCTTCACGGCGATGATGTAGATCGCAACCATCAGCCCCAGACCCAGCATCAAGCCCGGAACGACACCGGCCATGAACAGCTTGCCCACGGAGGTCTCGGTAGCCGCAGCGTATACGACCATCACGATCGACGGTGGGATCAGGATGCCCAACGTACCGGCGTTGCAGACGATGCCTGCGCCGAATGCCTGGGGATAACCGGAGCGGACCATGCCAGCAATGGCGATCGATCCGACGGCAGCAACCGTTGCGGGAGAGGAGCCTGACAGCGCGGCGAACAGCATGCATGCCAGTACGGCGGCAATGGCCAAGCCGCCACGGATGTGGCCGACGCTGGCGTTGGCGAAGTCGATGAGGCGCTTGGCGACACCGCCGGTGGTCATGAACGCGCCGGCCAGCAGGAAGAACGGAATGGCCAGCAGCGTGTAGTGCTCGGACGTCTCGAACAGCTTGATCGCCAGTGAGGTGACCGAATCCGGGCTGAACAGCAGAATGGTCAGCGAACCGGCCAGACCGAGGGAGACGGCCACCGGCACGCCGATGAACATCAGCGCGAAGAGCGCGACAAAGAGGAACAGGATAGTCATTTACTTCGGCTCCTCTGCGCCCAGTTTCGCGGCCTCTGCGGCTTCGTCTGCCAAACCAAGGCCGGTTTGCTCGTTACGCAAAATGCGCACAAAGATTTCGGCGAAACGGATGAATACCATCGCGAAACCGATCGGCACGATCATGCCGATGTGCCATTGTTTGATACCGAAATGACCGAGATCTTCAGCGCCGATGTCCGCGGTGAACAGGGCCGAGATCCAATTGAAGCTGGCATAGGCCAGCAGCGCCGCATAGCCGAGGCAGAACAGGCAGGCAACGAAGCCGATGTAGCGCTGGACGTGGCGCGGCGCCAGCTTGACCAGTGCGTCGATGCCGATATGGCCGGCGGTGCGCACACCATAAGCCAGGCCGGAGAAGATCAGCCAGGCGAACAGCGCCTTGGTCAGTGCTGTGCTCCAGGTCATCTCTTGCGCCAGGCCGATGGTGAAGTCACCCATGGCGAAGAACAGATCGCTGGCACCCTCGAAGCGATCGCCGAGGCTGTAGAAAACAGTGTAGAGGTTATTCAGGACCACGTAAACGAAGGTCACCAATGTCATGGCGGCCAGAAGAAAGGCGATAAACGCTTCTTCGAAGTGGTCCCAGACGCGCCTGATGGCGTTCATGGATGACATCTCCTGATGGATAGCATTGTTTCAGTGGGCGTACAGAGCGTGCGCCATGGACCGGTCGAGTAACCGGTGACAAAGCAATGAAAAGACTCGTGTTCCAGACGCGTCTGGCCTGTGATCACCGGGCCGTAGGTGTCGCCTGGCTCGGTCGTCTTTTCAATGATCTTTCGATGCGGCTGGTATCGCTTCAGCAGAAATGCGGAGGGCAGCTTGTGGCTGCCCTCCGGCATGGATCACTGGGCCTTGTTGGCTTCTTCGGCGGCCTTGATCAGGTCGGCACCGATTTCATTCTCGAACTTGCTCCAGACGGGCTTCATGGCTTCGCGCCACTTGGCACGCTCTTCCGGAGTCAGAACGAGGATGTCGGTGGTACCGGCAGCCAGGATGTCCTGCTTGGCTTTCTGGTTCAGGTCATCGGCCTGCTTGTTCACCTCAACGGTGACCTCGGCGATGATGTCGTTCAGCTCGGAACGCACATCTTCAGGCAGACCTTGCCAGAACTTGGTGTTGGTGATCAGCATGTAGTCGAGCAGACCATGGTCGGACTCGGTGATGTGCTTCTGCACTTCATGCATCTTCTGCGAGTAGATGTTGGAGTAAGGGTTCTCCGCACCGTTGACGACGCCAGTCTGCAGGCCTTGGTAGACCTCGGCGAAGCTCATCTTGCGCGGGTTGGCGCGCAGAGCCTTGAACTGCTCGTCCAGCACAGCGGAAGCCTGTACGCGGAACTTCAGGCCGCGGGCGTCTTTCGGCTCACGCAGTTCCTTGTTGGCGGACAGCTGCTTCATGCCGTTGTGCCAGTAGGCCAGGCCGGTGATGTTCTTGTCTTCCATCGAGCTCAGCAGCTTCTGGCCGGCATCGCTCTGCTGGAAGCGGTCAACCGCCTGGATGTTGTCGAACAGGAACGGCAGGTCGAACACCTGAACGCCCTTGGAGTAATGTTCGAACTTGGCCAGCGACGGAGCGATCAGCTGTACGTCGCCGAGCAGCAGAGCTTCCATTTCCTTGCCGTCGCCGAACAGCGAAGAGTTCGGGTAGACCTGCACTTCCACTTTACCAGGCAGACGCTCTTCAACGAGCTTCTTGAACATGACCGCACCCTGACCTTTAGGGGTGTTCTCGGCAACTACGTGGGAGAACTTGATCAGGATCGGATCCGCAGCCTGAGCCAGGTTTGCGATACCAAGGGACAGAGCACAGGCGAGCGCCGTGGCAGTCAGCTTGAACATTGTTGTGTTTCCTCTTGTTGTGAAATGAGCCTCTACATCAATGCGGAAAGCTCGGCTGTAACCAGCAAGAACAAGTGTAGGTACATCGTTTCGCCTACATTGGCCCGAATTTGCCGGTTCATGGAGTTAGCGGGAGCAAATGCTGTGCCAGGTGCTTGCAAACTGCAACCCGTGAGGCCGGAGTGTACTCGCATGATGGCAAAATACTGACGAATATTTCTCAGCTAGCGCCGCTCTAGTCCGCAGGTTTCACCTCTATCCACGAGCCGTGGACAAGGGCGGCTTAATCCAGCCACATAATTGTTTCGGCAGCATGTCCGCAGGCGACGATAAGGCGAACTTTCCGATTGCAATGCCGCGATGGCGGAAAACCGCCAGCTATTCGCCGTCATCCGGCGGGGTTCCGCCAGCGTCGTGGAACACCAGGCCATGCTTGCGCAGTTTATCGTGGAGGGTCTTGCGGGGAAGGCCGAGGGCTTCGGCGACGCTGCGCAGCGAACTGTGGGGCCGCGCCAGCTCAGCCGCGATGAGGGCTCGCTCGAAGGCATCGACCTGTTCGCCAAGCTCCTTGCCCGGTGCAGCGGCGCTGCCTGCAACTCGATGAGCCGGGTCATCGAGGCCTAACTCCAGACCCAGCGCAAAGCGCTCGGCAGTATTCTGCAGCTCCCGCACATTGCCGGGCCAAGCATGGCGCAGCAGTTGTGCGCGTTGTTCCGGCCGCACCTCGCGAATTGGCAATCCGTGACGGCTGGCGGCCGTCTCAGAGAAGTGCCGGAACAGGAACAGCACGTCTTCGCTACGCTCACGTAGCGGTGGGATGCGCAAGGGCGCGACGTTGAGACGGTAATAGAGATCAGCACGGAAGCGTCCCTGATCGGCGGCTAGGCGCAAGTCTTCCTTGGTCGCGGCGATCACACGGATATCCAGCGGAATCGACTGATTGCCACCGAGTCGCTCGACTACGCGTTCCTGCAGCATGCGTAGCAGTTTGACTTGGACGTCGAGGCTCATGCTCTCGATTTCGTCGAGAAACAGGGTGCCGCCATTAGCGAACTCGAACTTGCCGATGCGGCGCTTTTGCGCGCCGGTAAAGGCTCCGGCTTCGTGGCCGAATAGCTCGCTTTCGACCACCGATTCAGCCAGCGCCCCGGCGTTGATCGCAACGAAGGGACCGTTGCGGCGGCTGGAATGATCGTGCAGCGCGCGGGCAACCACCTCTTTTCCGGAACCGGTTTCACCGAGGATCAGCACGTCGGCCTGGGTACCGGCGAGTGCGCCGATCTGCTCGCGAAGGCGTTGCATCGAGGGCGATTGTCCAAGCAGGCGTGTCGACAGTTGTTGGCGGTCGGCCAACGCCAACCGCAAGCTGCGGTTGTCCAGCACCAGCTGCCGAAGGGAGAGCGCGCGTCGAACGCTGTCGAGCAGCGCTTCGCTGGGAAAAGGCTTTTCGAGAAAGTCGTAGGCGCCAGCCCGCATGGCCTGGACTGCCAGCTGGATATCTCCATGGCCAGTGATTAGCAAAACCGGGAGCTCGCTGTCGATCATGTGCAATTGTCGTTGCAGCTCCAGGCCGTCGATGCCTGGCATACGGATGTCGCTGACCACCACGCCAGGCCAGTCCGGTGGCAGCAGGGTGGCCAGCCCGCGTGCGTCACTGAGACCGAGCACCTTGAGCCCGGCGAGATCGAGCGTCTGGCTCAATGCCTTGCGCAGGTGAGGGTCGTCATCGACCAAGATGACCTGAGTCTGCGGGTCGATCGGGTGGGTCATGCTAGTCCTCGCTCGGGAAGGCGACGCCGGGGTCGGCATAATGCAGATAAAGGCTGATCTGTGCGCCCCCCTCCGGGTGGTTGGCCAGGATCAGTTCCCCGTCGAGTGCGCGCGCCAGGGTATCGCAGATGGCCAGGCCCAGGCCTAGGCCTTGGGCGCTGGTCTTGGTGGTGAAGAAGGGTTCGCGGGCACGTCGCATGGCCTCGTCAGAAAAGCCCGGCCCGTTATCACGCAAGGTCAGCAGCACGCCGTCGCCCTGTCGCTCGGCGCGCAGCCAGATGCGCCGCACCGGAGGGCGCTCGACCAGGGCATCCAAGGCATTGCTCAACAAGTTGGAGATGATCTGCCGCAGCCGCGTCTCACCGGCCTGGACCCATAGCGTGGCCTCGGGCAGGTCTCGAATCAGCTCGACGCCCATGGCCTGACGCCGCTTCGCCAGCAAGGACAACGCATCGTCTAGCGCTGGCTGAAGCGCGACCCGCTCCGGTGCATGCCGGTCACGCCGGGCGAACGCACGAAGGTGAGCGATGATCGAAGCCATGCGAGCAGTCAGTTCGCTGATCAGCTTGAGGTTGTCGCGTGCTTCATCGTTTCGTTGCTGGTCAAGCAGGACGCCAGCGTTGTCAGCATAGCTTCGAATCGCCCCAAGGGGCTGATTGAGTTCATGGCTGATGCTTGCGGACATGGTGCCGAGCGCAGAAAGCTTGCCGGCCTGAAGCAGCTCATCCTGGGCTCGGACCAGCTCCTGCTGGGCCTGTTCGCGCTCCAACACCTCTTCCTTGAGCCGGCTGTTCAGGGCTTCCAGGTCTTGCGTTCGCTGCTGCACCCGGTGTTCAAGCTGTTGGCGCGCCTCGGCATCCAGCGCGATCCGCTCAAGGTAATGACGGCGTCGTTGCATCAGCAGGCCAAGCAATAGCAGCAGGGCTGCCAGCGTCGCTGCGCCGATCGCGACCACGGTCTGCACCGGTCGCTTGACCAGGCTGATCGGTGCGAGGATGCGGACCGTCCAGCCGGTCTCTTTCAGTTCCCGGCTCTGAATCAGCCAGGTATTGATGTCCAGCGTCAGGTCGCGCGGCTTCAGGGTAGGGTAGGTGCGTTCGGACGCGATCTGCTCGCGCTCGTCGATCTGTAGCGCACGGCTGGCACGGAAGCGCCATTCCGGCTTCGAGGTAAGGATCACCACGCCGAAGCTGTCGGTCACCATCAATTGCTCGGGCGTATTGCCCCAGAGTGTCTCGGTGTGATCCAGATCCACCTTGACCACGAGAACGCCGAGAATTTCTTCACCGTCGCGAACCGCTGCCCCGAAATAGTAGCCGCGCTTGCCAGAGGTGGTGCCAAGGCCGAAGAAGCGGCCTAGCTGGCCGGCCATCGCTTCCGTGAAGTAGGGACGGAAGGCAAAATTGCGATTGACGAAACTGTCGCTGTCATTCCAATTCGATGCTGCCAACGTGTTGCCGTCTGGTGCCATCAGGTAGATAACGTCAGCACCGGTTTCCTTGCGCAACTGATCCAGAAGACGGTTGGCCTGATCCTTGGTAGCTGGGTTCTCAGGCTGGCGCAACGCCATGCGCAGCGTCGGTAGATCTCCCAGTATGCGTGGCAGCACCTCGTAGCGGCGCAATGCGCCGAGCAGGTTGGCTACGTACAGGTCGAGCGTCTGGCGGTTCTGTTCGATCAGCTCGTTGGTGTAGTACCGCTCGGCCAGCTGTTGCAGCGGCCACAGCAGCGGTGCCAGCAATAACGCAACCAGAGCCAGATTGCGCCAGCGAGGGCGGCGAGGAGATTTGGGTAACGTCATTCGGTAGCGCCTGTGATTCAGCGCCATTATGCACGTACGGCCATCACCCGTGCGCCCTATCCGAGCGAGCGGCGCTGGGCGTCGAAGCCTTTAATTGAACGCTGCAGCAGCATCCTGAATATTTGAGGTATGGGATGAGTCGCCAAGGCATTCTTTCAGTGCGGCATCCCAAGCGGGCAGCGATAACTGCCACTCACGCTCCAGGCGTGCGCAGCAGAGGCGGGAATTGAGTGGACGCTCAGCGGCGGTTGGGTAGTTGGCAGACACAATGGGTTCAATCTTGGCGCGCAGCCGACCCTGACGTTGCAAGTGGTCCGCAATCCTGCAGGCGAAGCCGTACCAGGATGTCGCTCCGCTAGCGGTCAGGTGATAGAGCCCGGCAGGACCACCCGCACCCATGCGCCGCTTGTGAACCATTTCTGCGGTAACCGCCGCGATTGTTCCAGCCCAGGTTGGCGCGCCGATTTCATTATCAACCACCGCCAGTGAGTCGCGCTCCTGCAGCAGGCGCTGCATCGTCAAGAGAAAATTATGCCCATGCGAGGAGTAGACCCAGCTGGTGCGCAGGATCAGATGCTCGCCACCTGCCGCTTGAACCGCCCGCTCCCCGGCCAGCTTGCTCGCGCCGTATACGCTCAAGGGTGCGGGGGAATCATCTTCACTGTAGGGCTCAGGCTTGCGACCGTCGAAGACGTAGTCGGTGGAATAGTGAATCAGCGGTATGCCCAAGGACGCAGCTTCCTCGGCGAGCACACCAGGGCCGATCGCGTTAACTGCGAAGGCTCGCTCGCGGTCGCCCTGGGCGAGGTCGACCGCGGTATAGGCGGCAGCGTTGATGATCAGATCCGGGCGCAACAGGCGAACCTGCTGGCGAATCTGCACAGGCTCGGCCAGGTCCAGCAGTTTGTGTCCCAGCGCCAGAACTTTCCCTTCACCGGCTAGCGCCCGTTGCAGCTCGAGAGACAGCTGCCCGGTGCTGCCGGTGATGAGGATTTTCATGCAAAGTGCTCCGCTTCGCTGAGCACTTTGCCGTCGATGTCTTTCTGCGACAGTTGAGGCGGCTCGGTGAAGGGCCAGTCGATGCCGATCTGCGGGTCATTCCAGAGCAACGAGCGCTCATGGGCTGGCGCATAGTAGTCGGTGGTCTTGTAGAGGAACTCGGCGCTCTCGCTGAGCACTACAAAACCGTGAGCGAAGCCTTCCGGTATCCACAGCTGGCGCTGATTTTCGGCACTCAGACGGGTGCCGACCCAGCGACCGAAGCTTGGTGAGCTGCGGCGCAGGTCCACCGCCACGTCGAACACTTCCCCGGCCACGACCCGCACCAGCTTTCCCTGAGGCTGCTGGATCTGGTAGTGCAAACCGCGCAATACACCGCGCTGGGACTTGGAATGGTTATCTTGGACGAAGGTTCGCTTGAGGCCCGTGGCGGCCTCGAAGGCTGCGGCGTTGAAACTTTCGTAAAAGAAGCCGCGCTCGTCACCGAAGACCTTCGGCTCGATGATCAACACATCGGGAATGCCGGTTTCGATGACGTTCATGCGTCTTCACCCGCCAGCTTGAACAGGTACTGACCGTAGCCGGTCTTGCCCAGGGCATCGGCACGGCGCAGCAATTGCTCGCGGTCTATCCACTTGTGCTGGTAGGCAATCTCTTCCAGGCACGCGACCTTCAAGCCTTGACGGTGTTCGATGGTCTGCACGTACTGCGAGGCTTCCAGCAAGCTGTCGTGAGTACCAGTGTCCAGCCAGGCGAAGCCGCGACCGAAACGCTCGACGTTGAGGTCGCCGCGCTTGAGGTAGGCATTGTTGACGTCCGTGATTTCCAGCTCGCCGCGTGGCGAGGGCTTGATTGATTTGGCGATCTCGACGACGTCGTTGTCGTAGAAATAGAGGCCAGTGACGGCGTAGCTGGATTTGGGCTTCGTTGGCTTCTCTTCGATCGATAGGGCTTTACCATTTTCATCGAAGTCGATCACGCCGAATCGCTCCGGGTCCTTGACCCAATAGCCGAATACCGTGGCGCCTTTCTTTTGCGTGGAGGCACGCTGCAGCTTCTCGGTGAAGTGCTGCCCATGGAAGATGTTGTCGCCCAGGATCAGGCACACCGAGTCGTCGCCGATGAATTCTTCACCAATCAGGAAAGCTTGAGCCAGACCGTCCGGCGATGGCTGTTCGGCGTAACTGATGCTGATCCCGAACTGGCTGCCGTCACCCAGCAGGTTGCGGTACTGCGGCAGGTCTTGCGGAGTGGAGATCAGCAGGATGTCACGAATCCCGGCAAGCATCAGTACCGAAATCGGGTAATAGGCCATTGGCTTGTCGTAGATCGGCAGCAGCTGCTTGGATACGCCCAGGGTGATGGGGTGCAGGCGAGTACCGGAGCCTCCGGCAAGGATGATTCCTTTCATGCGTTCTCCAGCGCGCCAAGGCGCTCACGTTGATAGCTGCCGTCCTGAACGCGACGGCACCATTCGAGGTTGTTCAGGTACCACTGCACGGTTTTGCGCAGGCCGGTCTCGAAGGTTTCCTGCGGGGCCCAGCCGAGTTCGCGCTCGATCTTACTGGCATCGATGGCATAGCGCAGGTCATGACCGGGGCGGTCCTTGACGAAGGTGATCAGGTCCTCGAAGTGCTCGAGGCCTTCGGGCTTCTGCGGTGCCAGCTCTTCGAGCAGGGCGCAAATGCCGCGCACCACGTCGATGTTTTTCTGCTCGTTGTGACCGCCGATGTTGTAGGTCTCGCCGACCTTGCCTTCGCTGACCACCTTGAACAGCGCGCGGGCATGATCTTCCACGAACAGCCAGTCACGCACCTGGGTCCCGTTGCCGTACACCGGTAGCGCTTTGCCATCCAACGCATTGAGAATCACCAGCGGGATCAGCTTCTCTGGGAAGTGATACGGCCCGTAGTTGTTCGAGCAGTTGGTGATCAGTACGGGCAGACCGTAAGTGCGCTGCCAGGCGCGAACCAGGTGATCGGATGACGCCTTGCTTGCCGAATAGGGCGAGCTGGGGGCGTAGGGCGTGGTTTCGGTGAACAGATCATCGACACCGTGCAGGTCGCCATAGACCTCATCAGTGGAGATGTGGTGGAAGCGGAAGGCTTCACGGCGCTCGGCGGGCAGGGTCTGCCAGTAGGCGCGTGTCGCTTCGAGCAACTGATAGGTGCCGACGATGTTGGTCTGGATGAATTCGGCGGGACCGTCGATGGAACGGTCAACGTGAGATTCAGCGGCCAGATGCATGATGGCGTCTGGCTGGAACTCCAGGAGCGCTTCGCTGACGCGTTCGCGGTCGACGATATCGGCCTGGAGAAACTGGTAGCGATCGCTGCCTTCTACTTCGGTCAGCGACTCGAGGTTGCCGGCGTAGGTCAGCTTGTCCAGGTTCAGGACGCTGTGATCGGTGTCGTGGATAAGATGGCGGATCAGAGCTGAGCCGATGAATCCGGCTCCGCCGGTAACGAGAATGCGCATGATGATAGGCTTCCTTGGCGCGCTAGTAGAGCTACAGGCTCTTGGCATGTCGGCAGGATAGACCCGCCAAAAATACAAAAATTCCGCTCGCTGTCGTGAGCTGCGCAGGCGAACCGGATGCGTTGTGTATCGGCACCGGCTGACAGAGCGTTGCCGGGCGCAGGCAGCTACTGCTATCCGTGGTTAGCGGTAATCGCAAGGTAACAACCGCAACATTATATCTGTATTGCTGCCTGGACCTCATGAATCGATCAAGGCGGCGATGACGGGGCGGGTGACAAATGCAGTAATATCTTGTTGATATCAATTGTTAGGTGGCAATGGAATGCACACTTGCAACGAGCAACTCGCCGAGTTGTTGACCCTGACCGCACGTAGCCTGTCGCAGTTGAGCGAAGCGCTAACGACCTTTTCATTCGAAATGATGGCCAGTGAAGATCCGGCTGTGCGCATCGCCAGCCGCCGAATGGTATCGCGCGTCTCGCTGATCCAATCCAGTTTCGATCATCAGCTGCGTCTGGTCAGCGCGACTGCCGGGGCCGAGCATGACCCCAGCGCATTGGTGCTCGATGTCGAACTGCAGCCATCGGTGGACCAAGGTCCGCCACCAGGAACGAAAACCCGTTGACTCAATGCGGGTCGGAGCGTCTGGCTTGTCACCGGACGGCATGCCAGCTCTCTAAAGTCCGAACTCGAATAGGGCGACTGGGTATATACCCGATGGCAGCTGCGGCACCCTATGGGCAGCCCCTTACTTTTGCTGTTGAGCGTGGCTCAACGTCCACTCGACGATCTCAGCGCTGAGTCGGTCGGCGGCCAGGCCAAACGCCTCGACCACGTTTTCCACGCTTGGGTCGGTGCTCGGCTGGCGAATCTCGAAGCGCCGATTGGCCAGGGTGTGCTGGTCGTTGCGATTCACCAGCCGCGCATCGAGCTTGATGATCACCACGGGCTTTCCATCAATATAGACGCTCTGGAACGCGCGCAGATCGCTGTGCAGGCTGAGATCCGAATACAGGTTAACGTCTTCGTTGCTCACCGATGGCAGGCGGCCGTCCCGTTGGAAGGCTTCGATCAGTCGGTCACGCAGCAACACCGGTGCGGTGTCGCTCCAGCGAGCGCCTCCGTAGGCGCTGATCTCGTTGCCCTGCGGCACTACGGCGATGCGCTGGCTGGCAAGGATTCGGCTGGCCTGCGGCGTGTTGATGCGCAGTGCTTGCTGGGTCGTCGGCTCGCTGGCCTGCTGCTGCGTTGGTGTGGTTGGCAACAGGAAGATTCGCAGCGTTTCCGATTCCGGCAGAACCGAACATGCCGAAGCTGCCGATAGCAGCGCGAGCAGGGCAAGGCGGGACACGGATTGACGAAGGCTCATGGGTTGAACTCCTGCACTTTGTCGCGGCCTAGCAGGAAGCCGCTGGGGTTGTCTTCCAGACGCTGGGTGACCCGGCGCAGCGCACCGAGCGTGCTACGCAGTTCGTTGATCGCCGGGCCCAGTTCGTTGAAGCCCTGCATGCCGTTGTTGAGTGCGCCTTCGTTCTCTTCGAGCAGCTTGTCCAGTCGAGCCGTGGCCTGGTCCAGCGTATTCATCGACTGCGCCGCGCTGGTCAGAACGCTACGGCCTTGATCGTCCAGCAGGCCATTGGCATTGCGAGCAAGACTCGACAGCTCGCTCATGACAGTGTTGGCCTGCTGGCTCAGCTGGTTGAACTGCTGGAGCGTTTGCGCCAGATCGCCGCGTTGTTCCGACAGCACGCTGGTCGCTTGTTCGAGATGTTCCAGCGTGCGGCTCAAACGTGTGGTGTTTTCCTCGGAGAAGACCTGGTTGGCACTGAGCAGCAGGTTGTTGATGTTGCTCATCAGATCTTCGCCGTTTTCCAGCAGAGCACTGAGCGAGGACGGGTCAGCGATGATCAATGGCGGGTCTTGCCGGTCACCTTCCAGCCGTGGCGCTTCCGGAGTACCGCCGTGCAACTGGATGACCATGCTGCCGGTGATGTTGGCGAGTGCCAGACGCGCCTGAGTGTTTGTCTTGATCGGTGTGCCGCCGTAGACACGGATGCGCGCACGGACCTTGCGCGGATCGTCCGGCTCCAGCCAGAGTTCGGTGACATCGCCGACCTTGATGCCGCTGTACTCAACCGAGCTGCCGCTGGACAGGCCGCTCACCGCCTGGCTGAAACCGATGTCGTAGTAGCTGTATTCCCGGTCCATGCTGGATTTGCCCAGCCACAAAGCGAAGAGCAGGGCGCAGCCAACCGCGACCACGGTGAACAATCCGATCAATACATGGTGGGCACGGGTTTCCATCTCAGGGAGTCTCCAGCTTTAGCGCGGCATCGTGCGCGGCCCGGCCACGCGGGCCATGAAAGTATTCGCGAATCCACTCGTCGTCGGTGGCGGCAACTGCCTCCAGCGTGTCGACCACCAGCACGCGCTTTTGCGCCAGTACGGCGACGCGGTCGCAAATGGTGTACAGCGTGTCGAGGTCATGGGTGACCAGAAACACGCTGAAACCCAGCGCATCGCGCAGGGTAAGGATCAGCTGATCGAAAGCCGCTGCGCCGATGGGGTCAAGACCCGCAGTGGGTTCGTCGAGGAACAGCACCTCCGGGTCGAGCGCCAACGCGCGGGCCAGGGCGGCGCGCTTGATCATGCCGCCGGACAACTCGTCGGGGTACTTGCAGGACGCTTCAGGCGGAAGGCCGGCCAGTGCCAGCTTCTGTCGCGCCAGGTGCTCGGCGTCGGCGCGCTTGAGCCCGATGTGTTCGATCAGAGGCAACGCGACGTTCTCCTGCAGGTTCAGCGACGTGAACAAAGCGCCCTGCTGGAACAGCACACCAAAGCGTCGCTCGATTTCCGAACGGCGCTGGGTTGGGAGTTTCAGCAGGTTCTCGCCGAATACCTTGACGCTGCCGGCGTTGGGCTGGCGCAGGCCGACGATGCTGCGCAGCAACACCGATTTGCCAGTACCTGACCCACCGACCACGCCGAGGATTTCGCCACGCTGAATATCGAGGTCCAGGTTGACGTGAACCGCCTGCTTGCCGAAGCGGTTGACCAGCCCACGGACCTGGATCACGGGTTCGTCATTCACCAGCCCATCTCCATGAAAAACAGCGCGGCGATTGCATCGAGCAGGATCACCATGAAGATCGATTGCACGACGCTGGAAGTCGTGTGCTCGCCGACCGACTGGGCACTACCGCTGGCCTTGAAGCCTTCGAGGCAGCCAATCACCGCGATCAGAAAGGCAAACACCGGCGCTTTGCCGATGCCCACGAGAAAGTGATTGATGGGGATGTCGCGCTGCAAGATGGTGAAGAACATGGTCGGCGAGATATCCAGCGCCAGCGAGCAGACCACCAGCCCGCCCAGGATGCCGCTGAGGATGCCGATAAAGGTCAGGATTGGCAGCGTGATCAGCATCGCCAACACCCTTGGCAGCACCAGCAGTTCGATCGGGCTGAGGCCCAGGGTGCGGATGGCGTCGATCTCTTCGTTGGCCTTCATCGCCCCGATCTGCGCCGCAAAGGCGCTGGCCGTACGCCCGGCGAGCAGGATCGCGGCGAGCAATACACCAAATTCACGCAGGAAGGAAAATGCGACGAGATTGACCGTGTAGATGGTTGCACCGAAGTCGGCGAGCACCGTGGCGCCGAGAAAGGCGACGACCGCGCCGACCAGGAACGTTAGCAGGGCAACGATGGGAATGGCGTTCAGCCCGGTCTGCTCGATGTGTGCGACCAGTGCGGTCACACGCCAGCGCCGCGGGTTGGGCAGCACAGTGAACAGCGTCTGCATGGTCAGCCCAATGAAGCCGAGCAGGGTACGCTGCTGATTCCAGACGCCAGAAACCGTACGGCCAATATGCGCCATGACATCGGCAAGGCCGTTGGTGGCGACGGGCTGTTCAGCTTCCGGCTTGTCCAGCGCAGCGGCGACGGTTTTCAGCAGGGCCTGGCGTTCCGGCGGTAGGTGCGGCGCCCATTCGCTCAAACGGGCCACGCGCACTGGGCCGATCAACTCCACCAGCAATCCAGCGCCGGCGGTGTCCAACTCGCCGAGGGAGCCGAGTTCGATTCGATCGGCGTCCGTCACCTTGCGACGGGTTCGCTCGATTTCTCGGCGCAGCGTCGCGTAGTGCTGCAACGTCCAGTCGCCCCCTACCGTGAGCGTGGCGGCACCAGCGTCCTGTCTCGATTGCCGCTGCAGACTGCCTGGCAGCGAAGTGGGGTGCGTCAAAAGTGTTATCCCGTTGTGCTGGTAGCGGAGCGCGACGAGCGCCGTATGCCTGCAGTATTGGCCTTGATCCTAACAGTTCGGACCGCAATCCTGAGGTTACGTTTAGGCTGCGGTCTGTTGCGCTAAGAGCAGCTGGTCGGTGACCGTGCAATTTGTTACAGGGCCACACGAACTATCGATGGCTTTGGCCCTCCATAGCGTGCACGCCGACGACCATGCTCGGTACGCGCTGCGTCCAGGGGCGTATCTTACGCTGCCTTTGCTGACGTCTTCATCATGCCCGCCGTTCGGGTCCTGCCACCTTTTACTGTTCCGACCCAGCGAGAGCTTCCGATTGCCTATGAATTACTTGCGCGTCCTGCCGTTCATTGTTGTTTTGGGGATCATCGTCTTTAGCGGGCTGCGGCCTGAGCCGGTCCCTCAGGTCTTCGACCAGCAGGACAAGTTGCACCATTTGCTCGGCTTTGCTGCCCTAATGTTCTCGCTGCGCCTGGCGTTTCCACAGTGGCATGTGTTCTGGGCGATAGCCCTCAGCCTGAGCGCGGGCATGGTGGTCGAAGTGGGACAGAGCCTGCTGCCCAATCGGCAGGCCTCGTTCGGCGACATGTTGGCCAATTCGCTGGGCGTGTTGCTGGGTTGGGTTTGCTCATACATTGCCTATCAGTGGTATCTGCGGCGTATCGGCGTGAGCACCGCTCCCGAGGCGACTGATCCGGCCGAGCCTTTGAGCGACCCGGCCAGGCCCTGAGCTGCTAGCGTTCGGTGCCAGCGGCATCGCTGTGCCCATGTCGCCCTCTGGCAACAATCGCCGTGATTATCATGGCGATCACCGCGCCACCGGCCGCCAGCGCCATGTCCTTCTGCGGGTCCCAGCGATCGTTCTGAGTAGCCAGAAAGGTGCGCCCCAGCCCACCGCCGAGCATTTCCGAGCCTAACCATTCGATCAGCTCATAGATCGCAGAGGTCGACAGTACGATGTCGATCGGCAGGATCAGGCTCCAGAACCCCGGACGCAGGCCCAGGCGAATCAGCACTTCGCGAATGGGAAAGGCCAGTAGCAAGCCATAGCTGAGGTGAGCCAGGCGGTCGTACTGATTGCGTTCCCAACCCATCTGCTGGTTCAGGCTCTCACCCGTCAAGGCTTGCCACCACTCGTTATAGGGGACATTGGCGTAGGTGTAGTGAGCGCCAAGCTGGTGGATGCAGAGGTAGAAAAAGATCAGTGTCGCGGCGCCGCGAGAGGGCAGGTAGTGCTTGTGACCCAGCAGCAACGCCAGGGCTAGCCCCACCACCAGCAGGTTCTCCAGCAGCCAGTCATGGCGGTTGAGCGGGTTGATTGCCAGTACGCCCCAGATCAGTAGAAACAAGCCGACAAGGGTCAGCAGGTAGCGTCGATGGGGTCTGTCGGTATCCATATCCTCTCCTTCTACGGGTCGTTCTTCCTGTAGGACCAGCGCAGCGGTGAGAGGGTCCTGCTGGCTGCGAATTCGAACCGCTATCCAACTTTTTGCGTCGTGCGAGTGTCACAAAACGTGACCCTCAGCGAGGCGGACTATGCGGCCCACCCTGACAGATGACCCCACCGAAACGTGCTTCAGGCTACGCGGTGGCTGCCTGTTTCTGACGTTGGCGATCCTGGCCGGCTGCGATGGTCAGCAGTCCGCGCTGAACCCGGCCGGTGTCGGTGCACAGAGCATCGCCACGCTGTTCTGGTGGATGGCAGGTGGTGCGCTGCTGATCTGGCTGGCGGTGATGGGGATCGCCCTGTATGTCACCCAGGCGCACCCCGAGGAACATGGAATTCGCAGCGCGCGCTGGCTGATCCTGGGGGGCGGTATCCTCTTTCCTGTAGTCGTGCTGACCGGTTTGCTGATCTACGGCTTGATGCTGATGCCCCAGCTGAGTTCGTCCGAGGGGGTCTCCCTGCGGGTCGATGTGTCAGGCGAGCAGTGGTGGTGGCGGGTGCGCTACAGGACCGAGGCGGGTGATACGGTCGAGCTGGCCAACGAAATACGTTTGCCGGTTGGCGAGCGGGTAGTCTTCAGCCTGACCAGCCCGGACGTCATCCATTCGTTCTGGATTCCTTCGCTGGGCGGCAAGGTCGATATGATTCCTGGTCGGGTTAACAAGCTGGTGCTGGAACCAACCGAGACCGGCACCTTTCGCGGCGCCTGCGCCGAATATTGTGGCACTTCACACGCGCTGATGAATTTCGCCGTGGTGGTAATGCCGCGAAGCGACTTTGATCAGTGGCTCGCCGAACAGGCCGAGCCCGCTCAGCAACCGGCTACCGAGTTGCAGCAAGCCGGTCAGCAAGCCTTTCTCGCCAATGGCTGCGGTGCCTGTCATCAGGTACGCGGAACCGCGGCTGACGGCACGGTCGGACCGGACCTGACCCACGTCGGCAGCCGTCTGACCCTGGCAGCCGGCACGCTGCCAGCCGATGTCGAAGCCTTTCGGCGCTGGATTGGCCACAGCAGCGCGATCAAGCCAGACGTGAAAATGCCCGCCTTCGGCATGCTGCCCGAAGAGCAGCTGACCGCCATGGCGCACTACCTGAGCGGATTGAAATGAGCGAGCCGAGCCAGCACAGCGACCCGCAGGAGGAGGCGCGCGCCAAAGGGCAGGCCGAACGCCTGGCTGCAGCCTGGAAGACACCCACCGGCTGGCGTTACTGGTCCGCAGTGAACAACACCGAAGTGGGGCTCTGGTATACCGGCGTGTCGTTCCTGTTCTTCCTCTTCGCCGGCGTGCTTGCCATGCTGATCCGCGCTCAGCTGGCGGTGCCGAACAACGATCTGCTGTCTGCCGAGACCTACAATCAGGTCTTCACCTTGCACGGCTCGGTGATGATGTTTCTTTTCGGCGTGCCAATTTTCGAAGCCTTTTCCATATTGATCCTGCCACAGATGCTGGGCGCCCGGGATCTGCCATTTCCGCGGCTATCAGCCTATGGCTTCTGGTGCTTCATCATCGGTGGCGTGTTCGTTTGCGGCTCGATCTTCTTTGGCGTCGCGCCGCAGGGTGGCTGGTTCATGTATCCGCCACTCACCACCACCTATCAGGACGGCCTCGGCGCGGATATCTGGTTGCTCGGGCTGTCGTTCATCGAGGTGTCGTCGATCGCGGCGGCGGTGGAGCTGATCGTCGGTGTGCTGAAAACACGGCCGCCGGGTATGCGCATCAACCTGATCCCGCTGTATTCCTGGTACATCCTGGTGGTTGCGGGGATGATTCTCTTCGCCTTCCCACCGCTGATTGCCGGCGACCTGCTGTTCGAACTGGAGCGCGCGTTCGACTGGCCATTCTTCGATGCCAGCCGTGGCGGCGACCCGCTGCTCTGGCAGCATCTGTTCTGGATCTTTGGCCACCCCGAGGTCTACATCATCTTCCTGCCCGCCGTGGCGCTGGTCGCAACCATCGTACCCACCGCCGCCGGGCGACCCATCGTCGGCTATAGCTTCATCGTGCTGGCCGCGGTGGGCACCGGCTTCATCAGCTTCGGCTTGTGGGTCCACCATATGTTCACCACCGGGATGCCCGACATCTCGCTGGCGTTCTTTTCGGCCGCATCCGAGGCAGTAGCGATTCCCACCGGGGTGCAGATCTTCTGCTTCCTGGCGACGGCGCTTGCCGGGCGCTTCGTCAAATCGGTGCCGATGCTGTTTGTCGCCGGCGCGCTGGCGATCTTCGTCCTTGGCGGGCTGACCGGGGTGATGGTGGCGCTGGCGCCGTTCGACTTTCAGGCACACGACACCTATTTCGTCGTCGCTCATCTGCATTACGTGCTGATCGGCGGCATGCTGTTCCCAGTCATCGCCGGGCTTTATTACTTCTTCCCGTTGGCGCGCAGCAAAACACTCTCCGACCGCCTCGGCCGCATCGCTTTCTGGCTGATGTTCATCGGCTTCAACATTGCGTTCCTGCCCATGCACTTCACTGGCCTGCTCGGCATGCCGCGACGGGTTTATACCTATGCGCCAGACATGGGCTTCGATGTGCTCAACATGGTCTCCACGGTGGGCGCCTTCATCCTTGCCGCTGGCGTCGCGGTGCTGGTCTGGGACGTCTTGCGACCCAAGGGCAAGCAGCCGTACAGCAAGCGCAACCCCTGGAACGCCGGGACGCTCGAATGGCTGGCTGAAATGCCCGGGATGCCCTGGGGTGCCCGTTCGATTCCGATCATCAAGAGCCGCTACCCGCTTTGGGACCAGCCCAACCTGATGCGTGACGTCGATGCTGGCCGCTTCTATTTGCCCGACGCCGAGGAGGGCAAGCGTGAAACCTTGATCAGCAGCATCATCGATGCCGAGCCGATCCAGTGCTTGCGCGTGCCGGGCCCGACCTTCCTAAGCATGTGGGCGGCGATTTTCACGGGGGGGCTGTTCATCTTCGCGACCTACAGCTGGTACGTCGCGGCGCTGATCAGCGGTGGGCTCGCCCTCATCACGATCCTCATCTGGCTGTGGACCGGCACGGCGGTGATCCCGGAGAAGCCGAAAAAGGATATCGGCCTGGACGTGACGGTGCCGCTCTATGCGTCGGGCGCCAAGTCGGTGGGCTGGTGGGCGACGTTCATCACCATGATCGGCGACATGAGTGCCTTTGGCAGCCTGGTGTTCGGCTACTTCTTCTTCTGGACCGTGCATGACGACTTTCCGCCTGCCGATGCGGCCGGTCCGGGTGTCTTCTGGCCGGCAGTGGGGCTGGGGTCGATTGCCGCGTCTTGGGCGCTGACGCTGCTGGCGCGGCGCTGCAATGCCCGCGATCATGCTGCAGCCTTCTACGGTTCGCTGGGGCTCGCGGCGATCTGCACCCTGGCGGGTGCGTATGCGATGTGGGCCGGGCCGCATTTCAGTGGCCTCGATCCCACCAGCAACGTTTATCCCGCCACGGTCTGGGTGCTGGTGCTCTGGTGCCTGATACACCTGTCCATCGGCCTGATCATGCAGCTCTACTGTCTGGCGCGCCGCGCTGCCGGACGGATGACAGCGGTGTATGACATCGATATCCGCAACGTGGCGCTGTATTGGCATTTCATGCTTATCACCGTTGGCGTGACCGTGGCAGTCATTGCCGGCTTCCCGGAGGTGATATGAATGAACCTGTGAGCGAGCAGCAGCGCATGGCCGATCAGCAGGCGCCCGAAGCGCCGCCCCAGGAGCGTGACTCGCTCTGGTTGATCACTTTCAGCCCGACCATCTGGGCGGCGCACTTCCTGCTGTCCTACCTGGCGGCATCCGTGTGGTGCGCGAAAGTGGCGGGCCGCGGCGGCGCGTTAGGCGACATCCGTATTGCTATCGGTGTGCTGACGCTGATTGCGCTGATCGGCATCGCTCTGACCGGCTGGCGCGGTTGGCGCAAACATTCCTTCGGCAACGCAACGGCACCGCATGATTTCGACACGCCGGCCGATCGCCATCGTTTCCTTGGCTTCTCGACGCTGCTACTGAGTGGCCTGAGTTTTGTTGCGACGATCTTCGTGGCGCTGTGTGTGGTGTTTATCGGGAGCTGCGCATGATCTGGCGTCCGTTGTCGCTGATGCTCGGCCTGGCCACCCTGGCGGCGGTCTGGCTTGGACCACTGCCCGACACGGCAGATCGGCTGTTCGTTGGCCATATGCTGATGCACGTGATGGTGGTAGCGGTTGCGGCGCCCCTGCTGGCGATCGGCCTTGCCGGCGGCCGTTTCGATTTTTCCACGCGCATCCCGTTTCTGTTCTCGCCGATTCTGGCATCGGTGATCGAGCTGTTCGTGGTCTGGGCCTGGCACATGCCGGCGCTGCACCATGCGGCCCGTACGTCGCAATCGGCCGAGCTGCTGGAGCAGGGCAGCTACCTGTTCGTTGGCCTGCTGGTGTGGCTTGCGGCGTTTGGCGGCGTGCGGCATCGACGCGCCCTGGCCGGCATTGCCGGTCTGCTACTGACCTCGATGCACATGACGCTGCTTGGCGTGCTGCTGGCGATGTCGAGCCGACCGCTGTTCGAGCACACCGGCTCGGCGCTGTCCGGCATGAGCCCGCTGGAGGACCAGCAAATGGGGGGCGTGATCATGCTGGCCTTTGGCGGCAGCGCCTACCTTATCGGCGGGTTGTATTTGCTTTTCGGGCTCTTACAGGACAAGCGAAATGCTTTCTCAGTCAGATGAGCGCAGCGTTCGGGGCTGGCTGTGCTGGCTGACCGGTGGCTCCTGGAAGCGTGTCGTGGCGGCTATTGCGTTGCTGGCTGCGCTCGCAGGCACAGGCGCGTTCGTGCTCGTCTCGCTGGGGCTGGTCTCGATCAGTGCCAGCTCAGGCCATTGGAAGGTGACCGGCTGGTTGTTGCATTACGCCATGCGGCGCGCAGTCGCTACACAGTCGATGGGCATCGAGGTGCCGCCACTGGACGACCCTGCGCTGCTGATCAAGGGGGCCGGACACTATCACACCGGCTGTCTGGCCTGTCATGGCGGGCCAGGAGAGCAGCGGTCTTTGATCGTGCAGCAGATGACGCCAGAGCCGCCTTACCTGCCACCACGGATCGGACGCTGGGAGCCGCAGGAGCTGTTCTGGATCGTGAAGAATGGCGTGAAGTTCACCGCGATGCCGGCCTGGCCTGCACAGAGAAGAGACGATGAGGTCTGGGCCATGGTGGCATTTCTCCAGGCGATGCCGAGCATGTCGCCCGAGCGCTATCGAGAGCTTGCGCTGGGCGGGCGCAGCGGTGAACCCTCCAAACCCGTCACGCCCGATCATCTGCGTCCGCTGCAGGACCCGCTCGGTCCGGTGTTGGCCAACTGCGATCGCTGTCACGCCGAAGATGGCGGGGGCCGAGGCGAAGGCGCGATCCCGCGGTTGGCGGGGCAGAGCGAGGCCTATCTGCTCGGCGCGCTGCAGGCCTACGCCAGTGGTGAACGGCATAGCGGCGTCATGCAGCCGATCGCCGGGGGCCTGGAGCCGGATGTGCTCGAAGCACTGGCAGAGCACTACGCCGAGCTTCCACCAGTCAACCGAACGGAGGCTCCGGAGCCGACGCCGGACATTCTTGCCCAGGGCCTGTCGCTGGCCGAACGCGGCATACCCGAGCGCGGCATACCGTCCTGCATCCATTGCCATGGGCCGAAGGCCGGCCCGCGCAATCCGATGTACCCGAACATTGCCGGGCAGTACGCCCGCTATTTGAAATTGCAGCTGGAGCTGTTCACGGCCGGTAAGCGAGGCGGCACGGAGTACGCCCATATCATGCACAGCGCTGCGCAGCGTCTTACGCCCGAACAGATGCAGGCGCTGGCCGATTACTATGCGTCGCTGCCCGCAGCGGCTGCGCCGCCGCTCGATAAACCCGCGCCAGCGCTAAGCAGGCCAGGACCAACCCGCGCCGAGCCATCGGCGCAGAATTCTCCATCCAGACAGTAGAGGTAACCGATGTTCGACAAGATCGTGGAAATCGTTTCGGCGTTCGGCTACGTCGGGGTCTTCCTGCTGATGTTGCTGGAGAACATATTCCCGCCAATCCCGTCAGAGCTGATCATGCCGCTGGCCGGCTTCGTCGCAGCGCGGGGTGACCTCAACTTCATCGCGGTGATCCTGGTCGGCACTGCCGGCTCGGTAGTGGGTGCGCTGCCCTGGTACTACGCCGGTGCGAAACTCGGCCAGAAGCGCATGAAACACTTCGCCGAACGTTGGGGCCACTGGCTGACCCTGTCGCCGGAAGACGTCGACAAGGCCAGCGAGTGGTTCGACCGGCACGGCAAGGGTGCGGTGTTCTTCGGCCGCCTGATACCCGCGGTGCGCACGCTGATCTCGGTTCCGGCAGGTATTGCCGGCATGTCGATGACCAAATTCCTGATCTACTCGACACTGGGTTCGCTGATCTGGACGGCGTTGCTGGCCCTGGCGGGCTATCTGCTCGAATCGCAGTACCAAAAGGTCTCGGAGTATCTGAATCCGGTCTCCACTGCGATTGTGGTGCTGATGGTGCTCTACTACCTGTACCGCCTGATTCGCCAGCGTTTCGCCAGCAAAAAGCACTAGACTGCGCCGTCACAGCGATGGGTCAGGCCGCACCAGCGGTATGGTGTTGCGTCTGGCGCGCGCGCTCACACTGATCGATCACGGCGAAGACCTGTTGCCACATCTGCTCAGACTGCTGCTTGAGCTGAGCGGTACGAGCCTGGATCAACGCCTGTATCCGAACCGCGTCGTCGGTCACCAGATCGATCTTGCGCTGGATTTCCGTCTCGTTGGTAGTGACTTGCACCAGCCCTTCAGGGAAGCCGTAGTCTTCGAATAGCATCTGGTACTTGTGGCTCCAACCGGTGGCCAGGGCTGGCACGCCCTGGGACAGCGCGCTGACCAGCCCATGGAAGCGGCTGCCGAGGGTGCCGCTGCAGGCGCCGAGGATGCCTTTGATTTCCAGTGCGCCACTTTCCTTGACGATCGGAATGCCGCCTACCGCCAGCGACAGTTCGTCAGCCAGGCGCTGATCGTCCTTACCCTCATGTACCAGCACGAACGGCTTTGCACCCTTTTCCAACAGGTAGCGCGTGCAGCTGATCAGGAAGGGCAGGTAGGCATCGCGCGTTTGCTGATCGGTCTTGTCGAGCATCCGGCAGTTGGGAACGATGCAGAAACGGTTCTGCTCGGTATCGAAGCCCTGTGGAAGCACGCCGGTAATGAGGTTGGTGAAGTCTGGGAATTGCTTGATCTTGGCCTGCTCTCCCACCAGTTCGGTCAGATGCTCGTAGGAGACGCGTTCGCGTGGGAATATCAGGTCGGCGTTCTCGACCACCGTCTTCATCGCCGTCCGGTTTTTCTCCGACTTGAACGGCCCCAGCGCCTGCGGCAGAAGGATCACGCGGGTGCCGTTCTTCTTCCAGCGCTTGGTTGACTGCGCCAGCTCGGCACAGGGTTTTTCACCCCATTGATCACTGTAGGCGAAGCCCGCCGCGTCGATGACCACGTCGACTTCCTTATCCAGCACCACGCCGTACATCTCACGCAGCGGACGCGGCGCGAAGTTGGCCAGCGTGCCCCACTGAATGCCATAGCGCCACAACCAGGCCTTGGGATAGAAGCCCAGCTGAACCAGCTTGCGGAACGGCTGTTCAGCTTTCTTCGGAGTCGGTGCCATGACGAAGGTCGCGTCTGGATACCGGGCCTTCAGTTTTTGCAGCGCCGCGTGCAGCATCAGCTCAGCGCCTTTGTTGACGAAGCCGGCCTTTCTGATCTCGATGATCATACTTACCTCAGTTGTATACGATTAGGTCTTTCTCGGTCTTCTTGTCCGAATAAGGAATCCCTCCCGTTGGGTCGGCATAGCCCACCGCGAGCAGCATCACAGTGCGCTCCTGGTAGGCCAGGCCTAATATTTTCGCCAGCTGGCGTTCTCTTTCTTCCACGTCTGGCCAGTTGATCGAGCAGCTCGACAGACCCAGGCTTTCCAGCGCAAGCATCAACTGCATCGCTGCCAGCGAGCCGTCGATATAGACCACATGGCGATCACGCGCCTCGGGGTAGCAACCAAGGTCACCGACCACGGCAATCACACAGGGTAGGTTGTCATGGAAGCCTGCCGTGCCACCGGCGCACTTGGCCACCTCGGCGGCCTTGGCCTTGCCGTTACTGACATAGAAGCGAAAGGGTTGGCGGTTGCAGGCCGAGGGTGCCAGCGCAGCAGCCCGCACGGCGCGCTCGATCAGGTCATTGCTGACCGGCTTGTCCTGATACCAGCGCACCGAGCGGCGACGGCGAAATAACACCATGAGCTCGTCATAGCTCACCGGGCATTCCGGTAGCTGGCTGTGGGGGTAGGGCACGCACCGGTTGGTATCGTCGGGATTCAGCGTGCTGCTGAAGTCGCGCTTGGCCGCGTCGATGCGCGGCGTGCTACTCACCGCGGAGAAATAATCGGTAAGCACATCGTTGGCCCAGCGCTGCTGGCCATTGATCACCCCCGCCTGGGCTGCATCGGCATAGCAGCGCACCGTAGGCCCGATGTAATCCTCTGCGAAGGTGCTGCGCCGAGGTCGCATGATCAGGCCCTTTTCCAGGCGGTGCACGTTGCGGCGCAGAAAGGCATCGTTCTCGCCCTTGCCGCGCATCCGCTTGGCGAAATGCAGACGCCCAAGCAGCACCGCACGGTGTTCACGATCGAATTCGCGGCTGATCAGGCAGTAATACACGGAGGACAGGAAGCCGCTGGCGGAAAACAGGCGGACCAGGGCAAGGCCAGTGTTGTCCCGGGTGGCCTTGATCGCGTTCTTGACGGGGTCAGGCAAGGCTCTGGCGAGCGACATGAGGCTCATCGGGTGGCTCCTACAGCGTTAAATGCGTAACGGACGGGGCTGAACATCGATTTGGTCATCATGTAAAACACCGGACGGGTCTTCTTGTGCACCAGCAGGGCGGCGTACGAAGCAATGGCGTAAGAGATGAGCGTGGCCATGGCAGCGCCTTCACCGCCGTAACGGGGAATTAGCAGCAGGTTGATGCCGATATTGGCCAACGCGCCGAGGCCCTGAGTAATGAGCGAAAACATCAGGACGCCCTCGATCAGTATCCAGCGGCTGAACGCCGCTCGCATGAAGATGAACACGCCGGCCCAAATGTGGATGGTGAGGATCGAGGCGGAGTTCTGGTACTCGTCGCCAAACAGCAGGGCGATCACAGGCTCAGCGACGAGCGACACCAGCACCGCCACGGCAATGGCAAGGATGAACAGGACATCGAAGAGCTGCTGGAAACGCTTGTTGAACAGTACCGGGTCGGCGGCGTGCAGCTTGATCAGTTTCGGGAAAAACGATGCGACGATGGCGATCGGCAGAAAGTACCAAGCCTCGGAAAGTTGCGCTGCAACGGCGTAGACCCCGACCTCCTCGGCACCCACCATCCACTTGAGCATCACCTGGTCGATCTTCATGTACACCACCGCGAAGATCGAGCCGACATAGAGAATCCACCCCTGGCTGAGGAGCTCCTTGGCCTTGGCGAAGCTGGCCTTCCAGGTCGTCAGCGAGACGGTAGTGGTGCCTTTATAGAGCAATGCGAGAATGACCGCGGCCAGCGCGAATTGCGCAGTGTGAGCAAAGGCGAAGGCGATTACGCCAGCGCCGCTGAACACCATCAATAGCTTGAGGCCTGCCGAAAGCAGGATGGCGCTGGACTTGGCAATTGCCGGGTAACGGGCCTGAACCTGCGACTGGAACCAATATTCCACCACGTCGAATGTCTGGAAGAAAATGGCCGAGGCGACGATCAGTAGCATCCAGAACTCAGTGCCGCCAACCTGCTCGAACAGCACTGCGTAAACGAAGACCAGGATGAAGCCGATGGTCATTCCGGTCAGCTTGAGCATGAAGGTGGTGCCCAGCGTCTCCGGAACCTTGTCCGGCTGCTTGACCACCTCGCGCACCACCAGGCCTGCCAGCCCCATATGACCGGCCGAGGCGAAGATCGCAGTCATGGAAATGGCGTAAGCGAGGATCCCGAACTGTTCCGGCCCCAAATAGCGTGCCAGCACAATCGCCATGAGAAAGCCCACGCCGATGTTCAGCAACCGCTCCGCCATCATCCATGAAGCATTGAACAGGTACAGTTTGAGTTTGTTGAAAACGGTGGTGATTGCGCTCATCTAGTGGCTCGGCTCCTCAAGGCTAGCTTCGTGGTGGCAAGCATTGCCTTCAGTTGCGCTGGAGTGACGACGCACAGCAGACCTCTTTTAGATCGTCATGTTCCGACGGCAAACAAATGGAAACGTATCCCGGCGCGGCCCGATTGTAGAGCTGGCGAAACGCCTTTAGACCTGCTGTTGCTGGGGCTGGCAGACTGGTTCTAGATGAGGCTGCGGTGTCGGGTGGAGAAGTCCAGCTGCCGCCAGCTATACCTGAGCTTGAATACCTACTGGCGGCATTCCATCGTCGCGTCGTGATTAATCTGATGGCTTTTTCATCTCAAAAGTTGAACTTTTGCCATCACGCCCGCTCTTAACCCTGCTGCCGCTGCTAGCCGTTCCCTGACCCATTTCGATGTGCCATGGATCGCCTAGCACGGCGACCAGTCCTCCGCCTTGGGCTGGTGCAAGGCTGCCGCGAAGGACCTCGCGAGTCGTCAGGACTGACGTAAGGGATCGCTGCTCGGAGCGGCTGAAGGGACAGGACTCAGCCAGAACAGAAAAGCCCCGCATCGTTTGATGCGGGGCTCTTTTGTTTCTGCCACTTGTTTCTGCCACTGGACGATGTCACCGCAACGTTATCCGGCGACTCACTGCTCTGCGTAGGCGGTCATCATCGGGAGCAATCCGAGCGCAGACCTGAACCGGTGGTCTGGCTCATGCAGCTCTGTATACCCGGCAAAGCCGGGCATAGGCAGAGGGTGCTACCTGGCTGACTCGAGCTGCTTTCGCTTGGCGCGACGGGACAGCATGTTCAGCACTTCAATACCGGCCGAGAACGCCATCGCTGCATACACGTAGCCCTTCGGTACATGCGCGCCGAAGCCTTCGGCAATGAGCGTCATGCCGATCATGATCAGAAAGCCCAGGGCAAGCATCACAACCGTAGGGTTGTCGTTGATGAACTTGGCCAACGGACTAGCGGCAACAAGCATCACGGTTACTGCGACGACGACAGCGATCACCATGATCGCGACGTGCTCTGTCATTCCTACTGCGGTAATGATGCTATCGATGGAAAAAACCAGATCAAGCAGCAGTATCTGCGCGATGGCTGCACTGAAACCCATCGTGGCCGCGTTCTCGAGCGGCTTGCCCTCGAACATGTCGCCGCCAGGGGTTGGGTCCATGCTGTGGTGAATCTCCTTCGTGGCCTTCCACAAAAGGAACAGTCCGCCAGCAATCAGAATCATGTCCTTCCAGGAAAAAGCGTTTCCGAAGAGCTCGATTACCGGCTCGGTCAACTGAACGATCCAGGCTACGGTGCCTAGCAGGCCCAGCCGCAGAACCAACGCAAGACCTTCTATCGCCAACGCGACATCGGGCTGAATGGGTGTCATGGCTGGGGCATGGCAAGCCCCGCGGCTAGATCCCGAATGAGGCTTGCAGGTCTCGTATCCGGAAGCTGAACAGCGGCGTGCGGCCCTGCAGAAACCCAAGCGGACCACTGGCGTCGAAATCCCAGGAGGCTCGGCCTGTCACCAAGCGCCCACGCCCTCGACAACGGGTGCGCTGCAAACCGCAATCGCTGTTCTGCACCACGAAACCACTGGCGCTCGGCTGCCCCGGCAGGCTCATGTTCGGCTCGAAGTTCACCGAGGCCACAGGGCGACTGTCTGCCGTCAGCCGTGCCGCGAAGCCTCGCTTATCTGTGTGCGGCTCGATTTCGAAATCGCCTAGCTGTTTGGGAATGGCCCACAGCGCCCGTCCGCCAGCAACCGAGCGGTCATCGTCCACCCAGATGTGTGTCACGCTGCCCACCGGCGCAAATACACCGGTACCACGGACCATGGCGGCGACGGCCAACTCGTTGTAGATCAGCGTGCCGCCTGGCTCGTAAGCCGCCCAGATCGTCATCACCAGCGCGGTTTCCCCAATCGCCGCATAAGCCAGTCCACTCGGGGCTGGCGGTAGCTCACGCGTTGGCACACGCCAAGCCGACACACAGGCGGTGCCAGTCAGGTGCCACGGAGCAGGCGGATAAGGGGAGGCATCGAACGTTTCCATATAGCAGTGACGTCGCGCTACGCCCTGGGTTCCGACCCTGGCGCGCCGGTCGTCCGTTGTGAGGCGCTACGAGATGTGAAACCTTGATCACGGCGAAACGTCAGTTGCCCGCTGGTTCGTGCGCAAAGCCTGAAACCGCTTCGCCAGAAACAAAAAAGGCCCACATTGCTGTGGGCCTTTCTGTGTATGGTGCCGGCACCAAGAGTCGAACTCGGGACCTACTGATTACAAGTCAGTTGCTCTACCAGCTGAGCTATACCGGCTAAAAGATGGGCGCCATTATAGCCATTGCGCGCGACGAGTAAACTGTTTGTTGCCAGTTGTTTGCATGAGTTTCTTCATGTGCGCGCAAAACGTGGGTTGAGCTCGGCCAGCAGCATAAGGTTTCTTGGAGTCAGCTCGCTTGGGCAGAAGGTGCCAAGGCGGACGGAATAGCCGTTTTCGGCCAGTGCCAGCGCGCGATCGAGCAGCAGCCAGAGCTCCAGCGGGCGCCGGAACAGGCCGCGCACGAGCTCCAGATTCCGCACTTCGGCCAGGCGTTGCCAGCCGCGTTGTTCGAGCAGGCGCCAGTCCCTGCTTGGCGGTTCGGGCAATTGTTTCAGCGCTGCCAGGTCCCGGCAGTAACGCTCGAAGCTTTTTTTCAGCCAGCTGCTGGGAAGTGAAGGTGTCGGCAAGTACGCATCCGTGCCGGGCAAGTCCCTCTGAAGCAGGTCGAAGCCCAGGCGCCAGGCCATCGACTGGTCGCGCTGGCGACGCTCGCGGACCCCTGCGGTGACGGTTTCGCTGAGTGGCAGGCCGAGGTCATCGCGAGAAAGCGATAGGGCTGATTGTTGGCCAAGCGATGACAATGGGTTGTATCGATCGGCCTGGATCCGGTTGTAGCAGCAGGGGGCTATCGCCAACTGGTGGCAGCGCTGCGCAATGCTCAGCGTGATCAATCGGACATGCAGATCGCCGCAGGCATGCAACGCGACCGGGGTGGTCTCCCGGTTGAGCTGGGCCGCCACATCGTCAGTCATTACGTCCTGATGACTGTGTTCCGCATCGATGCCCAGCTTCTGGCTCAGGTGGGCGCCGGCTGAAACCAAGGTCTGATCCCATTCGAGGCAGGTCAGCTCGCCTCCGCGTCTGGCCAGCTGACGCCCTAGATGGCCTTTGCCTGAGCACCAGTCGAGCCATCGGTGAGGAGGGGCGCTGAACGCCAGCGCCGCATCGAACGCCTGTATCTGCAGCCATTTACGTCCTGGCACGTCGACAGATTGCCGAGGCTCAGCACCTTGTGGTGGGGTGTGTGGAAGCTTTTCCACGTGGCTCAGCTCAATTGACTCCGCGGCGAGTTGCGTGAACGGAGCGGGTGCAGGAAGTCGCTCGGGATGGTTGTGTGCTGCTTCAGCCTCATCCAGCGAACGGGTACGCAGCCAGTGCGCCAGCTCCGGATGATCGGTTTCCCAGGGAAGACGCAGGTGAGTGAAGGGGCGGGGGCGCCACAGCGCCTGATGCTGCAGCAGAAAGCTGTCGAGCCGCAAAAAGCGTTCGGTCAGGTGTGCGCAGCTGGTTGATTCGGATGGCATGGGGGCTCGGCGATGGCGGCTTCGCACTTATGATCGCGCTGAATCCCGCTGCCGAAAAGCCAGGCGCCCGTCGAAACGGGCGCCTGCGTGAATCACTTGCCGTAGATTTGTTCCGGAAGCCAGGTGATCAGGCCTGGGAACTGGTAGGCAACCACGAGTAGAAGCAGTTGGATCAGGATGAACGGCACGACCCCCTTATAGATCGTGTTGGTGGGCACGGACTTGGGCGTCACGCCGCGCAAATAGAACAGTGCGAAGCCGAAGGGTGGCGTGAGGAACGAGGTCTGCAAGTTCAGCGCGATCATCACGCCCAGCCACACCGGATCCAGGCCCATCGCCAGCAGTACCGGACCGACGATCGGCACCACCACAAAGGTGATCTCGATAAAGTCGAGGATGAAGCCCAGCAGAAAGATGACCAGCATGACCACAAAGAAGGCGCCAAGTACGCCGCCTGGCAGTTGGGCGAAGACATCCTCGATCAGCACTTCACCACCGAAACCACGGAACACCAGCGAAAACAGCGATGCGCCGATCAGGATCAGGAACACCATGGCACTGATTTCGGTGGTGCCGTAGGCCACGTCGCGGAGCTGGCCGAAGTTCAGTTTCCCCTTGTAGAAGGCTAGGATCATTGCACCCAGTGCCCCTAGCGCCGCCGCCTCGGTCGGGGTGGCGTAGCCGGCGAGGATCGAACCGAGCACGGCGCTGATCAGCAGCAGTGGCGGGACCAGGGCGTTGATCAGGTTGCCCCACTCGATTGGCCCGAGCTCTTCCTGTGGCAGTGCCGGCAGTTTCTTCGGCTGGAAAACGGCTACGGCGATGATGTAGAGAATGTACAGGCCGACCAGCAGCAGGCCCGGCAGCAGCGCGCCAACGAACAGATCGCCTACCGAGACGGTCTTCGGCGAGAAGATGCCCATCTTCAGCTGCGCCTGCTGGTAGGCACTGGACATCACATCGCCTAGCAACACCAGTACGATCGACGGCGGAATGATCTGGCCCAGGGTGCCGGTGGCAGCAAGGGTGCCGGTGGAGATGGCCGGGTCGTAGCCGCGGCGGAGCATGGTTGGCAGTGCCAGCAGGCCCATCGTCACAACGGTGGCGCCCACGATCCCTGTGCTTGCAGCCAGCAGTGCGCCAACGACGCAGACCGAGATGGCCAGCCCGCCGCGCAGGGTACCGAACAGCCGCGACATGGATTCGAGCAGGTCTTCGGCGACGCGGCTCTTTTCCAGCATCACCCCCATGAACACGAATAACGGGACCGCCAGCATCGTCTGATTGTTCATGATGCCGAACAGGCGATTCGGCAGCGCGCTGAGGTAGCCGCCATCGAACGTGCCGGTGACGACGCCCAGCCCGGCGAACAGCAGCGAGACGCCGCCGAGCGTAAACGCAACCGGGTAGCCGGCCATCAAAGCCGCGCAGATGCTGATGAACAGCAGTATCGCCATCAATTCAGCCATGCTTCACCTCCGACTCGGGCAGGCGACCGGCAATGGCGTAAGCGGCCTTGATGATCTCGGAAACCCCTTGCAGGACAAGGCCGACGACCAGGACGAGGATGATGGTCTTTTGCAGGTAGACGAATTTCAGACCGCCCGACTCGCTCGACGCTTCCAGCGTCGCCCAGGAGTTGGCGACGTAATCCCAGCTCGCCCAGCCGAGAAACAGGCAAACAGGCAGCAGAAACAGCAGGGTGCCGAGCAGTTCGACCAAGGCCTGGTAGCGGGGGTTGAAGCGCTGGTAGAAGATGTCGACGCGAACGTGGCCGTTGCGCTGTAGAACCCAGGCAGCAGCGCCCATGAAGATCAGCGCGTGTGCGTAGAGGACGGCTTCTTGCAAGGCCGTAGCGCCGATGCCGAATCCGTAACGCAGCACGACGACGACGGCAGTACCTACGACCAGGAACAGGGTAAGCCAGGCGCAAGCCTGTCCAAAGCGGGCGTTCACGGCGTCGATCACTCTGGCGAGACCGAGCAGTGGAGGAGCATGTTTCGACATGGCAGATCCTTTATTGTTATGGCCAGGCGGCCGGCGATTCTAGGCGGCTGTGCGAGGGAGTCGCAACCCGCAGTACTACGTACTCAGTGGATGTACGTAGTGGCTGTACGTAGTCACGGCGCTTGAGTGAGAGATAGCCATATGATAGCTAGAGCTACCTGATTTCGGTGCGCCGAAATTCAGCATTACAACAACAAGGAGTAACTCCATGAAACGTCGTCAAATCTTGGCCGCCGCTGGCGTCGGCCTGGCTGCAACCGCACTGGCGGGTTGCAACAAAGAAGCCGAAACCGGCAACAAATCCGAAGGCACCGCAAGCGCCGAGACATTCAACTGGAAGATGGTCACCTCTTGGCCGAAGAACTTCCCGGGCGTAGGCGTTGGCGCAGAAAACTTCGCCAAGCTGGTCAATGAAATGAGCAACGGCCGCCTTACAGTAAAGGTTTACGCGGCAGGTGAGCTGGTGCCGGCACTTGAGGTCTTCGATGCCGTTTCCCGCGGTACCGCTGAAATGGGCCATGGCGCGCCTTACTACTGGAAGGGCAAGGTGCCGGCTGCTCAGTTCTTCTGCGCCCTGCCATTCGGCCCCAACGCTCAGGAAATGAATGCCTGGCTGCATCGCGGTGGCGGCATGGAGCTGTGGGAAGAGGTGTACAAACCCCACGGCGTACTGCCCATGGCGTGTGGCGCGACGGGCGTGCAGACCGCCGGCTGGTTCAACAAGGAGATGAACTCGGTCGAGGATTTCAAGGGGCTGAAAATGCGTACCCCTGGGCTCGGCGGCGAAGTGCTGACCAAGATGGGCGGTACTGTGGTCAACATGCCTGCGGGCGAAATCTTCACTGCGCTGCAGACCGGCGCGATCGACGCCACCGAGTGGATTGGCCCCTACAACGATCTGGCACTGGGCCTGCACAAGGCAGCCAAGTACTACTACACACCCGGTTGGCAGGAGCCGAACGTCACGTTCGAGCTGGACGTAAACCTCAAGGCCTGGGAAACCCTTCCGGACGACCTCAAGGCCATCGTTCGTGCCGCGGCCCGTGCAGTCAATGGCGACATGCTCGACGACTACAACGCGAAAAACATGGAAGCCATGGAGCAGCTGCGCGAGCAGGGCGTAGAAGTACGTCGTCTGCCTGATGAAGTGCTGGCACGCCTGAGGGAAGTGGCGGCTGAGGTGGTTGACGCCTCGGCGGCTGCCGATCCGGTTGCCAGCAAGGTCTGGGAGCAGCAGCGCGCCTACCTCAAGCGTCTCTACGAGTACGCCGAGCTGAACGAGAAAGACATCTACAACATCCGCAGCTGACGATCACGCACTGCCAAGACGAAAACGCCGCCCATTGGGCGGCGTTTTCGTTTCAACCTGACCTATCAGCTTTCCAGCGTCGCGTTCAGGCTGATTTTCGCATTGAGCACCCGTGATACCGGGCAGCCTTCCTTCGCCTGGTTGGCGATTTGCTGGAACTGCTCGTTATCGGTACCTGGCACCTTGGCTTTCAGCGTCAGGGCAATGGCCGTGATGGAGAAGCCTTTGTCATCCTTGTCCAGCGTGACTTCCGCGGTGGTGTCGATGCGCTCAGGTGTAAGCCCGGCCTGACCGAGCATCATCGACAACGCCATCGAAAAACAACCGGCGTGCGCAGCGCCGATGAGCTCTTCTGGATTGGTGCCGGGTGCACCTTCGAATCGGGTGTTGAAGCCGTAGGGGTTATCTTTCAACACGCCACTTTCTGTGCTGATGGTGCCCTTGCCACTTTTCAAATCACCTTGCCAGACGGCGGATGCGGTTTTTTTCATGGGGCCCTCCGAGTGCTGATGCGAGTGAGCGATTAACGATACGTTTTGGTTTGAAGCGACAACGCCGGCCGGCTGACCGGCATCACCTAGTGTTGCTCGGCTGCAAGAATGGCATTGGCCAGCTGCATGTCGCTTGCGTGCAGCTGCGGCTGCTCGCTACGAAGTTTCATGAGCATCGCTTCTAGGTAGGGCCCCCGGATTTCACCCTCGCTCGCCACGAAGCTGCTGGCGTCCTCGCGGGCTGCTGCGACCATTTTGTCGTCTCGGAACGTCATGTACGTGGACGCGGTGGTCGCGCCCGAAGACAGAATTTGGCGGACGAACCCCTTATCCGCCATTGCCGTGCCGAACGGAATGCAACTCAAGGCGATAGCCGCCAGGACTGTTCTGCGCATGATGTATACCTCTGCTTTATCCTCCAATAAGGAGTGTGCAGCGGTCCGCAGAGTTCCTCGCAGGCTAACCGCTGCGCTCAATCAATTGACGAACCTTCGACGCGAGCATGTCGATGCTGAAGGGTTTGGCCAGCATGTCCATGTCCGGGCCGAGAAAGTCACCCCTTACTTCGGCATTCGGTGCGTACCCGGTGATGAACAGAACGTGCAACTCCGGTCGATGCTGGCGTGCCATTTCGGCTAGCTGGCGGCCATTGATGCCGGGCAGGCCTATGTCGCTGAGCAGCAGGTCGATGCGCTGATCGCTTTTCAGGAATGGCAAAGCGGTGTTGCCATCCACCGCCTCGAGGACGTTGTACCCGAGCTCCTGCAGTACCTCGACGACGAGCATGCGTACAGCGGCTTCGTCTTCTACCACCAGTATGGTTTCGTTGGCCTGGGCGCCGCTGATATCCGGGGACGTGCGGGGCTGCCCTTCGGGCTTATCCAGCTGAGTTTGGTTTCGCGGGAGGAACAGGGTGATCAGTGTGCCCTGTCCCGGTGTGCTGTCGATGCGCACGTGCCCACCGGTCTGCTTGACGAAGCCATAAACCATCGACAGGCCAAGGCCGGTGCCCTGGCCGATGGGTTTGGTGGTGAAGAACGGATCGAATGCTTTGGCCACGACCTCGGGCGGCATGCCCGAACCGTTATCGGCCACGCTGAGCGTGACGTATTCGCCGGGTTCTGGACCGTCAGGTTGGGAGGTGTTGATCTGCACGGAGCCGGTCTGAATGACCAGCCTGCCGCCTCCGCTCATGGCGTCGCGAGCGTTGATCACCAGATTGAGCAGGGCGTTCTCGAGCTGGTGGGCGTCGGTATAGGCCAGCCATGGATCTTTCTGGAGACGGGTGTCGAATTCGATGTGTTCGGCCATGGTGCGGCGCAACATGTCTTCCATCGACTCGACCAGCGCGTTCACGTCCACCGGTTGCGGGTCCAGCGACTGGCGCCGGGCAAAGGCCAGCAAACGATGAGTCAGCGCAGCGGCTCGGTTGGCCGAGCTTGCCGCGGCATCGACATAGCGTCCAAGATCGTTCACTCGACCGCTTTCGACGCGTCGTTGAATAAAATCGAGTGCGCCCAGTACTCCGGTCAACATGTTGTTGAAATCGTGGGCAATGCCACCTGTCAATTGCCCGATAGCTTCCATTTTTTGCGCATGGCGCAGGGTCTCTTCGGCACGTTCACGCTCGCCCATCTCCACATGCAGCAGATGGTTGATCTCGGCCAGTTCGCGGGTGCGCTCGGCTACCCGTCGCTCCAGATTGTCGTTTAGTTCGCGTAGGGCTTCTTCGGCGGCGACCTGGGCAGTGATGTCGGTATTGGTACCGAACCAGTGCGTGACCTGTCCGAAGTCATCGCGAATCGGGATAGCGCGGGCGAGGAACCAGCGGTACTTGCCGTCTTTGCCACGCAGCGGAAACGTCTCTTCCCAGATCGAACCGATCGCGACCGCACGCTTCATTGACGCGCTCACACGCTCGTGATGATCGGGGTGGTGAACTGATCGCCAGCCTAGGGCTCGCATGGCTTCCAGCGTGGTTCCGGTGTAGTCGTACCAGCGCTTGTTGTACCAATAGATGTGACCTGCCGGATCGGCCATCCAGGCAAACTGACTCATGTTGTCGGCCAGCGTGCGAAACTGCTCTTCGCTGGCGCGCAACGCGCTTTCGGCGCGCATTCGCTCGTCGGCTGTCCAGGCACGGTCAGCAACTTCCCGGATAAAGGAAATGTCCTCCTCAGCCCATTGCCGCGGCCGATCCTGCAGAAGAATCAATGCTGCGCTGAGAACGCCCTGTTCCTGCAGCGGTACGCATACGAGGCTTTGAATCCGCCGCAGACGCAGGCTCGCCGCCTGCGCGGCGGTACGCGGGTCATGGAGCACGTCATCGACCACCACCAGCTCATCGTTTTGCAGGTCATAGATGAAGTCGCCGTAGTCGGCAAAGCACATGCGTTCGTTGTAGTCACCGAGGGCGCCGTCGCTCCAGTAGCGCTCGACGGTGGCGTACTGCCCGCCCGGGTCGATCGACAAAAAGGCAGCGCGGGTAACGTGCAGCGTCGTGCCCAAAGCCCTCACGGCGGCGGTGACAATGGTGATGCTGTCCGGCTGTCCACGTAGCAGATCACCCAGCTCCATCAGCACCGACTGGCGCTGTTCGGTCAGTTGGCGTTCCTGTATTTGTTCTTCAAGCAAGGCGTTCATGCGCAACAGCTTCAGGGCAGCGTTGCGCTCAACAGTAATGTCGCGGGCGGTGCCGAGCAGCCGTATTTTCCCCTCGCCGTCTACCAGCCGACGGCCGCGGTTGGTCTGCCAGCGGAAGGAGTCGTTGCGCTCGTCATACACTCTGTACTCCAGGTTAAGCTCGCCGCCGCTGACACCATCGAGTGCATTGCGAAAGGCCTGCAGCAGCGTGTTCCGGTCGTCGGCGTGAACCCGCGCGAGGAATTGTTCTACCGTAAGCTCCGGCTCATTCGGCGCGATACCCGCAAGCGCTTTGATCTGCGCATCCCAGCGCAGGCAGTTGCCTTCAAAATCGTACTCCCAAACGCCAATGGCCGCGATTTCGTTGGCCAGGCTGACGCGCTGCTCGGCTTCCAGTAGGGCTTCGCGCGCACGGGCCCGGTCGGCTGCGGCGCGGATGCGTTCGGCCACTTCGCGCACCAGCGAAATGTCCGACTGGCTCCAGGGGCGAGGCTGCCGGCTGCCGAACAGCAGAAAGGCGCAATCGGCGGATTGCTCCAGCAGGGGTGCCAGCAACAGGCTGCGATAGCCAAGGTGCTCATGCAGTCCGCCGCAGTGGCCATCACAATCGGCTTCATCGAGCAGATCTGCGAATGGCACAACGAGGCCTTGCGACAGACGCAGGCGCAACGTCCCGGCACAGCCTCCAAGGGGATAGGAGGCCGACCTGAGCTTGTCTGGGGCCTGCGGCCAGCGCTGATCGATGATCAGGCCATCGCGCTCGTCTACGTGGCCTTGATAGATGCATTCGGCACCCATCAGTTGGGCAAGCCGATCGGCCATCATATCGGCCAACTCGATGCGACTACCGCTGTCCTGCAGGCGGTCGCTGAGTTCCAGCAAGTAGGACTGCTGCGCCTCCCCGCGGGTTCGTTCGCTGATATCCGTAAAGGTGCAAATCGCGCCTTGCAACACCTGGTCCCGGTACAGCGGGGCCACCCGGTATTCAACTGGTAGACTGCTCCCATCGATGCGATAGAACAGCTCATACTTGATGTGTGCTGACTCACCAGTACTCGCTGCTCGCTGGATTGGGCACTCCTCGATCGCATAGGGCGAGCCGTCCGGGTGGCTGTGGTGGATCAACGGATGCATCTGCCGACCCAGCACCTCTGCCTTGCTTGTGAACCCGAGCAGTTTGACGAATGCCTCGTTGCACAGGGTGACCGATCCCTTGGTGTCGATGGAGTAGAAGCCTTCGCTGGCTGCGTCCAGCAAGCTGCGGGTGAACGCCTCGCTTTCGAGCCGCTTGATTTCGGCCAGGCGTCGCTCATGAATGTCCTGCGCAACCAATACCCAGTGCAGCAGGCGGCAATCGCAATCGTAGACGGGGGCGCCGCTGCCCTGGAACCAGCGTGGACTGCCGTCGGCTGCCAACAGCGGCACTTCGAAACTGCCAGCCGCGCCGGATTTGAGAGCGCCTCTCCATTGCTTCAATACAGTGTCGCGGTGATCCGGTGCTATCGCCGATAGCCAGCCCATGCCCGCCGAAGCTTCGGGGCTCAGGCCAGTGAAGTCGCACCAGTAACGGTTGCAGAAGATCAACTGCCCGTCGGCATCGCACTGCCAGATGACCTGCGGGCTAAGGTCGACAAGCGCACGGTAACGTTCTTCGGCTTCGCGAATGGCTGCCTGCTCATGCAGGCGTTCGGTCAGGTCGCGCAAGATGTGCACGAACCCCAGATGCTGCCCCCGATCATCCTTGAGCGGCATCTGCACGCCGCTGGCCCAGAACCGACCTTCGCCCTTGCGCATCTGCCAGCGCTCGTTGATTACTGACCCATCCTGCGCCGCGGTGGCCATTTCCTTCTCGGGTATGCCGCGTACCTGGTCCTCTTCGACGAACAACAGCGATGAATGAGCGCCGATGACTTCATCTGACCCCCAGCCAAGGATGCGTTCGGCACCCTGGCTCCAGGTGGTAATCAACCCATTTGTGTCAGTGGTGAGGATGGCGTAGTCGACCGCGCTATCGATAATCTGCCGATTGCGCTCGTTGGCTTCTCTGCTGCGACGCAGCTCCAGCAGCGCCATGACCTGACGACCGAGGGCTTGCAGATGGGTGCGTTGCCGTTCCGACAGCTGCCGAGGTTGGCTGTCCAGAACGCACAGCGTACCCAGCGGCAGGCCATCGGCAGTACGTAGTACCGCGGCGGCATAGAAGCCGGTCTTGCCGCGCGTCAACGGCTCGTCTGCCAGGTTCTCGATTACCAGGGATTCAGCGTGGGTAATCGCACGGGCGCAAAGCGCTTCGTCGCGCGGTCGACTCTTTTCATCGATATTGACCGAGGCCTTGACCCACTGCCGGTCCCTATCGATGAACACGATGGCTGCACTCTTGGCAGCGCAAAGCTCCGCGGCGAGAAGTGCCAGATCGTCGAACGCCGCTTCGGGCGGCGTGTCCAGAATGCGATACCGAGCGAGTGCAGCCAGTCGGTCCGCTTCGGTCCAGGTCGGGTCTTCTTTATCGATGTTCAAATTCTGCTCGGCTGTCCATGGCGGCAAGTGTCGTCGCGAGTCCTGGAATCACGTCCGGGCTCTGTCAAAATGCAGCGCATCACAATTGCTTTCCTGCAACTGTAGTCGCTGCGCAAGATACCGGGGTCTGGACCTGGAGCAAGTAGACCTCGGTCTACGGGCAATCTGCCAGAGCCACCCGTCCGGCAGCGCTCACGACGGGCGGCAAGATCGCGATGACGTAAAAATCGACGCCCTCACCTGGGCGTCTGATCCAGGCTATTTCTGCTCGCTTTGAGGCGTGACCCTGAGCACTTCCTCCAGGGTCGTGAGTCCTGCGGCAATTTTCTGCGCGCCGGAGAGGCGCAAGCTGTGCATGCCGTCTTTGAAGGCCTGGCGGCGCAGGGCGATGAGGTCGGTGTCGGCTGTGATGAATGGCTTGATTGCGTCGTTCAGCAACATGATCTCGTAGACGCCTGCACGGCCACGGTAGCCGGTATCGCGACATTCGATGCAGCCAACCGCCCGATGCGCATTGTTTGGCAGCGGCGCGTTCCAGGGCTTGGTCAGCGCCTGCCAGTCATCTGTATCCAGCTGTACCGGCGCCTTGCAATGCGGGCACAAGGTACGCACCAGGCGCTGTGCCATGACGCCCAGCAGCGTGGCCCTTAGCAGATAATGCGGTACGCCCAGCTCCAGTAATCGGGTGATGGCGGATGGCGCATCGTTGGTATGCAAGGTCGAGAGCACGAGATGCCCGGTGAGCGCCGCCTGGATGGCCATTTCCGCCGTTTCCAAATCGCGAATCTCGCCGACCATGATGATGTCCGGATCCTGACGCATCAGGGCACGCACGCCGCTGGCGAAGGTCAGGTCGATGTTGTGTTGCACCTGCATCTGGTTGAAGGCGCCCTCGATCATCTCGATCGGGTCTTCGATGGTGCAGACGTTCACTTCCGGCGTAGCCAGCTGTTTGAGCGTGGTGTACAGCGTGGTGGTCTTGCCAGAGCCGGTGGGGCCAGTGACCAGGATGATGCCGTTGGGCTGGCCGGTCATGCTCTGCCAACGACGCAGGTCTTCGGCGGAGAAGCCCAACTGATCGAACCCCTTGAGCAGCACTTCCGGATCGAAGATTCGCATTACCATCTTCTCGCCGAATGCGGTCGGCAAGGTCGACAGGCGCAGCTCCACCTCGCCGCCATCCGGTGTCTTGGTCTTGACCCGGCCGTCCTGCGGCTTGCGCTTTTCGGCAACGTTCATTCGCCCCAGGGTTTTCAGCCGGCTGACCACCGCCATCGCCACCTGCGGCGGGAACTGGTAGACGTTGTGCAGCACGCCATCGATGCGGAAGCGCACGCTGCCCTGCTCGCGGCGAGGCTCGATGTGGATGTCGCTGGCACGCTGGTCGAAGGCGTACTGAAACAGCCAGTCGACGATGTTGATGATGTGCGAATCGTTGGCATCCGGCTCCTGATCACTGGCGCCAAGATTGAGCAATTGTTCGAAATTACCCGTGCCGCTGACTTTTTGATCGGTTGCGGTGGCGCCGCTGACAGACTTGGCCAGGCGGTAGAACTCGACGGTGAAGCGCTGCAAGTCGACGGGGTTGGCCACCACTCGCTTGATCGGTCGTTGAAGCACATGAGTGAGGTTGGCTTCCCAGCTCTTCACGAAGGGCTGGCTGCTGGCGATGGTCACCGCTGAACTGTCGGCCGCCACGGCGAGAATCTTGTGCCGCTGGGCAAACGCATAGGACATCAAGGGTGTAACCGCCGCGACATTGATCTTCAACGGGTCGATGCGCAGGTAGGGCTGCCCGGCCTGTTCAGCGAGCCAGACGGTGAGGGTTTCGAGATCCAGCTTCTTGCCAGGCCGCGCCAGGTCGTCCAGCTGCTGTGCGCCAAGGAACTCCAGCGGGTGTTGCTGGCTGCTGGTTGAACTGCGTCGCAGGGTCATGCATTGCTCGGCCGTTTCCTGCGACAGCCGTCCCTGGGCGACCAAATCACGCAGCAGGTCATTGAGGTCGAGAAAGCGATCCTGGGCGGGCGAGTTCAACACAGACATGGGGCACTTCGGTCTTGGCAGCGACAAAGGTCAAGCTTGCCCATAAAAGTGCACCCTGTCTGCTGCAGGTTTCAACTTTGCGGCACTGTTGGTGTGCTGCTGATGGGTGGCGGGCTGCCAGCGCTTCGAGCGGAGCTCGTAGGCTAGATGTCTTCTTACGTTCACCGAGACGTTGCAGGTGGATCGGTATGGCGCGACCCACCTACGTTGGCTGCAGCCTACTTGAGCAGCTGCTTCCAGGGCTTGAGCGTCCAGACCAAGCGGGCCTGCTCAACCCGCGCTTCGAGCAGTTCGTCGTTCAGCGGCTGTCCGGCCAGTTCGTAGAGCTTGGCCAGTTCTCCGTAAAGTCGATCGGCTTCCGGCAGGTCCAGCGTGCCGCGTGCCAGATGCAGCCAGACGAGCATCCGCTCCATGCGCGGCCGCTGCTCGGCAAGGTCTTCAGGCTTTTGCTGGTAACGCAACAGCTGGAGTGCGTCGGCTTCCTCGCTCAGCAGGCGTGGCAGCCAGTTACCCAGCTCGGCTGCACCCTGACGGTTGCCGCGATTGTTACGGTTGGCCGTCCAGCCGCGTTGCAGCAGCCAGACTGAAGCTTTCAGCGAGAACTGACCCCAGCGTGGCTTGGCCAATTCTGCAGCGAACTGCTCGGGCGCTGCCTGGCGAACGCTTTCGTCATTGCGGCCGGCCTCGACCCGTGGACGCCAGTCGTGAATCAGTGCATCGAGTCGCTCGCGCAGCTCGCGGCTGGTGGCGCGCGGTGCCGCCTGACCGACGCTGCCAAGCAGGGCGCGCAGTTCGGTCAAGTGCTGCAACCAATCGCCAAGCAGCTTCCAGTGCCCATTGAAGCGGTACTGCTCGGCCAGTCGCTGGCTGTTGCCCAGCAGCTGCCAGGCCAGCGCAGGGAAGGCCTCGTCCAACGGCATGGTCGCTTCAAGCTGCGGTGCTGGCAGGCTCAAGGAATAGCTCTCGGCGTCATGGAGGCGGTAGCCGCGCTCAGCCTTGCTGATGTCGCAGGGCATCAGCGCGAGATCACCAGCCAGCTCGGTGGCCAGCTCCAACAGTGCTTCGGGGTCGCCCTGACGCAGCTCCAGCTCCAGCTCGCAGATTTCCTCGCTCTGCTTGCCGGCCACGACACTGCCCAGATCCAGTGCCGCCTCGAGCACTACCTTGGCCTTGCCGCGGCCCCAGGCGATCTCAGCCTTCTCCCGAACGAAATTGGTCGTAAAGATCGGCTTCAAGGTTTTCTTGTCCAGCTCGGCGAGGCTCGCCGGCCAGCAGTCATCAGCGAGTTTTTTCAGGTCGAGCTTGGCCTTGTCCAGCGTCCACTCCCACTCGTTGCGTTCGGACAGCCCAGCCACGCTTCGGCCGCGGCTCTTGAGCGTCTGGATGAACTGATCGCCGTCGCGGCGCAGGCGCAGTGCGACTTTGGCTTGCGCCAGCTCGCGTTCCGGCGTGTCGTAGTACTGGTTGAACAATTCGTGTCGCTGCCAGCCGCTCTTGCTGCGCTTCTTGAGCAGTGGGTGCTCGCGCAGGGCTATCAGGGTTTCAGGACTGACGCGCAGTTTGATTTCGGTTTCTTTCTGCATAGTGCCGGGAGAGTGCCTATAGTAAAAATATTTCAGCTTGATGACGTGCGGTAGCGGTCTCTGGGGGCCGTCCGTATACTTGCCGCCTTCTGAAGCCGGGGTGTTCCCTATGCCAATCAATCCTTTCGTCAGCCTGTTCGGCCGCTCGCCAATTGGTCCGATGCAGCAGCACATGGCGAAATCCCACGAATGTGCCGCCAACCTGGTACCGCTGTTCCAGGCGATCACGGCAGAAGACTGGGAACGGGTCGAGCAGATCCAGAAAGAGATGGCCCGACTGGAAAACGAGGCCGACAAGCTCAAGAAGAGCGTCCGTCAGCACCTGCCCAAAAGCCTGTTTCTGCCGGTTCCGCGCTCGGATCTGCTGGAACTGCTGAGTGTACAGGACAAAATCGCGAACCGCGCCAAGGACATCGCCGGGCTGATGCTGGGTCGTTGCATGACCATTCCGCAGGCCCTGCAGCCGGAAATGATGGCCTTCGTGCAGCGGAGTGTCGACGCCAGCTGCCAGGCACTGAAGGCACTCAAGGAACTGGATTCGCTGCTTGAAACCGGTTTCGCCGGCCGCGAAGCCACACTGGTTGAAAAAATGGTCGAAGAGCTCGAGGAAATCGAGCGTGAAACCGACCGCATGCAGATCACGGTGCGCCGTGCACTGTTCAAGCTGGAAAAGGAATTGCCTCCAGTTGACGTGATGTTCCTCTACAAGATCATCGAATGGATCGGTGACGTAGCTGACCGTGCCGAGCGTGTCGGCAACCGTCTGGAACAACTGCTGGCGCGCTAGGCGCCAGCATCCTTTCTGGGTTCAACAGGTAAATCTTTATGTCTTTTATCGCGGAATACGGCTTCGTACTCCTGATCCTTGCGTGCGCCTTCGGTTTCTTCATGGCCTGGGGCGTGGGTGCCAACGACGTGGCAAACGCCATGGGCACTTCGGTCGGCTCGCGTGCGCTGACCATCAAGCAGGCCATTATCGTGGCCATGATCTTCGAGTTCTGCGGCGCCTACCTTGCCGGCGGCGAAGTCACCGAGACCATCAAGAATGGCATTGTCGATGCCGAACTCATTTCGCCTGACCTGATGGTGCTGGGCATGATGTCCGCGCTGCTGGCGGCGGGCACCTGGCTGCTGGTCGCCACCACGAGGGGCTGGCCTGTATCCACCACCCATTCGATCATCGGTGCGGTGATCGGCTTTGCTGCGGTGGGCGTATCCGTCGACGCTGTGCATTGGGATGCGATCGGGCCGATCGTAGCCAGCTGGGTGGTCACGCCCATGCTCTCGGGCATCGTCGCCTTCGGCCTGTTCATCAGCGTGCAAAAGCTGATCATCAATACCGACGAGCCGTTCCTCAACGCGAAACGGTTCGTGCCGCTGTACATGTTCCTGACGGGTTTCATGGTCGCCTTGATGACCGTTACCAAAGGGTTGAAGCACGTTGGCCTGTCGCTGACCAGCAGCCAGGGCATCCTGTTGGCCTTTGCCATTGGCGTTCTGGTGGCGTTGGTTGGTGTTGCGCTGTTATCGCGCATCAAAGTCGACGAAGAGGCCGACCGGACTTTCCACTACGCCAGCGTCGAAAAAGTCTTTGCGGTGCTGATGATCTTCACAGCCTGCGCAATGGCGTTCGCCCACGGTGCCAACGATGTCGCCAACGCCGTTGGTCCGCTGGCGGCCGTGGTCGGCGTGATCCAGTCCGGCGGTGCGGCCGAGATCGCAGCCAAATCGGCCGTGCCGGGCTGGGTGTTGCTGCTGGGCGCCGTCGGCATCGTTATCGGACTGGCGACCTACGGCTACAAGGTCATCGCCACCATTGGTAAGGAGATCACCGAGCTGACCCCCAGCCGTGGCTTCGCCGCAGAACTGGCAACCGCGACCACGGTGGTTGGCGCTTCCGCCATCGGCCTGCCGGTGTCGACCACCCATACGTTGGTCGGCGCTGTACTCGGCATCGGCATCGCGCGTGGCATCGGCGCACTGAACCTCGGCGTGGTGGGTTCGATCTTCATGTCCTGGCTGATTACCCTGCCGGCCGGCGCGATTCTCTCGATCATCTTCTTCACCATTCTGCAGGCGATTTTCGTCTGATCCGATCCGTCACCGCAGTTTTTACCTCATCGGTAAAGCTGCGGCGGCGCGTTTCATGTTTCACTGGGGCCTTCTCAACTGTCTTTCAGGAGGTCGCCCGTGCCCATTCCCTCGCTCAAAGACCAGTTCGCCGCGCTGATTGCAGCCCCGTCGGTGAGTTGCACCCAGGCGCATTGGGATCAGACCAATCGCCCTGTGATCGACCTGCTGGCCGGCTGGTTGGGCGATCTTGGCTTCGCCTGCGAAGTGCAGGAGATCACGCCCGGCAAGTTCAACCTGCTCGCCACCTACGGCAGCGGGCCTGGAGGACTGGTCTTGGCCGGGCACAGCGATACCGTCCCCTTCGACGCTGAGCTCTGGACGGCCGAGCCGCTGCGGCTGCGCGAGGCGGACGGTCGATGGTACGGCCTTGGCAGCTGCGACATGAAAGGTTTCTTCGCGCTGATCATCGAGGCGGTCCTGCCCTTGCTCGAGCAACCGTTCCGCCAGCCGCTGCTGATTCTCGCCACCTGTGACGAAGAAAGCTCCATGTCCGGCGCCCGTGCACTGGCAGATGCCGGGCGGCCACTGGGCCGGGCGGCGGTGATCGGCGAGCCGACAGGGCTGCGCCCCGTGCGTTTGCACAAGGGCATCATGATGGAAGGCATCGAAATTCATGGGCAGAGCGGGCACTCCTCCAACCCGGCCTACGGTCACAGCGCACTGGAGGCGATGCATGACGTCATGGGCGAGCTGATGAACCTGCGCCGCGAATGGGAGGAGCACTATGACAACCCGCTGTTCGACGTGCCGCAGCCAACCCTGAACCTCGGCTGTATTCATGGCGGCGACAACCCCAACCGTATTTGCGGCCAGTGTTCGCTCGAGTACGATCTGCGGCCGTTGCCGGGGATGGAGCCCGAGCAGCTGCGCGACGCAATCGCGGGGCGGCTGCGACCAGTGGCTGACAGACATCAGGTCAAGATCGACCTGGCGCCGTTGTTCCCCAGCGTCCCGGCCTTCGATCAACCCGCTGAGGCTGAGCTGGTGAAGCTGGCCGAGCGGCTCACTGGGCACGCCGCTGAGGCGGTAGCCTTTGCTACCGAAGCGCCTTATCTTCAGCAGCTTGGCTGCGAGACGCTGGTGCTCGGCCCAGGCGATATCGCCTGTGCGCACCAGCCGGACGAGTATCTGGATCTGGATCGGATCGAACCCACTGTGAGGCTGTTGCGCGGGATGATCGAACACTATTGCCTGCAATCAGGTCGAGGGTAGGAGCAGGCCTGGCGATCTGATCGCAGCGTGTACCTGCTCCTGCACCCCTACTCGAACCGACTTCCTGACCTGGACAAGCTGTTACTGAAGGCTTTTGCAATGCACAACTACGTCACCTGGCTTCGCGACTCATCGCCCTATATCAATTCGCATCGTGACCGGACCTTTGTCGTCATGCTGCCTGGCGATGGGCTCGAACACCCCAACTTCGCCAATATCGTCCATGACCTCGTGCTGCTGCACAGCCTGGGTGTGCGCTTGGTGCTGGCGTTCGGCTCGCGACCGCAGATCGAGGCGCGGCTGGCCGAGCGGGGAATCCAGCCCCGTTTCCACCGTGACCTGCGCATCACCGACACGGCCACCTTGGACTGTGTGATAGATGCCGTCGGCCATATGCGCATCGCCCTGGAAGCCCGGCTCTCGATGGACATGGCGGCCTCGCCGATGCAGGGCGCGCGGCTGCGTGTGGCCAGCGGCAACTTCATCACGGCACGGCCCATCGGCGTTCACGATGGTGTTGATTACCAGCACACCGGTGAAGTGCGCCGCGTAGACCGCAAGGGCATCGGCCGGTTGCTGGACGAGCGCACTATCGTGCTGTTGTCCCCACTGGGTTATTCCCCGACCGGTGAGATTTTCAACATCGCTTGCGAAGACATCGCCACCCGCGCCGCCATCGATCTGGAGGCTGACAAGCTGGTGCTCTATGGGTCCGAGCGCGGGCTACGCGATGAAAGCGGCAAGCTGGTGCGCGAGCTGCGCCCGCCGCAAATCCCGGCATATGTGGAACGCCTCGCCGGAACCTACCAGGCCGAGCTGCTTGATGCTGCGGCCCAGGCCTGCAAGGGCGGCGTGCGCCGCAGCCACGTGATCAGCTATGCCGAGGACGGTTCGCTACTCAACGAGCTGTTTACCCGCGATGGCGGCGACGGCACCCTGGTGACACAGGAGCAGTTCGAGCAACTGCGCGAGGCGACCATCGAGGACGTCGGCGGGCTGATCGATCTGATTACGCCATTGGAAGAGCAGGGCATCCTGGTGCGCCGCTCCCGCGAAGTGCTGGAGCGGGAAGTGGAGCAGTTCAGCATCGTCGAGCGGGACGGTCTGATCATCGCCTGCGCAGCGCTTTACCCGATCGCCGATTCCGATTCCGGTGAGCTGGCCTGCCTGGCGGTGAACCCGGAGTACCGCCACGGTGGCCGAGGTGACGAGTTGCTCGAACGTATCGAGGCGCGTGCTAGGGCGTTGGGTCTGAAAACCCTGTTCGTGCTCACCACCCGCACGGCGCACTGGTTCCGGGAACGCGGCTTCGAGCCTAGCGGGGTCGAGCGCCTACCGGCTGCGCGGGCCTCGCTATACAATTTTCAGCGCAATTCGAAGATATTCGAAAAAGCCTTGTGATTGGGAGGCGGTGTAGCACCGCCTCGATTCAATCCGGCGTCGCGTAAGGGCCCGTTGAACGGACGTCGATAGCATCGCCTGACAGGTGAATCGCGGGTTCCTGAAGCAGCCCGTCAATTTGCAGAATCAGACCTATCAGCAGGGCAATGGTGATGGCGGTGGTCAGGCTACCCTTCCGGGCGGATACCAACAGATCAAGCAGGGACATGCGTGCACCTCTCTTCTTCTTGTTCTTGAGGCTCCGGCGCGCAGTATTGGCGCGCTGAAGACAAGCATTGGAACCCTGAGAAGGAGGGAAAATTCATATCCGGTCGCAGCGTCGCCAGCGTACCGCTCTGGCTCGCGGCCTGGAGCGGTGCGCTGCGCGATCTGTCGCGCTTATGGCGCGCTGAGACTTGTGAGGCTGCGTTGATAGTCTGCGACGAAGCTGTCGAAGTCCTGATTGTCCGCCGCTTCCATCTCTGCTTGTTGCGCCAGCGAACTGCTTGCCGCTTCGTCGAACCAGGCCATGTCGGCATCGGAAAGCGTACGGCTACGGAAGTCTTGGGCGTGTCGGCGGGTCTGGCGCAGCGCGAACTGGCTGAAGCTTTCGCCGTTGCGCTGCAGTTCTTCAAGAACGCGGGCCGAAGGCGTCAGGCTGCTGTCGGCTACCTTGGCCTGCTGCTCGGCAATGGCGCGGGCGTGCTCATCGCCACCATGGCTGCGGTCCAGCAGGTCGGCAACCTGACCTATCTGGTCGATCAGCTCGCTCGCCCACTGTTGCAGGCCGACATCCTCACCGCAGCGGCGTAGCGCCAGCCCGGGCTTGCGTCCTTCCTTGACGACCTTGAGAAAGTTGTCGCTGCTGGCTCGGCATTCGCCCTCGACCAGGCATGGGCTCTCCTGCAACGTGCAGAACAGCAGGAAGGCGTCGAGGAAACGCGTTTCGGTGACGTCTATGCCCAGCGGCAGGAAGGGGTTGATGTCCAGGCAGCGAACTTCAATGTACTGAATACCGCGCGCGCGCAGTGCATGCAACGGGCGTTCGCCGGTGCCGGTCACTCGCTTGGGGCGGATGTTCGAGTAGTACTCGTTTTCAATTTGCAGGACATTGGTGTTCAGTTGCTGCCAGTTGCCGTCTGCATCCTTGACGCCCATAGCCTCGTAGTCGGGGTAGGGTGTAGACACCGCCTTGTGCAGGCTGGTGGTGTAACTCGGCAGGTCGTCATAACACGGCGTGAGGCCGGCCTGGGCATTGCTCTGATAGCCAACATCGCTCATGCGCAGGCTGGTGGCATAGGGCAGATACAGGGTGTCCTCGTCGAGTTGCTCGAGCTGATGCGAGCGGCCACGCATGAAGCTCATGTCCAGTGCCGGCGAGGCGCCGAACAGGTACATCAGCAGCCAGCTGTAGCGGCGGAAGTTGCGAATCAACGCAATGTAGCGCCAGGACTGGTAGTCCTGCGCCGAGCGCGGGTCTCCCTCGTCGGCCTGCAGCGTGGCCCACAGCGCCTCGGGCAGCGAGAAGTTGTAATGGATTCCGGCAATGCATTGCATCGTCTTGCCGTAACGCAGCGCCAGACCCTGGCGATAGACGTATTTCAATCGGCCAATGTTCGAACTGCCATACTCGGCGATTGGGATCTGCGCCTCGTCCGGCAGGTGGCCTGGCATCGACGGGCTCCAGAGAAACTCGCTGTCCAGCTTGCTATAGGTATAGCGGTGGATGGCGTCGAGCTCGGCCAGTGTCTTGGCCGGGTCGGTTTCGGTGCCGGTGATGAATTCCAATAGCGCTTCGGAATAGTCCGTGGTGATCTTCGGATGGGTGAGTGCTGAACCCAGCGCGCGCGGGTGCGGCGTTAGCGCCAGCTGGCCATCGTGATCGACACGCAGGCATTCACGCTCGATCCCATGCAGGCATTGCGAGAGCAGCGACAGGTTGTGGTGCTCGGCCAGCAGCGCCAGGCGGTGGGAGAGAAGATCGCTCAATTGGGAATTCCTTCACGCGTCAGTCGGCACAATATGGGGGTGGATTGCACGCTCTACAAGAGGCCGTCAGCGTTGGACCGCACACCGCTGCAGAGCGTTTCCAGCCGACCTGGGGCTGCGGCTCGATGACTCAGATGACCGAAAAGGTCGCCTGGGCCTTGGCCACCAGCTTCTCGCCCTGGTGCACTTCGGCTTCGATGACCTGGGTACGCCGACCTCCATGCACCACCCAGGCTCGGCAGGTCAGTCCGCCTTCGGTTACCGGGCGGATGTAGTTGACCTTGCACTCAAGCGTGACGCTGTTCGGTTCGCCGCCGTTGAGGCTATGGCTGGCCTGGCCCATGGCCGTGTCGATCAGCGAGAACAGGGCACCGCCGTGCAATTTGCCGTGTAGATTGCGCAAGCCGTCGTGCATCTCCAGCCGCAACGAGGCTTCACCCTTCTCGGCTTTCAAGATCTCCAGGCCCAACAGGCGCCCGAAGGCGCTGCTGCTTCCCACTGCTTCGACTTCGCGCACCGCTATTTCCTCAGGGTTTTGGCGTTCGCGAACAGCGCGGCCATGGCATTGTTCGCCGGTGCCGGCTTGGCCTCCGGCTTGCTCGGCTTACGCTCGCCACGTGCCTGTCCACCACGGTTGTTGCCGCCGCCACGCATGTTGTCGGCCTTGTCCCCAGGGGTGTCGCTCATGCGCATGGACAGGCCGACGCGCTGGCGGGGGATGTCGACTTCCATGACCTTCACCTTGACGATGTCGCCGGCCTTGACCACTTCGTAAGGATCTTTGACGAATTTCTCCGATAGCGCGGAGATATGCACGAGGCCGTCTTGGTGCACGCCGATATCGACGAAGGCGCCGAAGTTGGTCACGTTGGTTACCACGCCTTCAAGCACCATGCCGGGTTGCAGGTCGCTGAGCTTCTCCACGCCTTCCTGGAACTCGGCGGTCTTAAATTCGGGGCGCGGGTCGCGGCCGGGCTTTTCCAGTTCCTGAAGAATGTCGCTGACAGTTACCAAACCGAAGGTTTCATCGGTGAACTGCTTCGGGTCCAGACGCTTGAGAAATGCCGAGTCGCCGATCAGCGAGCGAATATCGCGACCGGTGTCGGTGGCAATGCGCGTGACCAGCGGATAGGTCTCAGGATGCACAGCAGAGGCGTCGAGCGGGTTGTCGCCATTCATGACACGTAAGAAGCCTGCGGCCTGCTCGAAGGTTTTGTCACCGAGGCGGGGCACCTTCTTGAGTTCACTGCGCGTCTTGAACGCACCGTTGGCATCACGGTAGGCGACGATGTTCTGCGCCAGGGTGGTGTTCAGGCCGGAAATCCTCGCCAGCAGGGCCACCGAGGCGGTGTTCACGTCGACACCGACGGCGTTTACGCAATCCTCGACCACCGCATCCAGCGAGCGCGCCAGCTTGAGCTGGGACACGTCGTGCTGGTACTGGCCAACGCCGATGGCCTTGGGCTCGATCTTCACCAGCTCGGCCAGCGGGTCCTGCAGGCGACGGGCGATGGACACCGCGCCGCGGATAGAAACGTCCAGATCCGGGAACTCCTTTGCGGCCAGTTCCGAAGCCGAATACACCGAAGCGCCCGCCTCACTGACCATCACTTTGGTCAGCTTAAGGCCTGGCACCTGCTTGATCAGGTCGGCGGCAAGCTTGTCGGTTTCACGGCTTGCTGTCCCGTTGCCGATGGCGATCAGATCTACCGCATGCTTGGCGCAGAGTTTGGCCAGCACGGCCAGGGTGCCGTCCCAGTCATTACGCGGTGCGTGCGGATAGACGGTAGCCGTGTCCAGCAGCTTGCCGGTGGCATCGACCACCGCCACCTTGCAGCCGGTGCGCAAGCCTGGGTCGAGCCCGAGGGTGGCCCGAGGGCCGGCTGGCGCGGCCAGCAGTAGATCATGCATGTTGCGTGCGAACACGCCGATGGCGTCGTCCTCGGCTTTGTCTCGCAATTCGCCGAGCAGGTCGGTTTCCAAATGGGTGTAGAGCTTGACCTTCCAGGTCCAGCGCACCACTTCGCTTAGCCATTTGTCAGCCGGGCGTCCGCGATTGGCGATCCCGAAACGCTCGCCAATCATCACTTCGCCCGGATGCATGGTGCCTGGCGCTTCGTCGCCTACCTTCAGGCTCACGCTCAGCACGCCTTCGTTGCGCCCGCGGAAGATTGCCAGGGCACGATGCGACGGGACGCTCTTGAGCGGCTCGTCATGCTCGAAGTAGTCGCTGAACTTGGCGCCGTCGTTCTCCTTGCCGAGTACTACGCGCGCGCTGAGGGTAGCGTTGTGGGTCAGGAAGTCGCGCAGCTTGGCCAACAGGTTGGCGTCCTCCGCGAAGCGCTCCATGAGAATGTATTTGGCGCCTTCGAGCACGGCTTTTACATCGGCGAAGCCTTTTTCCGAATCGATGAAACGTGCGGCTTCGGTTTCGGGGTTGAGCTCGGGATCATCGAAAATCGCGTCAGCCAGTTCGCCAAGGCCGGCTTCCAGGGCGATCTGGCCCTTTGTACGGCGCTTCTGCTTGTAGGGGAGGTAGAGATCTTCCAGGCGGGTTTTGGTGTCGGCGAGATCGATCTCGCGTTTCAGTTCGGGCGTCAGCTTGCCCTGCTCTTCGATGCTGGCCAGGATCGAGGCGCGGCGGTCGTCCAGCTCGCGCAGGTAGCGCAGGCGCTCTTCAAGCAAACGCAGCTGGGTATCGTCCAGGCTGCCGGTGACTTCCTTGCGGTAACGGGCGATGAAGGGCACGGTGGAGCCTTCGTCGAGCAGCGCCACCGTGGCGGCAACCTGTTGCGGGCGAACGCCCAGTTCAGCGGCGAGGCGGGAATTGATGCTGTCCATGAAGCTACCTGGGTTTGTCCAAAGCATGCAGGGGAACCTGCGCGAAGGGGCGGGATTAAAACAGCGGCGGACTGCCAGCGGCAAGCGTCAGGCGCCGTACGACATTCGCGATAACTACCCGAGCACGAAAAATCTGCTAACAATGGGTTCAGTTGCGCTGTCATCAGTGTGCGCATAATGCGTTAACGATTTTTCCGGGAGTTCCCATGAGCAGCACTGCGCCCGCCAACGAAGGCGAAAAAATCCTGATTGTCGATGACGATGCCCGGTTGCGGCGCTTGCTCGAGCGGTTTCTCGATGAGCAGGGTTATCGCGTGCGAACTGTGGAAAGCGCCGAACAGATGGATCGTCTGCTCAGCCGCGAGCTGTTCCATCTGGTTGTGCTGGACCTGATGATGCCGGGTGAGGACGGGCTTTCTGCGTGTGCCCGTCTGCGCGAGGGCGGCAACCAGATTCCGATCATCATGCTGACCGCCAAGGGCGACGAGGCCAGCCGTATCCACGGCCTGGAGCAGGGCGCGGACGATTACCTGGCCAAGCCGTTCAACCCGCGCGAGCTGCTGGCGCGGATTCGTGCGGTCTTGCGTCGGCAGGCGCCGCAGGTCCCGGGTGCGCCGGGTAGCGAAGACGAGACCGTGACCTTTGGCGACTATGAGCTCTTCTTGGGCACCCGCGAGCTGAAAAAGGGCGATCAGGTACATATGCTCACCACCGGTGAGTTCGCCGTGCTCAAGGCGCTGGTCCAACACGCCCGCGAGCCGCTGACCCGCGACAAGCTCATGAATCTTGCGCGGGGGCGTGAATGGGATGCGCTCGAACGTTCCATCGACGTGCAGATTTCCCGCCTGCGCCGCCTGATCGAACCGGACCCATCCAAGCCGCGCTACATCCAGACGGTCTGGGGCGTGGGGTACGTGTTCGTGCCAGACGGCAACAAGTAAGCGGCGCGCATCATTCTCAGGCGGCGGACACCGTTGTGTCCGTCGTTTCCGTTAATCAGCCTGCTCGCTCGGGTTGCTCGATAACCGGCGTTCGCGCCGTGGCTCCTCTATGAAAGCCCCGCTCTGGTTCCCGCAAAGCTTCTTCGCCCGCACGCTATGGATGGTGCTGATCGTCGTGCTGTTCTCCAAGGTACTGATGCTGGTGTACCTGATGATGAACGAGGACGTCATGGTCGACCGCCAGTACAGTCATGGCGCGGCGTTGACGTTGCGTGCGTACTGGGCCGCCGACGCCGAAAACCGGGAGCGCATCGCGCAGGCGGCAGGCTTGCAGCGGGTCACCACGGAGGAGGTGCCACCCAGCGAATACCACTGGCCCTATACGGAGATCTTCCAGCGGCAGATGCAGGCCGAGCTCGGTGTCGAGACCGACGTGCGGGTTCGTATCCAACCTGACACGGCGATCTGGGTTCGGGCGCCAAGCTTGGGGCCGGATTGGCTGCAGGTGCCGCTGTACGCCTATCCCTTGCGTGGCCAACGGATCTGGAGCGTGCTGGGCTGGTTCCTCGGGATCGGGTTGTTGTCTACCGCGGCGGCGTGGATTTTCGTCAGCCAGCTCAATCTGCCACTCAAACGCCTGGTTTATGCGGCACGGCAGATCGGCAAGGGGCGCAGCGTTCGGCTGCCGATCAGCGACACGCCGAGCGAGATGACAGAGGTCTATCGTGCATTCAACCAGATGGCCGAAGACGTGGAGCAGGCTGGACGAGAGCGAGAGCTGATGCTGGCTGGCGTCTCCCACGACTTGCGCACGCCCCTGACGCGCCTGCGCCTTTCGCTCGAACTGATGTCCAGCGATGCCGAGCTCACCGAGGACATGGTTCGCGATATCGAGGATATGAACGCCATTCTCGACCAATTCCTCGCCTTCGTTCGTGATGGCAGCGATGAACTGGTTGAAAACATCGATCTGGGCGAGCTGGTGCGCGAGGTCGTGGCGCCTTACAACCAATACGGTGAATCCGTGCGGCTGTGCGTTGAGCCTATGCCGCAATTGGCGCTGCGGCGGGTGTCGATCAAGCGGCTGCTGGTCAATCTGATCGAAAATGCGTTGCGCTACGGGGGGCATGGTGTGGAAGTCGCCGCGCATGTGTCGGGCGACAGCAACGCGCCTTATGTGGTACTCAGCGTGCTCGACCGAGGCACGGGGATCGATCCCAACGAGCTAGGCGAAATCTTCAATCCGTTCATTCGCGGCGATAAAGCGCGTGGCGGCCAGGGCGCGGGGCTGGGATTGGCGATCGTCAAGCGGATCGCCTCGCAACATGGCGGGGTCGTTGAGTTGCGTAACCGCGAAGGTGGCGGCCTCGAGGCGCGAGTCAGCCTGCCGCTGGGCCTGCTCTTGCCGCGTGATGCGGTGCAGCAGAGCAAGCCCAAGGGCTAGTCATGCGGAACTGCCGAGCCGACTGGCTAGCTGTTCAGCCCTTGCCTCTGGTGCGGGTCAGATGAGGGCCGGCGTTCTTTTCCAGATACTGGATGATCAGCCCGGCGACATCCTTGCCAGTGGTGTCTTCGATGCCGGCCAGTCCTGGAGAGGAGTTCACTTCCATCACCAGCGGGCCGTGATTGGAGCGCAGGATGTCCACGCCAGCCACGCTCAGGCCCATCACCTTGGCGGCGCGGATGGCCGTCATGCGCTCTTCCGGGGTGATCTTGATCAGGCTGGCGGTGCCGCCGCGGTGCAGGTTGGAGCGGAATTCGCCGGGCTTGGCCTGACGTTTCATCGCGGCGATCACCTTGTCGCCAACGACGAAGCAGCGGATGTCCGCACCGCCGGCTTCCTTGATGTATTCCTGGACCATGATGTCCTGCTTCAGCCCCATGAAGGCCTCGATCACCGACTCGGCGGCCGTGGCGGTTTCGCACATAACCACGCCGATACCCTGGGTGCCTTCGAGCACCTTGATCACCAGGGGCGCGCCGCCAACCATCTGGATCAGGTCGGCGATGTCATCGGGTGAGTGAGCGAAGCCGGTCACCGGCAGGCCGATGCCTCGTCGGGCCAGCAGTTGCAATGAGCGCAGCTTGTCACGGGAGCGCGCGATGGCCACCGATTCGTTGAGTGGAAACACGCCCTGCATCTCGAACTGACGCAGCACGGCGCAGCCGTAGAAAGTCACCGAGGCGCCAATGCGAGGGATCACCGCATCGAAGCCTTCCAGAGGACGACCGCGATAATGAATCTGGGGTTTATGACTGGCGATGTTCATGTACGCGCGCAAGGTGTCGATCACGACGACCTCATGGCCACGTTGCTGGCCGGCCTCCACCAGGCGGCGGGTCGAATACAAACGCGGGTTGCGCGACAGCACGGCGATTTTCATTGGGCACCGGGAGAGGTAAGGGTCTGGGGTTTTTCCTGCACGTAGGTGCGTGCAGGGTCGACCAGCCATTTGCCGTCCATGAGGGCTTTTGACCCCAGTAGAAGGCGATAGCGCATGGTCTTGCGGCAGGTAAGAGTGAATTCGACGGGCCACAGGTGATCGCCCAACGCCAGCAACGTGCGCACCACATAACGCGTTTGCGCCTGGCCATTGGAACTCTTGATGAGCTTGCGTGCGACTACCGGTGCTTCGCAGCGATGGCGGCGTTGCACCAGCGTCCCCAGGTGTGCCGTAAAACGGACCCAGCGTTCGCCATTGCGCTTGAATTCGCTGATGTCGGTCGCATGTAAGGCAGAGGTGCTCGCGCCGGTATCGATCTTCGCGCGCAGGCCGACCACGCCGAGCTCGGGCAGGGCGATCCATTCGCGCAAACCGATGATTGTCTGGAGGTCGGGATTGTTCAAAGGCGTATCCAGCAAATTTCCGCGCATTCTAGACAGGCAGCATGACAACCGCATATCCCCACATCAACCTATGACAACGAGACGCTAGGCAGAGTTGAACCATGAATGAGAAAGACGACGGTAAAGTCCGTCTGGACAAATGGCTGTGGGCGGCGCGCTTTTTCAAGACGCGTGCCCTGGCGAAAGCGGCCATCGAAGGCGGCAAGGTGCACTGCAAGGGCGAGCGCTGCAAGCCAAGCAAGGAACCCAAGCTCGGAGAGCAACTGGTAATACGCGCCGGCTTCGATGAGCGCACCGTGGTAATTCGCGCGCTGTCGGCAGTGCGCAAGGGCGCACCTGAAGCGCAGCTGTTATACGAAGAGACCGCCGAAAGCCTGGCCCGCCGTGAGCACGCCGCGGCGATGCGCAAGGCCGGAACCCTGGGTGTCGAGACCGACGGCCGGCCGAGCAAGAAACAACGCCGCGCCTTGCAGCGCTTCCATTCGGACGCCAGTTGAGTGCCGCTGGTTGGATGGTCGCCACTTTCGCCCTAGAATGCGGTCCCTTCTCCTAGGCGTCGCCTGATAGACGAGACGTGCAACGTCCCGCTGTGCGCTGACGGCCCCGAACGCCCACCTGCTCTGGTCATGCCCATGCTCGAATCCGATAACACCCAGCGTTTCCTCTTCGATGATACCGACGTGCGCGGCGAATGGGTCGGGCTTGAGCGCAGCTACGCCGAGGTGTTAGCCAAGCACGCATATCCTGAACAGGTTGCCCAGCTGCTCGGCGAACTGCTTGCGGCGGCCGCCCTGTTGGTCGGCACGCTTAAATTCGAAGGTCTGATGGTGCTTCAGGCTCGCTCGGCCGGCCCGGTGCCGCTGCTGATGGTCGAGTGTTCCAGCGATCGCGAGGTGCGCGGTATTGCCCGTTACCACGAAGACCAGCTGACACCGGGTGCAACGCTGTCGGAGCTGATGCCCGAAGGCGTGCTGGCGATGACCATCGACCCAGCCAACGGCCAGCGTTATCAGGGCATCGTTGGCCTGGACGGTGTGACCCTGGCGGAAAGTCTGTCGAGCTATTTCGCTTCGTCCGAGCAATTGCCGACGCGCTTCTGGCTTGCTGCTGATGGCCGCCGCGCCTGCGGGATGCTGTTGCAGCAGCTGCCGGCCGATCGCATCCGAGACGGAGAAGAGCGCGAAGCCAGCTGGGAGCACCTGCGGACCCTGGCCGATACTCTTTCAACCGAGGAGTTGCTGGGCCTGAACTCCGAGACCATCCTGCATCGTCTCTATCACCAGGAGCAGGTTCGGCTATTCGAGCCACGGCCGATCGTGTTCCGCTGCAGCTGCTCACGCGAGCGTTCGGCCAGCGCGGTCATGAGCCTGGGGCAGGACGACGCCGAGCAGCTCTTGCAGGAGCAGGGCGGGGCGATCACCATCGATTGTCAGTTCTGTAATCACAGCTACCGCTTCGACGCGGCCGATATCGCTCAGCTATTCGCTGGCGCTGGAACGGAAGGGCCTTCTGGCACCCGACATTAAAGGGTTCCGGCCGATAGGAACCTTTTCGCCATCATGCCCTCATACCCAGCGCAGCGTCATTTCTGTCATAATCGCGCGCACTTTTTTTCGGTGTAGTTCACTGTACCGTGGGCTACAACAGCATGGAGGAATCGGCCCAGGGCCGACGGGATACTCATGACGCAAGCCACTAACGCCGTGTACATCGATATCAGCACCGCCCAACTGGTTGAAGAAGCCATCAAACGCGGTGAGGGTGAATTGGCCGCCAATGGCGCGCTCGTCGTGAAAACTGGCCACCGTACCGGTCGTTCGCCAGCGGATCGCTATATCGTTGAAGAGCCCAGCACCAAGGATTCCATTGCCTGGGGCGCGATCAACCGTCCGTTCCCCGCTGATAAGTTCGACGCCCTGTGGGATCGCGTCGAGACCTTCAACAAGGCTCAGGGCCATTTCGTTTCCCACGTTCATGTAGGGTCCTCAGAGGGTCAATACCTGCCTGTCAAGATGACCACGGCCACCGCCTGGCAGAACCTCTTCGGTCGTCAGTTGTTCATCAATCCTGAGCAGTACAACCCGGCCGGTAAAGATGAATGGCAAGTGCTGAACATCGCCAACTTCGAATGCGCCCCCGAGCGTGACGGCACCAATTCCGATGGTTGCGTGATCATCAACTTCGCTCAGAAGAAGGTGCTCATCGCTGGCATGCGTTACGCCGGCGAAATGAAGAAGGCCATGTTCTCTGTACAGAACTACCTGTTGCCGGAAGCCGATGTGCTGCCGATGCATTGCGCCGCCAACATCGGTGAAGAGGGTGACGTCACGCTGTTCTTCGGCCTGTCCGGCACCGGCAAGACCACTCTGTCGGCTGACGAGTCGCGCTACCTGATCGGCGATGATGAGCACGGCTGGGGCACCGGCGTGGTGTTCAACATCGAAGGTGGCTGCTACGCCAAGTGCATCGACCTGTCCGAGAAGAACGAGCCGGTCATCTGGAAAGCCATCCAGTTTGGCACCGTGCTTGAGAACGTCGTGCTGAATGACGAGCGCGCCCCTGACTACACCGACGACAGCCTGACCCAGAACAGCCGTGCGGCCTACCCGCTGGAATACGTCGAGAAACGTTCCGAGAAGAACCTTGGCGGCGAGCCAAACGCGGTGATCTTCCTGACCTGCGACCTGACCGGCGTTCTGCCTCCGGTATCGATCCTCAATGAAGAGCAGGCCGCTTACCACTTCCTGTCCGGCTACACCGCGCTGGTGGGTTCCACGGAAATGGGTTCCGGCAGTGGCATCAAGTCGACCTTCTCCACCTGCTTCGGCGCGCCGTTCTTTCCGCGTCCGGCCGGCGTTTATGCCGAGCTGCTGATCAAGCGTATCCAGGCGTTCGGCTCCAAGGTCTATCTGGTGAACACCGGCTGGACCGGTGGCGGCTACGGCGTCGGCAAGCGCTTCAACATCCCGACCACGCGGGCCGTGATCGCGGCGATCCAGAGCGGCGCATTGGTTGGTGCCGAAACCGAACATTTGCCGATCATCAACCTCGACGTGCCGAAGGCTGTTGCGGGTGTCGACACCCAGCTGCTAAACCCGCGCAATACCTGGGCTGATGCCAACGCTTATGATGAAGCAGCGAAGGAGCTGGCGAACAAGTTCATCGAGAACTTCAAAAAGTTCGACGTTTCCGACGCCATCAAGGCGGCCGGCCCGCAGCTCTAAGCGGCGCCAAGCCTTGAAAAAAAGCCGCCTTCGGGCGGCTTTTTTGTGTGCACTGTCCCGTCCTAAATAAGGTTTACACCTTCTGCCTGCGAATTTGGAGAGTTCGATGGAGCAAGGTGTTAAGCGTACACAGCGTGATTATTCGCTGACCTTTAAATTGGCGGTGGTTGATCAGGTCGAAAAAGGCGAGCTGACCTACAAACAGGCTCAGCAACGCTACGGCATTCAGGGCCGATCCACCGTTTTGGTATGGTTGCGTAAGCATGGTCGGCAGGATTGGAGCCAGGGGGCATCCATTCGAGCCGACAGGAGCCAAGCCGTGACCGATCCCAAAGACCTTACGCCTGAGCAACGTATCAAGGAGCTGGAGCAACAACTGCAGTTCATGAGTCAGAAGGCCCAGTTTTTCGAAGCCGTGGTCGATGTGCTGGAGAAGGATTACGGCGTTTCGATCGTAAAAAAGCGACCCGGCAAGTCCTCTCGCAAGAACAAATCCAAGGGCTGACCATCGTCAGGGCTTGCCAGTTTCTATCCATCAGTCGTCAGGCTTACTACAAGCGCAACCGTGTTGCTGATGAGCGTCATAGACAGGATGAACAGGTCGCGCAATATGTTCAGCGCATAAGGCTGCGCCAAGCGCGGATCGGTACGCGCAAGCTGCATTATCTTCTGCGCAGCCAGGCCAATGACCGCTTGAAAGTGGGGCGTGATCGGCTGTTCAGGATCCTGGCAGAGCGCCGGTTATTGATCCAGCCCAAGCGTGCCTATCACAAGACCACCCAGAGTTTTCATCGCTTTTATCGGCACCCAAACCTGCTCAAATCAGGGCCTGATCAGGTCAAGGCGAAAGCGCCCAACCACGTGTGGGTAGCGGATATCACATACCTGCCAGGTCGAAACGGCCCTCTGTATCTGAGCTTGGTCACTGATGCCTACTCACGAAAAATCGTCGGCTATCACGTCCATGAGGGCTTGCAAGCAGAATCAGTCGCGGTCGCGTTCCGGCAGGCATTGAAAGAGCGGCAGGGTAATCATGCACTCGTCCATCACTCCGGCCGAGGAATACAGTATTGCTCGGCTCTCTACCAGGCGCTGCACAAGCGCCATGGTGTCCAGTGTTCGATGACAGATGGATACGACTGCTATCAGAACGCGCTTGCGGAGCGGGTGAATGGAGTTCTGAAGAACGAATTACTGTTAGCGAGTCCCGATGACCTGATACAGGCCAGATCGATGGTCAGCGAGGCCATCAGGATCTACAACACAGAGCGACCGCATATGGCCCTGAAATACAAAACGCCCGATGCAGTGCATCGAGCGTTCTAGATAACGCAAATCTAGGCGAAACAGGTGTAAACCTATTTCAGGACTAGACACACTGATCCGAGGGGAGATGGGATGGGGCTCGCAGGCCGTATCGCCTGCCCACACCTTGAGCTCGCGGTGCGGGTACTAATCGAGCGATCCGATTGGTTCGATCAGCCAAGACGGGTGGATTCGATGGATGCCTGCGCTAGCATAGCGGCCACGTTTACACCCTATCGGAGCCCCACCATGCAGATCGAAGAAGCCATCCAGTCCCGCCGCGCCGTCAAAGCCTATGACGCCAGCTTTCAGCTTAGCCGCGAAGAGAAGGATGAATTGTTGAAGCTGGCTCTGCTCGCGCCTTCAGCGTTCAACCTGCAACATGTTCGCTTCGTCGAAGTGAGCGACCCGGAACTGCGAGCACAGATCCGCGAGGTAGGCTGGGACCAGGCACAGATGACCGATGCGTCCATGCTGGTAGTGGTTTGTGCACAGGTCGATAGCTGGGAACAGAACGCCCGCCGCGCCTGGGAAGGAGCGCCGGCCGAAGTGCAGGACTACATGGTGGGGGCCATCGACAACTACTACCGTGGCAAACCCCAAGTACAGCGTGACGAAGCGATGCGCAGCTGTGGACTGATGGCCCAGACGCTGATGCTTGCTGCGCGTGGAAAGGGCCTGGATTCGTGCCCGATGGATGGCTTCGACTTCGACGCGGTCGCCAAGCTGATCAACCTGCCCGACAACCACGTCATCGCCTTGATGGTCGCGGTCGGCAAGCGCGCTGTCGAGCCGAAACCGCGGATCGGCAAGCTGCCATTCGATGAAGTCATTATCCGCGATCGTTTCTGATTGCTGCTGACAGGGCGCGCAACGCGCTCGCTGTCAGGCCGCGCGCCGATCAGCACAGGGCTGATCGGTGTCGTCTGGTATCGCTGGTATTGCTTCAGTTCTGATTCTTGCAGCTGTCGGACAGGGTTCTGTAGGCCAGCTTACGCTCCTTACCGGTGGAATCCCGATAGGTCATCACTGCGTCGGTGACCTCGCAGTAAGGCGTTGGGCTTATCTTGACCGAGACGACCGAAGCGATATCAAGTCGAGTGCCATAGACATAGGTCTCGACCTCAGTGTTCTGGGCCTGAGCGAGGGATGAAAAGAGCAGGGCTGTGGCAATGAAGGTGGCGCGCATGGCAGGTCATCCTGTTGTGGATCATAGAGGTGTCCTGTTCGCGTTTCGAATCACCTGATCCGGCAACGCTTATGCTTGTTCTCAGGAGCTGCGCAATCCTAGAAGTAGATAGCCTGCTAACGATAATTGCCGATCCCAATCCCGCTCATTACTTGAAATGCGTTGCCGTTTCGCTTGTTAGATGATCTCGGTGGCGCCAGCTATGCCTGCTCGGCTCTTCCAGACGGCTGACCACTGGCACATGCCAGCTTTGCAGTACCCTCTCCCTCCTTTTGCTACCCTCCGGCCTCCAGTCAAAGGAGTGACTCAGCATGATTGAACAGACGCTTTCGCAGACATTCGGCTACGACGGCTTCCGTCCCGGTCAGGAGCAGGCCATTCGCGCCGTGGTGGCAGGGCGCTCTGCAGCGGCGATCTTCCCTACCGGGTCGGGGAAGTCTCTGTGCTACCAGCTGCCAGCGATACTGTTGCCGCACCTGACATTGGTGGTCTCGCCCTTGCTGGCATTGATGCAGGACCAGCTGGCCTTTCTGCATCGGCACGGTATTGCTGCGGGCAGCATCGATTCGGCGCAGAGCCGCGAGCAGGCCAGTGAGACCATGGCGCGAGCGAAGTCGGGCGAGTTGAAGGTCCTGATGATTTCCGTGGAACGGTTGAAGAACGAGCGCTTCCGCAGCTTTATCAGCCAGGTGCCCATCTCGCTGCTCGTCGTGGACGAGGCACACTGCATCTCCGAGTGGGGGCACAACTTCCGCCCGGATTACCTCAAGCTTCCCGACTACCAGCGACAATTCAACATCCCCCAGGTGCTGCTGCTGACCGCCACGGCCACCCCACCGGTAATCGCCGACATGGAGCGCAAGTTCGCGATTGCCGCTGACGATGTGGTGACCACGGGTTTCTACCGACCCAACCTCAACCTACTGGTGGAGCCGGTCAGCGGCTTCGCCAAGCAACGCCGGCTCGTGGAGTGGCTGGACGGCAAGAGTGCTCAGCCCACCATCGTCTATGTCACTCAACAGAAAACCGCCGAGCAGGTGGCCGAGCACCTGGGGCAGCGAGGCTTCCCGGCCAGCGCCTACCACGCAGGAATGGGTCACGAGTTGCGCGAGTCGATTCAGCGCCGCTTCATGATCGGCGAGTTGAACTGCATCGTTGCCACCATTGCCTTTGGCATGGGCATCGACAAGTCGGACATCCGTAACGTGGTGCACTTCGACCTGCCCAAGTCTGTGGAGAACTACAGCCAGGAAATCGGCCGGGCCGGGCGCGACGGGCAGCCTTCCGATTGTCTGGTGCTGGCCAATCGCGACAGCCTCAGCGTGTTGCAGAACTTCGTCTATGGCGACACGCCAGAGCAAGAGGGCATCCGCTGCGTGCTGGACGAGCTGTTGCAGGCCGGGGCGGGCGGGCAATGGGAGTTGATGCTCAACCAGCTCTCGGACCTGAGCAACATCCGCCAGTTGCCGCTGAAGACCTTGCTGGTGCAGCTGGAGCTGCGGGGCATTATCGCGCCGCGCTTTGCTTATTTCGCCGAATATCGCTTCAAATATCTGCTGGAGCCCGAGGCGTTGGTAGCGAAATTCGAAGGCGAGCGACGGCAGTTCGTCGAGGCCATCGTGAATAGCTCGGCCCGGGCGAGAACCTGGTGCACGCTGGATTTCGAGACGCTCTATCAGCAGTACGGCGCCGATCGGGCACGGGTGGTCAGCGCGCTCGAGTATTTTCAGGAGAAAGGCTGGATCGAGCTGGAAAGCAAGCAGATGACTGAAGTCTATGCGTTGCTCGATCCGAGCTTCGATGCCGAGGCTTTGAGTAGCGACCTGCATGCCTATTTCAAGCAGCACGAAGCTAGCGAAATCACTCGCATCGACAACATGCTGGCGTTGTTCGAGTGCACTGAATGTCTGAGTCAGCGGCTGGCTGCCTATTTCGGCGATCTGCACGCACCACAGCACTGTGAGCATTGTTCGGTTTGCCACGGTCAGGTCGCGCAACTACCGGAGCCGCCGGCACTGCTGCCGCTCAGCGAGATTGATGTCGATGCCCGCTGCGCCGACTTCAGTGAGCGTTACAGACAGCTCAAGGGCACCGCGCCCAGCGCCGAATGCCTGACACGCTTTCTCTGCGGCATCAGCGTCCCGGTGTTTACCAAGCTGAAGGCGCGGCAGATACCGGGTTACGCGTCGCTGGAAGCCTATCGCTACGCCGAGGTTCGTGCCCGCCTGACAAGTTAGGGTGCGGTTGCGGCCAGGCCGTTTAGCCGGTGTTGCTTGCCAAGGCTTGAACACCCGAGAGCGACACCGGGACGGTCTGCCCACGCGGCGCTGCTATCTGCAGGTCCAGCAATTTCTTTATTCGACTATGGTGCTCATCCATGCATGCCGGATAGGCGGCAGAATGCCACTCGACTATCCAGTCGCCAGCGAGTCTGGTTCGATGTGCCTGAAGGAGCTGTCGATTCATAAGGAAAGGTCGTTTGGTCAGATTCCGATCAACGACATCACGCCGCGGACCTTGCTGTCGATAACAACGACGATCTGCCAGGAATGACGCTATGTCTCGCTTTTTTACTGATCTCGGATTCCGCTGGAAAATCACCCTTCCGATAATCGCGCTAGCCCTGCTGTTGGTGCTGATGGGGCTGGTTGGCATGCGCGGCGTCGACCAGGTCGCCGAATCGAGCCAACGCATGGCGACCCGGCAATTGCCTGCCATCGTCTTGCTGCTCAGTGCCGACCGGGACCTCTACCAAGCCTTCGTTGCCGAGCGAAGCCTGCTTGACAATGACGCGGGTGACCACGTCCAAGCGCTGAAGGCCAGCCACGCCGAAAACCTCAAGCAGGCCTACGACCGCGTGCAGGAATACGCTGCCATGCAGCCGGGTGCGGATGCGCTGGCGCTGGTCGAACAATTCAACCGTGGCTTCCAGGAGTGGGCGCAGGTTTCGCGGCGGGTGATCGAGCAGATCGATATCGACCCGCAGGGAGCCAGTGCCTTGAGCTTCGGCGAGAGCGAGACGCGCTTCGGGACCATGCGTGATGCCATCGACAAGCTGGGCGATCTCGAAGCTGATGCGGCAAACCGTGAAGGCGAGGCCGCCATCGCTGAAGGTGAGGAGACCGCAGGACAGCAGGTCATCGTGCTGATGATTGGTCTGGCCGGCTGCGTGCTGCTGGTGGTGGGCTTGCCCTTGGTCGTGCTGCGACCGATGCGCCGACTGCTCGAACGTGTTCAGCAGATTGCCGAAGGCGACGGTGATTTGCGCGCTCGGCTGGATGTGCGCTCGGCCGACGAGTTGGGCCAGCTAGGTAATGCCTTCAACCGGTTCCTCGACACCTTGCAGCCGCTGATTGCCGAAGTTGGCCGGGTGACTACCGAGGTCGATGCTGCTGCGCGCAGCATGGCCGGGATGGCCGCGACCAATGATCAGCTGATCAGCAGCGAGCACGCCGCGGTGGATCAGGTCAGTACTGCCGCTACCGAGATGAGCGCGGCGGTCCACGAGGTTGCGCTCAATGCGCAAAACGCTTCGGATGCGGCGCGCGACGCCGAAAGCCAGTCACTTCAGGGCGCGGCGGTGGTCAGCGGCACCATCGAATCGATTCGTCAGCTGGCTCAGGAGGTCGAAAGCACCTCCCAGACCATTGAGACGCTGGCTGAAGAAACCAAAAGCATCGGCGCGGTACTCGAAGTGATTCGCGGCATCGCCGAGCAAACCAACCTGCTTGCGCTCAACGCCGCCATCGAAGCAGCCCGGGCTGGTGAACAGGGCCGGGGCTTTGCGGTGGTGGCTGATGAAGTTCGTGCATTGGCCGCACGCACGCAGGATTCGACCAAGGACATCCAGCTGCGCATCGAGCGCTTGCAGACAGGCGTTTCCAAAGCGGTGCAAGCGATGCATGCCGGCAGTAGCAAGGCACGCGACAGTGTGGAGCGCGCCGCCGGGGTTGATCAGGTGCTGGCCGACACGACGCATTCGGTTCAACGCATCAACGACATGGCCGCGCAGATTGCCACGGCGTGTGAGGAGCAGAGCAGCGTCACTGAAGAGATCGCGCGCAACATCAGTGACATCCGGGAACTGTCCAACGATGCGGCAGACAACTCGGCCAGGAGCATGCAGGCCAGCCAGCAGCTTTCTGCGCTGTCGCAGAACCTGGCGGCGTTGGTTGGCCGCTTCCGCGTTTGAGGGAAAGCGCTGCATTCAGGCGCCGGTCGGTGTGCCGGCGTCGAACGCGCTCCAGAGCAGCTTGCCCAGCCCCACATCGTCCGGCAAAAGCAACAGGCTGAGCAAGAACACCAGAATCAGGCCCAGGGCATAGATCAGGTTGATCAGTCGCTGTTTCCGGCTCCGACGTGCCTTCGGTGCAGCTCCGCTCGGCTGAGCGGCAGGCTGGGTAGGTTTCGGGTGCATCATTGTCTCGGTAAGGGGCGGGCTGGATGGAGAAATCCGGCGCAGACCATGGGCGGTGCGAATTAGAATCGAAATAGAGGCGTAATGCCACTATCGGCTCGGTAGCCCTATCGAATGGCCGCTGTGGCCGTTACCAGGACGATTTCCATCGGTCGCTGTAACAAACGGAAAAGCTCTCGCCCCGGTATCGAGCGGTGGTCTCATCCGTGTCGACCATACTCAAGCGTCGACGCCGCCCGATCGACCCGGAGATCCGCCATGCAGACGCGCCGCAAGCTGATTTATCGTTCCGCACTTTTAGCGACCCTCGCCGCGTTGGGGCTACTGCTGCCACCTCTGGCGAGAGGCATCGAACCGCTTAGGATGCGCCGGATTCCTTCAACGAGCGAGATGCTTCCGGTGGTCGGGCTGGGCACCTCGCGAACACATGACATCCCTATGGACGACCCCGACATGCAAGCCCTGCTGGATGTGCTGCGAGTGTTCGTTGAGGGCGGCGCCAAGGTGATCGACACCGCGCCAAGCTACGGCAATGCCGATCGGGTAGTAGGCGAGCTGGTGCAACGGCGTGACGCGAGAGATCAGGTCTTCCTCGCAACCAAGGTTTCCGCCACCGGACGTGAGCGCGGTCTGGCGCAGATCGAAATGAGCTTCGAGGCGCTGCAGACCGACACCATCGATCTGATACAGGTTCATAACCTGCAGGACACAAGTGTCCAGCTCGCCTTGCTGCGAGAGCTCAAGGACCAGGGCCGTATCCGGTACGTTGGCGTGACGCACTATGTCGAGTCGGCCCACGACCGGCTCCTGGAGGTGCTGAAGCAGGAGCCGGTCGACTTCGTGCAGTTCAACTATTCCGTCAGTGAGCGCAATGCGGAAAAACGGCTTTTGCCTTATTGCGCCGACAATGGAATCGCCACGCTGATCAACCGACCCTTCACGCGTGGCAACCTGTTGGACCGGGTCAAGGGCAAGCCTCTGCCTGCTTGGGCACCAGAGCTCGATGCCACTTCCTGGGCGCAGCTGCTGCTCAAGTTCATCCTGGCCGAGCCGGCTGTCACTACGGTGATTCCCGCGACCTCTAACCCCCGCTATATGGCTGACAACATCCTGGCTGGGCAAGGCCGCTTGCCGGACGCACGTCAACGGGAACTGATCGTCGAAGCCTTTCGTTGAGCGGCGTGCACCTGGCATAGCAGGAGGCCGGATGGCTGGTCCGTTTGCGTCACGAGCCGCTGCTTTGATCAATGCCCGTCCCGGGGAGGTTCGTGCGGCCCTGGTCGGATTCGGTCTGTTCTTCTGTCTGTTCGCCGGCTACTTCATGCTGCGGCCGATACGTGAGTCGATGGGCATACAGGGCGGCGTCGACAACCTGCAGTGGCTGTTCACCGCCACGTTCTTTGCGATGCTGCTCGCCGTTCCGCTGTTCGCCTGGCTCAATTCGCGCGTCGCGCGGGTCCACTACATCAACTGGGTGTACGGCTTCTTCTGTCTCAACCTGCTGCTGTTCGCCGCGCTGTTTTTCTACATGCAGGACAGTACCTGGCTGGCCCGCGTGTTCTACGTATGGATTTCGGTCTACAACCTGTTTGTGGTCTCTGTGGCCTGGAGCCTGATGGCCGATGTGTTCGATTCCAGTCAGGCGCGTCGCCTGTTCGCCTTCATCGCCGCCGGTGCCAGCGTCGGTGGGCTGGTGGGACCGGCACTCAGTGCGCTACTGGTAGGCGTTTTCGGGCAGTTCGGGTTGATGCTGCTGGCCGCTTTGCTGCTCCTCGCTGCCGTTGTACTCAAACATTATCTGATGGTCTGGCGGGAGGTGCTGGGAGCCGGCCGGCCCGGCGCCGAGCGGACCGAAAGCCCTCGCCGCCCGGTTGCTGGCAATCCATTCAGCGGGCTAACGCGTGTGCTGGGTTCGGGTTACCTGCTGGGAGTTGCCGCGTTCGTACTGCTGCTGACCACCGCGAGCACTTTTCTCTATTTCGAACAGGCGCGTCTGGTCGCTGAACTCTTTCCGGATCGCACCGAACAGGTTCGCGTATTCGGCGCAATCGATTTCGTGGTGCAGGCCGGTGCGCTGGTGTCACAGTTGTTCATCACAGGTCGAGTTGCTCAGCGGCTTGGCGTACGCGTGCTGCTTGCTGCAGTCCCGGCGCTGGTCTGTCTGGGCTTTGTCGGTCTGGCGTTGGCGCCCACCTTCGCCGTGCTGGCGGCTGTGATGATCGTGCGGCGCATCGGCGAATACGCGTTCGTCCGTCCGGGTCGCGAAATGATCTTCGCGCCGCTGGACGCCGAGAGCAAATACAAGGCGAAGAACTTCATCGACACCGTGGTCTATCGCGGCGGTGACGCCATCAGTGGCTGGGCCAAGACCCTGCTTGACAGCCTCGGCCAGGGGGCCTGGCTGGTTGCGCTGGTGGGTGCTTTCTGTGCGGCAATCTGGGGCGTGTTGGGTTGGTTCCTCGGGGCTCGAGCAGATCGAAAGCGTTCCAGTGAAGGGCCCTAGCAGAGCAATCCAACCCGCCAGACCCGTCCGATACGCGGGTTCAGTGACCTGCGTCAGCCGAGGCAAGCCCGACTGTCGTGACAATCGCTCCAGACGAAGCCGGTGAACCTCGGCGCAACAGGCGCCTCGAACCTTAGTAGGTACGTCATCAATCAGGAGTAGTCGTATGCATGTTCAAGTCAACAGCCACCATATCCCCGGTAGCGTCGAGCTGCATGAGTGGGTCGGTTCGACTGTCGAGGAGCGGCTGGAGCGCTTCGACGATTTCATCACGCGCATCGAGGTGCATGTCAGCGATGAGAACGCGCAAAAGGCCGGCGCCGATGACAAGCGCTGCCAGATCGAAGCGCGTCCCAAGGGGCATCAGGCCGTATCGGTGACGCACAAGGCCGAGTCCTTGCAACTGGCCGTCGACGGTGCCGCTGAGAAGATGCGTCACGCTCTGGAGCATCTGATGGGCAAGTTGGATACCAAGGTGCTCTCGGGTGGCGAACTCAATGATCCATTGCTCGATGAGCAACCGCAGGCGGTGAAGGATGCGATGCTCGAAGAGGAGTTTCTTCAGAAGCAGGACGATCTCGACAGGTGACAGTTCGGCCCCGGTTGCCGACCGGGGCCTCCTCTTGATTCGCGCCGCACAATCTTTCACGTCGACTGGAACCCGCCGGCCCGCTGCGTTTCAAACCATCGTCCCGTCCGTCCGGAAATCATTCATGCAGATCATCCTGGTGCGTCATGGTCGCCCCGATCATGGCGCCGCGTCGTGGAGTACGCCGGCCGGCATGAAGGACTGGGTGGAGCGCTACAACGCAGCGAGCGTGGTCGCCAGCGAACGACCGGAATCGCTACGCCGATTGGCTGGTTCTTCCGGTGCGGTGGTGTGCAGCTCACTGATGCGTTGCGTGGAGTCGCGTGGGCATCTGAATTGTGCTTGCGAGCATGCTCCCGATCCGTTGTTTGCCGAGGCACACCTGCCGTATCCCGACTGGGCGTATCCGTTGATGCCCTCGCGCATCTGGCGAGTTACCTTTCGCACGGCCTGGTTTTTCGGTTTTGCGAATCACACCGAGCCGGTGAGCGAATCGAGGCAGCGTGCAAGCGCAGCCGCCGACAAGCTGGTCGATCTTGCGCAAACCCATGGAAGCGTGCTGCTGATGGGTCACAAGATCATGAACGCACTGATTGCCACGCAACTGCGTAAGCGCGGCTGGCGGGGGCCTGCGGTGCCGCTCTTGTCGGGCTACTGGCATCCAAGTCGCTATCACAAGTCGTGACTTCGAAAAGGCATAGCCCGCAAGCAAAAAAACCTGACCGACGACTAATACTTACGTTAAATAAGGTTATTGCATGCGCGTAGAGCAGAGGCCGATAGAGATTGACGAAATCACTTACGGCTCATCCGCATGACGTAGATAGGCGTCGTTACATGAACTTGGCGAATAATGGACGGTATTCGAGGCGGAACGAGCAAGCTGCCTGGGTGTTACTAATGCAGCTGCTGCGCAGCTATAGCGAAATGCTTACAAAGGTCGACGGCGATCTCCGCTTCATGTGCAGAATGGAGGTGATTAATCTACACCCACTCTGAAGCGCAGGAAGCGCTCAGGATCAGGATGATCGACCATCGCCAGGACGGCACTCGAAAGGATTCGGAAAGGTCAGAAAAAACCCGCTTCGGCGGGTTTTTGCTTTTGTACCCAAGCGTTTGCACGTGCAGGCCAGTGGGTGCCTGGTACCGGCCTCACTTTCCGCCCTTCACGCCCCTTCTTCACGTTTTTATCTGAAACCGCAGGTGTATCAGCGCGACGCTATTGATTGGCCAAACCGTGCTGATTTGGACGATCTGCATCTTTTTAAAGACGATTTGAGTCCGTACGGATCGCCTCGATGGGCAAGATAGGTTCATCGGCTGACACGCAACGTTAGCCGCTGACCCTACTACTTACCGAGGACCTGACCATGAGCACACTGAACCGCGCACTGACTCTCGCTGCCCTTACGCTTGCAGCCGCAGTATCAGCAGAATCATCCCTAGCAGCCGGTAGCAGCACCGCTGCGGTCCATGGGGCCGAGCGCTCCGAGAGCTATATCACCACGAAAGATGGCGTCAGCCTCTATTACAAGGACTGGGGTCCGCGTGACGGCCAGGTGGTTACGTTCAGCCACGGCTGGCCGTTGAGTTCAGACAGTTGGGAATCGCAGATGATATTCCTGGCCTCAAAAGGCTATCGAGTCGTCGCCCATGACCGCCGTGGCCATGGCCGCTCGAGCCAGCCGTGGGAAGGTAACGACATGGACCACTACGCCGACGATCTGGCGGCGGTTCTGGAAGCCCTGGACCTGAAAGATGCAACCTTGGTTGGTTTTTCAACCGGCGGCGGCGAGGTGGCGCGCTATATCGGTCGCCACGGCACGAGTCGGGTAAAGAAGGCCGTCTTGGTTGCCTCGGTTCCGCCGCTGATGCTCAAAACCGAAAGCAATCCCAATGGTGTGCCGCTGGACGTATTCGACGGGCTTCGTCAGGCCTCGTTGGACAACCGCTCGCAGCTGTATCTGGACATCGCTTCCGGGCCATTCTTTGGCTACAACCGGCCAGGTGCCACCCCTTCACAGGGCTTGATTCAATCGTTCTGGGTCCAGGGCATGCAAGCTGGGCACAAGAATACCTACGACTCGATAGCAGCCTTTTCTGCCACTGATTTCCGAGAGGACCTGAGAAAGTTCGATGTACCCACGTTAGTGATTCACGGCGACGATGATCAGATCGTTCCGATCGACACCTCTGCGCGTGCGTCGGCTGCCCTCGTCAAGGACGCGCAACTCATCGTTTACCCAGGCGCGCCGCACGGTCTGGCGGACACCCACAAGGACCGTTTGAATCAGGACCTGCTGACTTTCCTTAAGCAGTAACTCGCTTACGACCGGCCCTCGCTCGGGGCCGGTCGGCCTTTCTGTTTTTGTAGGAGTGGATGGGCGACGCGCCAGCGTTTCATCCATACAGCGAAACGACGGGTTTGTTCCCGCTATAGCCAAATGCTTACAAAGATCCCAGCCATTGGCTCTTCAGCCTTGTCGATGCCATGGCTAATCTATACCCATCTCTGAAGCGCAGGACGCGCTCAGGATCAAGGAAGATCGACCATCGCCAGGAAGGCAGCCGGACGGATTCGGAATGGTCAGGAAAAACCCGCTTCGGCGGGTTTTTTGTTGCCTGTTGAAAAGGGCGGAGCGGCTGTCACTGATGAGTAACCACGTGCCGCTACGCGGTGCGCTCAGGCGACAGGGCTGATGCCTTATCGCCGCCGAGTGCAAGGATCTGCTCGATCAACCATTGCAAGGCTGCGTCCCGCTCGCGTTGGGCAACGCTGACGATATCCAGCCGGAAACTGCCGAGGTCGAAGGGCAGGTCGAACAGCTGAAGTGGCAGCAGCTCCGCGAAATAGCGTGCCAGCTGCGTCGGCAGTACTGCCGCAAGATCACTGCGCGCCACGATATGTGCAGCCTGAAGATAGTTTGGGGTGGTGTAGACGACCTCGCGGCTGAGGCCGTGTTCTTCCAGCCATTGGTCGACCATGCCGCGCGTCTGGCCTCCGTGGACCCAGAGGTGACGCAGGCGCAGAAACCCCTCGAGGTCCAGCGTTCCGCCAACCAGTGGATGGCCTTGGCGCACCGCGACCTGCAGCGTCTCGCTGGCCCAGTGACGCGTGTGAAAACGCGTCGGGACATCGACGAAGCGGCCCAGCACCAGATCCAGCTCGCCGTCATCCAATGCTTCGGCCGGTAAGTTCGGGGTCAGGTGTTGAATCGCCAGCTGAACACCCGGCGCCACCTTGGCCAAATGCGCCATAAGCGCTGGCATGCAGATCAGCTCGACGTAATCGGTCACGGCGATGACGAAGCGCTGTCGGCTGGTGGCGGGGTCGAATAAATCGCCAGCGTTCAGCGTATGTTCGATCTGCTGCAACGCATCACGAATGGGTGCTTCCAGGCCCAGCGCGCGAGGCGTCGGCTGCATGCCACGGCCGACGCGAACCAGCAGCGGATCATCGAGCAGTTCGCGCAGGCGGCTCAGCGCATTACTGACCGCCGGCTGGCTGAGCGAGAGCCGCTCGGCGGCGCGTGATACGTTGCGTTCGCGTAGCAGAGCGTCTAGTACGCGAAGAAGGTTGAGGTCGAAGTGGTAGATATTCATTCGATGAATCTGAAACATCACAAGACTAAATTTCAAAAATAGTAGCGTCTTCATCTAAGGTAGGTCTTCTGATTTTTCCGCCTTGCGACGAGGACAGCTGCAATGAGCCAAACCCGCTTCGATATCCAGACCGCTGCCGTGATCGGTGCGGGCACAATGGGCCGCGGTATTGTCATGAGCCTGGCCAATGCCGGCGTGCAGGTGCGCTGGCTGGACAACAATCCCGAGATGCTTGAGCAGGCGTTGGGCGTTGTCGCGGATACCTACGCGCATAACGTCCGTCAGGGCCGTATCGACGAAGCTCAAGCGGCGGCCCGACGGGCCTGCATCAATAAGGCAGCCGATTACCAGGCGCTGGCCGATGTGGATTTGGTGATCGAGGCGGTTTACGAAAACCTCGAACTCAAACAGACCATCTTCCGTGAGCTGGACGGCATCGTGAAGCCGACCGGCATCCTTGCCAGCAACACCTCTGCGCTGGATATAGATGCCATCGCTGCCGTTACCGGGCGACCGGAGCAGGTTGTCGGCCTGCACTTCTTCAGCCCGGCTCACATCATGAAGTTGCTGGAGATCGTGCGCGGTGCGAAAACTTCCAAGGCGGTGCTCGATGCGTCCACTGAATTGGGCAAGCGCATGGGCAAGGTCAGCGTAATCGCCGGCAACTGCCCAGGTTTCATTGGCAACCGCATGCTCGCCACCTACGTGCGCGAGGCGCGCATGATGCTGCTTGAAGGCGCTTATCCGCATCAGGTGGATGCCGCGCTGCAGGGTTTCGGCTTCGCCATGGGCCCGTTCCGCATGTACGACGTGGTCGGCATCGACCTGGAGTGGCGCGCTCGTGAGTTGGCTGGCAAAGGGCAGGACGAGCCCGAGGTGCAAATCGACAACCGTCTCTGCGAGCTGGGCCGCTTCGGCCAGAAATCGCGCATGGGCTACTACCGCTATGCCGAGGGCAGCCGCCAGGCCGAGCACGATCCAGAAGTGGATGCGCTGGTGCAGCGCGAGTCCGAGCGGCTCGGCTTCGATCGTCGCGAGATCGGCAATGAGGAAATCCTCGAGCGCTGCCTGCTGGCATTGGTCAACGAGGGCGCGAAGATTCTTGAGGAAGGCATGGCCGAGTCCAGCGCCGATATCGATACCGTTTACCTGTACGGCTATGGCTTCCCGGCCGAAGTTGGCGGGCCTATGACCTGGGCTGATCGCCAGGGCCTGCCGGCGATTCGGGATCGCCTCAACGCAATGGCCGAGCAGCACGGCGCGCACTGGCAACCGGCCGAGCTGATCGATAGTCTGGCCACGCTCGGCGGCCGCTTCGCCGAATACAAGAAGGAGGCCTGAGCATGGAGTACAAGGCCCCCCTGCGCGATATGCGCTTTGTGCTGCACGAGCTGTTCGACGCCACCGGCCATTGCGAATTGCTCGGCAACGGTCTGGACCGCGAGCTGATCGACGGCGTGTTGGAAGAAGCTGCGCGTTACGCCGGCGGCGAGATCGCGCCACTCAATCGCAACAGCGATGAAGAAGGCGTGACCCTGGAGAACGGCGAAGTGCGCACGCCGCAGGGCTTTGTCGAGGCCTACAAGCAGTACGTCGACAACGGCTGGGCGAGCATGACCGGGCCGACCGAATATGGCGGGCAGGGTTTTCCGCAGCTGGTGGCGTGCAACTTCCATGAAATGCTGATGGCGGCATCGCTGTCCTTTCGCATCTATTCAGGTCTGACCGAAGGCGCGGTGCTGGCGCTGTACAAGCACGGCAGCGATGAACTGAGAAATGCCTATTTGGAGAAACTGGTCAGCGGCCGCTGGAGCGGCACCATGTGCCTGACCGAGCCGCAGGCCGGCACAGACCTCGCCCTGCTGCGCACCAGGGCCGAGCCCCAGGCGGACGGCAGCTACACGGTCAGTGGCAGCAAGATCTTCATCTCCGGCGGCGAGCACGACATGAGCGAGAACATCGTGCACCTGGTGCTGGCGCGCCTGCCGGATGCGCCGGCCGGGGTGAAGGGCATCAGCCTGCTGCTGGTGCCGAAGTTCATCGCCAATGCCGACGGCACACCGGGCGAGCGCAACGCGCTGTCCTGCGGTGCCATCGAGCACAAGATGGGCATCAAGGGCGCAGCCACCTGCGTGATGAACTTCGACGGCGCCACCGGCTGGATCGTCGGCGAGCCCAATCAGGGCCTGGCCTGCATGTTCACCATGATGAACGACGCGCGCTTTCAGGTCGGGCTGCAGGGCCTGGGCATCGCCGAGCAGGCGTATCAGGGCTCGTTGGCCTATGCCCGCGAGCGGCTGCAATCACGCGGACTGGCAGGCGTGCAGCACCCGGATAAGGCCGCCGACCCGATCATCGTCCACCCGGATGTGCGGCGGATGCTGCTGACGCAGAAGACGCTGGTCGAGGGCAGCCGCATGCTAGCGGCCTATTGCGCCCGGCAGCTGGATCTTGAGCACGGCCATCCGGAGCCGAGCTACCGCAAGGCGGCGAGCAAGCGCGCTGCGCTGTTGATCCCGATCGTTAAAGCCTTCTTTACCGATATGGGGCAGGAGGTCGCGAGTCTCGGCGTGCAGGTTTACGGTGGCCACGGCTACATCCGCGAATGGGGCATGGAACAGCTGATGCGCGACAGCCGTATCACCCAGCTTTATGAAGGCACCAACGGCATTCAGGCGCTCGATTACATCCGCCGCAAGCTGCTGGGCGATGGCGGCGCGGAGCTGTCGGCACTGCAGGCGGAGTTCAGCGAGATTTGCGACCGGCAGATCGATCGCCCGGCGTTGCATGAAATCGCGAGCAAGGTGCAGGCACGCATCGGCGAATGGCGCGAGCTGAGCGCCGAGATCATTGCCGCAACCGGGCGCGATCCGCAGGAAATCGGTGCGGTATCGGTGGACTTCCTGCAGTACTCGGCCTATGTGTTGTTAGCCGGGCTTTGGTTGCAGGCTGCGGGGCGTGCCCAGGATGCGCTGGAACAAGGCGCGGGCGACGAAGCGTTCTACCAGGCCAAACTAGCCAGTGCGGATTTTTATCTGCGTCGCGTACTGCCACGGGCGAGTGCACACCGCGAAGCGATTCAGGGTGGAGCCGAGTGCTTGATGGCGCTGCCTGAAACAGATTTCGCGTTTTGATTGCAGAAGGCGAGCGCTCGGTAAGCGCTCCATCGTGATGGCGGGCTTGGTAGCCGCTGTTGGCCTGCCAGCTGGCTCCTGCAGGACCGATCGCGTACCCGGCCTGTAAGAGCGCGCTTGCTCACGAAAAGCCGGTTGAAAAGGCCAAACCGCTGTCGCCTCGGCCGCAGATGAGCTATCTAACAAGAGGAATCACCATGCATCCGTTCAGCTTTGCCACAACTGCTCAGTTGATCTGCGAGCCCGGCTCGTCGCGGCGGTTGGCCAGTCTTTGCAAAGAGCGCGAGGCGCGTTCCGTTCTGGTCGTAACCGATCCGGGTATAACCCGCTTCGGCTTGCTCAACGAAGTGTTGCCAGGCTTCGAGACGGAAGGGCTAGCGGTCACCGTCTACGATCAGGTGGTCGCCGACCCGCCAGAGAGCATCGTGCAGGCTGCGGTCGAGCAGGCCAAGGCAGCTGGAGCGGACCTGGTGATCGGTTTTGGCGGCGGCAGTTCGATGGACGTCGCCAAGCTCGTCGCCCTGCTGGCGCACCCGAACAACACCCAGACGCTCAAGGACATCTATGGTGTTGGCAATGCGAAGGGCAAGCGTCTTCCGCTAATTCAGGTGCCAACCACTGCTGGTACCGGCTCCGAGGTCACGCAGATCGCCATCATCACCACGGGCGAGACGACCAAGATGGGTGTGGTCTCGCCGATGCTGCTGCCGGACCTGGCACTGCTCGATGCCGATCTGACACTTGGCCTGCCTCCTGCGGTCACTGCCGCCACTGGTATCGACGCCATGGTGCACGCCATCGAGGCCTACACCAGCGCGCTGAAGAAAAACCCGATGTCCGACCTTCTGGCTCGTGAGGCGCTGCGCCTGCTGGCTGCCAATCTGGACGAAGCCGTGCACAACGGCGGCAATCGCGAGGCGCGCCAGGCCATGCTGCTCGGCGCCTGTCTGGCCGGTCAGGCGTTTGCCAATGCGCCAGTGGCAGCGGTGCATGCGCTGGCGTATCCCTTGGGTGGCAACTTTCATATCCCGCATGGGCTGTCGAACGCACTGGTCCTGCCGCAAGTGCTGCGCTTCAACGTCAGCGCCGCCACCACTCACTACGGCGAGCTGGCGCCGATCATCCTCGGCGATCGGCTGCGTACCGATGATCCTTCGACCTATGCCGAGCAGCTGATCCAGGAGTTCGAGCAGATGAGCGCCCGCGTCGGCTTGCCGACCCGCTTGCGCGACGCGGGTGTGCCGGAAGACATGCTGCCGCAGCTGGCGAAGGAAGCGATGCTGCAGCAACGCCTGCTGGTCAACAACCCGCGCGAAGTTACCGAGGCTGACGCCTTGGCCATCTACCGCGCCGCTTACTAGCTCCATTGGTACGCCGCCTCACCTGCGGTGTACCGGTTTGCTGAACAAGGATTTCCAGATGGCCGAACAACCGCAGCACCTGCGCGCCGACTACCGTCACTTCCAGTCCATCACCACCCGCTGGCATGACAACGACATCTACGGACACGTGAACAACGTGGTCTATTACAGCTATTTCGACAGCGCGGTGAACACCTACCTGATCGAGCGTGGCGGGCTGGATATTCATGAAGGCGAAGTGGTGGGCTTCGTGGTCAGCTCTTCGTGCGATTACTTCGCCTCCATTGCCTTTCCCGATGCGCTGGAAGTCGGCCTGCGGGTCGGCAAGCTTGGTAACAGTTCGGTGCAGTACGAGCTGGCAATCTTCAAGGCAGGCGAAGCGCAGGCCTGTGCGGCGGGGCGCTTCGTGCATGTGTTCGTGGACCGCGCCAGTAACCGGCCAACGCCGATACCGAGTGGTTTGCGGCGGGCGCTGGAGGCGCTGGTCAGCGTCCCAGAGTAAGTCGGTTCTGGCGGCGTTCGGGGTGATTCGATAGGCCGAACCCGCTGATCCGTTTCACAGTGGTGAGTGGATGGCTGAACAGCTCGGCGCTACGGATCGGCTGGCTTTAGTCGTGATGCTTATGCTTGTGCTTCCAGTGACCCTTGGCTTTGCCGGGATGCCCGTAGTAGCGTCGGTCATCACGGTAGCGGCGGTCGCTGCGATCATCATCGTCGCCGTAGGCGTTGCCGATCGCACCGCCGGCGCCACCACCCACGGCTGCACCAATCAGGCCGCCGGTGCTGCCACCGACGCGCTGGCCAATGACGTTGCCGCCCGCTGCGCCGAGCCCGCCACCAATGGCCGCTTCAGTGCGGCTGTGCTTGTCTGCACCCACCATACCGCCCGCGGCACCACCGACACCTGCGCCGATCGTGGCGCCCGTCGAACCGCCGAGATGCTCACCGACAACCGAGCCGAGCGCACCGCCCAGTGCTCCGCCGACGGCGGCTTCGGTGTTGCTACCGGCGAACGCGGCGCCGCTCAACAGGCCCGCGGACAACAACAGAATCGAGGAATACTTCATTGTGAAACCTCTCAGTGAATGGCGACGCGATCCTCACGTCCGGAGGCTGTCTTTCGCAAGCGTTCACCGATGAAAGGTGTGATTCGCTTCGCTTTCCATAAGTCTTTGTTTTGAAAGTTGAACTCGCATCAAGCGAAGCGGTCTCACCTCGCTTGAGCAGGCGGATTCGGGCGCCGTTTTGGTAGGGTAGATATGCCGTTCAGGCAATGACCGATGTGGCGCTCGCCGCGTGCAGCCGAATCGCAACCGACTTGGATGTTGGCGTATGGCTACCGATCCCGACGCTTGCGAGGGGAACCAGCGGATTGGTTTCCGGGTAATAAGCGGCGGCTTGCCCTGGCGGGACGTCGAACGGCAGCAGAGTAAAGCCTTCCACCCGGCGCGTGATGCCGTCATTCCACAGCGACTCGATGTCGACCTTTTGTCCTGATTCGAAGCCCAGCCGGCGGATGTCTTCGATATTGGCAAATACGACGCGACGCTGGCCTCTAACGCCGCGATAGCGATCGTCCAGGCCGTAGATAGTGGTGTTGTACTGATCATGCGAGCGCAGGGTCTGCAGCACCAGATCCGGTTGTTGGTCACTGTCTCGCAACGCTTCGCCGAACAGGCTGGTTGGTAGCGGGTTGGCGATGAAATTGGCGCAGCCACTGGCGGTCTTCCATCGACGGTTCGCGGCGGGGTTGTCCAGGTGAAAGCCGCCGGGATGTTGAATGCGCGCTTCGAAGTCGGAAAAGCCGGGGATGGTATCGCTGATCAATTGGCGGATGCGCGCGTAGTCGGCGACCAGCGCTTGCCAGTCCAACAGTTCATCGCCGAGCGTTGCCTGGGCGATACCCGCAACGATCGCAGGCTCAGAGCGCATCAGCGGCGAGAGGGGTTCCAGCTGACCGTAAGAGGCGTGAATCATGCAGAACGAGTCTTCCACCGTGACGGCCTGGGAGCCGCTCGCCTGATGATCGATGTCGGTACGGCCGAGGCACGGCAGGATGAGCGCTTCCCGTCCGACGGTCAGATGGCTGCGATTGAGCTTGGTGCTGATCTGTACAGTCAACTCGCAATTCTGTAGCGCCTGATGCGTCCGGTGGCTATCCGGCGTGGCCTGGGCGAAGTTGCCGCCAAGGCCGATAAACACTTTCGAGCGGCCTTCGAGCATGGCTCCGATGGCCTCTACCACGTTGTGCCCGGGTTGGCGCGGCACCTTGAAGTCGAAGCGCCGTTCCAGTGCATCGAGCAGCGCAGCGGGGGGCCGCTCGTTGATGCCCATGGTGCGGTCGCCCTGCACGTTGCTGTGTCCACGGACCGGACAGAGGCCTGCACCCGGCTTGCCAAGGTTGCCACGCAAGAGCTGCAGGTTGGTGATTTCCTGGATCGTCGCGACCGAGTGGCGGTGCTGGGTGATGCCCATTGCCCAGCAGATGATCACCCGCTCGGCATCGCGGAAAATCCGCGCCGCCTGTTCGAGCTCGGCCAGGCCCAGGCCCGATTGCCGTTCGATGGTTTCCCATCGGGTTGCGTCCAGGGTCGTCAGGTAGCTGTCGATACCGCTGGTGTGCTGTTCGATGAACGCCCGATCGAACACGGCCGGCTCGCCGTTGGCCTGGGCTTCGCGCTCCCAGAACAGCAGTAACTTGGCAATACCGCGCATGGCGGCCATATCGCCGCCCAGAGCAGGGCGAAAGAAGGCGGTATTTAGCGGCGCCGAGCCGTTAGCGAGCATCTCCAAGGCATGCTGTGGGTGTTGGAAGCGCTCCAGCCCACGTTCTTTCAGGGGGTTGAAACACACCACCTGTGCGCCGCGTGCCACCGCGTCGCGCAGCGGTTCAAGCATACGTGGGTGATTGGTGCCGGGGTTCTGGCCAAGTACGAAAATGGCGTCAGCCTTGGCGAAATCCTCGAAGGTCACGCTGCCCTTGCCCACGCCGATACTTTCGCCAAGGGCAACACCGCTGGCCTCGTGGCACATGTTCGAGCAATCGGGGAAATTGTTACTGCCGTAAGCTCGGACGAACAGCTGGTACAGGAACGCGGCTTCGTTGCTGGTGCGGCCCGACGTATAGAACTCCGCCTGATCAGGTTCTTCCAATGCGTTCAGATGGCCGGCAATCAAGGCGAAGGCTTCATCCCAGCCGATGGGCAGGTAGCGGTCGCTTGCCCTGTCGTAGCGCATGGGTTCGGTCAGGCGACCCTGGTACTCCAGCCAGTAATCGCTCTGTTCGCGTAACTGGCTGACGCTGTAACGGGCAAAGAAGGCCGCGTCGACACGTCGTTTGGTGGCCTCCCAGTTGACCGCTTTGGCGCCGTTTTCGCAGAACTTTACCGTACCGTCCTCAGGCGAATCGCCCCAGGCGCAGCCGGGGCAGTCGAACCCACCGTTCTGGTTGGTTTTCAGCAGAGCACGGATGTTCTTGATCGGTTGTTTGCTGTCCAGCCAGGAACTGGCCACGCTGCGCAGCGCGCCCCAGCCTGCGGCAGCGCCGGAATAGGGACGGTAGCGAGGGCGTTCTTGTTGCAGGCTCATCCTTGGGCCTCGTCTGGTTTAGTGATGTCGGTTGTATCAGCGGGCGGGCTGAATACGCGAGGTGGGCTGCGATGAGGAATATGGATCAGGTTGAGGTTATGCCGCTGGGCCCACTGCGCGGCCAGGCCGGTCGGTGAGGAGAAGCTCACCAGGGTAGGAATACCGGCGCGCTGGACCTTGTGGATCAGTTCCAGGCTGCAGCGACTGGTGACCACCGCAACCCCGCCTGCGGCGTCCTGCCCGGCCCGGCTCAGCGCGCCGATGAGCTTGTCCAGCGCGTTGTGCCGGCCGATATCCTCGCGGCCCAGGATGATCTCTCCCTGTGCATTGATGAACAACGCCGCATGTACGGCGCCGCAGCGTTTCGCGAGAGGTTGAAACTCAGCGATACGCTGGCGCAGATCATCCAGCCAGTGCGGCGGCGGCAAGGGGGTGACGGGCAGCGCGGGCAGCTGTGGCAGCGCCTGTTCCAGCGCCTCGACACCGCACAATCCGCAGCTGGCATTGCCCGGCAACTGGCGGCGCTGCTCCTTGAGCTTCCAGAAGGCGCGACTGGCAATGTCGACCTCGGCGTGACGCCCAGTGCCGCTCCCACTCACGCGAATGTCGTAGATATCCGCCGTGCTTTCAACGATCCCGGCACCAAGGCTGAAGCCGACGACGTAATCTTCGAGGTCCGCCGGGGTGACCATCATCACTGCCTGGCTGAGCCCGTTATAGGCAATCGCCAGCGCGCACTCTTCGGCCAGTTCCACCGGTTCAGGCCGTGCTTCGTCGATCGCCTGGAACTGATAGCGACCACTGGCGTCGATGGGTGCGTCGGTAGCGGGGGGATCATGGGGGAGGCGTGACGCGGTCATTGGCAAGCTCGGCGAATCATGCGGACGGGACGACTGTGCGCGGCTGCGGCTGGATTTTCAATCTTCTCGCGACGGGCACTGTCACTACGATAGCTTCAGCCAGACTGCTTGCCAGCCAGCATGTCGCGTACGCGCATCGCCAGGTCGTCTATGGCGAACGGCTTGCTGATCATGTCCATGCCTGCATCGAGAAAGTCGGTGCTGATTGCCTGCTCCGCATAGCCCGTCATGAACAGCACCCGTAAACCCGGGCGGTGTTCTCGCGCGATGTCTGCCAGTTGCCGGCCGTTCATCCCCGGCAGGCCCACGTCTGAGAGCAGCAAATCAATGGGCTCTCCGCTCTGTAGGATCTTCATTGCCGTGTTGGCTTCAGCTGCTTCCAGCGTGCGATAGCCGAGCATCGTCAATACATCCAGAACCAGCAGCCGCACCGCGGGATCATCTTCGACCACCAACACGGCTTCGCCATGAAGGGATTGCTCCGGCCGGTCTGCATGGAGGCTGAGCTGCGAACTTGGAGCCTGTGGGTTCAGCGAACGGTGGGCAGGCAGATACAGGGTGACTTCGGTGCCGTTTCCCGGTTCGCTGCGCAATTGAACATGACCGCCGGCCTGTCGCGCGAATCCGTAGATCATCGACAGCCCGAGGCCGGTGCCTTGCCCGATGGGCTTGGTGGTGAAAAAGGGCTCGAACGCAGCAGCAAGCACCTTGGGTGTCATACCGCACCCGCTGTCGATCACACTGAGCGTGACGTAGCGACCTGCCGTCAGCTCGCCGATTTCGCCTTGTTGTAGGGTCACGTTCGCGGTCGCCATGTACAGACTGCCACCGTTGGGCATCGCATCGCGGGCGTTGATCACCAAATTGAGCAAGGCACTTTCCAGCTGGTTCTCGTCACTGTTGGCCGGCCACAGGTCCGGCTGCAACAGCGCGTCGACCAGAATATGGCTGCCCAGCGTCCGGACAATCAGATCGCGCATCGACTCTACGAGCTCGTTGAGGTCGACGCGCTTGAGGTTGAGCGGCTGCCGTCGGGCAAATGCCAGTAGGCGATGGGTCAGTGCGGCGGCGCGGTTGGCCGAGGTGACCGCGGCGTCAATGAAGCGCTGGGTTTCATGGTGGCGGCCCGACTGGTTGTAACGCTGGATCAGATCGAGCCCGCCGATGATACCGGTGAGCATGTTGTTAAAGTCGTGAGCGATACCGCCGGTGAGCTGGCCCACCGCTTCCATCTTCTGCGCCTGGCGCAGCGCTTCCTGAGCCTGTTCGCGGCTGTTCATCTCCGTCAGCAAGCGCTCATAGACTTCAGCCAGCGCCGTGGTGCGCTCCTGAATGCGGCTCTCCAGGGTCTCGTTCAGTTCGCGCAGCGCCTGCTCTGCCTGCCAGCGTTCGGTGACATCCTGAGCCAGAACAAAAAAGCCTTCCACTTCGTTGTTGTCGTCGCGACGCGGCAGGTAGTGCACCTGGGTTTGGCGAGGTTTGCCATCGCGGTGAGCGCTGTAAGCTTCGAAGCTCAGCTCCTGACCTGCTAGCGCAGCCTTCACGTGTGCTTTGCGCAGCGCATAACCCTTTTCACCGAGAACTTCTCGGACGCTTTTGCCGTAAAGCGCCTCGGGGCTTAAGCCGAACCAGGTCTCGTAATGTTTGTTGTTGAAACGAAAGCGCTCGTCTCGATCGACGTAGCCGATAAGCACTGGCAACGCATCGGTGATCATCTTGATCTCGGCGTTTCGGCGGCGTAGTGCTTCTTCTTCGCTTGGCCGAAGGCATAGCAGTTGTCCGACGATCAGTTCGCCTTCACGGATGGGGCTGACAGCTATATCGAAGCCAATCTGGCTCCTCGCCGATAAGCCATTGTCGGTGGGGTGGTGGTTGCGCAGCGTGCAGGTATGGTTGCGTTCGGCAAGAGGGCTCGCCTGATGCAGCCCCGGCCAGTTGTCGCCCCAGGTTGTCGCGACCGGAGCGCCTAACGCGTCCGGATGGTAATCGCCGATGGCGGCGGCATGGGCGTCGTTATAGAGCTGCAGACCGGCCTCGCCCCACAGGATGCACATCGGCAGTGGAGCCTCAAGGAGGGTGTCGAGCAGGACCCGCAACGTTGTGGGCCAGCGCTCGATGGGGCCCAGCGCGGTTGCGCTCCACTCGTGCAGGCCGATCCTTCGGCCCATTTCGCTGCGTTCAGAAGGCCAGAATACTGGGTCTACAGCCATAGTTCATCCCTATGTGGCGCGCCCTGAGATAAGGCCCAGCATGCGCTTTAGCGGCGTTCATTTTGTACCTCTACGCAGGGTAGCGGCTACAGCGGTCACGCTTTTAGAACGTTCTTTGCAGCAAGGTGGACACGTGTGGGAATGAGTTAAGCATTTCGGCAGGCCCAGCTTAGAAGGAGAAGCCTTGCAGGCTTCGAATCAGTTCAAGGTAATCGTCGACTGCTGCGAATTCTTCAGTGTTCTTTTTGCCTCGGCGGCTGTCCGGTTCGCTGATGGCCAGCAGGTGGGCGACGCCGTAAGCCTGCGCACTACGCAGGACAGGCAGACTGTCGTCGATGAACAGCGCGGTTGCCGGATCGAAATTCAGGTCCGCTCTCAGCGCGTCCCAGAACTGGGCCTGCTCTTTAGGAAAGCCATAGTCATGAGAGCTGATCAGACGATCAAACCAGGGGGCCAGCTCGATCCGTTCGAGCTTCAGCGATAGGGAATCGCGATGGGCATTGGTGATCAGCACCACGCGCTTGCCTGCATCGCGCAGGGCGGCGAGGAATTCGTCCGCAGCCGGTCGCAGGGCGATCAGGTGAGCGATTTCGCGCTTCATTTCTCGAATCGGCAGATTCAGCTCGCGAGTCCAGAAATCCAGGCAATACCAGGTCAGCTTGCCTTCGTGTTCGTTGAACAGCGGGGCTAATTCAAGCTCGGCCATGGCGCGACTGATGCCGTGCCGTTCGGCGTAGCGCTGGGGCATGAAGTCGAGCCAGAAGTGGTTATCGAAATGTAGATCCAGCAAGGTGCCATCCATGTCCAGCAGGACGGTGTCGATCTCGGACCAGGGCAGCGAAGCGATCATGGCGGGCTCTTGTTCGGCGGTTGGGACAATGGTGCGACAGCGGTCGGCTCGATGCAAAGCGTTCACGGCGATCACGGAAAGCCGGGTTATGATTGGTTTTCGCGTTTCAAGGATATCCCCATGCGCCAGAAACCTACCGTACTTGCCCGTGAGATCGTCGCCAGCAGCCGCCTGTTCCGAGTCGAGGAGCTGCAGCTGCGGTTTTCCAACGGCGTGGAGCGAACCTACGAACGGCTGGTCGGCAAGGGGACCGGCTACGGCGCGGTGATGATCGTCGCGCTGGAAGCCGACGGCCGGGCGCTGCTGGTCGAAGAGTATTGCGGCGGTACTGATACCTACGAACTGTCGCTGCCCAAGGGACTGATCGAGCCGGGTGAAGATGTGCTTGACGCGGCCAACCGTGAATTGAAGGAGGAGGCCGGCTTTGGTGCGCGCAGTCTGGAGCTGCTCACCGAGCTGTCTCTGTCGCCGGGTTACATGAGCCAGAAGATCCAGGTGGTGTTGGCGCGCGACCTCTACCCCGAGCAGCTGCCGGGGGACGAGCCGGAGCCAATGCGTGTCGATCGCATTGATCTGCGTGAACTGTCCAGCCTGATCCGGAATCCTCAGTTCAGCGAAGGGCGCGCTCTCGCGGCGCTCTATCTGGCGCGCGATCTGCTCACTCAGCGGGGAGAATTCGATCAATGAGTCATCCTTATCTGGCGCCTGTCATTGATCTCGTTCGCGCTGCGGGCGAGGCCATCCTGCCGCACTGGCGCAACGATGTGCAGGTGCATGAAAAGGCTGATGCCTCGCCCGTGACTGCCGCTGACATGGCGGCTCATCACCTGCTGGCCGGTGGACTCCGAGCGCTGGATGCTGCCATCCCGGTCTTGTCCGAGGAGGACTGCGCGCTGGGTCTTGCCGAGCGCGCCGGCTGGACGCGCTGGTGGCTGGTCGATCCGCTGGATGGCACCAAGGAATTCATTGCCGGAAGCGAAGAGTTCACCGTCAATGTCGCGTTGATCGAACAGGGACAGGTGTTGTTCGGTGTGGTTGGGGTCCCGGCCAACCGCCGCTGCTATTACGGCGGGGCCGGCTTCGGTGCCTGGCGTGCCGAAGCCGACGGTGCAGCGCAGCCTTTGAGGGTGCGGCATCAGTCAGCGCGGGGATTCACGGTGGTTGCAAGCCGACGCCACTCGAGTCCGGCTCAGGAACGCCTGCTGGACGGTTTGCGGCAGCGCTTCGGCAATCTGGAGCTGGCCAACGTGGGCAGTTCGTTGAAGCTGTGCCTGCTGGCCGAAGGTGCTGCCGATTGTTACCCGCGTCTCGCGCCGACCTCGCAATGGGATACCGCGGCCGCTCAAGGCGTGCTCGAAGGTGCCGGCGGCGAGGTGTTGACGATCAGTGGGGACGCGTTGACCTACGAAGCGCGAGAAAGCTATCTCAACCCGTCCTTTTTCGCCTTGCCGCGGGGTGTGGCATGGCGCACCGCTCTGGTGGAGCTGGCCACAAACCAGCACGGCCTTCAGCAAGGCAATCCCAATTCGAACTGAGCTGCAGATCAGTCGGCACGTTCCCCGCAGAGATCCAGCGCAAACCAATGCTCGACCTCGGTCTGCGACAGTCCGGCGCCGAGCAAGGCGAACAGCTTGCCCAGCGCAGCCTCCCGCGTCATGCCGCCGCCTGACATCAGCCCGCTTGCTTCCAGCTTGCTACCGGCGGCATAGATGCCGAACTCGACGTGACCCTGCGGGCATTGGCTGATTGCAGCCAGTACGACGCCGCGCTCATGGGCATGCTGTATGGCTTTCAGCAGTTCGCCATCATCGGCAGGTCCGGTCCCGCTGCCATAGCACTCGAACAGCACGCCCTGTACCCCGCTCGACAGTAAGGCGTTCACCTGGGCTGCCTGGATGCCTGGATAAAGCGGAAGTACCGCGAGTTTCACCTGCTGGCGAGATTGGCGGTAGTCCAGAGCTGCAGGAACAGTGACTGCCCGCTGCCCCTGACGCAGCCGTGGCAGGACACCGAACGCATCGAGGCTGGCGGTACCGAGCTTGCTGACGCGGGCGCCGTGCATCAGTTTGCCTGCGAAGTAGAGATGAACACCTGGCTCGACGCCGGTATGCAGGGCCTGCATCGCACCGAACAGGTTGTCCCAGGCATCGCTGCCGGGTGCGCCGGCCGGCAACATGGCGCCCGTCATTACCACAGGCACGTCGAGCCCCAGCAGCAGGAAGCAAAGGGCAGCAGCGCTATAGGCAAGAGTGTCAGTGCCATGGAGGATCAGTACCGCGTCGCAGTCGTCCTGCTCGACCCCGGCCCGAATGGCTTCGACCATTGCCAACCAGTGGCTCTGATTCATATTGGCGCTGTCGATGGGGGGCAGCAGCTCGCGGAACTGCCAGTCCGGCACCGTCAGCTCTGGATGTTTGTTCTGCTGTTCGCGTAAGCGGCTGGCGAAGCCAGAGGCAGGCATGAGGCCCTCTGCACTCTGCTGCATGCCGATGGTGCCGCCGGTGTACAGCACCAGGGTATTTCTGGAAGCCGGCATAGGGGTCTCCTATATGAAAACAGGGGCCAGCGGCCCCTGTTCAAACGACGCGGATCAACTCAAGGCTGACGTGCCCGGCTGGTTGCGGTCGCGTGGCTGGCCGGCGTTTCAGCGCCTACGGCTGCTGGCCAGACGCTTGGGTCCAGGTCCAGATCGGCGAACTTCTTTGGATCAAGCATTGGCGATGCGACGCCGGCCTCACGCTGGCTATCGTAGTCGCGCATCAGGCGCAGGCCTACCTTGAACAGCAGCGCCAGGGCGATCAGGTTACAGATCGCCAGCAGACCCATGGTGACGTCGGCAAAACCGAACACCGTACCCAGATCCTGAACCGAGCCCCACATGACCAGCCCAATCACCATCACGCGGTACACCATGACCGGCCAGCGCTCACCGGTAAAGAAGCCCAGCGCGTTCTCGCCGAGATAGTAGTTGTAGATCAGGGTGGTAAACACGAACAGCAGCAGCGCCACGCTGATGAAGACCCGTCCCCATTCACCGACGACGGCAGCTACGGCGGTTTGCGTCAGGACTACGCCGCCCATCTCGCTTCCGGGCTCGAAGACGCCCGACAATATGATGATCAACGCGGTGCAACTGCACAGGATAATGGTATCGATGAACACGCTCAGCGACTGCACGATGCCCTGCGCCACTGGGTGCTTGACCTCCGCGACCGCCGCCACGTTGGGCGCACTGCCCAGGCCCGCCTCGTTGGAAAACAGGCCGCGCTTGACGCCCATGATGATCGCCGCACCGATGCCGCCTGCGAATGCCGGCTCGAGACCGAAAGCGCTGCGGAAGATGGTGCCGAAGGCCTGAGGAATGTCGCCCGCGTTACTGCCGATGACAAAGAGGGCCATGGCGATGTAGGAGAACGCCATGATCGGCACCAGCACGTCGGCGAACTTGGCGATGCGCTTGATTCCGCCAAAGATGATCAGGCCAATCACTACCATCAGCACGATACCGCTGATATAGGTCGGCACGCCGAAGGTATCGTTCATCGAACTGGCGACCGTATAGGACTGCACGGCGTTGAAGCCGAAGCCAAAGGTCACCAGCAACAACAGCGAAACCACGATACCCAGCCAACGCTGGCCGAGACCATGCTGAATATAGAACGCCGGGCCGCCGCGATAGCCGCCATCAGCTTCACGGCGTTTGTACAGCTGCGCCAGGGAGCATTCGAAGTAGCTGGTAGCCATGCCGACGAGCGCCACGACCCACATCCAGAAGACCGCACCGGGCCCGCCGAGCATGATGGCAACCGAAACACCGGCGATGTTGCCCGCGCCGACGCGGCCGGCAACGCTGAGCATCAGCGCCTGGAATGAACTGAGCTGTCCCGGCTGGCGTTTGAAGGCTTCGCCGAAGATCTGAAACATGCTGCCGAAGTAGCGAAACTGGACGAACCGCGAGGCGATGGTGAAGAACAGACCAAGGCCTATCAGCATCACGATGAGCAGCTTGCTCCAGATGAGATCGTTAAGAAGATCGAGCATGAGGAAAGTGTCTCTCTTGTTGTTGTGACAAATGTTGAATCATCGAAAGGGGAATGGTTGGCCAGACCCGGCGGTCATGCAATTACGCGGATCGCGGCTAGCTGGCGCAAGTTGATGCTAGAATCGCGCCGCTCGCATCACTGGACATCTCCATGCACGATCACTTCCGCGCCAACCTCAAGCTGCTCTGCAGCCACTATCGATCGAAAGCCGAGGTCTGTCGCAAGCTGTCCATGAACCGGGCGCAGTTCAATAAATACCTCAACGGTCAAAGTCGACCGACCACGCACAACCTCAAGCGGATCTGCGACTTCTTTGGCGTTGAAGCCTATGAACTGAGTCTGCCCAGGGATCAGTTCACCCAGCTCATTGGCATGCGCGGCCATGATCAAGAGCGCGTCGCTGCCAGCGATCCACTGCTGGAACTGTTTCAGCCGATGCGCGAGAACGCCAATAACCTTTCGCGCTATTGCGGCTATTACTTCGAATACGCCAACTGCATGTCCGTGCCTGGGCAAATTCTGCTGTCGCTGGTGCAGCTGCGCGAAGATCGCGGCAGCTTCGTCTTCGAGCGCCAAGAACGCCAGGAACAGTCACGCGCCGACAATCCAAGGGCCGAGGACTGGGTGGTGCGTTGTCGTTACCTTGGCGCTGCGTTCTATCTTCAGGATCGTCTGTTTCTGATTGATTACGAGTCGCTGACCGGAAACGAGATGAGCCAGACCATCCTCATTCCCAGTTTCAAAAGCCGGATCAGCCGCCTCAACGGCTTGAAGACAGGCGTCTCAAGTGGAGACCGTCGTACCCCGGCCTGTACCCGTGTGGTTTGGGAATATCTTGGCACTGAGATCAACCGGGTCAACGCCTATCGGCAGGTCATGCTCTATGACCTGGATGATCCACGGATCGACCCTGAAATACGTGAGCGCCTGGCTTCTGTGTCGCTGCGGGATGGGTTATTTGAGATCGAGTAGCGCCAAACGGCGTTCCGGTCGATCAGGCCGCCCCAGGGTAACGGCAGTGACCAACGGCGCATTGCGCACCGTTGGCGGTTGATCAGGTCAGCAGAGTTCTGGATGTTTGGCGCAGGTGCCGTAGCCTTCGCTTTTCATCTCGTCCAGCGCCTTCTGCAGGCGGGTGACGACTTCGTCCGGGACGTCTTTGTTCAAAGCCAGGTACAGCGGGGCGGAATTGAACACCAGCACAGTATTCAGGCCGCCTACACCTTCCTGTTTCGCGTAGTAGCGCCACACGGGATCGGAGGTCGCCCAGAGGTCGATCCGGCCGCTTAGTAATTTCTGGAGGTTTTCCTGATCGCGGAGCGCGTTGACAGGCGCCAGGCCCTGCGCTTCCAGGCGTTGGCTGACAGCGCTGCTTTGATAGGCCCCAATCTTGTATGCCTTTGCCTGCTCTAGGCTGCTCAGCTTAAGGTTCGAGCCGGGCGGCGAAAGCAGCACGCTTTCGTATTGGGCGATTGGGCCGACCCATTTGAACAGCGGGCGGCGCTCGTCGGTCATGGAAGTGGAGAAGAGACCGTGGTTGGGCATATCCAGTGTCGCCTGGTAGATACGGTCCCAGGGGAAGCGCAGCGTCATGGAATAGGCAATGTCGGCACGCTTGAACATTTCACGGACAATCGTCGCGCTGACGCCTTGAATGTGGTCTTCGCGGGCGAAGTTCTTGCCGCCATCGGCCATGTTGAAAGGCGGGAAGTTTTCGGTTTGCAGGACCACTTCGTAGCCTTGCGGGAGCTCCGCATGTGCGAGCGGCGCGCCCATAAACGTGCTGAACAAAAGGGTGACGGCGAGTAGTTTGCGCATGGGACCTCCGTGGAATCGGCGGATTTTACGCAAGGGTGGAAAAACGTGATTTGTGGCACATCACGGTTTGGCTGTCCTCAGTGGGAAGTTCCAACACTGACAGCATTAGACACCGTCCAAGTGCCTGTGCCGCGAAAGAGCACAGGCATCGGGACGGCTTGGTCAGGCTTTCAGCGGCACCAGACGCGGCGCGATCATGTTTTCCGGCCGCAGGATGTCATCGAGCGTGGCGTCGTCCAGCAGCTTTTCTTCACGCACCAGCTCCAGCACACCGCGTCCGCTGAGCAGCGCCTGGCCGGCGATACGGGTGGCGTTTTCGTAGCCGATGTAGGGGTTCAGCGCGGTGATCAGGCCGATGGAGTTTTCCATCAGCTGGCGGCAATGGTCTTCGTTGGCGGTAATGCCAACAATGCAGTGCTCACGCAGCATGTCCATGGCGCGCTGTAGCAGGCGGATCGAGTCGAACAGCTTGTAGGCAATCAGAGGTTCCATCACGTTGAGCTGCAGTTGCCCGGCTTCGGCCGCCATGGTCAGCGACAGATCGTTGCCGATGACTTCAAAGGCCACTTGGTTGACTGCCTCGGGGATTACCGGGTTGACCTTGCCAGGCATGATCGAGCTGCCCGGCTGGCGCGGCGGTAGATTGATCTCGTTGATGCCGGTACGCGGTCCGCTGGACAGCAGGCGCAGGTCGTTGCAAATCTTCGACAGCTTCACCGCCAGACGCTTGAGCATGCTGGAAAAAGTGACGAAGGCACCCATGTCGGAAGTGGCTTCGATCAGGTCCGCAGCAGGCTTGAGGGGCTGGCCGCTGATGGTGGCCAGGCGCTGCACGGCCAGGGCCTGGTAGTTGGGATCGGCATTGATGCCGGTGCCGATGGCCGTGCCGCCGAGGTTGACCTCCACAAGCAGCTGCGGCGCGATCAGTCGCAGATGCTCCAGATCTTCACCGAGGGTAGTCGCGAACGCTCGGAACTCCTGGCCGAGGGTCATGGGCACGGCGTCCTGCAGTTGGGTGCGGCCCATCTTGAGGATGTGTGCGAATTCGGCTGACTTGCCGGCAAAGGCTTGTACCAGGCTGTCGAGGCTGGCCAGCAGGGTGTCATGGCCCAGCAGCAGGCCCAGGCGGATCGCGGTGGGGTAGGCGTCGTTGGTCGATTGCGCCATGTTCACGTCATTGTTCGGGTGCAGGTGTCGATATTCACCTTTTGCGTGCCCCATGTACTCCAGCGCCAGGTTGGCGATGACTTCGTTGGCATTCATGTTGGTCGACGTGCCGGCGCCGCCCTGAATCATGTCCACCACGAACTGATCGTGGTGCTCGCCTCGGACCAGATGAGCGCAAGCCTGGCTGATCGCCATGTGCTTGGCGTCGCTCAGATGCCCCAGCTCGCGATTGGCGTCCGCTGCTGCCTGCTTGACCATCGCCAGCGCCACGACCAGCTTCGGAAAGTGCGATAGCGGCACGCCAGAAAGGTGAAAGTTGCGCACGGCGCGCAGCGTTTGGATGCCGTAATAAGCGTCAGCAGGTACTTCGAGGGAGCCAAGCAGGTCTTTTTCCAGGCGGAAGGATGCAGCGGAGGACATGAGGGTTCTCATCCGAGAGAAAAGCGGCATCTGCCGCGAAGGCCGCTACCATAGGGCTTGAGCTACCTTTGCGGCCAATGCCGTTAAACGCTGAGTCATGCACAATCGGCATAGCAGAAGGTGTGACGCCGCTTCGCTGGCGAGCGTTATGGCTAGCTATGATCGGCCCCTCAAGGTGTCAGGAACCGGTATGAACATCGAAACCAAGTGGCTGGAGGATCTGGTTGCCCTGGCTGCGACTCGGAGTTTCTCCCAAGCTGCCGAACGACGCTTCGTCACCCAGCCAGCCTTCAGCCGGCGCATTCGGAGTCTGGAAAACTGCCTTGGGCTGACGTTGGTGAATCGCGCCAAAACCCCGGTCGAGCTCACCGAGGCGGGGCAGCTGTTCCTGGTCACCGCTCGCAACATGATTGACCAGATGGGGGAGGTCGTTCAGTACCTGCACAATCTCGAAGGCCAGCGCGGCGAGGTGTTGCAGATTGCCGCCGCGCATTCGCTGGCGCTGGGCTTCTTTCCCGAGTGGTTGGCACGGCTGCGCCAGGATGGTGTGCCGGTGAACAGTCGACTGGTCGCGACCAATGTCGGCGAGGCGGTGCATTCGCTGCGTGAAGGCGCTTGCGATCTCATCCTCGCCTATTACGATCCGGACGCTGCGCTGCAGATGGACCCCGAGCTGTTTCCGTCAATCGCGCTGGGGCGTACCGAAATCGTACCCGTGTGTGGCGTTGATGCTGCGGGTGAGCCACTGTTCGATCCGGACAGCGGTCAGACCGTCCCGCTGCTGGCCTACAGCGCTGGCGCCTCGCTGGGGCGTTCGGTGAATCTGTTGCTGCGCCAACGGGGGCTGCGCGCCTCGACGGTTTACGAAACGGCCATGGCAGACAGCCTGAAAAGCATGGCGATGCAGCGGCTCGGCCTGGCCTGGGTGCCGCGGCTCAGCGTGACCGCCGAACTTGAGCGGGGCGAGCTGGTGGTGTGTGGCGGCGAGCATTGGCGAATCCCGCTGGAGATACGCCTGTACCGCTGTGCACTGGTGCGCAAGGCACCGGTGCGGCTGCTCTGGCGCAAGCTGGAATCCGGTGCGGGACAAGGCGTTGAAGGCGTTGCGACCGAGTGAGGCAGGCCTGGCTCTGCTGAAAACCAGGCGAGCCCGGTGATCCGCTAGATGTTCAGCACGATCCGCCCTTCGATAGTGCCGGCGCGCATCTGATCGAAGATCTGGTTGATCTCGTCCAGCTTGCCGCTGTGGATGGTCGCCTTGACCAGGCCTTCTGCGGCGAAGTCCAGTGCTTCCTGCAGGTCCGCGCGGGTGCCCACGATGGAGCCGGTGATGCTGATGGCCTTCAACACCACGTCAAAAATCGGCGTCGGGAAGTCGCCTGGCGGCAGGCCAACCAACGCCACAGTGCCGTGCCGCCGTGCCATGCCAATCGCCTGACCAAAGGCGCTGTTTGATACCGCAGTTACCAGCACGCCGTGGGCACCACCGATGTCGCGCTGGATGACCTCAGCCGGATCTTCATGGCGCGCGTTGACCGTTAGAGTAGCGCCGAGTGTGCGTGCCAGCTCCAGCTTGGTGTCGTCGACATCCACGGCTGCCACGTGCAGGCCCATGGCTCTGGCGTATTGCACGGCTACGTGGCCCAACCCGCCAATGCCTGAGATAGCCACCCACTGGCCCGGTCGTGCATTGGTTACTTTCAGTCCCTTGTACACCGTGACGCCAGCGCAAAGAATCGGTGCAATCTCGTCGAAGGCGACCTGTTTTGGAAGAATGCCGACATAGTTGGGATCGGCCAAGACGTACTCGGCGTAGCCACCGTTGACCGAGTAGCCCGTGTTCTGCTGGTCAGCGCACAGCGTTTCCCAGCCGGTCAGGCAGTGCTCGCAGCAGCCGCAGGCGCTATATAACCAGGGCACGCCGACCCGGTCGCCTTCCTTGATTCGGCTGACGCCACGGCCAAGTGCAGCGACGTAGCCGACGCCTTCATGACCGGGGATGAATGGCAGCGATGGACGTACAGGCCAGTCGCCCTCGACGGCGTGCAGGTCGGTATGGCAGACGCCGCATGCCTCGATCTTCACCAGAATCTGTCCGGGGCCGGGCAATGGAACGTTCACTTCCTCGATACGTAGCGATTCGCCGTAGGCATGTGCGACGGCGGCTTTCATGGTCTGGGTCATGGGCGGCTCCTGTGCATCGGAACTGGCAGTTTGTGCATTTACTCCAAGCATTCATTGACCTCGGGCAACTCTAGCGGGCATTCCCGTCTTTGCCAGACGTGCGGTGCGGGTGCCGGCTGGTCTGGGCTTGCGATATACTGCGCGGCCTTCGGTCGGACCGGTTCCGACCATGTACCTGCACGGCCGCGCTGTTTTCAGCGCGGCCGTTGTTCCTGATGCGCCTAGGCGCCGAAGAGAGGCACGACGATGACCGCACTGGTAGGCGTGATCATGGGATCCAAGTCCGATTGGTCCACCTTGAGCCACACCGCAGACATGCTCGAAAAGCTCGGCATTCCGCACGAAGTCACCGTGGTGTCAGCGCACCGCACACCCGATCTGCTGTTCCAGTACGCCGAGCAGGCTGAAGAACGTGGTCTGCGCGTGATCATCGCAGGCGCTGGCGGCGCTGCTCATCTGCCGGGCATGTGCGCGGCCAAGACCCATCTGCCGGTGCTTGGGGTGCCGGTGCAGTCCTCGATGCTCTCAGGAGTGGACTCGCTTCTGTCGATCGTTCAGATGCCGGCTGGTGTACCCGTCGCCACGCTGGCAATCGGAAAGGCGGGCGCGGTCAATGCCGCACTGCTGTCGGCCAGCATCCTGGGGCACGAATTCCCCGAATATCATGCCGCGCTGAAGAAATTCCGCGACGAGCAGACTCAGACCGTGCTCGACAATCCGGACCCGAGGGACGCGTAATGAAAATTGGCGTGATCGGTGGCGGCCAATTGGGCCGCATGCTCGCCCTGGCAGGAACTCCGCTGGGCATGAACTTCGCCTTTCTTGACCCGGCGCCGGACGCCTGTGCGGCGGCTCTTGGCGAGCATCTGCGTGCCGACTACGGAGACCAGGACCATCTGCGCCAGTTGGCCGATGAAGTCGACCTGGTGACGTTCGAGTTCGAGAGCGTGCCGGCCGAAACGGTGGCGTTCCTGTCGCAGTTCGTTCCGGTATATCCAAGTGCTGAGGCGCTGCGTATCGCCCGTGATCGCTGGTTCGAAAAGTCCATGTTCAGGGACCTTGGCATCCCGACGCCGGAATTTGCGGATATCCAGTCCCAGGCAGATCTCGATGCCGCCGCGGCCGCTATCGGCTTGCCTGCGGTACTCAAGACCCGAACGCTGGGTTATGACGGCAAGGGCCAGAAGGTGTTGCGCAAGTCGGCCGACGTGGCCAACGCGTTTGCCGAGCTGGGCAGTGTGCCATGCATCCTGGAGGGCTTCGTGCCGTTCACCGGTGAGGTGTCGCTGATCGCTGTGCGCGGACGTGATGGCGAGACCTGCTTCTATCCGCTGGTCCACAATACGCACGAAGAAGGCATCCTGCGGCTGTCAGTCGCTAGCAGCAACCATCCGCTGCAGGCACTGGCCGAAGACTACGTTGGGCGCGTGCTGAACACGCTCGATTATGTCGGCGTTCTTGCTTTCGAGTTCTTCGAAGTTGACGGTGGTCTCAAGGCCAACGAGATTGCGCCGCGCGTGCATAACTCCGGGCATTGGACCATCGAAGGCGCCGAGTGCAGCCAGTTCGAAAATCACCTGCGCGCGGTGAGCGGTCTGCCGCTCGGCTCGACGGCCAAGGTCGGCGAGAGCGCGATGCTTAATTTCATCGGTGAAGTGCCAGCCGTGGAAAGGGTCATCGCAGTCGAGGATTGCCACCTCCATCACTACGGCAAGGCCTTCAAGGTTGGACGCAAGGTGGGCCATGCGACGCTGCGCTGCCCAGACCGTTCCACGCTTGACCGGCAGATCACAGCTGTCGAGTCGCTGATCACGCGCGATTGAACGCCCGGCCGTCTGGCTTGGGGCCTCCCGCGGCGAACTGCCCGGCCCGCCTCAGGTCCGAGATTACGTAACGTATATTTTCGGACCTGAGGAGATTGCCCATGGGCATCATCGGAACCATCATCATTGGCCTGATCGTAGGCCTCATCGCACGCTTCCTGAAACCCGGCAACGACAGCATGGGCTGGATCATGACCATCCTGCTCGGTATCGGCGGTTCGCTGCTGGCCACTTATGGCGGCCAGGCCCTCGGCCTTTATGAGGCTGGAGAAGGTGCGGGCTTTATCGGTGCGGTTGTCGGTGCGATCATTCTGCTGGTCATCTACGGCATGGTTACAGGCCGTAAACACTGATCCGCCCGGGGCCGCGCCCTGCGGCCCCGTTCTATACCGCTTGGTTCACATGCGCCAGATAATCCTTTGCCTGCTTATTTGTTTTCCATGTTTTGCCTACGCTGCCCCCGCGGAGCTCGACTGGCTCGAGCTTATGCCTCCAGAAGACCGTCAGGCTCTGGAAGAGATGCCGGAGATCGAACACGACTCGCCTGAAACTGATGGCTTCAGTGACAATGGGGGACTGAAACAGGCTACAGGCCTGCCTGAGGTCATGTACTCGGCCAAGACCGTTCCGGCGCTAGGCGGCAGAGAAATACGCCTGGGTGGTTATCCGGTCCCGCTAGAAATCGACAGCCAGGGCCGTAGCACCGAATTCTTCCTGGTGCCCTATCCAGGCGCTTGCATCCACGTTCCGCCGCCACCCCCTAACCAGATCGTCATGGTCCGCTATCCAGCCGGCATCATGCTGGACGATATCTACGCCCCGCTCTGGGTGGACGGTACATTGGAGATCGAGCCGATCAGCAATGATCTGGCCGATGCTGCCTATGCCATCGCTGCCTCTGAGGTAAAGCTCGTGGACGAAGACGACCTCTAGGCGATGTCCAACCCGCTACCCCTCGAGCCGTCACTGCGCCAGGCCTTTCGCGAACTGGCGGCGCACATCGAAGGGATCGATGAGGCGGTCTACGAGGCGTTCGATAAAGACCCCTTGGAGCCGATCATCGGTTTGGGGCCCGCGGATGCGCCCGTCGCGTTCTTCGGGCGTGATCCCGGGCGCGAGGAGGTTCGCTATGGCGAGCCGTTCGTTGGCAGCGGTGGACAGCTGGTGCGCCGCGGGCTTTACCGGCATCTTCATGGTGCAGAAATGCCGAACCTCGAGGCCAGCCGCTCGGTTGGTGAAGGCTTTTTCTGGATCAACACCGTGCCGTACAAGCCGCTTGGCAATCGAGCCTGGTCGATGGCGGTGAAGCGTCGCTTCCATCCGTTGATGCGCCAGCTGCTGATCGATAACTGGCAAGGCCGAGACATCATTACGCTCGGACGTGAGGCGTTTCTCTGGTTTGGTCTGGCGCAGCCCCAAGAGGTCCGTCAGCACCTCGAGGCGTACTGGAAACGCGACGACCGCTTCTCGGCTCACTGCGACATCGAACTCAAAGGCGAACGGGACAGTACCCGCAGGTTTCGGCTGCACCCGCTTCCGCACCCTTCACCGCGCAACATGATCTGGTTCAAGCGCTTCCCTGATCTGCTGGAACGGCGGCTGCACCAGCTGCTCGGCTAAGCCTCAGCCTTCGGCGCCGTGACGGCGGACGAAACGCCGGTCGATTCGATCCTTCCATCGCCCCAGTAGCCGCCCGTCCGCCGCAACACCAGCCCAGCTCAGCAGGGCGCCCTGCTGACCGTCGGCGATCAGGGCTAGGCTATGCGGCTGAGGGTGGTAGTGCCGCAATGGCTGACCCACCGAAGCCTGGCCCAGATTCGTTGCCAGAATTGCCGCTTCACGCACCGCATGCACGCCGTTGCGCACGGCTCCGGCCAGGCTTGCGCAGTCTCCGCTGGCAAACACATGCGGATGCGATCGGCTCTGCAAGGCGGGCGAGACGTCGATGAAACCGTCGCGGCCGAGTCGCAGGCCAGACTCGCGCAACCATTCCAGTGGGCTTGGCCCTGTAGCGACCACTAGCCGGCGACCGCGCCAGTGCGCCTGGCCACCACCGCCGACGAGTTGGTTACCGTGAACGGCCTGAATAGGGGTGTGTTCATGGATGGTCACCCCGAGTCTTCGAAGATGTTCCAGTGCCAGTCGTCGAAGGCGTGAAGGATGGCCTGCCAGCAATGTTTCGGCGGTGAACAGAGAAACCTTGGGAACCCGACCTGCCATGGCCAGTGCCAATTCCACCCCAGCTGCTCCTCCGCCCAGAACCGCAACGGGCTCAGGCGTCTCTTCCCATTGCTGCCAGCGGCGTATGAAGTCAGCAAACGGCTTGACCGACAGCAGCTCCATGCCGTCGCCGGTCTGATCAGGTAACCACGGTAGCGAGCCCAGGTTGAGCGATAGCCATGTGCTGCGCAGCGTGACGCCAGTGGCGAGTAGCAACTCGGGCGTTTCCGGCTGCAATGCGACGATGGTGCCTTGGATGAACTCGACCTCTGCAGCGGCGCACAGCTTGGGTAGCGGCACGCGGCACTGGCGGGGCTGATAATGCTCGGCCAAGAGCCCCGGCATCATGCCGGAGTACCAGGCGTAGGGATCTGCGGATACCAGCCCTATCCTGCCCATCGGGCGTTCTCGGCTGGCCCATATACGTAGCACGCCCAGGTGGCTGTGGCCGGCGCCGGCGAGTAGCAGGTCGAAATCAGTGTTCACAGCGCATCAGCCTGAGACTGATACGGGGTTCGCTGTAATGAGACAGGAGCAATAAGTTGGGTTGCTTGGCTTCCATGGCGGTTGATCTCCGATGCGTTGCAACTGGCTACAGGCCGTGCCACCGCTGGTTCCGTGTGCGGCGGCGTTGCTTGCAGTATAGGTTCAAACGCCCGTCATGCTTTGTTTGCGTTGCGGCGCCACTGACAGTTGCAGTTTCGCTATTCCTACATCGGCTCGGTAGCGATCGACACGGCTAGCGTGTGGCTCGCTCCCGGCGCGAGCTCTACGACATCGGCCATCACATTGGCCGTCTCGATGCAGAGCATGCGTTGCCAGGCATCATCCGGAAACTGTGACAATCGCTGCGCCTTGGCGATCCAGGGGTTCCACAGCACGGCCGAGCGTGAGCCGCTTGTCTTTAGGGTGATGCGCCGGTTGAGCCCCGGATCGCGCAGGCTGAGGCTTGGAGGAAGCTCCAGGTAGATGCGGTCGGTCTCGCCTTCGAACACAAGGTCGCCCTGCTGCTGGCGGAGCTGCCAGCCTTCCAGGGTTTCGATATAAGGATGCCCGTCCAGGCCTTCGACTACCGCCTGATGAATGTCGCTGATCGCAAAATAGGTGTGCAGAGCCTGGGTTAGCGCGACCGCTGCGCCGCCCCGATTGTGGCTGGTCAGGGAGAGATGCAAGCCTTTGTCGTCCAGGCCGATCTTCAGGGTCAGGTCGACCGCGTGCGGCCAACCGGGCAGATCACGCCCAGTATTACAGCTAAATACCAAGACAGCGCTGTCTGCACTGCCGTCGCTGCGCTCCATTGTCCAGTCGATATTGCGTACCAGGCCATGGGCCGGCGCTGGTTGGCTGCCCTGATAGGCGGCCTGAACCGAGTCCGGATTGCGCGCCAGGTCGCCGAACCAGGGCCAGCAGACGGGGACGCCGCCGCGTACCGCCTGCCCGCGTTGAAACGCAGCGTCTTCGCTGAGCCAGATGATCGGTGTCGCGTTGCCCTGCCGGTAGCTGAGTACTTGCGCGCCTTGTTCGGCAACGATCACTTCGTCGTCTCCATGGCGAAGGCGCCAGCAGATGAGTTGATCCTTTTCGATGCGCTGAATGTCGACGGGCATGAACTTGTCTCGTTGGCGGGTGGGTGATCTCAGACCCTGGGAGCCGACAGGGATTCCGCGCGGCCTGCCAGGAGGAACGATACCAGTCTGTGGCTTGCCAGCGGATTTCTGTCCCTGAAGAGATCCGCAGCGCCATGCTGCTGCGGATTCGGTGCGGCTCGTGTCAACGCCCCTGGCAGGCATCCACCCTTAGCCAGCGCTCCAGCAGCTTGAAGCCCTGCATCAACACGAAGGCGATGACCAGATAGATCAGGCCGGCAGTGAGGAACATCTCTTCGTGCTGGTAGGTGCGCGCGGCGATCTTGCGTGCCATGCCCGTCAGCTCCAGCAGCGTGATGGTACTCGCCAGGGCGCTGGCCTTGAGCATCAGGATCACTTCGTTGCTGTAAGCCGGCAGGCCGATACGGGCGGCGCGCGGCAGAATGATGTGGCGCAATGACTGGTAGCGTGACATGCCCAACGCGCGGGCGGCTTCTACTTCCCCAGCCGGCACGTTCTGGATCGCCCCACGCAGGATCTCTGCGATATAGGCTGCGGTGTGCAGGGTCATGGTGATGATGGCGCACCAGTAGGGCTCACGCAGAAACGGCCATAACCAGCTCTCGCGAACGGCTTGGAACTGCGCCATGCCGTAGTAAACGAGGAACAATTGCACCAGAAGGGGGGTGCCGCGGAAGAAGAATATGTAGCCATAGGGCAATGCGCGCACCGCCAAAATGCGCGATGACCGTGCGATGCCCAACGGCAGCGCAAGGATCAGTCCGGCAACGACCGAAACGCCGACCAGTTGCAGGGTGAGCCAGGCGCCCTCGAGGAAACTGGGCAACCACTTGATGAACAATTCCCAGCTCATGCCGCGCTCCTGACAAAGCCGCGACCGGCGCGTTTTTCGAGAAAATACATGCCCGTCATGGCAATGACCGTCAGCCCCAGATAGATCAGTGCGGCGACAACAAAGAAGGTGAACGGCTCTTTACTGGCGGTCACTGCAATCTGCGAGCTGCGCATGATCTCCTCGAGACCAATCACCGATACCAGCGCAGTGTCCTTCATCAGGATCATGAACAGGTTGCCGAGGCCAGGCAGGGCCAGGCGCCACATTTGCGGCAGGATCAAACGCAGGAAAATGCGCCGCTTTCCCAGCCCCAGAGCCAGACCTGCTTCGCGATGGCCTTTGGGGATGGCGAGCAGAGCGCCACGAAACACTTCGGTTGCATAGGCCCCGAAGCACAGACCCAGTGCGATCGTACCGGCGGTGAACGGGCTTAGAGCGAGATTCTCGATGCCGAAAATCTCACCGATACCGCGTACCAGGCCAATGGTGCCGAAATAGATCAGCAGGACCCATAGGAGTTCGGGAACGCCACGCACGATGGTCGAATAGGTGCCACCAACCCAGCGCAGGGCCGCGTATGGCGAGGTTTTGGCGAGTGCGCCAAGCAGGCCGAGCACCAGGCCAAGGGCCAGCGAAGCAAGGGCCAGCTGAATGGTCATCCAGGTGCCGGCGATCAGCGCCGGACCGAATCCATGTAGGTCGGGAATCATATGGGCTCAAACACCAAAGCCCGACCTACCAGATTGGCGGCCGGGCTTCGATTCAGACGGATCAGTAAATGTTGAAAGGGAAGTACTTGGCGTTGATCTTTTCGTAAGTACCATCGGCGCGGATTTCAGCCAGCGCCTTGTTCAGCTTCTCACGCAGCTCGTCATTGTCCTGGCGAACGGCAATGGCGATCTTGTCATTGTCGAACACCGGCTCGCCCTTGAATTCGAAGTTCTTGCCAGCATCGCTCTTGAGCCATTCCCACTGAACGAAGGAGTCGGCCAGGATGCCATCGACACGGCCTGAAGCCAGATCGAGGTAGGCATTTTCCTGAGTGTCATAGAGCTTGATGTCGACGACGTCGTCCATGTTGTCTTCGAGCCAGGTGCCGGCGATGGTGGCGCGTTGAGCGCCGATGGTCTTGCCTTCCAGGTAGCTTTCGTCAGTCTTGAAATCAACCGACTTAGGTGCCACGAACTGCAGCTTGTTGGTGTAGTAATGGTCCGTGAAATCTACGGCTTGCTTGCGCTCATCAGTGACTGACATCGAGGCCGCGATGAAATCGAACTTGCCGGCGTTCAGAGCAGGAATGATCCCGTCCCAGTCCGACGTCACCACTTCGCATTCGACTTCCATCTTGGCGCAAAGAGCGTGAGCGATGTCGAGGTCGAAGCCTACGACTTGGCCGCTGGCGTCGATCAGGTTGAAGGGAGGGTAGGCACCTTCAGTGCCGATTCGCAGCTTTTCGGCGGCAACGGCATTGGCGCCAAGCATCAGCGTGGCGGCGGCAGTCAGCAGAATCTTCTTATAGCTTTTCATGGTGTTGCTCCATTAGCGATGGCTGGACATGAACTGTTTACAGCGTGCCGATTGGGGGTTGTCGAACACCTGCTCCGGCGTTCCTTGCTCTTCGACCAGGCCCTGATGGAGGAAAACCACCTCACTGGAAACCTGCTTGGCGAAGTTCATTTCATGCGTGACGAGCAGCATGGTTCGACCCTCGTCGGCTAGCGACCGGATCACTGCTAGCACTTCTTGTACCATTTCCGGGTCGAGCGCCGACGTCGGCTCGTCGAACAGGATGACCTGAGGCTGCATCGCTAGGGTGCGTGCGATTGCGGCCCGTTGCTGCTGCCCGCCGGAAAGCTGGTTGGGGTAAACGTGACGCTTGTCAGCGATTCCCACCTTGGCCAGCAATGCCTCGGCAGTTTCAGTGGCTTCGGCCTTGGTCTGACCCAGCACGCGGCGCGGCGCTTCGATGATATTGTCGAGCACGCTCATGTGCGGCCAGAGGTTGAAGTTCTGAAACACGAAACCGAGTTTGCTGCGCAGCTGGTTGATCTGCTTGGCATCGGCTGCAACCAGGTCGCCATCTTTGGCGCGCTTGAGGCGCAGCTGCTCGCCAGCAACGAGAATCTCACCCTCGTTGGGGTTCTCCAGAAGATTGATGCAGCGTAGGAAAGTGGATTTCCCGGAGCCGGACGAGCCGAGAATCGATATAACGTCCCCGTCTCGGGCTGTCAGCGAGATGCCTTTTAGAACTTCCAGATCGCCGTAGCACTTGTGCAGATTGCGGATTTCCAATGCAGGTATGGCCTCGGCCATAGAGCTTCCTCTTCTCGGACCGGGTCATTGCCAGGTCCGTTTCTATGTAAATTGCGCTCCGGCCAACTGCTCGCCGTCCTGGCGAGGCGCAAACCTAGCATGCGTGGGGACATGCGCCAAGCGCGACGCGGCGCTGAGAGAAGTGACCGTATAGTCATAATCTCTGTGCACGCGTCGTGCCTCTACTTATATAGATGAAAAATGCAGTCCCGGCCGCAAAGCAAACTGTATCCCCTCGTAAGAAAGCCCGGCCCGCGCTCGGTCCGCACAGCGATCAGGCCGATGGGTCTGCCTTCGGTGCCTCGGTATCATCAGCCAACATTTCGTCGTGTTCCGCCATTTTCCAAGGCAGACTGCCCGGCGAGATGTGTAGGAAGTGGAGGTATTTCTCGAACTGGTCGAGTATGTCACTGATGATGTCCGCCTGGTCATAGCCATAGATGTCGTAATGCTGACCGCCGCGGCGCAGGAACACCTCAGCGCGGTAATACTGCTCGTCGGTTTCGGGACCTTCCGAAAGGGCGAACGCCGGCATGGCATAGCCGACCGCACGGATTTCGTAGATGAAGTCCACCTGATCTTCCCTGATGACCTCAAGGTAAAGCCTGGAATGAGCTTCATCCGTATGGACCTCGGCAGTCCATTCCTGGCCGCTGAGTTCACGCTGAACGCGGCGCATGGCTTTCAGCACCGTGCTGCCCATGAAGCCCTCGACCTGCTCCCGATCCGGGAAGTTGACCATGCCAGCCAGCCGCTTCTTCCACAGACCAGGCCCCGCGTTGCTGGCGAGCCGGCTGCCCTGCATCTGGCTTTGCAGACTGGTTTCGTGATGGCCCTCAATGACGAGTGCACGCCACATTCCCAGCGCCGCGATCATCATGATGATCGCGAAGGGCAGGGCGCTGGCAATGGTCATCGTTTGCAGCGCGCTGAGGCCGCCAGCCAGAAGCAGCGTTGCCGCAACCACCCCTTCTATTGAAGCCCAGAACACTCGCTGCCAGACCGGGGTGCGACTTGCGCCGCCCGCAGCCAGGGAGTCAATCACCAGCGACCCGGAGTCCGACGAGGTAACGAAGAAGGTGATGATTAACAGCACCGCGATGAACGAGGCGATGGACGTCATCGGTAAGAGTTCGAACAGCTTGAACAGAGCAATGGCGTTATCTGCTTGCACGTCGGAGATCAGCGAGGTGTAGCCCTCGACCATGATCAGGTGCAGCGCTGTATCGCCGAACACCGAGAACCAGAGAAAGGTAAAAATGGTCGGCACGAACATCACGCCGAAGACGAACTGGCGGATGGTTCGGCCACGACTGATCTTGGCGATAAACAGGCCAACGAAGGGCGACCAGGCGATGGTCCAGCCAAAGATGAACAGCGTCCAGTTACCGATCCAGTCGCTGCGCGAATAAGCCTGCAGGTTGAAGGTCCGCTCGATGATGTTGTTGAGGTAACTGCCGGTGTTCTGCAGGAAGGCCTCAAGGATGAAGATGCTCGGGCCCACCAGGAATACGAAGAGCATCAAGCCGATCGCCAGAATCATGTTGAGCAGCGAGAGGTTCTTCACGCCTTTGTCCAGACCCGCAACAACGGAGCAGATTGCCAAGCCGGTGATGATGGCGATGGCGACGATCTGAACGGTGATGCTGATGGGCATGGAGGGCCAGAGATAGTTGAGCCCAGCATTGATCTGGGTAACAGACAGGCCAAGCGTCGTGGCGATGCCGAACAGCGTGCCAAGGATTGCGAAGACATCCACCACATGCCCGATCGGCCCATAGATGCGCTCACCAATGATCGGGTAAAGCGCTGAACGCATGGAAAGCGGCAAGCCATGGCGGAAGGAAAAGTACGCCAGAACCAGCCCGGTCAATCCATAGATTGCCCAGATATGGAAGCCCCAGTGAAAGAAGGCGATCTGCATCGCCTGCTTGGCCGAATCGACTGTCTCCGGCGCGCCAGCGGGTGGCGAGGCGTAGTGCAACACCGGTTCGGCGACCCCGAAGAACAGCAGGGCGATACCGTAACCAGCGGAGAACAACATCGCGAACCAGGCCGGGAAGCTGTACTGCGGCTCGGCGTGGTCGGGCCCCAGTTTTATGTTGCCCCAGCGCGTCATCGCGATGCCGACGATGAACACCAGAAAGAACGCCACCGACAGCATGTAGAACCAACCGAAGTTGGTCGTGATGAACGCCAGCGTCGAGCTGAACACTTCGCCTGCGAGGTCTGGTTTGCTGATCGTACCTGCGACCAGCAGCAGTGTGACGATTACCGCCGGTATGAAAACGGGGAACAGGATGACGGCCTTGGGTAGCTTCTTGTCTGCTTCCATGTGTCGAGCTGGCCTCTGGTATGTATGAAGAGGGCGCGCAATTGGCTCTCGAGCGAAACTGCTATCACAAGGGTAGACGGCTATTTACGCAAGAATGCTCACTGGAATCGCAATCGCGAAGGCTCACCCGTTACGAGGCCAGGTTGAATGTCTGCTCAGCAGCAGTGCGTTTATGCTGATACTGACTGCATCGCCACGTTGCTCACCGGGTGCGAGCTAGCGGCCGTTTTGCCGGCGCCATTCCCACGGAGCCTGCTGATCGGCTTTGGGTAATGACCAGAGGCCTCGTCCAAGTTCGCGCGCAACCGCTTCCAGATCCAGAAGCGTGCGGTCTTCCAGGCGGGTCCGGTTTGCCCATGCGTACCCAGTCCTGACCAGCTCAGAATTGATATCGCTGTCACCGACCCTGACCCGAACGAGGGCTCTGCCCAGGTTATCCCGGCCTTGAACTGTAAGGGTCACGGTTTTGCCGAAAATGTGGCCGGCTAGCGCTTGTCGCGCCTGGCTCCCGTAAGGCTGTTTGAGCGCGGGCGCGGCGATCTCCGCCATCCTTGCCCTGATGCGCTCACCGTTGTTATCAACACAGCTGAAGGCGTCACCGTCTGCAATGCCGGTCACTTTACAGTCAAACGACGCTGCAGAAGCAGGCAAGGCGGTTACAAGCAAGAAGGTGGCAAGCGTGCGCAGCATGACGGCATCCATGCGAATCGGGGGCGGTGAGAGTAACAGGCAGGTTGGCTGACGAACCGGAGCCATGTCTCACCCGCGACCCGGTTGCCGCCTTCCGACAGCGAGCCGTGAACCGTCCCGGCTCGTTGAAGCGATACTAGCGGGGTGCTGACTAGCGACGCTCAAGCGGCAACAACGTGGCGATTATCGACAGATCGCTTCACATGGAACGCCGTCGCCGTCTCCATCGATCCGCGGGTTGCCGCACTGGCGAAGTTGGAAGCGAGCCTCAGCGCACCCGCTCATCATCTTGCAGGATTTGATCACATTGCAGTTGAAGGCTCCGGCAGGCTGAACAGGAGCAGCGGCAAGTGCCGCGGCCTGCTGAGTGGAGCCGCCTTTCCGGCGCTCCTTCCTCCAGTCCCAGGGTGCTTGCTGCTCCGATTGAGGAAGCGACCATAGACCGCGCTTGAAGTGTTTTGCTGTGACCTCCAGATCAAGCAGGGTGCGATCCTTGAGATAGTCGCGGTACACCCAGGCTGCGCCGGAACGGACCATCTCAGCATTCACGTCCACAGTGCCAACCGTCACCCTGGCAACGGTCCGGCCGTAGCGGTCACGGTCTTGGACGTTCAGCGTTACGTCTTTGCCGAAGATCAGGTCAGACAGGGCCTGGCGCGCACGGGTGCCGTATGGCTGAGCTTTTTCGGGTGTATCGATTTCGCCCATCCGAACCTTTACCTGCTGCTTGTCAGTGGTCAGGCAGGTAAACGTATCGCCGTCACTGATCCCTACGACCCTGCAAACGATTGTCTCAGCTGCGGTCGCAGGCAAGGCGGCGCAAAGCAGTGCGGCAAGCAAATAGCGAAACATAGTGACTCCAGGCGCTTAGGGTTCGCGAGCGTAGCAGGACGATCCCCGACCGAAAAGCTAGCCACGCCATCGCTGTACCGTCCTTTTTCCAGAGATGTTGTGATGGCTGCGGTGAAGGCCAGTGATCGGGAGGATGCGAAATTCATCGTCAGCTAGCGAAAGGGCGTTCCGAACGGCGCGTTGCCGTTCGGAATTTCGGGCTCCCTAATTTTTCTCCAGCCAATGCATCGCGTGGAGTGGACCGGAGAGCGATCGCCCTGGCCGAAGGGCTGGCTTCGGTAATGACCTAACCACCTCAGGGTGCTTTGCTAGTTTCTCGTGCCGGTCCTTTCAACGCTTTTCGATTGACTCGATCCGGTATTTGTTGTCCTTGGAAACGAATGTGAACGCGATATCGTCACCTGCATCGATCTGGGCAATCTGCTCCGGAGTGGCTGCGAACCCCATAACCATGGCCGGCCAATTCAGCTCCGTGACCGGGCCATGAGAAATGGTGATGGTGCCTTTTTCGGCATTGACGCTCTTTACCGTGCCAGTGGCACTGGCGGTCTGTGCCGCCTGATGTTGATGCTTTGGCATGTCCTTCATGCCTTTATGGTCCATATGCATGCCTTCCATCTGCTTCATGTCCGCAGCATAGGCGGCCGGAACCAGGGCGAGGATGGCGAAGGTGCTGATAAGGTTTTTCATGGAGTGACTCCCGTTTCGGTGGTTACAGAGGTGGGGGCGGCCTCGACGGCCAGGGACTGACGGCGGCGCATCGATAGATACGCAGCTGGCAGGACGAACAGGGACAACAGCGGTGCGGTAATCATGCCGCCAACCATGGGGGCGGCGATGCGGCTCATGATCTCGCTGCCGGTGCCGCTGCCCCAGAGGATGGGCAGCAGGCCGGCGATGATCACTGCAACCGTCATGGCCTTCGGGCGCACGCGCTGAACCGCGCCGTACTGGATGGCGTCGCGCAGAGCCAGCTCGCCGAAGTGTCCAGCGATCCGCTTGTCCTGCCAGGCATTCTTCAAGTACAGCAGCATGATTACGCCGAACTCGGCGGCCACGCCGGCGAGTGCGATGAAGCCCACCCCGGTGGCGACCGAGAGGTTGTAGCCGAGCAGCCAGAGGAACCAGACCCCGCCGGTTAGGGCGAAAGGCAGGGTAGCCATGATCAGCGCGGCCTCGGAGAAGCGGCCGAAGGTCAGGTAGAGCAGCACGAAGATGATCGCCAGCGTGGCCGGTACCACCAGTTTCAAGCGCTGGTTGGCCCGCTCCATGAACTCGAACTGACCGGAGTAGGCGAGGCTCATTCCCGCCGGCAGCTCGAGCCCGATATCGATGGCTCGGCGCAGGTCGCCGACCACCGAGGCGATATCACGCCCACGTACGTCGATGTATACCCAGCCGGAGAGTCGGGCGTTCTCGCTTCTCAGCATCGGCGGACCGTCAGCCACGCGGACCTCTGCCACGGTGCCGAGGGTGATCTGGCTACCCTGCGGCGTATAGATCGGCAGCCCGCGCAGATCGCTGATCGAGTCGCGCCATTCACGGCCGTAGCGCAGATTGATCGGGTAGCGGGCCAGGCCCTCCACCGTCTCGCCCACCTTGGCCCCGCCGATGGCGCCGGAGACGACGGCCTGCACTTCAGCGATATTCAATCCATAGCGGGCCGCTGCCGCGCGGTTGATGTCCACGTCGATGTAGCGTCCACCGGTCATGCGTTCAGCCAGCGCCGAGCTGACGCCAGGAATCTCCTTGGCGATGCGCTCGACTTCGGCGGTGGCCTTGTCGATCTGCGCCAAGTCGCTGCCGGCAACCTTCACCCCGATGGGGCTCTTGATGCCTGTGGCGAGCATGTCGATGCGGTTGCGGATCGGCGGGATCCAGAGATTGGCCAGGCCCGGCACCTGCACCGCGCGGTCCAGTTCCTCGATCAGCTTTTCCTGGGTCATGCCCTCGCGCCACTGATCCTTGGGCTTGAACTGGATGGTGGTCTCGAACATCACCATTGGCGCCGGGTCGGTGGCGCTGTCGGCGCGACCGGCCTTGCCGAAGACACGTTCGACTTCCGGCACCGATTTGATCAGCCTGTCGGTGCGCTGCAGCAGCGCACTGGCCTGTTGCGCCGAGAGGCCAGGCAGGGCGGTGGGCATGTACAGCAGGTCACCCTCATCCAGCGGCGGCAGGAATTCGCCCCCCAGCTTGCTCACCGGATAGAACCCGGTAAGGAAGATCGCCAGCGCGACCACCAGCGTCGTTTTCGGCCACTTCAATACCGCGTCCAACGCGGGGCGGTAGATCCGGATCAGCCCGCGATTGAGTGGGTTCTTCGCCTCGTCGGGGATCTTGCCGCGAATCCAGAAGCCCATCAGCACCGGCACCAGGGTCACCGACAGCGCCGCGGCGGCGGCCATGGCGTAGGTCTTGGTGAAGGCCAGCGGGCCGAACAGCCGGCCTTCCTGAGCCTCAAGGGTGAACACCGGGATGAACGATAGGGTAATGATCAACAGGCTGAAGAACAGCGCCGGGCCGACCTCCACCGCCGCCTCGGTGATCACCTTCCAGTGCGCAGCGCCCTTGAGCTCCTGCTCCGGATGCTTCTCGCGCCAGTGCTCGATGTGCTTGTGGGCGTTCTCGATCATTACCACCGCAGCATCGACCATGGCACCGATGGCGATGGCGATCCCGCCGAGGGACATGATGTTCGCGTTCACTCCCTGCTTCTGCATGATGATGAAGGCGACCAGGATGCCGACCGGCAGCGAGACGATAGCTACCAGCGACGAGCGCAGGTGCCAGAGGAACACCGCGCAGACCAGCGCCACCACGATGAACTCTTCCAACAGCTTGAAGCTCAGGTTCTTCACCGCCCGGTCGATTAGCTGGCTGCGGTCGTAGGTAGTGACGATCTCCACGCCCTCGGGCAGGCTCTTCTTCAGCTCGTCCAGGCGTGTCTGCACCGCGGCGATGGTCTCGCGAGCATTCTTGCCGCTGCGCAGGATCACTACACCGCCGACCACCTCGCCCTCGCCGTCCAGCTCGGCAATGCCCCGGCGCATTTCCGGGCCGAGCTGGATGGTGGCGATGTCGCCCAAGGTCACTGGGGTGCCGTTGGCCTCCAGCTTCAACGGGATTTGCCTGAAGTCCTTGAGTGATTGCAGGTAGCCCGAGGCACGCACCATGAACTCGGCCTCGGCCAGCTCCAGCACGCTGCCCCCGGTTTCCCGGTTGGCGGCGTCGATGGCCTGCGCCACCTGCTGCTGGGTTATCCCGCGGCTGGCCATGCGAACCGGATCCAGCACCACCTGGTACTGCTTGACCATGCCGCCAATGGGCGCCACTTCGGCGACGTTGGGCAGGGTTTTCAGCTCGTAGCGCAGGAACCAGTCCTGCAACGAGCGCAGCTGGGCCAGGTCGTGCTGGCCGGTGCGGTCGACCAGCGCGTACTGGTAGATCCAGCCGACGCCCGTGGCGTCCGGGCCGAGCGCCGGCGTGGCCCCTGCGGGCAGGCGGCTCTGTACCTGGCTCAGGTATTCCAACACTCGCGAGCGCGCCCAGTAGAGGTCTGTGCCGTCCTCGAACAGCACGTAGACGTAGCTATCGCCGAAGAACGAATAGCCGCGCACGGTCTTCGCGCCCGGCACTGAGAGCATGGTGGTGGCCAGCGGGTAGGTGACCTGGTTCTCGACGATCTGCGGTGCCTGGCCAGCGTAGGGCGTGCGGATGATCACCTGCACGTCGGACAGGTCCGGCAGGGCGTCGATGGGACTGTTCTTGACCGACCAGACGCCCCAGGCCACCGCGAACAGGGTCGCCAGAATGACCAGGAAGCGGTTGGCCACCGACCAGCGGATGACGGCAGCGATCATGGCTGATGCTCCCCGTGACCGGCGCCCTTATTGAGCTTTTCCATGCGTTCGATGAACAGCCCCTCGTCGGTCTGGGAGACGCCTACGCGCACCCGATCACCCGCCTCGAAACCGTCCAGCATCGCCACGTCCGATACAGGAAAGGGCATGGTCATTCCAGGCATGCCGAGGGTCTTGAATGGACCATGAGACAGCCCGACCATGTCGCCGTCGATCTCGACGATGGTCCCTTCGGCTTCATGCAAGGCCGGGCCCTGAGGCAGGGACGGCTCGCCTGGTTCCCGGACGGCGATGCCGCGCAGGCTGGCTTCGGAATCGAGCAGGAACTGGCCGGAGGCGACCACCTGCTGGCCTTCTTCCAGGCCCGCCAGTACTTCGGTCACCTCCCCGGTTTCGCGACCGGTGCGGATCTCCACGGGTCGGTAGCGACCGTTGTCCTCGGCCAACATCACCAGACTGCGCTTGCCGGTGCGAATAACCGCTTCAGTGGGGATCACCAGCGCCGGCTGGCTGTCTCGCGCCAGACTGACCTCAGCCGTCATGCCCGGACGCAGGCGCAGATCAGGATTAGAGAGTTCGACCCGCACGCGCACGGTGCGGCTGGCGAGATCCGCCTGGGGAAGTACCGCCTGAATATGTCCCTCCAGAGATTCGCCGGGGAACGCCGGCAGTCTCGCCGCGACCGGTTGGTTCGGGCCGAGACCGGCAGCCTGAGCTTCCGGCACCGCGACCTCCAGCCAGACCTTGTCCAGCCCATTGACCCGAGCGAGGGTGGCGCCGGCGGGCAGGGTCATGCCCTCGCGCACCTCCAGCGTTTGCAGCACGCCGCCGATGGGGCTGGTGACGGTCCAGGTAATCTGCGACTGGCCTGTTTTCTCCAGGCGGGTGATCAGCTCGGCCGGGATGCCAGCCAGACGCAGGCGTTGGCGGGCGGCAGCCAGCAGTTCCGGCTCGCCAAGGTCGCGCAGCGCGAGGTATTCGGCCTGGACAGCGCCCCACTCGGGCACCAGCAGATCGGCGAGCGGCGCACCTTTCTCGATTACATCTTCCGGGGCTCGGTCGTAGACCCGCTCGACGAAACCGCCGCTGCGCGCCTGCACCAGCGCCACGTCGCGGCCGTTGAAAGCCAGCGCGCCGACGGCCTCTACCGAGTCGTCGAAGGCTTCTCTGCGGGCGGTGGCCAGGCGCATGCCGAGATTCTGGGCGATGCCTGGGTCGATGCTGACGCTGGCCGAATCGCCGCCTTCGTCGGCATAACGCGGTACCAGATCCATATCCATGAAGGGCGACTTGCCGGGCTTGTCGAACCTTTGCTGCGGGTACATGGGGTCGTACCAGTAGAGCACCGCACGGCCTTCAGTATCTGGCTGGGCGGCGTGGGCGGAGAGGGCGCCCAGGCCGATGATTTCGGTGGCGCTAAGCAACACCGGAAGGCTGAACAGCAAGGCCAGGCGCTTGAGTCGGAAATTCATTATTCGGCTCCAAAGGCAAAATGCAGGCGGGCGTTGGCAAGCGCGCGGTCGCGGGCCACGTCGATGCGGCGAAGGCGGGTGTCCAGCAGCGCCTCGCGGGCCTCGACAACAGTCGTCAGGCTGCCGCGACCGCCTCGGTAGTCCGCCATCGCCAGCCGGACCTTTTCCTCTGCCAGCGGGACCAGCGTCGAATCGAGGCGCGTCAGGGTGCGTTGCAGTCGCTCCAGCTCGGCAAGGTCGGCAGCCAGCGCTTCGTTGTGCATGCGCAAGGCAGCCTCTCGCTCGGCCTCGACCTGGCTTAGGCGCGCCCTTTGGGCAGCGATGCGCGGGGTCTGGCGTGAGCTGGCGAAGACCGGCAGATCAAAGCTGACATTGAAGCTGACCATGTCGCCATAGGCTTCCCGCCGCCCGTACTCGACGCCCCAGGCCCAATCCGGTCGCCTGTCGGCTACGGCCTCTTGCAATCGCGCCTCGGCTTGGCGGGCCAGCGGTCCGTAAGCCGTGAGCGAAGGGTGATGCTGGAGGTGGTTCTGGTAGTAGGCGGCCTCGTCGGACCAGGACGGCAGCTGACCGGTCAGCGGCTGCTCGGCGGCTTCGCCAATCCAGCGGCGCAGGGCGGCGCGAGCAACCTGACGGTTGCGTTGCAACTGGTCTTCCTGCTCGGCAAGCAACGCGGCTTCTTGTTTAGGCAGCACACTATCGGCCGCGCCGCCGGCACCGCCAGCAATGCGCGCCTGCACGGCTCGTCCAAACAGGCGGTTCTCGTCATAGAGCGTTTTGAACAGATCGAGCTTTTCATCGACCGAGCGAGCAGCGATCCAGGCTTCGGCCGCTTGGCGGCGCACTTCCAGGCGCGATAGCTGCTCTTGGGTTAGAGCCAGTTCGATACCCGCATCTGCCGCCTCAGTTCTGGCCCGACGCTTTGCGCGGTTAGGCACGTCTTGCATCAAGCCGACGGTTTGCATGGTCATGCCTTCGGCATCCATGCGCCAGGCCGGATCGCCTTCGATTGGCAGGTTGCGTATACCCAGGCTAAGCCTGGGGTCCGGCAGCTCGCCGGCGGGGATGGCTGCCTGACGGGCGGCCTCGGTATTGGCTGCCTGAGCCTGCAAGGCCGGCGCCTGTTGTTCGGCGAGACGCAGCGTCTCGTCCAGAGTCAGCGCGCTGGCTACGTTAGGCACGGCCAGCGTGATCGCCAGCGCGACCATGGAATGGCGCGCCTGAGGGCGTAGGGGTTTCATGTTTTGGATTCCAGTGTCGTCCAGGCGAGCCGAAAGGCACGCGATGCCACTTCGCACGGGCTAGCGCACGAAGCGGGTCAGGGAAGAACGGGAATCAGGCGCGGGGTGGGTGCCAGACGGCGTCCGGTATCAGGGCAGGGGCAGTGTCGTCGCGATGAATAAGTACAGGTTGGCTGAGCGGCAGCGTTAGTGGCTTGCCGAGCGATAGCTGTAGCAAGCTGTTGGTCTTGCATTCCTGGCCGGATTTGCAGACCACGCCTTTGCCGGGCTGCTCGTGATCGAAACATTCGTCACCCTGCATGCCCATCCCGGCATGCATAAGGCTGGATGCTTCGGCTTGCGACTCATGGCTCATCATCCCGCCCTGACCGACAGGCAGCAGCATCTGCGCCATTCCGTTTATGGGAAGCACCAGGCTCAGTAGCAGGAAAATGAAAAGACGGACATGGCGTTGCATGCGGCCGAGTCTATTCGAGGTGGCTTTGATGAACAAGCGCGGCCCGTCGAGCCGGCATGAATGCGCGCTAAGCTTAGAGGCCGGGTGCATTATCGGTGCTTACTGCAGCCGGGATCGGATCAAGAATGGCCCCACTCGGCGTAGGCGGTAGCCCGGAAAGCAAAAAGGCCCACCAGATGGTGAGCCTTTTTGTTCGGTATCAATGGTGCCCAGGGACGGAATCGAACCGCCGACACGGGGATTTTCAATCCCCTGCTCTACCGACTGAGCTACCTGGGCAACGGGGCGCTATTAGACGGATTTGGCTTTTGCCTGTCAAGCGCAGGATTGAAAATATTTAGGTAGAACGGGCATTTAGCGACAGGTGCCAGCGGTTTACGGTCCAGCCACAGCTGCTCACCTCGACGCGTGTTCTCGCTGCGCCAAGGCATGCGGATGCATCACTCGCTCGGCGGCACGTAGCCTTCGGCCTGGGCGTACTCTTCGCCGGAAAGGAACTTGTCCATTTCTGTTTGCAAGAATTTACGGTCGTCAGCATTCATCATGTTCAGTCGGCGCTCGTTGATCAGCATGGTCTGATGCTTCTGCCAATCATCCCAGGCCTTTTTCGAGACGTTGTTGTAGATGTCTTCGCCTTTGGCGCCTGGATACGGCGGGCGATCCAGGCCAGGCAATTCTTCTTTGTACTTGCGGCAGTTCACGGTGCGGGTCATGACATCTCTCCTGCGTTCAATTCGGCGGCGGCGCGCTTTAGCAGCGTCTTCACCGGGGCAGCAAGCCCCAGTCGCGGCGGGGTGGCGAGGTTATACCAGAGCCAGTCGGTCTCGGCCACGGCACCGACTTCGGTCTGTACCCGGATCAGCCAGGGCTCGATAGCCAGCTGGAAATGGCTGAAGGTATGGGTCAGTCCTGGTAGTTCGCGGCGCTCCTGGAGCTGCAGAGCGTGGCGTTCGGCGAGCGGGTCGAGCGCCGAAAGATCGTCCAGTTCCGGCAGGCTCCAGAGCCCGCCCCACAGCCCCGTCGAAGGGCGACGGTACAGCAGGATGGCGCCGTCGGGATTGGCCAACAACGGCATCAGGGTGCACTTCTGCGGCAATGCCTTGCGGGGCTTGGGTACGGGAAACTCGGTTTCTCGGCCCAGCAGATGGGCGCGACAGCCATCCTTCAGCGGGCAGAGCAGGCAGCTGGGTTTGCTGCGCGTGCAGAGCGTAGCGCCGAGATCCATCATCGCCTGGGTGTAGTGGTTGACGCGCTGCTGCGGGGTGAGGCGCTCAGCCACCTCCCATAACTGCGTGGCGACCTTCGGTTCGCCAGGGTAGCCCTGCTGAGCGACATAGCGTGCCAGGACGCGCTTGACGTTGCCGTCCAGGATCGGTGCCCGCAGGCCCATGCTGAGACTGGCAATGGCGCCGGCGGTGGATCGTCCGATGCCGGGTAGTTCGGCCAATTGTTTCACATCGCGTGGAAACTCGCCGCCGTGCGTGGTGACGATGAGTTTGGCGGTCTTGTGCAGATTGCGCGCGCGGCTGTAGTAGCCGAGCCCGGTCCAGAGGTGCAGGACTTCATCCTCGTCTGCGCCGGCCAGCGCCTCGACCGTGGGCAGCGCATCCATGAATCGGTCGAAATAACCCAGCACGGTGCTGACTTGTGTCTGCTGAAGCATGATTTCCGACACCCAGACCCGGTATGGCGTGATGCGCTGCTGCCATGGAAGGTCCTTGCGGCCGTGCCGGTCGTACCACTCAAGCACAGCCTCTGCGAACCGCTGGTCGCTGAACGCTTGGGCAATCATCGGTTGAACAAGCCCTTCAGCGCATCTTTCAGTTCGGGGCTGACCTTGTCGCCCAGCTTCTCTTCGATGGTCTCGTTGAGCTTCTCACCAGCGAGGCGGGCGGCGATCTTGCCGAGGCGGTCATTGTCGAAGCGGCAGGCTTTGGCGCCCAGTTCCAGCGGCCCGCGGCAGCGCAGCGGCCACTCGATGCCGACGTAACGCTCATTCACCGAGCAAGCCGGGTCGGGCATCTCACCCTTGTCGCCTTCGATGACGATGCCGACGTTGTAATCCATGCCCAATACCCGCAGGTCGACGTCGCCATTGCCGTTCACCGTCAAGCCGGGGATGCTGGCCTTCATGTCTGGATTGGTGGCCACACCATTGCGCAGCGTGAGATTGCCTTTAAGTTCACGGAACGGGGTGTCCTTGCCGCGCGGCTCGCTGCCTAGAGGCTTGCGGTTGAGCGTGGCAATGGCTCGGCAGAGTTGTTGTTCAAGATTGGCGTCAACCAGAATGCCGTTGTCGATAATAAAGCCGATCTTGCCGTTGAGGTTGTCGATCCAGGCCTGCTGGCTGTCGCCCTGAGTGCGCAGATCGGCGTCGAGGTTGAGCAGGCCCTTGATGACAATCTGCTCGTCCTGGCTTTTCAGCAAGCTTTCGATCGGCACGTGAGCCAGGTGGGTCCGGGCAGTCAGCAGCGGTATCTGAGGCCTTACATCGAGGCTGGCAGAGGCGTCCATGCGTCCGTTATAGAGGCCGCCGCGCAATTGCTCCAGCGTAAGAAGGCCGCCTGCGGACCGCGCTTTGAGGGTGAAATTGTCGACTGGCAGCTTCATTGCGGTGAGGCTGTTGATGTTCACATTCAGGCGCGTATTCAGGGCGCGTAGTGCTTGGATTGGGAGAATGGAATCGCTGCTCCAGGCGTGCTGGGTTGGCTTGTCTGGTAGCGGGGTGGTGCCGGCACCCAGCACGGCAGTTCTGGTCGCCTGCACCTCGTTCTCCCGCGCGGCGCTGGCGGAGTCTTCCGTGCCAGGCGGTGGCAGGTAGCGGTCGAGATTCAGCCTGTCGCCTTTGAGGTCCGCGTGCAGAGCTTGTTTGGCGAAATCGCTGAGGCCGATCTGGCCGGTAAAGGTGCTGCCGTCCAGTTTGAGATCGAGTTCTTCGAGGGTCAGGCTGTTCGACGTACCAGCCAGGCGGGTGACCAGTTCGGCCTTGCTCAGGGCGGTGTTGTCAGCCATCGCTGGTAGTTGCTGCCCGATACTTTCGAGAAACTCCCGCAGGTTGAACTCGGCTATAGACAGGGTGCCGGTAATCTTCGGCTGATCCTGCAGGTCGCGAACCTTCACTTCACCAAGGCCGCGCATCTGGTTGGCGGTAAATTTGAGACTCGTCCACTCGGCGATGTCCGCGGCAAAGTCGGCCAGTAGTTGCCCCTGTGCGCTGAATGTCAGCGTCTTGCCTTGCAGCGGTTCTCCGGAAGCTTCACCACTGAGGCGAAGGTCTTCGAGCTGATAGCGTTGCAGCTGGGTATCGAAACGCAGCGCCCCTTGCAGTTCGGTGCGGGCCCGCATCACCGGCTTGTTGCTGCCAAAAAAGGCGTTCAGCTTGACTGGGATCGAGGCGGCTTCGCGAATGGCGCCTGTGGTGAGATCTATACCTTCAGCGCTGAACTGTTGGCCACTTTGAGCGTCGTGATAGGCCACCCGCGCATCGCTGATGGTCAGGCTATCGATATCAAGTTGAAGCGGGCGTCTGACGTTATCGGGTTCCTGTTGCGCAGCCGTCGCAGCCGGTTCAGTGGGCTGCGGCCCGCCTGGCTGCGTTTCGCTAGCGGCTGGCCGCCCTACATCTTCCCAATTGGTACGCCCGTTTTCATCGCGTGCGAGCGTCAAGTTCAGGCCGTTGAGCGTGATGTCGCTCATTTGTACTTCGCGGCTCAGCAACGGCAGCACCCGGACCGAGAGACCAAGCATGCGCAGGTCGGCGAAGGGTTGATCGGGGGTACGCACGCTGGCCAGTGTGGTGTCGTGCAGTTCAAGGCCAAGCCAGGGAAACAGACTCCACCCGATGTCGCCACCGATGTTCAGCTCGAGCCCGGCTTTTTCGCGAGCAAGCGCGCGGATCTCGTCCTTGTAGTCATTGGGATCGAACAGGTGCGTCAGGGCGAAGCCCAGTCCAACGATGAGGAGCAGCAACCCGAGGATTACCAGGCCCAGGATCTTTCCGAGCGCTTTCATGGACAGGTCCTTTGTGTTTGGCAATTGCAAAAGCAGCGAGTATAGCGTCACGCGCCGTGGCTGGCGTTGGAGTGGCTAGCTGCGTTTCGGTTCCTGCTTGGGGCTGCACCAACGCAGGCGCGAAAATGGCTAGATAGATTCAAGCGGCAGATGGACGCGTGCCGCCAGAGCCTGGGCCTCGAGATGGTCATGGGGCGCCGCTAGATGAAGCTCCATTCCGGCTTCGCTGGCCAGGCGCTGGCTCTCGTCCAGGATTCGCCTGCCTACCCCACGCCCGCGCGTGACTTTACGTACGCATAGGTGCGAAAGACGCCAGTACTGCGCACCGCGGTGCAGCACGGCGGCGCCAAGCAGGCGATCATTGAAGCGGCCGGCGATCAGGCAGTGATCGGCCAGCCCTGCCTCGATCAGAGCGGCAGCGTCCGCGTGCGGCGCGAAAAGCCATGTGGGAGCGTCGGCAAAGATTTTCGCCAGGTCGATACGGTCCTGCTGGCTGGGCTCGGTTAGGGTTTCAACTGATACGGGCATGATGACCTGGCGCGCTGGTGGGGTGCTGGAAGCATAACCGTGCCAGCTTACCGGCGCACGACAGTGCGATGCTCGAGTGGATGTTGCCCTGTCGGGCGTCATTCTTTCCATGCGCTACCCGCGCGGTCGGCTAAACGAGCGGTCAGGTCGCCGGCCGCATATCCCCGCTGGTGGGTTTGGGCCTATAATGCGCCTCTTTTTCGCCCATCGATCAGCGGAGCTGTGGATGTCCGAACGTACGGCTTGCGTAGAGCGCAACACCCTGGAAACCCAGGTCAAGGCCACCATTAATCTGGACGGCACTGGCAACAGCCGCTTCGCCATCGGCGTGCCTTTTCTCGAGCACATGCTCGACCAGATCGCCCGTCACGGCTTGATCGATCTGGATATCGAGTGCCAGGGTGATCTGCATATCGACGATCACCATACTGTCGAAGACGTCGGTATCACCCTGGGCCAGGCTTTTGCCAAGGCCGTTGGTGACAAAAAAGGCATGACCCGTTACGGGCATTCCTACGTGCCTCTGGATGAAGCGCTGTCGCGCGTGGTGATCGATTTCTCCGGTCGCCCCGGACTGCAGATGCACGTTCCCTATACCCGCGCCACTGTTGGCGGCTTCGATGTCGATCTGTTCCAGGAATTCTTTCAGGGCTTCGTCAATCACGCCTTGGTCACTCTGCATATCGACAACCTGCGTGGACACAACACCCATCATCAAATCGAAACCGTGTTCAAGGCCTTCGGCCGCGCGCTGCGCATGGCGGTTACGCTGGACGAGCGCATGGCCGGTCAGATGCCATCGACCAAGGGTTGCCTGTAATGCAGACCGTTGCAGTCATCGACTACGGCATGGGCAACCTGCATTCGGTCGCCAAGGCGCTCGAACACGTTGGTGCGGGCCGTGTGCTGATCACCAGCGATGCGCAGGTGATTCGCGAGGCTGATCGCGTGGTGTTCCCCGGTGTGGGTGCGATTCGCGATTGCATGGCCGAGATCCGTCGCCTGGGTTTCGATGAGCTGGTGCGTGAAGTCAGCGTCGATCGACCGTTCCTGGGAGTCTGTGTCGGTATGCAAGCGTTGATGGAGCGCAGCGAAGAGAACGGCGGTGTCGATTGCATCGGCTTGTTCCCTGGCCAGGTTCGCTTCTTCGGCAAGGATCTTGAGGAAGATGGCGCACGCCTGAAAGTGCCTCACATGGGCTGGAACCATGTGGAGCAGGCCGTCAGCCATCCGCTTTGGCATAACATTCCCGCTGATGGTCGGTTCTATTTCGTCCACAGCTACTGCGTCGAGGCCGGCAATCCGCGGCAGGTCGTCGGTCGCGGCCACTACGGTCGGGATTTTGCCGCCGCACTGGCTGATGGCTCTCGCTTCGCCGTGCAGTTCCATCCCGAGAAGAGTCATACCCACGGGTTGCAGCTGCTGCAGAACTTTGCCGCCTGGGACGGCCGCTGGTAATGAGCAAAGCCACGCTCAAGGCTCCTGTCCTGACGCTGGATTCCGCCCAGGAGCAGGCCGCGCAGCAAATCATCAAGCGCTTTCTGGAAGACCGTTTCGAACTGGAGCTGGGATCGTTCGAGGCGCAGGAAGTGCTCGATCTGTTCGCCCGTGAAATTGCTCCGCTGTACTACAACAAGGCGATCTTCGACGTGCAGACACACCTGAAAGAAAGGTTCAAGAGCATCGAGAGCGACTTGTGGGCGCTCGAGAAGAGCTGACCTTAACTGACACCCGATTTGAACAGGTTCAAGCCATGCTGATTATTCCCGCAATCGATCTCAAGGATGGCGCATGCGTGCGTCTGCGTCAGGGATTGATGGATGACGCCACCGTCTTTTCCGACGACCCGGTAGCCATGGCCGCCAAATGGGTCGAGGCCGGTTGCCGTCGCCTGCATCTGGTCGATCTCAACGGCGCCTTCGAAGGCCAGCCGGTCAATGGTGAAGTCGTTACAGCGATCGCCAAGCGTTACCCTGACCTGCCGATCCAGATCGGAGGCGGCATCCGCTCGCTGGAAACTATCGAGCATTATGTCCGCGCTGGCGTCAGCTACGTGATCATCGGTACCAAGGCGGTCAAGCAGCCGGAGTTCGTCGGTCAGGCCTGTCGGGCATTTCCGGGCAAGGTGATCGTCGGGCTGGATGCAAAGGATGGCTTCGTCGCTACCGATGGTTGGGCAGAAGTTTCCAGCGTGCAAGCCGTGGATCTGGCACGCCGCTTCGAGGCTGATGGCGTCTCGGCGATCGTCTACACGGACATCGCCAAGGACGGCATGATGCAGGGCTGCAACGTCGAGGCCACCGTCGCGCTGGCCAACGCCAGCCGCATCCCGGTGATCGCCTCTGGCGGGATTCACAATATCGGCGACATCCAGAAGCTGCTCGATACCAATACCCGTGGCATCGTCGGCGCCATTACCGGTCGTGCAATCTACGAGGGTACGCTCGATGTCGCCGAGGCGCAGGCGCTGTGCGACCTGAAGTACAAGGACGAATAAGCCGTAGGGTGGACAACGCTTTGGTTGTCCACCGTGCATTCGGCGTGAACCGGTGGACAACGCTGCGCGGTTGTACACCCAACGAGAGAGATCAACCATGGCCCTGGCCAAACGCATCATTCCCTGCCTCGACGTGGACAATGGCCGCGTGGTCAAGGGCGTCCAGTTCGAGAACATCCGCGACGCCGGCGACCCGGTAGAGATCGCCCGCCGCTATGACGAGCAGGGCGCCGACGAAATTACCTTTCTCGATATCACTGCCAGCGTCGATAACCGTGATACCACACTGCATACGGTCGAACGCATGGCGAGCCAAGTGTTCATCCCGCTGACTGTCGGCGGTGGTGTGCGCTCGGTGCAGGACATCCGCAATCTGCTCAACGCAGGTGCCGACAAGGTCTCGATCAATACTGCTGCGGTGTTCACGCCCGAGTTTGTCGGTGAGGCTGCCGAGCGGTTTGGCTCGCAGTGCATTGTTGTAGCCATCGACGCCAAGCGCGTATCCAAACCGGGCGAGACGCCACGTTGGGAAATCTTTACCCATGGCGGACGCAAGCCCACCGGGCTGGATGCAGTGCTCTGGGCGCAAAAGATGGAAGCGCTAGGCGCAGGCGAAATCCTCTTGACCAGCATGGATCAGGACGGCGTCAAGAGCGGCTACGACCTTGGTGTAACCCGCGCCATCAGCGAGGCCGTGCACATTCCGGTGATCGCCTCTGGCGGTGTTGGCAATCTGCAGCACCTGGCCGATGGCATCCTGGAAGGCAAAGCCGATGCCGTGCTGGCTGCCAGCATCTTTCATTTCGGCGAATACACCGTCCCCGAAGCGAAGGCGTATATGGCGAGCTGCGGCATTGTTATGCGTTAGCAGGTTGTCGATTCCCTAGTACAACCTTGAAAACGCCCCGTACTGATGCGTTTTATCGTTTATACCTCTTCTATCAGCCCTCGTTTTCGGCCGCAACGTGACAGCCGTGCATCTCGATAGCTGCGCAATGGCTAGACGACATGTTTTTTCTGTGCGGTGTGTCTCAATAACCCTAGGATGCAGTGCGTCTGGTTCATAACTTGCTACAAGTATTAAAGTGCCATCTGCTAGGCACCTTGGGTCGGGGCGGTTAGCTGCCCTTATGCTTGTTGACAGGGGGTGATCGATGAAACGAGTTCTGGCGGCCGTGCTGCTGACTTTTTTGGCCGCATCGGCCAGGGGCGCATTGCCGGACGATTATAAGATGGTTCTGCTGACCGAGAATTTCCCGCCCTTCAACATGGCGGCAGACGGCAAGAACTATGCGGCGGACCGCAACATCAGCGGCATCAACGCAGACATCGTTCGCGAGATATTCAAGCGTGCCGGGATCAACTATGAGCTGACGCTGCGCTTTCCCTGGGAGCGAATCTATAACCAGGTTCTTGATCATCCGAACCAGGGGCTTTTCTCGACAACTTACACGCCCGAGCGCGAGCCGCTATTCAAGTGGGTCGGCCCGCTGGCGAGTACGGGGTGGGTATTGCTGGCCCCGGCTGGCAGTTCGCTGCGGCTGAGTTCGCTCGAGCAGGCGAAGCCATATCGGATCGGCGCATATAAAGATGACGCCGTCAGCCAGCACCTCGAGAGCAAGGGGTTCGAGCCGCTCAATTCCCTGCGTGACCAGGAAAACGTCGGCAAGCTGCTGAAGGGGCAGATCGATATGTGGGCCACCACTGATCCGGTAGGTCCCTATCTGGCGAAGCAGGAAGGCGTTAGCGGCCTGACGACGGTGCTTCGTTTCAACGATGCGCAGTTGTTCCTGGCGCTGAACAAGGATACGCCCGACGAAGTGGTGAGCCGGCTGCAACAGGCACTCAATGACATGAAGGGCGACGGTTCCATAGACGCTATTCTGCGCCGCTATCTCTGAGTCATTGGGTCAGCGATATATACCGAGAGGGCCATGCGCCGCCATTGCCCGGTTGCCTCGTGTAGCAATCATCTGTCCGATGTCGACCCAGTCGATACCTTGAGCCCGCAGGCGCGGAAGTTCCCGCTCGAGAAGCGCCAAGGTGCTTGTATGCGGGTGGCCAATGATGACAACTGAACCTTGTCTTCGGGCCAGCTCGATGGCTGCTTGAAACTGCGCGGCGACAGCGGCGGGGGAGGGGTCGTCGTCGAGAAAAATGTCCCGGGAAAGACTGGCCAGCTGAATCTGTTGCGCAGTCGCTGCCGCAACCGTGCGAGGGCTGGTGCGGCTATCGAGGAAGAACAGATGGCGGGCCTGCAATTCGGTCATCAATGCCAGCATGGACTGCCGATGGTCTGTCATCTGGCTGCCCATGTGATTGTTCACACCTTCGGCATGCGGGACTTTAGCCAGCGCCTGTATCAAGCGTTGGTGGAGTTGCTCCTGGCTGAGCCCTGGATGCCAGGCATAAGGCCCGGTGGCCGGCGCCATTGGCAAGTGCAGCATCACGGTCTTACCGGCGTCGAATGCCCGCTCGGCCAGGCTCGTGGCGTGGCGCGTGTCCGGAAGAATCGCAACGGCGACGGGGCCAGGCAGACCAAGCACGCGGTCGTCTCTAGCCGGGTTTGCGCCCAGGTCGTCGATCACCAACGCCAACTTGGGCATTGCCGATAAGCTATCGGATCTTTCTTCGCCAATAATCCAAGTCGATATTGCGTCCCCATTAGAAACGTCTGGTGGCGCCGCAACATCGAGTTGAGGTAACAGGGCGGCCAACAGCCAAAGGGCAAGTCGGCGCACCTGTTATTGACCGCGCGTGAGGTTCAGCCCCTTAAGCAGGTTCAGCGCTTGGCCAAGCTGATAGTCGTCGTCTTGCGGACGTGGCGAGCCGCTGCCGGCGGCGCTGCCAGTTGGCCGGTCCGGACCACCGTTGCCGTTGCCCAAATGACCGGCCAGATCCGCTTCACGAACGCCTTCGGCAACCTTCTCGCGGGTCAGTTTGGCGCGGGTGACTTCGATATCGGGCTCTATGCCCTGAGCCTGAATGGAGCGGCCGTTGGGCGTGTAATAGAGCGCCGTAGTGAGCTTCAGGGCTCGGTCATTATTCAGCGGCAACACCGTTTGCACCGAGCCTTTGCCGAAACTGTCGGTGCCCATTACGACACCGCGCTTATGATCCTGAAGGGCGCCAGCGACGATTTCAGATGCCGAGGCGCTACCGCCATTGATCAGCACGACCAGCGGAACGCCTTCACTTGCGTCAGCCTGGCTGGCATTGAAGCGCAGCTCGGAATTGGCGATTCGGCCTTCGGTGTAGACGATCAGACCATCCTTGAGGAAATGGTCGGAAACCTCGACCGCAGCTTGCAATACGCCGCCCGGGTTGTTACGTAGATCCAACACCAGACCCTTGAGCGGATCGCCGTTTTCCTTGCGCAGCCGAGCCAGCGCCTTGCCGACTTCCTCGCCGGTGTTGATCTGGAACTGGGTTACTCGCAGGTAGCCGTAGCCGGACTCCAGCAGTTGGCTCTTGACGCTGTTGACCTTGATCACCGCGCGCGCCAGCTTGACGGAGAACGGCTTACCCCCTTCCCGCACCAAAGACAGGGATATCTCGCTGCCGGGCTTGCCACGCATCATGCCGACCGCATCCATCATCGACATGCCCTTGGTCGGCTTGCCGTCGATCTTGACGATCAGGTCACCGGCCTCGATGCCGGCTTTGGACGCGGGCGTGTCGTCGATGGGGGAGACGACCTTGATGAACCCATCCTCGATGCCAACCTCGATACCGAGGCCGCCGAACTCACCGCTGGTACTCTCCTGCAGATCGGCAAACGCTTCGGGTTCGAGGTATGCGGAGTGCGGGTCGAGATTGCTGAGCATGCCCTTGATCGCGTTTTCCAGCAGGGTCTTGTCGTCGACTGGCTCGACATAGGCTGCCTTGATCCGATCCAGCACTTCGACGAACGTACGCAGCTCTTCAAGTGGCAACGGTGCCTTCTGGCCCGGTGCCTGCACTTCGATGGTCTCCGCTGCCGCTTCTACCGGCGGTTGCTGGGCCCAGACACCGCTGTGAAACCCCAGCATGACGGCAAGGGCGAGCGTGGAGGGTTGGGCGAAACGGCACAGGTGCAGCATGTCTGACTCCAGTTGTGAGGGGTGCGCTAACAGCCGGTTCGGCTCATCCCTGCGCACGACACCATTGCGCAGGGTCGCTTGGGCGACCCTGTTGGCGAATGGCGAAATACAGTGCGGCAGTTTCCTGTCCGCCACTGGTTCCTACGGTGGCGATCGGGTCGCCAGCCTTGACGATATCTCCTGCGTCACGCAGAAGGCTCTGGTTGTGTCCGTAGAGACTAAGATAGCCATTGCCGTGGTCGAGGATGACGAGTAGACCGGCGCCACGCAACCAGTCAGCAAACACCACGCGACCGCCATGAACAGCATGAACCTGGCTGCCAACGCTGGCACCGATCAGCACGCCATCCCACTTGGTTCGAGCATCACCACCGCGTGGAGTGCCGTAACGCGCGACCAAATTTCCATCCACCGGCCAGGGCAGCTTGCCCTTGGCCTTGGCAAACGGCCCTCCGAAATTACCGCCGGCAGATGAGACCGCGGGCCCTGAGGGGGCGGTCGGCGAACTGCGTCCAGCCTGCTGCTGGCGTGCCTGCTCTTGTCGTGCCGCAGCGAGTGCTCGCTGGCGCTGCTGTTCCGCTTCTCGCTCCTGACGCGCCAGGGTTTCCTCAATGGTTCTCAGCACGCGTTCCAGCTGCGCTTGCTCCTGTTTACGTGCCTTGAGTTTCTGGTCGCGACTGGAGATGTCCTGATCAAGTTTGGCCAGGGCCAGTTGACGCTCCTTGCGGACTTCTGCCAGTTGCGCGCGCCGTTCCTGCAAACCGTCTTGCTGTTCGGCCAGGGTTGCCTGCTGCTTCTCGATCCCGGCCTCGACACTGGCGAGTTGACGCAGCGTTTCGTTGAAGCTTTCAAGCTGCTCGAAGCGAGCCTTACTCAGGTAATCGTAGTAGGTAAGGGTGCGGCTGAATTTTTCCGGATTCTGCTGGTTGAGCAGCAGCTTGAGGTACTCCTGGCGGCCGCTCTGATAGGCCGCGCGGGCCTGGATGCCGATCAGTCGCTGCTGTTCGAGGCGCGCACCTTCCAGGGTCGTTTTTTCATCATTGAGCCGATCCAGTTCGGCCTCGCTGCGATCGATTTCCTGCTGCAATGAGTCGACCTGCTTCTCCAGTTCGCCCATCTCGCTTTCTGTGGTTTTCAGCTGCTGCTGAACCGTCGATTTTTCCTGTTCGATCTGCTTGAGCAGTTTCTGAAGCTCTGCCACGTCCTTGCGGGCTGCTTCAATCTGCTTACGAGCATCGGCGCGTTCGTCCGCCACGGCCGGGCCAAGCAGACAGAACAATGCAAGGGCGAGAAATATACGGGGCATGAGAGGGGCAACCGAGAGTTCTACGACTGCCGTAGTATGCCTAAAAAAGCATCGGCAAGCTGCCGCATATGGTAGTAGCGATAACCGGTACCCCTTTGCAGGCGTACCGGTGTAAGCGTTGCGCTTTGCAGCTCGATCGCTTCAATCCAACTCTACGATCGAACGTCCGGTCATTTCCGCGGGAACCGGCATGCCCAGCAGCGTCAGTATGGTCGGCGCTACGTCGGCAAGCACGCCACCCGCGCGAATGGTCAGGTTGCGCTTGCCGTAATAGATGAATGGCACCGGCTCGCAAGTGTGTGCGGTGTGCGCCTGCCCGGTCATGACGTCTTCCATCTGCTCGACGTTGCCGTGGTCCGCGGTGATCAGTGCCTCGCCGCCCACCTTGTCCAGCGCTTCGACGATGCGTCCGACGCACTTGTCCAGGCATTCCACCGCCTTGACTGCTGCATCGAACACGCCGGTGTGGCCCACCATGTCGCCGTTGGCGTAGTTGACGATGATGACGTCGTAACGCTGGTTCTCGATGGCGTCGACGATGCGGTCAGTTACCTCGGGCGCGCTCATTTCCGGTTGCATGTCATAGGTCGCGACTTGCGGCGAGGGGATCAGGATGCGCTCTTCGCCGGCGAAGGGCTCTTCGCGGCCACCAGAGAAGAAGAACGTAACGTGGGCGTACTTTTCCGTTTCGGCAATGCGCAACTGGGTCTTGCCATTGTTGGCCAGATACTCGCCCAGCACGTTGGTAAGCGCTTCTGGAGCGAAGGCGCTCGGTGCAGGAATGCTCGCCGCGTACTGGGTGAGCATCACGAAACCGGCAAGTTGCGGCGCGCGGGCGCGCTGAAATTCGCTGAAGCCAGGTTCTACGAAGCAGCGGGTCAGTTCACGAGCGCGGTCGGCGCGGAAATTCATAAAGACCACGGCATCGCCATCTTCTACACGCACCGGCTCGCCAATGGTGGTGGCTTTGACGAATTCGTCGCTCTCGCCGCGCTCATAGGCTGCAATCAAACCGTCAACGGCGTAATCGGCGTGGTAGTCGGCTTTGCCGTCGACGATCAGGCTGTACGCCTGCTCGACGCGGTCCCAGCGGTTATCACGATCCATGGCGAAATAGCGGCCGATCAGACTCGCAACGCGACCCTTGCCCAGACGGGTAAAGGTCGCTTGCATCAGTTCGATGGAATGCTGTGCGCTTTTGGGCGGCGTATCGCGGCCATCTAGAAACGCATGGAGATAGATTTTCTCCGCGCCGCGTTTGGCTGCAAGCTCGGCCATCGCCACCAGATGGTCTTGGTGACTGTGTACGCCCCCATCGGACAGCAGGCCGAGAATATGCACCGCTTTGCCGTTGCCCACTGCTTTGTCGACCGCAGTGCAGATGGCGGGATTCTCGAAGAAATCGCCATCGCGGATCGACTTGGTGACTCGTGTGAAGTCCTGGTAAACAACCCGACCCGCGCCCAGGTTCATGTGGCCGACTTCAGAGTTGCCCATCTGGCCGTCCGGCAGGCCGACATCCATGCCGCTGCCGGAAATCAGTCCATGCGGCTGGCTTGCGAGCAGGCGGTCATAAACGGGCTTGTTCGCAGCATGAATGGCATTGAATTCCGGGCTTTCACTATGTCCAAAGCCGTCGAGGATAATCAGTACCAGGGGTTTGGGGGCGGCGGGCATGTGTCTGGCTCCTTGCACGGGTCGCGAAAAAAATGGCGGCCAGTCTAATTGTTGGCCGGTTGGGCGTCACGATTCGCAGGGTTCAGCCTGGTGGGGGGGCTGTGTATACTGGCCCGCATTTTATCCCCCGGGTACCCTTTTGATGGTCGCTAACCTGATTGAATTTGTCTCTAACCACTATGTGCTGGTCAGCATCTTTCTGGTGCTGCTGGTTCTTCTCGCCGTCACCGAGGCAAGCAAGGGCGGCAAGAGCCTGAGCAACCGCGAGCTGACCGGACTGGTCAACCGCGACGAAGGCGTGGTGTTGGACGTGCGTGCGAAGAAGGAGTTCGACGCCGGTCACATCGTCGATTCATTGAACATTCCCTACGACAAGCTGGTCAGCCGACTAGGCGAGCTGGAAAGGCACAAGGGCAAGACGATCGTTGTCGTCGATGCCATGGGTCAGCACGCCGGAACGGCCTGCCGTGAGCTGAAAAAGGCGGGCTTTACTGCCGCCAAGCTGTCCGGAGGAATTTCCAGCTGGCGCGGCGAAAACCTGCCAGTGGTCAAATAACTATGCCTAAAGTCGTCATCTACACTACTGCCTGGTGCCCGTTCTGCATTCGCGCAAAGGGCCTGCTTGATCGCAAGGGCGTCAGCTACGAGGAGATTCCCGTCGATGGCAAGCCTGCATTGCGCTCCGAAATGGCAGCCAAGGCAGGTCGGACGTCGGTCCCGCAGATCTGGATTGGCGACGACCACGTCGGTGGTTGCGATGAATTGCACGCCCTTGAGCGAGCAGGTCGACTGGATGCAATGCTTCAGGCGTGACTCGATATAACGGCCTGTCGGTAGCCGTCCCGGTACTGGCGGAGCAACTTAAAACACGACACGGACAACAAGAAGGCTTCACATGACTGAACAAGCAAACAACGGTGCCGCCGCGGGTCAGGAAGAGCAGGGTGCACAGTTTTCCCTGCAGCGGATCTATGTCCGTGACCTTTCTTTTGAAGCGCCGAAGAGTCCCGAGATCTTCCGTCAGGAGTGGAACCCAAGCGTCGCGCTGGATCTCAACACCAAGCAGAAGTCGCTAGAAGGTGATTTCCATGAGGTGGTACTGACGCTATCGGTCACGGTAAAGACAGGCGAAGAAGTTGCCTTTATCGCCGAAGTGCAGCAAGCCGGCATCTTCCTGATCAAGGGGCTCGAAGCACAGGCCATGAGCCATACGCTTGGGGCGTTCTGCCCTAATATCCTGTTCCCATACGCTCGCGAGGCGCTGGACAGCCTGGTGACACGAGGTTCCTTCCCTGCGCTGATGTTGGCGCCTGTGAACTTCGACGCCCTGTATGCACAGGAGATGGCCCGTATGCAGCAGGCCGGCGAGGCTCCCGCTACCGCCCATTGATTCGGCGGTTGACCCGCTGGCTGCACAGAGCGCTGTGCAGCCAGCGGTCGCGTTCTTAGCGAACCGTTACAACCAGCTTGCCGACTGCCTTGCGCTGCCCTAGCGTGTTGATGGCGTCAGCTGCCTGATCGAGTGCAAAGGTCTGTGACACCAGCGGCTTCAGCTTGCCTTCGTTATACCAGGCGAACAGCTGCTTAAAGTTGGCAGCGTTGTCGTGAGGCTGGCGTTGCGCAAAGGAGCCCCAGAAAACCCCCACAAGCGAGGCGCCTTTGAGTAGCGGCAGGTTAGCTGGCAGCGAAGGGATATCTCCTGCAGCGAAACCCACCACCAGCATCCGGCCATTCCAGGCAATACTGCGAAACGCTTCTTCGAACAGCCCGCCCCCGACTGGATCGTAGATGACGTCAACACCCTGCCCCGCGGTGAGTTCCTTCAAACGCTCCTTGAGGCTGGTTTCGCTGTAATTGATAAGTTCGTCGGCGCCCGCATTCTTTGCCACTTCAAGCTTCTCGGCAGTCGAAGCTGCGGCGATAACCTTCGCGCCCATTGCTTTACCGATTTCGACTGCAGCAAGACCGACGCCGCCGGAAGCGCCGAGGACCAGCAGGGTTTCGCCCGGCTGCAGATTGGCGCGCTGCTTCAGCGCGTGCATCGAAGTGCCGTACGTCATGCTAAAGGCTGCAGCGGTTTCGAAATCCATCTCCGGGGGGATCGGCAATACATTGTGCCCAGGCACTGCGACTTGCTCGGCGAAGCTGCCCCAGCCGGTCAGACCCATGACGCGGTCCCCAACCTTCAGGTGCGTGATCTTTTCGCCGACGGCAGCGACGACACCGGCCGCCTCGCCACCCGGTGAGAACGGGAACGGGGGCTTGAACTGATACTTGCCCTCGATAATCAACGTGTCGGGGAAATTGACGCCCGCTGCGTGCACATCAAGCAGCACGTCGCCCTTCTTGATTTGAGGGCTGTCGCACTCTTCTACGACGAGGTTCTCGGCCGGGCCGAAGGCTTTGCACAGGACAGCTTTCATCGAGTTTCCTTTATTGTCTGATCTGGACAGGAGGCGGCAATGGCCTGTTGTGTTCGTTCAGTCTAGAAGGCTGCCCGGTCGACGCAACGAGCATGGTCGGTTCTGATGGCGATACATAAGGCCGGGCTTGGGTCCGTGCGCTTCACTGAGTATGCTGACGCCTATAGTCCTTGGAGCAACGCTGTGAAACGCATCATTACTCTTTTCTGCATGGCCCTTGCCCTGGCTCTGCCCGCTTTGGCCAGTTCTTCCGAGCCAGAAGAAGGCGCTGCTCCCAAGACCATCTACTACGGTCTGGTGCCCGCTTTGGTTGGAAACTATGGCGCTGACAATAAGCTCAAGTACTACAAGGCCGATATTGCGCTGCGCGTGACCGGTAGCGAGGCGGAGGCTAAGGTCAAGCATCATGAGCCGCTGATTCGAAATCAGCTGGTCATACTGTTTTCCCAGCAGACAGATGCCAGCCTCGGCTCTGTCGAAGCCAAGGAAGCGCTGCGTCAGGAAGCGCTCAAGCAGGTACAGGCGGTGCTGACGCAGGAGGAGGGCAAGCCGTTGGTAGAAGACCTGCTGTTCAACAACCTGATCATCCAGTAGTTGCGGGCTCGAAAGAACATGCGCTGTATCAGCGCACCGAAAGGACGGCCTGCCACTCCGCTTCGGTAATCGGCATTACCGAGAGCCGGCTGCCTTTCTTGACCAGAGGCATCTGTGAAAGCGCCGGCTGCGCCTTCAATCGAGTCAGTGTCACCGTTACCGGAAAGCGTTCGACGAAACCTACGTCTACAGCGCTCCAGGGATTGTTAGACAGACTCGCCTTAGCGTCGTAATACGGGCTTGTCGGGTCCAGTGCGGTGGGATCCGGATAGGAACCGCGGGTGATCTTGCCGATGCCGGCGATGCCGGGTGTGGCGCAGCTCGAATGATAAAAGAAGAACAGGTCCCCTTCGGCCATCGACCGCAGGAAGTTGCGCGCTTGATAATTGCGCACGCCGTCCCAACGACCAGCGCCTAGTTCCTGTAGGTTGCGGATTGAAAACTCGTCGGGTTCGGACTTCATCAGCCAATACGGCATGGTCTTTGCTCGCTTTATTCTAGATCTTGGATTCTCAAGCCAAAACTCCCCGACAATCGGTCGTGGCGCTGTTTGCGCAGCATCGGTTCATAGCGGAGAATGCCGCGCTTGAGGTTGGCATTGTCGAGTCTCAACAACTAAAAACGATAGGGACTCGAAGGAAACTGTTCGCCTGGCAGGGGGAGGCGAGAAATATGAAACGCAAGCCGGATATTCTTTGGATATTGGTGCTGATTTTTGGCCTCGGTGTGGTGACCACCGGGTATACGCAGGGCCTATGGGAGCAATCAGGGGACCCTGCCTCAATGGTTCCGATCAGTCACTCTCAGCAGCTTCAGCGCTGATCGAGTGCGCCGCATGGATGCGGCCGGGTATGGCCGCACGCCATGCCCCCTTTATGCCTCGTACCATCCCTCGTCCGTCACGGCAGCCTGCAAGTTAACATCCCACGGCTGCAGCGGAAGTTTGTCTACCTTTTGGCATTCGTGGGCTAGGCCCAAAAGCGTCGGCTTGTGACGTTTTTTGCGCCTGCTACGGTATGCCAGGCTGCGATCGTAGAAGCCTCCGCCCATGCCGAGTCGCCCGCCATGTTCATCGAATCCAACAAGGGGCATCAACACTAGATCGAGTGTCCAGACCTTTCGCTGCCGTGCCGGCTTGAAGGTCGGCTCGGCTATGCCGAAACGATTCAGTCTCAGCGATTCGTCAGGCAGGAGCCGCTGGAAAGCCATGCGCGTGCGAGGCCAGGCATTGAGCACGGGCAGGTAGGTGGACTTGCCGCGACGTTGCGCAGCTACCAGTAAGGGGCGCGGGTCAATCTCGCCGTCGTTGGGGAGATACAACGCAATGTCACGTGCGCGACGAAACAGCGGATGTTGAGACAGCTGTCGATAAAGTTTCTTCGCTGCCAGTCGCTGCTGGGCTGGAGAAAGTTGACGCCGCGCCTGGCGCAGCTTGCGACGTAGTGCCTGGCGAGACACGCCTTCGGCTACGATCATGAAATCAGGCTCCCCAGCATGCCGCTGCCAGCGTAGGCCCTTGAACCCGAGAGTTCAAGGTGGCGACTACAGAGTACCTTAAGGCTTTCCGTCAGGCGGACATGCACACCGGCACTACGTGTAGCCTCCATGGTGTTGCTTATCGGGAGAGGGTCATCGCCGACTGGCGAACATGCCAGGGAGTGGGCGGGATTATAACGCAATCTGTTTGCCGTTCATCAGTTGCCGGTTGGGTTTTGATCGACGGCAAGCGCGCTGTCGACTCGTTCCAGCAGCGCGCGGACATGTTCGCGAGCGCTATTGGCTTCAGCATCGAGACGGTCGTGCTTGTGCAATAGCTCATGAGTGATGTTGAGAGCCGCCATGACCGCGACGCGGTCAGCGCCGATGACTTTTCCGCTGCTGCGGATCTCACGCATCTTGCGGTCGAGGTAATGAGCGGCGCCTTCCAGGTTGCTGCGCTCTTCGGGCGGGCAGGAAATACAATATTCCTTATCCATGATGTGCACTGTAACGGTGTTCGGCTGGGTCATGAGTCCTGCTCCAGAGCTTTCAGACGCGAAATCATTGATTCGACCTTCACGCGTGCCATTTCGTTCTTTTCGATCAGATGAGCGCGCTCCTCGCGCCATGCCTGCTCGCTCTGGCGCAGCAGGTAGTTCTGCGCTTTGAGCTGCTCGATGCGCTGGATCAGTTGCTCCAGCTTGGTGGTCAGCGATTGCAGGTCGGCGTCTTCCATGGGGTTCCCGGTTATGGTGCGAGCTTGGGGTGGCCGGCTTCGATGGTCTTGGCTCGTGTGCCGATGCTAGGATACGAGGCCTTCATTCTAGACATTAGCGCCTCTGCGCGCCTAGCTGCCAATGCCCATTCAGAACTCGCCTTACGCTGCTTTCGCCACTTTGTTGGCCAGCAGTGCCCAACCCGTCACACCTGCTGAGCTGCACGGTCTGTTGCTCGGGCGCAGCTGCGCCGGTGCAGGCTTCGATGTTGAATCCTGGCTGACCGATGCGGCCGAGCTGCTCGGCGCTGAGCCTGACGAGCCGGTGCGCCAAGCGCTCATAGGTCTGCAGGAAATGGTCAAGGGCGAACTCGGCGGCGATGACATGACGATCGTGCTGTTGCTGCCGTCGGACGACGCGCCGTTGACTGAACGCGCCCTGGCCCTGGGCCAATGGTGTCAGAGCTTCCTGACAGGCTTCGGTCTGATTGCAGGTGACCGCGCCTTGAGTGCCGAGGCCATGGAGGTTCTTCAGGATATGGCAGCCATCGCTCAGGTTCAGGATTCGCTGGAAGAATCCGAAGATGGCGAGACGGACTATATGGAGGTGGCGGAGTACCTGCGCGTCGCCCCCTTGCTGCTCTTCACCGAGTGCGCCAAGCCGGTAGCGCCGACCCCCAAGCCCTCCCTGCACTGAGGACTGTCTGCTTATGACCCGCATCCCCAAATCGGAATATGCCCGTCGTCGCAAGGCGCTTATGGCCGAAATGGAGCCCAACAGCATCGCGATCCTGCCGGCCGCGCCGATGTACATCCGTAATCGGGACGTCGAGCATATCTACAGGCAGGACAGCGATTTTCAATACCTGTCCGGGTTTCCTGAGCCGGAGGCGGTGATTGCTCTCATTCCCGGTCGTGAGCACGGCGAGTACGTATTGTTCTGTCGCGAGCGCGATCCGGCACGGGAGCTGTGGGACGGGCTGCGCGCCGGGCAGGAGGGGGCGGTAAGCGAATACGGGGCTGACGATGCCTTTCCTATCGGCGATATCGACGACATCCTGCCAGGACTGATCGAGGGGCGCTCCCGGGTCTACTATGCGATCGGCAGCAATCAGGAGTTCGATCATCGCTTGATGGAGTGGATCAACACGATTCGCTCCAAGGCTCGCCAGGGCGCACAGCCGCCGAACGAGTTCGTCGCTCTTGATCATCTGCTACACGACTTGCGCCTCTACAAGTCGACAAACGAAGTGAAGGTAATGAAATACGCGGCGGAGATCTCTGCGCGCGCCCATGTTCGTGCCATGCAGGCCAGTCGTGCAGGGCTCCACGAATACAGCCTTGAAGCCGAACTTGATTATGAGTTCCGCAAGGGCGGGGCGAAGATGCCTGCCTACGGTTCAATCGTCGCGGCGGGAAAGAATGCCTGCATCCTGCACTATCGCGAAAACGACGCGCTGCTTAAAGATGGCGATCTGGTATTGATCGATGCAGGCTGTGAGATTGACTGCTACGCCAGCGACATCACTCGAACCTTTCCGGTCAATGGCCGTTTCTCGCCCGAGCAGAAAGCGATCTACGAGTTGGTGCTGGCTGCCAATGAAGAAGCCTTCAAGCATATCGCGCCCGGCAAACACTGGAACGAGGCGCACGAGGCGACAGTACGTGTCATTACCGCAGGGCTGATAGAGCTTGGGCTGCTCACTGGCGAACTCGAGCACTTGATTGCAACCGAAGCCTACAAGCCCTTCTACATGCATCGCGCTGGCCACTGGTTGGGCATGGACGTGCATGATGTCGGCGATTACAAGGTAGGCGGTGAATGGCGCGTGCTGGAGCCAGGTATGGCGATGACCGTCGAGCCGGGGATCTATATCGCCGCCGACAACCAGGATGTTGCGAAAAAATGGCGCGGCATTGGCGTCCGCATCGAGGATGATGTGGTGGTGACCCGCGATGGTTGTGAGATTCTCACCGGCGGCGTGCCTAAGACAGTTGTCGAGATCGAGGCGTTGATGGCGGTTTCCGCCGAGGTCGCTTAGATGGCTACCCTGGCGATCGTTGGGGGCGGGCTTGTTGGCGCCAGTTTGGCGTTGGCACTGCAAAGCGGCGCCAAAGAGCGCGGCTGGACGATCGAACTGATTGAGCCGTTCGAGCCGGGCAACGATTACCAGCCTAGCTATGATGCGCGCTCGACTGCACTGTCTTACGGAACTCGACTCATCTATCAACGGCTGCGGGTCTGGGAGCAGATCGCCGAACGTGCAGAGCCGATCACCGATATTCACGTGTCCGACCGCGGCCGTGCAGGTGTCACTCGACTCGATGCCGCCTCCCAGCAGGTGCCGGCGCTGGGATACGTCGTCGAGAACGCCTGGATCGGCCATTGCCTCTGGAAGGCACTCGATGACAGCGTGGTGGTTCGCCACTGCCCCGCCGAAGTCGAACGCATGCGAGCCGTCCCGGGCGGCTATCGATTGACGTTGACTGACAATGAGACGATCGATTGTGATCTCGCTGTTCTGGCTGATGGTGGACGCTCGGGGTTGCGCGAGCAGCTCGGTATCAACGTCAAGCAACTACCCTACGCGCAGACGGCATTGATCGCCAATGTCACGCCCGGTACGCCTCACAACGGGCGGGCGTTCGAGCGTTTCACCGATGAAGGGCCTATGGCGCTGTTGCCGCTGCCTGAAAACCGCTGCGCTCTTGTCTGGACCCGCCCTGAGCGGGACGCAGCCCGTCTTGCTGCGATACCCGAAGCGGAATTCCTCGAAGAGCTGCAGCAGGCGTTCGGCTATCGGCTCGGCGGTTTCCAGCAGGTCGGTGCGCGTCACCTGTATCCGCTTGTGCTCATCGAGGCGGAAGAGCAGGTTCGCTCTGGTCTGGTCGTGCTGGGCAATGCGGCGCATAGCCTGCACCCTATTGCGGGGCAGGGCTACAACCTTTCCTTGCGCGACACCGAGGCGCTCGCAGTCGCGCTGTTGAAAAGTTCAGCGCAACCGGGCGACCTCGCCGCGCTTCTGGCTTATCACCGACAACAACGCTCAGACCAACGCCTTACAGTGGGCTTTTCAGACCAGCTGACCCAGTTGTTCAGTGACCCTTCAGGCCACCTTGTCGCTGGACGAAATATCGGCCTGCTGGGACTGGATCTGTTACCCCCCGCGAAGGCCTGGTTCGCACGGCAGGCGATGGGGATGGGCGTGCGTGAGCGGTAGTAGCCGTCACAGGCGTAAGCGGAACAACGCAGGCAAGCAGCGCTAGCAGCGATCCGGGCTGGCGAATAGGAGATCAGTAATGCAAGCGGACCTCATCATCGTTGGCGCCGGAATGGTCGGTAGCACCCTTGCCCTGGCCCTGCAGGATGCCGGCCTCACCATCAAACTGATCGACGCCGGCCCACTGGAGGTCCCGCCGTTCAACGCTGGTGGCGCCTTCGAGCCGCGCGTCAGTGCATTGTCTGCCGCCAGTCAGCGCATTCTCGAGCGTGTCGGCGCCTGGCCAGGGATCGTCAGTCGCCGCGCCAGTCCTTACCTGGATATGCACGTCTGGGACGGTTCAGGCACGGGTCATATCGATTTCTCCGCTGCCTCGGTGCATGCCGATGTGCTGGGTCATATCGTGGAGAACCGGGTTGTGCAGGATGCGCTATTGGAGGCGTTGAAGGCTCGGGGTTCGGTAGAGCTCAAGGGCGATACACGTCTGGAGCGGCTGGAGCAGAGCGCGGGCGGCTGGACATTGACGTTGGCTGACGGGCAACAGCTGAGTGCCGGTCTGGTTGTCGCTGCGGACGGGGCCAACTCGACGGTCCGCCAGCTAGCGGGTTGTGAAACGCGCGAATGGGATTATATGCACCACGCCATAGTCACCAGTGTGCGCTGTGCCGAGCCGAATCAGCAGGCCGCATGGCAACGCTTCACTGACGAAGGGCCGCTGGCGTTCCTGCCGTTACTACGGGACGGCGACTTGCACTGGTGCTCGATCGTCTGGTCTGTTACCGAGGCCGAGGCTTCGCGTTTGATGTCGCTGGACCAAAACGCGTTCTGCCATGCGCTTGGGCGTGCCTTCGAATATCGCCTGGGTGACATTTTGGAGGCCGATCCGCGGGTGTGCATCCCGTTGCGCCAGCGCCATGCCAAACGCTATGTCCAGCCCGGCCTGGCTTTGATTGGCGATGCGGCCCATACCATCCACCCACTGGCAGGGCAGGGCGTGAATCTCGGCTTGCTCGACGCGGCCGTGCTTGCAGAAGTCTTGCTGGCGGCACTGGCGCGAGGGGCTTCGCTGGGCGATTTGCGTGTGTTGAGCCGTTTCGAGCGGCGCCGGATGGCACATAACCTCACCATGATGGCCGCCATGGAGGGGTTCGAGCGCCTATTCCAGGCGGATATCCTTCCGCTGCGCTGGCTGCGTAACGCGGGACTCAAAGGCGTCCAGGCGCTGCCTGAAGCCAAGGCGTTATTCGTACGGCAGGCACTGGGTTTGAGCGGTGACCTACCGCACTTGGCGCGTGTCTGACCTGCCATCAGCGTGTCTTACTCATGAGCGCCGAACTGTCGCGTTGAGAAAGTAAATGACATTCACTATTATTTAGCGTCTTTCGATAGTTGATAAGAGGCTGAACCATGCGGGCTAGCAAAGGTTTAATCGCCGCTCTGGCGCTCACTGCGCTGTCGGGCGTCGTGCAGGCTGCCGATGAAGTAGTGGTCTACTCTTCGCGAATTGATGAGCTGATCAAGCCGGTGTTTGACGCCTACACGGCCAAGACAGGCGTCAAGATCAAGTTCATTACCGACAAGGAAGCGCCTCTGATGGCGCGCATCAAGGCCGAAGGCGAAAACACGCCGGCAGATCTGCTGCTCACGGTAGACGGTGGCAACCTTTGGCAGGCCGAGCAGATGGGCATCCTGCAGCCGATGAACTCGGAGGTAGTAAAGGACAATATCCCTTCGCAGTACCGCTCTTCTACCGATAGCTGGACCGGTTTGTCGTTGCGCGCGCGGACCATCGTCTATTCACCTGAGCGCGTCGAGAAAGGTGAGCTGAGCACCTACGAAGCCCTGGCTGACGAAAACTGGGAAGGCCGGCTCTGCCTGCGCACCAGCAAAAAAGTCTACAACCAGTCGCTTACCGCTACCTTGATCGAAACCCACGGCGCAGAGAAGACCGAAGAAATCATCAAGGGTTGGGTCAACAACCTAGCTACCGATGTGTTCGCCGATGACACCGCGCTGATCCAGGCAATCGATGCCGGACTATGCGATGTGGGTATCGTCAACACTTATTACTACGGGCGCCTCCATGCAGATGATCCGGATCTCAAAGCCAAACTTTTCTGGCCGAATCAGGATGGTCGCGGTGTCCACGTCAACCTGTCGGGTATCGGTCTGACAAAGCATGCCCCGCACCCGGACGCCGCTCGTAAGCTCGTGGAGTGGATGACCACGCCTGAAGCACAGAGCATCTTTGCGGATATCAACAAGGAGTTTCCGGCCAATCCCGAGGTGAAATCTTCGGCTGAAGTCTCCGCCTGGGGTGATTTCAAGGCGGACACCATCCCGGTTGAGGTGGCCGGTAAGCGTCAGGCTGAAGCCATCATGCTTATGGACCGCGCCGGCTGGCGATAAGCATGCGCTCGCCGCGCATATAGAGCGGCTGGCTGGATGTGCTCCATTGGGAGTCCTGTATTCAGCCAGCGCTCGGCTGGTAGCTGCGGTTATAATCGACGCCCCCGTCCTACCGGGGGCGTTGTCTTATTAGTCTGAGGCTTGCGTGTCCCACCCTGTCGAGCGCCGCTGGTACCCCATCACATTTGCAATCGCCGCGCTGGTGCTGCTGCCGCTGAGCGTCTTGTTGCTCAGTTGGGGTGACATCGATACGGGCATCTGGTCGCACCTCTGGCAGACTCAGATGCCGCGCCTGTTGAGCAATACGCTGACGCTGGTGCTCGGCGTTTCGGTTGGTGTGACTGTTCTCGGGGTGAGCCTGGCCTGGCTGACGTCGCTGTGTGAATTCCCGGGTCGGCGCTGGCTGGACTGGGCGCTGATGCTGCCCTTTGCTATTCCTGCCTATGTCCTGGCATTCGTGTTCATCGGGCTTCTGGATTTTGCGGGCCCGGTGCAAACCCTCGCCCGCGAGTGGTTCGGCAGTGGGGTGCGGTTTCCACGGGTTCGCTCCACGGGCGGGGTCATTACCGTGCTGGTACTGGTCTTCTATCCATATGTTTACCTCCTGGCCCGCTCAGCCTTCATTGCTCAAGGCAAAGGGCTGATGGAAGCGGCGCGTGTTCTAGGCAAGTCGCCCTGGAAGGCGTTCTGGACCGTCGCGTTACCGATGGCACGGCCGGCAATCGGGGCCGGGCTGGCTCTGGCATTGATGGAAACACTCGCCGATTTTGGTGCAGTTGCAGTGTTCAATTTCGACACCTTTACGACTGCCATATACAAGACCTGGTATGGGTTCTTCAGTCTCACCAGCGCTACTCAGCTGGCGAGCTTGTTGCTGTTGGCGGTGATGCTGGTGCTTTACGGCGAGCGCCGCGCGCGCGGGGCGGCCCGCCCTGCGAACGATCGGGCGCGCTCGGCGATGCTCTATCGCCTCCGGGGCTTCAAGGCTGCCGCAGCGACCTGCTGGTGCAGCCTGGTGTTTCTCTGCGCGTTCGTCATTCCGGTGCTGCAATTGCTGGTCTGGCTCTGGCAGCGAGGCCGCTTCGATCTGGACGAGCGGTACATCGGACTGATCCTGCACACGCTTTATCTAGGTGGGCTGGCGGCGTTCATTACCGTCACCGTGGCGTTGCTGCTGGCCTTCGCGCGGCGGCAAGCGCCGATGCGCCCGATCAAAATGGCTGTTGGGCTGGCGAATCTGGGCTACGCGCTGCCCGGGTCGGTGTTAGCCGTATCGATCATGCTTGCGTTCAGCTATCTCGACCGCCAGCTGGTCGTGCCTTTGTCAGGTTGGCTCGGAGGCGCTGGCAAACCAATTCTGCTGGGCAGCCTCGGAGCCTTGCTGCTGGCTTATTTGATTCGCTTCATGGCCGTGGCGTTTGGCCCGCTCGAAAGCGCGCTGGCGCGTATCCGGCCGTCACTGCCGCAGGCGTCGCGCAGCCTTGGGGTCGGCGGGCCGGCCCTGTTCTTCCGGGTGTACCTGCCGCTGCTCATACCCGGAACACTGAGCGCCGCATTGCTGGTGTTTGTCGATGTACTGAAAGAGATGCCGGCGACGCTCTTACTCAGGCCGTTCGGTTGGGACACGCTATCGGTCAGAATCTTCGAAATGACCAGTGAGGGTGAGTGGGCGCGTGCAGCATTGCCCGCATTGACGCTGGTGCTGGTCGGGCTGTTGCCCGTCATTCTTCTTATCCGCCGCTCGGCTAGGCGAGTCGGCTAAGCGCTCATCGCCTTACAGTGACCTGTCACACCCTTGAGGCTACAATGCGCGCCATCAAAAACGTCGGGCCTAGTGCCAGGCTCTAATAAGCTCTACCCACGCCGCTTCGGCGACCTGCCCGGAAGGAGAAACCCATGGGTCAGCGTACTCCCCTCTATGATCAGCACCTCGCACTTGGCGCCAAGATGGTCGATTTCGGCGGCTGGGACATGCCGCTGCATTACGGCTCCCAGGTAGAAGAACATCATCAGGTGCGCCGCGATTGCGGGGTGTTCGACGTCTCCCACATGACGGTAGTGGACGTCCATGGGGTGGATGCCAAGGGCTATCTTCAGCGCCTGCTGGCCAATGACGTAGACCGTCTCGGGCAGGTCGGAAAAGCACTCTACACGGCGATGCTGAACGAGCGTGGAGGCGTGGTGGACGACCTGATCGTTTATCTCGCCGAAGAGGGATATCGCCTCGTCGTCAATGCCAGCACCCGCGACAAGGATCTGGCCTGGATGCAGGCGCAGGCTGAGGGCTTTGCTGTAGAGGTAACCGAGCGCCCCGAACTGGCGATGCTGGCAATCCAGGGGCCACATGCGCGGGTGCGTACCGCAGAGCTGGTCAGTCAGTCACGCGCGGCGTTGATCCAGGAGCTCAAGCCATTCAACGGCCGCGCAGTAGGAGACTGGTTCATTGGTCGCACGGGCTATACCGGCGAGGATGGTTTGGAAATCATCCTGCCGGCCGAGCAGGCGCCAGATTTCCTCAGCGAGCTGGTTGGTGCCGGCATCCCGCCGATCGGGCTGGGCGCCCGTGACACCTTGCGCCTGGAGGCGGGCCTGAACCTCTATGGCCAGGACATGACGGACGATGTCTCGCCGCTGCAGGCCAATATGGGCTGGACCGTGGCGTGGGAGCCGGCTGACCGTGACTTCATCGGCCGCGCCGCGCTTGAAGCTCAAAAAGGGCGAAGCGACCTGCCGAAACTGGTCGGGCTGGTCCTTGAAGAACGCGGCGTGCTGCGGGCCCATCAAATCGTGCGCGTCAATGGCATGGGCGAAGGCGAAATCACCAGCGGCAGCTTTTCGCCTACCCTTGGCAAAGCCATCGCGCTTGCGCGTGTTCCGGCCGGTGCGGCGGACCGCGCCGAAGTGGAAATCCGCGGCAAGTGGTATCCCGTGCGCGTGGTACAGCCGACTTTCGTGCGTCACGGCAAAGTACTGGTGTAAATTCGGCCAACTGTAATCTTGCTACGGGCTGCCAAGCTTGTTTAGCGCCCATAACAGAGCTTTTTGAGGACCTACGAATGAGCGACATCCCCAGCGATCTGCGTTACGCCGCGAGCCACGAGTGGGCCCGTCTCGAAGCCGACGGTAGTGTAAGCGTCGGTATCTCCGACCATGCCCAGGGAGCGTTGGGCGACGTCGTGTATGTGGAGCTGCCGGAGATCGGCCAGCAGCTGACGGCGGGGCAACAGGCGGGTGTGGTGGAGTCGGTGAAGGCCGCTTCGGATATCTACGCGCCAATTTCCGGCGAGGTAGTCGCGATCAACGACCAGCTCACCGATTCGCCGGAAGCCGTGAACAGCGAACCCTATGGCAGCTGGTTCTTCCGACTTCAGCCGAGCGATGCCTCGGAACTGGAGAAACTGCTCGATGCGGAAGGTTACAAGGCCTCCTGCGACACCGAAGCCTAAGCGTTTAATTCAGAAGCCCCGTCGCGCTGGCGTATGGAAACCGATCGAAGTCGATTTTCGTGGCAGCCCGCATATCGGGGCTTTCCTTTTTTCGAGAGAAGCAGTGATGTCCCAAGTGCCGCGCCTTTCCCAGCTTCAGCAACCTGACGCCTTTCTGCGTCGCCACCTTGGCCCTGATGCGGCTGAACAGCAGGCCATGCTCGATGCGCTTGGCTTGTCCAGCCGTGAAGAATTGGTCAAGCAGACCGTGCCGCCGGCGATTCGTCTGCAAGGAGAACTGGCGCTGCCGGCCGCGCTCGACGAGCAGGGTGCGCTGGCGCGGTTGCGGGGCTACGCGCAACAGAACCAGCTCTGGACCAGCCTGATCGGCATGGGCTACCACGGCACCATCACGCCCCCGGTGATTCTGCGCAACGTCTTGGAAAATCCAGGCTGGTATACCGCTTACACGCCGTATCAGCCTGAGATTGCCCAAGGTCGCTTGGAGGCACTGCTGAACTTTCAGCAACTGACCATCGACCTCACGGGGCTGGACCTGGCAAACGCTTCGCTGCTGGACGAAGCCACTGCGGCAGCGGAAGCCATGACCCTGGCGCGCCGGATGGCCAAGAGCAAGAGCAATTGCTTCTTTGTCGATGAAAATTGCCATCCGCAAACGCTTTCGGTGGTCCAGACGCGTGCCGAAGCCTTTGGTTTCGACCTGGTGGTCGGCGCGCTTGAGGATATCGCTGCGCACGACGTATTCGGTGCATTGCTTCAGTACCCCGACACCCATGGTGAAATTCGCGATCTGCGCCCGGCAATCGAGGCGCTTCACGCCAAGCAGGCACTGGCCTGCGTTGCGGCCGACCTGCTCAGTTTGCTGTTGCTGACACCCCCCGGCGAACTCGGCGCAGATGTGGTGCTTGGTTCAACCCAGCGATTCGGCGTGCCGATGGGCTATGGCGGTCCGCATGCGGCCTATTTCGCCACTCGTGATGCCTTCAAGCGCGCCATGCCCGGTCGCATCATTGGCGTATCCAAAGATGCACGCGGCAACACGGCGCTGCGCATGGCACTGCAGACGCGCGAACAACATATCCGTCGCGAGAAGGCCAATTCCAACATCTGCACTGCTCAGGTACTTCTGGCCAATATCGCCAGCTGCTATGCCGTCTACCATGGTCCGGAAGGGCTCAAGCGCATCGCTCAGCGCACCCATCGACTGACGTCCATCCTGGCCAGTGCGCTGGAAACGAAAGGCATCAAGCGTGCTAATCAGTATTTCTTCGACACGTTGACGCTCGAGGTGGGCGGAGCACAGACGGCCATCCTCGAAAGTGCCCGGGCGGCGCGTATCAACTTGCGGATCCTCGGTCGCGGCAAACTCGGTGTCAGCCTCGACGAGACCTGCAGCGAGCAGACCGTGGAGCAGCTGCTGTCGGTCTTCCTCGGAGCGGATCATGGCCTGGAGGTTACAGCGCTGGATGCTGCCGATGTCCCGAGCGGCATCCCTGCTTCGCTGCAACGCAGCAGCGATTACCTGACTCACCCGGTGTTCAATACCCACCACAGCGAAACCGAGATGCTGCGTTATCTCAAGCAGCTGGAAAACAAGGATCTCGCCTTGAACCAGGCGATGATCCCGCTGGGCTCCTGCACCATGAAACTGAACGCGACCAGCGAAATGATCCCGATCACCTGGCCGGAGTTCGCCAATCTGCATCCTTTCGCACCGCAAGAGCAGGCTCAGGGCTACAAGCTTATGATCGACGAGCTGGAAGCTTGGCTCTGTGCGATCACTGGTTTCGACGCTATCTCGATGCAGCCAAACTCCGGCGCTCAGGGCGAGTACGCCGGTTTGGTGGCCATTCGCAAATACCACGAGAGCCGTGGCGAGGGGCAGCGTGACATCTGTCTGATCCCGTCATCAGCGCACGGCACCAACCCGGCGTCGGCCCAGATGGTCAGCATGCGCGTGGTGATCGTCGAGTGCGACAAGGCCGGCAACGTCGACCTTGAAGATCTCAAGCGCAAGGCCGCCGAAGCAGGCGACAAGCTGTCCTGCCTGATGATCACTTATCCCTCGACGCATGGCGTGTACGAAGAAGGGATTCGCGAGATTTGCGAAGCGATCCATGCCCAGGGTGGCCAGGTATACATGGACGGCGCCAACCTCAACGCCCAGGTCGGTCTGGCGCGGCCAGCCGATATCGGTGCCGACGTATCGCACATGAACCTGCACAAGACGTTCTGTATTCCGCATGGCGGTGGCGGCCCGGGCATGGGGCCGATCGGTATCAAGGCGCACCTGCAGCCGTTCGTTGCCAACCATCCGGTGATCGAGTTGCAAGGACCCAACCCGGAGAACGGTGCCGTCAGTGCAGCCCCATGGGGAAGCGCAAGCATTCTGCCGATCAGCTGGATGTACATCGCCATGATGGGCCCCCAGCTGCGTGAGGCGACCGAGGTTGCGATTCTAAGCGCCAACTACTTGGCGATGCGTCTCGACGAGGCCTTCCCGGTACTCTATAGCGGCCGCAACGGCCGGGTGGCGCACGAATGCATCATCGACCTGCGGCCACTGAAGGCGCAGACCGGTATCACTGAAGAAGATGTCGCCAAGCGCCTGATCGACTATGGATTCCATGCGCCGACCATGTCGTTCCCTGTTCCCGGTACGCTGATGATCGAGCCTACCGAGAGCGAGTCAAAAGCCGAGCTGGATCGATTCGTCGAAGCGATGCTGAGCATTCGTGCCGAGATCGACAAGGTGGAAAGCGGTGGATGGCCTGCTGAAGACAACCCGCTGGTACGCGCTCCGCATACGCTGGCTGACGTGACCAACCTGTGGGATCGTCCCTATAGCATCGCCGAGGGGGTAACGCCGAGCGCCCATACTCAGGCGCATAAGTACTGGCCTGCCGTGAACAGGGTCGACAACGTGTTCGGCGACCGTAATCTGTTCTGTGCTTGCGTGCCGGTCGACGATTATCGCGACTGATCACGCTCCGCCCGCTCTGACCGTTGGGTTAGAGCGGGCGGTAACGCCATTGCAAAGGTATCAGCCCTCTTGCGAAGGCTCGTCGAGCGACTCATCGCTCTCTTCGCCAATCATCCCCAGCAGCTGCGCCAAGACCAGCTGCGCTTCTTCGACGCCCTGCCGCTTCGGTGCTGAGAACAGCTGTACGCTAACTCCGTCTCCCCAGCCCTTGCGGATGTCACGCTGTATCGCCAGCAACGCGTTTTTCGCGGCGCCAAAGGCAAGCTTGTCAGACTTGGTCAGCAGGATATGCAGCGGCATCTCGCTAGCGTTGGACCAGTCGAGCATCATTCGGTCAAATTCGGTCAGCGGGTGGCGGATGTCCATCATCAGGAACACGCCGGCGAGGCTTTTGCGGCTGCTCAGGTAGGCCTCCAGATGCCGTTGCCAATGCTGTTTCAGCGGAATCGGGACCTTGGCATAGCCGTAACCCGGAAGGTCCACCAAGCGATGGTGCTCATCAAGGCTAAAGAAATTCAGCAGTTGGGTGCGTCCGGGTGTCTTCGAGGTGCGAGCGAGGCTGGCATGGGTCAGCGTATTCAGCGCACTGGATTTGCCCGCGTTCGATCGACCGGCAAAAGCAACCTCCAGGCCCTCATCGGCCGGGCATTGATCGACCTTGGCGGCGCTGGTCATGAAGGTGGCTTGCTGGCAGAGGCCAAGGATCGGGTTTTTCGAGGGCATGGGCTTTCCAGGTAAGTGCGCAGGGGTGCGGCAATGGTTCATTTCCGTTTCAGAGGCGCCAGTATATAATGCCGCAGATTTTGTGTGCGCTTTGGTCTAAAAACGAGGCCGGGCAGCCGGTCCGCTGGGGTTTTTCGTTGCAAGCGCGTGGCTCTTGCGCCAGGTCGAAATTCACCCTTTCATAACGAGCGTCGCCATGGCCGTGAGCGGTCGGACTGCCGAATAAGATTTCTTTAAACCCTTAGCCGTAGTTGGATGAGCTGATGAACAAAGTACTCGTGAGTCTGCTGTTGACCCTTGGCATCACCGGTATCGCCCACGCGGCTGGAAATGCAGAAGCAGGAAAAGAGAAGGTTGCCGTTTGTGGTGCCTGCCACGGCGCTGACGGCAACAGTGCTGCACCGAACTTCCCGAAGCTTGCCGGTCAGGGCGCGAACTACCTGTTCAAGCAGTTGCAAGACATCAAGGTCGGCAGCAGTCCTACCGCTGAGCCCGGTGTCGGCCGCAAGGTTTTGGAAATGACTGGCATATTGGATCCCTACAGCGAACAGGATCTGCAGGACATCGCGGCGTACTTCGCCAGCCAGAAAATGACCATTGGTTCTGCCGACCCGGCTTTGGTTGAGCTGGGAGAGCAGCTGTTCCGTGGTGGCAAACTTGAATTGGGCATGCCGGCTTGCTCCGGTTGCCACGCACCGGACGGCGTGGGTAACAACCTGGCGCGCTTCCCGCGTTTGGGCGGTCAACATGCCGCCTATACGGCCAAGCAGCTGACCGATTTCCGCGAAGGCGACCGCGACAATGATGGCGATACGGCGATCATGCGCACCATTGCGTCGAAGCTGAGCAACAAGGAAATCCAGGCCCTGTCGAGCTACATCCAGGGTCTGCACTGATCGCGAACCGATCGGCCTGCAAGAGGGCGTTCAGGACATCGGCCTGAACGCCCTTTTTTTGTTTTTGCTCTCGCTATAATGATTGTCAAGATATTGAAAAGCGGCGGAAAGCGCTGGCGAGCAAGAATGAATTGCTGCAGCCTGTGGCGCTATCGGTTAGCCGTTCATTACAAGGGAGTCACCATGCGTAAACTCATTCTCAGTGCCGTACTCGTCACAGCCAGTCTGTTTGGTCTTTCAGTCCAAGCGGCCGAGTTCCAGGCGGGCAAGGAATATGTCGAGCTGAAGAACCCGGTACCAGTCGCTGAGCCCGGCAAGATCGAAGTGGTCGAGCTGTTCTGGTATGGCTGCCCGCACTGCTATCAGTTCGAGCCGGTGATCAACCCCTGGATCCAGCAACTTCCAGAGGACGTGGACTTCAAGCGCATTCCGGCCATGTTTGGAGGCGTGTGGAACGCGCACGGCCAGATGTTCCTTGCGCTGGAGTCGATGGGCGTCGAGCAGAAGGTTCATGATGCCGTGTTCAACGCTTACCACCGTGACGGCAACAAGCTCGACACGCCGGAAAAGATGGCTGATTTTCTGGAAGGACAGGGCGTCGACAAGCAAGCTTTCCTCAAGTCCTACAACTCGTTCGGCGTGAAGAGCCGTGCCGAGCAGGCGAAAAAGCTGGCGATGGCTTATCAGATCACTGGCGTGCCTGTCATGATCGTCAACGGCAAATACCGCTTCGATATCGGCTCTGCCGGTGGCCCTGAGCGGACGCTGGAGGTTGCCGACTTCCTCATCGAAAAAGAACGCGCAGCCCGGTAATCAGCCCATGTTACGCCGCTGGACTTCACCACGCCTGGCCGGACCCGGTCAGGCACGGGTCAATCCACTCTGTCTGGATGCCAGCGGCCTGCCCTGTAACGGCCGTTTGCGCCTGTTGAGCTTCAATATCCAGGTCGGCATCAACACCGAGCGTTACCACCATTATCTGACCCGCAGCTGGCAGCATTTCCTGCCGCATCCAGGGCGGGCGCGGAATCTTCAGCGTATCGGCGAGTTGCTCGGTAACTACGATCTGGTGGCGCTGCAAGAGGCAGACGGCGGCAGTATGCGCTCGGGTTACATCAATCAGGTCGAGCATCTCGCCCAACTCGGCGCTTTTCCTTATTGGTACCAGCAGCTCAATCGCAACCTTGGGCGCTTTGCCCAGCACAGCAATGGCGTGCTGAGCAGGGTGGAGCCGCAGGGGTTGGAAGACCATCCTTTGCCGGGGCCTTCGGGGCGTGGTGCCATTCTGCTCCGCTTCGGTGAAGGCGAAGACGCTCTCGTCGTGGTAGTGATGCACCTAGCCTTGGGGGGCGGTGCACGAACGCGCCAGTTGGCCTACATCCGCGATCTGATCGGCGGCTACCGCCATCACATTCTGATGGGCGATATGAACACCCACGCCCGTGACCTGCTGGAACATTCACCGCTGCGGGATTTGGGCTTGCAGGCGCCACAAATCGAGGCGACCTTTCCCAGCTGGCGCCCACAGCGTTGCCTGGACCATATCCTGTTGAGCCCCAGCCTGACGCTTGAGCGCGTCGAGGTACTGGCTCCGGGGACTTCGGACCATCTGCCAGTCGCTGTAGAGATTCGATTGCCCGACGCGCTGCATCGCGCCGATGCATTGCCGGTACCGACGGATAGGAACTGATGAGCGACGACGCACAACGCTGGAAAGAAAAGTACCTGCAGCAGCTGGAGCAACAGGAACAGCTCGAAGGGCGATGGAATACGCGTCTGGACTTGCTCCGTCGCAGCCTGGTGCGCAGCAGCTTTGCCGTGGATGGCGCCGACCCGGCCGTCGAGCGCTGCATGCGTGAGCTGCGTGACGTTCTGCGCGATGATGTCCAGGATGATCGTCTGGGTGCGTTGGTCCCTCGGCTTGAGCGCGCAGTGCTCGACACTGAACGCAGCAAGCAGGAGCGTCTCAAGCAGCTGACTGACGCGCTTGGCCGGCTTGTTTCGCAGCTGCTCGAACTACCGCTGCCCAGCGAAGTTCGCCAGCCGATCAAAAAGTTCTCCCGTCAGTTGGGTGAGCGTGCTGCCCAGTCGCGCGAGCTCCCCGGCCTCTTGAGCGAGCTTAGCGAATATCAGGGCCAGGCCTTAGCAGCCCAAGCGACCAACACACCCAACGCTGTTGGCTTTCTGGGCCGCCTGTTCGGTCAGCGCGAGCGGCTGGCCGATGCGGTGCCGAACCCTGACGGCGAGTCGCGCTCACCTGTCTCGAGTATCGACGAGCCACTGCAGATGAAGAAGTCGGTCGATCGACCGGAATCGTTAGATCAGGCAAATCAGCCAGCCGACCCAGCTCCGGGCGAGGCGACGTCTGAATCGTCCGGTTCTGCTGTTGAAGTTTCGACAACACAGGCTGAGGCCGAGGTATTCCCGAAGACAATCGCAGACGCGATCACACACCAAGCGGTGGAAGCCTACCGGCTGCCGCCATCGCCGGAACAGGCCTACAGCGCGATTGCCGAGCGTGTCGAGTCGACTTTGCTCAGCCTGCTCGACGATCTGCGTCTACCCGAACAGCAGCAGCAGGTTCAAGCGCAGTCGATGCGCGAGCGGATTCAGCTGGGACTGAACTGGTACGAGCTGGTGCCGGTACTGGATGATCTGGCTCAGCTGATGCTCGCGGTCGCCGCTCAGGGGCAGCAGGAGTTCGAGAGTTACCTGAATTCGCTCAATGAGCGGCTGGCGACCATGCAGGACAGCCTTGGCGCGGCCCGCGAAGGGCACGTGCAGAGCAAGGAAACGGCTCAGGCGCTGGATGAAGAGTTGCGCCAACAGGTAGGCGGTCTGCAGGACAGCATGCTCGGCGCGAAGGATCTGCCGAGCCTGAAGCAGGCAGTTCAGGTGCGGCTGGATGGGCTGCTCGAAACCGTCGATGCGTATCAGCGCCAGCGCAGCGAGCATGAGCAGGCGTTGAGCGAGCGCCTCGGCACGCTTGTCGAGCGTGTGGCGAGTTTGGAACAGGCTGCGACCGGGATGCGTGAGCACCTTGAGGAGCAGCGGCAGAAAGCGCTGCAGGATCCGCTTACCGCTCTGCCCAACCGAGCTGCCTGGGATGACAGGCTGGAGGTTGAAGTGGCGCGACAGCAACGCTACGGTGGCCAGTTACTACTAGCCGTCCTTGATGTCGATCACTTCAAGCGCATCAATGATAGCTATGGTCATCTGGCTGGCGATCGGGTGCTGAAGATCATCGCCAGTGAACTGCGAAAGCGTTTGCGCAAGACTGACTTCATCGCCCGCTTCGGAGGCGAAGAATTTGCCCTGCTGCTGCCAGAGACGCCTATCGTTGCGGGCGTTCAGCTACTCGATAGCCTGCGCTCAGGGATCGAAAACTGTCCGTTCCATTTCAAGGGCGAACGGATTCAGGTAACGCTGTCAGGCGGACTGGCAAGCTTCGCCGCAACTGATCGAGCCGATCAGGTATTCGAGCGCGCCGATCAGGCGTTGTATCGGGCCAAGGATGCCGGTCGCAACCGTATCGAAGCGAACTGACCGGTCGCGCTGGGAGCCGCTGGGGCGGCTCTGTATAATTCCTCATTCGTCCGGCGCCATTCTTACGGCGCCCTTTGCGGGTCTTCGCACGGCCCGATCTGAGCCCGAGTCTGCGTCATGTCGCTGTCGACCAGAGGTTCCTTATGAAAGCCTTGATCATTGCCGCGTTTGGCCTGCTGCTTGCCGGTTGTGCCAGCGGGCCACGTATCGATACCCGCTATACCTCACTTGGCCAGGACAGCCGCGCGCAGTTCATCGTCATCCACTACACCTCCAGTGACTTGCAGCGGTCACTGGAGATACTCAAGGGGGACGGCGTCAGCAGCCATTACTTGATCGGCGAGCGCCCTGCGACCATCTACCGTCTGGTCGACGAGAGTCGTCGCGCCTGGCATGCCGGCGACAGCCAATGGAACGGTCGTACTTGGCTTAATTCCAGCTCCATCGGCATCGAGTTGGTGAACCGCGGCTATATCGATGGGCCCGATGGGCGCCTCTGGTATCCCTACTCCGACGAGCAGATCGATGCCCTGATTGTGCTACTGAAGGACATCATGCAGCGTCACGGCCTCAAGCCCGGCGCCATTATCGGGCACAGCGACATTGCGCCGCAGCGCAAGGTCGATCCGGGTCCGCTGTTTCCCTGGAAGCGCTTGGCAGACGCTGGCTTGCTGCCCTGGCCGGATGCCGAGGCCGTAGCGCTTCAGCGCAGTATCTTCGCGACGGCATTGCCAGATGTGGCCTGGTTCCAGGCGCAATTGGCCGAGCAGGGTTACAAGGTGCCTGAGCACGGCTACCTCGACCTGGAAACACGCAATGTGATTGCAGCATTCCAGATGAAGTACCGTCCCACGCGCTTCGATGGTGAGCCGGACGCCGAAACCGCAGCGCTGCTGGCGGTGCTGAATGCAGCAGGCTGAGGCCTGGTTCAGCTGCGGGGGTTGCAGCCAATCAACCTCGAGTCAGCGAGTGCCGCGGTGCGGTGAATCGTAGCGGCTAGATAGTCGGGGTCCGCCAGCATGGCCAGAAAAGCTTCGGGGGAGGGGTAGCGTACCAGCAGCACTTCGTCCCAGTGCTCCTGCTCCGGCGCGATTAACGCAACACGGGCGTTGGCCATGATTTCCACGTCGCCGCCAGCGGCGCGTACTTTCTGTATCGCAGTCCTGCTATAGCGCGCATAGGCCTCTCTGCCAGAGCAGGGTTGCTGCCCACTCTCAGCAGGGTAGGCGGCCTGATCATTGAAGCGAAGCAGGTTGAGCATGAGGATCGGCTCGCCGGCTGGCATCTGCTCGGCGAAACGTTTCAGTTGCTCCTGGCTGGGATTGAGGCTGGGCATGGTCGGTCCTTTAGGTCTACAGCCCTGCCAGGCTCAGATGGGCAGGGCGATGTAGAAGATGGTGCCGTGACCGATCCGCGAATGCACGCCGATACGACCACCATGCAGCTGAGCGATTTCCTTGCATAAGGCAAGGCCCAGTCCAGCACCGCCCCGACGGCGACCAATCTGCACGAATGGTTCGAAGATCCGCGCCTGTTGGCTATAGGGAATTCCTTCTCCGTTGTCCTCGACGCTCAGGATGACGCGCTCGCCGTGGTGCCGAGCCAGCAGGCGGATCTCGCCGCCGTCCGGCGTATGACGCAGTGCATTGCTGAGTAAATTGTCGAGCGTCCGCTCCATCTGTTGCATGTCGAGCAACAGGCTGGGCAGCGGCGTCTGCAGCTCCAGCTTGATTTCGATGTCGTTCTGCGCGGCACTTGCCTGGAAACGCTGCCGTGCCTGCTCCAGAAGCACGGCCGGGTCGCACGGTACACGCTCGAGCTTCTGCTGACCGCTCTGGTAGCGCGAAAAATTCAGCAAGTCATTGATCAGCGTAACCAGGCGCTGCATCTCTTCATGGACAGTACTGAACAGGTCGGCCTCGCGGCTGTTGTCCGGGTAATGGGTTCGCTCACGAAGCAGGCTGAAGGCCATCTGCATACCCGTCACTGGGGTGCGAAGCTCATGCGAGGCACGCAGTACGAACTCGTTGCGAACGCGTTCGAAGGTGCGCTGATCGGTCACGTCATGCAGCACCATCACCGCGCCGCTGATGCGGCCGTCGTTATGATTCACTGGGCTCATGCGCCATGACAACAGGCGGCGTTCGCCGTCGGCTTCGATGACCAGATCTTCCGGCGGGCCTGACAAGGGCTGATCATCGAGTACGAGTCTCGCCGCTTCGTCCAGCTCCGGATAGCCCAGCGCCTGGCTGAGTGTCGATCCGATATGTTCGCTTTCCCATGCCAGCTGACGCTGCGCGACGGGATTGGCATGTTCCAGACGGCCCTGGCGGTCGATAATCAGCAAGCCGTCATCAATGCTATCGAGCAGCGCCTGCAACCGCTGTTGGCCGTTCACCAGTGCTTCAACGTTGGTTTGCTTGAACTGATGAAGGGCCTGGGCCATCAGGCCGAAGCGGCGGATCAGCGAAGACAGTTCGGCGATCGGCGATGTCGGCAGGTCTATCTTGAAGTCGCCGCGACCGATCTGATCAGCCACGCTGGAGAGCTGCTCAATGGGATCGCCGAAGCGGCGCGCAAAGCTATGTGCGGTGACAAAGCCGATCAACAGGACCGCCATACCAGTCAAGCCGAGCAGGCCGGCAAGCAGCTGTGCACGTTGGCGGCTGCGGATTTCGGTGTCTCGAATCTGAGTGTAGGCGGCCTGTTGCATGTCGACCATCAACTCGCGAACACGGTTGAAGGACTGACTGAGGGGGTTGTCTTCCAGCAGTGTTGCGTTCAGGTTCGATGGCGTCTCAAGCTGCACGGCAAAACGGGTGTAAGAATCGCCAATGGCCTCATAGGCTTTACGGTCCTGTTCGTCGTTGGCTTCGGCCATGCCGCGCGCCAGTGCGTCCAGAAACACCTCTCGGGATTGGGCAAGGGCGTCCATGTCGCGCTCTTCGCGTACAAGTAACAGCAGCTGATTCCCTATAGCCCTTCGCAATTGTTGATTGACCTCGATAACGCCGAAGTTATCTCGGATCAGCCTTTCCTGGCTCTGCGCCATCTGCACCACGCTGACGAGTGCGAGCAACAGCCCGAGCAAGGCCACGGTCATCAATGCCGAGAAACCCAGAAAGAGCCGGGTTCTCAGCTTCATCTGGATTTTCATAGGCCGTACTGCTTGCGTTTTCGATAAAGCGTCGAAGCGTCGATGCCAAGGATCCGGGCGGCTTGTTCGAGGGTGTCGCTGGTGCTCAGTACGCCTGAAATATGCGCTTTTTCCAGAGCTTCGAGGCTAAGCGGCTCGCCGATTCGCGGAGCATTACTCACAGCTTGATCGGCCAGGCCCAGGTGGCTGACTTCGATCATGTCCTGTGGACAGATGATGCTGGCGCGTTCCACCACGTTGCGTAACTCACGGACGTTGCCTGGCCAGCGATAGGTTTTGAGAGCCGAGATGGCGTTGTCGCTGAACCCGCGGGCGGGGCGGCCATAACTTTTAACGAAAAACGCCAGGAAGCGTTCGGCGAGCGTGACGACATCTTCTGGGCGTTCCCGCATGGGCGGCAGGTTGAGGGTGATTACGTTCAGGCGATACAGCAAGTCTTCCCGAAATTTGCCCTCGCGCACCATCTCTTCCAGGTTCAGGTTGGTCGCCGCCAAGATGCGAACATCGGCACGTCGGGTGACAGGGTCCCCCACGCGCTCATATTCCTTATCCTGAATGAAACGAAGCAATTTTGGCTGCAACGCCAATGGAAAATCGCCGATCTCGTCAAGGAAGAGGGTGCCGCCATCAGCCTGATTGACTCGTCCCAAGGTGCTTTCGGTGGCGCCTGTAAAAGCACCCCGGTTATGGCCGAAGAGCTCGCTTTCCATCAGGTCGGCGGACAGGGACGGGCAGTTGATGGTGATAAACGCCTTTTTCGCCCGACGGCTCCAGTTGTGAATAGCCCGCGCGAGTTCACCCTTGCCGGTACCGGACTCGCCGAGGATGAGGATGTTTGCATCGGTATCGGCTACCTGACGGGCCGTTTCCAGCACACCCATCATCGCCGGGCTGTATGAGCCCAACGCATCGCTGCGTTTCTGCACTTCTCCCTCAAGCGCTTCGAGTCGTGCGGCCATCTGCCGGACTTCGAGCTGCTTGGCAGCGGACAGCCGCAGCTGCTCGGGGCTGCAAGGCTTGACCAGATAATCGGCAGCTCCGGCCTGCATCGCATCCACGGCGGTATCGACGGCCGAATGCGCCGTGACGATCACCACACGCATCCAGGGCGCAAGGACGCGCATTTGCTGGAGTACATCAAGCCCATTGTCTTCGCCGAGTCGCAGGTCGAGGAAGCACAGGTCGAACACCTGACGCTGCAGGATCGCTTCGGCCTGCGAGGCGCTTGCTGCGGTGACCACCGTATACCCGCGGTCTTCCAGGCAGTAGCGGAACGTGCGCAGGATCGCTGCCTCGTCGTCTACCAGAAGAATACGGCCACCGGCGTCGGTCGTTTGGTCCATGAATGCTCCAGTCAGGCAAAAGCGTGTGAATGTTTGGCGAGTCGTCGACAGTAAAAAACGACGTTGCACCGAGGCGAGGCTGCTCAAGCGCCAGCTTTAGTCTACGCAAAGCGTTGCAAGTTGCACGGTTCGAATAAGCCTTTCCTGCACACTGCAAGCAATTTGCAAGCGAAACGCAGAGTTAAGTGACTGATTATAAATACAAAATGCCATGTGATGGCCCTGGCACGGGGCTTGCGGCTGGGTGCTTACAAGGCGCGTCGACAGCGGTGTCGGATCGCATTGCATCTGCATTCGGAGGACATATGAAGCAGAACATGACTCAACTCAATGAGCTCATCGAGATCACCCGTGACGGTCAGCATTTCTACCAGCATGCGATCGACGAAGTGAAAGACGTCGAGTTGCAGCACCTGTTCCGAGACATGGCTCAGGCCAAGACCCACATCATTCAGGCCCTCTCGGTAAAGGTCGCTGCCAATCAAGAGGAGCCTGCAAAAGGCGGCACCACGGCTGGCAAATTGCGCGAGGCTTATGCTGATACCAAGGCACGGCTAAGCCATAGCGATGCGGTCTACATCGACCAGCTCGACCAGACAGAGGAGCGCATTCTTGCGGCATTCGAAGATGCACTTACGACAGCCGAGCCCGACGTAAAGGCGTTACTGGCGATCGAATTGCCGAAAATTCGGGCTTGCCATGAGCGCATTCACAACCTCAATCACAGCGGTGAGAAGCGGCAGGATTAGCCCGTCGTGCAAATCGCCCGACTCTCGCCTAGGGCATCGTGCAATATAAATTGGCGCCTTGATGTTTTTGAGAGATAACTAATTGAATTTAAAGGATTTATCGAAATATCAATGGATGGCACGAGGCCTGCAATATAACCGCTAAGACAGACATGCCCCGCATGCTTAGAAGGAGTTGAGGATGAATCGTCAAGCACGCTTCCTACTGGTTGGAAAAGGTTTCCTTACTGCAGCTGTGGTAGCGCTGATCTTTGGTGCCGAAACGCCGGTTTCAGAACCGCTCAGCCAGACACAGAACACGTCAGCGGAACGAATCCACATGTATGACGCTCAACCTGTAGGAATCGTGCAAACCGGGCCTGCCCCGCAGACGATTGATTATGTCCAGGTGCGTTCTGAACAACGTTGGGTTTTCTAGTTGGAGCTCGGCGAGCTGATCGTTTAGATCGTCGCTGAAGATGTCCTGAACCGAAGAGGAGTTACGCCATGCTGAGTTGGGCTATTACGTTTCTGATCATCGCTATCATCGCCGCGGTATTGGGCTTCGGTGGTATCGCGGGTACTGCGACGGGCATCGCCAAGATCCTGTTTGTCGTGTTCCTGGTGCTATTCGTTGCTTCGCTGATTTTCGGCCGAGGCCGCGGTCCGCGGGTTTGAGGTACATGCCGCCCTTAAGGGCGGCGCAACACCAGGAGGCAACGGCGGCGGGATGCCAGTCATTCTGGCCTTCGCAACCAGCGGAGTGCTCGATACTGAGGTGATCCTCTCACCTATCAGCCCCTGCACAGGGGGAACCAAGGGGTCGGGACGCTCTGTTGGCTGGAGCGACCTAGGGGTACAGGGAGTGCCTCCGTAACGGACCGGGTTCGGCTACGAAGCAACCGGAGGTGGATGTCCACCTTCGGCTTGCGATACCCACCGCACGCTCTTCTCCTCAGACTCAGCCGGGCTATGTTGACCGCTTGACGGCGATCGCTCGAAGGCCCTGATGTGCCTGTTCTCCCATCCGATTTCTTCCACTTCTCTCGATCACATCGGCTCGGTTCATAGCTGTTGGCCCGCCGCACCGCTATCATCGCGCGCAGTTATCCGAGGGAGAATCACATGCTCAACGGCCTCTGGCTGGGCTTCTTTCTGATTGCAGCAGTTGCGGCACTGAGCCGCTGGTTGCTAGGCGGCGATCCGGCTGTATTTGCCGCGCTGGTAGAAAGCCTGTTCGCCATGGCTAAACTGGCCGTGGAAATTATGATCGTCCTGTTCGGAACGTTGACGCTGTGGCTCGGTTTTCTGCGCATCGCCGAAAAGGCCGGCCTGATCGAGCTGCTGGCCCGGTTGCTGGGGCCGCTGTTCCGTCGATTGATGCCCGAAGTGCCAGCCGGGCATCCTGCACTGGGATTGATCACCCTCAATTTCGCTGCCAATGGACTCGGCCTGGACAACGCTGCCACGCCTATTGGCCTGCGAGCGATGCGTGCCTTGCAGGAGCTTAATCCCACGCCTGCTATTGCCAGCAACGCGCAGATTCTGTTTCTGGTACTCAACACGTCTGGGTTGACGCTGTTGCCTGTGACCATCTTCATGTATCGCGTCCAGCAGGGCGCTGAAGACCCAACCTTGGTGTTCCTGCCGACCCTGCTGGCGACCACCGCATCGTCACTGGCGGGTCTCTTGGCGGTTGCGCTGGTTCAGCGCCTGCGGCTCTGGGATCCAGTCGTACTAGCTTACCTAGTGCCAGGCGCGTTGCTGTTGGGTGGCTTCATGGCATTACTGGCGGGGCTTTCGGCAACGGCCCTGTCATCGTTGTCATCGCTGTTGGGCAATCTGACGTTGTTCGGTTTGATCATCGCGTTCCTTGTTGTCGGTGCGCTACGCAAGGTGCCCGTCTACGAGAGCTTTGTCGAAGGTGCACAGGAAGGCTTCGATGTTGCCAAAAGCCTGCTGCCCTACCTGATCGCCATGCTGTGCGCGATTGGTGTGTTCAGAGCATCCGGCGCACTGGATTTTGGACTCGACGGTATTCGCTGGCTGGTGGACGCGCTGGGCTGGGACAACCGTTTCGTCGATGCGCTACCCACCGCGCTGATCAAGCCGTTCTCCGGCAGTGCCGCGCGCGCCATGCTGATCGAGACGATGCAGAGCCAGGGCGTGGACAGTTTCCCCGCGCTGGTTGCTGCGACCGTGCAAGGCAGCACTGAAACCACCTTCTACGTGTTGGCCGTGTATTTCGGTGCGGTGGGCATCCAGCGGGCTCGGCATGCGGTGGGCTGCGCCTTGGCGGCAGACTTCGCTGGGATCACCGCGGCGATTCTGGTCTGCTACTGGTTCTTCGGCTGAAGGGTGCATTCGGACGGTTTCGCCCAAAATGCGCAGCAATGAGTAGGCGATCAAAAAGAACCCGCCAATCGGCGGGTTAAAGCGTGGCTCGTTGCCATAACCGGAATAACGGTTCGGCGAGGAACATCACGAGAAACAATCGCAACACCTGCAGCGCAGTGACCAGGGCCACCGATAGCTGAAGCGCTTCGGCCGTCAGGCACAGCTCGGTGATACCGCCTGGCATCATGCCCAGCATCAGCGACGTCTGGTCCAGGGTGGCGGCCCAACCCAGTACCTCGGCGAGGCCCGCAGCGGCGAGCATAGCCAAAAGCGTGAACAGCAGAATGCGCAACATGAACCGTGGTGCGCTGCGAAAGAATGGCCGATCGAAATGACAGCCCAGCGAGCAGCCGATCAGCCATTGGCCGAACTGACCCACACCCTCGGGTATGCCCAGATGCAGGTCGAAAGCGGCACTGGCGACTGCGCAGATCGTCAGCGGGCCGAGCATCCAGGGGTTGGGTTGGCCGAGCCTTTTCCATACCAGCGCCAGCAGACCGCCCGCAGGCAAGAGCACGGCCAGCCAAGGCCAACTGACCGGCGCCGGAGGCGGGGCGTCGACCGGTGGCAGGCTCCAGGTGAACAGGGCGGGGATAATCAGCACCACTAGCAGCAGACGCATGCTGTGCGCTGCCGCGACCATGGCGGGCTGCGCGTTGTGACGTCCGGCCAGATTAACCATTTCGCTGGCGCCGCCTGGCATGCTGGAAAAGAACGCGGTGGCGCGGTCCGTGCCACTGCGCAGGAGAATGACGATGCCGATCAGACTCAGCAGCAGGGTGCACAATGCCCCAGCGAGGATCACGCTGAAGTGCTCAAGCACCTGCTGCATGACCTCGCTGGTGAAATGCAGGCCAATGGCGCTGGCGATCAACCATTGCCCAGCCTGTCGACCATGAGGGACTTCCTTTACCAGCCAGCCACTGCAGCGAACCGCAATGACCGCCAGCAGCGAACCGACCATCCAGGGTAGTGGCCAGTTCGCCAGGCTTGCCAGCCAGCCGCCGAGGGCGCCGACCAGAGGCGTCGCCCACCATCCCGGCAGCTGGCGCGGCATATCAGGCTTGCGCCTCGTTCAGCGCGGCGCGGCGACGCTGAAGCCACCAGCGCAGGCCCGGCATTGCCAGCATCAGCACAGCCATTGCCCAGAGCACCAGCGTAATCGGGCTGCCCCAGAGAATCCCCAGGTCGCCCGCCGAGATTGACAGCGCACGGCGCAGGTTGTCTTCCATCATCTCGCCAAGCACGAAGCCCAGGATCAGCGCCGACAATGGGAATTCCAGCTTGCGCAGCAGGTAGCCGAACACACCGAGGCCCACCATCAGCACCAGATCGAAGGTGGTGCTGTGTACCGAGTACACACCGACCACGCTGATCGCAGTGATCGCCGGCACCAGGATCCAGTTAGGCACGCTGAGCATCTTGGAGAACAGACCGACCAGCGGAATGTTCATTACCAGCAGGATGACGTTACCGATGAACAGCGAGGCGATCAGACCCCATACCACGTCAGGCTGCTGCTCGAACAGCAGCGGGCCGGGGGTGATGTTGTACAGCGTCAGCGCGCCGATCATCACCGCCGTGGTGCCTGACCCGGGCACACCGAGTGTCAGCATCGGGATCAGCGAACCGCAAGCGGAGGCGTTATTGGCGGCTTCCGGTGCGGCCAGGCCGCGCAGGTCGCCGTCACCGAACTTGCCACTGTCACCCGCCATGCGCTTTTCGCTCATGTAGGTCATGGCGCTGGCGATGGTCGCTCCGGCGCCGGGCAGGGTGCCGATGACGAAGCCTGCGCAGGCGCTGCGGATCATGGTCCAGAAGGTCAGGCAAAACTCTTTGAAGTTGAACAACAGACGTCCGCTGGCCTTGACCGCCTTCTGCCCGCTGTGGGTCTTTTCCAGCATCAGCAGGACTTCGCTGACGCTGAAGAAGCCGATCACCACGATGACGAACTGGATACCGTCCGACAGGCTCACGCTGCCAAAGGTGAAACGGTACACGCCGGTGGTCGAGTCCACGCCAACCGTCGCCAGACCCAGGCCGATCAATGCTGCCATCAGGGTCTTGACCGGCTTGTCGCCGACCATGCCGCCCAGGCAGGCGATGGCGAAGATCATCAGTACGAAGTATTCGGCCGGGCCGAACGCCACGGCCCATTTGGCCAGCAGCGGGGCGAACAGGACCACGCCACAGGTGGCGATGATGCTGCCGATGAACGAACTGACTGCCGACAGCGACAGGGCGATGCCCGCCTTGCCCTGGCGTGCCAGCGGATAGCCGTCCAACGTAGTCATTACGGCAGCAGCGTCACCCGGAACGTTGAGCAGGATCGCTGAAATGCGTCCGCCGTACTCACAGCCCAGATACACCGCGGCCAACAGGATCAGAGCGGTTTCCGGCGGCAGGCCAAGCGCAAAGGCGAGAGGCAGAAGCAGGGCTACACCGTTGATCGGGCCCAGCCCAGGCAGCAGACCGACGACAGTGCCAACAAAGGCACCGAACAGCGCCACGAGCAGGTTCGTCGGTCGCGTGGCGACATCGAAGCCTTGCATCAAGAAATTCAAAGTTTCCATTTTCAGCTCTCCAGCAAGCGCAGCACACCGCGCGGCAACGGCACATCAAGCAACAGGTCGAACAGACCAAAGAGCAGCACGCCCATGAGCACACCGCTGATTACGCACGGCACCAAGCGTCCGTTGAACAAGAGGCCCAGGGCGAAAGTAGCCAGCGCTGTGGTGATGACGAAACCGAGCTTCTCGAACAGCAATGCGTACGCCAGCAATACAACGACGCAATACAGGGCTCGCCGTGCCATCGCCCAATCGAATGGTGGCGTCGGGTCGCCGTGAGGTTTGCAGAGCAGCCAGAGCGCGCCGCAAGCCATCAGGAACAGCAGCAATAACGGGTAGGCGCGCGGGCCGACCGGGTCGTAGGCAAAGGGCGCCTCGAAACCCCAGGCGAGCAACGCGAGGCCGGCGCAGGCGAGCAGCCAGGCCGCGGCAAAGACACGAACGTACATGGTGGAATACCTCGGGAGGAGCGAACCCAGCTACCGGTCCGTCGAGACCGGTAGCCGTGGGCAGCAGGGTGTTACTTGACCAGACCGAACTCGGCAGCGAGTTCCTTGTAATCGGCGACCTGCTTGTCGACGAAGGTCTCGAGCTCATCGCCGGTCATCGACAGCGGGAACAGATCACGTTGTTCGCGCAGCTTGGCGAAATCTTCGTCGGCGAGCAGCGTGTCGAACTGGGTCTTCCACCAATTGAAGTCTTCATCGCTCACTTTCGGGCCCATATAGAAGCCGCGGATCACCGGCCAGCTAATGTCGTAGCCCTGTTCCTTTGCGGTCGGAATGTCTGACAGCTTGCCGGGTAGGCGCTCATCGGACAGCACTGCGAGCACGCGAATCTTGCCGGCTTCGAGCTGCGGAGCGACCTCGCCCAGACCGCTGCTGGTCACCTGGACATGGCCACCGAGCATGGCCGTGAGGGTTTCACCACCGCCTTCGAACGCGACGTAGCGCAGCTTCTTCGGATCCACGCCAGCGGCACGGGCAATCAATGCGGTCTGCATCCAGTCCTGACCACCAATAGTGGCGCCGGCGCCGAACACAACACTGCTGGGGTCCTTCTTGACCGCCGCGATCAGGTCGTCAAGGTCTTCGTAAGGCGCATCGGCGCGTACCGAAATCGCACCGTAGTCAGTGCCGATGCCGGCGAGCCAGCGCACGTCGTTCTCGTCATAGCGGCCAAACTTGCCCTGCGCCAGGTTCAGCAACGAGCCGCTGGAAAACGCCGTAATGGTCGACGGATCGTCGGCACGCTGGGCGATCACGGCGTTGTACGCCACCGCCCCAACGCCGCCCGGCATGTAGGTGACGCGCATGGGTGATTCGAGCAGGCCCTGGTCTTTCAGCCCGCTCTGGGCCAGTTTGCAGGTCAGGTCGAAGCCGCCGCCGGGCTTGGCCGGGGCGATGCACTCAGGTCGCTTGGGTTCGGCGAACAACTGGCTGGACAAGACCAGGCAGGACGAGAGCAGGGCGATACGACGGATTGCAGTCTTCATGGGTGTCTCCTTTGATTCTTATTGTGGACGGCTTTACCAGATCGGCAGGCTGTAGCTGACGATCAGGCGGTTTTCGTCGGCGTCACGAGCGAAGTCGGAACGGAACATGGCGTTGCGTATGCGCACGGCAACGTTCTTCAGCGGGCCGGTTTGCACGACGTACTTGAGCTCGATGTCGCGCTCCCATTCGCTGCCGTTACTGCCACCGTTGTACTCGGCGTTGTCGCCGGAGACATAGCGAGTCAGGAACGTCAGGCCAGGGATGCCGATGGAGGCGAAGTTATAGTCATAACGGGCCTGCCAGGAGCGCTCGTCGGCGTTCGCAAAGTCGTTGATCTGGACGAAGTTGACGAGGTAAGGGTTGCTGCCATCGACGTACGCGTAACCGGTGTCGCCATTCATCTGCTGATAGGCGAGGCTGATCTTGTGGCCGCCGAGGCTGTAACCCACCATGCCGTTCCAGGCCTGGTTGTCGATCTTGCCGGCATTGGCCGCGCCGGTGTCGTCACTGATCATCAGTCGCACGTCAGCAGTCAGTGCGGAGTTCTCGCCCAGCGGCTGTACGGCCTGGAGATTGAAAAAGTGCTGGCGGTAGATGTCGTCAAGTTCGGCGGCGTAGTAGGTCCCGATGAGCTGTTCGGTGAAATCATAGCGAGCGCCGGCAAACGTCAGGTGATCGGCTTCGGCAGCGCTGTCGAAACGACCATTCTTGTTGTTGATCTGCAACTCCTGAGAATTGGTCGAAGCTCGGTCGATGACCTTGTCCAGGCGGCCACCGGTCAGGGTCAGGCCGGTGACATCCTGGGAAACCAGCATTGTGCCTTCGAACACTTGGGGCAGTGTTCTGCTATCGCTGGCCGTGACCACCGGCATCTCTGGGATGTGGCTGCCGTAGCGCAGTTCGGTTTCAGAAAATTTGGCCTTGGCTGTCAGGCCGAGGCGGCTGAACTCGTCCGGCGTGCTGCCGTCGTCGCGCACCGGGAGTAGATCGGTGTTGGTGCGGCCACCGCCGGAATCTAGCTTGACGCCAAGCATGCCCAGCGCATCGAGGCCAAATCCGACGGTGCCTTCGGTGAAGCCTGATTCAATGTCGAGCAGAAAGCCCTGTGTCCATTCTTCGCGCTTGGACTGGCCGGTGCCTTCGCGAAAATCGCGATTGAGGTAGATATTCTGGGTTTGCAGGGTCGCGCTGCTGTCTTCGATAAAAGCCGCCTGGGCCAGGGGTGCCAGGGAGGCAGCCGCGACGGCAAGGGCAAGACGAGCGGGTGCGGGGTTAACTCTGACGGCAGTCAGCATCCTGAATCTCCACTATTGTTTTTGTTGTGGCGGCGTAGTGCCGCGCCAAGTGGATCGAGCCACTTGATCCCGATCCTAGGCGGCGAAGCTTTCATCACGCTTTCAAGGGTGAAAGCAGCGTCCGGCGTGCCTTATCGCTACACTGGCGGACCGCTCCGTGTGTGGCAGAGGACAGGCAATGCGGATACTTCTGGTCGAGGACCATCCCCAGCTCGCTGAAAGCGTGGCGCAGGCGCTGCGCACAGCTGGATGGACGGTCGACCTGCTCAACGATGGCGTGGCTGCCGATCTGGCCCTGTCGACCGAGGACTATGCCCTGGCGATCCTCGATGTCGGGCTGCCCAGGCTCGATGGCTTTCAAGTCATGTCGCGCCTGCGCGAGCGCGGCAAGACCCTGCCGGTGTTGATGCTGACCGCTCGCAGCGAGGTCGCTGATCGGGTACACGGACTCAATCTGGGCGCCGATGATTACCTGGCCAAACCCTTTGAGCTTTCCGAGCTCGAGGCGCGGGTCAAGGCGCTGTTGCGGCGCAGCGTCGCCGCCGGTGAGCGTCAGCAGAGCTGTGGTCCATTGGTTTATGACCTGGACGCGAGGCGCTTCACCCTGCAGGCGCAGCCGCTCAGCCTGACCTCACGCGAGCAGGCTGTTCTGGAGGCGCTGATCACTCGGCTTGGCCGGGTCATGAGCAAGGATCAGCTGGCGGCGCAGGTGTTCGGCCTTGACGAAGATGCGAGCGCCGATGCGATCGAAATCTATATCCACCGGCTGCGCAAGAAACTCGAAGGCAGCACGGTGCGCATCGTGACGTTCCGAGGTTTGGGCTATTTGCTGGAGGCAACGGATGCCTGACGCGATACAACCGCGCGCCGGCAGCTTGCGTGGTGGTTTGTTGCTCAGGCTGGCGATGCTGTTGACGCTGCTGATGCTGTTCAGTGGATGGAGCGCGTACTGGAATGGGCGCGCTGCCGCAGACGCTGCTTACGACCGAACCTTGCTGGCCTCCGCCCGTGCGATCGCCGATGGTCTGGTCGCCAACGACGGGCAGCTGAGGGCCAATGTGCCCTACGTGGCGCTCGATACCTTTGCCTACGACAGTGCCGGGCGGATCTACTATCAGGTGCTGGATACCGAAGGCCGGCTGGTCAGTGGCTACGAGCACCTGCCGGCACCGGGCGCCGAGATCAGTCGCACCGACGACTACCCCGCGCTGGCTCGCTTCTATGACGGCATGTTCCGAGGCGAAGGTGTGCGGCTGGTGAGCTTGCTGCAACCGGTGAGCGAGCCGGAGCTCAACGGCATCGCAGAAATTCGTGTCGCCGAAACGCTGGGCGCCCGTGAGCGCATGGCCCGCAGTCTGTTGATGGACACGCTGTGGCGCGTCGGCTCGCTCGGTATCGCTGCACTGGTGCTGGTGTGGCTGGCAGTCAGTGCGGCGCTGCGTCCTTTGGGCAAACTCAGCGAGGCCGTCGAACAGCGCCAGCCGGACGATCTTCGGCCGCTGCCGCTGGTGGCCGTTCAGCGTGAACTGAAGCCTCTGGTGGTATCGCTCAACCATTTCACCGAGCGGCTGCGAGGGCAGTTCGAGCGACAAGCGCAATTCATTGCCGACGCCGCGCATGAGTTGCGTACCCCCCTGGCGGCGCTCAAGGCGCGTATCGAACTTGGCCAGCGTGAACAGCAACCGCAGCGCTGGCGGGAAACGTTGGAAGAAGCCGGCGCACATGCCGACCGGGTGATTCATCTGGCCAATCAGCTGCTTTCATTGGCGCGTATCGAGACCGGCGCGCAATCGATTGCTGAAGGCGGAGCCCAGCGCCTCGACCTCAGTCAACTGGCGCGGGAGCTGGGGCTGGCCATGGCTGCGCTGGCGCATAAGCGAGGCGTTGCGCTGGCACTGGAAGCCGAACAGCCAGTTTGGATCGACGGCGAGCCGACGCTGCTGACAGAGCTGCTCAGCAACCTGCTGGACAACGCCCTGGCGCATACGCCGAACGACGGCAACGTGGTGCTGCGGGTGACGGAAGAAGGTGTGCTGGAGGTCGAAGACGACGGGCCGGGGATACCTGCGTCGGAGCGCGACAGGGTTTTCTCCCGCTTCTATCGTGTCCATCAGCAAGGCCAGGGAGCGGGGCTTGGCCTTGCCATCGTCGGCGAGATCATTCGTGCCCACCGGGCCACTATCGAGCTTGATCAGGGTGCGCTGGGCGGGCTGCTGGTCAAGGTGCGCTTCCCGCCACCGGCTCCCGATTCAACTGACTGAAAGCTCGGCGGCCTCGTCCGGCTCGGCAACTGCGACCTGATTACGACCGTTGTGTTTAGCCCGATAAAGCGCCGCGTCAGCGGACGCCAGCAGTTGCGTCGGGGTGCAGTTCGCGGGCGGCTGCAGTGTCGCTACGCCGATGCTGATGGTCATTTCCAGGTGTCCCCCGCCATGAGCAGGCCTCAGCGCCGCCACTGCTGCCCGGATTCGTTCGGCCTGCTTGCTGGCTTCGCTACTGTTCATACCTGGCAACGCCATGACGAATTCTTCGCCGCCATAACGTGCAACCACATCGCCGGCACGCTGGCCGTATCGCTTGAGCGTGTCAGCGGCCAGCCGCAGGCAGTCGTCGCCGAACTGATGGCCGTAGGTATCGTTGACCCGCTTGAAATGGTCGATGTCCAGGAGCAGTACGGATAGCGGCGTCTCGGTGCGGAGTGAGCGGCGGACCTCCTCCTCGATCATCACGTCGAAATGTCCCCGGTTCGACAGCTGGGTCAGCGCATCGGTGACACTCATGCGGGTCAGCTGCTCGTTGACCCGCTCCAGGCCGCGCTTGGCCTCTTCCAGCGCACGGGTGCGCTCGTATACACGCGCTTCCAATGCCTCGTTTGTGCGCATTTGCGCGTCCAGGGCCTGTTGTTGGGCCTGCAGGCGCTGCTCGCGCTCATGCGCAAGCGCCTCAGACGCCTGCAGCGCACTCTGCTGGGCCAGGACACGACGGTCACGCTCTTGATTGATGCGCTGGGCCAGCGCCATCGAAAGCAGCACGAATTCAGCAAACATGCCGATCAGCTGGCCATGCAGCGTCAGCGGGTTCAATGGCAGCACGCCTTCCAGCGCGAGCAGGTGAACAATGGTCGCCAAGAGCAGGGTCGACCAGGCAATGGTGAACAACCGTGCCGAGCCGTTGCCACGAATCCACAGATTGATAACGGCAGCCATGGTCAGAATGCAATGAACCAGGGCGATCGGCTCGGCCATCAGGTAACGGCCAAGCGAGGGGGCGAACAAGGTGACCAGAATCACCACGCCCCAGTAGCCCATCAGCACCCAGGTGACGAGCCAGGGCCATCCTCCGTAGCTGCGGACCCTGAGAAAACGACTGGCAAACAACAGTGGCGTAAAGAAACACAGCGCTGCTGACAATCCGTAGAAGCGGCGCGCGAAAGGAGGCGTGTCCGGCCACAGGAATAGCTGGCCGAAGCCGGTCATCGTAAGGACGTAAAACAGCGCACTGAGCAAATAGGCGACATAAAACAGATAAGCCGTGTCCCGAGTGAACACGAACAGACTGCTGTTATAGAGCAGGATCACCAACATGCCGCCAAAGAACAGGCTGATCATCGCGACGTCGGTGATCTTCTCGGCTGCGAACGCTGCTTCATCGTAGATGCTCATTGGCAGCGCCATCGGTTCCTGGGCTCGCACTTGCATGTACACCACGGCGTGTACATGGCCGCGCAGCTCCAACGGAAACACCAGGTTATGGTCTGCCAGAGGTTGATCGTGCTTGGGTATGTTGTCTCCGGCCCGCATCAGCGGCCCCCACTCGCCCGCGTCGGGGTAGAACAGGCGCACCCGCACCTCGTCTAGAACGGGCCATTTCACACTCAAGTACCAGGGGCCTGAGCCAGTCGACTTGCTGTCGATGCTAAAGCGCAGCCACACACCGTTCCGCTGTTTTTCAAGGTTGGGCTTTGCCAAAGGTTGCCACGACCAGGGTGTGGCATGAGCGGTCGGGAAATCTGCGTCTCGATTGCCTGCTACCCACTCGAGCGCACCGACCTGAAGCTCTGCACCGTTTTTGCTGACCACGCTTGGCGTAACGGCAAACGCCTGGCTCGACATGAGCCAGGCAAGGACCGTGGTGAGGCACAACAGGAACCGGCAAGCATGCATCAGGGTCGGGTCTCTGGTTGCCCATGCAGCGAGTCGAGCAGCTGGGCGGTGAAGTTAGGCGTAAATAACGATTATGGCTATATGGCATCATAGCTTGCATCGCAGTGCTTCAGCGGACTATCAGACCGCTGGCGTTCCGGGGTCAGCTGCGCCGTCATGCCTGGGTTTGCGGCTGAGCCTGCTGAGAAATCCGTTCAGGTGGGCCCTGCAAGACGGCGTTCGGATACTCGGTATCGGCCTGTTTTCCGCAACCCTTGAGGCGGGGTTCGGTCAAACACATTCGTGCAAATAACCGGCTCGGTGATTGCGTTCGTGCAAGCTGCGGCTGTTCTCAACGCAGTCGCCTGCTAGACTCAAGACTTCCCGCTTGGCTCACGAGGCCTGCAGGACAATTCCAAAACAACCAATAAGGAGTGAATCCATGAAAGGCAAATCCTTGGCATGGATATTTTCCGCCGCCTTGGCGGGAACTGGTTTGAGCGGTATGGCTCAGGCACAGGAGCAATTCGTGACCATCGGTACCGGCGGCCAGACAGGTGTTTACTACGTTGCGGGTCAGTCGATCTGCCGCTTCGTTAACCGTAATGCCGAGGACCTCAAGTGCAACGCGCCGGCCAGCGGGGGTGGTGTAGCAAACGTTAACGGTCTGCGCACCGGTGAATTCAATTTCGGCATCATGCAGTCGGATCACCAGTACAAGGCGATGAAAGGCCTCGAACCGTTCAAGAACGAAGGCGCGATGGAAGACATCCGTGCCGTGTTCTCGCTGCAGAGCGAAGTCTTCACAGTGCTGGCGCGCCGCGACGCCAACATCAAGAGCCTGGACGATCTGAAAGGCAAGCGCGTCAACATCGGCAACCCCGGTTCCGGTCAGCGTGACACCCTCGAAGAGATCATGAGCCAGAAGGGCTGGGACAAGTCGGCCTTCGCCCTTGCCGCTGAACTCAAGCCGGCCGAGCAGGCCAGTGCCCTGGGCGACAACAACATCGATGCCATGACCTATTTCGTTGGTCACCCGAACGGTGCGATCCAGGAAGCCACCACCACGGTCGATGCCGTCCTGGTTCCGATCACCGGCCCGGAAATCGACAAGCTGCTGTCCGAGAAGAGCTACTACACCAAGGCTGAAATCCCGGGTGGCATGTACAAGGGCAACGACAGCGCTACTCAGTCCATCGGCGGTAAGGCCGTACTGTCCACTACGTCCAAGGTTGATGATGAAGTGGTCTACAAGCTGGTCAAGTCGGTGTTCGAGAACATCGAGCGCTTCCAGCGTCTGCACCCAGCGTTCAAGGACTTGAAGCCGGAGGACATGATCAAGGTGGGTCTGTCTGCGCCGCTGCATGAAGGTGCTGTGCGTTACTACAAGGAACGAGGCTGGATGTAACAGCCTATACGGCTCGCTGCATCGTTGTGACGGTCACCCGTCCATGACGTCCGCCTGAAAACCCGCGTGCTTCGTGCCGCGGGTTTTCGCAGTTTCCGCTCCCTGAAAAAACAGGCCACATTTCATGCAAGACAACCATCTTTCCACTGAAGAGCTGATTGCCAAGGATGTCGGAGCGCGTACGCCTGCCGGCTCGATGGCCAAGCTGATCGCAGGCCTGGCGTTGGCTTGGTCGCTGTTTCAGCTGTGGATTGCTTCACCGTTGCCCTTCATGCTTCGCTTCGGCGTGTTCAACAATACCGAGGCGCGCTCGATTCACCTGGCGTTTGCCTTGATGTTGGCTTTTCTGGTCTACCCCGCCTTCAAGCGCTCGCCTCGCGATCGGGTTCCGCTGATCGATATCGCGCTCGGATTGATTGCGGCCGCTAGTGCAGGTTACCTGTTCATCGCCTATGAACAGCTTGCCCAACGACCCGGCAACCTCACCACTATGGACCTGGTCACGGCCTGCATCGGTATCCCGCTGCTGCTGGAAGCCACCCGCCGCGCGCTCGGCCCGGCTCTCGCCGTGATCGCCGTTATATTTCTAGGTTACAGCCTCGCCGGCCCCTACATGCCTGGCCTGTTGGCACATCGCGGGGTGAGCTTTACCGCGCTGGCGAACCACCAGTGGATCACCACCGAGGGTGTGTTCGGTATCGCGCTGGGAGTCTCCACCAGTTTCGTTTTCCTCTTCGTCCTATTTGGCGCGCTGCTCGAGCGCGCCGGCGCGGGTCACTATTTCATTCAGCTGGCTTTCAGCATGCTCGGGCATTTCCGTGGTGGCCCGGCCAAGGCTGCGGTCGTGGCGTCGGGCATGACCGGTTTGATTTCCGGTTCGTCCATCGCCAACGTGGTGACCACCGGTACCTTCACCATCCCAATGATGAAGCGCACAGGGTTTTCTGCCGAGAAGGCTGGTGCGGTTGAAGTCGCCTCATCGGTAAACGGCCAGATCATGCCGCCCGTAATGGGCGCCGCCGCGTTTCTGATGGTGGAGTACGTCGGAATCCCCTATGTCGAGGTGATCAAGCATGCCTTTCTGCCGGCGCTGATTTCTTATATCGCGCTGGTTTACATCGTCCATCTGGAGTCGCTCAAACTTGGCCTGACGGCATTGCCAAGGGCGAACGTGGCCAAGCCCTGGATGCAACGGCTGATTGGCTTCGCCTTTGGTGCAGCGCTGATTTCCGGTTTGTCGCTGGCGGTTTATTACGGGCTCGGCTGGCTCAAGCCGGCGCTTGGCGAAGCCGCGATCTGGGTCGTCGGTGCGCTGCTTGCGGTGGTCTACGTGGCCCTGCTCAAGGTCGCCGCAAGCACGCCTCCGCTGCCCGCCGAAGACCCTGACGCTCCGCTGGAGCAGCTTCCTGAAACGCGCCCGGTACTGCTCTCCGGCCTGCATTTCCTGCTGCCGGTGGTGGTGCTGGTCTGGTGTCTGATGGTCGAGCGCCTGTCTCCGGGGCTGTCCGCCTTCTGGGGTTCGGTGATTCTCGTTGTAATTCTACTGACCCAGCGGCCGCTGCTCTCAATGCTGCGCAAGGACGGCAGCCATCAGCACGGCACCTTCATGGATGGTGTGATCGATCTTCGCGAAGGCCTCATTACCGGCGCGCGCAACATGATCGGCATTGGCATCGCAACAGCGGCCGCCGGGATCATCGTTGGTGCGGTCTCGCAAACGGGTGTCGGCCTGGTGCTGGCGGACCTGGTCGAACTGCTGTCCATGGGCAACCTGATGCTGATGCTGCTGCTTACGGCGCTGCTCAGCCTGATTCTTGGCATGGGCCTGCCTACCACGGCCAATTACATCGTGGTCTCCAGCCTGCTGGCGCCGGTGATCGTGGCGCTGGGCGCACAGAACGGGCTGATCGTGCCGCTGATCGCAGTGCACCTGTTCGTCTTCTACTTCGGCATCATGGCTGACGTCACGCCGCCAGTGGGACTTGCCTCGTTCGCGGCTGCCGCCGTGTCCAAGGGCGACCCGATCAAGACGGGCGTCGTGGCGTTCTACTACAGTCTGCGGACCGCGGCGCTGCCGTTCCTGTTCATCTTCAACACCGATCTGTTGCTGATCGACGTGTCGTTCTGGCACGGAATGGTGATTTTCGTCATTGCGACGCTGGCCATGCTGATATTCGCAGCCGGCACGCAGGGCTACTTCCTGGTGCGCAGCCGGTGGTATGAAAACGTCCTGCTGTTGTTGATCGCCTTCACGCTGTTCCGTCCAGGCTTCTGGATGGACATGCTGCATGACCCCTACCGTGACATCCCACCGACGCAGTTGGTCCAGGCGTTGGGAGCGGTGGAGGAAGATAGCCAGCTGCGCCTGCGCATTCGCGGTGAGGATGCCGTGGGTGACGTGCGCGAGTTCAGCCTGCTGATAGCGATCCCGAACGGCGAAACCGCTGAGGAGAAGCTGGAGAAGCTGGGCCTGATGACCTATGAGGAGGACGGCAAAGTGCTGATCGACAGCGTGACCTTCGGCAGCCCCGCCGCCGAGCTGGGCCTGCAGTTCGATCAGGAAATCCTGGCGGTGCGTGCGCCGACAGACCGCTGGTCCAAGGAATGGATGTGGCTGCCCGCCCTGCTGCTGTTCGGGCTGGTGGTGTGGATGCAGCGGCGTCGCCAGCGGCGCTGACCTGTCGCGACGCTAACGTCAAAACCCGGCCATGCCTCGCATCGGCCGGGTTTTTTTATGGATGGGCGAAGGTCCTCGAGGGTCAGGCTGGTTTGCCCTGTGTCAGCTCCTGCTTGATTCGGGTGCCATGTACCGCTTGGCTTTCACCTGTCGAGCGCGCCTTTCCACTGCTGTTGGTGCCCTCCAGTGCGGCATAGGCCGCGCTGCAGAACAACGAGTTCAGGCGTTTCATGTCAGCGATCAGTTCCAGGTGGGCAGCACTGGTTTCGATGCTTTCCACTACTTGTTGATGCAGGCGGTGCACATGGGCGTGCGCCAACTCGCGTTCACGCTTGCGGAACTGGCGTTTCTGCTGCAGCAGCTGGCGAGCACTCTGAGAGTCTCCGGAGAGGAACACTGACAGGCCCAGGCTCAGATTGGCGCTGAGCAGCGCATGCAGCTCGCTCAGCTCGTCCAGGCCACTATCCGAAAAAGAGCGGCGTTTCGAGGTCTTGAGGTTCTGAACCTTGCCAAGCATGTGTTCGATGATGTCCCCGGCCTGCTCCAGGTTGATTGCCAGTTCGATAATCTCGGCCCAGCGTCGGCTTTCCTGCTCTGCGAGATCGTCTCGCGGCATGCGTGCCAGGTAGAGTTTGACCCCGCTGTAGAGCGCGTCGACATCGTCATCCAGACGGCGTATCGCCTCGCCCGGTTCCGAATTGTCCTCGCGGAGCACCTCGAGCAGCCGAGCCAGCATGATTTCTACCAGGTCGCCGATGCGCAGCGTCTCGCGTGTGGCATTGGCCAGGGCGAGGGTTGGCGTATCCAGCGCGGCGGGGTCGAGATGGCGCGGCTGCGCGACGCCGGTGTCAGTTACGCGATCCGGCAGCAGGCGTTCGCACAGACGGGCCATCCAGCCCACGGTCGGCAGCAATAGCAGACAGCGCAGCGAGTTGTAGGCGAGGTGGAAGGCGATGACTTGGGTTTGGGCGGTGTAGCCAAGCGTGCTCATCCACGCCACAAGCATCGGCAGAAAGGGCAGGGTCAGTAACCCGGCAAGCTTGTAGAGCAGGTTGCCCAGCGCTACTCGGCGGGCCGATACCGGTTGTGGCCTCGCGTTTAGCCAGGCCAGTACACCGCTGCCAACGTTTGCGCCGATAACCACGCCGAGGGCCACGGGCAAGCCGATCAACCCGGCGCTTGCCAGCGTTGCGGTGAGCAGCACAGCGGCCAGGCTGGAGTAGGACAGCAACGCAAACAGCGCACCCACAACCACAGCCAGCAAGGTGTCGCCAGCCAGCGAGGAAAACAGTACCCGCATACCGCGCGCTTCGGTGATGGGCTCGGCGGCGGCAACGATCAACTGCAGCGCCAGGATGATCAGGCCCAGGCCAATCAGCACGCGGCCAAGCTGGCCGGCGCGGGTCTGTTTGCGCGAAAGGAACAGGCATACCCCGACTAGGGTGAACAGCGGAGATAGCCACGACAGGTCCAGCGTCAGCACGCGGGCCATGAGTGCGGTGCCGACGTCCGCACCCAGCATGATTGCCAGTGCGGTAGGGAGCGCCATCAATCCCTGGGCCACGAACGAAATGGCCAGCAGGGCCGTGGCATTGCTGCTCTGCACCAGTGCGGTGACGCCAATTCCGGCCGTGAACGCCACGGGCGCGTTGGCCATGCTGTGGCCGAGCAGTCTGCGCAGGTGCGAGCCATACACCCGCATGATTCCGGTTCGCACGATGTGCGTGCCCCAGACCAGCAACGCGATGGAGGACAGCAGATGCAACAGCGTCAGCATTGGCAGCCTCCGGCTTCTTGGATAATCGACGGCCAGCTGTCTGCGCCAAGGCGGCAGAGAGAAGCTAGGGGGTTATGAAAAGTTGACCACTGCTGGTCGCTTGCCGTTCACGCAATTGTCATCGAACGGCTGTGCCTCCGTGCGCCTCAGGTCATGTGTGCGAACAAAAACGCCGCAGCGCGTCGTCTGGACCTTTTGCAGCGCCGCTGCGCCCCAGGTTCTTGCTACCCTTGGGCGCTGATTCAGTCAAAGTTGCCGCTATGCTCAGCCTCTATCATGCTCCTGATCTCGAAACCCTTGGCGAGCTGGCCACGCGCCTGCTCGCCCAGCCGCTCGCCGATCCATTCGCCCCTGCGTTGGTGGTTGTGCCGAGCCAGGGCATGGGCCGCTGGCTGACGCTGGAGCTGGCGCGCAAGCAGGGCATTGCCATGCAGCTCGAGATTCAGCTGCCGGCCAAATTCGTCTGGGACCTGAGCCGCACGGTACTAGGCAGCCTGCCAGAGCAATCGGCGTTCTCCCCGACGACACTGACCTGGCGCCTCTATGGCTGGCTGTGCGAGCCAGCCAATCTGGATCTGGCGCCGCGCCTGTTGCAGTACCTGGACGGCGGTGACGAGCGGCGGCGGCTGTCGCTGGCGGCGAAGATCGCCGATGTCTTCGACCAGTACCTGCTCTATCGCGACGACTGGCTGGCGGCCTGGGAGCGTGGCGAAACCCTCGACCTCGGTCCCGACGAAGGCTGGCAAGCGCTGCTCTGGCGCGAGCTGACCAAAGATGGACATCCTCACCGAGCAAGGCTGCTCGGAGACCTGCTGCAACGGCTCTACAGCGACGATCCGTTGCCCGGCCTGCCCGAGCGGCTGCTGGTGTTCGGCATCAGTAGTCTGCCGCCGCACCACCTGCGCGTGCTCGATGGCCTGGCGCGGCATATCGACGTGGTTGTCTGTGCACTCAACCCGAGCCGCGAGGCCTGGGGCGAGATTCGGGATATCCGCGAACTGGCGCGCCAGCCCGAGAGCGGCGCAGACGATTGGTATCTGGACGTCGGCCATCCGCTGCTCGCCAGTCTGGGCAAACAGGGTCGCGATTTCTTCGACTCGCTGTTCAGCCTGGCCGCCAGCGAGGGAAGCCAGGAAATCGGTCTGTATTCCGAAGATGAAGACCTGCGCGATGACAGCCTGCTGCACGCGCTGCAGAACGACATCCTGCGGCTGCGCACCCGGCTGCCCGAGGAGCGCATCATCCTCGCCGAGGACGACCGCTCGCTGGAAGTCCACATCGCCCATTCGCCGCTGCGTGAGGTCGAGATCCTGCATGACCAGCTGCTGGCCCGCTTCGCCGCCGACCCTGCGCTCAGCCCGGATCAGGTGGTGGTGCTGACGCCGGACATCGAGCGTTATGCGCCGTTTATCGAAGCAGTCTTCGCGCCGCGTGAGGGCAGCCCGCGCATTCCCTACAGCCTTGCCGACCGCAGCCTGCGTGCCGAAGTCCCGCTGATCGAAGCCTTTCTCGAGCTGCTCATGCTGGCCCAGAGCCGCTTCGCCGCTGAGGAAATCCTCGCCTGGCTGGAGCAGCCGGCCATCGCGCGTCGCGCCGGTATCGAAAGCGAAGACCTGCCGCTGCTACGCGACTGGCTGCGCGAGGCCGGCGTTCGCTGGGGGCGTGATGGTAGCCAGCGCGTTCGCCTGGGTCTGCCTGACGAATCGGCCTTCACCTGGCGGCAGGGGCTGGATCGGCTGATGCTGGGCTTTGCCGCGCCGCCGCAACTGGCAGGAGATGACGCGCCGCTGCTGGGCGACCATTGGCCGTTGGATGCGCTTGAGGGCGCGCGCGGACAGCTTCTGGGACGACTGGTCGAGTTCGTCGAGCGGCTTGGTGTGCAGGCTGATCAACTGGCGCGTCCGCGTCCGCTGGCTGAGTGGGCAGATGACCTGCAAATCCTGATCGACACCCTGTTCGACGAGCGCGAAGCCGGCGACACCTTGCTGCTCCTGTCCCAGGCCTGCGCCTCCCTGCGCGACCAGGCACAGGCCGCCGATCTCGCTCGACCCATCGACCTCGAACTGGTGCACCAGCAGCTCAGCGCTGCGCTGCAGCAGGGCGGTGGTGCCTCGGGCTTTCTCACCGGGGCGGTAACCTTCTGCACCATGGTTCCGATGCGCAGCCTGCCGTTTCGCGTGGTCTGTTTGCTCGGCCTGGATGATGGTGCCTTTCCGAGGCGCACTCCGCCGTCGGGCTTCGACCTGATCGGCCGTCACCCGCGGCGGGGGGACCGCGCGCGGCGGCTGGATGACCGCTACCTGCTACTGGAAACCCTACTCTCGGCCCGCGAAGCGCTGTACCTGTCCTATGTCGGCCGCGACCCTCGGGATAACGCTGTGCTGCCGCCGTCGGTGCTGCTCAGTGAAGTGCTCGAAGCGGTCGACATGACAGCCGTCCGTAAAACCGAGCATGCTCGCGAACCCGCCAGCGCCGATGCCAAGCAGCTTAAACCAGTCAAGGCCAGCGAGAAGATCCTCGTCGCCCATCCGTTGCAACCTTTCTCGCCACGCAACTTTGGTGATGCGGTTTGCGCCGGTTATTCGCTGCCCTGGTTTCGTGCGGCTCAGCGCTTGGCTGAACCGCCACAAATCCAGCCGCAACCCTTCGCCAGCCTGCTCGCCGAGCCGGACGAAGCCTGGTTGACTATCGAGCCTTCACAGCTACTGCAGTGCTTTCGCCATCCGGCGCGTTTCCTGTTGGAGCAGCGCCTCGGTTTGCGCCTGGCCGACGACCAGGAGGCGCTCGCCAGCGATGAGCCGTTCGACCTGGAGATGCCGGCCTGGAACGGCCTGCGGCGCCTTTCTCTGCAGGCCATGGAGCACGGCTGGAGCGATGAGGATGAGCGCCGCATGGCGTGTGCTGCCGGCTGGCTGCCCACGGGCGAACTGGGCCAGGCGCTGTGGGGCAAGCTGCGCGGGCCAGTGCGTGCCTTTGCGCCGCGCCTGTTCGAGCTGCGCCCGGAGGCGGTGCCCGAGCCGCTGCCGGTGGACATCACCCTGGCCGGCGTGCGCGTGCATGGCTGGATCGATGGCGTGACCCCAGCCGGCCTGTTCGGCTGGAAACTCGGTCGGCTGGGCGAGTGGGACCTGCCACCGTTCTGGCTGCGCCATCTGCTGCTCAATCTATCCGCCACGCCGGGTATCGAACGTAACAGCCTGATGCTCTCACCCGCTGGTGACTGGCAGCTGGGACCTTTGGCGAACGCAGCCGAGCTGCTGGAGCCTTGGCTTGCGGCCTATCGCTGTGCGATCCGCGAACCGCTGCCGTTGTTGCCTCGTAGCAGTCACGCCTTCGCCAAGGGGTATCGCAAGCCGGCCCGCGGCAGCGAACCACTCGACTGCGGCCGCAAGCGCGCCCGTGAAGCCTGGCTCGGTGGGGAGTTCAGCCCCATTGCCGCCGAAGCCGAGGATCCCTGGAACGCGCTGGCCTTTCGAGACCGCGACCCGCTGGACGAACGTTTCGAAACGCTGGCGGAGGAATTGATCGGCCCAGCGCTCGATGCCTTGGCGCAAGACGAGGAGGAAGCATGAAACTCGAGCTGCTTGACTCGCCCTTCGATGGCCGCTCGCTGATTGAGGCCAGTGCCGGGACCGGCAAGACCTGGACGCTGACTGCGCTCTACGCTCGCCTGCTGCTGGAACGACAACTGTCGGTGGGGCAGATCCTTGTCGTGACCTACACCACCGCCGCCACCGCCGAGCTGCGCGAGCGCATCCGTGCGCGCCTGGCAGATCTATTGGCGGTCTATGACGGCACGCCGAGCGATGACGACTTCCTCAACCGTCTGCACGCACGCTTCCCGGACGAAACCTCGCGTCGGCGTCTGCTGCTGGCCGTACACGGCTTCGACGAGGCGGCCATCTTCACCATCCACGGCTTTTGTCAGCGTGCGTTGCAGGATGCTGCCTTTGAAGCCGGCGGGGATTTCGACAGCGAACTGACGGCTGATGACCGTGAGATTATCGACGCGTTGCTGGCCGACGCCTGGCGCAGCGAGCTGGCCGAGGCCGACCCGGCCTGGGCGCGCTTCCTGGCCAAGAGCCGGATCACCCCGCTGTGGTTGCGCCAGCGGCTTCGCAGTCATCTGGGCAAACCCTACCTGCGGGTGGAGCCACAAGGCGCTCCTGTCGCGGCTGATCTACGGCCGGTCGAGGCCGCCTGGCAACGCGCCGCCGATCTATGGACGCAAGCAGGTCCCGCCTGGGTCGCCGAGCTGCTGGCCCATGGCGGGCTCAGCCAAAGCACGCACAAGATCATCAAGTTTGCGCCATGGCAGGCGGAACTGGATGCCTATTTCGCCGACCCGGCGGTGATGTTCGATCTGCCCGACGGCGCTGCCAAGTTTGGTGTCCGCGCCCTGACCAAGGCGTGCAAGAAGGGCCATGAAGCGCCGGTGTGCGAGCTGGCCCATGCGTTGGACGAACTGTCCGACCGGGTCGCCGACGCGCTGCCGGCGGGCAAGCAGCGGCTGATCGCGTTGCAGGTTGCGCTGCTTGAGCGGCTCAATCGCGAACTGCCTGAACGCAAGGCGGCGCAGCGCCTCTTGGCTTTTGATGACCTGCTCAACCGTCTGGATCAGGCGCTGCAAGGGCCGGCCGGTGACGGTCTGGCCGCTTCGCTGCGTGCGGCCTATCCATTGGCGCTGATCGATGAATTTCAAGACACGGACCCAATCCAGTACGCCATCTTCGACCGAATCTACGCCAAGGGAGGCGAGGCCTCGCTGTGTTTCGTCGGCGATCCCAAGCAGGCGATCTATGCGTTCCGCGGCGCTGATCTGGCCACTTACATCACCGCGCGTAATCAGGCCGACCGGCCGTACAACCTGCCGATCAACTACCGGTCCACCCCCGAGCTGATCGCTGCGCTTAACCAGCTGTTCGATCATCCGCAGCCCTTTGCGCAAGACGATTTGCAATACCCACCGGTAGGCGCGGCTGATAAGAAGCGCGCCAAGCTGCGTCTGGCCGAAGAGGAGGGAGCGGCGCCGCTGTCGTTGGTCTGGCTGGGCGACGATCCGCTGGGCAAGGGCGAGGCCGCGCAACTGGCCGCCAGCGACACCGCACGGCGCATCGCTTTGCACTTGTCGGCTGCAGATGAAGGGCGTGCTGGTTTCGAAAAGGACGGCGCCTTCACGCCGCTCAAGGGCGGCGACATCGCTGTACTCGTGGCGAACCACCGCCAGGCGGGGATGATTGCCGATGAGTTGTCTGCGCGTGGCGTTCCGAGCGTGCGGCGCGGGCGCGACAGCGTCTGGCGTAGCGAAGAGGCTGGCGAGCTCGCTGCGGTGCTGGCGGCCTACGCCGAACCCGGCCGCGAAGGGCTGCTGCGCTACGCGTTGGCCACACGTTTACTAGGCCGTAGCGCCGCCGATCTTGCGCGCTGTCAGGACGATCAGCAGCAGTGGGATGCCGAGCGCGAAGCCGCTGAGCGCTACCATCAGCTCTGGCAGCAACAGGGCTTCATGCGTGTGTTTCGTGCCTGGCTCGATGAGCAGGCCGTGGCCGAGCGGCTGCTGGCGCGGGTCGACGGTGAGCGCAGGCTGACCAACCTGCTGCACCTTGGCGAACTGCTACAGGCCGAGAGCCTGCTGCGTCCAGGGTTGGAGCCACTGCTCGCTTGGTTCAATGCCCAGCGCGGCAGCGAAGGCGCAGGCGAGGAAGCCCTGCTGCGCCTGGAAAGCGATGCCGAGCGGGTGCAAATCGTCACCATCCACACCAGCAAGGGGCTCGAATACCCGTTGGTGTTCTGCCCCTTTCTATGGGACGGCAAGCTGCTCGGCAAGAATCGCGACAGTGCCCGTTGCCACGATGCCAGCGGCCAGTCGCTGCTGGATTTGGGCAGTGACGCGCTGGAAGACAACCTCGAACGCGCCCGCTGGGAAGTGTTCGCCGAGCAGCTGCGTCTGGCCTATGTTGCTCTGACCCGCGCCCGCGACCGGCTCTGGTTGCATTGGGGCCCGGTCAACCTGTGCAAACCCAAGAAAGACGGCAGCCTGGCCGATGAGGGCCTGCACACTAGCGCCCTGGCCTGGCTGCTGCATGGGCGTGAACTCGCGGGCGCTTACCCGCTGGCCGAGCTGGGCAATCATCTGGCTGACCTCAACGGCGGCAGCCTGCGCCAGGCCATCGAGCGTCTGGTTGAGGAAAGCGGGGGCCGCATGGCCTGCTTGCCGCTGGAGCAGCGTGAAGCCAGTACTCAGGGAGCCGGCCGCGCCGCACCGCCCACTCATTTGTCACAACTCAATCGCAGTCTGCATAGCGCATGGCGTATCGGCAGCTTTACTGGTCTGGCATCCGGCCTGCACATGGAGGCACCCGATCGAGACGCCCTGGTGATTCCAAGCGCTGGCGAGCCGGGCAGCGGGTTCTTTGCCTTCCCTAGGGGCGCGCGGGCCGGCACTTGCCTGCATGCAATCCTTGAAGACTGGGCGCGCGGCAAAGGTGAGTTATCCGAGCTGGTCGAGCCGGCGCTCCAGGCCTACGGGTTACCGTTGGAATGGAAGGACATCGCCACGGCGCATCTGCAACAAGTGCTGGAAACGGATATGGATGGCGAAGGGCTCAGGCTTTCTGCGCTGCAGCCGGCAAGACGCCTGCCCGAACTGGGCTTTACCTTCCCCGTCCGAGAGCTGGACGTGACCCGGCTGCGTGCACTACTGGCCAACCCGGCCAACGGTTTGGCTGCGCCCTTGCGCGAGGCGGCGGCGCGATTGGAGTTCGACAGCCTCAAGGGTTTTCTCAAGGGATTCATCGACCTGACGTTCGAGCACGACGGCCGCTGGTATATCGCCGACTACAAGTCCAACTGGCTCGGGCCGGATGCCAGCTACTACGGGGGGGAGCGGCTGCTACAGGCGTTGGCCGGCGAACATTACTACCTGCAATACCTGATCTATCTCGTGGCGCTGCGCCGCTTCCTGCGCCAGCGCCTGGTGGATTTCACTGACGATCGGCTGGGCGGCGCTTTCTACCTGTTCCTGCGCGGCATGCCTGAGGCCGGCGTGTATTTCGCTCGCCCCGACGACGCGCTGCTCGATGCACTGGATCGGTTGTTCGAGGACGGAAAATGACGCGCCTTCTTTTATTCGCAGCAGCCCACCCACGCGAAGGGCGTTTGCTCGCTTTGGTAGAAGCCAGCTTGCTGGCGATCTGGGGCGTTATCGGGCGGGCTTCAGCCCACCGCTCCAGCGATGGCCTTGATTGGTTGAGACGGATCATTGCCCGGTTCGTGCTGAGCTGTTGCATGGCCCCGCGTGTGCGGAGGCACCTGTGATGGTATTGCGTTCAGACCTGCCGTTCGGCGCACTGGAGCGGGCCTTCGTTGCCAGCCTGCAGCGCCTGGAACCGGACACGCCTGACACAGTCCTGCTCGCCGCCGCGCTCTGCTGCGAGGCCCTGGCGTCCGGCGACGTCTGCCTGCCGCTCGAGCGCCTGGCGGGCAGGCGCCCCTGGCCCGAGGTCGAGCTTAGCCTGCCGCCGCTCGCAACCTGGCGCGCACAGCTGGACGCCTCGCGCTTGATCGGCGCGCCGGGCGATTACGCACCATTGATCCTGGCAGGCAACCGGCTTTATCTCGCTCGTTACCAGGCCTATGAGCAACAACTGGCCGAGCAGCTGCTGGCGCGGGCTGCGGATGCGCCGGAGGTGGATGAACATCGGCTAGCGGACAGCCTCGGGCGGCTGTTCGCTTTCAACGAGCAGAGCCCCGACTGGCAGCGCCTGGCCGCCGCGCAGGCGGTACGGCGGCGCCTGGCGGTGATCTCTGGCGGTCCGGGCACCGGCAAGACCACAACGGTGGTGCGGCTGTTGGCGGCGTTGCTGGAGCAGCCGGGCGGAGAGCGTTTGGCAATCGGTCTTGCCGCACCCACCGGCAAGGCAGCGGCGCGCATGGCCGAGGCGATCCGCAACGCCAAGGCCGAGCTCCCGGTCAGTGATGAGGTGAAGGCAGCCCTTCCCGACGAGGCCCGTACCCTGCATCGCTTGCTTGGTAGTCGTGGTGACAGCCCTAAGGTGCGTCACAACGCGGCGAATCCGCTGGCGCTGGATGCACTGGTCGTCGACGAAGCGTCAATGGTCGATCTGGCGCTGATGGCCAAGCTCGTTGCCGCACTGCCGCCCAAGGCGCGCTTGATCCTGCTTGGCGACAAGGATCAGCTGGCGGCGGTTGAAGCCGGCGCGGTGTTCGCCGAACTCTGCGAAGGCCGAGGCTTCGATTCCGAGGCGGCCGCCGATCTCGAGAGGATCACCGGCCAGCCGGTACCCGCCGAATCGCCGCGCTCACGACTGGGCGATGCGGTCGTGTTGTTGACCTACAGCCACCGTTTCGCCGGAGACAGCGGTATCGGCGAGCTGGCTCGCCGGATCAACGGTGGAGATGCCAAGGGCACTTCGGCGCTGCTGGCAGAAAACCGCACGGATCTCGCCTGGAACGCTACACCCAGCTCAACGGCACTGATTGAACGTCTCGAACAAGGCTACGCGCCATACTGGCAGGCCTCACGGGACGGCGACCCGACCGCCGCATTTGAGGCGTTCAACGGCTTTCGCGCACTGACTGCTCAACGCGATGGCGCCTTCGGCGTAGCTGGCATCAACGAGGCGCTGGAGGCCCGCTTCAAGCGCCGCCTCGGCGTCCCGGCGCGCGAGCGCTGGTATCCCGGCCGCGCGGTGATGGTCCGGCAGAACGACTATGCGCTGGGCCTGTTCAATGGTGACATTGGCCTGTGCTTGAAAACCGAGCATGGGCTGCGCGTGTTCTTCGAGGCGGACGAGGGGTATCGCGGCTTCGCACCGGCGCGACTACCGAGCCATGACAGCGCCTTTGCCATGACGGTGCACAAGAGCCAGGGCTCGGAATTCGCCGAAGTGCTGCTGGCACTACCGGAACAGCCCAGTCCGCTGCTGACGCGTTCGCTGCTCTATACCGGCATCACCCGGGCCAAGCGCAAGGTTGAAATCTGGGCCCTGCCGGCGCGGCTCGCCGAGGCGGTCAATACCCGTGCCGAGCGTGCCGCAGGGCTGGCCGAGCGATTGGCACAGGCCGACGTTGGACAGACCGTCGCCCCGGCGTCAGCTCAGCCGCCCGAGCAGTTGAGCCTGTTATAGCCGTCACGTTGCGCTTAGTACCTGGCTGACTCAGGGTGGTGTATCGGGTAGTTTTCGCCGGTGCGGTTGTACGACAACGGAGCCTGACGATGAAGAGACAGTGGAGTGGCTGCTTGCTGCTGAGCCTGGCGCTCAGTCTTGCTGCCCATGCCGCCGAGGTGCGCCTGGTAACTGGCGATGATCATGAGCCGCTCACGGGCCAGTCACTGGAAGGTGGTGGCATGTTGTCCCGGGTTGTGCAGGCAGCATTCAGCCACAGCGAACTGGCGTCCTCGCTTGACTGGCAACCATGGAATCGTGGCTATCTGATGACCTTGCGCGGCGAGTACGACGCCACCTTTCCCTATGTCCGAGCGGACGAACGCGAACGCGATTTTCTGTATTCCGCTCCGGTGTATCTCTCGGAACAACACCTGTTCAGTCGTGCAGGTGATGCCGTCGAGCTCGAGGAGTTGTCGAGTAGCCATGGGCGTCGGCTTTGCTATCCGCTGGGCTGGCGGCTACCGGACGGCGTTCAGGCGCTGGTTGAGCAGGGCGTACTGTCTCGGCATTCTCCACCAGGGCTCAACGAATGTGCGCAACTGTTGTTGCTTGGACGCGATGATTTCTTTCTGGCAGATCTAAAGCTGGGGCGCTTCGTCCTAGACGCGACCGATGCGCCGCCGATGAGCTTTCATATATCGGACTCGTTTCTGGGTCCTGAGTCCATGCATCTCATTGTGCCGCGCGCTCGTCCGGGTGCAGAAGTGTTGATTCGACAGTTCGATTCGGGGCTCGCGGCGTTGCGTGCCAGTGGTGACTACCAGCGATTGGTAGACGGCGCATGGGCCGGCAGCGCACCCGCCGCCACGCATTGATGCGATGGCCGGCCCGCTGATCTGCGGATTGCAGGCAGAAGGGCGCGTTGCTGTCGGACGCAGGTCCCATAGAAGACGCACCCTCACGGCAGCCAGGACGCGGTTAGCCGTTAAGTAACGTCAGTATCAACGGCAGGCTGGCCGCGGCGAGCAATGTCTGCAGCGTGATGATACCCGCCATGAGATGGCTGTCTCCGCCAAGTTGGCGAGTCAGGACATAGGCTGTGGGTGCGGTGGGCAGCGCAAAGAACAGCACGATGATGGTCGTTTCCATGGCAGGCAAATGCAGCAGGCGGGCCACGGCATAGGCGAGCAGCGGTACCGCCAGCAGCCGTACGGCGCTGTTCCAGCCCAGCGCGGGAATTTCGCCACCGAGTTCTTTGGGCTTTAGCGCCGCTCCGACACACAGCAGACCCAGTGGCAGGCTGGCGGCAGCCAACAGCCCGAGCAAGCGGTCCGTACCGCCAGGGAGGTCCAGCCCGGAAAGGTTCAACAACGCGCCGGTAACGCAGGCGACGATCAAAGGGTTTTTTGCGATAGGCAGCAGCAGGCCACGCGCGCTGACCCCACGCTCTGCGGTCAGCGCCCATACCGACATCACGTTAACGGTCGGCACCATCAACGCCAACATCAGGGCAGCCATGGCCAGGCCCTCCTTGCCGAACAGGCTTCCAACCGCCGCCAAACCGAGGTAGGTGTTGAAGCGCAGGGCCCCCTGGGCAAAAGCGCCGAAGCGCCCGGCAGACCAGCCGCGCATGCGCTTGGTGATCAGCAGCGCGATCCATGCCAGCCCAAGCGCCAATAGTACTGCGGCAGCGAGGCGAGGCAGGGCCGGGTTATTCAGCGGCGCGGTCGCGAGGCTGCTGAAAAGCAGGGCGGGGAACAGAACGAAATAGTTGATTCGCTCAGCGCCGGGCCAGAAGGCTTCGTTTGGAAAGTCGCGCAAGCGCAGGAAGTAGCCGGCAACGATCAGGGCAAACAGAGGCCAGAGGGCGAGCAGAAGGGCAGTCACGCGGATACATCCAATGGTGTAGGTGAGTTGATAGTGGAGCCTCTTGGGGCCATCGGCAAGAGATGTGCTCGTCTGATTGCTTTCGATTAGAACGTAGCGCGTTCATCGGGAATAAAATCCGTATGATGTCCAAGTGATATCATTGGGCGCGCCTGTACACGAGCACCGCCCATGCAACGCCTAGAACTGCAATCAGCCGAAGATTTTCGCGATACGCCGCATGGCCGACAGTTGCTGGCAGGCTTTCGCGGCTTGCTGTTCGCACCGGACCTGGAGCGTGAGTTTCGACGCCATCTGGGGCGTCAGGCACGCTTCGCGCAGGTCGTAGGTGCCTGTCTTCTATTGTTTGCAATTGCCGGCTATCACTATGCCGAACGCCAGCTGTACGCCCATTCCGACCCACAGTGGCTACGTGTGCTTACGGTGTTACGTCTGGTGGAGACGGCCCCAGGCGTTGCGATACTGATCATGACGATTTTTCACCGGCGAGTCCGACTGGTGGCCAACCGGCTGTTCCCGTTGCTGCTGGTGCTGGTCGGCATCGTTGCGTCGCGTATCGACATCCATTATGAGATTTCGCAGCCCGAACTTGCGTTCCGTTACGGCGCGGGGCTGCTGATCGTCTGCTCGTTCTTTTTTCTAGGCATCACGTTCTGGCGCGCCCTGCTTAGCGGGGTCTCGATAGTACTGTTCGATGTCCTCATGGCCTCGCTCTTACTTTCATCCAGCGAAATGCAGGTGCACTGGATATCGGTGAGCTATTACCTGCTGCTTCTGGCAATCGGGGCGATCAGCAGATACATCCACGAATACTCCCAGCGTGAACAGTTTCTGGTGCGTCAGCTACTGGGCTGGGTCGCGGAGCATGACTCGCTCACTGGCTTGGCCAATCGCCGCAGCTTCGATACGGCTTTGAGGCGGACACTGCTTCAGGCACGCCGGGACAGGCAGCCATTGGCGCTGCTTCTGCTCGATCTGGATGACTTCAAAGCGTACAACGACAACCTAGGCCACCCCGCCGGCGATGCGCTGATCCGGGAGTTCGGCGAATTGCTACGGCGCTTTTCGCGCAGGCCGATGGATTTGGCGGCACGGGTTGGAGGGGAAGAGTTTGCCTTGCTGCTGCTCGACTGCGATGCGAGTTCGGCACAAGCCATTGCTACGCAACTGCTATCTGACCTTGCCGACCGCGCCATACCTCATCCCGCATCCGCTCAGGGGGCGTTCGCCACAACCAGTATCGGCATCGCGATAATGCTGCCAGGCCAGACTGCCGAACAGTTGTATCAGGCCGCAGACGCGGCGTTATACCAAGCCAAGCAGACCGGAAAGAATCGCTACATAGCGCGCTAGCCAGCGGCCGCCGCTTAGCGGCGCGGCGTAAGCGGACGGGTGCGGCCGCTACCATCGATGGCGACAAAGACAAACACTGCTTCGGTGACCTTGCGCCATTCACTGGACAACGGGTCGTCGCTCCATACTTCGACCAGCATGCGAATCGAGCTACGGCCGACGTCCAGCGTCTGGGTGTAGAACGACAGCTGTGCGCCCACGGCTACTGGGACCATGAACGCCATGCGGTCGATGGACACCGTGGCGACACGGCCCGCGGCGACACGGCTGGCCATGGCGGTGCCGGCCAGATCCATCTGCGACACCAGCCAGCCACCATAGATATCACCGAAACCATTCGTTTCACGCGGCAGTGCGGTCAGCTGCAGGGCCAGGTCGCCTTGCGGTATGGGATCTTCCTGTTCGTATTCTTTCATCGGTTGGGCTCGCGGCGCGTTTGTTGTTTTGGCGCGAAAAGCCCGCAGCGGTGCGGGCGGGGGCGAGTATAGCGGCTGAACGTATTGTCAGCGACCAGCATGGCTAAAGTTCAATGCCGTAACAGGATTGTCACATTGGCTTCATAGAGTGTTCACACGGCCTGCAGACAATGGCCCCCGTTCCAAACACTGAACACCCTTGCTAGGAGCATGGAATGAAACTGAATCGTTTGATGGCGGCCCTGACATTCGTTGCCGCTGGTGTCGCTACTGCCAGTGCAGTTGCTGCGGTTGACCCAGCACTGCCGACCTATGAGAAGACATCCGGCGTATCCGGCAATCTGTCCAGCGTCGGTTCCGACTCCCTGGCCAACCTGATGACCCTGTGGGCTGAAGACTTCAAGCGCGCCTACCCGAACGTCAATATCCAGATTCAGGCCGCCGGCTCCTCCACTGCACCGCCAGCGCTGACCGAAGGCACCGCCAACCTCGGCCCGATGAGCCGTCCGATGAAGGACAACGAAATTCAGGCCTTCGAAGAGAAGTACGGCTACAAGCCGACTGCAGTACCGGTCGCTATCGACGCCCTGGCCGTGTTCGTCCACAAGGACAACCCGATCAAGAGCCTGGACATCGAACAGGTCGACGCCATTTTCTCCAGCACTCGCCTGTGCGGCGGCGACAAGGACATCAAGACCTGGGGCGATGTTGGTCTGACTGGCGAGTGGGCTAACAAGCCGATTCAGCTGTTCGGTCGTAACTCGGTTTCTGGTACTTACGGTTACTTCAAGGAAGAAGCACTGTGTAAGGGTGACTTCAAGCCTAACGTAAACGAGCAGCCAGGCTCCGCTTCGGTAGTGCAGTCCATCTCCAGCACCCTGAACTCGATCGGCTACTCGGGCATCGGTTACAAGACTTCCAGCGTCCGCGCTGTACCTCTGTCCAAGGGTGGCGAAGCCTTCGAAGCTAACGAAGAAAACGCCCTGGCTGGCAAGTTCCCGCTGGCTCGTTTCTTCTACATCTACGTGAACAAAGCGCCGAACAAGCCGCTGAGCCCGATCGATGCCGAGTTCCTGAAGCTAGTCCTGTCCAAGCAAGGCCAGGAAGTTGTAGTCAAGGATGGCTACATCCCGCTGCCGAAGAAAGTAGTCGACAAGACCCTGAGCGACCTGGGTCTGCAGAACGACTAAGTCCTGAGGCTGGGCCTGCGACAACCGTCGCAGGTCCGAGTACAACGCCCGCCACGCGTCTCGCGCTGGCGGGCGTCGTCGTGTCACCTCGCTGTAATGTTTCTGTCACACAGCTTGATTAGATTAGGCGCCCGACCGGCCTCCAGTAGCCAGTGGAAACGACTCGCGCCTATGGCGCAGCAGTTCTAGCGGCCTGAGCGGCCAGGAACCTTCGCATGAACGATATTGAGACCATGACCGCGAACTCCGATGTGCAACGGTTGGATTTCAACACCCCAGCCCTGCAACGCAAGCGCCGTATCCGCGCGCTCAAAGACAACCTGGCGCGTTGGTATGTCTCCATAGGTGGCCTCGCAGTGCTTGGTGCGATCTGCCTGATCTTTTTCTATCTTGCCCAGGTCGTTGCGCCCATGTTTCAGGGTGCAGAGCTTGAAGCTCGCGACGCACAACAGCCGGCTTGGTTGGCCGATGCCGGCGAACCGTTGCTACTGGCGATTGAAGAACAGAACCAAGTCGCCATGCGCTTAGGTGCCGATGGCGTGGTGCGTTTCTTCAGTGTGCGCACCGGCGAATCCCTGAAAACCCTTGAGCTGCCACTGCCGACCGGTAGCCGCATCGTCTCGATTGGTCAGGACGTTCCTGGCAACCGCCGGATCGTGCTCGGCTTGGATAACGGTCAGGCGCTTGTAGTCGAGCACAACTACAAGGTCAGCTACCCGAACGGTAAAAAAACCATCACCCCGCAGCTGGATTACCCGTTCGGCCAGGAGCCGCTGCAGCTCGACCCGCAGGGCCGTCCCATTGCCCAGGCGGCGGTCAGCTTGAACGGCAAGACGCTGATGGTTGCTGGCTCCACTGAGGGCGTTTTGCACGCGCTGCAGATTTCCGCTACCGAGAACATGCTGACCGGCGAAACGACTCTGGACCAGGAACGGATGGAGCTGCCGCAACTCTCCGAGCCGATCAAGGCGCTGCGAATCGATCCGCGGCACATGTGGATGTTCGCTATTAGCGGTCGTGCCAGTGTCGATGTCTTCGATCTGCGCCGCAAACAACTCAATGGTCGCTACAAGTTGCTCCCAGGCAAAGGGGAAATCACCACCGTGGCTCCGCTGCTTGGCGGCATTTCGCTGATGGTGGGCGATTCGACTGGCGGCATCGGTCAATGGTTCATGGTGCGCGACAGCGATGGTCAGTCCGAACTGAAGAATGTGCGCAACTTTCAGTTGGCAGGGCAACCGATCACCCAGATTCTTCCCGAAGAGCGTCGCAAGGGCTTCCTCGCCCTCGATAACGACGGCACCCTGGGTATCTACCACAGCACGGCTCATCGCGAACTACTGACTGAGAAGATCGCTGACGGCGCTGCAGTTGCTGCGATGTCACCGCGGGCTACGCGGCTATTGGTGGAGTCCGGTGATCAGTTGCAACGTTTCGTGATCGATAACCCACACCCGGAAATTTCCTGGGATGCCCTGTGGGGTAAGGTCTGGTACGAAAGCTATCCCGAGCCCGATTATGTCTGGCAGTCCACGTCAGCAACCGGTGATTTCGAGCCCAAGCTGAGCCTGTCTCCGCTGGCGTTCGGTACCCTCAAGGCGGCGTTCTATGCGATGTTGCTGGCTGCTCCGTTGGCGATCTGCGCGGCTTTTTATACCGCCTACTTCATGGCGCCGGCGCTGCGTCGAAAGGTCAAGCCGGTTATCGAGCTCATGGAGGCCCTGCCAACGGTGATTCTCGGTTTCTTCGCCGGACTGTTTCTTGCCCCCTATCTGGAGAACCACCTGCCGGGAATCTTCAGCCTGCTGCTGTTGATGCCTTTCAGCATTCTGCTTGCCGGCTGGTTCTGGAGTCGGCTGCCCGAAAGAATCCGCCTGAGCGTGCCGGACGGTTGGGAAGCCGTGCTGCTGATCCCCGTACTCCTGTTCGTGGGCTGGGGGTCGCTGGAGGTCAGCGGTCATTTGGAGAACTGGTTCTTCGGCGGCGACATGCGTCTGTGGCTATCCAATGACCTGGGCATTCCCTTCGACCAGCGCAACGCACTGGTGATTGGTATAGCGATGGGCTTCGCAGTGATCCCGACGATTTATTCGATTGCCGAAGATGCCGTATTCAGCGTGCCGAAAAGCCTCACCCTGGGTTCGCTGGCATTGGGCGCGACACCCTGGCAGACGCTGACTCGCGTGGTGCTGCTGACCGCCAGCCCGGGGATTTTCTCGGCGCTGATGATCGGCATGGGCCGCGCCGTGGGCGAAACCATGATCGTGCTAATGGCCACTGGTAACACCCCGATCATGGAGGCCAACATCTTCGAAGGCATGCGCACCCTCGCAGCCAACGTAGCGGTGGAAATGCCTGAATCAGAAGTAGGCAGTACCCATTATCGCGTGCTGTTCCTCGCCGCGATGGTGCTGCTGATGTTCACCTTCGTGATGAATACTCTGGCTGAGCTCATCCGCCAGCGCCTGCGACGCAAGTACGCCAGTCTGTAATACAAGGTGCGCCCAAGGGCGCGCAGAGACGCAGCCGGTGACGGCTGCGACAGGATTTCGACAAAGGTATCGATCCGTGAAAAAGGATTCGCTTAAAACCTGGATCAAGAGCGGCAGCCCCTGGGTCTGGATGAACGCTGGCGCCGTGTCCATCGCCGTGATCATGACTCTTGGCCTGTTGGCGGTTATCGCCGTGCGCGGTCTGGAACACTTCTGGCCGAGCGATGTGATCGTTGCCGACTATCAGATACCCGGAGCGGAGCCGCGGGTGATGGCTGGCGAGGTGGTGCAGGCCGAAGAAGTACCTCGTGCACGTCTGGCAGCCAGTGGCCTGCCAGTGGATGTCGAGGGCGGCGAGTTCATGACCCGTGAGCTGCTCAAAGTCGGCAACCGCGAAGTGTATGGCGCGGACTTCTCCTGGGTCGTCGGCGAGTGGCTGAGCAACCCGCGCAAGCCAGTCGATCTGGTCGCGCTGGAGCGCCGTGAGTGGGGCAACTTTTATGGCGAGCTGCTGAACGTCAAGGAAGCAGGCCAGTTGGTTGCCGAAGGGGATGCTGCCTGGGATGAGCTGCAGCGGCGGATTGACCGCATCAATCAGCTGCACGAGCAGATTGCAAAGCTGGAGCAGGTCGATATTGGCCGTATCAACTATGGCCTTGAGCGTCTGCGGTTGAAGACCCGCAAGCTTGAACTCGAAGGTAAGCTCGACGCGGCAGCCCAGGCCGACCTGGATGCCGAGCGCGCGCAGTGGGACAGCGAATACAAGGCCTTGGAAAGCGATCTGGTCACGCTTTACACAGGCTTCAATCGCGACAGCATCACCATGCGCACCATGGACGGCCAGGAAAAGGAGATTAGCCTCGGCAAAGTCGTGCGTGCTTACCAGCCTAACGCCATGTCGACGTTCGAAAAGCTCGGTTTCTACTTCGCCAAGGTCTGGGAGTTCGTCAGTGACGAGCCACGTGAAGCGAATACCGAAGGAGGGATCTTCCCGGCGATTTTCGGTACCGTGCTGATGACCATCATCATGGCCGTGATCGTTACCCCGTTCGGCGTGATCGCTGCGGTCTACCTGCGAGAGTATGCCAAGCAGGGCGTTCTGACCCGCGTCATCCGCATCGCCGTAAACAACCTTGCCGGCGTCCCGTCGATCGTGTACGGCGTGTTCGGCCTGGGTTTCTTCGTTTATGTGCTGGGAGGCTCGCTGGATCGGATCTTCTATCCCGAAGCGGCACCGGCGCCGGTGTTCGGCACGCCTGGACTGATGTGGGCGTCGCTGACGCTGGCGATTCTGACGCTGCCCGTGGTGATCGTTGCCACCGAGGAAGGGCTGGCCCGGATTCCGCGGATTCTCCGGGAGGGTTCGCTGGCGTTGGGTGCGACCAAGTCCGAGACCTTGTGGAAAGTGGTGCTGCCGATGGCCAGCCCGGCGATGATGACCGGCCTGATCCTCGCGGTCGCGCGTGCCGCTGGTGAGGTCGCCCCTCTGATGTTGGTAGGGGTGGTCAAGCTGGCACCGAGCCTGCCGCTCAACGGCAACTATCCTTACCTGCACCTCGATCAGAAGATCATGCACCTGGGCTTCCATATCTATGACGTCGGCTTCCAGAGCCCCAACGTCGAAGCGGCGCGGCCGTTGGTTTACGCAACGGCGCTGCTGCTGGTATTGGTGATCGCGATTCTCAACCTCAGTGCAGTCGTGATTCGTAACCATCTGCGCGAAAAGTACAAAGCGCTCGACCACTAACAGCCGACAGACACGCTGGAGGCCCGTGCTGCACGATTCGCAGCCCGAGCTTCTAGCCTCCAGCGATACGGAGACATCTCATGTCACAAGCAAAGACGCATTCCATCGACATATCGGCGCTGGGTCGCGACAAGCGCGCGCTGAATCTGGCCAGCGAAGCCGTGGCCATCGAAGTGCCCGACCTGAGCCTCTACTACGGCGAAAAGCAGGCGCTCTTCAACGTCAGCATGAACATCCCGCGTCAGCGCGTAACCGCCTTCATCGGGCCATCCGGTTGCGGTAAATCGACGCTGCTGCGCTGCTTCAACCGCATGAACGATTTGGTCGATGGCTGCCGCATTGAAGGCGCCATCAACCTCGACGGCAATAACATCTACCGCAAGGGCGAAGACGTTGCCGACCTGCGCCGTCGCGTCGGCATGGTGTTTCAGAAGCCAAACCCGTTCCCCAAGAGCATCTATGAGAACGTGGTCTACGGCCTGCGCATCCAGGGCATCAAGCAGAAGCGCGTACTCGACGAAACCGTCGAGTGGGCGCTCAAGGGCGCGGCATTGTGGGACGAAGTGAAGGACCGTCTGCACGAGTCCGCACTTGGACTCTCCGGTGGTCAGCAGCAGCGTCTGGTGATTGCCCGGACCATTGCCGTGCAGCCGGAAGTACTGCTACTCGACGAGCCCAGCTCGGCACTCGACCCCATTTCCTCGCTGAAAGTCGAAGAGCTGATCTACGAACTGAAGGCCAAGTACACCATCGTTATCGTGACCCACAACATGCAGCAGGCCGCGCGGGTGTCCGATTACACCGCCTTCATGTACATGGGTAAGCTGATCGAGTACGGCGATACCGACACCCTGTTCACCAATCCCGACAAAAAGCAGACAGAGGACTACATCACTGGCCGCTACGGTTGATGCCATGGGAAATCTCCTGGCTTTGTCGGGCGCGCTTGCCGTACGACTCGTACTGTCAGCGCGCGCCCTCCGCACCAGTGAAGATTTCCCAAGGGCCTCAGCGTTATCTCGACAATTTTCCAGGTGCGCTGCGCACCAGAGCCGCCCAGCGGCAGCCTCCTCGGAGCGAAAGACATGATCACTAAAGACAGCCATACCCAACACATCTCCCAGCAGTTCAACGCCGAGCTGGAAGAGGTGCGCAGCCATCTTCTGGCCATGGGCGGCCTGGTGGAGAAGCAGGTCAACGATGCAGTCACCGCGCTGATCGAGGCCGACTCCGGACTGGCACAGCAGGTGCGTGACGTCGACGACCAGATCAACCACATGGAGCGCGACATCGACGAAGAATGCGTGCGTATTCTCGCGCGTCGCCAGCCTGCGGCCTCCGACCTGCGTCTGCTCATCAGCATTTCCAAATCGGTGATCGATCTGGAGCGCATCGGTGACGAAGCGACCAAGATCGCCCGCCGCGCCATCGAGCTGTGTGAAGACGGCGAGTCGCCGCGGGGTTACGTCGAAGTCCGCCATATTGGCGATCAGGTCCGCCGTATGGTGCAGGAGGCGCTGGACGCTTTCGCTCGCTTCGACGCTGATCTGGCGCTGTCGGTGGCGCAGTACGACAAGACGGTCGACCGTGAATACAAGACTGCGCTGCGCGAACTGGTCACCTTCATGATGGAAGACCCTCGCTCGATATCCCGTGTACTGAGCGTGATCTGGGTGCTGCGTTCGCTGGAGCGAATCGGCGACCACGCGCGCAACATCGCCGAGATGGTGATCTACCTGGTGCGCGGCACTGATGTCCGCCATTTGGGATTGACGCGTATGGCCGAGGAAGTTGCCAAGCGCGACTGATCCGTCGACACGAGGCTTGGCGATCCTGTTCAGCGTTGTGCCAGCACTTCACTGAGGTAATCGATCAGCACCCGCTGCTTAGGTGGCAGGTGCTGATTCTGCCGCCACAACAGCCAGGCCGCGCCTTGATACGAACCGGTGTAACGCCATTGTGGCAGCACCTCGCATAATCGCCCTTCCGCCAACGCCTGCGCTGCAGTGAAATGCGGCAGCACCGTGATGCCAACATTAGCCAACGCCGCTTCCAGCCTCGCTTCGCTGTGGTTGCAGATATAGCGACCACGCACCGTCACCACCTCTTGCCGCTCACCATCGCTGAAATGCCAGCGGTTATCCCCGCTATGCTCACCCAGATAGACGCAACTGTGCCGAAGCAGATCCTGCGGACGCTGCGGTGTGCCTTGTTGGTTCAGGTAGGCCGGGCTGGCGCACAATAGCTGACGCACCGGCCCGAGTGGTTTGCCGACGAGGCCTTCGGGCGGTTGATCGGTTACTTTCACCAGCAGGTCGAAGCCGTCTTCGATCAGGTCCGGACTCTGGTCGCTGATATGGAGCTGCACGTCTACGTCGGCGTATCGACTCAAGAAGCCGGGCATCAGCGGGCCGATTACAAACTTTCCGTATGCCTTGGGCACGCTCAGACGGACCAGCCCGCGCGGGCTGCTCATCAACCGTTCGCCAATGGCCAGTGCCTGGTCGGCGGCGTCCAGCATCGTGCGGCAGTGGAGGTAGAACTCGCTACCCGCTTCGTTAAGCCGCAATTGGCGCGTGGTGCGCTCCATCAGTCTTAGCGACAGCTCTTTCTCCAGGCGCGCCACCTGGCGGCTGACCGCAGAAGCGGTAGTGCCCTGCTGACGGGCCGCGGCAGAAAAGCTGCCGGCCTCGACCACCCGCGCAAAAACTGCCATGCCGGCTAGCAGCGAGGTCTTTTCATTTGTTCCCATGCTGAACAAGTCCTTTGTCTTATCGATGGATTATCGACCGCGATACATCAATGGACAATCTGGGGATTCGGATCGGGGTCCTTCAGCATGAGAAATTGGCAAGGCGTGGTGCGACGCAACCTTTGGCTGGCTGACGCCATGTTGCTGATGGTGGCGATCATCTGGGGCAGCAGCTATACGGTTGCCAAGCAGGCCCTCTGGTTCTATCCGGTGCTGGGGTTCCTGGCCATTCGCTTCGGTCTGACCTTCATCCTGCTTATGCCGCAGCTTCGGGGCGACGGTCGGCGGGCAATACGACCCGGTTTGCCGCTGGGCCTGGTGATGCTGTGCGTTTTTCTGTGCGAGACCTGGGGCGTGATGCTCACGACGGCCAGCAACGCCGCATTTCTCATCAGCCTCTGCGTGGTGTTCACGCCTTTCGTGGAGTGGGCCATGCTGCGCCAGCGTCCGAGCGCTCCCCTTATCGCTGCCTGTGCCTTGTCGCTGGTTGGCGTCTGGTTGCTGACGGGAGGGATGGCCATCGCGCTCAATCTGGGCGACGGGCTGATGCTAGGGGCGGCGCTACTGCGTGCAGTGCTGGTATGCCTTACGCGACGGCTGACCGCCGATCTGCAGGTTCCAGCATTGTCGCTGACGGCCGTGCAGAGTGGTGTGGTGGCGTCAGGTTGCCTGATCCTGGGCTTGGCGTTGCCCGGCGGCATGCCCGCGTTGCCACAAAGTCCGGCATTCTGGGCTGCGGCCCTCTACCTGGTGGGCTTCGCTACCTTGTTCGCGCTCTATGTGCAAAACCTCGCGCTCGGTCGCACCAGCGCCACACGGGTTTCTCTGTTGATGGGGTCCGAGCCGCTGTTCGGCGCCCTTATCGCCGGGTTCTGGCTCGGGGAAAGGTTGACGCTGACGGAATGGTCCGGCGGTTTGCTGATCCTGGTGGCGACGATGGGTACGTTGTGTTTCGGTCGTGCGGTGGCGCCAGACGCGAGCAGGGTGCCGACCGCCCGCCCAGAAGCGACCGCGCATTAGCAGAGGTGGCACGCCTACGGGCAGACGTTACGGCGCGAAGCGACCGAGCATACGTGGCTCAACCAGGTTGGCCTTCAGCCCACCGGACGCGCCAGGGCTGCTCGTTGCGCTGGCACACCGATTTTCGCTCCGGCTCAGCTGCGCTGCAGACTCTGGACCAGCTCAGCGAGTTGCTGCTGCCGTTCGGCCTGCTCCAGCCGTGCCCCAGGATTCAGCGAGGACCATTGCGGATGGGCACGGCAACGATGCAGCGCTTCGGGCAGCTTGCCTCCGCGCCAGGCTTTATCGTCCGGCGCCTCGAGCCGGATCGCCTCCATAGCGGCGTGCCCACGGGCGGCTAGGGCTATCAGTAACTGCCGCTGACGCAGCGCAAGCAGACGCAGCACGGCATCGTCGACAGTGAGTTCACGCTGGCCCTTGAGCTTGCCCAGCAGGCGGTTGCCGTAGTGCCTGGCGGTCTGCGCACCTCCACCAGCAAGCGCTCCGAGCAGAGCGGCCGCGCCCATCGTGATGCCGCCAACCATGAGGTCGACCCCTGCACCAGCGGCTGCACCAGCTGCCATCCCGCCCCCGATCTTCACCCCCATCTGCTTAAGCGTTTCGGGATTGAACAGGTCATCACCCCAGCGGCCGTCGAGCAGGGGCAGGTCGGCCGCGGCAGCATCCTGCGGGCGGAAGCCATAGAGCCGCAGCATGGCGTCCACGCAGCGTTGTTCGCGGGACCGCACGGCCTCGTGCAGCGCTCGGATGGCGCCGCGCTCCAGGTCGGGCTGTGCAGCAACGCTACGACGACAGGCGACGACATCGATCAACAGTTCGGCGATCAACCGGTTGCCTTCGGCCAGCCTCGCTGCGGCCTGGGCTTCGTGATCATCGATCAGGCGCTGCAGCTTGGGTCGCGACTGTTCCAGCAGCAGTGCCAAGCTTTCATAGAGCCGGCGCTCGCCATCGATCGGCGGTGCCACGCTGTCGAAACGCACCAGCGCATGCAGGCCCAGCCGCGCCAGCGCTTCGCGCCACTGCTCGTCTCGGTGCCCAGGCTGCGCGACGAAGTTGAGCACCGGCAAGAGCGGTTTGCCGCATCCGGCCAGCACCGCCAGCTCATCCTTATACTTCGCCAGGACCGGTTCGCGCGCATCGATCACGTAAAGACCGGCATCACTGGCAAGCAACTGACGCAGCACCTTGGCTTCCTGCTCGAAGCGCTGGCGCGCCTCGCTGCCGTCGAGAAATCGTTTGGTGCGGGCCGGGCCGTCGAGGCGCTCACCGGGGCGTTCGATCCGTTCGAGATGGTCGAGCAGGGCAATGGCGTCTTCCAGGCCGGGCGTGTCGTAGAGCTCCAGCAGCGGTTCGCCGTCCACGGACAGCCGTGCGCCTTCGACGTGGCGGGTTGTGCTCGCCCGATGCGAGACCTCGCCAAAACTGACGTCACGGGTCAAGGTGCGTAGCAGGGAGGTCTTGCCAACATTGGTGTGGCCGACCAGTGCGAGCTTCAGGGGTACGCTCATGGCCGAGACTCCGTCTGGGCACGTGTGTAGTGCAGGGCGCAGCGGAGGGGTTCCTGCCAGCAGCACCTGCGTTTGTGGTAGCCAGAGGAACGAGCAGGTCTTGCTGATGATCCCCGTTGCGAAGCGGTGGTTTTAATCGCCAGCAAGCTGGTACCTACGAGATGGATGACCAAACCATCATTCATGGCCGGTCTCCAACCAGCGCAGGGGTGCGCTGGTAGAGTGAGGCAACCCAAGGCCATCAAGCGCCTGGTGCCAATCCTGCAGTCGGTCACTGTCCAGCGCTTCGCCGACGGGCGGCTGCAGCAGCCAGACACGGCTCGCGGCAGCGCAACGGCTCAGCTCCCCAATCAGCGACAGCGTACCTCTATCTGGTGATCGACGCGGATCGCAGGCGATGGCCAGGCGTTGCGGCGGGAAACGGGTCAGCTGCTCGAGTATCCGGCGGCGTTGCTCACGATCATCCAGTACGCCGGCGTCGGCTACGCTGCTGGGCAGCTTCGGCGGCCAAGGGTGGCTCTGGTCCAACTCGATGCCGACAAGGACCGAGCCCTCGCTGCCGTCCAGTTGTGCGCCGGCGCTCGGTGCGTGCAACTGGTGCGGTGCCGAATCGCTGATACCGAGGCGTTCGCTGGGCGGTTGCAGGCGTTCGCGCAGCAGGCGGTAGGCTGGCAACTGCAAATCCAGACGCAGCAGAGCACGCCCGCGCCGCCAGCGCCACAGGCAGAACAGTGCCAGCAGCAAGCGCGGCAACAGGCCATAGATCAGCACCACGCCGACCAGCCAGCCGGCCCAGTTTTGGCGGGCGGTCTCGGCGCTGCTGTCGAGCGCGCCGCTTGCTCGGATCTGGTCAATGTCCGGTACGTTGAAGCCCAGCAGCGATGGCAACATGCCGAGCGCCTGGGTCAGGTTGATGAATGTCGCCTCGCCGAGAATGGTGGTTTCCCAGGCGAAGCCGTAGCGCCGTGTGGCGAGCAGCGCGAGTAAGGTCAGCAGGGCGCTGGTCATCGCCAGCAACCAGACCCCATGTACGCCCAGCCCCAGCAACCAGCGCCCAAGGCGCCGCTGTTCCAGTACTGCCAGTAGCGCGGGGGCCAACTGCACGGCTCGGGCATCGCGGGCGAGCTTTTCGCTGAGCCAGAGCCACAGCCGACCCAGGGCGCCGCCGCTGTCGCCGGCCAGCACGAAACCCGCCAGCCAGCCGAGCAACGTCAGCAGATTCAACCCGAGCAGGCTGCCCAGCGCCCAGAACACATTGACCGGTCGTACGCCGTCACCCAGCGCTGCAAGCGCCAGTCCGGCGCCCATGAACAGCGCCAGAAAACCCATTGCAAAGCCGGCAATTCGTGCAGCCTGGCGCCAGTGCCGCAGGGCTTCAACCAGACCGTCACGGCGTGCGAGCCACAGCGCCCGTGACTCGATCAGCTCTGACAGTTCTCCACCCTGTGCGCGTGCCTGGCGGTTGGCTTCAGAATCGTCCAGTGGCCCTGCGTGTTCTTCGCGTAGGCGCACGGCTTCGGTCAGCCAGAGACGGTCGAGGGGAGTCGGCGGCGATAGGGAAGGTTGGAGCACGCGGTTTCTCGTAAGGGGGCTCGGTCTCGAGGATAACCGTTGCTGGTTGAAAGAGTGAAATCAGTCATGCCGTGCGATCGAGGCGTCATGTACGATCCGCCGCCGATCTCTGATCGACCTGCGGCTTCGCCGCATCAACTGCCACGGATAGGCAGGTTCGCAAAGCACAGCTTGCAAAGCCTGCTTGCATAAAAAGGACTTAGTTATGAAAGACATCTTTTTCTTCGACTCCATGCTGACACCCAAGATCATCACTCTGCTCTACTGGGTTGGTCTGATCGGTGTGATCGTCTGTGGAGTCGCTGCCATGTTCGGTGTATTCGGCATGAACCTCTGGTCTGGGCTCGCTATTCTGATTGGCGGCTTGATCGGTATCCGTCTCTGGTGCGAGCTGCTGATCGTCATGTTCAAGATCAACGAGAATCTCAAGACGGTCGCCGCTCGGCAGTGACTTGACAGGGGCGGCGTCCTAGCCGCCCCTGTTCCCTCCAAGGCTATTCAGCCCGACACACCCTCACGGCGCCTTCTCGCCCTGCAATCGAAGCGCTATGCCTAGCCCGCCTTTATCCGGTCCTGCCAGTAGCGGCGAATCGCAAATATCAGCGACAGCGCGGTGAGCGCGATGAAGATCCAGGTGATGGGCCCGCGGAAGAAGATCATTGGATCGCCCCGTCCGATCAACAGCGTGCGCCGCAGATTGTCCTCGAACATCGGTCCGAGGATGAAGCCGAGCAGGAAGGGCGCGGTGGCGAAGCCGGTGCGGTTGAAGATGTAGCCGACCACCCCGAACAGCAGCATCAGACCGATATCGAACACGCTGTTGTTCACGGCGAACGAACCGTAGACGCAGAACATCAGCACGATGGGTAGCAGGATCGACTTGGGGATCTCGGCGACGAGCGAGAAGTACTTGATCACCCCGTGACCGACGAACAGCAGCACCGCCGAACTCAGCATAATCCCGCAGAACAGTGCGTAGACCAGCGTCAGGTTCTCCTGGAACAGCACCGGGCCGGGCGTCAGGCCGTGGATCATGAAGGCGCCAAGAATGATCGCCGTAATGACGTCACCCGGAATACCGAGCGAGAGCAGCGGAATCAGCGTCGCGCCGGCGACCCCGTTGTTGCCGGATTCCGAAGCGGCCACGCCTTCCAGTTCGCCCTTGCCGAAATTCTCGCGGTTGGGCGAGCGGCGCTTGGCTTCGCTGTAGGAAATGAACGCGGCGGCGGTTGCACCGGTGCCGGGCACTGCGCCGATGATCACGCCGATAAAGGAGCCGCGAACGATGGTTTTCAGGCTCGCTTTCAATTCCCTGAGCGTGAGTCCGACGCCGCTGGAGGTCGCTCGAACGTGCGGGGCTGCCTTCTTCAGGTAGAAGTCGATGACCTCCGGGACGGCGAACAGGCCGATCAGCAGCGGTACGAAGGAGATCCGATCCATCAGGTTGTAGTTGTCGAAGGTCAGGCGCTGGCTGCCGTAGACGACATCCATGCCGATCGAGGCGACGATGATTCCAAGGGCCGCTGCGATCAGACCTTTGATCGCAGACTCACCGGCAATCGAGACGATGATGGTGAGCGAAAAGCAGATGAGCCAGAAGAACTCCGGCGGGCCGAAGTTCAGTGCGATGTTCGCCAGGTAGGAGGCGAACAGGATCAGCGCCAGATTGGACAGCACGTCGGCGATGCATGACGAGTAGAGCGCCATTTGCAGCGCCTTCTTCGCCTTGCCCTGTTGAGTCAGCGGATATCCGTCGAGCAGTGTGCAAGCTGCGGCGGGTGAACCGGGCGTATGGATGAGGATGGCCGTGATCGAACCACCGTACATGCCGCCCTTGTAGATGCCCACCAGCAGAAGGATGGCCGTCACCGGTTCGAGGGTAAAGGTGAAGGGCAGAGCGAGAGCAACGGCCATGGTTGCGGTCAGGCCGGGGATAGCGCCCACCACGACGCCGATCAGCACGCCAACGCCGATCGCGATGAAGTTATCGACGCTCAGGAACAGGCTCAGGACTTCGGAAAGATGTTCCATGCGGTCACTCGCTAAAGGGGCAGGTCATTCCCAAAGCGTGCCGGATGGCAGCGGGACGTTCAGTACGTGAATGAATAGCAGGCTCACCAGCCCCGGCAGAATGATCGCCAGCAGATAGAGCCAGGGTTTGCGCACCGGGTGCGCGGCGAACAGCAGCAGGGTGCCGAGAATGCCGGCGGCAATGGCGCCGATGGGTTCGAACAGCAGCCAGTAGGCGGCCAGCCCGGCGAGCATCAGCAGCCAGCGCCGAGGCTGCGCTGATTCCCTACCTGCCTCGCTCTGCACGGGTGGCGGCGGGCGCAAGCAGCCCTCAATGATCAGGCCTAGCGACAGTACAGCGACCAACCAACCGGCCACGCTGGGTAGCCAGCGTGGCGACTGCATGGGGTTGTCCACCATGGGCGCCTCGTCGATGTGATTCGGCACCAGATAGAACAGAAACACCAGCGCGGCCACCAGCCAGAACGCGCCGAGCAGGGTGTTGATATTGGCCCAGCGCGGGCGACCATTGGACGCGGCAGCGGTCATGGCGGTCCTCCGCTTATTGCAGCTCGGCTTGCCCAGCGACGCGCTGCCAGCGCTGGACGTCCTGCTCGACATAGTCACGGAACGCATCGCCTTCTTCGGTTGCTGGCTCACCGCCTATCTGCGCAACGAAATCCTTGAAGCTCTGGTCCTGCGTGACCTTGTCCAGCGCGGTCTGTAGCGTCTCGACGGCCTGGTCGGACATCTTGTCGTCGGCGATCAGGCCGAACCAGGCAGTCGTGACGAAGTCGCCGAGACCAAGGTCGGCGCCGATCTTGGACAGCGGCTTGACGTCCGGCAGGTAGGGAGAGGGTTCGGCAGACGTAACGGCCAGTGCCTTGAGCTTGCCCGACTTGATGTGGGGCAGCACGGTCGGCATGTTCTCGAACGATACGTCGACGTCACCGCTGAGTAGCGCCGGCAGTGCCTCGCCGCTGCCTCGGAAGGGGACGTGCGTCATCTGCGTGTCGGTCATGGTCTTGAACAATTCGCCGGACATGTGAATCGAGCTGCCGACACCTGCAGAGCTGAAGGTCATCTCTTTGGTTTTGGCGGCTTCGATGAATTCCTCGACCGTGTTGTAGGGGCTGTCGGCGGGCACCACCATGACGTTGGGAATTTCGATAACGTTACGGATGAATTTGAAGTCCTTCACCGGCTCGTAGGGCAGATTCTTGTAGATGACCGGGCCGATGGTATGGCCGGGCGAGGCCATCAGGATCGTGTGATCCGCGCCGCGTCCGCCGCGTGCGAGTTGCCCGGTAGCCATGGTCGAGCCGGCGCCGGGTCGGTTCTCGACCACTACGGTGCCGATCTGCTGTTGCAGCAGGTCGGCGACCTTGCGTGACAGGATGTCGGTGGTCCCGCCGGGGGCGTAAGGCACCACCATGCGGACGGTGTCGGTGGGCCATTCGGCCGCCTGAGCGATCGATGCGAATGGAAGCGTGACGCCCAGGGCGAGCACGCTCAGGGCGCGCTTGAAGGTCGAGATCATCAGTGTCATTCCTGTCTTGTAGTTATTGTGCACGTTCACTGGCGAACGCTGCGCCAGCAACGCAAACCCAGTGCAGGTGGGTGGTCATGGCTGGTAGTTCAGGCATGACCACCTTAAAGGATCGGACCGCGAACGAATCCCTAGCGGATGTAAATCCTGTTCGGTAATCGCACAGTCGTTCGGCTACCACCCGTTGTGGTTTGGACCTGCTTGGGTCACCTTCGTCTCATGTCATCAGCAATACAGGAGGCGCCGATGGGCGTTTTGCAGGGCATCAAGGTGCTGGACCTGACACGCATCCTCGCCGGCCCATGGTCGACCATGGCTCTGGCGGACCTCGGTGCCGAGATCTGGAAAATCGAAAGCCTGGAGGGTGGCGACGACACTCGAAGCTGGATGCCTCCGGCTGTCGCCGGTATATCCACCTATTACCTCAGCGCCAATCGGAACAAGCAGAGCCTGGCGGTGGACATGCGCTCTCCCCAGGGCCGCCAGCTGATACTGGAGCTCGCAGCGCAGGCTGATGTGATCGTGGAGAACTTTCTTCCGGCGAGCCTCAAGCGGCTGGGACTGGATTATGGCGTGCTCTCGGCCATCAATCCGCGACTGATTCATTGCTCGATCACCGGTTATGGCCACAACAACCCGTTGGAAAACCGGCCGGGCTACGACTTCATCATTCAGGCCGAGAGCGGCTTCATGTCCATCACTGGCGAGCAGGAAGGCGAGCCGATGCGCCTGGGTGTGGCATTCGTCGATCTGGTGACGGGCATGAACGCGGTACAGGGGATTCTCGCTGCCCTGTACGAGCGCGAGAAATCCGGCCTGGGCCAGGCGGTGGACATTGCATTGTCTGACAGTGCGCTGCATTTCCTGGCCAATGTCGCTTCCGGCTACCTGAACACGGGCAACGTACCGCAGCGCTTCGGCAATGCTCACGCCAGCATCGTCCCCTATCAGCTGTTCAACACTGCCGACGGCCGGATTGCGCTGGCGGTTGGTAATGACGAGCAATACCGCCGGTTGTGTCAGGACGTGCTCGATCGACCGGAGCTCTACAGCGACCCGCGTTTCACCCAGAACAAGGGACGCACCGAACACCGCAGCGAATTGCTGGCGCTGTTGCAGGGGGCGTTCGATGAGTGGACCAGCGAGACTCTGATCGCCGCGCTTCGTGACCGCGGCATTCCGGTCGGCGAGTTGAAGAATGTGGCTCAGGCGTTCGACTCCGAACCGGCCCGCTACCGAGATTTGGTGATCAGCGCGGAACATCCCGTGGCGGGAGACGTGCGGATGGTGCGCAGCCCGTTGCGGCTGTCGCGCACTCCGACGGTGGCGCCGAAAGCGCCGCCGCTGCACGGTCAGCACACCGACAGCGTGCTTGGCCGTGTGCTCGGCAAAAGCGAAGCGGAACTGGCGCAGCTGCGCCAGGCGGGCGTGATCGGCTGACTGGCTCGGTCAATGCCCATCACGTCGAATAGCAACGCGGGTGCGGCATCTGCCCGGCCATCCTGACCAGGCAGATGCCGCTGGGCGTTACTGTCCGCGGACTTTAACCGCGATGTCCGGCTGATCGATGAACAGCCCGTCGATGCCTGCGTCGAGGAAGGCCTGGATGTCGGCCTCGACATTGCCGCGCTGGGCTGGCGAGTCACCCTTGCGCAGGTTGGTCGGCAGGAACACGTTCTCGGCGCGGAAGGTGTACGGGTGCACCTTCAGGCCCGCCGCGTGTGCGTTCGGCACGAAGTCGGTGGGCTGGCCCAGATTGCCGTTGGCGTCACGCGGGATGATGTAGCTCTTCTCCGGGCCGACGCCGGCCGCATAACGTGAGATCGCCTTGAGCCCGTCGGCGGTGGCCATCTGGGCGTAGGTCAAGTCGGTGCCACGTACCTGCTGGTCGTAGGGCTGACCGCCGCCAAACAGCTGGACCAGGCGCAGCTGTGTCAGGCCGCTAAGCGTCTTCAGGTTGTCTACCTCGAACGACTGGATGTAGACCGGCGCATTACGACCGGCGTAACCGTTGCGATGAAGAATGCTCACCAATGGCTTTTCCATCGCCAGGCCAAGCTTCTGGAAGTGCGTCGGGTGCTTCGTTTCCGGGTAGAGCCCGATGCGGCGGCGCTCGCTCAGCTGCATGGTTTTCACCAGATCGATGATTTCCTGAAGCGTCGGGATCTCCAGACTGCCGTCGAGCCGAGCGTTGCCTGGACGAATCGTCGGGATGCGTTCGATGGCGCGCAGCGTCTTCAGCTCGGCCAGGGTAAAGTCTTCACTGAACCAGCCGGTGAGCTTCACACCGTCGACCATCTGCGTGCGCTTGCGGTCGGCAAACTCAGGGCGCTGCGACACATCCGTGGTCAGCCCCAACTCGTTGTCGTGACGGGCTACCAGCTGGCCGTCTCGGGTCATGACCAGATCGGGTTCGACGTAATCGGCACCCTGCAGAATCGCCAGCGCGTAGGAGGCAAGGGTGTGCTCCGGCACGTAGCCGCTCGCGCCGCGGTGGGCGATAACCAGTGGGTAGGGCTCGTCGCGACCGTTCTTGGCAGCAACCGAAGCATCGGGTGTGGCAGCAAACGCAGCGATCGGCAGCAGCAGGCTGCAGGCGGCAAACAAATGGCTAAGGGTGAGGCGGCTGTGGCGGGCCATTGCGGGCGTCTCCATGGAAGGGGAGCGGTTAGCCTGAAGCCTATCAGTGACGACGGCTTGACGCTTCGGTAAAGCAAACATGACCGTTTGATGATGTTGACATGTATCTGACGGCGCTGACTGCCTGGCGGGCGCTCTGCTATCCTCGCCGCCATGAATCAGACCTCCCTTCCCCTCGCAATGATTGCGGCCCTGGCGGACAACCGCGTGATCGGGCTGGACAACAAGATGCCTTGGCATCTGCCGGCCGACCTCAAGCACTTCAAGGCCAAGACTCTTGGCAAGCCGATCATCATGGGTCGCAAGACCTGGGATTCGCTGGGCCGCCCGTTGCCGGGCCGCCTGAATCTAGTGGTCAGTCGTCAGCAAGGCCTGCAACTCGACGGTGCCGAAACCTTCACCGATCTCGAATCGGCTATGACTCGTGCCGAGGAGTGGGCACGCGAGCAGGGCGTCGACGAGTTGATGCTCATTGGCGGCGCGCAACTCTACGCCCAGGCGCTGGGCCAGGCGCAGCGGCTCTATCTCACGCGCATCGAGGCGAGCCCCGAGGGTGATGCATTTTTCCCGGCCTATGACGAAGCCCAATGGGCTCGCGTCGACAGCGAGGCGCACCCAGCCGAGGGTGAAGCGCCGGCGTATCGTTTCGAGACCTGGCAGCGACGCTGACCGGAGGTCTTTTCCAGTCATCTTGACCGGCGCCAACGCCTGACCTGGCGCCCGGCTCCACAATCGCTCCGCTTCGCTACGAGAATTTTCCATGCAGCACAACACGCCGGACGCCGAGCAGGCGGAAACCGTTGCCGCCATATTCGTCCGTCATCCGCTCTGGGAGGACGCACTTGCGCTGCTACTGGGCACCGCCATGGTGGCGCTGGGCATCGCCTTTTACGGCCACGCCGGGCTGTTGACCGGCGGCACGGTCGGTTTGGCCTTTTTGCTCAAATACGTTGCCGGTTGGCCATTCGGATTGGTCTTCTTCACCCTGAACATCCCGTTTTACCTGTTGGCTATCTGGCGCATGGGCTGGAACTTCACGCTGCGCACCGTCATAGCGGTGGGTCTGGTGTCGCTGCTCGCCGAGCTGACCCCTAACTGGATCCGCTTTGCCGAGCTGAACATCTATTACGCCGCGCTGTTCGGCGGCTTCGCCATGGGGGTCGGGTTGCTGATGCTGTTCCGTCATCGGGCCAGCCTCGGTGGGGTGAACATCCTTGCCCTGTTTCTGCAGGAACGCGTCGGCTTGCGCGCCGGAACCTTTCAGATGGGCGTCGATGCGCTGATCGTGCTGGCGGCCGTATTCATCGTGCCGCCAGAAAAGCTTGCGCTGTCAGTGCTAGGCGCCGTGGCGCTGAATCTGGTGCTGGCCATCAACCACCGCAGTGATCGCTACATGGGCGTGAGCTGAGCGGTCAACCCAGCGTCACCAGCTGCGCGCGCGGCTGGCCGTCCTCGATATCCAGCAGCGCCAGGCTGATGGGCAATTTGAAGCGGCGGCGGCCTGCGCTCCCCGGGTTTAGGTAGAGCACGCCGTTGGCCTGCTCGATCTTGGGCTGGTGCGAATGCCCGGTGATCACCACGTCGACCTTCTCGGCAATCGGGTCGATGCTCATCGTCTTGACGTCATGGGTGATATGCATGCGCAGCCCGCCGATTTCCAGATCGAGCCGGTCGGGAATGGTCGAGGCCCAGTCAGCGCTGTCCACGTTGCCTCGGATCGCGTCGAGCGGCGCCAGCTCGCGCAACTTGTCGAGCACCTCGGGTTTGCCAATGTCACCGGCGTGGATAATGCGCTCGCAACCCTGCAGCGCGGCGAGCGCTTCAGGGCGCAGCAAGCCGTGAGTGTCGGAAATGACGCCGATGCGCATGCTGGCTCCCTTTTTCAATCCGTGTCTGAAGGTTGGGCAAGCGAAGCTTGGCCGTGGTTCGATCTTGCGGCAGTCTGACGCTCGCCTAATCGAAGGGGAACGGGAATGGAGCAGGTTGATTGCGTCGTGATCGGTGCTGGCGTGGTGGGGCTCGCGGTAGCGCGCACCTTGGCCCAGGCTGGACGCGAAGTTCTGATACTGGAAGCCGAGGCGGCCATCGGCACGGGAACCAGCTCGCGCAATAGCGAAGTCATTCATGCCGGGATTTACTATCCGCAAGGTTCGTTGAAGGCACGGCTGTGTGTCGCTGGGCGGGATGCGCTTTATGCGTTCTGTGACAGCCACGGCGTCCCGTACCGGCGCTGCGGCAAGCTGATCGTCGCCACCGATGAATCGCAGGTGACGGGACTCGACGCGTTACAGGTACATGCCCTGGCCAACGGCGTAAACGACCTGCAGCGGCTCAACGGCACCGAGCTGAAGGCGTTGGAGCCGCAGCTCAATGCCTTGGCCGGCCTGCTGTCGCCCAGCACCGGCATCGTCGACAGTCACGCGTTGATGCTGGCGTTGCAGGGCGATGCCGAAGCGGCGGGTGCGCTGCTGGCGTTGCTGGCGCCGGTGGGGGCGGTCGAGGTGAAGGCTGACGGCCTGAAGCTGGACGTCGGTGGGGCTGAGCCGATGATCCTGCTTGCCAAAACGTTAATAAATTGCGCAGGCCACGCTGCTCCGGCGATTGCGGCGCGCACCAAGGGGTTGCCTGCCGAAAGGGTGCCGCCGCGCTATTTCGCCAAAGGCAGTTATTTCAGCCTGGCCACTGCTACGCCATTTCACCATCTGGTCTATCCGCTTCCCGAGCCCGGCGGGCTGGGCGTGCACCTGACGCTGGACCTCGGCGGACAGGCGCGTTTCGGCCCTGATGTCGAGTGGGTCGACAGCCTCGATTATTCGTTGGATGAAAGTCGAGCTGACCGTTTCTATGCTGCGATCCGGCGGTACTGGCCGGCATTGCCCGATGGCGCGCTGCAACCGGCCTATACCGGCATTCGCCCGAAAATCAGCGGGCCCGGCGAGCCGGCTGCGGACTTTCGCATCGACGGGCCTGCCGAGCATGGTATCGCGGGGCTGGTGAATCTGTTTGGCATCGAGTCACCAGGGCTGACTGCCGCCCTGGCGATTGCCGACGAGGTCTGCCAGCGCCTCGCCGAGGAGGCACGTGGCGGCTGATCAGAGCGGATCCTGCTCTGCGTTTGCCGGCGACTCGGGCAGGAACCAGTTCATCAGCAAGGCACAGATGCCCCCGGTGGCCACGCCGGATTCCAGTACGTTGCGCAGCGCTACCGGCAGGTTGGCAAGGAACTCCGGGACCTGGGAAAAGCCCAGACCCAGCGCCAGCGAGACCGAGATGATCAGCAGCGCGCGGCGATCCAGTTGAATGCCGGCAAGAATATTGATGCCGGCTGCTGCTACCGCACCGAACATTACCAGCGCAGCGCCGCCGAGCACCGGCTCGGGCACGGCCTGCAGTACGCCGGCAACTGCCGGGAACAGCCCGAGAATCACCAGCATCACCGCGATCCACATGCCCACGTAGCGGCTGGCGATTCCGGTGAGCTGGATGATGCCGTTGTTCTGTGCGAACACGGAGCTGGGGAAGGTATTGAAAAAGCCCGCCAGCAGCGAGTTGGCGCCATTGACCAGCACGCCGCCCTTGATGCGCTGCATCCACAGCGGGCCCTCCACCGGCTGGCGCGAAAGCTTGCTGGTGGCGGTAATGTCGCCGATGGCTTCGAGTGACGTGACCAGGTAGATCACCACCATGGGAATGAACAGGCTCCAGGAAAAGCCGAGGCCGAAGTGCAGCGGCATCGGCACCTCGAACAGCTCGGCTTCGCGCATGCCCGTGAAGTCCAGGCGGCCCAGGTAGGCGGACAGCGCATAGCCGATGGCGAGCGCAATGATGATGGCGCAGCTGCGCATCCACTGTACCGGCAGGCGGTTAAGCACCACGATGGCGGCCAGCACCACGCCGGACAGCATCAGGTTCTCGCGGCTGGCGAAGGTACCGTCACCCATGGCCGCGTAGCCACCGCCCATGCTGATCAGCCCGACCTTGATCAACGTCAGGCCGATCATCAGTACGACGATGCCGGTCACCAAAGGTGTGATCAGCCGCTTGATGAACGGCAGTACGCGCGAGACGCCCATTTCGATAAAGGAACCAGCAATCACCACGCCGAAGATCGCCGCCATGACGCCTTCGACCGGCGTGCCTTGCCCCACCATCAGCACGCCGCCCGCAATCAGCGGCCCAACGAAATTGAAACTGGTGCCCTGCACGATCAACAACCCGGCACCGAGCGGGCCGAAGCGTTTGCATTGAACGAAGGTGGCGATGCCGGAGATCACCAGCGACATCGACACGATGATATTGGTGTCACGTGGCGATACGCCGATGGCTTGGCAGATCAGCAACCCCGGCGTGACGATCGGCACGATGATCGCCAGCAGATGCTGCAGGGCTGCGAGAAAAGCGATCCATGGGCGGGGCTGGTCGTCGAGACCGTAGACCAGATCGTTACGAAGCTCGTCAGGGGAGGACTTCACCGCGCTCATCGCATGCTCCAGCAAAAAAGAGCGCGATTCTACGTGTCCGCGTCGAAGACGCACAGCCGAACCTGTCGCCTAGGGGCAGCCTGTAATCAGCGAACGGACACGCAAGACCGGGGCATGAAGGCCACCGCCGCCGGCACGTCCCTTTGTTGGCCTTTTCGATTGGCTGATCCGACTCGGTCACACTCGAGCAGGCATCACGTTGCGGCGGACTGCGCGGCCCCATAATTTGCTGCGCAGCTCGCAGTGGTGCCCAGATACAGCGCCACACGAAGCGGATCACTTATCAACGGCCCTGTTGACCCTATGCGGTCACCAACTGAAGGAATGGACATGCATCCCGATAGTGAAAGAAGACCCCTCGTGGCGTATCTGGCACTGGGCCTGTTGCAGGGTGTAACGCTGTGGATGGCGGGCGAACACTGGCCGCACGGGCCAGTCTGGCGGGCGTTCTGCTCGGCCCTGATCATGCTGATCGTTGTGGGAGGCTGGCAGTTACAGATGCTTTGGGGCCAGTTACGCGAGGCGGAGCGATGGAAGCTGCTGCTCCCTGCGGTTCAGTTCGACCAGCCGCGTTGGTATCACTTCGACGAAATGACCGGCACGCTGTTGCTATGGAGTCAGCTGGCGCTGGCCTACATTCTCACCCCGTTTATTCAGGCGCGGGAGTCTGCGCATCACTGGCGCTTCGACTACAGCGCGTTGTATCGACACGCTGGGAACAACGGCTTGCTGCTGTTCATGGCGTTCGTGATGCTCGGTGTCTTCTGGTTGCTGATCTGGCTCTGGGCGGGCCTGTTCAACATGCTTGGGGTTGATGAGTTCAAGCGGCTCTTCGACTCGTCCGGCTTTGTCTGGATTGCCAGCGCTGCTGTTATCGCCGCCGGACTGCACATTGGACAGGAGCGTGGCCAGGTCATCGATGCGCTGCGCAATGTGCTGCAAGCCATGTGTCGTTTTCTGCTTCCGCTGACCGTGGTGATCCTGCTCCTGTTCGTGGTCTTCCTGCCGTTTACCGGCCTGGCTCCGCTCTGGGCGACACGCCACGCGACGCCGATTCTTCTGGCGTTGGTATTCGCGCATATCGCATTGCTCAACGGGGTTGTGCAGGACGGGCAGCAGACGTCCCATTACCCTCGTTTTTTGCGGCTGTTGGCGGATGCCAGCTCGCTGTGCCTGCCGTTACTGGCTGGCCTCGCAATGCATGCGCTGTGGCTTCGAATCGACCAGTACGGGCTGACGCCGGACCGTGTATTGGCTGCGCTCCTGGCGCTCATAGCGATGGTGCATGGCCTGGCACTGGTGCGGGCGGTGCTCCGGCGTGATGCCGCCTGGCTGAGTGGTCTGCGTCAGAGCAACCCGCTTTTGGCGTTGTTCGCGGCCTGCCTGTTGGTGCTGATGCATGTGCCGATGCTGAGCCCTCTGCAACTGAGCGCAGCCAATCAGTATCAGCGTCTGCTGAATGACGAGGTGTCAGTCGAACGAACCGATATGGGCGCGCTGCGCTTTCAGCTGGGCGAGCCGGGGCGGCGCTATCTGCAGGCGCTGCGTGCGCAACTCACCGAGCCGGGGGCGGACGAGACGCGGCGTATACGTCTGCACGCCGATCTTCAGCGGCTCGATCAATCGGATAACTATTGGGCCTGGAAAAACGAGCAGGAAATCGCGACGGTGCCGCCAATGCCCTGGATTGGCGAGCCGCTGGCGGATACCGACGGGTCGCTATTCCGGGCGATCGGCGCTCAGCGTTGCAGAACCGTCGGGTGTGGTCTGGTCGCTGTCGATCTAGACGGGGACGGCCATCCGGAAGTGCTGGTGTTGGGCGATCATCAGCCGAAATCTATCCCGGTTCTAGGTCGTGACGACGAAAGCGGCTGGCGGTGGATCGGCCGTTTACAGCCCACGGGCGGGCAGGCGCTTGATGATGAAACGCTTGCCGGAAAACTGGGAAGCGGTGCATTCAAGGTTATAGCGCCGCGCTATCAGGCGCTGGAGGTCGACGGAATCATCCTTGAGCCAGTGATCGGACAATAGCGTTGCAGCTCGATCGAACCGTTACGACGGATCTTCGAGGTGTCATGCCGTTCTGATCCAGGACAGTCAGCCTATGTTCTGGGCGCTGCATATCAAGGGCCTACGCCGGTGCTAGCGTTCGTACAGCCACGAGGAGTTCCGTAAATGAAATACGCAATCGCCATCCCCTGTTTGATGATCGTGGTAGGGCTCGCTCAAGCCCGCGAGCATTGCGCGGATAAGGAGGCCGCAATCGGCAGTCAGCTGGAGCAGGCACGCAAACAGGGCAACGATGGGCGTATCCGCGGGCTGGAAACTGCATTGAGGAACGTTCGGGCGCACTGCACCGATGCGGGGTTGCAGGCTGAAAGGCAGAAGGCAATTGATGACGCGCGCGATGAGGTGGCCGAACGTGAAGCCGATTTACGAGATGCGCTACGCGAAGGCTCGGCCGAAAAAATCGAAAAACGCCAAAGCAAGCTAGCGGAGGCGCAAGACGAATTGCGTGAAGCGCTGGCGGACTAACTACCTCCAGGGCAAAGACCATGCATCGCTCCACTGCAGGCCTCGAGCTGCATATGGCCGTGTTAACGCAGCAGCCCGCTCCGCCGCACCTGATGCGCGCAGCCATTCCTTGACGTCGATTCGATCATCACTGATCGAAACGACGAGCCCGGCACTTGGCCGGGCTCGTCGTGAATAGCAGCTAGCGCGTGGATAACGATCAGCCGTCCAGCATCGCCTTGTTGCGCACTGCGCCCTTGTCTGCGCTGGTGGCGAGCAGGGCGTAGGCCTTGAGTGCGGTGGTCACTTTACGCGCGCGGGGTGCGGCGGGTTTCCAGCCTTTCTTGTCCTGCTCGATGCGGCGGTGGGACAGCTCTTCATCGCTGACCTGCAGCTGGATGCTGCGGTTGGGGATGTCGATCAGTACCTTGTCGCCGTCCTGCACCAGACCAATGGCGCCGCCTGCTGCGGCTTCCGGGGAGGCATGGCCAATGGACAGACCCGAGGTGCCGCCGGAGAAGCGACCATCGGTGAGCAGCGCGCAAGCCTTGCCCAGCCCTTTAGACTTCAGGTACGACGTCGGGTAGAGCATTTCCTGCATGCCCGGGCCGCCTTTCGGGCCTTCGTAGCGAATGATGACAATGTCGCCGGCCTTCACTTCGTCGTTGAGGATGCCCTTAACGGCGCTGTCCTGGCTTTCGAAGATTTTCGCCGTGCCTTCGAAGACATGAATGGATTCATCCACGCCTGCAGTTTTCACCACACAGCCGTCCAAGGCGATGTTGCCGTACAGCACGGCGAGGCCGCCTTCCTGGGAATAGGCGTGCTCGACACTACGGATGCAGCCTTCGGCGCGGTCCAGGTCCAGGGTGTCCCAACGGGTCGACTGGCTGAATGCCGTCTGCGTCGGGATACCGGCAGGTCCCGCCTTGAAGAAGGTGTGTACCGCTTCGTCCTGGGTCTGGGTGATGTCCCACTGGGCGATGGCTTCAGCCATGGTCCGGCTGTGCACCGTCGGCACATCGGTGTGCAGCAGGCCGCCACGGGCCAGTTCGCCAAGGATGGAGAAGATGCCGCCGGCGCGGTGCACGTCTTCCATGTGGTACTTCTGGATGTTCGGCGCGACCTTGCACAGCTGCGGCACCTTGCGCGACAAGGCGTCGATGGCGCGCAGGTCGAAGTCGACCTCGGCTTCCTGAGCCGCGGCCAGCAGATGGAGGATGGTGTTGGTCGAGCCGCCCATGGCGATATCGAGTGTCATCGCGTTCTCGAACGCGCGGCGGCTGGCGATGTTGCGCGGCAGAACCGATTCGTCGCCTTCGCCGTAGTACCGCTGGCACAGCTCGACGACCGTACGGCCGGCGCGCAGGAACAGCTGTTCGCGGTCGCTGTGGGTAGCCAGGGTCGAACCGTTTCCGGGCAGGGCTAGCCCTAAGGCTTCGGCCAGGCAGTTCATGGAGTTGGCGGTGAACATACCGGAGCAGCTGCCGCAGGTCGGGCAAGCGCTGCGCTCGTACTCGGCAACCTTCTCATCGCTGGCGCTTTCATCGGCGGCGATGACCATGGCGTCGACCAGGTCCAGGCCGTGGCTGGCGAGTTTGGTTTTGCCGGCTTCCATCGGGCCGCCAGAGACGAACACCACCGGGATGTTCAGGCGCAGCGCAGCCATCAGCATGCCGGGGGTGATCTTGTCGCAGTTGGAGATGCAGACGATGGCGTCGGCGCAATGCGCGTTGACCATGTATTCGACCGAGTCGGCGATGATCTCGCGTGACGGCAGCGAATAGAGCATGCCGTCGTGGCCCATGGCGATGCCGTCATCGACCGCGATGGTGTTGAATTCCTTGGCGACGCCACCGTGCTTTTCGATCTCACGGGCGACCAGCTGGCCCAGATCCTTCAGATGCACATGACCAGGCACGAACTGGGTAAAGGAGTTGGCGATGGCGATGATCGGCTTCTTGAAGTCTTCGTCCTTCATGCCGGTGGCACGCCACAGCGCGCGGGCACCGGCCATGTTGCGGCCGTGCGTGGAGGTTTTCGAGCGGTAATCGGGCATGACGGTTCCTGCGGCTAATCAGCTGATCGAATAGTGCTTATGGTGAGCGTCACCTGTACCGCGTGCAACGGCAGGTGACCGTGCGTGCGGTGGGGCCGGATCGAGGCGGGGTATCGCTCGGACGGCCTGGGCTCATGGCCCGCCGGGGGATAGTGGCGAGGAATGTGCCGATTCTACGCGCGTTCCAGTCGGGGAGCCAAACGGCGCGATTACCGGTGCTCATCCTAGGTTGAGCCTGGCGCATCAACACCGAAGTTAATAATGAATTATTCAGTCGGGGCAAAGTGCGGCCGTTCGTCCGCTACGCGGGCGCGGCGAGTGGCGCGATGATTTTGGCTGGCTAGGGTTGATTCGGGCCGACTGGCCACCCGCACTGCTGATGGTCGGGCGGGAAATCGGAGGTGCAGTGCGTTCGACTCGCATCGCGAGCTGGCGCGACGTCCATACAGATGATCAGAACAACAAGAGGAAATACACATGCTGGACATCAAACTCAGCGGTGTTGCCGCTGCGCTGGGCCTGGCGATTTGCGGGTCTTCAATCGCTGCTCCACTGCCCGACACCCCCGGCGCGCCGTTCCCTGGCGTGACCAGCTTCGAACGATCCGGTCCGTACGCAACGACAAGCCGTAGCGAAGGCCCGAACTGCCGGATCTATCGGCCCGCTACGTTGGGGCAGAACGGCGTGCGACACCCAGTATTGCTGTGGGGTAATGGGACCGGGACGGGGCCAACCGCCTATTCGGGCCTGTTGTCGCACTGGGCTAGCCATGGCTTCGTCGTGGCGGCGGCGGAGACCTCCAACGCCGGCACCGGGCGTGACATGCTGGCCTGCCTCGACTATCTGGTGCAGGAGAGCAACCGCAGCTTCGGCACCTATGTGGGGGTGCTCAATACTGGCCGGGTCGGTACATCCGGTCACTCCCAGGGCGGCGGCGGTTCGATCATGGCCGGGCAGGATGATCGCGTCAGTGCTACAGCGCCCATTCAGCCGTACACCATTGGTCTAGGCCATGATCCGGCCTCGCAGCGGAATCAGAAGGGGCCGATGTTCCTGATGTCTGGCGGCGGCGACACCATCGCCTTTCCCTATCTGAATGCGCAGCCGGTCTACGTTCGGGCGAACGTGCCGGTGTTCTGGGGCGAGCGACGCTATGTCAGCCACTTCGAGCCTGTCGGGGACGGTGGCGCCTACCGTGGACCGTCGACAGCCTGGTTCCGCTATCAGCTGATGGAGGATGAAACCGCCCGCAGCACCTTCTACGGCCGCTTCTGCGAGTTGTGCACCAGCGTCCTGTGGACCGAGCAGCGCAAAGGTATCGAGTAAGGCGTTCAACGAAGCCCCGCACGCGTCTTGGTGCGAGGGCTTCGTTCGCATTTTCCATGTTCTCGCAGGCACCGCGGTGAGGTACTTGTCTTCCAAGCACTTCTGAATGAACGGTGCGATCGTGTAGCGCTGTGGCACCTTGTTCAGAGAGGCGTCGTTGGCGCTTTGGTCGAAGTCACCTTGGCCTTCGCACTGATAGCGCTGGCAGTAATCGCTTACTAACGACTGGAGGCGCTTTAGTCAGCGGCGCCCACCGACCTCCATGATCGCGTGCGGAATAAGCTGGAGCGCTATCTCCTTTTCAACCGCGCCCAGCTTCATCGCTTCCTTGGGCATCCCGTATACGACGCAGCTTGCCTCGTTCTGTCCGATGGTGCGTGCGCCGTTTTCGCGCATTTCCTTCAGGCCCCGAGCGCCATCGTCTCCCATGCCGGTCATGACGATACCGAGCGCGTTACTACCTGCTGCCCGGGCCACCGAGCGAAACAATACGTCTACCGAAGGGCGATGCCGGCTGACGGGTGGGCCATCGACGATTTCCACCACGTACTGCGCACCGTTGCGCTTGACCAACATGTGTCGTCCGCCAGGAGCGATCAATGCGCGTCCGGGAATAACGCGATCACCGTTGGCGGCCTCTTTCACTTCTATCTGACACAGGCTGTTCAAGCGGTCCGCGAAAGCGGCTGTGAAGCGCTCGGGCATGTGCTGGACGATAACCATGCCTGGGCAGACCCTAGGCAGAGCCGTCAATACCTGCTCCAGCGCTTGTGTACCACCGGTTGAGGTGCCGATGGCCACCACGTTGTCGGTGGTGCGGGTCATGGCGTTGCCGGCGGGCAAGATGGCATCGGCCGTCAGTCTGGGTTCTGGCTTTTGGACAACGACACGCTTGAGATTCGCTCGGGCTGCGCCCTTGATGGCTGCAATCAGATCTTCAGCACTTTCCAACAGAAATTGGCGCAGGTTCGACTGCGGCTTGGTCACGATGCTGACCGCGCCTGCCGCAAGGGCTTGCATCGTGGTCGCCGCGCCGCGCTCGGTCAGCGTGGAGCAGATCACGACGGGAGTAGGGCGCTCGCTCATCAGCATTTTCAGGAAGGTGATGCCGTCCATACGCGGCATCTCCACATCCAGAACGATGACGTCAGGCCACTGCTTGCTCATCTTTTCCGAGGCAAAAACGGGGTCTGCGGCGGTACCGATGACCTCGATGGCGGGGTCCATTTCAAGCGTGCTGCTCAGCACCTGCCTAACCACCGCAGAGTCATCGACGACCAAGACTTTAATGCGATTCATGCGTTCACACTCTGGAACAGGCTGGACCGGGCAAGGAGCGCTTGATGGCGACTCGACCGCTCCAGACGTCGTATATCAAGTTTCGGTGGCTATTGCCGCCGACATCTTCGCCCTTGAGTTGCATCCCGTGGTCCTGAATGAGGCGCCGGGCCGCTTGTATGTTCCGCTCACCAATGTGCCTGTCGCTGTCACGGGCCAGACCGGGGAACATGTTGCCGCCGCCGAATAACCGCACGCTGTAGTCCTGCGGGCGGGTCTTGGCAAGCCGAATTTCGTCCAGGAGCATGGCGATCGCCTCGTCGCCGTAGCGCCCATCAAGCTCCTGTCCACTACCACGTTGCCGGGTTGGCAACATGAAATGCGACATGCCGCCCAATTGTTTCTCCGGGTGCCAGAGCACCAGTGACACGCAGGAGCCGAGCAGGGTCCGGATGCGCGTATGGCGGTCTCCAAAATACAGCTCGCCGGGTTGCAGAAACACCTCGATCACGCCCGATGGTTTAGGCATGCGGCTTACGGTATACCGATGGGCGGATCGGCTTTACCGCTTCGCTAATGCCGTTCAGGCTTTCCGAGTGGCTGATCACGAAGTAGCCGCCAGGATGAAGATTGGCAAGCAGGCGCTGCACCACCTGACGCTTGGTACCCTCGTTGAAATAGATCATCACGTTACGCAGGAAGATCACGTCAAACATCCCGACATCAGGCAATGCGCTGTTCAGGTTTATCTGTTTGAACGTCATGCGTTTGCGCAACGCTGGGTCGACCATGAAAGTGCCTTCGTGGATGCCGGTACCCTTCAAACAGTATTGGTGAAGCAGGTGCCTGGGGATGGTTTCGGCCTCATCCATTGGGTAAACCGCCGTACGCGCCTGATCCAGGATCCGTGTGCTGATATCCGAGGCGAGGATCTCCCAGGGGCGGGTGCCCATGGTTTCGGCCAGAATCATGGCGATGGTGTAGGGCTCCGCACCGCTGGAGCAGGCCCCACACCAGATGCGCAAAGGCGCTGGTGACCTGACCGAGCCCAGTTCTCCTTGCAGCTGCTCACGCAAGAAGTCGAAATGCTTGGGTTCGCGGAAGAAGTACGTTTCGTTGGTGGTCAGCAGATCGATCGCCGTCTGCTGCTCTTGGCGATCCTGCGCCACCAGGGCGAGGTAAGCCGAGTAGGTAGGCAATTGATAGTGCCGTAGTCGCTTGTTGAGTCGGCCAGCAACCAGAGGCTTCTTTCCATCGGACATGGAAATTCCGGCCGTTCGGAAGATCATCTCCTGAAACTGCCGGAACTCGTTGTCGGATAAGGTGATGGACTGCATGGCTACTCGCGTCAGGCAATTGCAAGGTTGCCAGGGCGCTCGGCGCTCGCTAGCAGCTCAATTTCTTCGGCCGAAAGCACGCGGCCTATGTCCAGGAGAATCACCAGTCGACCATCGACTTTTCCCATCCCAAGGATGAAATCGCTGCGTATACGGATGCCGAAGCGGGGCGCAGGCTCGATCTCATGCACACCTATTTCAAGAACGGCGTTAACCGCATCCACCACGATGCCTACCACTTGAGTCAGCTCACCCTGTGCCACTTCAAGAATGACGATGCAGGTGCGCCTGTTGATCAGCGTTGCGCTTTCGCCGAAGCGAAGGCGCAGATCGATGACCGGAACAACCGAGCCGCGCAGGTTGATAACGCCAAGGATGCTCGGGGGCATCATGGGTACGGGCGTCAACTGCCCGTACTCGATGATCTCCCGGACGCTCAGCGTCCCCACCGCAAACAGCTCGCTTCCCAACGTGAACGTGAGGTACTGCCCCGGTAATTCCATAGCCGCATGGCCGGCTCTGTCGATGGGGTTGTGCATGGCTTAGCTCCCGAAGCGTACGAAGCCGGCAGGCAGGCCGTCGTTGCCCATGGCGTCGGTGAGATCCTTTTCAACTCGGGCCAGGGCCTGATGACGAACGTCTGCGCGCTTGGATGGTTTAACTGAATGGCGTGCGGCGCTCGAAACGCCCGCGACACTGAAATAATCCATCAGCTGCTGCAGTTGTTCGGCCTGGCTGCTCATCTCTTCAGCAGTGGCCGCCAGCTCTTCAGAAGAAGAAGCAGACTGCTGAGTGATTTCGCTCAGCTGGTTCATGGCTGTGCTGATCTGACCCACGCCAGACGTTTGCTCTTCCGATGCTGCTGCGATTTCCTGGACGAGATCGGACGTCTTGGCGATCGAAGGGACAATCTCGTCCAGCAGGCCGCCGGCACGCTCGGCCAGTGAAACACTGGTCTTGGCGACTTCACCGATTTCCTGTGCCGCCACCTGGCTTCGCTCGGCCAGCTTGCGGACTTCGGCGGCTACTACAGCGAAACCTTTCCCGTGTTCGCCAGCGCGGGCCGCTTCGATTGCTGCGTTAAGAGCAAGCAAATTGGTCTGGTAAGCGATGTCGTCGACGATGCCGATTTTTTCGGCGATCGTTTTCATGGCACGCACGGTTTCCTTGACCGCCTGGCCACCTTCGTTAGCCTCTCGGGAGGCTTTACCGGCCATACCGTCGGTGACTTTTGCGTTTTCGGTGTTTTGAGCGATCGACGCGGACATCTGCTCCATGGAGGCAGAGGTTTCTTCAACCGAAGCAGCCTGCTCGGATGCAGCCTGGCTCATGCTCTGAGCGGTTGCGGAAATCTCTTCGGAAGCGCTGGAAAGCGCATCGGCGTTGCTCCGGACCTCGGTGATGATCTGCGACAGTTTCTCGCTCATGCTCTTGATGGCCGCAAGCATGCTGGTGTCATCGCCAGCCTTGGTTGCTACGGCGACCGTTAAGTCACCAGAGGCAATGCGCGTCACTACCTCTGCTGCGTATGCAGGCTCGCCACCGAGCTGGCGGAGCAGACTGCGTGTGATGAACAGCCCCAGCAGAGCGACTACGACCACGGTTGCGATGGCGATAAGAACAGCAATCAAGCTGGCCCGCCCCATAGTATGCTGCGCGGTATCGGCGGCTTCCTCACCCATCTTGACGTTGTAGTCGCTGTGTTTGTCCAACGCCTCGGTCAATTGGATTATGTCTGCATCGAGAGCATCCATCTTCTGGTTTGCTTCTTCGTTGCGGTTTTCTCGTGAAAGACCCACCGCTTCGTTTGCGCCTCGGTCAACTTTGGCTAGGGCGGCTTTTACAGCATCCAGCAGCTTTGCGTCTTGCTCGTTCGATACGAGTGTCGCGTAGTGCACTAGAGTTTCGTTGATGAGCTTTTCTCGGATGGCGAGACCTTTTTCAATTTCTGCCATTTCGGCAGCATCGCTCGTCAGCACATGGCTATAGGAAAGAATGATGCGTTCGTTGATCTGGTTACGGATCACATTGATAGCGCTAAGGCTGGGAATAGTGTTGACGTTGCCATAGTTGGCTGCAGCGAAAACACTGGTCATTTGCTGGTAGCCGCTGCCGGCAAGGACGATGATTCCGATCAATGCGGAAATCACCAGCAGCGCCATTTTCTTACTGACTGTCATATCGGGTTGCTCCGGAAAGCACGGGTAGGTGAGTGATACCGGGCAAACGTCCGGCTGTGTGAAGTAGAAAGAGAACGGCATTAGCCGCTTGCGGCGAGTTCGCCAGTGGCAAGAACCTGCGGTATAGCGAGCAGAGTGACGAAACGCTCGCCCACCTTGGTCATGCCGCGTATGAATTCGGTACGGATACGGCTACCAAAGGCCGGAGCCTGGCAAATATCACTAGGATCTATTTCGAGCACCTCGCTGACCGCATCGACGCTAACACCTAATACGTGGCTACCGTCTTCGTCCAGGACATCAAGAATGACGATGCAGGTGCGCCTGCTGACGGACGTGCGCCCGATGCCGAAGCGTGCGGCGAGGTCGACTACCGGCACGACCGATCCGCGCAGGTTGATTACGCCTTTAATGGTAGTACCGACCATTGGCACGCGGGTCAGCAGCGGAAACTCAATGATTTCGCGAACGCACAGACTGTTGACCGCGTAGGTTTCGCCGCTGATTTGGAACGTCAAGTACTGCTCGGATAGCAGATTGCTTGCCTGCCCGCTGTCGGCTGAAGAATAGGTCATCTCAAAGCTCCGGTGAGCAGGCGGGCATTGCTTCGCGTGCTAGGTTGTTGGGGCGACGCTGTGCCAACTGATTGAGCAGGCCCGGTATATCGAGGATTAGCGCAACTGCACCACTGCCGAGAATGGTGAAGCCGCCCATGCCTCGAGCGCCTTCGAACAATTTGCCGAGGGGCTTGATGACGGTCTGGAACTCCCCCATTAGCTGGTCGACGACCAGTCCCGCACGAGTTCCGGCGTACCTGACTACCACGACGTTTTCGCGTAGCGGCGGGGCGCCCTCGTGCTCGAAAAGATCTCGCAAGCGTATGAAAGGCAGCATTTCACCGCGAAGGTCGAGGTATCCCCGGTCCGCCGCGGCGCAGCTATCAAGCTCGATGCATTCCTCAACCATTTCGAGCGGGACGACATAACCTGCCTGGTCTACACCAATGAGGAAGCCGTCAATGATGGCAAGCGTCAGCGGTAACCGGATGCGAATACAGGTGCCGGCGCCCAGAGTGCTTTCAAGCTCGATCGTTCCACGCAGCGCCGTGATGTTTCGCTTGACCACATCCATGCCGACGCCGCGCCCGGAGAGGTTGCTGACCTGCTCGGCGGTGGAGAACCCGGGTTCGAAGATGAGATTCAGGATGTCCATTTCCGGCAGCGTCTGCCCTTCAGCGACAAGACCTCGCTGTTTGGCCTTGGCCAGAATCTTTTCAGGGTTCAGGCCACCGCCATCGTCGGAAACTTCGATAACGATGCTGCTCGCCTCGTGGTAGGCATTGAGCGTCACCCGGCCTTGCTCTGGTTTGCCGTTAGCACGACGTACTTCCGCAGACTCGATGCCGTGGTCCATGGCGTTACGCACCAGGTGCGTCAGTGGGTCACCGATCCGCTCGACAACGGTCTTGTCGAGTTCAGTATCACCGCCGCTGATGTGCAGCTGAATGTCTTTGCCCAGCTCCTTCGATACGTCTCTGACGACACGTTGGAAGCGATTGAACGTCGCGCCGATTTGCACCATGCGCAAAGTCAGGGCTGAATCACGCACCTCTTCGACCAGTCGCGACAGCACTTCGGTCGCCTCGACCATCTCGGTGCTGCCGGTCTGCTGGGCAGACATACGCGCGCCCGCACCGGCAATGATCAACTCACCGATGAGATTGATCAGCTGATCGAGCTTTCCTGCGTCGACGCGTATCAGGTTGCCGTCTTGCGGACGTGCATCCTTGATCTGTTTCTGCTGCTCTTTCGCAGCAACTGTGGGGGCGTGCTCAAAACTGACGTCGGTCGAGGCGGCAGCTATCGGAGCGGGATTGGCCTCCTCAGGGAGCGGTTGCTGCGTCCGCAGCATCGCATTGACTTCGGCAGTCTTGAGCGTGCCGCACTGGACCAACATTTCGCCCAGCAGGCTGTCGTCTTCCGGTAGCTCCTTGATCAGTGCTCGGTACTCGTCTGTCGTGCTGTACGGAGCGAGCATGCGGATCTGGCTGTCGTCACGGACGAATTCGAATGCGCCTTCGATAGCGGCCTTGTCAGCATCGGTGGCGAATCCAAGCTCAAAACCCAAGTAGCAGGTTTCCGGGTCCATCTCGTCAGCGGCTGGAAGCTGGTCGAGCACAGGTACCACCGAAACGATCCGGCCAAATGTCTGCAAGTAACGAAAGATCGACAGCGGGTCCATGCCGTTGCGCAGCGTATCGGGACCAAAACGCAGGGACAGGTGCCAATGGGGTGCGCTGGCCTCTACGCCTTCCGACGCAATCGGGTGACCAGCGGCAGCACTCGACACGGCGTCCGAGGTGGCCGGTCCCTGTGTGAGGTAAACGCTTAGCTGGGCGATGAGCGCCTGCCCCGCCTCGAGTACGGACGGAGGGAGATCATTGACGCTCTTGTGCTCTTCCAGATGCTCGATCAATCGGCCCAGATGGTCGCCAACCTCAAGGAACAGGGCAGACAGCTGACCCGTAAAGGTGAGGTCTCCAGCCCGTACGTTGTCGAGCACGCTTTCGGCGACGTGGGTGAAGTCAACGATGACATCCAGACCAAACAGACCGGCCGATCCCTTGATGGTATGGGCAGCGCGGAAAATCGCGTTGATCGTGTCCTGATCATCCGGTGCCTGCTCGATGAGCAGCAAGCCCTCCTCCATCTGCTGGAGCAGTTCCCGGCTTTCGGCAATGAATACCGTAAGGATTTCGTCCAGGTTGATCATGACGCTTCTCCGGCAAGCTGGCCGTTAGCGGAAGGGTTACCCAGTACGCTGCCTAGCCCGCTCAGTTCGAGTGCAGCGATGACGGCGGGGCTGTGGTGGGTCAATATGAGTTGGCCGCCGAGGCGCTTGGCCTCGCGTCCGGCTAGGATCAAAAGCTGAAGCCCGGCGCAGTCGACTTCGTCGACCAGCGTCAAATCGAACTCCAGCTCAAGTTCCGGTTGGATGAGCGGAAGCAGCGCCGCTTTGCTATCTGCAGCGGTATAGATGGTCAGCGGGCCTTCCAGCGGCACGCAGGTCCGCTTGTTTACTTCGCTCATCATTCGCCTCGACGCCTTACGGCAGGATCAGTTTGGAAACAGCATTAAGCATTTGCGCCGGCTGGAATGGTTTTACAACCCACGCCTTGGCACCGGCTGCTTGACCTTCTTGCTTTTTCGCTTCGCCGGCCTCGGTGGTTAGCATGATGACCGGGGTGAATTTGTAGGCGGGCATCTGCTTGACGGCCTTTACGAAGGCAATGCCATCCATGTTCGGCATGTTGACGTCGCTGATCATCAGATGAACCTTCTGGCCCGTAAGCTTGCTCAGCGCGTCTTTGCCATCGCAGGCCTCTATCACGGTGTAGCCAGCGCCTTTAAGGGTGATGCCAACGACCTGGCGGATGGACGCTGAGTCGTCGACGATGAGGACGGTCTTGCTCATGAATAACCTCAGAAGAATGTGATTTCGGAGTCGGAGGAAGGGGCAGCGGTCGGGCGCTTGCCACTGTGGTAATCGTGCTGTTCGGGCATGGTGTAGGTCTTCGCCAGGTCATTAAGCCAACGCTGGCTGTCGACGGTCGCAACCGGCCGGCCCTGTTCGCGTTGAGCGGCCCTGGCAACCAAGACGCCTTCTAGTTTTTCGATATCGGCGTGAACATGGCCAAGCATCTGGCTGACGCGGTCCTGGAATTGCAGCGACACGAGCACGTCGGCGATTTCTGTTCCAACCGCCTCGCTCTCCTGGCGCATACGGTCGTTATGCAAAACCATGTCAGCAGCGCTGCGCTGGAACTGATCGATTACGTGGCGAATGACTTGACTGGAATGCCCGAGCGTGGCCGCATCCTTCTCGGTGTATTCGCGTGATACGCCCAGTGTTTTCTGGATGGCTGAGTTCACCGTCTCGACGGTCTCGCCGATCTTGTGACCGGTCTCACCGGAGAGCGTCGACAGTTTCCGGACTTCGTCCGCCACGACGGCGAAGCCGCGGCCTGCGTCTCCTGCACGTGCTGCTTCGATAGCCGCGTTTAGTGCAAGCAGGTTGGTCTGTTTGGCAATGTTTGCGACGTCTTGGGCCATGGCCTGCAGCTGTACCGTGAACTCGGACAGTTGAGTGACTTCTGCCAGGAGCGACTCTTTGCTGGCAACAGCTTGGCGCAGGGCATCAACGATCGTTTCAAGGTCGCGCTCGCTGTTTTCGAGCAAGCCGACCAGCGAAGCGGCCGCGCCGTCACCATTGCTACCGCCTACGCTGGCATGTATACGTCCAGCCAGCAGGGAAAAGCGCTCTGAAAGGGCGTTGATGGCGTCCTCGCTGTGGCTGCGTGCCGCCTGAATCTGGTTCGCCCACACCGGGGTTACGCTTGCGCAAAGCGGATCGATGGGGGGCTCAGCAGCCTGGATTGTGCCTGCGCCCTCGGATCGACCTGCCAAAAGACTGCGCCCTGATATCCGGCGACTCCAGAGGCATAGTCCTACGCCAGTAACGGCCAGAAGCCCGGACAAGAGCCAAGCGGCCGGTGCCGCTTTGCCAGCGACAAGCACGCAGCCAATCCCGGTCGCAACAGACAATGCCGGCGGCAAAAAGCTCACAGCTGAAGAGGTAGGGTGTGTGTGTGCCACGCTGCTATTTCCACAGAGGGGGAGATAGTTCAAATAGCGGCGCTAAGGGCGGGAACTTTAAGGATGGACGGGTGTCTGGCGCCATTTTTTTGGGCGATTAGACGAGCGGTATATAGGTGAAGCGTCAGGCGTATCGAATCGTTTCGGAGAAAACGCAGACTTCTGGCCATTGACAGGATATGGGAGGCCAAAGCTGGGGTAGCGGCCGCTTCGATCTGCTGCTAGAAACCGAGCGAGGCAGTTCCCGGTTCTATTGCCTCAGCATAGCGGCACCGCGCGACTGAGCATTAGCCTGGTCCGCGCGGTGGTAGTAGTCAGCTGTTAGGCAGGATGCGGCACGTGATGCTCTTGATATAGCGCGTTTCCGGGATTGCGGGATGAACCGGATGATCAGGTCCCTGGCTACCGCGTTCCAGCAGCTGAATGTTGCGATCCAGATGACGGGCGCTGCCGAGCAGGATGTTCTGCAGGTTGTCTTCCTCCAGGTGCATGGAGCAGCTGGCGCTGACCAGGATGCCGTCCTTGGTCAGCAAACGCATGGCGGCTTCGTTCAGACGACGGTACGCGGCTTCGCCGTTCTTGATGTCCTTCTTGCGCTTGATGAAGGCGGGCGGGTCGGTGATGACCACATCGAAGCGCTCCTCGGCGTTTTTCAACTCCCGCATCGCTTCGAAGGCATCACCCTCGACGCAGGTCATCTTCTCGGCAACGCCGTTGAGCGCAGCGTTGCGCTCGACACCATCCAGCGCGAACGCTGAGGCATCGACGCAGAACACTTCGCTGGCGCCGAAGGCCGCGGCCTGTACGCCCCAGCCACCGATGTAGCTGAACAGATCGAGCACGCGCTTGCCTTTGACATAGGGCGCCAGCCGCGCGCGGTTCATGCGGTGATCGTAGAACCAGCCGGTCTTCTGGCCTTGCAGCACGGGTGCTTCGAACGTCACGCCGTTCTCTTCCAGCCCGACCCATTCCGGAACCACGCCAAAGGCGGTGTCGACGTAGCGCTCCAGCCCTTCGGCATCGCGAGCGCTGGAGTCATTTTTCCACAGTACGCCGCGCGGCTTGAGCACTTGAACCAGCGCTTCGAGAACGGCGTCCTTGTTGCGCTCCATGGTGGCCGAGGCCAGCTGAACCACGAGGTGATCGTGGAAGCGGTCCACTACCAGCCCGGGCAGCAAATCCGAGTCACCGTAGATCAGGCGATAGCAAGGCTGATCGAACAGACGATCGCGCAGCGACAGGGCGACTTGGATGCGATGAACCAGAAGCGACTTGTCCAGGCTGTGCTTGAGGTCGCGTGACAGCAGGCGGGCGCAGATCAGGTTGTTCGGCGAGACGCCGACGATGCCCAGCGGCTTGCCGCCAGCTGCTTCGAGAATTGCCTGATCGCCAGCGGCGAAACCGCTCAGCGGGGTGGCTGCGGTGTCCACCTCATTGCTATAGACCCACAGATGGCCGGCGCGCAGGCGGCGGTCGGCGTTGGCTTTGAGTCGCAGGCTGGGCAGGCTCATCGTGAGGGCTCCGGGAAAAGGGCGCGATTATAGGCCAGAGGGCTGACAAAAGCGCTGGCTGGATGTAGGCAGGATAGGAGGGCAGCCGTCGCTGCTGGGAGCGGTTGTCCCAGCAGACGGCTTAAAAGAGGCATCGGCCATGTCACGTCGACCGCGTATCGCGATGCCTCGGCTTGCTAGCTGGCGTCAGGCCGCGAGGGCTTTGACCAGCGCTTCGCTGAAAGCAGGGATGTCGTCCGGCTTGCGGCTGCTGATCAGATGGCCGTCGACCACGACCTGCTCGTCGACCCACTGAGCGCCGGCGTTTTTCAGGTCGTCCGTCAGCGAGGGCCAGCTTGTCATCTTCTTGCCCTTGACCAGATCAGCCGAGGCCAGCAGCCAGGCGCCATGGCAAATGACGGCGATGGTCTTGTTTGACCGTGCCGCGTCACGCACCAGCTCCTGGGCCATCTCGTCGGTGCGGATGGTGTCGGAATTCACCACGCCGCCTGGCAGCAACACGGCGTCGTAGTCTTCCATGTGAATGCTGTGAACGTCTTGTCGACATGAAACTTGGTGGCCGGCGTGGTGTGGTTCCAGCCGGTGACCTCACCGTTTGATGACGAAATGATCTCGGCGGTCGCGCCGGCTTTTTCCAGCGCCTCTTTCGGGCCCGTCAGCTCGACCTGCTCGAAACCGTCGGTTACCAGGATCGCTACGCGTTTGCCTTTCAGGGAATCGGCCATTTCGTTTCCTCCTCGTCGGTTTACATGTTGGTCTACTTGAAATCCGACCATGAACTCAGCCAAAGTTCGCACTCTTTCTATCTAGTGGCCTTGTGCTAGTCACGAGGCGGGCCGCTTACATGTCCATCGAACTCACCGACGAGCAGATCCGCAGCGTGCTGCAGGGGATCAGCGTTCCCCCGCAGCCGCAGATCATGGTGGATCTGCAGATGGAGCAGGTCATGCCTGACCCAGACCTGCGCGCCATCGCGCGGCTGATCAGCCAGGATCCGGGTCTTTCCGGCGCGCTGTTGAAAACGGTCAACTCGCCGTTCTTCGGCCTCGCCAACCGCATCGCCTCGATTCAACAGGCGGTCAACCTGCTGGGCTGCCGTTCGGTGATCAACCTGATCAATGCGCAGTCGATCCGCGGCGAGCTCACCGATGCGGCGATCGTCACGCTCAATCGCTTCTGGGATTCAGCGCAGGACGTGGCCAGCACCTGCCTGACGCTGGCCAAGCGCATCGGTCACCCAGCGCCAGACGAGGCCTATACCCTCGGGCTGTTTCATAATTGTGGCATCCCGCTGATGCTGACTCGTTTTCCCGGCTACATGGCCGTGCTGGAAGAGGCCTACGCCAGCGTAGGCCCTGATGTGCGCATCACTGACGTCGAGAACAGGGTGCTCAACACCAACCATTCGGTGGTCGGCTATTTTGTTGCGCGCTCATGGAAGCTGCCACAGCACCTATGCGAAGCCATCGCCAATCACCACAACGCTGTGGCGCTGTTCAGCGACGAGTGGAGCGATCCGCAGATCAAAACACTTCTGGCGATTCTCAAGATGGCCGAGCACATCTGCGCCTGTCATCGCGTGTTGGGAGACCAGCCTGACGACCAGGAGTGGGATGCGGTAGCGCAGCTGGTGCTCGAGTATGTGGGCCTGTCGGAATACGATTTCGAATGCCAGCGCGACATCATCCGCGAGCTGGGTGTTGGCTGACCCGACTGCACGTTAGCTGCTAAGGTCGTCTCCCGGTCCACTAGATATTTGCGCTGATGCCTGAACTCCCAGAAGTTGAAACCACCCGCCGCGGTATCGCGCCGCACCTTGTCGGCCAACGGGTCATTCAGGTCATCGTGCGTGAACGACGGTTGCGCTGGCCGATCCCGGACGATCTGGATGTACGTCTGTCCGGCCAGCGAATCGAGGGCGTCGAGCGGCGTGCCAAATACCTCCTGATCAAAGCCGAAGTCGGCACCCTCATCGCGCACCTGGGCATGTCCGGCAGCCTGCGCCTGGTTCCGGCGGATCTGGCAGTTGGTAAGCACGAGCATGTCGACATCGTGCTGGATTCCGGCATGGCGCTGCGCTACACCGACCCGCGTCGATTCGGCGCATTGCTCTGGAGCGACGACCCGTTGAGTCACGTGCTGCTTGCGAGCCTCGGCCCGGAGCCGCTGAGTGATGCTTTCGACGGCGAGCGGCTGTACCAGATGTCGCGCGGACGCAGCATGGCGATCAAGCCCTTCATCATGGACAACGCGGTGGTGGTCGGTGTCGGCAATATCTATGCGAGCGAAGCGCTGTTCGCCGCCGGGATCGATCCGCGGCGGGCCGCCGGTGCTGTGTCTCGGGCGCGCTATATGAAGCTGGCTTTAGAGATCAAACGCATCCTCGCCTACGCCATCGAGCGCGGTGGCACCACGCTGCGCGATTTCGTCGGTGGTGACGGCAAGCCGGGTTACTTTCAACAAGAGTTATTTGTCTACGGTCGGGGCGGGGATTTTTGCAAAACCTGTGGCTCGACCTTGCGGGAGATCCGTCTCGGCCAGCGAGCCAGCGTCTATTGTGGACGGTGCCAACGATGACGAATCGATGTGCGATGCACTGCGCAGGCATGACGGTGTTCACGATCAATAACCGACGGCCACTGCTATAGTGACCTTCACCCTAATCATCTGCCTCGTTTCGCCCAGCTGAAGGACCACACCATGAATCTGTTTCGCTCCACTGCTGTTGTCTTGGCCCTGACCACAGGTCTGCTGACGATGCCTGCGCAGGCGCAATCGGTACAGCAGAACGCCAGCGGCGATCCGATGTACACCGTAGAAGCCCCTAAAGCCTTTTCCATCGTTGGCGATCTGCTGATCGCCCGTCCGCTGCTGATCGCGGCCACGGCCATCGGTGCCGGCCTGTTCGTCGTCAGCCTGCCGTTCAGCGCGATGGGCGGTGGCATCAAGGAGACGGGGCATGCACTGGTGGTCGAGCCTGGCGCTGCAGCCTTTGCCCGTTGCCTGGGCTGCACCCGCGTTGGCTATAACCGCCAGGACTGATCCTGCGGCCCAGCACTAGCCGGTGGGAACTGCCACTGGCCTGCTGAATACGGCTCCGCCGCTTCACTGCGTGCGGAGCCGTGCTGTTTCTGGGGTTCGTTTTTTGATCGTTTAAATGGCAGGCAGCGGCAATCGGACAGAAAAGTGCCTGCCAGCAACGAAATTGTTTTAGATGTCGAGCGAGAGGGGCTGCCGACCCCACCGCACGGGTGGGGTCGCAACAGACGAATCAGGCCTTGCCGGTGATGATCATGTACTTCTGCATCAGCTCATCCTTGCTTTCGACGTTGTTCTCGTCGAGCGGGATGCAATCCACCGGGCAGACTTGCTGGCACTGCGGCTCGTCGTAATGACCGACGCACTCGGTGCAGAGGTTGGGGTCAATGACGTAGATTTCCTCACCCTGAGAAATCGCGTTGTTCGGGCACTCGGGCTCGCAAACGTCGCAGTTGATGCAGTCATCGGTGATTATCAGGGACATCCAGCTTGCTCCAGCTGCAGCAATGCCACAGCACAGGTAAAAACGACGCGGCAATTCTGCCGCATCGGCTCGTTCGGTGCACGCAGCAGCGCTCAACCTTTGGTCGGCGGATACGCCCCCGGTTGCCTGGCAACTAGCGAGAGGCGTAGCGCTCGGTCAGGGCCTTCATGACCGAAGGGTGTACGAACTTGGTCACGTCGCCACCCAAGCGGGCGATCTCGCGCACCAGCGTCGAAGAAATATAAGAGAACTTCTCCGAGGGGGTCAGAAAGAGGCTTTCCACGTCAGGTACCAGTTGGCGGTTCATGTTCGCCAACTGAAACTCGTACTCGAAGTCAGAGACTGCACGCAAACCACGCAGCAATACGTTGGCTTGCTGCTCAATGACGAAGTGGGCCAGTAGCTTGGAGAAACCCATGACCTTCACGTTCGGCAGGTGGGCTGTCACTTCCTGAGCCAATGCCACGCGTTGCTCCAGCGGAAACAGGGGGTTCTTGTTCGGGCTGGCGGCGACGGCAATGATGACTTCGTCGAACAGGCGCGAAGCGCGCTCGACCAGGTCGGTATGGCCCATGGTGATCGGGTCGAATGTACCCGGATACAGCACTCGATTCATCGCGGCGTCCTGACGCTTGCGTGGGAGGTGGATGGTAGCGGCTCGGTATTGGCAGCGTAAAGCATCAATGCGGATGCCGACCGGATGCCAACACAACGTAGCCGTTCACGCCTTTTTCAACCGTTCGGCCAGTTGACTCGAGAGCTTTGCAGCCAGCCCGTAAATCGACAGTTGCGGATTGGCACCTATGCTCGTGGGAAACAGCGAGCCGTCGTGGATCGACAGGTTCTCCAGATGATGATGGCGACCAAGGCTATCGGTGACCGCCTGTCGCGGATCTTCCCCCATGGCGCAACCGCCCATGACATGGGCACTGCCGAGGCGGGTGCGATATAGGGTCAGATTCAGCGCGTCGATGAGCTGGCGCGCCTGCGACAGATGGGTCGTGTAGGTGGCATCGCTGTGCAGCGGCAGGACCGCTTTGGCCCCCGCAGCAAACTGAATTTCAGCCATGCTGTGATAGGCGCGACGAATACCGTTCCAGGTATAGGGCGTCATCTGGTAATCGAGCATGGGGGTGCCGTCGCCGCGCAGGCGCACCTGACCTTCGGCACTTTCGGGGTGAAAACCGTCGCGCATCAGCGCAATCATGGCGTTGGTATGCGGCAGCTGCTCCATGCGCATGGCGTTATCCATCCCGAAGCGGCCAAGCAGGGTGGCGGCCAGCGCTGGATGGATAGGCGGAACCTCCAGCTTGTAGGACATACGACCGCTCGGGCCGTCATCCCACTGGAACTGATCGGAATAGATCGACTGCGGTGCGCCGTAAAACGGGTTGATGACGGCCTCGAACTGCGCTGCCGAAAAATTCACCAGATGCAGAAAGGTGCGCTTGCCGAGCCGCTGGTATGGGTCGTGAGTATCCGATCGAAGCAGAATCGCCGGTGTGTTGATGCCACCTCCGGCCAGGATGTAGTGGCGTGCTCGCACCCTTATTTTTCGACCGGTTGGCGCGACGCACCGGGCATCCATGGCGCTGCACTCCAGCGAGGTGACCTGGTCCTTGTCTATCAAAAGGCGCTCGGCGCGGGCTAGGTAGACTAATTCGCCGCCGGCCTCCAGGGTGGTCGGTATGGTCGTCACCAGCATGGATTGCTTGGCATTGCTCGGGCAGCCCATGCCGCAATAGCCCAGGTTCCAACAGCCTCGTACGTTGCGTGGGATCACAGCCCAGCTGTAACCGAGCGCCTCGCATCCGTTGCGGATGACCTGGTTGTTGGCGTTGGGCGCAAGCGGCCAGGGCTCGATCCCCAGGCGTTGCTCCATGCGTTCGAACCAGGGCGCCATGGATTCTTCGGAAAGGCCCTTGACCGAGTGCTCGCGAGCCCAATGCTCCAGCGTGGCGGTCGGCGTGCGGAAGCTCGATGTCCAGTTCACCAGCGTCGAGCCGCCAACAGCGCGGCCTTGGAGGATCGTGATGGCACCATCCTGGCTGGTGCGGCCGATCGCCTCCTGATACAGCGAGGCGTATGCGGGCGGCTCCTGCATCGTGAAGTCGCGACTGCTGCGCAGCGGGCCTTCTTCGATCAGCAACACCTTGAACCCTGCAGCGCTGAGGATTTCCGCACTGGTGCCGCCCCCTGCGCCGCTGCCTACGATGGCGATATCGGCTTCAAGGGTGACGTCCTGTTCGAGACGCGAGCCATCGTGAACAGTCCAGCCTCGGGCGAGGCCTTCGGCAAAAGGGTCGGTAACCGGCATATCGGCTCCTGAAGCTTGAATAGGACGGCTATCCAAACGCTAGATAACGGGAGGTCCCGGATAACCGCAGTGTTCCCAGGATTCTTCGCGGCCGTACCACGCCATCAGAACCATTTGCAGTAGCGAGGCATGGCCCTGGCGCAGCAGGGCAAATGGACTGTTTTCCCAGCGCTGCAGAAACGCGTGTATCTCGCTGTCTTGCGCCTGTTCCCAGCTGCTCCATATGCCGGTCAACGGGCCGCGGGTGACCGGAAGGGAAAGCAGGTCGAACAGTTGCAGGACCTGTTTCGACACGGCGGGCGAAAGATGGGCGAGGCCCTGGTCGAGGCTGGCGAGTGTGCCTTGCACGGCGCTTGGCATATCGTGCGGGGCGACTGCGCCATCGAGCAGAACCCCAGTGAGGCGTTGCAGCATGGGCAGGTCGCTGTCGCGTAAGAACGCCAGACCGGGTGCAGCGCGCTCGGCGCTGCAGCCCGCGATGCTTCCGAGCAGCCCGGCACCCGTTAGCGCCACGCTACCGAGCACACCGATCCTGAGCAGGCCTCGACGGGATAAGGCATGAGGGTTGGTCGTTGGCATCGAGAGAGCCGGCATCAGCGCACGAACATTTTGTAGACCAGCTTTTGCAGGGCCTTGCCGTATGGCGGATAGATCAGCCGGGCCGCATTGAACCTTTGTTTGGCAAATACGCCCTTGGCCTTGCTGAACGTGAGAAAGCCCTCGTGGCCGTGATAGTGGCCCATGCCGGACGGGCCGACACCGCCAAACGGCAGGTCATCCTGGGCCACGTGCAGCAAGGTGTCGTTGAGGCAGACGCCACCGGAATGGGTCTGCTGGAGGATTCTGCGCTGCTCGGCTTTGTCGTAACCAAAGTAGTAAAGCGCCAAGGGGCGAGGGCGAGCGTTGACGTAGGCGATTGCCTCGTCGAGGCCTTCGTAGGGCACCACTGGCAGAAGAGGGCCGAAGATTTCGTCCTGCATGACCTGCATGCTGTCGTTCACATCGAGCAGCACGCAGTGTGGCATGCGACGCCCCTGACCTTGCTCGAACAGCGGCAGCAACCGGGCGCCCTTGGCCTGGGCATCCTCCACGTAGCCCGACAACCGACTGTGCTGGCGCTGGTTGATGATCGAGGTGTAATCCGGATTGTCCGCAAGTTGGGGATAAAAGCGCCGCACCGCCATCCGATACGCGTCGACGAACTGATCGAGACGCTGCCGCGGTACCAGCACATAGTCCGGAGCTACGCAGGTCTGGCCGGCATTCAGCGTCTTGCCGAAGGCGATGCGTTCGGCTGCGTCGGCGAGCGGTACGTCGTTCGAGACGATGGCAGGCGACTTGCCGCCGAGCTCGAGGGTCACCGGGGTGAGGTTTTCCGCTGCGGCACGCATGACGTGGCGACCGACGCTGGTACTGCCGGTGAACAGCAGGTGATCGAAAGGCAGCCTGGAAAAGGCGATGCCCACATCTGCCTCGCCAAGCACTACCGCAACCTGATCCTCTGCAAATATTTGCGCCAACAACGATTTGAGCAACTGACCGGTGGCGGGGGTGGATTCGCTCATTTTCAGCATCACCCGGTTGCCCGCAGCGAGCGCTCCGATTAACGGCCCGATGGCCAGGTGGAGCGGATAATTCCACGGCACGATGATGCCGACCACCCCGAGTGGCTGATAGACCACCCGCGCACTGGCTGGCTGAAAGGCCAGCCCCACTGAGCGCCGGGAAGGCTTCATCCACCGCCGCAAATGGCGCTGAGCATGCCGGATGCCGTGCAGGCTCGGCATGATTTCCGCCAACCGGGTTTCGTCCGTCGAGCGATGACCGAAGTCCTGGCAGATGGCGTCGATCAGCGCCTGCTGTTGATTATGCAGCAGGTCGCGCAGGGCCTCGAGGCATTGCAGTCGGTCCTCTGCGCTGGGCCGAGGATTGGCGGAAAACGCAACGCGCTGGCGTTCAAAGATTGCTGGTAGGCGCTCGACGACGATGTGCGTCTGGTTCAGGTAGGCGATGTCGGCAAGCACGGCAATGCTCCGAAAGGGCGTAGAAGCTATTTAGAGTCATTACTCTATTATGTCAATCGAAGTGCCTAACGAATGATGAAGGGTTACCCTAGCCCCCTGACCCCAGCCGATCATGAATGCTTGCATGCCGCCCAGACCGAAAACCCGTGATCGCATCCTGCAAGCCAGTCTGGAGCTGTTCAATTCGCAGGGTGAGCGCAGTGTGACCACTAACCACATTGCAGCCCACCTGGCGATTTCACCGGGGAATCTTTACTACCACTTCCGCAACAAGCAGATGATCATCGCTGAGCTGTTTGACCGCTACGAGGCGCAGGTAGATGGCTTCCTCCGGCTGCCGAAAGGGCGAACGGTGACCATGGAAGACAAGACCTTCTATCTGGAGTCGCTGCTCTCTGCCATGTGGCAGTACCGCTTCCTGCATCGTGACCTCGAGCGGCTACTAGGCGAGGACGAGGTCCTGGCTGAGCGCTATTGCGGCTTCGTCGAAAGTCACCTCATGGTGGCGCGTGGTATCTATCAGGGATTCGTCGACGCAGGGCTACTGCATATGACCCAGTCTCAGGTGGAGGCCGTCGCGCTTAACGCCTGGATTGTGACGACGTCCTGGGTTCGGTTTCTCTGCACTGCTGGCAGCAGCCCTGATCGACTTAGCGAATTGATGCTGCGGCGCGGCATCTATCAGATCCTGATGCTCGAGGATGGCTTCGTTGCTGAACAAGCGCGGCAGGAATACGACGAGCTGTGCGGTCGTTTGGATGTACCGTTGGTTTCGCTATTGACCTGCCCGCAATAGGTCTTGCAGGGTTCGGCTTGACGCCATGACGGTCTGCAGCCTGTCTGCGACAGTTTGATGACACTGCGACCTCTTGGCGGCAACCTTCTGTCGGCGATGATGGCATATTGCTTGTAATGGCATTTTGCCTGCGTGTAAATTGTCGTCTGCTCAGTCCTCCTCCGATTAGACGATGCGAATACTTCAAACGCTTGCCTGCCAACGCTTTTCGCGTGCAGTTACGTCTCGCCTTTTCGGTATATCGGCTGCAGTCGTGCTTTGCTTGAGTGTTTTCTTTCCGGGCTCGCATGTCGCCGCGAATGCCACGGTGTCTCCAAGCAGTGTGGCGATCTGGTACGCCGCTAATCCGCCGCTTGCAGAACTCGCTCAGTTCGAATGGGTGGTTCTTGAATCCGCGCATCTGAAACCCGCGGATGTCGAATTTCTTCGCCAGCAAGGCAGTAAGCCCTTCGCCTATCTTTCGGTCGGCGAATATGACGGGGACGTCGCGAAGCTTGCTGGGCTGGAGCAAGGCGCGAGTAGCGTTCGTAATCAGGCGTGGAACAGCCAGGTCATGCTGCTCACTTCCGAGGCCTGGCGAGGCCATCTGCTGCGGCGCGCCAAGGAGCTGGCGGGCCAGGGGTACGCTGGGCTTTTCCTCGATACGCTGGACAGCTTTCAGTTACTGCCTGAAGGCCAGCGTGAGGCTCAGCGCGTCGCCCTGCGGGACTTTCTGGCTGAACTCAAACGTCAGCAGCCAGACCTCAAGCTTATTTTCAATCGTGGATTCGAAGTGCTTCCCGAGCTGCCAGGTGTTGCGGCAGCTGTGGCAGTCGAATCGATTCACTCCGGGTGGGACGCCAACGCTCGGCGTTATCGAGCGGTTCCCCAGGACGACCGGGACTGGCTCGACATTCATCTAGACCCGTTGCGCTTACAAGGCGTACCCCTCATAGCCATCGACTACCTCCCTTCGACTCGGCGTGACGAGGCGCGGGCGCTTGCGCTGCGGCTACAGCAGGAAGGATTCGTGCCGTTCGTAACGATGCCTGCCCTCAATTACCTCGGCATCAGTGGTGTCGAAGTGCAGCCCCGGCGGATGGCGGTGCTGTATGACCCGCGCGAAAACGGGCTGACGTCCAATCGAGGCCATACGTTCATGGGTGGCTTGATGGAATATCTCGGCTATCGCGTGGACTATTTTGCAGCCGACCAGTTACCTGATGGCCCGATGGCCGGGCTGTACGCTGGGGTTGTCACCTGGATGACCAGTGGACCGCCTGATGACGCGGCAGCATTCAACGAATGGTTGGGTGCGCGCATCGATGAATCCGTTCCGCTGGCAATCATGGCAGTGCTGCCGGTCAGCAGCGACAGGCTCTTGAAACGGATGGGGCTGCGCCGGGTTCAGCTTCCTGCCAAGGGTGAAGTAGTCGTCACCAGCCACGACGAGGCAATGCTGGGTCGCTTCGAGGCGCCTCTGGTCGTGCGTAAGCGAGAGCTCGTCCCGCTCACCTTGGTACAAGGCGGCGGCGCGGTTTCGGCACTGACCTTGACCGACAGTGAGCAGAGACAATACGTTCCGGTCGCTACCGGGCCGGCTGGCGGCATTGCGCTGACCCCTTACGTCATCGAAGAGGGGCCGGACAGCCAGCGCTGGATTCTCGATCCTTTCGCATTTGTGCAGCGCGCCTTACGGCTGCCTGCATTGCCACGCCCGGATGCCACTACCGAGAATGGCCGTCGTATCGCGACTGTACATATCGACGGCGACGGCTTCCTTTCACGTGCCGAGGTCACCGGCTCCCCCTATGCGGGCCGTGAGGTGCTCGACGCGTTCATCAAGCCTCACGCGTTCTTGACCTCCGTGTCGGTTATCGAAGGTGAGATCGGTCCCAAGGGTCGCTATCCGCATCTGGCCAGGGAGCTTGAACCAATCGCCCGCGAGATATTCGCCGATCCAAAGGTTGAAGTGGCCACTCACAGTTTCAGCCATCCGTTCTTCTGGCAGCCGGAGCGGGTACAGAAGCGTGAGGGTTTCAAGGCTGAATACGGGATGATGATGGCCATTCCCGGCTACGAAAAGATCGACTTCAACCGCGAAGTGGTGGGGTCCACGGCCTATATCAACGAGCGGCTGACCAGCGCCAAGAAGCCGGTGAAGATGATCTTCTGGTCGGGCGATGCGCTGCCGGACGCGGCGACGATCAAGTTGGCTTACGACGCTGGGTTGGCGAACGTCAATGGTGGCAACACAGCGATCACCAAGGCCTATCCGTCGCTGACGGGCCTTTCGCCTTTGATCAGGCCCACGGCGGGCGGTGTCCAGTATTACGCGCCGATCATGAATGAAAACGTCTTCACCAACCTGTGGCGCGGCCCGTATTACGGCTTCCGCGGCGTGATGGAGACTTTCGCTCTGACGGATTCGCCGCGCCGCTTGCGAGGGCTGCATCTTTATTACCACTTCTATTCGGGCACCAAGCAGGCTTCGATCCGCGTCATGCAGGACATCTACCGGTCGATGGAGGCCGAGCAGCCGATCTCGCTGTGGATGAGCCAGTACATCAATCGCATGCACGGGTTGCATCAGGCGAGTCTGGCGCGTACGGCTGATGGTCGATGGCAGCTGCGTGGAATGGACGGGTTGCGCACCTTGCGGCTGGACCCGAATTTGGGCTGGCCGGACCTGGCTCGTTCGCAAGGCGTCGCGGGCGTTCGCGATCTGCCCCAGGGGCGTTACGTACACCTGAGCGATCCCAATGCGGTGTTAGCCCTGCGTGATACGCGTGACCCGCGCCCCGCGCTGGAACAGGCGAATCTGCCGCTGCTCCGCTGGGACTATCTCGGCGAGAACAAGGTCAGGGTGTCATTCGCCGGTGAGATGCCGCTGCGTTTCTCTGTGCGGGCGGCGAGCAGTTGCTCACTCGATGTAGCTGGCAAACGTTATCAGGCTACCGGTCAGAATGACCTCTGGCAGTTCGATCTTCCCGTGACTCGAGTGGTTGATGCGCAACTCTACTGCCACTGACAAGACCCGATTGCTGAGTCCCTGGGCGCTGCTTCTGATCGTAGTCCTGTTGGGTGCATTGCTGGTGCTCACCTATAACGGCGAAGACGTGTTCATGCCGAGCGAGAAGCAGCCTGATGCTGTGTCGATCAGCTATGCCGAGCTGTTACTCAAGGCGCATCCGGACGACACGAGCCTGCGGCTCAAGCTGATCGAGCAGCTTGTCGGGCTGGGTGATCTAATGCGGGCCCGCTCGCATGTCCATCAACTGACAGGAAACGAATCGGGCAGCGTCAGGTTTTTCCTAGCCGAGTTGGCTGTGCTTGAAGCGCAAACAGAGCAGGAAAGCCTGACGCAGCAAGCACGCCAAGCGCTGCAAGATCAATTGAGTGCGGTAGACCGAGACAGCATCTCGACCGAACAACTCATTCGGTATGCCCGCTATGCCCTGTCCATCACGGACCCTGCTTTGGCGGCACAAGCCTATCGTGACCTGGCAAAGCGGGATGTTGCGAAGCGCGAGGGCTGGCTAAGCGAGGCGGCCCAGGCTCATCTGGGCGCTGGCGAGCCATTGGCGGCTGCTGAAATCTTTACGGAACAGCTCATGGATGCGCAAACCACTGCTGACCGGCGTCGATATCTGCAGCAGGCATTCTCGGCATTGCTGTCGGCTGACCAGAGCGAGAAGGCGGCAGAGTTGGTTCATCAAAACCTTTCGTTGATGAGCGCGGGCGATGGCGAGCTTTTCGGCGCAGCGGTGAAGGCAGGAATCGGCAGCCGCCGCTATGACTTGGCGAGCGATACGATCACGCAGTGGCACAGGTTACAACCGGATGATCCATCAGCCCTGAACGCCGAGTTTCGACTGCGTCTCGCTGCGGGTGAGCTCGAGCAGGCGTGGAGCGTCGGGCAGCGTCTGGCGGCGATCAGCCCAACGGATACTGAACAACTCGCACAAGTGGCCCAGCTCGGTGAATGGACCGGCCACACTACCGCAGCGCTGGACTTGTGGTTGCAGCTGATTCAGGTAAAGGATACCCCGACGGTTCGCGAGCATGCCTGGCGCCTGGCCGCTCAGCTATATGACTTCGACAATACGATCTTGTTGCTTGCCGGGACGGGTGCGCGTCGGCAATTGTTGGACGTGGAGCTGGACACGCTTATCTATAGCCATAGCGAGCGAGGCACGCCCGAGCAGGCCGAGCGGTGGCTGCGTGATTATCTCCAGATTCATCCTTCACATCGGCTGGCCTGGATGCGTCTGGAGCAGATCCTCGAGCAAACCCAGCAGCCAGCCGCCCAGGCCGAAATATGGGCCGACATCGAGCAGGGTTTCGGGCTGACCATTGCCCAGCGAGTCGAGTGGGCGGAACTGAACTGGCAGTTGTTCAAGCCTCAGGTGGCCTGGCAAGGGCTCAACTCCATTGATACTGGCTCGGTGACCGACGAGGAATATTGGCGTCTGCGAGGCGAGCTTGCGTGGGAGTTGGAGCAGGACGCGGACGCGCTTGAAAGCTATCTCAGGCTTGAGGCGTTGGGCGTCAAACCGGACAGCACGATCGAGGAACGGCTGATAGCGCTATACGAGCGCAGCGCGCCCAACCGGGCGTTGGATGTGATGATTGCCAGCTGGGAGCGTACCCCAACGCCGGCGAACCTTAGCCGGGCATTGCAGATGGCCATGCAGCTCCGTGACATGGCTCGTCTCGATGCGTTGGTTCGCGCGGGTCGTCAGCTGCCTGATAGCAACGATATCAGCGCGCTTTGGAGCGCCCGAGCGTTCCAAGCCTCAGAGGCTGGAGACAGCAAAGAGGCTGAGCGAATCTATATAGAAGCGCTGGCGCGTTTTCCGGAGTCGGGCGAATTCCGCCCGCAATTGCTCTGGCATTACATTGATCAGGGGCAGCAGGCAGCGCTGGGGCCGCTGCTCCGGCAATGGCAGAGCCTGGCGGTCAAGAGAAGTGCTCTGTGGTTGCCCTTCGCCAATGCCAACTTGCTGCTCAACCGCAGCGCGCAGGCGCTGCACTGGTTCGATCTTTACTTGCAGCTCAACCCGGACGATCACCTGGTGCAGGCAGCCTATGCCGACGCGCTCGAGAGCGCAGGGTATTCGGACCGTGCGCTGCGGTTGCGGCGTCACGTGTTACGCAATATCGGGATGCCGATGCGTGGCGCAGATCCGGCTCAGTACCAGACCTATCTCAGGTTGATGACTGCTGCAGGCGCGAGCGCTGCGGGGAGTGAGCTGGCCCAGCGGTGGCGCGACGGCTCTCGACCCATGTTGCAGCTCTGGTTCGATCACTTCAGCGAGCAGCTGGATGCACTCAACCAGAGTTCGCTCAAGGGTGAGTGGCTGGCATGGGCCCGGCGCAACGGGCTGAAGATCAGCCGCTACGCCGAGCTGCAAGAAGCGCTGCGGTTAAACAACCGACAGACCCTGGAACGTTTGCTTGCCAAGGGCGGGCTGGACCCGGCGCAACGTGTCGAGGCGTTGCAACGTCTGGGTTCGACCAGCCAGGCGATGGCAGAGAGTCTGGCCGCTCTGTCGGCTGAGCAACCGCTTTCGGTTCGCCAGCAGCTGCGTCGCCAGACCTTGGCCCTGCAGGAGCGCCACCCGCAGGGCATTCAGGTGGGTGTACGTCGACAGGACTTCGGCTCACTGACGCTTCAGGGCCCGACGGTGCACGTTGCCCGGCAGCTGGATGACGACTGGCATGCGAGTCTTTCGCTCTCACGCCTGGACTATTCAGGAAGCGGGCTGCTGGACGCTCGGCCGGGCATAGAGCAAGCCGCCGAACTGGAATTGACCCGAAGACTGGATACTGGCTCGTTCGGTGTTGCGGTGGATAGCAGTAAAAACGAGGAAGGTGACCGCTTTGGTTTCGGTGTTTCCAGGCGTTTTCAACTGACCAGCAAGGATGCACTGGAGCTTCGTGCTGACTGGCAGCGCCAGGCCGAAGAAAGTGGTCTGCTGCGAGCGCTCGGACAACGCGACGGGTTGGGCGTCAACGGAAGTCACGCGATCAGCGCGCGCGATCAGCTCAGTTGGTCGCTGGCTCATCAACGCTTCAGCCTGCTGGACGGCGAAGCGGTAGGCAGCGGGCAGCAGGCGAATCTGGAGCTCAGCCATGCGGTGTTCTTCGAAGGACCCACCTGGACGCTACGCAGCGGACTCAGCTACGCGACATACCGGACGGAACACGACGAGTTGCGTTCAGTCGCTGCCGATCCGGCCGATCTCCTGCAGGAGCGTTTCGGTCAACTGTATGTCGGCAGCACCTGGCGTCGTGGTTTCCCGGGTGCGTTGAATCGCGGCACGGCGCAATTCAGCTGGCTGCTTGATGTGCAGGCGGGCTGGCAATGGACCGAGCAGCAAACCAATTACGCGATTAATACGGGCGTCGGCATGCGAGTGTTCGGCGACGATGAGCTGGCTTTCACCCTTGGTTATCAATCTGCACCGCGCAACGGTGAGGGCGAGCCGGGTGGAACGCTTGGATTGACTTATAGCGCCCGATTCGGGCGTTGATGCTGGACTTACAGGGAGACCCAACCATGTCATCCATTCGCTTGCTGGCTGTGCTGGCCGTGGCGTTTTTCATCGGTGGCTGCACCACCTTCACCGACCAGCGTGCCTCGGCGCTACCACGTGATGCCGCCTGGGGTATCGTGCCGATCGTGAACTACTCGCAGGCGCCACAGGCGGGTGAACGCGCTGAACAGATTCTGGTGAGTGTCCTGGCTGAACGCGGATTGCCACTGCGCCACTATCCGCTCGTGGCGCAAGCAGACCTGCCCATGCTGGATGATCGTGAACGCCTTGCACAAGCGCTTAGCTGGGCGCAGTCCGAGCGACTCGACTATGTCGTCAGCGGTAGCGTGGAAGAGTGGCAATACAAAAGCGGTCTGGACGGCGAGCCAGCCGTAGGCATCAGCCTGCAGGTGATTGAGCCGGCTACTGGGCGGATCATCTGGAGCAAGAGCGGCGCGCGCGCCGGCTGGTCTCGTGAGAGCCTCGCGGGCACGGCGCAGAAAGTGCTGCGTGAGCTGGCCGGCGCGTTGCGTCTCGAATAATGGCGCTCAGCTCGGCACACAAGGACTTCACCCTGGCGCCACGCGCAAGTGGCCCTGTTTCCTGGCTGGAGACCTGGTTTCTCAGCGGCTTGGCGATTGCGCTGGGCTATTGGCTGACGCCTGACGACCCGCTGATGGTCAACGGAACGTTCCCATGGACTGTCATGGCGCCGCTGCTGCTGGGTATGCGCTACGGCTTCATGCGTGGTCTGGTGAGTGCGGTTCTGTTGATTCTCGCACTGATTGCTTATCACCGTTACGGCAATGGGCTGTACCCGGAAATGCCCGCGTCGTTCATCGTTGGCGTGTTGATCAGCGGAATGCTGGTTGGCGAATTTCGCGACATATGGGAGCGTCGGCTCGAACGCCTGGATATGGCGAACGATTACCGTCAGCTACGGCTCGACGAGTTCACCCGCGCTCATTACATCCTGCGCATCTCGCATGATCGGCTCGAACAGCGAGTCGCAGGCAGCGACCAGAGCCTGCGCAGTTCACTCGTTGGTTTGCGTAACCAGCTGCGCAGCTTGCCGCGTGGCGATGATCCGCTCGCTGCGTTGGCTGAGCCGGTGTTGAACCTGCTCGCCCAGTATGGCTCGTTTCGAGCCGCAGGGCTTTATCGCGTGAGTGACGGCTCAGTTGTACCGGAGCCATTGAGTGCGGTCGGGGAGATCGGCCCATTGGACGAGCGCGATCTGCTGGTGCGTATGTGCCTACAGCGTGGTGAACTGGTCAGCATCCGAGAGCAACTGCTTGAGCGTGGCGAGCATCGTCAGCACTCCCTTTATCAGCTCTGCGTCCCGCTCATCGATACCGAGGATCGCATTCTGGCCATACTGGCCGTTGAGCAGATGCCCTTCTTCTCCTTCAATGACCGTATTTTCGGGCTGCTGGCGATCCTTGCCGGCCACATCGCCGACCTTATCTTGAGTGATCCGCAAACCCTTCAACTTGAGGATTCGGACAGCCAGGCGTTCAGCCAGAACCTGAAGCGTTCGTTGAGCGATGCACAGAATCACGGCCTTGATGCCAGCCTCTTTGCCCTGGAGGTAATGGAGTCTTCGCATAGCCAGGAAATGCTACAGCTGATCGAAGGCAGCCGGCGCGGGTTGGATCTGCAGCACAAGGTGATCAATCAGCGGGGTCATACGTGCGTGCTGGTATTACTGCCTCTGACGTCTGGTGAGGGCGCGCAGGGCTATCTGTTACGCCTCAATACGCTGCTCAGTGAGCGTTTCGGCCAGGGCAAGACGCTTGAAGCTCTTCAGGTACGGGTATTTGCCTACGATTTGGCTACGGCCAAAGGCGGCGAGGCGTTGCGTCATTTCCTTTATAACGAGTGTGCTCTGAATGATCAGCAAGTGGTTATTTAGCGGTGCGCTGCTGTTCGAGGTTGGCAGCTGGGCAGCTTTCCACGAGCAATTGACTGTCGTTCAGGCAGCTGTGCTCTACATCGGCGCCCACGCACTGAGCAGCGCTATGCTCAGTGCCGGTATCTGGCTGCTCTTGCCGCGACGATACAAGTATCCATTGCCCTGGAGCCCGGTTTTCATATTCAGCCTGGCGTTCTTTGTACCTGGCCTGGGTGCGCTAGGCGTGGTCCTGGCTGTGTTTCCGGCGTTGTATCTGCCGCGTCGGCAGCAGGAGCAGAGCTGGGACTCGATGGGTGTTCCCGATTTGCCGTTCCGTCCGCAGGAGCGCGGCAAGGCGCTGATGTTCAACGATGGGGGGCTGCAGGACGTGTTGCGGCACGCCCCCGATGCCGAGAAACGGTTGACAGCACTGTTCGCCACACGGCGGATGCCAGCTCGCGAAGCGATACCCATCCTCAAACTGGCATTACGAGACCCGGCGGATGACGTCAGGCTATTGGCGTATTCGATGCTCGATAAACAGGAAAGCGAGATCAACCATCGCATAGAAACCACATTGCAACAGCTATCCGCAGCTGAAGGTGCCCACCGAGGGGCTCTGCACGACTCGCTGGCACGCTGGTACTGGGAACTCGCCTATCTGGGGCTGGCGCAGGGCAGCGTGCTCGAGCACGTGCTGGAGCAAGCCCGCGAACATGCGGAACAGACGCTGAGCCTGGCGGGTAATCCCTATGCACATGTCCTTGCCGGACGGATTGCGCTTGAGCAGTCGCGACTGGAGGCGGCCAAGACCTATTTTGATCAGGCGGAGTCCGTGGGAGTCGGCGCGCAAATGCTGGCACCCTTTCGCGCCGAGATCGCCTTCCTCGAGGGTCGCTACGAAGAGGTACCTCAACAGTTGAACAGGCTGTCAGAGGATGTTCTACAACGCCCACCTTTTGCTGCCCTTGCGAAGTACTGGCTGTGACCGAAACGCTACCAGAAACGCCCATCGCTGATGTTTGCCTACTGCTCGAGGGGACCTGGCCCTATGTGCGCGGTGGCGTATCCAGCTGGGTCAATCAACTTATTTTGGGTCTGCCAGAATTTACATTCTCGGTGTTCTTCATCGGCGGTCAGCGGGAAGCCTATGGGGAGCGGCAATACAAGATCCCTGCGAATGTGGTGCACATCGAGGAGCATTTTCTCGAGAGTGCCTGGCGCCCAGGCGATGCGGTGGTGGCCGCCAAGCGAGAGGGGGGCGTGGACACGATGCGATTACTGCATCAGTTTCTCCACCATCCTGAAGAGCCCAGTATCGAGCAGGGTCAAGCCGTCCTTGAAACCCTGGCCTCGGGAACGTTGAGTCTCGATGATGTCTTGCACAGCCGGTCCAGTTGGGAAGCCATCACCGACGGCTACACTCGGCACTGCAGCGATCCATCGTTCATCAATTATTTCTGGACGCTACGCACGATGCAGGCGCCGCTTGTCATGCTCGCTCAAGCAGCGGCGCGGTTGCCGCGCGCAAGAGCCCTGCACTCGGTTTCGACCGGTTACGCAGGGTTGCTGGGCGCGATTCTGCAGCGGCGCTGGCAGTGCGCGTATGTGCTCAGCGAACATGGGATCTACACCAAAGAGCGCAAGATTGATCTGGCGCAGGCCAGTTGGATTTCGGAAAGTCCAGACGAGGCGCTGCGCACGGGACTGGATGCCGAATTCAGTTACATCCGGAAGCTCTGGATCCGGTTTTTCGAACGCATCGGGTTGCTGACATATCGCGCCGCCAATCCGATCATTTCCCTGTATGACGGCAACCGACAGCGTCAGATAGCGGATGGCGCCGACCCGGCGCGCACCCGGGTGATCCCCAACGGAATAGCCATGGCTGCCTGGGACGGCGCTTTGCAGCGCCGAGCTTCTGGAATAGCGCCTGTCGTCGGGTTGGTTGGACGAGTGGTGCCTATCAAGGATGTAAAGACCTTCATCAGGGCGATGCGCGGCGTGGTCAGCGCCATTCCGGAGGCTGAAGGTTGGATCGTCGGCCCTGAAGAGGAAGATCGCGCCTATGCAGCCGAGTGCCGAAGCCTGGTGATCAGCCTCGGGCTGGAAGGCAAGGTGAAATTTCTCGGCTTCCGTCAGATACACGAGCTGCTGCCCAACCTTGGGTTGATGGTGCTTACCTCGATCAGCGAGGCGCAGCCGCTGGTGATTCTGGAAGCCTGGGCTGCAGGTACGCCAGTTGTGACCAGCGATGTCGGCTCGTGCCGTGAACTGATCGAAGGTGCGCCCGACGAGGACCCTCCGCTGGGTGGCGCAGGTGAGGTGGTGGCCATTGCCGATCCCCAGGCCACATCCCGAGCCATCGTCGAACTGCTTAAAGATCCTGAGCGGTGGCGTGCAGCGCAGGTAGTCGGCCTACAGCGGGTCAATCTGTATTACACCGAGGCGATCATGCTCGGTCGTTACCGCACGCTCTATCGCAATGCTATGGGAGACACTTGACATGGCAGGGATTGGCTTCGAGCTGCGCAAGATCCTGTCGCGTGATTCCTATACGGCTACGCTTCGCGCATACGTTTATGCCGGGCTCATAAGCTCAGGGCCGTGGGTCCTGTCGATCATCAGCGTGATGCTCATCGGCATTATGAGTCTGGGGGTTGTCATGCCGGAGTCGCTGATTCGGCAGTTCCTGGTCAGCGTGACCTACTTGATGGCTTCGTCGCTGATCCTCACGGGTGGCGCGCAGCTATTTTTCACTCGCTTCATTTCTGATCGATTGTTCGAAAACAAGCAAGACGTGATCTTGCCCAACCTGGTCGGAATCCTTCTGGTCACGACCGTCTCGTCCGGTGTACTGGGCTTCCTCCTGCTCAGCTTGCTGTTCGATCAGCCGTTTATTTATCGCCTGCTGATGCTCGCCAACTTCGTGGTGCTTTGTAACCTGTGGCTGACCATCATCTTTCTGTCCGGCATGAAGGCCTATAACCGAATCCTGATGGTCATGGTGGTGGGCTATGCGCTGATGGTGCTGTGCTCGTACCTGTTGCGTTTCCTGAAGCTTGAAGGGCTGTTGCTGGGCTTGCTGATCGGGCACGCCAGCCTGTTCTTCATGTTTCTTTTCGACATCCTTCGCGAATACCCGGCCCGGCAGCTGGTCGCGTTCGATTTCTTCAAGCGAAAGCAGGTGTTCGTCAGCCTGCTTTTTACCGGGCTCTGTTACAACCTGGGGATCTGGATCGACAAGATCGTATTCTGGTTCAACCCCAGCACGTCCAACCATGTAATCGGTCCGCTGCGTGCCTCGATGCTCTATGACCTGCCGATCTTCCTTGCCTACCTCGCGATCATTCCAGGCATGGCGGTGTTTCTGGTGCGCATCGAAACCGACTTCGCGGAGTGGTATGACCGTGTCTATTCAGCCATTCGCGGTGGCGAAACACTGCAGCATATTGGCCAGCTCAAGCAGCAGATGATTCTGTCGGTGCGTCAGGGGCTGTTGGAGATCTGCAAGGTTCAGGGCCTCACGGTGGTACTGCTGTTCCTGATCGCACCTAAGCTGCTTGCATGGCTCGGGATCTCGGCGTACTACCTGCCGCTGTTTTATGTCGATCTGATCGGGGTCAGCCTTCAGGTCGTATTCATGGCGTTGCTGAACGTCTTTTTCTACCTGGACAAGCGCAGCATCGTGCTCGAGTTGTGCCTGATCTTTGTACTGCTTAACGCCGTCCTTACCGTTGTCAGCCAGCTGATGGGGCCAAGCTTCTTCGGTTACGGCTTTACCTTGTCGGTACTCGCCTGCGTGCTGCTAGGGCTGGTCCGGCTGTCCAGTTCGCTTGAAGATCTGGAATACGAAACCTTCATGCTGGGCCGCTAGAACGCCCCTCGTCAGCTGCGAAGCCCCAACCACTCGGGCACACGCCGCTCCAGGTAGTAGTTTGGCCTGAGCGGCGTGCCTTCGACGAAACCGACATGTCCGCCGGTGGCATGCAATTCCAAGATGGTAGTGGCCGATAGTTCATCGGGCTCGGGAATGCTGTGGCGGAAAACGAAGGGGTCATCCTCGGCCTGGATCAGCAGCGTAGGGATGCGGATGTCGGGCAGGAAGTAGCGGCTCGATGCGCGTCGGTAGTAGTCGGTCGCATTGGCGTAGCCATGCAGCGGGGCGGTGAAGCGGCCGTCGAAGTCCCAGAAGGTGCGCATGCCCTTCAGTGAGCCCAGGCGATGCAATGCCGAGAGATGTTCCTCGTCACCTTTGCTCGCGAAGAGGCGCTGCTTATCCCTGACGTAGGTCACCATCTCGCGCATGAAGTGCGCCTGGTATACCCGCGAAAAGCCCAACCCGATACGGTCGGCGCACTGGTCCAGGCGAAAGGGCACGGAAACCGCCACGGCTTTCTGCAACGGCGCGGCCTGGCCGGTTTCGCCTAGGTATTTGAGCAGCACGTTGCCCCCCAGCGAGTAACCCACGGCGAAAAGCGGGGCCAGGGGCCGTGCGGCCTGTAGGTGCTTGATGACTTCGCTCAGGTCGTCGCTGGCGCCGGAATGATAGGCGCGAGGGAGCAGGTTCGGCTCGCCGGAGCATCCTCGCCAGTTGATTGCGACACTTGCCCAGTTCTGACTCGCAAGCCGCCGTTGCAGACCGAGTACATAAAGCGAACTCGAGGAGCCGGTCAGGCCATGCAATACCAGCACAAGCGGTGCATCCGCTTCATGTGGGCCATGCCAGTCCAGATCGATGAAATCGCCATCGGCAAGCCATAGCCGCTCACGGCGGCGCTTGAGCAGCGGCGCACGGCGGCAGAATGGGTTCCATAGTGTCTGCAGGTGGCCGCCGGGCAGCCACCACGCCGGAGCGAAGGGTTGGTCAATCTCAAGTGCGGCGCTGATATCAGGAATGCTGGCGGACATGGTCAACCTGGTTCGTTTGCAATGCAGGCCTGGCCGTTCGATTGCCGTGGTGCAACCCGCCTCAGTGCAGCTGAGCGTTAGTCTTCGCTGCTGCGCTCCCACAGCGCGTAGTTCACTTTGCCCGCCTGTTTTTCGCGGTGCAGGCGCCAGTTGCCAGGCAGGCCAAGGCTGGAGGGTATGGCTTCGCTCTCGGTATAAACCCAGGCGTGCTTGGCTAGCCAGCCCCGTTTTTCGAGCAGCTCACAGGTTGGTTGCAGCAGGTTCTTGTTGAACGGCGGGTCCAGAAACACGAGGTCGAATGGCGTCGGGCTCTGGGTTTCCAGATAACGCAGGGCGTCGCTTTGCAGCAGCTGGCCCTGGCCGCACTTGAGCGTATCCAGATGCTTGCGCAGGCTGGCGATTGCGTTGGCGTTAACGTCCAGGGCTAGGGCCATGCTGGCGCCGCGCGACAGGGCTTCCAGGTAGAGCGCGCCGCTTCCGGTGAAGGGGTCGAGCACCCGTGCGCCGGACAGGTAGGGGGCGAGCCAGTTGAACAGCGTTTCCCTCACGCGATCAGGAGTCGGTCGCAGGCCCTCGGCGTCAGGGAAAGCGAAGCGTCGGCTTCGCCATTCACCCCCGATGATACGCAGCTGGCCTTGGCCCCCATGGGCGGAAGGGCGGACGGGTGGGTTGGCCATCAATGCTCCGGAACGCTGCTGGGTTGTTCGAGGGGCTTATCGCTGGGCGGTGGTAGCGGCTTCTGCTCGACCTGCGGACCCGCAGTGACGATCACAAAGTCGTCCGGGCTGAGATGCTTGTTCATCGCTGCCTTGACGTCTTCGACCGACAACGCCTGCACCTGTTGCATGAAGTCTTCGAGGTAGGTCAGTGGCAGGTTGTAAAATCCGATGCTGCCCAGCTGGCCGACAATGTCGCTGTTGCTGGCCGTCGACAGCGGAAAGCTGCCGGCAACCTCTCGCTTGCTGCGTTCAAGTTCGGCGAACGTCGGCCCTGTCTGCAGGAAGTCGGCAACCAGACGCTGAACCAGCTCCAGCGTACCGTCAGCCAGTTCGGCGCGCGTTTGCAGGTTGATCATGAAAGGGCCAGCGACCTGCATCGGGCTGAATCCTGAATAGACGCCGTAGGTCAGGCCGCGTTTTTCACGGATTTCCTCCATCAAGCGGGTACCGAAGCCACCACCGCCGAGGATCTGGTTACCCAGGTACAGCGCCGCGTAATCCGGGTGCCCACGCGGTATGCCCAGCTGCGCCAGCATCAGGTGAGTCTGGTTCGAGGGGAACTCGATATGGTGGGCGCCTGCGGTAGGCTCGCTGGGGGACGGTGGGGGCGGCAGCGCCGGTCCCTGCGGCAGCGCAGCGGAGACCTGTGCGGCGATTGCTTCGGCTTCTTCGCGGCTTAGGTCGCCAACCAGGGCAATGACCGCGTTTCCAGCCGTATAACCCTTCTGGTGGAACGCGCGTAGCTCCGCGGCGCTGATGCCGGGGATCGATTCAGGCGTGCCTTCGCTCGGGTGCGCATAAGGATGGTCACCATACAACTGGTCAAAGAGTTCGAGGCTGGCCAGCTTGCCCGGGTTCTGCTTCTGGAATTCGAAGCCGGCCAGGACCTGATTCTTGATTCGCTGTAGCGAATCCTCCGGGAAAGTCGGCTGGCCCACGACCTCGCTGAACAGCTGCAATGCCTGTTCACGCTTGTCCGGCGCGGTCAGGCTGCGCAGGCTGGCGACAGCCATGTCACGGTAGGAGCCGTTCCCGAAATTTGCGCCAAGGTCTTCGAAACCTTCCGCGATGGCGGTCACGTCCTTGCCTTCGACGCCCTCGTTGAGCATGGCGTTCGTCAGCATTGCCAGGCCGGGCACGCCGTCGTCATGGCTGCTTCCTGCCGCAAAAGTCAGGCGCAGGTCGAACATGGGCAGCTGATGCGCCTCGACGAACAGCACCTTGGCACCGCCTTCGGTCTGCCAGCTCTGGATGTCCAGTTCACGGCGCGCCAGTGGTTTGTCGCCGAGCTCGGCCAAGGACTCCAGCTCCGTGCTGGCCGCTTCGGCTTCTTTGGCGATGGCTTGCCCGGACTCGGACGGTGTGGCCACGGTTTCCTCGGTAGGCACCGGAAGCGAGGCGACCGCCTCGCTCGCTTGTTCGCTGCAGGCGGCCAGGCCGAGGCAGCAAGCCAGTGCCAGGCCGAGCAGACCGCGACGCAACAGGTGGCGATCACTCATTGCTGGACTCCTCGGGTAGAACATGGGCGACGCTCAGGCGCGAGCGAGTGAAGTAGGTGCGTGCGGCCTGCTGGATGTCCTCTGGAGTAACCGCCTCCAGCGCGCTGAGCTCCTCGTCCATCAGGCGCCAAGAGAGCCCAACGGTTTCCAGTTGACCGATTGTGGTGGCCTGTTGGGTGATGGAATCACGCTCGTAAACCAGGCCGGCAATGACCTGAGCGCGGACCCGCTCCAGCTCCTCGGCCGACGGCGCGCTTTGCTTGAGCTGTTCCAGCTGCTCCCAGAGTCCGGCCTCGACTTCTTCAAGCGTTCGGCCTTTCTGCATGTTTGGCGCAGCACTCATCACGAACAGCGTGTCGCCGCGGGCGTAGGCGTTGTACCAGGCCGAGGCGCTCGTCACCACTTCCTCGCCGCGCTCGAGCTGCTTGGGCAGGCGCGCGCTGTAGCCGCCATCGAGCAGTGCGCTGATGAGCCGCAGTGCATGAATCTCCCTTGGATTCTCGCTGGTGGCCAGGCTCGGTGTGTTGAAGGCCATGATCAGGCTGGGTACTTGGGTTTGCACATGCAGGCGCAGCCGGCGCTCGCCCGGTTCGTCCAGTTCCAGAGGCCGCTTGGCGATCGGTATCTCGCGCTTCTCGATTGGCCCAAAATAGCGTTCGGCCAAGGTGCGTACTTCGTCTACCGTGACGTCACCCACCACCACCAGGGTGGCGTTGTTGGGGGCATACCAGCGCTCGTACCACGTACGCAGCTCTTCGACGGTCATCCGTTTGAGGTCGGCCATCCAGCCAATGGTCGGGATGCTGTAGCCGCTGGCAGGGTAGGCCATGGCCTTGAAACGCTCGAAGGCGAGCGCGCTAGGCTTGTCATCGGTGCGCAGGCGTCGCTCTTCCATGATCACTTCGATTTCGCGCTCGAACTCTTCAGGAGGCAGCTTCAGGCTCGCCAGTCGATCGGCTTCCAGCTCGAAGGCTACGGGCAGGCGGTCACGGGCCAGCACCTGGTAATACGCCGTGTAGTCATCGCTGGTGAACGCATTCTCCTCGGCGCCCAACTCGCGCAGGATGCGAGAGGCCTCGCCCGGGCCGAGCTTGCGGCTGCCTTTGAACATCATATGTTCGAGCGCGTGGGACAGTCCTGTTTGTTCTGGCGACTCATAGCTGGAGCCGACCTTGTACCAGAGCTGAGAGACCACGATCGGTGCACGATGGTCTTCACGCACGATGACCTTGAGACCGTTATCTAGAAAGAACTCATGGGTGGGTTGGGGGTCGGCAGCCATGACCATCGGTAGGTATAGACTGCCGAGGAGCAGGGCTGCGGCGCGGCGTAACATCGAAGTCATAGTAGAAAGGCTCGTTCAGTGATCAATCCCGCCCGCGACGGCGTAGGCTGGTGGGCACACGCAGGGCATGGTACTGATGGCTCTGTGTCAGAGCAAAGGCATAAGCGGGTCAAGGTCGACGGCGGCAACGCCGGGGCGATGGCGACGCTTAGCGAAGGCTGATGCTCAATGCTAGGATAGCGACCGTCTGGCTGGCGGCGTGGCCGCTGGCGTATCGCCCTCTTGAGAAAATCTTCTCCATGTTTGGTTCCAACGACGATAAGAAGGTGCCGGCTGAGGCTGGCGAGAAAAAAGGCCTGTTTGGATGGCTTCGCAAAAAGCCACAAGCACCAGCGGCCGAGCCGCCTCCAGCCGAACCGTTGGAAGACAGCCAGCCGTTCGCCGACGAGACTGATAGTGCATCGCTCAGTGAGGCAGAGACGGCCGAAGCTTCCCCTCGCGCCGAGCCTGAGGCAGGCCAGGCGGAGCCCGAAGCCGCGCCGCAGGTCAGGCCGGGCGCTGAGCTGCAGGTCGAGCCCGAGGCACAGCCTGAACCTACGCCTGAGCTCGTTCATCCTGAGGACGTGCCCGAATCGCCTGTACTGGCCGAGATTGCCGTCGAGCCTGCGCCTGCTCCCGCCATAACGGAACCTCCAGTCAAGCTGGGCTTCTTCGCCCGACTCAAACAAGGCTTGTCGAAGACCAGCGCCAGCATCGGCGAAGGCATGGCCAGTCTGTTTCTGGGCAAAAAGGCCATCGATGACGACCTGCTCGATGAGCTGGAAACCCGCTTGCTGACCGCGGATGTCGGCGTCGAGGCCACTACTGCGATCATGCAGAACCTGACCCGCCGAGTCTCGCGCAAGGAACTGGCCGATAGCGGTGCGTTGTACAAGGCACTGCAGGAAGAGCTGGCCAGCCTGCTCAAGCCTGTCGAGCAGCCGCTGCTGATAGACGCGAGCAAACAGCCGTTCGTGATCTTGGTGGTTGGGGTCAACGGTGTCGGTAAGACTACGACGATCGGAAAGTTGGCCAAGAAGCTGCAGCTCGAAGGCAAGAAGGTCATGCTGGCCGCAGGCGATACGTTCCGTGCGGCTGCGGTCGAGCAGCTGCAGGTGTGGGGCGAACGCAACAATATCGCAGTGATCGCTCAGCACACTGGCGCGGATTCCGCTTCGGTGATCTTCGATGCGGTGCAAGCGGCCAAGGCTCGGGGCATCGATGTGCTCATCGCAGATACGGCGGGGCGCCTTCATACCAAAGACAACCTCATGGAAGAGCTGAAAAAGGTCCGCCGGGTGATGGGCAAGCTCGACGACACAGCACCGCACGAGGTGCTGCTGGTGCTCGATGCTGGCACCGGTCAGAACGCCATCAACCAGACCAAGCAGTTTAATCAGTCGGTTGAGCTGACGGGGCTTGCGCTGACCAAGCTCGACGGTACTGCCAAGGGCGGTGTGATTTTTGCCCTGGCCAAGCAATTCGGTACGCCGATCCGCTATATCGGTGTCGGCGAAGGCATTGACGATCTGCGAACCTTCGAGGCGGATGCCTTCGTCAATGCGTTGTTTGCCGAGAAAGAGGCGGGCGGAGCCTCCTCATGATTCGTTTCGAACAGGTGGGCAAGCGCTATTCCAACGGTCACGTCGGACTGCACGAACTTTCCTTCCAGGTCAAACGCGGTGAGTTTCTCTTCGTCACCGGGCACTCCGGCGCAGGTAAGAGTACGTTGTTGCGCTTGTTACTGGCGATGGAGCGTCCAACCAGCGGCCAGCTGCTTCTGGCCGGTCAGGACCTGTCCCGAATCAGCAACGCCCAGATCCCCTTTCTCCGTCGGCAGATCGGTGTCGTATTTCAAAACCATCAGCTACTGTTCGATCGCACCGTATTCGACAACGCTGCCTTGCCACTGCAGATCCTCGGTCTGAACAAGCGTGAGATCGGACAGCGAGTGATGACCGCCCTGGAGCGGGTTAGCCTCAAGGACAAGGCGCTGCAGTACCCCTCCGACCTGTCCACCGGTCAGCAGCAGCGCGTCGGAATCGCCCGCGCCGTGGTTCATCGTCCGGCTCTCCTGCTTGCCGACGAACCGACCGGCAACCTCGACCCGCGGCTGGCGGCCGAGATCATGGGTGTGTTCGAAGACATCAATCGCCTCGGCACTACCGTTCTGATTGCCAGCCATGATCTCGCGCTGATCGCTCGCATGCGTCATCGGATGCTCACGCTGCAGCGAGGTCGATTGATCGGTGATGGGGAGGCCTCCCGATGAGTACGCCTGAACAAAGCCCGAACCCGGCCGAGCGCGCCGGCGGCGTACGCAACAAGCCCGAGCCACCCAAGAGCGACGAGCCGGACTTCAAGACGCTGTTTCATGCCTGGTTGGAAAGCCACCGAGCCAGCGTCGCTGACAGCGTCGGCCGGCTGATCAAGCAGCCGATCGGCAGCTTTTTTACCTGTTTGGTGATGGCGGTTGCGTTGAGCCTGCCCATGGGCCTCGCGCTGCTGCTCGACAACGTTGAACGTCTTGGGGGTTCCTGGCAGCGGGCGGCACAGATTTCGCTTTTCATGCAATTGGACGTGGATGCGGCGCAAGGGCAGGGGCTTCGCGAGCAGATCCTGGCGATGCCGGACGTATCGGAAGCCAACTGGATCAGCCGTGAGCAGGCCCTGGAGGAGTTTCAGCAGTTGTCAGGGCTTGGCGAAGCCTTGCGCGAGCTGCCAGAAAATCCACTTCCCGGCGTGATTCTGGTAACGCCCAGTGAGATTGATCGTGACAATCTGGAAGCGCTGCGTCAGCGCCTGGCGGAGCTGCCCGGGGTCGAGCAGGCACAGCTTGACCTGCTCTGGGTCGAGCGGCTGACCGCGATCTTGAAGCTGGGCGATCGATTCGTCTTCGGCCTCAGCCTGTTGCTTATCGCGACGCTGTTGTTGGTGATCGGTAATACCATCCGGCTGCATATTGAGAACCGCCGTACCGAAATCGAAGTTGTAAAGCTGGTCGGCGGAACCGACGGCTACGTGCGGCGTCCTTTTCTCTACATGGGTGCACTGTACGGGCTGGGTGCAGGACTGATCGCCTGGCTATTGCTGGCCTACGGCCTGGGCTGGCTTAACGAGGCGGTCATCGGGTTGGCTGGCTTGTATGGCAGTGATTTCGGTCTGGCAGGCGTGCCGATTGACGATGGGCTGTCATTGGTCGTCGGTGCGGTGTTGCTGGGATACATCGGGGCCTGGCTTGCCGTTGCGAGGCATCTTAGCGAACTTGCCCCGAGATAACCCGGTGATTTATAACGATTTTATTGGCTGTAAGGAAACTTTTCCATACGCTTGCAGTCTCATGCGGCAGTGCTAAACTGCTGCAGCTTCATTATTGGAGGACCTGCATGACATCTAATCTCCAACCTGTTCAAGCCCTGGTCCCGGGAGGCAATCTCGAGGCTTATGTGCAGACGGTTAACAGCATTCCGCTGCTCACGGTCGAGCAGGAGCGTGAGTTGGCTGGCCGGCTGTTCTACCAGCAGGATCTCGAGGCCGCACGTCAGATGGTGCTGGCCCACCTACGTTTCGTCGTACACATCGCACGCAGCTATTCCGGCTATGGTCTGGCTCAGGCCGACCTGATCCAGGAAGGAAACGTTGGCCTGATGAAGGCCGTCAAGCGGTTCAACCCGGAAATGGGTGTGCGCCTGGTCTCCTTTGCCGTTCACTGGATCAAGGCCGAGATTCACGAGTTCATCCTGCGCAATTGGCGCATCGTCAAAGTCGCCACGACCAAAGCACAGCGCAAGCTGTTCTTCAATCTGCGCGGTCAGAAAAAGCGCCTGGCGTGGCTGAACAACGATGAGGTCGAGCGTGTTGCCGACAGCCTCGGGGTTGAGGCCCGTGAGGTGCGTGAGATGGAAAGCCGTCTGACTGGACACGATATGGCTTTCGATCCTTCTGCGGACGCCGATGACGACAGCGCCTACCAGTCTCCAGCGCATTATCTTGAGGACCATCGCTACGACCCGGCGCGGCAGCTCGAAGATGCCGACTGGAGCGATAACTCAAATTCCAACCTGCATGAGGCGCTGGATACGCTGGATGAGCGTAGCCGGGACATCCTTCAGCAGCGCTGGCTCAATGACAACAAGGCTACGCTGCATGATCTCGCCGCTAAGTACGGTGTTTCTGCTGAGCGGATTCGTCAGCTAGAAAAGAATGCGATGAACAAACTCAAGGGATCCATTCAGGCATAGATCCTGACCCTCGAAGCTCAAATCGCGAGGCGCTGCAAATGCAGCGCCTTTTTTATTGGCCTTGATAACGTGGAACAGCGTTTGCGCTCAGGGCCGATCCTCCGAACCTTCGAGCGAATCAGCGAGAGCGATCAACAGTTGCGCCGCGCTAACCGGTTTGTGTAGCCAGGTCACACCCGTGTCGTCGGTGCTTTGCTCGAAATGGCTGGCTGCGGAGATCACGATTATCGGCATGTCTCGGGTCTCAGGGGTGCGGCGCACTTCGTCGATAAGGTCGCGTCCGTTACCGTCGGGTAAATGCATATCAAGCGTCATCGCCTCGTAACGGGTTGTGGACAGCTTGGAGCGTGCAGCATGCAGGCTCTGTACGCGGTCTACGGCATAACCGGCGTCGCGTAGCATCAGCAGCAGCAGTCGGCCTGTGTCCGGTTCGTCTTCGACAACCAGCAGCCGGGGTTGAGCCTGATCCGCTACAAAAGTTGTCGATTCGAGTATCGGCAACTCAAACCAGAACGTTGTGCCCTGGGCCTCTGCCGTATCGAAGCCGACTCGGCCTCCCATGCGCTCGATAAACTCCTTGGTAATGGCGAGCCCCAAACCGGTGCCACCTTTCTGGCGGCTGTCGGATGCGTCCGCCTGGGCGAATTTTTCGAAAACCCGGGCTCGGAAACCCTCGGGAATGCCTGGCCCCTGATCAGTCACGCTGATGCGCACGTGGCTGGCGTCCGATAGGCTGCAGTGGAGCGTGACCTGGCCGCCATCGGGCGTGTATTTGATAGCGTTCGATAGGAAATTGGTCAGTACCTGTTGCAAGCGCAGCCCATCAACCCAAACGTTCACGTCGACCGGGTCGCGCAATACGCAATTCACGCCGAAATGAGCAGCGAACGCCTGATTACTGGCCAGGGCTTCATCCAACAGCTGGCGGAGCGAGTGCTCGCGCATGTCGAAGCTCATTTTGCCGGCCGAAATCTTTTCCATGTCCAGCAAGTCATTGATCAGATAGCCCAGGCGTAAACTGTTGCGATGGGCAATTTCGAGCATCTGCTGAATGGCTGCTGGGGCCTCGCCTAGGGCACCCCCTGTGATCAGACCAAGCGCCCCGCTGATGGACGTAAGCGGGGTGCGCAACTCATGACTGACGGTCGAGACGAACTCGTCTTTCATCTGCTCGATGCGCTTGTGCTCGGTCAAGTCCATGCTGGTCCCGCTTATGCGCAGCGGTTGGCCATTGCGGTCGCGTTGGATATAGCCGCGCACCAGGACGGGCACTATCTTGCCCGTCTTGTGCCTGAAGCGAAGCTCAGTGGTGAACTGATCGACCGCCGAAAGCATGGTCTGAGCCAGTTGAGCCTTGGCCTGAGGAAGGTCCTCTTTTACCAGGGCCCTCTCCCACAACGTCAAATCCGACGACAGCTCACCCGGACGGTAACCGAGCATGTGCCAGGCGCGTGGAGAGCCATAGAAGGTCCCCGCTTCCAGGTTGAGATCCCATAAGCCGTCGTTGCTTCCTTTCAAAGCCAGACTGAGGCGTTCCTCGCTAAGCTGCAGGGCGCGCTTGTTTTCCCGGATATCCTCGGTCATCTGTTGCGCCAGCGCTTCGGCGCGAGAGCGTCTGAGCGATAGCGAAGAGATGAGGAAAAAGAGCATAAGGCTCAAGCCGGCGCCGAGCGAGATCACCAAGAGATCGTTGGCGCGGTAGAAACCGTCGAACTCTGGCAGGCTTTCGAGGCGAAGGGTCCAGCTTTGTCCGTAGAGGTCTAGCTGAGTGACCTCGCTGTAGCGAGCGGGTTTATCGCGCTCGATTTCACGGCTGGCAAAGAGCAGTTGTTCGGCTTTCTCGCCCGCGCCAGCGTAGATTTTCAGTTTCAGGTCGGGGTCTGATGCGCCAAGAATGCCGCGCATCAGGTTGTCCATTCGGAACGGGCTGTAAACGAAGCCTTCGAGTGCTTGAAGGCGTTGCTCTGGCGTGCCGGTAGGCTCACCGGCGCGGTACAGCGGTACGTACATCAACAGGCCTGCCTGCTTCTGGCCGTGGGTCTCCTGGCGCAACTCCACTTTGCCGGTGATGCGTGTCTGGCCGCTTTCGGCTGCCGCCAGCAATGCTTGGCGGCGTACTGGTTCGGAAAACATGTCGTAGCCGAACGCCGCCAGATTGCGGTCGCGAAACGGCTCTAGGTAGACGACGGGTGTATACAGTGGACGCTCGCCAGGCGGGGTGATGGTGTATGCATCGAAGCCTTCATCACGGACAGCCTGGATATGAGCTTCGCGTTGCTCAGGCCTGACGGCCTTGGCAAACCCAATTCCCTGGATGCCAGTGAAGCGTTCCGCCAGCGCGAGGCGCTCATGGTAGATGTGCCATTGTTGGCGTGAGACTTCGTCATTGGCGTCGAACAGACCTGCGGCACCGAGCAGGATCTGTTCGTGGCTGATCAGTCGCCTACCGATGGCCTCCGTGGCTTTCTCGACGAGGAACTCGAATTGCTGACTGGCGACGCGGTCTTGTTGAGCCCTTTGATGTTGCAGAACCATCAACAGCACAATCAAAGTGAATCCCAGCACGAGCCAGGCCATGTTGTTACGCCAACTCAATAGTTGCCGCACAGTGCCGACGGGGGCACGCGTTTCGATCGCAGGTTCGCTCATGCTGTCGCTGCCGTGCGCTCTTGTGGCCAGGGGTTTGTAAGGGTGCTGCACGTTATGTGACCAGGACCGGTGAGTTAGCCTGGGCAGGCTAAGGCGTCTCGCAACGTTACGCTTTGCAGCTTACCCGCCGTTATGGCGTACTGCCATAACGGTCCGTCAGGTCAATACGAGCGAATATTGCGCACATGTTTCCCGCTTCGGTGGCGCAGAAAAATGCATCCGCCTCCTGGGTTTGGAAGAAGTCGTCAGTGTCTGCGTCACAAAGCGGGGCAAGCTTTACGAAACGCCAGCGCTAGGAATGCTTCATTGGCCGCTGTCACGCAGTTTGTTTAAGTAGTGGCTGCCGCCGAGCTGTCGTACCTGCTGCCGAATCCAGGCGGAGCGACTCCGTACATGCGGACCGGGTCGTCCGGCGTTCCACTCGCGAGGGTTTGGTAGCACTGCAGCGAGCTGGCTGGCCTGGCTGGCCGACAGGTAAGGTGCATCGATATTGAAATGGTGTTGTGCGGCCGCTTCGGCGCCGAATATCCCCTCTCCCCATTCGACGCTGTTGAGATAGACCTCCAGAATTCTTTGCTTGGGCCACAGCAGTTCTATCCAGGCTGTGAACCAGACCTCCAGCCCCTTGCGTAGCCAGCTGCGACCGGACCAGAGAAAGAGATTCTTTGCCACCTGTTGGCTCAAGGTACTGGCGCCCCTTAACGAGCCGCCGCGTTCGTTGTGCTCGAACGCGGCGCGAATCGCTGCGATATCGAAGCCCCAATGGTCGGCAAACTTCTGATCTTCGGCAGCTATGACCGACATCTTCAGGTCGTCAGGCAGTTCGTCCCATTGCCTCCAGCTGCGTTGCAGATCGATGCTTTCGCCATTCGTCCATGATTCGATCTTGCGTTCGACCATTAGCGCAGTGAAGGGCGGCGGCACCCAGCGCAGTACCAGAACCAGCAGCACGGAGAGCACCGTCAGCCATAGCAGCAGTTTGGTAAGACGGCGTAGCAGGGCTCGAAGCATGGGGGCGTGGTCGCACTCAAGAGGAATGGGCATTATAACGATGCATGTACTCCCTGACCGGAAGCCTCCTGAATGATTCGTTCATTTCTTTTACTCGCCGGATTCTTCGGCCTTACAGGTGTCGCGCTTGGCGCGTTCGCCGCTCATGGTTTGAAGAGCCGCCTAGGTGCTGATTATCTGGCTGTGTTTCAGACGGGTGTGCAGTATCAGCTGATCCATACGCTGGCTCTGTTCGGCGTCGCCCTGCTCGCGCTACACGCGCCAAGTCGCCTGTTGGCTGCCGCCGGAGGTCTGTTTACGCTTGGCATCTTGCTGTTCTCAGGCAGCCTCTACCTCCTGACCCTGGCCGGTGTCGGCAAGCTTGGAATCATCACACCCATCGGTGGAACGGCGTTTCTGGCTGGCTGGATCTGCGTCATGGCAGCCGCCTGGAACATGCGCGTCTGATCGGAACGTATGTTTGCCGCCGAGATGAATGGTGGCGGCGGTTGCCTTGGTGGACCGAGTCGATCGGGCTAGAATGCTGGCCCTTTTGCAATGGTGGCGATCACTATGCACATTCAGTTGAACGGCGAGCGCTACGAACTCCCTGACGGTCAGTCAGTGGCCGATCTGTTGCAGCGCTTGGAGCTGACTGGGCGCCGGCTGGCGGTCGAGCTCAACCGCGATATCGTTCCGCGTAGCGAGCATGCCGCGACGACGCTGGTTGAAGGCGATCAGGTCGAAGTCGTACATGCCATTGGCGGCGGCTGAAGAACCCGCCACGTTTATTTTCCGGACGTCGCCCGTGCAGCGGCGTATTTCTCGCTTCACTTCATCTGTACAGGATGGTCGCATGAGCCCAGTTCCGCACGACAAACCATTTACGCTTGCCGGCCGCACCTATCAGTCGCGCTTGCTGGTAGGCACCGGCAAGTACAAGGATCTCGACGAGACCCGTGCCGCCATCGAGGCTTCCGGCGCGGAGATCGTTACCGTTGCGGTGCGCCGCACCAACATCGGCCAGAACCCGGGCGAGCCCAACTTGCTCGACGTTATCTCGCCGGATCGCTATACGATTCTGCCCAATACCGCCGGTTGTTACGATGCGAGCGAGGCCGTACGCACCTGCCGCCTGGCACGTGAGCTTCTCGATGGCCACAAGCTGGTCAAGCTGGAAGTACTGGCTGACCAGAAAACCCTGTTCCCCAACGTGATCGAAACCCTCAAGGCGGCAGAAGTGCTGGTCAAGGATGGCTTCGATGTCATGGTTTACACCAGTGACGATCCGATCATCGCTCGTCAGCTGGCCGAGACGGGATGCATCGCGGTCATGCCGCTTGCAGGTCTGATCGGAACGGGGCTCGGTATCTGTAACCCCTATAACCTTCGCATCATTCTTGAAGAGGCCAAGGTTCCGGTGTTGGTTGACGCCGGGGTCGGCACGGCATCGGACGCAACCATCGCCATGGAGCTTGGTTGCGAGGCGGTGCTGATGAACAGCGCCATTGCCCATGCGCAGAACCCGGTGCTCATGGCCGAAGCAATGAAATACGCCATTGATGCCGGCCGCTTGGCCTATCTGGCAGGACGTATGCCAAAAAAGCTCTACGCCAGTGCCTCGTCGCCGCTTGAAGGCCTGATCCGCTAATTCTCTTCCCTAAGGCTGCGCCGCAGTGGGCGCGGCCGCTTTATTGCAGGTTTGTTCATGAGTGACTCATCCTCTCCAGCCGACGGCCAGCGTCGTATGCGCACCATCAAAAGCTTTGTGATGCGTGCTGGCCGCATGACCGAAGGACAGCAGCGCGGCCTGGATCATGGGTGGCCGCGCTTCGGTCTGGAGCTGGACGCCGGGCCGCTTGATTTCGACCAGGTATTTGGACGGCAGGCGCCTAGAACCTTCGAGATCGGGTTCGGAATGGGCCATTCCACCCTGGAAATGGCTGCTGCGGCGCCCGACCAGGATTTCATCGGGGTGGAAGTGCACTCGCCTGGAGTGGGAGCGCTACTAAACGGACTTGTGTCACAAAATCTGAATAACGTGCGCGTCTACAGTTGCGATGCGCTGGAAGTGCTGCGTGAATGTGTCGCCGATTCCAGCCTCGATCGGGTCTTGCTGTTTTTCCCCGATCCTTGGCACAAAAGTCGCCACCACAAGCGGCGCATCGTCCAGCCCGCATTTGCCGAGCTGGTCCGGACAAAACTCAAGGTCGGTGGAGTGTTGCACATGGCAACCGACTGGGAGGCTTACGCGGAGCACATGCTCGACGTCATGAGCGTCGCGCCTGGGTTTCGCAACCAGGCCGTAACCGGGCAGTACGTGGATCGTCCAGAAGAGCGACCAATCACCAAGTTCGAGCGGCGCGGTGAGCGCCTCGGCCACGGGGTTTGGGATCTCAAGTTCGAGCGCGTCGACTGACCCTTTGAAATACGCGTTACCGCTATACCCGCCAGAGCCGCGACCAAGCGGCCCAGGGACGATCCAATAACGAACATTGCCAGGAAGGCACGATCTCCAACGCCTCAACGAGCGCCTTGCCTTTAAGGTTCAGGCTGTCATCTGCCGCGCCCACGTCGCGGCAAGGAGCAAAATGATGTACAGAAAAATCGGAATTCTCCTGCTGGCGGCCTGCGCCAGTCAGGCTCAGGCCCGGGTGGATGAGACACAGGCCATGCGCCTTGGTCAGGACCTCACGCCGCTAGGCGCCGAGCGTGCCGGCAATGCAGCCGGGACCATTCCGGCCTGGACCGGCGGGGTGCAACCGCCCGCCAGCTACCAGAAGGGCATGCACCATCCGGATCCTTACGCGGGCGACTCCGTCTTGTACAGGGTCGACAAGAACAATGTCGGACAATACGCCGCGTTGTTGCCAGAGGGAATGCGAGCGCTGATCGAGCGAGAGCCGGGGTTTCACCTGCGTGTGTTTCCAACGCGCCGCAGCGCTGCCAACCCTCAGCGCATCTATGATGAGACGCGTCTGAACGCGGTCAATGCTGAGCTGATTGCTAACGGCAACGGACTCAAGGGTGCATCAGCAGGTATTCCGTTTCCGATTCCGCAAACCGGGATTGAAGTCATCTGGAATCACATGCTGCATTACAAGGGCGAGCAAACCCAGTTTGTGACCAATCAGGCCGTGGTCATCAACGGCTCGCCCAGCTATATCAAGCGTGATCGCCAGGTGTATTACGTTTACAACCGTGAGGGCGTGACCCAGGCTGATCTGGACAATACGTCGCTGTATTACAAGTACCGTGTAACTGCACCGGCAAAGCTTTCAGGCACCGCCTTGGCTGTTCAGGATCCGCTTGATCAGGTCCTGGCCGTGCGCAAGGCCTGGCGCTACAGTCCGGCGGATCGGCGGGTACGACGTCTGCCTTCGCTCGCTTACGATTCGCTGCAGCCCGATACCAGCGGTCTGGCAACGGCGGACGTTGTGGATTCCTTCAATGGCGCTCCGGACCGCTATGATTGGACCCTGATCGAGAAGCGCGAAATGCTGGTGCCGTACAACAGTTACGCGGTACACCAGAAGGGGATTCCTTACAACGATATCGTCGGCCCACGCACACTGAATCCGGACCTGCTGCGCTATGAGCTGCATCGTGTGTGGGTGGTGGACGCTGAATTGCGAAAAGGGTTTAGCCATCCGTATGCCAAGCGCCGCTTCTATATCGATGAAGACAGCTGGTCGATTCTGGCTGTAGACCTGTTCAACAGCAAAGGCGAGCTGATTGGCCTACAGGAGAGCCACCCAATCAGCTATTACGAGGTTCCGATGTTCAACAGCACCGTCGAAACCCTGTATCACCTCAAAGACGGCAACTACTTCGTAGATGGGCTGGATAACAACGAGCCAATGTACGACTTTGATGCCCGGCTCAGCCCTCGGGACTTCTCCCCTGCGGCGCTTCGTCGCGGCGTTAACTGACTGTTAACGAAAAAAAGCCGCCATTATGGCGGCTTTTTTCGTTCTGTCCCCTTCAGTTTTGTCAGGCCTCGTGTCAGAACGAAACGAGCTCGAGCGGCGCGCTTGTCTTCAGGCAGTCACGGGTTCCGGCAGAGCCCCGGGCGATCGATCTACCCTCGGCGATTGAGGCGCTTCAGTTGCGGTCGGCTACTACGCCGATGATGAAAAGCACGAGCAGCAACACCGGCGCAAGGGTGTAGTTGTTGAACTGTGCCAGTCCTTTGGCCAGCCACGGCGTGAGGTAAATGATGCCGAGGCCGTAGACCAGAGCGCAGAACACCACGAACGCCAGCGTACGGAAGATGAAATTGAGCCCGCCAATATTTTTCTGCACCCAGCTGTTGAGTGTCGGGCCAAAGAGCACAAACAAGGTCGCCATGATCGCCAGCGAGATGTCGAAGAGATGGTGACGGCTCCAGCGCGACAGTGTGGCGATGAGCTCCAGTGCTAAATCCATGCGGGGTCCTTAGGGCAGGAAAAGTTGTAGCAGGTCGTTGAGAAACAGCTGCCCCTTAGGGGTAGCGGCCAGCCGCTGCGGGTCTGGCTCCAACAAGCCTCGCGCTTCGGCCTCACGTCTACCGCTTGCGAGTAGGTCTGTTGTGAGACCGGTGCGCTGAGTGAACAACATCGAAGGCACGCCGTCGGTGAGGCGCAGCACGTTCATCATGAATTCAAAGGGCAGCTCGCTCTGCTCGAGTTGCTTCTCGCCGGCGCGGAAGCGCTTCGCGGGGTCCAGGTAGTCCTTCGGCAGGCGAGTTTTCCAGTGCCGCCGAATCTCTCCGCTCGGGCTTGTCCATTTGCCGTGTGCGCCGGCACCCAGCCCGAGGAAGTCGCCGAACGTCCAGTAATTGAGGTTGTGACGCGCCTGACGGCCAGGTTGTGCGTAGGCCGACGTTTCGTATTGGGCGTAGCCGTGCGATGCCAGCAATGCCTGGCCGGCTTCCTGAATGTCCCATAGGGTTTCGTCTTCAGGAAGAAGGGGCGGCTTGCTCCAGAACTCGGTGTTAGGCTCGACAGTAAGCTGATACCACGACAGATGCGTTGGCTGTTGAGCGATCGCCGTTCGTAGGTCGCTCAAGGCATCCTCGAGGCTCTGCCCTGGTAAACCATGCATCAGGTCCAGATTGAAGTTATCGAAGCCCGCTGCGCGCGCCATGCCAGCGGCACGGATCGCCTCGTTGCCGTCATGGATTCGACCGAGCGCTTTAAGTTTTTTGGCCTGGAAGCTCTGCACGCCGATGGATAAGCGGTTGATGCCCAGGCTGCGATAATCGCGGAATTTCGCTTGCTCGAAAGTCCCCGGGTTGGCTTCCAGGGTGATCTCGATGCCGTCAGCGAATCCGACCCGCTGTTGCATGCCTTCGAGGATTCGCGATAGCGCCTTAGCGGAGAACAGGCTCGGCGTGCCGCCGCCGAAAAAAATCGACGTTAGTTTGCGGCTCTGGATCTGCTCAAGGTCGGCATCCAGGTCCGCCAGCAACGCCTCGACATAGGCATCTTCGGGCAGCGTAGGGCCGGCAGCATGGGAGTTGAAATCGCAGTACGGGCATTTGCGAACGCACCAGGGAATATGTACATAGGCCGCCAGGGGCGGCAGCTCCAGACGCGAAACCGCAGGCGACTCCGAAGCGCCACCGTCGGAGGCTGTGGTCATGCGATCCCCAGCCGCTGTTTTAGCAGGGCCATGGCGCGAGCACGGTGGCTGAGCTGGTTTTTCTCCTGCGGTGCCAGCTCGGCGCTGGAGCAGTTACGCTCCGGCACCCAGAATAGCGGGTCGTAACCGAAGCCATGCTCGCCTTGAGCGCTGTGCAGAATGCGACCTTGCCAGAGGCCTTCGCAGAGAATGGGCAGCGGATCGTCGGCATGCCTCAGGAGTGCCAGCGCGCAGACGAACTGAGCGCCACGCTCGGCGTCCGGCACGTCCTTCAGGGCGTCGAGCAGTTTGGCATTGTTTGCCGCGTCACCCTGGCCGTCCGCGTAGCGCGCCGAGTAGATGCCCGGCGCACCGCCAAGGTGGTCGACCGCTAGGCCTGAGTCGTCAGCCAGCGCAGGCAAGCCAGATATGCGTGCTGCATTGCGTGCCTTGAGAATGGCATTCTCGACGAAGGACAGTCCGGTTTCTTCGGGCTCGATGTTGCTGAACTCACCGATCGAGCGTACCCGCACGGCGTCGCCCAGCATGGCTTGCAGTTCCTTGAGCTTGCCGGCGTTGTGGCTGGCCAGCACCAGTTCTTTGAATGGCATCATTCGTCCGGAAAGAATTCTTGAGTGAAATCGAAGTTAATCGCCGCAGCACCGACCGGCTGCACGTTAACGTTGAAGCGCAGCGTTTCGCGAGATCCGAAGGGAAACTGGGCAAGGTAGTAGATAGCCGCATCGCCTTCCCTGAGTTGCTTGAAGGAAAGCGGATAGTCCTGGCCGAGCAGGTTCCTGACGGTGCCGCTCACCTGTGCCGCAGTGGGCTTGCCAGACTTGAGCACCGAGATGTTGACCACGCCTTGTGTCTTGCTGCGCACGAGCCCGGTTGCCGCTGCGATATCCGGCTGTAGGTAGCCTGAGTTGAATGCAATGTAATGAACGTCGTATTCGCCCACGCTCTGTTTGCGCTCGGCCATGGCAGGCAGGGCAAACAGCAGGGCAAGCAGGCATATCAATGTCGATCTCATGATGTTTCCTCTAGCGTCGAAGTCAGCGGGCTGGCCCGGTGACACGGTAGATGCCGATTTCGCCGATCAGGTTGGGCCACAAACGGCTGGCTACGCCGTGCTTGTGATGACGATCCACGGCCAGTCGTTCTAGCACACGGGCACCCAGCTCGCGGCTGAGGCGCTCGAAGTCTTCGAACGTGCAGAAGTGGATGTTCGGCGTGTTGTACCACGTGTAGGGAAGGAACTCCGACACCGGCATGCGTCCCTTGCTGGCCAGATACCAGCGGCATCGCCAGTGGCCGAAGTTGGGGAAGGTGATGATGCATTCGCGGCCGACCCGGAGCATTTCTTTAAGCAGCACATCCGGGTAGTGGACGGCCTGTAGCGCCTGGGTCATCACCACCATGTCGAAGCTGTTGCTGGCAAAATTACCGAGGCCCTTGTCGAGATCCTGCTCGATTACGTTGACTCCTTTCTCGATGCAAGCGGCAATGTTGTCGGGATCGATCTCCAGGCCATAGCCGCTGACCTGCTTGTTGTCTCGCAGCCAGGCCAGCAAGTCGCCGTCGCCGCAGCCCAGGTCGAGCACGCGGCTTCCTGCCGGTATCCAGTCTTGGATGATTTCCAGATCGGCGCGCATAGGAGTTCCTTATACGGCGATGCGGTTCATGTAACCGCGAAAGGCCTGTAGATATCGGGGGATCGGGATCAGGAAGGCGTCATGGCCTTGAGGGGCGTCGATTTCCAGGTAACAGACGTTCTTGCGCGCGGCCATCAGCGCGTCGACGATTTCATGCGAGCGCTCGGGGGAGAAGCGCCAGTCGGTGGTGAACGAAATGACGCAGAAGTCCGCCTTTGCCGTCGACAGTGCCTTGGCGAGATCGTCGCCATGTGCCGCCGCCGGGTCGAAATAATCCAGTGCCTTGGTCATCAGAAGATAGGTATTGGCATCGAAGCGGCCGGAAAACTCTTCGCCCTGATAGCGAAGATAACTTTCGACCTGAAATTCGACGCTGTTGAAATCGTAGTTCAGCTTTTCGCTCTTGAGCCCACGGCCGAATTTGGTGCCCATGGCGTCGTCGGACAGGTAGGTGATGTGCCCGACCATGCGCGCCAGCATCAGACCCCGCTTGGGAATCACGCCTTTTTCCTGGAAATGCCCGCCGTGAAACTCTGGATCGGAGAGTATTGCCTGGCGTGCCACCTCATTGAACGCAATGTTCTGGGCGGAGAGCTTGGGCGCCGAGGCAATCGCCACACAATGGCGAACGCGCTCCGGGTAGCTCATGGTCCACTGCATCGCCTGCATGCCGCCGAGGCTGCCGCCCACAACCGCCGCCCACTGCTCAATACCCAGCATGTCGGCCAGGCGGGCCTGGCTGTTGACCCAGTCCTCCACGGTGACGACAGGGAAGTCCGCGCCGTAAGGCTTGCCCGTTATAGCATTGATGCTGCCGGGGCCGGTCGAGCCATTGCAGCCACCAAGGTTGTTCAGACTGACCACGAAGAAGCGTCTGGTATCGATCGCCTTACCCGGACCGATGCAGCTGTCCCACCAGCCGGGCTTGCGGTCCTCATTGTCGTGGAAGCCCGCCGCATGATGATGACCTGACAGCGCGTGGCAGATGAGTACGGCATTGCTGCGCGAGGCATTCAGTTCGCCGTAGGTTTCATAGATCAGCTGGTAATCGTTAAGCGTGCGGCCGCAGGCGAGTGCCAGCGGCTCGGCGAAATGCGCGACCTTCGGACTCACCAGACCAACGGAATCGGCTGGAATAGCTGTGGGCATCGACCCTGGCTCGTACTGGAAGAGGCGGCAAAGTCTAAAGGTTAGCGCGGTTCAATTCATCCTCAATCGCAACGCTGATGTCAGCAGAGGCTGGCACTGTTGAGGCTGACAACTTTGCCTTGGCGGCGAATCGGCGCGGGTTTTCGCAGTAGTCGCAGCATTTCACCGGCCTCGGCCAGCTGTTGTTCCAGTTCCAGGCTGTAACGCGCCAGTAGGCGGCCGCGCTGACTGCTTTGCTGACTGTCCTGCGCCAAGCTCTTCAGTCGCAGCATATGCGCTTCGAGCTGCTGCTTGTGTTCCAGCGAATGCTGCATCAGCGGCATCAGCGCTTCGTTGGCCCAATGCTCGGCTTCCTGGCGCAATCGCTGATGCAGGGCGACCACCTCCTGTACAAGGGTGGCGAAGAAACGTCGCGTCAAGGTGCGCTGTTCGGTGAGCAAGGTCTTGAGCTGAAGGCGGAACTGGTCGGCCTTGTTTTGCAGGCGTCTGAGTTCTTGCTGGTAGCGCGCCAGCCGGAACAGGGGAGCGTCCACGCCGTGCAGCGGGTTTTCGTCATTGTGTCGCCGGTAGATGGCCGACACCATTTTGTTTGCCAGTGCCGCTTCGTGTTCGAGTGCACCCAGATCCTGCTCCACGGAGCGGAAGAAATGCACGATGCTGAGGTTGATGCCCAGTGTGGTCAGGCTCCCGGTCAGGCTGCGACGCAGGCGAGCAAGGTGTTCCTCCAGGCGTTCCGGCCGCACTGTGGAACTCAGAAGTTCGCCTTGGCGTTGCAGCAGGCGCTGGTTGGTTTTCAATTGCAGCAAACGCTTGTGATGCTGGTTATGGTCGTGGCGTGTGCGCGCGGTCAGTTCCATGAGCATCTGGCCGCTGTCCTGGCGATGGCTGTCGAGCAGCTCACTTTGCTCGCGAACCTTGCCCAGTCGCTGGGTCAGGATTTGCTGACTGTTTTGCAGTAGCGCAAGTACCTGCCGCACGACCTGCTGCTCCAGCAAGCGCTCCTTCTGAGCGAGGATGCGCTCGCAGAGCAGGTGCTCCAGCGTAACCAGTTGGCTGCGCTGGAGCAGGTCTTGATCGCCGCGGATTTTGGCCAGTAAGGCCTGCTTGGCTGAGAGTGGAAGCACATCCTCGACAGCGATGCCCAGCTGTTGCGCCGTGGCAGTCTGCATTCGCTGGATCGCCTCATTGACGAAAGCTTCACCGGACACGTCGTCCCACAAGACGTCGATCTTGTTCAGCACGGCGAACAGTCGGTTATGACCACCGTCATCGAGTTGGCGAATGTGCTGTTGCCAGATGCCCATGTCGCTAGCCGTTACACCGGCATCGGCGGACAGCAGGAAAATCACAGCCTGCGCATTCGGCAACATCGACAGGGTGAGTTCTGGCTCGCTACCGAGCGCATTGAGACCTGGCGTGTCCAGAATGCGCAGACCCTGGCGCAGCAGCGGATGGTCGAAGTTGACCATGGCGTGTCGCCAGGCCGGCACCATCACCTCCCCGTCAGCATCGGACGCTTCCAGCGCGTCGGGGTGGAAGCCCAGCTGGATGGCCTGTTCCACCGGCATCGACTTGGTGGAAGCGACTTGGCAAAAGGCGCTGACCATGGCGTCTGGGTTATCAGGATCCAGCGCGATATTCGTCCAGACGCTTGGTGTGCGCTTGAGCTGGGCGATGCTGGTGTCTTCCAGGCGGGACTCGATCGGCAGCAGGCGAATGTACGAACGCTCCGCACGCGGATCAAAGTACAGTTCGGTTGGGCACATGGTGGTTCGGCCCGCACGCGACGGCAGGATGCGCTGGCCGTACTCGGAGAAGAACAGGCTGTTGATCAGCTCTGTCTTGCCGCGAGAATACTCGCCTACAAATGCGAGCGTGATGTGATCGGTGCGCAGCAGTTTCAGTGCGCGGTTCAGCCTGGCTTCCACCGCATCCGAATTGAGGCGGTTATGCGCCAGCCAACTGCGATACCGTGTTATTTCGCGGATAAGGTCGCGTTTCCAGGAGACGTAGGCATCCACCTGACGGTCGAGTCGTTCCATGATCATGGTGCTTCCTGAAAGGCGTAGGGGGCGATTATCCCAGTCGCCCGGTGCGGGTCAATCGAACCTTTGTGAACCAGCGCCCAAAGCCTGCACGAGGCCATGGGCGGTTTCGGTTCAAATAAGCGAGCGCAGAATGTTGGGCATGTGCGTCATCATTGCCAGGTTGTTGATCACGAGCATGTCGATCAGTTTGATCGCGAGAAAGGCGAAGATTGGCGAAATATCCAGCCCCCCCATGCTTGGCAGCAGGCGGCGAAAGGGTGCCAGCGCCGGTTCGCAAATCTGGCTCACCAACTGGGCGCCTGGGTTGTGACTGCCGGGTGCGACCCACGACAGGATCACGCTGATGATGAGCGCGTAGAAAAAGATATTGATGAACAGCCCGGTCACGCCAATGATGGCCCAGACCAAAAGCTGCAGCGGATTACCGATGGTGCCGAAAGCGATCATCAGAATTGCCGCCATCAACAGCAACTGAACGATGATCGCCAGTACCAGCGACGACAGGTCGAGCCCGCCGATACTGGGTATCACGCGGCGCAATGGCTTGAGCAAAGGGTGCGTGGCGCGGACGATGAACTGGCTCAGCGGGTTGTAGAAGTCCGCACGAACCAATTGCAGGATGAAACGCAGCAAGACGATCAGCAGGTACAGGCTGCCGAGCGTTTGAACGATCAGGATCAGGGCTTGCGAGAGTTGCGACATGAAGGCTCCTTAGTTGCCCAATTGTTCAGCGAGTTCGGCCGAGCGTTGTGCGGCTGCAGCCATCGCTTGCTCAACCAGGCTTTCGAAACCACCCGCGTGAAAGGCTTTGATCGCCGCTTCGGTGGTTCCGTTCGGCGAGGTGACGCGACGCCGCAGTTCCGCGGCTTCCACATCGCTTTCGCAGGCCATCCGCGCCGCGCCCAAAGCGGTTTGCATGGTCAGCCGTGCCGCCGTATCACGCGGCAAGCCCATCTTCTCACCTGCTGCGGTCATCGCTTCGATCATCAGGAAGAAGTACGCCGGGCCGCTGCCTGAAACGGCCGTCACCGCATCGATCAACGATTCCTGATCCAGCCAGAGCGCCAGCCCAACCGCCGACAGCAGTTGCTCGGCCTGTTGCTTTTGTGTGTCGGTCACCTGGTCGTTGGCAAACAGCCCGCTGACACCCTGACGCAATAAGGAAGGTGTGTTCGGCATGCAACGTACAATCGACCGTGGCGTTTGTTCACCGAGCCAGGCCTGCAAGCTGTCGCAATTGATGCCAGCCGCGATCGAAACGATCAACTGATCTGCCTGCAGATGCGCAGCCAGATCACGGCAGACCGCCTGCATCACCTGCGGCTTGACTGCCAGCACCACCACGTCGGAGCCTGCAATGGCCTGGGCATTGTCGGCAAAAGCGGTGATGCCATGGGTGGCTTCGAGCTCGGAGCGTCTATCGGCGCCGGGATCACTGGCACAAATCGCGGCGGCTGGGATGCCCTGGGCGCGTAAGCCGCCAATCAGGCTTGCGGCCATGTTGCCGCCGCCGATGAAGGCGATACGGGGAATGCTCATCTGGAATTCCTTTTATTCATGCTGGGCGTCTGTAGCTGCCTGCGGTGGGTAGTTACGGGCTCCGAACACTGCAGTGCCTATGCGGACCCAGGTGGCCCCTTCGGCAATGGCCGCCTCCAGGTCCTGGCTCATGCCCATGGAAAGAGTGTCCAGGTTCAACTGAAGTTCTGTTTGGAGTTGGCGCAGGCGGGCGAACGCGGCACGCTGCTCGGCTGGATCATCCGATGGTTCGGGAATCGCCATGAGGCCCCGCAGGCGAAGGCGGGGCAACCCGGCGATCGCGTGGGCCAGTTCGCGTACATCGTGCGGCTCACAGCCCGACTTACTGGCTTCGCCGCTAACGTTGACCTGCAGACAGACATTCAGCGGGCCGAGCTGTTCTGGACGTTGAGCCGATAGACGCTGGGCAATCTTCAGGCGATCCACCGAGTGCACCCAGTCGAAGGACTCGGCGATCAGCTTGGTCTTGTTCGACTGGATGGGGCCGATGAAATGCCAGGTTAACGGCAGGTCGGTAAGGTCCGCCTGTTTTTCCAGCGCTTCCTGCAGGTAATTCTCGCCGAAATCACGAAGGCCCGCTTCGCTGGCCTCCCGAATGGCCTCGGCTGGTTGAGTCTTGCTCACCGCCAGCAGCTGCACCTCGTCGGGATCACGGGCCACAGCTTGCGCCGCCTCACGGATGCGCGTTCCGACCTTTGCAATATTCGTCGCTATCGTGGACATTACCTGCGCCTGCCACCGTTGGGTCTGCGCGGCATTCTACCTGCTTGCTTGTAATTGGGGAGTCCCATGGATATCACTGAGCTGCTGGCCTTTAGCGCCAAGCAGGGTGCGTCGGATTTGCACCTGTCTTCCGGCTTGCCGCCGATGATCCGCGTTGATGGCGATGTGCGCCGGATCAATCTGCCCGCGATGGACCACAAGCAGGTGCACGCGCTTATTTACGACATCATGAATGACAAGCAGCGCAAGGATTTCGAAGAATTCCTCGAGACCGACTTCTCGTTTGAAGTGCCCGGCGTGGCACGCTTCCGGGTCAACGCGTTCAACCAGAACCGCGGCGCCGGTGCGGTATTCCGGACCATTCCGTCCAAGGTGCTGACCATGGAAGACCTCGGGATGGGTGAAGTCTTCCGCAAGATCACCGATGTGCCGCGCGGGCTGGTGCTGGTCACCGGACCGACGGGTTCGGGCAAGTCGACAACCCTGGCGGCGATGCTCGACTACCTGAACAACAACAAGTACCACCACATCCTCACCATCGAAGATCCGATCGAATTCGTTCACGAGTCGAAAAAGTGCCTGGTCAACCAGCGTGAAGTGCACCGTGACACGCTCGGCTTCTCCGAAGCGCTGCGCTCGGCACTGCGTGAAGACCCGGACATCATTCTCGTCGGCGAAATGCGGGACCTGGAGACCATCCGTCTGGCTCTGACCGCTGCGGAAACTGGCCATCTGGTGTTCGGCACCCTGCACACCACATCGGCAGCCAAGACGATCGACCGGGTAGTGGACGTATTCCCGGCTGAAGAAAAGTCGATGGTACGCTCGATGTTGTCCGAATCGTTGCAGGCGGTCATCTCTCAGACCTTGCTGAAGAAGGTCGGGGGTGGTCGAGTGGCGGCGCATGAAATCATGATTGGCACGCCCGCCATCCGAAACTTGATCCGTGAGGACAAGGTGGCGCAGATGTACTCGTCCATCCAGACCGGCGGGTCGCTGGGTATGCAGACGCTCGATGCCTGCTTGAAAGGCTTGCTGGCCAAGGGGCTCATCACACGCGATAGCGCCAAGGAAAAAGCCAAGCAGCCGGAAAACTTCTAAACCTATCCGGACCTGGCGCGATGCCGGGTCCATTCGCTTTGACACAGCGCGGCTACGCCAGCCTACGAGAACGACGATGGAATTTGAAAAACTGTTGCGCCTGATGGTCGAAAAGGGCGGCTCCGATCTGTTCATTACCGCCGGCGTACCGCCTTCAATGAAGGTCAACGGCAAGATCCTGCCCGTCAACAAAACGCCGATGTCGCCCGAGATGACTCGCGAAACGGTGCATGCGGTAATGAACGAGCAGCAGCGCCGCGAGTTCGCTGAGAATCATGAATGCAACTTCGCCATCAGCGCCCGGGGTATCGGTCGTTTCCGCGTCAGTGCTTTCTACCAGCGCAACCTTGCGGGCATGGTGCTGCGCCGTATCGAGACGAACATCCCGACGATTGAAGAGCTCAAGCTGCCGGACGTGCTGAAAAAGCTGGCCATGACCAAGCGGGGCCTGGTGTTGTTTGTGGGTGCGACCGGTACCGGTAAGTCCACATCGCTGGCGGCGATGATCGGCTACCGCAACAAGAACTCCAGCGGTCATATCATTTCCATCGAGGATCCGATCGAGTTCATCCATCAACATCAGAGTTGCATCGTCACCCAGCGCGAAGTCGGGATCGATACGGATTCCTTCGACGTGGCGTTGAAAAACACGCTGCGCCAGGCGCCGGACGTGATTCTTATCGGCGAAGTGCGGACCCGTGAAACCATGGACTATGCCGTGGCGTTCGCTGAAACCGGCCATCTCTGTCTGGCGACGCTGCACGCCAACAACGCCAACCAGGCCTTGGACCGGATCATCAACTTCTTCCCGGCGGATCGGCAGCAACAGGTATGGATGGATCTGTCGCTGAACCTCAAGGCCATCGTCGCCCAGCAGTTGATTCCTACGCCGGACGGAAAGGGGCGGCGCGCGGTCATCGAGGTGCTGATCAACACGCCGCTGGCAGCCGACCTGATTCGCAAGGGCGAGGTCCACGAGCTCAAGTCCCTCATGAAACGTTCAACCGATCTGGGCATGCAGACGTTCGATCAGGCGCTGTACAACCTCTACGTACAGGGCGAGATCACCTACGAAGACGCCTTGCTACACGCTGACTCATCCAACGACCTGCGGTTGATGATCAAGCTGGGCTCGGAGACCGATGGTGAACATCTCAAAAGCGTGTCGCAGGGTCTGACACTGGAAGTCAGTGACGACGACCCTGGACGCAGCTTCCGCTGATCAGCGCTGCTCAGGTCGGCATATACGCTTGCCTGGCCGCTCGGCTACGCGTTCGGCCTGCCCGTCACGTTGCGCTCCGGCCCGCGCCTGGCTCATTAGTTGAGGAATCAGGGCGCCCTCAGGCAAGTTCTTCCAGAATCGAACCGGCAGGTTGCTTTCCATTACGTTGCGGTTGAGTCTCGCCGGATTGAAGGTGCTCTCGTAATAGGTTTTCCAAAGTTCCGCCCCTGGGTCCCGCGCGTTTCTGGCCAGCTGCCGCCAGGCGGGCGGGCATGGCCTGGCGTAGTGCATGACCGCTCCATCCCATAGCACCGCGTCGCTTGGCGTCGCGATCAGCCAGGAATTCAAGCCCATCCGCTCGGCGAAGTGAGGCGCTGCACTGGATAGCACGTCATGCGCAGGCTCGAACCAGGCGGCATAGTCCGGCGCCTCGCTGCCGCCTGTAGGGCTAAAACGTAGGAAGGCATGCATATGGTGCGTTTCACGGCGTACGGCCTTGATGCGCGCGTGTAGGTCAGTTCCGTCAACATCGCCCACCAGGCGGGCCGTTTGGTCACCTTTTGCGACCCGCCAAAGAACGCGATACAGCAAGCTCCACCGATCAGCCGTGCGAAAGCGGGCCGCGTTCTGCAGTTCGTCGATCAGCTGTCGTGGGATGCGTACTGGCGGTGCTGGATCGATTGGTCCGCTTGTATGCGGCTCATCGAACAGGCCACCTACATCGTCGTTGCCGAGCCATTCGACTTGATGTGGCGCGACGCCGTGTTGAAGCAGGTCACGCGCCGCATCGCGCCAGCTATCGAAGCTGCCATCAAACCGCACCTTACGCATCACCACAGCCCCATCTGTACCGGGCCCTCGCTGAGGCGCTGGCGCAAGGTTGTCGATTCCCGATAGGCAAGGCTTGGTCGATAGTCGTGAGTGATGACGAAGGGTTTGGCTTTTTCAAGCGAGCAGCGAAGGCGAGTCAGGTCTTCGAAACGGATGCGTTTCTGTCGGCGTAGCGCGACCAGGCGTTTGGCGCTGAGGATGCCGATCCCAGGAATCCGTGCGATCAGCGTAGGCTCAGCTCGATTCAGATCGACGGGAAAGTGCTCACGATTGGCGAGCGCCCAAGCCAGTTTGGGGTCGATGTCCAGCGCTAGATTTCCCGGCTCCGAGAGCAGCTCGCTGGCTTGAAAGCCGTAACCACGCATCAAGAAGTCGGCTTGATACAGGCGGTGTTCGCGCAGCAATGGCGGTGCTTCGAAAGGCACCGTCTTGGGACTGTGCGGGATAGGGCTGAATGCTGAGTAGTACACGCGACGCAATTTGTAGTCGCCATACAACGTCTGGGCGGTGTGCAAAATGGTGCTGTCATCGGTAGCGTCGGCACCGACAATCATCTGAGTACTCTGGCCTGCCGGTGCAAAGCGTGGTGCGCGTTTTTCCGCTTTTGCCTCGGTCTCGCCCGCATGGATAGCATGCATCGCCTGCTTGATGGTTCCCACCTGCTTTTCAGGTGCAAGGCGGATCAGGCTGGACTCGGTCGGCAGCTCAATGTTCACGCTCAGCCTGTCGGCATAGCGGCCGGCCTCCGCGATGAGTTGCGGATCAGCGTCCGGAATGGTTTTCAGGTGAATGTAACCGCGAAACTCGTGTTCTTCGCGTAACAGCCTGGCCACTCGATTGAGCTGCTCCATGGTGTAGTCCGCCGAGCGGATGATCCCGGAGCTGAGGAACAAGCCGCTGATGCAGTTGCGCCGGTAGAAATCCAGCGTCAGCTTGACCACTTCTTCCGGAGTGAAGCGTGCGCGCGGTACATCGCTGGAGCGCCGATTGACACAGTACTGACAGTCGTAGAGGCAAAAGTTGGTAAGGAGGATTTTCAGCAATGCCACACAGCGACCGTCCGGCGTGAAGCTGTGACAGATACCCATTCCATTGGTGGCGCCAAGCCCGCTCTTTCCCTTCGAGCTGCGTTTGGGGGCGCCGCTACTGGCGCAGGACACGTCATATTTTGCGGCGTCGGCCAAGACGCTGAGTTTCTCGATGAGCTGCATGTCGGTCGCCGAAATACTGTTTAAGCATACAGTATCATGAGCGGCGGGGCCGTCGGTGCCCGTTGGGCGGGTGAATCGACTGCTGCCTTTATCAGTTAAGCTGGGCGCTACGTTCGAACTTCAGGCGAGGCTCAGATGCGGCAAAACACCCACAGCACCGTGATCGGCTACCTTTTGTGGATCTTCGGTTTCCTTGGATCGCACCGTTTCTACTACGGCAAACCTATCACCGGCACCATCTGGTTTTTCACGCTCGGTTTGTTCTTTGTCGGCTGGATCATTGACCTGTTTCTGATTCCTTCCATGGATAGAGAAGCCGACCTGCGTTTCCAGCCAGGCCCGATCGACTACACCGTCGCCTGGATTCTGCTGACCTTCCTGGGCATATTCGGCGTGCATCGGATGTATCAGGGCAAGTGGATCACTGGCTTGATCTATCTTTGCACCGGTGGGCTGTTCTTCGTTGGCGTCCTCTATGACTTCTGGACGCTGAACAGTCAGGTATCGATGCAGAATATGGAACGACGCTGATCGGCTGAGTTGCGTCAGGCCGCCGTGGGGGCGTTCGGCTCCCAGCGCAGCGGCCGTGGGCACGTCTAGCCTGAAAACGCGACCCTTCCGTCAACCAGCGTGTAGCGAACTGCTCCGGGCAGGCAATGACCGACAAAGGGGCAATTGCGACCTTTCGAGTGCCATTGTTCGCCAACCAAGGTAGTGCTGCTCGGATCGAACAGCACCAGATCGGCGGCACCTCCGACAGTCAAATGGCCGACCGAAAGCCGTAACGCGGCTGCCGGTCCAGTAGTGAGGCGACAGAGCAGGGTTGGTAAATCCAATAGCCCGTCTTCTACCAGTGTCAGAGCGAGCGGTAGAAGGATTTCCGCGCTGCTGATGCCGGGTTCGGTCTCGCCGAAAGGCGCCTGCTTGGCATCGGCCTCATGCGGTTGATGATGACTGGAGATGGCCGAAATGACCCCGCTCCGGACCGCCTGGCGGAGGCCCTCGCGATCAGCTGCGCTACGTAAGGGAGGCTGCACGTGGTAGAGGCTGGAAAAGCCATGGAGCGCTTCGTCAGTCAGAATGAGCTGATACATCGCCACGTCCGCCGAGACTGGCAGGCCGCGCCCTTGTGCTTCAGCAATCATCTGCGCGCCGCGGGCCGTGGTGATCTGGCTGAAATGGGCCCGCACGCCGGCTTGCTCCACAAGCAACAGGTTGCGCGCAAGGGCGATGGTTTCCGCCGTTTCTGGTATCCCGGCAAGTCCGAGGAACGCCGCTGCTGGGCCTTCGTGGGCCAGCCCCCCTTCGGCCAGGTCGCTGTCCTGGGAGTGGATGACGACGGTGAGGTCAAAGGTCGCCGCATACTCCAGTGCTCGACCGAGGTTGCGGTTGCTGGTGAAGTTGGCCAAGCCATTGCCGAAGGCGACGCAGCCCGCGTCACGTAGTGCGACCAGCTCCGATAACTGTTCGCCTGCCAGATCGCGTGTAAGTGCGCCAATCGGGAAGACTTTGGCATGGCCTGATTCGCGGGCACGATCGAGGATCAGTTCAGCAACCGCGGCGGTATCCAGCACCGGCCTGGTCTGAGGCGGACAGCAAAGGCTGGTGATGCCACCAGCGGTTGCCGCGAGCGTTTCACTGGCGATGTTGCCTTTGCGGCTGTAGCCGGGTTCGCGGAGCGCCACCGACAGGTCGACAAGGCCGGGTGCTGCGACCAGTCCACGTGCATCAATGGTTCGTGCAGCGCTAAAGCCCGCCGGAGCCTGGCCGAACGCGATGATTCTGCCGTCTTGGCAATAAATGTCGGTGACTTCGTCACGCCCGCTGGCCGGGTCAATCAAGCGCGCACCAAGGATATGGGTGGGCATCAGTTCTGCTCCTCGGCTGCGTTTTCCTGTTCGAGTTGCCTTTGTGCGGTCTGTCCACTCATGGCCATGGAAAGCACCGCCATACGAATGGCGATTCCGTACGTGACCTGGTTGAGGATCACCGACTGGTGACCATCGGCTACCGCTGATTCGATCTCGACGCCGCGGTTTATCGGGCCTGGGTGCATGACGATTGCGTCAGGTTTGGCCAGCGCCATCCGCTGCGTTGTCAGGCCGTACAGGCGATAGAATTCGCCCTCGCTGGGCAGCAAGCCGCCCTGCATACGTTCGCGTTGCAGGCGCAGCATGATCACGACGTCGACGTCGCGCAGGCCCTCGTTCATGTCGTTGTAGACCGTGACGCCGTACTGATCGAGGCCGACCGGTAATAGCGTCTTCGGCCCGATCACGCGGATGTCGGGGCAGCCGAGTGCTTTCAGCGCGAGCATGTTGGAGCGGGCAACACGTGAGTGCAGGATGTCGCCAACGATGGCCACCGAGAGCTTCTCGAAGTCGCCCTTGTGACGGCGGATGGTTAGCATGTCGAGCATACCCTGCGTTGGATGCGCGTGGCGCCCGTCGCCGCCGTTAATGATGGCCACGTCGGGGCAGACGTGCTCAGCAATGAAGTGTGCCGCACCTGAATCGGCGTGGCGCACCACGAACATGTCTGCGGCCATGGCCTCGAGGTTGCGTAGGGTATCGGTCAGGGTCTCGCCCTTGCTGGTGGACGATGTCGAAACGTTCAACGTGATCACGTCCGCGGAAAGCCGCTTGGCTGCCAGTTCGAAAGTGGTCCGGGTGCGTGTGGAGTTCTCGAAGAACACGTTGCAAACGGTCTTGCCTCGCAGTAACGGCACTTTCTTCACTGCCCTTGCGCCGACCTCCAGAAATGAGTCGGCGGTGTCCAGAATCTCGGTAAGCAGAGCGCGGGGCAAGCCATCCAGCGAGAGGAAATGGCGCAGCTGACCGTTATCGTTCAGCTGGAGGGGGCGCTTGGCGTCGGTAGGCGTCATCGCGAGGGTCTCAATTGGCAGAAGCGAGGGTCTGGTACTCAAGCGCTAGCGGTGCAGGGCCTAGCAGCTTTACGCGTTGGTCGGGCGCCAGTGAGAGTGTCGCGCCGACCACGTCTGGGCGGATTGGCAGCTCGCGGGCGTTGAGGTCAAGCAGGCAGACCAGACTGACACTTGCCGGCCGGCCATAGTCGAACAATTCGTTCAATGCAGCACGAACGGTGCGGCCACTCATTAACACGTCATCGACCAGTACGAGATGCTGCCCTTCGATTTCGAATGGTAGCTCCGACGGGCGAACTTGAGGATGTAGTCCGTTCTGGCTGAAATCGTCGCGGTAGAACGAGACGTCCAGAATTCCAAGGGTTTCGTTCCTGTCCCGTTGATCAAGCAAAGCCTGAGCGACCCAGACGCCGCCAGTGCGAATGCCGATGAAGCGAGGTTCGCTTATGCCCCGGCTCTTCAGATGCTCATTCAGCGCTGCAGCCATCTCGGGAAGCAGCTGATTGGGATTGGGCAGGGTCATGATTTCTCCTGAGTCCGCTTTATGCGGTTTGCTGGGCACTCAGCCAGCCTTCGAGTAAAAGAGCTGCGGCCAGGGCATCAACGGGGCGTTCACGGTAACCGCCGCTCTGACCGCCACGCAGCCGTTCGCCTTTGGCTTCGTAGGTCGTGAGGCGTTCGTCATGGGTATGCACTGGCAAGTTGAAGCGACCGTTGAGGCGGCGGGCGAACTTCTCCGCACGAGCGCTCATCTCGCTGGGACTGCCGTCCATGTTCAGGGGCAGGCCGACGACCAGCGCATCCGGCTGCCACTCGCGTAGCAGCGCCTCGATGCGCAACCAGTCGGGTACGCCATTCTGAGCCTTGAGCACGCAGAGTTCGCGAGCCTGCCCGGTAATTGCCTGGCCAACTGCGACTCCGATCTGTTTGGTACCGTAGTCGAAGCCCAGCAGCAGACGCGGAAGGCTCATGCGTGGCCGACCTGGCTACTGAGCAGCCGAAGGTCGACTCCCAGCGATGCGGCGGCTGCGGACAGACGTTTATCGTGCGGAACATCAAAAAGGATGTGTAGCTGCGCCTGGCAGCTCAGCCAGGCGTTCTCTGCCAGCTCGCTTTCTAGCTGGCCGGGCTCCCAGCCGGCATAGCCAAGCGCAATCAGGTGCTGCCTTGGCCCGTAGCCATCGGCAATCGCAAAGAGCACATCCTGTGAGGTCGTCACACCTAACGGACCCAGGTTCAGCGTGGCCTGAAACTGGGCATCGGCTGGGTGCAGCACGAAACCTCTGTCGGTCTGTACTGGGCCCCCTGAGAAAATTGTCTGATGATGGGTATCAGGGCCCGTCGGTTGATCTGGTCTTAACTGCTCGAGCACGTCGGCCAGGTTCAAGCCGCTGGGGCGGTTGACGATAAGGCCCATGGCGCCGTCCTGGTTGTGTTCAACCAGATAAATTAGCGATTGCGCGAAGTTCGGATCCGCCATGTGGGGCATGGCGATCAGAAAGTGATGCTTAAGGTAGCTAGGGGAGGTGGCGTTCATGGTGGCTAGCTTAAGCGTTAGGGCCGGGGTCGGGAAGCCGTCACGCCGGATAGGGCGTCTGGCACGCCCGATCAATACGTTATCGGCTCGACAGCCGGTCGCCACGCTCGAAGCGCCAGGTTCTGATGATCTCGACCTGATCGAACTTCTGGGCCAGTTCACCTGAAAAAGGTGCGAAAGGGGCTGCTAGCCTGACGATCCGCATTGCTGCTTCGTCGAGCAAGGGTTGCCCCGAGGATTCGAGTACGCGGAGCTCCTGTACCGTGCCGTTTCGGTCAATGACCACGAGCATGCGCAAGCTGCCATAAATTCGCTGCCGGCGCGCCTCGTCTGGGTAATTCAGATTGCCGATGCGCTCCACTTTCTTGCGCCACTCGTCGCGATACCAGGCGCTGATGTCTCGCATGGTCGCAGCGCTGTTTTGCCGACTGACACGAGGTCGCTTGGCATACTGCTCGACTTGCTGGGCGAGCTCAGCCTCAAGGCTGGCGATTTCGTCGCTTAGCTGGGAGCTGTCATAAACCGGTGCTGGCTGGCTTTGCGGCTGGGGCTTGCTCTTCTGGGGCTTCGCGGGGGTCTTGTCTGGCTGCGGTGCGCGGGTTGCTACGGCTGTGTTCGGCGCTTCGCTTTGGTTGCTCGGGGGCGGCGAAGCTGCGGGTGAGACCTTGCGCACCTGTGTGTCCTGAAACGGCGCCTGTTCAGTGGTCTTTGGAGACGCCTTGTGTTCCAGCGTGCCGCTGCCCTGTTGATTATCCTGTGCCAGGAAGTCGGCTTCCTTGGGCTTTTCTTCACTTTTGAACGTAGACAGGGTGATTTCCAGCGTCTTGCTGATCTGTTTCGGCTCTGAGATAGAGAACCCCAGGCCAAGGATCAGCGCCGCATGCAGTGCGGCCGCTATAAGCACCATGAAGCCGAGACGATCCGCCGGGCGAACGTCGGGACGGGCAGGAGAGGGTTGGCGTGTAGCGGCGTTCATCACATTTCAGTCGGCTCGAAGAGCGGGCAGTCTGCCCAGCGCGGCTGTAAAAGTCTATGAACCAGGCGGCAGCTTTGATGAGTCGGCGCAGCGATGCGTCGCTCCTGGGGCAGCAGCTAGTGGGCATAACGGCGGTTGGCTCAGGGCCAACCGCAGTGCATCAATTGTTGGCTCTGCTCTGCAATCTTGCAGCGATAACGTCCATCAGGCGTTCAGCGATACGAGTGTCGAAGGCATTATCGATCTCACGGATACAGGTCGGGCTGGTGACGTTGATTTCGGTGAGGAAGTCGCCAATCACATCGAGCCCTACGAAAAGCAGTCCACGTTTGCGCAGCTCAGGTCCGACAATTGCAGCGATCTCTTTGTCGCGTTCGGACAGCGGTTGCGCGACGCCGCGGCCCCCTGCGGCGAGGTTGCCCCGTGTCTCACCTGCTGCAGGGATTCGTGCCAGGCAATAAGGTACTGGCTCTCCATCAATCATCAGGATTCGTTTATCCCCTGCCGTAATGGCCGGAATGTAACGCTGCGCCATGATTTGACGGCTGCCATGCTCGGTCAGTACTTCCAGAATCACAGAAAGGTTCGGGTCGCCTTCGCGATGGCGGAAAATTGATGCGCCGCCCATCTCGTCCAGCGGTTTGAGAATGATGTCACGCTGCTCGCGGGCGAACTCACGCAAAATGTCGGACCGTCGACTGACAACCGTTGGCGGCGTGCACTGCGGAAATTGGGTGGCGAAAAACTTCTCGTTGCAATCGCGGAGGCTTTGCGGCCGATTTACGACCAGCGTACCGGTCTGCTCGGCAAGCTCCAATAGATAGGTGGCGTAGACATATTCGCTGTCGAAGGGCGGGTCCTTGCGCATCAGGATGACATCAAGTTCGGCGAGTGGGCTGTCGATCTCTTCCCCCATCTCATACCAGTGCTGGGGGTCGTTGAAGACACTGATCGGGCACATGCGTCCTCGAGCTTGACCGCCTAGCTGATAAAGGTCGCGTTGCTCCATGTAGTAGATCGTCCAGCCACGGGCTTGGGCCGCAAGTAGCATGGCCAGAGAGCTATCCTTCTTGAATGCAATCTGCGCGATTGGGTCCATGATGATCCCGACGCGAACAGTCATGTGATGATCTCCTGCAGGAGGCAGAATAGGGCCTGCCAAGGGGCTTGAAATATCGACGCAGATTGGCCGCGGTTGTGCGCTGGGTCAAGGAAAATCCTGCTGCTCCGGCGGCAGATAGCTTGCATTTGAGGAGTGTGCTAAAAAGGTCCGGCGATTGGGTGCAGCCCATCGATGACAGGGCCTCCGGCGCACTGACATAACGATAAACTACGACTCACCGAGGCGATGGTAGGGCGAAATGGAACAGCACTCCGAGGGCTTGAAGGTCATGGTGATCGACGATTCGAAAACGATTCGTCGCACCGCCGAAACGCTGCTGAAAAAAGTAGGTTGTGACGTGATCACGGCGGTGGATGGCTTCGACGCGCTCGCCAAGATTGCAGATAGTCACCCGCGCATCATCTTCGTCGATATCATGATGCCTAGGCTTGATGGGTATCAGACTTGCGCGCTGATAAAGAACAACAGTTCGTTCAAGTCCACCCCAGTGATCATGCTGTCCTCCAAGGACGGCCTGTTCGACAAAGCCAAGGGGCGGATCGTGGGGTCGGATCAGTACCTCACCAAGCCGTTCAGTAAAGAAGAGTTGCTCGGTGCTATCAAGGCTCACGTGCCTGATTTTGCGCCGGTAGAGCAAGTATCCTGAAGTTCGGCCCTGTGTGCCGCTGAAGCCTTTCCTACGGAGAAATCATGGCTCGCGTTCTGATTGTTGATGACTCGCCTACCGAGATGTACAAGCTGACTGCCATGCTGGAGAAGCATGGTCATGTCGTATTCAAGGCCGAAAATGGTGCCGATGGCGTAGCGCTTGCGCGCCAGGAGAAGCCCGACGCCGTATTGATGGATATCGTCATGCCCGGTTTGAATGGATTTCAGGCTACCCGTCAACTGACTAAAGATGCTGAAACCAGTCACATTCCGGTGATCATTGTGACGACCAAGGATCAGGAAACCGATAAGGTCTGGGGTAAGCGTCAAGGGGCTAAGGATTACCTGACCAAGCCGGTGGACGAAGCGACATTGCTGAAGACTCTGAACGCGGTACTAGCCGGTTGATCGACCCTATCGGTTTTAGGACAGAGGAAGCTGCAGTATGTCGGATACGCCTACGCCTTTTCAGCGACTGTTAGATATCGATCACCGTTGTCGGGCGTTGGCGGCCGGGCTGCCCTCGCAGCAGGAAGCCGTTCAGACATGGGCTGGTATCGGTTTTCGTATGGGAGGGCGGTTGTTTGTCGCTCCGATGGGCGAAGTTGGCGAAATACTCCATGAGCCACGTTATACCTTGCTCCCTGGGGTGAAGGCTTGGGTTAAAGGCGTTGCGAACGTTCGAGGCAGGCTGTTGCCGGTCATGGACCTTTGCGGTTACCTGGGGTTGGAGATGTCGCCGCTCCGAAAACAAAGGCGCGTATTGGTGGTAGATCACCATGAAGTGTTCGCCGGATTGACCGTCGACGAAGTTTTCGGCATGCAGCATTTCCCAGTAGATGCGTTTTCTGAACAGTTGCCTCCTGTTGAGGCTTCGATTCAACCGTTCATTCACGGTGTTTTTCAGCGCGAGCAGCCCTGGCTGGTTTTCAGTCCACATGCGCTTGCCGCCCATCAGACATTTCTGGACGTGGCGTATTGATTTAGGTGGGGTCGGCTGATGCCGGCCTTTTGGTTCTTGGAAGGAAAAGTACAGGTGGTCCAGGCGGGGGCCGGTAACATGAAAAAAATGAATGTGAATGCTTTGCTGGCAGGGGTTCGTAGCAATACGTTGATCGCCGGCCTGTTTATCCTTCTGATCGTCTCGATGGTGGCGTTGTTCGCCAACTTTGCGTACATCAATACCCAAGCCGACTATGACAGTGAGTACATTGGACACGCGGGTGAGCTGCGAGTTCTGTCTCAGCGGATCGCAAAGAACGCCGTTGAAGCTGCGGCCGGCACTCCGCAGGCGTTTGACTCGCTCAAAGATGCACGAAACGATTTCAGTCAGCGCTGGGCCTACCTGTCCCTTGGCGATGAACGTATCGGACTGCCAGCAGTCCCGAAGTCGCTGCAGGCTGAGGTTGCAGCAGTGGAACAGGACTGGAACACGCTTCGGCAAAACACCGACGCGATCCTTGCAAGCGAACAGACCGTTCTGTCGTTGCACCAGGTTGCTGCCACCCTCGCCGAAACCATTCCTCAGCTCCAGGTAGAGTATGAGGAGGTTGTCGACATTCTGCTTGAAAGCGGCGCCCCAGCTGCGCAGGTCGCAGTGGCCCAGCGCCAGTCTCTGCTTGCCGAGCGTATTCTGGGTTCGGTGAACAAAGTGCTTTCCGGTGATCAGGACTCGGTGCAGGCAGCCGACATGTTCGGTCGTGACGCTAGCCTCTTTGGCCGGGTACTCAACGCTATGCTCGAAGGCAACGAAGCCATGGGCATTACCAAGGTCAGCGACGTCGAAGCGCTTGATCGTCTCGCGGCAATTTCCGAGCTGTTCCAGTTCGTTTCAGGATCTGTAGATGAGATCTTGGAAACCTCGCCGGAGCTGTTCCAGGTTCGGGAATCGTCAAACAGCATTTTCGACGTTTCGCAAACGCTGCTCGACAAGACATCGGTGCTGACACAAGGGCTCCAGGACCGTGCCGATGCGCGTTACATAAACGCGCTGGCTGGCTATGTTCTTGGTGCGCTCGCACTGGCGTCCATCCTTCTGATCGGTCTCGTGATGGTCCAGGAAACCCGCCGCCGCCTGAGCGAGACTGCAGAGAAGAACGAGCGCAACCAGACAGCAATTTTGCGCCTGCTCGATGAAATCGGTGACCTGGCTGATGGTGACCTCACCGTTGCGGCTACGGTGACGGAAGACTTCACGGGCGCCATCGCTGACTCGATCAACTACTCTATCGACCAGCTACGCGATCTGGTTGAAACGATCAACCAGACTGCCGTTCAGGTGTCTGGCGCGGCACAGGAAACGCAGGCGACCGCCATGCACCTTGCCGAAGCTTCCGAGCACCAAGCTCAAGAAATCGCCGGTGCTTCTGCGGCAATCAATGAGATGGCGGTCTCGATTGACCAGGTATCGGCAAACGCTGCCGAGTCCTCAGCGGTAGCGGAACGCTCTGTAGCGATTGCGAACAAGGGTAACGAGGTGGTGCATAACACCATCACCGGCATGGATAACATCCGTGAGCAGATCCAGGACACTTCCAAGCGAATCAAGCGTCTTGGTGAATCGTCACAGGAAATTGGTGATATCGTAAGCCTGATCAACGACATCGCCGACCAGACCAACATTCTTGCTTTGAACGCGGCGATCCAGGCCTCCATGGCTGGTGATGCGGGCCGAGGTTTCGCGGTGGTTGCGGACGAAGTACAGCGGCTTGCCGAACGGTCTTCGGCTGCAACCAAGCAGATTGAAGCGCTCGTAAAGACGATTCAGACCGATACGAACGAGGCGGTTATCTCGATGGAACAGACCACTTCGGAGGTTGTTCGAGGTGCTCGCCTGGCCCAAGACGCCGGGGTCGCACTGGAAGAGATTGAGAAGGTATCCAAAAGCCTGGCAGCGCTCATTCAGAACATTTCTAACGCGGCCCGTCAGCAAGCCTCGTCTGCTGGCCATATCTCTAACACGATGAATGTGATCCAGGAAATCACCTCTCAGACCTCGTCGGGAACCACCGCTACCGCGAAGAGCATTGGTAACTTGGCCAAGATGGCCAATGAGATGCGTCATTCGGTGTCCGGTTTTACCCTGCCAGAAACGCAGGATCAGGCCTGAGTTAATAAAACTGCGTTCTGAAACGTCCGCAGTGGAAGTTCACGAGCAAGGGGCAGGGCATGCAGCCAAGAATTGATTGGTCATTGAGACCCTTGGCTGAAATGTCGCCGACCGAATTCAGCGATTGGCAGGCCTTGCTCGAAGAGCGTTCCGGCATGGTGGTAACCGAGCAGCGGCGGACCTTTCTTCAGGCAAATCTCAGCAGCCGGATGCGCGAAGTCGGGGCCCTGGATTACGCCAGTTATTATCGTCAGGTCACCGACGGACCTCGTGGAGCGGTTGAATGGTCGACGCTTATGGACCGTTTGACCGTACAGGAGACGCGGTTCTTCCGTCACTTGCCCTCGTTTGCCGCGCTTTCTAGATACATGCAGCACCGTGCGGCTTCGCGGCCTGCAGCTCAGCCCTGGTCGCTCTGGAGTGTTGGATGTGCAAGCGGGGAAGAGACCTACTCGATGGCGATCTGTGCAGCCGAGGCGCTGAGTCAGGCCGGTGGCGAGGCGCAATTCGGCGTGATTGGAACGGATATCAGCCTTAGCGCGTTGAGCCGTTCACAAGAAGGGGTGTATGCCCATCGTCGCCTCGAGCAGCTGGACCCGAACTTGCGGGACCGGTACTTCCAAGCACTGGGAGGTGGACGTTTCCAAGTGTTACCCAGCCTGGCAGTGCGGGTTTGCTTCGCCAGGCTTAACGTGCTGGAGCTGGCCAACGCGCCAATGTCCAATGTGGACGTCATTTTTTGTCAGAACCTGTTGATCTACTTCCGTCGCTGGCGACGCCGCGAAATCCTTAATCGTCTGGCCGAGCGTTTAGCGCCGGGGGGATTGTTAGTGATTGGCGTGGGCGAGGTGGTCGATTGGCAGCATCCGGACCTCGTTCCGGTTGCTGACAGTCAGGTTCTGGCCTTTACCCGGAAATGTTTATGAGCGGAGTCGCTATGGGTGATCGGCACGATTATGTCGCCCTGGAGTGGGTGAAAGGCGAGATTGCCGAAACGCTGAAGCAGGCACGACAGGCTTTGGAAGCCTTCGTCGAGAACCCACAAGACTCGACGCGGATGCGCTTCTGTTTGACGTACGTGCATCAGGTGCACGGTACCTTGCAGATGGTCGAATTTTACGGTGCTGCGCTGCTCGCCGAAGAAATGGAGCAGCTTGCACGCTCCCTTCTTGAAGAGCGTGTCGCTAGCCAGACCGAAGCGCTCGAAGTGCTGATGCAAGCCATTCTGCAGATGCCGGTTTACCTGGATCGTATCCAGAGTGCACGCCGCGACCTTCCCATGGTCGTACTTCCGCTGCTCAACGATCTGCGTGCGGCTCGTGGCGAAAAGCTGCTGTCGGAAACCAGCTTGTTTTCGCCAGACATGTCCGCCCGAGCACCTGCGCTTTCGCAAGAGTTTCTTGCGCAGCGACAGACCCAGGATTTGCCGAATCTGCTACGAAAGCTGAGGCAGATGCTCCAGGTCGCACTGGTCGGGGTTATCCGCAACCAGGATCTTTCCGCCAATCTGAACTACATGGCGCGAGTCTTTGCGCGCCTGGAAATGCTCTGCAAAGATGCGCCTCTGGGTGCGCTGTGGCAGGTTGCGTCTGGCGTGGTAGAAGGACTTGCCAGTGGTGCTGTAGCCAACGGCACAACGGTTCGGAATCTGTTACGCCAGGTCGACAAGGAGCTGAAGCGACTCGTTGCCCAAGGTGCGGAGGGTATCAACCAGGCCGCCCCTGACGAGCTGACCAAAAATCTTCTTTTTTACATCGCCAAGGCGCCGACCCAGTCTCCGCGTATCCAAGCCCTGAAAGCAGCGTACAGCCTGGACGACGCCTTGCCCGACAGCGCACTCGTCGACGAGGAGCGCGCTCAGCTGGCGGGTCCGGACCGCGGCGCCATGCGATCCGTTGTGGCTGCGCTGTGCGAGGAGCTGGTCAGAGTCAAAGACAGCCTGGATCTCTTCGTGCGTAGCGATCGTATGGGCCTTGCGGAGCTTGGTACCCTGCAAACTCCGCTCAAGCAGATTGCCGATACGCTCGCAGTGCTAGGGTTCGGCCAGCCACGGCGGATCATCCTTGATCAGATCAGCCAGGTCGAAGCCTTGGCCAACGGCCATCAACAGCCTGACGACGCGGCCTTGATGGATGTGGCGGGTGCGCTGCTTTATGTCGAAGCGACACTTGCCGGTATGGTTGGCGGCACCACTGCTGAAGAGCGAGGTGAGGAAAGCCACCTCCCCACAACCGACGTCGCTCAGATCCATCGTCTGGTGATCCGCGAAGCACGTACAGGGCTTGAACAGGCCAAGGACGCGATCATCGAGTTCATCGCTTCGCAATGGAATCATCAGCACCTTGCGCGTGTACCGGAACTTCTGACCCAGTCGCGCGGCGGTCTCGTGATGGTTCCGCTTGCTCGAGCTGCAGCTCTGCTGGATGCCTGCAACCGGTATATTCAGGAGCAACTGCTCGCGAAACAGGCGATCCCGGACTGGCAGAGTCTGGATACGCTCGCCGATGCAATAACCAGTGTTGAATACTATCTCGAACGTCTGAGTGAGGACTGCAGCTCGCAGGGTGATCTGATACTTGATGTCGCGGAAGAAAGTCTGCAAGCGCTGGGCTATCCACTCAGCACGGAGCCTTCGGCTGATGTAGCCAATACTGGCCCTGAGGGTACCGAAGATCTATCTGATCCGATGGATGAGATCGAAGTGCTGCCTCTCGATCCATCGGACGATGCACTTTCCGCACAGTCGACCGAGAGCAATTTCACCCAGTCGGATGTCGTTTCGGTCGAACAGCTATCCAATACAGAAGAATTGGAAGCCGTTGCCGTTGGAGACAGCGACGAATATGGATTCGAGGTCGAGAGCCTTGGATGGTCAGAAGAGGCAATCGAGAAAAGCGCGCCGGAGCCGCAAGAATATTCTCTGGACGTAACGGATCTCCAGATCGAGGCTGAAGCGCAGGCTGAGACCGATTCGCTGGACTACGAGGTTGAATGGAGTGAGGCCGAAATGGCTGAGCTCGATATGCCTGAAGTCTTGTTGCCGGAGCCGATTGCGCAGGAGGTTCCCGATCAGCCGGCGATGACCATGGAAGAGGTCATGGCTGCACCTGTCGCCTCGATCAACCCGCCGGCTCGGGATGTTCCACCCAGCCTGCTGCCTCCGCCTGAAGGCGAGGAGCCCGTCGATGATGACCTGCTTGAGGTATTCATCGAGGAAGCTGCTGAGGTGCTCGAAACCATCGGTGAATATTTGCCGCGTTGGTGCGCCGATGCCTCCGATAAAGAAGCTCTTGGGGAGGTTCGGCGAGCCTTCCACACACTAAAGGGCAGCGGTCGGATGGTTCGTGCATTGATCATTGGCGAACTTGCCTGGTCTGTCGAGAATCTGCTGAATCGCGTGCTTGACCGCAGCATTGAAGTCGGTGAGCCCGTCAAGAAGCTGGTGTCGGATGTAGTAAGTCTGATGCCTGTTCTAGTCGAGGAGTTTGCTGCCAAGGCACAACGTCAACGCGACGATGTGGACCGGTTGGCCGCCGATGCGCACGCGTTGGCTAAGGGTCAGCCAACCCAACCCGATCCACAGGGCGGCGGTACTCCCAAAGAGCCAATACCGGAAGCGGTGGTCGAGGATGCACTGGACCCCCAGTTGTTGGAGATATTCAGCAACGAGGCCGAAGCGCATCTCGCGTCACTGGTCGACTTTCTTGCCGATTGCGCGCAGCGCCTGCCTCAGCCGGTAACCGATGCGTTGCAGCGAGCGCTTCATACCCTAAAGGGTAGCGCGCACATGGCCGGAATAATTCCGATGGCCGAAATCGCGACACCGCTTGAAAGAATGGTCAAGGAATTCAAAGCCAACCTTATCCAGATGGATCTGGCTGAAGCAGAGCTCCTTCACTCGGCCGAACAGCTGCTACGGCGCGGACTCGAGAATCTCGAGCGGGAGCCGTTGGCGCCCATCGACGGAGCTGACGCCTTCATCTCCCAAGTGCACGCGATCCATCAGGCTCGGCTAGCGGCACTCGGTGAGCGTGGGGACAACGAACAGGGCGAGCCACGCGACCCCGGAATGATTGCGTTGTTCCTCTCTGAGGGTATGAACATTCTGCTGGATGCCGAAGAGCTTCTGCAGAGTTGGCGTGAACACCCTGCCGAAAGGCAGGAGCTTACGGCGCTGCTTGAAGAACTGACTACGCTCGGTCTTGGCGCGCAAATGGCGGACCTTCCACAAATCGACGCGCTGTGTCGGGTGCTGCTCGATCTTTACGCGGTTGTGCAGGATGGACGTCTGGCGGTGAGCGGCCGTTTCTTCGATGATGCTGAACAGGCTCACGAAGCGCTGGTCGGCATGATGGATCAGGTCGCAGCTGGTTTACAGGTTACCGGTCAGCCAGAATTAGTGGCTCGGCTTGAGCATTTGCTCGCTGAGGCGATAGATCCACTCACCGTCGAGCTTCCGGCTGATGATTCAGCTGAGGAACAGCTGGTGGCCGCTCCGGTGGCCGAGATTGTTGATGCCGGTCAGCATACAGCCGAAGCCGAAGCCGAAGCGGAAGCCCAGGCGTGGCCCGCCGATACCCGATTGGAAATGGGTGATCTGGACGAGGAGATGGTCGAGATTTTTCTCGACGAGGCAGTCGATCTGTTGGAGAGCGCCGGCGGGGCACTTGAACGCTGGCTGAGCGATCCGGCTAACCAACTGGCCTTATCGGCTCTATTGCGCGATCTGCACACCCTCAAAGGCGGTGCGCGCATGGCTGAAATACGGCCGATCGGTGATTTGGCGCATGAGCTCGAAACGCTGTATGAAGGGCTTTCTGACGGTCGTTACGTGCACAGCGCCGACCTCGCCACGCTCCTTTTGCGTAGTCATGATCAGCTTGCTACTCAGCTGGAGCAGCTTCAGGCACACCAGCCAATGGACGCCGCTGTACCGCTGATCGAGCGAATTCGTGCCTATCGGCAAGGTGTTGCACCAAGCTTCGACAATACGGATTTTTTTCCTGATGGGCAGTTCCTGGCTGACAACAGCGCTCCGAAGCAAGAACCTGCCCCTACTGATTCTGAAATTCTAGTTCCAACGGAGCTGATTCCTGAGTCGAAACCTGAGCTTGATGCCGAACTTGACCCGCGTGAGGCTGGGCTAGATGTAGAGGTGGATGCCGAGGCACAGGCACCGTCCGAAAATGATCAGGTTGATAAATTGTCCGTTGGGCCTGAAGCGTTGGCTGAGCCGGCAGACGATGGCGACGATGGAATCACAACGGAGATCGAGCCCCCCGAAGCACAGGGGTCGTCCCTGCCTCCTCTATCCGAAGAGGCGGAGGCGGGTGGCTGGGATAGCCGCGATCCCGAGCTGGTCGAGATCTTTTTGGAAGAAGGCTTCGACATCATCGAGCGCGCTGCCGCATCGCTTCAACGTTGGGCTGAGGATGTCGATAACAGTCTTGAAATCGAAGCGCTGCAAAGGGATCTGCACACGCTCAAAGGTGGCGCGCGGATGGCTGATATCCGTGAGATCGGCGATCTGGCCCATGAGCTCGAGTTTCTATACGAAGGGCTTTGTGCCGGTAATTATCGCGCAAGCCCGACGTTGTTCGCACTGTTGCAAACCTGTCACGACCGGCTCGCGGAAATGCTTGATGCGGTCCGGGCACTCCGTGCGGTGCCGCGTGGACAAGATCTGATCGAAACCATCCAGCGCTTTCGGGCGAATCCCGAAGAGCAGCTGAGTATGCCCAGCAGTGTAGCCCTCAAGGCCGCGCAGGATTCCGCCGTTCATGACGCCGCGGAAGCCGAGATTCTCGACATCTTTGTCGAAGAAGCGGACGAGTTGCTGGAGGAGATGGAGGCCAGCCTTGAACGCTGGGAAGCCTCGCGGGATAGCGCGGCGGCTATAACCGACATCATGCGTGTGCTGCACACCTTGAAGGGCGGCGCGCGGCTGGCGGGTCAGAGCCGCCTGGGCGATATGGCGCATGATCTCGAGCAGCGCCTGAGTGAGGCGCAACTGTCGGGCGGTATTCCGTCCGATAGCCTGTTTCTGGATATGCAGAGTGGATACGACGCCCTGCTCAAAGAAGTAGAGTCGATGCGCTCGCGGCTGACGAGTGAATCCGACGCCGCTACCGGCCTTCAGGCGGAGGAGGAGCGTCCTGGTTCATCCGTGATTGTGCTCGAAACGCCCATCGTGGCTGCCAGCACCCAGGCGCCTAACAATACCACTCCGGCCAAGGTGTTGCCCTTCATCCGTCGCGCCGAGCAGGCTGCGCTGGATGCTGCATCACGCCGTGCGCCGCAGGAATTGGTCAAGGTGCCCGCTGAGCTATTGGAAGGGCTGGTGAATCTTGCTGGCGAAACCTCGATCTTTCGAGGCCGGGTGGAACAGCAGGTCAGCGACGTCGGATTCACACTGGGTGAAATGGAAGCCACTATCGAGCGGGTTCGCGATCAGTTGCGCCGCCTGGATACCGAGACGCAGGCGCAGATTCTGAGCCGCTATCAGGCCGAGGCGGAGCGTGCAGGATATGACGATTTCGACCCGCTGGAGATGGACCGGCACTCGCAACTCCAGCAGCTGTCACGGGCGCTGTTCGAGTCAGCTTCCGACTTGCTGGATCTGAAAGAAACGCTGGCTGCGCGTAATCGCGACGCCGAAACGCTGCTGCTACAGCAGGCGCGCGTCAACACTGAGCTTCAGGAAGGGCTCATGCGTACGCGCATGGTTCCCTTTGATCGGCTGGTGCCTCGTTTGCGTCGGATTGTTCGCCAGGTCGCTGGTGAGCTCGGCAAGCAGGTCGAGTTCCATGTTGGCAATGCAACGGGTGAAATGGACCGTAGCGTACTCGAACGCATTGTCGCCCCGCTGGAACACATGTTGCGCAATGCCGTGGATCACGGGATCGAAACGGGTGCCAAACGCGTTGCCGCGGGCAAGCCTGAGCAGGGCAATATCCGCCTGGATTTGGGTCGCGAGGGTGGCGACATCGTTCTGACTCTGAGCGATGACGGCGCGGGAATCAATCTCGAAGCCGTTCGACGTAAAGCCATCGAGCGAGGCCTCATGCAGCCCGGCAGCGACCTGTCGGACTATGAAGTCCTGCAGTTCATCCTTGAGGCAGGCTTCTCGACTGCTGAGAAGGTAACCCAGATATCTGGGCGAGGCGTCGGTATGGACGTGGTGCACTCCGAGGTTAAGCAGCTCGGTGGCACAATGTCCATCGAGTCTACTCACGGCAGCGGAACCTGCTTCCTGATCCGCCTGCCATTTACCGTGTCGGTCAACCGGGCGCTGATGGTGTACTCCGGTGAGGACCTCTACGCGATTCCGCTGAACACGATCGAAGGCATCGTGCGTGTGTCGCCGTACGAGCTGGAAGCTTATTACCAGCCGGGAGCGTCACGTTTCGAGTATGCAGGCCAGACCTACGAGTTGCGCTATCTCGGTGAGCTGCTTAAAAACGGCCAACGGCCCAAGCTCGTCGGCCAGAGCTTGCCGCTGCCGGTAATTCTGGTCCGCTCGAATGACCACAGTGTGGCGGTACAAGTCGATAGCCTTGCAGGCTCGCGCGAGATCGTGGTGAAGGGGCTTGGTCCGCAATTTGCGACCGTTCCGGGTATTTCCGGTGCGACTATCCTTGGTGATGGTCGAGTGGTGGTCATTCTCGATCTTCTGGCAACCATCCGTGTGTTGCATGCGCACCTGCTGACCCAGCAGCAGCCACTGCGTTTGCTGGGCGGCGACGAGCCGGCGGAGGTCGAAGTCGATCGACCTACATTAGTCATGGTGGTGGACGACTCGGTGACCGTGCGTAAGGTTACCAGCCGCCTTCTGGAGCGAAACGGCATGAACGTACTGACGGCCAAGGATGGCGTCGACGCGATTACCCAGTTGCAGGAACGTAAGCCGGACATCATCCTGCTTGACATCGAAATGCCGCGGATGGACGGCTTCGAGGTGGCGACACTTGTGCGTCACGATGAGCACCTGAAGGATCTGCCAATCGTGATGATTACTTCTCGAACTGGCGAAAAGCACAGGGATCGGGCTATGGCCATCGGTGTTAACGAGTATCTAGGCAAGCCGTATCAGGAGTCGCTGCTACTCGAGACGATTCAGCAGTTGGTTAAACGTCATGAGTGAGGTCGGCGCTGCCCGCATCGGTGTAATCGCGGACACCTCGCTGCAGCGCCATGTGCTACAGCAGGCACTGACTGCCAACGGCTACAACGTCGTGCTCAACAGCGATCCTACTCGACTCCAGGAGTCGGATCTGCTGGCAGCGGAGGCCGATCTATGGCTTGTGGATCTGGCGCAGACGGAAGATTCGCCTCTCGTCAATGCCTTGCTGGAGCGTGACAGCTGCCCGGTGCTGTTTGGCGAGGGCCATGCTCCGGAGCGGCACTCCGAACACTACCCGCGCTGGGAGCGGAGGATGTTTGGCAAGCTGAAGCGGCTGGTCGGTGATCCTTCCCGAGTCGTTGGGCCACGTCTTGAAGTGCTGCGAGAAGAGGTAGAGCGCCCTACTCGCCTGGAACTGCCTCGCACGCTGTTAGCCGATGCGGACTCGGTTGCCGGCGAGCCTGCTCGAGAGGTTTGGCTGCTTGCGGCATCGCTGGGTGGTCCGGAAGCGGTGAAGGCCTTTCTCGATGCGCTGCCGCTTGGGTTGCCGGTCGGCTTCGTCTACGCCCAGCATATCGAAGCAAGCTTCGAGGCGGCGCTCTCACAAGCAGTGGGGCGACACAGTCAATGGAATGTCAATCCGAGCCGGGCGAACGACTCGATTCGCTGTGGCGAAGTAGTGGTGGCGCCTATCGGTGAGGAAATGGCTTTCAGCAGCGACGGTGAAATGCTTCTGACCGGACGTAGCTGGCCCGAGCCGTACAGCCCGTCCATCGACCAGATGATGCTCAATCTGTCCCAGCAGTTCGGCAGTCGTTGTGGCGTGATCGCTTTCAGCGGCATGGGTAGCGATGGTAGTGCCGCAGCCGCTTACGTTCTTCGTAAGGGGGGCAAGCTATGGACTCAGCGTGCCGACTCCTGTGTCTGCTCGAGTATGCCCGACAGTCTCCGTGACGGCGGATACAGTTCTCTGAGCGGAGATCCGCGAGAACTAGCCCAAGCCCTAGTCAGTCATTTTGCGCAGCAGGCCAGCACGCCCGCTGCGGCCTTGCAACTGGATACCCCATGAGCCAACCAGCCATTTCTCAGGACGCTGCCAGTCTTACCGGTCTACTGGTTCCGCTGGCCGACCGAACGCTTCTTCTGCCGAACGTGGCGGTAGCCGAACTTATCCCGTATCGGGCCCCTCACGCTGCGCAAGGGACTCCGCCCTGGTTCCTTGGGCAGGTCTCGTGGAGAGATCTGACATTGCCGCTGTTGTCTTTCGAGGCGGCATCCAATGGCCAGACGGAAACAGGGTCGAGCGCGCGCGTGGCGGTACTCAACGCATTAGGTGGGCGCGACCATGTGAAGTTTATCGCGTTGCTGGTTCAGGGAATCCCGCGCTCGGTCAAACTTGATCCAAGCTTGGCTCGCTCGGATGTATCGCTGGCGCCGCTTGAACTGGATGCGGTCAATCTTGGCGACGTGCAGGCACGGATACCCGACCTCGTCGCGCTGGAGCAGAAGCTGGCGGATGCCGGGTTGATCTAACGGGTTGACCCAAGACCCTAGGGTCTGAAGTTCCAGGCCGCCCGACTTCAAGCTGGGAAGTCGCCCCAGAGCTGCTGGACGATGCTAAGGGCTACCACAGGCGCGGTCTCAGTGCGTAACACCCGTGGTCCAAGGCGAGCCGGCTGAAAACCGGAGCCACGTGCCTGCTCGACTTCGCTGTCAGTCAGGCCGCCTTCAGGGCCGATCAAAAACGCTACGGTGGCGGGTGGCTGATGTGCTGATAGCGGCCCTGCTACCGGATGCAAAACCAATTTAAGTTCCGCTTCCAGCTGCACCCAGTCCTTCAGGGGCGTCGGAGGGTGAATAGTGGGTATGACCGAACGACCGCATTGCTCACAAGCGCTAATGGCGATCTGTCGCCAGTGAGCCAGGCGCTTATCGGCTCGCTCCTCGTTCAGGCGTACTTCACAGCGTTCGCTAACAACTGGTGTGATCTCTGCAACGCCTAGTTCGGTCGCCTTCTGTATAGCCCAGTCCATTCGTTCGCCTCGTGACAGACCTTGTCCGAGATGGATGTGCAGGTTTGACTCGGGTAGCCCCGCCATCTGCTCCCGCAACGTGACTGCGACCTGCTTCTTACCCACCTCGGTCAGCTCGCCGCGAAATTCTGTACCGCTGCCATCGAAGAGCTGCACCGCTGCACCCACATTCAACCGCAGCACTCGGCTGATGTAATGAGCGGACGCCTCCGGCAGCTGCTGGAGGCCCAGCGACAAGGGTGCATCGACAAAAAAACGGGATAGGCGCATGGGCGGGCTACAAGCGATAAAAGAAGCGGCAGTTTAATGGTTTACCGGGCGCGCCTGTAGCCCGCGTCCGGCTAGCCCGGATCACGGAACTCATCCGGCGCGCCTACTGGGACCGCAACGCTGATGTCTGCACGTGTCGCAATGTCGATGCCTTCGGTTGCCACCTCAGCGAGAAAATCGATTTGTTCCTCGGTGATGGTGTACGGCGGCAGAAAGTACACAACGCTTCCTAGCGGGCGCAGCAGAGCACCCCGCTGCAAGGCGTGCTGATAGACCTTCAAGCCTCGACGCTCCTGCCACGGATAGGGCGTCTTGCTGGCTCGGTCCTGGACCATTTCAATAGCGAGCGCCATACCGGTCTGGCGCACCTCGGCCACCTTCGAATGGTCGCTCAGATGAGCCGTGGCTGTTTTCATTCGTTCAGACAGCGGCTTGTTGGCTTCGATGACATTGTCTTGTTCAAAGATATCCAGCGTGGCCAACGCCGCTGCGCAGGCGAGAGGGTTGCCGGTATAGGTATGCGAATGAAGGAAGGCGCGCAATGTCGCGTAGTCGTCATAGAACGCCTGGTACAGCTTTTCCGTGGTCAACACAGCCGCCATCGGCAGGTAGCCCCCGGTAAGGGCTTTGGACAGGCAGAGGAAGTCCGGCGTAATACCGGCTTGCTCGCAGGCAAACATGGTGCCGGTGCGGCCAAAGCCGACGGCAATTTCGTCGTGAATCAGATGCACATCGTACCGGTCGCAGGCTTCACGCAGCAGCTTCAGGTAGATGGGGTGGTACATGCGCATGCCACCTGCGCCCTGAATCAGGGGTTCAACGATCACAGCGGCAATGGCTTCATGATGCTCAGCAAGCGTTTGCTCCATATGGGAGAACATGGTGCGCGAATGTTCTTCCCAGCTCACACCGTCCGGGCGCAGGTAGCAATCTGGGCTGGGTACTTTGAAAGTGTCCAGCAACAGTGGCTTGTAGGTGTCCGTGAACAATGCGACATCGCCCACCGACATGGCTGCGACTGTTTCACCGTGGTAGCTGTTTGTCAGGGTGACAAAGCGTTGCTTGCGTGGGTGCCCGGTATTGCGCCAGTAGTGGAAGCTCATCTTCAGCGCGACTTCAATACCGGTCGATCCATTATCCGTGTAGAACACCCGGTCCAGTCCGGGAGGCGTGATGTTCACCAGTCGCTCCGACAGCTCGACAACCGGCTGGTGGCTGAAGCCAGCAAGCATGACGTGTTCAAGCTGATCGAGCTGATCCTTGATACGTTGATTGATGCGCGGGTTGGCATGTCCGAACACATTGACCCACCAAGAGCTGACGGCATCCAGATAGCGCTTCCCGTCGAAATCCTCGAGCCAAACACCTTCGCCCCGCCGGATCGGGATCAGCGGAAGTTGCTCGTGGTCTTTCATCTGGGTGCATGGGTGCCAGAGTACGGATAGGTCACGCTGCATCCAGCTGTCGTTCAGGCTCATCATTGCTCCTCGGGCTAGGCATTGGCGCAGCCTAGCAGAAACTGCTTAGCGGCCCGTTCAGGCGCCGCCGATCTATCTGCTTGGCCGATATTTTGAAACGAAAAAATGCGATTCATTTCGATCTGTTAGCCGTTAGGCTAAGCGCGTTCATCAGCTCGGGATTTCAGCAATGCAATGGCGCAATTCTTCCAGCAACTACGGTCTCGTCAGCATCACGATGCATTGGCTGGTGGCTGTCGCTGTGGTCGGGCTGTTCGCGCTGGGGTATTGGATGGTCGGGCTGACCTATTACAGCAGCTGGTATCGCACGGCGCCGGACATCCACAAAAGCATTGGTCTGCTGTTGTTGGCCTTGATGATTCTACGAGTCACATGGCGCTTCCTTAACAGCGGTCCAGCGCCACTCGCCACCCACGGCCGGTTAACCCGACTGGCGACCAAGGCGGGTCACGGTACGCTCTATCTTGGCCTGTTCGCAGTGATGATTTCGGGTTACCTGATTTCGACTGCAGACGGCCGCAGCATCAGCGTGTTCGGCTGGTTCGAAGTGCCTGCGCTGATTACATCGATTCCGAATCAGGAAGATCTAGCCGGCCTGATCCACGAATACTTCGCCTGGGGACTGGTGATTTTCTCCGGCCTGCATGCCCTGGCGGCTCTCAAACACCATTTCATCGATCGCGATCCGACGCTCAAGCGGATGTTCGGACGCGCCGATGCCTGACAAACCTAAAAAGGAGTATCCCATGTTGAAAAAAAGCTTCGCTGCACTCGCCTTGGGCTCGATGATGCTTGCTGGCCAGGCATTTGCTGCCGACTACGCCATCGACACAAAAGGCCAACACGCCTTCGTTAACTTCAAGATCAGCCACCTCGGCTATAGCTGGCTGTGGGGTTCGTTCAAGGAATTCGACGGCAACTTCAGTTTCGATGCAGCGAAACCCGAAGAGAGCAGCGTAAAAGTCACGCTGCAGACTGACAGCGTCTTCTCCAACCATGCCGAGCGCGATAAGCATCTTCGCAGCGAAGACTTCCTGAACGTCTCTAAGCATCCGACTGCAACATTCCAGTCCACTTCGGTCAAGCCGACCGGAGACGGTACTGCGGACATTACGGGCGACCTGACACTCAACGGCGTGACCAAGCCGGTCGTCATCGCTGCCAAGTTCCTCGGCGAGGGTAAGGACCCATGGGGCGGCTACCGTGCGGGCTTCGAGGGTACAACAACGCTTAAGTTGAAGGACTTCGATATCAAGATGGATCTTGGCCCAGCGTCTCAGACTGTAGATTTGATCATCTCGGTTGAAGGCATCCGCCAGTAACCGGAAGCAGTCACTAGGACGCCGGCGCAAAGCCGGCGTTCTGCTTTAGGAGCAAGTGACGATCTTGCACATCGGAAGGGCAGCATTCTTCATGAAATTACTATCGGCGCGATAGCCCGTCCGAGACGCGATCAGCTGTTTACAAACACTCCTGCATGTAAGTATATTCCCCGCATTCTGCCATTCGAGTCTGCCCGGCTGTTCTGCCCCGGGGCTGTCTGTTCAATGAGGTTATTCCTGATGCCAATCAAGCCAGCCAGTGCTGTTCTGATTCCCCTCTTCGTTGCCGTCGGTTTGATAAGCGGCTGTCAGGAGGAGCAAGCGGCTGCGCCAGCGGGGCAGCCGGCTCCTCAGGTCGGCATCGTCACGCTTGGGGCCGAGCCGTTCGAACTGACTACGGAACTGCCGGGCCGAACCACGGCCTTCCGTGTTGCCGAGGTCCGGCCGCAGGTTAGCGGAATCATTCAGAAGCGCCTGTTTACCGAAGGCAGCGAAGTTGAGAAGGGTCAACAGCTCTATCAGATCGACTCGGCCGTATACGAGGCCACGTTGAAAAGTGCGCAGGCGCGGCTTGCCTCGGCCAAGTCACTGTCGGATCGCTATGGGCTGCTGGTGAAGGAGCAGGCGGTAAGCCAGCAAGCCCATGACGAGGCCAGGGCTGCATCTCTACAGGCCCAGGCCGAGCTCGAGCGGGCGAAGATTGATCTTCGCTACACCAAGGTGCTCGCACCCATTTCCGGCCGCATTGGCCGCTCTGCGGTGACCGAAGGGGCGCTGGTCAGTAATGGCCAGGCGCAAGAATTGGCCACCATCCAGCAGCTTGATCCGATCTATGTCGATGTCACACAACCGGTGCAGGATCTGATTGCCCTGCGGCGCGATCTTGAAAGCGGCCGGCTGCAGCAGGCCGGGGACAGCGCGGCCAAGGCCCGGCTGATCCTGCCGGACGGCTCCGAGTATGCGCATGACGGTACGCTGGAGGTGTCCGAGGTATCTGTGGACGAAGGCACCGGCTCGGTCACCATACGCGCCAAGTTTCCAAATCCTGAGAAGGAATTGCTGCCCGGCATGTTCGTTCACGCGCGGCTGCCGGCTGGTGTGCGAGAACAAGCATTGCTAGTGCCACAACAGGGCGTTACCCGTGACGCTCGTGGCGAGCCGACGGCGATGGTGGTGGGCGCCGACAACAAGGTGGAGCTGCGTCAGATCAAGACCGAGCGCGCAGTCGGTAATCGCTGGCTGGTCAGTGAAGGCTTGCAGCCAGGTGATCGCGTAATCACCGAAGGGCTGCAGTTCATTCGCCCGGGTGTCGAGGTCAATCCGCAGCCGGCCGGTAACGTCAAGCAGCCCGGGCAGGACGGTGGTCAGGCTGGAGCCGCAGCTGGCCAAGGGGAATAAACAGACATGTCCAAGTTTTTCATCGACCGGCCGATCTTCGCCTGGGTGATCGCCCTGGTGCTGATGCTTGCCGGAGCGCTGGCAGTCCTCAACCTGCCGGTCAATCAATATCCGAGCATTGCACCACCGAACGTATCGATCTCGGTCAATTATCCGGGCGCTTCGGCGCGAACTGTCCAGGACACCGTCGTCCAGGTCATCGAGCAGCAGCTCAATGGCCTCGATGGGCTGCGCTACATCTCATCGGAAAGCAACTCCGATGGCAGCATGACGATCAACGTGACCTTCGAACAGGGCACCAACCCTGACATCGCGCAGGTACAGGTACAGAACAAGCTACAGTTGGCCACGCCCCTGCTGCCGCAGGCGGTCCAGCAGCAAGGTATACGCGTGTCGAAATCGGCACGTAACTTCCTGATGGTCGTGGCACTGGTGTCCAAGGATGGTCAGCAGACCAACTATGACCTGGCCAACTACATTGTGGCCAACGTTCAGGATCCGATCTCGCGTACGCCGGGCGTCGGAGACTTCCAGGTATTCGGTGCTCAGTACGCGATGCGTATCTGGCTCGACCCGGCGAAGTTGCAGCAGTACCAGCTCACTGCTGTAGACGTGCGGTCAGCGATACAGGAGCAAAACGTTCAGGTCTCGTCCGGACAGCTCGGCGGCCTACCGGCGGTTGAAACCCAGCAGCTCAACGCCACGATCATTGGCAAGACCCGGCTGGAAACGCCCGAGCAGTTTGAAAAGATCTTACTGAAGGTCAATGCTGATGGGTCACAGGTGCGCCTGCGCGACGTGGCCAGGGTTGAGCTCGGGGCTGAAAGCTATGCGATTCGCGCCGAGTACAACGGCCGGCCGGCCGCGGGCCTGGGGATACGTCTTGCCGCAGGCGGCAACGCACTCGATACGGCAAAAGCGGTGCGCGCAACCATTTCTGAGCTGGAGCCGTTTTTCCCGCCAGGCGTCGAGGTGGTATATCCCTACGACACGACTCCGGTCATCTCGGCCTCTATCGAAGGTGTAGTCCACACGCTGATCGAAGCCTTCGTGCTGGTGTTCCTGGTGATGTTCCTGTTCCTGCAGAATCTGCGGGCCACGTTGATCCCGACGCTGGCTGTGCCGGTGGTCATCCTTGGCACCTTCGCGGTCCTGCTGACGTTCGGGTACAGCATCAACACGCTCACCATGTTCGCCATGATTCTGGCGATCGGTCTGCTCGTAGACGATGCCATCGTAGTGGTGGAAAACGTCGAGCGGGTGATGCGCGAGGAGGGCCTCTCAGCGCGGGAGGCCACTCGCAAGTCGATGGGGCAGATCCAGAGTGCACTGGTGGGAATCGGCGTGGTGCTTTCCGCCGTACTGTTGCCGATGGCGTTCTTTGGCGGCTCTACCGGAGTGATTTACCGTCAGTTCTCCATCACCATCGTCTCGGCCATGGTGCTTTCGGTGCTGGTCGCGCTGATTTTCACGCCGGCGCTGTGCGCGACCATCCTCAAGCCGCATAGCGGTGATCACGAGGGTAAGCGTGGCTTCTTCGGCTGGTTCAACCGCACCTTCGAACGCGGCACCCTGCGCTACGAGCGTGGCGTTGCTGCCGTGCTGCGGCACAAGGCGCCCTACCTGCTGATGTACTTGCTCATCGTCGGGATCATGATCTGGATGTTCACCCGTATCCCAACCGCGTTCCTTCCCGAGGAAGATCAGGGTGTGCTGTTCGCCCAGGTGCAGACGCCTGCCGGTTCGACCGCGAGTCGCACCCAGGAGGTTGTTGAACAGATGCGGGATTATCTGCTGACCGAGGAAAGCGAGACGGTCAATTCGGTATTCACCATCACCGGTTTTAACTTCGCAGGCCGCGGCCAGAGTTCAGGTATGGCCTTCATCATGCTCAAACCATGGGAAGAGCGCACTGAGCCTGGGCAGGGCGTTTTTGACCTGGCTGAGCGCGCCCAGGGCTATTTCTTCAGCCTTCGCGACGCCATGGTGTTCGCCTTCGCGCCGCCAGCGGTGATGGAGTTGGGCAACGCCACCGGTTTCGACGTGTACCTGCAGGACCAGGCCGGGCTTGGTCATGAGGCGCTGACCAAGGCGCGAGATCAATTCATGCAGCTTGCGTCCGAGGACCCGACGCTCACCGGTGTTCGCTTCAACGGGATGCGCGACGAACCGCAGTATCGCTTGATCATCGACGACGAGAAAGCGCGGGCGCATCAGGTGTCCCTGGCGGCAATCAACGACTCACTGTCCATTGCCTGGGGCTCGAGCTACGTCAATGACTTCATTGATCGGGGTCGGGTCAAGCGGGTCTACATGCAGGGCGAACCCACCTCGCGGATGAACCCGGAAGACCTTGGCAAGTGGTATGTGCGCAACGCGGCTGGGGAGATGGTGCCGTTTACCGCCTTCGCCACCGGTGAATGGACGTATGGGCCGCCAAAGCTGACTCGCTTCAATGGTGTACCTGCGATGGAGATTCTGGGTGCGGCCGCACCGGGTTATAGCTCCGGCGAGGCGATGGCCGCAGTCGAGCGAATCGCCGAGCAGTTGCCAGCGGGCATCGGTTATTCATGGACCGGCCAGTCCTATGAGGAGCGGTTGTCCGGATCGCAGGCGCCAGCACTTTATGCGCTATCGCTTCTGGTGGTATTTCTCGCACTTGCGGCGCTGTATGAGAGCTGGTCGGTTCCGCTCTCGGTCATGCTCGTCGTGCCGCTGGGCATTGTCGGTGCGCTGGCATTCACCATGGGCCGCGGTTTGTCGAACGACGTCTTCTTTCAGGTCGGGCTGCTGACGACCGTAGGCTTGTCGGCGCGTAACGCAATCTTGATCGTCGAGTTCGCCAAGACCTTGCATGAACAGGGCATGACGCTGACCGCAGCCGCGATCGAGGCCTGTCGTATTCGTTTGCGTCCTATCATCATGACGTCCTTGGCGTTCATGCTTGGCGTGCTTCCGCTGGCAATTTCCAGCGGGGCGGGCGCCGGCAGTAAGCATGCAATCGGTACCGGTGTGATCGGCGGCATGCTCAGCGCCATGGTATTGGCGATTTTCTGGGTACCGCTGTTCTATGTCGTGGTGTCTTCGCTGGGTAAGCGCAAGAAGACCGGCTACGAGCAAAACGGAGAGGCGCAATGAACAAGTCAATACTGAGCCTGGCACTATTGGCGGTGCTGAGCGGTTGCTCGTTAATGCCTGATTATCAGCGCCCGGAAGCGCCGACGCCCTCCAGCTGGCCTCAGGGTGAGGCTTACACAGGCTCGATCAGCGCGGCGAAAGGGCAGCCGATGGAAATGGACTGGCAGACCTTCTTCAGGGACCCCGCGCTGCGTGAGTTGATACGCGTGGCCCTGGAAAACAACCGCGATCTGCGGGTGGCGGCGCTGAATGTCGATGCTTATCGGGCGCTCTATCGCGTGCAGCGGGCTGATGTGCTGCCGTTGGTAAGCGCTGACGCCGGCGGCAATCGTACGCGGACCCCTGGCGATCTGAACCAGACCGGGGAAGGCGCCATCAGCAGTCAGTACAGTGCTACGCTCGGCGTCTCTTGGGAACTGGACCTCTTTGGGCGATTGGGCAGTCTTCGTGAGCAGGCCCTGCAACAGTATTTCGCCACGGAGGCGGCGCAGCGCAGCACGCGGATCAGTCTGATCGCCAGTGTGGCCAATGCCTGGCTGACGTTGCAGGCCGACCAGGCCCTGTTGCAGGTCAGTCGCGAGACACTCAAGGCTTATGAGGAAAGCCTTTCACTGACCCAGCTCAGCTTCGATGTGGGCGTCGCGACCGCCTTGGAATTGAGCCAGGCGCGCAGCGCCGTGGACACCGCCCGCGTTGGTATCGAGCGCTACACACGACAGGTCGCTCAGGACCGGAACGCGCTGACGCTGCTGCTCGGACAGAATATTCCGATCGACTTGCCGGTCGAAGGTCGGCTGGAGCGTGACTTGCTGGCAGCAGTGCCGGTGGGGTTACCGTCCGATCTACTCTACAAGCGCCCCGACATCATTCAGGCCGAGTATCAGCTTCTTGCGGCCAATGCCAACATTGGCGCGGCTAGGGCGGCGTTTTTCCCGCGTATCAGCCTCACCGGCGCTGTGGGTACGGCAAGCAGCGAACTCTCCGGTTTGTTCGGCAGTGGCTCCGGCTATTGGAGCTTCGCGCCAAGCATCAGCGTGCCGATCTTCAATGCTGGGCAGCTGCGGGCGAACCTCGACTATGCCGAGATCAGCCGTAACATCCAGGTGGCCCAATATGAAGCGGCCATACAAACCGCTTTCCGGGAAGTAGCCGATGGGCTGGCTGCCCAGGCCACCTACGTTAGGCAAGTACAGGCTCAGCGGGATCTGCTGGAGACCAGCGAGAACTACTATCGCCTCGCCGAGCGGCGTTACCGCACCGGCGTCGACAGCTACCTGACGTTACTGGATGCACAGCGGCAGCTATTCGAAGTGCAACAGCAATTCATCAATGATCGACTGTCGCAGATGATCAGCGAGGTGGAACTGTTCAAGGCGCTTGGCGGCGGGTGGGACGAGCAGGCTCAGCCGTTGCCGAGTGAGGGCTAATACTCCGCTCCATGCTCGGTTAGGCTCCGAGCCAATAAAAAGCCGCCCTCGGGCGGCTTTTTATTGTGTTGTGTCCCGTCCTAAATAAGGTTTGCACCTTCTGCCTGCGAATTTGGAGAGTTCGATGGAGCAAGGTGTTAAGCGTACACAGCGTGATTATTCGCTGACCTTTAAATTGGCGGTGGTTGATCAGGTCGAAAAAGGCGAGCTGACCTACAAACAGGCTCAGCAGCGCTACGGCATTCAGGGCCGATCCACCTTTTTGGTATGGTTGCGTAAGCATGGTCGGCAGGATTGGAGCCAGGGGGCATCCATTCGAGCCGACAGGAGCCAAGCCGTGACCGATCCCAAAGACCTTACGCCTGAGCAACGTATCAAGGAGCTGGAGCAACAACTTCAGTTCACGAGTCAGAAGGCCCAGTTTTTCGAAGCCGTGGTCGATGTGCTGGAGAAGGATTACGGCGTCTCGATCGTAAAAAAGCGACCCGGCAAGTCCTCTCGCAAGAACAAATCCAAGGGCTGACCATCGTCAGGGCTTGCCAGTTTCTACCCATCAGTCGTCAGGCTTCTACAAGCGCAACCGTGTTGCTGATGAGCGTCATAGACAGGATGAACAGGTCGCGCAATATGTTCAGCGCATAAGGCTGCGCCAAGCGCGGATCGGTACGCGCAAGCTGCATTATCTTCTGCGCAGCCAGGCCAATGATCGCTTGAAAGTGGGGCGTGATCGGCTGTTCAAGATCCTGGCAGAGCGCCGGTTATTGATCCAGCCCAAGCGTGCCTATCACAAGACCACCCAGAGTTTTCATCGCTTTTATCGGCACCCAAACCTGCTCAAATCAGGGCCTGATCAGGTCAAGGCGAAAGCGCCCAACCACGTGTGGGTAGCGGATATCACATACCTGCCAGGTCGAAACGGCCCTCTGTATCTGAGCTTGGTCACTGATGCCTACTCACGAAAAATCGTCGGCTATCACGTCCATGAGGGCTTGCAAGCAGAATCAGTCGCGGTCGCGTTCCGGCAGGCATTGAAAGAGCGGCAGGGTAATCATGCACTCGTCCATCACTCCGACCGAGGAATACAGTATTGCTCGGCTCTCTACCAGGCGCTGCACAAGCGCCATGGTGTCCAGTGTTCGATGACAGATGGATACGACTGCTATCAGAACGCGCTTGCGGAGCGGGTGAACGGAGTTCTGAAGAACGAATTACTGTTAGCGAGTCCCGATGACCTGATACAGGCCCGATCGATGGTCAGCGAGGCCATCAGGATCTACAACACAGAGCGACCGCATATGGCCCTGAAATACAAAACGCCCGATGCAGTGCATCGAGCGTTCTAGATAACGCAAATCTAGGCGAAACAGGTGTAAACCTATTTCAGGACTAGACATTGCCTATTAGCGATTTCGGGTCAGCAACGCCGGTTTCTCACCCTTCGGTCGGCTGGGAAGCTGTTCGAGCTGTTCGATGGTCGGCAAGCGGTCGATCTTCGATTCCTTGTGGATGATCACTGGCTGCCTTTCCTTCGGCTTCTCAGCAACATCCCGACGAGCACCGCCGTGGTCTCCGTCGATCCGCCGACCTTCGTTCTTGCGGCGAGGCTGCCCACCACGAGCTGGCTGGCCCTGGCGTTTGCCTTTGCCCTGATTTGCCGCCGCGCCGCCGCTATTGCGTGGACCAGCCGCGGCCCTTGGTTGGCCGCCTGGTTGCGTCGGCGCGCCGGGACGACGACCACGTCCCTGCTTGTTCTGATAGGGGCTGACGTAATCGACCCGGTTACCGAAGTTGTCTAAGTCATCGTCGAGGAACACTTCCGGATCGCGATCGCTTGGCAGGCGAGGAGGCCGACTGACCGGTGCAGCGGCCGTCTGCTCTGCCGCCCCCTGTGCAGGACGCCCATTGCGCGGCTTGTTACGACCGCGACGGTTGCGATCACCTGCCTTCGGCTCGCCGCCTGCCGCTTCGGTGGTCTTGGCGGCGCGTTGTCCACGAGGTTTACGCTCACCATTTCGTGCCGGGCGCGGTTGGCGTGGCTCACGAACTTCCGGCTTTTCTGCTTCGATGGTGCTGGCGTCGAAGCCCAGCAAGTCTCCGTCTGGAATCTTCTGCTTGGTCATGCGTTCGATGCCCTTGAGCAGCTTCTCCTCGTCCGGCGCTACCAGCGAAATCGCTTCGCCACTTCGACCGGCCCGACCTGTACGACCGATACGGTGAACGTAGTCTTCCTCGACATTGGGCAGCTCGAAGTTGACCACGTGTGGCAGCTGATCGATGTCCAGGCCGCGCGCTGCGATGTCGGTCGCGACAAGAATACGTACGGCATTCGCCTTGAAGTCTGCGAGTGCTTTGGTGCGTGCGTTCTGGCTCTTGTTGCCGTGAATCGCCACAGCGGGCAAGCCATGCTTGTCGAGGTATTCGGCCAGGCGGTTAGCGCCGTGCTTGGTGCGGGTAAAGACCAGCACCTGTTCCCATGCGCCCTGTGTAATCAGGTGGGCCAACAAGGCACGCTTGTGCGAGGCTGGAAGACGGAAGACGCGCTGCTCAATGCGCTCGACCGTAGTGTTTGGCGGCGTGACCTCGATGCGCTCCGGCTCATGCAGGAGCTTGCCCGCAAGATCGGTAATGTCTTTGGAAAAGGTCGCCGAGAACAGTAGGTTCTGGCGCTTGGTCGGCAGCTTGGCCAGGACCTTTTTGACGTCATGGATGAAACCCATGTCGAGCATGCGGTCGGCTTCGTCGAGAACCAGGATTTCCACGTGGGAGAGATCGACGGCTTTCTGGTTGGCCAGATCCAGCAGACGGCCAGGGCAGGCGACCAGTACATCGAGGCCCTTGGCTATCGCCTGGACCTGTGGGTTCATACCGACGCCGCCGAAAATCACTGCACTTTTCAGTGGCAGGTCGCGGGCGTACAGCTTGAAGCTATCGTGAACCTGGGCGGCTAGCTCGCGCGTCGGCGTCAGCACCAGGACGCGCGGTTGGCGAGCACCGTGACGGTTTTCGCGGTCGGGGTGGCCGCCCGGGAACAGAATTTCCAGTACGGGGAGGGCAAAGCCACCGGTCTTTCCGGTTCCCGTCTGTGCAGCGACCATCAGGTCGCGTCCTTGCAACACGGCGGGAATGGCCCGCTGTTGCACCGGTGTGGGCTGGGTGTAACCGGCAGCCTCGACGGCACCGGCCAAAGCCTCGGAGAGACCGAGGGAAGCAAAGGACATGAGTAATCCTGTCGTGTATAGGGCGATGCCCTGGGATGGTCATGCCTGGCTCGAATCGCGACTGGCGTGCGATCCCGTCCGGTCCTGCCGCATCTCGACGATGACGACATCCGGGCGTAAGCCTGGCGGAAGCGCGGAGTATAACAGAGCCTGTTGACACCGCATTGGTAGGACAGTGTGGCAGTTCGCAGGTTCATTAGCCAGCTCCCTGTTTTCTCAGGGAGCCGGATAAGGTTCAGCGGGCTAGTTTGAGGTTGTCCCAGATTGCCAGGCTGGGTTCGGCCTGGTTGAGGGTATAGAAGTGCAGGCCTGGCGCGCCGCCGGCGAGCAGCTTCTCGCACATCTCGGTGATTACCTGCGTGCCGAACGCCTGGATGCTGTCCATGTCATCGCTGTAGGCCTCCAGCTGTTTACGCACCCAGCGAGGAATCTCCGCCCCGCAGGCGTCGGAGAAGCGCGCCAGCTTGCTGTAGTTGGTGATTGGCATGATGCCCGGCACGATTGGCGTCTGGACACCCAGCTTGCGCACGCGCTCGACGAAGTAGAAGTAGCAGTCGGCGTTGAAGAAGTACTGGGTGATGGCGCTGTCTGCGCCGGCCTTGGCCTTGCGCACGAAGTTGGCCAGGTCATCCTCGAAGCTGCGCGCCTGCGGATGCATTTCCGGATAGGCAGCAATTTCGATGTGGAAATGGTCGCCGGTTTCGGTGCGAATGAATTCAACCAGCTCATTGGCATAGCGCAGCTCACCGCTGGCCATCCCCATGCCTGACGGCAGGTCACCGCGCAGGGCGACGATGCGCTTGATGCCGGCGTCCTTGTAAAGATTGAGCAGCTCGCGCAGTTCCTGCTTGCTGTCCCCCACACAGGACAGGTGCGGTGCGGTCGGCACCTTCACTTCGCCGTCGAGCTGCAGCACGGTATTGAGCGTGCGATCACGCGTCGAGCCGCCGGCACCGTAGGTGCAGGAGAAGAAATCCGGTTTGTATTCGGCCAGGCGCCTGGCGGTGGCCAGAAGCTTTTCATGCCCGGCCTCGGTTTTGGTTGGAAAAAACTCGAAGCTGAAGCTATGGCTACGTGTTTGTGACATGACAATTCCTTTCGGCAATCAGCCACACCGCGCTCCGGACGAATAACTCGCCCGAAGTGCTGATGTGTTCTGGCCTCGATTAGTAGCGGTAGCTATCCGGCTTGAACGGCCCTTCGACTTCCACGCCGATGTACTCGGCCTGGCTCTGGGTCAGGCGGGTAATGACACCGCCGAAGCCCTTGACCATTTCGGCAGCGACTTCCTCGTCGAGCTTCTTCGGCAGCACCATCACGGTGACGTTCTTGGTCTTTTCTGCGACCGGCAGGTCAGCGAACTTCTCGTTGAACAGGTGGATCTGCGCCAGCACCTGGTTGGCGAACGAGCCGTCCATGATCCGGCTCGGGTGACCGGTGGCATTGCCCAGGTTCACCAGGCGGCCTTCGGCCAGCAGAATCAGATAGTCATCGTTCTGCGCATCGAAGCTGCCCGGCCCGGTACGGTGGATCTTGTGCACCTGTGGTTTGACCTCTTCCCATGCCCAGTTCTTGCGCATGAAGGCGGTGTCGATCTCGTTGTCGAAGTGCCCGATGTTACACACCACAGCCCGCTTCTTGAGGCCCTTCAGCATGCCGGCGTCGCAGACGTTGGCATTGCCGGTGGTGGTGACGATCAGGTCGATCTTGCCCAGCAGCGCAGTGTCGATGCACGCGTCGGTGCCGTCGTTGAGGCCGTCTTTGTAGGGAGAGACCAGTTCGAAGCCGTCCATGCAGGCCTGCATGGCGCAGATGGGGTCGACTTCCGATACCTTGACGATCATGCCTTCCTGGCGCAGCGATTGCGCCGAACCCTTGCCCACGTCGCCGTAGCCGATAACCAGTGCCTGCTTGCCGGACAGCAGGTGGTCGGTGGCGCGTTTGATGGCATCGTTGAGGCTGTGACGGCAGCCGTACTTGTTGTCGTTCTTGCTCTTGGTGACCGAGTCGTTGACGTTGATCGCCGGGATCTTCAGGGTGCCTTTCTTCAGCATGTCCTGCAGGCGATGCACGCCAGTGGTGGTCTCTTCGGTCACGCCGTGCACGCGCTCGAGCACTTGCGGATACTTGTCATGCAGGATCTGGGTCAGGTCGCCACCATCGTCGAGGATCATATTGGCGTCCCACGGCTGGCCATCCTTGAGGATGGTCTGCTCGATGCACCACTCGTACTCCTGCTCGGTTTCGCCTTTCCAGGCGAACACTGGGATGCCGGCAGCCGCGATGGCTGCAGCGGCCTGATCCTGCGTGGAGAAGATGTTGCAACTGGACCAGCGTACTTCAGCGCCGAGCGCGGTCAGCGTCTCGATCAGTACGGCTGTCTGGATAGTCATGTGGATGCAGCCAAGGATCTTCGCGCCTTTAAGCGGCTGCTCGCCAGCATACTTGTGGCGCAGACCCATCAGAGCAGGCATTTCCGATTCAGCGATGATGATTTCGCGACGACCCCAGTCGGCCAGGGAAATGTCGGCGACCTTGAAATCGTTAAAACCTGCAGGCGTCATGACAGCGCTCATTGAAGAGTTCTCCATTCGTTTTATGCGAATGGGCGCCGTTGATGCGTATGGTTAACGCCCTACCCGAGCCTGACAGGTCCAACCTGATTCAGATCTGCTACGGCGCGACAGATTGAGCCGCGTGGCTTGCGAGATCGAACACAGGCTTTCCCCTGCTGCAGCGCCCCTCGGACAGGTGGCGGGCACGGCCGAACAGTGTCGGCGGTGTAAAGCCTGGCGATTATAGCTTCGACCGCGCGCAATCCCAAGCTCGGCGGTGCGCTCTTCGTCATTGACTGCTGGCACTAGCGCGGGTACAGATCTGGCGGACAAGTCGTCCTATTGTCAAACCCTGGACCAGAATCGAGAACAGCACGATGAGATAGGTGATGTTCAGCAGGAGGTTGCGCTCCTCACTGGCAGGCAGCGCCAATACCAGCGCGACGGAGATTCCGCCGCGCAGTCCGCCCCAGGTCAGGATGCGCACCGTGCCGTTGGGCAGCGCTCGTCCCAACTTACGCAGCAGGAAGGCTGCCGGACCGACCGCCACCAGGCGCGTGCCGAGAATGAGCAGCGTCACGCACAGCGCAATCAGCAGGTATTGCGCGTTGAATGGCAACAGCACCAGCTCCATGCCGATCAGCACGAAGAGCACCGCGTTGAGTATCTCGTCGAGCAATTCCCAGAAATTATCGAGGTTTTTTCGGGTGTGGTCCGACATGGCATGCCGGCGACCCTGGTTACCAATGATCAGTCCAGCCACTACCATGGCTATCGGGCCGGACACGTGCAGGTGCGTGGCCAGGGTATAGCCGCCGAGAACCAGGGCCAGGGTCAACAAGACTTCAACCTGATATTGGTCGATGCTCTTGAGCAGGGCAAAGGTCAGTGCTCCCAGGAGAGCACCGAGCAGAATTCCGCCTCCGGCTTCTTCGAAAAACAACCAGATAGCCTCGCCGGCGCCGGGTGCTTCCCCGCGCGCCAGCACACCCAGAAGCACCGTGAACACGACGACCGCGACGCCGTCGTTGAACAGCGATTCGCCGACGATGGTGGTTTCCAGCGCCTGTGGGGCGCCCGCTGAGCGCATGATACCGAGCACTGCGATCGGATCCGTCGGTGAGATCAACGCGCCAAACAACAGGCAGTAGATCAACGGCGGCTGCAGCCCGAAAAGATCCAGAATCCACCAACTGCCGAATCCGATCACGGCGGTCGAGAACAGCACCCCGACGGTGGCCAGCAGGCCGATGGCCCAGCGTCGAGCACGCAGGTCTGCCAAATTGATATGCAGCGCACCTGCAAACAGCAGAAAGGAGAGCATGCCGTCCATTAACAGGTGATTGAAATCGATTTGCCCGACTAACGCCTCGATCTGCTCCTCCAACACCGGCAGGCCCAACATCGTCAGACCGTGCAGCATCACGGAAAAAACCAGTGCAGTGGCCATCACGCCAATGGTGGGCGGCAAGCCGATGAAGCGGTAGTTCAGATAGGCGAGCAGCGCTGTGAGGCTGATGAAAATGGCCGATAGTTCGAGCATGAGGTCCTCAGGTCAGCGTTTCGGGGCGGGTGCAGAGTGGACTCGGTGATGACGTGATTGGTGCCAGGCGATTCGTGCACTAAGGCGCGATTCCGAGGAGCCGCCACCCATTGCGAACTCCATCCGCGACCGGGCGGTCGAACGTTAATGTTCGGTGAACTTCGCCGGGCGTATGTCCCTCAGGAGCCGCCACTATGAGCCTCTTGCTTCGTTCCGTTCTACTTGCCGCTGCCGCGTTGCTCAGTCTGCCGGCGACCGCCAATTCCTGCTATGTGAGTGCTGAAACGTCCGGCTCGGTGCCCCCACCGGTGGTGACGGAGAAGTGTTTCCGCTACGAGGGCATGGAAGATAACGAGATCGACTGGGTGTGCCGGGATAACGAAGCCGTAAAGAACTCCCGTCGAAAAATAGTGGAGAGCTGTCCGGCCGGCCATTTCGGCACCTGCGTAGCAGCCCTGACGCCCGAAACGCTGGCCAACGAGCGTGCCACCGGAAGCCAGGCGGCCAGCACGCCGGTACCCACGACGGTGCCCGAGCAGGCTCGCATCGTTACCTTCTACTACAAGGCCACCGATCACGCCCAGGCGAAAATCGACTGCGAAAGCGGGGGCGGTGAATGGTCGCAGTAGTGGGGTGAGGTTTGGTGAATCGGTTGGCAGCCGCCATAATCGACGACCATTGTATTTTCGAGTGGTCGAATCATGAAGCTGTTGCCGTTGAGTGTGTCGTTGATTGCCTTGCTGACGTTGTTGGTTGGCTGTGATCGAATCGATCCGAACTCTCCGCTCGGCAAGCGCAAGGCCATCTACCAAGAGATGCTCGACGTCAAAGAAGATCTGGGCGGCATGCTACGTGGTCGGCTGGAGTTCGACGCCGAACGCTTCACTGAGGGCGCGTCGAAGCTGGATCAGTTGTCCCGCCAGCCTTGGCAGCACTATCCGGAGGTCAAGGAAGCGCAAAGCGATGCGCGCGATGATGTCTGGCAGCAGCAGGAACGGTTCAACAAGATGGCCCGCGACCTTGAAGCCAGAACGGCCGCGCTGGTTGCCGCGACCACGCAAAAACCCGTAACGACTGACAGCGTCATGCCGGCTTTCCAGCAAGTCGAGGACGCGTGCGAAGCCTGCCACAAGGAATTTCGTGCGTATTGATGCCTGACGGTGTTGACCCTAGCGCTTGGCCGCGTCCAGCTGCTTTCGCGCTTGATCCAGGCGTCGTTTGCTTATTTCTATCACCTGTGGGTCACCGGTTCCCAGTGCTTCGCGCAGCTGCGCTTCACGCACGGTAGCCAAGCGAGTAGCTTGCTCGATCTCATCATGATTGGCCTGCAGCGGAACTACACCGCTGCAGCGCTCAGTGAGACTCTGTAGCTGAGCCTCCAACGCGGCGCGTTGGCTGCTGTCGCCCTTCAGGCGGGCCTCTTTGATCAGCTGGCTGATGTGTTCGCGTGCTTTGCTGCATGCGGCCTCGGACTCGGGAGCGCCAATTGCGAACGGAGCAACGCTAAGGCTCATCAACGTCAGAGCGAGAATGTTTCGCCGGCCGGCCATCGCTGTGTTCCTTTCTTGTTCTTGATGTCGTATGACTGGACCCTTACGACGAAGTGCCGTCAGAACCCCGCTATCCCCGCTTCGCGCAATTGCTGACCAAGCCGAGCTACCTCTGGGGAGGCGAAGAACGCTCGAAGTTGTCGGGCGCGTTTTGCACCGATTCCGGGCTTGGCTTGCCATTGCCCCAGGGTGGTCTCTGCGAGATCGTCCCAATCAACGGCGAGGGCAGCCCCACTGCTTGGCGGCATACCGAGCGCTTGCAGCCACAGCGCGAACGGGCGCTCGCGGGCTAGCTGGAAACTTGCAGCCAATGTCGTGGCGCTGGCTTCGCCGATACCTGGCAGCTCTTGCAAGCGACGCTGGTCGAATTGCAGCCAATCGAGCAGGCTGACGATCCGGCCGGACTCGACCAATGCCCGCCATGTTCCTGGGCCGAGCTGGGGCAGATCCAGTCCCTTCTTCCCGCTGAGCCAGGCGAGGCGTGCCACGAATTGCTGCTCGCAGCCGGGGCTGGCCTGCCAACAGCTTAAGGTGTGATAGCGCCGAGGATCAGGTGCGTCGACTTGCTGGCGAAGCGGCGAGCGCCATATCACTCCATCGAAGCGGGGAATGGTCAGGCCGGCGAGCGCGAGCGCGACCTGGTCACCGGGCCGAATGTCTTCCGCTTCCCAGCGCTCCAGTGATCCTAAACTGACGCGGCTGATGCGACGGTCATCGAGCTGAACCGGCTCGAGAACCAGCACCGGTGTGATCTTGCCGCTGCGGCCGATGCTGAACTGCACATCGCGGACATGAGCGACAGCCGTACGTAGCGGGTATTTCCAGGCAATTGCCCAGTGTGGCGGCTGGGCTTGCCAGCGAGAGGCGTCTGGTCGCCTGCCCTGGCGCAGCACTACACCGTCACTGGCGAACGGCAGCGGATTACGATACCAGTGGTCGCGCCAGTCCTGGGCCTGTTCGGCGGTCTGTAACCGTTGGGTCAGCTTGACGCTCAGCTCAAAGCCCATCGCGCCGAGACCGTCGAGGCGAGCCTGCATCTCAGCCGGGCCGTTTGGCCAATCCCAGATGAACAGGCCGATTCGTTTCGCGGTGGCGTCGTCCAGTGTCTGCCGTGCCATCGCACCAGCCACGTTTGCGCGCGCGCCGACGCTGCCAGCGTCGGCCTGAATATGATTGTCCAGTCGCCAAAATAATTCGCCCTGCAGGATGATCTCATCTGTTGCGGGCAGGCGAGACGGGATGCCAGGCAGCTCCCGTGCTGTAGCGGTCCAGTCCTGACCGTGGCTGCCATTGCCGCGGCTGACTGCCTGAACCAATGCGCCGTGACGGTAGAGCAGGGTAACCGCGACGCCGTCAACCTTGGGCTGCACCCACACGTCCGTCCTAGGCTCAAGCCAACTTCTGACGTCCTCCAGAGAACCGAGTTTGGCGAGCCCGGTCTGGACGATGGGATGGGCCACGGGGCCGCCACTGCTGGCAAGTGGATCGGATGTCGTGCGAGTGGCGGCGCTAAAACAGGCTTGCCATTGTTCCAAACGCTGCCGCGTCTGGTCGTAGACCTCGTCATCGACCAGCGACTGACCGCTTCGGTGGTAAGCGTCATCCCAACGCGCTACCTGAGCGGCAAGCGTTTCGATTTCCGTGGCAGCGCGGCCGTCAGGCCAGTCGGGGCAGCCGGCAAAGGTCAACGTAGATAGGACACAAAGCGTTAACGCAGATAGCGCTTTCATCGGAGCTTCCTTGCTCAATCGGGTTATTCATTGTGCCTGTCGACAACAGGCGCGACCGTGCTTCAGCGCATGTGGGCAGCTACGAATCGCCAGGATCCATGTGCCCCTTGCTATCGGTCACTGGCAGTTGCAGTGAACCAACGCCACTGGAAACGGCCACAAACCCAACTGGCACGGCCCTGTTTTGCTTGGCGATCTCGCCGGTCAGCGCGCCATGTGCCGATTGCTTCAGGCCCACGCGACCAGGGGAAACTCGGGCGAGCGCTAATCATGAGGAAGCTAAGCGTCATGCTTTTTCTTTACAATTGGCTGCCATCCCATGCGGAGTGACCCGTCTGTGCAACCTGTGATCTCCATTGAACACCTCACCAAGACCTACGCTTCGGGACATCCGGCGCTCAAGCAGATTGATCTGCAGATCAATAAAGGTGAGATTTTCGCGCTGCTCGGGCCCAACGGGGCGGGCAAGACCACATTGATCAGTATTATTTGCGGCATCGTCAATCCGGGCGGTGGTCGCGTGCTGGTCGATGGTCACGACATCATCGGTGACTACCGCGCTGCGCGCTCGAAGATCGGGCTGGTGCCGCAGGAGCTGTTCAACGAAGGCTTCGAGAGCGTCTGGGCAACGGTGCGTTTTTCTCGCGGCCTGTTCGGCAAGGCGCCCAACGACGCCTACCTCGAGCAGCTGTTGCGCGACCTCTCGCTCTGGGACAAGAAAAGCGCGCGAATCATTGAACTGTCCGGCGGCATGAAGCGCCGTGTGATGATCGCTAAAGCGCTGTCTCACGAGCCGACCATCCTCTTCCTTGACGAACCCACCGCAGGCGTCGATGTCGAGCTGCGCCGCGATATGTGGGAGATGGTTCGCCGCCTGCGTGAGCGTGGCGTCACCATCATCCTCACCACGCACTACATCGAGGAAGCCGAGGAGATGGCTGATCGCATCGGCGTGATCAGTAAGGGCGAAATCATCCTGGTCGAAGACAAGGCTGCGCTCATGCGCAAACTCGGCAAGAAGCAACTGACACTGCATCTGCAGCGCCCGTTGCAGGCCATTCCGACAGAACTCGCAGATTATCCATTGGAGCTCGGCGACGGGGGCAATCAGCTGGTGTTTACCTTCGATGCCCAGCACGACGACACGGGGATCGCCGATCTGCTCAAACGACTTGCCGCACACGGCATCGACTTCAAGGACCTGCAGTCGAGCCAGAGTTCGCTGGAAGAAATTTTCGTCAGTTTGGTAAAAGGCAGCCGTACATGAACTTCTATGCAATCCGCGCCATCTACCTGTTCGAACTGGCCCGCACCTGGCGCACCCTGCTGCAAAGCATCGCGACGCCGGTCATCTCCACTTCGTTGTATTTCGTCGTCTTCGGCTCGGCCATCGGCTCGCGGATGGAGGCGATGCACGGCATTCCCTATGGCGCGTTCATCATTCCCGGTCTGATCATGATGGCGCTGCTCACCGAGAGCATTTCGAATGCATCGTTCGGCATCTACATGCCGCGCTATTCCGGGACGATCTATGAGGTGCTGTCGGCACCCGTGTCGTATTTCGAGATCGTCATCGGTTACGTCGGTGCCGCTGCAACCAAATCACTGGTGCTCGGCGTCGTGATACTGCTGACGGCTCGATTGTTCGTCGACTACGAGATTCAACATCCCCTGATGATGACGCTGTTCCTCGTGCTTACCGCTGTGACCTTCTGTCTGTTCGGTTTCATCATCGGGATATGGGCTGACGGTTGGGAAAAACTGCAGATCGTCCCGTCGCTGATCGTCATGCCTTTAGCCTTTCTCGGCGGCAGCTTCTATTCCATCGAGATGCTGCCGTCGTTCTGGCAGAACGTCACGTTGTTCAACCCGGTGGTCTACCTGATCAGCGGGTTTCGCTGGAGCTTTTACGGCGTTTCCGACGTCAACGTCGGCATCAGTCTGGCCATGACGCTGGGCTTCCTGGCGCTGTGTCTGGTGCTTGTCGGGTGGATCTTCAAGACGGGGTATCGGTTGAAGAACTGAGCTACATTAAGCCCCGCCATGTGACGGGGCTTGCTTCAGAGGTGGATTTCGACGGTGACAGGTTTTGGCCCATGCTGCGCTTCGACGAGTGCCACTACCCGTCGGTCTAGGCGTTTGAAAGCCAGATCGACTCGCTGCTCGCCTATAGCCAGCTGTTGCACCTGCAAGCTGTCGATACCGGCTGGCAGGCGCGGCTCTTTGATGATGATTCGCTGTCGATGCGCATCGATTTCCAAACCAAGGCAAGCCTGCAGCAGCATGAACACCGACCCTGCGGCCCAGGCCTGTGGTAGGCATGCGACGGGGTAGGAAATGGGAGGCTCGCCTGGGCTGCGCTCGAAGCCACAGAAGAGTTCTGGCAGGCGCATGCCGAAGTGGACGGTGGCCTCGAACATAGCTTCGAGCACACGTACAACCCCCTCACGTTCTCCGTAACGCGCCAAGCCCGCTGCGCACAAAGCGACATCGTGTGGCCAGACCGAGCCATTGTGATACGACATGGGGTTGAAGCGTGCCGCCTCGGACGCCAATGTCCGCACACCCCACCCGGAGTTAAACGCTCGGCTTAGCAGTTGCTTGCCCAGGGCACGCCCGCGCGAGCGTTCTGCCAGACCACAATAGAGTAAGTGCGCTGCGTTGGAGGTTCGTACACGACAAGACTCGCCTGCGCCATCAAGCGCCAGCGCATAGAACTGCATATCGTCTTGCCAGAAGTGAGTCTCCACGGCCGCGCGCACACGCTCTGCACAGGCACGCCAATGGGCGGCTTGTTCGACGTTGCCGCGCCAGGCGGCCATTTCCGACATGCTCATAAATGCGCGATAGGCATATCCCTGTACTTCAACAAGGGCAATGGGCCCGTCGGGGGTGCGTCCGTCGGCATGAAATACCGAGTCGTGGCTGTCCTTCCAGCCTTGATTCAGCAATCCACTGGCCTCGCCTCTGGCATAGCCGAGAAGGCCTTGAGAATGCGTACTGATGTTCTGTTCAATCCAGCCAGTGGCTGATTCTAGCGACGGCCAGATCGACTCGATAAAGCTCCGATCGCCGCTGCGCCGGGCATAAGCTCCCGCGAGAAGAATGAACAAGGGCGTGGTATCGACTCCGCCGTAATAGCGACTGAACGGCAATTCATTCAGCGCGGACATTTCTCCCTTGCGGGTTTCATGCATGATCTTCCCGGGTTCCGAGTCGCGGAAGCTTGAGGTTGCCTTGGCTTGGTGAGTGGCTAGGTAGGCCAGTACGCCGCGGGCAAGCGAAGGGTCCAGCCAGAGCGTTTGCAGCGCCGTGAATATTGCATCGCGCCCGAACGGCGTAGAAAACCAGGGAATGCCCGCATAAGGATAAGGGCCTGTGGGCAGGTCCGTGATGAGCAGAGCCAGATCGGCCCGCGATTTGTCTAGCCAACTTTGAAACAGGCGGCCGGAACTGCGCACTCGAGCCCCGCGCTGCCGACGCTGGCGCATGCTCCTGCGAGCTTGAGCAGCGGCCGTCCGGAAACGAGCCTGGCCAGGCTCGGCGGTTTCGGCGCCTACTTCGAGATACAGCGACCACTGCTCACCGGCTGCGAGGTCAACGATGAATTCGGCACAGCCGTCATCGAGGCGCGCCGGGGCAGCTGAAAAGCTCAGTGCGCTACAGCGCAGCTGGTTGTCCAGGCCCGCATAGCGCAGCACTACATGGCGCTCGTCCAGCTGTGACTCGTACCGCTCGCCTCGTTGAGCCCGCGTCTGCCCACGAACTTCGAACATGTCATAGAAATCTGCCGCAAACCCCAGCGACAAGGGCAGCCGCGCCGGCTGGTCGCTGTAGTTGATCAGGTTCAATCGCTCATAAAGGCGATCCGAATGTATAAAACGTTTACGTTCGACGTGAATCACCCCCTCGGGGGTGCCGCCTTCATCCATGGTTGGCAACGGTCGATTGCTCAGGTGAGCCGTGAAATAGACATTGTCCTGGCTGACCGCGGCTGAAAGCAACGCAAGTGGCTCATCGCGCATCCGCAAACATAACTTGGAAATAATTCGGGTGTCATTGCGAAACAGACCATCACCGTTGCCTGACACGTCGCCGGACGCGTCGGCTACGAGAAAGCAGTCGCCATCCTTGAGCACGTAAAGCGCGCGCGTGTTGCTCGGCTGTTGGGTCTCATGGGGGGTATTCATGGTCGTCATGCCAATTTCATCAAGGGTTGATCGGGGCCGGTGTCGCCTAGTAGCTGCCAGTACAGCTCCTGATATCGACGCGCCATGGAATGCGAAGAAAAGCGCTGTTCGAAGACTTCGCGTACTTTGGCGCGGTCAATCGAATCCAATTGGTCAATCGCATCCACCGCAGCCAGCTCGCTTTCCACGATGAAACCGCTGACGCCGTGCTCTATCACTTCCGGAACGGAGCCGCAGCGCCAGGCAACGACAGGCGTGCCGCAGCCCATAGCCTCGATCATGACTAGGCCGAAGGGCTCAGGCCAGTCGATTGGAAATAGCAGCGCGCGCGCCTGCCCTAGAAATTCGGATTTATCCGCGTCACCGATCTCCCCAATAAATTCAACCAACGGGTGATCAAGCAGTGGGCGTATTTCCTGCTCAAAATATTTGCGGTCGGCCTGATCGACTTTTGCGGCGATCTTCAGTGGCACTCCAGCGCGGCGCGCTATGGCTATGGCACGATCAGGTCGCTTTTCAGGCGATATGCGGCCGAGGAATGCCAGATAGCCGCCATCGGCTTGTGGGCTGAAGCGGTAGTTCGAAGCATTCAGGCCGTGATGAATAGTGCCGTACCAATTGGCAAATGCGAGAGGGCTGCGTTGGTGATGCGAGATCGAGACCAACGGGAAACGATGCCAGCGCCGGTAAACGTCCGGCAGGTCAATAAGGTCGAGGCGGCCGTGCAGTGTGGTCAGGGTCCGCTCGGCGATGTCTTCGAAGAAAGGGAAGTGCAGCAGGTCGACATGAAAATGGAGGACGTCAAACTCATGGGCGCAGGCTCTTACCTCGTCCATCAGGCGCAGGTGGCTTGCAAGGTCCGACTTCAAGGGGGCCGGGTCCAAGCGTAGAGCCCGGTTGCGTGCAGGTATCAGGTTGGCGGAGGTGGACGCGTCCGCCGCGGCAAATAACGTGACCTCGTGGCCGAGGTCCACCAGCGCATCGGTAAGGTGTGCCACTACCCGCTCAGTACCGCCATATAGCTGGGGAGGGACGGCTTCGTAGAGAGGGGCTATCTGCGCAATCTTCATCAATGGTCTCCTTGATCAGGGATGAATAAAGCGAGTGCTGATTCGCAAACTCCAAGTCGTAAATTCGAGGTATGGAATAGGGACGCCATAGGGCTTTTCAAGCGCAACCCTACAAGCCGTTCGTCGGTCAGGTGAATGATGTGGCAAATGGCATGAAAAAAGCCCCGCACAGCTCAGGCTGGCGGGGCTTATGCGGCTTGCGCCTGTATTTACGACAACCCGGCAGCGGCGCGCAAGGCGTCGGCTTTGTCGGTCTTCTCCCAGGTGAAGGCGGTGAAGGTGTCGTCACCGACCGTCATCTCATAGGGGTCGCGACCAAAGTGGCCATACGCCGCGGTGGCCTTGTACATCGGGTGCAGCAGGTCGAGCATGGTGGTGATCGCGTAAGGACGCAGATCGAAATGCTCGCGGACCAGCGCGACAATTTTGTCGTCGCTGAGCTTGCCGGTGCCAAAGGTGTTGATCGAGATCGAGGTCGGCTGTGCGACGCCGATGGCGTAGGAGACCTGGATTTCGCAACGCTCGGCCAGCCCGGCGGCCACGATGTTCTTCGCCACGTAGCGTCCGGCGTAGGCGGCCGAACGGTCGACCTTGGACGGGTCCTTGCCGGAGAAAGCGCCGCCGCCGTGACGGGCCATGCCGCCGTAGGTGTCGACGATGATCTTGCGCCCGGTCAGGCCGCAGTCGCCCACCGGGCCGCCAATGATGAACTGGCCGGTCGGGTTGATGTGGAACTGGGTGTCCTTGTGCAGCAGCTCGGCGGGGATCACGTGCTTGACGATTAGCTCCATCACCGCTTCCTTGAGATCAGAATGCTTGACCTCAGGGTTGTGCTGGGTGGAGAGCACGATGGCGTCGATGCCGACCACCTTGCCGCCTTCGTAACGGCAGGTGACCTGGCTCTTGGCGTCCGGGCGGAGCCATGGCAGCAGGCCGTTCTTGCGCGCTTCGGCCTGGCGTTCAACCAGTGCGTGGGAGAAGCGGATCGGGGCGGGCATCAGTACATCGGTTTCGTTGCTGGCGTAGCCGAACATCAGGCCCTGATCGCCCGCGCCCTGATCCTCCGGCTTGGAGCGATCGACGCCTTGAGCGATGTCCACAGACTGCTTGCCGATGATGTTGATGATACCGCAGGTCGCGCCATCGAAGCCGACGTCCGAACTGTTGTAGCCGATGTCGATGATGACGTCGCGTACCAGCTGCTCGAGGTCGACCCAGGCGCTGGTGGTCACTTCCCCGGCGACGATGGCGACCCCGGTTTTGACCAGCGTTTCACAGGCTACGCGAGCGTGCTTGTCCTCGGCGATGATGGCGTCCAGCACCGCATCGGAAATCTGGTCGGCAATCTTGTCCGGGTGCCCTTCGGACACGGACTCGGAGGTGAAAATCGAATATTCGCTCATCAATCGGTTCCTAAATACCGGTGGTTGCGTCGGCTGTCAGCGTCGAGACGGGAAAAATACCGGGTCTGGATCTGAAAACCGTTCTTCAAGCCAATGTAGAGGCTCTCGCCGGGCGTGAGCCCCGCAGCATCGGCCCAACGGGCCAGATCGTCCTGTTCGAAACCCAGCCAGAGGTCGCCACAGGCCTCCCTGGCCCAGCTCTGGTTGTGGCTGCACAGCTCAGTGACCAGCAGGCTGCCGCCCACGTTCACCAGCCGTGCCAGTTGCTTGAGGGCTTCACCTGGCGCCGCCAGATGATGCAAAACCATGTTCAGCACGACGCAGTCTGCTGTCGGGCAGTCATCCTGCAGCGCATCGGCTAGCCTGACTTCGACGTTATCCAGCGCGAGCTGTTCGCAACGAGCGCGCGTTAATTCGAGCATCGCCGGGCTATTGTCGACTGCCACGACACGCTCGAAGCGTTGCGCCAGTTCAGGCAGGAAGCTGCCATCACCCGGTCCAACCTCGAGCGCCGTCGCAGCGGCCGGGAAATTCTGCGCATCGAGCAGCGCGACGACGCTGTCGCGGTACTGTGGCAAGCTGGCAATCATGTCCTGCCGTGCCTGAAAGCTGCCGGCCATACGTGCGAAGAAATCCTCGCTGGCGGCGCTGCGCTGCCCATGCACGGCGGCGATTCGCGTTTGAACCTCATCCGGCAACGTCAACTGATCGACTTCGTCCAACAATGCGGCATGCAGCCTTCCTCCCAGACTCTCGCCCTGGGGCAGGGCGCGGCGGTAGAAGATTGCATTGCCTTCGCGGCGGGTTGCGAGCAGACCTGCCTGGGTCAGCACCTTGAGGTGGTGGCTGATGCCGGATTGTCCCGTGGCGAAGATCTGCGCCAGTTCGAGCACGCCAAAGGAGTCGCTGGCCAACGCCCGTACAATGTTGAGGCGCAACGCATCGCCACCGGCCTTACACAGGGCGGCGAGCTGGTCGCTGTGATTCAGCGCAATGGGGGCGATGCGAAGGCTCATAAGCCGAGCAGTCTAGTCGCAGGCTTTTCGTCCAGCAATGGCTATATCAAAAAGTTTTGATATTGGATGGGCGGTTCACTTCATCAGGTTGGTGATGCCCATCCCGCATGAGATCAGGCCCAGCGCGAGCAGGAAAAAGTTAGGAAGCAGATCGAGCACCCCTTGCAAGCGTCCCTGACTCGACAGTTGTCGGGATACCAAGCTGTAAATGATCAGGATCGAAACGTCGACAAGGGCCCAGATCAGGATCAATGCCAGTGCCTGAGGCGCGAAGGGCTGGGCCGGCAGGATGAAGCCCGGTAGAAAGGCGAGAAAGAACAGGATGTCCTTGGGATTGGAAAGCCCGACTGCCATGGCTCGCCAGAAATAATGTGATTGTGAGCGCGGCAGATCGGGCGTGCCGTCATTGCCGCCTCCACAGAGCCCATCAGCGCCGAGCCAGATGAGATAGAGCCCACCGATGACCTGTCCCCATTCCAGAATGACTGGTTTCAGATCGAAGGCGAGATAGATCAGCAGCAGCGCGGCGATCATCAGCAGTTGCGCAGACAACACACCGCCGAGGATGGTCCAGGCCGGCCAGCTGCGCCGGGCGTCGGCGATCACCAGAGCAACGACCGGTCCGGGAGACGCGATCAATAGCGCGACCGCCGCTGCGAATGCGAGGTAGGTGGCGTTCATAGCTCGGTGACCAGTTCGAATATGCGAGATTGCTTGCCCAGCTTTTCCGTGAAGAAACGCAGGTTGCAGCTGGCAAAGGTGCGCTGCATCCAGCGATCGCTGCCGTCGAAACGGGCGGTGAAAGGGCTGCGGGCATGGGCGGTGCGGCGGTTATCGATGATCAGCAGATCGCCGCGGGTCAGCCTTACTGGCTCGACCACTTCCCAGGCAATGGCGCGCAGCTTGTCCAGGGTGCGCTGCGCCCGGTCGCTATAGGCCACCATGAACTGCGGGTCAAAGCGCATGAAGGGAGCGTCTGGGTCGCCGTAGAACACGGTCTGGTGCTTGTTGATGTCGATGCGCTGGTTCTTCTCGATGTGGCCATAGTCCGAGAGGAAGTTGTACGGCTCGTTCAGCAAAAAACCCTGGTCTTCGTAGGGCAGCCGCTCGAGGATGCGCTCGGCTGAAGCGATGTAGGTAATGGCCTCGGCTGCAGGATCCTGGCGCAGGCAGAGCAGCAGCAGGTAATCGGGCTGGATCGCATGGAATGCGTTCTCGGTATGCAGGTCCAGTTCGGTGTCGAAGCTGTCCGAGGTGGCGGCACGCGATTGGGCCGGCTGTGGGAAAAAGTTGTTGACGATGCAGCCACCCGACTCCTGCACATAGCCAATCGGCTCGCCCAGTAGCGCCGTGGCCTGCAGAATCAGGCGCTCGCTGCTGTCGTCGGGTTTGTGCAGCTCCGCGCGGGACGAGGGCGTCGGTGGGATGTCTCCAATGCTTGTATCCTCCAGCAAGAGGAAGCCCTTGGAGTTGCCGAACAGCTTGAAGTCTAGAATTTGCGCAACCTGGGTTGCGCTGAGCCCACCATGGCGGATGCTGGCAGATAAAAGTTGGTCGAACTCGCGAGTGGGCATGTCATCCTTCCCTAGCGTCATACAAGGCAGATGCCTCTTGTCTTGAGTCGGTGCGTCGAAATGCTGGCAGCCGGCTGCGGCGAAGTATTGGTGGGGCTTAGAGGGTTGCAAAATGGAAAAAAAGACCGTCTCGAATGAGTTTTACTCATGCCGCGGGCTGCCGGCATGACGTTGCGCATGCCCCCGCTTTACGCGCTGCGTGCCTTTGAGGTAGCCGCACGCTTTGGCTCGTTCACCCAGGCGGCGGAGAGCCTGTGCATTACCCAGAGTGCCGTCAGCCGGCATGTGAAGACCCTTGAAGAAAACCTGGGCTGCCAGCTTTTCGAGCGGCGTGGTTCGCGACTGGCATTGACCGATACCGGGCGCCTGTTGGCCCAAGAACTGAAGGTGGGGTTTCGGACCATTGAGAACGCCTGTGTCGCCGTCAATCGCCAGCAGAACGCGCTCAGGCTGAAAGCGCCCTCGACCTTGACCATGCGCTGGTTGCTAGGCGCGCTGGAAAGCTTCCAGCTGGAAGACCCGCAAAATCGCGTGCAGTTGACCAGCGCCTGGATGGATCTGGATGTGGTGGACTTTCACAACGAGCCCTTCGACTGTGCAATTCTGCTCGGCCACGGTGGTTTTCCTGCGGACTGGAACCGGGTCAAGCTGTTCGACGAGTGGTTGGTGCCGGTTTGCGCGCCGGGTTTTCAGGGTGGTTCGCCATGGACGGCCGAGCGGCTCGCCAGCGTCGAATTGATCCACCCGTCTCGTGACTGCCGGGACTGGCGTCGCTGGTTGCAGCGGGTCGGTCTGGTTGACGACGTTGCCTGGCAGCAGGGCAAGCTGTTCGACACCCTTGAACTTGGTATTTCAGCGGCAGCGCAGGGGCACGGCATCTCGATCGGTGACCTGGCATTGGTCGGTTCGGAGTTGCAGAAAGGGTCATTGATCCTGCCGTTCGACCAGGCGGTGCGCTCCGGTGACAGCTATTATCTGGTCTGGCCAAACACCGGTGAAACACCAGGTACGCTGACGCGAATGAAGGACTATCTCCTGCAGCATTTGCCAGATATCGGCAGCCCAGACGTCACGCTGCTCGACTGAGTTCCCGCAACGCGCCGAATTGACAGTGATGACACCCTATTCAGTCATTGCCCCGCCACCCATGGTAGGGGAAAATGTCGGCCTTTTTCTCAGTACACCCCCGCAGGAGATTCAGCGATGCCCAGCCGTCGTGAGCGAGCCAATGCCATCCGCGCCCTCAGCATGGATGCTGTGCAGAAAGCCAACAGCGGCCACCCGGGTGCCCCAATGGGCATGGCGGACATCGCTGAGGTGCTCTGGCGTGACCACCTGAAGCACAGCCCAACCAACCCGCTATGGGCCGACCGCGACCGTTTCGTGCTGTCTAACGGTCACGGCTCGATGCTGATCTATTCACTGCTGCACCTGACCGGCTACGACCTGTCCATCGACGACCTGAAAAACTTCCGCCAGCTGCACAGCAAAACCCCGGGGCATCCGGAGTTCGGCTACACCGCAGGCGTCGAAACCACCACGGGTCCGCTGGGCCAGGGGCTGGCCAACGCTGTGGGCTTTGCCATCGCGGAAAAGGTCATGGCTGCGCAGTTCAACCGCCCTGGTCATGAAATCGTCGATCACAACACCTATGTGTTCATGGGTGACGGCTGCCTGATGGAAGGCATCTCCCATGAAGTCTGCTCGCTGGCCGGCACGCTTGGGCTCAACAAGCTGATCGGTTTCTACGACGACAACGGCATTTCCATCGATGGCGAGGTACACGGCTGGTTTACCGATGACACGCCGCGTCGATTCGAGTCCTATGGCTGGCAGGTGATTCGCAACGTCAACGGTCACGACGCTGACGAGATCCAGATCGCCCTTGAAACTGCTCGTAAAAGTGACCGCCCGACCCTGATCTGCTGCAAGACCGTCATCGGCTTCGGTTCGCCGAACAAGCAGGGCAAGGAAGAGTCGCACGGTGCTGCGCTGGGCGACGCCGAAATCGCCCTGACCCGCGAAGCGCTGGGCTGGAAGCACGGCCCGTTCGAGATTCCAGCCGAGATCTATGCCGAGTGGGATGCCAAGCAGAAGGGCGCCGACGCGGAAAACGAGTGGAACAAGCGTTTCGCTGCGTATGAAGCCGAGTTCCCGGCACTGGCCTCCGAGTTCAAGCGGCGTATGGCGGGCGAGCTGCCGGCCGACTTTGCCGAGAAGGCCAGCGAGTTCATCCGCGAAGTCGCCACCAAGGGCGAAACCATCGCCAGCCGCAAGGCCAGCCAGAACTGCCTGAACGCCTTCGGCCCGCTGCTGCCTGAGCTGCTAGGTGGCTCGGCGGACCTGGCCGGCTCCAACCTGACCCTGTGGAAGGGTTGCAAGCCGGTGGTAGCCGAAGATGCCTCAGGCAACTACATGTACTACGGCGTGCGCGAGTTCGGCATGAGTGCAATCATGAACGGTGTTGCACTGCACGGCGGCTTGATTCCTTACGGCGCAACCTTCCTGATGTTCATGGAATACGCCCGTAACGCGGTACGCATGTCGGCGCTTATGAAGCAGCGCGTACTCTACGTGTTCACGCACGACTCCATTGGTCTTGGCGAAGACGGCCCGACCCACCAGCCGATCGAACAGCTGACCAGCCTGCGCACCACACCGAATCTGGACACCTGGCGTCCTGCCGACACGGTTGAATCCGCCGTGGCCTGGAAGCACGCCGTCGAGCGCAAGGATGGTCCGAGCGCGCTGATTTTCTCGCGCCAGAACCTGCCGTATCACATCCGTGACAATGAAACCGAGGCTGCCATTTCCAAAGGTGGTTATATCCTCAAGAGTTGCGCGGGTGAGCCGGAGCTGATCCTGATCGCCACCGGTTCTGAAGTCGGCCTGGCCGTTCAGGCCTACGACAAGCTGACCGAGCAGGGCCGCAAGGTGCGCGTCGTGTCGATGCCCTGCACCAGCGTCTTTGACGCTCAGGACGCAGCCTGGAAGCAACACGTGTTGCCGGTCGAGGTCGGCGCGCGCATCGCCATCGAGGCGGCACATGCGGACTACTGGTACAAGTACGTCGGGCTCGACGGCCGCATCATCGGCATGACCACCTACGGCGAATCGGCTCCGGCTGCTCAGCTGTTCGAGGCGTTCGGCTTTACCGTCGACAACGTGCTTGCGGTCGCCGAAGAGCTGCTGGAAGACTGACTCCAGCTGCTGCGGTTGGTCCTCCATTAGTAGCAGCGAGCTTGCTCGCGAATGCGCCTTAAGCGCTTCGCGAGCGGGGACGAAGCGTCCCTCCTCGCTATTACGAAACAGCGGAAGCTCTATGTCCAATCGACCCTATCGCGTCGTTCTAAACGGCTATGGCCGTATCGGTCGTTGCGTGTTGCGTGCGTTCTACGAGCGCAACGCAGCGTTCGATTTCCAGATCGTTGCCCTCAATGACCTCGCCGATATGGCGAGTCTCGAATACCTCACTCGCTTCGATTCTACCCACGGCCGTTTCCCCGGTGAGGTGGCGGTTGATGGCGACTGCCTGCATCTGAATGGTGATTGCGTGAAGGTGTTGCGTGAGTCGACGCCGGAAGCGGTGGACTGGCGCGGGTTGGGCGTGGATCTCGTGCTGGAGTGTTCCGGTGCCTACAACACGCGTACCGGTGGGCAGCGCTTTCTGGACGCCGGTGTGCCGCGGGTGCTGTTTTCCCAGCCCATGAGTGGTGCTGCGGATGTCGATGCGACCGTGGTGATGGGCATCAACCATGAGCAGCTGACCGGCACTGAACAGCTGGTTTCCAACGCCTCCTGCACAACCAATTGCGGCGTGCCGCTACTCAAGTTGCTCAACGACTCCATCGGCCTGGACTACGTCTCGATCACCACGATTCACTCGGCGATGAATGATCAGCCGGTCATCGATGCTTATCACCACGATGATCTGCGCCGCACTCGCTCGGCTTTCCAGTCAGTGATTCCGGTATCCACTGGCCTGGCGCGCGGCATCGAACGCCTGTTGCCGGAACTCTCGGGTCGGATTCAGGCCAAAGCCGTGCGAGTACCGACGGTGAACGTTTCATGCCTGGACATAACCTTGCAGACGTCCCGCGATACCGATGCGTCGACGATCAACCGGATCTTGCGGGAAGCCGCGCAATCCGGACCGTTGAAAGGCCTGCTCGCATACACCGAGCTGCCCCACGCCAGCTGTGATTTCAACCACGACCCGCATTCCGCGATCGTCGATGGCAGCCTGACGCGTGTCTCCGGGCCGCGCTTGGTGAATCTGCTGGCGTGGTTCGACAACGAATGGGGGTTCGCCAACCGCATGCTCGACGTGGCTGATCACTACCTGCAGGTCGCTCACCGCTGATCCTGCACCGCTTGAACACATCGCCGTTCTTGAACTTAAGGAAGATCACATGACCGTTATGAAGATGACCGACCTCGACCTCCAGGGTAAGCGTGTGCTGATCCGTGAGGACCTCAACGTGCCGGTCAAGGATGGCGCAGTGAAAAGCGACGCTCGCATCCTGGCCTCGCTGCCAACCATCAAGCTGGCGCTGGAGAAGGGCGCTGCGGTGCTGGTCTGCTCTCACCTGGGTCGCCCGGAAGAAGGCGTATACAGCGAAGAAGACAGCCTCAAGCCGGTTGCCGACTACCTGAGCAAGGCGCTCGGTCGCGATGTGCCGCTGGTCAACGATTACCTTGACGGCGTCGAGGTGAAGCCCGGCGAGCTGGTGCTGCTGGAGAATGTGCGCTTCAACAAGGGCGAAAAGAAGAACACCGATGAGCTGGCGCAAAAATACGCGGCGTTGTGCGACGTGTTCGTCATGGACGCCTTCGGCACCGCGCACCGCGCCCAGGGCTCCACCCACGGAGCTGCCAAGTTTGCCAAGGTCGCCTGTGCCGGTCCGCTACTCGCGGCCGAGCTGGATGCGCTGGGCAAGGCACTGAAGCGTCCGGCTCAGCCAATGGCGGCCATCGTCGCCGGTTCAAAGGTCTCGACCAAGCTGGACGTGCTGAACAGCCTGAGCCAGGTCTGCGACCAGCTGATCGTCGGCGGCGGCATCGCCAATACCTTCCTGGCTGCGGCCGGGTATCCGGTGGGCAAGTCGCTGTATGAAGCGGATCTGGTCGACACCGCGAAAGCCATCGCCGCCAAGGTCAACGTGCCGCTGCCAGTTGATGTGGTGGTCGCCAAGGCATTCGCCGAAGACGCCGAAGCGACGGTCAAGGCGGTTACTGAGGTTGCCGAAGACGACATGATTCTGGATATCGGCCCGCAGACGGCGGCCCAGTTTGCCGAGCTGCTGAAATCGTCCAAAACCATCCTCTGGAACGGCCCGGTTGGCGTGTTCGAATTCGATCAATTCGGTAACGGCACCAAGGTGCTGGCCCAGGCCATCGCTGAAAGCCCGGCTTTCTCCATCGCCGGCGGTGGTGACACGCTGGCAGCGATCGACAAGTACGGCGTCAGCGAGCAGATCTCCTACATCTCCACCGGTGGCGGTGCCTTCCTTGAATTTGTTGAAGGCAAGGTTCTGCCTGCCGTAGAAGTGCTGGAGCAGCGCGCGAACTAAGGCGGTTGATGGCGTTTTGTCGTTACAGGCGTAACGGCGCAAGGCAACCCCTGCGACCGGTTGCTGTCTCTGTTCTGTCCAGACGAGGAATGGAGACACACCATGCGTTACGCCGCAATAGCTGTTTGCTGTCTTGGCCTGGCCGGTTGTGCAGGTGGCGCGCCGGATTCGGTCTGCGAAGTGTTCGATCCGCCGCCTGTACAAAGCCCGACCGCTCAGAACGATCAACGCATCGAGATGCAGAGCACTGGTGACCCGACTGCAGGCACGGCGGCTGACGTTCGGGACTGTCCCTGAGCCCATCAAGCCAAGCTAGGAGTCGCAATGAAAGGTCTGTTCATCCCGATTGCCGCGATACTGCTGAGCGGTTGCGGTCACTGGCAATCTGGCCCGGACGCACCCTTTGTGCGTTGGAAATGCCAGAGTGCGCAGAACATCGCTTGGCGCTATGCCGATGAGAGCCATCAAGCGGTCGATTTGAAAGTGGGCAACAGCGAGCAGGTACATACCCTGCGCAAGGAACCCGCCACCCGTGGAGCTTTCTATAGCGATGGCGTTTTGGCCTTCCATGACAAGGGAACCGGTGCGCTGGTTTATCGTCTAGCCGATGACCAGGTACTGGCACATGGATGCAGCGCGTCATTGATTTCGATTTGAGGTGTGGCGGCTGCCTGGCTTGTAGATCGCAAAAAGGCAGCCATTTCACCTGGTCGGGTGGCTTTTACCCCGACCGACACTACAATGCCGCGCCATACCGCGCGGTGCTTGAACACCGTCAGCCCTTGCGGCAGGCTTTACACGATTAATCGACCCTAACCGGGAGAAAGGAAAACATGGCACTCATCAGCATGCGCCAGATGCTCGACCACGCTGCCGAATTCGGCTACGGCGTGCCGGCTTTCAACGTAAACAACCTTGAGCAGATGCGAGCCATCATGGAAGCGGCCGACAAGACCGACTCCCCGGTGATTGTCCAGGCTTCGGCCGGTGCTCGCAAATACGCTGGCGCGCCGTTTCTGCGCCACCTGATTCTCGCCGCGGTGGAAGAGTTTCCGCACATCCCGGTGGTGATGCACCAGGACCACGGCACCAGCCCTGACATCTGCCAGCGCTCGATCCAGCTGGGCTTCAGCTCGGTCATGATGGATGGCTCGCTGCGTGAAGACGGCAAGACGCCCTCCGATTACGAGTACAACGTCCGCGTCACCCAGCAGACGGTCGCGTTCGCCCACGCCTGTGGCGTGTCGGTGGAAGGCGAGCTGGGTTGCCTGGGTTCGCTGGAAACCGGCATGGCCGGAGAAGAAGATGGCGTCGGCGCCGAAGGGACCCTGGATCACAGTCAGCTGCTGACCGATCCGGAAGAAGCCGCCGACTTCGTCGCCAAGACCAAGGTCGACGCCCTGGCCATTGCCATCGGCACCAGCCACGGTGCCTATAAGTTCACCAAGCCGCCAACCGGCGACACCTTGTCAATTCAGCGCATCAAGGAAATCCACCAGCGCATTCCGGATACTCATCTGGTGATGCACGGTTCCTCCTCGGTTCCGCAAGAATGGCTCAAAATCATCAACGAGTACGGTGGTGACATCAAGGAAACCTACGGCGTGCCGGTCGAGGAAATCGTTGAGGGCATCAAGTACGGTGTACGTAAGGTCAACATTGACACCGATTTGCGTCTGGCATCCACTGGTGCAATTCGCGAATTCATGGCGAAAAACCCAGCAGAGTTCGACCCGCGCAAGTATCTGGCGAAGACCGTGACTGCGATGCGTGACATCTGCATCGCACGCTATGAAGCCTTTGGTACCGCGGGCAACGCATCCAAGATCAAGCCGATCTCCCTGGAAGCGATGTTCGAGCGTTATGCCCGTGGCGAGCTCGACCCAAAGGTCAACTGACACGCCCGCTACTGGAAAAGCCCGCTTCTGCGGGCTTTTTTATTCGTGCTGAGCCGGCGTGAGCGGTGGTGCAGGCGACTACCGAAACAAACGGGATCGCACCGGCCGGCGGATACGAAGCCGACTCCGTTGCGAGTACCTTGCGGTAGGAGATGCTACGGCAGTGGTGGGCACCAGCAAGTCGATGCTCAGGTCAATAGCTGCTGAATTTGACTGCGCAAGGTGTCGAGCGAGAAGGGTTTGGCGATGATGGGCGCTGAGCGGGCGATTTCGCTGCCGGATTCGTAAATCTCGATCGGGTAACCGCTGATGAAGATGATTTTCAGGTCTGGCCGCAGTTTCAGCGCTGGCTCGGCGATCATTACGCCCGACACCCCGCCCGGTAGGCGAAAGTCTGTTACCAGCAGATCGAGCTGCGGCTTGGTTGCCAGGATCTCAAATGCCCGTGCAGCATCCGCTGCCTCTAGCACCTTATAGCCTTCGCCTGCGAGGTAGTCGGACAGCAGTGTCAGAATGTGCGGCTCGTCCTCAACGAGTAGAACGATTTTAAGAGGTGCTTGGCTCATCTGAGCGATTCTCGATGTGTTTCATGAAAATAGTGCGACGCAGCGGCAGGTATCACGTGAGCGAGCATTGGAGCATGGGACCGTTCTGCAAGTTCGACGATGTCTGGGTGCCCGTCAACTGGTTGTTGAGCTTTCGTACGCTTTTGTACCGTACGCTGTTCATTAGCAACCGCTATTCGGGCCGCCAGGCTCACTTGATTATTGGAGCCCGTCATGCCGGACGAAAGCCAACGTGCCATTACTGAACTGACCCTGGATGACTACCGGAGCAACGCCGAAGCATTTCGCGAAGGCACTCGTGACCACGACGTCAGCCAGAACATTGATGCGCTGCTGAGGCACATCCGGGGCGACGCGCCGTTGCGTATTCTCGATGTCGGCTGTGGCCCTGGCAGGGATCTGAAGGCTTTCACCGCACGCGGGCACATTGCCGTTGGCCTCGACGGCGCAGAGCCGTTCGTGGAAATGGCACGTGCCGAAACGGGCTGTGAAGTGCTGCACCAGAACTTTCTTGAGTTGAATCTACCGAGCGAGTCGTTCGACGGCATCTTTGCCAATGCCGTGTTGTTTCATCTGCCCAGCCGTGAAATTGCAGAAGTGCTGTCCCGGTTGCATGCTGCGCTCCGACCGGGTGGCGTGCTGTTTTGTTCGAATCCGCGCGGGGACAACCAAGAGGGCTGGAGCGGAGCACGCTACGGTACCTGGTACGACTGGCCGACCTGGCGGCAGGTGATGCAATCGGTCGGTTTTGTCGAACTGGAGCATTATTACCGTCCAGCCGGGTTGCCTCGGGAGCAGCAGCCCTGGCTTGCAAGCGTCTGGCGCAAGGCTTGAATCGGCCACATCTGCAGGAAATCAGCAGCTTAATCACAGCAGAATGCATGCCGCAGTCGGCTCCGTCATGCGTTTTGCACGCGGTCAAAACGCTATTATGTGACGCAAGTCTCTGTTTTTAGCGGCTTTTGTCTGTTCTCCCGGTTGGCATGAACGCTGCTCTAGCTATGCGTGCTGGAAACATAACTGGAGTACACAATAATGATCGCCGCTGAAAAAGTTCTCACTGCCGCGTTTCCCGAGTTTGAAGTCATCACTGCACCCCGTCCGGATGGCGGATTGCTGCTAACGCTACGTAACGATGATCGGGACATCATCAAGCGGGCCCTGTCGAAAGGGCAGACCCAGACGAACATTCAGTTGGAATGGGTCATCAGCTCGATCCGTCGCGACCTGGCCCTGGAAGCAGGCATGTCGCCCGCCATCGCGCGGCTGCAAAGCCAGAGCCGCACCGGGCTGCCCACCTACGAGTACGCCTGAGTCGTACGGCAGGTCTGCACTGCCCGCAGACCTGCCGCTCCCAGACGTATCTCTTTCGTGCTGACGATCAGGCCGAAGAGCCCGAATGCAGCACAAACCTGATAGAGGAATCATTCATGAACGCCATCGACCTTTTGATCGACGATCACGAGAAAGTCAAAGACATCCTGACGCGCCTCACCGATACCACCGAGCGTGCTGTCAAGACGCGTACTGAATTGCTGCAGAAGCTGGAAATGGAAGTGTCGATCCATACCCAGCTGGAAGAACAGATTCTCTATCCGGCTTTCAAGCAAGCCGGCGGTAAAGAAGAAAAGACCATGTACCACGAGGCCAAGGAAGAGCATCGCGCGGTCGATTCGCTGGTCCTGCCCGACCTCAAGGCGACCGATCCATCGACGCTCGAATTCTCCGGGCGCGTGAAGGTCTGCAAGGAACTGCTTGAGCACCACATCGAGGAAGAAGAGTCCGACATGTTCCCAGCTGCGCGCGAGCTGTTTAGCGACGATCAGCTGAACGAGATGGGACAGCAGATGGAAGAGCTCAAGAGCCGTCTGAAAAAGGAATTCACTGCCAAGCAGGCAGCCTGATCGAAAAACGCCGGGGCGCAATGCCCCGGTTTGTCCGGGTCGACCAAAGCATTAGATACCGCCCGGTGCGCCGCTGATCTGCATCAACATTCCCTCACCACGCTACTGTCAGGCTTGATGGCTTAGTGCTACTGCGCGCCCGATGCACAGGCCGTAAGTGAAAGAAGCCACGCTTCGTGGCTCCAGATAGGTGGCGGATGGAAGACGAGCTCAACGAATTGCTGAAGCGGATCGGTCTTGGACCTGAGGCTATCCGTACGCGTATGCGGTTTCTGCAATGGCACTCCAGCGATGGCGCAAGGCTGAACAGTGCCGCAGCCGATCTGGACGACGCTCACGCCAGGTTTATCGAGCGGCATCTGGCCTTTCTCGAGGCCGAGTGCTGATAGTACGCCCAGGGTTATCTGTTCAGTCGCCCCCTGCCGGGCTTCGCGCTGCAACAGCGCTTCCGTCATGACCATATTGTCGACGGCCTCTGGCAGTTGGCCGTTCCGGGCTAGCCCACAAACGAATCCGCACGCAACCACTCGGAACCGTCGGGCAGCCGCGGCAATGGGTGGGGCACTCCACGCTGTCTGCAGGGTCAACTTCATAAGGATTGACTCATTCCCGCAGGCTGCTCGCGGGATAGACGCTTGGAGGTATTGATGCGATTGGCCTATCTGTGTGCCCCTGTCCTTGGCCTGCTCCTGGTGGGTTGCGGCCAGGATGATGTGGATCGGGAAGTGGCGACGCCTGAACCCGCAATCGAAAAGCCTGAACCGCCCTTCACGGGAGCGCCACCTTCCAACGATGGAGAGGGTGCGGGACCCGAAGCCGGTGCACCCCTGGCAACCGGTGCGGAAGGCAACATGGACACAGCGCCAGCGGACAACGGCAGCGGCCTGGGAACTGCGTCTGGCGCGGGTACAGCACCCAACACCACACGTGGCGCGTCAGGTGCCGCTCAGTAAACTCAATGAATCAGCTGAAGCGCGTGCAGGCGTCCGCCACTTGGCGCAGTAACCTGCACGCAGGAGAATCGATATGACATCCAGATTGATTGTCATGACTGCTGCACTTCCACTCGCACTGACCCTGATCGGTTGTTCGCCGGACGAAGAGCCCTCTGCGCTGCGCAACAACGAGCGGAATCAGCAGGAGTTTCAGAACACGGCAACCGACCCGGCCGGCCCTAGGGAGCTCTCGCCGCCATCCAACCTGGCCAACGAATAGCTAGACGTACTGGGCAGCTGCATATCCCGAAGCCCAGGCCCATTGGAAATTGAAGCCGCCGAGGTGGCCGGTGACATCCAGCACTTCACCGACGAAATACAGGCCCGGCGACTTCTGCGACTCCATTGTTTTGGATGAGACTTCGTTGGTATCCACGCCGCCGAGGGTGACCTCGGCAGTGCGATAGCCCTCGGTGCCCGCCGGCACCAGTCGCCAACAGGCCAGTCGCTCGGCGATCTCGACCAGCTCGTTGGCCGAATACTGCTTCAACGGTTTAGAGGCAAACCAGTGTTCTGCCAGGAGCCCCGCCATCTTGCGTGTGAAGAGCTCGCCGAGGAGCGTTTTCAGTTCGGTGTTGGGGCGCTCGCGGCGCTGATCGTCCAGCCACTCGCTCAGCTCTAGATGTGGTAACAGATTGATCTCGATCGCGTCGCCCGGCTCCCAGTAGGAGGAGACCTGCAGGATCGCCGGGCCAGACAGGCCACGGTGAGTGAACAGGATGTTTTCACGAAAGCTCTGACCGTTGCAGCTGACCAGGCAATCCTCGACTGAGGTCCCCGACAAGGCCTCACACATCGATTTCAGTTGCGGCTCTGTGATGGTGAAGGGCACCAGGCCTGCACGGGTTGGCAGCACGGTGTGCCCGAATTGCCGCGCCACCTGATACCCGAACCCGCTCGCCCCAAGTGTTGGAATCGACAAGCCGCCCGTTGCGATGACCAGCGAGTGGCAGGTCACCGGTCCGGCATTGGTCTGCAACTGGTAGCCGTCCGCCGCTTTATCAATGCTCTGGACGGCCGTTTCGAGCCGCAGCTCCACGCCGGCCTGCTCGCACTCGTCCAGCAACATGCTCAGGATGTCGCTCGCCTTGTTATCGCAAAACAACTGGCCCAGCTTTTTTTCGTGGTAGGGCACGCCGTGCCGGCTGACCATTTCAATGAAGTCCCACTGGGTGTAGCGGGCAAGCGCAGATTTGCAGAAATGTGCGTTGCCAGATAAGAAGTTGGCCGGCTCTGTGTAGAGGTTGGTGAAGTTACAGCGGCCACCGCCTGACATGAGGATTTTCTTGCCGGCCTTGTTGGCATGGTCCAGTAGAAGCACTCGACGGCCCCTCGCTGCGGCCGAGAAAGCGCACATCAGCCCGGCGGCACCTGCGCCAATCACCACAACGTCCGTCTGCACCACCGCTCACCTCAGGCCAAAACGCGGGATGGTACTCCTGCGGCCAATCAGCTGCAGCACGGGTTTGTGACATCCGACGAGACGCTGGCGCTATTCGGGCTGGTTTGTGCTTTGCTAGGACTAGTAGCGCTTCGCCATGAAGCGGCGAGGCAGGCAGGGAGGGGCTGTGATCGGACTAACGCGTTTCATATGGCTTGCATTGCTGCTGACGAGCACATCGCTGTCCGCTGAAGCGTTGCGCCTGGCAGGCAATGTCTGGCCGCCTTATACGGATCAACGTCTGCTCGAAGATGGTTTGTCAGTCGATCTCATACGCACCGCGCTGGGCCGTGCCGGTTACGTGGTTCACTACATCGAAGTGCCCTGGGAACGTGCATTGCTCGGCCTGAAAACCGGTAGCTACGACATGGTCAACGGATGGCCGGCTGCAAACCGAACCCGCTACGCCCGCGCCTCCCGACCGTTTCTGACCAATCGCTTGCGATGGCTTCATCGTAGCGACACTTACACCCCGTATGACGGGCTCGACAGCCTGGTGGGATTGCGCATCGCATTGAGCCGCGGCTACTTCTACGGCAAGGGGTTGGAAAGTGATGCCCGTTTGATCAAGGGGTACGCCATGAATTTCGTGCAAGCGGCGAGGATGGTCGCCGCAGGGCGTGCCGACCTGACGCTGGAAGACGAGCGTACCGCGCTCTTCCACTTCAAGCGCGAGCTAGAGGATGTGCGCGATAAGCTGTCGTTCCTTCCCGGTGAGTTCAACCTGCTCGACCTGTCGCTGCTGGTGCGTAATGGTTACCCGCAGCAGGCGACAATCATCGCTGCGTTCAACCGGGAAATCGCGGCGATGGTGAACGACGGCAGCTATGCCGCGATATTCCTACGGCACGGGCTGGCGGCGCCGGCAGCCTTGCCTCAGCCCTGAGCCGGCGAATGCTGTTTGATCAGGTGCGCGGCCATACTCCGCAGTGGTGCCAACTGGCGGCAGATCAGTCCAAGCTGGGTCTGCAACAGGCGATGGCTGTCATCGGTGTCTTCCGAGGCGTATTCCAATTGTTGAGCCAGAACCTCTTCAGCTTCGCTGTAGACGGCAACCGGTTGGTTCTGCTGCAGCGCGCTGGCGAGCTCGTCGAGGCTGCTCGCCAGTTGCTGGGCGGCGCTTTCCAGCATCTCGTCACGCGCATCGTCGGGCAGGCTTTCACGGTGGGCGCCCAGACCTGACAAATAATTGAGCAGCGTGTGCGAGAGGATCAGGAAGCGAAAACCGGTTTCGGCGTCCTTACGAAAATGCCCGGGCTCCAGCAGCATATTCGACAGGGTGGTCGATAGCGCCGCGTCGGCGTTGTGCGCATTGCGCCGCGCCAGTCGATACGCCAGGTCATCGCGCTTGCCGCTTTCGTACTGCGCCATGATTTGCCGCAGGTAATCGGCACTGCGCGCGAGCGTATTGGCGACCACCTGATTGAGGCGCCGGCCCTGCCAGTCCGGCAACACGAAGAAAACGGCCGCCGCCGCAATCAAGCTGCCCAGTAGCGTATCGACCAAGCGCGGCCAGAACAGCCCGTAACCGTCACCGACCTGGTTGAAGCAGAACAGTACCAGCAGAGTGATTGCCGCAGTCGCCAGGGTATAGCGGCTGCTTCGGTTGGCGAAAAACACGACGCCAGCGATCACGGCGAACAGTGCCTGTATCTGCTGGCTCGGGAACAGGTCGAACAGCGCCCAGCCAACGGCCAGCCCAATCGCGGTGCCGGTCACCCGCTGGACCAGCTTGATCCTCGTTGCCCCGTAGTTGGGCTGACAGACAAAGACGGTGGTCAGCAGTACCCAATAGCCCTGTTCGGGATGAATGGTGTGGAGCACGACGTAGCCACACACCAGCGCCAGGCTCATGCGTAGCGCGTGACGGAACAGCAGCGAGGTGGGCGTCAGCTGCAAGCGGATACGGTTGAAGGCATCGCGCAGCGATTGCGGCTGTCGGTCCAGCAAGGTGCTGTCCTGCTCGCCTTCCAGCGCATCTGGATTGGTTGCTGTGGACAGCTGGCGCTGCATGGTCGAGAGGTTGCCGGACAGGGCACGCAGTGAGCGCAACAGGCCGCGCCATGCCGGGTTGCTTTGCATTCGCAGGTGCTCGAGGGACGCCTCCAGATCCGCCAGCGCCTGGGCATTGGCTTCGCTGTAGTGAAACGGCTGCCGCAGCTGAACGGCGTCCGCCAGGTCCGCACATGCCACGCCTTGCAGGCGCAGCAGCCTGCCGCAACGAAACAGCACGTCGCTGTGAAAGAACGCCTCAGCCAGCTCCTGGTAAGGATAGTGTGAGGAACTGACGCGCTCGTGCAGATCCTGAGCGAGGAAGTAGAGCTTGAGGTAGTGGCTGATCTTGACGCCGGGCCGACCGTTGCCCAGGCGATGCAAAAGGGTTTCCTTGGCCGCGTTCAGCGCGCTCACCACCCGCCCATTCTGCTGCGCCAGTTGCAGCCGACGTTCCTCCACATCCAGCTGGCGCACCGGCTCGAACAGGGCCGCTTTGAGCTTGTAGTACTGCCCAAGCTCGCGATACAGGCGGGCCAGACCCTGCTGTACTGGCTGGTGCGCGAACAGCGCATTCCAAACGACCGAGAGCAGCCCGTACCAAGTGGCGCCAGCCAACAGCAGCATCGGGTCGCGCCAGGGGTGTAGCGCTTCACCACCACGTTGGTCGGCTGCGATCATGCTGTAAATCGAAAGAATCAGCGTTGCCTGGGCAATGGTTGCGTAGCGCTCACCCAGCGCGCCGAGCATCACCAGGCTGAACGCCGCGGCAGCCATACCGAGCGCGAACAACAGGGGAAAGGGAAACAGCAGCTGAACCGAAACCGCAGCGATGCTGAAGCACAGCAGTGTGACCAGCAGCGCCGATAGTCGCCCCAACCAACTGTCATCGGTTTCCGCCAGGGCGCTGGCAATCACGCCAAGGAACAATGGAATCGCCATTGCTGGCTGGGAGAGGTACCAGCTCAACCCCATGCTGCCAGCCAGTGCGATCAACACGCGTAGGCTATAGCCGAACTTGTCCTGCGCCCAGAGCTGGCGCAGGGAATGGCTGAGCGAAGGTGAGCGCATAAAACGAGTCGGACCTGGCTGAAAGAAAGGGTTGGACGTCAAGCCTGCCCAGACGTCACGGCAAGCGAAGCAAAGCTTATACCGTCCATCCGTCCCCCATAACCGGAACGAAACCGCATGGTCATCGTTTAGCCGTATTCGTCAGGCCTTATTCATCGCGCACCTCCCATTCCTATAAAAGAGGACACCGCATGAACCGTGAACATGATGCCAGCCGCCGCAGCCTGCTCAAGGGTGGCGCTATCACCGCCGCCGTCGTCGCCAGCACGCCTTTCCTGGGTACGCTGGAAGCCTTCGCTGCGCGCAATGCCCAAGGCCGCGGCGCCGGCCTGGTTCGCAGCAGCTATGGCCCGTTGCGTCCGACCAAGGACCTGAGCACCGGTCTGGAGTTGCTGCAATTGCCCGACGGCTTCCAGTACAAGAGCTTTTCCTGGGCCGGCGATCTGATGGAAAACGGCCAACCTGTGCCCACCTCGCATGACGGCATGGGTGTCATCGATGTACGTCGTGGCCAGCGTGGCCCTGAAATTGTCCTGGTGCGTAACCATGAGGCCAGCACCGGCCCGCTGATCGACGCCACCGGCATCTACGATGACGTGATCCTCTCCAACGGCCAGCGTCCGGCCGGCGGAACTACCAACCTCTACGTATCCCGTGACATCACGCAGCCTGTACGCACGGTGCCGAGCCTCGGCGGCACCCGTACCAACTGTGCCGGCGGTGTCACGCCTTGGGGAACCTGGTTGACCTGTGAGGAAACTACCGCTGATTACCGCAGCGTCGGCGGTCGTGCTCATGGCTATGTCTTTGAAGTGAATGCCGATCCGGCGCTTACTACCGGCCAGCCTATCGTGCAGATGGGTCGCTTCTCCCACGAAGCCGTCGCGGTGAACCCCGCCAACAGCTATGTCTACCTGACGGAGGACGCGCGCAACCGTGCTGGCTACTATCGTTACATCCCCACCGATGCCAGCCAGCAGCCCGGCTCATTGGCTGTAGGCGGGATTTTGCAGGCAGCCCGGGTGCGTAACCGTGCGCTGGTCGATCTGCATGCGCCGAAGCAGGGCGACAGCTATGAGCTGGAATGGGTAGAGGTGGCAAATCCGGATCTCGATCCGCAGCCGGAGGGCAGCGGGCCGTATGCCCAGGCTCGCCGAGCGGGTGGCTTGAGCATGAGCCGCGGCGAAGGCATCTGGTACAGCGAAGGCAAGCTCTACATCGTTGACACCAGCGCTGGCACCGACAGCCAGGGGCGTGCCGGTTATGGCAATGGTGCGGTATGGATGCACGACCTGGCCAATGACCGCCTGACCTGCATCTTCGCGTCCACCGATGCCGAAATCGCCAACAACCCGGACAACATCACCGTCAGCCCGCGCGGCGGCTTGCTGCTTTGCGAAGACGGCGGTGGCGTGCAGGACACCTACGGCTTTGGCGAGCGCCTGCTCGGCCTGACCACCGCTGGCGAGGCGTACATCTTCGCTAAGAACAATGTGGTGTTCGATGACGTTCAGGCGGCTGCTGCTGGCAAGAATGTCTCCGGCGGTGATTACCGCAGCCGTGAATTCTGCGGTGCCTGCTTCGACCCGACTGGCCACTTCCTCTTCGTCAACATCCAGACACCCGGCATCACGTTTGCCATCTGGGGTCCCTGGGCTCGCGGTTCGCTGTAATCGCTCCTAGGCGAGTCGGGCGAAGGATTCGCTCGGCTCGTCTCACGCGGTGCTCGCTCCATATGCCGAGCGAGCCGGCAATGAGCTACGGGACGGGCAATCCGTCTTGCAACGAGCCTGTGCGCGAGGATGCGACAGGCTCGTTTTTCTTTCGGTCCGGCTATCTCAATTAGAGGGTGCGGACTTTCAGCGAGCGACCTTTGATCTTGCCGGAGTTGAGGCGATTAAGTGCCTGTTTGGCTATTTCGCGCTCAACGGCGACGAACGCCTGGAAGTCAAAGATCGCGATCTTGCCAACCTGCTTGCCGGGAATTCCCGCATCGCCGGTCAACGCGCCGAGGATGTCGCCGGGCCGCAGCTTGTCTTTCCGGCCAGCGCCAATGCACAGCGTCACCATAGGCGGCTGCAGCGGTCCGCCCGGCTGAATTTTCAGATCGCTGAGGGGCTGCCAGTTGAGCGGCGCCTTCTGCCGATCTTCAATGGCTTGGGCACGGTGGCCTTCGGCGGGGGCGACGAGGCTGACGGCGATGCCTTTCTTGCCCGCTCGCCCGGTACGTCCAACACGGTGGATGTGTATTTCCGAATCGCGCGCCAGTTCGACGTTGATCACCATGTCCAGCGCGTCGATATCCAGTCCGCGCGCGGCGACGTCAGTCGCAACCAGTACCGACAAGCTGCGGTTGGCGAACATCGCCAACACCTGATCCCGGTCGCGCTGCTCCAGGTCGCCGTTGAGCGCCATGGCAGAAATACCTTTTGCGGTGAGGGTGTCGACCAGTTCCTGGCACTGCTGTTTAGTGAAGCAGAAGGCCACGCAGGTTTCCGGACGGAAGCTTGCCAGCACCCGGATGACTGCCTGCATGCGGCCTTCGGGATCGATTTCGTAGAAGCGCTGCTCGATCTGCGCGTCGTCATGCAGGGCTTCGACCTTGATCTGCTGCGGGTCGCGCATGAACGTCGATGCGAGCTGCTTGATACCCGCCGGGTAGGTCGCCGAGAACAGCAAGGTTTGCCGCTTGCTCGGGGTCTGTTCGATGATTTCGGCAATCGCATCATAGAAGCCCATGTCGAGCATCCGGTCGGCTTCGTCGAGTACGAGCTTGTTGAGTCCGTCGAGTTTCAGTGAACCCTTCTTCAGGTGCTCCTGAACGCGCCCGGGCGTTCCTACAATCACGTGTGCGCCGTGCTCCAACGACCCGATCTGCGGGCCTATGGACACGCCGCCGCAAAGCGTCAGGATCTTGATGTTGTCTGCCGAGCGTGCCAGTCGGCGCAACTCCTTGGCCACCTGATCGGCCAGTTCACGGGTCGGGCATAGCACCAGCGCCTGACAACCAAAGTAGCGCGGGTTGATCGGCTCCAGCAGAGCAATACCGAAAGCGGCAGTTTTGCCGCTGCCGGTCTTGGCCTGAGCGATGAGGTCCATGCCCTTGAGCATGACCGGCAGGCTTTGTGCCTGGATCGGCGTCATCTCGGCATAGCCAAGGGCATCAAGGTTGGCCAGGGTTGCGGGGCTGAGGGGCAGGGTGGCGAAGGCTGAGCTGGGCACGGTAGTGGTCTGCGTTGAAGGTGACGGGCAGTTTAACAGGCGGCCGGCATCAACGCGTGTCGGCCTTGGCCCGCACAACAGGCGGAACGGATCGCGACTGCAACCGGTCCCACTGATGTCAATACTGAGTCCGGAGGCCGTTTTGTCCCGTTTGTTGTTGCTATTGAGTGCATTGACCCTTCCCGCCATCGCCGCTGAACCGTCCTTGTACGGCCGCTATGAGCACATCAAGATCGAAGACCTCGGCAAGACGCTCAAGGCCAAGATGGATACCGGTGCAATGACCGCCTCGCTGTCGGCACGTGATATCGAGCGCTTCGAACGAGACGGTGAGGACTGGGTAAGATTCCGTCTGGCTGTTGAAGGCGCTGACGACACGCTCTACGAACACCGCCTGGCCCGCATCGCCGAGATCAAGACTCGAAAAGAAGAAGCGGTCGACCCAGACGACGATACGGATATCGAGCGTGGCCCCGATGTAGCCGAGCGGCCAGTGGTGGAGATGCAGTTGTGCATCGGCGACCAGCTGCGTGAAGCCGAGGTCAACCTCACTGACCGTAGCCACTTCCGCTATCCCTTGCTGATTGGCGCCACAGCAATCCGGGATTTGGACGCGGCCATCGACCCCGCTCAGAAATACACGGCTGGACGTCCAGCCTGCTAAACGGGCGTCTCCCGCCGTTAAGTTTCCGCGACCACAGCCGTCCCGGCAGCCCTTCCTGGGCGGGGCGGCACGGTGGCCGATGCTTGGTGGCTGGATGTAACGGCGTTTCGTGGGCGCTCGCTCCCAATCAATGTGGGCGCTCGCTCCCAATCAATAAAGCGACTTATAGAGCCACCTGCTACTTAAATCTTTACTCATCCATATAAATAGCAGCGCATTGAAAACTGTCATATTGCTTCAACTAATATGAAGTATCGTATGGCCCGAAGTGCAGCCTTAATAAAGCGACAACAATAAAAAGATGGCGGGTTTCATTATTGCCACCCATTTAATCTCGGTTGCCATGAAGGGCAAGGGTGGTGCGGCGCGGCGTGACCGACAGGTCAAGGTATGTGGTGCACGATTGCATAGGACGAAGCGCAGCGAGAGCGCTCGGCCAACGCTTGTTTCAATGGGGTTCAGGCTGGGTCCTGGGGCCTACTCAGACTAAAGTCGGGGCTTTCTTTCCAGCACTCAACCTTGATAGATTCACGATGTGGTTCCCTTTACTCGTAATAAAAATAAGACGGAGAACGTCATGGCCGACAGCGACAAAACAAATGCTGCTGCGTACTGGAAGGCGAATGTTCGCCTCATAACTTGGAGCCTGGTGGTTTGGGCTCTTGTCTCATATGGTTTCGCTATCCTGCTGCGCCCTTTGCTCTCCGGTATCCCGGTTGGGGGCACAGACCTTGGGTTCTGGTTCGCTCAACAGGGTTCCATCATCACGTTCATTTTGATCATCTTCCACTACGCGTGGCGGCTGAACAAATTGGATAAGGAATTCGGGGTTGAGGAGTAACCATAATGAGCCAGTATTGGATAAACATGCTGTTCGTGGGCGCCTCGTTCCTGCTCTACATCGGGATCGCGGTCTGGGCTCGCGCTGGATCAACTAAAGAGTTCTATGTCGCCGGCGGCGGTGTCCACCCCGTAACCAACGGCATGGCAACAGCAGCGGACTGGATGTCTGCAGCGTCCTTCATTTCGATGGCAGGTCTGATCGCCTCCGGCGGTTATGCCACTTCGGTTTACCTGATGGGTTGGACCGGTGGCTACGTGCTGCTGGCAATGCTGCTAGCGCCCTACCTGCGCAAGTTCGGCAAGTTCACCGTACCGGACTTCATCGGTGACCGCTTCTACAGCCGTGGTGCTCGTCTGGTCGCTGTCGTCTGCCTCATCCTCATCTCCGTGACCTACGTAATCGGTCAGATGGCCGGTGCTGGTGTGGCGTTCTCTCGCTTCCTGGAAGTGAGTAACTCGGCCGGTATCTGGATCGCTGCCGCCATCGTGTTTGCCTATGCAGTATTCGGCGGCATGAAGGGCATCACCTATACCCAGGTGGCGCAGTACGTGGTTCTGATCATCGCCTACACCATTCCGGCCGTGTTCATTTCCATGCAGCTGACCGGCAATCCGATCCCGATGTTCGGCATGTTCAGCACTCATACCGAATCCGGTATGCCGCTGCTCGACAAGCTGAACCAGGTGGTCACCGATCTCGGCTTCGCTGCGTATACCGCTGACGTCGACAACAAGCTGAACATGTTCTTGTTCACCATGTCGCTAATGATCGGTACCGCTGGCCTTCCGCACGTTATCATTCGCTTCTTCACCGTGCCGAAAGTGGCTGACGCCCGTTGGTCCGCTGGCTGGACGCTGATCTTCATCGCCCTGCTGTACCTCACCGCGCCGGCTGTTGCCTCCATGGCGCGTCTGAACCTGGTGCAAACCATCTATCCGGAAGGCCCGGCTGCCGAAGCGATCCGCTACGAAGACCGTCCGGAGTGGGTACAGACCTGGGAGCAGACCGGCCTGATCGCGTGGGAAGACAAGAACGCGGATGGTCGTGTACAGATGTACAACGACGCCAATGCGGCCTTCACCCCGACGGCTACTGAGCGTGGCTGGAATGGCAACGAACTGACCGTCAACAACGACATCATTGTTCTGGCCAATCCGGAAATTGCTAACCTGCCGAGCTGGGTCATCGGTCTGATCGCTGCCGGTGCTATCGCTGCTGCACTTTCGACTGCTGCGGGTCTTCTGCTGGCGATCTCGTCTGCTATCAGTCATGACCTGATCAAGACGTTGATCAATCCGAAGATCAGCGAGAAGAACGAGATGCTGGCCGCACGTCTGTCCATGACCGCAGCTATTCTGCTGGCGACATGGCTGGGCCTGAATCCTCCAGGCTTCGCGGCTCAGGTTGTAGCCCTGGCATTCGGTCTAGCAGCCGCGAGTCTGTTCCCAGCGCTGATGATGGGTATTTTCTCCAAGCGTGTGAACAGCAAGGGTGCTGTAGCGGGGATGCTGGTTGGTGTGATCTCCACCGCCGTGTACATCTTCCTGTACCTGGGCTGGTTCTTCATCCCTGGCACTGCAAGCATCCCGAACACGCCTGATCAGTGGTGGATGGGTATCTCCCCGCAGGCCTTCGGTGCCGTAGGTGCGATTCTCAACTTCGCTGTGGCCTACGCCGTTTCGATGGCTACCGAGGCCCCGCCGCAGGAAATTCAGGATCTGGTCGAGAGCGTTCGTACCCCGAAGGGTGCTGGCGTTGCGCTTGATCACTAACTGATAATGCAGCCGCATGTCAGACTTGCTCTGACACAAGGTTGAGATAGAAGTCGGGCTTCCATATGGAAGCCCGATTTTTTTAGGGGAGTTGTATATGTTCTGGCATCTAATCGCGGCAATCATCGCTGGTGTGGCAGGTGCGGGTATTGGGCTGCTGCTGCGTTCACTGACGCGTAAGAGAGTGCCGAAATGGATCATTCCTGTTTGTGCTGGCGTGGGAATGCTGAGTTACACCATCCATTACGAATACACCTGGTTCGAAACCAAAGAGGCACGCCTGCCGGAAGGCACTGTTGTCGTTTCGAGCGAAGAGGGGGAAATGCTATGGCGCCCCTGGACCATGCTGTATCCCATGCCGTTGAGCTACACGGTGCTCGATCAGGCAAACGCGCAGATTCAGGATACGGACCAGGGCCGCATCGCCCGCTTCGTGCTGTATCGCTTCGATAAACAGCATCTGACGTCGACAGTCGTCAGGCAAGGTTATCAGCTGATCTGTCCCGAGAAGGCCATGTTCAGGTTGAACGATGAAGGGCAGGCCAAAGTTGAGACCTTGACCGAACTGGATGCCGATTCGCCGATAGTTCAGCGTATTTGCTTCGACCAGTCGCGCTGAGCCTGGGCGAATCAGTTCGACATTGTCGCCGCTGCGCCCTACGACAGGCACGCAGCGCTGCGTTCGACGCGACGCCCGGCCAGGAGAGGCCGGGCGGCCTGGTTATGGCCTGTCAGTCCAAGTTTGGATTGCCCGAAGCAAGCGCGACTACATGAACTGAGCCTGTTGCCGCTTGCGCCAGTTCGCCAGCCTCTGGCTTACAGCTTCCAGGCTGTCCAGGCCCTGTCGACGCGCCTTGCTGCAGAGGATCAGGGCCAGCTCGGCCGTAGCCAGGGCATCCGCGCTGGCGTGATGGCGCTGCAAGACCTGCAGGCCAAAATGGCTGCACCACTCGTCCAGGCCATTTTGCCTCGGACGGTTATCGGGGCAGAGCATGGGCGCAAGCTCTGCGACATCGATGAAAGGATGGCGCAGCTTGTAGCCGAGCGTCTGTTTCAATGCGCGGGTCAGCATGCGCTGATCGAAACCGGCATGGAACGCCAGGATCGGGCTGTCGCCGATGAACTCCATCAGGCACAGAAGCGCTTCGGCCGGGTCTTCACCAGCTTCGAGTTCGCTTGGTGCAATCCCATGGATCAACACACTTTCGCTGACCTTCTGAGCTGGGCGTAACAGGGTCGACTCGAACTGATCACCCAACTGGATACCGCCTTTATCGATCACCACTGCACCTATGGACAAGACGATGTCGCGACGCATGTCCAGGCCGCTCGTTTCGAGATCGAGCACCACCATACGCTGGGTTTGCAACGGGCAGAGGCCCAGCGCGGCCGGTGCACTAAGCTGATCGCGACGTTGCAGCTGTTCCAGCTCCAGGGGTGGGCCGCGATGTTTGAACCAAGGCATATTCATAGCTGATAGCGAACCGCCAGACTGCTTTGTAGCCGCTGTGCCTGGCGAAAAGATTCACGCAGGATACGTCTGTCCAAGTGATTGAGGGTGTCGGGGTCGAGCCGGTTCGAGTATGGCTTTCCTTCCCGTGCCTGCTGTTGGTGCTGTTCCATGCGAGTCTGCTGAATGAAATGGTAGGCCTCCTCGTAGGCCGCGCCATCCTTTTCATCAATTACGCCTTTCTCGACTAGCAGGCGCAGCCGATCCAGCGTGTTGCACGCAGTGATGCCGTGACCCAGGGCAAGCAAGCGCGCCCCGTCTACAAAGGGCGTCAGGCCTTGCACCTTGAGATCCAGTGTCGCCTTGCCGTCGCCCTTACGGGTCACCACAAAATCACGGAAACGCCCTACTGGCGGGCGATGGCGCAGTGCGTTTTCGGCCATCATGCGCTGGAACAGTCGGCTCTCGCCGATCTCTTCGAGTAGGGCGTTGCGCAGCTGCTCACAGCCTTCGCTTGGCCCCCAGATCGCGCGTAGATCAAAGTAGATGGTGCTGCTGAGCAGGTTTTCCGGTGTCGATTCCCGAACGAAGGCGCTGAAGCGTCGCCTCCATTCCTGCCGGGACAGGCACAGCTGCGGATTGCTGGCCATGATGCTGCCCTTGCAGAGTGCGAAGCCACAGGCGTCGAGATCCTGATTGATGCGTTCTGCCAGCGGAAGCAGGCGCCCACGGATGTGCGCCGCTTCGGCCGCGTCGGCGGCGTCGAACAGGATGCCGTTGTCCTGATCGGTATACAGCGTCTGCTCCCGGCGTCCTTCGCTGCCAAAACACAGCCAGGTGAAGGGGATACCGGGATCTCCGAGCGTTTCGATGGTCAGTTCGATCACGCGACTCACCGTGTGGTCGTTGAGCAGCGTGATGATGTGGGTGATCTGCGTGGATGACGCACCGTGGGCCAGCATATTGTCGACGAGCTGCTGAATGCGGCTGCGGATGATCACCAGCGTTGCGACGCTGTCGGCGTGGGAGATCGCCTGCGCCAGATGGACCAGATCTACGCGCTGCAGCGAGAACAGGTCGCGCTCGGAAATCACCCCTCGTAGCAGCCCTTTCTCGACGACGCAGACGTGGGCGATATGTCGTTCGGTCATGGCAATCGCAGCATCGAACGCGGTGGCATCCGGCGGTAGATGAAACGGGTCCTGAGTCATGAATTCGGCGATCGGGGCGGACAGGTCGGTGGTGCCCGTGCCGATCACGCGGCGAAGGTCGCGCAATGTGAAGATGCCTTGAGGATGCGATTCGAGGTCGGTAATCACGACGCTGCCAATGTTGTTTTCATGCATCAGCGCCACGGCATCGGCCAGCGGCATCGACGGCAGGCAGGATACCGGGTGATGCAGTGCCAGATCACCTATGCGCGTTTCCAGCGAGTACTGCTCACCGAGGCTTTCCACCGCGCGCATCTGTGCCTGCTGGTTGACCAGGTCAAGCAAGCTACTGACGCCACGCATGGCGAAGTCTCGAAACGAAGCGGACTTGGAAACCAGTTTGACGAAGGCCGGCTTGTTCAACAGGTAGCAGAAGGTGTCTTCGGCGGCAAAATGTCCGGTGCGTGTGGCGCGCTCGCCCATCAGTGCAGCCATCGGGAAACACTCGCCGACGATCACTTCGAATGTGGTGTCGGTACCGCGCTTGCTGGTGTGTGGACGCTGACCATGTACCCGGCCCTGCTTGATGATATAGAAGTGCTCAACCACGCCGTCATCGGGTGAAATGATGCAATCGCCTTCGCTGTAAAAGCGCAGCTGGCAGTTCTCGACCAGATAGGCCAGATGTCCCGGCTCCATTTGGTTGAACGGCGGATATTTGCGCAGAAACTCCATGGTCCCGTGGATGTTCTGCAGCACGGCGGTCTTGCCTGCCTCGGCGAAAGCATCGGCTTTGCTCATGGTTCGCTTCCAGTTTTTGCGCCTAATGGTGGGCTGTGGGTCCGGTCGGGCACATTGGACGTAAGTCTAGTCGCAGGCAGGCGCGGCCGGGCTGACAAAGCGTCGGCTGTGTCGGTGTGCTCGCGCCCGATAACGGAAGCTATAAAAAAACCGCCCGGATGGGCGGTTTTTCTCGTCGCGGCTACAAGTCACGGCAGGGTGAACAGCACCTTGACCGAGCTGTTGACGGCCGCGCTGTCGACGTAGCCAATGGCGTCGGCCTCAGCTGCAACCTTGGCGACCATCGCGGCGTCATCGGCGACGCTCGCCAGGGGCTGGCCTTTGCCGGTGAAGATCAAACCTGACCAGTAAGACTTGAGTTGCGACTCGTTCTTGCTGGTCACGCCTGCATAGAAGGCCTCCTTGGCTGGCGTCCAGCCGGCCTGGTCGACGCCCTTCATGGACTTGTCTTTGCCCAGGAAGATGTTCGCCACTTCAGACTGTGACGGCGCTTTGGCAGCAGCAGGATTGACGATCACAGCGACCTCGGCCTGAGCCAGAGTAGCCAGGCCAAGCAGCGCAGCGCCGCCGAGGATGCGAAGGGGTGCTTTCATCTTGACGCTCCTCAAAATACGAAATCGACGCCGACGGAAACGATGTCACCGTCGTAGTTGCGGGCGGGGGTGCCACGAGTGCCGGCGCTGAGGTCGTACACGGCATTGTTGAACACTTCTTGCGCGTTCCGGGTGAACACGCCGTCGTAGCCGTTCTTGGTGTCGACGCGCTTGTACTCGCCTTTGACCACGACGGTCGGGGCGGCTTGGTAGTTCAGACCCAGCGTCCAGGAGCTCTGACGGCCACCGTTGTCGTCCAGCTGTGCGTAGGTGACGTGCGGCAGGAAGTCGCCAAAGCGACGGCCACCCATCAGGTAGAACGAATCGATGGATTCCATACCATCGTTCTCGATCATGCGCGATGTCCACTCGTTGCTGCTGACCCAGGTGCCGTTGTCGTACTGGTAGCCGATCGAGGTGAACTTGCCTTTCTCTTTATCAAGCGTCAGCAGGCTCAAAGGGGCCGTTACGCCAGGCATGACAGTGACTGTGCCGTTGATGTCGGTCTTGATGTTCGCTTCGACATAGCCGATGCGCAGCGTACCGAAATCGTTGGTCGCCAAGCTCACGCTAGCGCCGAACAGGTTGCCGTAGTCGATATCGAACTGCTGATCATAGGCGAAGTAGTCACGATTCTTTGCCTGGCCGCCAGCGACCTGGACGGAGACCGAACCGTAGGAGAGCGGAACGGTATAGACCGCATCGACGCCTTCGTAGTTGGTTACCTGAACTTGGCTATAGACCTCGTCGGGCAAGCGCAGCCAAGGGTAGCTGTAGCCGACGTCAAGGCTTTCGGAGTACATGTAGACCGGGCTGCGCAGGCGGCCGGCACGGAGCATCAGCTGGTCGTTGGTCTGCCATGACAGGTAGGCCCACTCCAGGTTGGCTTTCCACTCATCCTGCTGCGCCTTGGCGGTGGCTTGCACGGTCACGCCGACGGTGTCGGTAACGCCGTAGCTCAGCTGTGCGCCGAACTTGGACAGCTGGTCGCCGCGCCAGGAATCGTTGGTTTGGCCCTGCACGCCATAGCTGCGGCCTTCGTCTTCGCCACCCAGATGGGTGAAGCCGACGGTGCCGAAACCGTTGAACCGGTGCTCACCCTGTTCCAGGGCGAAGGCTTGAGTGGTTGCCAGGCAGACGGCTGCCAGGCCGATAACACGTACTGCGGTCATCAGATGCTCCTAAAGCTGTTTAAACGCGGAATTGGGCCGTGGCCGCACGCAGGTGATCGCCCGTGCTGACCAGTTGCTCGCCCAGTCGGGCGGTGGCTTCGGCGCCGTTTGCGGTTGCTTGTGCGTCCTGCTGCAACACTTGGGTTTCTTGTTGGATGGAACTCGACAAGCCGATCTGCTCCTGGGTGAACTGGGCAATGCCGGCATTGAGTTCGTCGATTTGGTTGACCGTGCTGGCAATGGTCTCGAGCAACTGGGTCGCCTCGACCGAGCGTTCGATGCTGGCGCGCGACTTTTCGCCATTGCTGTTCATGACATTGAGCACGGTGTTGGCGCTGCTTTGCAGGCGCTGGATGATCTGTTGGATCTCTGCGGTGGAGGCTGCTGTTTTCTGGGCCAGGTTGCGCACCTCATCAGCCACGACGGCGAAGCCGCGGCCCTGTTCGCCGGCGCGGGCGGCTTCGATGGCTGCGTTGAGTGCAAGCAGGTTGGTCTGTTCGGCGATGCTCCGAATCACGGTGAGCACCGAGCCGACTTCCTGTGTTTCTTCCTCGAGCTGCTCCATCGCTTGCACGGCACTCATGACGCTGTTGCCCAGATCGTTGATTCCGCTCGACAGGCTGGCGACGTGCTCGCGCGCTGTGGTGGCCTGGCGTGCGGCCGAGTTGGCTTCGTCTGACGCCTGCTGCGAGCGCTGCGCCACTTCCTGAATGCTGCCGGTCATGGTGAGGATGTCGCGGGTGATGGAGTCGGTATGGTGCTGCTGAGACTTGGCGTTCTCTTCGGAACCCTGAGTCAGGTTGTACAGCTCCTTGGATACCTGGCCGAGCGGGCTGGCGGCCTCGATGATCTGGCGGATGGTGTGCTGCAACTTATCCAAAAATCCGTTGAACAGCTCGATCATCGCGCCGATTTCATCGTTCGACTTCACGTTGACTCGCTGGGTGAGGTCGCCATCGCCGCGAGCGATGGACTGCAATGAGGCGATCACGCCGCGTACGTTTGCCATCACGCTGCGAATCACCAGCCAAGCGCCAAGGCCTACCACGACGATCAGCACGAGAGAAAGGATGATGCCTAGCCGAGTGGTGTGCGCGTTGGCTTCGCGGGTTTCGGCCAGGGTTTGCTGGAAATCCTGGTAGGCACCTGTGCGGAAGTCGGTTGCCTGTTTCTGAGCCTGGGTGAGATCGCTGGCCATGCGGTCCAGGTTCGGCCGCAAGTCATCGAACGAGGCGCTGCCGTCGATCAGCTTCGCTGAAGCATCGAGCGCATTGTCGGCATAGGCCTTGACTGCTTTGCGCCAGTCGTTGAGTGCCTGAAGCCGCTGTGGCTGGGCATCCAGAAGTGTAGTGAGCGCCTGCTGCTGCGCATCGATTTCGCTGAGCACTTCGCGCGCTTCGTCAAGAATGCCCGATTCACCGGCCGCCACAGCGTTGTTCAATAGGCCAGGTATACGGGAAAACTGGAATATCACCGCGTCAGTCTTCTCCAGGGTCGGATAGCTCTGAGTTTCGATGCTGACCAGTCGCGAATCCGTCGCAGAAAGCTGGAGTGAGGTATAGCCGACATAAAGAATCAGCCCGAGCAGAGCGACGGCAGGAACCAGCGACAGCTTCGCGGTTAACGAGAAATTGTTGAACATGCATCAACTCCACGGCAGGGCGGCGGATACTACGAGAGAGCGGATAATAGCGAAATGCCATCTGTCTGAAATATTGTGACCAGAGATGGCTATCAGGTCACGTTATCGGCTGTAACAAGCCTGACTTGACCCCTTCACTACGGAGCGAGGCAAAAAAAACCGCCCGGTTAGGGCGGTTTATTGCAGCTGACGTACGGGTTACACGCCGTTCTTGGCCTTGAACTCGCGGCGGCGGCGATGCAGGACCGGCTCGGTGTAGCCGTTGGGCTGCTTCGTACCTTCGAGCACCAGCTCCAGAGCGGCCTGGAATGCCACGCTGTTGTCGAAGCCAGGTGCCATCGGACGGTACAGCGGATCGCCTTCATTCTGACGGTCGACCACCGGGGCCATGCGCTTGAGACTCTCGATCACTTGATCCTTGGTTACCACGCCGTGGCGCATCCAGTTGGCCACGTGCTGGCTGGAGATGCGCAGGGTGGCGCGGTCTTCCATCAGCGCGATGTCGTTGATGTCAGGGACCTTGGAGCAGCCGACGCCCTGTTCAACCCAGCGAACCATGTAACCGAGGATGCCCTGCGAGTTGTTGTCGAGCTCGTTGCGCTTCTCTTCTTCGGTCCAGTTGGTGTCTTGCGCCAGCGGAATAGTGAGGATGTCGTCGATGGACGCCTTCTCACGCTTGGCAAGCTCGGCCTGGCGCGCCTGCACGTCGACCTTGTGGTAGTGCATGGCGTGAAGGGTGGCCGCGGTCGGCGACGGAACCCAGGCGGTGTTGGCACCGGCCATGGGATGACCGATCTTCTGTTCGAGCATCGCGGCCATCAGGTCAGGCATGGCCCACATGCCCTTGCCGATCTGCGCCTTGCCCTGCAGGCCGCAGGCCAGGCCGACGTCGACGTTGTTGTTCTCGTAAGCGCCGATCCATTTCTCGGACTTCATGGCTGCCTTGCGTACTACGGGGCCGGCTTCCATGGACGTGTGGATTTCGTCGCCGGTGCGGTCGAGGAAGCCGGTGTTGATGAACACCACGCGCTCGCGCGCTTCCTTGATGCAGGCCTTGAGGTTGACCGTGGTGCGGCGCTCCTCGTCCATGATCCCGACCTTCAGGGTGTTGCGCGGCAGACCGAGAACGTCCTCGACGCGACCGAACAGCTCGGTGGCGAACGCCACTTCTTCCGGGCCGTGCATCTTCGGCTTGACGATGTACACCGAGCCGGTTCGACTGTTGGCGCGGGTGGTGTTGCCCTTGAGGTTGTGCATTGCGGCCAGGCTGGTGAACAGGCCGTCCATGATGCCTTCGGGCACTTCATTGCCGTCCTGGTCGAGGATGGCGTCGTTGGTCATCAGGTGGCCGACGTTACGGATGAACAGCAGCGAACGGCCATGCAGTGTCAGGTCACCGTTGCCATCGGCCTGGGTGTAGACGCGGTCCGGGTTCATGGCGCGGGTGATGCGCTTGCCGCCCTTATCCAACTCTTCGACCAGGTCGCCCTTCATCAGGCCCAGCCAGTTGCGATAAACGACTGTCTTGTCATCGGCATCGACCGCGGCGATGGAGTCTTCGCAGTCCATGATGGTGGTCAGCGCCGACTCCATCAGCACGTCTTTGACGCCGGCGGCATCGGTTTGGCCAATCGGGTGCGACGGGTCGATCTGGATTTCGAAATGAATGCCGTTGTGCTTGAGCAGCACGGCAATCGGTGTGCTGGCGTCGCCTTGGAAACCGCGCAGCTGAGCGGGGTTCTGCAGGCCGGCGGTGCCGCCGTCTTTCAGCGAGACGACCAGCTTGCCGCCTTCGATACGGTAGCCTGTGGCGTCAGCGTGGGAGCCGGTTCCCAGGGGAGCGGCCTGATCCAGGAAAGCGCGCGCGTAAGCGATGACCTTGTTGCCGCGAATCTCGTTATAGCCCGGGCCTTTGCTGGCGCCGTCTTCTTCGGAGATTGCGTCGGTGCCGTAGAGCGCATCGTACAGCGAGCCCCAACGGGCATTGGCTGCGTTCAGGGCGAAGCGAGCATTCATGATCGGAACAACGAGCTGCGGGCCGGCCATGCTGGCGATTTCTACATCGACGTTCTGTGTAGTGGCCTGGAAATCTTCGGCTTCCGGCAGCAGGTAACCGATGTCCTGCAGGAAGGCCTTGTAGGCTGCTGCGTCGTGCGCTTGGCCGGCACGGGCCTGATGCCAGGCATCAATCTGTGCTTGGAGATCATCACGCTTGGCCAGCAGCGCGCGGTTCTTCGGCGCCAGGTCATGAATGACGCTGGAAGCGCCGGCCCAGAAGGCGTCGGCATCGATGCCGGTACCAGGAATCGCTTCGTTGTTCACGAAGTCGTACAGGACTTTGGCGACCTGCAGGCCACCGACTTGAACGCGCTCAGTCATCACTCGCCTCACTTGGTTCTTCTTGAAATCCGTCGGACAGGTTCTTCTTGTAGTCCGGGTCGACGGATACTACATGAAGCCGTTCGGAAAATCAGTCCGCCTCTCGACGCCTGTACGAGAGCCTTGGCGGGCCTGTCGCAGCGGTCGGCAGCGGGCTATAAAAAGGGTCTTCTGAGCTGCGCGCGCATGAGTTTGTTCTATACCTATGGAGCCGGACGCTGTGGCAGCGGTCCATTGCTTCAACATCCCGGCCCGCGTTGGTCGCCGTATCCCCTACCAAGGAGTCACCAATGGATCATCTCGTCCTGACCGTCATTGCCGAAGACCAGCCCGGGCTGGTGGAGCGCGTGGCCAAGTGCATCGCTGAGCACGGTGGCAACTGGCTGGAAAGTCGCATGTCGCGGATGGCCGGGCAGTTTGCCGGGATTCTCCGTGTAGCGGTTCCCGCTCAAGCGCATGCCGGGCTGATCGAGGCGCTGCAGCAGCTGGAGCAGGAGGGTATCCGTGTGCTCTTTGCCCATAGCGGTGCCGAGCCGGAACGTCGCTGGCAGATGGTTCAGCTACAGCTGGTAGGCAATGACCGCGCGGGCATCGTTCGCGATATCACCCAGTTGCTGGCGCGACGCGGGGTGAATCTGGAAAGCCTCGACACGGACGTGCTGCCCGCGCCAATGACCAACGAGTTGCTCTTTCATGCAGAGGCTCGACTGGCGGTGCCAACCGAGCTGTCACTCGATGAGTTGCAGCAGCACCTGGAAACGCTTGCCGACGATCTGATGGTCGAGCTGAAGCTCAAACCTGCGGACTGACGGGCTTCAGCGCACCGCGCCCTTGCGCATCACCCGCCAGGCGTCATAGCTGTACACCGCAAGACCGGCCCAGATGCAGACGAAGGCCAGCTTGCGATCAGCCGGAAAGGGTTCGTTGAACACCCATACGGCCAGGATCAGCAGCAGCGTCGGCGTGATGTATTGCAGGAAACCCAGGGTCGAATAGGGCAGGTGCCGCGCTGCGGCGTTGAAACACAGCAGCGGCAGCAATGTCACCGGCCCGGCGGCCACCAGCCAGAGGGCTTGCGGTTCGGTCCAGAATGACCATTCGGTGCTTGGCCCGGTGCCGAAGAACAACAGCCAGCCCAGCGCGATCGGCAACAGAAGCCATGTCTCGACCACGAGGCCGGGCAGCGCTGCGACAGGCGCCTGCTTGCGCAGCAGGCCGTAGCTGCCAAAGCTAAGCGCCAGCGCGATCGAAACCCATGGGAAATCGCCAAGGGTGATCAGCTGCAGGGTGACGCCGATAGCCGCCATTGCGACAGCTAGCCACTGCAGCGGGCGCATGCGCTCACGCAGCACGATCAGCCCCAGCAGCACATTGACCAGCGGATTGATGTAGTAGCCCAGGCTCGCTTCGAGCATGTGGTTGTTGTTCACGGCCCAGACGTAGATCAGCCAGTTGCTGGCGATCAAGATGCTGGAAATCATCAACACGCCGATCCGCCGTGGATGGGCGAGCAGCTCCTGCCACCAGCCCGGATGCCGCCACAGCATCAGCACCAACGTGCCGAACAGCGCCGACCAGATGGCTCGCTGAGTCACGATCTCCAGCGCTGCGTACTGTTCGATGGCTTTGAAGTAGAGCGGAAAAAGGCCCCAAATGGAGAAGGTCGTAAGGCCCAGTAAATAACCTTTGCGCAGATCGGCGGTAGCCATGTGTGTCCTGAAGGGGCGGCGGAGAGCCGAACATTCTGCGCCTGGACGATCCGATTTGTCTGCCTTGTAGCGGCCCCGTCGGACTGCGCCTGAAGCATTCCGCAAACAGCCCGGGTTGAACGCGCTCAGTCGCCGTCCGTCTCACATTCAGACGATTCAGGGTTCGCCACTGCGGCCCGACAGCCACACGAGGTGTTCGATGAAACTGCAGAACAAGGTCGCGCTGGTTACCGGGAGTTCTCAGGGCATCGGCCGCGGCATTGCCGTGCGCCTGGCTCAGGAGGGCGCTGACTTGATCATCAACGGCCGGCACGATGATGACGAAGCCCGTACAACGCTTGACCAGGTGCGTGCCGAGGGCCGTCGTGCCTGTTTTATCGCGGCAGATGTCGGCCAGGTTGCCGAGTGTCAGCGTCTCGTAGAAGAGTCCATCGACAAAATGGGGCGGCTCGACATCCTGGTCAACAACGCCGGCGTGCAGCGGCACAGTCCGTTTCTGGAGGCCAGCGAAGCGGATTACAACCTGGTGCTCAAGGTCAATCTGCAGGGGCCGTTTTTCCTGTCACAGGCCTTTGCCCGCCATGTGCGCGACACCGGCAGGGGCGGTCGCATCATCAACAACAGTTCGGTCCACGAAGACTTGCCCTTCCCGAACTTCACCGGCTACTGCCTCAGCAAGGGTGGCATGAAAATGCTCATGCGCAATTTGGCCATCGAGCTGGCCCCGCTGGGAATCACCGTCAATAACGTTGCACCCGGGGCGATTGAGACACCGATCAATCAGTCGTTGATGAATCAGCCGGAAAAGCTGGCCGGGCTGCTGCAAAACATCCCCGCCAAGCGTCTCGGCCAGCCGCGTGACGTGGCGGGTGCCGTGGCGTTTCTCGCCTCGGACGATGCCGACTACATCACCGGAACTACACTGACTATCGACGGCGGACTGCTATGGAATTACAGCGAGCAATGACCGACACCGACCTTAGCCCTTTCGACTACGACACCCATGCGGTTTCAGCCGCCGATACCCTGACCCCGGCTGATCGTTATCAGGAACTGTTTGTCGCCGTACAGACTCAGCGAGTGTTTGCCGACAGCAAGACCTTCGTCGACTGCGCCCCTCGCCAGCATCCGGAACGCATTCTTGAAGCCTACAGGGCGGAAAGCGACCAGCCCGGCTTCGACCTCAAGGCCTTCGTCTCGGAGCATTTCGAGCTGTACCAGATGCAACCGAAGGAATTCGTCGCCAACCCCGACGACAGCCTGGCCGAGCACATCGACCGGCTCTGGCCGGTGCTGACCCGCCAACCTCGAAAGCACCCCGAGTTCTCTTCGCTGTTGCCCGTCCCCCATCAGTACGTGGTGCCCGGCGGCCGCTTCACTGAAATGTATTACTGGGACTCCTACTTCACCATGCTTGGTCTCGACGAGAGCGGGCACTGCGAGCTGTTGCGGGCGATGGCGGATAATTTCGCCTATCTGATCGATACCTATGGTCATGTGCCCAACGGAAACCGCTCCTACTACCTGAGCCGTTCGCAGCCGCCGGTGTTCGCGCTGATGACCGACCTGTTCGAGGAAACCGGCGTCCATCGCGCCAGTGATTATCTGCCTCAGCTGCTCAAGGAGCATGCATTCTGGACCGAGGGAGGCTCGCTGCTGCGGCCGGGCGAGGCACACCGCCGCTGCGTTTGCCTGGCGGATGGAAGTGTGCTCAATCGCTACTGGGATGAGCGCGACACACCGCGCGAGGAGTCCTATCTGGAGGATGTCGAGACGGCACGGTCCTCTAGCCGACCGGCGCATGAGGTCTACCGCGATCTGCGTGCGGGTGCCGAATCGGGCTGGGACTTCAGCTCGCGCTGGTTGGGCGATCCCAGTCGGTTGTCCAGCATTCGCACCACCCATATCGTGCCGGTGGACCTGAACTGCTTTCTTCTTTATCTAGAGCGTCAGATCGCCCGGCTCAGCGAGATAAAAGGCCGCCACGGCTGTGCAGCGGACTTCCGCCAGCGTGCCGAGACGCGCCGTGCAGCGATTGACCGCTACCTCTGGAACGATGAGCGCGGCGCGTACTTCGACTACGACTGGACGCAGCAGACACTGCGCGACAACCTGACTGCGGCGACGCTGACGCCGCTGTTCGTGCAGGTCGCGAGTGAAGAGCAGGCGGCACGCGTGGCCGATATCGTGCGTGAACGGCTGCTGGCGCCCGGCGGGCTCTCGACCACCGAGATCAGCGGCAGCGGCGAACAGTGGGATCGCCCGAACGGCTGGGCGCCGCTGCAGTGGATCGGCATTCGCGGTCTGCAGCGCTACGGTCACGACGCGCTGGCCCTGCAAATCGAGCAACGCTGGCTGAACATCGTGTCGCACCTGTTCGAAAACGAAAGCAAACTGGTGGAGAAATATGTGCTCAGGCCATGCGTTGAACACGCTGGCGGCGGTGAGTACCCGTTGCAGGATGGTTTCGGCTGGACCAATGGCGTGACGCGCAAGCTCATGCAGCAGGACCCGACGCATGAGGCACACCGTTGTCGGGCTGGACGTTGCCGGTAACGGTACCGTTCATGGCAGCGGTTGTTTCGAAGATCGCCAGCAAGCTGGCTCCTACTGCATGATGCTGTGGCGGATTGATGTGTATTAGCTGCGGGGCGGGCGGCGAGACACCTAACCGAGCCGGCGAAGCCGGCCGGGCCATTGGCGAGCCAGCTCCCCTCTTACGGAAAGGCCAGTGAACTGCCAATGGTGCTGAACAAGACCGTGCTGTTCGTAGGAGCCAGCTTGCTGGCGATCACTGTCCGCCAGTCGCTTGAGCCCAGTCGCCGTCCCCCCGACTGCCCGTCCGGCTAGGATTACCGAACGCTCATTCTTTTGATGATTGCCAGGCCGTCAACCGTCCTTCCTGAGCGAGACAGGCTGCGCCCCGTTATCTAATTTCACGGCCGTCGATAAGGGCTGGGCAACGCACCGGACATGTCCAGGGTGCCTTTCTCGACGAAGCGTTGCGTGCCGAACGCCCTGCCGGCCGCCAGTTTCCCGCGCAGCACGTACGGCACTTCATCCATGCCGATATGCTCGGCCAGGCCCAGCGCTTGCCGTGCGGCAGAGAATGCCGAGATGGTCATTGGCACACTCAATACGGTTTCGCCAAACCGCGGGATGGTGCCGCTTGCGTCGCTGACACCGCTTGCCAGGCTTCGTCCGTTGATCTCCAGTTCGAGGGCCACGCCGTCGTAGTTCAGCGCCATGTCGTTGGGATTCTGCACCCGCAGCTTCACCGCCATGCGCAGCTCCAACCCTTCGCCGGGCAGGGGCTGGATTCCGGCCACCTGGACGTTCAGCGGGTCGCGCTTGAAGAAAGCAGCGCAGGCTGCGAGGGTCAGCATCAGCAGGCAGACCGACAGCAGGCGAACAAGGGGTACGGCTGAGCGCAAGGGCATAGAGGTCTCTACTCAGGTTTCTTGGTGAGGTTGCCCAGGCCTTGTAGCAGCTCCATGGGCAGCGGGAAGACGATGGTCGAGTTCTTGTCGCCGGCGATGTTGCTCAGCGTCTGCATGTAACGCAGTTGCATCGCGCCGGGTTGGCGACCGAGCATCTCGGCCGCCTGCATCAGTTTTTCCGATGCCTGCAGTTCGCCTTCAGCATGAATGACCTTGGCCCGACGCTCGCGTTCCGCCTCGGCCTGACGGGCAATGGCGCGGATCATCGATTCGTCCAGGTCCACGTGCTTGATTTCCACATTGGCGACCTTGATGCCCCAGGCATCGGTCTGGGCGTCCAGTACCTGCTGAATGTCGTTGTTGAGCTGCTCACGCTCGGCCAGCATGTCGTCCAGATCATGCTTGCCAAGCACGGCGCGCAGGGTGGTCTGGGCCAGCTGGCTGGTCGCCGAGTGGTAATCCTCGACCTGGATAATCGCCTTTTCTGCGTCCAGTACTCGGTAATACACCACCGCGTTGACCTTGACCGAGACGTTGTCGCGCGAGATCACGTCCTGGGTCGGTACGTCCAATACCAAGGTACGCAGGTCGACCCGAACCATCTGTTGAATACCGGGGATGATCATGATCAGTCCTGGCCCCTTGACCTTCCAGAAGCGTCCTAGCTGGAACACGACGCCGCGCTCGTATTCGCGCAAGATGCGGAACGTAGAGGCCAGTAGCGCAATCACCAGCACCGCTACGACGATAAAACCCATTTCAAAACCCATGCTTCACCTCTTCTCGGTTGACTGCTCATCGATGGCCGTCACGTCCAGTTTCAAGCCGCGTCTCGCCACCACGCGAACCTGTTGACCTACTCGCAGCGGCGCCGATGCCCCCACTTGCCAGTGCTCGCCGTGCAGCTGCACCCAGCCAGTTGCAGGCTCGCTGGCCTTGATCCCAGTGACGCGGGCCAGCGTACCGATCAGCTCGGCATCGCCGCTGACCACCGGTTGGCGCCGCGCTTTGAGCGCCATGCTGACGATAACGAAGATCAGCAATGCGCTGATGACGGCGAGCGTGCCGATCAGAGCCAGCGGAATGCCGAAACCCGGTACGTCCGTATCGATCAGAATCACCGAGCCGGTGACAAATGCCGCCACGCCGCCCAGGCCGAGCACACCGAAGCTGGGAATGAAGGCCTCGGCGATCATGAACCCGAGACCCAGCAGGATCAGTGCGATGCCGGCGTAGTTGACCGGTAACAGCTGCAACGAAAACAACGCCAGTACCAGGCAGATGCCCCCGATTACGCCACCGCCGCCTGTGCCAGGGTTGGAGAATTCGAAGATCAGGCCGTAGACACCGATCATCATCAGGATCAGCGCCACGCTGGGGTTGGTGATCACTGCCAGCAAGCGCACCCGCCAGTCCGGATCGTGGCGTTCGGCGGCCACGCCAGCAGTCTGCAAGGTTCGAGCGCCTGCAGTGGTCTGGATGGTCTTGCCGTCCAGTTTGGTCAACAGGTCATCCAGATCGGTGGCTAGATAATCCACCACATTCCTTGCCAGCGCCTCACTGGCCGACAGGCTGACCGCTTCGCGCACGGCTTGCTCTGCCCATGCGGCATTGCGCTCGCGTAGCTGTGCCAAGCCGCGGATATAGGCTGCCGCGTCGTTGACCTGTTTGCGTGTCATCGGGTCACCGCTCTGTTTGGCGTCGTTCTCGGCGTCGGGTAGCGGTTCGCCTCCCGTTCCGCCGAGCTGCACCGGTGTGGCAGCGCCCAGGTTAGTGCCAGGCGTCATGGCGGCGATGTGACTGGCGTAGAGCATGTAAGTGCCAGCGCTGGCTGCCCGCGAACCGCTAGGGGTGACATAGGCGGCAATCGGCACCGGGCTTGCGAGCATCTCCTTAATGATGCCGCGCATCGAAATGTCCAGCCCGCCGGGTGTGTCGAGTTCCAGCACGACCAGCTGGGCCTCGGCATCCTGGGCTCGCTGGATTCCCCGAATAACATAGTCGGCGCTGGCTGGACCGATGACCCCATCGACACGCAGCACCATGATCGGGCCGGCTCCATGGCTGGCGCCTGCGAAGGCCAGCAACAGCATCAGCCAGAGGAGGCGTGGGACGGCGTAACGGCACATTGAACGTGACCTCGCGTTTTCGGCCGGGAGGGATTGCTACAGTTCTAGGAGGATAGTTCAGCCTGTCGGAGGTTCCCTGCGGAGCCGATAATGGCTCATGTCATCGGTGAAGGGGCGGCGCGCCTGAACTCTGCAACGCTGCTGGGCCTCACACTGGTACGAGGCAGAATTTCCGGGGCGACAACGTAGCCTGATCGTTGGCGATATTCCCGGTCCCGAGGAGGTTTGTATGCGCGTCCATCATCTCAACTGCGGCTGCATGTGCCCAGTAGGTGGCAAGCTGTTCGACGGCTTCAGCGCCGGGCTTACCGCGAGCCTGGTCTGCCATTGTCTTTTGATAGAGACCGACACGCACGGGCTGGTGCTGGTGGATACCGGCTTTGGCAGTTGTGACGTACTGGAACCGCGCAAGCGCCTCAGCGGCTTTTTCATCGCCTTTAACAACATCAAGTTCGAGCGTCGCTTCACCGCGCTGGAACAGGTGCGCCACCTCGGCTTCAGCCCTGACGACGTGCAACACATCGTATTGACGCACCTGGATTTCGACCATGCCGGTGGGCTGGAAGACTTTCCGAACGCCCAGGTTCATGTTCTGCAGCGTGAGATGGACGCGGCGCGCTCCACCCACAGTTTTCTCGGCCACCGTCGCTATCGTCATCAACAGTGGGACGAGGTGCGTAACTGGCAGTTCTACGAGCCAGGCGGAGATACCTGGTTCGGCTTCCAGGCGGTGCGTGAGCTGCGTGGCCTGCCGCCCGAAATCCTGCTCATTCCATTGACGGGACATACACACGGTCATGCTGGCGTTGCGTTGCAGACCGACAGCGGCTGGTTGCTGCACGCCGGTGACGCCTATTTCTACCGAGACGAGGTTGGTCAGACCGAGCGTCACTGCACGCCGGGGCTGCGTTTGTACCAGCGAATGATGGAGGTGGATCGACCGGCCCGCCTGTCCAATCAGCATCGCTTGTGGACCCTGTCGTTGGAGCACAAGGATGACGTGACGTTGTTCTGCAGCCATGATGCCAAGGAATTGGAGCGCATGCGGGCGGGGGCGGTTTGATGGGGCGGCAGGACGAGGACCGTTTAAGCGGCGCAGTGCGAACAATGATGGGTTATGTGCGGTGGGTCGGTTTTATCGCTTGTTCGTTGGCGGCTTTGGGATACGCGGCCATCGGCAACTACAACATGACAGGGTTGATGCTGGCGCTGGCCGTGCTGTCATGGGTCAACATCAGGCGCAAGCGCAACAGGCCCGAAACACCGGGTCGTTCTTAGCTTCGCGCTCCGGCGAGTCGAACCTCATCTTCGACCTTCCGCGTATGGCCGCGGCCGAGTGCATTTGCGATAGTCCGCCCGCCGAAGCGATATTGCTTGGCGTTGCGCACGGCTCACAAGGCAGGCGGCATCGACGCATCCAGCTGGCCCCCATTACAAGGCCAGCCGCGTTCTCTCTCGTTCGCACCTCTCAGGTGCCCCTGGCGACTCAAACGGTCGCTAACGGATCCTTGCAATGGCGCCCGTCTCGGTTGCGGTTGCGCCATTGATACAGCCGGGCAACATGGCCCGGCCAGTGTCCGGATTCCCGCCAAAAGGAACCCCTTTCCGGCTATTCGGTCGATTTACAGTAGGCCTACTGGCCAAAAACCAGACCTAAGGGGAACCACGATGGACTTGATCCGCATCATCATCGCGATATTGCTGCCGCCGCTGGGGGTCTTCCTGCAAGTCGGCCTGGGTGGCGCCTTTTGGCTGAACATACTGTTGACCTTGCTGGGCTATATCCCAGGCATCATTCACGCCGTCTGGGTGATCGCTCGCCGCTGACCAGCGTTATATCGAACCAGAAGCCTGGCCATTCGGCCGGGCTTTTTTGTGCTTGCAAGCGAGGCGGTGTAAAGTCCCCGGCTGACTTGCTTGCGTGAGCGGCTATTTCACGCGATTCACCTTGAACGTGTCGGGATCAGTGCATGGCTTAATACCCTGCATTGGTCCGCGTACTGCTGTGGGTGCCTGCCATTGGCGCACCCGGGAAGGAAACCAGATGGGCGATACATTCATCGATCAGAACCACTTCAAGCGCATCCTCAACCGCAACGTGGCGGTGCCCCTTGGTTTTGGTTTTCTCAGTGCGTTCTTCTTCAGTGCCATCGTCTACTTTCTGCTCAACGTCAGTCACTGGGTCGAGCGCTCCGTCGTAGGCGTTGCTTACGCTCACGACATGCTGAAAGTGATGGGTGATCTTGAAGCCTCGATGCGTGGCTACCTGATCGCCGGAGAGGATGTCTTTCTTGAACCTTACCGCAGTGCGCTCCCCGTTTATGACCGCCAGCTGGAGCAGATGGCAGAGTATGCAGGTCATGATCCGGTACAGCTGAATCGGGTCGAACGCATCGCTCGGCTGCATGACAATTGGGTCGCCTTTGCCGAAGAAGCGATCGAACGCCGGGCCCGAAACGAGCCGATCGTGGAGTACGTGCGCAGCAAGAACGGCTTGGAACTCAAGGAGGAGCAGCGTCGGCTGCTCAACGAATTCATCGCTTACGAAAGGCAAATCAGAGCCGAACGTACCGATAAAACGGAAGTGATCACCACCGCGTTGATCGGCGGTTTCCTGCTGTTCAGCCTGATTTTCAGCGGGCTGCTGGTCTATTTCGGGCGGCGCGATCTGATCAGTTTGTCCGATAGCTATTCCGAGTCGCTCCAACAGCAACAGACGCATGCCGCCGCACTGGAAAAGCAGGCCTGGTATCGGACCGGCCAGACCCAGCTCAGCGAATCGATGATCGGCGAGCAGGCGTTGCCGACGCTGGGCCAGAACGTGCTTGGCTTCCTCGCGCGATACATCGGCGTGGTAGTCGGTGCACTCTATGTCACGCAGGACGGCAAGCTGCAGCGAGTCGCTGAGTTCGGCTGGGATCGGGACCGGTTGAATGCCGGCCGCACGCTTGAGTTTGGCGAGGGGTTGGTGGGCCAGGTCGCGTTGGAGCGCCGGGTGATGCAGCTCGACCACCTGCCGCAGGGTTATCTGACTGTCAGCTCTGCGTTGGGTAGCGCCGATGCTAGCTCCGTACTGATCTTCCCGGTGGAAGACAGCGGCATGCTCAACGCCGTATTGGAAGTTGGCTTCCTGCGAGCCTTGCAGGACGAGGACAGCGAGTTGCTGCGGCGGGTCAGCGAGACTATTGGCTCAGCCATCGAGGCCGCGCGCTACCGTCAGAGACTGCAGCGCATGCTGGCGGAGACTCAGCAGCTCAACGAGGAACTGCAGGTGCAGCAGGAAGAGCTGCGCGCGGCCAACGAGGAACTCGAGGAACAGTCCAACGCGCTGCGCGAGTCGCAGGCGCACATGGAAGAGCAGCAGGCCGAGCTCGAACAGACCAACGAGCAGCTTGCAGAGCACTCCGAAGAACTCGCGCGTCAGCGCGACGAGATGGACCGCAAGAACAATCGCCTGCATGAAGTGCAGTTGATGCTGGAAGAGCGCGCCGAGGAACTGCAACGCGCCAGCCGTTACAAATCCGAGTTTCTGGCCAACATGTCCCACGAGCTGCGCACGCCGCTGAACAGCTCGCTGATTCTTGCCAAACTGCTCGCGGACAACCCTGACGGGAATTTGCATGAGGGCCAAGTGCAGTTCGCCCGCTCGATCTATTCCGCCGGCAACGACCTGCTCAACCTGATCAACGACATTCTGGATATTTCGAAAGTCGAGGCGGGCAAACTCGACGTTCATCCCGAGCTGGTCGTCCTGACACGGATGGTCGATGGGCTTAAAAGCCTGTTTCTGGCGCAGGCGTTGGAAAAAGCGCTGCAGTTCAACGTCGAGCTTGCCGCCGACCTGCCGCCGAGCCTTTATACCGACCGCCAGCGACTGGAGCAGATTCTCAAGAACCTGCTGTCGAATGCATTCAAGTTCACCGAGAAGGGCTCGGTGGAGCTTCGGGTAACCCGTCATGGCGAGCAGCTCGCTTTCGCCGTGCGGGATTCAGGCATCGGCATCCCAGCCGATCAGCAGGAAGTCATCTTCGAGGCCTTCCGCCAGGCCGACGGCACCACCAACCGCCGCTATGGCGGGACTGGGCTGGGCCTGTCGATTTCCCGAGAGCTGGCTCAGTTGTTGGGCGGCACCATTGAAGTAACCAGCGAACCGGGGGCCGGCAGTCTGTTTACGCTGATCGTTCCGGAGAATTACAGGGCCCCGGTAGACGTTCAGGAAACTGGGGTCTTGCCTGAACTGGAGCCAATCGAAATCCCGTCGTTGCCCGCATCGCTGACACCAATCGCCTCGATGCCGGTGCGGACGCTGGAAGACAGCGAGCAGAGCCTGGCGGACGACCGGGATGGTTTTCCGTTCGATCGTTCGGTGCTAGTGATCGAAGACGAACCGCAATTTGCAGGCATTCTGCGCGATCTGGCACACGAACTGAGGTACAGCTGCCTAATTGCACAAAACGCAGATCACGGATTCGACACAGCTGTGCAGTACCGTCCCGATGCGATCCTGCTGGATATGCGGCTGCCGGATCATTCCGGTCTGACCGTACTCGAACGGCTCAAGGAAAACCCCATCACCCGACACATACCCGTACACATCGTGTCGGTAGAAGACCGCAAGGAAGCCGCGCTGCAAATGGGCGCAATCGGCTACGCAACCAAACCTACCACCCGCGAAGACCTCAAAGCCGTATTCAGCCGCTTCGAGGCGAAGCTGGAGCAGAAGGTCAAACGTATCCTGCTGGTCGAAGACGATGCCCGTCAGCGTGAAAGCGTATCGCGGTTGATCGAGGATGTTGACATTGAGATCACCGCCGTGGAGTTCGGCGAACAGGCCCTAGAGCTGCTGCGTTCCACCGTGTTCGACTGCATGATCATCGATCTCAAGCTGCCGGACATGGACGGCCACGAGTTGCTCGAACGCATGGCGCGTGAAGACATCTGCTCCTTCCCGCCCGTCATTGTCTATACCGGGCGCAACCTGACCCGCGACGAAGAGGGCGCGCTGCTGAAGTATTCGCGTTCAATCATCATCAAGGGCGCACGATCGCCGGAGCGTCTGCTCGACGAGGTCACGCTGTTCCTGCATAAGGTTGAATCCGATATGCCGCCGGAGCGGCAGAAGATGCTCAAAAGTGTCCGCAGCCGTGAGAAGGCGTTCGAAGGCCGCAAGATTCTGGTAGTCGACGACGACGTGCGTAATGTTTTCGCCCTGACCAGCGCACTGGAGCAGAAGGGCGCATTGATCGAGATCGCCCGTAACGGTCACGAGGCCATCGCTCAGTTGCAGAACGTTGGCGACATCGATCTCGTGCTGATGGACATCATGATGCCGGAGATGGACGGATTCACCGCCATGCAGGAGATCCGCAAGGACCCCCGCTTCGCCAAACTGCCGATCATTGCGGTGACCGCCAAGGCGATGAAGGACGATCAGGATCGCTGCCTGCGGTCGGGTGCCAACGATTACCTGGCCAAGCCCATCGATCTGGACCGCCTGTTCTCCTTGATCCGCGTCTGGCTGCCAAAAGTGGAGCTGCTGTGACATGCCGGACCGCAATCAGGCCATCGAGCTGAAGCTGCTGATCGAGGCGATCTACTTGCGCTACAGCTATGATTTCCGTGACTACTCCAGTGCCTCACTCAAGCGCCGCGTGTTGCTGGCGCTCAAGCAGATGGACTGTGACAGTATCTCGGAGCTGCAGCGCCGGATTCTGTACGATCCGCAGGCGTTCATGGAGCTGCTGCAATTCCTCACCATTCCGGTGAGCGAGATGTTCCGCGACCCAAGCTACTATCTGGCGTTGCGTGAGCAAGTGATCCCGGTGCTGCGCACTTATCCGTCGCTAAAGATCTGGGTTGCCGGTTGCAGCACCGGCGAAGAGGTCTACTCAATGGCCATCCTGCTCAAAGAGGAAGGCTTGCTCGATCGCACCATCCTGTATGCCACCGACATCAATCCAAGGTCGCTGGAGCGGGCTCGCCAGGGCATTTTCAACATCGACAACATGCGCCAGTACACCGGCAATTATCAACGTGCCGGCGGCAAGCACAGCCTGAGCGACTACTATACGGCGGGCTATGAGTCGGCAATCATGGATAAGTCCCTGAAGGAGAACGTAACCTTTGCCGATCACAGTCTGGCGACCGATAGCGTCTTCGCCGAAACGCAGTTGATTTCGTGCCGCAACGTGCTGATCTACTTCAACAAGCCGCTGCAGAACCGTGCTTTCGGCCTGTTCTACGACTCGCTCTGCCACCGGGGATTTCTCGGTCTCGGCAGCAAGGAAACCGTTGAATTTTCCGGCTATGCCGAACAGTTCGAGGCGTTCGACAAGCCGGAAAGGGTGTTCCGCAAACTATGACACTCTCTGCCGCTGATGCCTTTTCCAAACCGCCTGAACGCCCCGTCGATGCCGTGGTAATCGGTGCGTCCGCTGGCGGGTTGGCTGCGCTCAGCGCGTTGGTTAGCGGGTTGCCCCAAGCGTATCGTTTGCCCCTGCTGATGGTTCAGCACGTACCGCCAACCGGGCCGACGCAGCTGGTGGAGATTTTCCAGCGCAAGACCGAGCTGGCGGTGAAGGAGGCGGGCGACAAGGAGCCCGTTCTTGGTGGCACGCTCTACTTCGCAGCGCCGGGTTACCACCTTCTGGTCGAGGCAGACCTGAGCTTGTCGCTTAGCCAGGACGATGCGATGCATTTCTCCAGACCCTCAATCGACGTGCTTTTCGAGTCGGCGGCAGACGTTTGGGGCGAGCGTGTCGCCGGCATTCTGCTGACCGGTGCCAACGAGGACGGTGCCGCCGGCCTTGAGGCGATCCAGCAGGCCGGCGGCCTCACCATAGTCCAGGACCCGGGCGAAGCCGAGGTCCCGACCATGCCACTTGCAGCACTCCAGCGCTTCGCGCCGGATTATATTTTGCCCTTGCGCGATATCCATCGACTGTTGCGTGAACTGGAGTGACCCATGCTCGACCACACCGATGAAGCAAACCTGCTGATAGTCGATGACTTGCCGGAGAACCTGCTGGCCCTGGATGCGCTGCTGAAAGGCCCAGGCATCCGGGTATACCAGGCTGAGTCGGCTGAGCAGGCACTCGAGTTGCTGCTTCGCCATGAGTTCGCGCTGGCCATACTCGACGTTCAGATGCCTGGCATGGACGGTTTTCAGCTGGCCGAGCTTATGCGTGGTACCGAACGCACCAAGCAGATCCCGATTGTTTTTGTCAGCGCCGCCGGGCGCGAGCTCAACTACGCGTTCAAGGGCTACGAAAGCGGCGCCGTCGATTTCATGCAGAAGCCCCTGGATACCCACGCAGTGCGCAGCAAGGTCAGCGTGTTCGTCGACCTGTACCGCAATCGCAAGCGCCTGGCACGTCAGCTTGAACAACTCGAGCGCAGCCGCCGCGAACAGGAAGTGCTCCTAGACGAGCTGCGCAGCACCAAGGCCGAGCTGGAGAATGCGGTGCGGATGCGCGACGACTTCATGTCGATCGTATCTCATGAGCTGAAAACGCCACTCAACACCCTCATCCTTGAGGTGCAATTGCGCAAGCTGCAGCTTGGCCGAAAGAACGTCGCTGCGTTCAGTGAGGACAAGCTGCGACAGATGGTCGACAAAGATGAACGGCAGGTTCAAAGCCTGATTCGCTTGATTGATGACATGCTCGACGTCTCGCGTATCCGCACAGGCAAACTGTCGATCCGGCCGACGCAGGTGGATCTGGGAAAGCTTGTAGCCAACGTGGTAGAGAATTTCGCGCCTCAGATGGAAGCGAGTGGGTGCGCATTGCTGTTTGAGCACCCCGAACCGGTGATCGGCCTTTGGGACGAGTTTCGTATCGAGCAGGTGCTGGCTAATCTATTGACCAACGCCATGCGTTACGGCGCCGGCAAGCCGGTGCAGGTAAACGTCAGTGTCGCCGCAGCGGTTGCCTGCATCGAGGTGCGCGACCACGGTATCGGCATTAGCCAGAAGAGCCTGGAGCGAATCTTCTGTCAGTTCGAGCGGGCCGAAGGCAGCGAAAGCAGCGCCGGGCTCGGGCTTGGGTTGTTCATTGCCGAGCAGATCGTCAAGGCGCACAACGGCCGGATTCATGTGGAAAGCGAAGAGGGCAAGGGCGCGCTGTTCCGCGTGCTGCTGCCTCTGAATGCCGAGGCCTGAGTCGGCCCCGGCCGAGACTCAGGTCCAGCTCAGCTGGGGCCAACCCCTGGCATCGGCCTGCTCGCGCAGCAGCGGGTCAGGATTCACCACGTATGGGTGCGCCACGTGTTCGAGCAGCGGCAGATCATTGATCGAGTCCGAGTAGAAATAAGCGCCTTCCAACGATTCGCCGACCGCTCCGGCCCAGTCGCGTAGCCGCGCTACCTTGCCTTCACGGTAGGTCAGTACACCGAGGGTATTGCCGCTGTAGAAGCCGTGCTGCTCCTCCAGCTGTATGGCCAGAACCTCGTCGATCCCGAGCCGTTCGGCGACGGCCTTGACGAGAAACTCAGCCGAAGCGGAAATCACCAGGATGCGGTCCCCGGCCTTGCGATGTTCGGCGATGCAGCGCATGGCGTCGCTGTAGATCAATGGCTCGATCACATCCTCGACAAAGGGGCCAACGACGTGCTCGACCTCTTCGGCTGTCCGACCCACCAGCGGTGCGAGGCTGAACGCCATATAGTCTTCCATCGCCAGCTTGCCGAAGGCGTACTCGGCCATCAGTTTCGCATCCTTAATCAAAAAGGATTCCCCATCCACCCAGCCTATCTTGGCCATCTCACGGGCCCATAGACTGGCGCAGTCGCCGTCGATCAGGGTTTCGTCCAGGTCGAAAATTGCCAATGCCATCAAGCCACCTCGTGAATTGCCGAAGCGTCGATAGTAAGGCTTACTTCGCGGCCATGGGGATAGAGGTCAGCGGGGGAACGGTTGAGCACGTCTACCAATAGCTCAACGTCGCGCGCTTGGACGCGGTAGCGGATCACGTTGCCAAGCAGGCTGTGGCTCTTGATCACGGCGCTGATTCCTGGGGTCGTTCCGGCGTTGCCTTCGGCTGTGCTTAACAGTGCGATGGCTTCTGGCCGGATCGCGACCTGCGCATTGACCGGCCTCTGCAACAGGCGAGCGGCGACATCCGCAGCGAGCAGGTTGTAGTTGCCAATGAAACCTGCCGCGAATGCATTCAGGGGCGAGGTGTACAGCGTTTCGGCATCCGCACTCTGGACGATCCGACCCGCGTTCATCAGCATGATGCGATCAGAAAGCGTCAGCGCTTCCTCCTGATCATGGGTGACGAAGATGGTGGTCAGCCCCAGCTCCTGCTGAATCGTGCGGATTTGTTCGCGCAGGTGCTTGCGGATGCGTGCGTCCAATGCTGACAGCGGTTCGTCGAGCAACAGCAGGCGAGGCCGCGTTACCAGCGAACGCGCCAGAGCCACGCGCTGACATTGGCCACCGGATAGCTGGCTGGGGTAGCGACGGGAGAAGTCGTTAAGCTCGACCATCTCCAGCGCCTCGGTCACGCGCCGGGTGCTTTCGTCCCGTGCAACCTTTTGCATCCGCAGGCCAAAGGCGACGTTCTGTTCCACGGTCATGTTGGGGAACAGCGCGTAGCTCTGGAAGACCATGCCAATCTGTCGCTTCTGCGGGGACAGCGGCACCAAGTCCTCGCCGTCGAGCAGAATCTGGCCGCCATCCACCTCGGTCAGCCCGGCGATGCAGCGCAGCAGCGTCGACTTGCCGCAGCCGGACGGGCCGAGCAGGGTAATCAGCTCGCCTTTGGCAATTTCGCAATCGATATCGCTGAAGACACGCGTGTCACCAAAGGCTTTATGTAAGTTATGAATGCTGAGAAAGCTCATGGTTGCCCTCGGTGGTAAACACGTGTTGTGGCTTGGCGGTTGCGGTGAGCGGAGTTAGGCGGGGACATTCGCAAGCAAGCGCGCTCCTGCAGATCAGGGACTGGCTGCGCGCCCTTGTAGGAGCGTGCTTGCTCGCGAACCCTCACCTCGTATGGCTTCCTTTGTTCCGGTTCATCCTTGTCGCCGCCCAGGTACAAACCAGCACAAAGAAGAAGTAGGAAATCACCAGCGCACTATTGAAATGACCACTGCTGTTTTTCATGTTGTTCAAATACACCTGCAGGGTTTCGTAGCGCGTACCGACCAGCAGGTTCGCAAAGACGAACTCGCCGAATAGGAAAGAAAACGACAGAAACAGCGATACCATCAGGCCCTTGCGCAGATTCGGCAGCACCACCAGAAACGCGGCCTTCCAGGTGCTGGCGCCGAGCAAATGAGCAGCGTCCATCAGGTCTCGCAGGTTGATTGCCTGCAGGTTGTTGCTGATGGCGCGATACATGAACGGCAGGGCGATGGTGAAGTAGGCCCCGATGAGGATCCACGGCGTGCCAACCATCGGCAGCGGCCCCGAGCCATAAAGTTGCAGCAGCCCGACCGAGGACACCACCGGCGGCACCGCGAAGGGCAGCAAAATCAGGATATTCATCAGTCCGTCGAGTTTCGGGAAGTGGTAATGCACCACGAACAGCATCGGCAGGATCAGCGCAGCAGCCAGGGCCAATGCACCCAGGCAAACCAGCAAGGACTGGGCGAAAGCCCGCAGGAAGCGTTCTTCACTCCATAATTGAAGGTACCAGTCGAAGGTCAGGCCGTCCGGCAGGATGGTCGCCGACCAGCTGCTTGAGATTGAATAAAGAAAGGTCGCTGCCAGGGGTAGCAGCAGGATGAGGAACAGCAGCCAGACCACCATCCGATGGTACAGCGCATCGCGACTGGACTCAGCGGTCCGCATGGTAGCTCCTCTTGAGCAGCAGCTGATGCGCCACGGTAATCACTGCCATCAGGCCCACAAGAACCATCGCAAGGGCGCTGGCCATGTTTGCGTCCAGAGAAATATCACCGGAAATCATGGCCGCGATGCGGATCGGCAACACGTTGAAGTTACCGGTGGTGAGGTAGTAAACCGTGGCGTAGGCGCCCAGCGCATTGGCCAATAGGATGACGAAGGTGCCCAACAGTGCCGGGGTCAGTACCGGCAGGCCGATATGGCGCCAATAGCTCCAGGTTCCCGCGCCGAGCAGGGAAGCCGACTCGCGCCAGTCCTCGCGCAGCGCATCGAAGGCGGGGTAGAGCAGCAGCACGCCCAGCGGGATCTGGAAGTAGGTGTAGAGGACTATCAGTCCGGTTTTGGAGTACAGGTTGAAGTCATCGATCAACCCGGCCTGCTTGAGCAGGAGGGTCAGTGCCCCGTTGAAGCCAAGCAGGATGACAAAGGCAAAAGCCAGCGGCACGCCGGCGAAATTGCTGGTCATGTTGGAGAACGCCATGACGAAGTCGCGTAGCTTGGAATCGACCTGACGCAGCGAGTAACTGCCGAGTATCGCAATGACGATACCGAACAGGCTCGACCAGAAGGCGATCTGCAGGCTGTGCTTGATGGCTTGCAGATAAAACTTCGAGCCGAAAATTTTCTGGAAGTTGGCCAGACCCCACCCATCCGCCGTGTTCAGGCTGTTGAGCGCAACCCACAACAGCGGAGCAATCTGAAAGGCGACGAAAAATACCGTGAACGGCAACAGGCAGAGCAGCGCCAGGTGTTTGCCGCGAGCTGGCCTGCGGCCCTCCGCGATCGGAGCGGCATGGTCGCCGATGGCCCCGGTCTTGAGGTTGTTCTCAAGTGGTGCGGTCATTTCAACAGCTCCCGGCACAGCGGTTTATCGTGAGCCGCGCCGAGCAGTCCGCACAGCGTGCCGCACAGCTCGGTCTGTTTTGGCCTTGCGGCTGGGTCAAAGCTGAATGCCGAGCCCAGCACGAACAGCGGCACCTCACGCTCCTCCGGGAGCAGGCCGTTGTGCGAGCGATCGTTGTTCATGCCGTGGTCTGCGGTCACCAGCACCTGATAGTCCTCGTCCAGCCAGCGTTGCAAGGAGTCGGCGAGGAGGATGTCGGCGCGGCGTGCAGCGTTGCGGTACTGGGACGAATCCAGGCCGTGCTTGTGGCCGGCGTCGTCGATGTTCATCGGATGGACGAGCAGGAAGTCCGGGTTATGCCGCAGTCGAAGGCTTTCCGCGTCGGCGAACAAATGCGAATCCGGGTAATGATCTTCGTAGTAGAAGTGTCCGTGCTGAATCGGCAGCTCGGGGGTCTCGCTGTGACGGTCGCGCGCGGCATGAAAGGGTGCGCGGTTGTAAAGCTCGCTGACCCAGTGATAGGCCGCGGCTGCCGTGCTGAGTCCCGCCTCGCGGGCGTAATGGAAAACGCTGCGCTCGTTGGACAGTCTCACCACATCGTTATGTACGATGCCACTGTCAATGGGTGGCACGCCGGTGAGGATGCACTCGTAGAGCGGGCGGGATAGCGCGGGCAGCTCACATTGCAGCCGGTACAGCGCGGCGCGCCCGGCCATGCAGTACGCTTGAAGATGCCCCATCGCATGCTCGGCTACTCCATAGCTCAGGCCGTCGAGCACCACGAGAATGACCTTGCCCATGCTTGCCTTCCCTACCTATCGCTTTTGTAGGAGCGAGCTTGCTCGCGTATAGCCCTGCAGCGTTTCCGACGGCAAGTTCGCTCCTTCAGGCATATGTCATCCAAGACCGCAGCCGTCACTCCATCTCGATGATCACGTTTTCCTGCCATTGCTGCGGCAGTGCCTTGGAGGTCGCTTCCCAGGCTTCGGCGTTCTTGATGGGCTTGACCTTGACGTACTGCTCGTTGGGCAGCAGCTTGGCCTGAACCTCTGCCGGCAAAGTCAGGTGCTCGGCGCGAATCGGCCTTGCGTTGCCCTTGGCGAGGTTGATCTGGCCGGCGTCGGAAAGGATGTACTCGCGCGCCAGTTTGGCGGCGTTGGGGTGTTTGGCCCACTTGTTGATGATGGTCGTATACCCAGAAATTACCGAACCATCGGAAGGAATCAGCACTTCGAAGCGGCTAGGGTCGATCTGGTCCCGGTAGGACAGGCCGTTAAAGTCCCAGACAACACCGACTTCCACTTCGCCACGCTCCAGCGTCTGGATCGTCGGGTTCAACAAGGACAGGCGGCCCTGCTTGGCGATCTCGGCGAAATAATCCAGGCCCGGCTGGATGTTCGTTTCGTCGCCCCCGTTGGCGATGGCGGCTGCCAGCACGCCGTTTACAGCCTGCGCGGCTGCGCTGACGTCACCGATAGCGACCTTGTACTTTCCCTCCTTGAGCTCGGTCCAGGAGGTCGGCGCCTTGTCCACCAGCTGCTTGTTGACGATGAAGGCAATCGAGCCGGTGTATGCCAGCATCCAATGACCATCCTTGTCCTTGGCCCACACCGGGATCTGCTCCCAGGTGGTCGGCTTATAGGGTTGCGTCACGCCCTGCTGTACAGCGATCGGCCCAAATGCCGCGCCGACGTCACCGATATCGGCCGTTGCGTTGTCTTTCTCGGCGGCAAACTTGGCAATTTCCTGGGCCGAACTCATGTCGGTATCCATGTGTTTGACGCCGTATTTCTTCTCCAGATCCTGCCAGGTGTCCTTCCAGTTGGCCCAGCTGTCCGGCATCCCGACACTGTTGACCTCACCTTCTGCGCGAGCCGCCTCTTCAAGGCTTTTCAGGTCCGTTTGAGCAGCGTTCGCCGATGTCGCCACGGCGATTGCCGATCCCAGCAGTGAAGCCAGCAGCAGTCGTCTCATCAGAAGCTCCTTACGCAGGTCAGTTGGTCTAGTTCAGCAAGACTGAAACCAATCTAGGGCAGGCAAATGACATTTTGATGTCGTTGGCTCCGCCGTCGCTATCCAAGAGCGACACTGCTACAAGAGAGGCATGGCAAGGCCCGTTCAGGCTGGGCGCCTTGCCTGGCGCCGCTTCGATTGGTTTCGCCGATAGGCTTTGACGGACCGAAACAACCTGTGCGCACATTGCCCTACGCAACGATGTCACGTGCCGTTCATTTAGATTGCTTAGCCTTAAAAGCCTGTTTTGCGGCTCAACTGATGGGAGCAAGGGCTCCTTTCGGGTGCTGGACTAGTCCAGTCTGGGGGACAAGTGATGCGTGACGAGGCACCGCGAGCGGTTACGGCAATCTCACGGTCTTTGCAGGAGCAGATTGCCCATGGGTTGTTGCAGCCCAGCGGGCAACTGCCGTCTGAACGAAAACTCAGCGAACTCTTCGATACCACTCGGATCACGCTGCGAGAGGCGCTGGGCCAGCTGGAGTCACAGGGGCTGATCTACCGCGAGGATCGCCGCGGCTGGTTCGTCTCACCGCCTCGGATCGCCTACAACCCACTCGTGCGTAGCCACTTCCATGCCATGGTCGAGGAGCAGGGTCGGGTCCCGGCGACGGAGGTCCTGTCAGCCCGGCTGATGCCGGCTGCCGCGGACATCTGCGCGCGCTTGGCGCTGCCCGCGTTATCCGGCGTCATCCAGATTCGCCGCGCGCGACGCATCGACGGCCGACTGGTGCTCTACGTCGAACACTATCTGAACCCCAGCTTTTTTCCCGGAATCCTCAGCTACGACCTGACCCAGTCGCTGACCGAGTTATACGCGAGCGAATACGGCATTCACTACGGCCGCGTCCGCTTCGACATGGTCCCCACCGCTTTGCACCCCGAAGCCGCCTCAACCCTGCGCACCGCCCCCGGCAGCCCGGCGCTGCGCATCACGCGCCTCAACCGCGACCAGCATGACCGGTTGATCGATTGCGACGTGGAGTATTGGCGGCATGATGCGATTCATGTGTGTGTGGAGGTGCCGGAGTGAGAGGCAAGAATTTCTCAATCCCTGCGGGAAGAACTGGCGAATCGGGGCCATACGCGTAGCCCCGACGCTTACCCGGTAGTCGTCGCTGGGGCCTCTGGCTCTTCGCTGAATTTGGCCTGGTAGTAATCGAGCATGGATCGGCCGTTGGCGTAGGCCTTGCGCACGGCTGCGCTTTCATCGAGCAAGGCCTGGCTAGGCTTGGCGTGTTGCTCGGGTGGTAGGGGTTTCGACCAGTCCAGTACTTCTTGAGGAAAGACGGCTTTGGGCCTGCGTTTGACCCACTGGGCAATATGGCAGGGCAAGGTCCAGCCACTGCAGAACTGGATCAGCAAAAAACCGAAAGCGTAGCGTATCCACCAGTGCTCCTTGCGGTATACCTGGCAACACATGTGGAAGTAGGCCACGGTGCCTTCCTGAAATTCCTCACTGGACAGCAAAGGCGGCGCTGGCAGGGCGGCAAGGCCTTGTTCCATATAGACCCGGATGGCCTCCCACTCGCTAACAACCAAGCCAAGGTTACCTCCAGGGATGGTGACCCAGTAGACGTCGCCCGTTTCGGCGTTACGCAGACCGAGCATCAGAGCAAAGCTGGGCATTACTGCGTACTGGGTGATGACGCGGCTGGCGGACACGCAGGCGATTACTTCTTCCCATGGCACATAGACCGGCGCTTCACCTCGGTATACCAGGGCGACTTCGCGGCGTTGACGGTTGAAGCGAATGGGGGAGCGGGCGCTTATATTACGGATAATTCGGAACATGTTGAATGCGGCTAGAGAGGCGATTAGGCCAATAAAGCCCCACATATACGGATTTAAACTATTCTCTAGGAAAGATATCCAAAAGGGCCATCCAAAATAAAAAGACGTCATTGCAGAAAAAATATTGAACGAGGTAAAAAAAACAGCCAATGCCATAATCGAACCAATGTAAGAGCGCACAGCGAACTCGACATTGGCTTGTCCCGCGCCAACATCCAAAAACACCTCATTGGCATCCTGATGCATTTGCTGACCACTGAAGGCGGGCATGCCGGTGGGTACGGGCTTGGGCGACAGGTAGAAAACTTCGATGCCACTTTCCCGCTCGAAATCCCCCGTATGGGGCAGGCGGTCATACTTATCCTGAGGCATGCAGGTACTCCGGGGTGATATCGAGCCACTGAGGGGCTATACGGTTGGGCCCGCCCCGGGCGCGCCTTTGATCGGCTTGCGTGAGGCGGTCGGGTGCAGCGGTACGGCATAGTACAGATAGCCGTCTTTATGTTTGAGTGGCTCGTTGCCAACTCGGGTTGCACCGCGTTTTAGTCATTTGGAAAACTTGAATCCGACAGTGATATCAGCGGGTCGGTAGGGGGCTCAGCGTTGCTGTTCAGGTCGCGCTTGTTCGAGGTGGGTTGTTCACGCTTTGTCCTCGCCTCGGCAGCAGTACGCTGCGGGCCCTTTTGCCCTTGCCCCTGGTTTTACCGGCGCGGCATCTGCCGGGCTCTCGAAAGCAGCCAGAGCGCTCTTGAAATATTCGGGGAAGCTCAAGCCTGCGGCGAACGCCGCTTCGATCGCAGCGCTTTGGCTTAGCAGTTCGGCACTGGGCTTGGCCCATTGGTCGGGCGGCAGGAATTTGGACCATTCACGCACGGCTTTGGGAAAGCCCGCCTTGGGCAGGTGCTCGAACCATTCTATCCTCAGCCATGTAGATGCTCTGGGGGGAGATTACTTGGCATCGCGGGGGCCTCTGGCTCTTCGCTGAATTTGGCCTGGTAGTAATCGAGCATGGATCGGCCGTTGGCGTAGGCCTTGCGCACTGCTGCGCTTTCATCGAGCAAGGCCTGGCTAGGCTTGGCGTGTTGCTGGGGTGGTAGGGGTTTCGACCAGTCCAGTACCTCTTGAGGGAAGACGGCTTTGGGCCTGCGTTTGACCCACTGGGCAATATGGCAGGGCAAGGTCCAGCCACTGCAGAACTGGATCAGCAAAAAACCGAAAGCGTAGCGTATCCACCAGTGCTCCTTGCGGTATACCTGGCGACACATGTGGAAGTAGGCCACGGTGCCTTCCTGAAATTCCTCACTGGACAGCAAAGGCGGCGCTGGCAGGGCGGCAAGGCCTTGTTCCATATAGACCCGGATGGCCTCCCACTCGCTAACAACCAAGCCAAGGTTACCTCCAGGGATGGTGACCCAGTAGACGTCGCCCGTTTCGGCGTTACGCAGACCGAGCATCAGAGCAAAGCTGGGCATTACTGCGTACTGGGTGATGACGCGGCTGGCGGACACGCAGGCGATTACTTCTTCCCATGGCACATAGACCGGCGCTTCACCTCGGTATACCAGGGCGACTTCGCGGCGTTGACGGTTGAAGCGAATGGGTGACCGGGCGCCGATATTGCGGATGATGCGTAACATGTTGAACGCGGCTAAAGAGGCAATAAGCCCGATGAATCCCCACATGTACCAATTGGGGAGCACCAACGTCGTGAAGACCTCAAATACAGGAGCGCCAGTACGTAGATGATCATCAACGCCTAAGCCGATACCTACTACGAAAAAAAATATCACAAGTGACATCACTGAACCGATGTAGGCCCGCGCTGCAAACTCAACGCTGGCATGTCCCGCTCCGATATCCAGAAAAACCTCATTGGCATCCTGATGCAACTGCTGCCCACTGAAGGCTGGCATACCTGTTGGGACGGGCTTGGGCGACAGGTAGAAAACTTCAGTGCCACTTTCCCGCTCGAAATCCCCGGTATGGGGCAGGCGGTCATATTTATCCTGAGGCATACAGGTACTCCGGGGTGATATCGAGCCACTGGGGGGCTATACGGGTTGGGCCCGCCCCGGGCGTGCCTTTGATCGGCTTGCGTGAGGCGGTCGGGTGCAGCGGTACGGCATAGTACAGATAGCCGTCTTTATGTTTGAGTGGCTTGTTGGCCAACTCGGGTTGCACCGCGTTTTAGTCATTTGGAAAACTTGAATCCGACAGTGATATCAGCGGGTCGGTAGGGGGCTCAGCGTTGCTGTTCAGGTCGCGCTTGTTCGAGGTGGGTTGTTCACGCTTTGTCCTCGCCTCGGCAGCAGTACGCTGCGGGCCCTTTTGCCCTTGCCCCTGGTTTTACCGGCGCGGCATCTGCCGGGCTCTCGAAAGCAGCCAGAGCGCTCTTGAAATATTCGGGGAAGCTCAAGCCTGCGGCGAACGCCGCTTCGATCGCAGCGCTTTGGCTTAGCAGTTCGGCACTGGGCTTGGCCCATTGGTCGGGCGGCAGGAATATGGACCATTCACGCACGGCTTTGGGAAAGCCCGCCTTGGGCAGGTGCTCGAACCATTCTATCCTCAGCCATGTAGATGCTCTGGGGGGAGATTACTTGGCATCGCGGGGGCCTCTGGCTCTTCGCTGAATTTGGCCTGGTAGTAATCGAGCATGGATCGGCCGTTGGCGTAGGCCTTGCGCACTGCTGCGCTTTCTTCGAGCAACGCCTGGCTGGGCTTGGCGTGTTGCTCGGGTGGTAGGGGTTTCGACCAATCCAGCACCTCTTGGGGAAAGAGGGCCTTGGGGCGGCGCTTGACCCACTGGGCGATATGGCAGGGTAAGGTCCAGCCACTGCAGAACTGGATCAGCAAAAAACCGAAAGCGTAGCGTATCCACCAGTGCTCCTTGCGGTATACCTGGCGACACATGTGGAAGTAGGCCACGGTGCCTTCCTGAAATTCCTCACTGGACAGCAAAGGCGGCGCTGGCAGGGCGGCAAGGCCTTGTTCCATATAGACCCGGATGGCCTCCCACTCGCTAACAACCAAGCCAAGGTTACCTCCATGGATGGTGACCCAGTAGACGTCGCCCGTTTCGGCGTTACGCAGACCGAGCATCAGAGCAAAGCTGGGCATTACTGCGTACTGGGTGATGACGCGGCTGGCGGACACGCAGGCGATTACTTCTTCCCATGGCACATAGACCGGCGCTTCACCTCGGTAAACCAAGGCGACTTCGCGGCGTTGACGGTTGAAGCGAATGGGGGATCGGGCGCCGATATTCCGAATGATGCGGAACATGTTGAATGCGGCTAGCCCTGCGATTAGGCCAATAAAGCCCCACATAAATGGATTAAGCTCATACTGCAACCAACTCGGCCAGAATGGTTCTTTATCTCTCCTAAGCCATGCGCCTAAGCCAGCCACAAAGGTGTGAAGCATTATGAGAACCATTATCGACGCAATATATGATCGCGCGGCAAACTCAACACTTGGCAGTCCCGCTCCGACATCCAGAAAAACCTCATTGGCATCCTGATGCAACTGCTGCCCACTGAAGGCAGGCATACCTGTTGGGACGGGCTTTGGCGACAGATAGAAAACTTCGGTACCACCTTCCTGCTCGAAATCTCCCGTATGGGGCAGGCGGTCATATTTATCCTGTGGCATTCAGGTACTCCGGGGTAATATCGAGCCATTGGGGGGCTATACGGGTCGGGCCTGCCGCGGACATGCCTTTGATCGGCTTGCGTGAGGCGGTAGGGCGCAGCGGTACGGCATAGTACAGATAGGCGTCTTTGTGTTTGAGCGGTTTGTCGGCCAGCTGCGGTTGTACTGCCAGACGCAGCCGCAGTTGCGATTGTGGGCCGACCCAGTCTGGCGAGATGTCTAATGTCAGGGCCAGTTGGGTATCGTCGAGCTTGCACAACGCTTTACGCACCTGCTCACCGACATCTTGGGCAGGCCAGCCCCGCTGGTACTCCCACTCTGCGGTTAGGCGCAGCGGTTGGTGGCGCAAACTGGCTAGGCTGACCCCGGGCAGGCTAATGACCAAGCGCCGAACCGAGGCACCATCGAGCGCGCGCTCGATGGTGCCTTTATCACTGATCTCCGGGCGTAAGGTGGCTTCGGCAAGATGTTGGGAATGGGTTGGCCAGTCCCAGTCTTGATCTTCCAGCCCCCAGCAACTGTTCAGCATCCAGCGTTGCTCATCATCCAGATTGCCGTAGTTGTATAACGCCTCGCCCCCGAATTGCAGGGCGGTCGCTGCCAGGCCCCAAGGCGTCAGTCGTGCTGAAAAGCTTAGGAACCGCACTCCTCGAGTCGCCCAAGCGGCACCCATGACCGCAACACGTTGGCCGGGCGCGGCGCGGGAGGCTTCCATCATCAGCCCGCCGAATTCGGCAAACGCCTTGGCTGTGATTGCCGCGTTGACCGCAGTACTGCTCGTATCACCAGCTAGGGCCATCAGGGCACCAGCCCGCTCACCAGTCGTGCCCGTGCGGGTGGCGTCCAGCCATTTATTCCAGTTGCTCCAGGACGTACCCGCAGAGCCCAGCAGGGCCAATGGAGAAATCACTACCCCCAGACCTAACCCCAACTTGCCCAGCTTCACTGCGAATTGCATGCCTCCTTTTCCAGCTGAGCTGGCCACGATGGATTTAAAAGCTTGATCCACCAGGACAATGTGAGCGTTTTGATAGACTGAAAGAGCTGAAGAAACTGGGGCAAATAATGCGCCAGCAAAGACTATATAATCTTTCAACGATGGATCATTAGCGGCACTCTGCCATGTATTCAACGCTTCTCCGAAGTTCCGTACTTGAAGAAACAGTGCCACTAACGGCAGCGCACTGCTTTTCACGGCCGCCGCATGGGCACCCCTCTCACCATAGCCGCCCCGCGGGCCAAGGCGTAGGCGACGGATTTCTTCGTTGAGCAGGTTTTGCTGTGCCGCATCCATCTTCAGCTTGACGCCAACGAAGCCTGCCTGGACGGCACCAGTGGCGGTCACGCTATTCTGCAATTGATTAATTATGGCGGTACGCTGTTGGCGGACTGCGGCCAGCTGCTGGTTGAGCTGCTGCTTTTGTGCTTTTACATTTTGTCGTTCTGCCTCGCTGATCGTGCGCCGCTTGCTGTCGGTCTTGGCACGGTCGCGCAGGGTGTTGAGCAGATTCTCTTTGTCCAGTAGTTCAATCAGGGTCGTTAGGCGAGATTTGAACAGACTGACATCCTGTTCGGTCGCTACCACTAGGTTGGCTCCGTGCGCCTTCAACTCCGCCAGGCTACCCAGACGGTGTGCTCGGTTGCTGTAGGTGTCGAGCTTATCCAAGTGGGCTTTCAGGTCGGGGCTGTTCAGTTCGCTTTGCACTCCTGCCAGCCAATCCTGCAGGCGCAAGGCGATAGCCGGGGAATAGGCAGCGTTGACGGCTTGGCTGACCGTTTGGGCAGAAGCACTGAGGCTAAGGCTGTTGGTCCAGTGGTTGCCTAGCAGCGCACCCACCTCCTGCAGGCGAACCTGGGCATCGCCGAGTCCGCTTTTGAGGTTACGTGCATCGTCGAGCCATTTGATCAGGTCCCCTGATTTGCCCGTCAGGAAATTCAGATCCAGCCGGCTGGCGAAGGCAGGCAGTATGTAATAGGGGTATTTGTGAAAGTATTCGCCGACCGCCTTGAGGCTCTCTTCGGTACGGCACAGGTCGCGCACGCAATTTTGCTCCATGACCAGAGCGGCCATCTGCTGGTCGGGCACTTTGGTGTCGAAATACCAGGCGCTTCGATGGTACTCGGTCGCAGTGAACAGCGTGACGCGATCCTCGGTGATGCGGTCGAGGCGTGCATTCCAACGTTTCAGGTGAGCACGTTCCTGCTCGAGGTATTGGCGCATCTCCTTGTGGCGCACCAGATCATGAATGCCTCGCGCACCCAGGCCCTTGCCATCCAACGCGGCGTCTGAATGGTCTTTTAGGGCTTCGATATCGTCTCCCAGCTCGTCATACAGATCGTCGCCCAAGGCCTTCTGCATGGTGTGCTTCTTCGCTGCGACACTCGCCCTGGCGGCGCGCGTCTTGAGATCGAACCCTCGCCCTGGGTAATGAGCTGTCGCCGGGCTGCTGCTCTGAATGCCTTTCAGGTCATTGCGGGCATTGAGGTAGTCGTAGATCGTCTGCCGCTGCGCGGGCGTGGTTTTTTCGAACAGGGCATCTCGGGTGCCGGCACGCTTGGCCGTATCGTCGTTCAGCACCATCAGGGTTTCGATGTAACTGCCGATGCTGTACTTGAGATCGTTGCGGCCCTGCTCGATCCATTTCTCGATCCAGCCGACCACGGTGTCCTGTTCTTGTGCAAGATCCTGCATGACGCCCAGGCTGTCTTTGAACACCAGGTAGAGCTGGTCATGTTCGTAGATGGGGAGCAGTTGTTTCTTGACCAAGCCGATGGTGGTTTTGTTATACAGCGGAGTGCTTTCCCAGGCGTAGTCTTGACCTTCCTGCGGATCGGCCCCCGAAGGCGGTGTGCTGCCAGACGGCGACTCTGCAACTTCGGCCAGCCAACTTTCGGCTTGCTGGCTGGTGAGCAGATGTTCTCCGCCCTCAGCACAGGTTGCCTTGGAAAGATCCACTCTCTGCATGAAATGTTCGCGTTCCTTGCGGCTCTTGAGCATCTGTGAGCATTTAAACGCCGTCCATTGCACTTCGGAAAAACTCACGTGCAGCGTACTGCCTCGGGCGAAAACCAAGCTGTGTTCCGCCAATTTTCCCTGCCGTTGATCCTGAGCCGCTTCCTTGCCCTTCCAGACAAATTTGCTCACGACACCTTTTTCGACGCGGTATTCGTGAAGGTAGCCGGTTTCGTTATCGATCACGTACAGCCAGCCATCGCGAATAAGCCGAATGCCCAGCGGTCGCGATTTGAGTCGATAGGGCAGACGCAATTCTGCCGACGGATCGAGCCGCTCGACCAAACCATAACGCAGGGGCAGTAGCTGCACCTTGTTCTTCATGAGCGGGCAAGCGCCGACGGGGCTTTTGGCGTCGCTCTTGGCCTTGTCGGCTTGGTTGGGGTTCTTTGCAGTCATCAGGAAGTCCTTTTCGCTGACGAGGCGCGAGCGTATGCCAGATCCGCTGCCTGTTCGATACGTTGGGTGGGTGTAAGCGATGAAGGTTGGTTTACTAGATCGGCGATGTCCGAGTGCATATCCAGCACGTCGGCGCCTAGCAGGCCGAAGAGGTTGGCGTAGAGCGTGATGTCATATTCGCTGTTGAAGCCCAGGCCATAGGCACGCTCTGCCAGCGCCTGCAAATGTTGCCAACGCTGGGACGGGCTCAGTGTGGGTTGGTAAGTGGGGAAATAGTCGCGCATGTGCGCGTCCAGGCGGATGAGGGTGCTGCGAAAGGCCACGCCACCAAGGCAGTCCATTTGCTTGTCGGACAGTCGATAGGGACGATCCTGTCGATTAGGGGTTGTCGGACCGGGGCGTTGATGCTCATGCCAGGCGTTATCGATGCGGTCCGCAGCTACGATCTGTTCGATTGGGCCAAACAATGTCGCATCGTTATCTTGTTTGGCTTGGTTCAGTAGCGCATGCATGACCGCAGGGTCGGCCAAGCGCAGCAGCATCTTTTCTCCCAATGGGTGACTGACGCATACCAGCCAGCGTAGGTGGTTGAGCAGGGCCTCCCGGGTGGCATTACTGAATAACAGGTAGCCCCATTCTTCTTGACTGTTTTGCACAAAAGCAGCCAATGCTGAGTCGTGCTGACCGTCAATGCGCACCAGGCAGGGCGACACATCACTCAACTCAGCCCAAGGCGTTTCCAGATACAGCACGTCGAAAACCGGCGACTCGGCCCATTCGTATAGCCGTTTGGGTAGCGTTTCGACGCTGACGCCGTCGAGCAGTAAGTAAGCTGGCGTGTCCCAGGGTAACTCCGAAGGCAAATGGTGCAAATCATGAGTCGACATGAGCGGCCTCCTGCTTTGCTGCTTCGCAGATGGCGCACAGAGGTTGCTTGCGCTGCAAGGCCTGCTTCTGTGCCTGTATTAACAGCCCGCCAGCCGTGTCCGTAGCCGCCGGCTTAAGCTGCCCCGGCAGCACAGGCGCCGCGCCTGAGCCTTTACCCGGGCTTCCCCCCGAATTCATCTTTATCAAAGGCCCGACCATGGTGATGCCGCTGGCGTCGAGTTTGATGAAGCTGCCGGCGGCTTTGAAGGTGAGTTCGCTGCCGGCTTCAAGGACTACCTTCAAGCCGCTGGAGAGGTGGATCTCGTTACCGGCTTCGATGAATTGGCCGGTCCCGATTTTCAAATGCTGGTTGCCGCCGACGGTCAGATGGTCGTCTGCTTTGATTTCGCTGCGACGGTCGGCGTGGGTGGTGCGGTGCTCTTCGGCCTTGAATTCGCTGTAGCTGTTGGCCTCGACGGTGTCGTGGCGTTCGTGGCCGACGCGGATCATCTGGTCGTGCTCGATGTTCTCGTCCCAGTCGCGCTGGGCGTGAACGTATATCTGCTCGGCGCCTTTGCGGTCTTCGATGCGCAGTTCGTTGTAGCCTTCACCGCCTGGGCTGCTCAGGGTTTTAAACACGCTGCGGGTCTTGTTCGCGGGCAGCTCGTAGGGGACGGCGTTTTCCTTGTGATACAAGCAGCCTGTCACGAGGGGCTGGTCGGGGTCGCCCTCGAGAAAGGTGACCAGCACTTCCATGCCGACGCGTGGGATGGCGATGCCGCCGTAGCGGTCGCCGGCCCAGCTTGAGCTCACACGCAGCCAGCAGCTGGTGTGCTCATCGGCTTGGCCTTCGCGGTCCCAGAAAAACTGCACCTTCACCCGGCCATATTCGTCGCAGTGAATTTCCTCGCCGGTCGGGCCGGTGACAACCGCGCTCTGGCTGCCGAGGATGCGTGGTTTGGGGTGGCTGAGTGTGGGTCGGAAGGGGGCGGTCCAAGGCGTGGCGGTGAAGTGGTTTCGGTAGCCTTGGGTGAAATCATGTGAACCCTGCGCCTCGCCGCTAAACAATGCGCCCCAGCGCTCTCCATGACGGGGAGGGGATGTCAGTTCCAGGGCACCTGAAGAATCTGTGACCGATTCTTCCAATACTTGTGGTTGCTTACCTTCGTGGAAGACTTCGGTGAGCAGCCACAGCTGGTTCCAGTCGCTGCGGGGATGCGCTTCGAGCGGTAGGAAATGACCGCTGACCAATAGCGGCTGGTCGCTCTCGCCCTCGGCCAGTTCGAAGTCGTGGCGATGGCGCTCCAGTGCCCGCCGGGACAGGTGCTTGCCTCGCTCGCGGTCGACAAAGCGGCCGGGATAGTCGTAGTCCTCGAGGTCGGGCTGGTTGTTGCTTCCAACCGCCGCCTCCAGGGTCAGACGGGGCTTTTCGAAATCGTAATCGCGGCGGGTGACGCGCGCAGCGCGGGTCTCGACGCGCACGCCAAAGCGCTTGATGACCGGCTCATCGGCGACCAGACCGCTGTCTTGCTGATAGGCAACCGAGGCGAGCGCCGGAAACACGGTCTGGTCATCACCGAAGACCAGCATGTGGCCGGCATCGCTGTGCTGGAAGTGGTAGTGAATGCCTTCTTCTTCACATAGGCGCTGGATGAACTGAAGATCCGTTTCATCATATTGAACGCAGTAGTCCCGTTCGGGGTAGATCACCGGGCCAAGATCGAAACGGTGGCGATCACCAGCGAGGATGCCGTGCTCATCAAGCACCTTGGCAATGATCTGCGGTACCGAGCGCTTCTGGAAAATGCGTTGGTTGGTGCGGTGAGCCAGGTAGGCGAGCTGTGGGCGCAAGGTAACGCGATAGCGCGTCAGCCGTTTGCCGGAGCTACCCTGGGCTGCACTATAGATCAACCCGTGAATGCCATTGCCGCTGGGCGACAGCGCCAGAAAGGCCTGCTGATGCAACAGGCTTTCAATGTTCAGATCAGGGCGCTCGCTGACCAGTTCGATGTCGAATGAATAGGGCTGCGAAATCGACTCGCGGCCCGTGAATTCGAGTACCTGCAGGTCTTGTTGGACGCCGTCAATAATGAGGTTGAAGTGCGTGTCGTTGGCCGGATTGAACATTCCCTGTTCCTTTGTAACCAGTCCATGGCAGCGAGCCGCTATCGGTTCGCAAGTCGGCATCACATGGATTCATGCGGGCCGTAGTGCGGACTGGTGAAGCGTCCAGTTCCGCATATGTCTGTGGCTATTTTCGCGCTTTTCGCTAGATGGCCGTGTGAAGCATTACGTCGTTTACCGAATCCGTCTGTTGAAAACGCATCGGCCAGGTAAACCTGGCCGATGTTTGCTACCTATGGCCGCAAGGCCCGCCCGCGGCTTAGGCCGAGATCGGAGTGCGCCAGTCGTCGGAGCCGGAAGTACCGGAGACTTCGTGGGTCCAGACGATCTTCCGGTAAGTGAAGTACACGTCTTCCAGATGGGTGAAGTGAGACATGTTCGGGTCCTGGCAGTTGGGCATGCGCGACTGCACGTCGACGATTACCGCGTCTTCCAGTTCGATGGTGAAGTAGTGCTCCTGAGTACCGGTGGAGGACGTGCGGTACCACTCCAGACGGCATTTGTTCAGACGCTCACCGGAGGTCAGGGCGTTGAAGATCAGCGGCGACGATTTGTCGAACACCTTGGTGATCATCAGCGGCTTGTGGACGCGCTGGCCGGTAGGCTGACCCGATTGTGGGTCGCGCGGAATGATGACTTGGTGCTGGAAAGCCTGCACCAGGATCTGGTCTTCATGTCCTTCCTGGAAGATATTGCCGACCGAGTCCTCGGTGAAAGTGCCTGCAGTGATCAGGCCTTGCTTGGTGCCTTCGAGGGACAGATACGCGGGTGTTGGCATGAACGCTCTCCTTGCCTTGTGAATGCCGGAATGGCCCGGAAATGACTTCAAGGCGCGTGCCATGTAACAGAAACTCCTCGCATATCAATAAGTTAGCGAGTTAGCTGTCCGCTGTTCCAGCTTGAGTGGGGGGCGGCTCACAATAAGCTGGGCAACTTTCTGCCGAGCCCTGCGCAAGCTTTGGCACAATTGTGCTGGAGCCCAGCGTTCACGCGACGTGCAGCTGGGCTAGCCGGGTCTCATAGCACAACGCTGCGCAGCATATTGCGCAGAGCAAGGGCTCAGGATGAGCAGCTGATTTCCAGGTGTTTGCCCCACTCCGGCGGGCGCTCGGCATAGCGCTCCATGCCCGGTTGCTCGTCGAAAGGCCGGCTGAGCACCTGATGCAGCTCACGCACCGGACCGTAGTCGCCCGCTTCGGCGGCTTCGATCGCCTGCTGCGCCAGGTAATTGCGCAGGATGTATTTCGGGTTGGCCGCGTGCATGCCCACCCGGCGCGCCTCCTGATCTGTGCCTTCGCGCTCGGTCCGTTGACGGTAGGTCGCGGCCCAGTCATCGAAAGCTGTGATGTCCACAAAATCCTCGCGCAGGCGAGCCAGGGCATGCTCCGCCGGGCTGTCGCCGAGTTCGCGGAAGAAGCGCGTGTAGTCGATGGCGCTGCTCTGCATTAATTGCAACAAGCGCTGGATCAGCTCCTTGTCATTCTCCTCTGCAGTCTGCAGGCCCAATCGTTTGCGCATCAGATCGAGCCACGCCGCTTCGTAGATCGGCAGGAACAGGTCCATGGTCGCGCGCAATTGCTCGATGCCTATGAAGGGCGTCAGGGCCTGCGCCAGGGCGGCGAGGTTCCAGTGTGCAATTGGCACCTGATTTTCATAGGAGTACCGGCCGGCATGGTCGGAGTGGTTGCAGATGAAGCGTGCATCAAAGTCGTCGAGGAATGCGTAAGGTCCAAAGTCGAAGGTAATGCCGAGGATGGACATGTTGTCAGTGTTCATCACCCCGTGGCAGAAGCCATATGCCTGCCACCGCGCAACCATCTCGGCGGTGCGCTCCAGCACCGCGTGGAAGAAGGCGTGGTAAGGCTCCGGATGTTCCAGGCATTCGATGAAGTGGTTCTCCACGACGTGATCGAGCAGCTTCTTTAGTTCATCGTGCTGCTTGGTGTAGTAGAAAAACTCGAAATGGCCGAAGCGCACGTGACTGGGCGCGAGGCGCATCAACATCGCGCCGCGCTCCTGGCGTTCACGGTAGACCGGCGTATCCGAGCCAGTCACGCAAAGGGCGCGGGAGCTGGGAATACCCAGCGCATGCAGGTGCTCGCTGGCTAGAAACTCGCGGATCGACGAGCGCAGCACGGCACGGCCGTCACCCATGCGGGAATAGGGCGTCATGCCAGCGCCCTTGAGGTGCAGATCCCAATGTTGGCCGGCTTCGTTGACCACTTCACCCAGCAGCAAACCACGCCCATCGCCCAACTGCGGGTTGTAGCTGCCGAACTGATGGCCGGAATAGACCATCGCCCGTGGTTCCGCCGTGCTCCAGAGCTTGTGACCGGAGAACAGTTCAGTGAACAGCGGATCGTCTTTAGTTTCCGGAGCAAGGTCGAGCAAGGCCATGGCGGCTTCGCTAGCCACTACCAGGCGCGGGTGTTCGAGCGGCTGAGGCGTAACTTGGGTTGAAAAAACGTCGCCCAGCTGGGCGAAGCGGTTGTCGAAATGCAGCTCGGTAAGCGTCTTCACGTGGGCTCCGGCACCTTGCGGTTCGGCGCCCTGTGCGGGCGCGCTTTATGTTTGGAGGCTCGGGAAGGCGGCGACGTTCCTCAGGCCTGACTGTCGGCGGGCGGCGTAGTGCCCTGGTTATCGGGTTGAGCAAGCCGTGGCGCGGTGCCCAGGTGCAGTTGTTTGCCGTCAAAGTTTTTCAGGAATACATCGACCTGGCGGAAGGCGATAGAGATACCAGCCTTGGCGAACTCACGATCGATGGCCCGATTGATCTCATCGGTGGCTGGATTGCGGTCGGCGAGGTCGCGTACGTGGATCCGAAGCTCGTGGTCCAGGGTGCTCTCGCCAAAGGTCAGGAAAAACACGAGCGGTTCCGGGTCCTTCAGTACCCGCGGATTATCGTTGGCGGCCTTGTGGAGCAGCTTTTTCACCAGGTCCAGATCAGATCCATAGGCGACGCCCACTTTGATCGTCACCCGGGTGATGGTGTCACTCAGGGACCAGTTCACCAGCTGACTGGTGATGAAGGTCTTGTTCGGGACGATGATGTCCTTGCGGTCGAAGTCGGTGATGGTCGTTGCGCGAATCCGGATTCGGCTGACGGTGCCCGAAAGATTGCCGATGGTCACCACGTCGCCGATCCGCACCGGGCGCTCGAAGAGGATGATCAGGCCCGAAATGAAGTTCGCAAATATCTCCTGCATGCCGAAGCCAAGCCCCACCGAGAGCGCGGCCACCAGCCACTGCAGCTTGTCCCAGCTGACGCCGAGGGTCGATAGCGTCGATACGATGCCGATCCCGGCTAACACATAGGACAGGAGCGTCGTGGTGGCATAAGCGCTGCCCTGCGCCAGGTGCAGTTTCGACAGCACCACCACTTCCAGCAGGCCCGGCAGGTTGCGCGCCAAGGCCACCGTTATGGCAACGATCAGCAGCGCCCCAAGCAGGTTATTGAGGGTGATCGCATTTGTCGTGGCTGCGTCGCCAGAGCCACTGACAAACTCGTAAAGCACGACGTTATCGAGGTAAGAAACCACGCTGATCAGGTCCGCCCAGACCCAATAAAGCACAGCGAAGAACAGGCCGAACATCGCCAGACGGGTCAAGCGCAGAGACTGCTGGTTGACCTGCTCGATGTCGAGGCCGTCTTCACCCGTCGCCTCGCTGCTGTCCATGGGCTCGTCGGGCTGGGTCTCACGCTTGGTCAGGGCGCGCTGGTAAGCAAGCCGGCGAGCGGCGACGGTCAACCCGCGAATCAGCGTCGCCTCGATGACGATCCAGGCCAGCAGGAGGTAAAGCGTATCGATCAGGCGCCCCGTCAGCTTCAGCGCCGTGTAGTAATAGCCGAAACCCACCACCAGGATCAGCGCCAGCGGCAAGATGCTGAACAACAAGCCAATGAAGCGCTGAAGTGGCGTGGCATTCTGGCTGGCCGGGCCTTTGAGCAACAGTCGGGTCAGGCGCCAGCTCATCAGGGCGAAGCAGATCAGCACGACGACGATGCCGATCACATCGTCTACCAGGTTAGCCGGCTGATGTTCGGCAATCGCCACCACGGCTACCAGGGCCATGACCACCAGCCCCAGTCGCCGAATCTCGTTGCGTAGGAAGATGACTTGCGGGCGGAACCAGCCGAAGTGCGTTTCGGCGACCCGATTGGGTGAGAGCATTCGGTACGCGCTGTAGAACACGAGCCAGGCCTGTGCCATCTGATAGAACGCGGCGCCGAGGGCTTCGTTCTGCCCGCGGCCGTCCATTTGCAGCAGATAGCCGCACAAGGCAAGAAACAATGCGCCCGGCAACGCCAGCAGCAGGTTCAGCAACAGCGCCAGGGGGGTGTGCAGTTGACTGTCGTTGCGGAAGTGCCCGATATCGCTGCTCAACGAATCCAGCTTGGCGTTGATCGCCTGACGGCGCCAGAGCAGTAAGCCGATCATCAGCAACAGCGGAACGAAGAACAGCGGCCGTTCCAGTAGGCCCGCGCCTAAGGCCTCGAACACCGAGCCCCAGGGCATGGCCCGCAGCTGACGGTCGAGCAGCGTGGGCACGTTCTTGAACCAGTCCAGATCCAGCGGCCGGTTGCTGGGAATCCAGAACATCTGTTCGTCCAGCGTATTGCGCAGGACCTCGGCCTTGCTCTGAAGTTGACGCTGGTTCAATTGCAGCGTGATCGACTCGCTGAGCAGAGCGTTCAGCGAGTGGTTGAGCCGATCAAGCAGCTCGCCGCGGGTGCGAACCAACTCCAGCAGCGCGCTGCGTAGCTCAGGCGTCACCTCACTCGGAGGCTGGCTGGCCAGCTGCTGCTCGACATAGTCCTCAACGTTGCCGGCGGCTTCGCGGCGTTGGTTCAGCTCGAACTGGTAGAGCCGGATGTCAGCAATCTCATCTGCCAGATTGCTGTCCAGAGAAAGTTGCGGCAGGGCCTGCTTCTGCTGAGACAGTATCTTTGACAGCAGCGGGCTGCCCTCAAGTACAGCGATCTGTTCCTCTAGTGCCTGGTCGGCCTGGTTGAGCGTGTCGAGTTGCTGACGGGTCTGCAGGTTCTGCTGCGTGAGGTCGTTGAGCCGTTCGGTGGCTCGCAAGAGGTAGCCGGACAAACGCTTGTTCTCGGCGCTTTCGACCGGCAGCAGCTTGTCGGAGCCAGTCTTTTCGGCCTTTAGCGAGAACTCGGCAACTGTCTGTTCGGATTCTTCCCGTCGCTTGTTGTTGATTGCCGTCTGCAGCGCCATGGTTTCGCGCTCGGCGCGGGCGATGCGCTCGGAAAGCAGGTCGCGGCGGGCAATGCCCAGATCCTGCAGCAGGCTGTTTCCCGCCAACTCATTGCGGCGTAGTTCGATCTGGGCGTTAAGCGCGGATTTTTCTGCAGCAAGCAGTTCGCGGCGTTCCTCGCTCAGCGGCTTGCCATTCTCGCGGCCGGTCTTGAGCAGCGCATTGATCTCGTCGATCCGTATCTGCGACTTGCTGATGTCGGCCTGGGCGCGCTCAGGTCGAGTCTGCGCGCTGATGATCATGCTGTTGGCTGCGGTCAGCGCTGTCTGCCAAGTGGACAACTCTTCTACGCGGGCTGCCAGGCGTTGCTCGAGGGCGGGCATCTTCAGTTTGGCCAGTTTGTCGACCAGGTCACTGCTGTCGCTGCCCTTGAGTTTGCTCAGTTCTCGCTGGGCCTCGGCGATTTCCTTGGGCGCGCCGGCAAGCTCGGCCTTTAGTTCCGTCAGCCGCTGCTGCGCGGTGGCGGCCTGTTCCGCAAGGCGTTGAGCGCGTTCATCGGCGCTCGGCTGTGCGGCCTTCGCCTCCTCTGCGGCCGGCTTGGGGCCGGTCAGCCCGGGGATGGATTGGGCGAAGCCAGAAGCGGGAACGAAGGCGAGCAAGGTCGCCAGCAAAAGGGTGCGCAAAGATGCCATGGATGTTATCGAGTGAACAAAAGAGTGCGGAGTCTAAGGGCTTGGCAAGGCCTAGGCGAGCCCATAGATCGGAACGCTTACCTTGCCGCGTTACCGGCTGGCCAGCGCCTCAGAAATGAAGCGAAGGACCGGGCTTGTCGCCCTCGGGAAACTTCAGGCCGACCTTGCGGACTTCGCCATGCTCCATGGCCGCAATGGTCCAGGTCAGGCCATTCCACTCGATCTGGTCGCCAGTGACCGGCTTGCCGCCGACGCGCTCGGCCATGAAGTCGCCGATCTGCTGGTCACCATCGACTTCGCCCAGTTTGAGACCGTACAGCGCAGCGAGGGCGCTCATTTGGGCTTCGGCTTCAAGGATGAAATCGCCAAAGAAGCGCATGTCGCGGCCGCGCTGCGGTGCCTCGCTGAAGAGCTTGCCCAGGGCCGGCAGATCCTCTTCGTGGCCGATGACGCAGAGAATGTCGTCCACTTGCAAACGTGTGCTGCCGGAGGGGTGCAGCAGCGCCTTGCCGCGAAATAGCGCGGCGATGCGCGTACCGGTAGGCATCTTCAATTCGCGAAGGGCGGCCCCGACACACCATTTCTTGGCAGTGAGTCGATAGATAAACATCTCCCATTGGCTGGTGGTGTGTATCTGCAGCCCGGCGCGGGAGATCGGCAGCGGCGAGGGCGGCACCTCCACCTTGGCTTTCTTCGCGGCCCAGGTCAGCGTCGTGCCTTGGAACAGCAGCGAAACCAGCACGATGAAAAACGCCACGTTGAAGAACAGCTGGGCGTTTTCCAGGCCAGCCATCAACGGGAATACAGCAAGAATCACAGGTACTGCACCGCGTAGGCCGATCCATGAGATGAAGAGTCGTTCGCGCAGGTGAAAGCTTCGAAACGGTGCCAGCCCGATGAACACGGCCAGCGGGCGGGCGAAGAGGATCATCCACAGAGAAAGAGCCAATGCCGGCAGCGCGATAGGCAGCAGCTGGCTGGGTGTGAGCAGCAAACCGAGCACGAGGAACATGCCGATCTGGCTAAGCCAGGCGAGGCCGTCGAACATGTGCAGGATGCCGTGGCGGTTGCGGATCGGACGGTTGCCCAGCAACAACCCGCAGACATATACGGCGAGGATGCCGCTGCCGCCGATCGCGCCGGACAGTGCATAAATCATGATGCCGCCAGCCACAGCCAGCAGCGGATAGAGACCGTCCGCGACCGAGAGGCGGTTGACCAGGTGCAGCAGCAGCCAGCCGCCGGACAGGCCGAGAAGGGTGCCGATGCCGAATTGTTGCAAGAGGCTGGCAAAGAAGCCCCAGCCAAACCCGGTTTGACCAGAGGCGATCATGTCGATCAGCGCGACGGTCAGAAACATCGCCATGGGGTCGTTGCTGCCCGATTCGATTTCCAGCGTCGAGCCGACCCGTTCGTTCAGGCCCTTGCCATTGAGCAGGTTGAACACCACTGCCGCATCGGTGGAGCCAACGATGGCGCCGATCAAAAGCCCTTGCATCAGCGGCAGGTCGAATAGCCAGGCCGCCGCCAGCCCCGTCAGGCCTGAAGTGACAACCACCCCGGCAGTCGCCAGCGAAAAAGCTGGCCAGAGTGCGACGCGAAAGGTGGCGGCGCGGGTGCGCATGCCACCGTCGAGCAAGATGATCGCAAGGGCCAGGTTACTGATCAGAAAGGCCAGCGAGTAGTCGTCGAAAGCGATCCCGCCGATGCCGTCGACGCCGGCCAGCATGCCTACGCCAAGAAAGATAACCAGGATCGGCACACCGAGTCGGGTCGACAAAGAGCTCATGAGGATGCTCGCCGCAACCAACAGGGCACCGACCAAGAACAGCTGGTTGATGTTGCCGATATCCAAACGCGATCTCCGAAGGTCAGTGCTGCTGACAAACATGCAGGCTGCATGCCAGTGATTCTAACCCGCTGTTTTGACGTGCTGTCAAAAAAGCCGGGCGGTACGTCGGACGCTTCGGGGGAGGGCGGGCGTCACAGCCAGGCGGCTGGACAGGGGGAGTCGCCCGGCACGCGCTGATGCAGCACGCGCCAGGCGTCTGGTCAGAACCAGCCTTCCTGCATGGTCAGGCAGGTGTCGTCACGGCTGGCCAGAAGATCCAGTTCGTGATGGCAGCTCGGCACTTCCCACGTCAGGAAGTAACGGGCGGCTTGTAGCTTGCCGCGATAGAAATCGACGTCTGCCTCGTTGCCCTTCGCCAGGCCCTGTTCAGCGTGAATAGCCTGTTCCAGCCAGCGCCAGCCGATCACGGCGTGACCGAATACCTTGAGATACAGCGCCGAATTGGCCAGCGCCTGGTTGATCTTGCCGGCCATCAGGTCGCCAAGCAGGGCTTGAGTCACCTCGCTCAGGCGTGCCAGCAGCCGCTCCAGCGGCTGGCGCAGTGCATCAAGCGAGCTGTGCTCGCCAGCGCGCTTGCAGGTGCCCTGAATCAGGCCGAGCAACTGACGCAGCCCGGCGCCGCCGTTTTGTGTCAGCTTGCGTGCCAGCAGATCGAGGGACTGAATTCCGTGTGTGCCTTCGTGGATCGGGTTGAGCCGGTTGTCCCGGTAGTACTGCTCGACCGGATATTCGCGGGTGTAACCGTGGCCACCAAGGATTTGTATCGCCATCTCGTTGGCCTTGAGGCAGAACTCCGATGGCCAGGATTTGACGATTGGTGTCAGCAGGTCCAACAGCTCGTGGGCGTTCTTGCGCTCTTCCTCTGTTGCCGCGGTTTGCTCTTCGTCGACGATGCGCGCGGCGTAGAGGCCGAGATCGAAGGCGCCTTCGACGTAGGCTTTCTGCATCAGCAGCATGCGCTTGATGTCGGTGTGCTGGATGATTGGCACCTGAGCCGATGCCGGGTTCTTGCCATCTGGCAGGCGCCCCTGTGGCCGTTCCCGCGCATAGTTGAGCGAGTACAGGTAGCCAGCGTAGCCAAGCATGATCGCGCCCATGCCGACACCAATGCGCGCGTCGTTCATCATCTGGAACATGTACGACAGGCCCTTGTGCGGCTCGCCTACCAGATAGCCGACACAATCGCCGTTGTCGCCGAAGTTCAGGGCCGTGGATGTGGTGCCACGCCAGCCCATCTTGTGGAACAGGCCGGCCAGGATCACGTCGTTGCGCTTGCCGACACTGCCGTCATCGTTGACCAGGAATTTGGGCACGATGAACAGGCTGATGCCTTTTACGCCGGGCGGAGCATCAGGCAGCTTGGCCAGCACCATGTGCACGATGTTTTCCGACAGTGGATGGTCCCCACCGGAAATGAAAATCTTGTTGCCCTTCAGGCGGTAGGTGCCGTCACCGGCCGGCTCGGCACGGGTGCGCAAGTCTGACAGCGACGAGCCAGCGTGCGGCTCGGTCAGCGCCATGGTGCCAAAGAAACGGCCTTCGAGCATGGGCTGAAGGAAGCGCTGTTTCTGCTCGTCACTGCCGAACACCTCGATCAGGTGCGAGGCGCCCATCGTCAGCATCGGATATGAGGAGGTACCGATGTTGGCAGACTGGAAGTGAGCAAAGCAGGCCCGTGACAGCAGATTGGGCAATTGCATGCCGCCATCGTCAAAGCTGCGCGAAGCGTTGTGAAAGCCAGCCTCGATGAACGCATCGACAGCGGGCTTCACTTCCGGGATCAATACCGCTTCACCGTTCTTGTAGATCGGCTCGTTCTCGTCGGCCTTGCGGTTGTGTGGAGCGAAGAGGTTCTCGGCAATGCTGCGGGCGGTATCGATAGCCGCATCGAACGTCTCGCGGCTGTGATCGGCGAAGCGCTCGCGTTGGGTCAGGCCTTCAGCGTCCAGCACTTCGTAGAGTTCGAACGCCAGGTTGCGCGGGCAGAGCAGAGTCTCGGGCATGGATATTCCTCCGTTTACATGCGATCGAGTCTAAGTAGCCTGCAAGATGGCTGCCTAGCACCATACATTCGGTTGATGGGCCGACACAGCAGCGTCTTCTAGGGCTTGCCTGTCCAGCCTCAGTGTGGCCTCGCGCAGAAATACTCAAGCAGCTGTGCCAGATGACCGTCGCCGATGCCCGCGTCGATCAGGTGTTGTTCGGCACGTGCCAGATGCTCTTCGACGTGCTGGCGAGCCGCCTCAGGGCCGAGCAGGGCTACAACGGTGCTTTTGCCGGCGTCTTTGCCGGAATCCTTGCCAATCTGCTGAGGGCTGAGCCCGTCGGCCAAGTCGTCAAGGAGCTGAAAGGCCAGCCCCAGTTCGGTGGCAAAACCGTTGAGATGGCGCGTGCAGCTCGCGCTGGCGTCGGCCAACAGCGCAGCGGACTCCGCCGCAGCCGTGAACAGCGGGCAGGTCTTCAGGCGGTTGGTATGGGCAATGGCTTCGAGCGGGCGGGCGCGCTGCCCCTCGCGCAGATCGTGAAACTGACCGCGAACCAGGCCCTGCGCGCCGGTGGCATGCGAGAGCAGGCACACCAGTTGATTACGTTTCGACGCGTCAATGCTGGCTGCCGAAGCCGCTATGCTGAATGCGTGGCTGAGTAGGGCGACCGAGCCGAGCACCGCGACGTCTTCGCCGAACTGACGGTGGATGGTCGGCCGGCCACGGCGCAGCTCGGCGTTGTCCATGCACGGCATGTCATCAAGAAACAGTGAGGCGGCATGCACCATCTCCAGAGCGCAGGCCAGGTCGAGCCCGGCATTGGCTGCTGTTGTTTCCTGCTGCAGATCCTTGAGGGTCAACAGCAGCAGTAATGGACGGACTCGCTTGCCCGGCGCGAGGGTGCCTTCGCGCATGGCGGTCGCGATCGCGTCCTGCGGGGGCGCAAGCGGTAGCCACTGGCCTAGCCGTTCGTCAACCTGTGCACGCAGCTTACTGACTGTCCCTTCGAAGTCGAGTTGCGTGTCCGGCAAAGCGATGGCCATGACGACCTCCTGTATCGTTTTTCGTTAGATATCGTGACAATACCTGTACAGAGTGTATAAGTCTTGGCACTTTTAATGACCACTACCGTCCACATAAGGTCATCGAACGAGGCGCTGCATGACTAAAGAAACTATTGCGGAACGTAAGAACGACCATCTCGACATCGTTCTCGACCCGCGCCGCGCCTGTTCCGTTATCGATTCAGGCTACGCTGCCCTGACCTTCGAGCACTGTGCGGTTCCGGAGTTGCGTCTGGACGACATCGATATTCGCGCTTCGCTGTTTGGCCGAACCCTTTCGGCACCGTTGCTGATCAGCTCAATGACAGGCGGCGCAGCGCGGGCCACCCAAATCAATCGAAACCTCGCCGAGGCGGCACAGGTGCTCGGCATCGCCCTGGCGGTCGGCTCCCAACGCATCGCGCTGGAAACCGATGCGGATCAGGGGCTGACACGGCAGCTACGCCAACTCGCGCCCTCGATTCCATTGCTGGCCAATTTCGGGGCGGCCCAGCTCGTCGCCGGCTACGGGTTGGACGAGGCGCAGCGAGCCGTCGACATGATTCAGGCCGATGCTCTGATCATTCACCTCAACCCGCTCCAGGAAGCGGTGCAGGTTGGCGGTGATCGTAACTGGCAAGGCGTGTACGCAGCGCTTGAAGCCTTGGCCCTGCGGTTGCCGGTGCCGTTGGTGGCCAAGGAGGTCGGTGCGGGTATCTCACCGAGAGTGGCGCAGCGTTTGCTCGATGTGGGTGTGTCGGTGATCGACGTGGCCGGTGCTGGCGGCACCAGTTGGGCGGCGGTTGAGGCTGAACGCACGGTGGACCCGCAGCAGCGCGCCATTGCCAAGGCATTTACCGGATGGGGCATACCGAGCGCTCAGGCGATTTCTACCGTTCGCCGGGCCTGCCCTGATGCCCAACTGATTGCATCAGGCGGCATTCGAGACGGCATTGATGCGGCCAAGGCAATTCGTCTCGGCGCCGATCTGGTGGGTCAGGCTGCCGGTGTACTGGACGCGGCGCTGATTGGGCCGGAGGCGGTGGTCGAGCATTTTCAGGTGCTGATCGAGCAGCTGCGCATCGCTTGCTTCTGCACCGGCTCGGCCAGTCTGACGGAGCTGACCAAAGCGCCGTTGCTGGCACCCTTCGACCCGTCCCGGTTGTGATGTGTCGTCAGGATTGCCGGCCGACCGACCGGCGAGGTTCGTTCCAATGACTCACTTTGCCGTCATCGGACCGGCTTTTCACAGCCATGTGCGGGCGATGGAGGCCGTCGCGGGTGAGCTGCTGGCCCGCGGTCACCGCGTGACGGTTGTGCATCAGGCAGATGTTGCCGCAATGCTGCGCCATCCGCGCTTGGGTTTTGCGCAAGTTGGTGGGGGGTTGCATCCGCCTGGCTCGCTTCAAGCTGTGATCGATCGCGCCGCGCGGCCTGGCGGGCCCTGGGGAATACGCCGCGTGATTGCCGATATGGCGTCGGCAACCGATATGTTCTGCCGAGACGCGCCAGCCGTGCTTCGCGCGATCGGCGCTGATTGCATCATCGCAGACCAGATGGAGCCGGCCGGTGGGCTTGTGGCCGAGCATCTCGGGCTGCCGTTCGTGTCGGTGGCCTGTGCACTGCCGGTCAATCGCGAAGCGCTGGTGCCGCTGCCGGTCATGCCCTGGCGCTATCGACCGACGCCCTGGGGCGAGCAGCTGAACTTGCACAGCAGCGGCGTCTATGACCGGGCTATGCAAGCGCACGCCGCGGTCATTGCACGCCATGCTGCCGCGTTTGGTCTGCCGCCTCGCCAGCGCCTCGATGAATGCCTGTCACCGCTGCTGCAGCTGAGTCAAACAACGCCCGGCTTCGATTTTCCGCGTACCTCGCTGCCTGAGTATTTTCACTGTGTGGGCCCGTTGCGCTCGACATTGGCGGACGAGCCGCCGTTCGATATTCCGGTCGCCAACGGCCAGCCATTCGTGTTCGCCTCGCTAGGTACCCTTCAAGGGGACAGGTTCGGCCTGTTCCGGAGGATCGCTGAAGCATGCCGCGAGCTGGATGTGCAGGTCCTGATTGCCCATTGCGGTCGTCTTGATGCAGCGCAGGAGCGACGGCTGCTAAAAGCCGGCGCCAGCTGGGTCACTGATTTCGCGCCGCAGCGCGCGGTGCTGGCCCGAGCGGATGCCCTAATTACCCATGCAGGGCTCAACACCGTACTCGACGCGCTGGGAGCAGGTGTGCCGAGTCTGGCCTTGCCAATCGCTTTCGATCAGCCCGGCGTCGCCGCTCGGGTGGTGCACGCTGGCGTGGGTTTGAAAATCGATCCACGCCTGGCCAGTCGTAGGCGCATCGTGCAGGGGCTGCGGCGACTGTTACGCGAACCTGGCTTTGCATGGCGGGCTAAAGAATTGGGCAACGAGGTTCGCGGTGCCGGTGGGACGCTGCGGGCGGCGCAATTGATTGAGGCGGCGCTCGAAGCACAAACGCCCGCTTTACAGGGGGCTGAGCATGGCTGATGCGGACCTGATCCTGGTTGGCGGTGGTCTAGCCAACGGGCTGCTGGCCCTGCGCTTGCGCCAGGCGCGTCCGGATTTGCGGTTGCTGATCATCGAACAGGGCGAAACCCTCGGCGGCAACCATACCTGGTCCTTTCACGAGCACGATCTGACGCCGGCTCAACAAGCGTGGCTGCGGCCGCTGGTGGGTAATCGCTGGACCGGCTACGAGGTGATTTTCCCTGACCTTCATCGCCGGCTGGGCAGTGGCTACGCCAGTATCTTTTCCAATCGGTTTCATCAGCTGCTGATGTCCGAACTGGCCGACGGCGTGCGTCTGAATACACGTGTCAGCCAGGTAGAACCCCAAAAGGTGCGGCTGGCGTGCGGTCAAGTATTGCGGGCCGGTGCTGTGGTCGATGGGCGAGGAGTTCGCCAGACCGCTCAACTGGCCCTCGGCTTCCAGAAGTTCCTGGGGCAGGAGCTGCGACTGCAGAAACCCCATGGCCTGCAAGCACCGATCATTATGGACGCGAGCGTTGCGCAGCAGGATGGCTATCGGTTCGTCTATGTATTGCCGCTCAGCGCCGACACTCTCCTGGTTGAAGACACTTACTACGCGGACGGCGATGCCGTTGCACCGGATACGCTGCGCTACAACATCGGTCGCTATGCCGAGTCGCGCGGGTGGCGCGTCACCGAGACGCTACGTGAAGAGCAGGGTGTACTGCCCATCGTGCTGTCCGGCGACCTGCCGACATTCTGGAACGAGGCGTGTGGCGTGCCACAGACAGGGCTCTCGGCCGCCCTGTTTCATCCGACCACTGGCTATTCGCTGCCCGATGCGGTGCGTCTGGCTGATCACCTGGTCGCGTTGGACCGGTGGGACGCCAATAGCCTGTTCGCGGCAATTCGCGACTACTCACTACTGCAGTGGCGTCAGCGCGGGTTTTTCCGATTGCTCAATCGCATGCTGTTCATGGCCGGGCCGGCAGGTTGCCGCTGGGCAGTGATGCAGCGTTTCTACCGTTTGCGCGAACCGCTGATCCAGCGCTTCTACGCAGCCAACCTGACCACCTGGGACCGCTTGCGCATCGTCTCGGGCAAACCTCCCGTGCCGGTGGGTGAGGCGCTTCGAGCGCTGGCAGCCGGCAATTTGCATCACAAGGACAAACGATGAACGAGGCAACTGGCGCTGTGAAACGGGCAGTGGTGATTGGGGCTGGCTTCGGCGGGCTGGCGCTGGCCATTCGGCTGCAGCGCGCCGGCATTCAGACCACTGTACTGGAGAAGCGCGACAAGCCGGGCGGTCGTGCTTACGTCTATCACGACCAAGGCTTCACCTTTGACGCGGGTCCGACGGTCATCACTGATCCGCCAGCATTGGATGAATTGTTCACCGGCGCTGGCAAGCGCATGGCGGATTACGTCGAGCTGTTACCAGTGAGCCCCTTCTATCGCTTGTGCTGGGAAGACGGCTACAGCTTCGATTACGTCAATGACCAGGCCGAGCTGGATCGGCAAATCCATGCGCTGAACCCGAAGGATGTTGCCGGCTATCAGCGTTTTCTGGCCTATTCCCGTGCGGTGTACGAAGAAGGCTACGTCAAGCTCGGCACCGTGCCCTTTCTGTCGTTCCGAAGCATGATCGGCGTCGCGCCGCAGCTGGCCAAACTCCAAGCCTGGCGCAACGTGTACAGCATGGTGTCGAGCTTTGTGGAGGACGAACGCCTGCGCCAGGCCTTGTCGTTTCACTCCTTGCTGGTGGGCGGCAATCCCTTTGAAACCTCATCGATTTATGCGCTGATCCATGCGCTCGAACGCCAGGGTGGCGTCTGGTTCCCACGCGGTGGCACCGGGGCCCTGGTGCAGGGAATGGTCAGGCTGTTTGAAGACCTGGGTGGCAGGCTGGAGCTGAACGCCGAAGTGGCGCGCATCGAACTGGCCGGGGGCAAGGCGAGCGCGGTGATCACTGGCGACGGCCGTCGCTTCGACATCGACGCCGTGGCTTCGAATGCCGATGTGGTGAACACATACAAGCAGCTGCTCGGTCACGAGCAGCGTGGTCGCGACGAGGCCAAGCGGCTCTCCGGCAAACGCTTCTCCATGTCATTGTTCGTCATTCATTTCGGGCTTAAGCGTCGTCACGATCATCTGCAACATCACACGGTGTGCTTTGGGCCGCGCTACCGCGAGCTGATCGATGAAATCTTCAAGCGCGAAACCCTGGCCGATGATTTTTCCCTTTACCTGCATGCGCCCTGCGTGACGGACCCGTCGCTGGCACCGGAGGGCTGCGCCAGCCACTACGTGCTGGCTCCTGTGCCGCACCTGGGTACGGCAGATATCGACTGGGCAGTCGAAGGGCCAAAGTACCGCGACCGCATTTTCGAATACCTCGAGCGTCACTACATCCCAGGGCTGCGCGAGGACCTGGTGACCCATCGGATCTTTACGCCGCACGATTTCCGCGATGAGCTCAACGCGCATCTGGGGTCGGCGTTCTCGCTTGAGCCGATCCTCACCCAGAGTGCCTGGTTTCGCACCCACAACCGTGATGATGTGATTCCCAACCTGTACATAGTCGGGGCCGGCACCCATCCCGGCGCAGGTGTGCCCGGTGTTGTCGGTTCGGCCAAGGCCACGGCTGGCTTGATGCTGGAGGACGTCATGTCGGAGGAGCGGGCCGGATGAACGACCAGGTCATCGATCACTCAACGCAGGCAATCAACGTCGGCTCCAAGAGCTTTGCGGCCGCGGCGAAGCTGTTCGACGAGCGCACCCGCCAAAGTGCGGTGATGCTCTATGCGTGGTGCCGTCATTGCGATGATGTGATCGACGGGCAGACCCTGGGATACGGCCAGGTAGACGGCGACCGCTCCACGGGCGAAGCGCGCCTTGCCGAGCTGGTGGACCTCACGGAGCGCGCCTATGCCGGCGAGCCGATGAGCGATCCGGCCTTCGCTGCCTTTCAGCAGGTCGTTCAGCGCCACCAGATACCAAGAGAGTATCCATTGGAGCATCTGGCGGGCTTCCGCATGGATGTACAGGACTATCGCTACCAGACACTCGACGACACGCTGCTGTACTGCTATCGCGTCGCCGGAGTGGTGGGCCTGATGATGGCGAAGGTGATGGGCGCTGAAGCGGAGGCGACGCTTGATCGCGCGTGCGACCTTGGGCTGGCATTCCAGCTGACTAACATCGCTCGCGACATCGTAGAAGATGCAGCGATCGGTCGCGTCTATCTGCCGGCCGACTGGCTCGCGGAAGTGGGTATTCGGGCCGGAGAGATCGGCATGTTGCACAACCGGCCGACGCTGGCGCTGCTGGCAGCCCGTCTGGTCGATCTTGCCGAGCCTTACTACCTGTCGGCCTCGCAGGGTTTGCGCGATCTACCACTTCGTTCGGCCTGGTCGATCGCCACGGCACACGGCGTCTACCGGCAGATCGGCGTGGAGGTGAAAGCGCGCGGCTCGGCGGCGTGGGACACGCGTGTCTCGACGACCCGCGCGCAGAAGTTGCAGTTTCTCGCGGGCGGGGGATTGCTGGCGCTGGCTTCGCGTCGGATGCAGATCACGCCGCGTCCTGATTCCCTTTGGAAGCGCCCTCGTCGGGCTTAGCGTTTGTCTTGCGCAACGGTCCATCATGCAGCTCGCGCAGTTGCTGCTTGAGTACCGGCAGTGGCGGCGCATAGAGGAAACCGAAGGACACGCAGCGCTCCTTACCCTCTACCGCATGGTGCAGACGATGCGCCTGATAGAGACGCTTGAGGTAGCCGTTGCGCGGCACATAGCGTAGCGGCCAGCGGTGATGGACCAGACCGTCATGGGCGACGAAATAGAGAAAGCCATAGGCCGTCATCCCGGCGCCGATCCATTCCAGCGGGCCGTAGCCCGCCGTGCCCAGCGCGATCAGCAGGATCGCCACCCCGGCGAATACCACCGCATACAGATCGTTCTTCTCGAACCAGCCGGTGCGCGGCTCATGGTGCGACTTGTGCCAGCCCCAGCCCCAACCATGCATCACGTATTTGTGCGCCCACCACGCGAACAGCTCCATGCCGGCCAAGGTGGCGAGAAATACCAGTGTGTTTGTCAGCACCGTCATATCCGATCCGCTCATCCGCAGGTTGCGTCAGTTTACGCGCTACGCCGTTTTAGCGGACCCCGCACCGACGCCTGGCGCTGCCTATTTGTCGCTTAACCTTTCCAGCCGGACGCGAGCGCTTGAGTCAGCCGTGCCGCGGGTATCGGCTGACAACCGCTAACGTTCTGCCCGGCCCAGAGCGGTGAGAAGTGATCGAGGCCTTGAGGCTCGGCTGCGGCGCGCAAGCTGCCGATGGCATTGCCTGCCAGCGGGAACGCCGGCACGGCGTCTGGCCGGGCACCCAGCTCTCGAATTAGGCGATTGACGATACCGCGGGCCGGCCGACCGGAGAGCAGTGTGGTCAACACGGTGTGCTCGGCGGCTGTGCTCTGCAAGGCTTGACGGTGAAGCGGGCTGGCGCGGCTTTCGTCACAAAGAAGATAAGCGGTGCCGACCTGCACCCCCGCTGCGCCAAGCGCCTGCGCAGCGGATACGCAGCCGGCATCCGCGATCGCGCCTGCAGCGATCACGGGCACGTCCAGCGCGGCAACCAGCTGTGGCAACAATGCAAAGGTGCCGACCTGGCCACTGATGTCCTCGCTTAGAAACATGCCGCGATGACCCCCGGCTTCGACACCCTGAGCAATGACCGCATCGACGCCTTGCTTCTGCAACCAGCGGCCTTCTTCCAGCGTCGTGGCGCTGGAGAGAATCTTGGCGCCGGTCGCTTTGATACGCTCCAGAAGCGCGGGCTCAGGCAGGCCGAAATGGAAGCTGACCACCGGCGGACGGTGCCGCTCCAGCACCTCGGCCATCGCGGCGTCGAAAGGCCGGCGGGTGGCGCCACTGGGGATACTTGCCGGGTCGATCGCGAATTCTTTCAGGTAAGGCGACAGCAAGGCCAGCCAGGCTTCGGTACGCGTGGCGTCCTCGGCGGGTGTCTGATGGCAGAAGAAGTTGACGTTGTAGGGTTTGCGCGTCAGCGCTGTGATCGCCATCAGCTCGGCCTCGAGCGTCTCGGCATTGAGCATGCCGGCCGGAATCGAGCCCAGTCCGCCGGCCTCGGATACCGCTGCAGCGAGTTGATGGTTCTGTGAGCCCGCCATCGGGGCCTGAATCACCGGCAGGCTGATCTCGAACAGGGCGCGAATGTCCATCGGAACTCCTCGTAAGCTAGGCAAGGTTCAGACTGTAGCAGCCATTTGTCTCGGATTTGCACCTGAAGGTGTGGTGCGCCTCGCCACCCCCCTGCGAATCGCCGCGTTGCGCAGTTAGACTGTGCACACTTCAGGAGTGCCCGATGAACTACCGCCACGCTTTTCACGCCGGCAATCACGCCGACGTCTTCAAACACCTCGTGTTGTCCCGTCTGTTCGCCATGCTGGCCCGCAAGGAGGCGCCGTTCGCCTATCTCGACAGTCATGCTGGCGTCGGTCTGTATGACCTGGCAGGCGACCAGGCCAGCCGCACGGGCGAATGGCTGCAGGGCATCTCACGCCTATGGCAGGCGGAGGCTGTGCCAACGATGGCGCAGGGGTATCTCGACGTGATCCGTGAACTCAATCCCGACGGCACGCTGCGTTACTACCCCGGTTCACCGGAGCTGGCGCGGCAGCTGACGCGGCCGCAGGATCGCCTGCAGCTTAACGAAAAGCACCCTGAAGATGGGCGTCTGCTTAAAGACAATATGTCCGGCGACCATCGTGTAGCCGTGCATCTGGGTGAGGGGTGGCATGTGCCGCGTGCGTTGATGCCCACCAAGGAGAAACGCGTGGTCTTGCTGGTCGACCCGCCGTTTGAAAAGGTCGACGAGCTGAGCCGGTGTGTTCAGGCGTTGGGTGAGGCGCTGGGGCGTATGCGCCAGACCATCGGCGTCATCTGGTATCCGATCAAGGACGAGCGTCAGCTCAAACGCTTCTATCAGGACCTGTCACGCAGCGAGGCACCCAAACTGCTACGCGCCGAGCTGTTCGTCCACCCAACCGACGAGGCGCTGCGGCTCAATGGCTCCGGCCTTGCGATCAGCAATCCTCCGTGGGGGCTCGAAGAGGAACTGCGCGAGCTGCTGCCCTGGCTGGCCAAGCTGCTCGGCCAGAGTAAGGGTGGCTGGAGGCTGGATTGGCTGGTGGAAGAAAAGTAACGGCGAAAAACGGGCTCCAGCGAGATTCGCTTCGGCGAGTGAAATCAGAGCCGCACGCCTCGTCTTCGGTAGGAGCGAGCTTGCTCGTGACAGAGGCTGATCGAGGCTGGGAGTAGCCGGGCCGTCCGGATCGCCAGCACGCTGGCTCCTACAGGCGGAAAAGTGGGTAGGGTGGATGTCGCTTCGTATATCCACCGTGGCGCCCGCGATGGATCGGTGAGCGTGCTCCACCCCGCACGTTAAAACTGTTTCAGCGGCTCTTCCTGCATCGCCGACATCTGCTCACGCAAGATCAGCACCTGATCCCCCCAGTAGCGCTCAGTGCCGAACCAGGGAAAGCTCATGGGGAAAGCCGGATCATCCCAGCGGCGGGCCAGCCAGGCGCTGTAGTGCATCAGGCGCAGCGCGCGCAGCGCTTCGATAAGGGGCAGTTCACGCGGGGCAAAGTCATGGAATTCGCTATAGCCTTCCACCAGCTCGGACAGCTGTCCGAGTCGCTCGTGACGTTCGCCTGCCAGCATCATCCAGAGGTCCTGCACCGATGGGCCCATGCGACAGTCGTCCAGATCGACCAGGTGAAACGCATCGTCACGGGCGAGGATGTTGCCGGGGTGACAGTCGCCATGTAGGCGGATCGGCTGAAACTCAGCGCGGGCGAACACTTCGTCGACGCGTTGCAGCAGGTCGCGCGCCACCGACTCATAAGCTGGCAGCAGGCTCTTGGGCACGAAGCCCCCTTCGAGCAGCGTCGCCAGCGATTCATGACCGAGATGCTGCGCATTGAGGGTTTCCCGGTGTTCGAATGGCCGGCTGGCACTGACCGCGTGCATGCGCCCTAGCAACTGGCCGAGCCGGTAAAGCTGATCCAGATTGCCGGGCTCCGGTGCGCGGCCGCCGCGGCGTGGAAAGAGTGCGAAGCGAAAGCCGGCATGTTCGAACAAAGTTCTGCCGTCGCGTTCGATGGGTGCCACGACCGGGATTTCGCGATCGGCCAGTTCATTGGAGAACTGGTGCTCTTCGAGAATGGAGTCGTTGCTCCAGCGGCCGGGGCGGTAGAACTTCGCCACGATCGGCGTTTCGTCCTCGATGCCCACCTGATAGACGCGGTTTTCGTAGCTGTTCAACGCCAGCACGCGAGCGTCGCTGATGAAACCGGTGCTTTCCACCGCATCGAGCACAAGGTCAGGCGTAAGCGTGTCGAAGGGGTGGCTCATGATCAGCTCCATGGTCGGGTAGCCAGTGTATTGCACTGGTGTGTTTACACAACCGCACAGGCCCGGCTACTCGCCGGGCTTGGGCGTCCGCGCCAAGCAATAGACATCCACACGTGCGGCGCCGGCATGCTTGAGCAGACGGGCCAGGGCCTCGGCAGTTGCGCCGGTCGTGAGCACATCGTCGATGATCGCCACGTGACGCCCGGTCAGGCTCCAATCTTCTCTCAGGGCAAACGCCTGTCGGAGGTTTCGCCGCCGAGTGGCCGCATCGAGCTCCTGCTGCGATTGGGTGTCCTGGACCCGCGCCAGGATCTTCGTATCGACTGGGATCGCCAGGGCCGCACTCAGCCAATCAGCGAGCATCTGCGCCTGATTGAAACCGCGCTGGCGCAACCGTTTTCGCGCCAGGGGCACCGGCAACAGCGCATCGGGACGTGGCAAGCCTTCATCGAACGCGTGTCTCAGATGGTGTGACAGCTGCTCCGCCAGTAGCCGGCCGAGCGGCCACTGCGATTGATGTTTGAAACGGCTGATCAGCGTGTCTACGGGGAAGGCGAAGCGCCACGGTACGGTCACCTGATCGAACGTCGGCGGCCGCTTAAGGCATTCGCCACAAATCAGGCCGAACGCCGACAATGGCAAGGCGCATACGGTGCAATGCTCGCGCAGCCAGGGCAGCTCTGTCTCACAGGCTCCGCAAATCGACTGATCCGGTTCGCAGCGCTCATCGCACAGCGAGCAATATTGTTCAACATCTAGCCATCTGTAAACCATGATTCCTTTCCAGGTTGACAGCGCTACGACCTTGGCTAACCATTTCGCATCCGTGCCAGGCCGCCGAGCCGCTTTTAATTACAAGGGAAATTCCATGAGCGCCACTGCCGCTTCCGTTATCCGCCACAACTGGAGCCTCGCCGAAGTCAAGGCGCTCTTCGAACAACCGTTCAATGACTTGATCTTCCAGGCTCAGGGCGTACACCGCCAGCACTTCGATGCCAACCGCGTCCAGGTTTCGACATTGCTGTCGATCAAAACCGGTGCCTGCCCGGAAGACTGCAAGTACTGCCCGCAGTCCGGCCATTACAACACCGGTCTGGACAAAGAAAAGCTGATGGAAGTGGAAAAGGTGCTCAAGGCCGCCGCTGAAGCCAAGGCCATCGGCTCGACCCGCTTCTGCATGGGCGCCGCCTGGAAGCACCCATCCGCCAAAGACATGCCGTACGTTCTCAAGATGGTGGAAGGCGTGAAGGCGCTGGGGCTGGAGACTTGCATGACGCTCGGCAAACTCGATCAGGAGCAGACCAAGGCACTGGCCGATGCGGGGCTGGACTACTACAACCACAACCTGGACACCTCGCCGGAGTTCTACGGCAACATCATCACTACCCGCACCTATGCCGACCGTCTCGAGACGCTGAGCTACGTGCGCGACGCCGGTATGAAAATCTGCTCCGGCGGCATCCTTGGCATGGGTGAGTCGCTGAACGACCGCGCCGGCCTGCTGATTCAACTGGCTAATCTGCCCGAGCATCCCGAGTCGGTGCCCGTCAACATGCTGGTCAAGGTCAAAGGCACACCGCTGGCCGACGAGCAGGATGTCGACCCCTTCGATTTCATCCGCATGCTCGCCGTGGCGCGGATCATGATGCCTAAATCTCACGTGCGTCTGTCGGCCGGTCGCGAGCAGATGAACGAGCAAATGCAGGCGCTGGCCTTCCTGGCGGGTGCCAACTCGATCTTCTACGGCGAGAAACTGCTGACCACCGGAAACCCGCAGGCTGATAAGGACATGCTGTTGTTCAAGCGCCTGGGCATTCAGCCCGAAGCGCGTGAGGAGCATGATGACGAGGTGCACCAGGCTGCGATTGAGCAGGCCCTCGTCGAGCAGCGCGACTCGAGCCAGTTCTACAACGCCGCTTCGGCCTAACCTTCTTTCGTAGGAGCCGGCTTGCTGGCGATCTGGCTCGGATCGCCAGCAGGGCCAGGCGTCCCCGACGCTCCTACGGTGATAGCCATGCCTTTCGATCTCTCGTCTCGCCTCGCCGAGCGCCGTGCCGCGCACCTCTATCGTCAGCGACCCTTGCTGGAGACTCCTCAGCAACCGGAGGTCATGGTCGATGGTGAGACGCTGCTGGCGTTCTGTTCCAATGACTACCTGGGGCTCGCCAGCCACCCCGACGTAATCCGTGCCATGCAACAAGGTGCCGAGCGCTGGGGCGTAGGCGGTGGTGCATCGCATCTGGTCATGGGGCACAGCACGCCGCATCACCAGCTTGAAGAGGCTTTGGCTGAGTTCACCGGTCGGCCGCGAGCCTTGCTGTTCTCCACCGGCTACATGGCCAATCTCGCTGCAGTCACCGCGCTGGTGGGGCAGGGCGATACGGTGCTAGAAGACCGAATCAACCATGCCTCGCTACTTGATGCCGGTCTGCTCAGTGGCGCTCGCTTCTCCCGTTACCTGCATAACGATGCCGAGAGCCTGGCCAAACGCCTGGACAAAGCAACCGGCGATACGCTGGTGGTCACTGACGGCGTGTTCAGTATGGATGGCGATTTGGCGGACCTTCCGGCCCTCTGCGCCACGGCGACGGCGCGCAAGGCGTGGGTGATGGTTGATGACGCCCATGGCTTCGGCCCGCTGGGCGTCAACGGTGGCGGCATTGTCGAGCATTTCGGTTTGGGCATGGATGACGTACAGGTGCTGGTCGGCACGCTGGGCAAGGCCTTTGGCACCGCTGGTGCCTTCGTGGCAGGCAGCGAGGAATTGATCGAAACGCTGATCCAGTTCGCCCGGCCTTACATCTATACGACCAGCCAGCCGCCGGCTACCGCCTGCGCCACCCTCAAAAGTCTGGAGCTGTTGCGAGCCGAAGGCTGGCGCCGAGAGCATCTGAACCGGTTGATTGCGCGTTTCCGCCAGGGTGCGAGCGAGATCGGTCTTACGCTGATGGATAGCCCGACGCCGATCCAGCCAATTCTTGTCGGCAGCAGCGAGCGGGCGTTGGCGCTGTCCGCAGCGCTGCGCGCGCGTGGAATCCTGGTCGGTGCAATTCGCCCTCCAACGGTGCCAGCCGGTAGCGCTCGGCTGAGGGTGACTTTCAGCGCGTCGCACAGCGAAGCGCAGGTGGAACGACTGCTGGATATCCTGGCCGAATGCTGGAATCAAATGGCCGAGGAGCCTGAAACGGATGCGTGATCAGCTGATTTTGCTGCCCGGGTGGGCGTATGGCCCGGCTGCGTTGCAGCCTTTGTGCGAGGCATTGACGGAGGTCGCGCCGAGTCTCGACGTCATCATCGAATCCTTGCCGGAGCTTCCCGAGGCCGATTCCTGGCTCGATGAACTCGATCGCCGTTTACCTGATAATAGCTGGCTGGCCGGGTGGTCGCTGGGCGGCATGCTGGCAGCCCAGCTCGCCGCACGGCGTTTGGATTCGTGTCGTGGATTGATCACCATCGCCAGCAATCCTTGCTTCCGCGCTCGGCCACAATGGCCAGAGGGCATGGCGCCGGATATCTTCGATGCGTTTCAAGAGGCGTTCACGCTTGATCCCGAGGAAACGCTCAAACGATTCCGCCTGCTCTGCAGCCGCGGCGGCTACGATCCTCGCACGCTGGCCCGCCAGCTGGAGGTCAGCCAGTCTGATTCGGCTCCGACCGTACTTCAAGCCGGCCTGCGGTTACTCGCCGAGTTGGACGGGCGCGACGCGCTGCATGGCTATTTCGGACCGCAACTTCACCTGTTTGCCGGTGGCGATGCGCTGGTGCCCTCGACGGCCTGTGATGCGCTTCAGCGCTGGATGCCCGGTATCGAAGCCGAGCTGATCACCTCTACAAGCCACGCCCTGCCGCTGGAGCGCCCGGACGACGTGGCAACAACCATAGCGGCCTTCATCAAGGGCAAGGCGGAATGACGGATGCGGCCATGGCACTGACACTGGAAAAGGAAAGCGCCCTGCCTGACAAGCGTCAGGTGGCCGCGTCGTTTTCCCGTGCGGCAACCAGTTATGACGCCGTGGCCGAGCTGCAGCGCAGGGTTGGCAGCGCGCTGATCCAACGGTTGCCCCTCGCGCCTGCGCCCGCGCGCTGGCTGGATCTGGGCTGCGGCACCGGTTATTTCTCGCGAGTGCTGGCGAGCCGTTTCCCAACCGGCGAAGGCGTCGCGCTTGATATTGCCGAAGGCATGTTGCGCCATGCCCGGCCTCAGGGCGGCGCGAGCCGTTTCATCGCGGGCGATGCCGAGTGCTTGCCGTTGCGTGATGCGTCGGTGGATCTGATTTTTTCCAGCCTGGCGCTGCAGTGGTGTGAGGACTTTTCCTCGGTGTTGAGCGAGGCAATGCGGGTGCTTCGTCCTGGTGGTGTCTTGGCCTTCAGCAGCCTGTGCAGCGGCACCCTCCAGGAGCTGCGCGACAGCTGGCAGGCGGTGGACGGTTTTGCCCATGTGAATCGCTTCCGTACACTCAGCGCCTATCGACAGTACTGTGCCGCGAGTGGCTTGCGACTGGAGTACCTGGAGGTCGAACCCCAGGTGCTGCACTTCGCCGAGCTGCGACAGCTGACAGGCGAGCTCAAGGCGCTCGGAGCACATAATCTGAATCCTGGCCGTCCGGGTGGGCTTACCGGTCGCGCACGTATTCGCGCTCTGATCGAAGCCTACGAGCGCTTCCGTACGCCAAACGGACTCCCAGCGACCTATCAGGTGGTGTACGGCGTGTTGCGCAAGGAACTGAAATGACTGCGGCCTATTTCGTCACCGGCACGGATACCGAAGTCGGCAAGACCACCATCGCGGCCGGGCTCCTGCATGCTGCGCGGCTGGCTGGGCTCAGTACGGCGGCGGCCAAGCCTGTGGCGTCTGGTTGCGAACTCAAAGCCGAAGGCCTGCGCAACAGCGATGCGTTGGCGCTGCTTGGCGAGTGCACGCTGCCGCTGCGCTACGAGCAGGTTAACCCGTTGGCTTTCGAGCCGGCAATCGCGCCGCATCTGGCCGCCCGCGAGGCTGATGTCGAGCTGACGGTCGCGACGCTAGCAGAGCCGGTTCGGCAAGTGCTGGCATTGCAGGCTCAGTTCTCATTGGTGGAAGGCGCTGGTGGCTGGCGCGTGCCGCTGGCACGAGACGAAGCGCTATCCGATCTCGCCATCGAGCTCGGTCTGCCGGTAATTCTGGTCGTCGGCGTGCGCCTGGGTTGCATCAACCATGCGCTGCTCAGCGCAGAGGCCATCGAGCGCGACGGATTGAGGCTGGCCGGCTGGGTCGCCAATATCGTTGATCCTGCCACCTCACGATTGCAGGAAAATCTCGAGACGCTGGATGAGCGGCTCGAGGCGCCATGCCTTGGTCGGGTGCCGCGCCTGCCGACTGCAAGCCCGGCCGAGGTAGCACGATACCTCGACCTGGCGCCGCTCACGGCTTGAAGACGGCCCGCATGCACTGTTCGGTCTTGTGCTTGAACAGCTTGTAGCCCTCGGGCGACTGCTCCAGATCCATCGGGTGCGTCAGCAGGTAGGACGGGTCCATCTCGCCATTGAGGATGTGCTGGAAGATACGCTCCGCGTAGCGCTGCCCTGGCTGTTGCCCGGAGCGTAGCGTCAACGCCTTGTTGACGATGGCACCCATTGGAAATTTGTCCATCAAGCCGCCGTACACACCCAGCACCGACACGGTGCCGGCTTTGCGGCATGAATGAATGGCCTGGCGCAGCGCGACGCCGCGCTCGGTGTGCAGTCGCAGTTGTTGCTTGACCTTGTCATAGGCGTGTTCGATGCCGGTGCCGTGCGCTTCCATGCCAACCGCGTCGATGCAGCGATCCGGGCCACGTCCGCCGGTGAGCTCCAACAGCGCCTCGTGCACGTCAGTGGTTTCGTAATTGATAGTGATGGCACCCGCTTTCTGTTCAGCCAGCGCCAGGCGATCGGTGAAACGATCAATGGCAATGACGCGCTCGGCACCCATCAGATAGGCGCTGCGAATGGCCATCTGACCGACGCCGCCGCAGCCCCAGACCGCGACGGTTTCGCCGCGCTGGATATCGGCCTGGTCTGCACCGAAATATCCCGTTGGCACCGCATCGGATACGAAAACCGCCTGCTCGTCGCTCACACCTTCCGGGACTTTGAACAGATTCACCTCGGCATAGGGCACACGGATGTACGTGGCGTGGCTGCCGGCGTAGCCACCAAACGCATGGCTGTAGCCGAAGATGCCGGAGCAGGTGTAACCGTAGGCGATTTCCGTTTCACGGCTATTGGGGTTGGAATTGTCACAGCAGTTGAAATTGCTCGCCTTGCAGTGGCTGCATTCACCACAGCCGATGATGGAAATGGCGATTACGCGATCACCCTTGCTGAATCGCGTCACGGCGGAGCCGGTCTCCACAACCTCGCCAAGAAACTCATGTCCCAGAATGTCGCCGGGGTGCATGGTCGGTACATAGCCGTCGACCAGGTGCAGATCGGAGCCGCAGACCGAGGACATGATCACCTTCAGGATCACGTCCTTGGGATTGACGAGTTCCGGGTCCGGTACGGTGTCGACTTGCAGCATGTTCGGGCCTTGCCAGGTCAATGCGCGCATTATCGAGCCTCCCCTGTCGCAGCGATGCCGGTGTGCTTGTCAGCCGGTTCTCGGTTCATCTGGCCGGTCGAGATCTCGCCGGTCTCCATCAGTTGCTTGAAGCGACGTAAATTCTGTTCGGCCTTGAAACCGCTGAACTTACTGACGCCACGGGCGAGCGCATACCCCAACTGTCCACCAGGAACTTCATGGGCAACCACCGCTTGTATCTCGGTACCGCTGCCGTTGGGCGCATCGCGAAACGTCACCCAACCCAGGTTACGGACGGGCGCGTTAGGTTCTGACATCCAAGCCAGACGCTCGCCGGGGATGTCCTCGGTGACGTAGGTGTCCCACTCGATGCTCTTGTCCATCATTGGCACCCGCGCAACCCAATGTGCATGGTGGTCGTCACGAGCCTCGACGCGCTCGATGAATTCCATGAAGGTCGGCATGTTGCTGAAGTCACGCCAATAGCGGTAGATCTCATCACGTGGTCGGTTCACCGTGATGCTTTTCGACAACGCGCGGGCACGGCCCCAGTTGTGTTCTTCAGCCAGTTGGCTCTCATAATCAGTGGGCGACAGGGCGCGCTTGGCGTTGCACTGGCCCGAACCACCTCGGGCGATCGCCATTCCACCTGCGGCCAGCTCCAGCAGTCCGAAAACGCCTCCTTTGCGCAGGCCGCGTGCTACCAACCAGCCGCCCAGAAAGCCGGATATCAGCCGTTCGACCCCGTGAAGATTAGGGCCGCCGGCTCGGTCATGGGCATTGCGTGTGGAGAGGAGGGGCGGCTGCGACGGGTTCATGGTTGTCTCCGAAGTGATTGCTGTCGAATAGCTGACTGCCTCGGCTTCACCACCGTTCCAGTGCCTCTCGCTCTGCCGATGAACGTGATCATGTTCGGTAATAAAGAAGTGCGGCTTATCGCGACGTGGAAGTGGCGTCAGCGAAACGGCTCTGCTTCAATAGCTATCAAGTGAGACTTTGGTGAGGTTTCAACCATGCAGATTAGCAGCCTTCTTTCTGCCGGCCTTGGTGCCTATCAAGCCGGACAGCAGCGAGTCGACCAGGCCAGCGCCGCCGTTGCCGGGACTGCTTTGCCTGCTGTTGCAAATTCTCAAGCCCTGGCCGACTCGGTCGAGCTGACCGAGCAGCTGGTGCAGATGAAAGTCGGCGAGCATCAAGCCAACGCGGGTGCCCGACTGCTGAAAAGTGCTGACGAAATGCTCGGCACGTTGATCAATACCAAAGCCTGATCACATCAGCCGGTTGGGCCGGCTGCCTCGCCCGTTTTTGGGCACCTTCAATCTGCCTCTAGCGACCAAGATGCCGACGAACGGCGTCACGGTCGCTGCTTGACATCGATCAGGCCTAAACGTATGTTTCAAACACCTGTTTGACCTCTCGGCGCTATGCCGGAAGGCCAATCGAAATCAAGCGTGGCTGATCTGCAGTCACCTGAATCAGAACCCACCGTTGAGGTTTACGCTATGCCTGACTACAAGGCCCCCTTGCGCGATATCCGCTTCGTACGTGACGAACTGCTCGGCTACGAAGCGCACTATCAAAGCCTTCCGGGTTGCGAAGACGCCACCCCGGATATGGTCAACGCCATTCTCGACGAAGGCGCCAAGTTCTGTGAGCAGGTGATTGCCCCCCTCAACCGCGTGGGCGACATCGAAGGCTGTACCTGGAGCGAAAGCGGCGTTAAGACGCCAACGGGTTTCAAAGAGGCTTACCAGCAGTTCGTAGAAGGCGGTTGGCCGAGCCTGGCTCATGATGTCGAGCACGGCGGTCAGGGTCTGCCGGAATCGCTGGGCCTGGCCATTAGCGAGATGATCGGTGAAGCCAACTGGTCCTGGGGCATGTATCCAGGTCTGTCCCATGGCGCCATGAACACGCTGCATGAGCACGGTACTCCCGAGCAGCAGCAGGCCTATCTGACCAAGCTCGTCTCCGGTGAGTGGACCGGCACAATGTGTCTGACCGAGCCGCATTGCGGCACCGACCTGGGCATGCTGCGCACCAAGGCCGAGCCTCAGGCCGATGGCAGCTACAAGGTATCCGGCACCAAGATTTTCATCTCCGCTGGTGAGCACGACATGGCCGAGAACATCGTCCATATCGTTCTGGCTCGTCTGCCCGATGCGCCGGCCGGCACCAAGGGGATCTCCCTCTTCATCGTGCCGAAGTTCCTGCCGAACGCCGAAGGCGGTGTGGGCGAGCGCAACGGTGTGTCCTGCGGCTCCCTGGAACACAAGATGGGCATCCACGGCAACGCCACCTGCGTGATGAACTTCGACGGCGCCACCGGCTTTCTGATCGGCCCGCCGAACAAGGGCCTGAACTGCATGTTCACCTTCATGAACACGGCGCGCCTGGGTACTGCCTTGCAGGGTCTGGCACATGCCGAAATCGGCTTCCAGGGCGGCATCAAGTATGCGCGTGAGCGTTTGCAGATGCGTTCGCTGACCGGCCCGAAGGCACCTGAGAAGGCTGCGGACCCGATCATCGTGCATCCGGACGTGCGTCGCATGCTCCTGACTATGAAGGCCTTTGCCGAAGGCAACCGGGCGATGATGTACTTCGCTGCCAAACAGGTCGATATCGTCCAGCGCAGCGCCGACGAAGAACAACGCAAAGCGGCTGACGCGATGCTGGCCTTCCTGACGCCGATCGCCAAGGCGTTCATGACCGAAGTCGGCTTCGAAGCGGCCAATCATGGCGTGCAGATCTATGGTGGCCACGGCTTCATCGCCGAGTGGGGCATGGAGCAGAACGTGCGCGACAGCCGCATCTCCTGTCTGTACGAAGGCACAACCGGCATCCAGGCGTTGGATCTGCTGGGCCGCAAGGTACTGATGACCCAAGGCGAGGCGCTGAAGGGCTTCACCAAGGTCGTGCACAAGTTCTGCCAGGCCAATGAAGGCAATGAGGCGGTCAAGCAGTTCGTCGAGCCGCTGGCCAAGCTGAACAAGGAATGGGGCGATGTGACCATGAAGGTCGGCATGGCCGCGATGAAGAACCGTGAAGAAGTCGGCGCCGCCTCGGTGGATTACCTGATGTATTGCGGTTACGCCTGCCTGGCCTACTTCTGGGCCGACATGGCGCGTCTGGCGTCGGAGAAGATCGCAGCGGGTGAGGATGCGGACGGTTTCTATACCGCCAAGGTGCAAACCGCGCGCTTCTACTTCCAACGCATCCTGCCACGTACCCGCACCCATGTTGAAGCCATGCTCTCCGGTGCTGACAACCTGATGGACATGGACGAAGCTCACTTCGAGCTGGCCTACTAAGGCTCATCGCAACAAGAAAACCGCTGCCTCGGCAGCGGTTTTTTTTTGCGTTTTATTCAACTGCGATCATGGATTGGATGATTGCGTAACCAAGTGCAGGCAGAATGCCTGCTTTCTCAACGGTCGTCTGCCGGAGCCATCGTGTCTCGCATGAGCCCTGCACGCTTCAGTCACTTCTATGTGCCCCTGGCGTTATTAGTTTGCGGGTTGCTAGTCGCACGTCAGCCGAGTCTGAACGAGTTCTTCACTTCTCTGTTCAATGTGCTCCCCACCGTGCTGCTGTTACTCGGCGGTGCGTTCTGCATCGCCTATAGTCGGGTTCGCGAGACGTATTTGTTGCTGACGATCTACATCGTCTATTTCCTGCTCGACACGCAGGTCGACCACTATCGGCTGACAGGCTCGCTCCTGCCCGAGGCTGCATTGACCTTTCATCTTTGCAGTGTGCTGTTGCCAGTCCTTTATGGCCTGTACGCCCTGTGGCAGGAGCGGGCGCATCTGTTAAAGGACGGCCTGGCACGATTGGCGGTCTTATTCGCCGTATCGGTGCTGGCCCTGGCGTTGGCGCGGCGGTTTCCTGCTGAAATGCTCGACTGGCTCACGGAGATCCGCTGGCCGTCGCTGCAGGCGAACTGGTTGCAGTTGATCCAGCTGGCCTATCCGGCTTTTTTTCTGGCGATGCTGGGTGTGCTGATCCAGTACACACGACGGCCACGACCGGTGCATGCGGCCCAATGGATAGCACTGATCGGTTTGCTCCTGATGTTGCCCCAGGTATTCAGTCGTCCAGGCGCGCTCAACGTCATGAGTAGCTTGATGATGCTCATTCTGGTGGTCTCGATCGCTCAAGAGGCGTATCAAATGGCCTTTCGTGACGAGCTGACCGGCCTGCCTGGCCGGCGGGCGCTTAACGAGCGGCTGCAGCGCCTGGGTCGTCAGTATGTGATCGCGATGGCCGACGTGGATCGATTCAAGGCCTTCAATGACACCCATGGACACGACGTTGGGGACGAGGTGCTGCGCCTCGTCGCGAGTCGGTTACGCAAAGTCGGTGGCGGTGGCCGTGCCTATCGCTACGGTGGCGAAGAGTTTGCGTTGGTCTTTCCCGGCCGAGACCTCGAGCACTGTCTACCGCATCTGGAGGCTGTACGGCAGGCGGTGGAAAGCTATCCGCTGCAGCTGCGCGACAAGACCAATCGGCCAAAGGACGCCGCGCAGGGCAGGCAACGCCGTGGTGCCAGTTCGACGAGTACGGTCTTTGTCACGGTCAGTATCGGGGTGGCCGAGCGGCTTGCATCACAACGGACGCCTGAGGAAGTCATCAAGAGGGCCGACCAGGCGCTGTACAGCGCCAAGGGAGCGGGTCGCAACTGTGTCCGCTCATATGGCGAGAACCGACGAGGCGCTATGCGTACGAAACAGGACGCTTCGTCGGAGTCCTAGCTCGTGATCAAACAGGCAGCTGCGATTTCCAAACCGCGTCCGCTGGCAATCTACGATTATGATGGCGCATTCAGCGCCTGCAATGTGATGGCGAACACTTGGATCTGCCGGTAGCGTGCCGAGCATAACAATGCACAGTTCCTACCGGAGAACGCTATGCCCGCTTACAAGGCTCCGCTGCGCGATATGCGCTTCCTGATCGATGAAGTATTCGACTTTCACAGCAGCTATGCTGCCAATGGCGCGCATGACGCCACGCCGGATATGGTCAGCGCCATCCTGGAAGAGGGCGCCAAGTTCTGTGAGCAGGTTCTTGCCCCGCTCAACCGCAGCGGTGACGAAGAAGGTTGCCACTTCGACAATGGAGTCGTGACCACCCCCAAGGGGTTCAAGGAAGCATTCGCTCAGTATGCCGAAGGTGGCTGGATGGGGCTTGCCTCCGACCCGACTTACGGTGGTCAAGGCCTGCCGCATTCGCTAGGGCTGGTTATCGGGGAGATGATCGGTTCTGCCAATACGTCCTTTGGCATGTATCCGGGGCTCACGCATGGCGCAATGGCCGCTATCGCGGCCCACGGTACCGATGAGCAGAAGCAGACCTACCTGAGCCCGATGACCGAGGGCCGTTGGACCGGCACCATGTGCTTGACCGAATCCCATTGCGGAACGGATCTGGGCATCATCAAGACCCGCGCGGTTCCACAGGACGACGGCAGCTACGCCATTACTGGCACGAAGATATTCATCTCGGCCGGTGAGCACGACATGAGTGAGAATATCGTGCATCTTGTATTGGCCAAACTCCCTAATGCGCCAGCCGGCACCAAGGGGATCTCGCTATTTGTCGTGCCTAAGTTCCTGCCAAAAAACGGCGTAACCGGTGCTTCAGGGGAAATTGGCGCGCGCAATGGCGTCGCCTGCGGTTCCATCGAGCACAAGATGGGCATCAAAGCCTCGGCGACCTGTGTCATCAACTTCGATGGCGCCACAGGCTTTCTGATCGGTGAGCCAAACAAAGGCCTGAACTGCATGTTCACGATGATGAACCATGCACGTTTGGGTACTGGCATGCAGGGGTTGTGCAGTGGTGAGGCGAGCTTTCAGGGCGCCATCCGGTACGCCAACGAGCGGCTGCAGATGCGTGCGCTGACCGGGGCGAAATACCCCGACAAGCCTGCCGACCCCATCATCGTCCATCCTGATGTCCGTCGCATGCTGCTGACGATGAAAGCGTTCAACGAAGGCAACCGAGCATTAGCGTATTTCACTGCACAACTGCTCGATCAGATACACAGCCCTGATGCGGACAAGCGCAAGGAAGCCGAGGACCTGCTCGCCTTTCTTACGCCGATCTGCAAGGCCTTCATGACCGATACGGGATTGGAGGTGACAAACCTTGGTATGCAAGTGTTTGGCGGCCACGGTTACATTCGCGAGTGGGGCATGGAACAGCTAGTGCGCGACTGCCGCATCGCACCGATTTACGAAGGCACAAATGGTATCCAGGCGCTTGATCTGCTAGGACGCAAAGTGCTCGGCAGCCAGGGTAAGCTGATGTTGGGTTTCACCAAGCAGGTGCATAAGTTCTGTGAGGCCAATGCGCAACATCCGCAGCTGCAGCAATACGTCACGCAGCTTGCAGGCCTCAACCGAGAGCTGGGCGAGATCACGACGCGAATCGGTATGGCGGCCATGAAGAACCCCGACGAAGTGGGCGCGGCGTCGGTCGACTATCTCATGTACTGTGGTTATCTGATCCTCGGCTATTTCTGGTTGCGCATGGCCGTGGTTGCTCAAAGCAAGCTGGACGGGAACGGCGACGATTCCGATTTTTATCAGTCGAAGCTAACGACTGCAGAGTTCTACTTCGCCCGTTTGCTGCCGCGCACCGCAGCGCACAAATCAGCGATAGATGCCGGCAGTGCCAGCCTGATGAAATTGCGCGCCGACCAATTCGCTTTTTGACCCATTGCTAAACCGGAAGCCCGCCTCGCGCGGGCTTTTTTATGTCCGATTGCTTCATTGTCCTGCTCGCGTCCATTGAACGGTCACGGGAGTCCTCGGCGTCTAGATGAGAACTGATCGGTCATTTTAAGACGCTTCGGGCGACGATTAGTCTTCAGTTAGACTCGCAAAACTGCTGCGGCCAATCGGCCGGGTGATACGTTTGCGAGGTCCATTTCATGGCTGACTACAAAGCACCCCTGCGCGATATGCGTTTCGTCCTGAATGAAGTCTTCGATGCCCCGAAGCTCTGGCAGACGATGCCAGCGCTGGCGGAAGTCGTCGATGCGGAAACCGCCGAAGCCATTCTCGAGGAGGCTGGCAAGATCACCGCCAACTCGATCGCACCGCTCAATCGCAGCGGTGATGAAGAAGGCTGTCGCTGGACCGATGGCGCCGTCAGCACACCCGCGGGCTACCCCGAAGCTTATCGTCTGTATGCCGAAGGCGGTTGGGTTGGCGTAGGGGGCGACCCGGCCTACGGCGGCATGGGCATGCCCAAGGCGATCTCGGCCCAGGTCGAGGAGATGATGAACTCCGCCAGCCTGGCCTTCGGTCTGTATCCGATGTTGACCTCCGGCGCCTGCTTGTCGATCTATGCTCATGCCAGCGAAGCGTTGAAACAGAAGTACCTGCCAAATATGTATGCGGGTATCTGGTCCGGCTCGATGTGCCTGACCGAACCGCACGCAGGCACCGATCTTGGCATCATCCGCACCAAGGCCGAGCCGCAGGCTGATGGCTCCTACAAGGTCAGCGGCACCAAAATCTTTATCACTGGCGGCGAGCACGACCTCACCGAGAACATCATTCATCTCGTATTGGCCAAGCTGCCCGATGCGCCAGCAGGGTCGCGGGGTATTTCGTTGTTCCTCGTACCCAAGGTGATGGTCAATGACGACGGCAGCCTGGGCGCACGCAACAGCCTGAGCTGCGGCTCGATCGAACATAAAATGGGCATCCAGGCCTCAGCCACCTGCGTCATGAACTTCGACGGTGCTACCGGTTGGATGGTTGGCGAGCCGAACAAGGGGCTGGCCGCGATGTTCACCATGATGAACTACGAGCGGCTGGGGGTAGGCATTCAGGGACTTGCCACCGGCGAGCGCTCCTACCAGAGCGCCATCGAATACGCTCGGGAGCGTATCCAGAGCCGCGCACCGACTGGCCCGGTCGCGCAAGACAAGGCCGCCGACCCGATCATCGTGCATCCGGACGTGCGCCGCATGTTGCTGACCATGAAGGCGTTGAACGAAGGTGGACGTGCCTTCTCCAGCTATGTTGCGCTGCAGCTGGATATCGCTAAGTTCAGCGATGACGCCGATTCACGTCAGCGTGCAGAAGCGCAGGTTGCGTTGCTGACACCCGTCGCTAAAGCGTTCCTCACTGACATGGGCCTGGAAACGACCGTTCATGGGCAGCAGGTGTTTGGCGGCCATGGATTCATCCGTGAGTGGGGCCAGGAGCAGCTGGTTCGTGATTGCCGAATTACCCAGATCTATGAGGGCACCAATGGCATCCAGGCGCTGGATCTGCTGGGGCGCAAGGTCGTCGGCAGTGGCGGTGAGCTCTATAACGCCTTTGCCAATGAGATCCGCGGATATTGTGCGACCGCAGACAGTGAGCTCGGCGAGTTTGTGACGCCGCTGAAAGCGGCGCTTGAAAATCTCGATGAGCTGACAGCATTCGTCCTGGATGCAGCGAAGAACAACCCCAACGAAATCGGCGCTGCGTCGGTAGAGTATCTGCATGTCTTCGGCTACACCGCGTACGCCTACATGTGGGCGCGAATGGCTGAAGCGGCGCTAGCCAAGGTCGAGCAGGACGATTTCTATGCCAGTAAGCTTGGCACGGCTCGTTTCTACTTTGCGCGGTTGCTGCCACGCATTCATTCGTTGAGTGCTTCAGTTCGGGCTGGCAGCGATTCGCTTTACTTGCTTAACGCCGCGCAGTTCTGATGGCTTAACCCGTGGCGGCATAATGAAATTAATTCGCCACTTTTGGGAACAATGTGCCATGACTCCAGTCATAGTTCTGCATCGTTTGTAGTCAATAGCTTACATGTTGATCTCGAGATGGGGTCGCGCGTAAGTCATTGCTTACAAGCCGTGGTGCAAACTGCTACTACAGGTTTCTCAGGCCGATCAGTAGTCTTTGCCACCATGGACGCCGCGTAGGGAAGCGCATCAGATCAAAAGACGGACGCGTAGTGGAACGACGCCAGGAAGGCGCAAGTCACGGATGTCAGGATTCAGTCTGCAAAGGCCCCGCTTCGGCGGGGTTTTCTTTTGCAGCAAGAAAGTGCCGTCGATGAGTGCTTGCGAATTGCAATCCAGGCGAGGTTCGCAGATGAGATACGGCCAAATGAGTCAGGTGATTTGACGCAGCCTGGTCAGGCTGGCATGCAAACGCCTGTGCCTCCCAGTCCACAATATCCACCCGGATTTTTCGCCAGATACTGCTGATGGTAAGCCTCGGCGTAGTAGAAGGCCGGCAGCTCGGTGATCTCCGTGGTGATGCCGCCGAGCCCATGCTTGTTCAGTTCCGCCTGAAAGCGTGCCTCGCTGGCCCGGGCCGCTTCTAGTTGAGCGACGTCGAAACAGTAGATTGCGGAACGATATTGCGTGCCAATGTCGTTGCCTTGGCGCATGCCCTGGGTTGGGTTGTGGGCTTCCCAGAACAGCTTGAGCAGTGTTTCGTAGGAAACCTGTTGTGGGTCAAATACCACCAGTACGGCTTCGGTGTGCCCGGTGAGACCGGAGCAGACTTCCTCGTAGGTGGGGTTCGGAGTGTGCCCTCCCGCATAGATGACAGCGGTGGACCATACGCCAGGCTGCTCCCAGAAGCGTCGCTCGGCTCCCCAGAAACAGCCCATGGCAAAGACGGCTTGCTCCAGGTGGGCTGGGAACGGCGGTTGTAGAGGGTTGCCATTGACATAGTGAGCTGCCGGCACGGGGACAGCTGTAGCGCGTCCCGGTAATGCTTGCTGGGCATCAGGCAACGCCTGTTTGTGGATAAGGATTTGCGAGCGCAGGGTCATGGTTATCCTCGAAGCGGGTGGCATGAGCACAGCCTAGGCTACCAAGCGGACAAAACCAACGCGCATTCGATTCGACCTCAGGCTGACGAATGGCTCAAAGCCAATGCGGATAACGCCGCAGGGAGGCGAGCAGCTCGCTGCCTGGTATCGGTTTGTCGAATAGATAACCCTGGCCGATATCACAGTGCTGATGGCGCAGAAAGGCCAGCTGCTCGGTGGTCTCGATGCCTTCGGCAACGACCTTGAGATTAAGGTTGCGAGCCATAGCGATGACGGCAGAGGTGATCTCGATATCATCCTGGTTGCCCGGGATGTCCTTGATAAAGCTTCGGTCGATCTTGATCACGTCGATGGGGAATTTTTTCAAATAGCTCAGCGACGAGTAGCCGGTGCCGAAGTCATCCATCGCCAGGGTTACACCGAGCGCTTTCAGGCCTATCAATTGCTGCCGGGTTTCCTCGGTTGCCTCTAGCAGCAGGCTTTCTGTGAGCTCCAGCTCCAGGCTGCCTGGCCAGAGACGCTCTTCAGAGAGAATATTCGCTATCGAACCGACCAGGTCCGGATCCGAAAATTGCTTGGGCGACAGGTTGATTGCGATCTGTGGTGTACCGATACCCAGCGCTGCGAGCTGCAGTCCCATGCGGCAGGCCTCTCGTGCCACCCATTTGCCGATGGGGATGATCAGCCCGGTCTCTTCGGCGACGCCAATGAACTGGTCAGGGCGAATCATGCCTTTCTCGGGGTGATTCCAGCGCAGTAGCGCTTCCAGTCCCTGCAGGCGTCCGCTGCGCAGGCACAGCTTGGGTTGGTAGAACACCTCCAGCTCGTTCTGTGCCAATGCCCGCCGCAAGTTGTTTTCCACGAACAGCTTGTAGTTGGCCTCGGCATGCAGGGCTTCGGTAAACACCTGTACCTGGTTCTTACCGTTGGCCTTGGCTTTGTGCAGCGCTTGCCCTGCGTGCTTCATCAGCGTTTCGGGATCGTTACCATGCAAAGGCGAGCAGGCCAGGCCTAGGGAAGCGCTGATGCTGATCAGCTGTTTGTCGACAAACAGCGGCTTGTCCAGAATACGCAGAACCTGGTGTGCCAGATGCACGCCTTCTTCCAGCTCCATGTCATCGAGGAGAAGCGCGAATTCATTGCTGGCGAAGCGCGCGAGAACGCTTTCGCGGCTGAGGCTGTTGCGTAATCGTCGTGCGAGGCTTGCGAGCAGCTTATCGCCGGTCTGATGACCGAGGCTGTCATTGATGCGCTTGAAGTTATCGATGTCTACCAACAACAGGCACAGCTTCGGGTTTTCATGACTGGCGAAGCGATCTTCGATGCTGCGAATGAAAAATGGCCGGTTGCCGAGGCTGGTCAGGTTGTCGGTATAGGCCAGACGTTCAATGTGCTGCTGCGCTAGTTTGGTGTGTGTGATGTCTTCGTAAATGCCGATGTAATGCGTGAGCTCGTTATGCTCGCCGTACACTTTCGAGATCGACAGCTGCCCCCAGTATGGCTCCAGGTTCTTGCGTCTGCTGCGAAACTCGCCCTGCCAGCTATTGCTCTGGGACAAGGCTGACGAGCTGTCGAACAGCAATTCGCTGAGGTTTTCAAAAGCGGTCAGGTCGGCGAGACGGCGACCCCGAACCTCGTCTGCGGAAAACTGAGTAATGGAGGTGAAGCTCGGGTTCACATACTCGACGATGCCGTCTCGGTCGACCAGGATGAACGCACTGGCGCTTTGTTCGACGGCGCGTTGAAAGAGGTGCAGTGTGAGGGTCGCGTTAACGCGCTGTTGGTTGGCCAGCACCTGCGCGTACTGGTCCGCCAGTTCCCCGGCAAAGGCTATCTCATCGGTATGCCAGCGTCTGATGCTGCCTGAATGCTCCAGGCGGAGCACGCCGTACACCTCGCCTCCGACGCGGATCGTTGCGTCAAGAATGGACGTGATATCCCGGGGGATAAAATGTACTTGCATCAGCTCTTGTGTGCGTGCGTCTTCGGCCACGATTGGTACGTCAATCACGCGCCCCTTGTGCAGCGCCTCCAAGTAGCGAGGGCACGCCGACATGTCCTGTGACGAAGGGTATTCCTGGCTTCCTTTATCTCGTCGGTAGGCCGCGATAGGCTCCAGGTGATGGCCCTTCAAGTGCCATATCGAGGCGCGAGCGATTCCGTAGGCTTCGCTGGCAGCCTGAGTAATCAGTTGGGCTGCTTCAAGCTGTGGGTCTGCTGCGCTGTATCGGTGCCGGGCAAGGCGCACGATCAGGCTCTGCTGGGCACGAGAGCGGATCAGATGCTCGAGATGGTCGTCCTGGGCTCGCTGTTGATATTCCAGCGACGACCAGAGTTCGGCGTTCTGGGACTCCAGGGTCGGCGTGGCTCTGGTCGAATTTGACTCAACGATAAGGTAGCCTCGGACCACTTCTCGACCATACTGTTGGCAGAGTTCCCCCATTTCGAGTATCTCCATCGGCCCGCTGCACGTATGCAGGCAGTAGCGGATAGAGTAGTGGCCTTGCGTGGCCAGTTGGCTTTGTACGACATCGTGGAGTCGCAACCGAACCTGCGGCTCCATGAGACTCGCATACGGAGAATCGATTAGAGAACAGAGGTCTTGGGCAGGTAGCCCCAGATAGCGCTCACAGGCGGGGTCCAGAAACAGCAAAGCCCAGCTGGATTCATTCAAGCGCTCGAAACGCAGCATGCCCAGCCTGGAAGGCACTGGCAACTGCGTCACAACCTCGGTCGCCAAACGGGTGGCGGCATCGGGATGTATTTTCATCGAGCGGTTTGCTTCCAGTATGCTGCAAGAGTCGCTTCGCTAGCCGCAGTTTAGACGCTTTCTGCTGCTTGGCGATGGCTAAATAATATTAATTGACGCAAGGGTGCATCATGCAACAGGGACTGACAAGTCGACTAGCAAAGATACTGTTGATCGCGCTTTTCCTGCTTGCTAGCGGGCAGCTGCGAGCCGCTGAGTCCAATACCTTGGGTTCGGATGAACCAGCCCGGTATCTGAGCGAGCTCAAAACGCTTTATCTTACCTCGGATGAACGAAAAGCCCTGCTTGCGCACAGTAATGCCCTGCTAAAAAGTTACGGGTTGCGTGCTGCGTATCAGGTTGGCCAGGCGAACCCGGAGGATCTGGAGTACCGCGTTAGCGTGGGTGCGCCTGGTGAGTTGCGCATCCGTGAAGAGCGTCGAGATGCGTCCGGCAACGTCGCGGTGCGTAACACGGGCTTTTCGGTATTTGGTATGGATCCCTATATCAACTATCGCTGCCCGCCTCAGGGCTTGGTGTGCGTGTTCAAAAACTCCGAGGCCGATGAGCCATGGTTGACGATCCTTCGCGACCCGAAGGGCGCAGAGGAATTGGCGAAAGCCCTTTCTTTTCTCTTTCGCAACCTGCAAAAGGGCTGATGAGGCTCCGTTGTGAGCAAACATAAAAAAACCCGCCAAAAGGCGGGTTTTTTGTGTGTGCCTGCAATTACAGCAGCATCGTCCGGATATCGGCCAACAGTTCTGACAGGCGCTTGGTAAAGCGTGCGGCTGCAGCGCCGTTGATAACACGATGGTCGTAGGACAGCGATAGCGGCAACATCAGGCGAGGCTGGAAGGCCTTTCCGTCCCATACCGGCTGCATAGTTGCCTTTGAAACGCCCAGAATTGCCACCTCTGGCGCATTCACAATCGGCGTGAAGCCGGTACCGCCGATGTGTCCGAGGCTAGAGATCGTGAAGCATGCACCCTGCATGGCATCCGGCGACAGCTTCTTGGTGCGCGCCTTCTCGGCGAGCTCCGCTGCCTCAGCTGCCAGCTGCAACAGACTCTTCTGATCGACGTTCTTGATCACCGGAACCAGCAGACCATCCGGTGTATCCACGGCAAAACCGATATGCACGTACTTCTTGCGGATGACGGCCTTGCCGCTCGGTGCAAGCGAGGCATTGAACTCTGGCAGCTCCTTGAGCAGGTGCGCACAGGCCTTGAGCAGAAGGGGCAGTACGGTCAGCTTGACGCCAGCCTTTTCGGCCACCGCTTTTTGCGAAACGCGGAAGGCTTCCAGTTCGGTGATATCCGACGACTCGAACTGGGTCACGTGTGGCACGTTGAGCCAGCTACGATGCAGGTTGGCGGCGCCGACCTGCATCAGGCGCGTCATCGGTACTTCTTCGATTTCGCCAAACTTGCTGAAGTCGACCTCAGGCACAGGCGGAATACCTGAACCACTCGCGGCGCCGGCTGCCGGCGCTTGCTTGGCCTTGTTCATCATGTCCTTGACGTAAGCCTGGACGTCTTCCTTGAGGATCCGGCCCTTGGGGCCCGTTCCCTTGACGTCTGCCAGCTCTACACCAAATTCGCGGGCGGTCATGCGAACCGCGGGGCCTGCGTGCACCTTGGCGCCAGCGTTGCTTGGGCCCGCTACCACTGGCGCAGGCGCAGCAGCAGCCTTGGCTTCCGGCACACCCTGCTTGTTAGGCGCTACGGTCTGTTGCTGCGGCGCAGCTTCCTCTGGCTTAGCCTCGGCTTTCTTCGCCGGGGCTGCACCCGCGACCTTCAGCGTCAGGATGAGATCGCCTGTCTTGGCCTCGTCACCGACCTTGATCGACACAGACTCCACGACACCGGCTTTCGGTGCCGGAATCTCCATGCTGGCCTTGTCCGACTCCAGCGTAATGAGCGACTGATCGGCTTGGACGTTGTCGCCGGCCTTGACCATGACTTCGATTACGTTGGCGCCGCCGCTGGATCCGATGTCTGGAATACGGATCTCTTCCACGGATTCGCCAGCCGCTTGCGCAGGGGCTTCGGCGGCTTGCTCGGTGAGCTTTTCCTTTGGCTGGCCTTGCGTCGCGCTGCTGGCCGCTGCCGGCTTCGCTGCTGCGCCTTTGAGGATCAGGATCAGATCGCCCGTGCCGACTTCGTCGCCTACCTTGACGGAAATGCTCTCGACCACGCCGGCGGCGGGGGAGGGAATCTCCATACTGGCCTTGTCGGATTCCAAGGTGATCAGTGCCTGCTCGGCGGCAATGGTGTCGCCTGCTTTAACCGATATCTCGATGATGCTGGCCTTGCCGGACGAGCCGATGTCCGGAACCTTGATTTCCTGCGATTCGCCTTCCTCGGCGGACGCTGACGGGTTCTCATCGCCCGGAGGTGTCGGCTCCTCGGTCTCGTCGGCCGGGCCGCCACTGCTCGCACCGGCAGGCTCGGCGGCCGCTTGCGCTGGCGCCTCGCTTGTTTCTTCAGTTTCCAGCTCCAGCAGCTCGTCACCTTCTTTCAGGCGGTCGCCAAGCTTGACCTTCAATGCTTTCACGACGCCTGCCTTGGGCGCTGGTATTTCCATGCTGGCCTTGTCGGACTCCAGCGTCAGTATGCTCTGGTCGGCTTCGATGCGGTCACCGACCTTGACGAACAATTCGATTACTTCACCCTCACCGCTGCCGATGTCGGGTACGCGTATGGTTTCACTCACAATAGGTTCTCCTGTGCGCACGCAGCATCAGCAATCCAGAGGATTGTGCTTCTCGGGGTCGATACCGAACTCGGTGATGGCGTTTGCTACGACAGTACGCTCGATGGCGCCGCGATCGGCGAGGGCCTGCAACGCGGCGACCGCCACCCAGCGACGGTCGACTTCGAAGAAGTCACGCAACTTGGCGCGCGAGTCACTGCGGCCGAAGCCGTCGGTACCCAGTACTTGGTATTCGCGGGATGGAACCCACTGACGAATCTGGTCGGCAAACAGCTTCATGTAGTCGGTCGAGGCCACCACGGGGCCTTCACGGCCTTCCAGGCACTGCTCGACATAGCTCTTGCGGCGCTCTTCGGTCGGATGCAGACGGTTCCAGTGATCGACGGCCAGGCCATCGCGGCGCAGTTCGTTGAAGCTGGTGACGCTCCAGACGTCAGCACCGACGCCCATCTTGGCAAGGATGTCCACCGCGGCGCGGACTTCACGCAGGATGGTGCCCGAGCCCAGCAATTGCACGCGATGCTTGAAGTCGCCCTTGGCTTCTTCGAGCAGGTACATGCCCTTAATGATGCCGTCCTCGACACCCTGCGGCATGGCCGGCTGCTGATAGTTCTCGTTCATGACGGTGATGTAGTAGTAGACGCTCTTCTGCTGCTCCACCATCTCGTGCATGCCGTGATGCATGATCACCGCCAGCTCGTAGCCGTAGGTGGGGTCATAGCTGCGGCAGTTGGGGATGGTGCTGGCCAGGATATGGCTGTGACCGTCCTCGTGCTGCAGGCCTTCGCCGTTGAGCGTGGTGCGCCCGGAGGTGCCGCCCAAGAGGAAGCCGCGGGTCTGGGCATCGCCGGCGGCCCAGGCCAGGTCGCCGATGCGCTGGAAGCCAAACATCGAATAGAAGATGTAGACCGGCAGCATCGGCTGGTTGTAGTTGCTGTACGCAGTGCCCGCCGCGATGAACGAGGAGAACGCGCCGGCCTCGTTGAGGCCTTCCTGCAGGATCTGGCCGTCCTTTTCTTCGCGGTAGTACATCACCTGATCGCGGTCGACCGGCTCGTACAGCTGCCCCACGGGGGAATAGATGCCTAGCTGGCGGAACATACCTTCCATACCGAAGGTGCGCGCCTCGTCAGCAAGGATCGGAACGATGCGCTTGCCGAGATCCTTGTCCTTGACCAGCTGCGACAGTATCCGTCCGAATGCCATGGTGGTGGAGATTTCGCGGTCACCAGAGCCGTCGAGAACGGCTTTAAGGGTCTCCAACGGCGGTGTCGGGATGCTGAAACTCTTGGCGCGACGCTGCGGCAGTGAACCGCCGAGTTTTTCCCTGCACTTGCGCAGGTACTTCATCTCCGCGCTGTCTTCGGCCGGACGGTAGAACGGCAGCTCTTCGAGCTGCGAGTCGTTGACTGGGATATCGAAGCGGTCGCGGAATTTCTTCAGGCTGTCGATATCGACTTTCTTGGTGTTGTGGGCAATGTTCTTCGCCTCGCCAGCACCCGTGCCGTAGCCCTTGATGGTCTTGGCCAGAATGACGGTCGGCTGGCCCTTATGGTTAACGGCCTGGTGGTAAGCCGCATAGACCTTGTACGGATCGTGGCCGCCTCGGTTGAGCTTCCAGACTTCTTCGTCGGACATGCTCTCGACGCGCTTGAGCAACTCCGGATCGGCGCCAAAGAAATGCTTGCGTACATAGGCGCCGTCTTTGGCTTTGTAGTTCTGGTATTCCCCGTCGATGGCCTGGTCCATGCGGCGTTGCATGCGCCCGTCTTCGTCGGCGGCGAACAGCGGATCCCACAGGCGGCCCCAGACGACCTTGTTGACGTTCCAGTTGGCGCCTTTGAACACACCTTCCAATTCCTGGATGATCTTGCTGTTACCGCGGACCGGGCCGTCCAACCGCTGCAGGTTGCAGTTGATGACGAACACCAGGTTATCGAGGTTCTCGCGGCCGGCCAGGGAGATAGCGCCGAGGGTTTCCGGCTCGTCACACTCACCGTCGCCGATGAAGCACCAGACGCGCTGCTTGCCCTTCGGAATGAAGCCTCGGTTCTCCAGGTACTTCATGAAGCGCGCCTGGTAGATCGCCGTAATCGGGCCAAGGCCCATGGAAACGGTCGGGAATTGCCAGAAGTCGGGCATCAGGTGCGGGTGCGGGTAGCTCGACAGACCTTGGCCGTCGACTTCCTGGCGGAAGTTGAGCATCTGGTCTTCGCTCAGGCGGCCCTCAAGGAAGGCGCGGGCATAGATGCCGGGGGAGGCGTGGCCCTGGTAGTAGATCAGGTCGCCGCCATGCTCCTCGGTTGGCGCCTGGAAGAAATAGTTGAAGCCGATGTCGTAGAGCGTGGCGCTCGAGGCAAAGGTGGAAATGTGCCCACCCAGGTCCGGGTCTTTCAGGTTTGCTCGCATCACCATAGCAAGCGCGTTCCAGCGAACCAGTGAGCGGATTCGGCGCTCCATGAACAGGTCGCCGGGCATCTTGGCTTCGCGGGTAACCGGGATGGTATTACGGTACGGTGTGGTGATGCCGTAGGGCAGCGGCGTGCCGCTACGGGTGGCCAGCTCCCCCATCCGGGTCATTAAATAATGGGCGCGGTCTTCGCCTTCGCGGTCGATAACGGACTCGAGGGCGTCCAGCCATTCCTGGGTTTCGACGGGATCGAGATCTTGCATGGCTTGCTCCAGGGCGGAAAGGCTTCCAGAATCGGTTGCCTGCTTCGCGGCCGGCTTTGTGGGCCGGTGCGTATATGTTCTTGGATGTAATGCCGGGGGTAGAGCCGGGCTCTGTAGTTTTACTACAAAACGGTCTCTAAATCAGCCCCCTGTCATATCTGTTGGTAGTAAAACTACATTTCGGCGGGTCGGCCTGATGAGTTAACTCTGGCGCCCAGCGCTCTATACCGGGCGGTCCCGCTGTCCTTGAAGCCATTCTGCGCTAAGGAACTTTATGAGTCAGCCATCGCTGGTTGCGTTGCCACCGTCGCTCCAATCTTTGGTCACTCGTGCCGAGGAGACGTTCCTCGGAGCGGCACGCGACTCATCGGCACAGGCTGAGCAGGCCTATGCCGCTTGGTCCTCGGAGCGCCGCGAATCATTACGCCGGGTCTGTGCGGCCAGCGACTTTGTCAGCGAACAGGTTAGCCGAGATCCGGACATGCTGCTGCAGTTGGCGGAAGCCGGGCTGCTCGAGCGATCCTTCCAGAGCGGTGAAATGCGCGCGGCGCTCGCCGAGCTGCTGAGCGACTGCGCTGACGATGACAGCTTGGCCAGGCGACTGCGGCGGTTTCGCAATCGGCAGCAAGTACGCATCATCTGGCGCGACCTGACTCGTCAGGCTGATCTCGCCGAGACCTGTGGCGACTTGTCCGACATGGCCGACGCTTGCATCGATCTTGCCTACCAATGGCTTTATGAACGCCACTGTGAGCAGTTCGGCGTTCCGACCGGTCGGCGCAGCGGCGAAGCGCAACAGATGGTCATTCTGGGCATGGGCAAGCTTGGTGCGCGAGAGTTGAATCTCTCCTCGGACATTGACCTGATTTTCGGCTATCCGGAAGGTGGAGAAACCGTTGGGGCCAGGCGGTCTCTGGATAATCAGGAGTTCTTCGTCCGCCTGGGTCAGCGGCTGATCAAAGCGCTCGACGCGCCGACGGTGGATGGGTTCGTCTTCCGTGTCGACATGCGCCTGCGTCCCTACGGCTCGTCCGGCTCCCTGGTGCTGAGCTTTAATGCCTTGGAGCAGTACTACCAGGATCAGGGCCGCGACTGGGAGCGCTACGCCATGATCAAGGCGCGCGTCGTAGGGGGTAGCCAGACAGCCGGAAAAGAGTTGCTGGAAATGCTTAGGCCCTTCGTTTATCGCCGTTACCTCGATTTTTCGGCTATCGAGGCGCTGCGCACCATGAAGCAACTGATCCAGCAGGAGGTCCGGCGCAAGGGAATGGCCGCCAATATCAAGCTGGGGTCTGGCGGCATTCGCGAGGTGGAATTCATCGCCCAGGCGTTCCAGCTGATTCATGGCGGGCGGGACCTGAGTTTGCAGCAGCGCCCCCTGCTGAAGGTTCTTGCGACGCTGGCCGGGCAGGGCTACCTGCCCGAGGCGGCTGTCGATGAGTTGCGCGAGGCTTACCAATTCTTGCGCTACACCGAGCATGCGTTGCAGGCGATCGATGACCGTCAGACGCAAATGCTGCCGGACAACCCCATCGATTGCGATCGGGTTGCTTTCAGCATGGGATTCACCGATTGGGAAGCCTTTCATCAGCAGCTCTTGTATTGGCGCGGCCGAGTCGACTGGCACTTCCGCCAGGTCATCGCCGATCCGGATGAAGATGAAAATGCCGAAGGCGAAACGATGGTGGGCGGTGAGTGGCTGCCGCTCTGGGAGCAGGACTGGGACGAGGAATTCGCCTGCCGCCAGTTGAGCGATGCTGGTTTCCGCGACGGGCAGGTCGCCTGCCAGCGCCTCGCCGCGCTACGGGGTGGCAACCAGGTGCGCACCATGCAACGGCTCGGTCGCGAGCGCCTGGATGCGTTTATTCCGCGGCTGCTGGCGCAGGCGGTGGAGCAGGATGATCCGGATCTGGTGCTGGAGCGTGTGCTGCCGCTCGTTGAAGCGGTTGCGCGGCGCTCGGCCTATCTGGTTCTGCTGACGGAAAACCCGGGCGCGTTGCAGCGGCTGCTGGAACTCTGTGCAGGCAGCCCCTGGATTGCTGAGCAGATCGCACGCTTCCCTCTGTTGCTCGATGAGCTGCTCAATGCCGGGCGCTTGTTCAGTCCGCCGCTTGCGCCAGAGCTTGCGGCCGAGCTGTGCGAGCGGCTGGCACGCATTCCGGAAGACGATCTGGAACAGCAAATGGAGGCGCTGCGCCATTTCAAGCTAGCGCACCGCCTGCGTGTTGCGGCTTCGGAGATCGCGGGAACGCTGCCGCTTATGAAAGTCAGCGATTATCTGACCTGGCTGGCCGAGGCCATTCTCGAGCAGGTACTTGCCCTGGCCTGGCGGCATACCGTCGCGCGGCACGGTCAACCCCGGCGCGTGGACGGCTCGCTTTGCGATCCAGCCTTCATCATTCTCGGCTACGGCAAGGTTGGCGGTCTCGAGTTTGGTCACGGTTCAGACCTTGATCTGGTCTTTATCCATGACGGCGATCCGAACGCTGAAACCGACGGCGCCAAGCCGATCGACGGTGCTCAGTTCTTCACCCGTCTGGGGCAGCGCATCATCCATCTGCTAACCACTCAGACCACATCCGGTCAGCTCTATGAGGTTGACATGCGCCTGCGTCCATCGGGCGCTTCCGGCCTGCTGGTCAGCTCGTTGAGTGCTTTCAGCCGCTATCAGAGCGAGGAGGCCTGGACCTGGGAGCATCAGGCACTGGTCCGCGCTCGGGTGTTGGTGGGCTGCCCTCAGTTGGGTGCCGATTTCGAGCAGGTTCGCGCGTCGGTGCTCGGGCGCCCTCGTGACCTGAAGCAGTTGCGCGGCGAGGTCAGTGAGATGCGCGCCAAGATGCGCGACAACCTTGGTACCCGCACCACTCAGGCCGGTATGGGTGAAAAGGCGTTCTTGGCCGATAGCGAGTTCAATCTCAAGCAGGATGCCGGTGGTATCGTCGATATCGAATTTATGGTGCAATACGCGGCTTTGGCGTGGTCGCACCAGCATCCGCAACTGCTGCGCTATACCGATAATATCCGCATTCTTGACGGGTTAGAGCAGGCCGGGTTGATGACCGGCGATGAGGTTCGGTTGCTGCAGGATGCCTACAAGGCATACCGTGCCGCGGCCCACCGGCAATCACTGCAGAAACTGCCTGGCGTGGTGAGTGGGGACCAATTTCATGACGAGCGTCGCGCGGTGATGCGCATATGGCGCGAGCTGGGGCTCAGCTGAGCTCGTCTGCTAACAGCATTTATCGAATTCCGAGGTGGCAACAATGTCGATGGCCGATCGTGATGGCGTGATCTGGTATGACGGTGAGATGGTGCAGTGGCGCGACGCGACCACCCATGTGCTGACTCACACCCTGCATTACGGTATGGGTGTATTTGAAGGGGTGCGTGCCTACGATACTCCTGCCGGTACTGCGATCTTCCGCCTGCAGGCGCACACTGATCGCCTCTTCGATTCGGCACACATCATGAACATGAAGATGCCGTACTCGAAAGAAGAAATTAACGAGGCGACCCGCGCCGCTGTTCGTGAAAACAATCTGGAAAGTGCCTACATCCGCCCGATGGTTTTCTACGGATCTGAAGGCATGGGTCTGCGCGCCAGCGGTCTGAAAGTGCATGTGATCGTCGCTGCCTGGCACTGGGGGGCCTACATGGGCGACGAGGCACTGGAAAAGGGCATCAAGGTGCGCACCAGTTCTTTCACCCGCCATCACGTCAATATCAGCATGACCCGCGCCAAGTCCAACGGTGCCTACATCAATTCCATGCTGGCCTTGCAGGAGGCGATCTCCGGCGGTGCCGACGAAGCGCTGATGCTGGATCCGGAAGGCTATGTCGCCGAGGGTTCGGGTGAGAACATCTTCATTATCAAGGATGGCGTGATCTACACCCCGGAAGTCACCGCTTGCCTTAACGGCATTACCCGCGGAACCGTCCTGACCCTGGCCGAAGAGCTGGGTATCAAGGTGGTTGAAAAGCGCATCACCCGCGACGAGGTCTACATCGCTGATGAAGCCTTCTTTACCGGAACCGCTGCCGAAGTTACGCCGATCCGTGAAGTGGATGGCCGCAACATTGGTATCGGTCGCCGTGGTCCGGTCACCGAGCGTGTGCAGAAAGCCTACTTCGATCTGGTGTCCGGCAAGACCGAAGCGCACCCCGAGTGGCGTACGCTGGTCAAGTAAGCGCAGGGTCGCTGCCGCAACTCGAGCCGCTCAGGCAGCTCGCGCTTGCGGCATGAGGCCCGAAGCCTGAAGCTGCCTTTATGAATATTCTGATTGTGGGTCCCAGCTGGGTCGGCGACATGGTGATGGCGCAGACGCTGTTCGTCTGTCTGAAACAACGCCATCCAGATTGCCAGATCGACGTGCTCGCGCCGGAGTGGAGTCGCCCGATTCTTGAGCGGATGCCTGAGGTGCGCCAGGCGCTGAGCTTTCCCGTGGGCCATGGTGTATTGGATATGGCGACCCGGCGCAGCATTGCGCAAAGCCTGCGCGGTCAGTATCAACAGGCGATCCTGCTGCCTAACTCGCTGAAGTCGGCACTGGTTCCTTTCTTTGCTGGCATCCCCAAGCGTACTGGTTGGCGCGGCGAGATGCGCTTCGGTCTGCTCAACGACATGCGCAAGCTGGATAAACAGCGCTATCCGTTGATGATCGAGCGATTCATGGCGCTTGCCTACGAGCCGGGCGCCGAGTTGCCCAAGCCGTACCCGAAACCCTCGCTGCGCATTGACGAGCAAACCCGCGACGCCGCATTGGCGCGTTTCGGGCTCACGCTGGATCGACCGGTGCTGGCGCTCTGTCCCGGTGCCGAATTCGGCGAGTCCAAGCGCTGGCCGGCCGAGCATTTTGCCAAGGTCGCGGAAGTGAAGATCCGGGAAGGCTGGCAGGTCTGGCTGTTCGGCTCGAAGAACGATCACGCCGTGGGTCAGGATATCCTGCAGCGGCTGATTCCCGGACTACGCGAAGAGGCGCTGAATCTTGCCGGTGAGACCAGTCTGGCCGAGGCCATTGATCTGCTTTCCTGTGCCGAGGCGGTCGTCTCAAACGATTCGGGGCTGATGCATGTGGCGGCTGCGCTAGGGCGTTCCCTGGTTTCCGTCTATGGATCGACGTCACCGGCATTTACGCCACCGTTGTCCGATCAGGTCGAGGTCGTGCGTCTGGGACTCGACTGCAGTCCCTGCTTCGAGCGCACCTGCCGTTTCGGACACAACAACTGCATGCGCGAACTGAAACCCCGCCTCGTTATCGAGGCACTGGATCGTCTGGTTCCACAGCCGGTCGAGGTGCGCTAAGTGCGGGTCCTGCTGGTCAAAACCTCCTCGTTGGGTGATGTGGTGCACACGCTTCCCGCGTTGACCGATGCGCGCCGCTTAATCCCCACTATCCAGTTCGATTGGGTGGTGGAGGAGGGCTTCGCCGAAATCCCCGCCTGGCATCCGGCCGTTGCCCAGGTGATACCAGTGGCCATTCGTCGTTGGCGCAAGCACCCTTTTGATACCTTTTTTTCCGGCGAATGGCGGCGCTTCAAGGCGCGCCTGCAAGAGGCTCGTTACGACTTGGTGATCGACGCGCAGGGCTTGTTGAAAAGCGCCTGGTTGACTCGTTACGTACAAGCGCCTGTTGCAGGCCTGGATCGGGACTCGGCCCGTGAGCCCCTAGCGTCGCGTTTTTATAGTCGCCGTTACGCTGTGTCCCGCGAACAGCATGCGCTGGAGCGGGTACGCCAGCTGTTCGCTCAATCGCTTGGCTATCCGGCTCCCGAAACGGTTGCAGATTACGGCCTGGACCGAACACAGCTGGCCACGCAAGGCGAACAGCCCTATCTATTGTTTCTCCACGGTACGACCTGGCCGAGCAAGCATTGGCCGGAAAACTATTGGCGTGAGCTGGCCGTGCTGATGAACGAGTTTGGTTGGGCGATCCGGTTGCCCTGGGGCAATGCAGAAGAGAAGGCTCGCGCAGAGCGAATCGCCACGGGGCTGTCTGGGGCTTCGGTGTTGCCGAAGCTGAATCTGGGTGGCGTCGCCAAGGTTATCGCCGGCGCCCGTGCCTGTGTGGCGGTGGACACCGGGCTTGGTCACCTGGCTGCGGCGTTGGACGTCCCGAGCATTTCGCTTTATGGCCCTACTTTGCCCGGCCGCGTCGGTGCCTACGGGCGTTCGCAAATCCATCTGTGCGCGCCTGGGCCAAACGCTGGCAAAGGTGATCGTCATAAACCCTGCTTCGACGAACTCCCACCCGAGCGTGTCGCCAGTGAACTCAAGGCCCTGTTGCGGTCGTCGGAGACAACCTGATGCAGCTGGCCTTTGTGCTTTACAAGTACTTTCCTTTCGGCGGGCTACAGCGAGACTTCATGCGCATCGCCCTGGAATGCCAGCGGCGCGGCCATGCCATTCGAGTCTACGCGATGATATGGGAGGGCGAGGCGCCCGACGGTTTCGAGGTGCTCATTGCGCCAGTGAAGGCGATTTTCAATCACACCCGCAACGAGCGCTTTACCGCCTGGGTGGAAGCGGACCTGTCGAAGCGGCCGGTGGACCGGGTGGTCGGATTCAATAAAATGCCGGGGCTCGATGTTTACTACGCCGCGGACCCATGCTTCGAAGATAAGGCACAGACCCTGCGAAATCCGGTATACCGCCGCTGGGGCCGCTACAAGCACTTCGCAGAGTACGAGCGCGCGGTGTTCGAGCCGGAATCCAAGACCGAAATCCTCATGATCTCCGAGGTGCAGCAGCCGCTCTTCGTCAAGCATTACGCGACGCCGTCTGAGCGCTTTCATCTGCTGCCGCCTGGTATCTCGCCGGATCGCCGCGCGCCTGTTAATGCTGACGAGATCCGCCAATCATTTCGTGACGAGTTCGAACTGGGCCGAGACGAATTGCTGCTGGTGCAGATCGGCTCCGGCTTCAAGACCAAGGGCGTCGACCGGACCCTCAGGGCGCTGGCCTCGCTGCCCCGCGAGTTGAGAAAGCGGGCACGGCTGTTCGTTATTGGCCAGGACGATCCGAAGCCCTTTCGACTACAGGCCAAAACGCTGGGTATTACTGGCCAAGTAGAATTTCTCAAGGGCCGCAGCGATATCCCGCGTTTTCTCCTCGGAGCAGACCTGTTGATTCATCCTGCATACAACGAAAACACCGGGACCGTACTGTTAGAAGCGTTGGTCGCGGGGCTGCCTGTACTGGTCACCGACGTCTGCGGTTATGCCCACTATATTGCCGATGCTGACTGTGGGCGGGTCGTCGCCAGCCCGTTCGACCAAGGCCAACTCAATGCGTTGCTGGCCGAAATGCTCGTAAGCGATGCGCAGCGTAGCCGTTGGGCGCAGAACGCATTGGCCTTTGCGGACCGCGCCGATCTCTACAGCATGCCCGAACGGGCCGCCGACGTGATCCTGGCGGAGCGCCCATGAAGCTGATCCTTGCTGAGCCGTTCAAGACGCTGTGGGCAGGCCGTGACCCGTTCGAGGCCGTCGAGCAGTTGCAGGGCCAGGTTTACCGAGAGTTGGAAGGCCGGAGAACGCTGCGCACCGAGGTCGACGGTCGTGGCTACTTCGTCAAGATTCATCGAGGGATTGGCTGGGGCGAGATCATCAAAAACCTCAGCACCGCTAAGCTTCCGGTGCTCGGAGCAGGACAGGAATGGCGTGCGATACAGCGCCTGCAAACAGTCGGTGTGCCGACAATGACTGCCGTGGCCTATGGTGAGCGTGGCAGCAATCCCGCCTCACAGCACTCGTTCATCATCACTGAAGAGCTGGCCCCCACGATCAGCCTTGAGGACTACAGTGCGGACTGGCTACAGAATCCGCCTGAACCTGAACTCAAGCGAGCACTGATTGCTGAGGTGGCGCGGATGACAGGCACCATGCATCGCGCCGGAGTGAACCATCGAGACTGCTACATCTGTCATTTCCTGCTGCATACCGACAAGCCTGTGCGGGCTAACGATTTCAAACTGTCGATAATCGATTTGCACCGCGCCCAGGTACGCAGCGAAACGCCTCGACGCTGGCGCGACAAGGATCTAGCTGGGTTGTACTTTTCTGCATTAGGCGTTGGCCTGACCCAACGCGACACGTTGCGTTTTCTTCAGACGTATTTTCAGCGACCGTTGCGCGAGATCCTGCGGGAGGAAGCGCAATTGCTGGCGAGATTGCAACGAAAAGCGGCCAGGCTTCTGGCGCGCAAGGAACGTTACGGAGATGCGATCTGATGGCCGGCTGGGTGCTGGATCCAGCTTACAGCAGCCTTTCGGCGGACTTTGGCAGTCTTGCCGCAGTGTTCGAATTGTCGGGCGAGCGTCTGACGCAAGACCCTCTGTCCGAGGTCATTCGTATCGAGCGTGACGGCGTGCGCTACTACGTCAAACGCTATACCGGGGCTGGCAAAGGCCTGCGTCGATATGTGGGGCGGCCACGAGTCAAGGCCGAATGGCAGAACCTGAAGTTATTTCAACGCTGGGGCATTCCGACCGCACCTATCGTTGCGTACGGCCATGAACGCCTGCTCGGTACCTATCAGCGCGGCGCACTGATCACGCGTGAGCTGGAGCAGACGGAAGATCTGGCCCTGCTTGCAGCCACGCAAGACCACCGGCTGAAGGATGGCGGCTGGGTCACTCATGTGGGGCGGCAGTTGGCAGATGCGACCCGCACGATGCATATGCGTCGGTTTGCGCACAACGATCTGAAGTGGCGCAACCTACTGGTCGACCCACATCGCAATCTGTACCTGATCGACTGTCCCACCGGCGCATTCTGGTGGGGGCCGTTTCTGCAGCGGAGGATCATCAAGGATCTCGCCTGCCTGGACAAAGTCGCCAAATATCAGCTGACCCGCAGCCAGCGCCTGCGCTTCTACTTGCAATATGCGCAGCGCGATCGTCTGACGCGCGCAGACAAAGGGCGCATCCGGCAGATCTTGAATTACTTCCAGGGGCGTGAATGAGCGACTTTATCGCGGAGGCTGACCGATCCCTACTCGTGAGCAGGGGCCTAGCCAACTTCGATGCGCTATGGGCGCTGCAGTTGCAGTCGGTTGACGAGCCCAACGTGGAGCGGGGCGGATGGAGCAGTGTGTTCCGGCTGGATCTGGGCGAGGCGTCTTTCTACCTTAAACGTCAGAGCAACCATCAGACTCGGAGCTTGGCGCGCCCCTTCGGTGAGCCGACCTTCGCCCGTGAGTTTCGCAATATCCGGCGCTATCACAAACTTGGCATTCCAACGCTTGAAGCCACGTTCTTCGGACGGCGACGGGTGGGTAGCGAACAGCGAGCAGTGCTGATGACGCGAGCGCTCGATGACTGGGATGATCTGGAAAGCTATCTGGCGCAATGGCATGAGCTCGATGGCCTGCAGCGCGCAGCGATTCTTCGGGCCACCGGTGAGCTGGCTAACCAATTGCATAGGGCGGGCCAGATGCATGGCTGTTTCTATCCCAAACATATCTTTTTAAAGCAGCAGCCAAAGGGCTGGCGTGCCTGTTTGATCGATCTGGAAAAGACGCGGCCATTACTGCTCGGGCGGCGGGATAGGGTCAAGGACCTGGAGCCTTTGTTGCGGCGAGCGTCATGCTGGTCGCAAGGTGATATCGACAAGCTGCTGGCAGCTTATGTCCGTGACGACAGTGAGTTTAATAACTGGGCTCTCCGGTTGAATAGCCGCCGTCGTGAAAAAGAGATGCGTACATGACGCTCGCCGAGTTGGCCCGTGGTGGGCGAGCGCCTGCATTGCCGCTGACCCTACGCACTGACGAGCTAGGGGAGCTGGTTGTGGAGCACTGGTTGCGCGTTTTGCCGGGTCAGCGCTATGTCGGGCGCGCTCAATGGAATGGGCGAACGGTCCTGGCTAAACTCACGGTCGGCAGCAATGCGCATCGGCACTATCTCCGGGAGCGTGAAGGCGCTGCGCTGCTAGCCGAGCAGGGACTACCCACACCAGAGTTGCTATCGGAGGGCTGGCGGGCGGGTGACGGTGGTTGGCTGCTGTTTGACTTTCTGAACGAAGCACAAAGCCTTTGGAGCCGCTGGCAGGCGGTCGAGGGTGACCCCCCGCTGACTGACGCTCAACAGGCGATACTCGGCAATGCACTGGAGCTGATTGCTCACATGCACATGCGGGGACTCTGGCAAGACGATCTGCATCTGGACAACCTGCTGGTGCAGGCCGGTGTGCTACATGTAATCGACGGAGGCGGTGTCAGGGCGCAGCAACCAGGTCGGCCACTCGACCGGCCCCAGGCTCTAGCGAATCTGGGTGTGTTCTTTGCTCAGCTGCCTGCCTCGCTGGACCCCTACATTGAAGAGCTGCTAGTTCACTACCTGCTCGTCAACAGTGTTCACTCGCTGCCGATGGAAGCCTTGCAAAAGGGCATCCGTAAGGTACGCATTTGGCGAATGGCTGATTTCCTTAAAAAGGTTGGTAGAGATTGCAGCCTTTTCTGCGCAACGGTCGGTGCGTTCGGCGCCGAGGTGGTACGTCGGGAAGAAATGGAGCCGCTTGAAACGCTGCTCGCCGATCCGGACGCTGTCATTGACTCCGGAAGGTTGTACAAGGACGGCGGCACTGCCACCGTTGCCCGAGTAGAGGACACGAACGGCCGACCACTGATCGTCAAACGCTACAACATCAAAAGCCCGGTTCATTGGCTCAAGCGCTTCTGGCGTCCCAGTCGCGCCTGGCACAGCTGGGTCGAGGGCAATCGCCTGACATTCCTGGGCATCGCTACGCCGCGCCTACTGGCGGTCAAGGAGCAGCGCTGGCTGTGGCTGAGAGGCCGCGCATGGCTGGTTACCGAATTGCTCACCGGAGAAGATATAATCGGCTGTTTCGAGCCTTACCTGGACAGCGCGCCGCCCGAGGCGCAGCTATCGGCCTTGGTTCAGTTATTTCAAACCTTGATCCGCGAACGCATCAGCCATGGCGACCTGAAAGGGCACAACCTGTTTTGGGAGCAGGGCCGCTGGACGCTGATCGATCTGGACGCTGTGCAGCAGCATCGAAGCGATGCAAGCTTCGTCCGTGCCTATGCCAAGGATCGGGCGCGGTTACTGCGCAACTGGCCAACTGAGAGCGCTTTGTATCAGCTGCTCGACCAACGTTTACCCGCGGTGCCCGGCATCCGCATCGAAGATTAAGTGAGGCAATATCCGTGGCATTGACGATTCTTGGCCTTTCCGGCGCGCTCAGTCATGACCCTTCCGCTGCGTTGTATATTGATGGCAAGCTGATCGCAGCCGTCGAAGAAGAGCGCTTCGTGCGTGATAAGCATGCCAAGAACCGCATGCCGTACGAGTCGGCCAAGTTCTGCCTTGAGCAGGCTGGTATCAAACCGTCCGACGTTGATGTCGTCGCTATTCCGTTTGCGCCGATCAGCATTTTCGAGAAGGCTCGCTGGCATTACGCCAAGCGGTACTGGTACGCGCCGGATCGCGCACTGGATGCCATCCTCTTTGGCAATCGTCGCTATAACCGTTACAAAAAGCGCATCCAGTGGTGCCTGCAGCAGCTGGGCTTCGATCTAAAAAAAGTAAAGATCGAGCCGGTTGAGCATCATCTCGCCCACGCATCCAGTGCATATCACTGCTCGGGTTTTCAAGAGAAGACCGCGATCCTTGGTATTGATGGTAAAGGCGAGTACGCCACCACCTTCTTCGGTTATGGCGAGAACGGCAAGATCCACAAGATCAAAGAGTTCTACGATCCCGATTCGCTGGGTGGGCTCTACGGTGCGATTACCGAGTTTCTCGGCTTCGAGATGCTCGATGGTGAGTTCAAGGTGATGGGTATGGCGCCGTATGGCGATGCTGCCAAGTACGATTTTTCACGCCTGGCCAAATTCGAGAACGGTGAACTGGTCATCAACACCGAGTACGCCAATGTCATTGGTTTCCGCCGGTACAAAGAGAAGGGCAAGGGTTATTACTTTTCGCCCAAGCTGATCGAGTGGCTGGGACCGAAACGAGAGGGCGATATCGCTGACGATCCGTACATTCATTACGCCGCCAGCATGCAGGCCCTCTTCGAGAAGCTTGCGCTAGACATGATGGATTATTACCTGGGCGACATCATCAAGCAGACCGGCAAGATCGCCTTTGCCGGCGGTTGCGCATTGAACGTCAAACTCAACCAGAAAATCATCGCCCGCGATGAGGTGAAAGAGCTTTTCGTCCAGCCTGCGTCCGGCGATGCCGGCACGGCCGTTGGCGCGGCTGCCTATGTTTCGCATCAGCGCGGCGTCCCGGTCGAGAAAATGGAGCACGTCTATCTGGGGCCGTCCTACTCGAACGAGGACGTGATTGCTGCCTGTGCTCGGCACCCGAACAAGCCTGCCTGGCAGCAGATCGACGATGTGCCTCAGCGCATCGCTCAAATTATGGTCGAAGGCAATCCCGTCGCCTGGTTCCAGGGCCGCATGGAATTCGGCCCGCGCGCGCTTGGCGGCCGTTCAATCATTGGCTGTCCGAGCATTCCCGGTGTGGCCGATCGGATCAATGAGCAGATCAAATTTCGCGAGCGTTGGAGACCCTTCTGCCCGTCCATGCTCGATACGGTTGCTGAGCAAATGCTCAAGGTTGACCACCCGAGCCCGTTCATGACGTTCACCTTCGAGGTCAACGAGGGCTGGAAGGAGCGTGTGGGTGAAGTGGTGCACGAGGACGGCACATCGCGTGCTCAAGTGCTGGAGCGTCGCTTCAACCCGCGTTGGTACGACCTGATGCTGGAACTGGAGAAACTCACCGGCAATGGCGTGTCGCTGAACACCTCGCTTAACCGCCGTGGCGAACCGATGATTTGTTCGCCAACCGACGCGTTGAACATGTTCTATGGATCAGATCTTCAATATCTGATCATGGAGGATGTGCTGGTGGTGAAGGACAGGTGATGGGGGACATTCAAGCGTATCAACGATCGCTAATGGTCGGCGAACGAACCGGCGCAGAGCGCTGCAGCATCGCTGTGGTACCTTCCATGGGGCTCGGCGACGGTTGCGTTTATCTGGTATTGGCCGCTAACCTCGCCCGCGCCGGGTATGCGGTCACGGTTTATTCGAATCCTCTGGCGCCGCTCGCACCCTGGCTTCCCGGGTTCAACATCCTTCCGCTACCGGCGCCTGCGCAAACCTTCGCCGTACTGGACTGCTTCGATCTGGTCATTTCTGATTTCGGCAGCATGGTCACCCGCCACGATGCCTCTGCTCGTGAGTTAGCAGACCGCTACATGTTTGTCGGTACGTGCAAGATCAACCCTCAGCTTGTGACAAATCCGGCCGCCGCTGCGCTTGCCCGACTCTCGCAAGATAAACACTTGCTGCTTTCGCCGCTGGTCGCAGGGGCTGGCTCGCTGCGATGCATCGACGATGACCGAATGAGCATGGTCGATCAGGCCGTGCGCTTTTGTGCGGAAAGGCTCGGCCTCGGCAGCGCGTCCAAGGATGTCGGCCTCGTACCGCCGGGCCCGCTTAGGTTCCGCCAGTTTTCAAAGCGCGTAATGATTCATCCCCTTTCACACAATTCCAAGAAAAACTGGCCGCGAGATAAATTTCTTCGCCTTGCTAAGCGACTTGAAGCGAGGGGGTGGGAACCACAATTCGTCCTGTCGCCCAAGGAACGCGTTGTGCATGGGCCGCATTTCACGTCTGGCTTCGACGCACCATTATTCGCCGACACTTCTGCCCTTGCGGAACATCTTTTCGAGTCGGGCTATGTAATTGGCAACGATTCCGGCGTCGGGCATCTCGCTTCGTTGTTAGGTGTGCCAGTACTGACCCTTTACCGTAAACGCCGTGATGGATTCTGTTGGAGACCAGATTGGGCTCAGGGGGCGGTGGTGAGGCCTTTGATGACGCTGGGTATCATTCGAGATGCATGGCCTCTGTTTATGAGCGTGTCCCGAGTGGAGCGTGCCTTCTTCAACTTACAAAACGCAGTCGAGCAGGTGCGTAAATGAGCGCCCGTCCCGGTATCACCGTCATTATCCCAGCCTACAACTATGCCGCCTCTCTTGGCAGGGCTGTCGCATCGGTAGTGCCTCAGCTACTTCCCGCAGACGAACTGCTGGTGATTGATGACGGGTCAACTGACGATACACCGAGGGTCGTCGAAGCCTTGCATCAGCAATATCCGGGTGCCTTCCGCTCGATCCGCAAGAGCAACGGTGGACTCGCTTCGGTTCGCAATCTCGGTATTGAGAGCGCGCACAACGATTGGCTGATTTTTCTCGATGCAGATGATGAACAGGCCGAGGGCGCGCTTATGCTGATCCGTGATCATTTGGTCAGCCAGCCGGACACTCGCATGGTCATCGGCGGGCACCGTTCGATAGATGAAAGCGGACGCACGAGAGAACATGGGGCGCGGGACTTGCCTGATACTGCCCGAGGGCGCGTGCAGGCTTATCTGCTCGACAAGACCATTAGCATATCGAATGGAGCATGTGTCATGCATCGCTCTGTTTTCACCCCAGGTAACTACCCCGAGCAGTTTCGGAACGCCGAGGACATCCCTGTGTTCGCTCAGGTTCTGGCCGCTTTTTCAGTCACGACGCTGCCACAACCGCTGGCAGTAATTCATAAGCACAGCGATAGCCTTCGCCACGACCTGGGCTACAGCATCCGAGGCGGCGTCGAGTTGGTCGACGAGGTGTTTCGAAGGTTGCCCAGCGCAATGCAGGATCTAAAGAAATCCTTCTACATGCAGCGCTGCCTGTCGTTGTTCAGAGGCGCTTATCTGTCCGGCGACCGCGACGCAGCCATGCGTTTCTACCGGTTAGCCATGGCGAGCGACTGGCGGACGCTGTTGAAACTCTCCTACACCAGAAAGGCACTGCGGATTTGGCTGGGAAAAAGCTGATGGGTCGGCGACTGAAAGTGCTGCAACTGCAGACGCGCTATAACGCCGCGGATACCAACTCTGACCTCGGAGTGCAAATACTAAACGGGCTGCCAGCTAGTGATTTCGACGTGGTCAATGGCTATCTGGAGGGGTGTCCTGCTGATGGCACGCCGGATGTTCCGTGGCGCGAACAATACTTCAACTTTTCGTCCAAGCAGATGAGTGGCATGCGCTTGGGCGTACGCAGAAGGCTGATCGACTATTGCCGGGAGGAGCAGTTCGATGTCGTATTGCTGCATAGGTTCAAGGCCGTCAGTCTGTTCATGCACATCAATCGGACGCTGAAAGTGCCCTTGTGTATCGGCGTTTCTCATGGCTTCGGTGAATACGACCGCTTCTACCGGCGATGGCAGGCCCGGCGTTTGATCGACGGACATTGGCGTTTCGTCGGCGTATCGCCTGCAGTGCGGGAGTACCTGCTCGCGTTGCGGTGCGGATTCACCAGCGCCAACACCGTAGCCATCACCAATGCGATCGATATCGCTCTGGCCGAATCCCACCAGCTAGATCGCGAGTCGGCGCGCGACGCACTGGGGCTACCAACGGGGAGTACCATCATCGGCGCGATCGGCCGGCTGGTGCCGGTCAAGGGACACATCCATCTGATACGCGCTTTTTCGCGCGTAGCCGGCGATTACCCCGGCGCAAACCTGGCCATTATTGGGGGCGGCCGGGAGGAGGATGCGCTAAGCGCCGAAATCCAAACGCTCGGCCTCGCTGACCGTGTTGTGTTGTGCGGAACGGTTCCTGACGCCATGCGCTATGTTCGTGCCTTCGATTTTTTCGTCATGCCTTCACTGCAGGAGGGGCTTGGTTTGGCTTTGCTGGAGGGCATGTGCGGGCACCTTCCCGTAATGGGGTCCGATATACCGGCGATGCGGCCGCTTCTTGCGGGGGCGGGAGGGATATCCTTTCCGCCCGGCGACGAGGCGGCAATCGCCCGGGCTCTAAACACCTATTTGGCCATGGGGAGCGAGACGCGTTTCGCCCTAGGGGAGAGGGCGTATACCTACCTGCGACGGGAACATGACATTGACAACTATCGGCGTAAGTATCGCCAATTGATCTGCGGCACTTGGAAGGAGGAGCCGGTCAGTGACTGACACCCAGGACCCGTTGCCGCTCGTTTCGGTAGTCATAGCATCCTACAACCATGCTCGCTTCATTGAGGAGAGCATTAGAAGCGTTTATGCGCAGACCTATCCCAACATAGAGCTGTTAGTGGTGGATGACGGCTCCACGGATGATAGCGTCGAGGTTATTTCCCGGCTTCAGCAGGAGCTGGGTTTCGATTTCCGCGTTCAGGCGAACAAAGGGCTGTGTACCACGCTTAACGATGCCATCGCACGGTCCAGTGGTGCTTACATCGCACCGCTGGGTTCGGACGATGCCATGTTGCCGCACCGGTTGTCGGTGCAGATACCGTTTATGGAGGCACGGCCCGAGACCGGAATATGCGCTGGTGGCATCATCGTGATCGATGGGCAGGGCACTCCGCTTCCCGAGGGAAAGCAGCGCCATCGGCCCGCCAGGCGTCTAGATTTCGAGGATTTGTTTCTTGACCGTAAGCCAGGTCCGCCTGCTCCGACACTTCTGTTCCGCCGGGAGGCGATAGAGCGCGTGGGTGGCTATGATCCCAGCATCCGTATCGAAGACTACTTCATCGAATTGCGTATCGCCCACCTAGGCTATTTCGTCGATATCATGGCGGAGCCACTTGCGCTGTATCGCGTGCACGGCACGAATACCTACAAGAACCGCCGTCTTATGATCGAGACGGAGCTGGCCATATATAAGCATTTCGAGGATCACCCAGGCTACGAGCGTACGCGACTGCGCTATCTCAACGCCATGTTTGCCAAGGTAGCGATGGAAGACAGGCATCTGGCGCGTGAGGTGCTGGCGCAAATTCCCTGGCGCAAGCGCAACCTCAAGACGTTGAAAGGCGCCTGGCGCTTGCTGTCGAGTAGGAATGTAAAGCCATGAACTGGCTTCAACGTTTCCTGGATAAGCGTGCCGCACGGAACATACGCAAGCTACCACGCCTGTTGCGGGGTCAAGCCAAATTCCTCGCCCGTTATCCTCAGTATCGGTATGGGATAGGCTCGTATGGCCTACCTATGGTGCACGATTGGGATGAGGGCACCACGCTTGAGATTGGCCGTTATTGTTCGATCGCTGACGGAGTCAATATCTATCTAGGCGGCGGGCATCGTCCAGACTGGGTAACGACCTATCCGTTCCCTGCATTTGTCCAAGAAGCCAGGCATATCCAGGGTTATGCCACCAGCCGAGGCGATGTTCGAATTGGCTCCGATGTCTGGCTATGCTCCAACGCAACCATTCTTTCGGGGGTAACAGTTGGCCACGGTGCGGTCGTTGCGGCTGCGGCGGTCGTCACGCGAGATGTGCCGCCCTATGCCGTCGTGGCTGGAAATCCGGCGCGAGTAGTTCGCTGGCGTTTCGATGAAGCGACGCGCTCGGCCCTGCTGGATATCAGCTGGTGGGATTGGCCCCAGGAAAAGATCATAGCGGCGATTCCGTTGCTCTGCTGCGACGATATCAGCGCCTTCATTGAGTCAGTTCGGCAGAGGCGGCTCGATAAGCTGCCGCCAGCCTAGCGCTGGGTCGTGTTGCATTGAGACTATCGCTGGACTTACAGATGAACAGCGCTGCTCAGTACAGTTACTAACAAGGCTACCCATAGCGCTTTAAGCGTCCAGTGGATTGGCTATCACGTGTCAACGGTGACAGAAATTCGCTGTACGGCAGGGCGGTTCCTGCTGCATGGCGCCACGCAGCTGTGCGAGGTGAAGCAGCGCCCCTGCGCAGCTGATCGTCAACACGAGCCTAATGCTCAAAGACTGCTCAACAAAGTGTCGGCTGCCTTGCCCGAGGCGCCTAGGGCGTAACCTTCGGCAAGAGCGCTGCGCTGCTCTTCGAACAGCCAATATCGATCCTGCTTGTAACGCTGCATGTGCTTAAGGTTGCGCTGCCGCATCTGCGAGGTGAGTGGCCTATTGAACAGACGCATGTCCGCAATATCGATTAGGGCCAGCTTACCGTCTGGCAAGACCAGGACATTACCCAGATGAAGGGAGCGGAAATAAACACCGCGCTCATGCAACTCGCCGATGAACTGACCTGTCTGTCTGACGATGCGTGCGCGAGCACCGCCGTCGGGTGCGCGTTCCAGGGCCTGCCTAAGCGTAATGCCCGGCAGCGGCTGATAATGCACTCCTGTGGAACCGTCATCGAATCGGAAACATTCGAGTACTTCCGGCGTTTCTACTTGCCGTTGAGACAGCGCCAGGCTGTTGTACGCGAAGCGTCGGCTGTACGGGCTCAGGCTTGCTGACGAAAGCCATTGCTTGCGCCGGAAAAGTTTCAAGAAGCTGCCGTCACGCAGTTTCACGACCTTGGGGCCTAGCCCGTCCTGCTCGATGATCGTCCCGCCGTCCATCAATGCGTTGAGCTCGGCCTTGCCAAGCGGCGTGAGTTGAATTCTCGCTTCGCTGGCCCGTTTGACCGCGCTGAGGGCGGCCATCGTTGCTAAGGGTATCCAGAGCAGGAACCAATGCTCCTTGGGGCGCGAGAGAATGCTTCCGCCCTCGGTCAGTGCGGCAAAAATGCCATACATCATCCAAGCTGAAGCGAGCACGAACCGCCAGTCATGACGGTTGCACCAGCCGATCCACAATGCCAGAGCCTGCATCAGGACCCAGGGCAAGAAGCCCACAATCCCAACATTGTGCAGAACACTCAAGGCGAAATTATGGGGTTCGCTGAACGTCATGCCGATGCCCTCGATGGGTATGGCAATTGGCGTGTTGTAGCCATGCCCAACCCAGGGATGTTGCTGAATCAACCCCAACGCCTGCTGCCAGATCTCCGGTCTGTAGGAGAGTCCTCGGCTCAAGAGTAGCTCGGGCGTGTATGTGAACAGGATCGCCGAGCCCAAAATGGCCATAGCGATCAAGGTCAGTGTTTGGCGGTTCGGTCGTAGCAGGCAAAGCCAGAGGGACGTGAAAGTCAGTGCCAGCAGCGGCGTGCGTGAGCCGCTTGCAAGTACGGCAACTAGCATCACGGCTGTTGCCGCGCCATTGAACAAGAAGCTGGAGGCGCGCGAACTCCTCATCGCTGTGGACACCAGCCAGAACACTGTGAAGAACCCGAACAGATGCGAACTGAGCAACGGATTACTCAGCGCACCGGTGCCGATCAGGCGGAACCCTGTGCTTAGCAGGGGCGCGCCTTCTACAAGCGCATACAGAGTGCAAAGGCAAAAAATGACCGCTGCAACATGAACTGCTGTGAAGAATCGCGATAGATTGTGGCGTTGCAGCAGCGTAAATGCCACAAATAGCAAGATCACGTACAAGGGCCATTTGGCGAGGCTCGTCCAGCTTTCGCTCGCATCAGTCCAGACTATACTGAGCCAAACCCACACGATGAAAGCAGCAAACGCAATGAAAATTGGGTCGCGAACCAGTGGCCTGAGCATGGACGGACGCGCTAAGGCCATGATTAGCGCGGGCAGGCAAACCAATCCGTAATAGACCTTGTGATATATCGAGCGGTCAGGCAAGAGCGGAAGCCCCGCCAGAAGCATAACCACGCCCAGGGGCAACAGATAGCGTGCAATAAGATCGTAGGCGCGCTCGGACGCCGTTGTAGGTTGGGCTTGGATCGGCATTAGCTGGATATCGGAGTAAACACGCGATTGTAGGCGATACCCGTTGCGACTGTAAGCTTGGTTTGGCTTCGCGGGTCCTGTGATAGCATGCATTTTTTGTCACGCTTCCTCTTATGACCGACGACGTCCCAGCCTCCAGTTCCAGCTTGAAAATCTATTTTCGTCTTCTGGGTTACGTCAGGCCGTATATCGGCATGTTCATACTCAGCATCGTCGGTTTTCTGATTTTCGCCTCGACACAGCCAATGCTAGCGGGGATGCTGAAATACTTTGTCGATGGGCTCAGCAACCCGGACGCCGTTATGTTTCCTGGCTGGCCTGTGTTTAGTGAGCTTCGGCTGCTGCAGGCGGTCCCGTTGCTCATCATTGCGATTGCGATATGGCAGGGGGTAGGTTCCTACCTCGGTAACTATTTTCTTGCGCGCGTATCCTTGGGGCTGGTGCACGACCTGCGCATCGCGCTGTTCAATCACCTGTTGGTGTTGCCGAACCGCTACTTTGACACTCACAATTCCGGCCACCTTATCTCGCGGATCACCTTCAACGTGACCATGGTCACGGGGGCCGCGACCGACGCGATCAAGGTCGTCATTCGTGAAGGCATGACAGTCGTGTTCCTCTTCGGGTCGCTCCTGTACATGAACTGGAAACTGACATTGGTGATGCTGGCTATCCTGCCGATCATCGCTCTGATGGTAACCAGTGCCAGCCGAAAATTTCGCAAGCAAAGTAAGAAAATCCAAACCGCAATGGGCGATGTTACGCACGTGACGTCTGAGGTTATCCAGGGGTATCGGGTTGTCAGGAGCTTCGGTGGCGAGCCGTACGAAAGGCAACGGTTCCTGGAAGCCAGCAACAGCAATACCGACAAGCAGCTCGCGATGGTCAAGACGGGCGCCGTCTATACCCCCATGTTGCAGCTCCTTACCTACTCGGCAATGGCCGTGCTGATGTTTCTTGTGCTACTGCTGCGAGGTGATGCCTCTGCCGGTGATCTGGTGGCCTACATCACTATGGCAGGCCTACTGCCCAAGCCCATTCGCCAGTTATCAGAGGTGAGTTCGACGATCCAGAAGGGTGTGGCTGGCGCGGAAAGCATATTCCAGCAATTGGACGAAGAGGCCGAGTTGGATTCCGGAAAAGAAGAGCGTGAGCGCGTAGAAGGCCGATTAGAGGTCAGTGGCCTTTGCTTCTCGTACCCGCAAGCAGAGCGGGCAGTGCTGAGGAACGTGTCATTCAGCGCTAAGCCCGGCCAGATGATTGCGCTTGTAGGGCGCTCTGGTAGTGGGAAATCCACACTGGCCAATCTTATTCCGCGATTCTATAAGCACACCGAAGGCCAGATTCGGCTGGATGATTTGGAAATTCAACACTATCGCCTGTCGAATCTACGCCGGCATATGGCCCTCGTGACGCAGAATGTTACGCTGTTTAATGATACGATTATTGCAAATATCGCTTATGGCGATCTCGCTGATGCCCCCCGAGAGCAAGTTATCGCAGCGGCGAAAGCCGCCTACGCTGACGAGTTCATAGAACGCCTGCCTCTCCAATACGACACCCTTGTAGGTGAAAACGGGGTGCTGCTGTCCGGGGGGCAGCGCCAGCGTCTGGCGATCGCTCGCGCCTTGCTGAAAAACGCCCCGTTGCTCATCCTTGATGAAGCCACTTCAGCGCTGGATACCGAGTCCGAGCGCCATATCCAGGCTGCTCTGGATAAGGTGATGCAGGGGCGTACGACGCTGGTTATCGCGCATCGCCTGTCGACAATTGAAAAAGCCGATCAGATTCTGGTTATGGATTCGGGCGAGATAGTCGAGCGTGGCACCCATTCCGAGCTGTTGGCTCTGGGTGGCTTCTACTCCCGCCTGCATGCTACGCAATTCAGTGACGAGCCGGGTGACGAGAGCAGCGGCATCTCATCGTGAAAGGACTGACTAGGCTCTGGCGAGAGCGCGGCTGGGTGTCTATCTCCGCTACGGAGTACGCAACGCTCTGGCATACACACGGTGGCAGCGTTATCACTCACCCCGATATCGTCGAACGTCTGGCCGGCCTAGCTGGTATTCCAGTGCGCTACCTTGGCTGGTACAGCCAGGATATGCTGGTCGCAGCGGTGCCCTGCTGGGGGCGTTATCTAGCACTGTCCAAGGAAGGCCTAAAGAAGCATCGGCAGAAGGGGCTGTTCGACCTTGGCAATGCGGAGGTGATCCTGCCGGCGGCGCCAGGTGCAGGCGCCATACTAAGGCAGCGAGCACGCTATTTAGGTGAGCCCAACATCAGAGGGTTTCGCGGGTTGGGTTTGCAATCCGAGGCGCTGATGCTGGCACGGGAGCCCGAGGCGCTGTCGAAGAAATTTCGATATAACCAACGGCGAGAGTTGCGGTTGCTTGAGGAGTCTGGTGGCGAACTGCGACCGATACAGGACCACTCGCCCGAAGAGCTTGCGCACATCTACGCCGACTTGTTTCAACGCCGTTGGCAATTCTCCGTTCCGGCCGCTGCTCACTTACCACGCGTCCTTGAGCTGATGCACCCCTACATGACCGGCCACGTAGCTTACCTGGAGCAGGTACCGGTAGCGATTCAGGTGCTCTATAGGGTTGAGTCGCCTGAATGGGTCAGTGTCGAATACATCAACGGCGGGGTGGACCCTGCCAGTCGTGATTTCAGTCCGGGGAGCGTGTTGAGCTACGTCAACGTCCTGCAGGCCTGGGCGGAAGCCCGGGCGCTCGGCAAAACCCTGCGCTATTCGTTCGGGCGTGCGGACCGCGAATATAAGGAGCGGTGGTGCCATAAGCACGCCGTGTACCAAGTTTGAGACGACTCCGTCAACCGCGATCGTGACCCTCAGCGCGCCAACCTGACCACCTTTATTTGCCAACAATCTGCGCTTCCCAAGCGCAAGGAACAATCGACAAGGCCGACATGGAACCCCGCAAGCAAGTTCTTTTGAAACGTCATCGCCGTAACAAGCGCATTGGCCTGACATTGGTCGTTCTAATATTGGCCAGCTTCGTCGATCAACGTCTGGTAGACCTCGGTCCTCCTTGGATCGCTCTAGTCCTCGCTCTCGTGTTCTGGGTCGTTCACGAAGCCTGGTTTGCTGATCATCTGTTCTATTCCCCGCGCGATTCCTATCGCCACGACTTTCCGGACAATGCTTGGCAGGGTGTGGCTGCGTTGGGAGCGGACAACTGTTTGAGCGTCTCTGGCGAGCTGCCAGCCGACGCGGACACTCTCGTTCTGGAGTGTACGGTCAAAGCCACGTTCTTGGGATTTCTCTTCGATCCCAGGGTGTTGATCGAGACACCTGAGGGTTGTGATCGTCAGGATTTCGAGCGCCGCGTCTCCGGCCGTCGATACGTGAACTTGTCGGGTCTGTGCAAGCCTCTTCTCGCTGATCGACTACGTGTTCGTAGCCGTTTCTGCCGTGTGGTTCCCACTCGACTTTTCGCCTTTAGTCACCCCGATTACGCTCAAAAGCGCACAATGATCATTGCACCCCATGCAGATGACGCCGAGTTGGCTGCCTTTGGTCTTTATCATCGATGCACCAATGCCACTATCGTGACCCTGACCCAGGGTGAAATCGAAGCGCGTCACTATGAACGGCTTGGCTTGGACAAAGAGCAAGCGGCGCGTCTCAAAGGGCGCCTCCGAACGTGGAACAGCTTGGCGGTCCCTTTGTGGGGCGGTGTCCCAATGACGCAATGCATTCAGTTGGGATACTTCTGTATGCGGCTTCCGGCCATGCATGAGCAACCAGATGTTCCCTTTGGATCGAAAGAATCCGGTGAGCTCGACATCCGTAGAGCACGCGCCTTCAACGCGCTACGTCTGCCCGGCGATGCAGATGCCAAGCCCACCTGGAACAATTTGCTGGCAGATCTCTCTGCGCTGATCGAGCACCACAGGCCGGAGGTCGTCGTGCTCCCTCATCTTCAGCTCGATCCGCACCCCGACCATATTCATGCCTCATTGGCGCTCAACGCGGCTATTGAAAAGAGCCAGTGGAAGCCAGAGACCAAGCTGCTGTACGCCAATCACCTGCATGACAACGATCGCTGGCCGATGGGGCCTGCTGATTGCGGTATCGCTTTGCCGCCTGCTATAGAGCCGCTTCCGTCACTTGCGGTCTGGAGTCCGGTATTGGATGCGGACATGCGGCTGGACAAGGCCATGGCCCTGACTATGCAGCATGACTTGCAGGTCCCGCTGCCGCTCAAGAAGCGTGTTCGCCGCGTTATTCAAGCATTACTTCTGGGCCGGCGCTGGCCGATCACCGGAGGGGATGAGTTCTTCCGCAAAGCTGTACGCCGACACGAGCTGTTTTGGGTCGAGCGCGTCTAACGCTCGTTGGCGCGCAGTCCAAAGCTGCATCCTGATCACTATGCTCTGTAGCGTCTGGCTAGGCCTTGCGCGCGCTCGTTCTGCACATCTGTGCCGTTTCGCAGCGCCGGGTGTGCTGGCAAACTCCCGGCCTCGGTTGACGCTTCTTGCGGTATGCCGGGCTGCTATCATGCGCGCTTTTCGAACGTGCGGAGTCAGCTGATGAAACTGTCCATGCCCCGATTCGACCAAGCCTCCGTTCTGGTGGTTGGCGATGTCATGCTTGATCGTTATTGGCATGGCGGTACTAACCGGATCTCGCCCGAAGCGCCAGTGCCGGTGGTTAAGGTCGATCATGTGGAGGATCGGCCAGGTGGGGCTGCGAATGTTGCACTGAATATCGCCGCCCTCGGTGCGAGCGCGGCGCTGGTTGGGGTTACCGGCGTCGATGAGGCGCGTAAGAGTCTGGCTGACAGCCTGGCCGCAGCAGGCGTCGGGGCGCATTTCCAGTCGATTGATCATCAGCCGACGATCATCAAGCTGCGGGTCATGAGTCGTCATCAGCAACTATTGCGGATGGATTTCGAAGAACCCTTCGATACAGACCCTGCTGCACTGCTGACTCAGGTCGAGGCGCTGCTGGATGGCGTCAAGGTGCTGATCCTCTCCGACTACGGCAAAGGTGCATTGCGCAATCACCAAGCCCTGATTCAGGCCGCCCGTAAGCGTGGCATCCCGGTGCTGGCCGATCCCAAAGGCAAGGATTTTGAGATCTACCGCGGCGCTTCGGTGATAACGCCGAACCTTGGAGAGTTCGAGGCTATCGTCGGTCATTGTGCAGACGAGGCGGAGCTGGTCGCCAAGGGTGCCAGACTCATGGAGGAGCTGGAACTAGGCGCGTTGCTGGTTACTCGGGGCGAGCACGGCATGACGCTATTGCGTCCTGAGCATTCTCCCCTGCATCTGCCGGCGCGCGCGCGCGAGGTCTTCGATGTCACCGGTGCTGGCGATACGGTTATCTCGACATTGGCCGCAGCGATTGCAGCCGGAGAAGCGCTGCCCCAGGCAGTGGCGCTGGCCAACCTGGCAGCCGGCATTGTGGTTGGCAAGCTGGGCACGGCCTGCATCAGCGCGCCGGAGCTGCGCCGTGCGGTGCAGAGAGAGGAGGGGTCCGAGCGCGGCGTGATGACGCTCGAGCAGTTGCTGACCGCCATCGAGGATGCACGCGCTGAGGGTGAAAAAATCGTCTTTACCAACGGTTGCTTCGACATTCTTCATGCCGGCCACGTGACCTATCTAGAGCAGGCCCGCGCTCAAGGAGATCGCTTGATCGTCGCGGTGAATGATGACGGATCGGTCAGTCGCCTGAAGGGGCCGGGTCGGCCCATCAATTCGGTGGATAGGCGCATGGCGGTGCTCGCCGGGCTCGGTGCGGTTGATTGGGTCGTATGCTTCGCGGAGGACACGCCGGAGTCTCTGCTCGCTGAGGTCAAACCGGACGTACTCGTCAAGGGTGGGGATTACGGGGTTGATCAGGTGGTGGGTGCGGACCTGGTCACTGCCTACGGCGGCGAGGTCAGAGTCTTGGGACTCGTTGAGAACAGCTCTACCACGGCCATTGTCGAAAAAATCCGCAATCGCTGATTCACAGCCGCGCTCACCCGATCCGGCTGGGCGCGACTGCGGGCGCAACTAACCTGATTCCGCCACGGGCATGGTTTTGATCCAGTCACGCCAGCTGATCCGCTCCTCTCGCACGACCCATTCGTCCTGACCCGCAAAGCTTTCCGAAAGCCATAGCCCGCGTGTGCTGGCAGGCACCGGCTGGCCTTTGCGCAAGGTGAACAATGCCGGAGTCGGCCGGCCCTGCAAGAGGGGAACCAGATAGAGGTTGGGTCGGCTGCGTGACAGCTCGGCGACCAGCTTGCCGTCCTGCAGACGCTCATCCACATGGAACAGGCTGAGCTCTCGGGTTTCTTTCGGCAGTTCGAGCTGCATGTCATAGACCAGTTGCAAGGACGCCGTTGGCAGATGGACATAGGCCCGGGGTTGCTCGATCAACGTCATCTGACCGCATTGGATCGGCTGTGCTGAGCCGGGCACGGAGGTCAGGTTGAAGTGTACGGCCTCTCGATAGCGCAGGCTGCTTTGATAGGGTGTTGGCAGCCAGGTATCACCGAAACGACCTGCCAGCCAGCCTTCGGGCGTTTCCAGCAGGCATTCTTCAGCGACTTCCTGAATCGCTGTCAGCAAGGGCAGGCTTAGCTCATGGGCTGGGACATAGCCGGAAATCAGTTTGAGCACCACGTCGCCTCGGTCCTGACGTTGCTGGCGCACCAGCACCCAATACTCCTGCCCCTGCCAGCAGAGCGTCAGGCGCACCGAGACGCCCAGGTTTGCCAGTTCGACATCGAAGCGGCTCGGATCTGTCACGGCTACCGGTCGGCGACGTTCGAGCATTTCGCTGAAATTCAGCGGACGCCCCAGGCTCTGGTAGCGCAAACCTTCTGGACTGGCTTCGACAAGCAGCGGCAGCGTCTTGAAGGTCGGATTCTTACGGATCAGCACGCGCGGCATTCGGCTCCTCCTGGCAGTAGGCGGCCGTTTGGCCGTGTTTATTGTTGTTGGGTTAAAACGGATGCGGCGACACGCACGTTATCTGACAAGTGTTGCGGGTTGATGGTGCCAATGATGGCCGCGCCCACGCCTGGATGGCCGAACAGCAGCTCAAAGCTGAGTCGGACGGGGTCCTGATCCGGCTTCAGGCAAACATGGCCGCTGGCGAGCGCCTTCTTGATCAGAATGCCCTTGACATGGGTATGAGCGTAGTCAAGCACAGGCCGTTCAGCTTGCTCGTTGAGGTTGTAGGTCACCATGGCGCAGTCACCCTTCTCGAGGGCGAACAATCCGCCATCGACTGTCTTACCCGACAGGCCGTAGCCAAGAATTTTGCCCTCGCGCTTGAGATCAGCGAGCGTTTCGTAGACGCCGCTGTGCTGCAGGATCTCCAGGTCGCGCCCGTCTGAGTGCACCAGCACCAGTTCGATACGATCGGTTCTTAGCCGGCTGAGGCTGCGCTCGACGGAGGAACGGGTATGAGCAGGCGAAAAATCGAAATGCGATTGACCGTCGACGAACTCTTCGCCGACCTTGCTGACAACCACCCAATGGTCGCGCTGCCCTTGCAGTAGTGGGCCCAAGCGCTCTTCGCTGACGCCGTAGGCGGGTGCGGTGTCGATCAGGTTGATACCGAGGTCTCGCGCTAGATCGAGCAACTGGCGCGCTTGGTTGTCGTCGGGAATGCTGAAGCCGTTGGGGTATTTCACGCCCTGATCCCGGCCCAGCTTGACCGTGCCCAGGCCCAGTGGCGACACATTCAGGCCGGTACTGCCCAGCGGGCGGTGCAAAGAGTGCAGAGTCGTTTCCATCAGACCAATCCTTCCCAGAACGGCCCGGTAATCGCAGGGCGCGGCAGTTCAGGCAGTTGCACCAGTTGTTGCGGTTGAATGCCGTCTCGGATCAACGCGGCTTCGACGCGATCGGCGAAGTCCGGCGATAACGCCAGCTTGGTCGGCCAGCCAACCAGCAGGCGACCCTGCTCTGCAAGAAAGGCGTTATCCGGCCTGGCCAGTGCTGACTGGGCCGGCTCTGCGCGGTCGATGCGCAGCGTTGCCCATTGCGCAGCGGACAGGTCGATCCAAGGCACCAGTTCGGCCAGCTCTTTCTTCGCTGCGGCAATCTGCGCGGCCTCGTCGCGTGCGACCCCGCCTGCTTCTGCCAGTTCACCGCCCAGATACCAGACCCATTGGCCTTCTTCAGTGGGGTGGCTGGTCACGGTGATGCGCGGTTTGGAGCCGCCGCCCAGGCAATGCGCGTAGAGCGGCTTCAATGTAGGCGCCTTGGCGATGACCATGTGCAACGGACGTTTTTGCATGGCCGGCTGGGCGAGACCCAGCGCGCTCAGCAGTTCGGCATTGCCCGCACCGGCCGTCAGCACAATGCGTTGGGCTCGGATTGAGCGACCGTCGACGGTCAGCCCGGTCAGCTCGCCATTTTCCCTAAGTGGCTCGATTCGATCGGCTTTGAGCAGACCTGGACCCGACAGCTCCGCGAGTCGATGGATCAGGCTGGGCACGTCCAGCACCAGTTCGCTAAGGCGATAAACCCTGCCTTTGAAGCGTGGGTCCTGAAGCGCTGGGGGCAAATCGCTCCCTTTCACCTGACCGACACGTGACCGCACGGCTTTACTGGCGAAGAAGCTGGTGAGGTTGCCGGTCAGCGTGCCTGGCGACCAGAGATAGTGAGCGTCCGATAACAGGCGTACGCCGGAGAGGTCCAACTCGCCGCTGCCGGCAAGCGCCTCGCGCCAACGTCGCGGCATGTCGGCGATGGCTTCCGATGCGCCGGTGAGGGCGCCGCTCAAGGCGTACTTGGTGCCGCCGTGGATGATGCCCTGTGACTTGACGCTTTGACCGCCGCCAAGCACACCCTTGTCCACCAGCAGCGTCGAATAGCCCAGCCGGCGTAAGCGGGCGTTCAGCCACAGACCAGCGACTCCGCCGCCTACGATCAGGACATCGGTGCTCAGTGAATCGGACATGGGCCGGCCTCTTGGTGAAATCGAGCGCGCAGTATAACCGCTCAACCATCGGCATCAGCCTATCCGGCTCAGTGCCCCGTGCTGTGGGAAAACAACTGGATCACCACGACGCCGGCCACGATCAGCGCCATGCCAAGCACCGCCGGCAGGTCGAGCTTTTGCTGATATAGGACCGCTGCGGCAATGCTCACCAGGACGATGCCAAGGCCAGCCCATATGGCATAGGCGATTCCCACGGGTATGGTCTTTACCACCAGCGCGAGCATCCAGAATGAAAGGCTGTAGCCAGCGACCACGAGAAATAGGGGAAGCGGGCGACTGAAACCGGCGAGCGACTTCATGGATGTGGTGGCGATCACCTCTGCGGTAATGGCGATGGCGAGATAGATATAGCCAATCATACGGACTCCGGTTGCGTGCAGTGCCGACGAACGCTGCGTTCATTCGGCTCCCGCGGTGCGGGCAAGTTCGGCGTAACGGTAACGGATTTCGCTTCAAGCTTCGTTGTGGCCGTTGCGTCCGCCCCTTTGCTAAGCTCCGCGCCCATGAATCGTGCCCTCTATACCTTGCTGTTCCATCTCGCTTTGCCGCTGGTGGTGGTTCGTCTGTTCTGGCGCGCCCGTCGAGCACCGGCTTATCGGACACGCATGGGCGAGCGTTTTGCTGTCGGACTGCCGGACTTCAAACCGGGTGGCATCTGGGTGCATGCGGTGTCGGTCGGCGAGAGTATTGCTGCGGCGCCAATGATTCGAGCGATCAGGGAGCGCTATCCCCAACTACCCATTACCGTGACATGCATGACGCCGACCGGCTCCGAGCGCATCAAGGCGCTGTTTGGCGACACGGTACAGCACTGCTACCTGCCCTACGATCTGCCGTGGGCAGCATCGCGCTTTCTGCAATGCTTGCGACCAACGCTCGCGGTTGTGATGGAAACCGAGTTATGGCCGAACCACATTCACCAGTGCGCGCTTCGCGGCATCCCGGTCGCGCTGGCTAATGCTCGCCTGTCTGAACGTTCAGCTCGGGGCTATGGCCGCTTTTCCCGGTTGACCAAGCCAATGCTGGCCGAGCTGGCCCTGATCGCCGCGCAGACCGAAGCTGAGGCCGCACGCTTTCGGCAGCTTGGCGCCCGTGACCAATGTGTGCAGGTCACCGGTTCGATCAAGTTCGATCTGAGTATTGACCCGGCGCTGCCTGAGCGCGCCTCGCAGCTCCGCCAGCAGTGGAGTGCCGTGTCGCGACCGGTCTGGATCGGCGCAAGCACCCATACAGGCGAGGACGAAATTCTGCTTGCAGCGCATCGGCTGATTCTGGCTGAGCAGCCCGATGCGCTGTTGATCCTCGTACCGCGCCATCCCGAGCGCTTTCGCTCGGTTCATGAGCTTTGCACCAAGCAGGGTTTCAGCACGGTTCGCCGATCGCTACAGGAGCAGCCGGAGGCTGGTACTCAAGTGGTGCTTGGCGACACCATGGGTGAGTTGCTGTTTCTGTTCGCGTTAGCCGACGTCGCGTTTGTTGGTGGCAGCCTGGTGCCGACTGGCGGGCACAACCTGCTCGAACCAGCCGCGCTGGGCAAGCCCGTCGTGACGGGACCGCACCTGTTCAACTTTCTCGATATCGCAGCGCAACTGCGCGATGCCGGTGCGCTTGCCGAAATAACCAATGCACCTGAACTGGCATCTGCGATAGAGGCGTTCTGGACCGATCCCGAGCGCACTGCGCAAGCCCGCAGCGCAGGCTTGATGGTGCTAAAGAACAATCAGGGCGCACTAGGGCGTCTGCTGCAGGGGCTGGGAGCGTTGCTCGCCTGACGCCATCAGCTTGTTATCAGCTCCGGCGCCCCAGGAATACGCTTTGTGGTCGTGACTGATGTCGATTTCGGCCAGGCTTGTTGCAGGCCTGGCGAGCCCTCTAAAGATGCTGTTCCGTCTAACGCCTCCCCGGGGTCAGCTACTCGATGCGCACTGGGCGGGCGAAGTTCTCGGACAGATCCGGCGGTAAAAAATCAGTGTCCGGGTTGTAGTCCGTTTTCAGGTAACGCTGCAGGTCTTCCAGGTCACCGGGGTTGAGGGTGCCTGCGGCCTGTTTCAGGCGCAGGCTGTCGATGATGTAGTCGTAGCGGGCGTTGTTGTAGTCACGCACCGAAGCGAACAGGCGGCGCTGCGTGTCGAGCACGTCGACGATGTTGCGAGTTCCGACCTGGTAGCCGATGTCGGTGGCTTCCAGCGCGCTCTGATTGGAGACGATCGACTGCCGTCGTGCCTGTACCTGCTCGACATCGGTAATTACAGCCCGATACAGGTTGCGCGTGGTTTCGACAACCTGACGGCGCAGGCTTTCTCGCTGTTGCTCGGTCTGGGTGAGCTGGTGGAAGGCTTCGCGGCGTTGTGAGCTGATCAGCCCGCCGCTGTAAAGCGGGATGTTCAGCTGCAGTCCAATGCTGCGCTGCTCCACATCCCCGGTGTAGCGGGGGATGCCGGTCACGGTTTCGCTACCCGTGTTGGTGAAACCCAAACTGTCATTGTCACCCTTGCTGTAGCGCGCCACAGCGTCGAGGGTTGGTGCATGCCCGGCACGGCGTTGACGCAACGTTTCTTCAGCTGCGTTGACTGCCTGGTTACTGGCCAGCAGGTCTAGGTTCTGCTGCGTAGCGGTGTTGACCCAGGCGCTGGCGTCATTGGGGATGGGCGGCAACACCGGCAAGCTGTGCTCGATGCCTTCAAGGGCCAGGTATTCGCGGTTGGTCAACGTCGACAACGCCTGGAACGCATCGGCTACCTGCCGTTGCGTGAGCAGTCGGTTGGCACGCGCCGTATCGAAGCCCGCCTGAGCTTCGAGTACATCGGTACGGTCGGATAGGCCAACCTCAAAGCGCTCGTTGGCCTGATCGAGCTGACGCTGGAAAGCCGACTCCTCGGCCTTGGCCGCGGCCAGATTGTCCTGGGCGCGCAATACGGCGAAGTAGGCTTGCGCCGTGAGGCGAATCAGGTCCTGCTCGGCGATCGAATACTCCAGCGCGGCCTGTTCGCTGATGGCTTCGGCTGCCTGTAGCTGGAACCAGCGTTCCGGACGAAAAATCGGTTGGCTGAGGGTCGCCTGGTAGACAGTGCCGCTGCGTGACAGTGAGCGTGAACCCATGGATGTATCGACGTCGGTGCGCGTATCGCTGAGCTCCGCGCCACCGCTGAGGTTCGGTAGCAGGCCGGCTCGGGCCTGGGGCACGACTTCCTGAATGGCTTTGAACTGAGCGCGCGCTGCAGCGAGGTCGGCGTTGTTTTCTACCGCCTGTCGGTAGACGCTGACCAGATCGGTTCGAGCGGAAAGCGGAGGCGCTGTCTGTGCCCAAGTCAGCCCGGGCGAGGCGGCGGTCACGGCGAGTGCCAGCGTGAGTCTGCGCAGCATGTGCGTCTTTCCCTGAAGCAAAGTGATGGGCAAGGCTATGCGCGGCCATGCGGGCGGTCAAGGCGCATGAGCACGGTGTCTGGAGCCTCGCCGAAGGCGATCAGGTTACCGGGCGGGTGGGATGGCCGTGACCCGGCGGTCGCCACTATGGCTATCGGCATGGTATTCCCCGCCACTCTTGATTAGACTCGGCTCCGTTCTTGTCGGGGTGCCTTGAAGCGAAGGCTGAGATCGGAAAGTTCCGGATCCCGTTGAACCTGATCAGGTTAAGGCCTGCGTAGGGAACAAGATGTGCTCGCTAGTCGTTCGGCCAGCTCTCTCGGCGCCAGTCCCGGCGCGCCCCGATGCCCTTTTCCCGCTGTGTTTTTCAGGTTCACTCCGACAACTTTCGAGGAGCCAGCCTGATGCGTGCAGAACAACAAAACCTGAGTGAATCGGCCCAGGTCGACCAGCAATCGATCCAGCCTTTCCCGCGTTCCCAGAAAATCTATGTACAGGGTTCACGCCCCGACATCCGGGTGCCGATGCGGGAGATCAGTCTCGACGTGACCCCAACCGATTTCGGCGGTGAGATCAACGCGCCCGTACTGGTGTACGACACATCCGGCCCCTACACCGACCCGAACGTACAGATAGATGTACGGAAGGGCCTGGCCGATGTGCGTTCGGCCTGGATCGACGACCGTGGCGACACCGAACTGCTCGACGGTCTGACCTCGCAGTTCGGCCAGCAGCGTCTGGCCGATGCCGAGCTAACCAAGATGCGCTTCGCCCACGTGCGCAACCCTCGCCGCGCCAAGCCCGGCAAGAACGTCAGCCAGATGCACTACGCGCGTCAGGGCATCATTACGCCCGAGATGGAATTCGTCGCCATCCGCGAAAATATGAAGCTGCAGGAAGCGCGCGCGGCGGGTCTGCTAACCGAGCAGCATGGCGGGCAGAGCTTCGGTGCCTCGATTCCGAAGGAAATCACCGCCGAATTCGTGCGTGACGAAGTGGCCCGCGGCCGCGCCATCATCCCCGCCAACATCAACCACACCGAGCTGGAGCCGATGATCATCGGCCGCAACTTCCTGGTGAAGATCAACGGCAACATCGGCAACTCGGCGCTGGGTTCGTCGATTGAAGAGGAAGTGGCCAAGCTGACCTGGGGCATCCGCTGGGGCTCGGATACCGTGATGGACCTGTCCACCGGCAAGCATATCCACGAAACCCGCGAATGGATCATCCGCAACTCGCCGGTTCCGATTGGTACCGTGCCGATCTATCAGGCGCTGGAAAAGGTCAACGGCGTCGCCGAAGACCTGACCTGGGAGTTATTCCGCGACACGCTGATCGAGCAGGCCGAGCAGGGCGTGGACTATTTCACTATCCACGCCGGCGTGCTGTTGCGTTACGTGCCGCTGACCGCCAAGCGCGTCACCGGCATCGTCTCACGCGGCGGCTCGATCATGGCCAAATGGTGCCTGGCGCATCACCAGGAGAACTTCCTTTACACGCATTTCGACGAGATCTGCGAAATCATGAAGGCCTACGACGTCAGCTTCTCGCTCGGCGATGGCCTGCGCCCCGGCTCGATCGCCGATGCCAACGACGCCGCCCAATTCGGCGAGCTGGAAACCCTAGGCGAACTGACCAAAATCGCCTGGAAGCATGACGTGCAGTGCATGATCGAAGGCCCCGGCCATGTGCCGATGCAGATGATCAAGGAAAACATGGACAAGCAGCTGGAGTGCTGCGACGAGGCGCCGTTCTACACCCTTGGGCCGCTGACCACCGACATCGCCCCGGGCTACGACCACATCACCAGTGGCATCGGTGCGGCGATGATCGGCTGGTTCGGTTGCGCCATGCTTTGCTACGTCACGCCAAAGGAGCACCTGGGCTTGCCGAACAAAGATGACGTCAAGACCGGCATCATCACCTACAAGATCGCTGCACACGCCGCGGACCTCGCCAAGGGCCACCCGGGCGCGCAGATCCGTGACAACGCGCTGTCCAAGGCGCGGTTCGAGTTCCGCTGGGAGGATCAGTTCAACCTCGGCCTTGACCCGGACACAGCGCGGGCTTTCCATGACGAGACCCTGCCGAAGGATTCGGCCAAGGTGGCCCACTTTTGCTCGATGTGTGGGCCAAAGTTCTGTTCGATGAAGATCACGCAGGAAGTGCGGGAGTACGCTGCCGACAATGGCCTGACCGATGAACAAAAAGCCATCGAAGCCGGCTTCAAGGAGCAATCCTCGCGGTTCAAGGATGAAGGTTCGGTGATCTACAAGCAGGTGTAGTGTTCGGCGACTTCAGTGTCGCAGGGAGGGCGGCGCTCCGCCGTGTTTGGGCTCGGCGGAGCGCTGCAGCGTGATCCTCCTCTCGTCCAAAGGATGACGGCGCATCGTGGAAACGCTGCGCCGTCATACCGGCTTCGCCTAGATGGCAACCGTAGGCGGCAAAATTGCCAAGCCTTTCCCGGTCATTGAGTCCTCCCACCTTGCCGCCTCTCCGGCTGGCTGCCGGTGTTAAGCCGCTTTTTAACGGCTAGGGCAGAAACGCCGGTTTCAATATCCCACTGAGCTCGTTGTACGGGATTTCCAGCTCTGGATGACCGCTGGAATATGGTGCGATGCTATAAACGTCGTATTTGAGCAAGATATTGTCGCGCAGCAATGCGACGTTTGATGTTTGCTGGAACGGCCACTGGCGGCTGAAAGCCGCGTCGTGTTCGTTGGCGAGTAGCCATTGCTGGTGCGCTTTCGCTGCGACGCGCCAGAACGCGCCTTCCTTGCCTGGCAGCAGTACATCGGCGAGCTTAAGCTCCCGGTCCTGCTCTCGGTCAAAGTTGATGAAGCCGCGCCCGGGCATACCGTGAGCGCCGCCAGTGTGGAGATAGCTCGATAGCTCGACCACCAGCATCGAACCATGTTGTTCGCGCAGCTTGGCTTGCAGGTAGCTGATCCATCCCGGTTCAGCGTCTTGCAGGAATGCCTGTTGATAACCCTCAAGTGATGGCGGGACTTGCGCATCCGGGGTGTTGACGGTCATCTCACGCAACCGCTGGTCGATCAGCGCGTTCAGCACGGGCTCGTTTTCGAACAGCTGAGTATCTATGTTCACCAATGGGCAGCTATCGTCTTGTTCAGGGCAGCCGGCCTGGCGTTGCTCGCTGAGAATCTGCCGAACCTTGACGGGTGACTCGCCGCCGAGGTGTTGGCAGCCGCTAATGATCAGGCTGAACGCTGCAACGGCGATGAAGTTGCGGATTGGCATCAATGCATGGGCTCCTGAGGCGGCTTCAGTGCGGGTTCGAGTGCATGAACGGTGCGAAGTTCGAGATTGGCAGTTGGGCATCATGCATCATGCGAGTGGTCTGCAAAGGGCTGCGCCTGAGCAAACGGCGCGCTAGGATGGCAATAGATAAACCGCTCACGTCGTGACGGTTGCAGCCTTTTCCGGCGCCGACAGGTGCGGGACTAAACCGATATGTGAGTAGTTCATGAACGATATTTTCAAAGCCGGCGCAGACGATGTCGAGATCATTAGCCGCGAGCGCTGCTTCAGTGGCTTCTACAACCTTGACCGGTTTCGGCTCCGCCATCGTCTGTTTCGAGGCGGCATGGGCGCCGAAATCGAGCGCGAACTGTTCGTAAGGCACGATGCAGTCTGCGTTCTTCCTTATGATCCGCAGCGCGACGAGGTGGTGCTGGTCGAGCAGTTTCGTATGGGTGCCATGGCTCAGGGCGACAATCCCTGGTTGGTGGAAACGGTGGCTGGTTTGATTGACAAGGACGAGCAGCCTGAAGAAGTGGCACGCCGGGAATCGATTGAGGAAGCGGGCCTGGAGCTCGGCGAGCTTTGGCCGGTGTCTGTCTATTATCCATCGCCCGGTGGTAGTACAGAGCGCATCCATCTTTACGTCGGGCGCTGCAGCAGCGTCGGGGCGGGCGGTGTGTTCGGGCTGGAAGAGGAGGGTGAGGATATCCGTGCGGCTGTGTGGTCTCTTGATAGTGCATTGGAGGCGCTGCGCGACGGTCGAATCGATAACGCGGCTACGATCATCGCCTTGCAGTGGCTGGCCTTGAACCGCAGCGAGATCAGGGAGGCATGGACATGAGGCGAACCCGCGAGCGATACCGCGTCGATCTGCTGGAGCTGCAGGCGGCCTGTGAAGCGAACTATCTGCGTCTGATGCGCTTGCTGCCGGACATGCGCAACCACCCGGATACGCGCCGAATCGCCATGAGCCAGGGGGACCGGCTGCTCGGTGTGCTTGTGCTGACTGTAACCGAGAGTTGCCCGTACACCACCACCGTCCATATCAGCCAGCAGGACTGCCTGCCCTGGTTACCGGTGCCGCAAATGGACGTGCGGGTGTATCACGATGCGCGTATGGCTGAAGTGATCGGTGCGGAGAACGCTCGTCGGTTCCGCGGCATTTACAGCTATCCCAACGCTCAGATGCACCAGCCTGACGAAAAAAATCAGCTCAATCTGTTCCTCGGGGAGTGGCTTGGCCATTGCCTGGCATGTGGCCACGAGCTGGAATCCGTTCTGTGAGGGGGCAGCGGCCGCCGGAAGCGATGTCATGTCGCTATATGCGGTGAACTGCTCCTAAGTAGTTCTGTGATGCATGCCCGCATCGCGCAGTTTACCCGTGCGGCTCTCAGCCACCATAATTCTTCTGCGATTTCGCCAAAGGAGACGGGTCTTGGCTGCTGCGCCGCACATTGTTGATAACGACTCGGTTTTGCTCGTACAACTGACCGATAGCCACCTGTTTGCCGAAACGGGCGGCAAGCTGTTGGGCATGGATACGGCTGAGAGTCTGCAGCGTGTCGTTGACCTAGTCCTTGAAGAACAGCCTCGCATCGACCTGATGCTGGCGACGGGCGATCTTTCCCAAGACGGCTCTCTTTCCTCCTATCAACGTTTCCGGCAGTTGTCCGCGCGTATCGATGCGCCGGCACGTTGGTGCCCCGGCAACCATGATGAGCTGCCGAGCATGCAGGAGGTGACCCGGGGCACCGAGATGATGGGTCCGGTACTCGATATCGGTGCGTGGCGGGTCATCATGCTCGACACTCTGGTGCCTGGTGCGGTGTTCGGTATGCTCGCCGACGAACAACTGGCGTTGCTCGAACAGGCGTTGCAGGCGGCTCCGGAGCGTCACCATCTCGTCTGCTTGCATCATCACCCGGTCACCATCGGCAGCAAATGGATGGACAGCATCGGCCTTCACAACCGTGATGCGCTGTTTGGCGTTCTCGATCGCTTCACTTGTGTTCGGGCCATCCTATGGGGCCATATCCACCAGGAGTTTGACTCCATCCGTGCTGGGGTTCGACTCTTGGCAACCCCTTCAACAGGCGTGCAGTTTGCTCCTGGCAGTGAGGACTTCCAGGTAGACAATCTGGCGCCGGGTTATCGTTGGCTGCGCCTGCATGGCAACGGAACGCTCGAAACCGGTGTTTCTCGCGTTGTCGGGACCAGTTTCGAAGTGGATTACACGATTAAAGGCTACTGATACTGGCGCTTAAGGCTGATGCGGTAGGGATCTGCTCAGCGCGTGGCTTGCGGCAAGCGCGGCTGGCCTAGTAGCCTTTCCGTCTTTTGCCAGGCAGCGATTCAGCATGACCCGCGCACAGCCCACCATTGTTTACATGCACGGCCTCAACAGCTCGCCGCTGTCTCAGAAAGCCAGCCAGCTCACCGCTGCGTTGACCCGCATCGACTTGAGTGCATCGCTTCGAGTGCCTGCGCTGCGCCACCATCCACGCCAGGCTATCGCTCAGCTCGAGAAAGACATCGCGGAGCTAGGCAGGCCATTGCTGGTCGGGAGCTCCCTCGGCGGATACTATGCAACGCATCTTGCCGAGCGCCATGGGCTCAAGGCGCTGCTGATCAATCCGGCTGTTACGCCTCATCGTCGTTTCGACGGTTATCTGGGCCAGCAGACCAACCTTTACACCGGTGAAGTCTGGCAACTGACTCAAGACCATGTCGCGGCCTTGGCTGAGATGGAAACGCCCCCGCCACAGAGCCCCGAGCGCTATCAGGTCTGGTTGCAGACCGGGGACGAAACGCTTGACTACCGAGATGCGGCCGACTTTTACAAAGGCTGCGCGGTGCGGATACAGGCAGGCGGAGATCACGGCTTTCAAGGCTTTTCCGAGCGGCTTCCCGCTCTGCTGGCGTTTGCCGGGTTTGATCCAGACCTTTTCGCAGACGTCGATTTTTCCGATTTATAAGGACATCACGAGACGCACATGTCTTACACCGCAGAAGCCATTGAAGTCCTCTCCGGCCTGGATCCGGTGCGCAAGCGTCCGGGCATGTACACCGATACCTCACGACCCAACCATCTTGCGCAGGAAGTCATCGACAACAGTGTCGACGAAGCTTTGGCGGGTCATGCCAGTTCGGTACAAGTTATCCTGCATCAGGACAATTCCCTCCAGGTGATCGACGACGGTCGCGGTATGCCCGTCGACATTCATCCGGAAGAGGGCGTGTCGGGCGTCGAGTTGATCCTGACCAAGCTCCACGCAGGGGGTAAGTTCTCGAACAAGAACTACCAGTTTTCCGGCGGCTTGCACGGCGTGGGTATCTCGGTAGTCAACGCGCTATCGACTCGAGTCGAAGTGACGGTCAAACGTGACGGCAACGAGTACCGCATGGCCTTCGTCGATGGCTTCAAGGCTAGCGAACTGGACGTAATTGGCACGGTCGGCAAGCGCAACACCGGCACCAGCGTGCACTTCTGGGCCGACCCTAAGTATTTTGATACTCCGAAATTTTCCATTAGCCGCCTCAAGCATGTGCTCAAGGCCAAGGCAGTACTGTGTCCGGGCCTCAATGTCAGCTTCGAGGACAAGAGCACCGGGGAGAAGGTCGAATGGCACTATGAGGATGGCCTGCGCTCTTACCTTGTCGATGCGGTTAGTGAATTCGCCCGCCTGCCTGACGAGCCTTTCTGCGGCAGCCTGGCTGGAAACAAGGAAGCTGTTGACTGGGCCTTGTTGTGGCTGCCAGATGGCGGCGACAGCGTGCAGGAAAGCTATGTCAACCTGATCCCGACAGCCCAGGGCGGCACTCACGTCAATGGGCTGCGTCAGGGGTTGCTGGATGCCATGCGCGAGTTTTGCGAGTTTCGCAACCTGCTGCCGCGCGGCGTCAAGCTGGCACCGGAAGACGTCTGGGAGCGGATTGCTTTTGTGCTTTCGACGAAAATGCAGGAGCCACAGTTTTCCGGCCAGACGAAGGAGCGGCTGTCCTCGCGCGAGGCGGCCGCATTCGTGTCGGGTGTTGCAAAGGACGCCTTCAGCCTCTGGCTCAACGCGCACCCGGAGCTCGGGATGCAGCTGGCCGAGTTGGCCATCAGCAACGCCGGCCGGCGGCTCAAAGCCAGCAAAAAAGTCGAGCGCAAGCGTATCACCCAGGGCCCGGCCCTGCCCGGCAAACTGGCGGATTGCGCGGGGCAAGATCCGGCGCGCTCGGAACTGTTCCTGGTAGAGGGTGATTCAGCGGGCGGTTCGGCCAAGCAAGCGCGCGACAAGGAATTCCAGGCGATCATGCCGCTGCGTGGCAAAATTCTGAACACCTGGGAAGTAGACGGTGGCGAGGTCCTCGCTAGCCAGGAAGTGCATGACATCGCTGTCGCGATCGGCGTCGATCCTGGGGCTGCCGACATGACCCAACTGCGCTACGGCAAGATCTGCATTCTCGCTGACGCTGACTCCGATGGTTTGCATATCGCGACGCTGCTGTGCGCGCTGTTTGTCCGTCATTTCCGCCCGTTGGTCGAGGCAGGGCACGTCTATGTGGCGATGCCACCGCTTTACCGCATCGATCTAGGCAAAGATATCTTCTATGCGCTGGACGAAGCCGAGCGCGACGGCATTCTGGATCGTTTGACTGCGGACAAACGTCGCGGTAAACCTCAGGTCACCCGATTCAAGGGGCTTGGCGAAATGAACCCCCCACAGTTGCGTGAAACGACCATGGACCCCAATACACGCCGGCTGGTGCAGCTGACCTTGGGCGACTTCGACGGCACGCGAGAAATCATGGACATGTTATTGGCCAAGAAGCGCGCAGGTGATCGCAAGAGCTGGCTGGAATCGAAGGGTAATCTCGCCGAGGTGCTGATTTGAACGTCCGTTGGGTTGCACTTCTGGCGGCGTTGGCCGCTCCGGTGTGGGCAGCCGAGGCGCCAGAGCTGAAGTTGGTCAGCGAACACCCGGTCGAGGGCATCACGGCGGGCAATCTATCCGGGCTGGCCTGGTGTGGCGACGCCCTGTACGCCGTGTCGGATCGTGAAGACAACGTCTTGTATCGGCTCGATGCCAGCGAGACGGTCTGGCGAGCTGAAGCAGAACGGTTCGAGCTGCCGCCCATTCCGAATACAGGGCTGTCCTGGGGCGTTCGGATGCGGTCTATTATCACAGGCATGCTGCGGGGCGGAGAGATGGACTTCGAAGGTCTCAGCTGCGATAGCCTGGGCAACCGCTACCTGGTCAGCGAGGCGCATGCAGCCGTACTGAAGGTGAGTCCGGCAGGCAATGCCGAGTGGCTGAATTTGCCGGCTGGATTGGTCCGACAGGCTCGCGCGAGTGGCATGCTTCTCAAGTTCAATGCCATGTTCGAAGGCATCACCGTGGATCCTGAGGCCAATCGCCTGTGGCTGGCTGCCGAACACAGTCGTCGTGGTTTGATGGTGATGCATCGCAAGCAGAGCGCCTGGCGTTGTACCGGCGGCTGCGTATTGTTGGCCGAAGGAGGGCGGGCGTCGCCGCCGTCACCTCTTGGCGGGCTTGATCAGCCTCTCAGGTTTTCCGGTCTGGCCTTCTACAACGATAAGCTCTATACCCTCGAGCCTGTTCCACACCAGGTCTGTCGACGCAACGCCTCTTCGGGTCACAGCGAAGCCTGCTGGTCCTATGCGGCCACTGCCCTGGCAGACTCACGCCGCTACGACACGCCATTCGGGAATGCTGAAGCCTTGTGGGTTGATTCTGAGGGTGCCTGGATAGGAATCGACAACAACCAGCTCACGCGCGCCGATGGGGAAAAGCGCCCAGTCGTCTGGCGCTTTGCTGCACCCAAGGGTGGTTGGGGTGCGAAGCAGTGACACAGCCTGCTGGACGTCGCGCCGGGCGTGTAATGCTCGTGCTGGCTTGGGGTGCCGGGCTGCTGCTGGCCACACAGTTCTTTGGAGAGTGGGAGCAGAGTCGCTTTAATCCCAATCGCGAACCGGTTTCGGTCATCAAGGGCGAGCAGATCGAGGTGCAGCTCGAGGGCAATGTACAGGGGCATTTCGTTGCTGATGGTCGCATCAATGACCAGAAGGTGACCTTTCTGCTGGATACCGGCGCCACCGATGTCGCTATACCCGCAGAACTTGGGGACCGCCTTGGCTTGCCCCGCGGAGCACCGATAACGCTGCAAACTGCTAATGGCCAGACCACTGGCTACCGAACCGTCCTCGGCAGCCTTAGCCTTGGCGACATCCTCTTGCACGACGTGCGTGCCATCGTGGCGCCCGGCTTTGATGGCGGGCAGGTTCTGCTTGGCATGAGTGCTTTGAAACAACTCGAATTTACCCAGCGCGCCGGCACCCTAGTGCTGCGCCAACATGCCACGGATCGACCATGAGTGAAATTCTCGACCTGAGCCTGGACGGTGTGGAACGCCGTTCGCTTGCCGATTTTACAGAGCAGGCTTACCTAAATTACTCAATGTACGTGATCATGGATCGCGCGCTGCCCCACATCGGTGATGGGCTCAAGCCAGTTCAGCGCCGCATCATCTATGCCATGAGCGAGCTGGGCTTGAATGCCGATGCCAAGCACAAGAAGTCGGCGCGTACCGTCGGCGACGTGCTCGGTAAGTTTCACCCGCACGGGGATTCGGCCTGCTATGAAGCCATGGTCCTGATGGCGCAGCCGTTCAGCTATCGCTATACGCTCGTCGATGGTCAAGGCAACTGGGGCGCGCCGGACGATCCCAAGTCCTTCGCTGCCATGCGTTACACCGAGGCACGGTTGTCACGGTACTCCGAGGTGCTGCTGTCCGAGCTTGGGCAGGGTACGGTCGACTGGGTGCCGAACTTCGATGGCACACTCGACGAGCCAGCAACTCTGCCGGCTCGCCTGCCTAACTTGCTGCTCAACGGCACTACCGGTATCGCTGTAGGGATGGCTACAGACGTGCCGCCGCACAACCTGCGGGAAGTCGCGGCGGCATGTGTGCGCTTGCTGGACGATCCCAAGACCACTGTTGAGCAGCTTTGTGAGCACGTGCAGGGGCCTGACTACCCAACCGAGGCGGAGATTGTCACGCCGCGTGCTGATCTGCTGAAGATCTACGAGACCGGTCGAGGCTCTGTTCGGATGCGTGCTGTCTACCGTATCGAAGACGGCGACATTGTCGTGACTGCGTTGCCGCACCAGGTATCCGGTTCAAAGGTGCTGGAGCAAATTGCCAGCCAGATGCAGGCCAAGAAGCTGCCGATGGTGGCGGATCTGCGCGACGAGTCTGATCATGAGAACCCTTGCCGGATCGTCATCATTCCACGTTCGAACCGAGTCGATGCGGACGAGCTGATGCAGCACCTGTTTGCTACCACCGAGCTGGAGTCGAGCTATAGGGTCAACACCAACGTTATTGGTCTCGACGGTCGCCCGCAGGTCAAGAACCTTCAGGTGCTGCTCAGCGAATGGTTGACCTATCGCATCGGCACGGTGCGCCGGAGGCTGCAGTTCCGGCTGGACAAAGTGGAAAGACGCCTTCATTTGTTAGAAGGTTTGCTGGTCGCGTTCCTGAATCTCGACGAGGTGATTCACATCATCCGTACCGAGGATCAGCCGAAACCGGTGCTGATGGCGCGGTTCGAGCTGTCGGAGCTACAGGCGGACTACATCCTCGACACCCGCCTGCGTCAGCTGGCGCGGCTGGAGGAGATGAAAATCCGCGGCGAGCAGGATGAGCTGGCCAAGGAGCGTGAGAAGTTGCTGGCGTTGCTCGGCAGCGAAGCGAAGCTGAAGAAGCTGGTGCGCAAGGAGCTGATCGCTGACGCTGAAACCTACGGTGACGACCGCCGTTCGCCCATCGTAGCGCGCGCCGAAGCTCGCGCCCTGTCGGAGAACGAACTGCTACCCTCCGAGCCCGTCACCGTCGTGATCTCGGAAAAGGGATGGGCGCGTTGCGCCAAGGGTCACGATATTGATGCGACCGGTCTCTCTTACAAAGCAGGAGATGGCTTCCGCGCTGCCGCGGTGGGCCGCTCCAACCAGTACGCCGTGTTCATCGACTCCACCGGACGAAGTTATTCCCTGGCAGCCCATTCTCTGCCCTCGGCTCGCGGGCAGGGCGAACCCTTGACTGGGCGTCTTACGCCTCCACCTGGCGCCAGCTTCGAGTGTGTATTGCTGCCCGAAGATGAGGCGCTGTACGTGATTGCATCGGACGCTGGCTACGGTTTCGTCGTTAAGGGCGAGGATCTGCAGGCAAAAAGCAAGGCTGGAAAGACACTGTTGTCGTTGCCTGCCGGTGCACGGGTGGTGCTGCCTCGGCCGTTGAAAAACCGAGACCAGGACTGGCTGGCAGCGGTTACAACCGAGGGGCGCCTGCTGGTCTTCCCGGTGCGCGACCTGCCGCAGCTGGGTAAGGGTAAAGGCAACAAGATCATTGGCATCCCGGGCGATCGTGTTGCGAGCCGGGAAGAGTATCTGACGGACCTGGCGGTGTTGCCAGAAGGAGCAACGCTGGTCTTGCAGGCCGGCAAGCGTACGTTGTCGCTCAAGGCTGACGACCTGGAACACTACAAGGGCGAACGTGGGCGCCGCGGTAACAAGCTGCCTCGTGGATTCCAGCGAGTCGATGCTCTGCTGGTCGAGGCAGGCAACTGAACAGGACGAAGACCTGAAGCTGGCTTCTGCTGTTCGTTTCGCGGAAGATAGCGGCCTCCGAAAAATCCGGTTGGTGATGCCTTGGGCTTTTTTGCTTGGCGGCATCGCTGGCCAAGACAAAACGGCACGGAGCAGGCGTAAACGATGGTTGTAGTGGGCAGAGGCTCACCGGCTTCCCGCAGCGTCTGAGTACCGTGCAAAGGTAGAGACGAACGTGCAGCGCTTCACAACGGTTTTGCTACTAGCCTGTGTCAGCTTGACGGGCTGTGTCACCCAGCCCGTGCCGATGTATCGACTCGACAACGGTACGTTGGATATGCCTGAGCAAACGGCCAATGGGGCCGCTGTGCTGCTGCGGCCGGTCAAACTGGCCGACTACCTGCAGCGCGACGGTTTGCTCCAGCGCCTACCTGATGGAAGTCTGTCTGTAGACGGTCAGCGCGCCCGGTGGGCGGGTGATCTGCAGGGCGACATCAATCAGTTATTGCTGCGCCAACTGGCGTGGCGGTTGAAGACGCAGAGTCTGGAGTTGAGCCCTGGTAGCAAGGGTTTCGAGCCGGATGTGCAGATCGAGGTGGAGATCACTCGCCTGGATTCCGGTCCCCAGCACCCTGCTGTTCTTGAAGCGCAGTGGCGCCTATTGGACAAGCAGGGTAAACGTCAGAGCAGCCGTCTGGTTCGTCTGCAGGAAGAACATCAGGGCAGTGCAACCGATCAAGTGCGCGCGCAAAGTGTGCTACTGCAACGGCTAAGCGAAATGATGTCGAGCGCGGTCGAGCCGATGATGGTGGCCAAGACGCGCACCAAACAAAGCGTGAGCAAGAGGCCGAGCGAGCCGCAGCCCGCACCGGCTATTCCTGCAGCGGACCCCATCAGAACCGATCTGGAAGTGTTTCGCTTCTAAGGTGGCTGACGTAACCATCTCCGTTGAGCAGCGAGCCGCATCCTGCAGGCTAAGCGTGCTGTTCAACTGATTACCAAGTCGGCCCTGTCTCAGACAATTCTCTGCAGCAAGCGCCTGCGATAAGAGCTTCGCGCAGGCGTCATGTGCCGATTGGCAACTCTTAGCTGCGGGCGCGTAATTCGTGCATGCGGGCCAGCTGGCGCTCGAGTAGCGAGGGGTAGGGCTCGAGTAGCCGCTCAACGCAGCAAGCGCCGGCTGGGCTGGCGATTGGGCGAATGCGTGCGCGCTGGCGAATTAGGTTGTCGTCGCCAATTCCGCGCTCAACCAGCAGCAGGTTGCGGCTGTGCTGAGACATTGCCAGTGCCGCCTGTGCTGGCTCGCTGAGCAGAAGGTCGCCTTGGCTGAGGTCATACAATCCTTCGCCCTGCGTAAGCCCCAGCTGCAGTTGCAGCGTGATGCCGCTATCAGCAACTTCAATCTGCAGTGCGTGCCCGAGTGCGCGCATCAACTCGCCGCAGCAGAGCGCATGCGTCAGGTAGTTCTGCTCATCGTCCTGGCTGTGGAACAGCATCAGGCTGCTGCCGTCGTTAAGTGTATGCAGCTCGGCCTGGTACAGGGTAGCTGCCTGTTGCAAGCAATCGCTGTAGCGCTGCAGCAGCTCGGTCAGCCTTGTGCGTGGCAGGCGGCGCAGCTGCTCCTGGGCGCCGAGCTGAATAGCCAGCACGCCAGTTTTACCTGCGACGACCGGCTCTATGGGTTTGGCATTCACCGCCACCGGGCCTGGCTGCGGCTTGGTTTCTTCGAACGGCGGATCGTCATCGAAGTCGTCTTCATCGTATGCCGCGCGGCGCTGGTCCGTGGTGGCCAGCTCGTCCTCGGTATCGACGAGATAGTCGCCAAGGTCAACTTCAGAGCGGTCATAGTCTTGCACCGGCGCAGCGGCAGGCACATCGAAATGGGCCGAGTAGAGGTCCTGCATGCTGTCGTCCAGTTCGATCTCCGGCTCGACTACTTCAGGGACTAGGCGCGCCTGAAGCTGGCGCGCCAGATCGCCGATCTCGTCTTGCCGGCCGGCACCGGGCGCCGGGTCGTCCGGGTCGCGCAGCCATAGGCGTAACTGCATCAAGGGAAGCGAAAGCTGGCGCCCCAGCCGCATGCTCAGCGTCAAGGTAAGGGCGAGCAATATCAGGCTGAGCAGGCCCATGCTCTGCAGGCTGATGGTCATGGGCTGCTGGAACTGCTTCATATCAAGGCTGATACGCAGATGCCCGGCGATTACCTCTTGAAAGCTGATCGGCGTGGAGTAAAGGCCCTCCTCGTCGCCCAGCAGATTCCGCTGTGGACGTGCGCCTGATTCCGCTAGCACGCGGTTGTCAACGCTATAGATGGCCGCATGCGCCACCAGAGGGTTTTTCACCAGATTACTGAGCAGTACATTGAGACTGAGAATGTCATTCGCCACCAGCAGATCTGTGGCTGAGGCAGAGGTCTGGGTGATAAGGCTCTGGCCAAGTGCATCGGCCTGCTGCTGCATCGCATGCTTGAACTGCATTCCCATGACCCAGGCGTAGATGATCAACGCCAGAGCGACGAGCAGCAGGGTATGACTGGCTATTCGCAAAACCAGCGGAACACGTCGCTGGCGCAATGCACGATAGATCAGCAAGAAAAAATTGTCGGGCTTGACGGATGCGGGCCGGTTCACAGAGCGCGGCTCTACTCTTGAGGAAGGTGGCGCGCAGTATACGGAAAGCGCTGTGGGGGCTAAAGGTCGCTTGGTCATTGCAGACGAATTGCTGAGATGCAGGCAGGGCTATGTGGAGCTGAGCCGAGTGGATCGCGATAGCGTTCAGTGGCAGGCCTGCTGTTATAGAATGCCCGTCGTCTTTGCATAGGAGCTGCGCCTTGCGCGAAATCGTCCTGATCAACATTACTGGGGAAGACCGCCCTGGGCTGACCGCGGCAATCACCGGCGTGCTCGCCCAAGGTGGTGTGAATATATTGGATATCGGTCAGGCCGTGATCCATGACACCTTGTCGTTTGGCATTCTGGTGGAGATACCCGATACCGAGCGGGCCTCGTCCGTGCTCAAGGATGTGTTGTTCATGGGGTACAAGCATGACCAGCAGGTTCGCTTCACGCCTGTGGCGGAAGCGGATTACCAGCAGTGGGTAGCAGGGCAGGGCAAACCTCGACACATCGTCACCTTGCTGACCCGCAAGGTTACTGCCGAGCAGTTGCAGAGGGTCAGCTCGATCACCGCCAAGTATGGCTTGAACATAGACCACATCGACCGCCTTTCGGGTCGCCAGCCACTGGATGTGCCGGTCGATCTAGGCAAGGGGTGCATCGAGTTCTCGGTTCGAGGCGAGCCTGCCGACACTGCGGCGCTGCGTGCCGAATTCTTGAGCGTGGCGCAGGAGCTCAACGTCGACATCGCTTTCCAGCGTGACTCGGTATTTCGCCGCAATCGCAGACTGGCGGTTTTCGATATGGATTCAACACTGATCGAGGCGGAAGTCATCGATGAGCTGGCTAAGGTGGCTGGTGTTGGCGAGCAGGTTTCAGAGATCACCGAGCGAGCGATGCGCGGCGAGCTGGACTTTCGCGCAAGTTTCCGCGAACGCCTGGCATTGCTCGAAGGCTTGGAAGAGCGGGCGCTGGCGGAGGTGGGCGCCCAACTCAGGCTCACCGAAGGCGCCGAGCTGCTTTTCGCTGAGTTGAAGCGCCTCGGTTATAAGACCGCGATTTTGTCGGGCGGCTTCACCTATTTCGCCAGACAGCTGCAAGCCAAACTGGGCATCGATTACGTCTATGCCAATGAGCTGGAAATTGTCGATGGCAAGCTTACGGGGGTCGCCCAGGAGCCGATCGTCGACGCGCAACGTAAGGCCGACCTTCTGCGCGAGCTGGCTGAGCGAGAAGGCTTGCGTCTTGAACAGACCATTGCCGTTGGTGACGGCGCCAATGACTTGCCGATGCTCGGGTTGGCAGGCCTGGGGGTCGCCTTCCGTGCCAAGCCGCTGGTCAAACAGTCAGCCAAACAAGCGATTTCGACCTTGGGCTTGGACGGAATCCTTTACCTGCTTGGCTTCCGGGACCGAGAAGGAACGGAATAGGCTGGCTGGACGCATGATCGACCTACCCGGCGCGGCTCTTGGCCTTCGGCATGTCGAGCAGTCAGCTATTCGTTCAGCGCAATGTCTGAGCTGTCCGTAGGTTACAAAGTCCGGTTTCGGCGGCTGTTGAGGTTACCAGTCGCCGACCATCACCGCGGATACGGCGCTTAGGCTGCACTGGTGCGTGTAGCGGTCCACAGGGATGCGATGAGGGCTGTCGGCCTGGACAAGTGGTCAATCGTCCTCGGACGAGAAGTTGTAGTCCATGGACTGGCTCGGGCCTTGCAGATATTGCCCCTGGATATAGCCGACCCCAGCCTGCCAAAGCGTGGCCAATACGGTTGCACTGTCTACGAAGGGGACGATGGTCTGCTTGGCCTGTTCATGGAGCTCCGCTAGCACTTGCTTCAGCGCCTCTTGGTTCTCCTGACGGCTCAGGTCCTGAGTGTAGGAGCCATCGATCTTCACGAAGTCGGCATTGAGGTGCTTGAGCGTGTTTAGCGGATTCAGGACGCAGCCGAACTGGCTTAGCGCGATACGGCATCCCAGCCCGGCAAGCCCCTGAGTGAGCGCCTTTGCCTGTCTCAGGTAAGCGACGGCGTCCTGCTCGTCGAGCTGGAATATCAGCGAATCGGTTGGCAGCTTTGAGGCCTTGAAGGCCACCCCGAGCCAGCCAAGCAGTGACGGATCCTGCAGGCTGGAGCTCGATAGGTTGACCATCAGCCGTGTGCTGTGGCCTTTGCTGCGGTGTTCGGCGAGGAGCTTGATCGAGTTGAGGAGTACCCAGCGATCGATCTTGGTGGCCAGCCCCGCCTCCTTCGCTGCGTCGAGAAATTCGCCAGGCGGTACTTCCGCGCCTTCTGGATCGAGCAGGCGCAGAAGAACCTCGTAGTGTTCGTGGCTATCGCCGCGCAGGCTGATGATCGGTTGAAACAACAGGCGAAAGCTGTTCTTTTCCAGAGCCTGCTGCAACATGGCGAGCACGTTGCCGCGGCTTGCAGCCGCTGCCAGTTCACGAGCCGGATCGTAGATTCGAATTGCGTTCCCGTCGGTCAGTTCTTCGGCGCAACGGTGGGCACGGTCGACCACATCCCGAGCTTTCACAGTCTTCTCGTCCAGGGCGGCAACACCAATGCTCAGGCTTGTCTGAACGGTGCGGCCACCGATGTCGAACAGGTGTCCTTCGACCTTGCGCAGTAGTTCTGTCAACGGTTGCTCGAGTTGCTGTGGTGCGGCCTCGGCCATCAGAACCGCGAAAGCATCGTCACCGAACCGGGCCAACTCGGCTTTGTCCTGGAACTGTGCGCGCAGCAATTGCGCGAGTTCCGCCAGTAGACGATCCGAGTCACCCAGGCCGATTTCTGCCTGGAGACTGGCAAAGCGGTCGATCCGAATGTATGCAAGGCTGGAGCCCTCGCCGGCATTTACGGCGCGCTCGACCGCGCCATCCAGCGATTCGAGGAAGTGGTTTCGGTTGTACAGACCTGTCACCATATCCTGGCTACTGATCTCACGCAGTTTTTCCAGTTCGGCATTATCGTTTTCTGGGCGAATGACCGCCTGGATGCAAGGCTCTCCGTCGTAGCTAGCTGGAGAAAAATGCATGCTCGCCTTGAAAGTGCTGCCATCGGCCCGGATTCCGCCACATTGCAGCTCAGCGTTTCCCTGAAGGCTTTGATAGTTCTTTAGAAAACTCTTGAACTCGCCCTGATCGCAGGAGGCGATCAGGTCAATCATAGGCATCCCTTCGAGCTCATCGACGTCTTCGTAGCCAAAGAGCTGAAGATAGGCGCGGTTGGCGAAGATATGCATGCCGTCATGGACGTAGGCGATGGCGTCTACCGAGCTTTCCAGTAGCAGTTGACAGCGTTTCTCGGCCTCACGAAGCGCCAGTTCCGCAGAGCGGCGTGCGCGGCGTTCTTCAAGGTTGGCCAGTTCTCTAGCGGCGACCAGAATCAACCATTCGTCCTCACCTTGCGGCACTGCGCTCTGAGCGCCCAGAGCGAGGGCTTCGGTGATGGCGTCGACGTCGTTGCCGTCGATCATTTGGATGATCGGAATATCCTTGCCTTGCTTGCGGATGGTGCTGATGGTTTCGCTAGGATCCAGATTGGCGCTCGTTGGTGCGTTGATCAGCAGATCCCAGGTTTGCTGGAGCACGTCCGCCAAGTCTTCGTCTGAGGTTAGACGATGAACGCGCGTCGCCTGGCCTGCATTGCGAAACAGGCTGACCAGTCGCTCAGCTTCATTCTGCGAATCTTCAAGGATCAGCAGGCGGATGGTTTTCTTTTGCGGGGCCATGGCAGCAGCTTTGAGACGCGCCTCAAAGGCACGTGAAGGCTAAAAAACGGTGACCGGCAATCTACAGCGTGTTCCAGAGCGAGTCAAAATCTTCGCCCTTGGAAGTCGGCTGGGTACCCCGGGCTGTGACCGTAGTCTCCTGAGCGGTGGGGGCGAGGCCGACCAATTGATACTCGAACTGGTTATAGCTGCTGGTACCTGCCTGTCGGCGGCACAGCATCGCGCGTTGCTCATCTCCGTTCTGGTTGATCTGTACCTTCTGGCCCTCCTGAAAAGGCAGGCGCGGTACGATCAGTGTAGCCGGTCGGGAAATCACACTGATTTCCGGCAGGAGAAGGGCACGCAAGTATTCGCTGCCCTGTTTGGTCTTGCTGAGCAGGCGAAGCCCACAGGGGTATGCTTGGGGAGCGATGAGTTCTACCCCCATGTGCGGCCCACTACCGCGAACCTGGCGCACCCAGCGAACCACCGCGATGCTCCAGCTCTGACTGGTCGCGTCCTTAAGGCCTAGTAGTTCGCCTGCCTGGAGTTGCGCCGGAACCTCGCCGGGCCAGGACAGGCAGTAGCCGCCGGGGCTATGGTCGACCCGTTGCACTTCGAATGTGGGGAACAGGCAGTCCGGCGGTGAGCTTGGCGGCTCGCTTTCCGTTGTCGGTATGACAGGTCGGACAAATTCTATGTGATCGTTATCTGCATAAGGTTCGTCTTCCTTGACGATCTGAGCATCGAACGCCACGGACCAGACGTCGGGCGCCGCATTATTCAGTTTGAATACAGCGGATCGAGCCGCGTCGGGATGCTGCAGTAGCTCGCTGAACGGACGTTCGTTCGCCACGTAGTAGTGCAGCGCACTCATGCCAATACACAGCGTCATCGATCCCTGTGTTGGGGTGCGTTGAAAGCTTCGCTCGGAGATGTCGCCCCAGGCGGCACTGACATGCAGTAGAAGGTCGGGGTTGAGCCCCTCAGGTATCGCGAGCCTTTTGGCCTCGGGCGCGTCGTCGGGCGACTGTAGGTACGCCTGGATGGCATTGACCAGCCCATGCGGGTCAATGCCGAGCAGATGGGCGCGTTCCTGGCCGGGAAACATCGAGCGATAGCGCGGCGGGCCATCGATGCGTGCGGGTACGCCGAACAGGCTGGTCGGCCCGAGCCTTGTCTGCAGCTGGACGAGCGCGCTCCAGGGGTCGAGCAATTGTGCGAGTTGCCCGATACGCTGCTGGCGCATCTGGTTGCAGCGGGCACAGCCCAGCATCAGCGCAACGATGTAGCTCTGTTCTGCGCTGAGGCCTTGAACCTGATAGCCCAGTTCATCGCGCACGAGGGCTCGCTGTACGCCATGCGTGGCGGCAATCGCGTACAGCTGATGGAGTTCGAGCCACAGGCCGTCGGGTGTCGGGCTGTACAGCTGCGTCGAGCGCACGAGTATTGCGCTCAGGCTTCGGATGGCTCGCTGTAGAGCAACGGTAAGCAATTGAAGATGTTCGCGCCCGGCTTGTGGTGCCAGCTCCGCGGAGATCAACTTGTAGCCGATTGCCAGATGGTTGTGTAAAGCCTGACACAGGCCGGCCACTTTGCGCGCGCGTTCGCCGAGTACGATCGGTTGGTTTATGAAGTATCGTTCCAGTTCTCGGCAGACGAAATGAATCTCCGGCCTCAGTAGTTCAAGCAGCTGGAGACGATTCTGCGCACTGGTGCGCAGCTGATTGAGCTCGCGCGTAGCCTGGTATAGCTGCCGAGCCGTCTCGCCAAGGTTTGCCTTGGGCAGGCCGGACAGCCAGCGCTTCATGCCGCGCACGCTAGGTTCGCAGAAAGACAACTCCTGGCAATCCGGCGTCGGTACACGCAACAGCAGTGGCTGACTCAGGTTTTCCAAGCGGTAAGCTCCATGGCACATCCGCGAACCGCCTGGATGCAGCTGGTTGCGAACATGTCACTTCGTGATATCAATTTGCAATCGTCGAGGCGTCATCATAACCAGCTTGGCTCAATTGGCCAGTAGCAACCGACCATTGGTTTAGTTAGAGCTGGGTGGCATCTGGGGGCAGCGTCGTGGTTGTGGGCGCCAATTTGGCTCTGCCCAACGCTTCGCCCATGCTGACCGGCGACAGCGCTGACAGTTCGTCATCCCAACTGACCTGATCTGGCCCAAACAGCAGAATCACCGTTGAGCCAAGTTTGAAGCGGCCCATTTCTGCACCTTTCTCCAGATGAATTGGTGCACGCGCCGCCTCGTCGTAGCGGAAGGTTTTGAGGGTGCGTTTGGGAGGCGTTACCAGCCCTGCCCAGACGGTTTCGATACTGGCAACGATCATTGCGCCTACCAACACCATCGCCATTGGGCCCCGTTCTGTATCGAACAGACAGACCACGCGTTCGTTGCGTGCAAACAGCTCCGGCACGCCTTCAGCGGTCACTGTGTTCACGGAGAATATGCGACCCGGTACGTAGACCATCTCCCGCAGCGTGCCGGACAGCGGCATGTGCACCCGGTGGTAGTCCTTGGGCGAAAGATAGACCGTAGCGAAATCGCCACCCATAAATGGCGCAGCGCGCTCATGGTCGCCGCCAAGCAGCTCCATGACGCTGTAGCTATGACCTTTGGCCTGAAAAATCCGGCCCTGCTCGATCCTGCCGAGCTGGCTGATCGCGCCGTCGCAAGGGTTCAGGATCGCGCCTGGCGTCTGGTCGAGCGGACGTGCGCCGTCTTTCAGGGCGCGGGTAAAAAATGCGTTGAAATGCTCGAACGACGTTGGCTCTTCGATTTGCGCTTCATGCATCGGTACGCCGAAATGCCGGATAAACGCCTTGATGAAGGTGTTTTTCACCCAAGGCAGCCGGCACTCGGCGAGGCAGCCGGCGAGGCGCGAAATAAGGTGGTGTGGCAGTAGGTACTGACTGAATACAAACAAGCGATCTTTCATGGTGGACCTTTTCATTGCTGGATCGGCGTGTCGGGCAAATTGCCCCATTCGCCCCATGAACCGGCGTACCCTTTGACGCGCGGATAGCCCAGGGCCTTGGCCAGCAGGTAGGTGAAGCCAGAGCGGTGATGCGTCTGGCAGTGGGTAATGATTTCCTTTTCAGGTCTGATGCCCAGCTGCAGCAGTTGTTCGGCGATGTCCTCACGGATGCGCAGCGCATGCGCCCGGTCCATGCCGGCTATCCATTCGAAGTTGATCGCGCCGGGGATGTGCCCGGCGCGCGCTGCCAGGACTTTCTCGCCGCGGTACTCCTCTGGCGATCGAGCATCCCAAATCACAACATCGTCGGCACCCAGGCGGCTCTCGATATATTCCCGGGTCGCTGTGGGAGCTTCATGCAGCTGCAGGCTGACGGGCCGAGTACAAGGCGGCGGTGTTTCGGTCGACAGTGGTCGGCCTTCGCTCCGCCAGGCATGCAGTCCACCGTTGAGGTAGTGATACCGGGAGTGGCCGATGACATCGAGCAGCCAGATGAAACGCCCGGCCCAGCCGCCGCCTTCGTCGTCGTAAACCACGTATATCGCATCCGGCCGATGGCCCAGCGCAGCGAACATGGTTTCGAGCTGTGCCTGGTTGGGCAACAGGCCTGGAGCGGGTGGTTGGCCCAATTGGGTCTGTTTCGGATCGACGAAGCGGGCACCGGGCAGATGGCCTTCGGCGTAGCGGGCAGCACTGGTCAGATCAACCAGGATCAGCTCAGGGGTGTCGAGACGCGCAGCAAGATCGTCCGGCTCGATCACCAGGGGCAGGTTTGAAAAGGCGGGCACGGCAGGCCTCTGTCTGTGTGAAAGGTCAGAGTCTAGCGAAAAAGCTCAGTGTCGGCGCTTGCTGAACGTCGTCAGCGCACGCTCGATGCATTGGACTGTCTTGTTGAACGCTTGCAGGCGGGCTTCGCTGAAAAGGGTGTTCTGCTGATCTGCGACCACGAGCATTACCACGCGCCCTTCATGACCAACGGAGCGCATCAGCACATGCTCGCTTGGGAACAGGGCTTTAAGGCCACCCGGCAGCAAAGCGGAAAACTGAGCGACATTTTCAGGGGTCAGCCGCAACAGCGCCGGTTTCTCCAGCAGTCGGCGCAGCACCTGACTTTGGCCCGGTTCGAGGACTAGCCTGGATGCCCCTTCGGGCAATCCGCGGCTTTGCTGGCCTGCCAGGCGGTTCTGCTTGCGATCTACGAGCATCAGCAGGGTGCGCTGCATGCCGGTACTGGCGATGGCGTTGCATGCGGTCGCTGTCAGTTGCAACACATTGTCGTAGGGGCTGCGCTCGCTTAACAGCTCACGACAGAGGTCACGCCATTCGTTCTGCTCTTGCGCAGTGGGCGGCTTCTCAGTTGCAATGTTGGCTGATTGAAACAGGCTTTCCCACGGCCACAGCAGGCCTTGAGCGGGATGCCAAAGGTCGGTTCGGCCGATTGATCTGGCGCTGGCGGCTGCCTGCTGGTGCACTAACTGCTGCAGTTCCGCCAATGGCACCTGAAGATAGAGTCCGGCTAGGCGCTGCCATCGCAGGCTGTGAATGCCGCTCCAACTGTGATGCGAAGACAGCGCGAGGCCGTTGGCCAGGACGACAGTATTACTCGGCAAGGTAAGCCAGCGGCGCAGGTCCGGGTTGGCGTCCAGCAGCTGTTGCTGATGCAATGGATGCTCATTGTCGCGGGCGATGTGCAGGGCTTTGATAAGCATTCGGCGGTTTTCGCTGAGCAGGCGGTAGCCCTGCGGAATCCAGCCGGGCAGCGCCCACCGTTCGGTCAGGGCCACACACAGTTCCAACAGCGATACGCCCAGCAGCGATTGCTCGACCTGGCGTGCTGGCTCGCCTTTGACCAGCACGCGCTGCTCCCAGGCTTCGAGCAGGTCCGGGTAAGCTGCAACAAGCGTCCAGACTGGCGAGAGAAACAGCAGGCTGCTCCAGTGGATTTCCTGCCAGAGCCGCGCCAGACGGGCTGCGAACAGACCATTGGCCTGCTGGCTCGCGTGCTTGCTGATCAGCACCATCTGCCGCAGAGGTGCAGGGATATCCTTGGCCTGAGCGGCCGGAATCTGCTTGAACAGAACCTCTGCCCGTTTGAGTCCGATGCGGCTGAGCGCAACCTCCAGGCTTTCAGCTGGCTTGTTGGCCGCTGCTGCGTCCCGGTTGGCCTCACGAACGACGCTGAGCGCCAATACCGGACTTTCCTGAATCAGTTCGGCAATCTGGCGCATGGACAGGCTGCTGTCGCGCAAGGCTCGCTGCACGCGCGCATACGGCTCGGCAAAAGCGGGCAGCACAACGGCGTCCAAGGCCTTGATCCATGCGGGTAGCGTACGGGGGAGCGGGGTCGTGGTCATGATGTCGCCGAACTAGCATTTCATCGGGATGGCCTTTAGTCTGGCGCAAAAGTTCCGATAACCAGAACAATTCTTTTCATCTGCACTTCCGCCTGACCCCAATCAAGATCGTGCAACATCGCACAGCTTGTTTCAGGTGCCCTGAGATCAGGTTTTAGACGTACCTACCTATGGCAAAGATAATCGGCATCATCGTGGTAATCGCCAGTGTCCTCGGCGGTTTCATTCTGTCCGGCGGCAAGGTCGCCGCGCTCATTCACCCGTTCGAGGTGATGATCATCGGTGGTGCCGCGCTTGGCGGCTTCCTGCAGGCGAACCCCGGGAGCACGACCAAGATCGTGTTCAAGAAGTCACTGCAGATGTTCAGCAGCCGTTTTACTCACAAGTATTATCTGGAAGTGTTGGGGATGCTCTACGAGATCCTCAACAAGAGCCGTCGCGAAGGGATGATGGCCATCGAAGCCGACCTTGAAGATCCGAAAGCCAGCCCGATCTTCAGCAAGTACCCGGCGATTCTGAAAGACGAACGAATGACCGCGTTCGTCTGCGATTACCTGCGCATCATGTCGTCGGGCAACATGGCGCCCCACGAGCTTGAGGGCTTGTTCGACATGGAGCTCAATGGCTTGAAGGAAGAGCTCGAGCATCCCTCTCATGCCGTGGCGAAAATTGCAGATGGTTTGCCCGCGATGGGAATCGTGGCTGCGGTGTTGGGAATCGTGATCACCATGTCGATTCTGGCCTCCGCGACCAACGCCGAGATTGGCGAGAAAGTGGCGACGGCTCTGGTGGGCACCTTCCTCGGCATTCTTGCGTCCTACGGATTTTTCGGCCCGCTGGCCGGGGCGCTCGAGCATGATGCCAAGGAAGAGCTCAATCTGTACGAGAGCATCAAGGCGACGCTGGTCGCCTCCGCTTCCGGTATGCCGCCGACGCTGGCAGTGGAGTTTGGCCGCAAGGTGCTTCTGCCGGCGCACCGCCCAAGCTTCGTCGAGCTTGAACAAGCCATGCGTGGCAGTTAAGCGCGACCATGGACAATACCCAACCAATCATCGTCAAGCGGGTCAAGAAATCCGCGGCGGGCCATCACGGTGGCGCCTGGAAGATTGCCTTCGCCGACTTCGCGACGGCCATGATGGCGTTCTTCCTGGTGATGTGGCTGATGTCGTCGGCCACCCCGGAACAGAAGCGTGCCATTTCCGGCTATTTCCAGGATCCCATCGGCTTTACTGAAAGTGCGAGCCCCCACGTGATCGACCTGGGCGGTACCCCGACCCCCGCGCCGGATCGCACGCTCAACGAGGCAGTCGACCCTGCCGTGCAGCAAAGCGCAGCCGCGCTGGATGCCGAACAGGTGGAAACCTTCGCTGAACAGTTGGAGCGTGAACGTCTCGATCTGCTGCTCCAGGAGCTGCAAAACAAGGTCAACGAGAACCCCGAGCTGACCCGCTTCAAGGATCAGATCCTGTTTGAAATCACCCAGGATGGGTTACGCATCCAGATCATGGATGCGGCGAATCGCCCGATGTTTGCGCTGGGCAGTGCTCAGTTGCAACCTTACTTCGAAGATATTCTGCTGGCGATGGCCGACACGATTCGCGCTGTGCCAAACAAGACCAGTATCAGTGGTCACACCGATGCCAAACCCTATTCTGGGCGCGGCGAATTCGGTAACTGGGAGCTCTCGGCAGGGCGAGCCAACGCGGCCCGGCGCGCACTGGTCGCAGGAGGCTATCCCGAAGAGCAGATTGCTCGCGTGGTGGGCTACGCCTCTTCAGCACTGTTCGATCGGGAGGACCCGCTTAACCCGGTGAATCGGCGCATCGACATATTGGTGCTGACCAAGAAGGCCCAGCGCGATATCGAGGGCGAGCAGTCCGATGCGGCCAGTCCGTCGTCGGAAACGGACCCTGCCGGCAGCGCCCCGCCTGTTGGCTCAGGTCCTGCGGCGGGTACGGCTGCAGCCGGTAACAGCAATGCGGTACCGAGTGCTGGAGTTGCCGATCCGCTCCAGCCTGCGGAGCTGCGCCAGCGATTGAATATCTTCGAGGAAGGGGTACTCACTTTCGACCAGCCCGGCGGTAACTGAACCGAGCTGAACGTGACGATCCGCCGATTAGTACTCGGTCTCCGGCAGGCTGCTGATAATGTGACGATAGCTGTTCATCCGCTGCGGCTGGATCTCGCCTTGCTCCAGCGCTTTGAGTAGTGCGCACCCCGGCTCGCGGTCGTGCTTGCAGTCGCGGAAGCGGCAGTGTCCCAGTAATTCCTGAAACTCGATAAAGCCCGCTTCGACGTCGGCGCGGCTGACGTGCCCGAGGCCGAACTCGCGGATGCCGGGCGAGTCGATCAACTCGCCGCCGCCAGGAAAGTGAAAGAGGCGTGCTGTGGTTGTAGTGTGTGTGCCTTTGCCGGTCATCTCCGAAAGCGCGCCGACTCGGGTGTCGACGCCGGGCAACAGGCTATTGACCAACGAAGATTTGCCCACGCCGGATTGACCGACGAACACGCTGACGTGCCCATCGAGCCGGGCTTTCAGCGCGTCCATACCGGCGCCGCCGTGTGCTGAAACCTCCATCAGCGGATAGCCCAGCTTGCGATAAACGCTCAGAAGGGCATTCAACGCGCCTTCATTGTGCGCATCGATCAGATCGGCCTTGTTCAGCAGCAACAAGGGCGTGATCCCGGCATGCTCGGCCGCGATGAGGTAGCGGTCGATGAGGTTGGCGTGCGGCTCCGGCAATGGCGCAAATACGATCACGATCAGGTCGACATTGGCCGCAACGGGCTTGAGCTGGCCCCGTGTATCAGGCCGGCAGAGTTCCGACTGGCGTGGCAGTTGCGCAACGATCACCCCGATGCCCTGATTACCAGGGCGCCAGACTACGCGATCACCGGTTACCAATGCGGGCAGGTTGGCGCGCAAGTGGCAGCGAAAGACCTGACCGCACTGCTTGCCTTCCTGAGCCTCGACTTCGACCTGTACACCGAAGTGGGCGATGACCAGGCCAGTCTGTTCCGGGCCGAGATCGCCGCCCTCCAATTCTTCCACAGCACGTGATTCACGCCGAGCAGCGCGGGTGGCGCGCTCTTCCTGAATCTTCTCGATACGCCAACTTTGCCGGCGGTTGAGTTGGCGTTTGGCCATTTTCGTGCGGTGCCCAAGATTGATAGGTAGGCGAGTCTAGCATGCCATCAGGCGGGATCATGGGTCTGTATGGTCCGGTGGAAGCCGGCTAGACTTCACCTTCAGTCTCTTGTGCGACGCGGGCTCATGCCAGTTTCCTCCGTTAGGCGTTACCCCGCCTTGCTCGCCCTGTTGGGTCAGCTGTCATCATTGATCATCTGCTGGCTGTCGCTGGTGGCGTTGGCTCGCTTGGGTGACTGGCGTTTCAGTCTGTTAGGCGCTGCCTGTATTCAAGGCGCTATCGCCGCTCTGATTGGCCATCGCCTCGGGCTGTCGCGCTGGTGGCTGCCAATCAACCTTGCATTCGTGCCGGGGTTGGTTCTGCTGCAGGATCATGCGCTTCCGCCCTGGTTGCTGCTGGTTGGCTTTCTAATCTTGCTGATGTTGAACTGGAATGCCCTGACGGAACGGGTCCCGTTGTATCTCACCGGCTCCGCCGCCGAGCAACAGCTGGCGCAACGGCTGCAGGCGCTGCCGGACGGATTTAGCTTCATCGACCTAGGAAGTGGGCTCGGCGGCACGCTGCTGCGGCTGGCGCGGGTTCACCCGTCGGCGCATTTTGTGGGTGTCGAGACGGCGCCGCTCACCTTTGCGCTGTGCTGGCTGCGCTGCTTGTTCCAGCGCAACTGCCGGGTGCGTTTTCGCAGCTTCTGGCGTGAGCCGCTGGGCCAGTACGATGTAGTCTACTGCTTCCTCTCTCCAGCGCCCATGCCGGCGTTGTGGCAGAAAGCCAAGGCCGAGATGAAGCCGGACGCATTGTTGATTAGCAACAGCTTCGAGGTGCCTGGCGTCGAAACGCTTGAAACCCTCTCCGTCGACGACTGGCGGCGTTCGCGTCTGCTGATCTGGCGGCCAGGGGCTGTCGCGCAGCCTGACGGCCGTTCCGCAAGCGGCTAAACTGCGCGTTACGTTCAAGGAGCCCACCATGCAGAACCCGCAGAATCTTATCTGGATTGACCTGGAGATGACCGGTCTGGATCCGGACAACGATGTCATCATTGAGATGGCTACCATCGTTACCGACAGTCAGCTCAACGTTCTGGCCGAAGGGCCGGTTATCGCCATCCATCAGAGCGATGAAATCCTATCCGGTATGGATGAGTGGAATACGCGCCAGCATGGCGGCTCCGGCCTCACTCAGCGAGTGCGCGATAGTCAGATTTCAACGGAGGAGGCGGAGGCTCAGACGCTGGCTTTTCTCGAACAGTGGGTGCCGAAAGGCAAGTCGCCGATCTGTGGAAACAGCATCTGCCAGGATCGGCGATTTCTCTACCGTCGCATGCCGCGCCTGGAAGCCTACTTTCACTACCGCAATCTGGACGTGTCGACGCTCAAGGAGTTGGCGGCGCGCTGGGCACCGGAGGTACTGTCTGGTTTCAAGAAAGGCGGCACGCATCTGGCACTGGACGACATCCGCGAGTCGATTGCAGAGCTGCGCCATTACCGCGAGCACTTCATCAAGTATTGATCCTGTCGCGATTCGGACGGGATCAGCAAGCTGCGTGCCGCATCCACGCAGCTTGAAGCGATTATCGGCCCAGTCTGCGCAGCTCGTCCGACTCGACCACCCGTGTACCTTCGGCTTCTTCGAGCGCTAGGCGCCAGAGCGCGCGCGCCAGGATGCAGGCCGAAATACCGCGGTATTTGCCCGGCAAAAGATAAGAAAGCGGGGCGGTCAGCCGTTCGACAGGGCGCACCTGCATGCGTGGCCCCAGCAGCTGCGAAGGCCGCACGACGGTCAGTTGTGGCCAGTGCTGAGCGCGTAGTGCATGTTCCATTTCGCCTTTGACACGACAGTAAAAAATTGAACTGGCTGGGTCGGCTCCAAGCGAGCTGATCACCAGTAGATGTCGCGCTCCCATTTCCCTGGCGCGCTTGGCGAAGGCGACGACCAGATCATGATCGATGGCGCGGAAGGCGTCCTGGCTGCCGGCTTCCTTCAGGGTGCTACCCAGGCAACAGAAAGCGGTGTCGACGTTGCCTGACAGCTGCGGTAGCAGCGTCTGCAGCGGTCCAACAGGATTCTCCAGCCGGGGATGTGCGGCCAGTGCTTTGCGGCTTGGGGCGAGCACGCACTCCACCGTTGGTTCGTTGAGCAGGCGGTCGAGCAGATGCTCGCCGGTTAGCCCGGTGGCGCCGGCAAGCAAAATACGCTGTGGCGTCAGATACATGGTTTGGCTTCCTGAGACGATCAGTCGGTCGGTGTCGGTTTGTTTTTTGTCAGCGCCAGCCAGTGTTCGACCACCTGTTCTGGTGCCCAGATCTGCGGTTCTGAAGCCTGATAGTGGTCGGCTTGTTCCCGTTCGGCAACCCTCGCCTGTGCCAGCATGAAGGCTTGAACGATGCCCTCACGCTCCTGTAGAGCTTCGGCGAACAGTGCGCGACCGAAGTAAGTGAAATCGCTTTCCTCGGAGCAGCCGAACGACACTCGGTCCGGGCGCGCTGCAGTAATCACGGCCGTGTTCGGACTCTTGAGCGGTTCGATGAAGCCGCCGGAATAGCAGGCTGAGATGACTATGATTTTGTTGCGCTCGGCGAGTGGCTGCATCAGCGAGGCCAGATCAGCGGCTGGCAGATATTCGAGGGCCAGTCGGGGCTGCGCCAGTACCAGCTGATGGTCCGCGGAGCCGTGGCTGGTCAGGTAGATGAATATCAGGTCTTCAGGGCCGCTTCGCTCGGCCAGTCTGGCGATCGCGCGTGAGAGATTCTCGCGAGTGGCCAGGGGGCGGTCGGCGATGTGGTCACGGTGGTTGACCAGGCTGATCTGGCCGCGGGCACCGAAGCGTTCGCCCAATAGCGCGTCCACGTAGTCGACCTCGCGCAGGAACACACTTTGTTGACCATCGCCTGCAAGAGTGAGGGTGTAGAGCTCAGCCTCCGGGGTCGATGGCGGCACCGCATCGAGGGCGTCCGTGAGCAGCTGGCCTTGACGCAACAGGCCGATCTCCAGCGGGTCGGCAAGCCGGCTACCCTGGGCGTCCTGGCTGAGCCGGCCCGCCCGCCAGGTGCCGCTCTGTTTGGTGCCGTCTGCGAGGAGGAGGGTGCCCTGCCCATCGTACAAACCTGACTGAAAACGACCCTGGTAGCGAGCGCCATCGCGGTGTTGGAGGTCGCCTTTGCCGTGGTACTGCCAGCGCTTGAAGCCACCCTTGTAACGCGTGCCGTCAATGCCGGCGTAGCTGCCTTGGCCGCTCAGTTCGCCCTGTTTGAATTCGCCCTGCCAGACGTTACCTGCGGCATCTTCGTAGCGTCCCTGGCCGTGAAATTGATCGTCCTTGAACTGGCCCAGGTAATGTTCGCCGTCGTTACCGCGATATTGGCCTTCGCCACTGAGGCGGCCGTCAGTGAAGGTGCCGCTGAACGCTCCGCTGGCATCACTGCGGGTGCCCTTGCCCTCGGGTTGGCCCTTGACGAACGCACCCTCATAACCGACGCCGTCGGCCTCCTGCAGCTTGCCGATGCCGTGATAGAGGCCGTCCTCGAACTCACCTTCGTAGCTAAGGCCAGGCTCGGTATAGCGACCTGCGCCGTTTAAACTTCCGCGTTCGAAATGCCCTTCATAGACGCCCCCCTCGGCGTATCCGAAGCGCCCCTGGCCGTCGAACAATCCGTGTTTGAAAGCACCCTCGTAACGATCCCCATTGGCGCCTTGCCAAACGCCATGGCCGTGCCACTGTCCGTCCGTGAATGAGCCGAGGTAATAGCTGCCGTTGGGGTAGTCGATACGTCCTTCGCCCTGCAGCAGCCCATCGATGACGTCGCCCCGGTAGCGCCCACCGTCAGGCAGCACAGCATCAGCAGGCAGTAGTGGCTCGCCATCACCGCACGCGGCCAGGAAACAGGAGAGCAGGAGTGGAGCGAAGTGGCGCATGCGGCTATCCGGAAGGGCGACGCCGCAGTATGCCGCAAACGCGGCGGGAGGCGGCAACCGCCCGGTCTGCCCGGTCAGACGAAGCAGAGCGCCAGTGGCTCAGCAATATAGGCGGGTTTATCGACACCCTCGATTTCCATTACGGCGCGCGACTTGAGCAGCCATTGCCCCGGATTTTTCTCGTAGGCGTCGAGGAGCGTTGCTGCTACACGGACTCGCGAGCCTACTCTGACTGGCTGAATGAAGCGCAGGCTGTCGAGTCCGTAGTTGACACCCATCTTGGTGCCTTCGGGTCGAATCATCAGTTCGTCCATCAGCATCGGCAAAAGCGACAGCGACAGGAAGCCGTGGGCGATGGTCCCGCCGAACGGCGTCTGCGCAGCCTTTATCGGGTCGATGTGGATGAACTGGTGGTCGCCCGTGCAATCGGCGAATTGATCGACTCGCTGTTGGTCAACGGTGAACCATTCGGAGCGACCAAGCTCCTTGCCAATGTAGTCCTTGAGTTCTGCTACGGGTACTTGCGGCATATATCCTCCGGGCGCTTGTTGTTTTGTTCGGATGTGGCGCAAACGCTAGATCAGCACGCGGCTGATGACGAATCAACCAAGCATGGTCCGTGCGAATGGCGGGCTATAGCTTGATCGTGAGCTATCACGAGTGTCGTTGTGGCGGGATGCTTATAATTGCGCTCCTTTTGTTCTGGAGGCTTACATGCTGCTGCGCGGATTGACCTGGCTGCTGCTTTTTCAACTGATGGGCACCGTGATCAATGTGATGGTGCTGCCAATGCTGCCCGGCCCGATCATCGGACTGCTGTTGCTGTTCGTTGCGCTGCTGGCTCGTGGACAGGCCGGCGAGTCGCTGCAGGTTGCGGCAAGCAGTCTGTTGCGTTATCTACCGCTGTTGCTGGTGCCGCCCGCCGTGGGCGTCATGGCATACACCGAAGCGATTCTTGAGGACTTCTGGGCGATCATCGGTGTGCTTGTGCTCTCGCTGGTGGTGTCGCTGGTATTCACCGGCTGGTTGATGCAAACACTGATTCGCCGTCAGCAGCGCAAGGCAGGCCGCGCATGATCGGGATGCAGTGGCAGGCGGCGTGGGATGCAGTGATTCACCATCCGCTGTTCGGTGTGACGATTACCCTGGCGGCGTTCCAGCTGGCTTATGCAGCCTACGAAAAAACCCGCTGGGTGTTTTTGCAGCCAGTGCTGGTCTCGATGGTGGTGGTGGTCGGCACGCTTGTCCTGTGCGGGCTGAGTTATCAGGATTACCGCGAAAGCGCCCAGATGCTGACCGTGCTTCTCGGGCCGGCCACGGTGGCGCTGGCGGTGCCGCTGTATCTCAACCTGCGCAGGATTCGTGAGTTATTCAGTCCGATCATGCTCACCTTGCTCGTTGCGGGTATCGGTGCCACCGCGCTGGGGATGGTGCTGGCCTGGGCCTTTGGCGCCGACCGGATGATCCTGATGACCCTCGCGCCCAAGTCGGTCACCTCGCCCATCGCCATGCTGGTGGCCGAGCAGATCGGCGGTGTGGTGGCGCTGGCCGCGGTATTTGTCATGATCACAGGCATTATCGGCGCGATCATAGGTCCGGAACTGTTGCGCAGGTTTGGCGTTCAGCATCCCGCTGCGCGAGGCATGGCGTTGGGGCTGACCGCGCACGCGGTGGGTACCGCTCAGGCGTTACAGGAAGGCGACGAGTGCGGAGCCTTCGCTGCGCTGGCGATGAGCCTGATGGGCGTCATGACTGCAGTGCTGCTGCCACTGGCCGTGCTGATGTTGGCGTAAGGAGTTCTGAATGAAACTACCGTTGTTTCCACTTGATACCGTGCTGTTCCCTGGGTGCATCCTTGATTTGCAGATATTCGAGGCACGTTATCTGGATATGGTCAGCAGCTGCCTCAAGGCGGGACACGGTTTCGGTGTGGTTCGCCTCATCGAGGGCAGTGAGGTGGGGTTGGCGCCAAGCGAATACGCCTCGACCGGTTGTGAAGCGCTGATTCGCGACTGGCAGCAGCGCCCTAATGGCTTGTTGGGAATTCGAGTCGAGGGCGGTCGTCGCTTCGATGTTCAAGCGGCCGAAGTGCAGCGCGATCAGCTCACTGTGGCTGACGTGGCCTGGCGCAGTGCTGAAGAAGAAACGCCGCTTGGCGAGGAGCACGCCGAATTGGCCGTCCTGCTGGAAGCGCTGGGTCAGCACCCTTTGGTTCAGGCATTAGGGATGCCCGGTGCCGTGCGTGGCCAGCGTTCACTGGCGTACCAACTCGCTTATCTGCTGCCATTCCAGCCCCAGCAGAAAGTCGAACTGCTGCAGCTGGATCAGCCACAGCAGCAGCTGGAGCGAATCCAGCTATGGCTTGAGCAGTTGCAGGGCGACTCTCGCGAATAGCCGTCAGATGCAGCTATTGATATTTGTAGAGCAGCATTGCGCCTGGCAGCGCCCAGATCGCGAATGCGCCAATCAGGCCCAGGGTTGCGGGCAAGATCAACCACCAGACTTTGGGCGACATCGCCTGCATTGGGCTGCGCCATTGCGCCAGCGTAAGGCTGAGCGCGCAGATGGTTGCAGCCAGCACTGCGCCTGCGATCACGTCGGTCGGCCAGTGAACCCCTAAATAGACACGCGAGAGGGCGATAGCGGTCGCCGGCAACCCCGCCAGCAATACCCAGGCCAGGCGGAGGCGCGGCGGTTGGCCGCGGCCTGCAAGCACGCCGAGAGTCAGAAAAAAAGCGAACGCCGCGGAGCTATGGCCGCTAGGGAAGCTGTAGCTGCTCAAGGGCTCAAGCAAAATCTCTGGCCTGATTCGGCCAAACAAGGCCTTGAGCGCACCATTGGCCAGTGCCGTGCCGAGCAGGGTAGCAAGTGCGAACGCGGCGGCACGCATCTGGCGGGTAGCGAACAGGAGCAGGCATAGCAGCACCGCAGCCCAGAGCTGCGTATGAAAATCACCTGCCCGGGTAATGACGACCATGAATTGATCGAAGAAGGGGCTGCGCTCGCCCTGCACGACTTCCATCAGTCCCTCGTCGAAAGCGACCAGATAGGGCCAGCCGACAAACAGTCCGACCAGTACCGCAGCGCAGAGTCCCGCCGCTATTGGTGTGACCCAGCGGACCTGGTGCAGGCTGCTGTGCACGATGCCGCCGGCCAGGATCGCCAAGGCGCCGATCACAACCCCCGTTTCGCCCCAGAAGCCCTCCGGCAGTGGCAGGCGTACCGCTGCGCCGGCGGCCCAGCCTGGGAGCAGGTAGGCCATTGACCAGCCGGCTGCGGCAAACAGGCTGACCAGCAGGAAGCGCCCGAACGGCATGTCCATCATGCCCGCAGTGAGCGGCAGCATTGGCCGCAATGGCCCAATGAAGCGGCCCACCAGCAGGCTGGCTATGCCGTAGCGTTCAAAATAGACCTCGGCGCGTAGCAGCCATTCGGGATGGCTGCGCAGTGCTCGCAGATTTCTGATGTTCTGGTGATATCGTCGGCCAAGGCCATATGAAAGCAGATCTCCGAGCAGGCCGCCGGCGTAACCGAGCAACAAGGTTTCCCCGAGAGTCAGCACGCCACTGCCAGCAAGCACAGAGATCGCGAACACCATCACCGTGCCGGGCATCACGAGGCCGACTACGGCCAGGCACTCGAGGCAGGCAACCACGAAGATGCTAAGTCCAAGCCACTCTGGATGATGGGCGAGCCAGCTAGTGAGTGCAGCGAGCCATTCAGGCATTGTGTTTGTTTTTCCTTGAATCGAGACGGCTTTCGACCCGGCGCTCGGCGCCTGGGTTTCACGTGGACATCATAGCGCTCGGCACAAATGCGACAGGATAGTGATCGGGCATTGATACACGAAGCGCTTTGGCGGCGCGTGTTACAGCCATTCGCCGGGCGCTGCTGTGCGCGAGGCTCCAGGGTAGCTATAATCCGTCGCTTTCCCTTCAGTCAGGCAAGTCCAGACCATGACCGAGTCCGTACAGGATTACATGACCCGCCTCGGTCGCGCCGCGCGCGAGGCGTCGCGTGTGCTTGCGCGCGCCACTACCGCCCAGAAGAACCGGGCGTTGCGTGCCGCCGCATCCGCGCTCGACTCAGCCCGCAGTGAGCTGGTCGAAGCCAATCAGCAGGATCTCATGGCCGGGCGCGCCAACGGCCTCGATGACGCGATGCTCGATCGTCTGGCTCTGACGCCGGCGCGCATCGATGACATGATCGAAGGCCTGCGACAGGTGGCAACCCTGCCTGATCCCATTGGTGAAATCCGCGATATGCGCTACCTGCCGTCGGGCATCCAGGTCGGCAAGATGCGCGTCCCGTTGGGCGTAGTCGGCATCATCTACGAGTCGCGGCCCAATGTGACCATTGATGCGGCAAGCCTGTGCCTCAAATCCGGAAATGCCACGATCTTGCGTGGCGGGTCAGAAGCGATTCACTCGAACCAGGCCATTGCCCGCTGCATTCAGCTGGGTTTGGCGGAAGCGGAGCTACCGGCCGCGGCTGTGCAGGTCGTCGAGACCACCGATCGTGCCGCGGTTGGTGCGCTCATCACCATGCCGGAGTATGTCGACGTCATCGTGCCGCGTGGGGGCAAGGGGCTGATCGAGCGTATCAGCCGGGATGCCAGAGTGCCGGTGATCAAGCATCTCGACGGCATTTGCCATGTCTTCATCGATCAGTCCGCTGATATCGACAAGGCTATTCGCGTCGCAGACAACGCCAAGACGCAGCGTTATGCACCGTGCAACACCATGGAGACGCTGCTGGTACATGCCTCGATCGCGGAGCGGGTGCTGCCTCCGCTGGTTGCGATTTACCGCGAGAAGGGTGTCGAGCTGCGTGGCTGCGCTCGGACCTGTGAGCTGATCGGCAGCGATGTGTCAGCTGCGAGCGAAGAGGATTGGTCCACCGAATATAACGCGCCGATCCTGTCGATCCGCATTGTCGATTCGCTGGATGATGCCATAGAGCACATCAATCGCTACGGCTCGCAGCATACCGACGCGATCATCACTGAAAACTTTACCGATGCTCGGCGCTTCATTACCGAAGTGGACTCGGCATCCGTGATGGTCAATGCGTCCACCCGTTTTGCAGACGGCTTTGAGTACGGGCTGGGTGCAGAAATCGGTATTTCGACCGATAAGCTGCATGCACGTGGGCCCGTTGGCCTGGAAGGTTTGACCAGTGAGAAATACGTGGTGTTCGGAGACGGCCACGTGCGTACCTGATGGCCTCGACACCCCGACCACGGCGCATCGGTGTGCTGGGCGGCACCTTCGATCCGGTGCATATAGGTCATCTGCGCGGCGCGCTGGAAGTGGCCGAGATGTTTGGGCTCGACGAGGTTCGCCTGGCTCCGAACTTTCGACCACCGCATCGGGAAACGCCAAACAGCTCTGCCCAGGACCGTCTTGCCATGGTGCGGCTCGCCGTGCAGGACCTGTCTGTGTTGCGTGTCGATGCGCGTGAGCTGGAGCGTGACGAGCCGTCTTACACCATCGATACGTTGGAGTCGCTGCGGGGCGAGCTGGCTCCGGATGATCAACTTTTCCTGATCGTTGGTTGGGATGCCTTTTGTGGGTTGCCTGGTTGGCATCGTTGGGATGAGCTGCTCCATCATTGCAACCTGTTGGTCATGCAGCGTCCGGATGCGGACAGCGAGGCGCCCGAAGCGCTGCGTGACCTGCTTGCGGCGCGCAGTGTAAGTGATCCGCTGACCATGGCCGGTGGCAGCGGGCAGATTGCCTTCGTCTGGCAGGCTCCCCTTGGGGTCTCCGCGACTCGAATTCGTCAATTTCTGGCCAGCGGCCGGTCGGTTCGTTTTCTCGTACCTGACGCTGTACTGGCTTATATCAATGCGCACGGACTTTACCGGGCGTCGAACTGAGGTTGTTTCAAGCTATGCAAAACGATTCTTTGGTCAATCTGGCCATCAGCGCCCTGGAAGACCTGAAAGGCGCCGACATCACCACCATCGACGTGCGCGGCAAAACCAGCGTGACCGATTTCATGGTGATTGCCAGTGGCACATCCAGCCGTCACGTGAAGTCACTGGCTGACAACGTGCTGGAAAAGGTCAAGGAGCAGGGCGTTCGTCCGCTCGGCAGCGAAGGGTTGGATGGCGGTGAGTGGGCGCTGCTCGACCTCGGTGAGGTGGTCGTTCACGTCATGCAGGTTCCGACTCGCCAGTTCTATGATCTGGAACGCTTGTGGCAGGGCGCCGAACAGAGTCGCGCGCAGCACGCAGGCGATCAGGAATAAGGCCGACCCGTGCGGATCAAGCTCATTGCGGTGGGTTCGAAGATGCCGCGCTGGGTGGAGGACGGCTGGCACGAATATGCCAAGCGTCTGCCCTCCGAGCTGCCTCTGGATCTCCATGAAATATCGCTAAACACTCGCGGCAAGAATGCCGACGTGGCGCGGTTGATTCGCCAGGAAGGCGAAGCCATGCTGGCGAAAGTCCAGCCTGGTGAGCGAATCGTGACACTTGAGGTGACGGGGCGCCCCTGGAGCACCGAGCAGCTGGCTAGCGAGCTGGAACGTTGGCGGCTCGATGCGCGAAACGTCAACCTCATGGTGGGCGGACCGGAAGGACTGGCCCCGGAGGTATGTGCACGCAGTGAGCAACGTTGGTCGTTGTCACCGCTGACCTTGCCGCACCCGCTGGTCCGCATCCTGATCGGCGAACAGATTTATCGCGCCTGGACGTTGCTGTCGGGCCACCCTTACCACAAGTAGTACAGCCAGACCGAAGATGTCCCAGCCGATTCCCCTCAAGGACCATGAAAAAGACGCCCGCCTGGTGCGTCAGCGCGTAATCGTGGGCGGGATTCTTGTCTTGCTGCTGATCGGCGTGCTGGTTGCGCGTCTGTATTACCTTCAGGTCATTCAGTACGAGCATCATTCAACGCTTTCGGAAAACAACCGGGTCCATGTGCAGCCCATACCGCCCACCCGGGGGCTGATCTTTGATCGCAGCGGCAAGATCATTGCCGATAACCGGCCGAGCTTCAGTCTGACCGTGACGCGCGAGCGCGCCGGCGACTGGCGCAAGACGCTCGACGCGGTGGTGGAGGTTCTGGAGCTTTCGAGCGAAGAGCGCGAGCTATTCGAGAAACGGGTGCTTCAGGGGCGCAGGCCATTCGAGCCGGTGCCGATCATGTATGAGCTGTCGGAAGAGCAGATTGCGCGGATTGCTGTCGATCAGTTCCGTCTGCCGGGCGTCGAGGTCGCGGCCCAGCTGGTCCGGCATTATCCCGAGGGTGAGCATTTCGCTCATTCGGTGGGGTACGTTGGCCGGATCAACGAGGCTGAACTCAAGCAGCTTGACCCGGTGAATTACAGCGGTACCCACCATATCGGCAAGACGGGCATCGAGCGCTTCTACGAGGATTCGCTGCACGGCCAGGTAGGGTACGAAGAAGTAGAAACCAACGCGCGTGGGCGCGTGTTGCGGGTACTCAAGCGCACCGATCCGATCCCTGGCAAGGACTTGACCCTGACACTCGATCTCGAGCTGCAGCAAGCCGCCGAGGCAGCATTGGGTGGCCGCCGTGGTGCGGTCGTCGCATTGCAGCCGAAAACCGGCGAAGTGCTAGCGATGGTCAGTCAGCCTAGCTTCGACCCCAACCTCTTCGTAACCGGTATCAGCTTCAAGGACTACGGGGAGCTTCGCGATTCCATAGACCGTCCACTGTTCAACCGTGTCCTGCGCGGGCTCTACCCGCCGGGGTCGACCATCAAACCCATGATGGCGGTGGCTGGCCTGGATACCGGTGTAGTCACCGAAAACAGCCGTGTTTTCGACCCCGGCTTCTTTCAGTTGCCTAACGTCAAGCACAAGTACCGTAACTGGAATCGCGGTGGCGACGGCTGGGTGGATCTAGAAATCGCCATCATGCGGTCGAATGACACGTATTTTTACGATCTTGCCCATAAAATGGGCATCGACCGAATGCATGACTACATGAGTCGCTTTGGGCTCGGCCAGCGTGTTGCATTGGACATGTTTGAAGAAACGGCTGGCTTGATGCCGTCGCGCGACTGGAAGCGGTCGCGTTATCGTCAGGCCTGGTATCCCGGCGAAACGGTCATTCTTGGCATCGGGCAGGGCTATATGCAGGCCACTCCGTTGCAGCTGGCCCAGGCAACCGCGCTCATGGCGACTCACGGCAAGTGGATCAGACCGCACCTGGCCAAAAGCATCGAGGGCGAAAAGCCTGTCGATCCGCAACCGATGCCGGACATTCAGCTTCGCGACCCCAGTTACTGGGATGCATCGATCGACGGGATGGTGCAAGTGCTGCACGGCGCCCGTGGAACAGCGAAAAAAGTTGGCGATACCGCCGCTTACCGCATCGCCGGTAAAAGCGGTACTGCGCAGGTCGTGGCCATCAAGCAGGGCGAAAAATACGACAGCGGCAAGCTCGCCGAACGTCACCGTGACCATGCGTTGTTTGTCGCTTTTGCGCCGGTTCACGATCCTCAGATTGCGGTGGCTGTAATGGTCGAGAACGGAGAGTCCGGCTCCGGTGTTGCTGCCCCGGTTGCAAAGCAGGTCATGGATGCCTGGCTATTGAACGAAGCGGGCGAGCTGAAGGCCGAGTACGCACCAGCCCTGACCGCCGAGGCCCCCAAGCAATGAGTGGAACATTTGATCGCACGCTGTCGACGACGGACGTGATGAGGCGTCGGGCATCGCTGCTGCAGCGCATGCATATCGATGGGTGGTTGCTGTTGCTGTTGCTGCTATTGGCGACAGGCAGCTTGTTCGTCCTTTATTCCGCCGGTGGCAAGAACGTCGATCTACTGCTGAAACAGGCATCCTCCTACGGGATCGGCTTGGGCGCCATGCTGGTGATCGCTCAGCTCGAGCCGAGGTTCATGGCGCGCTGGGTCCCGCTTGGTTATCTGGCTGTCGTCGCGCTGCTGGTGGCGGTGGAATTCGTCGGGTACACGGCCATGGGGGCCACCCGCTGGATCAGCATACCGGGGGTGATCCGCTTCCAGCCGTCCGAGTTCATGAAAATCATCATGCCAATGACGATCGCCTGGTATCTCTCTGCACGTGCGTTACCACCGAGCATCAAGCACACCATGATCAGTTTGGGCCTGATCCTCACGCCTTTCGTGTTGATCCTGAAGCAACCGGATCTCGGCACCTCGCTGCTCGTGCTGGTCTCTGGCGCGTTCGTGTTGTTTATTGCCGGGCTGCGCTGGCGGTGGATTCTGAGTGCGGTCGCTGCGTTGGTGCCCATCGCCGTGGCGATGTGGTATTTCGTGCTGCATAACTATCAGAAACAACGGGTGCATACCTTTCTCGACCCTGAGAGCGACCCGCTGGGAACCGGCTGGAATATCATCCAGTCGAAGGCGGCGATTGGTTCGGGCGGTGTGTTTGGCAAGGGTTGGCTGCTCGGCACCCAGTCTCATCTCGATTTTTTGCCCGAAAGCCATACGGACTTTATCATTGCGGTCCTGGCCGAAGAGTTCGGCCTGGTTGGCGTCTGTCTTCTGCTGCTGGTTTACCTGATGTTGATCGCGCGTGGGCTGGTGATCACGGTTCAGGCGCAGACGCTGTTTGGCAAGTTGCTGGCCGGTGCGCTGACGATGACATTCTTCGTCTATGTGTTCATCAACATCGGCATGGTCAGTGGGCTGCTGCCTGTAGTTGGAGTGCCGTTGCCCTTTATCAGTTTTGGTGGCACTTCATTGGTAACCCTGCTATCAGGGTTCGGGGTTTTGATGTCGATCCACACCCATCGCAAGTGGATTGCGCAGGTTTGACTAGAGAGAATTTCTTGAGCTCATTTCGTCGTGGCTGGTTGACAAGAATGCTCTGTGGAGCAGGTATCTTTGCAGCGTTCGGTAATGCTCCGGCGGCTCTTGCAGCCGATTACGAGGGGGAAAAAGTTGCCGATTTCGTTCGCGAGATGACGCAGGATTACGGATTTGCAAGCGAGCAGCTGACCGATGTGCTGGCGCAGGCAGAGCGCAAGCAGGTCATTCTCGACGCGATCTCGCGGCCAGCGGAGCGCGTCAAGGCGTGGAAGGAATACCGGCCTATCTTCATTACCGACTCGCGCATCGCTCAAGGCGTAGACTTCTGGCGCGAGAACGAGGCAGCACTCGCGCGCGCCGAGCAGGAATTTGGCGTTCCAGCGGAGGTGATCGTCGCCATCATTGGCGTAGAAACCTTCTATGGCCGCAACACCGGCAACTACCGGGTAATCGATGCACTGTCCACACTGGGTTTCGATTACCCGCCACGCCAGCCATTCTTTCGACAGCAGCTTAAGGAATTCTTGCTGCTGGCCCGTGAAGAACAGGTCGATCCTCTGACGCTAACCGGCTCCTATGCCGGAGCGATGGGGCTGCCTCAATTCATGCCGAGCAGTTTCCGGGCCTATGCCGTGGATTTCGATGGGGACGGCCATATCGACATCTGGAAGAACCCGGTCGATGCGATAGGCAGCGCTGCCAATTACTTCAAGCAGCACGGGTGGGTGGCTGCTGCGCCAGTTGTCGCACGGGCGACGATCAGCGGAGATCGACACAGCGAAGGGCTGACCGAGGGGCTTGAGCCGGTCAAGACTGCCGCTGAGCTGCGCGAATTGGGTTGGCAATGGCAAACCGAACCGAAGCTGGCGGAGGATACGGCAGTAACCGCGTTTCGTCTCGAGGGAGCCGAAGGTGACGAGTACTGGGTCGGCTTGCCCAACTTCTATGTCATCACCCGGTACAACCGTAGCGTGATGTATGCCATGGCAGTGCACCAACTCGCCGAGCAGCTGGCCCAGGCGCGGGGGGCACAATGACCTATCGTTCGCTGGCGATAGCGGCGGTCGCTCTGCTGGTGGTCGGGTGCTCGTCAGCGCCCACGCCTTCGCAGGCCCCGGCCCCGACTAAAAAAAGCGCAGGCATCAGTGGCCCGGAAGATTACGCGCGGCCACACAAGGACGGCGCGCCTTGGTGGGATGTGGACGTCTCAAGCATTCCGGACGCGACGCCTACGCCGCATTATGGGCCGTTCAAGGCGAACCCCTACACCGTGCTCGGCAAAACCTATTACCCGATCGGCGACGGGCGTAATTACCGGGAGACCGGAACGGCGTCCTGGTATGGGACCAAGTTTCATGGCCAACCCACCGCAAACGGCGAAAAATACGACTTGTACGGTATGAGCGCGGCGCACAAAACGCTGCCGCTCCCCAGCTATGTTCGGGTGACCAACCTAGACAACGGCAAGACCGTGGTGCTGCGGGTCAATGACCGCGGACCCTTCTATTCCGATCGGATCATCGATCTTTCCTTCGCGGCGGCTAAAAGACTGGGTTATGCAGAAACCGGAACGGCGCGGGTGAAGGTCGAGGGCATCGATCCGGAGCAGTGGTGGGCCGAGCGGGGTAGGCCGGCGCCGATGGTGCTGGCACAGCCGCAAAAGGTCGCCCAGAAGCCTGCTGCCGCGGCAATGGCACAACCTGTCGAGCAGTACACGCCGCCTCCAGCGCAGCACGCAGGCGCTACCGTGCCGATGGAAGTTGCGGCTGTGGGCAGTCCTGCCGCATCCGGCGCCGGGGTCTACCTGCAGGTCGGTGCTTTTGCCAACCCTGATGCGGCTCAGCTACTGAGAGACAAGCTCAGCAGCATGACCGCTGCACCGGTGTTCGTCAGCTCGGTCGTGCATCAGGAGCAGATCCTCCACCGAGTTCGTCTTGGACCTATCGACTCCGCGGATGAAGCCGCGAAACTGGAGCAGAGCGTTCGTCTCGCCAATCTCGGTAATCCCCGACGGGTGCGAGGCGACTGAAGTTTCATCTTGCTGAATGACACGCGACGCTGATTGACAACCGTTTTTGCCACACACCATTTCTGAGAGCGCAATGACTATCACGACCTTCGTGCACCGCCTGTTCCTTCTCACCGTGCTGGCCGTGGCGCCGGCCGCCTGGGCCGAGCCGATCATTCCGTCGCCACCACAGCTTGCCGCCAAATCCTACGTACTGATGGATGCGGCCAGCGGAAAGATACTGGTCGAGAGCGCTGGTGACGAGCGTCTACCACCTGCCAGCCTGACCAAGCTGATGACGGCCTACATCGCCACTCTGGAGATCAAGAAGGGCCAGATCTCCGAAAGCGACATGGTCACCGTGAGCGAAAAAGCCTGGCGTACCGGTGGCTCACGGATGTTCATTCAGGTCAATACTCAGGTTTCGGTGGACGACCTGTTACATGGCATCATCATCCAGTCTGGCAACGATGCCAGTGTCGCTATGGCTGAGCATATCGCCGGCAGTGAAGACGCGTTCGCCGATCTTATGAACAGCACGGCCCAGCGACTGGGTATGACCAATACCCACTTCATGAACGCCACGGGGCTTCCGCATCCGGATCACTATTCTTCTGCAGCGGACATGGCCAAGCTGGCCCGCGCCATCATCCACGAAGACCCCGCCCATTACGGGATCTATGCGCAGAAAGAGTTCTTCTGGAACAACATCAAGCAACCCAACCGCAATCTTCTGCTGTGGCGTGACAAGACTGTAGACGGCCTGAAAACGGGGCACACCGAAGAGGCCGGATATTGCCTGGTAGCTTCTGCTGTTCGTGATGACATGCGTTTGATCACGGCGGTGTTCGGTACCAATAGTGAGCAGGCACGTGCAGCTGAAACGCAGAAGTTGCTCACGTACGGCTTCCGCTTTTTCGAGACTCGCACCTTCTATCAGAAGGGTGTGGAGCTTGCGACGGCCCGCGTCTGGAAAGGCCAGCAAGACCAGGTGAGCGCTGGGCTCGCAAACGACCTGACCATGACTCTGCCGCGTGGGCAAATGGAAAAGCTTCAAGCCAGCCTCAGCTTCCAACCAGAGCTGATGGCGCCCATTCAGCAAGGTGATGTCGTAGGCAAGGTCGAGGTCACTCTCGATGGCCAGGTATTGCAGAGTACCGATCTCATCGCTTTGCAGGCCGTTGAAGAGGGTGGGCTGTTCAGTCGTCTGTGGGATAGCATTCAGCTGTTCTTCTTCAATCTTTTCAACTGAACCTCTGGAGCGCGTCCAGGCACAACGCCTGGCCGCCCTTGCGGATCATGAGTCCGTTGCCATGACTGATACCAAAAGCGAAACACAGCCACCGAAAATCGAATTTCCGTGCGAGCGCTATCCGATCAAGGTGATCGGAGATGCAGGCGAGGGCTTCATCGATACGGTGGTGGAAGTGATCCGGCGACATGCGCCGGATTTCGACGAAACCACCCTTGTGACCCGTGACAGTCGTAACGGGCGGTTTCTGTCCGTGCAGGTGCTGATCACCGCTACCAGCGTTGACCAATTGCAAGCGATCCACGTCGACCTGCGTGCTACCGGGCGCGTGCACATGGTGTTGTGATGAGCCCGCAAGCCACCGTCGCACATGTTTTGGTCGATTCTGCATGGGTGGGTGCTCGGTCATGAGTGCCTCGCTGCTGGCGGTGCGTGAGCTCGGTCTGGTGGACTATCCGATCGCCTGGCAAGCCATGCAGCGCTTCACCAATGAACGGGGGCCGGACACTGTCGACGAGATCTGGCTGCTGCAGCATCCTCGGGTGTTTACCCAGGGGCAGGCCGGCAAACCAGAGCATCTGCTGTTGCCTGGCGATATTCCAGTAGTACAGGCTGATCGAGGCGGGCAAGTGACCTACCATGGCCCGGGGCAGCTGGTGTGCTACCTGATGCTGGATGTCCGTCGGTTGGGCTTCGGTGTTCGTGAGCTGGTCAGCCGAATCGAGCAAAGCCTGATCGACCTGCTTGCCAGCTACGATGTACAGGCTTCAGCTAAACCAGAAGCGCCTGGGGTGTATGTCGATGGTGCAAAAATAGCGTCACTCGGGCTGCGCATTCGTAACGGGCGCTCTTTTCATGGCCTGGCGCTCAATGTGGATATGGACCTGGAGCCCTTCGGGCGAATCAATCCGTGCGGCTATGCCGGTATGAACATGACCCAGTTGGCCGATCTGGTCGCTGAGCCGATAGCGTTCGCCGAGGTCAGTGCGCGCTTGGCTGAACAACTAGGTAAGCACCTGGGCTACGCGCAGCAGCAGACGCTGACCGGCCAAGTATTAGACTGCTAGTTGCAACGAGCGCTGGGCTGGCGGCGAGGCATGGCGGTAAATGAAACGCCTGCACCCGACGAGGCCAGGAGCAGGCGTTGGACGGCCTCGATCAGCTCAGATTGAGGGCGGGAATCAGGGCACTGTCGAACGGTTGTCCTGGTACCGGCACCGGAGCGGCCAGGCCCAGGTTGTTCTTCTCGAACACCCGGTCGGCTCGGTAGCTGGAGCGCACCAACGGGCCTGCTGCGACTTCCATGAACCCTTTTTCCAGGCCGATATCCCGGAAGCGGTTAAATTCTTCTGGACTGACCCAACGCTTGACCGGCAGGTGGTTGCGAGTCGGTTGCAGATACTGGCCTAACGTCAGGATATCCACGCCGATGGCTCGCAGGTCATCCATGGTTTCCAGCACTTCCTCGTCGCTTTCGCCCAAGCCCAGCATCAGGCTGGTCTTGGTCAGCATGTCCGGGCGATGGCGCTTGGCGTGCTCGAGCACGCGCAACGTCTTCTCATAGCCAGCGCGGGGGTCACGTACTACATGGGTGAGACGCTTGACCGTCTCGACGTTCTGCGCGAAGACTTCCAGACCAGAGTCCGCCACGCGTTCGATGGCTTGCAGATCACCGTCGAAGTCCGGGGTCAGCGCTTCCACTACCACCTGCGGGGTGCGCTCCTTGATGGCGCGTACGCAGGCGGCGTAATGTGCGGCGCCGCCGTCGTCCAGATCGTCACGGTCCACCGAAGTCAGCACGATATAGCGCAGCGCCATCAGCTCGACTGATTTGGCGGTGTTTTGCGGCTCCTCATGATCCAGCCAGCCGTTGGGGTTGCCGGTATCCACCGCGCAGAAGCGGCAGGCGCGGGTACACACCGAGCCCATCAGCATGATTGTGGCAGTGCCATTGGACCAGCATTCGCCCATGTTCGGGCAGTGAGACTCTTGGCACACGGTGCTAAGACGGTGTTCGCCGACATTGCGCTTGACGGCTTCGAAGCGGCTGCCGCTGGGCGCCTTGACCCGCAGCCACTTGGGCTTCGGTTCAAACACCTGGGGTTCGCTTGAGGCGCGGCGCTTTTGCCCGTCTTTGATCGCGGTGATGCCCTGGCTAGTGCGGAATTTTTCGCCGCTGGAGACGATTTTGGGCTGGGAGTTATCGGTCATCGGCAATCTGGGCTCCGCTAGAGGCTCCGGGGACGAGGCGGCTTTCGGCCGCTGGGCAGTTTATCACAGGCGGTGACCGTTCAGTCCGGCTGGCGATGCCAGTCGTGGGTATCGGGATCGCTGCGCGGAGCGTCGTCCGGATGGATCGCGCGGCTGTTCTTTACCCGTCACCTGCTGTGGTTCGGCCCACATCGAGCTGTTCGCCCAGCCAAACGGCAATGGGTGCCGTGGGCTGGGGCAGAACAGGGGATGGTTATACGTTTCGTCACGCTCGCTAGGGCTCGGCGCGCAGCCGTCCCAGTAACTCCTGGGTTGGGTGGCCGTCAGCGGGCCAGCCCAACTGCTGCTGGAAACCACGGATTGCGTTGCGTGTGTTCGCACCGATGATGCCGTCAGCGGTGCCGGGGTCGAAGCCCTGGTTTGCAAGCCGTTCCTGTAGCTCGAGGCGCTCCGAGCGGCTCAAGGGCTGCTCACCTCTTGGCCAACTGGCGCGAACGGTGCCGGCCCCATCGAAACGTTCGGACAGCAGCCCGATGGCCAGCGCATAGGATGAGGAGTTGTTGTAGCGAAGGATCGAACGAAAATTGTCGAGGACCAAGAAGGCAGGGCCGCGATAGCCAGCGGGCAGCAAGAGGCTTGCGCTCGCCTCGTCCACGCCGGCAGGGATTCCTGATACGCCCAAGCGGCGCCATTCGGCTACCGATCTACGGATACTGCTGTCAGCCTGTGCGTAGTCGAATCCTTCCTTAAGCTCGACTTCAAAGCCCCACGGCTGCCCAGCTTGCCACCCTGAGGCCTGCAAATAGTGCGCCGCCGATGCAAGAGCGTCGGCGGCGCTGCTCCAGATGTTTCGGCGGCCATCGCCGTCAAAATCCACTGCATGCGTATTGTAGGTGGTCGGGATAAACTGGGTTTGGCCCATCGCGCCGGCCCAGGACCCACGCAGCTGATCGGCACTTACATCGCCCTGCTGCAGGATCTCCAGCGCCGCCAGCAATTGGCTTTTGGCGAACCCCGGCCGACGGCCCTCATGAGCCAGTGTGGCGAGGGAGCGAATGACGCCCTTGTCGCCCATTATCTGCCCATAGCTGCTTTCCAGGCCCCAGATGGCTACCAGTGTGTTCCGATCGACGCCGTAGCGCGCCTCAATGCCTTCCAGCGTTGCCTGATGTTGATTCAGCAGGCGCTGGCCGCGATCTACGCGTTGTTTCGATAGGGCGCCGTCCAGGTATTGCCAGACCGGGCGAGTGAATTCGGGCTGGCTGCGATCAGCAGCAACGATGCTTGGATCGGGGGCAACACCTTCAAAGGCGCGGTCAAACACAGTGGCCGTGATTCCGGCCTCAAGCGCTTCGCTACGAAACGCCTCGCGCCACGCTTCGAAGCTCTGGTGTACAGGCTCGGCTTCGGATGGCTTGTCTGCGGAGACGACCTGGGTGACGGTAGGGATTGGCTGGCTGGGGGCTGCCTGGGTAGTCTGCGAGACTGGTTCGGCAGCGCACGCGACCATGATGCTCAGAGCTGATCCGGCAATCAGGGTGCGAAGCAGCAGAACGGGAACGAAGGTGTAAAGCATGCACCACTCTCGGCTTGTCATCGGCAGGTGACATTATCACGCTTTGGATGGCTTCGCTTTTCAAGCCGCCAGAAGGACCGAAGCCTCCCAGTTGTTGGACTGGGAGGCTTCACGGCGGTAGCTGCCTTTGCCTTTCTTCGGCTGTTCCAAGTGACTGCGGAACTTCGGTTGCGCCACCAGTGATTTGGCCTTGTTCGGCCGCTTTCGTTGCTTGGTCATCTTCTAACTCCTGAGTGCCTGTCGTCAGGCGACGGCATCATAAGTCTTGTACGAATAATGTCCAGATGTGCTGCTTGAGTGAAAGCACGGGGGCGTCGCTCCAAGACCCGGTTATCGTCGTCTAGCGGTGGCTACAGACGGATTCTCTGCCCGCTCAGCTGAAGACAGAGATTGGACAATCCGACCCATGGGTCGCCTTCAGCCTGACCCTTGATCTGCTCGTCGATGTGCTGAGCGTTCATCAGAATGCGTTGCCAGCCGGTTGCATCGTGGCGTTGGAGCGCCTTGCTCACCAGCGGCTTGCGCTTGTCCCAGACCGGCGGGCGCGCCTGGCTGAAGGCGCGGTCAAGGGGCACGCCTTGACTGTATTGCTGGGCGATGTTCGCCAGTTGGCGAATCTCGCGCGCTACGGCCCAGAGGATTACCGGGGCCTCGACGCCCTCGCCGCGCAGGCCTGTAAGTATCTGCAGGACGTGCCCCGCCTGGCCAAGTAATGCGGCATCAATGAGTCCAAAAACATCGTAGCGTGCGCTATCGGCGACCGCAGCCTGCACGGTTTCGGTGGTTACCTGACCCGCTTCTGCAAGCAGCTTGAGCTTTTCGATCTCCTGTGCAGCGGCCAGCAGGTTGCCCTCGACCCTTGCCGCGATCAGCTCCACGGCCTCCTGGTCCGCCGCAAGACCGGCTTGGGCCAGACGCTGGCGGATCCATTGGGGAAGCTGCTGCGCATCGATCGGCCAGATCTGCAGGAACTGCACCTGTTTACCGTCAATCAACGCCTTGGCCCATTTGGTCTTTTGCGTGTTGCCATCAAGCTTGGGAAGGCTGATCAACAGGACGGTGTCTTCGGCAGGGCGTGCGAGGTAGTCCATCAGCGCTGCGGCGCCCTTGTCGCCCGGCTTGCCACTGGGGATGCGCAGCTCCAGCAGACGTTTTTCGGCAAACAGCGAAAGGCTGGCCCCGGCTTCGATAAGCTGACCCCAATCGAATCCGGTTTCTACGTTGAGTACTTGGCGTTCGCTGAAATGCTGCTGGCGGCAGGCCCCACGGATAGCATCGCAGGCTTCCTGGCAGAGTAGATGCTCGTCTCCACTGACCACATAGACCGGCGCGAGCGGGCCTTGCAGGTGTTTGGCGAGCTGGGCGGGAGGTAACTTCATTGGCGGGTTCGGGAGCCTGTGTCAGCAGGCTCCCCGGTCGTTACTGGGCGGGCAGTTCGATAGGCGACTGAAGCGGTTGCGCGGCCTGCTCGCGCATCTGTGCTTCGATCGCCTCGGCTTCGGCTCGCTTCTTCGCTTCGGCCGTCTGTTGCAGCTGGTCGAGCTCTGCAGGCGTGACATTACGCAAGCGCATGCTCAGCTGCTGAAGCACCTCACGGCGCAGTTCTCGGCGTAGCTGAAGTGCCTCCTGATCAGAGCTGATCAGGTTGCTGCTGTCATGTACGTAAACTTTCGAAGCCTCAACGCGATCCTGCATCAATACGGTGTTCTGGGGGCCACGAATCTCGTAATCGAGCACATGGGTCAGCTGATATTCGGCCGTGCGCGCCGCAGTGGTATAGCTCGCGGTACGCTGACGAGTATGTTCGCGTACCAGATCCAAGGTGTAGCGAGCGCCCGAGTGGACCCTGACGCCGTTGTCCTTGAGCAGTTCTTCGAGCTCCTGGGCAGTTTCGCCATAGCTGTTGCGCGCTTGCAGGTCGATCTCGTTCAGGGCGAAGCTCGTATCACCCGTTCCGCGAAGCTGAAATCCGCAGGCGCTCAGCAGCACGGCCAGGCCGACCACCACGAGATTGCGTTTAACCATGTTGTTTCCCCTTGCCAGCCTTGGCGCGTGCGCCAAGACCAATCAGTTAGCGACGATATTGACCAGCTTGCCTGGCACCACGATGACTTTGCGAATCGTAAGGCCTTCGGTGAAACGCACCACGTTTTCATTTGCACGTGCGCTGGCTTCGACTTCTTCGCGCGAAGCGCTGGCCGGTACTTCAATCTGTCCGCGCAGCTTGCCGTTGACCTGCACTACCAGCGTCAGGTTGTCCTGAACCAGTGCCGCTTCGTCGACCACCGGCCACTGTGCATCGATGATCGAGCCGCTGTTGCCCAGTTGTTGCCAGAGTTCATGGCAGATGTGCGGCGTGATTGGTGCGAGCAGCAGGGCGACGGTTTCCAGCCCTTCCTGCATCAATGCACGATCCTGATCGCTGCTGGTTGCAGCCTTTTCCAGCACGTTCATCAGCGTCATGACCTGAGCAATGGCGGTGTTGAACTTGTGGTGCTGCCCTACGTCCTGGCTTGCCTGCTTGATTGCCAGGTGAATCGCGCGCCGAACGGCTTTCTGCTCGTCGTCGAGGCTGGCGACATCCAGCTTGCCAGCCCGGCCGGCGCTGACATGGGCGTGCGCCAGACGCCAGACGCGGCGCAGGAAACGGCTCGCGCCCTCCACACCGGAGTCCGACCATTCGAGGCTCATGTCCGGCGGCGAGGCGAACATCATGAACAGGCGGCAGGTGTCGGCGCCGTATGTGTCAATCATGGCTTGCGGGTCGACGCCGTTGTTCTTCGATTTGGACATCTTCTCGGTGCCGCCGATTTCCACCGGCAGACCGTCGCTGGCCAGCTTGGCACCAATCACCTTGGCTTTGGCGTCGCGCTCGACGATGACGTCGGCCGGGTTGAACCAGTCCTTGCCGCCGTTTTCCAGGGTGCGGTAGTAGGTTTCGGCAATGACCATACCCTGGGTCAGCAAGTTCTTGAACGGCTCGTTGGAGCTGACAAGGCCTTCGTCGCGCATCAGTTTGTGGAAAAAGCGCGCGTAGAGCAGGTGCAGGATGGCGTGCTCGATGCCGCCGATGTATTGATCCACTGGCAGCCAGTGGTTGGCCGCTGCTGGATCGACCATGCCTTGGTCGTAATGGGGCGAGGCATAGCGAGCGAAGTACCAGGACGACTCGACAAAGGTGTCCATGGTGTCGGTTTCGCGCTTGGCTGCGGCGCCGCACTTCGGGCAGCTGCAGTCATAGAACTCCGGCATACGGGCCAGCGGCGAGCCGGCGCCGTCAGGGACTACGTCTTCGGGCAGCACAACCGGCAATTGGTCTTCCGGCACCGGAACGTCGCCACAGGTTTGGCAATGAATGATTGGAATTGGGCAGCCCCAGTAACGCTGGCGGCTGATACCCCAGTCGCGCAGGCGGAACTGAGTGCGGGCCTGGCCGAGGCCTTTGCGCTGCAATGCCGCTTCCATGGCATCGAACGCACCATCAAAATCCAGGCCATCGTAGTCGCCGGAATTGATCAGTTCACCGTGTTCGCCATAGGCATCGTTCCAGGGCGCGGGCGTCTGGTCACCCGCGCTGGTGCGTACTACAGGCTTGATTGGCAGCTCGTACTTTGTCGCAAAGGCGAAGTCGCGTTCATCGTGGGCCGGAACAGCCATCACGGCACCTTCGCCGTAATTCATCAGCACATAGTTTGCGACCCATACCGGCAGCAGCTCGCCAGTGAGCGGGTGCTGTACCTTCAGTGCGGTGGCAAGTCCTTTCTTTTCCTGGGTGGCGATATCGGCTTCAGCGACGCCGCCGCGCTTGCATTCGTCGATGAACGCCTGCAGGTCGGGATTGTTCTGGGCGGCGAGGGTGGCCAGCGGATGTTCGGCCGCCACCGCGACATAAGTGGCGCCCATCAGGGTGTCCGGGCGGGTGGTGAAGACCTTCATCACGCCTTCGCTACCGATGCTGGCGACGTCGTAGGGGAAGCTGATCTCCATCCCGCGCGACTTGCCGATCCAGTTGCGCTGCATGGTCTTGACCTGTTCCGGCCAGCCGTCCAGCTCGTCCAGACTCTCCAGCAGTTCATCCGCGTAGGCGGTGATTTTGAAGTAGTACATGGGGATTTCGCGCTTTTCGATCAGCGCGCCGGAGCGCCAGCCACGGCCGTCGATGACTTGCTCGTTGGCCAGTACGGTCTGGTCCACAGGGTCCCAGTTGACGGTGCCGTTCTTGCGATAGATCACGCCCTTTTCATACAGGCGGGTGAACAGCCACTGCTCCCAACGGTAGTAGTCCGGCTTGCAGGTAGTGACTTCGCGCGTCCAGTCGACTGCCAGGCCCAGGCTCTTGAGTTGGGTGCGCATGTAGTCGATGTTTTCGTAGGTCCACCTGGCCGGCGCGACCTTATTCTTCATCGCCGCGTTTTCCGCCGGCATGCCGAACGCGTCCCAGCCCATGGGCTGCAGCACGTTCTTGCCCTGCATACGCTGGTAGCGGGCAATCACATCGCCGATGGTGTAGTTGCGCACGTGCCCCATATGCAGCTTGCCGCTGGGGTAGGGGAACATCGACAGACAATAGAAGGTGTCCTTGCCTGGCTGTTCGCTTACTTCAAAGGATTTCTGCGAATCCCAGTGGGATTGCGCGGCGGCTTCGATTTCGCGGGGCTGATACTGTTCGTGCATGGCTACTGGCGTTGGAATGGGGGCTGGCTGTTCGCGTGACAACCCGGGCTGCCGCATCGCCGGCTTCAGGCCTGACAGAAACAGCGGCACAACGGGTTGGATACGGACGCATGGAAGCGCCGTAGCATACATGACCCTCCGCAACCGAGGGAAACCCGATTTGCCAGCACTGAGCGGCCCGTTTGTCGTGCGCAGCGTGGATGTCCGAGGCTGAGCTACGCTGGTAGTGGGGGCGGGACGAATACGAGGTTAATCATGAGCAAAGAGCGCCAAGCGCAAGAAGGTAACCTGTACGGGCGTGTGCTACAGCGGTTGACTCTGGCACTGGAGGAGGCCGAGCGGGCGCCCAATGACGAGTCGGGCGCAATGGCCGAGCTAGAGGTGGGCGGACTAACGCCCGCAGAGTTCGACCTGATCCGTGCCTATCTGCAACAGGATTCGCAATGGCTTTCCGGCTGGCATGCGGCTGCCGAGGAGCAGGCACAGCTGGTCAGGCAGGCGACGCGACCCGCCTTGCGCAATGTATTGCGGCATCATCCTGCCAAACGCTGCAAACAGAGCCCGCCTGCGCTGCAGCAATCGATGACGTGTGCGCTCTGTGGCGCCAGCGTTGGTTGGCCGGAGGGTGCCGGGGCGGTCGCGTGCTCGGCTTGTGGTTCGCAGTTGCTTCGTGCCCGACAACGCTTGCACACCTACCCTAAGCATTGAACATATCAGCAGTGCCGACAAACGGACGCCTCGGCAGGTAAAGTGGCAGCGGCCGATCAACCGGAGCCGCCAATGCCGATACGCTATTTCTTCAAACAGTTGCTACTTCCGCCCGGTGGGCTGTTGTTGCTATTACTCCTTGCCTGGTGGTTGCGGCGTCGCTCGCCACGGCTGGCTGCGCTCTGTTTCGTACTTGGGTTCGGCGGATTGTGGCTGATGACTTTGCCGGTAACGGTCGAATGGGCGGCACGGACGATTGAAAGCGAAGTGGCGCTGGATCGTTCGGAGTGGAACGGTCTTGCGGAGCGTGCGCAAGCGATCGTCGTGCTGGGGGCTGGTCGAGAACAGGCTGACCCCGCCTGGAGTTCAGATCAGCCCAGCCATATTGCGCTTGAGCGGCTGCGTTACGCATCTCGATTGGCAAAGGCATCAGGTCTGCCGATCCTTGCAAGTGGTGGGCTGCACTACGGCGAACCGCCGAGCGAAGCGTTACTGGCTGCCGAGGCGCTGGAACATGATTTCAACACACAGACCCAGTGGCTCGAAGAACGCAGCCGGACCACTTGGGAAAATGCGCGCTACAGCGCTGAGATGCTCAAGGCGGCGGGTGTTGAGCGTGTCGTGCTGGTGACCTCTGCATCGCACATGCCACGGTCCCGCTGGTGTTTCGAGGAGGTGGGATTGGAAGTTATCGCTGCCCCGGTAGGCTTCCTGGGTGTTCCAAACGGGCGACCTTTTGGCGGCTGGTTGCCCGAGGCGAAGGCCGTCTGGCAGAACGGCATGCTGCTCAACGAAGCAGTGGGCATGCTGGTTTACCCACTGCTTTATGACGGGGATTCCAAATAGCGGTGTGTTGGCTGTAGGTAGGCGTGATGACCATCAGCCACGCTGACGGCGCACCAGGCCCCAGCTTAGCAACACCATACAAACAACGACCAACGGCCAGGAGCGCCACTGCAGATAAGGCGTCAGCCCCTGCATGGGCGTAACCTCGCCGTATAGCACCGCTTCCTTGAACGCCGGGATCTGCTCGGTGATGCGGCCGTAAGGGTCGATCAGCACCGTGACGCCATTGTTGGTGGCACGAATCATCCAGCGGCCGGCCTCGAGGGCGCGCATCTGTGCCATCTGCAGGTGTTGCAACGGGCCAATCGAGTGACCGAACCAGGCGTCATTGCTAACCGTCAGTAGAATGTCGCTCTGCGCTGCGAGGCTGGCGGCAAACTCTGGGTAGACAACCTCGTAGCAGATGAAAGGCGCGATCTGATAACCCTTGGCCTGCAGCAGCAACTGACCTGGCGTACCCCTTGCGAAGTCCGACATCGGCAAGTCGAAAAAGGCGATCAGGCCGCGCAGGACGTCTTGCAGCGGCACGTATTCACCGAACGGCACCAGCTTCTGCTTCAGATAGGTACCTTGAGCGTCGCCTGCGGTGGTCAACCCGTTGTAGTAGCGCAATTCTCCCTCGGCATTGGGCTGGCGTACCGGGACGCCGGTGATCAACGCCGACTGCCGGTCTTGGGCGAAGCGGCTCATCATTGTCAGGTAGCCTTCGGCGTGCTCCTTGAGAATAGGCACGGCGGTTTCTGGCCAGACAATGAGATCCACCGGTTCGCTGCGGAAGGTCATGTCACGGTACAGCAGCAACTGCATCTCGAGTTGCTTCGGATCCCATTTGATGCTCTGGGCGACGTTACCCTGCATGGCGGCGACGGTGAGTGGTTCAGCTTTCGCTGTCGTCCATGCGTGTTTGCCAAAGCCCAGCGCGCCGCCCCAAAAGGCGACCAGAAGCGCCACTGCAGCGGTCGCCGATGCCTTTTGGCGCAGGAGCTGAGGGAGCTCGACGAGCAGCGTTGCGGTCAAGGCGAGCACGAACGTCAGCAGCCAGATGCCGCCGATCGGTGCAAGCCCGGCCAACGGACCATCGAGCTGACTGTAACCTGCATAAAGCCAGGGGAAGCCGGTCAGCACCCAGCCACGAAGGGCGTCCAGAGCAAGCCAAAGTGCGGCGAACAGCAGGGCATTGAGCAGCGGTGCCTTGGTTTGCTGCACCCAGCGAGCCCAGGTCCAGCCCAGTAGCATGAAGAACAGGGCCAAACCTGCGACGAAGCCCAGGGTCAAGGCGCCGGCCAGGACCGGCGGTGCAGAACCGAAGTCGTGGATGCTGACGTAAACCCAGCTCACACCTGACGCGAACAGGCCGAAACCATAACTCCAGCCGCGGCCGGCCGCCTGCTTCGGCGTCAGGTTGCGCAAGCCAAGGTAAATCACGCCTATCGACACCAGTGCCAGTGGCCAGATGTCGAAAGGGGCGAGCGACAGGGTCGTCAGGGCACCGGCGGCGAGCGCCAGCAGGTTGCCCAGCCAGCCGGGGCGGGTAATCCAGCGCATGGATGGTCCTTGGGTAACCGCCGAGTGCTAACGCGGGCCTCGGCGGGTGGATGCTAAGGGGCTTTCTGAGGTTTTGCAGCTAGCGGTTTTCGACTTCGGTCCGGGTCAGACGCAGCATATGCACGCGGCGGCTGTCGGCGTTCAGGACGCGGAACCGGAAGCCATCTATCTCGGTCACCTCGTTACGCTTGGGCAAGTGACCGAAGGTGCTCATCACCAGGCCGGCAACCGTATCGAATTCTTCATCTGAGAACTCGCTCTGAAAGAATTCGTTGAAGCTATCGATCGGTGTCAGTGCCTTGACCAGAAAATCCCCGCTAGGCAATGGCCGGATATAGCTGTCTTCCTCGATGTCATGCTCGTCCTCGATGTCTCCGACGATTTGTTCGAGCACGTCTTCAATGGTTACCAATCCGGCCACACCGCCGTATTCGTCAATGACGATGGCCATATGACTGTGGTTGGCGCGGAATTCGCGCAGCAGCACGTTGAGGCGTTTGGATTCGGGCACGAAGGTGGCCGGACGCAGCAGGTCCTTGATGTCGAAATTCTGCTGATCGCTCTGCAGGATCAGCGGTAGCAGGTCCTTGGCCAGCAACACGCCGATGACTTCATCGAGGCTGTCGCCCACTACCGGATAGCGCGAATGCGCTGCGGAAATGATCGAGGGGAGAAACTCCCTTGGCGATTGGTCGGCCCTGATGCTCATCACCTGCGAGCGCGGCACCATGATGTCTCGCACCTGCAAGTCAGCAACCTGAATGGCGCCCTCGACAATCGCCAAGGCTTCGTTGTCGAGCAGTTTGTTTTGATGTGCGCCGCGTAATACTTCCAGCAGCTCCTCACGATTTTTCGGCTCATGGGCAAAAGCCTGGCTGATTTTTCCAAACCAGGACTTCTGCCCGTTGCTCGATCGGTCTTCGCTCATGTCTTTGACTCAATGGTCCTTGCAGTCACCCAAAGAGGGCTATTCGTCGGCGTAGGGGTCGGCATGACCCAGTTCGGCCAGCAGTTGACGTTCGAGGCTTTCCATTTCCTCTGCCTCGTCGTCATCGATGTGATCGTAACCGAGCAAGTGCAAACAGCCATGTATTACCAGGTGCGCCCAATGCGCCTGCGGCGGCTTGCCCTGTTCAGCTGCCTCGCGCTCGACCACGGGCACACAGATCACCAGATCGCCAAGCAACGGGATATCCAGCAGATCATCGGGCACGTCGGCCGGAAAAGACAGCACGTTGGTAGCGTAATCCTTCTGGCGCCAGGTGCGATTGAGTTCGCGCCCTTCACCTTCATCAACCAGGCGGATGGTCAGTTCGGAGTCGCCCTTGCGTTGGCGCAGCGCCAGCTCGCACCAGCGGCGCAGATCGCCTTCATCCGGAATGGCGCCGTCGGTCGCCACCTGCAGGTCGAGTTCAATCACCTCGGTTGCCCTGCGAAGCACGGCTGCCCGCTTGGGTCTGGTTGCCCTCGAAGGCTTCGTATGCTTCGACGATTCGCTGCACCAGCGGATGGCGCACAACGTCCTTTGGTTTGAAGTGCGTGAAGCTGATGCCGTTTACGTCTTTGAGGACTTCGATCACGTGGGCCAGACCGCTCTTGGTGCCGCGGGGCAGGTCGACCTGCGTGATATCGCCGGTGATCACCGCGGTCGAGCCAAAGCCGATACGGGTCAGGAACATCTTCATCTGTTCGAGCGTGGTGTTCTGGCTCTCGTCGAGGATGATGAAGCTGTTGTTCAACGTACGTCCGCGCATGTAGGCCAGCGGCGCGATTTCGATAACCTGTTTCTCGATCAGTCGGGCGACCTGCTCGAAGCCGAGCATTTCGTACAGCGCGTCGTAGAGCGGGCGGAGATAAGGGTCGATCTTTTGTGCCAGATCGCCAGGGAGGAAGCCAAGCTTTTCGCCGGCCTCGACTGCCGGGCGTACCAGAAGGATGCGACGAATCTGCTCGCGCTCCAGTGCGTCGACCGCGCAGGCAACCGCCAGATAGGTCTTGCCTGTACCGGCCGGCCCGATACCGAAATTGATGTCGTTATCGAGAATAGACTTGACGTAAAGCTGTTGATTCACGCCACGCGGGCGAATGTTGCCTTTGCGGGTGCGCAGCGAAATATTCGGCGTTGTGGACGAGTCACTCAATTCCTCCATTGCCGATTCCTGCAGGAACAGGTGAACCGTGTCCGGCGAGAGCTCGATGCTCTTGGTCTCGCGGTAAAGGCGTCGCAGTAGATGCTCTGCTGCTTGGGCTACATCCGGTGCGCCGACCAGCTCGAACTGATTGCCGCGGTTGCGGATTTCCAGATCCAGGCGCTGTTCGATTAGGCGCAGATGCTCGTCGAACTGGCCGCAGAGATTGGCGAAGCGTTTGGCTTCAAAGGGTTCGAGGGTGAAGCGATGAGGTTCTGTGGGGGCGTTCAAGGGCTTTTAGTTGACCTGCTTTGCAAAATGTTGGACGAGAATAGCGCCGCGCGACAAAAAAAGCAGCGGCACACTGATCGTTGCGACCCGTAACGGAAACACGGCTGACGCTTATACGGCGATCAGCCACGCTGAGGCGTTCAGCTGGCGACTTGCTCCAGCAGCGTGCCGCGCAACGAATGCGGCAACGCATCGTCAATGTGCACATCGACGAATTGGCCGATTAACCGGGGGTTGTCGCAACGGAAGTTTACGATCCGGTTGTGCTCGGTACGGCCCTGTAACATTCCTGGGTCTTTCTTAGAGTAGTCCGTGACCAGAATGCGCTGCCGTGTGCCTGCCATCCGTCGGCTGTTCTCAAAGCCTTGCTGGTTGATCCGCTGTTGCAGGATCGCCAGGCGCTGTTTTTTGACCTCGTCAGGGGTCTCATCGACCAGGTCCGCTGCCGGCGTGCCGGGCCGCGAGCTGTAGACGAAGGAGTAGGAGAAGTCGAAGCCGACGTCTTCGATCAGCTTCATGGTCTGCTCAAAGTCCTTTTCGGTTTCGCCCGGAAAGCCGACGATGAAGTCCGAGCTGATCAGTATGTCCGGAACCGCTGCCTTGAGTTTGCGGATGCGCGACTTGTATTCAAGCGCCGTGTGGTTGCGCTTCATCGCAGCCAGCACCCGATCGGAGCCGGACTGAACCGGCAAATGCAGATACTTCACCAACTCCGGCACTTCGGCATGGGCCTGGATCAGCGCATCGGAGAACTCCAGCGGGTGGCTGGTGGTGTAGCGGATGCGGTCGATGCCATCGATTGCCGCAACCACGCGGATCAGTTCGGCCAGATCGGCGGTGCGCCCGTCATGGGTGGCGCCGCGGTAACCGTTGACGTTCTGCCCGAGCAGCGTGACTTCCCGAACACCGTTTTCGGCCAGGTGAATCACCTCGGCCAGCACGTCATCGAACGGCCGGCTGACTTCCTCACCGCGGGTGTACGGCACCACGCAGAAGGTGCAGTACTTGCTGCAGCCTTCCATGACCGATACGAAAGCGGTCGGACCGTCAACGCGGGGTTCAGGCAGGCGGTCGAATTTCTCGATCTCAGGAAACGAAATGTCCACCTGAGGCTTCTTCGTCGTCCGGGCTGCATCGATCATTTCGGGCAGGCGATGCAAGGTTTGCGGGCCAAACACCACGTCGACATAGGGCGCGCGGTCACGGATCGCCGCGCCTTCCTGGCTGGCGACGCAGCCACCAACGCCGATAACCAGCTGCGGATTTTCAAGTTTGAGCTCCCGCCAGCGGCCTAGCTGGGAGAACACCTTCTCCTGAGCTTTTTCGCGAATCGAGCAGGTATTGAGCAGGATCACGTCGGCTTCGGCCGGGTTCGCGGTGATCTCCAGGGGCTGCTGCTCACCCAGAAGATCCACCATGCGCGAGCTGTCGTACTCGTTCATCTGGCAGCCGTGGGTTTCGATATAGAGCTTGCGGGTCATGTCTCGGGCCGGCGTTGTGCAAAAAATGACCGGCGATTATATGCGCACCCGAACCCGGTTAAAAGCACAGCGCGAAGCTGGGTGCGGACCCCGGGTGGGCCAGGTGGTGCGCTCGGCGGCAAGACCGAGCCGCAGGCCGGCGAGGTCAGCGTGTGAAGGGCTTGCTCTCGCCAGCGGTTTGCAGATCCATCAGGTAGTCGCGAAAAATCTGCCCCAACACTTGGGTAGCGATCTCGAGTTCATCGCGACGCATTTGCGCCGAGACACGATCGGCCGTGTCGAGCGCGCCTTCCTCGCCATTGACTGCAGACATCTTCAGCACTACGTAGGCCTGAACATTGTTTGCCGGCACTCCTTCGCCCCGAAAGAACATGATACCCAGTCGATGCTGCGCAAGGGCGTGCCCCTGAAGCGAGGCTTGCTCGAACCATTGCAGGGCCTTGGCAAGATCGCGCGGGGCGCGCCGACCATCATAGTAATGCTCGCCAAGCTCGTACGCCGCTTGCAGATCGCCTTCGCTGGCGGCCTGTTCGCAGGCGCGCAATGCCTCTTGCATCGCCTCGGGGACGGTATTCAGAGCGCAGCGGGAGGTCGCCGGAACCAGCAGCGAATTGCCGCCTGCCGTGGCTAGCAGGGGCGAGAGAAGCAGCAGGCAGCCAAGCGTTAGGCTGCGGCCGGTGCAAGTCATGAATCAAGGCGCCTCGAAGATCAGGGCGGTGACTGAAAAAATCCGGCGTGAAACGAGCCGACAGTCACATTATGGATAAGCGCCGGCCTGCTTACAAAGGCTTTAAGGGCTAACCCTCGGCTTTTTAAGAAGACACAGGGTTCTCTTCGCCCAAATTTCCCGGAAGGCGCAGTAATAGCCAGGCGATGACAGGCATGGCCAGTGCCAACCACAGCTGCTGGTTTGCCTGCAGCGGATTGGAGTAAGTCAGCAGCCCACCCCAGGGCAGCAGCGCCATGAGCAAAACGCCTCCGGCCAGCCCTGCCGTGGTCTGCAGGCGCGCAGGCCACTGCAGCAAGCCCGCATAAACGACCAGAAGCGCGCTCAGCAGGCCCAGCGAAAGTGCATATGGCGCGCTCCAGCCCAGCTGTCTGGCCAGTTCAAAAAAGGCGCATAAGCCGATCACTACCCGTCCCCATGTGGGGCGGCTCCACGTCCATCTGCGCGATAGCGTGAGCGCGGCTACGCCGACGAGCGGTAAGCCGAGCAGCAGGGTTGCCTGCAACAGCCAGCGTTCGGCCTCGAGCGTATCAGCACCCAGGGCAAGGCGTGCCGCCGCGCATGCGCCAGTCCCCGATGCCAGGCTGAACGCGAGCAGAGCCGAAAACAGAGCCGGTTGATCAGGCTCGCCGTAGCCCCGTCGGGCGCGGCCTATCCCGATTGCGCTCGCCAGCCCTGCCAGCATCAGCAATATGGCTTGTAGCAGATCAGGCATCAGGTTCATTTCAGTTGAGAAAAGGCGCGTTCGGCCGCATCGAGGGTAATCTGAAGCTCGTGGTCGCCATGAACGATGGACGTGAAGCCGGCTTCGAACGCACTGGGCGCCAGGTACACGCCACCCTCGAGCATCAGATGGAAGAAACGCTTGAAGCGCTCTGCATCACTGGCCATTACGTCATCGAACGTGACAATGTCGTCCGCTTCGCTGAAATACAGACCAAACATGCCGCCCACCTGTGTGGTGACGAACGGAATGCCGGCTGCTTCGGCTCGCGCTTTCAGGCCGTGCAGCATCCGCGTGGTGTAGGCGGTGAGTTCGTCGTGAAAGCCGGGACGGTTGATCAGCTTCAGGGTGGTCAAGCCTGCAGCCATCGCCAGCGGGTTTCCTGACAGGGTGCCGGCCTGATAGACCGGGCCCAGCGGTGCGATGCGCTCCATGATGGCGCGCTTGCCGCCAAAGCAGCCGACCGGCATGCCACCGCCGATTATCTTGCCAAAGGTCGTTAGATCCGGGGTGACACCGTAATGGGCCTGAGCACCGCCAAGGGCGACACGAAAGCCCGTCATCACTTCATCAAAGATCAGAACGACGCCGTGCTTGTCGCATTGCTCGCGCAAGCCTTGCAGATAACCGGGCGCCGGGGGTACGCAGTTCATGTTGCCTGCAACTGGCTCGACGATGATGCACGCCACTTCGCTGCCTACTTCGGCGAGCATTTGCTCGACGGCCGCCAGGTCGTTGAAGGGCAGCGTCAAGGTGTGCTTGGCGAAGGCTGCCGGTACGCCCGCGGAGCTGGGAACACCTTGGGTAAGGGCGCCGGACCCGGCCTTTACAAGCAGGCTGTCGGAATGGCCGTGGTAGCACCCTTCGAATTTGATGATGCTGTCGCGTCCGGTGTAGCCGCGGGCCAGGCGGATCGCGCTCATGGTCGCCTCGGTGCCAGAGCTGACCATTCGCATCATCTCCATGGACGGCACCAGGCTGCAGACCAACACTGCCATTTCGGTTTCCATCGCTGTCGGTGCACCGTAGGAAAGACCGTGCTGCAGCTGATTGCGAACCGCGTCGAGAACGTCCGGGTGACCGTGCCCAAGGATCATCGGGCCCCAGGAACCGACGTAATCGACGTAGCGCTGGTCGTCTTCGTCGGTCACGTAGGCGCCTTCGGCGTGCTTGAAGAACAACGGCGTACCGCCAACGCTGCGGAAGGCGCGTACCGGCGAGTTCACGCCGCCGGGAATTCGGTTCTGTGCGCTTGCGAAGAGGGTTTCGGAACGGGACATAAGGGCCTCTCTCGATACAGGAATAGGTGGGCTTGGCACGGCGGCTGGAGGCCGTACGGCGTTCAGTTGATGGCGAATAATTCGCTGAAGGCTTGCGCGCGGCGTTCGACTTCGCCCGCCGTATCGGCAGCGAACAAAGCGTGGACGACGGCTATCAGGCTGGCACCCTGGGCGATCAACCTCGGCGCGTTTTCATGTGTCACGCCGCCAATCGCTGTGATTGGTACGCCGAACCGCTGACGCGCCTCTGCCAGAAGGTTCAGCGTTGCCTGAGGTGCGCCTGGCTTGGTGTTGGAGTCGAAGAATCGACCGAAGGCAATATAGCTGGCACCTTCGCGGATGGCCTGCTCAGCCAGATCCAGACGCGCATGACAGGTGGCACCGATGACGGCTTTACGTCCGAGCAGGGCCCGGGCTGCTGAAAGCGAGCCGTCTTCCTGGCCGAGGTGCAGGCCGACACCCAGGCGCGCGGCAAGCTCGGCGTCATCATTGATGATCAGCTGAGCCCCGTGTCGGTCACAGAGCTCGCGCAATGCTTCGGCTTCGCGCAGGCGTCGCGCATCGTCATGGGATTTGTCGCGGTATTGCAGCAGGCGGGCTCCGCCTTTGAGCGCCGCTTCGGCGTAGGGCAGGAGTCGGCCATCGGCCAACAACTTGCTGTCGGTAATTGCATAAAGGCCGCAGAGCTTTGTGGTGTCCTTCATGGGGTGGCCTCCTCAGGCCAGATCCAGCGGCAATCGACGTGGGATATATTGGCCACGGCCTGGTGCCTCGGCGTCACGCAGGGTGCGCCAGGTGTAATCGAGGGCGGATTTCACTGCGCTGGTCAATTCCTCGCCCAACGCCAGCCGCCCGGACAACGCACTGGCCAAGGTGCAGCCGGATCCGTGATAACTGCCCGGCAGACGCTGGCAGCTGAAGTCGTAGCGGCTGCCGTCGCGGGTATAGAGGCGGTTATGCACCTCTGTCTCGTCGCCATGGCCACCCGTGATCAGCAGATGGCGGATGAAGGGCAGCAGTTTTTCCGCACATTCATCGGCGCTGCCATCCGGGAGTTCGGCCAGAATTCGTGCTTCGGGCAGGTTCGGTGTGGCAATGGTGGCTACCGGGAACAAACGTTCACGCATGGCGTAGCCCACTTCATCCTTGCCCAGCGCTCCGCCGCCACCGGCGCGCAGCACCGGGTCACAGATCAGCGGGACGTCTGGTAGCTTCTGCATGATTTCCAACACGGTTTCGACCATCTCCACCGAGCCGAGCATGCCGAGCTTGACTGCGGCCACCGGCAGGTCACTGATGACCGCATTCGCTTGGGCCAGCACCCACTCGCGATCAAGGACGCGAAAGTCGGCTACGTTGACGGTATCCTGAACGGTGAGTGCAGTGACGGCCGGCGCGGCGTGACATCCTTGAGCAATCAGTGCTTCGATGTCGGCCTGTAGCCCCGCACCGCCACTCGGGTCATGGCCGGACAGGCAAAGAACGACAGGGCGGGAGCAGTGGCCGGACATCGATGGGTTCCCCGATTCATGGCGTGGTGGGTTCGGCCGGAGCTAGGCGCAGCCGGGTTTCATGGCGTGCGAGCTTATCACCAATCCGGCCGGGCAGTTCACGCCGACACGGCTGGCTGTTGCGGCTGCGTACGTCTGTCCGGTGACATGCAGGACGTGGATTCTGTGGCGTCAGAACCATGTTAAAGTGCCAGCACTTAGCTTCGGCTGTGGCCAATCAGGGGAACTGGGGTTCTTCTGACGCAGCTCGACGGATTGCGTTCTTCATGCACCATATTGTTTTTTTTCTGCTCGCCCTGTTGCCAGCGATGGCAGGCGCCGTCGAGTTCAGCAGCAATACCCAGCGTCTTCCACTCGGCCAGGTCATGGCTGTGCTGGAAGATCCCAGCAGCGAAGCCACCATTGAAGAGGTCATCGCGCTCGATGCGGCTGGTCGCTTCGTCGAGCACCGTGAGGATGTGCTCAATGCTGGCTATTCACGCTCAGCGTTCTGGTTGCGCATCGACCTGAATTACCGTGCCGAGCCGCTGGCCGAGGACAGTCGATGGTGGCTGGAACTGGCCTATCCGCCGCTCGATCACCTCGATCTCTATCTGCCAGATGGTCACGGTGGCTATCGGCTGGCGCAGCGGAGCGGTGACGCGCTGCCATTCCATGATCGCCAGATCAAACAGCGAAACCATCTGTTTGAACTGCAGCTGACGCCCAACCAGCCGTTGCGAATCTATCTTCGGTTGGAGAGCGAGGGCTCGATCCAGGTCCCGCTCACCCTTTGGGCGCCGGTGGCTTATCTGGAAGAGCAGTCGGGGCACATTTACGTGCTTGCCATCATCTACGGCGTGCTGCTGGTGATGCTGTTCTACAACCTGTTCATCTACCTCAGCGTACGTGACCGCAGCTATCTCTATTACATCCTCTACATTGGCTCGTTCGGCTTGTATCAGGTTTCGGTCAACGGCCTTGGCGTGCAGTACCTCTGGCCGAATTGGCCGTGGTGGGCCAATGCATCGACGCCATTCCTGATTGGCGCGGCGGGGCTTTTTGGCTGCCAATTCGCACGCAGCTTCCTGCATACAAGCGAGCATAGCCCCTGGATCGACCGTACCTTGATGCTGCTGATGGGGCTTGGGGCGGCGACTATGGTCGTATCGCTGACCTCCAGTTATGCGCTGGCGCTGCGGATGGCAACCTTCCTCGCGCTCTGGTTCATTGTGGTGATTTTTATCGCCGCCGTTCTGGCCTGGTACCGAGGGATGCGCGTCGCGCGCTATTTCTTGATCGCCTGGTCGGCGTTCCTCATCGGGGGGCAGATCAACACGCTGATGGTGCTGGGTTATCTGCCGCACACATTCATCACCATGTACGCCGGACAGATCGGCTCGGCGCTGGAGGTGGCCCTGTTGTCACTTGCCCTGGCCGACCGGATCAACATGATGAAGGAGGAGCGCGCTCAGGTGCTTGAGGAAACCGGGCGCAAGCTTGAAGCCATGAACCGCGAGCTGGCCGAGAGCAATCGCCTCAAGGATCAGTTTCTCGCCAACGTGACCCACGAACTGCGGACGCCGATGCATGGCGTGATTGGCAGCCTCGATCTGATGCGTACGTTGGAGTTGAACGGCGAGTTGGAGCAATACCAGCGCATCGCAACAGGATCGGCGCGCGATATGATGCGTCTGGTCAATGACATCCTTGCCTTGACCGAATTGCAGGCGGGCAAACTGCGTGTTCGTAACGAGCCGTTCGGTCTTCGACTACTGGTTGATGAGCTCTACGCAGACTACGGCTCACGTGCCGCAACCCGAGGGTTGAGCTTCGATCTAGAACTGAATAGTCAGCTTCCGGAGATGCTGATCGGCGACGTTGGCAAACTGAAACAGTGCCTCGGTTATTTGCTCGACAACGCCATCAAGTTCACCTTGCGCGGCGGCATCACCCTTTCGGTCAAGGGATACGAGACGGCGCCCGACTTCATGCTGGATTTAACGGTGACCGATACAGGGGTTGGGTTCGACGCGCCTGTCGGTGACTCGCTGTTCCAGTATTTCCGCCAACTCGACGGCAGCATGACCCGTCAGTACGGAGGATTGGGTATTGGCCTTTCACTGTGCAAACAGCTGGTTGAATTGCAGGGCGGAACGGTTTCCTGCCAATCCGAACCAGGCCGTGGGAGCAGTTTCCACGTGCTGCTGCCCGTGAAACTGGGCTGAAAGGGCAAAAGCCACGCGTTTGCACACTAGGGCTCGGCCTGTGCTGGCCTTGGCATCGTGCGGACGTCGCCGAAACCCTCATGCAGTGCTGCAGACCTGCATGCCTGGCTGCACGGGCGGATCCCTTCCTGTCCCGCTGCGATTGCATGGTCCGCTCCAGCATCGTTGATGCCTAAGCTGCTGATATCCGATTGCGCCCTTATTGCGCAGCCGTCCATGCGGAACGCGCTGGCGACCCGGCATGATTGCTACTCGTTGCCTGTTACGAGCAAGGCGGCTTCGCCTAGCGGTGCGCCTGGTCGCGTAGCAGTTCTTTGAGCTCGGCTATCTCCCCGCGCAGGGCTCGGACCTCGTCGTGCAAGTCGGCCTCGATGTGCTCGCGCGCTGCATCAATGCTGACCTGAGTGGCCTGGTGGTCCGCATCCGTGACCGTCTGCATGGCATTGACGATGATGGCGATGAACAGGTTGAGCATCGTGAAAGTGGCGATCAGGATAAACGGGATGAAGAAAACCCAGGCGTAGGGGTATACCTCCATCAGCGGGCGCACAATGCCCATCGACCAGCTTTCGAGCGTCATGACCTGGAACAGAGTGTAGATCGACCGGCCGAGGCTGCCGAACCACTCAGGAAATTCGGCAGCAAACAGGCCGGTGGCAATCACCGCAGACACATAGAAGACAAGCGCCAGCACCATCGCAATCGAGCCGAGGCCTGGGATGGCCGATAGGAGCGCGCCCACAACACGTCGCATCGACGGCACCATGGTCACCATGCGCATCACCCGTAGCACGCGAAGAGCTCGCAAAATGCTCAGCGGGCCGCTGGCCGGCACCAGCGCAATGGCTACCACGGTGAAATCGAACAGGCTCCACGGATCTTTGAAGAAGGCGGCGCGGTGTACGTAGATACGCGCAGCGATCTCGACCACGAACACGCTCACAATCAGCGTGTCCAGAGCCACAAGCAGCTCGCCCCAGCTCGCCACCAGCGAAGCCGAGGTCTGCATGCCGAGGATGACCGCGTTGATTACGATGAGAAACAGAATGCTGCGCTGGACCGCGGGGCTCCCGATGAAATATGCCAGGCGACTACGGGCGCTCTTCTCTGGGCGTTTTACCTGCATGTTGCTTACCTGTGTGATCAGTCAACGCTCCGGCCGCCTTTTGCAGCGCTAGGGCCGGGCGGGCGCGAGTATGGCGCTGCGGCACGGCGCGGGGAAGTGTCCAGGAGGGGCGGCTCGTTTCGTGATTTAACAGGGCCCAGTGGCATCGGTCAGGCCAGGCGCTGCCCGGCCGCAACCGGCGGCACCTGTCTGACGTCCTTTCAGGTTCGTCATCGTCGTATCAGCTGCCCGGACGTTAACCGCCTAATATTTGCGCCAAGCGTTTGCGGTCGATGTTTGCACCACTGAGCACAACGGCGATCCGTTCGCCGCGATTGCTGTCTCTTTCCTGCAGGGCTGCTGCCAGCGCTGCAGCACCCGCGCCCTCGGCAATGTTGTGGGTGTCTTCGTGCAGCGCAACGATGGCCTGGCGAATCTCTGCATCATCGACCCGGATGATGCGCGCCGCACCGTTCTGGATAATCTCCAGGGCTTCCGGCGCTGGCATTCGGCAGGCCATGCCATCGGCAAATGTATCCGCCGTTTCGGTGCAGACGATGCGGCCCTGTTCGACGCTCTGTGCATAAGCATCGGCAGCACTGGACACCACGCCAATGATTTCGGTCTCAAGGCCCAGCAGGTCGCGGGTCCGAATCATTCCGCAGATGCCGGAGCCAAGCCCGATCGGCACATAGACCCTGCGAAGATCAGGCACCGCCTCAAGAAGCTCCAGGGCATAGGTCGCGACGCCTCTGATCAGGTCCGGATGCAGGGATGGGACGAAATGCCAGCCGTTCGCCTTGGCCAGCTCCGCGGCCTGCTGGCGGGCCGTATCGAAGTCACGACCGTACTCGATCACCTCCGCGCCATAGGCGCGCATCGCGGCGTTCTTTTCGGTGGAATTGCCTTCGGGCACCAGGATCTGCAAGCGAGGCTCGCTTTGCGTGCGGCCATCGCCAGGCTGATGCCGTGATTGCCACGAGTGGCAGTGATGAGCCCCGGCAGCTGCGGTTCGCGCTTGATCAGCTCATGCACGTAGAGCGCGCCGCCGCGGACCTTGAATGCGCCGGCCGGTGTGTGGTTCTCGTGTTTCACCCAGACGTCGCAGCCCAGCCGTTGAGCCAGCAAAGGCCACTGATGTTGTGGTGTGGGCGGTACGCTCTGTTGGATGAGGGCGGCTGCGTGACGCAGTGAGTCGAGATCGAACACCTTGAGCTCCTTGAAGGTTTGACGTCGATCCTAGGCGCGAGCATTGTGTGGGTAAATCTATATATTGCATGGCAGACAATGTGGTTACCCAAACTCCGATCCGATGATCAGCCACGCTACCTGGCCCTGGTCGACGCCATCGCCTCGGCTATTGCAAGCGGCGAACTGAAACCGGGCGATCGATTGCCGCCTCAGCGGCGATTGGCCTGGGCGCTGGGTCTCAACCCCAGCACCGCGATGCAGGCCTATCGCGAAGCCGCGCGTCGACACCTGGTCGGCGGTGAAGTGGGGCGCGGCACCTATGTGCTGGCCAGCAGCCGCGAAGCGAGCCTGTTCCGGCTGAAGATGCCCGATGCGCATCCCGAATTGGTCGATCTTTCGACTAACTTGCCGGTGCTTGATCCGGATGATGAGGACTTCCAAAGGAGCCTGTCGGCCATTTGCCGTTCAGGTGAACTGGCCAGCTTGCAAGGCTATCCGTCGGCGCGCAGCCTGCAGCGTGGTCAGCTGGTCGTGGGTGGCTGGCTGTCCAGGCGCGGGCTGGATCTGGCTCCTGAAAACGTGGTGCTTTGTGCCGGCGCCCAGCAGGGCGTGTTTGCCGCCTTGCTGGGCTTGTGCGAACCCGGCGAGCCGGTGCTGGTAGAGGCGTTGACTTCGCCGGGCATCAAGGCAGCGGGGCGGCAACTTCGGTTGCCATTGCATGGAGTGACAATGGATGAGCATGGCATTCTTCCGGATGATCTGGATCGTCTGGCCCGTGCCACGTCGGCGCGAGTGGCCGTGCTGACCCCATGCCTGCAGAACCCTACCGCCGTCAGCATGGATGCGTGCCGCCGCGAAGAAATCGCTGCCGTGGCACGCCGTCACGACCTGTTGATCCTGGAAGATGATGTCTATGGCGCGCTTGGCGATGAGCCATCGCTGGCCTCGGTACTGCCCGAGCGCACCTTGTGGATCAGCAGCCTGTCGAAGACCGTCGCGCCGGGATTGCGGCTGGGCTTCATTGCGGGTTCGCGAAAGTGGTTGTCGCGTATCGACCCTGAAGCACAGGCGACCAGTTGGGCGCTTTCACCGCTGTGCCTGCGCATCGCCTGCGATTGGCTGGAAGACGGCACGGCTGCGCGTCGGTTGCGTTGGCAGCGTGAGCAGGTAGCGCGTCGTTGGCGGCTGGCGCAGAAACTGCTTGGCTTGAGGCGATCGGCCTCGTCGCCACACCTGTGGCTTGAGCTTGCCGATGGCTTGGATCTCGAAGCGCTGTGCCGTGATGCAGGTCTCGAAGCGGCAGCGGCCAACGTGTTCGCTGTCGGCCATGGCGCACCGAGCGCGTTGCGGCTGAGCCTGACCGCCGCGCCCAGCCTGGCGGTGCTCAAGGCTCGGTTGGAGGCGATCGCGCGGGGCACTGCGGCGCGCTGCCCATGAATGCATTCAAACCGGTGCTACCGCTGTCATCGAACAGCAGGCAAGATGTTTTCAATGACCAGACAAGGAAAACCCACCATGAACCCAGCAGGCGAGACCTTTCGCATTGCCACCAGCGCTGAAGCGGCCGTGGACCACCTTGCCGAGCTGCATCAGCATGCTACCCGTGCACTGAACCAGGCCCTCAAACATTATGTCGCCACGCGTGAAGAACCGGACCTCGCTGAACGTGCACTGTTCCGCTATCCCGAGCTACGCCTGACCTACGCCTGTCACGGTGAGGTACCGGCCTCTACCCGCGCCTATGCCAAGGTGCAGTCACCGGGCGTCTACAGTGTCACCGTGACCCACCCGACGGCTTTCCGAAGTTACCTGCTCGACCAGCTGCGCCCGCTGATTGACGACTTCGCCGTGAAGGTCGAAGTGGGCATCAGCGATCGCAACATTCCCTATCCCTATGTGATCGAGCAGGGTGATGAGCTGGCCGGCACCGGCGTAACCGCCGCCGAGCTGGCTCGGGTATTCCCCAGTACTGATCTGTCTGCGGCCACCGATGACATCGCCGACGGCCTCTATGACTGGGAACATGCCGATCCCTATCCGCTGGCGCTGTTCGATGGAGCGCGTGTGGATTTTTCCCTGCGGCGGCTGGTGCACTACACCGGTAGCGACTGGCGGCACGTGCAGCCCTGGATCCTGCTGACCAACTACCACCGGTACGTCGACCAGTTCATCCGCCACGGCCTCGACATGCTGCGCGACGACACCCGTTTCGTGCGCATGGTGCTGCCGGGCAACATCATCATCGAGCGTGGCATGGACGAGGGCGAGGCCCAGGCGATCATTGGCGGCGTGCTCTGGCATCGTTACCAGATGCCGGCCTATCACCTGCAGGCCAAGGATGGTGATGGCGTCACCCTGGTCAACATCGGTGTTGGTCCGTCCAATGCCAAGAACATCACCGATCATCTGGCCGTGCTGCGTCCGCATTGCTGGTTGATGATTGGCCATTGCGGCGGGCTGCGGCAGTCGCAGTCCATCGGCGACTACGTGCTGGCGCACGCCTATATGCGCCGCGATGGCATCCTCGACCGCGTGCTGCCGCCGCATATCCCGTTGCCGGCCCTGGCTGAAGTGCAGCAGGCGCTGCAGGAAGCGGCCGCGCAAATCACCGGTGACAAGGGCGAGGCGCTGAAAAAGCGGCTGCGCACCGGTACGGTGCTGACCTACGACGACCGCAACTGGGAACTGCGTTGGGCGCAGGAACGGCCGCTGATCAACCTGTCCCGAGCGGTGGCGGTGGACATGGAAAGCGGCACCATCGCTGCTCAGGGCTATCGCCTGCGAGTGCCGTACGGGACGCTGCTATGCGTGTCGGACAAGCCGCTGCACAGCGAGATCAAACTACCGGGCTCAGCCAACGCCTTCTACGAGCGCGCCGTGACCCAGCACTTGAAGATCGGGATTGCTGCGCTCGATCTGCTCCGCAACCAGCTCAATTCGCTGCACTCGCGCAAACTGCGCAGCTTCGACGAGCCGCCGTTCCGCTAACGGATGCGGCTCGCCGAGACGCTCAGTCTTTCAGGAAGTCCGGCAGTTTGGGGTCGCCTTTGGCTGGCAGGCTGTAGGCGACCACATAATCGCCCGGTGGCGTCTCCATGAAATGGTGACCGCCTGCAACGATCACCAGGTATTGACGCCCGTCGACCTCGTAGGTCATCGGCGTCGCCTGGCCACCGGCGGGCAGCACGTCCTCCCACAGCACCTTGCCCGTGTCGATGTCTATGGCGCGGATGAGGTTGTCTGTTGCTGCTGCGATAAAAATCAAGCCGCCTGCGGTGATCACCGGGCCACCGTTATTCGGTGTACCCACTGTCACTGGCAGGTGCGAAGGGATACCGAACGGCCCGTTACGCCGGGCTGTGCCTAGTGGTTCATTCCACAGCACCTTCCGGGTGTTGAGGTCGATGGCCATGATGCCGCCAAACGGTGGCCGGGAGCAGGGGACGCCTGTCAGGCTGTTGCGCCAGGCCTGGATGGACACGGCATAGGGCGCCCCCGCTTGGGGCACTGAGCCGCCGGAAGAGGTGCTGCCACCGGGTACGCCAAGTGGGACCATGCCGCGTTCGTCGGCCTTTTCTCGCGGGATGAGCCGGTCATGCATGGCGATGTGGTTGTAGTTCAGCACCAGGATGTTGCGATCGGTGTTGACCGCGGCGCTGCCCCAGTCGTTACCGCCGTTGTAGCCCGGCCATTGCAGGAAACGCCTGTCTACGCTCGGCGGTGTGTACATGCCCTCATAATTGGCGCGCTTGAACTGGATTCTGCACCAGAGCTGGTCCAGCGGTGTGACACCCCAGGCGTCGCTCTCGGTCAGCGGCTCGCGTGGCATCGACGGCATGCCGGTGGAAAATGGCTGAGTCTCTGAAAGCGTTTCGTCAGGCAGCGGGCTGGCCGGCACCGGACGTTCCTCGACAGGCGTCAGCGGCTCGCCGGTGCGGCGGTCGAGGACATAGATGTCGCCCATCTTGGTCGGCAGCACGACCGCATGAACTGTGCGTCCCTCGCCGACCGGGAAGTCGATAAGGCTGCCCTGAGACCCGAGGTCATAGTCCCAGACATCGTTATGCACGGTCTGGAACACCCAGCGCACTGCTCCGTTGGTAACGTCCAGGGCCACCAGCGCGGTCGAGTAGGGTTCCTCGAACTCACGGCGGTTGCCGCTCCAATAGTCGACCGACGAGTTGCCCATCGGCACATAGACCAGCCCGAGGTTCTCGTCGCCGGAGAAGATCGTCCAGGCGTTGGGGGTGCCCCGGGTATAGACATCATCCCCTTCGGGCAGCCCGGTCTCGCCAGGACGGCCCATGTCCCACGCCCAGGCCAGCTCGCCGGTGGTCGCGTCGTATCCGCGGATGACGCCGGACGGCGCGTCTTCCTTCTGGCCATCGAGCACTTGATGCCCGACCACGGCGACTCCACGAACGATGGTTGGCGGTGACGTCACTGCGACGTAGCCCGGTACGGAGTCGCCCATCCCTTCCATCAGGTCGACATGCCCGGCATGGCCGAAGTCCGCGCAGGGCACGCCTGTATCGGCATCCACCGCCACCAGTTCGGCGTCGAGCGTGCCCTCGATGATGCGGCGCTTGCAGGCTGCGTCATCGGGTGCGTCCGGCACCTCGTAGTAGCTCACGCCACGGCAGGTGGCTGAGTAGGGGATATGGTCGGTTGAGACCTGCGGGTCATAGCGCCAGCGTTCACGGCCGCTGCTGGCGTCCAACGAAATCAGAACATTCAGCGCATCGCACAGGTAGAGATTGTCGCCGACCTTGAGTGGCGTGGTTTCCGGCGCCCACTTCTTGTCGACCACCGATTGATCAGGCAGGTTGCCGGTGCGATAGCCCCAGACTGGCTTGAGTTCGGCGACGTTGTCGCGGTTGATTCGCTCAAGCGGCGAGTAGCGCGTGGCCGCGTTATTGCGTCCGTAGGCGGTCCAGTCAGCCGGTTCGGGTTCTCCACCCGCCGGTCTCGGCGAAACCGTGGTAGCGGGCTCGAGCGAAGGGTCCGCGGCCGACGTTTGGGCGTGGCCGAGCGGTAACCAGACCAGGCCCAGCAGGCTAAGCAGTCGAATCAGTTGAATCATGGGTGCGCCTCCCTGCGAGTAGGGCGCCGCAGCACCGGAATGAATGCCAGTGTCAGAATGGCGATCACGGCCAGCGCGACTACGCGAGGCACCAGCGCCCATGGGTCGAGGCCGACTTCCCAGATCGCCCATATCAGGGTGCCGATGAACACCAGCCAGTAGAGTAAGACGCCACTGATGCGCTGCATGAACAGCAGCACGCCAGAAATCAGCATGCCGGTTCCAGCGATGAGGTAGTACCAGGAACCGCCGAGGGTGATGAGCCAGACGCCGCCAGCGGCAAGGGCGAGCCCGAACAGGGCGACGATGATGGAGAAGACTTTCAATGCCCAATAGGCGAAGCCGCGGGCGTGAGGGGATCCGGACACGTGGCGCTTGCTCCCTGAAGATGGGTGAGTGAGGCGCCACCGAACGCAATCGGAGGCGTAACTCAACTTTTGGGTCTCAGGGTGCGCTCAGGTTCCGTTGATGTTTCGGTTTATGTCGGGTTCAGGTTGCAAGCAACCAGGCACCTGCCAGCGCGGCGGCACCACCTGCGATGCGCACCAGTGGGGCCGCTACCTGCGGCAAGTTGCGCGCGGCGGCATAACCGATGCCGTGCAGTGCTGCGGTCGCGGCGACGAAGCCGGCAGCGTAACCCCATGGGCTGGATAAGATAGGCAGCTCCAGGCCGTGGGCGACGCCATGGTTGAGTGCGAACAGGGTGGTCAGCCCGACGGCAACGGCCAGCGGCGGGCGCACCGCCAATGCAACCAGAAGCCCAAGCGCCAGTACCGAGCCGGCAATACCGCTTTCCATCAATGGCAATTCAATACCAGAGAATCCGAGCAGGCCACCCAGCAACATCGTGGCGACGAAGGTCAAGGGTAAAGCCCAGCGTGCCATGCCTGTTTGCTGCGCCGCCCAGAGTCCGACCGCAACCATTGCCAATAAATGATCGAGACCGAAAATCGGGTGTGCGATACCCGACATGACGCCAGCGTGATCATGGCCAGGATGGGCGAACGCCAAAGCCGGGCTGAACAGCAGCGCGGAAGCGAGGACAACGTTTTTATTCAGATTCATGCGGTATTCCTTCTGGTTTGCATGGCGGTCGCGAATCGTCGAGGCGATCCCTACGCCAGACGGCTATTCATGTGAGGAGCCAGTGTGCTGGCGAAGCTTTCAAGGCGCGTTCGCGGGGAATCGGCGCCCCACGCTGCTTCACGGTGATTCGGTTCAGGCGGCGCTGAGCATTCCCTGTTTTTCGATGAACGCGATGATCTCGTCGAGCCCCTGGCCCACCTTCTGGTTGCTGAACACGAAGGGCTTGTCACCGCGCATCTTGCGGGTGTCCCGGTCCATGACGTCCAGTGAGGCGCCAACCATCGGCGCCAGGTCCACCTTGTTGATCACCAGCAGGTCGGACTTGCAGATGCCCGGCCCGCCCTTGCGCGGCAGCTTGTCGCCGGCCGACACGTCGATCACGTAGATGGTCAGGTCCGAGAGCTCCGGGCTGAAGGTTGCCGACAGGTTGTCGCCGCCGGACTCGACGATGATCAGGTCCAGCCCCGGAAAACGGCGGTTGAGTTGCTCGACCGCCTCCAGATTGATCGAAGCATCCTCACGGATTGCGGTGTGCGGGCAACCGCCAGTCTCGACACCGATGATGCGCTCGGGTGCCAGCGCCTCGTTGCGTACCAGGAACTGCGCATCCTCCTGGGTATAGATGTCATTGGTAACCACGGCCAGGTTGTAGCGCTCGCGCAGCGCCAGACACAGGGCGAGGGTCAGCGCCGTCTTGCCAGAGCCGACCGGGCCGCCGATGCCGACGCGAAGGGGATGTGTGTTCATGGTCTGTTTCCTCGTTGTGTAAGTTGTCTCATGAGCGGAACAGGCGGCTGTACTGACGCTCATGGGCCATGCTCGCGAGGGACAGGCCAAAGGCGGCGCTGCCCCAGTGTTCTGGCTCGATAACGGTTGCGTCGTGCTGGGCCCGCTGAAGGGTTGGCAGCAGGTGCGAGGTCATGCGTTGCGCCGCTTGCTGACCGAGCGGCAGGGTTTTCATCAGCACGGCCAGCTGATTTTCCAGCCATCCCCAGAGCCAGGCCGCCAGCGCGTCGTCCGGGCTGATGTGCCAGGCACGCGCTGCCAAGGCCCAGCCGAGGGCGAGGCCGGGTTCGTCGATGCGTTGAAACAGGGCGCGGGCCGGGGCGTCGAGTTCTGGCAGGTTGTCCAATAGTTGCTTGAGCGAATAGCCCATCTGCCGGCTTTCCAGTCGCAGCTCGCGCGTTTCTCGGCTGGCTCGATGAATGGCGGCGAGCCGCTCCAGCTCGTCCCAACATTCAGCGGCAGCGGCCTGACAGTGCGACAGCAATAGCGGCGCTTCGAAGCGAGCCAGGTTCAGTAAAAGCTGGTCGCCTAGCCAGCGACTGGCGCTGGATTCGTCATGCACGCGTTGCTGCTCGACCGCCAGTTCGAGTCCTTGTGAATAGCTATAACCGCCGATCGGCAACTGCGGGCTGGCAAGCCGTAGCAACGCGAACGCAGCCGGATTCACTTGCGTGCGCCGAACTGATGCAGGCGGGGTGCGTAACTGAACCCGGCTTCGCCCGCGTGGGAGTGGTGATGGCCGCCACCGTAGGCGCCGTGCTCTGGCTGGAAGGGGGCTTCGATGGCCTCGACGCTAGCGCCCAGCTGCAGCAGCATGTCTTTGAGCACGTAGTCGTCGAGCAGGCGCAGCCAGCCGTCGCCTACCTGCAGTGCCACGTGGCGATTGCCCAAGTGATAGGCGGCGCGTGTCAGTTCGAACGCGCTGCTACAGGTCACGTGAAGGAGCTGTTCTGCACGGGCACGTACGCGGACGATACGGCCATCTTCGGCACGCAGGTATTCACCGTCATGCAGGGGTGGCTGGCCGCGTTCGAGAAACAGTCCGACATCCTCACCGGCGGTGGTGAAGCAGCGCAGACGCGCTTTGCTACGAGCCTCGTAGGTCAGCTCAAGCTCCGCATCAGCGGTAGGCTGCGGGGGGGTGCGGTGATGGATGACCAGCATGGCGAGCAGTTCCGGTTGTGCAAGATACACAAGCAGAGCAAGGCCCTTGCCAACCCCACACAACAGGCGCGGCCCGCAGGCTACGGATCGACCGTGCCTGATGATGGGGCTTCAGCATGTCCTTTGGTGGTGCGTGAGGTTTCGCGCTGCACCAATAGTGTGCATCTAGTGCAGTGCACGCACCATGTACACGGCGGGTATCTGGTAGCTGGCAAGATTAGTCGCTTGGGGCGGCTCCAGTTCCGTATGAGCGGCGTAGCCAAGACGAGACCAGAACGCTTCGGATTCTTGCACCGACACCAGCGCCGAATAGCGCAACTTTTGAGTGCGCGCCTGTTCGAGGTTTTTCTGCACCAGCGCCGGACCGATGCCCCGGCCGCTGGCTCGGCGGGATACAGCGAGATCATGCAGATACAGGCAGTCAGCTTTTGCGTGGGGTTCGAAATTGCCATCAAGGGGGGTCACTTTGCCGACCCGCGAGTGGTAGGCGAACAGGTACGCGCAGACACCCTGATCATCTTCGGCCACCCAGGCCAGCTGCGGGCAGGCTGCAAGGCGGTTGAGAATCACTGCTTCGTCTTCGTGGACTTCCGCAGCATAGGATTCTTCCTGAATCGACATGACAGCAGGTATATCGCGCACCTGCATCGCTCGTAACTTGAACATCGAAACAATACTCGGACTACAGCGGCCGGTCAGGGGGCTCGCACGGGGGCGGGGATCATACGCGATTGTCGAACGCGCGGAGCGGACGCCGACAGACGTAGCGCATTACAGCCTGACGGGATGACAGCGCCGTGAATCGAGTCGCCGGCGTATGCAGCAATCACGACGTCGACCGACGTACTCGGTCATTGATTGCGCCTCGTCTGGTCGGTTTGGCTAACGTCATCACTGACGAATCAATGATAAGCAGGCATAATTCTTAGGTTGCTACCTATTGCCGCGGTTTCTCAATTGAATAACTCGCATCGGCCCCTGCTCGGCGTGTCGCTGATCCTGGTTTCCTGTCTGACGCTCGCCAGTCATGACGGGTTGTCGAAGTATCTGACGCAGCTCTATCCCGTGTTCCTGGTCATATGGGCGCGCTACATGGCACAAACGGCGCTTATGCTCGTCTTGTTCACGCCACGCATGGGGCATCGCGTCTTTCGTACCCTGCGGCCGAAGTTGCAGATCTGCCGGGGCCTGAGTCTGGTGAGCGTCAGCATGCTGTTCATCAGCGGCCTGAGCTACATCCCGCTGGCCGAAGCGACCGCAGTCATCTTCCTGACCCCATTGCTCGTCACCATCGCGTCCGCCTTGCTTGGCGAGACGGTCAGCCGTGCTCAATGGCTGGCGGTCGGCTGTGGACTGGTCGGCGTGATGATCATCGTGCGGCCGGGTGGCGCCTTGTTCACGCCAGCGATTTTGTTGCCACTCGGCGCGGCGCTGAGCTTTACACTGTACCAGTTGATCACCCGACGACTCAGTGCGACGGATCATCCTGTCACCAGTAATTTCATCACCAGCGTGGTCGGCAGTCTGGTCATGAGCGTGCTGGTCTTCTTCAACTGGCAGACGCCGACGCTGCATGACGCGCTGATGATGGCCGGGCTCGGGGCCATGGCCATGAGCGGTCATCTGCTGCTGACCAATGCGTTTCGATTCGCCAGCGCCGCCGCGCTGGCCCCGTTCACCTATTCGCAGATCATCTTTGCCGGAGTGGTGGGCCTGATTGCCTTTGGACACACGCCGGATCTTGGCGCCATCGTCGGCATGGCCATCATCATTGCCAGTGGGTTGGTCATGGCGTATGTGCAGGGGCGACAACCGCGCCCGCCACTTTGAAACACCACGACGTGCCGTTGGCCGTCCGTACCGTTACCAACACTGAACCTACAAGGGCGATTCGACCCTTGCGTGCGATCCATCAGGAACCTACATGCAACGTATCTCTCATCACACCCTGCGTAACGAATTCCGCCGGCTGCTGGCCTCCGATCGCTGTTATCACACCGCTTCGGTGTTTGACCCGATGTCGGCGCGTATCGCCGCCGACCTGGAGTTTGAAGTGGGCATCCTCGGTGGCTCGGTCGCCTCGCTGCAGGTACTGGCAGCCCCTGACTTTGCCCTGATCACACTGAGCGAATTCGTCGAACAGGCGATTCGTATTGGCCGCGTGACCCGCCTGCCGATCATCGCCGACGCCGACCACGGCTATGGAAACGCGCTCAACGTGATGCGCACAGTCGTCGAGCTGGAACGCGCCGGTATCGCCGCGCTGACGATCGAAGATACCCTGCTGCCCGCGAAATTCGGGCGCAAATCCACTGACCTGATCGGCATGTTCGAAGCGGTCGGCAAGATTCGTGCGGCGCTCGAGGCCCGCATCGATCCGGAACTCTCGATCATCGCCCGGACGAACGCGGGAGTGATTGGCCTGGAAGAGGTGATTGCTCGCGTGCAGGCCTACGAGGCGGCCGGCGCCGATGCGATCTGCCTGGTCGGCATCGAGGATTTCGAGCAACTGGAGCAGGTCGCGGAGAAGCTCAGCGTGCCGCTGATGCTGGTGACCTATGGCAACCCCAAATTGCGTGATAACGCCCGGCTGGCGGCGCTTGGCGTACGCATCGTGGTCAACGGTCACGCTGCCTATTTTGCCGCCATCAAAGCGACCTACGACTGCCTGCGCGAGCAGCGTCAGATCGATGCGTCGGACCTCAACGCCTCACAGCTATCGGTCAAATACTCGACCGCCGAGGAGTACATGGTCTGGGCCGAGGAATACATGCAGGTCAAGGAGTGACCGGTTGCGTCCGGCAGCCTGCGCTGCCGGACGTGTCTTTCTGACCGAGCGGAGAACCGATGAGCCCACGCCTGTTGACCTTCATGGTGGCATTCGCCGCCTTTCTCGGGCCTTTCACGCAGACCGTCTACGCCCCGATCCTGCCGGAGCTGGGCGAGGCGCTGCAGACGACGCCGCTGCTGATCAACCTCAGCATTTCGATCTTCACCTTCGTCCTGGCGTTCATGCAGATCGTCTACGGACCGCTGGTGGATCGCAGCGGCCGCAGACGCACCCTGCTGCTCGGTCTGGCGTGCTATATCGGCGCTTCCATCGGTTGTTTCCTTGCACCGAGCATTGAGACGCTACTGGTGTTCCGTGCGCTGCAGGCGGTGGGTATCGCAGCGGGTGCGGTGGTGGCGGTGACGGTGATCGGCGACCGGTTCGAAGGGGCCGAGCGTGGTCGGGCGATGGGCTCGTTTCAGATGATGGTGGCGCTGGGGCCGGTGGTCGGCCCTGTGGTCGGCGGCTTCATTGGCGAGCACGTCGACTTTCATTATGTGTTCCTGCTCCTCGCCGTGGTCGGTGGCGTGGCGTTGCTAAGCAACTTCATCTGGCTTCAGGAAACCCGTCCAGCAGCGAGTACGCCGCGCGCCTTTCACCCCAGGGAGTATCTGGACGTCGTGCGCAATCGCCAGGGGCTGGCGATCATGATCCTGAGCTTCGTTCAGTACTACGCGTTCTACAACTACCTTGTGTTCATGCCGCGCGTGCTTGATGCCCGCTATGGGCTGAGTGCGAGCGAGAAAGGCTTGGTTTTCTTGCCGCTGTCGATAGCTGTCGTCATCGGCAGTTTCGCCGGTGGAAGGCTGTTGGGGCGCTGGCGTCCACGCCCGGTGCTGGTGACCACAGCGGCATTCAACGCCCTTGGTCTGCTGCTATTTCTTGCGGTTGCGCATTGGTCGCTGGTCGCGCTGGTGGTGGCGGTCAGTGCGTTCGGGCTGTTTCTCGGCCTTTCGTTGCCGGTCCAGACCAGCCTGCTCATGGACCTTTATCCAGACAACCGCGCCACCGCCGTTGGCAGCTACAACTTCTTCCGCTTCATGGGCATGGCTACCGGGCCGGTACTCGGCTCCTGGCTGTACCAGGAGGGCAACCTCGGTCTGCTCTATGGCTTTGCCGCCACTGCTTTTCTCATCGCCGTATGGCATGCGCGGATGCGCTTCAAGCACGGCTGATCTTATTGGCTAGAACAGCGAACGCTCGGCCTTGAACATGAAGTAGCCCTCGCAATAGGCGTTCTGCCCTGAGTAGACACCGCACTCGCGCCCGCGAAGGTTGGAGTCGGTGTAGGACAGGTCCAGGCGTACACCCAGCCAGGGGCGCGACAGGTTCAGTGACCAGTCGTTGAAAACCTCGACACTGCCGCCAGGGTGATACATTGGGCTGTCCATCGAGTGGCTGGCGTATTTCAGGCGCAGGTCCACAGCGAATGGACTGACTCCGGCAATCTCCAATAACAAGGTGCTGTCGGTGCGCCCTGGCCGGCTGCTCAGTGCGCCACCAAGGCGACTGCCAGCCAGATTGAAGCCTGCGTAGTATTCGTGACGATCCGCACCCTCCAGCTCCGGAAAGCTGTAGCGGATCACACCCAGCTCGTAGCCTGGTGCCTGATCGAAGTGGTGCTGGACGTAACCGATATAGCTGTCCACCTCCAGCTGGTTACCCTCGATGATGCCCATGCTCGGCGCCCACTGGCCAACATACCAGCCGCTCTCGTGGGTGAGGTCCAATCCGCCGCGAAAGGTACTGGCGGTCGCTGGGTTGACCAGCCCTTGGGCCATGCTGCGGGTAGGCGCCGTACCGAGCCGTAGATCGAACTGGCCCACCTCACGCTCGACGACTTCCGGCTGGCTGGCGCATCCGCCCAGGCCAAGGATCAGCGCCGTCAGGATCTTCGTGTTCATCACCGCATCCCTTGGGGTGTGTTTACAGAAGGTCGCAGGGCGACCGCGGTCAGGCCAAGCGTCTGCGAAGCGTTCGGTTCGGCTGATAATTAATCGGCTGGAAGGATAGACAATGTATTCCGCCGCTGAGATCCGCTCGTCGTTTTGGCGCCAGCGAATCGACGGGTGGCGCTGTCGAGTTGACGTTAAGTGAGCATGCAGCAGCGGACCCAGGATTGAACGGTGCCCCGGGGCTGGTGTTCTAACGACGGACAGAGTTGAGCCCTGGTCTTAGGGAGGTCGCGATGGCTACGGGTTGGGCAAACGAAGGGGCAGTTCAGGAGCAGATCGACAGCACCATCGAAGATGCGGTGCAACGCGCCCGCAGCCGACTCGGGCGAGGTGAAAGCCTGGTGCGTTGCGAGGAGTGTGACGCGAAGATCCCCGAGGCACGGCGTCAGGCCGTACCGGGTGTGCGCCTGTGTGTTAAATGCCAGACCGAACTGGATAAGCACGAAGCAAAGTTCAGCGGCTACAACCGCCGCGGCAGTAAGGACAGTCAGCTGCGCTGAGCTACATGACAAAAGCCACCGGTGCGGAGGCACTTGCTGCGTAACTGCCTGTCAGACGCGCATCGCCCATCATTCCAAGGAAGAGGAAAGGCCGTCATGAAGATTTTCGAAGCACTGCGCCTGAGCCACGATATCCAGCGTGAACTGTCCGAGCGCCTGGTCCAGACCCGCGGCGGTAGCTCGGAGTGCCAGGCCCTGTTCGCCCAGCTCAAGCACGAGCTTTGGGTTCACTCGGTGGCCGAAGAGCGGCACTTCTATATCCCGCTGATGCATGACGACAAGGGTGTCGACCTGTCCCGTCATGCCATCGCCGAGCACCATGAAATGGACGAACTGGTCGAGACGCTTGAAGAGACCGATCCCAGCAGCCCCGGCTGGCTCGCTCAGGCCCGCAAGCTATCGGAAAAAATTCACCATCACCTGGAGGAGGAAGAGCATAGGTTCTTCCAGATGGCGGGTAAGTTGCTCAGCGACCGGCAGAAGACCCAGCTCGCCGGCGCGTACCTGGGTGCCTACGACCTGATGAAGGCCGAGCACGCTTAAACGAGCGAAGCACCGGTCGGCATGCTGAAGGTAAAAGTGGTGCCGGCCTCGGCGGTAGACGATACCTGCATGCTGCCTCCGTGCGAAACGGCAATTTCATTGGCGATATAGAGGCCGAGCCCAAGTCCGGACTGCGTGTTCAGCGCCTCTCGCCACTATCGCCGGCACGGTGTTTACGCGGCTGACGGCCGAGATGTCGTCGGATCTAGATCGATTCATGCTGGGCGTCATGGCGCGCGTGATGATGGGTGTGCACTCTATTACTGGCCGGTCGTCGAGCCGACTGTCAGCCGGCTCGACTCGGTTCAGCGGCTCACGCCCGGGTGGTCAGGGGCGGCGTCGCACCGGCCGGTAAGATCTGCTTGCGCATCAGCAGGTAATGCACCACTGCACCGAAGAGCGCTCCCAGTAGCCAGGCGAAACCGGAGAGACTTTCCAGTCCGGGCATCCAGACCGAGGCCACTGAGAATACTGAACTGATGCCAAAGGCGATGATCGCCTTTCGATTCCAGCCGGCGTTGAAATAGTAAGCCGAGTTGGCCTCCGCCGAGAACAGCTGTTGTATATCCAGCCGCTGGCGGCGCACCAGGTAGTAATCGGCCACGATGATGCCATACAGCGGCGCCAGTACCGCGCCGAGTGTATCGACGAACGCGGCGATGCCCACTGCACTGATAAACGACACCCATAGCGCACCGATGAAAAAAGCAATCGCTGCGGTGATGTAGCCACCGGTGCGTGCGCTGATACGCGACGGAGCCAGGTTGGCGATGTCATAGGCCGGGGGGATGAAGTTAGCGACCAGATTGATGCCTACGGTGGCGGCGAAGAAGGTAACCGCGGCGATCAAGGTCAGGCCGACGTTGTCGATGCGCGACACAATATCGGTTGGGTTGGTCAGCGTCTCGCCGAATACCACCACGGTTCCGGCGGTGATCACCAGGGCGATCAGCGAGAAAAACGCCAGGCTCACCGGCAAACCGAGGAAGTTGCCTATACGCATTTGCCGCTCATTCTTTACGAAACGGGCGAAGTCGCCGTAGTTGATCACTACCGCCGCGAAGTAGGCGACCATGGTGCCGACCACTGCGGCGAAGGCCGCGATTGGCCCGCCAGCGTAGCTGCCCGTGCCACTGAATATCGTACCCAGCGCGCCGGCGAGGCCGGGGCCAGCCTTGTAGCAGATAGCGATCATCATCGCGATCATCACGACGTAGACCAGTGGCCCAGCCCAGTTGAGGAAGCGCGTCACCCAGTCCACGCCGCGGACGAACAGAGCGACCTGGAAAATGCAGACCATCACATAGGCGATCCAGTCCACGAAGGTCAGTCCCAGCAGCGTGGCTTCCGAGCCCGGGCCCGCCAGTGTGCGGATCAGCAAGGCGACGGCTGTCGAGGCAAAGTACGTCTGCACGCCGTACCAGAAGACCGCCACGATGCCGCGTACCACCGCCGGGAAATTAGCGCCGCGCACGCCCATGCTGGCGCGCGCCATGACCGGGAAGGGGATACCGTACTTGACGCTGGGTTTGCCGGTCAGCTGCACCAGCCCCATCACAATAAAGCCAGCGAGCACGATGCCCGCAAGCACTGCCCAGCCGTTGAGGCCGTAACTGATGAACAGCGTTGCGGCCAAGGTGTAGCCGAACAAACTCTGGATGTCGTTGGACCAGACGTTGAAGATCTCGAACCACCCCCATTTGCGCTTGGCCGGAGCGAGCGGGGCGAGGTCCTCGTTGTAAAGCGTGGGGTCGATCTGCTTTATCTGGTAATCGTCGTGATTCATAGGTGGGCGCTCTGTGCATGACTATTGTCGGTTTTTGTATGCAGTTCCTGTTCCGCGTAGGGCAGAGTCCGCGAATTAGAGCCTCCAGACCATCCTTAAAAGGTCTAAAGCCTAAAGTAGAGCTTAGAACCTAAATCCAGAAGTGATGGATTTTGTATACATAAACCTGTTTTTTGTTATGCACTTTTTGCGGCTCATCCCTGAAACCGCTCACTCAGAGCGGTTTACCGTTCCGTTGCGCATTTAAAAGACCCAATCGGCCCGCCGCTCCGCTTTGATGCCAGGTGCGAGTCGGTCAGCGTCTGGACAGGGATACTCTTGAGGACCGTTTTTGCACCCTGAGCGTGCACGCCACTCCCGGTGCGCACAAAAAAGGCGGCCATGGCCGCCTTTCACGTGCACACCACTCCCGGTGTGCACAAAAAAGGCGGCCATGGCCGCCTTTCACTGAGCCGTCTAGGTCAGAACAGGAAGTACCGTTGTGCCATGGGCAGCACGTCGGCCGGTTCGCACCAGAGCAGCTGGCCATCTGCGCGGACTTGGTAATTCTGCGGGTCGACCTCGATGTCCGGCGTGTAGTCGTTATGGATGAGGTCTTTCTTCTGCACCGAACGGCAACCCTTCACCACGCCGATTCTTTTTTTCAGCCCCAACTGCTCGGGAACGCCGGCTTCAAAAGCGGCCTGGCTGATGAAGGTGAAGCTCGATGCATGCACTGAACCACCGTAGCTGGCGAACATCGGCCGATAGTGCACCGGCTGCGGCGTTGGAATCGAGGCATTGGCGTCGCCCATCAAACTGGCAGCGATAGCGCCGCCCTTGAGGATAAGGGTCGGTTTGACACCAAAGAATGCCGGGCGCCAGAGCACCAGGTCGGCCCACTTGCCCACTTCGATCGAACCCACTTCGTGGCTCACACCATGGGTAATGGCCGGGTTGATCGTGTATTTGGCGATGTAGCGCTTGGCGCGGAAGTTGTCGTTGCTCGGCCCATCACCAGGCAGGCCGCCGCGCTGCTTCTTCATCTTGTCGGCGGTTTGCCAGGTGCGGGTGATCACCTCGCCGACGCGGCCCATGGCCTGGCTGTCGGAGCTGATCATGGAGAACGCACCGAGGTCGTGGAGGATATCCTCGGCGGCGATGGTCTCGCGGCGGATACGACTCTCGGCGAATGCCACGTCCTCGGCGATGCTCGGGTCGAGGTGGTGGCAGACCATGAGCATGTCCAGGTGCTCGTCGATGGTGTTGCGGGTGAACGGCCGGGTCGGGTTGGTCGAGCTGGGCAGTACGTTGGGGAAGCCGCAGGCCTTGATAATGTCCGGCGCATGGCCGCCACCGGCGCCTTCAGTGTGGTAGGTGTGGATGGTGCGGCCCTTGAACGCGCCAAGCGTCGTCTCGACGAAGCCGGACTCGTTCAACGTGTCGGTGTGGATCGCCACCTGCACGTCATACTGGTCCGCCACGCTCAGGCAGTTGTCGATAGCGGCAGGCGTGGTGCCCCAATCCTCGTGTAGCTTGAGGCCGATGGCCCCGGCCTTGATCTGCTCGATCAGTGGGCCGGGCAGCGAGGCATTGCCCTTGCCGGTGAAGCCGATGTTCATCGGGAAGGCGTCAGCGGCCTGGAGCATCATCGCCATGTGCCAAGGGCCGGGGGTTACCGTGGTGGCGTTGGTGCCGGTGGCCGGCCCGGTGCCGCCACCGATCATGGTGGTGACGCCGCTCATCAACGCTTCTTCGATCTGCTGCGGGCAGATGAAGTGGATGTGCGAGTCGATGCCGCCGGCGGTGAGGATCATGCCTTCGCCGGCGATGACTTCCGTTGCGGCACCTATGGCGATGGTCACATCGGGCTGAATGTCCGGGTTGCCGGCCTTGCCGATCGCGGCGATGCGGCCGTCCTTCAGGCCCACGTCGGCCTTGACGATGCCCCAGTGGTCGAGGATCAGCGCGTTGGTGATCAGGGTGTCCACCACATCGGCAGCGCACAGTTGTCCCTGTCCCATGCCGTCGCGGATCACCTTACCGCCACCGAACTTCACCTCCTCGCCATAGGTGGTGAAGTCTTTTTCAACCTCTATCCACAGGTCGGTATCGGCCAGGCGCACCTTGTCGCCGACGGTAGGGCCGAACATGTCGGCATAAGCTTGGCGGGAAATCTTCATCGAATCTGATCCTGTCCGTAGGGTGGACAACGCGAAGCTTGTCCACCGGCAATCTGGGTGGTGGAAAGCCACCGGCGTTTCCACCCTCCGAAAAGCGTGCGCCTCTAGAGCGCGCCCATTACCCGCCCGGCAAATCCGAACACGCGTCGATCACCGGCCAGCTCGACCAGCTCCACCTCGCGGCTCTGGCCCGGCTCGAAGCGCACCGCAGTGCCGGCGGGAATGTTCAGGCGCATGCCACGCGTGGCGTCGCGGTCGAAGGCGAGGGCATCGTTGGTCTCGAAAAAATGATAGTGCGAGCCGACCTGAATCGGCCGATCACCACTGTTGGCCACGCTGAGGGTCAGGGTGCGGCGACCGGCGTTGAGCTCGATCTCGCCGTTCTGGATCTGGTATTCGCCGGGGATCATGGCTGGGACGTCCTGTTCAAGGTCAGTTGCATCATGGTGAGGTCCAACCAGCGGCCAAACTTGCAGCCAACCTGGCGCATCTGGCCGACATGGATGAAACCGAGCTGCTGGTGCATGTGGATCGAAGCGCGGTTCTCGCTTTCGATAAAGGCAATCATCACGTGCTTTTCCAACTGGCGCGCACGTCCGATCAGTGCTTGCATCAGGCTACGGCCGATGCCGCTGCCACGGTGGTCGGGACTGACGTAGACCGAGTTCTCCACGGTATGTCGAAAGCCGTCATGAGGTCGCCAGGGGCCAAAGGAGGCGTAGCCGGCCACCTGCCCCTGATCGTCGATCGCTACCAGGACCGGATACTGTTGTTCGTGGCGCTCGGCCAGCCAGGCCCGACGGTTATCGAGGTCGACGACGCGGTCGTTCCAGATTGCGGTGCTGTTCTGCACCGCGTCGTTGTAGATCAGCAGGATGCCTTCGAGGTCGGCGTCCAGGGCGTCACGTATCTGCACGTTCATATCCTTCAGTAACGGTTCGAAAGTCTTGCGCAGTAGACATTGACCCGCATTTCAGGGAATAGGTTGGTGCACGGTGACGAGCTTGGTGCCGTCCGGAAAGGTCGCCTCGACCTGGATCTCGGGAATCATCTCCGGCACGCCTTCCATGACCTGGTCACGAGCCAGCAGCGTCGTGCCGTAGTGCATCAGCTCGGCGACCGTCTGGCCGTCGCGGGCACCTTCGAGCAGCGCGGCGGATATGAACGCCATGGCCTCCGGATAGTTGAGCTTCAATCCGCGGGCGAGGCGACGCTCAGCCACCAGCCCTGCGGTGAAGATCAGCATCTTGTCTTTTTCTCTTGGCGACAAATCCATAACGGCTCCAATCGTAGGGTGGATATCGCTTCTCGCATCCACCGGCTGGTGGTCGAAACCACGCAGCGAAGTCAGGGGCGCGCCCGAGGCGCACCAGCGTAAATGGGTACGGTAAAGCCTTACCCAACGTTGTTCATGTACTCCAGATTCTCGGCGGTACTGCCGCGCGGCCCAATAACTGGGGACGCAACAGGCGCCACATCGCGATCAGCCACGCCCGCGCGTGCAACGCCTCGCTGGCCAGGCATCGACCGATCAGTAAACCGGGAAGTTGCGTGAGGTCTCCCTGTACCTGGCCTGGCCACTCTCGACAGCGCTCCAGTAACTCGGGATCAATCTCTCCGCTGACGACCAACGTGGCGAACACCGGCTTACCATCGAGGCCGATCGGCGAATCCAGCAATCCATCGTTGCCAACCACACGCTGGCGTTCGTGCCAGAGCAGTTCACCCTCGCGGCTAATGTTCAGCTGTGCCTGGAAGTGACCTGCGTCGAAGCGCTCACCACTGGCCGGCCGCCCCAGCGCGATGATGTCCCAGTAAAACAGCCGCGCATCGCCTTCCAACTCGATGGCCGTGGTGAGCTCGGCCTGCGCCGCCGAGTAGACGATTGTTTCCTGCGGCAGCCATTCCAGCGTCGCGCCGGCCTCGACGCGCAATAGCACATTCTGGAAAGCCGGGCCGGCAGCGCGATACCACTTCGCCGCGCCAGGGCTGGTCAGCTGTGCCCAAGCGCCGTTGCCGACAGCGGCGCTGATGTCCAGTCGATCTCCGCCAGCAATCCCGCCCGGCGGGTGCACGATGATGTGCTGACAGACCTCCGGCCCCTCGGGATAGAGGTGCTTTTGCACCCTCAGGGGACCGCTGTGACGGCGCAACACCGGTCGTGTCGATTCATCGAAGCGGGCGTAGGCCAGTTCGAGTTCGGCATTCCAGTGTGGCGTGAACAAGGGCGTCAGAGCAGTCATTAGCCGGAGATCGGAAAGAGTGATGACTGAGTCGAGCAAATGTCATGCCTTTCGCGCCAAGGCGGTGCGCTGGGTAGGGCTTGCAGGCTAGCAGGTGCTTGGAGGGCCGGTTTGAGTGGGCTGGGTGTCCAGCTTTTATGCACTTGGATGGTGCGCTCGAGGGTTCTGGTGTTCTGTGTGACCCGGTTTGGTGCACCCAAAGCCCGGCTCGCTGCGGCGCGCTTCGCTTGATCTCATTACCGATGCGTTGAGGCCCACTCGGGTCGACCGGACGGTCACTGAAACAGATTGTTGCCAGCATCACGCTGCTTTATGGCCCTTTATCTCTTCCGAGCTGCTGGTTTGACGAGGGTGCAAGCGAGTGCCAATGTCAATCAGGCGAAGAGTTCCGATGCGCCGGCGGCCGTCGAGATTCCGACCGACTAGGCTGCAGCAGTCGGTGATCGCTCGGTGGCACCCCATAACAACAAGATCCACGGAGACGCCGCATTGAATCTACTGTTTCAGCAAGTGCTCAACGGGCTGACACTGGGCAGCATCTACGGGCTGGTCGCCCTTGGCCTGACGCTCGTCTACGGCATCCTGCACATTCCCAACTTCGCCCATGGCGCGCTTTACATGGTCGGCGCCTTCGCGTCCTACTTCTTCATGACCGACATGGGCCTGCATTACTGGATCGCCATGCTTGCGTCCGGTGTGGTGGTGGCGGTGCTGGCGGTGCTGTCGGAACGGCTGGTTTTCCATCCGTTGCGCAATGCGCCTCCGATTCACGACAAGATTGCAGCGATCGGCATCCTGCTGTTTCTCGAGGCGGTGGTGCAGATGCTCTGGGGCTCAGACTTCCGTCGCATGGCCTCGCCCTACGGTGGCATCCTCAATTTCGACGGGTTGATCATCCCTGAGCAGCGACTGCTGATCATCGTTGGTGCCTTTACGCTGATGCTGGCGCTGCACCTGTTTCTGCGCAAAACGATGCTTGGTTCAACCATCATCGCCATGGCGCAAAGCCGGGAAGGTGCTTTTCTCGTCGGCATCGACGCCAACCGCGTGGCAATGCTGACCTTCGCCATTTCCGGCATGCTCGCCGCATTCGCCGCCACCCTGTATGCGCCGATCAACCTGGTGTACCCGGCGATGGGGCACCTGGTGATCATGAAGGCCTTCGTGATCATCGTGCTCGGCGGCATGGGCAGCATTCCCGGCGCGATCATCGGGGCAATGATCCTCGGCTTCGCGGAGAGCTTCGGCGGCTTCTACCTGTCCTCCGATTACAAGGACATCATCGCCTTCTCGCTGCTGGTGGTGATTCTATCGTTGCGCCCGACCGGGCTGTTCGCCAAGGGGGCCCACTGATGCATTCTCTCGCCTCTTTCCTGACTGGGCGCGGCTGCAAGCTGGTTGTACTGGCCTTCGCCTTGGCGTTTCCGTTGTTCGCCAGAAGCGAATACCAGGTCTACGTGATGGCCAGTGCGTTCATCTGGGCTATCGCGGTGTACGGCCTGAATATCATCACGGGCTACTGTGGCCAGCTGAACCTGGCGCATGGCGGCTTCTTTGCCATTGGTGCCTATACCCTGGCCATTCTCACCGCCGATCACGGTTGGAATTTCTGGCCCGCGTTTCTGGCGGCGGCGCTGGTCTCGGCCGCCGTCGGAGCGCTGGTGGGCATCGTCTCGCTGAGGTTGAAGGAGCACTTCTTCGCCATCTTCACGCTGTGCGTCGGCTTCATCATCTATCTGCTGATCGACAAGTGGGAAGCGCTGACTCACGGTGCCATCGGTATTCGCGGTATTGCGGCGCCGGATGGCTTCGGGCTGGTGGATTTCAGCCAGACGGTGCCGTTCTACTACCTTGCGCTGCTGTTTCTGTTGCTGGCGATCTGGTTTGCCGGTCGCCTGGCGCGCTCGCTGCTGGGACGCACCTTCATGGCGATCCGCAACGGCGATGCGCTGGCCCAATCGCTGGGCATCGACCTGATGCGCAACAAGCTGCTGGCCTTCGTCCTCTCGACCAGCTATGCCGGCGTCGCCGGCGGGCTTTATGCATCGATGATTCGCTTCATCGGCCCGGAGGAGGCCAACCCCAACCACACCTTCGACATGATCACCTACCTGCTGGTGGGCGGCTTCGGCACCCTATTCGGGCCGCTGGCTGGCACTGTCGGGATCGTCTGGATCACCCAATCACTGCAGTTCCTCGAGGACTACCGGATGATCATCTTCGGACCACTGATCGTGGTGCTGGTGATCTTTATGCCGCGCGGGGTCATCGGCACCTTCCTAGGCTGGAAGCTGCGCAAGGACACCGAGGCAGCGCGGGCCCACGAGCCGCGTGCCGCCACTAAAGTCAGCCCAGGCAACGAGGTGAACAACAATGCTTAAGGTCGAAAACCTGACCAAGATGTTCGGCGGCCTGGCGGCGGTGCACGATGTCAGCATCGAGTTCGAGGCGCGCAAGATCAACGCCATCATCGGTCCCAACGGTGCCGGCAAGAGCACCTTCTTCAACCTGATTTCCGGGGTGCACAAGCCTAGTTCAGGGCGCATCCTGATCGATGGTCACGACGTATCGCGGATGCGCTGCGACCGCGTGGCACGGCTCGGCGTCGGTCGCACGTTCCAGACCACGCACCTGTTCGAGCAGGCCACCGTGTTGGACAACCTCATCGTCGGCCACCGCTTGCGGACCCGATCGGGTCTTTGGGATGTGCTGATCAACTCCAAGCGCCTGCAGCAGGAGGAGCGCGAGTGCCGCGAGAAGGCCCGCGCCGCGTTGGATTTCGTTGGCCTGGCGCACCTGGAAAATCGCGTGGTGCTGGATATCTCACAGGAGGAACGCAAGCGCGTCGCGTTTGCCCTGGCGCTGACAACCGAACCTAAGCTGGTGTTGCTCGACGAGCCGGCCGCAGGCGTCAATCCGGAGGAGACCGAAGGCCTGGCCCAGTTGATCCGCAAGATGCCCGAGCATGGCCTGACCGTGTGCCTGATCGAGCACAAGATGGACATGATCATGGGCCTGGCGGACAAGATCATGGTGCTCAACTACGGCGAGAAGATCGCCGAAGGCACGCCTGCCGAAATCAAGGCGAACCCTGCCGTCATCGAGGCCTACCTGGGGAGCGACTACGATGCTGCAGCTTGATCGTGTCGATGTCTGCTACGGCAGTTTCAAGGCGCTGACCCAGGTTTCGATGACGGTCGGTGCTGGCGAGCTGGTGGTGCTGCTTGGGGCTAACGGCGCGGGCAAGACCACCTTGTTCAATACCGTCAGCGGGCTGCTCAAGCCGACCGTCGGCAGTATCACGCTGGAGGGCAAGCGCATCGACGGGCTCAAGCCGTCAGCATTGGTCGCCACAGGCGTGGTGCACTGCCCAGAAGGGCGCAAGCTGTTCCCCCAGATGTCGGTGTCGCAGAACCTGGCGCTCGGTGCCTATCTGCATCGGCGTGACGGGGAGGGCAACAGGCGCAACCTGCAGGAAGTGCTCGATATGTTCCCTATCCTCCACGACAAGCGCAATCAGCCGGCCGGCTCACTGAGCGGTGGCCAACAGCAGATGGTGGCCATTGGGCGCGCCCTGATGAGTCGTCCTCGATTGCTGATGCTCGACGAACCCTCCCTGGGGCTTGCGCCGCTGGTGGTCAACCAGATGTTCGAGGTGATATCCCGCATCAACACATCCGGAACCAGCGTGCTGCTGGCCGAACAGAATGCGTTCGCGGCGCTGAAAATCGCCCATCGAGCCTATGTCATCGAGGGCGGCAGCCTGGTGATGGAAGGCGACCAGCAGGCCATGCTGGGTAATGAAGCGGTTCGCAAAGCCTACATCGGCGCCTGATCAGTCATGACCAAGGAGACACCATGAAAACACTCAAAACACTTGGACTGGCGATCGCTGCCCTGACTGCGGCCCAGGCCAGCGGCGTCTATGCCGAGCAGACGCTCAATATTGGTTTCACCGGGCCCCTCAGCGGTGGCGCTGCGCTCTATGGCGAAAACACCCTGTCCGGCCTGCGCATGGCGGTCGAGGACGCCAACGAGGCGGGCGGTTTGAAGATCGGCGACGAGACCTACAAGGTCAATCTCATCAGCCTGGACGACAAGTATTCCCCCAGCCAGGCAGCCACCAACGCCAAGCGCCTGGTGAAAGAATCAGACGCGGCTGCTGTGTTCGTTCCGCATACCGGCGGCGTATTCGCCCTGCAGGATTTCAACGTAGCCGATGGCTTTCTGATCATGGCTTACACCAGCGTACCCACGGTGACCGAGCAGGGTAATCCGTTGACGGTACGCATTCCGCCGGAGTTCACCGGATACGTCGACGCCTTTTCCGACTATGCGCTCAAGCATCAGGGCAAGACGCTCGGCATCGCCGGTGCGACCCACGAGTACGCCAAGATCTGGACCGACATGATGACCAAGGCCTGGGAAGAGAAGGGTGGCGAGGTGGTCGCCAGCAATCCCATGGACTACAACAAGTCGACCGATTTCTACACTGGCGTAAGCCGGGTAATCGCTTCCAACCCGGACGTAATGTTTGTCGGCGGCGCCTCGGAGCCGACCGGTCTGGTCATGCAGCAGGCCCGCCAGCTGGGCTTTCAGGGCGGCTTCATCGTGATGGACCAGGCCAAGCTGGATGAAATTGCTGCCGTCACGGGCGGCCTGGATCTGCTGGAAGGCGCGATCGGTGTGGTGCCACTGTCCGAATACGAAGGCGAGGCGGCCAAGGCTTTTGTCGAACGCTACAAACAGGCCCACGGCAAGATTCCGGGGTCGGAGGCGGCCTATAACTACCTGGCCTTCCATGCGCTGGCCAAGGCCATGGAGTTGGCTGGCAGCACCGAGCCGCAGCAGGTCCGCGCAAAGATGGCCGAGGCGATCAGCTCGCTGGATCCTAAATACAACCTCTATTCGATTCAGGGAATTACCGATAAGGGCGGTCTTATCACCCCGACCACCATGGCGGTGGTAGAAGACGGCAAAATCGTCCGCAAGGACATCGAGTAGCCCTCCGGTCCCGAACGGCCTGCAGGGCCGTTCAGCGATAAGCCCTCTGAGGCATCTACACCCCTGTGTCACGGTTTTTTGCTTGGCGATCAATCCTTGCCTGATTGCGCGCTGGCTTGCCGCCAGCGCCGAGCTGGCCCTGTCGTCCACACCGCGCCCGGCATAGGGTGTCTTGTCGTGATGTGCAGGGTGGTGTGAATGCTTATATGGGTCGCTTTTGCAGCCGGGCTGGTGCGGGGTTACAGCGGCTTCGGATTCGCGATGTTGCTGGCGCTGGGGCTGCTGACGCACCTCCCTCCGGCGCAAGTGGTCCCGGTGGCGCTGATGCTCGATCTGGTGTGCTCGATCACGCTGTGGCCGGCTGCGCTGCGCAACTTTCATCTACCGATTGGTACGCGCCTCATCTGCGGCATGCTGCTGGCCGTGCCGCTGGGCGCGTGGCTGCTGCGCTTGATACCGGCCGCCTGGATGACGCCCATCATCGCCCTGTTGTGTCTGTTGGGAGGGCTGCTGGTGTTGTATCGCCCGCCCGCGGTGCCGGCCGGCGGACCGAATAAGCTCGGCGCTCTGGCTGCAGGGCTTGCTTCAGGGCTTGCGATGACCATGGCTTCCGCAGGCGGGCCACCCTTGATTCTCTACCTGCTGCGCAGCGGGCTGAGTGCAGCGCATCTTCGGGGCACGGCGGTCCTGTTCTTTGTTGCAAGCAGCAGCTGTGCGCTGCTTGGGTTGTGGCTCTTCGGCCTCGTTGGCCATGATCACCTGACGCTGGCCGTCTCGCTACTTGTTCCGGCGCTCGTCGGCAATCTGGCCGGCCAGGTGCTGCACCGTTATTGGCAACCTTTTCCGATGCGGATGGTGGTCGGTGTGATTCTGGTGTTGAGCTCGGGCGCCATGCTTTGGCGAAGCCTTGCGAGGCTGGGCGGAACGGTGTGATCGGGGTTTGCATCCCAGGGCGGGAAAACGTTCGGCCCTGCAGACGATAGCGTTTCGCTGCAGGGCCGAATTTATCGATTTGCGGGTCGGGTCGGGGGACATCAAGCCGATAAGGCGCGATGGCGGCCGGTTACTGGTCCCGATCGATATTGAAGGGTGACCACGCCTGGCGCGTCGGCATCACTTCGAGCCGGTTGATGTTGATGTGATCAGGCAAGGTAGCGACATAGTAGATCTGCTCGGCAATGTCCTCCGCGGTCAGCGGAGTGGTGCCACGGTAAAGCTTGTCGGAGGCCTCCTGGTTGCCTTTGGTACGGACCAGCGTGAATTCGGTCTCGGCCATCCCCGGGGCGATGTCGGTGATACGCACGCCAGTGCCCAGGAGGTCACAGCGAAGGTTGTAGCTGAATTGCTCCACGAACGCCTTGGTGGCGCCATAGACGTGGCCACCCGGATAAGGCCAGTGGCCGGCGACCGAACCAATGCTGATGATGCTCGAACCCTTGCCGGTCTCGATCAGGCGCGGTAGCAGCGCATGGGTCACGTTCACCAGGCCGGTCACATTGGTGTCGATCATGGTGTGCCAGTCGGCCAGATCCACCTTTTGCGCGGGCTCTGGCGCGAGCGCCAGGCCGGCGTTATTGATCAGCGACCTGATCTCGCGAAAGCCCTCGGGCAGCTCGGCAATCACCTGCTTCACTGCCTCGGCATCGCGGACATCGAGCGCGGCGATATGCACCGGAACCTTGGCCGATAGCTCTTCCTTCAACGCTTCGAGCCGCTCCTGGCGGCGCCCGGTCAGAACCAGCGCCCAGCCAGCCTCGGCGAAGCGGCGGGCAGTGGCGCGGCCGAAGCCGGATGTCGCACCCGTGATAAACACCACGTTGTTCATGCAGGATCCTCTTGTCTGTTCGGGTAGACGGGCCGTACGCGGCCGACGGGGAGAGCTTACTGCGACTGGCTGCCTAGGGCAGCAGCCAGTTGCCCAGGGTGTATGGGTCAGGGGGATACGCGGCAGGGTGGCTGAGCGCCCGCCGCTTCAGGCCAGTTCGAGAAAGCGCCGCACCCGCTCGGTCGATGGCTTGGTGAAGAATGTTTCCGGATCGGCCTTCTCGATGATCCGGCCTTTTTCGAGAAACACCACCTGATCGGACACGGCGCGGGCGAACTCCATTTCGTGGGTGACCACGATCATGGTGTAGCCCTCGCAAGACAGGGTCTTCATCACCTGTAGCACCTCGCCAACGCGCTCAGGGTCGAGAGCCGAAGTGGGTTCGTCAAACAACATCACCTCGGGGCTCATCGCCAGTGCGCGAGCGATGGCCACGCGCTGCTTCTGCCCGCCTGACAACGTGTAGGGGTAGGCGTCGGCCTTTTTCTCCATGCCGACCTTTTCCAGCAGCGCCAGGGCCAGCGTGCGCGCTTCGTCCTTGCGCATGCCTTTGACCTGCACCGGCGACTCCATGATGTTCTCCAGCACGGTAAAGTGCGGCCACAGGTTGAACCCCTGGAACACCATGCCGGTGCGTGCGCGCAGGGCGGCCAGCGCCTTGTTGCTCATCTTGCGGCCGTTGGCATCGACACCGATGCGTTCGCCGGCGATATGGATGCTGCCGCGGTCAGGCTCCTCCAGCCAATTGATGCAGCGCAGCATGGTCGATTTGCCCGAACCGGACGAGCCCAACACGCTGACCACTTCGCCCTTGTTCACGGTCAGCTGGATGTCACGCAGCACTTCCACGCCATCAAAGCTCTTGGACAGGCGCTCGATGCGCACGGCAGGTACTTCAGACATGCTCGAATCCTCGTTTGGCGCCGAACCGGCCGGCCCACTTGAGCGCCAGTTCCAGGCAAATACTGATAAGCCAGTAGAGCGCGATGACCACCACGAACACCTCCATCGGAATGAAGTAAGTGGCCTGCACTGAATTGGCTGCGGCGGTCAGCTCCCGCACGGTGATGATGGTGAGAAAGGCGGTGTCCTTGAGCGCCAGAATGAGCAGGTTGCCCATCAGCGGTCGGGTCTTGATCACCAGCTGCGGCAGTACAATGCGCCGGTACAGTCTGAAACCGGTGAAGCCGTACGCCTTGGCCGCTTCAACCTGGCCCGCCGGCAGCACCAGGCGGGCGCCGCGCAGCACCTCGCCGAAATACGCGGCGTAATAGACGGTCAGCGCGATCAGCCCGGCGGTCCAGGCGTCGAGTCGCATGCCGAGGCTCGGCAGTCCGTAGTGGAGCAGGTACGCCAGGATCAGAAAGGGCAGCATGCGCATGCAGTCAATGAATCCGCGCAGCAGCCAGGTGAGCGGGTTGCGCCGCTCCAGCCAGAAGGCGAACAGGCAACCCGTGGCAAAGGCCACGGTAATCGACAGGCCGAACAGAAGCAGCGTGTTGAGGAATCCGTCGAGAAAGGCCTGACGTGCATCCCAGATGATGGCCCATTCGCTCATGTCGGTCTCCTCACATGGCCAGCCGGTTGGCTTTGCGTTCAGCAATCGCCTGGACACGAAGCAGCACGCCTATGATCAGCATGTAAAACAGCGCTGCGGCGAGTATTGGCGGCAGTGGCTCGTAGGTAACTGCGGTGATCCGGTTGGTCACACGGGTCAGGTCGACGATCCCGATCACTGCGATTGCCGGGCTGCTTTTGATGATGAATGTCATCTCGTTCACCAGCCCCGGCAGGCTGCTGGTGAACATCTGCGGCAGCATGATGCGACGAAAGAAGGTGGGCCCTGTCATGCCGCAGGCCAGCGCCGCCTCGCGCTGGTCGCGTGAAAAGCTGAGAAAGGCGGCGCGCCAGACCTCGGCGTTGAACGCAGCGGTATTGAGCGTCATTGCGAGAATCGCCGCAGTGTTGCGATCAAGGCCCATGCCCAGCGTTGGTGCGGTGAGAAAGATGAACAGCACCAGGGTGACCAGTGGTGTGGCACGCGCCAGGCTCACGTAGAGCACCAGCGCCTGGTCGACGAAGGGAATCCGAGCCATGCGCACCAGTGCGACCCCAAGTCCCAGCACCACGCCGATGGCTATGGCGATGCCCGAGATCCACAGCGTGGTCCAGGCACCCTCGAGCAGCAGCAACCAGGCCTGTCCGTTCATGGGAGACGATCCTTGATCAGTTCGCAGGGCACGATGCAACGCATCATGAAGGTGGGAGCACGCCCCGAAGGGTCTTAGCAAGGCCGGGGCCAGTTTGGTCCGTCGGCCTTGCCAGAGCGGGCTGGGTCAGTCCATCCCGGCCAGCGAGTGGAATTGTTCGACGCTCTTGATCGGCTCTTTCGGCAGGTTCGGGAAGGATTCGCCGAACCACTTGGTCTGCAGTTCGGCCAGACGGCCATTGTCGCGAATGTGGTTCATGAATCCGGTGAAGAACTCCAACAGCTCAGGGCTCTGCTTAGAAACCGGCCAGGCGGCGAAGCCGTCGCCAGACACCGCGATGCCCTTGGCGAAGGTGTCGCCGCGGGTCTTGATCAGGTCGTTCACCGAGATCAGCGCATTGACTACGTAGTCCAGCCGCCCATTGGCCAGATCGGCGTAGGCCTCGGGGTAGGACTGGTATTCCACCACCTCACCCATTTCGCAGTTTTCGGCGGCCATCATTTTCTTCAGTTCAGGGAGGCGCGCGAGCAGGGCGCTGCCGGCTTGCACGCCAACGGTCTTGCCGCATAGGCTGGCGATGTCCGAGAGCCGATCGTCCCCGGCGCGCTTGGCATAGAAGTGCTGCGCCGAAGCGAACGGGGGAGCGAAGTCGAACACCCGCAGGCGGTCATCTGTAACCAGCGCGCCGGTGAAGGCAGCGTCGTATTGGCCGGACGACACCGATGCGAGCAGCCCGGTCCACGGCAGGATCTCCTGGCGTACGTCGAAACCCTCCTCCTTGGCGTAGGCCTTGAGGTCCTCGAGAAGCGCCTTGTGGAAGCCCTCCGGCTTGCCGTCGACGATATAGTTGAATGGTGCGTAGTCGTCCTCGGTGGCGACGGTCATGTAGCCGCGCGACTTGACCTCCTCCAGGTCCTTGGCCTGCACGCTGGCTGCGAGCGCAGCCGACAGCACGCAGCCGGCCAGCGTCAGGGTGCGCAGCAGATTGCCCGATTTGGCGGTAACCGAATCCTTGCTTGAATGCGTCATGTCATTTGCTCCAGTTCGACGGTAGGCATGCCTGTCAGCGGCGCTGAACGGCGGCGTGCTTTCACCTTAGGAGCCGGTTCGCTCGCAACGATAGGTGCAGTTGACCGTTTTCGGCTGGCCAGTCGAAAGGGCATCCCCTTCAGCGCTGGCACGTCTGCGCGGCTCGTGGCGCCGGTCCTTTGGCCCCTGCGTCGCTACCCGCTCGCCGTGGCGCAGTCCTTGCTTTGCCTCGTGCTGATGCCTGCCAAGGGGACGAGCCATGATCGATCACTACATCCACCTGGACTTTGATCAGCAGAGGGGCTTGCAGGAGCAGCTGCGCGAAACGCTGGTCTCGACGATCCTCAGCGGCGGCTTTCCGGCCGACGAGCCGCTGCCCTCATGCCGTAAGCTGTCCCAGCAGCTGGCCGTGTCGCGCAACACCGTTGCGCTGGTCTACGAGAGCCTGCTGGACAATGGCTATCTGGTCAGCAGGCCGCGCAGCGGGTACTACCTGCACCCGGACTACCAGTCGGGTGACGTGCCGTCCGAGGTCTCGCGCATGCCCTTGCTGCACGAAGGCGACGGGGCTTCGAAGTTGACGGACGAACGCGCACCAGACTGGAGCGCTCGGCTGAAGATGCAGCCCAGCCTGAAACACGGCGTGCTGCGACCAAGCAACTGGACCCGCTACCCGTACCCTTTCGTCTATGGCCAGCCGATCCGAGAGCTTTTTCCGCTGGAGCGCTGGCGCGAGGTGTCCCGGTCGTTGCTGCGCGGCGACCGCGAACCGTGCTGGATGAACGACCGTTTCGACCGTGACGACGAAATGCTCATCGAGCAGCTGCGTACCCGGGTGCTACCCAAGCGAGGGATATGGGCTCGCTCGGATGAAATCCTCGTCACCCTCGGGTCGCAGAATGCACTGTATCTGCTCGCTACGCTGCTCATGGACAAGGGCGTGCGGGTGGCCATGGAGAACCCCGGCTTTCGCGACGCGCTGAGCCTGTTCGAACTGCGCGGCGCCGAGGTGCAACTGCAGCCGGTCGACGAACAAGGACTGGTGGTCGACAACCGGCTCCACGGCTGCGGCTACCTGTACGTCACGCCCGGCCACCAGGTGCCTACGGGTGTCGCCATGAGCGCGTCGCGCCGCACCACGCTGCTGCGTCAGATCCGGCAGCACGACCAGGTGGTGATCGAAGATGATTACGATGCCGAGTTCAACCTCGACCATCAGGCTCAGCCGGCGCTCAAGGCCGGTGACACCAGTGGCCGGGTGATCTACATGAGCAGCCTGTCGAAGGCCTTTTCGCCAGGGCTGCGTATCGGTTACCTGGTGGCCGACGCCGAGCTCATCGACGAGCTGCGCGCGCTGCGCCGACTGATGTACCGCCACCCGCCGCTGAACAACCAGCGCATGCTGGCCGAGTTTCTAGCTCAGGGACACTACGACGCGCACCTGCGACGCTTTCGTGAAGAGCACCGGCGTCGCCGCGACACGCTCCGCCTGGCGCTGGAAGAGGCGATGCCCGGCTGCCAACCCATGGGTAGCCCAGGCGCCAGTGCTTTCTGGTTACGCGCCCCAGAGGGCATCGACACCCAACGCCTGGCCTGGGCTGCAGCCCAGCAGGGCGTGCTGTTCGAGGCCGGCGCGCAGTTTTTCTTCAGCGATGCACCGCCGGTTCATTTCATGCGTATGGGCTTCCATGCCATCGACGCAGCCCGGATCGGCGAGGGGGCACGGGTTCTCGGCCGGGTGCTGGATCGGTTGTAGCCGTCGATTGGCACGGCTTTGTGTAAAACGAACCTGTTCGTAGTCCCCTAGGCCAGACTCCGCCTGGAGAAGTCGCCGATCACGTCATCGAGAATCGCCAGCGCTTCGTTCACTTCGGCGGGCGAGACGATGCACGGCGGCACCACGTGCAGACGGTTCTCGACGGTGAAGGTAAGCAGGCCGCGCGCCTGGAACGCCGCTTTCATCTGAGCCACTACTGGCGCGGCCAGCGGCGTCTTGCGTTGACGATCGGAGACGAACTCGAGCGCCCAGAACAACCCGACCCCGCGGACTTCGCCGATCAGCTCGTGGCGATGGGCAAGCGCCTGCAACCCAGGGCCCAGCACCTCCTGGCCGATCTGCCGGGCGTTGGCGACCATGTCTTCTTCGGCCATGGCATCGAGCGTGGCGACGATGGCTGCCATTGCCAGCGGATGGCCGGAGTAGGTCAGACCTCCAGGGAAGAAACGTGTCTCGAAGAACTCGGCGATCGGGCGCGAGATCATCACGCCTCCGGCCGGCACGTAGCCGGAGTTGACACCCTTGGCGAAGGTGATCAGGTCCGGCGCCACACCGAAGTTGTCCAGCGCCAGCCACTGGCCTGTACGGCCGAACCCCGCCATGACCTCATCGAAGATCAGCACGATGCCGAACTCGTCGCACAGGGCGCGCACGCCTTGCAGGTAGCCTTCCGGTGGCACCAGCACGCCGGCCGTACCGGGAATGGTTTCGAGGATGATCGCGGCGATAGCCGCTGGACCTTCGCATTCGATCACTCGTCGCAGGTGATGCAAGGCCCGGTGACACTCCTCGGCTTCGTCGCGGGCATGGAATTCGCTGCGGTACAGGTAAGGGTTGAAGAAGTGCACATGGCCCCGGGCGAACTCGTTCGGTACGCGGCGTGGGTCACCGGTGGCGACGATGGCTGCGCCGGTGCTGCCATGGTACGAACGATAAGCCGATAGGATTTTGTCGCGCCCCGTGAACTGCCGGGCCATGCGCATGGCGTTCTCATTGGCGTCCGCTCCGGCATTGGTGAAGAACACCTTGCTGAAGCCGTCCGGTGCGCGGGCAAGGATGCGCTTGGCCGCTTCGCCGCGCATCAGGTTGGCGGTGGCCGGTGCAACGGTACAGAGGCTGTCCGCCTGGGCTCTGATCGCCGCGATCACCTTTGGGTGTTGATGGCCGATGTTGGTATTGACCAGCTGACTGCTGAAGTCCAGATAACGGGTCCCCTCATGATCCCACAAGCGACACCCGTCCCCGCCCGCGATCACCAGGGGGTTCAGTGCGCCCTGGATGGACCAGGAATGAAACACGTGCTGGCGGTCCAGCGTACGGACGTAGTCATTAGTGACGGCTGAGTTCATGAAAGCCTCGACGAAGTGGCACTTGCGCCGAAGGGGTCGGCGCGGGTGGCTTCACCATAGAAACAAAGACGCAAGCGCCCGTAGGGCCAGTTGACGGAGGTGCCTGGGCCAGCAGCCGCAGCCGGCTGACACAGGGCCAGGCGGTAACTGGCCTTAGGCCGCGGCCGGATTCGGGCTAGGCTGAGGGTTCATACAGACTGATGAGGATTGCCCATGGCCCATGCGTTCGAGGTTGCCGCGAGCTCAGCTGATGTCGACCATGCCACCTTCGACACGCCGGCCATCCGCCAGGCGCGCATCGACCTTGCGGCCTGTTTCCGGATGGCAGCGCAGCTTGGGATGGGCGAGGGCATCTGCAACCACTTCTCCTTTGTGGTGCCGGGCCATGATGACCTGTTTCTGGTCAATCCCTACGGTTTGGCATTTTGCGAGGTTACCGCCTCGTCGTTGTTGATTTGCGATTTTGAGGGGCATGTGCTGGTTGGGGAGGGGCGGCCGGAGGCCACTGCGTTCTACATCCACGCGCCCTTGCATCGTCTGAATCGAAGGGCGCGCGCCGCGTTTCATACCCACATGCCTCACGCCACAGCGCTATGCCTGCTGGAGGGCGAGCCCTTTGTCTGGGCGGGGCAGACGGCGCTGAAATTCTACGACCGACTGGTCTCCGATGAAGCCTATAACGGCCTGGCGTTGGACGTCACCGAGGGCGAGCGGATCGCACGTGCCGCTGGAGAGGCCGATGTGGTCATGCTGAAAAATCATGGCCCGCTGGTACTAGGCCCCACCATTGCCGAAGCCTGGGATGACCTCTACTACCTGGAGCGGGCCGCGGAGGTTCAGCTCAAGGCGATGGGCAGCGGCAGGCCATTGAAGCCCGTCGCGGCCGACATTGCCCGAGCGGCCAGCCAGCAGATGCTCGACGGCAATGCCGAGAGCGCCAGGCTGCACCTTGAAAGCATCAAGCGGCAACTGATACGCAGTGAGCCCGAGTTCGCGTCCTGACGGCGTCCTGCTTCCGGTAGAGATCAGATCGCCACCAGGCCGCGCACGCCGTCAGCCTCCATCGTGTCGCCGCGACCCTGCTGGATGATCTCGCCTCGGCTCATCACCAGGTATTGGTCGGCCAGCTCCGCCGCGAAGTCATAAAATTGCTCGACCAGCAGGATCGCCATGTCGCCGCGTTCGGCGAGCTTCTTGATCACCACGCCGATCTCCTTGATCACCGAGGGCTGGATGCCTTCGGTGGGTTCGTCGAGGATCAGCAGGCGCGGTTTGCTTGCCAGGGCGCGGCCGATCGCCAGCTGCTGTTGCTGGCCGCCGGACAGGTCGCCGCCGCGGCGGTGCTTCATTTCCCTGAGAACGGGGAACAGCTCGTAGATAAACTCGGGCACTTCCTTGGCGTCCCTGGCACTGAAGCGGGACAGCCCCATCAGCAGGTTCTCCTCGACCGTCAGCCGGCCGAAGATTTCGCGGCCCTGCGGCACGTAGGCGATGCCGGCCTGCACGCGCTGGTGGGGCTTGAACCCGGTGATCGGCTTGGCCTCCCAGTTCACCGCGCCTTCCTTGGCCGGGATCAGGCCCATCAGGCATTTGAGCAGCGTGGTCTTGCCGACACCGTTGCGGCCCAGCAGGCAAGTCACTTCGCCGATCTTGGCGTCGAACGAGAGGCCGCGCAGGATATGGCTGCCGCCGTAGTACTGATGCAGTTGCTGGACTTGCAGCATGTGTGACTCCTTCACTTTGGTGGACAAGCCTCTGGCGTTATCCACCCTACGATTAGGTTGCGATGATGCGGACGCCGGCGTCCGGCCTGGCCTACTCGGTACGCGGTGGAAAAGGCTTCGCCGTTTTCCACCCTACGTTCGTCGGGCGTAGGGTGGATGACGCTTCACCCATCCACCTCCGAATCAATTACCGGCCCAGATACACCTCGATCACCCGCTCATCGTTCTGCACGGTTTCAAGCGAGCCCTCGGCCAGCACCTGGCCCTGATGGAGCACCGTGACGTGGTCTGCAATGGTGTCGACGAAGCCCATGTCGTGCTCGACCACCATCAGTGAGTGCTTGCGCGCCAGGCTCTTGAACAGCTCGGCAGTGAACTCGGTTTCGGCGTCGGTCATGCCGGCGACCGGCTCGTCCAGCAGGAGCAGCTGCGGGTCTTGCATCAGGAGCATTCCGATCTCCAGGAACTGCTTCTGCCCGTGGGACAGCAGCCCAGCCGGGCGATTGCGTGACGCTTGCAGGCGAATGGTCTCGAGAACTTCGTCGATGCGGTCTTTCTGCGCGCCCGAAAGCCTGGCCCTGAGGCTGGCCCACACAGACTTGTCGGTCTTCTGCGCCAGTTCCAGGTTCTCGAACACCGAGAGTGCTTCGAACACTGTGGGCTTCTGGAACTTGCGACCGATTCCGGATTGGGCAATCTCGACTTCACTCATGCGCGTCAGATCGAGCGTGTCGCCGAAGAAAGCCGTGCCGCTGTCAGGACGGGTCTTGCCGGTGATGACGTCCATCATGGTGGTCTTGCCAGCGCCGTTGGGGCCGATGATGCAGCGCAGTTCACCGACGCCGATGTAGAGGCTGAGGTTTGTCAACGCCTTGAAGCCGTCGAAGCTGACGTTGATGTCTTCCAGGCTGAGGATGGTCCCGTGACGGGCGTCCAGGCCGGCGCCTTTCGCACGGCCGAGGCCGATGGCGTCGCGACCGCTGCCGTTGACATCGGGTCGGTCAAGGTCAGCGATGAGTTCAGGTACGGGTGCGGTTTTCATGCTTCGCCCCTCCGCTTGACGAGCCCGATGACGCCCTTGGGCAGGTACAGGGTAACGACGATAAACAGCGCGCCCAGGGCGAACAGCCAGTACTCCGGGAAGGCCACCGTGAACCAGCTCTTCATGCCGTTGACGATGCCAGCGCCCAGCAGCGGGCCGATCAGCGTGCCGCGTCCGCCAAGGGCAACCCAGACGGCGGCCTCGATGGACTGCGTCGGTGCCATTTCGCTCGGGTTGATGATGCCCACCTGCGGCACGTAGAGCGCGCCAGCCAGGCCGCAGAGCACTGCCGATAGCGTCCAGATGAACAGCTTGTAGCCGTGTGGATCGTAGCCGCAGAACATCAGGCGGTTCTCCGCGTCGCGAAGAGCGGTCAGCACGCGACCGAACTTGCTGTGTGCCAAGCGCCAGCCCAGGAACAGGCTGCCCACAAGCAGGGCGACGGTGGCGAAAAACAGCGTGGCCCGAGTTGCGGGGGCCGAGATCGAGAAGCCGAGGATGGTCTTGAAGTCGGTAAAGCCGTTGTTACCGCCAAATCCCGTCTCGTTGCGGAAGAACAGCAGCATACCGGCGAAGGTCAGCGCCTGGGTCATGATCGAGAAGTACACGCCCTTGATCCGCGAGCGGAAGGCGAAGAAGCCGAAGACGAAAGCCAGCAGCCCTGGCACCAGCACCACCAAGCACATGGCCCAGAGAAAGCTGGAGGTCCCGTACCAGTACCAGGGCAGTTCGGTCCAGGCGAGGAAGCTCATGAAGGCGGGCAGCCCATCGCCGGCACTTTCGCGCATCAGGTACATGCCCATGGCGTAGCCGCCAAGCGCAAAGAACAGACCGTGGCCGAGCGACAACAGGCCGGCGTAGCCCCAGACGAGATCAAGCGCCAGCGCGACGATGGCGTAGCAAAGGATCTTGCCGACCAGCGTGAGGGTGTAGGCCGACACATGGAAGGCATGGTCCGCAGGGAGCAGGTGCAACAGCGGCATGGCCAACAGGACGATGAGTACGACGCCCAGTGCGACGGCGGTGACTTTTGGCCCGGCTTTTTGTGTGGCGGTGAGGGTGAGTGGCTGGTTCATGCGCAGCTCTCCTGCAGGAGCGAGCTTGCTCGCGAACGAAGGGTTATTAACTGCACGCAAGCCGATACGCATGAAAGGCGTGGCGTAACGCCGTAAAAATTCTGCGTTTTGCAGCTCGGCGTGTAGCCCGGTTCGCGCCTGCGGCAATGCGGCAGGCTGTGGGTCGATGGGAGCATCAATCGATCACCCTCCCTTTCAGTGCAAACAACCCCTGCGGACGCTTCTGGATGAAGAGGATGATCAGCGCGAGGATGAGGATCTTGCCCAGTACGGCGCCGATCTGCGGTTCGAGGATCTTGTTGGCGATGCCGAGGCCGAAGGCGGCAAAGATGCTGCCGGCCAGCTGGCCAACGCCGCCGAGCACCACCACCAGGAAAGAGTCGATGATGTAACTCTGGCCGAGGTCCGGGCCGACGTTGCCGATCTGGCTCAACGCGACACCGCCGAGGCCGGCGATGCCGGAGCCGAGACCGAACGCCATCATGTCGATGCGCCCGGTGGGTACGCCGCAGCAGGCGGCCATGTTGCGGTTCTGCGTGACGGCACGCACGTTCAGGCCCAGACGTGTCTTGTTCAGCAAGAGCCAGGTCAACAGCACCACGAACAGCGCGAAGCCAATGATCACCATGCGGTTGTAGGGCAGTACCAGATTTGGCAGTACCTGTAGGCCGCCGGATAGCCAGCCGGGGTTGGCGACTTCGACGTTCTGCGCGCCGAACAGCACACGCACCAGCTGAATCAGAATCAGGCTGATGCCCCAGGTCGCCAGCAGTGTTTCCAATGGACGGCCATAGAGATGACGGATCACGGTGCGCTCCAGTGCCATACCGACAGCTGCCGTGACACAGAAGGCTACCGGCAATGCAAGCAACGGATAAAACGCCAAGGCGTCCGGCATGAGTCGGGCAATCAGCACCTGCACCATGTAGGTGGTGTAGGCACCTAGCATCAGCATCTCGCCGTGGGCCATGTTGATGACGCCCAGCAAGCCAAAGGTGATGGCCAGGCCCAGCGCGGCGAGGAGCAGGATGCTCCCCAGGCTCAAGCCGCTGAAGGCCTGGCCGAGCAGTTCGCCGATCAGGAGTTTGCGTTTGACCTGCGCGAGGCTGGTTTCTGCTGCCTTGCGTACAGCCGCATCGGTTTCCGCTTCATCGGCCAGCAGGTTTTCCAGGCGAACTCGCGCCAGTGGCGCGCCGGTTTCGCCGAGCAGGCGCACGGCGGCCAGACGCACCGCAGGGTCCTCGGCGCTCAGTTGCAGGTTGGCCAGTGTCAGGGTCAGGGCTTCGCGCACGGTCGGGTCGTCTTCAGCGTCCAGACGCTGCTGCAGGAGCGGCAGCTGCTCCGGTTGACCGCTGCGCTGCAGGCGTTTGGCGGCGCTGAGGCGTTGCGCTGGGTCGTCCGAGAACAGCGTGTGGCTGGCCAGAGCGGTATTGAGCAGGCCGCGCAGACGGTTGTTCAGGCGCAGCTTCTTCGGCGTACCGACGGGTTCGGCGTTGCCTTCGAGGGAGTGATAGGTGTCGCCGTCCTCAACGAAGGGCGTTTTGTTCTTGTCGATGACGACGCGGTTGGCGCGCAGTGCTTCGATCAATGCCAGGCGCTCGGGGACCGGCGAAATGACCCATTCTTCGAGCAGCTTGGCCTGTTTGGCCGGGCTCGCCTTGGCGTAGTCGGCCGCGTCTCCGGCTTGGGCTGCCCAAGGCAGGCCCAGCAGGAGCACCAGTAAAAAACGGTACAGGGCAGTGTTCATTCGTGTATTTCCTTGGAACCCCGGTGCTCTCTTGGAGGAGCTTGGGTGGTCGACAGGTGGATGGCGCTTCATCCATCCACCACGAAGGCCGTCCTCAGTTCGACTTCACCGCGTAATCCGGCTTCTTGTCGTTGCCCGGAATGTAGGGGCTCCACGGCTGGGCACGGACAGGACTCTCGGTTTCCCAAACCACTGAGAACTGCCCGTCGTCCTGGACTTCGCCGATCATCACCGGCTTGTGCAGGTGGTGGTTCTTCTCGTCCATGGTCAGGGTGTAACCGCTCGGGGCTTCGAAGGTCTGGCCGGCAAGTGCCTGCACCACCGGTTGGACATCGGTAGTCCCAGCCTTCTCGACCGCCTGCGCCCACATGTGGATGCCCACGTAGGTGGCTTCCATCGGGTCGTTGGTCACCGCCTTGTCGGCACCTGGCAGGCCTTTTTCCTTGGCGTAGGCCTTCCACTTGCTCACGAACTTGTCGTTGACCGGGTTCTCCACGGACTGGAAGTAGTTCCAGGCGGCCAGGTGGCCAACCAGCGGCTTGGTGTCGATGCCGCGCAGTTCTTCCTCGCCGACCGAGAAGGCAACGACCGGCACTTCGGTGGCGTCCAGGCCCTGGTTAGCCAGTTCTTTATAGAACGGGACGTTGGAATCACCGTTGATGGTCGAGACCACAGCGGTCTTGCCGCCCGCAGAGAACTTCTTGATGTTGGCGACGATGGTCTGGTAATCGCTGTGGCCGAAGGGTGTGTAGACCTCTTCGATGTTCGATTCCGGCACGCCCTTGCTGATCAGGAAGGCGCGCAGGATCTTGTTGGTCGTGCGTGGGTAGACATAGTCGGTACCGAGCAGGAAGAAGCGCTCCGCGCCGCCGCCGTCTTCGCTCATCAGGTACTCGACGGCCGGAATGGCTTGCTGGTTTGGCGCCGCGCCGGTGTAGAAGACGTTAGGCGAGAGTTCTTCGCCTTCGTATTGCACGGGGTAGAACAGCAGTCCGTCGAGTTCTTCGAAAACGGGCAGCACGGATTTGCGCGAAACGGAGGTCCAGCAGCCGAAGGTCACCGCGACCTTGTCCTGAGTGAGCAGCTGACGGGCTTTTTCAGCGAACAGCGGCCAGTTGGATGCAGGGTCGACTACCACCGGCTCGAGCTGCTTGCCGAGCACGCCACCGTTGGCGTTGATCTCGTCGATGGTCATCAGCGCCATGTCTTTGAGGGATGTTTCCGAAATGGCCATGGTGCCGGACAGCGAATGCAGGATACCGATCTTGATGGTCTCGGCGGCCTGCAGCGTGAACGGGAACAGACCGCTGAGCATCAGGGCGCTGGCGGCGAGGGTGGACTTCAGTAGGGGACGGCGTTTCATTGTGGGCGGCTCCTTGGCTGTCCGTGCGCAACTGTGGGTGGGTCCTTCGGGACACAGAGCGCTATCGCAGCATCCGTGCCAATTTCACCGAAGCGCTCTGTCGTGGGGCTTTGCGGTAATTCTGTCGAGTGCGCTCTAACAGGGCGGAATACCAAAGGGGTACGAAAACGGGGCGGGCAGAAAGACGTGGGGCAACGCTCTGCACGTTTGTGGTGCGAAAGCGATCCTGCTTTTTGCGGGTGCCTTATAAGGGGGACTACACCAGCGGCTTGCGGGGTTTGACTCGGCGCCCTAGCATGGCCAGCCCGCTCAGGAAGCCTCCATGCCGCGTCCTTCTCGTCCCCGACCGCCGCGCACCAGCGCAGCTCGTACCCAGCCCCGCCGGGTCGCCAAAGCGCCACCGGCCGAGCCGCGCCTATTGCTGTTGAACAAGCCGTTCGACGTGCTCACGCAGTTCAATGATGCTGATGGCCGAGCCACGCTGAAGGATTTCGTGCCGATTCCAGGCGTGTACCCGGCTGGTCGGTTGGATCGCGACAGCGAAGGCCTGTTGCTGCTGACTAACGACGGGCAACTGCAGGCGCGGATCGCCGATCCCAAGCACAAGCTGGCCAAAACCTATTGGGTGCAAGTCGAGGGCGAGGTGACTGCCGAGCAGCTGCGGCGCCTGCGCGACGGCGTTGAACTCAACGATGGCATGACGCTCCCTGCCGAAGCACGGCAACTCGACGAGCCCGAACTCTGGCCGCGTCATCCACCTGTGCGCTTTCGCAAGAGCGTGCCCACCAGCTGGCTGGAGCTGGTGATCCGCGAAGGGCGTAACCGTCAGGTCCGGCGGATGACCGCGGCGGTTGGGTTGCCGACGCTACGGCTGGTGCGAGTCAGGATCGGGCCCTGGTCGCTGGACGGCCTGCAGCCGGGCGAATGGCGCGAGATGCCGGCGCACCTATGAGGCGCCGACGACGGCTTGCCATCAATCAGTGCGGAATACCCTGTGTCACTTCGATGATGTAGCCAATGATCGGCTTGGCGAGAAAAGCGAACAGACAAAGCCCAAGGCCCAGGAACAGAATCGCCGTGCCGAGGCGGCCAGCTTTGGATTTCTTCGCCAGGTCCCAGATGATGAAAGCCATGAAGCACATCAGGCCGCCAACGAGGATGATCATCATCCATTTTTCAAATACTTCGGGCTCCACGCGATACTCCTGACTGACTTCGACGAAGCGCCCGAGGCAGGCCGGACGCGAGCGGCGCAGTATACGCCCGCAAGGGGCGCATCTGCCTTGGGTTGGACGGCTGAGCTCGTCATGCGTTCGAAGCAGGGCGTCACGAGAGGCGCTGCGTCGTGCTTCGGCATGTTGTCTGGCGGGACTGACGGGCGCGCACCACAAGGAACTGATGGTTGTTGTGGCGTGGGTTGAGGCCTGAGGTTTGTCTCAGCTTCGCAGATGCTCGAGCGGCAGCTCCGTGCTGGATGACACCTGGCGCAGCACAAAGCTGGAGCGCACGCTTGAGACGCCTTCGATCCGTGTCAAGGTGCCGAGCAGAAAGGCCTGGTAATGCTCCATGTCGGGTACCACGACCTTGAGCTGGTAGTCAGCGTCCATTCCCGTAACCAGGCTGCATTCGAGCACCTCCGGGCATTTTCCGATCACGCCTTCGAAGTGCTCGAAGCGCTCCGGTGTGTGACGGTCCATGCCGATCAGCACGTAGGCGGTCAGGGTCAGCCCGAGTTTCTTGCGGTCCAGCAGCGCGACCTGGCGTGCGATATAGCCATCGTCTTCAAGCTGTTTGACGCGGCGCGAGCAGGGCGAGGGCGACAAGCCGATGCGTTCGGCAAGCTCCTGGTTGGAAATGCGTGCGTCATGTTGAAGTTCGTGGAGGATGCGCAGGTCGTATCGGTCTAGTTTGCTCATTTCCGGATGCTCATGCTGAATTGTTGCGCTAGATATGGGTATTGCTTTTATCGGTTGCGCAAGAGTGGCGTATCTGAGCAATGTTCGCAAACATCCGTCGCCGTGTGGGGCGTAAGCTTTATTCAACTTCAGCCCCCGGCAGAAAGGACACGGCATGCGATCCCGCCGTGGCGTCCGAACGCCTTACCAAGGTCGACGGTCCGGGCCCCCGATGCTCATGAGGTGTCGAGAGAAGAAGCCGTTACCATCGGCCCAACGAATCGAAGAGACCACGCCCAGGCGTGGTCTTTTTCGTTTTGGAGCTTCGTTTGGTCTAGGTGCTGAGTCGGTTCCTAGTGTTGAGACGGCTGATGGCTTGGTTTCGCCCTACATTGCGCTGTGAGAGCGGCCTTGGCCACGAAAATGTTGGGCTCTTGGGCCACGGTGTTACGCCCGTTGGCCGGATTGACGGAGGCATTGGTGTCGCCCAGCAGGGCGAAACCGCTGTAATCGGCTAAGCAACAGGCCGCGCGCCCCACGGCGCGCTTTACGCATCACCCCTTAGCCTTAACCACCTCAAGCGGATCAGCATGCACCAACACTTCCGCCTGTGGGTATTTGGCATGTATCGCCGCCTCGACCTGATCGCACAAGCCATGCGCCTCGATCAACGGCAGCTGCCCGGGCAGCTCCAGATGCATCTGTACGAACCAGCGCGTGCCGGAAACCCGGGTCCGCAGGTCGTGACAACCGACGACGCCCGGCACGTCGCAGGCCAGCTGGTGCATGTGTTCGCTGATTTCCGGCGCCAGTTCGGTATCCATCAGTACCGCACCGGCTTCACGAACGATGCTCAGTGCGCTCCTGAAAATGTAGATCGAGATGGCGATGCCGAAGATCGCGTCCAGGCGCTCCCAGCCGTAGCCAGCCAGCACCAGGGCGACGAGGATGCTGCTGTTGAGCAGCAGGTCGGAACGGTAATGCAACGAGTCGGCGCGGATCGCGGTGGAGCCGGTTTCGCGCACCACATGGCGCTGGTACATCAGCAGCGCTACGGTCATCGCCAGCGACAACACCATCACCGCGATGCCGAGTGCCGGTGCGCCCAGTGGCTCAGGGTGCAGCATGCGGTCGACGCCCTGCACGCAAACGAGGATCGCACTCACCGAAATGAAGGCGCCCTGACCGAGCCCCGCCAGTGCCTCGGCCTTGCCGTGGCCGTAACGGTGGTCGTCGTCTGCAGGGCGCAGCGAATAGTGCACCGCCAGCAGATTGAGCAATGAAGCCGCGCCATCCAACAGCGAGTCGGTAAGCCCGGCCAGCAGACTTACCGATCCGCTCATCCACCACGCCAGCGCCTTGCTTGCGGCCAGCGTCAGCGCTACGGCCAAAGCCAGTCGGGTGGCACGGCGCATCAGCCGCGCGTGTTCGGCGCTGACGCCTTTGCGCTCGCGGGTGTGCTGCATCAGGCGGCCGGACGCAGTCCAAAGGCGGCAAGCTGTTCGACGCTGCCGTTGTGCTGGATCAGGCGGGGGTCATCCAGGGGCAGGTTGCGGCCGATCTCGGATTCGATGATGGCCTTGAGCTTGGCCTGATCGATCACGCCGTCGGCGCCGATGGCTTCCTGAAGTTTTTCCGGCGCCATGGAGTAGCTGTTGTCGGGCAGGTAGATCGCGCCCGTGGCGAAGTCGATGCCAAAAGCGATCAGGCCCGGTATCACGTAGAACAGCAGGCCCACGGCATTTGCGATCGCAATGGCGGGGTCGATCCGGCCATCGATCTGGCCACGGCGGTCGGGGTAGAACAGCGTCCCGCAAGCGGTCAGCTGGGTGAACAAAGAGACGGCCAGCACGCCGCCGATGACACGGGAACGAGTACGCATAAGGACCTCCTGGAAAAGTGGCGCAACTATCAAAGGGTGCACTAGGGCTGTGTCATGTTATCTCGATATCAGACACTCTTGCTGCATGCTCTGTTCGCCGTCTTCGCAACGGATGTTGCCATCACTCTGCTCGCGCCGCGCCGAGGCCTTGGCCCGTTATAATCGCGGCCCTGAAAGCGGAGTCCCCATGATTGCCCTGCCTATTGATGAAGCCCTGCCGGCGTTGCGCCAGGCCCTGCTAAGCCGCGATGAAGCGGTGCTCGAAGCGCCGCCCGGCGCAGGCAAGACCACGCGGGTACCGCTGGCGCTGCTGGATGAGCCGTGGCTGGCTGGACAATCGATCCTGATGCTCGAGCCACGTCGCCTCGCAGCCCGAGCGGCGGCCGAGCGCCTGGCCGACGAGCTGGGCGAAAAGGTCGGTGCCACCGTTGGCTATCGCATCCGGTTGGACAGTAAGGTCGGTCCGAACACCCGTATCGAAGTGGTAACCGAAGGCATCCTTGCGCGTCGCCTGCAGGACGACCCCGCCCTCGATGGCGTAGGGCTGGTGATCTTCGACGAATTCCACGAGCGCAGCCTCGACGCCGACCTGGCGCTGGCACTCACGCTCAATGCCCGCGAGCTGCTGCGCGATGAGCCGCTGAAGATCCTGCTGATGTCCGCCACGCTCGAAGGCGAGCGGTTATCGCAGCTGCTCGGCCAGGCGCCGGTGGTTCGCAGCGAAGGGCGCATGTTTCCGGTCGAGACGCGGTGGGGGCAGCCGTACCAGCCTGGCGAGCGAATCGAAGCCCGCGTCGTGCAGACCGTGCTGCAGGCCCTCGATGACGAGGCCGGCAGCCTGCTGGTGTTTCTGCCCGGCCAGGCCGAGATTCGGCGTGTGGCCGAAGCCCTGGGCGAGCCGCTCGCTGGCCGGCCGGAAGTCGTGCTTTGCCCGTTGCACGGGGAGCTCGATCTCGGCGCCCAGCGTGCCGCCATCGAACCTTCGCCGCCGGGTAAGCGCAAGGTCGTACTGGCCACCAACATTGCCGAGACGAGCCTGACCATCGACGGCGTGCGTGTCGTGGTCGACGCAGGCCTGGCGCGCGTGCCTCGCTTCGATCCCGGCAGCGGCATGACCCGGCTCGATACCCGGCGCATCTCACGGGCTTCGGCGACGCAACGCGCCGGGCGGGCCGGGCGCTTGCAGCCGGGCGTGTGCTATCGGCTGTGGTCCGAGGCCCAACATGCGCAGCTGGCCGCCTATGGCGAAGCGGAAATCCTCCAGGCCGACCTTGCCGGCCTGGCCCTGCAACTGGCCCGCTGGGGTGCCGAACCCCACGAGCTCGCCTGGCTTGACGCGCCCCCTTCGGCCGCCCACGCCCAGGCGTGCGCGCTGCTGGTGCGCTTGGGTGCGCTCGAGCCGCATGCTGGCGCGTGGCGTTTGACGCGGCACGGCCAGGCCATGGCCGAGCTGCCGACCCATCCACGAATTGGCCATTTGCTCTTGCGCGGCGAGGCGCTGGGGTTAGCTACGCTTGCGGCGGACCTGGCTGCACTGCTCGGAGAGCGGGATTTCGCCCGTGCCGATGGGGCGGACCTTGCGAGCCGCCTGGCCTTGCTCGAAAGTGGGCGCGGCGGGGGCATTCAGCGTGCCCGTCAGCTGGCCCGGCAATACCGGGGTCTCTTGCGCGGCACGGCCAGCGAACCCGTGAACGAGCCGGACCACCCGCGCTGGCTCGGCGCGTTGCTGGCCTTTGCTTACCCTGACCGCATCGCTCAGCAACGGCGCGACGGCGCAGCTGCTTACCGGCTGGCCAACGGGCGCGCGGCGCAGTTCGGCGAGCCGGATGCGCTGATGAAGGAGCCTTGGCTGGTCATCGCCGAGCTCGGTAGCCAGCAGGGGCAGCGTGAAGAGCGTATCTACCGCGCCGCGGCTCTGGACCCGGCCCTGTTCGAGGACGTGTTGGCCGAGCAGGTGGCTGTGCATGACGAGCTGGACTGGGACGAGCGCGAGGGCGCGCTGCGGGCCGAGCGTCAACGGCGGGTGGGCGAGCTGATCCTGTCCCGCGAACCACTGGCCGGCCTCGATGAGCAGACCCGCAGTCATGCGCTGCTCGAACTTGTGCGGCGCAAGGGGCTTGAGCTGTTGGCATGGACGCCGGAGCTTCGTCAGTGGCAGGCACGAGTCATGCTGTTGCGCACCTTGCAGCTCGAGCGCGACGCGGTCAGCCAATGGCCTGATGTCAGCGACGCGGCGCTGTTGGCCAGCCTTGAACACTGGCTCCAGCCTTACCTGGGGAAAGTGACCCGGTTGGCGCATTTCGCCGCCCTTGATCTCTCCGCAATGCTCGCGACGCTTCTGCCCTGGCCGCTGCCCCAGCAGCTCGAAAAGGAGGCGCCCAGCCACCTCGAGGTGCCTTCGGGTTCGCGCATCCGGCTCGATTACACCGAGCAACCGCCCGTGCTGGCGGTGCGTCTGCAGGAACTGTTCGGGCTTGCCGACACGCCGCGAATCGCCGGAGGCCGCGTGGCGGTCAAGCTGCACCTGCTGTCACCGGCGCGCCGGCCAGTGCAGGTTACGCAGGACCTGGCCAGCTTCTGGAAGAACACGTACGCCGAGGTAAAGAAAGGCCTGAAAGGCCGTTACCCAAAGCACTATTGGCCGGACGATCCGCTGGTCGCCGAGCCTACCGCCCGAGCGAAACCGCGCGGGCAGTAATCAGTCCCTGCAGGCAGGAGCAGGCGAACCAGCAGCGCTGTCGTGCTGGCGCACCAAGGCGTCGAGGCGCTTCAAGGTGGTGGCCTGAAACAGGTGGTCCAAGGACCTGCACTTCTTCGCCTCGCTGATAGATCGCCCGTTTCATGAAGCGCGATCCCGGGCTCGACGCCGGGATCGCCTTTACCGCCCTCCGCCTGCACATGGCTAACGCCTAGTGGCGGCCACTCACCTCAGAAGAACGCCGCCACGCTGCTGGGCGTCAGCCCCGTCCAACGCTTGAACGAGCGTCGGAAGTTGGTGATGTCATTGAAGCCCAGGTACTGCGCGACTTCCTCGTTGCTGTAGCCCTTCATCTGATACAGGTACAACGCGACCTCACGGCGTACCACGTCCAGCTGCTCCTGGAAGGTGGTGTCGTGTTTTTTCAGCCTGCGCTTGAACGAAGCGGGGCTCGTCTCGAATGCCGCGCAGGCGCGCTCCAGATTCAGGGGTGTGCGGATGTGCGCCTGCAGGTAGTCATGCACCTGATCGAGAAAGCTGATCCCCCAGCCGAGTGCCTGTAGCTGTTCCTGGCTCGCCTGACGGGCAATGACGCCGGCCGTCGAGCCCACGCCTGGCCATGGGCTGTGCAGGTATTCGCGGGGCAGGCTGATGACGGTGGAAGGGCGGTCGAACAACACCGTCTCACCGAGATGCACCCAGTACTGCTCGACGTGGGCCGGCTCGGGATAAGCGAACTGGAAGTGCCAGGGCAGCTTCGTGCCCTGCTGGCGGCGGGCGAGGGCGACGACCGCGGTCACGGTGGTCTCGATCACGAACGGCAGCAGCTCGCCGACGCCACAACTGTCGCGCCAGTACAGGTGGAGATGCCTCTCATCGAGCTGCACCTGCGGCGTAAGCAGCGGGGTGAGCAGGGCACGGTACTGACCCAGATACTCGATGGCCTGGGCCAGATTGTCGGCATGCTCGAGCAATTGACTGACGGGCCCGTAGTGTCCGGGCCACAGGCGCTGACCCAGAAGAAAGCTCGTGTCCGGCGCATCCAGCAAACGCTGTGCGTTGCCGATCAGCCGGAGGAACTGTTCAGGGCTGATTCGCACCTGCCGGGTGACGATGTCCTCATAGAACAGCTCGCACCCCTTGAGCAGGCGATGGCTGTCGATGGAACGGGAGCGCGCCAGGTCGATCAGCCCGACCGGCTGGTGATGCGCGAGGATGAACCGCGTGTCGCGGTCATATCCGGCCTCAGGCAGCATGATGGGGTAACCGCGACGGCTGACGGGGTTTGGCGTTTGCCAGCAGGATGTTCAACCGCTTGAGCAGCTGGTCTTCGTCCTCGTCCATCGCCATGGCGGCCACGGCTGTGGCGCGCAGATGTAGACGCTCGCCATGGCGCTGCGTGCGGTGGGCCACGCTGGCAATGCTGTGTCGCATATCCTGCGCCATCGCCGTGGCGTGCGCGGCACCGGTATTGGGCAGTACGGCGACGAAGCGGTCACCGGCCAACCGGCAAAGCACGTCTTGCTGGCGCAGGTTGAACAGCAACAGTTGCGCGACGACCTGCAGCACCTGATCGCCCTCTTCATGGCCGTAGACCTGGTTGATCTGGCTGAAGTCGTCCAGGTCGATGGCAATGACGGACAGCGGCTGCTGCTCGGTCTCGGCTTGATCGAGCGCTTGCTTCAAATGCTGGCGAAGGTACTGCGCACCGTTCAACGGGGTGAGTTTGTCGAACAGGCGGTGCTCCCGGAACAGGCGCTCACGCTTGCTCATCTGGGCGCTGATCGCCTGTTGTTCCTTGTGCAGGTGATAGATACCAAGCGTGATCAGCAACATGCCAAAGGGCATCGGTGCTTTTTCCAGCAGGATGTCCCAGATTGCCGCTTCGGGCGGCAGCTTGATGAATTCATCGAGCATGTCCATCCACATCGAGAAGCAGACGCAGCACATCCCAATCGACAGCAGACGTGTGATGCGGCCAGCCGGTCTCGAACGCAAGAACATGATCATCCAGACGAAGCAGATCGTGGCGGTGCCGCCTTCTCCGACCACGTGACTCCACTTGATGACATCCTTGGGGTAGCCGACAGCCATGTAGATCTGCAGGCCTGCGCTCATGGCCACGAACAGGCCTATCAGCATGAAACAGTGCGTCTTCAAGAATGATTTCATGATATCTCCAGGGAGCCCTGGCCAACCGGAAAGCTGGCCAAGGATGGAGCGGGCATGTCACAGAATGATTACATCGACTTGTCGCGTGCAATGCACGGCAGGCCGTCCGGGCCTTGCGCGCCCTCGCAGAACCGCTCTGGTGGCAGCGGGGATTCCGATTCGCGCAGCCGCTTCTTGCCCTGCCCGTCGCGCTCGATATCGAAGGCGTCATACAGCGAACCGTCTGCGGTGAACGTGCGCACCGCCAGGCGGTTTTCTTCGACGGCAATGGTCTGGTAAAGCTGCGTCTGCTCGGCAATGCGGTCGCCTTGCTGACGGGCCCGGCCGTTCAACCCGTACGCCTTCGAGCCAACCACCGACACCATGTACACCGGCCCGATCGGCGCATTGGCGGCGCGTGCCTTGGCGCTGGCGTCGCGGCCGGCTTCATCAGTCAGGCGGCTGTAGCAGTGGTCATGCCCTTGCAAGACCATGTCCACGCCATAACGATCGAGCAAGGGCTTCCAGGCGCCCTTGAGCGGCTCCGTGTCGCCCGGTCGCGCGCAGGTGTACAGCGGCTGGTGCACGACCACGATGTTCCAGCGTGCCTTGCTGTCACGCAGGTTGCGTTCCAGCCATTCGGTTTGCGTTTCCAGGGCGCCGAGATCGAGGGCAGCGGTGCCGTCGAGCACGACGAAGCGCACGCCTTGGTAGTCGACCACATAGCTGGTTTCCTTCACACCCTCGGCACCGTTGTCCGGCAGCGTGAACTGCAGCGGGAAGTGCGGACCGAGGCGACGCGTCTCGCTGCCGTCGGCGCGTTTGTCGTCGAGGTACTCATGATTGCCGGCGGCAGGCAGTTGCGGGATGCCTCCGTAGGCGTAGCCGCCAACCTGGTTCCATTCGCCCCACTCATCGTCGTGGCTCAGCGTGCTGCCCTGAGCGACCAGGTCGCCGGCATGAACGATCAGCGCAGGATTGGCCGTGCTCCGCAGTGCCTGACGTGTCGTGCGTGACGCGATGGAGAGAATGTCGTTCTGCGTGTCGCCCAGATAGATGAAGTTGAACGGGGCGAAGCGTTCCTTAGCCGTGTGGAACTGCAGCCATTCGCTCCAGCCGGCAGCGCCTTTGACCCGGTAGACATAGGCGGTGTCCGGTTGGAGATTGGTGAGGCGGACCTGGTGGTAGTAGGCCGGACCGTTCTCCGCATCGAGACGCTGAGTCTCGCCTGTCAGGATGTTCGCCTTCGCGTCCAGCGTGGGCCCGGCTAGGGCTGGGCCGAGTTGCAGTTGCGCGGTGGGCTGATTCAGGTCGGTACGAAACGCGACACCCATTTCAGTGGAGGGGTTGGCCCCAGGTGTCAGGACAATGCGATCGGCCAGCGAAGAAGCCGCGTACGGCGCCCCCGGCGAGTTAACGCGAGTGGTCGACTCGGCCCAGGCGGGCAGGGTGAACAGACTCGAGGTGGCAGTGGCGACGGCCAGGGCCGCCAGTAAGCGATGGTGATACATCCGCTGTTCCTTAATACATCCGGTTGATGGAGTGGGCGTAAGGAAACAAAGCCAAATGACGGTTCTGTTACGTTGCGGGGGGTCGATTCAGCTCAGGAAAAAATGCGTCAAACGGCAATCTTTTGTGCGGTAAGTACCGTGAAAACCCCATTCCAGAGCTCTTTATGGGCTGAGCAACCATCAGAACGTCTCGTAACGGATCGAGTGAAAGGGTCGTTTCAGCTCATCGACTGCCGTTTCGCTGCTCAAATGCGCCGGAACCGACCCTGGCGCCGCCAGACCTTCATGGAAGTGCCATAAACCGCCCCTACCGTCCGCTGCATTCCTGGCTTGGCCAGGCGCATTTTTCAATCGGAGGGGGTCATCCATGGCGCAGCCAATTCGCCACATCTGCAATGCGACGTTCAAGTTCAGTCTGCTGGCCGCGGCCATTTCCTCGGCGCCTGTCTGGGCGCAGGAAGCGGTTGAGCGAGTCGACGTCATCGGCCAATCGGTCAGCATCGACAAGGCGCTGCGTGAGCAAAAGAGCTCCGACAGCGTGAAGAGCGTGATTCACGCAGACGGCGTGGCTCAGCTGCCTGACGACAACGCCGCCGAAGCACTGCAGCGTATTCCCGGCGTCTCGGTGGAGCGCGACCAGGGCGAAGGGCGCTTCGTCAGCGTGCGCGGCATCGCGCCAGACCTCAACAGTGTCACCATCAACGGTACGCTGGTGCCGGCCCCCGAAGGCAAGCGTCGCGCCGTCGCGCTGGACGTACTGCCGGCCGAGCTCGTGCAGTCACTGTCGGTGGTCAAGACCCTAACGCCGGACATGGACGCCAACTCCCTGGGCGGCACCATCGAAGTGGAAAGCCTGTCGGCCTTCGATCATGAAGGCTTGTTCTACAGCCTGAGCGTCGAGGGCAGCTATGACGAGAACGTCAGCAAGACCAGTCCGAAATTCTCCGGCGCCATCAGTGATCGCTTCAGCCTCGGCGACGGCATCGACAACTTCGGCGTAGCCGCAGCCTTCAGCCACCAGAAGCGCAAGTTCGGCTCGGATAACGTCGAGACGGGCGGCGCCTGGGACTTCACCGATGTAGCACGGCTCGAAGAGGTTGAGCAGCGTGACTACGACATCACCCGCGAGCGCACCGGCTTCGGCTTGAATTTCGACTATCAGCCGGACGACCTTTCCAGTTATTACCTGCGCACCCTGTACAGCAAGTTCAAAGACACCGAGACGCGTAACGGCTCGGGCCTTGAGTTCGAAGATCCACAAATCTCGGGCGAGCGCGGCTCGGCAGAAGGCTGGCGCGACCTCAAGTCGCGCGAAGACACGCAGAAGATTCAGTCCTATGTGGTAGGCGGCGAACGCATGATCGACCAGTGGACGATCGGTGGTCAGGCCGGCTATAGCCAGGCGACAGAACGCAATCCGATGGGCATCGCCGGCGCGAAGTTCACCGGCGATTTCGATGACGTAGGTTTCGACGGCAACCGCAAGCCACGCCTGTCCGTCGGCTCTGACTTCTACGATCCACAGGCTTTCACCTTGGACAAGGTGAAGATCAAGGACGTCGATGGCAAGGACAGGGAGAAGAACATTCGCCTGGATCTGGCCCGTGATTACGACATGGCCGGCAACGCCTCCCAGGTCAAATTCGGTGGCAAGCTCAGCCGACGCACCAAGACCAGCGACACAGAAGGCTGGACGTACGGCAAGCTTGGCGATATCGATCTGGTGGGTTATCAGAGCGGCAACGTCGATTACGCACTGGGCAACTACGGCCGGGGCATCAGCGCCGGTGCGGTCAAGCAGCTGATCGGCGGGCTCGACGCTGCCAGCTACTACAACGAAGAAGATTCGCGCCTTAGCGACTTCACCATGCACGAAGACATCAACGCGGCGTACCTGATGAACACCGTGGACGTCGACGCATGGCGCTTCATCGCCGGCCTGCGCTATGAAGGCACTCGGTTTGATGCCAAAGGCAGCGGCTTGCGTGACGATGGTTTCGAGTCGATCCGCAGCAAGAACAGCTACGACCACTGGTTGCCAGGCCTGCACGCGCGCTACCAGATTTCGCCTTCGACGCTGGTACGCGCGGCCTGGACCAACACCGTGGTACGCCCGACCTTCAGCCAGTTGGCGCCGGGCTTCACCATCGATACCGATGACGGCGAAGCCTCGTTCGGCAACCCGAACCTCAAGCCGCTGGAGTCGATGAACTTCGACGTGGGCATCGAGCACTACATGGGCCGCGCGGGCATGGTGTCGGCTTATGCCTTCTATAAGGACATCGACAACTTCGTCTATGACACCAACATCGGCGGTACGGGCGAATGGGCTGACTTCAGCGAAGCCCTGACCTATGAGAACGGCAAGGACGCCAAGCTCTACGGGATCGAGCTGGCCTACTCGCAAAAGATGGACTGGCTGGCCGCGCCTTGGAACGGGCTGCTGCTGGGTGCGAACGTCACGCTGAGCAAATCCGACGCCTCGATCAAAAGCCAGGGTCTCAGCCGCTCGGTCGACCTGCCGAACCACTCCGACACCGTCGGCAACGTGATGGTGGGCTGGGAAAACGACCGCTTCGACATGCGTCTGGCGGCGAACTACAAGTCGAGCTATCTGGTGGAAGTGGCCGGCATCGACGACAAGTCCCACGACCTGTACGCCGACCAGCAGCTGTTCGTCGACTTCAAGGCCGGCTACTACCTCACGCCGAACCTGCAGCTGACGTTCGAGGCGGCCAACCTCACGGACGAGTCCTACTACGTCTACACCGGCCGTCGCAGCTACAACGCCCAGTACGAGGAATACGGCCGGACGTACAAGCTCGGCCTGACCCTGACCCACTTCTGACGATTGGACGGCGCTTCGGCGCCGTCTTAAGGATGCGTCCGCTTCATGCGTAATTACTCATCTTCATGGTTGCTCGGTCTGTGCATTGCCCTTGCGGCATGCCAGAACGGCAACCCGCGCTCCGTTATTCCGGCCACTGCGCCGATGCTGAGCGTTGCCGATCCGGTGCTTGCGGCCGAGGAGGCGCGCCTACTCGGCCCGCTGAGCTTCTGGCCGAATGCCGACCGGCTATTGGTCGATCCGTCATCTGCACGTGGCTTGCAGGTGCTTGATCGCCAGAATCAGGTACTGGCTGAGCTGCCGGGGCGCTTCGAATCGCTCGATCACCGCGCCGACGCTGAGGGGTTGCTGGTTGCGACCATCGACAAGAAGCGTCAGCAGGCCATGATGGTGCAGATCGATGGCCAGCAGCGGTGGGGTGTACCGCACTATGTGCCGAAGACAGCTTTCGCCATTGAAGGGCTGTGCCTGTATCGCGACAGCGCGCGCAACGACTTCGTCTTTCTGCTGGGGGAGGAGGGCGTAGGTGAGCAGTGGCTGGTGGCTGCCAACGGGCGGCCGCTACCCGAGGCGCGCCGGGTTCGCGGGCTGAGCCTGCCGCCGGAAAGCGAGTTCTGTCAGGTCGATGACAGTAGCGACAGCCTTTATATCAGCGAAGAGCGCGTCGGGCTCTGGCGATACGACGCCGGGGCCGAAGCGGCGCTGGTGCGCGAGCCGGTGGATATGCGTGCACCTTTCGGCGGTATCGCCAAGGCCGCTGCTGGTCTGGCCCTTGTGCCTGGCGGGTTGCTGGTACTCGATCCCAAGGCCGGTGCCTTGCATGTTTATCAGCAGCAGGCCCAGCGATGGGCGCTTGATCGCACGTTCGAGCTGACCGAATTGGACGAGCCGGAAAAGGTCAGCGCTCGGGTCACGTCTGCAGGGGTTGACCTGCTCCTGGTGGACGAACGCGGCGCTCGCTACGCGACGCTCGACTGGACTCCCAAGCCGGTTCAGGTCGACGAACCGATGGCTGTCGTCATGCCACTGGTCGGGACCGATCCGGTGCCCAGCCTGGGTGATGCGGCGGACGATCCAGCCATCTGGGTCAACCCACGCGACCGTTCGCAGAGCCGCGTCCTGGGTACCGACAAACAGGGTGGCCTGCTGGTGTACGACCTCAAGGGTCGACAGCTCCAGGACCTGCGCGTTGGCCGCTTGAACAATGTTGACCTGCGCACTGGTTTCAATCTCGGTGGCGCAACGGTTGATCTCGCAGTGGCTAGCAATCGCGATCACAACAGCCTGCACTTCTTCGCCATCGATCCGGCCACCGGCGTGCTGCGCGACATCGGTCAGACGCCAACGTCGCTCAAAGACATCTACGGCATGTGCCTGTTCAAGGATGCGAGCGGAGCTGTTCATGCGTTCGTCAACGACAAGGACGGCACGTTCTTGCAGTACCGATTGAGTGGCGTGGCCGGTAAACCCAGCGCTGAGCTGGTGCGCCGCTTCCGCACGCAAACCCAGCCTGAAGGCTGCGTCGCCGATGACCGCCGCCAGCGGCTTTATGTAGGCGAGGAGGATGTCGCGGTCTGGACCCTGGATGCTCGGGCCGAGGCCCCCGCTGAGCTGGAGCAGGTGATCGCCGCCGGCGGTGTCGTCAAGGCAGACATCGAGGGGCTCGCGCTGTACCACGGCAAGGCGCGTGACTATCTGGTGATCTCCAGCCAGGGCAATGACAGCTACGTCGTGTTGGACGCCACAGCACCCTACGCGGTACGTGGGCGTTTCCGAGTCGGCCTAAATGCTGCGCTCGGCATCGACGGCGCGTCCGAGACTGATGGTTTGGAAGTGACCTCAGCCAACCTCGGTGGTCCTTGGCGTGACGGCATGCTGGTGGTGCAGGACGGCCGCAAGCGGATGCCTGAAGCCAACCAGAACTACAAATACGTGCCTTGGACGTCGGTGGCCGACGCGCTCGGGCTCGAGTAAATCCGCATCAGCATTGCGCTGTCATCAAGGCGCAATACGGTGCCTCTCAATGTGTGCGCTCGCGCTACAACGATGAAGGAAACACTTTATGCAAAGCCAAACCACTCTTGAACATATGTCCGTCTGGGGTCTGGTCAGCGAAGCCAGTATCGTGGTGCAAGCGGTCATGCTCTCTCTGGTGCTCGCATCACTCATCAGTTGGTACCTGATCGTCCAGCGTGGCACGGCATTGAGGCGCAGCGAGCGCCTGTTCAAGGCGTTTCTCAAGCGCTTCCGCCAGGAAGATCTGGCGCAGCTTCACCATGAAGGCAGCCAACAGACGCTGCCAGCCGAAGCAGGGCTGCAGCGCATCTTCCTGACCAGCTATGAAAGCTTCGCGCAGATGCAGGGCAGCCGTGTCACCGATCCTGACGCCGTGATCGACGGCGTGGAGCGCAGCCTTTACGTGGCCATCGCCGAGGAGGAAGAGCGCCTGGAAAAAGGGCTGCCGTTCCTCGCGACCGTCGGCTCGGTGAGCCCCTATATCGGCCTGTTCGGTACGGTCTGGGGCATCATGAACTCCTTCCTGGGGTTGGCCCAGGTCCAACAGGCGACGCTTTCGACCGTCGCCCCCGGCATTGCCGAGGCCCTCATCGCGACCGCCATTGGCTTGTTCGCGGCCATCCCTGCAGTCATGGCCTACAACCGCTTCTCGGCTCGCACCCAAACGCTGGTTGCACGTTATTACGCCTTCGGTAACGAATTGCAGGGCCGCCTGCATCGGCATCTGCATGCTACGGCGCCTGCCTTCGCTGCAGCGGCCTGAGGAGACAGCACATGCTCGTCAAACCGCACAAGAAGCACGGCCTCAAGGCTGAAATGAATGTCGTGCCCTACATCGACGTGATGCTGGTACTGCTGGTCATCTTCATGGTGACCGCGCCGATGCTGGTGCAGGGCGTGAAGATCGAGCTACCCAAGGTCGCGGCCGAAGCGCTGGCGCCCTCCGAAGAGCAGCGCATCGTGACCCTTTCCGTCAAAGCAGACGGTGGGTACTACTGGAACTTGGGCAGCGAGCTGGACATCGAGAACCAGACCGACAGCGCCGTGGATCGCGAAGAGATGCGCGACAAGATCGCCGCACTGGTCGCCGAGCGGCCCGATACCCAAGTCTACGTCCGCGCCGACGAACACGCCGACTACGGCAACGTGGTGGCCGGCATTGCCGAGTTGCAGCGAGGTGGCGTGACCCAACTCGGGCTGATTACAGAGGCGCCCTGACATGACCAGCTTGACCCTGGAGACGCCGCGCTCGGTCATCAACTGGCCGGCCTTGCGCAGCCATGCCAGCGCCGCGGCGATCGCTGTGGCGTTGCATGCCGGCCTGGCCTGGGTGTTGGTCAGCCTGTCGCACGATCAACCGGCAGCGCTTGAGGTCGCACAGGCCCCAGCGCTGCTCAAGACCCAACTGATCCAGTTGCCCCAGCCCGTGCCTGTGGTTGAGGCGCCGGCACCGGTTCCGCCGCCCGTCCCGGTGCCGCCGGAACCTGCCCCCGTACCCGAGCCTGTGGTCAAACGGCAAGCGCCGGAGCAGGCCGACCTCGCCTTCAAACGTGCCGAGCAGGCGCGCGAAGAAGAGGCGCAACGCAAACGCCAGCAGGAGCAGGCTGAACGCAAGCGAAAGCAGCAGGAAGAACTTGCCCAGGCGCGTGAACGTCAGCGGCTGGAAGAGCAGCAGCAGGCACAACGGCGTGAAGAAGCACAGCGGCAGGTAGCCCTGGCCGCACAACGCGCCGAAGCCGACCGTCAGGCCGCCGCCGCTGCGGCCGCAAACGCGCGCGCCCAGGCCGAAGCCGCGGCCGCAAGCCGTCAATACCTGCCCATCGCCAAGGAAGCACCGGCCTATCCCCAGCGCGCGCTGGACCGCAATATCCAAGGCGAGTGCACCGTGTCGTACACCGTCAACCCAAACGGTCGGGTAGAAGATCCCAAAGTGCTCGATGACTGCCACCCGCTGTTCAAAAGCCCATCACTGGCCGCCGCGAAGCGGTTTCGCTACCAGCCCCGTATAGTCAACGGACAGGCCGTCCCGGTGCCGGATGTGAAGAACACCTTCAGTTATCGGATCGAGTGACGAAAGGGGCCGGCGGGTTCCGTACCGTCGGCCGTTCCAGGTGATAGCTGCTCACCCCGGGCAGCCTCTCGTCTACGCCCAGCCTCTAACAAGTCGTTCCGATGCAGCAAGTTGGGTGCGTGTGCTGCCTTGGCGCAACGTGCGCTTTGCCCTGGCTCAACGACGTCGCGCCGTAGCGGTAGCATCCGAGAAAAGCATGGCGTCGCCGATCGCTTGGGCCCGTTCGAATGAGCGGGGGCGGCTCTGGTCACGCTCAGCCTTTCGGCACGCGATAGAGATGCCGTGTGTCCACGTTGTACAGCGCCGAATCGGCGAAGGCGTCGGCGGTCAGAACCCGGCCAACCAGTATCAATGCAGTACGGCGAAACCCCTTCTCGCTGACCTTCGTCTCGATATCGGCCAGCGTGCCCATCACCCAATCCTGATCGGGCCAGCTGGCGCGGTGTACCACGGCAACTGGGCAGTCCGCGCCGTAATGGGGCAACAGTTCGGCCACGATGCGCGACAGATGTTGTACGCCAAGGTGAATCGCCATGGTCGCGCCGTGGCGGGCCAGGTCATGCAGCGCTTCGCCGGGCGGCATGTCCGACTTGGTGGCGTAGCGGGTCAGGATCAGCGTCTGGGAGACCTGCGGCAGGGTCAGCTCGACGTCCAGCAGCGCGGCGCATGCAGCCGTTGCGGTGACGCCCGGAACGATCTGGAAGGCGATGCCGAGCCGGCGCAGCTGGCGAATCTGCTCGCCTATGGCGCCATAGAGGGACGGGTCGCCCGAATGCACTCGCGCGACGTCCTGTCCCTTGGCATCGGCTTGCTGGATCAGCGTGATGATTTCGTCCAGATGCAGCTCGGCGGTATTGATCACTAACTCCGCGTTGTGACCTTCGAGCACGGCAGCCGGGACCAGCGAGCCGGCGTAGAGAATGACCGGACAAATGCGCACCAGACGCTGCCCTTTGACGGTGATCAGTTCGGGATCGCCAGGGCCGGCGCCGATGAAATAGACAGTCATGCAAACTCCAATCAGGGAAGGCGGGCGACAGCCAGCGCGCAGGTTGCATTGGCGGAACGCAGCTTGGCGCCGAGCAGTCGCGCTTTCTGGCCGGTGGCCCGCTCGGCCTGGGCAAGCGCACTGGCCTCGGCAACTCCGGCGCTGCCGGTGAGCTGTTTACTGAGCGATGAAGCGCCACTGAGCGCGCCATCATAAGGTGCGAGCTGCTCGGCTGACAGCCAAACCAGTGGCAATTGCAGGTGCTCGGCCAGTTCCAGCAGCCCCGTTTCGGCTGTTTTATGGGCGCTGCTTGCCAGGCAGTCGATTGCACTGAGCGCAAGGTCATGCTGCTGCAGCACGCGGTATAGAAGTTGTTCGAGCTCAACCCGGCTGCAACCTCGGCGGCATCCCAAGCCTGCGACATGCAGGGCTCGGCTTGGCTGCCGGGGATAGGAGCGCAGGGGGCTATCAGAGGACATGACGGCTGATGGATTCCGGGACCGCAAGCGCGCTCGCGGTCGGGTGAAAAGAGGTGCGCAAGAACATCACGTGCGTTTCCGAGCGTCAACCGGGCGATTGACCCGCCCCCGCCCTCTGCGTAGCCTTCACGCGTCGAGGTTCTCTGGCGCTGCCAGAGCTAAGAGGGAACACGGAAAAGCCGTGGCTGCCCCCGCAACTGTAAGCGATTTGACCCTTGGGTGTGTTTGTCATCAGGCACACCAGCCACTGCGCATGGCGCGGGAAGGCAAGGGATATTGGCTGACGCTTCATGCGTCGCCCGGTCGTGAGCCAGGAGACCTGCCTCGCTACATATTTTGCAACCGGGCGGGGTGCTCCGGTGGTGCTTGTTGGCGCGTGCCGCCATGTAAGTGTCCGCCTGCCTGCTCATCCATTTCCGATGCTCGCAGGGCTACGATGAAAACCCTCTCCAAACTCCCCGTTACCATCGTCACCGGCTTTCTCGGTGCCGGCAAAACCACCTTGCTGCGCCATATGTTGGCCAACGCCGAAGGGCGGCGCATCGCCGTGATCGTCAACGAGTTCGGCGAGCTGGGCATCGATGGCGAGATTCTCAAGCAGTGCTCCATAGGCTGCAGCGAAGAGGAGGCGAACGGTCGGGTCTTCGAGCTCGCCAACGGCTGCCTCTGCTGCACCGTTCAGGAAGAGTTCTTCCCGGTGATGCGCGAGCTGGTGGCGCGCCGTGGCGACCTTAACCATATCCTCATCGAAACCTCGGGCCTGGCGCTGCCCAAGCCGCTGGTACAGGCTTTCAACTGGCCGGAAATCCGTAACGCCTGCACGGTCGATGCGGTGATTACGGTAGTCGACAGCCCAGCGGTGGCGGCTGGCACCTTTGCCGCCTTTCCGGAGCAGGTCGATGCGCAGCGCAAGCTCGATCCCAATCTCGATCACGAATCGCCCTTGCATGAGCTGTTTGCCGATCAGCTGGCCAGCGCCGACCTGGTGATCCTCAACAAGGCCGACCTCTTGAGCCCCGACGCGCTTGCAGCGGTCCGGACCGAAGTGGCCGAGGAGCTTCCCGAAGCGGTCAAAATTATCGAAGCGCATGGCGGCGAGCTACCGTTGAACGTGCTGCTGGGGCTGGATTGCGAAACCGAGCTGCACATCGAAGGGCGCAAGACCCACCACGATCTCGAAGACCACGAAGAACATGACCACGATGTCTTCGATTCCTTTGCGGTCGAGCTACCGGAGGTGCCCGAAGACAAGCTTCTGCAGGCGTTGAAGGAGGCCGTGGTCAAGCATGGCATCCTGCGCGTCAAGGGCTTCGCTGCGATTCCCGGTAAGCCCATGCGCCTGCTGTTGCAGGGCGTTGGGCAGCGTTTCGACAAGCACTTCGACCGTCCCTGGCAGGCCGGTGAAGCACGCACCACCAGGCTGGTCATCATCGGTCAAGCACTCGACCAATCGGTGATCGACGCTGAACTGAACGCGGTCTTAGCGGGCTGATCGACTGTGCATCTGCTGCGAACCCAGCCGGGCCAGCAACTGCCGGCCGATAGCATCGCCGATCTGGGCCAGACCCCCGGCGAGCTGGTCGTGCTGTGCACCGGTGATTCGCACCTGTCATTGCTGGCCGAGGTGGCCGGGCAGTTGCCCGAAGACTATCCCAGCCTGCGGCTGGCGAGCCCTGCACAGCTGGGCAATAACGCCTCGATCGATTTCTACGTCGAGCAGGTGCTGCAGCATGCCAGGGTCATCCTGATTTCCGTTCACGGTGGCGTCAGTTACTGGCGCTACGGGGTCGAGCGACTGGTGGAGCTGGGCCAGCGCGGTGCGAAGATCATCATGGTGCCGGGCGATGACAGCCCTGATCCCGAACTGAGCGAGCTCGGCAACGTTCCGGCCGAGGATAGCCATCGGCTGTGGCAGTTTCTGCGCCAAGGTGGCGTCGACAACGCACGCCAGTTCTATCACTGCATCGCCAGTCGCTGGCTGGGCCGGGACTATGCCTGGCGGGAGCCCGAAGCACTGGCGCGTGTCGCGATCTATCACCCGCATCGTCCATCCGCGACGCTGGCTGACTGGCAGCGCGACTGGCAGACGGATGCGCCGGTGGTTGGGCTGATCTTCTATCGCACCCAGGTGCAGGCAGCGAATACTGGCTTTATCGATACATTTTGCGAGCGATTGACGGCTCAGGGGCTCAACCCGCTGCCTATCGCTGTGGCCAGCCTGAAGGAGGCGGCTTGCCTTGCGCAGGCCGAAGGCTGGCTGGAGCAGAGCGCCGCTGCGGTGATCATCAACACCACCGGTTTTGCCCAATCCAGTCCCGACGCGCCAAACCTGCGGCCTTTTCGCCTGGATGTCCCTGTGTTGCAGGCCATCTGCGCCCTGGACAACCACGAGCAGTGGCAGGTCAACGCGCAGGGATTGGGCTCGCGAGACCTGGCGATGCATATCGTCCTGCCCGAGCTGGACGGTCGTCTGATCACCCGACCCATCAGCTTCAAGGGCCTGGCCTGGCGCAGTGAGCGCAGCCAGAGCGACGTGATCTGCTACCAGCCGCATCTGCCGGGCATGGACCATGTGGCTGAATTGGCCTGGCGCTGGGCCCGGCTGGCGCGACGGCCGAATGGTGACAAGCGAGTCGCGCTAATCCTGGCCAACTACCCGACCCGTGATGGTCGCATTGGCAATGGGGTCGGGCTGGACACACCGGCCGCCGCGCTGAACATTCTCCGCGCTCTGCAAGCACAGGGGTATCCGGTGGCCGAGTTGCCTGACAGCGGCACCGAACTGATCCACCAGTTGCTCGGCGGCGTCACCAACGACCTCGACAATCTGGATCTGCGACCTTGCGCGCAGAGCATGGCGCTCGACGAGTACCGTACATTCTTCGAGCAATTGCCGGCTGCCAATCAGCAAGCAGTGCTCGATCGCTGGGGCAGCCCCGAGCTGGACCCAATGTATCGTGCCGGTCGGCTGATGATCGCCGGGCTGCGCTTCGGCTCGACCTTCGTGGGCATCCAACCGGCGCGCGGTTATCAGCTCGACGCGGCCGCGATGTACCACGACCCGGATCTGGTGCCACCGCACGGCTACCTCGCGTTCTACGCCTGGCTGCGCACGCGCTATGCCGCCGATGCGGTGATCCACGTCGGCAAGCACGGCAACCTGGAATGGCTGCCGGGCAAGAGCGTTGGGCTGTCCGAGGCGTGCTGGCCGGATGCAGTGCTCGGGCCACTGCCGAACATCTATCCGTTCATCGTCAACGACCCGGGTGAAGGCGCCCAGGCCAAGCGGCGCACCCAGGCGGTGATCATTGACCACCTGATGCCGCCGCTGACCCGCGCCGAAAGTTATGGCCCGCTGCGTGACATCGAGCGACTGGCCGACGAGTACTACGAAGCCAGCCAGCTGGACCTGCGACGTGCGGCCGAGTTGCGCAGCGAAATCCTGGTGCTGGTGCGTGAGGCCAATCTGGACCGCGAGCTGGGCCTGCAACTCAGTGACGACCCCAACAGCTGGCTGCCGCAGCTCGACGCCTATCTCTGCGACCTGAAAGAGTCGCAGATACGCGACGGCCTGCATGTGTTCGGCGAGTCGCCCTGCGGGCTATTGCGACGCGACACGCTGCTCGCGCTGCTGCGCATCCCCAGAGGCAACGGGACGGGGCCCAACGCCAGCCTGCTGCGTGCGCTGGCCGATGACCTGGGCCTGGATTTCGACCCGATCAACTGTGACATGGCTGCAACCTGGCAGGGGCCGCGGCCCGAGGTGCTGCAGCGTTGCGACACCAGCCTGTGGCGCACTCAAGGTGACACCCGCGAGCGGCTGGAGCTGCTTGCTTTGGAGTTGATCGAAACGGAGACGCCGGGCTACGGGCCTGCCAGCAGCGAAGTGATCAAGCAACTGCGTAGCCAGGTCGCGCCAATGCTGGACAGTTGCGGTGAGGAGGAGATAACGGGCTTGCTGGCCGCGCTGCAAGGCCGCTTCGTGCCGGCTGGCCCCAGTGGCGCGCCGAGCCGTGGTCGCCTCGATGTGCTGCCGACAGGCCGCAACTTTTTCACCGTCGACGTGCGCAACCTGCCCACGCCAACAGCGTGGCGCATCGGAGTGCAAGCCACCGAGCGCCTGCTCGAACGGCATATGCAGGACCATGGCGATTACCTCCGGCAGCTCGGTTTGTCCATGTGGGGCACTGCGACCATGCGCACCGGCGGCGATGACATCGCGCAGGCCATGGCATTGCTTGGTGTGCGCCCGGTCTGGCAGCCCGGAAGCGGTCGTCTGGAGCGCTTCGAAATCGTGTCGCTGGAAGAACTGGGTCGACCGCGGGTGGATGTGACGTTGCGGGTGTCCGGCTTCTTCCGCGATGCCTTTGCCAACCTGATCCGTGTATTCGACGAGGCGGTGCAGGCGGTGGCCGATCTCGATGAGCCGGAAGACATGAACCCGCTGTCGGCGCGGGTCTGGCGTGAATCCCTTAAGCTTGAGGACGGCGGGCTCGACGAGGTCGAGGCGCGGCGCCAGGCCGGTTGGCGAGTGTTCGGCTCGATGCCCGGTGCCTACGGCGCAGGCGTGCAGAACGTCATCGACGACCGCCGCTGGCAGAGCCGCGAGGACCTGGCTGAGGTGTATCTGAACTGGGGCGGCTATGCCTACGGGAAGGATGACGAAGGCGTGCCGGCACGGGCGCGTTTCGCCGAACGGCTGCAGCAGGTCCAGGCGGTGCTGCAGAACCAGGACAATCGCGAGCACGACATTCTCGATTCCAACGACTACTACCAGTTCCAGGGCGGCATGCTGGCCGCTGCCGAAACCCTGCGCAGCGGCTCGGTGACGAGCTACCACGGCGACAACAGCCAGCCGGACAACCCGCGAATTCGCAGCCTAAAAGAAGAGTTGGGGCGCGTGGTGCGTTCGCGTGCGGCCAACCCCAAGTGGATCGCCGGCATGAAGCGCCACGGCTACAAGGGCGCCTTCGAATTGGCGGCCACGGTGGATTACCTATTCGCTTTCGACGCCACCACCGAGCTGATCGATGATCACCAGTACGCGATGCTGGCCGATGCCTACGTGCTGGACAGCGACACCCGTGAGTTCATCCAGCAGCACAACCCCGAGGCCCTGCGGGACATCCTCGAACGCCTGCTGGAAGCTCAGCAGCGCGGACTGTGGGAAGAGCCCGGCGACTATCAGGAAGCGCTGGAAAACCTGCTGATCGACAGCGAGGAATCATGAGCGAGCGCCTTTCCTCCGTCCCACCCTACGTACCGCTTTCTGCCCCTACGGATGCCTGCCATGCCCGATAGCCATTTCCCCCTTGCTGCCATCGTAGGCGCCGATGATCTGAAATTGGCCCTGTGTCTGGCCGCGATCGATCCGGCGATTGGTGGCGTGCTGATCGAAGGCCCTCGCGGCATGGCCAAGTCGACCCTGGCGCGGGGGTTGGCGGACCTGCTGCCCAGCGGTCAATTCGTCACCCTGCCAATGGGCGCCAGCGAAGAGCGCATCGTCGGCTCGCTGGATCTCGATGCAGCCCTTGGCGAGGGACGCGCCAGGTTTGCCCCGGGCTTGCTGGCCAAGGCCGATGGCGGCGTGCTCTATGTCGACGAGGTCAATCTGCTGCCGGATCACCTGGTTGACCTGTTGCTCGATGCGGCGGCCAGCGGGGTCAACCATGTGGAGCGGGACGGTGTATCCCATCGCCACACGTCGCGCTTCGTGCTGATAGGCACCATGAACAGCGAGGAGGGCGAGCTGCGTCCGCAGCTGCTCGACCGCTTCGGCTTCAATGTTGCGCTGGATGCGCGGCCACAGCCTGAACAGCGAGCGGACATCATGCGGCGCCGGCTGGACTTCGATTCCGATCCGCAGCGTTTTCTGGCCACCTGGTCGGAAGAGCAGGGGGCGTTGCGAGCGCGTTGTCAGCAAGCGCGGGCGAGGCTAGGCGATATTCCGCTGGACGAGGCGGCGCTGCAGCAGATCAGCCATCGCTGCTTTGACGCGCAGGTAGATGGACTGCGAGCGGACCTGGTCTGGCTGCGCGCCAGCCGCGCCCATGCCGCATGGCGTGGTTCGGCACGCATCGAAGCCGAGGACATCAATGCGGTGGCCGCGTTTGTCCTGCGTCACCGGCAGCAGCAGGCGACACCACCTTCAACGCCACCGCAGCAGTCACCGCAGCCTCAACCCAAGGAAGACACTGGTGCTGCTCAGAATAACCAGGGGGCGGGTGACTGGGGTCAGCTGCCGGCCCAGGTCCAGCCTGTGGGCCCTCGGCGTGAACCGCCTCGCTGGTCAAAAAAGCCCTGAGCATCCGCCCACGCAGCGCCTCCGGCGCGGATGCACGAGCAGCACCGGGCAGCCTGAACGGTGGTCGGCAGGGCGCCAGTCGCAGTGGTGCGGCTGGGCGGGTCGACTGGGCAGCGACCTTCATGCTCAACGGCCGGCCGAATCGCCGCGATGACCTTGTACTGAGGCCTCGAAGTTGGCGGGCAAGCGAGGTGTGGCTGGTGATCATGGATGCCTCGGGCTCGACCCGGCGCCACGGTGCGCTGAGCAAGGCGAAAGGGCTGCTTGGGGAAGTGTTCGAGCAGGCGCGGCGGCAACGCGTGCGTCTGGCCCTGTTGCAGGCCAACGGAGCGCATGCCGATTGGGTCTGGCCAGGGCAAAAGGTTTCAGCCGCACAGCAGCAATGGCTGGCTGATCTCGGTGCCGGCGGCGGTACGCCTCTGCTCGATGCCCTGCAGCAGGCCGCCGACTGGCAAACGCGCCGCCAACGCCTGAAGCCTGCGGAGCAGCACCGACTGCTGATCCTCACCGATGGCCGCCTGCGTGACTTGGACGCGCTGAACCCGAGCCGTTGTCCAGCCGTGCTGGTGGACATCGAGAGCGCGCCGATCCGCCTGGGTCGCGCACGGCAACTGGCCGACCAGTTGGGCGCGGAGTATCGACACATCGATACGTTCGCGATTCTGAATGACAAGCTTTGAACGACACACTTTCAACGACAAATTCTGAGCGCAATGGAGCCCTACGCCATGAAAACCCTGTTGATCATCGGCATTGGTGCAGGCGATCCCGATTTCCTGACGGTGCAGGCGATCAAGGCACTGAACCGCGTCGACGTGTTTTTCCTGATGGACAAGGGCGCCTCGAAGGATTCGCTCATCCACCTGCGCAAACACATCTGCGAGCGTTTCATCGAAAAGCCGGGGTATCGATTCATCGAAGCCGAATGCCCCGAGCGCGTGCGCGGTGTTGCCGACTACCGCGCCAGCGTCGTCGACCTCAATCAGGACAAACAGCGCGTGTTCGAACAGATGATTCACCATGAGCTGGCCGATGGTGAGGTGGGCGGCTTTCTGGTCTGGGGCGACCCGGCGCTGTATGACAGCACGCTGCGAATCGTCGAGGACATCGTGCAAGCCAGCCCGGAACCGATCAGCTATGAAGTGATTCCCGGCATCACCAGCCTGCAGGCGCTGGCGGCCAGGCATAAGGTCTGCTTCAACAGCATCGGCCAGGCCTTTCAGGTCACTCCGGCACGGCGCCTGGCCGAGGGTTTCCCCGCCGGGCTGGACAGCGTGCTGGTGATGCTCGATGCGCAGGACACCTGGATGCGTTTCGCCGATCAGCCCATGGATATCTACTGGGGCGCATACGTCGGCACCCCGGATGAAGTGCTGATCGCGGGAAAAATCGGGGAGGTGGCAGAGCAGATCCGCCAGACCCGCGCCGAACTGCGGGAGCGGCATGGCTGGATCATGGACAGCTATCTGTTGCGTCGCCGCAGCGCTGACGAGCTTTGATCGTCAGCGCCGGGCGGGCCTGGATCAGGCGGTGGCGAGGGTTTTGACAGTGGTGAAGCGGCTGATCAGCGGCTTGTCCGCATAGCGCTTGAGCGTGCGCACGACCAGGCAGGTGAACAGCGGCTCGAGCAGCACCAGCGGCAGGTAGGACACGGCGAACATCGCCCAATTCTGCAGCGGCGTGGGCTCGTTACCCAGCGACAGCCAGAAGCCCACCATCAGCACCACGCCGCCGTAGAAGGCTGCGTCGAACTTGACCACTTCGGCCCAGCGAATCACGCGCCCGCCCTGGGCGAAGAAATGCCGGCCGAGCAGGCCATGGGCCGCAATCAGCGGCAGGATCAGCGACAGCGAGTTGACCGCCAGATGCACCAGGTCGGTCGGCTCGAACAGCAGCCCTTGCAGCAGCAGGCCAATGGCGAAGCCGAACAGGGTCGGCACGAAGCCGAAGATCACGTACACCGCCGACGCCCCCACGAAGTGCAGCTCCGAGGCGCCAACCGGCATGTGGAAGACCTCCATGAATATGGAGAAGAACAGCGCGGCGAGCAGGGTCTTGATCCAGATGTCCGGCCGCCACATCAGCTTGGGCAGGAACACGGCCAGTGTGGAAACGGCAGCAGCGTTGGCAAACAGGATTTTCGCGGCGTTGAGTACGCCAGGTTCGATATGCATCGTTCTCCCTCCGAGGGATGCGGGTTGAAAGGCGCCGGGATCGGCACGCTGATGGCAGGTCTCCTGGCTCACGGGTCAATGTGCACCTGCGTCTTCCCAGCCGGTCAGGCCAGTGACTTCATTGCAGGCGGACTCGCCGTTCACAGTTGCGGGGGCAGCGCAGGAATAGCCCGTGGGCGTACCTGCTTCCCTCTTGCCTCTGCCTTTGGGGCAGAACCATCAAGCGCCGCTAGGGTAATGGGTTTGCCTGCATTGAGCACGTCTAAAACGAGGTTTGTCATTCAATCGGCGGGGTAGCTTCTAGGCGTGTAGACCCAGTCGCTTCCGTCCGGCTTGGCGAACCGGCAGGTCTGCGACGAGCCGATGATGACCAGGGTGCGCATGTCCACCTGTTCTGGAGTCAGTTCACCAAGCGTGGTGATTGTCAGGGCTTCGGCTGGCCGCCCGATGTCGCGCCCGAGCACCACCAGTGTTTCCGGGGCGCGCTGCTGGCGGAGAATTTCCAGCGCCCGGCCGAGCTGCCAGGGCCGCGCCTTGGAGATGGGGTTGTAGAAGGCCATGACCAGATCGGCGGCTGCCGCGTGCTCCAGGCGTTTCTCGATCAGCGCCCAGGGCTTGAGGTTGTCCGAGAGCGAGAGCATGCAGAAGTCGTGACCCAGCGGCGCGCCAGCTTTGGCGGCGGTGGCCAGGGCCGCCGAGACGCCTGGCAGGATTTGCAGATCGACCGCATGCCAGCGCGGATCGCTGGAGGCGTGCAGCGCTTCAAGAACGGCCGCAGCCATGGCGAACACGCCGGGGTCACCGGATGAGATCACCACCACGCGCCGCCCGTTGGCGGCCAGCTCGAAGGCGTGGGCTGCGCGCTGCAGCTCCTCGCGGTTGTCGCTGCCATGGCTGGTCTGGCCTGGTTTCAGCGGGCCGGCCATCCTGATGTAAGTTTCATACCCGAGCAGGTCCTGCGCCTCGTCCAGTGCCTGTCGCGCCGCAGGCACCATGTACTCGGGTGCGCCTGGGCCGAGGCCGATCACCGTCAGGGAGCCGCGCGGCTGACCGATGCGCGTGACATCGATGGGTTCGTCTGCCTGTAACAGGCGTGCTCGCTGGCTGCGGCTATGCTGCGGTGGCAGCTGCGAGATGTCACTGCTGTAACGGATCGGCAACGCCAGTTGGCTTGCGACCTGTTGCAGCGCGACGTCTGTCATCAGCTCGGGCGGAGCGATAAGGCAGGCGAGACTGCGCAAGGAAAAACCGGACCCATCAATGAGTCGCTGAATCTCGGCACCTAGATCCGGGCCAATCTCTTCGACGTGGATCGCGGTCTGTTGGGGATGAATACTCAGCGTGGAGACGTCCTCCTGCTTCAGCGGGCTGACCGCAACCCGGTGCGTCGCATTCGGGTCGAGCGGCAGGCTGAGTTCGTCCAGCCAGGGCGCCGGACCTTCGACTCGCACCGGCGCACCGGCCAGCAGGTCGCTGACAAAACGCTTGCCCTGTTCCAGATCGCCCAGCACATAACCGGGAGGCGGGGACAGCAGGCAGGCGCCGAAGCGCAGCTCGCCGCTGGTGGTGATGGCCGGGCTGACGTCCAGCACAGCGGCGATCTCCCGTGCCATCCGGTTGACTCCTGCCAGGCCGCCAAGCAGCGGCACCACGGCGCTGCCATCTTCACCAACCACCAGTACCGGGGGCTCGTTGTCCTTGTCGCCCAGTACCGGGGCGAGACTCCGTATCACAATGCCCGCAGCGCACAGCGCGATGATCGGTGTGTTGGCTCGATACAGCTCGCGCAGGTGTTCGCCGAAGTTTTCGTACAGCGTATCGGCTTCATCAGCACGCCCGCGCAAGCCGTGAATGCGCCCCTCAGGGTAGAGGCGCTGTACCCGTCTGGCGGTTTCAAGGGCTGAGGCGCCGAGTACGACGATGGCGGGTGCGGTGGTAGCGGGGCCGGGCATAGTGCATCCGTAAATCAGGGAAAACGGGTGAATGGATGAGGTTTTAGCCGCGCCACTTCTCACCAGGGACGAGAATCATCGAGAAATAGGGGGACGACATCGGCTCGACCTCATCCAGCGGAACGATCTTCTGGTTGGCCATGGTGGCGCGTTCGACGTAGTGCGCGCGTTTCTCGAGTCCCAGCTCCTGAAGAACGCGACGCACCTTTTCGAAGTTGCGCCCGAGCTTCATGATCACGGCCGCCTCGGCATCGCGCAGCCTTTGCTTGAGTTCCGCCTCCGGCAGCACGCCGGACAGCACCGACAGGCTCTGGTTGCGATAGACCAGCGGCGTGCCGAGCACCGAGGTGCAGCCGAGCATGGAGCAGACGCCGGGCACGACCTCGACCGGATAGTCCGCCGCCAGGCGGTCGTGTAGGTACATGTAGGAGCCGTAGAAGAACGGATCGCCCTCGCAGATCACCGCCACGTCGCGCCCGGCATCGAGCTCGGCGGCAATCTGCACGGCGCAGGTGTCGTAGAAGTCGGCGATGACATCCTCGTAGGAGAGCGGTGGCGCGAGCTTCTCGGTGGTGACCGGATAGACCAGCGGCATGCGCTGCTGTTGGTCGGTCAGGTGCTGCTCGATGATGCCGAAGGCGTTGCCGCCCTGGCCCTTGCTGGCTTTTGCCTTGGCCACGAAATAACCGACCACTTCCGCGCTCTGCAGCAGGCGCAAGGCTTTCAGCGTGATGAGTTCCGGATCGCCCGGGCCAACACCCAGCCCGATCAGCCGTCCTTTGCTTTCCATCATTCCACCTCCGTGGCAAGGGCGTTGACCGCTGCCACCGCCATCGCACTGCCGCCGCGCCGGCCGCGCACCACCACGTAGGGGACGCCACGGCTGTTCGCCGCCAGCGCATCTTTGGATTCCGCCGCGCCGATGAAACCGACCGGCATCCCGATGATCAGCGCCGGCTTCGGTGCGCCGGCATCGAGCATTTCCAGGAGATAGAAGAGCGCGGTCGGCGCATTGCCGATCACCACCACGCTGCCTTCCAGATGCTCGCGCCAATGCTCCAGCGCAGCGGCGGAGCGCGTGTTGCCGAGCGTTTTGGCGAGGTCCGGCACGTCGTCGTCGTGCAGTGTGCAGATGACCCGGTTGTCCTTTGGCAGGCGTGGCCGGGTGATGCCTTCGGCCACCATGCGTGCGTCGCAGAGGATCGGCGCGCCGGCCTGTAGCGCGGCGCGGCCTGCTGCACCAGCGCCCGCAGAAAAGGCGAGATCGCTGACGATGTCGACCATGCCGCAGGCGTGGATCACCCGGACGGCGAGCTTTTCCATGTCCGGCGGAATCGCGCTGAGGTCGGCTTCGGCGCGAATGGTAGCGAAGGAGCGCCGGTAGATTTCCTGGCCGTCGCGGATGTAATCAAGCATGGGTGCGTCCCGTTGCGTGGTGCTGGGCGAACCATGCGCCCGCTTGGTCGATGGTCATGGGTGGCGCCAGTGGTTGGCCGAAACCGGCCTCGCCCGTGCGCTCGAACAGCTGGTATCGGTTGTCGCCCACGGCAAGCAGCGTGAACGGCGCGACATGCGCGGCCGCGCAAGATCGCGAGCAGCCGCTGAGGTGCACCTGCGGGCGGGCGTCGGTTCGCTGCAGGCGGGCCGCCAATGTCAGGGCATCGCCTTTAGTATCGGCCAGCCCGCGCGCGCAGCCGGCAGAACCGGTGCAGGCGATCAGATTGGCCAGGGGCGCGTTGCCGTCAGTGAGCAGCCCGGCCTGCCCAAGGCCTGCGAGCACGGGCTCGGCCTCGTCAGCCGACACATTCGGGATCAGCAGGCCCTGCCAGGGCGTGAGTCGCAGGCTGCCGTCGCCATGCAGCTCGGCCAGTTCGGCGGCGGCAAGGAGCTGGCGGGTATCGATTCGCCCAAGCGGGGCGCTGGCGGCCACCATCGAAAGCCCTTCCTGGCGTTGGGCGATGATGCCAATCGGCGGGTTGGCCGCCAAGGTTCGCCGTTGCCAGTCGTCTGGCACGGGTAACAAGGCAAACGGCATGCGCGCCTGCACCTGTCGCAACAGCCTGTCGGTCGGGACTGATTCGAGCAGCTGACGCATGCGGCGCTGCTCCGGTTCGGCACACTCCAGAAACGTAAGCAGGATCGCCTCGACCAAGGGTACGGCGTCCGCTGCGGCGACCATGCCGAGTGGTTTAGCGGTCGGACAGCCTGCTATCCCGAACACCAGCTGCTGCGGCTCGCCGGGGAGGGCACGCAGCCAGAGGTCGTGGGCATGTCCGAGCATGCACAGCGCTTCGCCGCCATCGAGCTGAATGGCGAACTTGGCAGAGAGTACGTGCAGCGCGGGATTGTCCTGCAACAGTGCCAGGATCTCTGCAGCCAGCGGCCGGGTATCCATGTGCTGTTGAGGGTCCAGGCCGGCCGCAGGGCTGAGCATGAGGTTGCGTACATCGTCGGCGTCGGGCACAGATGGCCCTAGTCCTGCGACCAGCAGCGCGCGGATCAGGTCTTGCTCCGATCCGGCACCTATGCCGCGTATCTGCAGATTGCTGCGGTTGGTCAGCTCCAGCACGCCGCTGGCATGGTGCTCGGCCGCTTCAGTAATGGATCGGGCCTGGCCGCAGGAGAGCACGCCACCGGGCAGCTTGATACGGCAGATGCCACCGTCCAGTGCCTGCACAATGCGCAGCAAGCCAGGGCACGGGCTGGGCCGTGGAACGGGCAGTTCAGTCATGGGAAGCAAGTTCGCGCACGGTGTCACCTGAAACGAAAAGACGCGGCGACCAGACCGGCAGAGTTCGATGAACTCCATTGGCATCGGTACACCCCGCCCGATGATGGCACTCGCGACCAGCGTCGTCGGCAGGTCTCCTGGCTGACAGGTCTTCATCGTCCGCGGCCTTCCCGGTTTCCCAGTGGCATCTTTGCGGCGATTCGCTGTTTACAGTTGCGGGGGCAGCTCGGTAACGATCTGGAGATCGCTCCGTATTCCCTCTTAGGCCCTTGGCGTAGTCGCGGCGGGCACCGACGAAGGCGCTATTATGCCCGCTTTGCCCGTCGCGGCGACAGCCAAGCCTGTCGGCCGACGAAGGTTTGGCATTGTGATGGAGAGGCGAGATGACGCCCTGGTTGACGGTGGTGGGTATCGGCGAAGACGGCTGGGCCGGGCTTGGCGAAGCGGCGCGGCAGGCGCTTGGAGAAGCGTCACGCATCATCGGCAGCGAGCGACAGCTGGCGTTGCTGCTCGATCAGCTGCAGAGCCGGGGAGAGGCCTGGCCGAGCCCGTTCAGTCTGCAACCCGTCATGTCACGCCGGGGTACGCCGCTGTGCGTGTTGGCGAGCGGCGATCCGATGTTCTACGGCATCGGCGCCACCTTGGCGAGGCAGCTGAATCCCGAAGAAATGCGTGTCTTCTCGGCACCGTCGTCCGTGTCGTTGGCGGCCGCACGCCTTGGCTGGCCGTTGCAGGAGGTCGAGGTCGTGTCCCTGGTCGCCAGACCGCTCGCGGCATTGAACTCCAGGATATTTCGCGGCACGCGCCTGTTGATCCTCAGCAATGACGGAACCAGCCCCGCTCAGGTGGCGCAGTTGCTGACGAGTCGTGGTTTTGGCGCGAGCCGTTTGACCGCCTTGGAGCACCTGGGCGGCGAAAGGGAGCGCCGGGTGGATTCACTCGCCGCAGAGTGGTCATTCGGTGCCATTGCCGATTTGAATCTGCTGGCCGTCGAATGCATCGCTGATTCGGATGTCGCGTGCGTGCCGCTGACGCCGGGCCTGGCCGACCACTTCTACCGGCACGATGGCCAGCTGACCAAACGGGATGTGCGGGCGGTGACCCTGGCCCGTCTTGCGCCGATGCCTGGCGAATTGCTCTGGGACGTGGGCGCGGGCTGCGGCTCCATCGGCATCGAATGGATGCGGGCGCATCCAAGCTGCCGGGCCATCGCGGTAGAGGCGGATGCGGGGCGTCAGGCGCTTATCGAACACAACCGCGACGCGCTGGGTGTTCCTGCGTTGAAGTTGGTGGCCGGCCGCGCGCCGGAGGCACTGGCAGGCCTTCCCGCGCCGGATGCGATCTTCATTGGCGGCGGCGTCACGGTTGCGGGCGTGATGGAGCAGTGCTGGGCCAGCCTGAAGCCAGGCGGGCGCTTGCTGGCCAACGCCGTGACCCTCCAGAGCGAGGCGATGCTGATGAGCTGGCGCGAGCGCATCGGCGGCGAGTTGACCCGGCTATCGGTTGCGCACGCTCAGCCCCTCGGCGGTTTCGACACATGGCGCGGTGCCTTGCCGATCACGCTGCTTCAGGTCGAGAAACCGCGATGAAGCGCGTCCTGCTGCTTGGCGGCACGGGCGATGCCCTGCGACTCGCTCGCGGCCTCGGCCCGGCGCACGTCTACAGTCTGGCCGGGCTGGGCCGCGTCCCCGGCGACCTGGAATGCCAGGTTCGCGTCGGTGGATTTGGCGGTGCGCAAGGTCTGGCTGCGTTCATTACGGCTGAACGCATCGATTTGGTGGTTGACGCCACGCACCCCTACGCGGCGCAGATCAGCTCAAACGCAGTCATCGCCGCGGAGCAGACGGGTATCCCCTGCTGGGCGTTGCGACGGCCTGCCTGGCAAGCCAGCAGCGGAGATGATTGGCACGAAGTAGCGGACTGGGCTGAGCTGGTGTCGGCCATCGGCGCTTTCCAGCGGCCGTTTTTCACCCTTGGGCGCGAGCCGCTGGCGCATCTGCACGAGATTCCCGAACACCAACACTGGACAGTGCGCTGCCTGGATGCCCAGGCGCCAACGGATCGCGCCGAGATTATCGGTGACCGCGGCCCGTTCGACCTTGAAAGCGAACGACAGCTGTTCGAACGGTTGCACTGCGATGTGCTCGTCACCAAGAACAGCGGTGGCAATTTTACCGAGCCAAAACTGCAAGTAGCCCGCGAGCGTGGCTTGCCAGTGCTGCTATTGCGCCGCCCGATGCTGCCGGCGGCAAACCGGGAATTCGTTCATCGAGATGAGCTGCTTTCAGCGCTGACAACCATCGGCGTCGTGACCGGTATGTGATCGCTCGTCTTCTGTCGTCGCTGCTAGACTGCGCGCCGCTGAGGAGAGAGCCAATGACCACCGCTGTTTCACCCTACGCCCGGGTTCTGTTCGCCGGGCCCGACTTGTCCGAAGGCTCGTTCGCCGAAGTGTTCAGAGCACGTCTGGCCGCGCTGCGCGGTGAGCAAGCGTTGCAGGACGTGATCGATACGGGCTCTGGCTACGGCCCGCTTTGGCAGATCGTTCGTGAAAGCGGTCGGCCGCTGCTGGTGATCGATCTCGAGCCGCAAGCCAGCAGTGCCCATCTGGACTGGTTGCGCAGCGAGCTCATGCAGCTCGAAGGCGCTGATCGCATCTTCGTGGCCAGTGCGATCGGAACCGCCGAGACGTTACCCGTGGAAGCGGCCTGCGCCTTGGTCGACCGGACGGAACTGCACCTGGCCTGCACTGATGTCGCGCCACTTCCGGCCGTGCATGCCTGGTCCAAGATCCCGCTGCATGAACATCGCGTGCTGCTGTGCAATGGCCCTCGCTGTACGCGCCGTGGTGCCCTGCCGCTCTGGAAAGGGCTGCGGGAAAAGCTCAAAGCGGCCGGCAAGCTTGAATGTGAGGGCGGTGTGCACATCACCCGCACCCAGTGCCAGTTCCCCTGCGATCAGGGCCCGACGCTGAGTGTTTATCCGGCCGGCAACTGGTACCGGGTGCGCAAGGAGGCGGATGTCACGCGGCTGGTGGACGAGCTGTTCGTCGCCGGTCGCGACGTGCCTGAACTGCTGATGCCGGATCAGTAGCCAGGCGAGGCGTCTCGCCCGCAGGTGGTCGACGCTCGAACGCCCTCGGCCAGCAGGTTGCTCATCAGCTGAGGCTTCGCTGGCAGGCAGGTGCACCCCGGTCGAGAGGTACTCGCCTCGCTAGGCTACTCGCCGGGCAGGCTGAGATCCTCACCTGCGGCGACCATGTCGGCGTACGCACGATCCAGGTCATCAAGGATCTTCTGATGGTTTTCAAGCCGGCGCGACGCGATGAAGCGGATCGGAACCTCGTGCAAGTTGAGGTAAGGCAATGGCTCCATGCCAAGCTGCTGCAGGGCTTGGTTGACCGGAATCTGGTAGTCGAGCAAGTAGTCGGCGCGGCGATGCTGAAGCATTTCGAGGGCCGAAGCGTGGCTGCTGGCGCGATGCAGGCGAATGTTCAGCTGCGGATCGAGCAGCATCTGGTTCACGGCTGGCCAGTAGTTGTACCCGTTGATGACGATGACGCCGCGCTTGCGAAGGCTTTCGGGTATTGCCGGCGACGGGGTGTCGGGCCGGTGGTAGAGGTTGAGGCTGATATGCGCAAGTGTTTCGCGGCCTTCGAGCGTATCGGCCAAGAGTTCCGGCTTTCCCGGCGCACCGGGCCAGAGGTCGACCGTGCCGTTTTGCAAAGCCGCGTACAAACGAGCACTGGGTGATCCACGAAATGTTGCCTGGTAGCCGGCACGTGCAAGTACGCGCTGAGTGATGTCGACCAGAGGGCCATGTGCGCGGCCTTGCGGGTCGCTGTAGATCGCCGGTGGGAAATCGTAGAAGCCAACGGTCAGGACCTGTGGTGTGTCGACCTTAGACGCGGCTAAGCAGGGTGCGGCCAGAACCGCAGCGAGCATTGTCCAAACTGAACGCTTCAAGGTAATTCACTGCCCCTTGTGGTTTTCACATATCCAGCATGGCCGCCCGGTGCCGAGCTGTCCATTTGCGGCGTTTGGTCGGCGGGCCCTGCCCATGCATAGGCTATCGGCCGAGCCCGGTTTTAGGACAGCCTGTCGATGCTGAAACTCAGCGGCCCGTGTGGCTTTGAGCACTTGCGGGGCGGCTCAGTTTGGGAAGGCGTGCTAGATGTATCGCAAGGTATTCACCAACAAGGTGCTTGACCGGAGGGGTGGTGATTATCGGGACTGTGTCGGTATCGGTCGCGCCCTGGCCGAGCGAATGCCCCAGACGGGCGCGGGTTGCCTCGAACCTCGCCTGGTGAGCTTAAGTGGCTGTCGCGTCGCCGTATAAACGCTGCATCAACTCGATGTCCCAGTAGGCTGCTTCGATCTTGTGGCCATCCAGATCACGAACGAAACACCCGTAGTAGGGCTCGCCATACGCTTTACGCGGTCCCGGGGCGCCTTCGTCGGTAGCGCCGGAGCCCAGCGCCGCGTGGTGAAAGGCGTCGACGGATGCCTTGTCTGGCGCGAAGAAACCAACGTGCGTGCCGTTGCCGACGGTGGCCGACTGGCCGTCGATTGGCGCCTGCAGCCAGAACTCGGGGTATTCACGGCCCCAGGCTATCGCACCCGGGTGGGCCATGATGCGCTTGCAACCGAGGGTGGCAAGCACCTCATCATAGAAGGCTGCGGCTTCGTCGAAGCGATTGCTGCCCAGTGAAACGTGGGAAATGATGCTTGGGTTCTGATCGGTCATGAGAAAGGCCTCCGCACAGGGTGGAGACCTAGCCTAGACCCGGCTGCCGCAGTTTGCTGCCGCGCGCTTCAGTTTTGGTCGTCGCGTGCGATGGCCGGCGGGCTGCAAAGCATGAAGCAGCGAAACAGCACGACGGTCGCGAGCAGCTGCACCATGCCGACTGCGCTGTCGACCACCACGCCCAGCGCGCCGCGGGCGGTGTCCTCGGCCCACAGGTGCTGCGCAAGCCAGGCTTCGAGCAGCCACAGCGGCAGGAGCACGGCGAGAATACAGCCGAGCACCAGCAGGAAATGCCCCCTCGTCTGTAGAAAGCTTGCCTTCAGCGCCGCCAGCGGTGTCATGCCGCGCAACACCAACAGGTATTCGGCGAAGGCGATCTTGACCATGACCCAAAGTCCCGGCAGCACGAACAGCGAGGCGCCAAGCATGATCAGCAAGGTGCCGAGGGCCGCCAGCACGGCCAGCGACGGCCATAGTGGCAGTGTCCGTGCCCAGACTTGCCGGACCTGCGGGGAATAACCGCGGCTGCGCGCGTCGAGGAACAGAATCAGCGCGCCAATGTAGAACGGGTAGAAGATCAAACCGATCAGCACGCTTTGCAGGGGCAGGGCGTCCGAGCCGAACAGGTGCTCGACGGCAACAGTCGTGAAGCTTTCCAGTAGGATCAGTGGCAGGCAGAGGCGGACGATCGAACTCAGGTTGTGAGAGTAGAAGAACCAGGCGTCGCGCACTATCGAGAATACGTTCATTTGAAAGTTTATCGTCGTGAAAACAGGCGCGCACTTTAGCCCAAGGGACCGGGCGGCGACATGTGTGCCAATGCCGTCCATACTGACCCGCCAATCCGAAGCAGGCCCCCCGTGAAAAAAATTGCCCTGTTCGCTGACGTGCAGAATCTGTATTACACGGTGCGCCAGGCCCACGGCTGCCATTTCAATTACGCCGCATTGTGGGCGCAGGTCAGCGAGCGCGGCGATATCGTCGAGGCGTATGCCTACGCTATCGATCGCGGCGATGCCAAGCAGCAACAGTTTCAGCAGATCCTGCGCAACCTTGGTTTCACGGTAAAGCTCAAGCCCTTCATCCAGCGCAGCGATGGCTCGGCCAAAGGCGACTGGGATGTCGGCATCACCATCGACGTGCTGGATGCTGCGGGGCGGGTCGATGAGGTGGTATTGGCATCCGGCGATGGCGACTTCGATCTGCTGCTCGAACGTGTCCGGGCTGGCGGGGCGGAGGCTACGGCCTACGGCGCGCCGGGCCTGACGGCCAACTCGCTGATTCGCGCCGCTACGCGCTATGTGCCGATCGAAGGCGGTCTGCTGTTACGTTAGAGCGCATGTACAGGGCCGACTGAATTGCGCCAGCTGGCCCTTGCCGGGCCGCAATGGCTGCGATTCGAAAGGCCTTTACGGGTAAACTGCGCGCCTTGTTTTCCGTTCTCCGGTATCTGTCATGACGTTCGCCTCACTCGGCCTGATCGATCAGCTGCTGCGCACCCTCGAATCGCTCGATTACACCGAGCCGACGCCGGTACAGGCCAAGGCCATTCCGGCCGTGCTCAAGGGGCGCGACCTTATGGCTGCGGCGCAGACCGGCACTGGCAAGACCGCTGGCTTCGCTTTGCCGTTGCTGCAACGCCTGTTGCACGAAGGACCGCAGGTCGCGAGCAATTCCGTCCGGGCGCTGGTGCTGGTCCCCACTCGTGAGCTGGCAGAGCAAGTGCACGAAAGCTTCAAATCCTACGGTCAGGACCTGCCGCTGCGCACCTATGCGGTCTATGGCGGCGTCAGCATCAACCCGCAGATGATGGCCCTGCGCAGGGGCGTCGATGTGCTGGTGGCGACGCCCGGTCGTTTGCTCGACCTGTATCGACAGAATGCGGTCCAGTTCAGCCAGGTTCAGGCACTGGTGCTGGATGAGGCGGACCGCATGCTCGATCTCGGTTTTTCGGAAGAGCTGGACGCGCTGTTCAGCGCGCTACCGAAAAAGCGGCAAACCCTGCTGTTTTCCGCAACGTTTTCCGACGTGATTCGGCAGATGGCGCAGAAGCTGCTGCGCGATCCGTTGTCCATCGAAGTCAGCCCGCGCAACGCTGCGGCCAAGACGGTCAAGCAGTGGCTGGTGCCGGTGGACAAGAAACGCAAGTCCGAGCTGTTCCTGCACCTGCTGGCGGAAAGACGCTGGGGCCAGGTCCTGGTCTTCGTCAAAACGCGCAAGGGTGTCGACCAGCTGGTGGACGAGTTGCAGGCCCAAGGTATTTCCAGCGATGCGATCCACGGCGACAAACCCCAGGCTTCGCGGTTGCGCGCGCTGGAGCGTTTCAAAGCGGGTGAGGTGCGAGTGCTGGCGGCGACCGATGTGGCCGCACGAGGGCTGGATATCCATGATCTGCCGCAGGTGGTGAATTTCGACCTGCCAATCGTCGCAGAGGACTACGTGCACCGCATCGGCCGGACTGGCCGCGCAGGCGCTAGCGGGGAAGCCGTCTCGCTGGTCGCAGCGGATGAAGTCGACCAGCTCGCCGCGATCGAAACCCTGATTGGTCAGGTGCTGCCGCGCCACGATGAGCCGGGTTTCGTTCCGGACCATCGCGTGCCGACGACACAGCCCGGCGGCCAGATCGTCAAGAAGCCGAAAAAGCCCAAGAAACCGAAGGTGGCGACAGGTAAAGGCCGCGTTCATCTGGGCAACTGGTTTGACGAAAGCGAGAAGCCCAACGCCAAGCCGGTCCGCAAGGTGCCCAGCCTGGGCGGAACGAAGCCGCCCAAAAAACGCTGACCGGTCAATGCGCTGGCGCGCCTGTGCCAAATTCTGGCGTGGTGTAACGGTCACAACGCCCACTGTCATATCGGCAGCGTCTGGCAGCTGGTTGGGGGCAGCCTTGAGATTCGAGCGATCGGGCTCCAAGCAGAACAGCGAGGTTTTCTTTTGGTAAACACGGATGAGGGGCTCGAGCGGCTTACCCGGCAGGACATATGGGCTGGGTTCAGACAGCTGACCCCGATCTCGCTGTTCGTCGTGGTGTTCGGTTTGGCCTTCGGCCTGGCCGCAACGCAGACGGGTCTAGGTGACTATTCCAGTCTGCTGATGAGCGCACTGGTCTTTGCCGGGGCCTCGCAGTTCGCGTCGCTGGAGCTATGGGGGGCAGAGGTTCCGGTCGTTCCGCTGATTGTGACGGTCTTTGCCGTCAACGCTCGGCACCTGTTGATGGGCGCGACACTGTATCCGCATCTGCGTCATTTGCCGCCAGCGAAACGTTACGCCGTGATGTTTGTCGTCTCGGATGCCAACTGGGCCATGTCCATGCAGGCGTTTGGTATGGGCAAGCCCGGAATAGGCATTCTGTTTGGCGGTGGGCTCGCGCTCTGGACGTTCTGGGTGTTGGGTACGTGGCTTGGGATCTACTTCGGCAGCGCAATCCAGGACCCGGTCAGCCTTGGCCTGGACATGGTCATGGGCTGCTTTCTGCTGGCGATGGTCGTGGGCGGCAAGAAAGACCTGCGAATGATCGTCATCTGGATGGTCGCTGGCTGCGCCTCGATGTTGGCCTTCTGGTACCTGCCGGCCAACAGTCATGTGGTGGTCGGGGCGCTAGCAGGCGGCCTGCTGGGCGCCCTCTGGATGGAGAAAGCGAAGTGACGCTTGAGACTGCTGGGGCCGGTACGCTGGTCATCATCCTGATCATGGCCGTGGTGACCCTGGCCACGCGCTGGGGTGGTGTCTTTGCGATGTCGCTCGTGCCCATCAACCGTCGTACCGAGCAGTTCATCAGCGCCATGTCCGGCTCGGTGCTGGTGGCCTTGCTGACCCCCATGGCGGTAAACGGGGACGATGGCGCGCGGCTAGCCTTTCTCGTCACAGCCGTGACCATGCTGTGGCTCAAGAAACCCTTGCCGGCTATCGCAGCTGGAATCGTTGCGGTGGCGCTGTTCAGGCAACTCTGACTTGCGCTTCAGGGTGATGGCGTAAGCTGTCAGCTATTCGATGGGCGATGAGCTAACCACTGAAGCACGCCGGTCGCCGCTGCACGACCGCTGGCAAAACACCCGGTCAGCAGATAGCCCCCTGTTGGCGCCTCCCAATCGAGCATTTCTCCTGCGCAGAACACGCCGGGTAGCTGGTGCAGCATCAGTCGCTCATCCAACGCTTCAAACGGCACCCCTCCGGCGCTGCTGATGGCTTCGTCCAGCGGTCGGGTGCGGAGCAGGCTAATCGGCAGCGCTTTTATCGCGCTGGCCAGACGGTGCGCGTCGTCGAAGACTTCCGGCGGCGCCAGTTCCCTGAGCAATACGGCTTTGACGCCGTCGAGACCTAGCTGGCGCTTGAGGTGCTTGGCCATGGATTGCGAGCCGCGAGGCTTGGCGAGCGAGCGATGAATCGCTTCCAATGAATGACTCGGCAGGAGATCCAGCATGACCGTAGCACTGCCCTTGTGCTCGATCGCCTGGCGGATTTCGGCTGACAGCGCATAGACCAGGCTGCCCTCGATACCGGTGGTCGTGACAACAAGCTCGCCCTTGCGTGGCGCATTGCCGGCCAGCGCCAGGCTTACCGTTTTCAATGGCGCGCCCGCGAACCTGTCCTGCAGATGCTGGCTCCAGCCCTCGACCTCGAAACCACAATTGGCGGGGCGCAGCGAAGAGACCGTAATGCCATGTTGTTCGAGTAGCGGAACCCAGGCGCCATCGGAGCCCAGGCGTGCCCAGCTACCACCGCCAAGTGCGAGTAGCACGGCGTCTACGGTGACGCTGATATCACCATCCGGGCCGTGCAGTTTCAGGCTGCCGTCAGCCCCCCAGCCCAACCAGCGATGCCGCGTATGAATCTGCACCCCGGCGTCGCGCAGTCGGCGCAGCCAGGCGCGCAGCAGCGGTGCGGCTTTCATGTCCGTCGGAAACACCCGTCCTGAGCTGCCTACAAAGGTGTCGATGCCCAAACCGTGAATCCACGCGCGCAGCTGCTCGGGGGTGAACGCTTCAAGCTGAGGGCGGAGCGCCGGGGCGCGCTCACGGTAACGTGCCATGAACGGCTCGAAGGCTTCGGAATGGGTAATGTTCATGCCGCCGACGCCCGCGAGCAGGAATTTGCGACCGACAGAGGGCATGGCGTCATAAAGGTCGACAGCAATGCCCGCCTGGCTCAGCACCTCGGCAGCCATCAGTCCGGCAGGACCGCCGCCGATGACAGCGACGCGAAATTGTGAGGTGGGCATGTCAGAAGGCCGTGGTTCAGAGGCGGCCATTCTAGCGGTTCACGACGCGAAGTCGCAGCGTCGGGCAAGAAGTGATTCGCCGTAGCGAACAGAGGAAGGGAGCCCCGGCACTGGGCGTGCCGGGGCGCGACTGTTATACCGCGTCGGACTGCTTCGGCTGACGACGATAGCCGAACATACCGGCGAAACCGGCTACGGCAGCAGTGATCAACAGGGTGATCAGCAATGCCCAGCTGGCCTGGGAGACGCGCTTGGCAGCTTGATCGGCCGCCTCACGGGCTTTCTGCTCCGCCTGGGCCTGCAGTTCCTTGAACTGCACGTAGGCCTGCTGATACTGCTCCTCGATCTGGCTGACCATTTGCTCGGCTTTCTGCTCGCTCATGTTGCCGCGCTCCTGCATCAGGTTGACCAGCGCTTCCCGGTCGGCGGCGTTAAGCGTCTCCTCCGCTTTCTGCTGGATCCGCTCGATCAGCTCCGACAGTTGCTCGTCGGCCTGCTGCGGCTGCTGTTGGGCCTGCTCGACGCGGGTTTGGGCCTGTTGCTGAACGGCTTGAGCGTCCTGCTCGAGACTTTCTGGCGCCAGCTGAGGCTTGCCGGTCTGACGCAGTGCCTGCCTGATTTCGGCCTGGATGTCGCTGAGGTCAAGGTTTATATCGGCCTGCTCTATCTGCTGCTTGATCTCGCCGCCAATCGCCGGAGCTACCGAGGCAATGCCGGAGCCGACTGCTTGCAGGCCGGAGCCGACCACGCTGACCGTGCCGGATATGGCCGAACTGGCCAGGCTTGCAATCAGATAGACCGTAACCAGCGTATTCACTGCCCATACCAGCAAGCCGTGCAACATGCCGTGGCGCGGCGCCATGCGGCCCGCGACATAACCGCCGACTGCCAGCGAAACGACACCCGCAAGCACCATCCAGATGACGGCGCCTTTGCCGAGGCCTGCGACCGGATTGGCTTCGGTGGCGGGGTCAACCGTCGAGGCACCGATCGCGGTGCCGAGCAGGTGCAATAGCAGGGAAATGGCCAACGCCAATGCAATGCCGGCGAATACGGCGCTCCAGGACGTATGGGGCCGGTGGCGGGTGAGCGGGTTGTGGTAGGCAGTGGTGTCGCGATCAGTTTCGAGCATCGTTACGTCCTCATTTTTTTTTATGTTTATCAGTGCCCAAACAGCGACCCATGGGGACGGATCGGTTTATTCACACATAAACGTGAGGGTTTGACGCTTGGTTGAAGTTCCGCCGCCTGGCCTGCCGTGTGACCAGTGGTGTCAGCGTAAACCGTGCCTTTGCCATGCTGCGGCGGCGCTGAAATGCAGCTGGGCGTGCCGACGCGCGAGCAGGGCACGGTCCCTGTCGTAGCCGCCGCCGATGACGCCGACCACCGGTATGTCGCGACCCAGGCAATGGTCGATGACAGCGCTGTCGCGCATCGCCAGTCCCTCATCTGTGAGGTCGAGCAGGCCCAGCGCATCGTCCCGGTGCACATCGACGCCTGCGTCATAGATCACCAAGTCCGGCTGGTACAACGGCAATAGGTAACCCAGTGTATCGTCGACTACCTTCAGATACTCCAGATCGCCAAGGCCGGGTGCGAGGCCAATATCCCAGTCGCTGTGGGCCTTGTTCGTTGGGAAGTTCTTTTCGCAATGCAGTGAAACGGTCACCGCGTCTGGCACCTGCTCAAGAATTCGCGCGGTGCCGTCACCCTGATGCACGTCGCAGTCGAAGATCAGCACGCGCCCGACGCGCCCGCTCTCTAGAAGCGAAAGCGCGATAACGGCCAGGTCATTGAAAATGCAGAATCCGGAGGCATGATCGTAATGAGCATGATGGGTGCCGCCCGCCAGATGACAGGCCAGCCCGTGCTGCAGCGCCAGGTCGGCAGCCAGCAGCGAGCCGCCGACCGCCCGGACGGTGCGCTGCGCCAGTTCCGGACTCCAGGGCAGACCCAGCCGGCGCAATTCATCCCGGCTCATGTCGCCGGTGCAGTATCGCTCGACGTAGTCACGGTCATGAGCCAACGCTATAAGCTCATTTGCGCACATCTCCGGGCGCAGCAGGGCATGGTCCGTGGTCAAACCCTGCTCCACGAGGTGGTCGCGCAGCAAGCGGAACTTCTCCATGGGGAAGCGATGGCCGGGCGGTAACGGCGGACTGTAGTCGTCGTGGTAGACCAGCGGTAAGGTCATAGAACGGCGCCTGTAGAGGACAGCCGGAAGTATGCAGAGCGGGTGGCAGCCCCTTCAAGGAAACAGCATGAGGCAATCGATGGAACGCATCGAACTGGAAACGCAACGTCTTCTCCTGCGCGCCTGGCGCGACGCTGATCTCGATCCGCTGGCTGAAATCTGCGCCGATCCGTTGGTGATGCGCTACTTCCCCGGTCTGCTTACACGCGACGAGTGCGCGGCCGCCATTGCCCGTTTCAGGCTGCATTTCATCCGTCATGGCTTCGGTTTCTGGGCGCTGGAGCGCAAGAGCGACGGGCGCTTCATTGGCCTCACCGGGCTGTCCTGGAGCCGGTTGCCGTTGCCGTTCTGTCCTGCCGTCGAGATCGGCTGGCGGCTAGCGCGTGATCAGTGGGGCCAGGGTCTTGCTCGCGAGGCCGCGGAAGCATCGCTGGCCTGCGCGTTCGAACAGCTGCAACTACCGGACGTAGTTGCCTATACCGCAGCGGGCAACGAGCTGTCGCTGCGGTTGATGCGTACGCTCGGCATGCAGGCGGAACCGCATGAGGACTTCGACCATCCGAACCTGCCGGGCGGGCATCCGTTGCGCGTCCATCGGCTCTACCGCATTCGGCGTGATGATTGGCTTTCTGCGCGTGGCTAAGGTCGATACTGGAGCGAAACCCACGGAATCCGTAACATTGCGCGCCTGCCCCGTGCCCGCTTGATTAGGAAAGAGAAAGATGACCGACACACTCGACACCCTGGTGAACCTGCTGTCGCTGGAGCGCATCGAGGAAAACCTGTTTCGCGGCGTAAGCCAGGATCTCGGTTTTCCTCAATTGTTCGGCGGCCAGGTGGTCGGTCAGGCGTTGTCTGCGGCCAGCCAGACGGTGGCCCCGGAGCGCCATGTTCATTCGATGCACGGCTACTTCCTGCGCCCCGGTGACTCGCATCAGCCGGTGGTCTATGACGTAGACCGGGTTCGTGACGGCGGAAGTTTCACCACCCGCCGCGTCAGCGCGATCCAGAAAGGCCAGACCATCTTCACCTGCAGCGCCTCGTTCCAGACTGACGAAACCGGTTACGAGCATCAGCTGCAGATGCCAGAGGTCGAAGGCCCGGAAAACCTGCTCAGTGAATGGGACCTGATGCACAAGCTGACGCCGCTGGTGCCGCCTCGAGTGGCTGAGAAGCTGCGCCGACCAAAGCCCATCGAGATCCGCCCGGTGACGCTGCAGGACCCGATCAACCCTCAGCCTATCGAGCCGATCCGGAACATCTGGTTCCGGGCCGATGGCTCGCTGCCGGATAACCCGGCGCTGCACAAGTACCTGGTCGCTTACGCTTCGGACTTCAGCTTCATTGGCACCGCATTGCAGCCGCACGGCGTGAGTTCGTGGAGCAAGTTCATCCAGCTGGCGAGCCTCGATCATGCCATCTGGTTCCACCGCGAAGTGCGTGCCGATGAGTGGTTGCTCTATTCCATGGACAGCCCCTGGGCGGGCAATGCGCGTGGGTTCGCCCGCGGCAGCATCTTCAACCGTGCCGGCGAACTGGTGGCTTCGGTGGCACAGGAAGGCCTGATCCGTGTGCGCGAGGACTGGAAGTGAGCCTGGCCGATGCGCGGCACTGGGTGTTCGACATGGATGGCACCTTGACACTCGCCGTGCACGACTTTCCAGCAATCAAGCGGGCCCTGGATATTCCCCAAGACGACGACATCCTCCATCACCTCGCTGCGCTGCCATCCGATCAAGCCGCGCACAAACGGGCCTGGTTGCTGGAGCACGAGCGTGAGCTGGCTCAGGCTGCGACGCCTGCTCCCGGCGCACGAGAGTTGCTGCATATGCTGCGTGATCGCGGTTGCCGGCTCGGTGTGCTGACCCGCAATGCGCACGAACTGGCGCTGGTCACCCTGCAGGCGGTTGGTATGGCTGACTGCTTTGCCAGCGAAGACATCCTTGGCCGTGATGAGGCGCCGCCTAAGCCCGATCCAGGTGGGTTGCTGCAGCTGGCAGACAAATGGCGCATCGAACCCAGCGCGCTGGTGATGGTAGGCGACTACCGCTTCGACCTGGAATGCGCCAAGGCGGCTGGGGCGCGCGGCGTACTGGTCAACCTGCCGGAAAATCCCTGGCCTGAGCTGACTGAACTGCACGCCCGAGATTGCGCGGCGCTGCGACAGTTACTCGGTTAGGCGAACGAGCAAACGAGCTCAGGCCGAAAAGCAACGTCATCTGTAGAGTGGGTCGCACGATAGCGACCTACCGTATCGTCTGGCGGGCCAGCTCCGAGGATGGGAAGGCAATGTCGATCCGAGACATTGCCGGCCTGTCTAGGCTGTGGCCGATAGCTGATGCAGGGCGACTGGCCTCATTGGGAAATCAATACAGCGCCTGGTACAACTTGCGTCGGTAGGCAGTCACCAGCGGGTGGTCGCTGCCTAGCAGATCGAACACCTGCAACAGCGTCTTGTGCGGCAACCCTTCAGCGTAGCCGCGGTTACGAACAAACAGTTTCAGCAAGCCGTCCAGCGCAGCTTCGTGCTGCTGACGTGCCAGCTGGTGGATAGCCAGCTGGTAGGCCGCTTCGTCGTCCTCGCCGTTCTGCGCCAGTCGGCTCTTGAGGTCAGCGACTTCGGGCAGGTCATTGGCCTGACGGAGAAAGGTCAGTTGCGCACGTGCACCGGCCAGGGCCTGCTTGTGTTCATCACCCTTGACCGCATCAAGAACCCGCTCGGCTTCGCCTAGCTCGCCGCGTTCGGCCAGGCAGCGGGCGTAGAGAATCAATGCGCCGGCGTTCTCGTTGTCTTCAGCCAGCACTTGCTTAAGCGAATCTTCGGCCTCACCGATGCGTCCCTCAGCGAATAGCGAGTGAGCGGTTTCGAGCAGGTCAGCTTCCGGCGCGGCGGGCGGTTGCACATGGGGCTCAAGCATGGCGCGAATCGCCGACTCCGGTTGGGCGCCGGCAAAGCCATCAACCGGCTGACCGTCTTTGAAAAGCACGACGGTTGGCAGGCTGCGCACGCCGAAACGGGCCACGACATCCTGTTCGATATCGCAGTTGACCTTGGCCAGCAGGAGTTCACCCTGGTACTCATCGGTAATCTTCGCTAACAGCGGCATCAATGCTTTGCAGGGCGCACACCACTCGGCCCAGAAGTCGACAAGCACCGGCTTGTGGAAGGAGTTTTCCAGCACCAGCTGCTCGAAATTGCTACTGGTAACGTCAAAGATGTAGGGAGTCTGGCTCATCGGAATTCTCGGAATGGGCACATGCGAAATGAGGCGTGCATGGTAAGTGGGGGCGAGACGATTCGGAAGCAAGGGCGCAGGTTGCGAGTGTTCAGCGGCTCGGCGCAGCCAGCGGCCAGCTAGCCACCTCGGTGTAATGAGCGCCCTGTGGGGTGTTTTCGGACAGATAGAGGCCGAACCGGCTCACAGCCCACTGGAACGCATGTGGCTGGATATCGGGCAAGGCGTGAACATGGCGTGAAAGCGTGACGTGCGGCAAAAACGGTCGTGAATCAAGCACGACTCCGTGCGCGGATATCCCGGCGTGCAATTGCCCGACGAGATCCATTAACGGCAAGGGGCTCTGGCTGGGCATCAGGCAGGCGAAATCCTTGCCGATCATCTGCAGCTGGTCGAGTTGCAGTGTGAACGTATCCGCGCGCAGGTTAGCGGCAAGCTGCTTCAGACCATCCACCGCGGCTGCAGGTTGGTTGCCGAGAAAAGCCAAGGTCAGATGCAGGTTGGCTTGCGCGACGGGGCGACCACCTATCTCATGACTGTCGCGCCAGTTGCAGATAGCTTCGGCCAGGTCGGAAGGGCAGGCCAGGGCGAAGAACAGGCGTAATGGTTTTTCGATCGGCATATCTCCTCCTGTGCGGTAGGTGCTGCGTTTCAGCACATCGCGACGGATGTGCCTTCGCGACAGGCATGGTAAAGACTCACCCGACGGAATTCCGCGGGTTCGGCCAGATCCGGCCATGTGCAGGCGTCAAGGATGTCCAGACGCTCATACAGCGGGTGCTGAAAATCCCGCACGCGTGAGTCAGCGACCAGAGCCTCTTTACCGCGGCTGAGAAACTCGTTGAGCAGCGGCAGGTTAGCCCGGTCATAGAGCACGTCGGCGACGATGATCAAATCGTAGCGGTCAGCCTCAGCGAAAAAATCATCCGAATAGTGGAGCTGCACGCCGTTGAGTTCCGCGTTGGCGCGACAGGCGGCCAGGGCCAACGGGTCCAGGTCACAGGCTACTACTTCGGCAGCGCCAGCCTTTGCAGCGGCAATGGCGGCGACACCTGACCCTGCGCCGAAATCAAGGACGCGCTTGCCACGTACCCAGTCAGGCCGTTCAGCCAGCCAGCGAGCCAGGACTAGGCCGCTGGCCCAGCAGAAACACCAGTATGGCGGCTCTTGGAGGACCCGCCGGGTTTCCTCGGGGCTGAACGCACGGTCCATGTTTCCCGCATCAATCAGCCACAGTTGGATATCAGTGCTGGGCAGTGACTCGATGCTCAGCGAAGCATCGCCGAGCAGCTCGGTCAGTGCCTGTCGCAGCACAGCGGGCGGGGTCAAGGCGCCGGCACCAGATGCAGCGGGCCAAGAGACTGATTGGCCGGGCTGCTGACCTGTACGGCAGGCAGGCGCATGATCAACTGCCCTGAACGGGTCACCCGGCCACGCAGTTCCACGTCCTGACCCTTCGGAAATTTCTCGGCGTTGAACTTGAGAATGAACGGCAGCTCGGTTCCCCGGCCCTGCAGCTTTACATTGCTCAGTAGTCGGTCTGGCTGGTCACGGCGATTGACCTCCAGAAGCGCCAGCTCGACTTCACTGTCGGCCGGGACGCCGATCAGGCTGCCGTGCAGTTCGTGCATGAGGGTGGTGGCCTGCGGCGGCTCCTCGAACGTGACGGCCGCGATAGGACGCTGGGATTGTTCACTCGAACACCCAGCCAGCACCAGCAGCAAAGCAGGCACAACGAAGGGGCGTAACTGCACGGACGGCTCCATAACATGAGGTTGATGCGCGCCTGTATAGCAACAATTGGCTCGATTTGTCTTGCCGGCGGGATGCGCTACCATGGCTGTCCCGACGTCTGACAGCTCTAGCCCATGCATTGTCCCTTCTGTGGTGCACATGACACCAAAGTCATCGACTCGCGCCTCGTGGCCGAAGGCGACCAGGTGCGCCGTCGCCGCGAATGCCTCGCCTGCGGTGAGCGTTTCACCACCTTCGAGACTGCCGAACTGGTCATGCCGCGCTTGATCAAGCAGGACGGCAGCCGTCAGCCGTTCGACGAGGACAAGTTGCGTGCCGGTATGCAGCGCGCGCTGGAAAAACGCCCGGTCAGCGTCGAGCGCCTGGAAGAAGCCATCGCCCACATCAAGCATCGGCTGCGGGCCACCGGTGAGCGCGAAATCAAGTCGCGCGTACTGGGGGAGCTGGTGATGGTCGAGTTGCAGAAGCTCGATGAAGTCGCCTACATCCGCTTCGCTTCTGTTTACCGTCGCTTCCAGGACCTCAATGAATTCCGCGAGGAAATTGAGCGCCTCTCACGTGAGCCGGCCAAAACCGAATGACCTCCAACGACCACGCCTGGATGGCACAGGCGCTGCAATTGGCGCGCAAGGGGCTGTATTCGACGCACCCCAATCCACGCGTAGGCTGCGTCATCGTCAAGAACGGTGAGCGGGTAGGTGAGGGCTGGCACGTTCGCGCCGGGGAGCCACACGCCGAGGTGCATGCTTTGCGTCAGGCTGGCGAGTGCGCCCTTGGCGCAACTGCCTATGTCACCCTTGAGCCGTGCAGCCATCATGGGCGAACGCCGCCTTGCGCTGAAGCGTTGGTCAAGGCAGGGATAACTCGCGTGGTCGCCGCCATGCAGGACCCAAATCCTCAGGTCGCTGGCCGTGGACTCGAGCTGTTGCGCAGCGCCGGCATCGAGGTGGTCAGCGGGGTGTTGGAAAGCGAAGCGCGCGGATTGAATCCGGGCTTCATCAAACGCATGGAGGCGGGGCTACCTTATTTGCGCGCCAAGCTGGCGATGAGCCTCGATGGCCGGACCGCGATGGCCAGCGGCGAAAGCCAATGGATCACCGGGTCGGCTGCACGCAGTGAAGTGCAGCGGCTGCGCGCGCAATCGAGCGTGGTGCTCACCGGTGCAGACACGGTGCTGATGGACAAGGCTCGACTGACGGTGCGCGCCGCAGAGCTCCGGTTGGATGACGAGGCAGCCACGCTGGCGTTACAACGCCAACCGCTGCGCGTGCTGGTCGACGGTCGCCAACGCGTGCCGCTGGACGCACCCTTTTTCCAGGCGGGGCCGGCATTGGTCGTGAGCAGCAGTGATGAGCAGGCCGCTCGGTATCGGTTTGCCGGTCATGAGCTGCTGACGCTGCCAGGCGAGGCAGGGCACGTGGATCTGCGCAGCTTGTTGCGTGAACTGGCCAAGCGTGATGTCAATGAAGTGCTGCTCGAAGCGGGGCCGCGACTGGCCGGTGCTTTCGCCTCGCTGGGGCTGATCGATGAATACCAGATATTCGTCGCTGCGAAATTTCTCGGTTCCTCTGCACGACCACTCCTCGACCTGCCGCTGGAGTACATGAGCGAGGCTCGAGAACTGAAGATCAAGGATATCCGAGCAGTAGGCGACGACTGGAAGATCGTCGCGGTGCCAACGAGCTGATGCCCAGTTTTATTCGATGCCGATCCTGGTGTCGTATAGGCTGAAACCTCGGGCCTGGTAGTTCTGCAGCGCACTCGGGTGGTCGAGGCTGCAGGTATGCACCCAAACTCGGCGGGCACCTGGCCATTTCCAGGCATTGTCGATGGCGTGACTCAGCAGGCTGCCGCCAAAGCCGCGGCCAAAGAAGCCGGCCTCCAGTCCGAAATAGAGAATCTCTACGTCGTCGCCCTGTCGACGTAGCTCGTAATAGCCAGCGATGGCTCCTCGGTGGTAGGCGACCCAGGTGCGATGGTCGGGGCTTTCAATTTCTCGTTGCCAGACGTCGTCAGGCTGGTCGAGTCGTTCGGTCCATTGCCAGGGACCGCCTATCAAACCATAGAGAAACTGGTTGAAGCGGAACTGCTTTATCTCGCACTCGCTGATAAACAGGTCTTGCGGTACTGGCTTTGCCCGTAGCTGCGAAGGGGCAGTCATCTCGAGAAAGTACGTTACTGTTTGATCAGTCAATGCGACACCTCGCAGCACATCAAAGGGCAGCACAGCATACGGGATCAGGCCCGGTCATGGCCTGCGCCTGATGCTCAGCATGTTCTCGCCGCCCGAGGCGTGCGAGAACATGCCGTCCTGGTTTCTAGTTAACCGGCCTCAGCCCATTGTGATCCAGCTTGGCCCTGCGTTTGTTGGCGCCCAGTAGCAATCGCGCCAGCACGCTTTCGTGATGCGGATTGCCAAAGTGGAACAGGGCCGTGGCGCGCAGCATGGCGGGATCGCATACGTCGTTCGCGTGCAGGCTGCGGTAACCGGAGAACAGATACAGGTTTCCGGGCACCAGCTTAAGGCGGATCGGTTTGAGCCAACCGCGACGCACTGCAAAGGCGACCAATTTCTGACTGACAGTGTTATGTAGCACGGCCTTTTCGATGACATTACGCAACGCATTGAATCGGATATGTCGCGTATTGGGGAAGATGATCAGATCGCCGCAGTGCTCTCCTTCAGTTGGGATGAACAGCGGAAGTAGTGCGGTAACGGCTGTGGCGTCGAAGTGGTAGAAGTGCGACTGCTTGAGGCCACTGCGCCCTTGCAGACAACGAATAACCGGAAAGACCTGCTCGGTCGCGGACGGCTCCCGCCCAGTCTGGAGGCGATAGAGCTCAGCCATCTTTTCTTTGAACGGGGGCGAAAGTGCCAGCCCGGCGATCAGGCTGCCACCCAAGGCCTCAATGCCGTGGATAGCGAAATACTCACCGCCGTGGTTCGCAGCCTGCTGTGCAATGAATGCACGGCCCAGTTCGAGTTGTTCTGGTGAAATGTAGTGCTCGATGACCGCATAACCCTGGCGGTCGATGTCCGCTGCCTGCGCGGCCGCCGACGGTTCCATTGCCGTAACCTCTGACATACCCAACCTCCTGGCACATGTGAAGGTTCGGAGCGTTCGTCCTGATCGTGTCCTATGTGCAGCGTGCTGGGACCGCAGATGCGAGCAGACCCTGGCTCGGCGTGTCGGTACGAAGAATTGCGGGATTGACGTTCCTTCCTGATCGTCTTGCGTTACATCGGTACGGTTAGCGGGATTCGCGTCCGAGAAACCGATGCGATGCGTATGGACCAACAAGCGCAGCGCTAGTTGCGTGAACGTTTAAATGTTTCGTTGCATTGGCAGCACTAAGCAAACGGTTGTGTGCCGGCTGCAGAAAAGGCCCATCTGTGGTAAAAACTGCGCCGGGCCTTGAATGGCCCACGTTCTCAGGGCGGGGTGAGATTCCCCACCGGCGGTAATACGCAATTAAGAAGGTCGAAAGCGTAGCGAGCCCGTGGCAGGCAAGGCGTGACCCGACGAGAGAAGGGTCACAACGCAGCTTGTCGTGGGCGCAGTAGCTTTCAATGCGTTTAGCCCGCGAGCGCTTGCATTGGCAAGGTCAGCAGACCCGGTGTGATTCCGGGGCCGACGGTATAGTCCGGATGAGAGAGAGCGGGATGCCTCGACGGGCGCCGTTCGTGCGCGCGTCTACTCCCTATCGATCTGCAACGCCCTGTTTTTTCCAAAACAGGAGTTCGTCATATGCATCGTTTCAACAGCCTTCCACGGGAGGCCGCATGTTCACAGGAATAATCGAATCCATCGGCACCATCCGCGCAATGACGCCGAAAGGCGGTGACGTGCGTGTGCTGGTCGAAACCGGCAAGCTGGACCTGGGCGACGTCAAGCTCGGCGATAGCATTGCGGTCAATGGCGTCTGCCTGACCGCCGTCGAATTGCCGGGCAATGGTTTCTGGGCTGACGTCAGCCGCGAGACGCTGGCTCGCACGGCCTTCGTCGATCTCAAGGCCGGCAGCCGAGTCAACCTTGAGAAAGCCCTGACACCCAGCAGCCGTCTTGGCGGGCATCTGGTCAGCGGTCACGTTGATGGCGTGGGCGAAGTGATCTCGCGAGAGGAAAATGCCCGCGCCGTTCAGTTCCGCATCCGCGCACCGCGTGAACTGGCCAAATACATCGCGCTGAAAGGCTCGATCACGGTGGATGGCACCAGCCTGACGGTCAATACGGTCAATGGTGCGGAATTCGAGCTCACCATCGTTCCGCACACCCTGGCTGAAACCATCATGGTCGACTACCGAGCTGGGCGGAAGGTGAATCTGGAAGTGGATCTGTTAGCACGCTATCTCGAGCGCCTGCTGATGGGCGACAAGGCCGCCGAGCCCAACACCTCGGGCCTGACCGAAAGCTTCCTGGCCGAACACGGCTATCTGAATAAGTAAGGATTGGCCACCATGGCTCTGAATACCGCTGAAGAACTGATCGAAGACATCCGCGCCGGCAAGATGGTCATCCTCATGGATGACGAAGACCGCGAGAACGAGGGTGACATCATCGTCGCCTCGGAATGCGTCACGGCTGAACACATCAACTTCATGGCCCGTTTCGCACGTGGCCTGATCTGCATGCCGATGACCCGCGAACGCTGCGAGACCCTGCAACTGCCGCTGATGGCGCCGCGTAACGGTTCCGGTTTCGGCACCAAGTTCACCGTTTCAATCGAGGCTGCGGTCGGCGTGACCACCGGCATCTCCGCGGCCGACCGCGCACGCACCGTGCAGGCTGCCGTGGCGAAGAACGCCGTAGCCGAAGACATCGTCAGCCCCGGTCATATCTTTCCGTTGATGGCGCAACCTGGCGGCGTCCTGGCGCGAGCCGGGCACACCGAAGCGGCCTGCGACCTGGCTCGCATGGCCGGTTTCGAGCCATCTGGGGTGATCTGCGAAATCATGAATGACGACGGCACCATGGCGCGCCGCCCGGAACTTGAGCTGTTCGCCGAACAGCACGGATTGAAGATAGGCACCATTGCCGATCTGATTCACTACCGGATGATCCACGAGCGCACGGTCGAGCGTGTATCCGAGCAGCCGCTGGAAACCGAGCTGGGCCAGTTCAAGCTGGTCACCTACCGCGACGGCGTGGAAGACACCGTGCACATGGCGTTGACCCGCGGGGAGATTTCGCCGGAAGAGCCTACCCTGGTTCGTGTGCACAACATGGAACCGCTACGTGATCTGCTGATGGTAACCGTGCCGGGTCGCTGGAGCCTGCGGGCTGCAATGAGTGAGGTGGCCAAGGCGGGTAGTGGCGTTGTCCTGCTGCTGGGTAACCCCCTGACCGGACCGCAGCTGCTGGCGCAACTCAATCGTCAACAGTCGCCGAGCCCGGCGACCTACAGCACGGTGGGGGCTGGTTCGCAGATCCTTCGCGACCTCGGGGTACGCAAGATGCGCCTGATGAGTTCGCCCATGAAGTTCAACGCGATATCCGGCTTCGACCTGGAAGTTGTAGAATACCTGCCCGCTGAGTAAGGGCTGCCGCGCTACTGCGCTTGGACATACTGCGTTTAAAACAGGCGAGGCTTGCTCATTTACAATCAATAAACTCCGCCGCCTCACCTGTTTTTGCCTTGTCTGTCCTGCGCTCGCTACGCGCTGATCCGCCGGGCTGCCTTTGCCCACAAGCTCTTTAACGCTATATGAGATTCGTTTCCATGACACTGAAGACCATCGAAGGTACCTTCATCGCCCCGCAGGGCAAGTTCGCCCTGGTCGTTGGCCGCTTCAACAGCTTCGTTGTCGAGAGCCTGGTAAGCGGCGCCGTCGATGCGCTGGTGCGCCACGGCATCGCCGAAGACGCCATCACCATCATCCGCGCCCCGGGCGCCTTCGAAATTCCGCTGGTCGCGCAGAAGGTTGCCCAGCAGGGCGAGTACGACGCGATCATCGCGCTCGGCGCAGTCATTCGTGGCGGCACACCGCATTTTGAGTACGTCGCTGGTGAATGCACCAAGGGCCTCTCGCAGGTCTCCATGGAGTTCGGCGTGCCGGTCGCGTTTGGCGTGTTGACTGTCGATTCCATCGAACAAGCCATCGAACGCTCAGGCACCAAAGCCGGCAACAAGGGCGCCGAAGCTGCACTGTCCGCGCTTGAAATGGTGAGCCTGCTGGCGCAGCTGGAGGCCAAGTGAGCCTTAATCACGACGACAGCCAGGACGCTCCGCAGCCAAAGGCCAAGGGCAAGATCGCGACACGACGTGTCGCGCGCAGCCTGGCGATGCAGGCGCTGTATCAGTGGCACATGGCCGGCCAGAGCCTCAACGAAATCGAGGCGCAGTTTCGCGTCGACAACGATTTCTCGGGTGTCGACGGCAACTACTTTCATGAACTGTTGACGGGCGTTGCGCGCGCGAAGACCGAGGTCGATGGCGCCATCGTGCCTCATCTCGATCGTCCGCTCGAAGAGCTCGACCCGGTCGAGCTGGCTGTCCTGCGCTTGTCCACCTACGAGCTGATGCATCGCATCGATGTGCCATACCGGGTGGTGATCAATGAGGGTATCGAGCTGGCCAAGGTGTTCGGCGCCACTGACGGGCACAAGTTCGTCAATGGCGTGCTGGACAAGCTGGCGCCCAGTCTGCGCAGTGCCGAGGTCGGCGCCCACAAGCGCTGAGCCAACGCCTCTGATGGGTGAGTTCGAGCTGATCCGCCACTACTTCGCCGCCGCTGCTTGTGCCAGGGTTGGCGGCGATGTCGCGCTGGGCATAGGCGATGACTGCGCGTTGCTCAGCGTCGCAGCCGGTGAGCAGTTGGCGGTTTCCACAGACACGCTCGTCGCTGGCGTGCATTTCCCCGACCCGTGCGATCCCTATCTGCTTGGTCAGCGCGCGTTGGCCGTCTCGACCAGCGACCTGGCTGGAATGGGCGCGACGCCTATTGGCTTCACCCTGGCGCTGACGATTCCTTCTGCCGATTCCGACTGGCTGGCCGAGTTCGCCCGTGGGCTCGACAGCATGGCCGCCAAATGCGACATGCGCCTGATCGGCGGCGACACCACACGTGGCCCGCTGAGCATGACGCTGACGGTGTTCGGGCGCGTGCCTCTAGGCCAGGCGTTGCTGAGAAGCGGCGCGCAGCCTGGTGATCTGCTCTGTGTGGGTGGTGCGCTTGGAGATGCGGCGGGAGCTTTGCCGATCGTCCTTGGCGAGCGGGAGGCGAACGCTGTCGAGGCGGCAGCGCTGCTGCGGCGCTACTGGTCGCCACAACCTCAGCTCTCGCTCGGTCAGGCATTGCGCGGCAAGGCAACCGCGGCGCTGGACATCTCTGATGGCCTGCTGGCCGATTGCTCACATATCGCCACGGCGTCATCTGTTTCGCTGGTGATCGAGCGAAGCAGGGTGCCGCTATCGGATTCGCTGTTGCGCTTCGCCGGGACTGAGCATGCCCTGCATTGCGGCTTGGCGGGCGGTGATGACTATATCCTGGCGTTCACCTTACCGGCCGATGCGCTACGCGGCATGCAGACCGAAGGATGGCCCATCCATGTGATCGGGCATGTCGCCGAGGGTGAGGGCGTCCGGCTGGTCGATGCTGATGGAAATTCCGTCAGTCTCGGCCAGTGCGGCTACAACCACTTCGCAAACTGAGCCGGTGGCGCTCGGCTAGAAATGAGGACAACCGTTTGACTGATTCCCTGCAGCCTACCGTCGAGCCGATCCCACACTCGGTCTGGAGCAACCCCTGGCATAACCTGGCTTTTGGTTTTGGCTCCGGCACCCTGCCCAAAGCACCAGGTACCTGGGGATCGCTGGTAGCGCTGGCGTTCGTGCCGCTGTGGCAGATACTGCCGAACTGGGGCTACGGTGCGCTGATCCTTGCGAGCATGCTGTTCGGCATCTGGCTGTGTGGCAAGGTCGCACAGGATTTGGGCGTGCACGACCACGAAGGCATCGTATGGGATGAGTTCGCTGGTATCTGGATCACCTTCTGGCTCGTGCCCCCCGGTTGGTATTGGTTGCTGCTCGGATTTGTCGTTTTCCGCCTGCTCGACATCCTCAAGCCCTGGCCGATCAGTTGGGTTGATCGTCAGGTTCACGGCGGGCTGGGCATCATGCTGGATGACATCCTGGCCGGGTTCGCCGCTTGCGGCATCATGCATATAGCGGTGCGGTTGCTGGGCTGATCCTTCGGCAGCTCGGGCTGTGCGTCGGATCGCTGCAATGTCTGAAGAGCACGTGAAACAATGCCATATGCCCTGATTCAAGGAGCCGCTAATCATGCGACCCGTTGCCTTGCTGTTTGCCTCCCTCACATCCCTCTTAACGCTCGCCGCTACCGCCGCTCCACTGGTACAGGTGGTTGGTCTGTTTCCTGGCGCTGCCGTGTTGAACGTCGATGGTCAGCGCAAGCTGGTCAGGGTCGGTCAAACGGGGCCGGGCGGCGTCGAGGTAATCAGTGTTGACTCGAAAGGTGCCGTGCTCCGGGTGGATGGGGTCGAGCGTAGCTATTCGCTTACCCGTGAGCTGAGTTCCGGGTTTGCCGAGCCGGAGCGTCGTCAGTTAAGCATCGCTCAGGGGCAGGGCGGACATTATTGGGTGGCAGGCTCGATCAACGGGCAGCCCGTGCAGTTTCTTGTCGACACCGGCGCCACCTCGGTGGCAATCAACGAGAATCAGGCGAAGCGTCTGGGTATCGATTATCGGGTCGATGGCCGGCCAATCGTCGTAAGCACGGCAAGCGGTACGGCCAAGGCCTGGCAGGTAAACCTCAATAGCGTGAAGGTTGGTGCGATCGACGTGCTTGGCGTCGAAGCCGTAGTAGTGGAAGGCGGCTCGCCTAGCGACGCCCTGCTTGGCATGAGCTTTCTCGGTCGGGTCAGCTGGCGCGAGGAGCAGGGGGTTCTGAAGCTGGAGTCCAAGATCTAGACTGACGTTTCGTCAGGCAGTCAGGCAGTGTCGCTCCCTTGACGGGTCGATGTTCCGATACAGGTTGCTGCGGCACTGATGTTACAATATCCGCTTTTCCGCCTTCGGGAGTCTTCCGGTGCCAGTCGTGTTCGTCGCCGCTTCCAAACTGCCGACGCCGTTCGGTGTGTTCACCATGCATGGTTTTCTCGATCAGGACACTGGCAAGGAACATGTCGTACTGACCCTGGGCGATGTCGCCGACGGCAAGCCCGTGCTCGGCCGACTGCATTCCGAATGCCTGACGGGGGATGCGTTGTTCAGCCTTCGCTGCGACTGTGGCTTTCAGCTCGAGGCTGCCCTGCGCGCGATCGCGGACGAGGGGCGCGGGGCATTGCTTTACCTACGTCAGGAAGGTCGCGGCATTGGCCTGCTGAACAAGATTCGCGCCTACGAGCTGCAGGATGCCGGTGCCGATACCGTCGAAGCCAATGAGCGCCTAGGCTTCGCCCCGGACATGCGAGATTACGCGATCTGCCTGCCCATGCTCGAGCACCTGGGCATCGCCGAAATCAAGCTGATGACCAACAACCCGCGCAAGGTCAAGGCGCTGCAAGGGTTCGGTATACGCGTTGCCCAGCGCATGCCACTGGAAATCGGTCATAACCCCCACAACGAGAAATACCTTGCCACCAAGGCTGGCAAGCTTGGCCACCTGCTTGGCGAGATCCATCAGGGCGAAGCCGAGCAGTCGTGAACCGCGCAGCTGCTCGACGCCGGCTGTCACGTGATGGTTGGTTTCAATTGTTGCTGATAGCCGTGCCGGTACTTGCAACCAACCAGCTTCCACAGCTGACCGGTAGCCACGAAGCGCTCATCGCGTTCCCTCTGTTCTTTGCCGGCCTGGGTCTGCTATTTCTCAGCTTGCCGCGCTTTACAGCCTACAAACATGCGCTGATCAAAACCGAACATTCATTCGGCAGCGATGCGGAGCCCTCGGCATGGGCCACGTTGCGCGATGTTCGCCTGCGTGCCTTGCGTATTGCCGGGCTGCCTGCCTGGGTGGCGGCGATTGGCGCACCGATCGGGCTCGAGCCGGTGGCGCAGCTGCTGCTTGTGTGCGGAAGCCTGACACTGCTTGTTCTTTATCGCGTTCCGCGCCAGTTGCAGTGATGCGTAGCCTCCTGCTGTGCCTCGCGCTGCTGGTGTCACCGTGGGTGGCGGCTGCGGAACGCGTGGTCAGCCTGGCGCCCTCGCTCAGTGAAATCATGCTGGAGCTCAAAGCTGATGATCTGCTGGTCGGCGTTCTTGATGGCGGCGATCGTCCGGCGGCGCTGGAAGGGGTGCCTTCGGTTGGCCGTATCGGTCAACTGGAAATGGAAAAGCTTCTTCAGGTGCAGCCGACGCTGGTGCTGCTCTGGCCCGACAGCATCACCCGTGCCCAGCGTGACCAGTTGGCCCAGTTCAGTATTCCGGTGCTGGTCGTTCAGCCTGCCACGCTGGAGCAACTGGCCGAGCAATTCAAGCTCATCGGTCAACGCATTGGGCGGGATGAACGGGGCCTTGAACTTCAGCGCCAGTTCAAACAGGGCCTGGAACAGCTGCGCAGTCGCTATCGTCGGCAGCCACCGCTGGATGTGTTCTACCAGATATGGGATCGCCCGCTTTACACCCTAGGCGGGCCTCAAATCATCGGCGAAGCCATCGAGGTGTGCGGTGGCCGTAACATCTTTGCGGACCTTCAACTGCCCGCGCCGCAAGTGAGCGTTGAGTCGGTACTGTCCCGCAACCCAGAGGTGATCCTGGCAGGTAGCGGCGCGCAGCTTGCCAAGTGGAACGCCTGGCCCCAATTGGAAGCGGTGCGCAAGGGGCGGCTATGGGAAGTCCCGGACAAGGGGCTGGAGCGGCCGAGCTTCCAGATGCTTGGCGCGATCCGGAAGCTCTGCGAGGTGATGAACCAGGCGGGGGACCAGGCCGCGCCGGGCCTGCCTTAAAGGGTTGGGGTCCAGGTTATTGCAACTAACGCTGTCCGTCCTTCCGTCGCGTATTCGTATCGGCCTGAGCTATATGTCGCTTCGGCATAATCCTTGTTCAACAGGTTGTTCAGCTTGGCTTCTACGCTGATCTCTCTGCTGACCTTCCAGCCGCCCCGCAAACCTAGCAAGCCATAGCCGCTGAGCTCGATCGTGTTGCTTGCATCATCGTAGCGACCGCTGACAGCACGCCAGTTGGCGCCAACCGAAAAGTCGCCGAACTCGCGATCCAGATCCAGACTAAGGGTGCGTTTCGCGCGTCGTGGCAGGGTGTGGCCGCTGTCTCGGTCGCGCGGGTCAATCAATCCGACCGCAAGTTGAGCTTGCCAGCCGAACATTTGTTCGCTCAAGGCAGCCTCAAGGCCGTTGATGCGGGCCGTTTGTACGTTATAAGGCTGCCATCCGGTGCTAATGTCCGAAACGATCGCATCCTCTATATCGATACGATAAACCGACAATTCCAGCGAGCCGCTGTCGCTGTAGCGGCTACGCCATTGAGCTTCGTAACTGCGTGAACGTTCGGGAGAAAGGTTCGGGTTCGCGCTTGAATAGCAGACGCCAAAGAAACACTCGTCCGGGTAGTAAAGATCGTTAAATGTAGGTGCGCGGAAGCCTTCGCTGTAAGACAAGATCAGGTCATTGCGTGTATCCAGAGGAATGGTCAATGCGCCATTCCAGCTCGTTTGGCTCCCGTATTGCTGGTTCTTGTCGTGCCGCATGCCCAGTTCGGTGGAGAACAGGCTGCCGTTATAGCGATGCTGGATGAAACCGGCATGATTCCAACGGGCTTCTTCGACGAAATCCGTAGTGCTGTGCAGTCGGTCCTCGTACCAGTCGGCGCCTAGCGTGACCTCATGCTCGGGTGTGAGAGAGAGCGCGTTGATCCAGCTCGCCGAGTCGCGGTAAGTGTTGAAGCTATAGAACATCTCCGGACCGGCATCAGCCAGATCATTACCCGTGTCACGCTTGTCTTCACTGTGGCCGAGTTCGAAACGGCTCGCCCACTGTTCGTTGATCTGCCAGCTGACGAAACCTGAGGTCGTGCTGAGCTGGAAATCGGTGGTCGGCTGGGACGGGCCGAATACATCGTCGTACTCGATCTGGCCACGCTGATCCAGTGCGCTGAAGCCAGCGTCCAGGTGCTCGTTGAAGCTGTGCAACAGGTTGAAGCTCAGCGCGCGATTGCGGAAGGCATCGTCGTCACGATTGAGGCTGTCGCCGTGGCGAGTCGCGTCGATGCCGGACGTTTCGTCCAGCGACGCGGCGAGGCTCACGCGGGTCTGGTCATCCCCACCGGACAATGCCAGGCTGCGCTCGAAGGTCGAATGGCTGCCGACGCCGAGGCGCAGACGCGGGTTGAGACCAGTCTCGTTACCTCGCCGTGTGAAGATCTGCACCACGCCACCGATTGCATCGGATCCGTACAGTGCCGAACGCGCCCCTTTCACAACCTCTACCCGTTCGATATGGTCCGGATCGATGAACTCGATGCTGCTGGTACCACTGGAAGCCGCGGCGATGCGCTGGCCATCAACCAGCACAAGCGTTTGGCCGCTGGTGGTGCCACGTACAAATATGCTGGTCAGGCTGCCGGGCCCGCCGGTACGCACGACGCTTACGCCCGGTACACGTTCGAGCAACTCGGCGACGGTACGTACCTGCAAGCGGTCGATGTCGGCACGAGTGAAAACCGTGGTGGCGGCTGCAGCCTGGGCTCGTAGCTGAGGCACGCGGTTGGCAGACACGATGGTATCGCTGAGCTGCAGCGCATCATCGTAATCAGGTGTCTGGGCGTGCACGGAAACGCTATGCAGCAGCGCCATGGCCAAAGTAAGACGGGACAGTTTCATCAGGATCGATCCTCAAAAGTGCAACGCTTTTGAGGAGGGCAGGAACAAGTGCGAATGACAGGCAGCCGCGCTTGACGGTGCTGCCCTCCGCAACACCAGTCGAATCCGTCAGGCCGGTCTCCGGGCTTTCGACGCGCACGGCGCTCGCCTTCCCGTGCCTTGCACAGTGGCGGTTGAGCGGGCGGTGATCCTGGGATCACGGTCGATTACCGTTGCGGGGGCAGCGCCGGCATTGCTCTTGGAGCGCACCGGCTTCCCGTTTAATGCAGACGACGCAGTCGTGCACACCTGGGCGGATAAGAAAATCGCGCGAACCTTAAGGGCTGGTCGAGGGAAAGACAAGCGACAGGATGAAGCGCCTCACAGCGGTACGTTGACGATCAGCGTCGGGTAGCTGGGCTGAAGCATCTCGCACCGGCGGTTGATCCGACGAAGCGACAGGTGTGCAGGGGTTGATGTGGATTATTCCACCGTAGCGAGGAACTTGTTCACAGCCATCCGGAGCCGCGGATGGCTTGACGATGTTTACAGGAGGTTCAGGCGTGCACGAATCGAGGCCTCGATTCCTGCAGCGTCGAGGCCGCACTCGGCGAGCATTTCGCTGGGCTTGGCATGTTCGACATAGTAGTCGGGCAGGCCCAGATGAAGGATGGGTGTGCTCAGGCCTTGTGCAGCGAGATACTCGCCGACTGCGCTGCCAGCGCCGCCCATGATGCTGTTCTCCTCAATGGTCACCAACAGCTCGTGGCTGTCGGCCATCTGACGAACCAGGGCTTCATCCAAGGGCTTGACGAAGCGCATGTCGACGACGGTCGCGTCGAGGGTTTCGGCAACTTGCATGGCTTCCGGCAATTGCACGCCAAACACCAGCAGGGCGATTCGCTTGCCCTCTCGACGCACCACAGCCTTGCCGATTTCCAGCGGTTCGAGGCCCGGCTCGAGCGTTGCATTCGGGCCGGTGCCGCGCGGATAACGCACGGCGGCGGGACCGTCGAAGTGGTAACCGGTGGTGAGCATCCGGCGCATCTCGTTTTCGTCGCTGGGGGTCATCACCAGCATGCCGGGAATGCAGCGAAGATAGGTCAGGTCGAAACTGCCCGCGTGGGTCGGGCCGTCTTCACCAACGAGACCGGCCCGGTCGATGGCGAAGAGCACGTCGAGGTTCTGCACCGCGACGTCGTGAATAAGCTGGTCATAGGCACGCTGGAGGAAGGTCGAGTAGATCGCCACCACCGGCTTGGCGCCTTCGCACGCCATGCCGGCGGCGAGGGTGACCGCATGCTGCTCGGCAATCGCGACGTCGAAATAGCGGTCAGGGTAGCGCTCGCTGAAGTCGACCAGATCCGAGCCTTCCTTCATGGCCGGTGTAATGCCCAGCAGGCGCGGGTCCGCCGCGGCCATGTCGCAGAGCCATTGGCCAAACACGTTGGAATACTTGGGGCCGCTGGGCGTCTTCGGTTTGACCGGTTCGCCAAGGGGTTCGAGCTTGCTGATCGCGTGCCAAGTGATCGGATCGACCTCTGCAGGGGCGAAGCCCTTGCCCTTTTTCGTCACTACATGCAGGAACTGCGGGCCGCTGAGGTCACGCATGTTGCGCAGCGTACCAATCAAAGTCGGCAGATCGTGGCCATCAATGGGGCCAATGTAGTTCCAGCCGAGCTCTTCGAACAGGGTGCCGGGAACGAGCATACCCTTGGCATACTCCTCGGTGCGGCGGGCGATTTCCCAGGCACCAGGCAGGCGCGAGAGCACCTTCTTGCTGCCTTCGCGCATGCTCGAATAGGTGCGACTGGAGAGAATCTTGGCCAGGTAGTTGGACAGCCCGCCAACGTTTCGCGAAATCGACATGTCGTTGTCGTTCAGCACAACCAGCATGTCGGCGCCCACTTCCGGCGCGTGGTTCAGTGCTTCGAACGCCATGCCAGCCGTGAGCGCGCCATCGCCAATCACCGCAATCGACTTGCGCTTCGTGCCCTGCATGCGCGCAGCGATGGCCATGCCCAGGGCGGCGCTGATCGAAGTGCTGGAATGGCCGACGCCAAAGGTGTCGTACTCGCTTTCGCTGCGTCGCGGGAAGGCAGCGAGGCCGTCCTTCTGGCGCAGGCTTCCCATGCGTTCCCGGCGCCCGGTAAGGATCTTGTGTGGATAGGCCTGATGACCTACATCCCAGACCAGTCGATCTTTCGGCGTGTCATAGACGTAGTGCAGCGCGATCGTCAGCTCGATCACGCCGAGGCCTGCACCGAAGTGCCCGCCGGTCCGTCCGACGCTATAAAGGAGGTCCTGACGCAGCTCGTTGGCGAGTTCTTCGAGTTCCGCTTCGCCCAGCCGGCGTAGTTGCTCGGGAGTGGCCGCGCGATCTAGGACGGGCGTCGCAGGGCGGACCCGAGGAATCTCATGAAACGTCTTGGGCATCGGGCGCATCGTTTTGGCTGAAAAAAGAACCGCAGTTTACCCGATGGTTACTACGATAAGAACGGCTCGGGCATCAACGGTCGCTGCCAAGCCGTTCCGGTAGTGACATCAGCTGCGACGTTCGACGATGAAAGAAGCCAACTGGCGCAGTGGTTCGGCGCGTGGGCCAAGCGGTGCAATGGCGCCAAGCGCGATGTCACGAAGCTCCAGTGCGTAAGCCTTGGCCTGGTCCATACCCAGCAGTGCCGGGTAGGTGGGCTTGTCCCTCGCAATATCCGCGCCCTGGTGCTTGCCCAGGGTTGCGGTGTCGCTTTCCACATCCAGGATGTCGTCCTGCACTTGGAACGCCAGCCCCACGGCTTGAGCGTATTGCTTCAGCGCGTCGAGGTTCTGCGCATTCGCGCGACCGCTCGCCAGCGCGCCGAGGCGGACGCTGACCTCGATGAGCGCGCCGGTCTTGTGCCGGTGCATCGACTCCAACGCGGCGCGGTCAAGTTTGAGGCCGACCGATCCCAGATCGATGGCCTGTCCGCCAACCATGCCTGCCGGGCCGGCAGCGTGAGCGAGGCTGGCGACCATGTCCAGGCGCACTGCTGGGTCGCCGGGGTTATGAGCGTCGAGCGCCAGGGCCTCGAAAGCCAGACTTTGCAGCCCATCGCCGGCCAGAATGGCGCAGGCTTCGTCGAAAGCCTTGTGCGTCGTGGGCTGTCCGCGACGCAGATCGTCATCGTCCATCGCCGGCAGATCGTCATGCACCAGCGAATAGGCATGAATCAGTTCGACAGCGCAGGCGGCACCATCCGCCAGGACAAGGTCACCCTCAAGCGCCTCGCACGCGGCGTAGACCAGCAGGGGTCTAACGCGCTTGCCACCGTTCATCACGCTGTAGCGCATGGCCTGGTACAGGCGTTCGAGTTCGGGGAGGGGCGGGGCGAAGAGGGTGTCGAGGCAGCTGTCGACACGTTGCTGACAGCGTTTCTGGTAGGCACCGATCATGCTTCAGGGTCCGCCTCGAACGGGGCTTCCTGCAGTTTGCCGTCGCGCTCGAGCAGGATCTGCACCTTTTGCTCTGCCTGGCTCAGCGCTGCCTGGCAATCACGGGTAAGGCCAATGCCCTGTTCGAAGCAGGTCAGCGAGTCCTCCAGCGACAGCTCGCCGCTTTCCAGACGCTCGACCAGTTGTTGCAGCTCGGCGAGGGATTGTTCGAAATCGAGGGCGACTTTCTTGCGGGCCATGGCGGAACCTGTTCTCTTTGGCTGCTGTGAAACGGTCGCGACACTAGCAGAGCTGTGCTGCAGAAGCCATAAGCCGAGCGGGCTAGATGCCTTTCGGTCACGACCGATACATGGCTTGGAAGTAATAAATCGTCATGGCGCTGCCCACCAGAATGACGAACAGGCGCAGCCAGCTCGCGGGCAGTTTCTTGCTCAACGCGCCGCCTGCGTAGCCGCCAAGTGTGGTGCCGATCAGCAGGATGGCCAGCTCGTAGCCGCTCACCCGGCCCGCGATAACGAAGGTCGCCGTGGCCACACTGTAGATCACGGCGGAAATCAGGTTTTTCAGGGCGTTGGCGCGGACCAGCTGATGCCCTTCAATGGAAAACGCGGCGAGCTGGAGAATGCCCATTCCGGCGCCAAAGTAGCCCCCGTAGATTGAAACCAGGGTATGCGCTGCCAGGGATGCCGGGGCGTGGGGCGGTATGGCCGTGTCGTCCACGCGTCGTGCTGCGAGCCAGCGACTCAGCCAGGGGCTTGCGGCAAACAGCGCAGTGGCCAGCAGCAGCAACCAGGGAATCAGCAAGCTAAAGACATCGTCGCCGCTGGCGAGCAGCAGAAGGCCACCCAGTAGCCCGCCTACGAGCCCGGCCAGCAGCAATGGGATCAGGTATCGATCCAGCGGGCGCAAGGTCGAGCGTGCGGCCCACGCAGCTGCCAGGCTGGCGGGCCAGAGCGCTACGGCATTGGTCGCGTTGGCGGTCACCGGCGGCAGGCCGGTCGCGAGCAGCGCGGGAAAGGAAAAGAACGTGCCGCCACCAGCCAAAGCATTCATGCCGCCGGCGGCAAATCCGGCGGCGATCAGCAGAAAGATGTCGAACAGAGGCATCGAAGAGGCTCGTGGGAAAAGAGACGCAGATTATCGCCACCGTCCGGCAGCGCCAAGGATGCTATTGCGAATTGTCGTTGGCTTGCGTCGGTCCAGCCGCTTATTGACCAGCAAGCCATGGCTATCTGACGCCCCGTTCGCTTGAACGCCATGCTGGAACATCAAGGCTGAAGCGAGGACGGAGCGTTATCGGCACTCGACGGCGCTCGCGTGCTGGTCAGCTCGTTGAGTATGCCGCAACCCTGGATGGGGCGATTGCCGGTGCAGCAGCTGCGCAGTGCCTGCAACTGGGTTTCCAGCGCGTGGAGGCTTTCCAGCCGGGTGCGGACGCGCTTGAGTTGCTCGTCGATCAACAGGTTGATATCGCCGCAGCTGGCGTCAGGTTGATTGGAAAACTCCAGCAGCCGGCGTATGTCAGCCAGCCCGATGTCCAATGCGCGGCAGTGACGAATGAACACCAGGTGCGCCAGTTGTTTTGAAGAGTAGGACCGATAGCCGTTGGCGCCGCGCTCGGGCGCAGGCATCAAACCGACTTTCTCGTAATAGCGGATGGTCTCGACGTCCACGTCGGCTGCGGCGCTCAACTCACCTATGCGCATCATCGTCTCCTGGTCGTGTACCCGGCTCATTAGAACGGGCTTGACCCTGGAGCAGCTCCAGGGTGTGCAATGGCACCGACTATAGTTCAGGAGGCATTCAGATGTCGTCGAGATGCTGTGACTCCGGTTGCTCCGCTCCACCGGTCAGTCCGGGCTTCCGTAAGGCCCTGTGGGTGGCGTTGGCGATCAACCTGGCCATGTTCGTCGTCGAGATCATCAGCGGTTTACGCTCCGGCTCCGTCTCCCTTCTGGCGGATGCCATCGACTTCGCAGGAGACGCCGCCAACTATGGGATCACCCTTGTGGTCCTGTCCATGGGGCTGGTATGGCGGTCACGCGCCGCTCTGGTCAAAGGCCTGTCGATGCTGGCTTTCGGCGTCTTCGTACTGGGTCGCGCCGGTTGGGCAGTCTATGCAGATGTAGTGCCCGAACCGCTGACCATGGGCATTGTCGGCACGCTGGCGTTGGTCGCCAACGTCATTGTCGCGCTGATGCTCTACGCGTTCCGAGAGGGTGATTCCAATATGCGTTCGGTCTGGCTGTGCAGCCGCAACGATGCGATCGGCAACATCGCCGTGATGATTGCTGCGGCCGGCGTGTTCGGTACGGGGTCAGGCTGGCCCGACCTCATCGTGGCGCTGGTAATGGCCGGGCTGGCGCTATCGGCTGGGTTTTCGGTTGTTCAGCAGGCGCGACAAGAGCTGCAACCGGCACATTAGCGCTGGAAACCCGAGGCGATGGACGCGGCCAACGCCACAGCCCCCACAGTGGCGGCGGCAAGCCCGGCGACTGCGAGCTTGCCGACTGCCTCGCTGCTCAGCCCAAGGGCATGGTCCTTGACCCGGTCATCGAAGCGGCCATCGATACGATGCAGGCCTTCGACCGGTTCGAAGAGGTTGTCCGGCCGCTGCGTGTCTGCTGGCTCGTCCGTCAACTGGCCGCTCCACGCCTGCTTGGCCATCATTCGATCAAGCAGGCCCGGCATGAACATATTGCCGATGATTGCCTGGAAGGATGCCCGTCCCAGCCACAGCTCACGCGGTGCTTCGTTAGCGGCACGGAGGATGGCGCGTGCTGCAACTTCAGGCGTATGAATCGGCGGTACTGGCTGCGGGCGTTGGTTCATCTTGTTGCGCGACCAGTCGAATTGCGGCGTGTTGTGCGCCGGCAGCTGCACCATCGTCAGGCGAACCCCACTGTTGGCGTGGATCAGCTCGCAGCGCAGCGAGTCGGTGAAGCCGCGGATGGCGAATTTCGCCGCGCAATAGGCCGACTGCAGCGGGATGGCCCGGTAAGACAGGGCCGAGCCCACCTGCACAATAGTCCCGCGATTGCGAGGCTGCATGTGGCGCAGTGCGGCCAGCGTGCCATGGACGAAGCCCAGATAGGTGACCTCAGTGACTCGCTTGTATTCCGCCGCCGTGATCGACTCGGCCGGACCGAAAACCGTAGCCATTGCGGCATTGACCCAGACGTCGATCGGCCCCAACTCCGATTCGATCCGTTCGGCGGCGAGGTCGATCGCTTCAGCATCAGCCACGTCGGCAGAAATCGCCAGAACCTCTGTTCCGTAGGCTTCCAGGGCCTGGCGAGTATCGGACAACCCTTTCTCCCCACGCGCAATCACGGCGACCCTGAAGCCCGCCTTGGCCATGGCATGGGCGGTGGCACGGCCCACGCCGGCGGTTCCGCCACAGATAACGGCAGTCTGGTCGCGGTTGGTCATGGCAATGGCTCCTGAATTCCGGTGGACGTCGATGGCCAGCATGCGCAAGTGTGGATGGCATGCCTATCGGCAGCGCCACGCCTCGGGGCGGGGCTGCTCAGTTGACCGGAGCGGGATGGGCGAGTTGCACTCGGGCGATGAGCTGGAAGGAGGCGCGTCGCCTGCTCGCGAAATTTTGCGTTACGAACAGCTCGGTTCGACCGTGAACGTCTTGGACGAGTCCACCAGGCCGACTTTTTCTAGCGTGCGACGGCCGATCAACACGGGATAGTTCATTTTGTCCCGGTCGTTCAGCGAGAACTGCTCTTCGTAGGTCTGATTACCCAGGCAGACCTTCATCAGCACCACGGGCCGCTCTTCGGCACCGCCAGCGCCCCGTACTTTGATGTCACGAACCATCTTGCGCTCCAGGCGAGTCCGGACCTCTTTTTCCGTATCGATATCCTCGAGTTCGACCGTGAACCGTACCCACTCTTCACCGTCCCTCTCGAAGCGGTCGATGTTTTCAGCATGCATCGAGGATGTCAGTGCACCGGTGTCGAGCTTGAACTTGACGGCAACCTTTTCCGGCAGGATCAACCCTTCCTCGACCCAGCCGAGCACCCGCGGCAAGTCGGCGTGCGCCGTCGTGCTGGCAAGCGATAGCAGTAAAGCCGTTAGGGCCATGGGGACGAAGCGGTTACGAGCAGGGCGTAGGGAATGGCGCATCTCTCACCTCGAATCAGCGAACGCTGTGGTTTCGATAGAGTCGCCCTGCCTGAATCCGTTCAGGTTTTTCTACATTGCAAGCGAGACGCGCCAGGTAAGGGAAGCAATCCCGAGACGATGGTCGATTGGCAACGTACATGACCCCGATTGAAAAACGCAATCGGACGCCTGCGGACTTTCGCACTCCATCAGTAGGGTTGCTTGCGATTACCGCAGTCCGCAGCGGCCGTTCCGACCATTTAAGGAGGCAGTTCACAAAGGAAATCCCAACCTGAGAGGTGAATCATGTTCGTCCATAACAAACGACTTCAATACACCGTGCGCGTCGCCGCTCCGAATCCTGGACTGGCTAACCTGATGCTCGAGCAGTTCGGTGGACCGCAAGGCGAGCTGGCCGCTGCGATGCGTTACTTTGTCCAAGGGCTATCGGAGGATGATCCAGGCCGTAAAGACATGTTGATGGATATCGCCACCGAAGAGCTGAGCCACCTGGAGATCATTGGCTCCATCATCGGCATGCTCAACAAGGGCGCCAAAGGTGAGCTGGCAGAGGGTGTCGAGAAGGAGGCTGATCTGTACCGGTCTTTGACCGGCGGCGGCAATGATTCACACACGACCTCGCTGCTTTATGGCGGCGGTCCGGCCCTGATCAACTCTGCCGGTGTTCCCTGGACGGCGGCTTATGTCGACTCCATTGGTGAGCCCACCGCAGATATGCGCTCAAACATCGCCGCCGAGGCTCGCGCCAAAATCGTTTACGAGCGGCTGATCAACGTGACCGATGATCCAGGCATCAAGGATGCGCTGAAATTTCTCATGACTCGTGAAATTGCGCACCAGAAATCCTTCGAGAAAGCGCTGCACACCATGCAACCCAACTTTCCTCAGGGCAAACTGCCGGGCGATCCGAAATTTGCCAACGTCTACTACAACCTCTCGCAGGGCGAAGGGGATCTGCGCGGGCCGTGGAACCAGGGGCCAGAGTGGGAATTCGTCGAGAACCCGGAGCCAGCCGTGGACGGCGGCGATGGGAAGCCTTCCGTCGAGCTGAGCAAAGACAAGCTGAATGTTGTGCAGCAAATGGCTGTGCGGACTCAGTCCGACGTCTCCATCGATCCCATGACGGGTGCCGATCTCGGCTCGGGGGAAGCGATTCGCAAAGGCAAAGGCTGATCGCTAGCGGCGCTGCCGGTGCGATTTGAAAGGCACCGGCAGTTCGTTCGGCGTTAGCTGTAATTGGAAAACCCGGCTCCCGAGCCGGGTTTTTACGTGACGATCAACCGCACAGTAGTTATCGACGATTGAGCAGCGGCACCACGACATTCGAGTTGGGCCGCCCACATGCTTCGCCAATCGCGATACTGAGCGACTGCTGCGTGAACGGTTTGGCCAGGGTATGCAGCCGGCGACCTTCCTCTGAAAGCTCCGCATAACCGCTCACCAACAGAATCGGCACACTGGGATGTTCGGCTTTGACGATGGCCGCGAGCTGCGTTCCCGTCATCCCCGGCATCATCTGGTCGGTGATCAGAATGTCGAAAACCGGATTTTGCCGAAGCGCGCCCAGCGCTGCCTCGCCACTGTCCACGGCGCTCACACGGTGGCCCAGGTCTTCAAGCAACGCGGTGGTGTTGGCCAACACGAGCGGGTCGTCGTCTACTGCAAGAATGGTCAAGCCGGCAGGGGACGGGTTTACCGGCTCGGGTGCTTCGACCGGGGCAGGCGCTACCGGGCGGGCAGACACACCAAGAGGCAGCCAGAGCTCGATGGTCGTGCCCTGGCCAACGGTGCTCTTGATCTCCATGCGACCGCCCGATTGTTCGGCCAGCCCGTGGGCCATTGAAAGGCCGAGGCCTGTGCCTTTGCCGGGCCCCTTGGTAGTAAAGAAGGGTTCGGTCGCACGGGCCAGGACCTCCGAGTTCATACCGATACCGTTGTCATGCACGATAAGCGCAACGAATTCCTGTGCGCGCTGCTCCGCCACGTCCGATCTTCGTAGCTGCCCTTCGATGCAAATGGTGCCGCCTTCCGGCATGGCGTCCCGGGCGTTGACCACCAGGTTGATCAGCACCATCTCCAGCTGGTTCGCGTCGATGTAGGCAGGCGGCAGGCTCAAAGGGAAGCGCGTGTCGATACTGATATTGGAGCCGACTGAGCGCTGCAGCAGTTCGCGCATGTTCAGCACCAGGTCCGGCAACTCGACAGAGCTGGGGTTGAGCTCCTGCTTGCGCGCAAAGGCCAGCATGCGTTGCACCAGACTAGCGCCGCGCTGCGTGGCGAGCAGGGCGTTTTCGATCAGGCTGCCGGCACGTGGCGCGGTGTCGCTCGGCAAGCGCTTGCGCAGCAGCTCGAGATTGCCGCCAATCACGGCGAGCAGGTTGTTGAAATCATGCGCGATGCCCCCGGTGAGCTTGCCGATCGCCTCGAGCTTCTGGGCCTGACGAAGCGCCGCCTCGGCGTGGCGCCGCTCGGTGATGTTCACCAGACCGCCAATGATCAGCGCGCCTTGCATGGTCTGTTCGAGGCGAGTGGAGGCGAGCACGTCGATGAACACGCCGCCTCGGGCGACCAAGCGGTACTCGGCGTTGAGGCATTCGCCAGTACCGAGCAGCACAGGCCAGTCCTGATCCAGCATCTGGCGCGCCGAGCGCTCGGTCATGAAGTTGATCAGCGGTCGGCCGATTACGTCTTCGCGGCGATAGCCAAGCAGTACGAGCCAGGCATCGCTGACTGACTCCAGCCGGCCTTGTTCGTCCAGCGAGTGCAGCGGCAGCGGCGTCTTGCTGTACAGCTCTCGGAAGCGCTCCTCGCTCTGGCGCAGGGCACCGGCCTCACGCTCGCTGAGGGCCGCCATGCGTCGGTCGTGCATGGAGGCGGCCAGCCCGAAGAAGAGCACAATGAAGGTCGAACCTGCGACCGACAGCGCCAGCGTCAATAGATCCAGGCCGCTGCCCGATGGCGCCGGCATGGCATCGTCCAGAGGTGTAAAGCGTGCGCCCGCCATGGCCGAGTAGTGCATTCCCGCCACGGCGAACCCCATCGCCACAGCCGCTACCGCCTGCAGCATCAGTCGCCGGCCGCGGGCGGACAACCAGAGCGCGACCGTCGCCGCGCCGATGGCGATCACAAAAGAAACGGCTACCCAGAATGTGTCGTAGGACAGCTCCGCATGCATTGTCATCGCGGCCATGCCCATGTAGTGCATCGAGCCGATGCCCAGGCCCATGAACAGGCCGCCAATGCCGAGGGTCAGGCGGCTCAGCCCGCGTCTGCTCACCGCGAAGAAGCTGATGGCGGTAACGACGATGGGCAACACCAGTGACCAGAGCGTTAAGGATAGGTCGTATCTGATCTCCATCCCGGGCATGCCAAAGGCCAGCATCCCGACGAAGTGCATTGACCAGATACCGCCGCCCATCGAGACGGCCGCCGAGCACAGCCAGCCATTGTGAAGCCAGCCGGTCGAGGCGCGCGCGCGGCTGGCCAGGTCGAGCGCCGTGAAGGAGCTGGCGATGGCGATCAGGATGGACAGGCTTACCAAGGCGATGTTGTAGGTCACAGGCATCATCAGCTCCGTACTGGCTTTCGAGGCTGTCGCGCTATTACTTAGACGAGTCCGCAGAGGGCGCCAGGTTCCCCATCCCGCGGGCGGCGCTTGGACTTTGTGACAGACGTAATATTCACTGGCCGCGCGGCCGAATGTCTACATCGACGGCCTTGGCGTTGGGCTTCGGTGCGCAGGCATAAAAAAGGCCCGTCATAGACGGGCCAAGAGCAATCACGCCGGGAGGGCGCGACAAGTGAACGGTGTCAGGCGTTGGCGCCCGCGCGGCTGATGGCGGCGATGATCGGGGTGCCGTGCAGCGGGTCGCGCATCAGGGTGCAATGGATGCCGTAGAGTGTCTGGACCAGTTCAGGCGTGACCACCTGGCCGGGCGCGCCTTCGACGACGATGCGACCACGGTGCATGGCGACCAGATGATCGGCGTAGCGGCAGGCACTGCTGAGGTCATGCACGACCATGACGATGGTCTTGCCGGCGGCGGCGAGCTGGCGGATCAGCTCGAAGACCTCGATCTGGTGGCCCAGGTCAAGCGCCGAGGTGGGTTCGTCCAGCAGCAGAAGGGGCGTGTCCTGGGCGATCGCCATGGCGATCCAGGCCCGCTGACGCTGGCCGCCCGACATTGATTGCAGCGGCCGGTCGGCCAGATCGACAAGGTCGGCGGCCTGCAGGGCGGCATCGACGACGGCCTGGTCGTGTTCGCTCCATTGCTGCAGCAACCGCTGGTGCGGTTGTCGGCCGAAGCGGATCAGTTCGGCGACGGTCAGACCGTCCGGCGCGCTGGCCTCCTGTGGCAGCAGGGCAAGCTTCTGCGCGACAGCGCGGGTCGGCAGCTGGCTGATGACCTTGCCGTCGAGCAACACCGCTCCAGCGCTGGGCTTGTGCAGGCGCGACAGACCGGCCAGCAGTGTCGACTTGCCGCAGCCATTGGGGCCGACGATGGCGGTCACCTTGCCGCGGGGGAGCTCGAGGTTCAGCTCGTCGATCACCCTGGACTCGCCATAGCCCATGCACAGCTGGCGCGCTTCGAGGCGGACGTCGGCCGAATGGCGTTCGACGAGGATTTCGGGAAGTGTGCTCATGCTAGGGTCCGGGAGGGTTGGCGTAACAGAATCCAGATCAGGTAAGGCCCGCCGACAATCGCCATGATGATGCCGACCGGTATTTCGACTGGCGCTAGCAGGATGCGGCCCACCCAGTCAGCGATGATCATCAGCAGCGCACCGCTCAATGCCGAGTTGAGCACCGGTACGCCGTGCTGACGGCAGAGGAAACGGGCCATCTCCGGTGCGACCAGCGCAATCAGCCCGACCGGGCCGACGACCGCGACCGCCAGGGCGGTCAGCCAGACGGTCAGCAACAGGGTGAGCACACGCATCAGCCCGAGACGCGTGCCCAGGCCGATGGCGACGTTGTCGGAGAAGCGCATCAGGGCGAGCGGTCGGACCAGCATCTTGGCCAGTGGCAGGCCGAGTGCCAGGCCGATGCCCAGCAGCATCACCGACTGGGCCGGGCGTGCGTTCAGGCTTCCCACCGTCCAGGGGTAGGCAGCGTTGGCGGCATCGATGTTGGTACGTGCCAGCATCAGGTTGGTTAACGCACCGAAGATGACCCCGATCGCGATACCGACGACGATGAAGCGGTAGCCCCGCGCGCCGGCACCTGCGGCCAGGGCAAAGGTGAGCACTGCCGCGGTGGTCGCGCCGGACAATGCCAATAGCGAAGGCGCGATGCTGGTCGGGATCGCCACGATGGAGGCGACGGCGAAGGCGGTGGCGCCGTTGTCGATCCCGATCACGCCAGGCGTGGCCAGGCGGTTGCGGGCCAGCGTCTGCAGCAGACAGCCCGCCGCACCCAGGGCTGCGCCGCTCAACAAGCCAGCCATGATTCGGGGCATTCGCAGCTCACGAACCAACAGCAGGTGCATCGGCTCGCCATCACCGAAAGCGGCGCGCAGCGCCTGCCATTGGCTCAACCCCGGAGTGCCTACCGCCAGCAGCCAAATGACTGCGAATAGCAACGCCAGGCACAGCGCGACGCCAACCAGCAGGCTGCGCCGGTGCAACAGCACCGACAGCGCGCCGATACGCCACAGCCAGTAGCCGTGCGGGGCGAGAGAAGCTTGGGTCATGGCATTCACAACGTCGGCAACCGGTGGCTGCGTACCACGGCAATGAGGATTGGCGCGCCAACCAGGGCGGTGATCACCCCGACCGGCAGTTCATAGGGGCGTACCGCCAGGCGCGAGAGGATGTCGGCGAACAGCACGATGCAAGGGCCGAGTAGGAGCGAGAGGCCGAAGGTGCGGCGAATGTCGGTGCCGACAAGCCGGCGAGCGATGTAGGGCACCACCAAACCGACGAAACTGATCGGGCCTGCAGCGGCGGTTGCGGTGCCGACCAGCAGCGCCACGGCCAGCAGCGTCACCAGTCGCGTGATGTGCGGATGGTGGCCCAGCCCGCTGGCGACCCGTTCGCCCAGCGACAGCGCCGCCAGTGCGGGAATCAGGGGCAGCGCCAGCAGCAGACCGGCCAGCAGGCCCGGCAAGCTCCAGACGAGCGTATCGAGCGGGCGGCCTGCCAGTGCCCCGACCACCCAGAAGCGCATCTCGTCAGCGGTGCGCTGGTCCTGCAGAAGCAGCATGCTGCTCAACGCCGTGAGCAGGCCGGAGAACGCCGCACCTGCCAGCACCAGCCTAACCGGGTCATTACCCACGCCGCGCATCTGGGTGACCAACAGCACCAGGAGGCAGCCGCCCAGCGCTCCACCAACCGCCACCAGCAGATTGAGTGACGCGGCGCTGGCACCCAGCGCAATGGCCAGCACCACCGCGAAGGACGCGCCGGCACTGACACCCATCAATCCGGGCTCGGCCAGTGGATTACGCGTGACCGACTGCAACAGCAGACCGGCCGCACCGAGTGCAACACCCACTAGCAGGCCAAGCTCGGTACGCGGCCAGCGCAAGTCGTGAACGACGAAACGCGCCTGTTCGTCCGCCGCACCGAGAAGCGCAAGCAGGCTGCGTGATACGCCAACATCGCCTGCGCCGAACATCAGGCTTGCCAAACACAGCAGCAGGAGGCACGCCCCCGCGATCGTCAGCGCGGACGCCAGGGAAAGCCGGGACGCAGGCATCAGTCGAGCAGAGCCTTCTCCACGTCATCCAGCACACGTTGCGCCGCCAGATAACCGGAGCTGCTACTCCAGACCTGCCCATCGACGGTTACTACGTGGTCGTTCTTCACCGCATCCAGACGCGTGAAGGCTGGCTGCCGGCGGGCTTCCTCGAGCGCCTTGTGGCCGTCAGCGTTGAGGGTGGCGAGGAAGATCCAGTCGGCGTCTGCCTTGCTCAGGTTTTCCAGGCTAAGGATGTCGGTGTGGGGTTTCTGGGTTTGCGTGGCCAGCTCGTTCGGCTTGAAACCAAGCGAGTCGAGCAGCTGCCCGACGAACAACTGGCTGGACATGATGAACGGCCCCTGCGGGTTCCAACGCACCACGCTGACCTGCGGATGGCCGGTCAGGCGATCCCGCATGGAGTTGAGGCGAGCGTCGATCTCCTCGATGCGGCGCTTGCCCTCGTCGGGCTTGCCGAGCGCCTCGGCGTAAACCTCAAAGACCTCGCGCCAATCGCGGAAGGAGCTGCCCTTGGGCACGACGGTTGGGGCGATCAGGCTGAGCCGGTCATATTGAGCCTTCGGCAGCTCAGGAGACGCGAGAATCAGGTCGGGTTGCTGGGCCAGGACTGCCTCAAGATTGGGTTCGCGCACGGTGCCGACCAGGGTGACCTTGCCTGCCTTCTCTTTGAGATAATCGGGCACATCGGTGCCGCCCCGGCTGGCTAGCGTGCCGACCGGCTGGATGCCGAGCGACAGCGCCGCGTCCAGTGCGTTTTCACCCAGCGCCACCACGCGTTTCGCCGAACCTTCGAGTTTGACTGGCCCGAAGGCGGTATCCAGCGTACGTTCGGCCGCCTGCGCCTGGACGCAGGACAGCAGCGCGATGACGACCATGCCGGTCAACGAGCGAAGAGGTTTCCAATGCATTCGATAGGGCTCCTGATGGGCGTGAACGGACTCCTGTCATCTACAGGGGCCTTGGCGATGCGAGACCTTACCCGCTCATCTAATAACAATCACTCTCGTTTACGCGTTGTTTACATTCGTGGCCGCATGTTTGCAACCCTCGGTCTCCGCCGAGGCTCGGCAGGCAAGGTGTGTTTGTCCCGAACAGGTTCGGGAGCGCGGCATGGCGGGGATGCAGGGCTGACGGTATTCACAGCCGCCTCCTGATGGGTAGCGGCTCGCCCATGAGCGGGCGGATAGCTGCGACACAAAGCCGCAAGGCGGCGAGCTGAGTGGTTCGCTCGTTTGCCTGGTCCAGGCTGATCGTGCGCTTGCGCCCTCGCTCCAGCCCTGTCGGCCATGCTTGCGGAACCACACCAGAACCGTCGAGCGAGCCTGGATGTCATTACGTTCTTGAGCACCCGATGAAGAAGACAGCAGATCGTCCTGCTGTTAGACAGCCGAAGATGCAAGGCTGATTCAGGACGGAAATCAACAATAAAAAAGCCGGCTTGTGGCCGGCTTTTCTTCAGTGCCTCGGCTTACTTCTGATAAGCCTCGGCAGCTTTGATGATGGCGGCGCGGGCGGCGTCGGCGCCTTCCCAGCCTTCAACCTTGACCCACTTGCCCTTCTCGAGATCCTTGTAGTTCTCGAAGAAATGCTTGATCTGCTCGATCAGCAGCGGCGGCAGGTCGGTGTATTCCTTCACGTCCTTGTACAGCTGGGTCAGCTTGTCGTGCGGGACGGCGATCAGCTTGGCGTCGCCACCGGCTTCGTCGGTCATGTTCAGCACGCCCACCGGGCGGCAGCGAATGACCGAGCCGGGAGCGACCGGGTAGGGCGTCACGACCAACACGTCGAGCGGGTCGCCGTCATCGGCCAGCGTGTGCGGGATGAAACCGTAGTTGGCCGGATAGAACATCGGGGTCGCCATGAAGCGATCGACGAACAGGCAATCGGTGTCGTGATCGATCTCGTACTTGATCGGCGCGTGGTTGGCCGGAATTTCAATGGCGACGTAGATGTCGTTTGGCAGGTCTTTGCCGGCCGGGACTTTGCTGTAGCTCATGAATATTGCTCCGTGGTCGGCCAACGCGGCCTGGGGCTAAAAGTGGGCGCGATTATAGGCGCACTGTCGGGCGTTTTGCCATGTCGCTCGCGGCGGGTCGCCGCTGGCAGGGTGGCGAGCGCATTCGACGGTTCGAAGTCAGTGAGGTTCCGCGTAGGCCGGGTGGGTCTCCCGCAGGTGTTTGAGTCGTGCTGCCGGGTCCTGTCGATAGAAGCGCTTGAGCTGATCGTAGACATCCGGAAGTTCGCTGCTCAGGACATCGGGTGCGCTGAAGAAATATTCGCTGGTCACGGCGAAGAATTCGGCCGGGTTTTCGGCAGCGTAGGGGTCGATCACGGTGTGCGCATCCGGGTCGGCGTCGAGCACGGCATTCAGCCCGTCGTAAGCGCGCTGCATGGTGCTTGCCCATTGCTCGATGCGCATCTCGCGATGCAGCGGTGGTAGACCGTTGGCATCGCCGTTGAGCATGTCGAGCTTGTGCGCGAGCTCATGGATGACCAGGTTGTAGCCTTCCCAGCCGCCGCTTTCCCGAACGCCGGGCAGGGCCATGATCACCGGACCCTGCAGCCAGGCCTCGCCGCTGTGCTCGGCGTCCCACTCATGCTCGACACCCGTGGCATCACGGTGCTTCTGCGGGCTGTAAAAGTCGTCCGGGTAGATCACGATTTCATGGAAGCCCTGGTACCAGTCGAGATCCTGCAGGTGCAGCAGCGGCAGCTGAGTTTGGGCGGCCAGGCGGAGGCGGTCGGCCAGGTCCAACTCGACGCCGGGCAGGGCTGTCAGGCGCTTGGCGTGCAGGAACAGGAGGCTACGTTCACGCAGGCGTTCGGTTTCCTCGTCGCTCAGCCCATCGAGAATCGGCAGGCTCGCCAGTACGTGCTGCCAGAGGGTCGGTTCGATGGCGAGGCGCGCGAGGATGCGCTTGCGGCGCCAGTCGCGAAATGACCACATGAAGGTGCTTCCAGCCTGGGGGCGACAACCTTAAGCGCCCGTTCGATCACCGGCAAGCCGGACGGTGCACGGACGCTGTGGGCCGGGTCTCGTTGCAGGCGCGGCGAGTTGGCCGTGGCTGCGCATTATCCCAGGCAGAGCCGGCCGAAGCTCAGCCCAGCAGGAAATTACCGACTTTGGGCGAGCCGTCATCAAGGCTGAGCATCTCCGCTTCGTCTTTCAGCGTCACGCCTGAGCGTTCCCGCCGGCACGCCTCGCGCATCAGGTGGAGCAGGCGATGGGCGGCGAGGTTGTAGCTGAGGCCTTCAAGGCGGATGTTGGAAATGCAGTTGCGGTCGGCATCGGTACGTCCGACCTTGGGGGCGTAGGTGAAGTAGAGGCCAAGGCTGTCCGGGGAGCTGAGGCCTGGACGTTCGCCGAGCAGCATGACGACCATCCTCGCCTTGAGCCGCTGCCCGACCTCGTCGCCCACTGCGACACGGCCCTGTTGCACGAGGCAGATCGGGCCGAGGGTCCAACCGTCCTGATGCATCTGATCGTCGATCCGCTGCAGCAGGGGCAGGGCGTGGCGCTGCACGGCAAGCGCCGACAGGCCATCGGCGATCACGATAGACAGGTCGTAACCCGCTTCGTGTTGCTGCGTGTGGTCATTCAGCCGTTGGGCCGATTCTTCATTCAACCTACGGCCCAGGTCGGGGCGTTGCAGATAAGTGTCGCGATCCGGCGCGGCGCTGTGCAGCTGCAGGCAGCGATAACCACGCTGCTCCAGTTGCAAAGCCAGGTCATGCGCATCGAGCGCGAGGTGCACCGCGTCGCGGGCCTGGGCATGGGCAAACTGAAAGTCCAGCTGGGCCTCGGTGGGCAGGCTGGCGCCGGCACGGCCCAGGGCGATGCGCGCGGGGGTGAGCTGGCGCAGGTGATTCCAAGGGTTGGTGACAGTGGTGGGCTTGTCGGACATGGGAGCCTCCGAGGTAGGCGGGCAAGTTCGCCCTCACAGCTATTTGATCGCCAGCAAGCTGGCCCCTACGAGACACAGGCCGTACAGCACCTGTAGGTGCGAGGGGGCGCCCAATCTTTGCTGGCGATCCGAGACGTGCACGCTGGACCAGTCTTCGTCAGGCGGTTCCGGCCCAAAGGCGTCATGCCATTCGCTCCAGCGACCGGCGAAAGGCGGGCGGAAGTTGCTCACCCATCTGCAGTCGCCCGCCGTCCTGCCGCAGGATTTCCATCTTGGCAAGCCATTGCTCGAATTCCGGCGCGGGGCGCAGGCCCATGCTTTGACGCAGGTAAAGCGCATCGTGGAAGGAGGTGGTCTGGTAGTTCAGCATCACGTCATCCGAGCCTGGAATGCCCATGATGAAGTTGATGCCGGCCGTGCCCAGCAGGGTCAGCAGCATGTCCATGTCGTCCTGATCGGCTTCGGCGTGGTTGGTGTAGCAGATGTCGCAACCCATGGGCACGCCAAGCAGCTTGCCGCAGAAGTGATCTTCCAGGCCTGCACGGATGATTTGCTTGCCGTTGTAGAGATACTCCGGGCCTATAAAGCCGACCACGGTATTCACCAGTAGCGGTTTGAATTTGCGGGCCACGGCATAGGCGCGCGCCTCACAGGTTTGCTGGTCGACGCCATGATGAGCATTGGCCGACAAAGCGCTGCCCTGGCCAGTTTCGAAGTACATCAGGTTGTCGCCGACCGTGCCGCGCTTCTGCGACAGGCCGGCCTCGTAACCTTCTTGCAGCACCGCCAGGTTGATTCCGAAACTGGTGTTCGCCGCTTCGGTGCCAGCGATGGACTGGAATACCAGATCCAGCGGCGCGCCACGGTTGATCGCCTCGATCGATGTAGTGACGTGGGTGAGGATGCAGCCCTGGGTGGGGATCTCGTAGCGGCTGATGACCGCGTCGAGCATCTTCAGCAGCTCGCAGATGCCACTGGTGCTGTCGGTGGCGGGGTTGATGCCGATGACCGCATCGCCGTTGCCGTAGAGCAGACCGTCGACAATGCTGGCTGCGATGCCCGCGCCGTCGTCGGTGGGGTGGTTGGGCTGCAGGCGTGTGGACATGCGTCCCCGCAGGCCGATGGTGTTGCGAAAGCGGGTCACCACGCGGACCTTCTGTGCTACCAGAATCAAGTCCTGTATGCGCATGATCTTCGACACCGCTGCGACCATCTCCGGCGTTAGCCCCGACGCAAGGGCTGCCAGTTTTGTCTCGTCAGCGTCATGGCCCAGCAGCCAGTTGCGAAAGTCGCCCACGGTCAGGTGACTGACCGGAGCGAAGGCTTCAGTGTCGTGGCTGTCGATGATCAGGCGGGTGACCTCGTCGGTCTCGTACGGGATCAGCGCTTCGTCCAGAAAACGCTTGAGCGGAGTGTGGGCCAAGCACATCTGCGCGGCGACGCGCTCGGCATCGCTGCCCGCCGCGATTTCGGCGAGAACGTCGCCGGAGCGCGTCGGGCTGGCCTTGGCCATGACCTCTCGCAGGCTGTCGAAGCGCCAGTTCGTGCCGCCTACGCTGTGCGTGTAGCCCGCCATAACACCCCCCTTATTTGTGTAACGCGGCTTCAGCCTTCTCGATCGCCGCAAACTCTTCTTCCGGCGTGCCGGCCACCAGGTGGTGCCGACTGTAGAGGGCGAAATAGGCGATGAAGATTCCATAGATCACCGCCGCAGCGATCACGACGCGGGGGTCGACGAGGAATCCCGCGACCACCGCAAGGCAGGCCAGTACCAGCGCGACGCCAGAGGTCAGTACGCCGCCAGGGGTCTTGTAGGGGCGATGCAGATCCGGCCGACGCATCCGCAGAACGATGTGCGAGGCCATCATCAAGACGTAGGAGATGGTCGCGCCGAACACTGCGACGAGAATCAGCAGGTCGCCCTGGCCGGTGAGTGAGAGCAGGAAGCCGATCACCCCTGGGATGATCAACGCCATGACCGGTGCCTTGTTCTTGTTGGTCAACGACAGTTTGCGTGGCAAGTAGCCGGCACGCGACAGCGCGAAGATCTGTCGCGAGTAGGCGTAGATGATCGAGAAGAAGCTGGCAATCAGGCCAGCCAGGCCGACCAGATTGACGAAGCCGCTCATCCAGGTCGACGAACCGTAGGCGGTGGTCAGCGCTTCAACCAGTGGGTTGCCGGATGCCACCAAGGTGCTCGAACCCGCTCCACCAGGGCCCACTAGCAGGATCAGTCCGGCAAAGGCAACCAGGATCAGCATGGCGCCGATCAGCCCGCGTGGCATGTCGCGCTGTGGGTTCTTGGTTTCCTCGGCTGCCAGCGGCACGCCTTCGACGGCAAGGAAGAACCAGATCGCGTAGGGAATCGCCGCCCAGATGCCAACGTAGCCATAGGGTAGGAAGCTGCTGGCGCCGGCGGCCGTGGTTGGCGCAATGTCCAGCAACTTGTCGACCGAGAAGTGCGGCACCATTGCGACGATGAACACTGCAAGGGCCAGCGCGGCGATCGCGGTGATGATGAACATCAGCTTCAGCGCCTCGCCGACGCCGAAGATATGGATGCCGATAAAGATGACATAGAACGCCAGGTAGATCGCCCAACCGCCGATGCCGAACAGCGACTCGCAATAGGCACCGATGAACACGGCGATTGCCGCCGGCGCGATGGCGTATTCAATCAGGATCGCCGTACCGGTGAGAAAGCCTCCCAGCGGGCCGAACGCGCTTCGGGCAAAGCCATAACCGCCGCCGGCGGTGGGAATCATCGAAGAGAGTTCGGCCAGCGAAAAACACATGCACAGGTACATGGTCGCCATCAGCAGCGTGGCGATGAACAGCCCGCCCCAACCACCCTGGGCCAGGCCGAAGTTCCAGCCGGCGTAGTCCCCCGAGATGACATAGGCCACGCCAAGGCCCACCAGCAGCACCCAACCGGCGGCGCCTTTCTTGAGTTCGCGTTCCTTGAAATAGGCACTGCCAACTGCTTCGAAATCGATGGCGTGTGTTGGGGGTGTCGCACTGCTGTGTTCGAGAGCCATGGGAATCATCCTTTGATGGGTTCGGGTACGGCAGAGTCGTTAAAGCAAGCGCTGTGCCTTTGCTGTTTTCTAGGATGTTTGGGGCCTCCGGAGTCAAAGGGCAGCCACGGGTGCACCAGCCCGACGCCTTGCGGCACGGGCGGGCACTCTTAGAGGGCTAGAAGAAGCCCAGGGGGTTGATGTCGTAACTGATCAGCAGGTTCTTGGTCTGCTGGTAGCTGTCGAGGATCATCTTGTGGGTTTCGCGTCCGACGCCGGACTTCTTGTAACCGCCGAACGCCGCATGCGCTGGATAGAGGTGATAGCAGTTGGTCCAGACGCGACCGGCCTTGATCGCCCGGCCCATGCGATACGCGCGGTTGATGTCGCGGGTCCAGACACCTGCACCCAGGCCGTACTCGGTATCGTTGGCGATGGCCAGCGCTTCGGCTTCGTCCTTGAAGGTGGTAACCCCGATGACCGGGCCGAAGATTTCCTCCTGAAACACGCGCATCTGGTTGGTGCCCTTGAGCAGGGTCGGCTGGATGTAATAACCAGTCGCGAGCGAGCCTTCGAGCTTCTCGGCGGCACCGCCAGTGAGCACCTCAGCGCCTTCCTGCTTGGCAATGTCCAGATAGGACATGATCTTGTCGAATTGCTGTTGGCTGGCCTGTGCGCCCACCATGGTGTCGGTGTCCAGTGGGTCGCCACGCTTGATCTGCGAGACCTTCTTCATCACCGCTTCCATGAACGGCCCGTAGATCGACTCCTGCACCAGGGCGCGTGACGGGCAGGTGCAGACCTCGCCCTGGTTGAAGAAGCCCAGCACCAGGCCCTCGGCGGCTTTTTCGATGAAGGTCGGCTCGGCCTGCATGATGTCTTCGAAGTAGATGTTCGGGCTCTTGCCGCCCAGCTCTACGGTGCTCGGGATGATGCTCTCAGCCGCGCGTTTCATGATGTGCGAGCCCACCGGGGTGGAGCCGGTGAAGGCGATTTTTGCGATGCGCTTGCTGCTGGCCAAGGCTTCGCCGGCTTCGCGCCCGTAGCCCTGCACTACGTTGAGCACACCAGGCGGCAGCAGGTCACCGATGACTTCCATCAGCACGGCGATGCCCAGCGGCGTTTGCTCGGCGGGCTTCAGGACCACGCAGTTTCCGGCTGCCAGCGCCGGGGCGAGCTTCCAGGCTGCCATGAGAATGGGGAAGTTCCAGGGGATGATCTGCCCGACGACGCCCAGCGGCTCGTGGAAGTGATAGGCCGCCGTGTGCTCGTCGATCTCGGCTGCGGTGCCTTCCTGCGCACGTATGCAGCCGGCGAAATAGCGGAAATGATCGGCAGCGAGCGGGATGTCGGCGTTCAGGGTTTCGCGCACCGCCTTGCCGTTGTCCCAGGTTTCGGTGATGGCGAGCATTTCCAGGTTCTGCTCGATGCGGTCGGCGATCTTGAGCAAGATCAGCGAGCGCGCCTGGACGCTGGTTTTGCCCCAGGCATCGGCCGCGGCGTGAGCGGCGTCCAGCGCCTTCTCGATGTCCGCGGCGTCGGAGCGCGGAAACTCTGCGATGGGTTGGCCGTTCACCGGGGACAGGTTGGTGAAGTACTGACCGTTGACCGGCTCGACGAACTCGCCGTTGATGAAGTTGCCGTAACGGGACTTGAAGGAAACGACAGCGCCTTCGCTGCCGGGATGGGCGTAACGCATGGTGAGTCTCCGGTCTTGTAATAGTGTGGGACTGCTGTCTCACAGCGTAGAACAGGCTCCGTTCGTCGGCAGACGAGGCGACGTGCGGTGTACCGCTGGTCGGTCATTGGTAGCACGGGTGCTGTGCTAATCTGCGCCGCAGTTTTCGGCGCTGACAGGCGCAGCTGTGCCGCCTGATCCGTTTTGCCCGGCGCGGCGTTTTTCAGAGGTCATTCATGCATATCCATATTCTCGGCATTTGCGGCACCTTCATGGGTTCGCTCGCGGTGCTGGCCAAGGAACTGGGCCACCGCGTCACCGGCTCAGATGCCAACGTCTATCCGCCCATGAGCACCCAGCTGGAGGCTCAGGGCATCGAGTTGATGCAGGGGTACGAGCCGGCCCATCTGGAGCCTGCGCCTGATCTCGTCGTGGTGGGAAACGCGATGACGCGTGGAAACCCAGCGGTCGAATACGTGCTGAACAAGGGCTTGCCCTATGTCTCCGGCCCGCAGTGGCTGGCTGACCATGTATTGCAGGGGCGCTGGGTACTGGCTGCCGCCGGCACTCATGGCAAGACCACCACCAGCAGTATGTTGGCCTGGGTGCTGGAGCATGCCGGCATGAGCCCCGGCTTTCTCATCGGCGGCGTGCCGCAGAACTTCGGTATCTCCGCCCGGCTGGGCGGTACGCCGTTCTTCGTGGTCGAGGCGGACGAGTACGATAGCGCCTTCTTCGACAAGCGCAGCAAGTTCGTTCACTACCGCCCCCGCACCGCGATTCTGAACAATCTGGAATTCGATCACGCTGACATCTTCCCGGACCTCGCTGCGATAGAAAGGCAATTCCACCATCTGGTGCGCACCGTTCCGAGCGAAGGACTGGTCATCCATCCGCAGTCCGAGGAAGCGCTCAAGCGCGTGGTCGGCATGGGCTGCTGGACGCCGGTGCAGACTACGGGCGAAGGCGGGCAATGGCAGGCCAACCTGCTCAGCGCTGACGGCTCGCGCTTCGAAGTAATCTTCGACGGCGCCGTACAGGGCGTGGTCGATTGGGAGCTGACCGGCCAGCACAACGTGAACAATGCGCTGGCGACCCTGGCCGCAGCGCGGCACGTCGGCGTGTTGCCGAAGCAGGGCGCCGAGGCGCTGAGCGAGTTTCGCAGCGTCAAGCGGCGCATGGAGAAGGTCGCCGAAGTCAACGGCGTGACCATCTACGATGACTTCGCCCATCACCCGACCGCCATCGCCACCACGCTTGATGGGCTGCGCAAGCGTGTCGGCGATACGCCAATCATCGCGGTGGTTGAACCGCGTTCCAACTCGATGAAGCTCGGCGCTCACCGTGAAGGCTTGGCCGAATCGGTCGCGTTGGCCGATCAGGCTATCTGGTACGCGCCGCCGAATCTCGGCTGGGGCCTGGCCGCTACGGTCGCCGGCTCGCCGGTCGAGACCACCGTATGCGACTCACTTGACGCAATCATCACCAAGGTCAAAGCCGATGCCACGCCGGGTACGCAGGTTGTGGTGATGAGCAATGGTGGGTTCGGTGGGTTGCACAAGAAATTGGCCGAGGCGTTGGCGTAAGGCGCATGCGACCTTCAGTCCACCAAAAAAAACAAGACAACAAGGGAGCGGGTAAATGACTGGACCGGAACGCATCACCCTCGCCATGACCGGCGCATCAGGCGCGCAATATGGCCTGCGCCTGCTCGATTGCCTGATTCAGGAAGACCGCGAGGTGCACTTCCTGATCTCTAAAGCGGCGCAACTGGTGATGGCGACCGAGACCGACGTGGCGCTGCCGGCCAAACCGCAGGCCATGCAGGCATTTCTGTCCGAATACACGGGTGCCGCGTCAGGGCAGATTCGCGTGTTCGCCAAGGAAGACTGGATGGCCCCGCCGGCGTCCGGTTCAGGTGCGCCGACTGCGATGGTGGTGGTGCCGTGCTCGACCGGCACCCTGTCAGCGATTGCCACCGGGGCATGCAACAACCTCATCGAACGCGCGGCAGATGTGGCCCTGAAGGAGCGCCGCCAGTTGATCCTGGTGCCGAGGGAAGCCCCGTATTCCAGCATTCATCTCGAAAACATGCTCAAGCTGTCCAACCTCGGTGCGACGATATTGCCGGCGTCGCCAGGCTTCTATCATCAGCCGCAGACCATCGATGATCTGGTCGATTTCGTTGTGGCGCGGATTTTGAATCTGCTGAATATCCCGCAGGACATGCTGCCACGCTGGGGCGAGCACCATATCGTCACGGACGATTGATCCCGCAGCGAGACAGGCACGCCTCGGTAAGAATGATTGCAGGAGTGAGGCGTTTATGAAGCCACCATCCATGCGATTCGGCTCGACGCTGCTGACGGTCCTGCTGCTCTCTGGATGCGCCACGGTACGCACGCTCGACGCCGGCAAGCCCGGCGCGCCAATTGTCTATTCCGGAACTCGCCTGGACTGGTACAGCCTCAACGGTGGCTGCTGTCCGCTGGACCGTTTCGGTGCCGAGGCGCCCAGGCATGCGGCAGTCGACCTGCCGGCCAGCCTGTTGCTCGACACACTCCTTCTGCCGCTTTCGCTCGCCGCGATGCTTGGGCTGGGGCTCAACGTGCAGGGCGGCCTCTAGCGCTTCGGCCTGCACAAGCGCTGGTCAGCCCTGACATTCGCTGTTCGCTTCTAAACCGATAAGAAACGGTTATCGCCAGATCAGTGGCTGTCATTAGGCAGCCGGCTTGGCGGTTCTTAGAGTTGTGACATACAGGGGCCAACTTGGCCACCACGAAGAACAAGAACAGCGAGGGTAAGACGATGAGGCCTGGCCTGATCGCGAGCCGCCAGTGGAGCAGTGACGCGAGCGCGACACACCATTCATATGATTTGTGCCTCGCCGAGCCTGCTTTCGCTTGGGTGGCGCGCGACGGCCGCTGGTGCCTGAAAAAGCCCTGTATCTCTCGTCGTTTCAACGCAGCAGCGCCTTTTGCGGGGCCGCTGGCTAACCCGAATTCAAACGTCCCCGGGGCGTTTGCTCAACCGTTCGGGCTAATTAGCGATCAAAGGCGACCGCCACGTTTGACAGTCAATCATATGATGATAGGGTTCAATAGATCCAAAGGCAGCCGTACCGAGGCTCGCATGTCGAACAACTATCACAGCGCAACGGTGGAATGGCTCGGCTCCTGGATCGCATCAGGCAAGGTGCAGCCGGGCGAGGCGCTTAAGGTCGAGGCCGGCCTTTGCGAAGAGCTGGGCGTGAGCCGCACTGTGATCCGTGAGGCGATCAAGACGCTGGTGGCCAAGGGCATGCTCGACGTCGGCCCGAAGGTGGGTACGCGAGTGACCCCGGTGCGTTCCTGGAACCTGTTCGATGTGCAGGTCGTAGGCTGGCTGGCCGAGAACGGCCTGCCGGAAAGCTTCGTGATGGACTTGATCGACCTGCGGCGAACCATAGAGCCGACCGCCGTGCGCTGGGCATGCGAGCGCGCCACGCCCAAGCAGATCGCGGAGATCCAGGCTGCCTACCAGGTGCTTGCCGCATCCCTGGGCGACAAGGATGACTACAACCGTGCCGACAAACTCTTCCACGAGGCGGTGCTTGCGGCCAGCCACAACCAGTTCATTGAACGCATGGTGCCGGCGCTGGGCGCATTGTTGGCGGTGTCCTTCGAGGTGTCCTCGACGGTCCCTGACGAGCTCGGGCTAACCCTTCCGTTGCACAAGGAAATTGCCGACGCCATCGCCAACCGCGACGGCGCGCGCGGGGTCTGGGCGTGCATGACGCTAATCGAGCGCGCCGCCCTCACCATTTCACGCCACTACCCGGAGCTGGTCGTTTCACGCGGCGAGCAGACTGCACCATAAGAATAATGAAAGCGGAGTGCGACCATGCAATGGCTGCCCATCTCGCAACAACGCTACACGCTGGCTGAGGGTCCGTTCTGGGATGCTTCAGATCAGACGCTCTACTGGGCGGACATCGTCGGCCGGTTGGCGTGCCGATTGAGCCCGGACGGCTATCAGCAATGGCCCCTGGCTGAGCCGGTATCGGCCTTCATTCCCTGCGCGAGCGGCGATGCGCTGGTGACACTTGCCAGTGGCGTGTATCGCCTCGATTCAAACGCTACCGAGGCCGAACTCACACGGTTCTGTATCGCTGACGCCACGCCCGGCAACCGTGCCAACGAAGCGCGCTGCGATGCGCAGGGGCGGCTCTGGCTCGGCACCATGCAAAACAACATTGCCGACGACGGCGGCGATATTCCGATTGCACGGCGCTCCGGTGGGCTGTTCCGGGTGGACCCGGATGGCTCGGTCACACAGCTGCTCAGCGATCAGGGCATCGTCAATACGTTGTTGTGGAACGAGGCGGGTGATCGCGTCATCTGTGGCGACACGCTGGATGAATCGCTGCATCTCCATTGCATCGCAGATGACGGGCGTCTGATCGATCGGACTACCTGGGTCGGCCCGCATCCGCGTGGCGTGCCCGATGGATCGGCCATGGACGCCGAAGGCTACGTCTGGAATGCGCGCTGGGGCGGACATTGCTTGCTGCGCTTCGCTCCGGACGGCTGCCTGGATCGCGTTGTCGAGTTGCCTGTCAGTCATCCCACCAGCTGCGTGTTCGGCGGGCCCGATCTGACCCATTTGTACGTGACCTCTGCAAGGCCAGGTGAGGCGGCAAATGATTTGGACGGCGCTGTGCTGAAGGCCGACGTCGGCATCGTCGGGCTGCCCTGTACACGCTTCGGCGGCTGACCTGTTTTATCCGGCCGCGCTGCGGCCCCTTGACTGCTTAGGAGTTGTTCACATGGCCTCACCGCTTTCATTGCCACCAACACCCGAACCCCAACGCGGCGAGCGCCTGAAAGGCAAGGTCGTGGTAGTCACCGGCGGTGCCCAGGGCATCGGCGAGGCCATTGTGGCCTGCTTTCAGGCGCAGCAGGCCAAGGTCGTGATCGGTGACATCCAGGGCGAGAAGGCCGAGCGGGTTGCCGCCGGCTGGCGAGAGCGGGGCGGTGAGGTGCATGCCCTTCAAACCGATGTCACAAAACCCGCCGAGCTAGAAGCGCTGGTCGGGCTGGCGATCGAGCTCTACGGCCAAGTCGATGTGCTGGTCAACTGTGCAGGCGTCAACGTGTTCCGCGATCCGCTGGAAATGACCGAAGAAGACTGGCGGCGTTGCTTCTCGATTGATCTGGACGGCGTCTGGTTCGGTTGCAAGGCGGCCCTGCCGCACATGGTCCAGCGCGGCGTCGGCAACATCATCAACATCGCCTCGGTGCACTCGACCAACATCATTCCCGGCTGCTTCCCCTACCCGGTCGCCAAGCACGGCCTGCTCGGGCTGACCCGCGCGCTGGGTATCGAATATGCGCCCAAAGGCATTCGCGTAAATGCCATTGCGCCGGGCTACATCGAGACGCAGCTCAACGTCGATTACTGGAACGATTTCGCCGACCCGCACGCCGAGCGTCAGCGCGCCTTCGACATGCACCCGCCGAGGCGCATCGGCCAGCCGATCGAGGTGGCAATGACCGCGCTGTTCCTTGCCACCGACGAGGCGCCGTTCATCAACGCTGCCTGCATCACCATCGATGGCGGGCGTTCTGTGCTCTACCACGATTGAGAACAACGAGGTTTCGATTCAAGAGGGCTGCGCGCGGCCCTGCAGTAAGCCGCCAGCAAAGCATTCGGTGGTGACGGATCAGGGTGATGGACCCTGACGAGTCAACAAAAGCTATTCAACAAAAAAGCTATTCAATAAGAACAATGGAGGTAGCTATGTTCCGGTCTTTCGGGATCCGTTCGCTTTGCTGTGCCGCGCTTGTTGGCGCGATGAGTTTCGCTGGTGCGACCCTGGCCGAAGAAGAGGTCAAGATCGGTTTTCTGGTGAAACAGCCCGAGGAACCTTGGTTCCAGACTGAATGGGCCTTTGCCGAGAAGGCTGCGAAAGAACACGGGTTCACCCTGCTCAAGATCGCCGTTCCGGATGGCGAAAAGACTCTCTCCGCCATCGACAGCCTCGCTGCAAACGGCGCCAAGGGCTTTGTTATCTGCCCGCCTGACGTAGCGCTAGGCCCGGCCATCGTTGCCAAGTCCAAGTTCAACGATCTCAAGGTCATGGCCGTGGACGATCGATTCGTAGATGCCAAGGGGCAGCCCATGGAAGACGTGCCATACCTTGGCATGGCTGCCTTTGAAGTGGGCCAGAAACAGGGCGCGGCCATGGCTGAAGAAGCCAAGAAGCGTGGCTGGGACTGGAAAGATACCTACGCAGTCATCAATACCTACAACGAACTCGACACCGGCAAGAAGCGCACTGACGGTTCGGTGGATGCGCTGAAGAAAGCCGGCTTCCCCGAGGATCACATCCTCTTCACTCCACAGAAAACCCTTGACGTGCCAGGCAGCATGAACGCCACGACCTCGGCGCTGGTGAAGCTGCCGCGCGGGGCGAAGCACCTGATCATCGGCGGCATGAACGACAACACCGTGCTGGGCGGCGTACGCGCCACCGAAAGCGCTGGTTTCAGCGCCGAGAACGTGATCGGTATCGGCATCAATGGCACTGACGCCATCGGCGAGCTGAAAAAAGAGAACAGCGGCTTCTACGGCTCGATGCTGCCGAGTCCCCACATCGAGGGCTACGAAACCGCGCGGATGATGTACGAGTGGGTCACCACTGGTAAGGAACCGCCGAAGTACACGGCGATGGACGAAGTCACCCTGATTACTCGTGAGAACTTTCAGGAAGAGCTGGAAAAGATCGGCCTCTGGAAATAAGCCGGCTCATCTCGGGAGGCCTGGCCACAGGCCGATTTCAGCATCGAACTCGCCCGGTCGAACGGGCGGGGGTGGAGACGCTCCATGTTTCAACAAGTCAAGGCGGGCGACAGCCTGCGTTTCAATGGCATCGGCAAGAATTTCCCAGGCGTGCGCGCGCTATCGGAAATCAGCTTCGAGGCGCGGCCCGGCACCGTGCACGCGCTGATGGGCGAGAACGGCGCTGGCAAATCCACGCTGCTGAAGATTCTCGGCGGCGCTTACCAGCCAAGCAGTGGTGATCTGCAGATCGGTACGCGCAGCCTGGCATTCCGCTCAGCTGGCGAGAGCATTGCCAGCGGCGTTGCGGTGATTCATCAGGAGCTGCATCTGGTGCCGGAGATGAGCGTGGCCGAAAACCTGATGCTCGGGCACATGCCGTCGCGCTTCGGGCTGGTCAATCGCGGGGCGATGCTGCGCCAGGCGCGTGAACTGCTCAAAGGGCTTGCGGATGAGATCGACCCTGCTGCCCGCCTGGGCAGCCTGTCGCTGGGGCAGCGGCAACTGGTGGAGATTGCCAAAGCGATGTCGCGCAATGCCCATGTGATCGCCTTTGACGAACCCACCAGCAGCCTGTCGGCGCGGGAAATCGAGCGGCTGATGACGATCATCGGCCGGTTGCGGGACGAGGGGCGAGTGGTGCTTTACGTCTCGCACCGGATGGAAGAGATCTTCCGTATCTGCGACGCGGTCACGGTGTTCAAGGACGGCCGTTTCGTCTGCACATTTGACGATATGACAACGCTGACCCATGACGAGCTGGTGACCTGCATGGTCGGGCGCGATATCCAGGACATCTACAACTACCGTCCGCGCGAGCAGCAGGGCGAGGCGCTGCGGGTCGAGGGTCTGCTCGGGCACGGCCTACAGGAACCGGTGAGTTTCTCGGTCAGCCGTGGCGAAGTGCTCGGTTTCTTTGGTTTGGTCGGCGCAGGGCGTACCGAGCTGCTGCGTTTGCTGGCCGGGCTGGCTCCGCACCAGGCCGGTACGGTACAGCTCGACGGCCAGCCGCTGAAGCTCAAATCCGCACGCGACGCCATTTCAGCGGGGATCCTGCTCTGCCCGGAAGACCGCAAGAAAGAAGGCATTGTGCCGCTGGGCAGCGTGGCGGAAAACATCAATATCGGCGCGCGCGGTCACAATGCTCGCCTGGGCTGTTTGGTACAGGGCCGCTGGGAGCGCGAGAACGCCGACCGGCAAATCCGTGCGCTGAACATCAAGACGCCATCGCCCGATCAGCAGATCGTTTTCCTCTCCGGCGGTAATCAGCAGAAGGTGATCCTGGGGCGCTGGCTTTCCATGCCAATGAAAGTGCTGCTGCTCGACGAGCCCACCCGCGGCATCGACATCGGTGCCAAGGCCGAGATCTACCAGATCATCCATGATCTCGCGGCGAGCGGTATCGCAGTGATCGTCGTCTCCAGCGACCTGATGGAAGTCATCGGTATCTCCGATCGCATCCTGGTAATGAGCGAGGGTGCGATCACTGGCGAAGTCGCTCGCGACCAGGCCGAAGAGTCCCGCCTGCTTCAACTGGCACTCCCGCGCTCGCGCGGCTGAACAACAATGATGAGGTGCTCTATGTCTGCTCAACAAAACGCTCTGGCTGCGCCGCGGCAGGGTCTCAACATGCGCCGCTTCCTCGACGACTGGGTCATGGTGCTGGCGGCGGTCGGCATCTTCGCGTTGTCGGCAATCTTCATCGATAACTTCCTCTCGCCCTTGAACATGCGCGGCCTCGGTCTGGCGATCTCAACGGTGGGCATTGCCGCCTGCACGATGCTGTTCTGCCTGGCATCGGGGCACTTCGACCTGTCGGTCGGCTCGGTGATTGCTTGCGCTGGTGTTGTGGCAGCGGTGGTGATGCGCGATACCGAGAGCGTGTTCCTCGGCGTCTCGGCGGCGCTGGCGATGGGGCTGGTGGTCGGGCTGATCAACGGCATCGTGATCGCCAAGCTGCGTATCAACGCGTTGATCGCCACGCTGGCGACCATGCAGATCGTGCGCGGGCTGGCCTATATCTTCTCCAACGGCAAAGCCGTGGGTGTGATGCAGGAGGATTTCTTTCTGTTCGGTAATGGCAGCCTGTTCGGCGTGCCGGTGCCAATCCTGATCACCATCGTCTGCTTCGCCTTCTTCGGCTGGCTGCTCAACTACACCACCTACGGCCGCAACACCATGGCCATCGGCGGCAATCAGGAAGCGGCGCTGCTGGCGGGGGTCAACGTTGATCGCACCAAGATCATCATCTTCGCCGTGCATGGCCTGATCGGTGCGCTGGCCGGGGTGATCCTGGCGTCGCGGATGACGTCGGGGCAACCGATGATCGGCCAGGGCTTCGAGCTGACGGTGATTTCCGCCTGTGTGCTGGGAGGCGTCTCGCTCAGTGGCGGCATCGGCATGATTCGCCATGTAATCGCGGGAGTGCTTATTCTCGCCATCATCGAAAACGCGATGAATCTGAAGAATATCGACACCTTCTACCAGTACGTCATCCGCGGCACGATCTTGTTGCTAGCAGTGATTATTGATCGGCTCAAGCAGCGCTGATCCCGATCGCACCGCATGCGGTGCGCTGGAGAATTTTCGTGAACACACACCTGATCGCGCTGGACTGGGGCACCAGTTCACTGCGCGCTTATCGGCTCGGTGCGGCCGGCGAAACGCTGGACGTGCGCAGCCTGCCCCTAGGTGTCATGCAGCTCGACGGCAGCGAGGCCGGCTTCGAGCGCTCACTGGAGCAGACCTGTGGCGACTGGCAGAGGGCGGCACCCGAGGCCCCCATCATCGCCTGCGGAATGGTTGGCAGCGCCCAAGGCTGGCGAGAGGCCGGCTATGTCGAGGCGCCGCTTGCGGCCGGTGGTCTCAGGCTGGTGCCCGTAGAACGCCCGCAGGGCATGCCGCTATGGCTGGTGCCCGGCGTAATCCAGAGCGGCGCCTTACCCAACGTGATGCGTGGCGAGGAAACCCAGGTGTTCGGTCTCCTGGACGACGATGCCGATCACTCATCGCCTCTGCTGATCGGCCTGCCGGGCAGCCACAGCAAATGGGTCACTGTGGAGGGAGAGCAGATCAGCCGTTTCCAGACATTCATGACAGGCGAGGTCTATCAGGCGCTGCTCGGCCACACGATCCTCGGCCGCACAGCGGTGACTCGCGACACCTTCATTGCCGCGGCCTTCGAGCGAGGCCTTCGCGTGGCGAGGTCGAGCGAGGGGCAGGCCGGTCCGCTATCGACCATCTTCAGCAGCCGCACGCTGGTGCTGACCGGCGAACTCAGCGGCGCAGCTCAGGGTGATTACCTGTCGGGTCTGTTGATCGGTCACGAGCTGGCCGCGATGACGTCGACGCTGCAGGTGCTGCCATCGCAGCCCATCGTCCTTATCGGCAATTCGGCGCTGTGCGCCCGTTACCTATGGGCGCTCGAATATTGCGGCTTCGAGTCGCTGCGGTACGCGCCAGAGGCCACGGCTGCCGGGCTCTGGAAAATTGCCGCAGGCGCCGGCCTGGTCTCTACCGAAACTTCAGGAGCGGCAGATGTTCGACAGCACGCTTGCCATTAATGGACTTATCGCGATCCTCAGAGGCCTGCGCCCGGAGGAAGCCGAGTCGATCGGCAGGGTCCTCTATGGCGCCGGTATACGGATCATCGAAGTCCCCCTCAATTCACCACAGCCGTTGCGCAGTATTGAAATCCTGCGCCGAACATTGCCGGGGGATTGTCTGGTCGGCGCAGGCACTGTGCTTTCAGTGCAGCAGGTGCGCGATATCAAGGAGGCCGGAGGACAGCTGATCGTCATGCCGCACTGCGATGTTCAGGTGCTGCACACCGCGAAGGATGCGGGTCTCTACCTCACACCGGGTGTTGCCACGCCGAGCGAAGCCTTCGCTGCGCTGGCTGCGGGCGCCGACGCGCTCAAGTTGTTTCCCGCTGAGCAGGTCGGTATCAGTGCCATGAAAGCCTGGTTGGCGGTGTTGCCGGCCGGCACGGCATTGCTGCCGGTGGGGGGTATCACACCGGACAACATGGCGGCGTATCTGCAGGCCGGGGCGGTTGGTTTCGGCCTCGGCTCGGCGCTCTATTCGCCGGGAATGCTCGCCGACGAGGTGGGCCGACGGGCGCAAGCCTTCATTCAGGCCCGCCATCCGGCGATTGCCTGATCATCGATGCGAGATCATGTAGATGAAAATTACCCGTCTTACCACGCTGGTCGTGCCGCCCCGCTGGCTGTTCCTCAAAATCGAAACGGATGACGGCATCACCGGCTGGGGCGAGCCTGTCGTCGAAGGCCGTGCGCATAGCGTTGCCGCGGCGGTGGAAGAGCTGGCCGATTACCTCGTTGGGCGTGACCCGCGCAACGTCGAAGACCTCTGGACCCTGATGTACCGCGGCGGCTTCTACCGCGGCGGGCCGATTCACATGAGCGCCATCGCTGGCATCGATCAAGCGCTGTGGGACATCAAGGGCAAGGCACTAGGCGTGTCCGTCAGCGACTTACTCGGCGGCCGGGTGCGCGAGCGCATCCGTGTGTACTCCTGGATTGGCGGTGATCGCCCTGCGGATACTGCCAACGCTGCCCGCGATGCGGTAGAGCGGGGCTTCAGCGCAGTGAAGATGAATGCGAGTGAGGAGCTGCAGTTCGTCGACAGCCACGCCAAGGTCGATGCGGTGCTGGCAAACATGGCCGCCGTGCGCGATGCGGTGGGTGGCGACATCGGCATCGGCGTGGATTTCCACGGCCGCGTGCACAAGCCCATGGCGAAGATCCTGATCAAGGAACTGGAGCCTTATCGGCCGATGTTCATTGAAGAACCGGTGCTCAGTGAAAACCATGAGGCACTCAAGGAGCTGGCGCCGCTCTCCTGCGCGCCCATCGCGCTGGGTGAGCGGTTGTATTCGCGCTGGGACTTCAAGCGCATCCTTGCCGAAGGCTACGTCGACATCATCCAGCCCGACACCTCACACGCTGGCGGAATCACCGAGACGCGCAAGATCGCCAGTATGGCTGAGGCCTACGACGTCGCGCTGGCGTTGCATTGCCCGCTCGGGCCGATCGCGCTGGCGTCGTGCCTGCAGCTGGACGGTGTCTGTTACAACGCGTTCATTCAGGAGCAGAGCCTGGGCATCCATTACAACCAGGGCAATGACCTGCTCGACTACATCAGCAACCGAGAGGTGTTCGAATATCAGGATGGGTTCGTCGCGATCCCGAACGGGCCGGGGTTGGGGATCGAGATCAACGAGGACTACGTTATGGAGCAGGCTCGCATCGGTCACCGCTGGCGCAACCCGATCTGGCGCCACGCCGACGGCAGTGTGGCGGAGTGGTGACCGATAGTCGGCGGTGAGTTGAATGCACCCTGACCGAAAATAAAAGAAAGGCCCCATGCGGGGCCTTTCTGCATCAGGGCTTGGGAAATTTGTAGATAGTGGTCTGGGTGTAGGTTTCACCCGGGTCGAGGCGGGTACTTGGGAAGTTCGGCTGGTTGGGCGAGTCCGGGTAGTGTTGCGTTTCGAGCGTGAAAGCGCTCCAGTGCGGGTACGCCTCACCGTCTTTACCGTTGATGCTGCCGTCGAGGAAGTTGCCAGTGTAGAGCTGAACGCCGGGCTCTGTGGTGTACATCAGCAGCCGCCTTCCGGACTCGGGATCGCGTACCTCAGCCGCCAGCTTGCTGAGGTCACCATTGGTGTCCAGTACCCAGTTGAAATCGAAGCCGCCGGCCTGGGGTTCGGCGAATTTCAGCTGCTCGTGATCATCCTTGATGTGCGCGCCGAAACGGGTTGGCTGTAGAAAATCCATCGGCGTGCCCTTGACCTCGGCCAGCTCACCGGTGGGTATCAGTTTCTCGGTTACAGGCGTGTAATGCGAGGCGTACAGCGTGGCAACCTGATCAAGCACGCTCGGCTCGCCAGCGCCGGCGAGGTTGAAGTAGCTGTGGTTGGTCAGGTTCAGCACCGTGGGTTTGTCGGTGGTGGCGCGGTACTTGATGCGCAGCTCATTTTCTTCGTTGAGGCTGTAGGTCACGTGCGTAGTCAGGGTGCCGGGAAAACCCATTTCGCCGTCGGGCGACACGTAGCTCAGTTCGACGCCGACCCAGCCGTCCTCATTGGCGGGCTTTGCTTCCCAGACCCGTTTGTCGAAGCCCTGCGGCCCGCCGTGCAAGGCGTTGCTGCCATCGTTCTGCGGAATCTGATAGGTGGTGCCATCGAGTTCGAACCGGCCATCGTCAATGCGGTTGCCAAAGCGCCCGATAGTGGCGCCGAAATAGACGTTGCCGTTCTTGATGTAGCCATCGACATCATCGAAGCCAAGTACGATGTCCTTGAGCTTGCCGTCTTTGTCCGGCACCAGTAGCGATTGCAGCACGCCGCCGTACGTGATCACGACGGCTTCGACTCCCTGGCTGTTTTTCAGGGTGTACTTCTCGATGGGCGTGCCGTCCGGCATCTTGCCAAAGCTGCCCTGTTGGTTGGACAGGCCCGAGGCCTGAGTGCCGAATGTGCTGATCATAAGCGCGAGAGCAATTCCGTTAAGTAGCAATCTGGGTTGCATGGCTTCACCTGACATTGTTGTTGTTTTTTGCGTGAACGCACCTCGCCAGGGCTGAAGGAGGGCTTGGCGACGCTGCGCTGGCTGAAAGCCTAGACAGCCGAGCCATTCCATCCCAATACCAAATAAGGTGAGTGCCATACGCAAACCGATATGACTAGCGGGGGCTGGCTGCGTGCTAGCTCAGACGTTACGGCGTGCATCATGTTGTGCCAGCGCCCAGAGCACATGTTCGCGCACCAGTTCCGACGGGTCGTCGCGGCGTGCCTGAAGTGCTTCGAGTACAGGAATGCTCGAAGGTGCATTGCCCAAGCCGACGGCCAGGTTGCGCAACCAGTTCTGATAACCGGTCCGCCGCAGCGGCGAGCCTTCGGTACGGCTGAGAAACTCGTCTTCGGTCCAGCGAAACAGCGTGGCCAGCTCGGCGTTGTCCAGGCTGTGGCGCGGTTGAAAATCGCTCTGCCCGGTCGGCTTGGCGAAGCGGTTCCAGGGACAGACGATCTGGCAGTCATCGCAGCCGAATACGCGGTTTCCGATCTTCGAGCGAAGCTCGACGGGGATTGGCCCCTTCAGCTCAATGGTGAGATAGGAAATGCAGCGCCGCGCATCCAGCACCCGTTCGCCGACGAAGGCCTCGGTCGGGCAGATGTCCAGGCAGGCGTGACAGCTGCCGCAGTGGTCACGTGCGGTTGGCTCGTCGACCGGCAGGGCGATGTCAACGAAGAGTTCGCCAAGAAAGAACCAGCTGCCAGCCTTGCGATTGAGCACCAGCGTGTTCTTGCCGATCCAGCCGAGGCCGGCCTGCTGCGCCACGGCTTTTTCCAGCACCGGTGCGCTGTCGACGAACGCGCGGAACCCGAAAGGGCCGATGACCTGCTGGATACGATCGGCCAGTTGTTGCAGGCGTTTGCGGATCAGTTTGTGGTAGTCGCGGCCCAGCGCGTAGCGGGACACGTAGGCCTTTTCCGGCTGCGCCAGTTGTTCAGCCATGCGCGTGTCGCCCGGCAGGTAATCCATGCGCAGCGACACCACTCGCAGCGTTCCCGGAACGAGCTGCTCCGGGTGGGAACGTTTGCTGCCGTGGGCAGCCATATAGTCCATCTCGCCGTGGTAGCCCGCGGCCAGCCAGCGCTCAAGGTGCGCCTCGTGCTCGCCCAGATCGACACCGGTAATGCCGACTTGCTGAAACCCGAGCTCGCGGCCCCACTCCTTGATGGAGTCGGCAAGCGCAGCGGTGTCGAGGGTGGTGCTGGACATGGCGTGGAGTTGTCGGCGTTGCGGAGGCGGTGTGGTGGGCGGGCTGGCTGTTTCGGTCTCGCGAACCGGCACCCAGTGTATTCGCCGCGTGGCTTGCGGCGGCGGCAATCTTTTCTATCAATGCACCGCCGCCGCGCCAGGGGCGGCCGAGCTGGCGCATGCGTATAATTCTGCCAGATATTCGCGCGGGTGATTCATGTCTCAGACCACCGATACACTTCCCAGCCGTCTCTACAATGCCGCTCAGGTGCGTGAACTCGACGCTCGGCTGATCGCAGCCGGAACGTCCGGTTTCGAGCTGATGCATCGTGCCGCTCATGCTGCCTGGCGTGCCCTGCGACGTCGGTGGCCGGATGTCGAGGAGATCACCGTGCTGGCGGGGCACGGCAATAACGCAGGGGATGGATACCTGATCGCAGCGCTGGCGCAGCGTGCCGGTCGTCAGGTTCAGGTCTTTGCGGTGGGCGGCCCTCATCGATTGCAGGGCGATGCGGCCAGCGCATACAGCGAAGCACAGGCAGCCGGCGTCCGGGTCATGCCCTGGTCGTTTGACGCCGAGCTTCGCGGTGTGCTGGTCGACGCGCTGCTCGGCACCGGAATCTCCGGCGAGGTTCGAGAGCCCTACGCCAGTGCCATTCGCAGCATGAACGACAGCACGCGGCCGATCCTCGCAGTCGATTTGCCGTCGGGGCTGTGTGCCGACACTGGAAGCCTGCTGGGTGAAGCTGTGCGCGCCGAGCTCACTGTGACATTCATCGGGCTCAAGGTAGGGCTGTTCACCGGAGAAGGGCCGGACCGGATCGGGGCGCTGGTGTTCGACGACCTGCAAGCCGATGGACAGAAGATCGAGCAGGGCGCGTATGCTGCGATGCGTTTGGTCAACACGAACCTGCCGAAACTCGCACCGCGATCCCCGACAGCTCATAAAGGCAGCTTTGGTCAGGTGCTGGTCATTGGTGGCGATCTTGGTACCGGCGGCGCTGCCTTGCTGACGGCCGAAGCGGCGCTGCGCTGCGGGGCGGGCATGGTGACCCTGGCGACGCGGCCCGAGCACGTTACCGCTTCGCTGATTCGGCGTCCCGAGATCATGTGCAGCGGTGTCGAGTCCACCTATGCCCTGACGGCACTGACCGCGCGTGCCGATGTTCTGGTGATCGGGCCGGGCCTCGGACAGCAGCCGTGGGGGCGCAGTCTGCTGTCCTTGGCCCCGCAGTGTCATGTCCCACAGGTATGGGATGCTGATGCGCTGAATCTGCTGGCAACAGGCGCGGTCGAGTTGCCTGACAATTGCCTACTGACGCCACACCCCGGTGAGGCAGCGCGGCTGCTGGACATCTCGGTGGCTGAAGTACAGGCTGATCGTCCAGCGGCGGCACGCACGCTGGCCGCCCGTTTCGATTGTACCGTGCTGCTCAAGGGCGCTGGCACGCTGGTCGCAGACCGTGACGGTCGATTGGCGCTGTGTGATCGCGGTCATCCGGCAATGGCCAGTGCAGGTCTTGGCGACGTGCTGGCCGGGATCGCCGGGGCGCTGTTGGCGCAGGGACTGGAACCCTTCGAAGCTGCCTGTCTTTCGGTCTGGCTGCATGCCGCTGCTGGTGAGCAGCTTGGGTTGCAGGGCAGGGGACTCGCAGCCGCTGATATGATTCCAGTGGTTCGCCAATTGCTTGAGGAGCATTCGCCATGCTTGAAGTGACGCTTGTTGCGGCGGACGAAGAGGCTATGCTTTCGCTTGGTGCACGCATCGCCCATGCGACCGGTGGTCGGGGTGTGATTTATTTGCATGGCGATCTCGGCGCCGGCAAAACCACGCTGTCACGCGGACTGATTCGGGGCTTGGGGCATGAGGGCAAGGTCAAGAGCCCGACGTTCACGCTGGTCGAACCCTATGAAACCCCTGTGGCGCGGGTCTTTCATTTTGATCTGTACCGGCTGGTCGATCCCGAGGAGCTGGAATTTCTGGGCATCCGCGACTATTTCACAGGGGACGCGTTGTGCCTGATAGAGTGGCCGGAACGTGGCGCCGGTATTTTGCCAAAGGCAGACCTGGACATTACCATTACCCCGCACGGGGCCGGTCGTATGCTGCGCCTGACGCCACATGGCGTGCGCGGTGAAGGCTGGTGTTCCATCCTGACCGTCGGCAATCAATGAACATCATGGGGTTGGGTATGCGCATGCGCGCGCTGGTAAGTGGTTTGGCATTGATGCTCGCGGCCATGCAGGTCCTTGCAGCGTCTGACGTCCAGAGCGTGCGTCTGTGGCGAGCGCCCGACAATACGCGCCTGGTTTTCGACCTGTCCGGGCCGGTTCAGCACAAGGTATTCACCCTTACGGCCCCTGATCGAATCGTTATCGATGTCGATGGCGCCAACTTGTCAAAGCCATTCGATCAACTCCTGCTAAAGAACACTCCGATTTCCGGGTTGCGAGCGGCGAAATATGACGCCGACACCCTGCGTGTGGTGATTGACCTGAACGCCGAAGTGTCGCCAAAAAGCTTCACGCTTACGCCCAACCAGCAATACGGCCATCGGTTAGTGGTCGATCTGTATGACAGTGCCGCCGATGCAGCAGCCGCCTCCACCTCTGATGTTCCAGCGACTGCCACGCCGAGCACGCCGGCCACGCCCGTTTCGCCGACCTTGCCGGCTATAAAACTGCCTCCGCTGCCCAGCAGCAAGCGCGATATCGTCGTCGCGATCGACGCAGGACATGGCGGCGAGGACCCGGGGGCGATCGGTCCCGGCAAGATCTACGAGAAGACCGTGGTCTTGCAAATCGCCAAGGAACTGCAACGTCAGATCAACGCAGATAAAGGCTTTCGCGCTGAGTTGGTACGGACGGGCGACTACTTTATCCCTCTGCGTAAGCGCACCGAAATTGCCCGCCAGAAAGGCGCGGACCTGTTCGTGTCCATCCACGCCGACGCGGCGCCACGCTCGGCAGCCTACGGTGCTTCTGTGTTCGCGTTGTCCGATCGGGGGGCCACATCAGAAACCGCACGATGGCTGGCTGACAGTGAAAACCGATCGGATCTGATCGGTGGCGCCGGCAACGTCAGTCTTGGGGACAAGGACCAGATGCTCGCTGGCGTGCTACTTGACCTGTCGATGACGGCGTCCCTTTCGTCCAGTCTCAACGTGGGGCAGAAAGTGTTGAGCAACATGGGCCGCATCACGCCATTGCACAAACAGCGCGTGGAGCAGGCTGGGTTCATGGTGCTGAAGTCTCCTGATATTCCCTCGATCCTGGTAGAGACCGGTTTTATCTCCAACCCGTCCGAGGCGCGCAAGTTGCAGACTGCTGGCCATCAGAAGTCGCTGGCAAGCTCTATCCACAAAGGCGTGCGGCAGTTTTTCCAGGAAAACCCACCGCCAGGCACCTACATTGCGTGGTTGCGAGACTCCGGCAAGATTGCCAGCACGGCGCGCGAACACGTTGTGCGGTCCGGCGAAAGTCTGGCGCTGCTTGCCGAGCGTTATCAGATCAGTCTGCCTGCGTTGCGCAAAGCCAATAGCTTGAAAGGCGATGTGATCAAGGTCGGCCAGACGCTGCATATACCGGCCACCACGCTGGCCTCGCAGCCATGACCGAGGCGGCGCGCATTCAGCTGCTCAGCCCGCGGCTGGCGAACCAGATTGCTGCCGGTGAGGTAGTTGAAAGACCCGCCTCGGTGATCAAGGAACTGCTGGAGAACAGCCTCGATTCAGGGGCAACTCGTATCGAAGTGGATGTCGAGCAGGGCGGCATCAAATTACTGCGGGTGCGCGATGACGGCTGTGGTATCCCTGCAGATGACTTGCCATTGGCGCTGGCCAGGCATGCCACCAGCAAGATCCGCGATCTGGAAGACCTTGAGCGCGTGATGAGCCTTGGCTTTCGCGGCGAGGCGCTGGCGTCCATCAGTTCCGTTTCCAGGCTCACGCTTACGTCTCGTACCGCTGATGCGGCGGAGGCCTGGCAAGTGGAGACCGAGGGGCGCGACATGGAGGCTCGGGTTCAGCCCGCAGCGCATCCGGTCGGCACGTCGGTAGAGGTTCGCGACCTGTTCTTTAATACGCCTGCACGGCGCAAATTCCTGCGTACGGAGAAGACCGAGTTCGATCACCTGCAGGAAGTGATCAAGCGGCTGGCACTCGCGCGTTTCGATGTGGCTTTTCACCTCCGGCACAACGGCAAGGTGGTCCTGGCGCTGCATCCGGCCAACGACCCGGCATCGCGAGGACGCCGTGTCGCCTCGGTCTGTGGCTCCGCATTTCTAGAGCAAGCGCTGCCGGTCGAGATCGAACGCAACGGTTTGCACCTTTGGGGCTGGGTCGGCCTCCCAACGTTTTCCCGTAGCCAGGCGGATCTTCAATATTTCTATGTAAACGGGCGCATGGTTCGCGACAAATTGGTCGCTCATGCGGTGCGGCAGGCCTACCGTGACGTGCTGTTCAATGGTCGGCACCCAACGTTCGTGCTGTTCCTGGACGTCGACCCCGCGGTGGTGGACGTCAATGTTCATCCAACCAAGCACGAGGTGCGTTTTCGCGACAACCGCATGGTGCACGATTTCCTGTACGGCACCTTGCATCGCGCGCTCGGCGATGTACGTCCGGAGGATCAGCTGGCCTCGCCAGCAAGTGTGGCCCCCGTTATCCAGATCACGGGTCGGGACGCCGGAGAGTTTGCCGGTCAGAACGAAATGAGCCTCGCCGCCAGCGTGCTGGAGCAACCACCGCCGATGCAGCCAGCCTGGCGCGGTTCGGGAGCGGGTTATCAGGCGCCTCGGGCATCACCAGTCGGCAACGTTGCCGAAGCGCAGGGCGCCTATCGGGAATTCTTTTCACCGCTTGCTGAGCCTACGTCTGCGGCATTGCCGGAAAGCCAGGATGACGTTCCACCGCTTGGCTATGCGCTGGCTCAGCTCAAGGGTGTCTACATCCTCGCGGAAAACGCTCAGGGGCTTGTGCTGGTGGATATGCATGCCGCTCATGAGCGGATCATGTATGAGCGGCTTAAAACGGCGATGGCGAACGAGGGGCTGCGCGGCCAGCCGCTGCTGGTTCCCGAGTCGATCGCCGTTAGCCAACGCGAAGCTGACTGCGCTGAGGAGCATGGGCAGTGGTTTCAGATGCTTGGTTTCGAGCTGCAGCGACTCGGTCCGGAGAGCTTGGCGATTCGGCAGATTCCTTCGCTGCTCAAGCAGGCCGAGGCAACCCGGCTCGTGCAGGACGTGCTAGCCGATCTGCTCGAATATGGCACCAGTGACCGCATTCAGTCACATCTCAACGAGCTGCTCGGTACCATGGCCTGTCACGGTGCGGTGCGGGCAAACCGGCGCCTCACCGTGCCGGAGATGAATGGCCTGCTGCGTGACATGGAACAGACCGAGCGCAGCGGCCAATGCAATCATGGCCGGCCGACCTGGACGCAGATGGGAATGAGCGACCTGGATAAGCTATTCCTTCGGGGGCGATAACCCCCGCTTGCTGTCTCAAAGCTATCCGCAGCCCGCTATCCCTTTCATGAGCGCCCGATGTCCCGATTACCTCCCGCCATTTTTCTCATGGGTCCGACTGCCGCCGGCAAAACTGATCTGGCCGTCGAGCTCGCCCAGGTCCTGCCGTGCGATCTGATCAGTGTCGACTCGGCCCTGGTCTATCGGGGTATGGATATCGGCACCGCCAAACCTTCAGCTGAGCTGCTGGAGGCTTATCCACACAGGCTGATCGACATTCGAGACCCTGCGCAAAGCTACTCGGCTGCTGAGTTTGTCGAAGACGCACTTGCAGAAATGGCCAAGAGTACGGCGGCGGGCCGCATTCCGCTTCTCGTCGGCGGCACGATGCTCTATTTCAAAGCATTGATCGACGGACTTGCGGATATGCCGGCCGCCGACCCTGATGTGCGTGCTGCCCTCGAAGCGCAAGCCAGAACGGAGGGGCTCGCTGCGCTGCACCGCCAGCTCGCTGAGGTCGATCCGCAGTCGGCCGCTCGGATCCATCCAAATGATCCTCAACGTCTCGTCAGGGCTTTGGAGGTGTTTCAGGTCAGTGGTATCAGCATGACTGAACACCGTGCTCGCCAAAGCGCGCAAAAAGCCGGAGGCGGCACGCCAGAGGGCGGCGTCTTGCCTTATACTGTCGCGCAGCTGTCCATTGCGCCCGCTCAACGGCAGGTCTTGCACCAGCGCATCGAGCAGCGGTTCGTTCAGATGGTTGAACAGGGCTTCGTCGAAGAGGTCGAAACACTTCGCAGGCGCCCCGATCTTCATGCCGAACTGCCGTCCATGCGTGCGGTTGGGTATCGTCAGGTCTGGTGTCACCTGGATGGCGATTATTCTGCGCAGGAAATGGTCGAGCGTGGGGTGGTCGCTACCCGCCAGCTGGCCAAGCGCCAATTGACTTGGTTGAGGGGTTGGGAGGGGGTTCACTGGCTGGAAAGTTCAGCCTGCGACAATCTGCCGCGAGCATTGAAATACTTGGAGTCGCTCACCATATTGAGCTGACACTACGATTCGACCGGCTATCCTCAGATTTGGGTCGGCTGTGTTTGATTCTAAAAACTAAACGAAAAGATCCTCTAAGGAGTGCGGCACATGTCAAAAGGGCATTCGCTACAAGACCCTTACCTGAACACTTTGCGTAAGGAGCGCGTTCCGGTTTCCATCTACCTGGTCAACGGCATCAAGCTGCAGGGCCAGATCGAATCGTTCGACCAATTCGTCATTCTCCTCAAGAACACCGTCAGCCAAATGGTCTACAAACACGCCATTTCAACGGTCGTTCCCGGTCGTCCGGTGCGCCTGCCAGCTACTGGCGATGCCGAGCAGTCCGAGTCGGGTAACGAATAAAGGGAGCCTTCATTGTTCTTCGAACGTCCCGGGGGTGGTGAGCGGGCAATCCTGGTTCATCTGGATGCCCAGGATCCAGCGGCGCGTGAAGACCCTCAAGAATTTCGGGAGCTGGCGAAGTCAGCCGGCGCCGAAATTGTTGGCTTCGTCAATGTTGCCAGGCACCAGCCTTCCGCCAAGTTTCTGATCGGCAGCGGCAAGGTCGAAGAGCTTCATGACCTCGTTAGAGACGACGAGGTCGAGTTGGTCATCTTCAATCACACTCTCACGCCTAGTCAGGAGCGAAACCTCGAGCGTGCGCTTGAATGTCGCGTGCTCGACCGGACGGGCTTGATCCTTGATATCTTTGCCCAGCGTGCGCGTACGCACGAAGGGAAGTTGCAGGTAGAACTGGCCCAGCTGGATCACATGAGCACGCGGCTGGTGCGTGGCTGGACTCACCTTGAGCGGCAGAAAGGCGGTATTGGTCTGCGCGGCCCTGGCGAGACGCAGCTGGAGACCGATAGACGCTTGCTGCGGGTGCGTATCCGCCAGATCAAGCAGCGGCTGGAAAAGGTTCGCAGCCAGCGTGAGCAAGCACGCCGTGGTCGCCAGCGCGCCGATATTCCGCTGGTATCGCTGGTGGGCTACACCAACGCGGGCAAGTCCACCCTGTTCAATGCCATGACCGAGTCCGAGGTTTACGCCGCTAATCAGCTTTTCGCGACGTTGGATCCGACGTTACGTCGTCTGGATCTGGACGACCTCGGACCGATAGTGATCGCCGATACGGTGGGTTTCATACGCCACTTGCCGCATAAGCTTGTTGAATCCTTCCGCGCGACGCTCGAGGAGTCGAGTAACGCTGATCTGCTGCTGCATGTCATCGATGCGCATGAGCCTGAGCGCGACCAGCAGATCGAACAGGTGCTGGCGGTGCTGACCGAGATCGGCGCACATGAGCTGCCGATTCTGGAGGTCTATAACAAGGTGGATCTGCTCGATGAGATCGAGCCGCAGATCCAGCGCAACGCGGATGGAGTGCCGCAGCGGGTCTGGGTATCGGCGCAGCAAGGGCTGGGGCTGGATTTGCTGAAGCAGGCCATTGCCGAACTGCTGGGTAACGATCTGTTCGTGGGAACGCTTCGGTTACCTCAGCAGCTGGGGCGGATGCGAGCCCAGTTGTTTGATCTGGGTGCCGTGCAGTCTGAGACTCATGACGAAGAAGGCGTCAGTTTGCTTGACGTGCGTTTGCAACGTGTCGAGCTGCATCGTCTTATCAGTCGAGCGGGGCTCGAAGCCGAAACGTTTTTTGAACAACACACTTTGCAATAAAGCTCGGGGGGCTTTTAAGCCGTTCGAACCGGGCTTTCGGTAGCATTGGTGGGCGCGCCGTTGGCGCGTCTTTAGCTTTATTTGAATGGAGAGCGCTATGGCTTGGAATGAGCCGGGTGGCAACTCGAATAACCAGGATCCCTGGGGTAGCGGTGGCGGTGGTCGTCGCGGCGGTGGCGATCAGAAAGGTCCGCCCGACCTGGATGAGGCTTTCCGAAAGCTGCAAGACAGCCTGAACGGCATGTTTGGTGGCAAGAAGCGTAGTGGCGGAACGTCTAGCGGAGGCGGCGGTCGCCGTGGCGGGTTCGCGCTGGTCTGGATTGGTCTGGTGGTTTTGCTCGCTGTCTGGCTGTTCAATGCCATCTACATCGTGGATGAGCAAGAGCAGGCGGTGGTGTTGCGCTTCGGCGAATACCACGACACCGTCGGCCCAGGTCTGAATATCTACTTCCCGCCGTTCGACCGGAAGTTTCAGGCAAACGTGACTCGTGAGCGTTCCTACAGCAAGCAGGGGCAGATGCTTACCGAGGACGAGAACATCATCGAAGTGCCTCTGACCGTGCAATACAAGATCAGCGACTTGAAGGCGTTCGTCCTCAATGTCGAGGATCCGGAAGCGTCTTTGCAGCACGCGACTGACAGTGCTGTTCGTCATGTGGTGGGTTCGACTGCGATGGATCAGGTCCTGACCGAAGGGCGTGAGGCAATGGCGGCTGAGGTCAAGGAGCGCCTCCAGCGTTTCCTCGATAACTACGGCACCGGTATTGTCGTGACCCAGGTGAACCTGCAAAGCGCGGCGGCTCCTCGTGAAGTGCAGGAAGCCTTCGATGATGTGATCCGGGCGCGAGAAGATGAGCAGCGGGAGAAGAACCAGGCAGAGTCCTATGCCAATGGTGTGATTCCCGAGGCTCGCGGTCAGGCTCAGCGGATGCTGGAGGAAGCTAGCGGTTATCGCGACGCGGTTATCTCTCGTGCACAGGGTGAAGCGGACCGCTTCTCCAAGTTGGTGGCCGAGTACCGCAAGGCGCCTGACGTTACGCGTGAGCGTCTGTATCTGGAGACCATGCAGGAAGTGATGAGCAATACCAGCAAGGTGCTTGTCACTGGAGACAGTGGGCAGAACAACCTGCTCTACCTCCCGCTGGACAAGATGATCAATAGCCGGACCGATACCTCGGAACGGTCGTCCGCTGTGTCCGCATCCGGCGCCTCGACTCAATCGACGCGTCTGCCACCGGAACTGGATCCTCGCGAAGTGCGTACAAGGGAGGCCCGTTAAATGAGCAACAAATCCCTGACCGCGCTGATCGTAGTCGTCGTGCTGGCGATCGTCGCATGGAACAGTTTTTACATCGTTTCGCAAACCGAGCGCGCTGTGCTGCTTCGCTTTGGTCGGATCGTCGAGCCTGACGTGAAGCCGGGCATTCACGTCAAGATTCCCTACGTGAACAGCGTGCGGAAATTCGATGCGCGCCTCATGACGCTTGACACTACAACGTCGCGATTCCTGACGTTGGAGAAGAAGGCGCTGATGGTCGACTCGTACGCGAAATGGCGGGTTGATGACGCCGAACGCTTCTATACCGCGACATCGGGTATGAAGCAGATCGCCGACGAGCGACTGGCGCGCCGACTTGAGGCGGCGCTGCGAGATCAGTTTGGTAAGCGAACGCTGCACGAGTCCGTCTCCGGTCAGCGCGACGAGTTGATGGGGTTGGTAACAAACAGCCTCAATCGCGCCGCTCAACAGGAGCTTGGCATCGAAGTGGTCGACGTTCGGGTGAAAGGAATCGACCTGCCACGCGAAGTTAACCGCAGCGTGTTCGAGCGTATGAGTTCCGAGCGCGAGCGTGAGGCTCGGGAACATCGGGCGAAAGGCAAGGAACTGGCTGAAGGCATTCGCGCCGACGCCGATCGCCAGCGCCGGGTATTGCTTGCTGAGGCCTTCCGGGAAGCTGAAGAGCTGCGGGGTGACGGTGATGCGCGGGCTGCTGCAATCTATGCAGCTGCTTACGGTAAGGATCCGGAGTTCTACTCTTTCCACCGTAGCCTGCAGGCTTATCGCGACAGCTTTGCCAACAAGGACGACGTGCTCGTACTCGACCCCAATAGCGACTTCTTCCGCTATCTGCAGTCTGGTAGCACGCGCTAACCCGACGGGGCCGCCCGGTTGGACGATTCGGTCCTCCGGGTGACCCCTTCGCAAAAGATTGCTATGATCCATCAGCCGGGCAAAACCCGGCTTTTTTGCGTCTGAACCCCCGCGGGAGCAGACAGGTCCAGGCATGGCTAGCCATGCAATCCCCTATTGGGGCGTGGCGCTGGCGCCATGGTTCGAACAAAATCGCACGCGACCGTTGGCTGGCTTTGGCTGCAGTCTCGTTGTTCGTCTGCTTGAATTGATTTGCCGTATCGAGAGGTGATTGGCGAAATGGCAACGGTAGACCGCTGGCTCCTGCCAGATGGCATCGAAGAGGTGCTGCCCTCTGAGGCGGCGCGTATCGAAACCACAAGACGTCGGGTGCTGGATCTGTTTCAGTGCTGGGGCTACGAGTTGGTCATTACACCTCACGTTGAGTTTCTTGAGTCGCTGCTCACTGGCGCTGGGCAGGATCTCGATCTCAAGACTTTCAAGGTGATTGATCCGTTGTCCGGCAGGCAGATGGGTCTGCGTGCGGACATTACCCCGCAGGTTGCTCGCGTGGATGCCCATACCCTGCGCCGCGAAGGGCCGAGCCGCCTGTGCTACGCCGGCAGCGTGCTGCATGCCAAGCCTCAGGCACTCGCCACCTCAAGAAGCCCGATACAGCTGGGAGCCGAACTTTACGGTGATAGCAGTACCTCCAGCGATCTGGAAGTGATCAGCTTGATGCTGGAAACCCTGCTGCTGGCCGATGTGCCTGATTTGCATATGGATCTTGGGCACGTAGGTATCTACCGAGGACTGGCTCGTGCAGCCGGGCTTTCAGGCGAAGCGGAACAGCATCTTTTCGATGCGCTGCAGCGCAAGGCGATGGATGAGATCACCGCGTTGACGGCTGATATCGAACCGTCGCTGGCAGGCATGTTGCGGGCGCTGGCGCGACTCTGCGGTGGGCGGGAAACACTCGATGCAGCGCGGAAGTTGCTTGCGGGGGCCCCGGCTCCTGTTCTCGAATCACTCGAGGGCTTGACTCAGATCGCAGACCAGCTAGCGATGCGGTATCCAGAGCTGCCGCTGTATTTCGACTTGGGTGAATTGCGTGGTTATCACTACCACACCGGCGTCGTGTTTGCGGTATTCGTTCCGGGCGTCGGACAGTCGATCGCTCAAGGTGGCCGCTATGACGATATCGGCGCGGATTTCGGCCGCGCGCGGCCGGCGACCGGATTTTCGACAGACCTGAAGACTCTGGTCAGTTTGGGCAATGCCGAGCTGGTAGCGCCATTAGCGGGTATTTGGGCGCCATACAGTACCGATTCGGCGCTGTGGCAGGCGATCCGCCAGCTGCGTGAGCAGGGTGAGCGGGTCGTGCAGGCTCTGGCTGGGCAGCAAATCGATGCTGCGGCTACCGTTGGCTGCGACCGGCAATTGCTATTTCAACAAGGTTCCTGGGTTGTGACGTCGCTAGGCTGCTAGAGCAGCTGTGCCGGGCAGGTTTTCCAGATTATTTCGCCGGTCGTGACCGGTATGCTTCGCCAAGAGGACAAGGTTTATGGGTAAGAATGTCGTAGTCCTGGGCACCCAATGGGGTGATGAGGGCAAGGGCAAGATCGTCGATCTGCTGACCGACCAGGCGGCGGCCGTGGTTCGTTTCCAGGGCGGCCATAACGCGGGTCATACCCTGGTCATTGATGGCGAGAAGACTGTATTGCATCTTATTCCGTCCGGCATCCTGCGCGAAAACGTGCAGTGCCTGATCGGTAACGGTGTGGTCGTTGCGCCTGACGCCTTGATGCGTGAAATCACAAAGCTCGAAGAGAAGGGTGTGCCGGTTCGCGAGCGGTTGCGCATCAGCCCCGCCTGCACGTTGATTCTCCCGTACCATGTAGCGCTGGATCAGGCCCGTGAGGCGTCCCGATCGGAAGGCAAGATCGGTACGACCGGCCGTGGGATCGGCCCAGCCTATGAGGACAAGGTTGCTCGTCGCGGTTTGCGCATTGGCGACTTGTTCAATCCGGAGCGATTCACGGTCAAGCTGCGAGAGTTGCTCGAATACCACAACTTCATCCTGCAGAATTTCTACAAAGTCGAGCCAGTCGACTTCCAGAAGACGCTGGACGAAGCGCTGGGCTATGCAGAAATTCTAAAGCCGATGATGACCGATGTTTCGGCTCGTCTACATGAGCTGCGTAAGCAGGGCGCTCGGATCATGTTTGAAGGCGCGCAGGGTTCGCTTCTCGACATCGACCATGGCACCTATCCGTATGTCACCAGCTCCAGCACCACGGCAGGCGGTACTGCGACAGGTTCCGGCTTCGGCCCGCTCTATCTGGATTACATCCTGGGCATTACCAAGGCCTACACCACTCGCGTCGGTTCGGGTCCGTTTCCCACCGAGTTGTTTGATGAGGTTGGTGCTCGACTGGCGGAGCGTGGGCATGAGTTCGGTTCGACTACCGGTCGCGCTCGTCGCTGCGGTTGGTTCGATGCGGTCATCCTTCGTCGCGCCATCGAGATCAATAGCGTCTCGGGTCTCTGCCTGACCAAGCTGGATGTGCTTGATGGGCTGGAAACGATCCGCATCTGCGTGGCCTACAAGGATCGTAACGGAGACGTTCTTGTGGATGCGCCAACTGACGCGGACAGCTACCAGGGATTGCAGCCGGTTTATGAAGAGCTGCCTGGTTGGAGTGAGTCAACCGTTGGGGTCAAGTCGCTCGAAGCGCTGCCTCAGAATGCTCGCGCCTATATCAAGCGAATCGAAGAGCTTGTCGAAGCGCCTGTGGACATTATCTCCACCGGGCCGGATCGCAACGAAACCATCGTGCTGCGTCATCCCTACGCCTGATTCGGTGAGAAAACAAAAAAAGACCGCCCTGAGCGGTCTTTTTTTTTACAGAAACGAAAGGGCTTCGTATGTGTCGTGCCGTTAAGCGATTTGAACCGCTACATGAACTGACGGCGTGTTCGGTTTGAACAGCGTTTAAGGTTTGTGGCTGTAAAACGAAAAAACCGAGCTATAGCTCGGTTTTTTCTGAAGAATGGTGCCCAGGAGAAGACTCGAACTTCCACGATGTTGCCATCGCTAGGACCTGAACCTAGTGCGTCTACCAATTCCGCCACCTGGGCACGTCGCGATGATTACTCATCGACTTTTGTCGATTGCTGGTCGAGGCCGACTAACCTCGTGTCTATGAAAATCGCTATCACAGCGGTTTCATCGGATAAATGGTGCCCAGGAGAAGACTCGAACTTCCACGGTGTTGCCACCGCTAGGACCTGAACCTAGTGCGTCTACCAATTCCGCCACCTGGGCACTGCAAACGATGATACTTCGTCGTTTCCGTGTTACAACGTCTACCAGACATTGTGGGCGCGAACTATACGGGCGGGGTTATTCCTTGTAAAGCCCCGCCCAGGAAAAATAATTTGCTCGAAAGCTGCCGTCAGAAGGCGTTTCGCGCTTCAATAGATACAGGGCGTTCTGCCTCTATACATGAATGAAAGGTGACATCTCTTAATGGCCGATTGGCAATCCCTCGACCCCGAGGCCGCACGTGAAGCGGAAAAGTACGAAAACCCTATCCCTAGTCGCGAACTGATCCTCCAGCACCTGAGCGAGCGCGGCTCGCCAGCGGCGCGTGAACAGCTGGTGGAAGAGTTCGGATTATCCTCCGAAGAAGATATAGAAGCTCTACGCCGCCGGTTGCGTGCGATGGAGCGAGACGGTCAGCTTATCTATACCCGGCGTGGCACCTATGCCCCGGTAGACAAGCTTGACCTGATATGCGGACGCGTCAGCGGACATCGCGATGGCTTCGGCTTTCTGGTCCCCGATGATGGTAGCGACGACCTGTTTCTCAGTCCGGCACAGATGCGGCTGGTGTTCGACGGCGACCGTTGCCTGGCGCGGGTCGCCGGGCTTGACCGCCGTGGTCGCCGTGAGGGCGCTATCGTCGAGGTGATCAGTCGCGCCCATGAAACCATTGTCGGTCGCTATCAGGAAGAAAGCGATATCGGTTTCGTAATGGCCGATAACCCCAAGATCCAGCAGGAGGTCCTGGTTACGCCTGGTCGCTCCATGGATGCCAAGCCGGGTCAGTTCGTCGAGATTAAGATCACGCACTGGCCAACTCAGCGTTTTCAGCCTCAGGGCGATGTGGTCGAAGTGATCGGCAACTATATGGCGCCGGGCATGGAAATCGACGTCGCTTTGCGTAGCTTCGATATCCCCTATGTCTGGCCGGATGCCGTGACGCGTGAGGCTGCGAAGCTCAAGCCGGAGGTAGAAGAGAAGGACAAGCAGAAGCGTGTCGACCTGCGCCACCTGCCGTTCGTCACCATCGATGGCGAAGATGCGCGTGATTTCGACGATGCGGTCTATTGCGAAAAGCTGAGCGGCTGGAAGTTGTTTTCCGGTGGATATCGTCTGTACGTTGCGATTGCCGATGTCTCGCATTACGTAAAGGTCGGTTCGGCTCTCGATCAAGAAGCCGAGCTGCGGGGCACGTCGGTCTACTTCCCCGAGCGAGTCGTGCCGATGCTTCCCGAGGAGCTGTCTAACGGTCTCTGCTCGCTGAATCCGCATGTCGACCGGCTGGCGATGGTTTGCGAAATAACCCTGAGCAAATCCGGGAAGATGACGGATTATCAGTTCTACGAAGCGGTCATTCATTCCCATGCACGGCTGACCTATAACAAGGTAAGCAGCATGCTAGAGCATTCCTCTTCGGCTGAAGGCAAGCGTCTGATCGGGGAGTACGGTGACGTACTGCCTCATCTCAAGCAGCTGTATGCGCTCTACAAGATATTGCTCAAGGCGCGGCATACTCGCGGCGCAATCGATTTCGAGACTCAGGAAACCCGTATCGTCTTCGGTGCCGGTCGCAAGATCTCGGAAATCAAGCCGACCGAGCGTAACGATGCGCATAAGCTGATCGAAGAGTGCATGCTCTGCGCAAACGTAGCCACGGCACGTTTCCTTCAGGATCATGATATCCCTGGCCTGTACCGTGTACACGACGGTCCGCCGTTGGAGCGCCAGGAGAAACTCCGGGCGTTTCTTGGGGAGTTAGGCCTGACCTTGCACAAGGGCAAAGAGGGGCCGACACCGAAGGATTACCAGGCACTACTGGAGCACATTCAGGGGCGCCCGGACTTCCACGTGATCCAGACGGTGATGCTGCGCTCGCTCAGCCAGGCAGTCTACAGCCCCGATAACAATGGCCATTTCGGCTTGAATTACGAGGCATACGCTCACTTCACCTCGCCGATTCGCCGTTATCCGGACCTGCTAATTCATCGGGCGATTCGCAGCGTGATCCGCTCCAAACGCGACACGTCCCACGTACGGCGTGCGGGCGCGACCAGCATGCCCAAGCCGCGGATCTATCCGTACGACGAGGCCGCACTGGAGCAGTTGGGCGAACAGTGCTCGATGACAGAGCGACGGGCTGACGAAGCGACTCGTGACGTAGTGAACTGGCTGAAATGCGAATTCATGAAGGATCGAGTCGGGGAAAACTTCCCTGGGGTCATTACGGCAGTCACGGGCTTCGGTCTGTTCGTCGAGTTGACCGATATCTACGTCGAAGGCTTGGTGCACGTGACGGCGATGCCGGGCGATTACTACCACTTCGATCCACTTCATCATCGGCTCTCAGGCGAGCGCAGCGGCCGAAGTTTCCGTCTCGGGGATAGCGTCCAGGTGCGCGTCATGCGAGTCGATCTCGATGAGCGCAAAATCGACTTCGAGTTGATTGGTGGCGGCAGCAAGACGGGTATCGGCGAGCGCAATAGCTCCGAAAGTCGGGGTGGCCGAAAAGACGGCAGGAACAAGAAGGCCGGGTCACCTTCAAGCGGAAAAGAGCCGGTCAGCGACGATGTCCGCAAGAGTCGCGAAATCAAGAAAGCGATGCTCAACGACGCCAAAACAGGCAAGCCCTCCAAGAGTAAGCCCAAGCGCAGCGGCTCCAAACCGAAAGCCGCCGGCAAGGACACGGCTAAGCCCGAGGGCTCGCCGCGTAAGCGCAAGGCCAAGTCATGAGTGATCTTGAGAAGGTATACGGTCTGCATGCCGTCGAAGCACTGCTTCGCCACCACCCGAAACGGGTCAAGCAGATCTGGTTGGCCGAGGGCCGTGATGACCCGCGCGTGCAGACGCTTTTGCAGTTGGCGCTCGATTCGAAGGTGCGCGTCGGCCAGTGCGAGCGCCGCGAGATGGATGCATGGGTTGAGGGTGTGCATCAGGGGGTGATCGCTGATGTGAGTCCGAGCCAGGTGTGGGGCGATGCGATGCTCGAGGAATTGCTCGATCGCACCGAAGAGGCCCCGTTGTTGCTCGTGCTCGATGGCGTCACAGACCCCCACAATCTCGGAGCCTGTCTGCGTACCGCGGATGCGGCCGGCGCTTTGGCTGTGATCATTCCCAAGGACAAGTCGGCGACACTGAACGCTACGGTACGAAAAGTTGCTTGCGGCGCCGCCGAAGTCATTCCGCTCGTGGCTGTTACCAACCTTGCGCGAACCCTGGAGAAACTGCAGCAACGGGGCCTGTGGATCGTCGGTACGGCCGGCGAGGCCGAACAGGAAATCTACGACCAGGACCTCAGTGGGCCGATCGTCATGGTGATGGGTGCCGAGGGCAAGGGTATGCGGCGCCTGACGCGTGAGCACTGCGATTTTCTGGTGCGTTTACCCATGGGGGGCAGCGTAAGCAGCCTCAACGTCTCGGTGGCCACAGGGGTTTGCTTGTTCGAGGCGCGTCGTCAGCGCCGTTCGGCCAGTTCTGCCCGCTAGTCATCATTCGCTGCGTTTCACGCTCAAGGCTTGGATCGGGGGTGGAAACGGATCGTCCTCGTCGCGGTCAATTGTCCGTTCTGAATCTGACGCTCGAGCCGTCACGTTCTCTGCTTGGTTTAGCGTCGGGTTTAGCCCGGCGCCGGCGTTTGATCGCGGCCAGCGCCAGGCTCGCATCATGGAGGTGGTATGTCGCAACGCCCGTCTTTCGAGGCTCTGTTCAGGGTTTCGCCAAATGCCTATCTGCTGCTCGACAGCAATCTGGTAATCCTGGATGCGAATGCAGCCTACCTGAAACTCACTGCGCGCAGTCTCGAGGAGATTGCCGGCCGCCGTATTCAGGAAGCATTCGCGGCCGACCCCCAATATCCGGAGTCGACTCACGTCGAAGAACTGCTTGAATCGTTTGGTAGAGTCCTGCGCAACAAGACCGTAGACACCTTGCCGGTGATTCGCTATTCGATCGAGATCAATTCCGGCGGTGGCGCCGCTTACGAGGATCGGTACTGGAGCGCAACCCACACGCCATTGCTCGACGAGCATGGTGAGGTCTGTGCGATCCTCCAACACACGGTTGATATCTCTGAGCTGCAATCGCTCAAGGACTCCGTACGTTCGGCCGAATCGTCTGGCCAGCCCACGCAGCAAGTCGAAGCCTCGATCATTTCACGTGCGCGATCTATCCAGGACGAAGGCAATCAGCTGCGCCAGCTGTTCGCGCAGGCGCCTGGTTTTGTCTGCTTTCTCCGAGGCGAAGAGCACATTTTTGAACTCGTCAATGAAGCCTACCAGCAGCTCACCGGGCACCGGAACCTGATAGGAAAATCGGTGCGTGAGGGACTGCCTGAGTTGGAAGGGCAGGCCTTCATTGCCCTGCTCGATCAGGTATACCGCACTGGTGAGCCATACATCGGCAGAGACATGCGGGCGTTGTTGCAGCGCCGACCGAACGCCGAGCCAGAAGAGGTCTACGTCGACTTCGTCTTTCAACCGATCATCGAGCGAGACGGACGAGCCTCCGGGATCTTCGTGCTCGGTAGCGATGTCACCGAGCAGCATTGCAGTCAGCAGGAGTTACGCGAGCACCGGGAGCGACTGGAGGAGCTTGTTCGCGAGCGTACCCGCGAACTGCTCGACAGTGAGTCCGAGCGCCGCGTCGCCCAGGCGGCTTTGATGCAGGCGCAAAAACTCGAAGCCGTCGGCAAGCTCACCGGTGGCATTGCGCATGACTTCAACAACATGTTGCAGATCATCGGCGGCAATCTGCAGCTGTTGCGTCGTAATCTCAGTGCGGATGAGACGGCCCAGAGGCGGCTCGAGTCCGCAGTCGGAGGGGTAGAAAAGGGTGCTCGTCTGGCGTCGCAACTGTTGGCTTTCGCCAGTCGCCAGCCCTTGCAGCCCCAGTCAGTCGATATCGGCGACCTGCTCGGGCAGATGAGTGAGTTGCTCAATGGAGCCCTGGGGCGCGCAGTGCAGGTTGAGGTTGACGTCGAACCAAACCTTTGGCCTGTATTCGCCGATGTGGGCAACCTGCAGGCAGCCATCCTCAACCTGGCCGTGAACGCGCGTGATGCCATGGTAAATGGCGGTTCTCTTTCCCTGCGCTTGCGTAACCAAACGCTCAATGAAGCGCAGCTAGCCGGGCGGCCTGGAGCCGAGGTTGGCCCGTACGTCGAACTCTCCGTTATCGATGAAGGGGAGGGGATGCGCCCGGAGACGCTCGAGCGCGCGTTCGAACCGTTCTTTACCACGCGCAAGGACACGAACGCGTCCGGCCTCGGTTTGAGTATGGTTTACGGCTTCGTCAAGCAGAGCGGTGGATTTGTGGTGCTGGAAAGCAGCGAAGGCGAGGGCACATCGGTGCGAGTCTATTTGCCGAGCCGTGTTGCGCTGGGGGAAGAGGGTGCTCGTGCCGGCTCGCTGCCTGCACAGCATCCGGGCTCGCTTTCGGACGAACAAACGGGCGTAGCGGTGCCGTCAGGGCTGAAAATCCTGTTCGTCGAGGACGACCCGACGCTGCGAATGCTTACTGGCGAAGTGATGGAGGAACTTGGCCACGAGGTGAGCCTGTGTGAATCGGCCGAGTCGGCGCTCGAGCAGCTTTCGACACGCCACTTTGATGTATTGCTGACCGACGTGGGTCTCGCTGGCATGAGTGGGATCGACCTGGTGCGGCAGGCCCGGGCGCGTGATGCGCACTTGAGTGTAGTGATCGCCTCGGGCTATGCGGTTGATGCGCGCGATGTAGGGCTCGACGACCTGCGCACGATGCTCAAACCCTACGATATCCACCAAGTGAGATCGTTGCTCGACAGCATTCAGGCCGAGCGGACGATCGCAGGGCGAGGTTAGTCGCTAGCTGGTTAAATATTCACCAAACCGCCTTGCGTGGATGTCCCGGCTTCTCTAGAATTGCGCCCCTTGCCCGGATGGCAGGTGTTTGCGCGCCTCTCTGGCTGGCAAGTCAACATAACTGATTCACTCCTTGCCTGATCCGCGTTGTGCGGCAGGCTGCAACCCGTAAGGAGCAACAATGCGTCATTACGAAATCATCTTTCTGGTCCACCCCGACCAGAGCGAGCAGGTTGGCGGCATGGTGGAGCGTTATACCAAGCTGATCGAAGAAGACGGTGGCAAGATTCATCGTCTGGAAGACTGGGGTCGCCGTCAGTTGGCTTATGCCATCAACAACGTTCACAAGGCTCATTATGTGATGCTGAACGTTGAGTGCAGCGGCAAGGCACTGGCAGAGCTGGAAGACAACTTCCGCTACAACGACGCCGTCATCCGTAACCTGGTCATCCGTCGCGACGAAGCCGTGACTGAACAGTCCGAGATGCTGAAGGCTGAGGAAAACCGTAGCGAGCGCCGTGAGCGTCGTGATCGCCCTGAATCTGACTCTGTCAATGACAACGACAGTGACAGCGACAGCCGCGACCACAACGCTGACGAGTAATCCACGGATCTATTGAGGAGCCTATTTCATGGCACGTTTTTTCCGTCGTCGTAAGTTCTGCCGTTTCACTGCAGAAAACGTGAAAGAGATCGACTACAAGGATCTCAACACGCTGAAAGCCTATATTTCCGAAACCGGCAAGATCGTTCCTAGCCGTATCACCGGAACCAAAGCACGCTATCAGCGCCAGCTGGCTACCGCTATCAAGCGCGCCCGTTTCCTGGCCCTGCTGCCCTACACCGACAGCCACGGCCGTTAATCGAACTGTTAGACAGACGTAAAGGATAAATCGCATGCGCGCCTTGGCTGAGTTCATCATGCGCGGCCGTATGCAGGCGATTGTTGTAGTGGCTGGCTCTGCAGCGCTGCCTATGTTGTTTTGGCTGTCTGCTGCGGCCGGAAGCCTGGTGTTGCTACGTCGCGGGTTGAATGACGCGCTGGGCGTTTTGGTGTGGGCTCTGTTGCCCGCCCTGGTCTGGTGGTACTTCGGAGACCCGCGGACGCTACTGGTGTTGCTGGGGTCGTTCGGGTTAGCGCTGTTGTTGCGCAATCAGGGCGGCTGGCCTCGTGTGATGTTGTGCAGCGTAGGGCTCGGCGTGTTGTATGCGTGGGCGCTAGGAGTGGTTTTTGGCGAGCCAATCGCGGCTCTCGCTACCGAATTGCAGAAAGTGCTACCCGACATGCTGTCGGACGCTTATCAGCAGCTTTCGGTTGAGGAGCAAACACGGTTGGGAGCGTTGCTGGCACCGGTGTTGACCGGTTTGTTGGCAGGGCTACTGCAGATCACTACGGTGCTCAGTCTGATGCTCGGGCGGTACTGGCAGGCATTGCTGTACAACCCTGGCGGCTTTGGTCTCGAGTTCCGGTCGCTGCGCTTTTCGCTGTTGCCTGCGATGGTGTTGCTGCTGGGCATGCTGGTGGGACCTAGTCTCGGGGTGCAGGTGGCTATGCTGGCCCCATTGTGCAGTGTTCCGCTGGTGTTTGCGGGTATTGCACTGGTGCACGGGCTGGTCGCAAAGAACCGGATGTCACGGTTTTGGCTGGTGGGGCTCTACGTCACGCTGGTGCTGTTCATGCAATTGATTTATCCGTTACTGGCCGTTGTGGCCATTGTCGACAGCTTGTTTGATTTTCGCGGTCGGGCATCTCGTGATGACGATGCGGGACCTGCGAACGGTGAAGGTTAAGTTAAAGAGGTAAGACTCAAATGGAAGTCATCCTGCTAGAAAAAGTCGCTAACCTGGGCAACCTGGGCGACAAGGTAAACGTCAAGTCTGGTTACGGCCGCAACTACCTGCTGCCGCAGCGCAAAGCTACTGCAGCGACTCCGGCCAACATTGCTGAGTTCGAAGCTCGCCGCGCTGATCTTGAAAAAGCTGCTGCCGAGCGTAAGGCTTCTGCCGAAACTCGCGCTGCTCAGCTGGCTGAACTGGAAGTCACCATCACTGCTACCGCAGGGGATGAGGGCAAGCTGTTCGGTTCCATCGGTACTCACGACATCGCTGACGCTCTGACTGCCTCTGGCGTTGAAGTAGCGAAGAGCGAAATCCGTCTGCCGAACGGCACCATCCGTCAGGTTGGTGAATACGACGTTGCCGTGCACCTGCACACCGACGTTGAAGCGACCGTTAAGCTGATCGTGATCGCTGGCTGATACCGGCTATCGTCTGGCACCTCTGGTGCCTGACGGTTACCATCGGGCACGTTTCCACGCGAGTGGAGCGTGCCCTTTGTTTTTCTGAATGCCAAAGAATTCCGAGAGCCATGAACGACATCAGTGTGCCCCAGCAGTACGACCTGGAAACCGCAGCGCTCAAGGTGCCGCCACATTCCATCGAGGCCGAACAGGCCGTGCTGGGCGGCTTGATGCTGGACAACAATGCGTGGGAGCGCGTACTGGATCAGGTATCGGATGGGGACTTCTATCGCCACGATCACCGACTCATCTTCCGCGCAATCTTTACCCTCGCCGAGCGTAACTCGCCATTCGATGTGGTGACGCTATCCGAACAGCTGGACAAAGAAGGTCATCTGCCGCAGGTCGGCGGGCTGGCTTATCTGGGCGAGCTTGCCAAGAACACCCCCTCGGTTGCGAACATCAAGGCCTACGCTCAGATCATTCGTGAGCGGGCCACGTTGCGCCAGCTGATCGGTATCAGTAACGAGATTGCTGACAGTGCCTACGCGCCGCAGGGCCGCACAGGCGAAGAAATCCTTGACGAAGCCGAGCGGTTGATCTTCCAGATCGCCGAGGCACGGCCCAAGACAGGCGGGCCGGTCGGCATCAATGACATCCTGGTCAAGGCGATCGACCGAATCGACTCGCTGTTCAACGCTGGTGAGGCGATTACCGGTCTTTCGACTGGCTTTACCGATCTGGACGAGGCCACCAGCGGCTTGCAGGCAGCCGACCTGATCATCGTGGCCGGCCGTCCATCGATGGGTAAGACAACTTTCGCGATGAACCTAGTGGAGAACGCCGTGCTGCGTTCCGACAAGGCGATCCTGGTGTTCTCGCTCGAGATGCCTGCCGACTCCATCGTCATTCGTATGCTCGCCTCATTGGGGCGCATCGACCAGACCAAGGTGCGGACGGGTAAGCTCAGTGACGACGACTGGCCGCGACTGACTTCGGCCGTAAATCTGCTCAACGACCGAAAGCTTTTCATCGACGATACAGCAGGTATCTCGCCATCGGAGATGCGCGCGCGCACACGACGTCTGGCGCGAGAGCATGGCGAGATCGGCATGATCATGGTCGACTACCTGCAGCTGATGCAGATTCCTGGTTCCAGTGGTGATAACCGGACGAACGAAATCTCCGAGATTTCCCGCTCGCTGAAAGGTCTGGCCAAGGAATTCAACTGCCCGGTGATCGCACTGTCGCAGCTCAACCGCTCCCTGGAGCAGCGCCCCAACAAGCGGCCAGTCAACTCGGACCTTCGTGAGTCCGGGGCCATTGAGCAGGACGCCGACATCATTATGTTTGTCTACCGGGACGAGGTGTATCACCCCGAAACCGAATACAAGGGCGTGGCCGAAATTATCATCGGCAAGCAGCGTAATGGTCCGATCGGAACTACTCGACTGGCGTTCCTGGGCAAATACTCGCGCTTCGAAAACCTGGCGCCTGGCAGTTACCAGTTTGATGACGAGTAACCCGTCGCAGCCCAGCCGCTTGCAGGCCTGAACGAAAGCGCCGGACAATAGCGGATCACTCCTGTAATGAAGGGTTTTCCATGCGCCCCCTGGTTGCTACGGTCGATCTTGCTGCGCTTCGTCACAATTATCAGCTGGCCAAGCAATGTGCTCCGGGGCGCAAAGCCTTTGCGGTTGTCAAAGCCAATGCGTATGGGCACGGTGCGGCCATGGCAGTTGAGTGTCTTCAAGGGTTGGCTGACGGCTTCGCCGTGGCGTCGCTGGAAGAGGCGGAGCAGGTCCGGTCCGTCGACGCGAACACGAGGCTGCTGCTGCTCGAGGGCTGTTTCGAGCCGAGCGAATATGTCGTAGCGGCCGCGCTTGGGTTAGACGTAGCAGTTCAAGGCGAAGCTCAGCTGGACGCGCTGCTGGCTGCAACAATCGAGAGGCCTCTGAATCTGTGGCTAAAGCTTGACTCTGGTATGCACCGCTTAGGCTTCAGCCCCGATGCGTTGCGCGGTGCCTATGCTCGTCTGCAGGGCGCGAAGCAGGTTGCTGAGCTAAATCTGATGAGCCATTTCGCCTGTGCCGACGAGCGGGGTCATTCGCTAAACGAGGCACAGCTCGAGCAGTTCACCGGTTTGCTCGATCTTGAATTCGATAAACGCTCATTCGCCAATTCCGCCGCTGTATTGACCATGCCTGCCGCGCACATGGATTGGCTGCGTCCCGGGATCATGCTCTATGGTGCCTCGCCTTTCGCCGAGCTGAGCGCTGCAACGCTGGGCCTCAAACCCGTCATGGCGCTGACCGCTTCGATTATTGCGATTCGCGAGGTTCCGGCAGGTGACACTGTGGGTTATGGCGCGAGTTGGGTTGCCGAGCGGCCTTCGCGTATCGCCACGGTCAGCTGTGGTTATGCCGACGGGTATCCGCGTTCGGCGCCGCCCGGAAGCTGCGTCGCGATTCGCGGACAGCGAGCCCCTCTGGCTGGCCGGGTCTCGATGGACATGCTCACGGTCGACATCACCAATCTGTCGGGAGCGAGCCTCGGCGATGCGGTGGAATTGTGGGGCAACGAGATTCCAATCGATGACCTGGCGAAGGCCTGCGGCACCATCGGCTATGAGCTGTTGACCAAGGTTACGCAGCGGGTACCTCGGCGTTATATCAACGGTTGAACGCCGTTCAGCTTGTGTAAGGGTCGTAAAAGCCGACCAACGTGGTCGGCCTTCCTGATCATTTTTTGTGCTATATTCCGCGCCCGTTTTCGTTGCCCCGGTTTCTAGCCATGCACGCAGCCAAGCCTCTGTTCGACTATCCCAAGTACTGGGCCGAATGTTTCGGTCCTGCGCCGTTCCTGCCGATGAGCAGGGAGGAGATGGATCAGCTCGGCTGGGATTCGTGCGATGTCATCATCGTGACGGGGGACGCCTATGTCGATCACCCGTCATTCGGCATGGCAATCATCGGGCGCTTGCTCGAAGCTCAGGGATTCCGCGTCGGCATCATCAGCCAGCCAAACTGGCAGAGCAAAGACGACTTCGTGAAGCTTGGCCAGCCCAATCTGTTCTTTGGCATCGCTGCGGGCAACATGGATTCCATGATCAATCGCTACACGGCTGACCGCAAGATTCGTTCGGACGATGCCTACACCCCAGGCGGACAGGCCGGAAAGCGCCCTGATCGAGCGAGCCTGGTTTACAGCCAGCGCTGCAAGGAAGCGTATACGGACACCCCGGTTGTGCTCGGCGGCATCGAGGCATCGTTGCGCCGCATCGCTCACTATGACTACTGGCAGGACAAGGTGCGTCGCTCGATTCTGATGGACGCCACAGCTGACATTCTGCTTTATGGCAATGCTGAGCGAGCTATCGTCGAGGTGGCGCAGCGTCTGGCACGCGGCGAGGCAGTTGACCAAATTACCGATGTGCGCGGCACTGCTTTTATTCGCCGTGACGCGCCGGAGGGCTGGTTTGAGCTCGATTCAACCCGTATCGACCGTCCGGGCAAGGTCGACAAGATCATCAACCCCTATGTGAACACGCAGGATCTGCAGGCCTGCGCGATCGAGCAGGAAAAAGGGCCGGTTGAAGATCCGAACGAGGCCAAAGTCGTCCAGCTTCTTCCCAGCCCGAAAATCGAGCGAGACCGGACCGTGATCCGTCTGCCCTCGTTCGAGAAGGTTCGTAACGATCCGGCGCTGTATGCTCATGCCAATCGCGTGCTGCACCTGGAAACCAATCCAGGGAACGCGCGCGCGTTGGTGCAGCGTCACGGCGACCATGATATCTGGCTGAACCCGCCGCCGATCCCGTTGACTACTGAAGAGATGGACTACGTGTTCGCCTCGCCGTACGCACGCGTGCCGCATCCATCCTATGGAGGCGAGAAGATTCCCGCCTACGACATGATTCGCTTCTCGGTAAACATCATGCGCGGGTGCTTCGGTGGCTGTACCTTCTGCTCCATCACCGAGCACGAAGGCCGGATCATTCAGAACCGCTCGCACGAATCGATCCTGAACGAGATCGAAGAGATGAAAAAGCTGCCGGGCTTCACCGGCGTGGTGTCGGACCTTGGTGGGCCGACTGCCAACATGTATCGCATCGCCTGCAAAAGCCCCGAAATCGAAATGCATTGCCGCAAGCCGTCGTGCGTTTACCCAGGGATCTGCGAAAACCTCAACACCGACCACAGTTCGCTGATCGAGCTCTACCGCAAAGCACGTGCCTTGCCTGGGGTGAAGAAAATCCTGATCGCATCCGGGCTGCGTTACGACCTGGCTGTCGAGTCGCCCGAGTATGTGAAGGAATTGGTGACCCATCACGTTGGCGGCTATCTGAAAATCGCGCCAGAGCATACCGAGCGTGGCCCGCTGGACAAGATGATGAAGCCGGGGATTGGCAGCTACGACAAGTTCAAGCGGATGTTCGACAAGTATTCAAAGGAGGCGGGCAAGGAGCAGTACCTGATCCCCTATTTTATTGCCGCGCACCCAGGCACCACCGACGAGGACATGATGAACCTCGCGCTGTGGCTGAAAGCCAATGGTTTCCGTGCCGATCAGGTCCAGGCGTTCTATCCGTCCCCTATGGCGAGCGCCACGGCGATGTACCACAGCGGCAAGAACCCGCTGCGCAAGGTCACCTACAAAAGCGAAGGTGTACCCATCGTCAAGAGCGAGGAACAGCGTCGCCTACATAAGGCCTTTCTGCGATATCACGACCCCAAGGGCTGGCCGATGCTTCGAGAAGCCTTGCAGCGCATGGGTCGCGCCGACCTGATAGGCAATGGGAAAAATCAGCTGATCCCGGCGCACCAACCGGCGACAGAGGGCTATCAAAGCGCCCGTCGCAAGAACTCGACCCCGGCGGGCAGCAAGAAGGCTGGCAAGGGAGGCACGATTCTGACCCAGCACAATGGATTACCGCCGCGTAGCCACGATGGCAATGCATGGGACAAGCGTGAGGAAGCCAAGGCGGCAGCTGAAGCGCGGCGTAAGGCTGCGACCGGTGGAGGCAAGCCTGCTGGTAAGGGACGTAAGCCTTCCCAGCGTCCTGCGGTCCCTCGCTGACTGCTAACTGGCGCCTGCCCTGAGGCGCCAGCTTTGTTGTAGGGCTACGGTCAGCCTTTGAACGCCAAAGTCGCCTGGTTCAGCTCGCTGGCCAGGTGCAACATCTGTTCGCTCTGTTTGCGTCCGCGGCTGATGTGATTCAAGTTGCTATCGCCGAGCTGATGGATGCGTTCGCTGTGACCCCGGATTTCGCTGACGGCTTCGCTTTGCTGGGCGGTGGCCTGTGCAATTTGTGCAGCCATTTGCTCGATGGAACCGATGGTCGCCACGATCTGGTTTAGCGCGGAATCTGCCGTCTCGGCCAGTTGAGCTGTCTCTTCGGCGTGAACGACCTGAACGCGCATGGCTTGCACCGATTGATGTGCCGCCGTCTGCAAGCTGCCGATCAGTGATTGAATCTCTTCGGTTGCGCCACTGGTGCGTTGCGCCAGGGTACGTACCTCATCAGCGACGACGGCAAACCCACGACCTTGCGCGCCAGCCCTTGCGGCCTCGATCGCGGCATTCAGCGCCAGCAGGTTGGTCTGTTCTGCGATCGAGCGGATGACGGTCAGCACCTTACCGATGGTCGCGGTTTCGTCAGCCAGGCGTTCAACTGCCAAGGCGTTGCTCTGCACTTCGCTAACCAAGCCATGCAGGCCGGTCAGGCTTCTACCGATGACCTCCTGTCCCTGAGTGACCGCTTGCCCCGCAGCACGCCCGGCCTCCGCCGTCTGGTCTGCACTGGTGGCGACGTTTTGGATGGTGGCTTCCAGTTCCCCGAGGGCGTCCCGAATCTGAGCTGTGTCGTTGCTTTGACGGCTGGCGCCTCGGTGCAGGTCATTGCTCAAGTCCGCTAGGCTCTGGCTGTTTCCAGTCACCTCCTGCGCATGCTGGCGCAGCGTGCCGACAAGTGTGAGCAGGTAGCTGCGTAGCTGATTGAGCGATGCGCCGATTTCACTCAGTTCCGGCGTCCGGGAGCGGAGATCGACGGGCTTTTCAAAATCGCCGCCCGCCCAGGCTGAAAGCGCCGGGGCCAACTGCCCCAGCGAGCGCGTGAGCTGGCGCTGGAGTCGATCAATCGCGAGTGCGACCAACAGAATCAATCCGATGATGGAGCCCTGGATCACCCGGACCTCGAACTGAATACGGCCATGTTCCGCGCGAATCTCCGGCTCAAGGTCGTCGAGTGCCGTTTGTAGGGTGGCTACTTTCTGCTCGGTACTGTCTTTGAGTGCCAAGCGTTGCTCGATCAGCCCTTGTGTGCGCTGCAGCTCCCCCGGATAACGCGTAAGGAGGCTGGACAGGTCGCGCTTGAGGGCAATGCCTTGATCTTCTGCAGGCTGCGCTGGGGCTTGCTCGTCGAGATCCAATAACGCCGCGAAAGTGCTCGCACCGGATTTTTGCTCACTCGCAACGCCGAGGAGAGGCAGCGCGTCGAGCTTTTTGGCCTCCTTTGCTATCGCTTGCAGCGCTTGCTCCACCTCGGTCGCCAGCTCGCCCTCGCCGCTCGCGGTGAGCTTGGCCCTTGCGTGGCTAAGGCGAAGTAGCTGCCGGCTCGCTTCGAACAGGGGCCGCTGGTATTGGGCTGCCGCTTCGCGCTGACCTTGGTCTGCATAGCGATGCAGTTGCTCCAGCGACCCTGCTATTTCGCGTTCAGCCTGCAATAGCAGGCCCTGCGGGTCGCCAGCCAGCTTGCCTGCAGCGAGCAACTCAGTCTCGACGAATTGGTGAAGTTGCTCCAGGCTCGGCTGCAGACGGTTGCCAAACGGGCCGGGCAGGGCGCTCACGTCTGCTGCAAGCCCCTCGAGTTCAGTCAGGGCAGCCTTGTGGCGCACGGTGTCGCCACCGCTCAGGTAGGCCTGAATATCGCTGGCGACATGCTGCTGGAAGCGCTGGGAAAGGCTCAGGTACTGTCCCATCAGCTGGTATGGACGCTGCAATGCCCGCTCGGACCACCAGAGCGTTGCGCCCAGAGCGAAGCAGATGCCGACGAGCAGTACGGTGTTCAGCGTGGTAATGGACTTCAGGCGCATCCTCGCCTCCGGGGGTTCTGGAGGCTAAAAGATATGGCGGTTTGATGTCAGTCCTGTGACGGCCGTAACGTTTTCACGCGATTCCGACCAGCGTGTTTGGCAATATATAACGCCTCGTCCGCCTGCTGAGTCAGCAGTTTGGTGTCTGCGTTGGGCGTTAGCTCGGCGATCCCGCAACTGAAGGTACAGGTCAGGTCGACTGGCTGTGCCGGATAGCGAATTTCAGCAAAGCGCTCGCGGATATCGTTCAGAACCTTCGCAGCGTTTTGCACAGTGGTGTCGGGCATGACTACCGCAAATTCCTCCCCACCGTAGCGGCCGATATGGTCGGTCTTGCGCAAGCGTTGCTTGAGAAACAGAGCGAGGCTCTTGATCACCCGATCGCCCATCGGGTGACCATAGGTGTCGTTGACCTTTTTGAAATGGTCGATATCGATCATGGCGAAGCACAGCGGTTGTCCGTCACGACGAGCACGTGAGCTGGCGTCCTCGAGCAATTGCAGACTATGGGTGTGGTTGTACAGGCCGGTCAGGCTGTCTCTTACGATCCGGGCTTTCAGGCTGCGGGCTCGCTCGGCGCGGGTGCGTACAGTTGCGATCAGGTGACTCGGTTTGATCGGCTTGGTCAGGAAATCATCGCCACCTTCGTTCATGGCGTCGAGTTGCTTGTCCAGGTCGTCTTCGGCCGATAGATAGATGATGGGCACGCTGACATAACGCTCGTGCTGGCGAATCACCTTGGCCAGTTCGGTGCCCATACACTCGGGCATATACATATCGAGGATGATCAGGTCCGGCTGGAACTCTGCCAGATAAGTGATCGCCTGGATCGGTTCGTTGAGCGTCTGGGTAATGATGCCCGCGTTGTTCAATACCCTTTCGGTGTGCGTCGCCTGAGCTCGCGAGTCGTCGATAATGAGGACGCGAAAGGGTTCAGAGTGGGCGGTGCGGGTGAAAATTTCGATCTTTTCCAAAAGGCACGACGCGTCGATAGTGCCTGTGAAGAAATCCAGCCCTCCGGCGCGTACGGCCGCCAGTCGCATCGGCGTGTCAGTTTCCTGATGACTGAAAAAGATCAGCGGCAACTTTTCTTCCAGTCCTTGCTGAATACGTTCGGCGAGAAGCAACCCCTCCCCAGGTCCGTTGAAATCGACATCCATGACGATCGCAGCCGGATGCCGTTCATGCATTGCCGCCCGAAACTCGCTATCACTGGCAAAGGCCTGTGCATTCATGCTGAAGAATTCGAGCTGGCGAACCACATGCTGGGCTCGTTCATGGTCTACCAACGCAATGTAGACGGGCTTGCTCAAAGGAGGGACGTAGGCGGACTGCCCTCTGGGATCGCCGTGCCGCAGGCCGGTACGGGCAAGCCGGTAGATGAGCTGGCTGAGGGTCGCGATGGTGTCGCTCGACAATCGCCCGCGGTTGTCACTGATATCGCCCAGGCAATCTTCGATGCCGAGCGCGAGCGCTCGATGTTCGAGCTGGTCAAAACGCTCGGCGAATTTTCGTAGACGATGATTGGCATCAGCCAGCGCAGACCGGCAAGCTTCGTTCCACTCGCTGCGTTGGAGTTGCTGCCAGACCTCGAGCACCTCCCGAGCCTGGTGGATGACCCGTTGTGCGAAGTGCTGTTTCAGTTCTTCTTGGTCCGACATGTCCGGTTCCCTGGCCCGCTGCGGCAGTGCTCCCAGAGGCCACTGCGGTGGCGCAATGCTACCACCTATCGGGCTTTCGCAAAGGTTCCGCGTAGGCGCTCTGGTTCTCATTATGAGGCTTGCGTTCGACCGGCTGCGTTATAGTGGTTCACATGCCGTACGCTCTGCGTGACCGGCGATCAAATCTTTGGATGTATAAGAGAAGGACTGACGCCTATGTTGGATTGGAAGAATCGCTTCGGCCGCCTCGGCTCATCGGGAAATTCAGCCAGAGCGGATGGGACGAATCGCAATCCGCTATTGCTGGGGCTCGCTCTGTTGCTTGGGCTCTACTTGTTCGTTGCTCTGTTGGTGGGGTGGTACTGGAGCTCAGAACCTGACCGTTTTCCTGTACAGCAGCATGTCCGGCAAGCAGCCGAGGCATCGCAGCAGCAAATCGTCAACGGCTATACGACAGTCGAAACCTTAATAAAGGTAGCCAGCACGTTGCTGGACAAGCCAGGCGGCTATCTGAGCAATGACGTCGCGCCTCCCGGGCTTTGGTTGGACAACATGCCCAGCTGGGAATATGGCGTGCTCGTCCAGGTCCGCGACCTCAGCCGCGCCCTTCGCAAGGACTTTGCGCGTTCGCAATCCCAGTCGACTGAGGATCCGGACCTGTCGAAAGCCGAACCGCTGTTCAATTTCGATAATCGCAGTTGGGCCCTTCCGGCGAGCGAATCGGAATACCGTAACGGTATCCGCTACCTCAACCGTTATCTGACACGCTTGAGTGATCCGGCCGCAAAAGCTCAGTTTTACTCCCGTGCGGACAACCTGAACAATTGGCTGGGCGACGTCGGGACTCGGTTGGGTTCACTGTCCCAGCGCCTTTCAGCGAGTGTTGGTCGCGTGCGCTTGGATGGACAGGTGGCGCCAGAGCTTGAGCGCGAAGGTGTGCGGCAGGTGGTCGAGGAGGAGCGCGTCGAAACGTCCTGGTTCCAGATCGACAACGTCTTCTATGAGGCGCGCGGGCAAGCGTGGGCTTTGTCGCATCTACTGCGCGCAATCGAAGTGGATTTTGCCGATGTGCTCGCGAAGAAGAATGCGGCGATCAGCGTCAGGCAGATCATCCGCGAACTCGAGGCTGCTCAGGAACCGCTATGGAGCCCGATGGTGCTCAATGGAAGCGGCTACGGCGTACTGGCCAACCATTCACTGGTGATGGCGAACTATATTTCTCGCGCGAACGCGGCTGTTATCGATCTACGCAATCTGCTGTCGCAAGGGTAATGGACCTCTCCGCGACCCTTCGGGGTCGCGGTCAGGATGCTCAATCCAGCCCAAGTTTTTTCAACCGATACCGCATGGAGCGGAACGACAGCCCTAGCCGTTGGGCAGCAGCGGTGCGGTTCCAGCGAGTCTCTTCCAGCGCCTGCATGATCAACTTGCGCTCGACATCCTCGAGATGGTCTTCAAGATTGTCGATCTGGGCCAGGCTGGCTTCGCCGTTCTCCGGCATGCCTGGAGCATCGGAAAGGCGGAGGTCGCTGGGTTTTATTTCGTCGCCATCACAGAGTGTATAAGCGCGCTCAAGCATGTTTTCCAGTTCGCGAACGTTGCCCGGAAACCGATAGCTCTGCAGTTTGGCCAGCGCGTCAGCTTGCAGTCGGGCCGGTGTGTCGCCGGTTTCCTGGGCGAGGCGCCGAAGCATGACCTCTGCCAGCTGGGCAATGTCTTCCCGGCGTTCGCGCAAGGGCGGTACGCGCAGCTCGATTACGTTCAATCGATAATAAAGGTCCTGGCGAAAGCGGCCAGCTGTGACTTCGCTGGCCAAGTCTTTGTGGGTGGCGCAAAGAATCCGCACATCGACCACGACTTCCTTCGAGCCGCCAACCGAACGCACCGCCTTCTCCTGAATCGCCCGTAGCAGTTTCACCTGCATTGGCAGTGGAAGGTCAGCTACCTCGTCGAGAAACAGTGTGCCGCCATTGGCTGCCTGGAACAGGCCTGGCTTGTCCTCCATTGCTCCGGTAAAGCTGCCTTTCTTGTGCCCGAAGAACTCGCTCTCCATCAGCTCGGAGGGGATCGCGCCGCAGTTGACCGGGACGAATGGCTGTTCATGGCGCGCGCCTTGTTCGTGGATCAGTCGCGCAACCAGTTCCTTTCCGCTGCCAGACTCACCGCTTATATAGACCGGTGCCTGGCTGCGAGCGAGCTTCCCGATCTGTTTGCGTAGCGCATTCATGGGCGGGGAGGCGCCCAGTAAGCGGCTATCGACCGTCAGGTCGTTGGGGTTCGGGTTGCGCAGGCGAAGTGCGGTATTGACCAGTTCGCGCAGGCGCCCAAGGTCCACCGGTTTGGTCAGAAAGTCGAAAGCGCCGGCCTTGAGCGCACCGATGGCTGTATCGAGGCTGCCATAGGCGGTAATCATTGCCACTGGCAACTGCGGGTACTGTTGCTGGATGAACTGGACCAGTTCGAGGCCGGAGCCGTCAGGAAGGCGCATGTCGGTCAAACACAGATCGTAGTGCTCACGGGCCAGGCACTCCCGGGCTTCCTTCAGATTGCGCGCGCTACGGGTGTCCAGCTTCATGCGCCCAAGCGTAATCTCCAGGAGCTCACGGATATCGGGTTCATCATCGATGATCAGTGCTTTCTGGCGGGCAGTCATGGTGTCGGTCTTCGGCATGGAGGGTGCAAGCCCATAATGTTAACGCTACATGACCTGGCTTGTACCGCGGCTGTAGCTGATGTGTGACCCGTTGCCGCCTCGGCGGGCTCAGCTCAGCTTGCGTGGATGCGCAAAGACGATGCGAAAGCAGCTGCCCCCTTCGTCTCGTTCGCGGTAATCCAGGCGGGCCTGGTTGCTTTCGCAGAGTTCACGAGAGATATATAGCCCCAGTCCGGTGCCTTTGCTCTCGGTTGTGAAAAACGGCTCGAATATATTCTGTACCTGCTCCGCCGGTACGCCTGCACCGTCGTCGAGTATTTCGAGTACTGGAAGGTCGCTCGCTTCGTCTCGGAACAGCTTGAGCCATACCTGTGCCTGACCGTGTTTCTGGCCGCTGTACCGCAGGCCGTTCTGCACGAGGTTGGTCAATACCTGGATCAACTGATTTGGGTCCATCCGGGTCTGCAACGAACTGCCTAGGGTTTGCACATGTACGGTTTGCTGAGACGGCAATGCCTGACGGAATTCGCTTGCGAAGCGATGCACCCAGTATTTCAGGTCCAGCAGCTGGGGCTCTGCCTGGCGGCGGCGCGACAGCTGCAACACGTTCTCGATCACAAGGTTCATGCGCCGCGAGTGGTCCTGAATGATTTGCGTAAGGCGCAAATCCGCTGGATCCAATACCTCCGACTCCTGCAGCAGCTGAGCGGCATGGCTGATAGCGCCGAGCGGGTTGCGAATTTCGTGCGCAATACTCGCTGTCAGTCGGCCTAGCGAAGCAAGCTTGAGCTGCTGAGCCTTCTGTGCGATCTGCGAGATGTCCTCGAGAAAGACGAGGGTGTCCTGTTTAACCCCGTGCTGTAGCGTAGCGAAGCTCGGCTGCAAGGTGGCTCCGTCCGGCGTCGCCTTGAAATTACTGGGCCGCAGCGTTGGATTTTCTCGCCAGCGGTGCAGCCCTTTGATGATTTCCGGACAGCGCGGAGCCAGCCGTTCCCCTGTCAAGGATTCTTGACCAAGCAACTCCAGGGCGCCCTGGTTGGCAAGCAGTACCCGTTCGTGCGGGTCGAGTACGAGGATCCCAGTTCGCATGCGCTGCAGGATCTGCGCGTTCAGCGCCTCGAGATTGGCAACCTCCTCGGCGCGCTGACGGGCAAGGGTTTCGCTCACTTGGAGCCGTTTCGTAAGGCCCTGCACCAGCAGAGCGGCGGCGAAGCACAGCGTGCCGAGTGCAGCGGCCTGGACGTACTGGCTGCTTGCGGCGGTGTCGTTAAGGCTGAGGTAGAAGGTCAGGTAGATCAGGCCGGTCGAAGCGACAGCGGCTATGAAGAATCCGCTGCGTCCGTGAAACAGAATGTTGGCGATGGCGACGGCAATGATCAGTAGATTGCCGATCCCGCTTGGCGTCCCGCCGGCAAAATAAAACAGCGCGGCGAGCAGGGTGACGTCCACCAAAGCAAGGGTCAGAACCGGTAGTTCGCGCCTGGGGTTCTGCAGTAATACTGCAGCAAGGATATTGATAATGAGGTAGAGCCAGGCGCCGTACTCAAAGGCTACCGGGTTGATCATGCGCATCAGGTTGCTATGCAGATCGCTGCTGATAAGCAGTACCAGCACCAAACCGATTGCTACACGATAGAGGTGATAAAGCCGCAGGATCCTGCGGCTCTGGTAGCCGAAAAACGTTAGGCGTTCAATTCCCACCCGACGCATTGTCCTGTTCCAGATGTGCCTTGCTGCAATACCAGCGATTATGGCTCGGGAGTGCGAGCTCGCGTGGCAGGTGCACGCCACACTGGGCGCAGCGGACCGTTGTTACCGTGGTCTCTTCAGGTTTGCGGGTCGCTGCAGGTTTTCGTGTCAGGCGACGCCAGAGCCAAAACGCCGCAACAATCAGAATGATCCAGAACAACAGTCGAAACAGACCCATCTTTCTACTTCCTGGCTAAGCCATGCGGCCTGCCGGTCTGGCAGGCTGCGGTAGGGTGCTCAGTCGAACAGGCCAAAGGTCAGGTAGCTCCACCATGAGCGGTCGTTGCGCTGCTCGTCCCTGGCTGATTCGGTTTCCGCTTCCCTCAGTACTGGACGAAGCTCTTCCGGCAGATCCCGGGCTGCGTTCTCGTACTGACGCACCACGTCCCGGTTGGATTGCGAACTATCCGGGGCTTTGTTTTCCGTTTCGATCAGGCCGAGTGTGGCGCGAGACAGCCAGCTACGGTTATCCGCTTCTTCCTCGCGCGGGATGAACTCGCCATCTTCCAGGCTGGGATGTTGCGGGTAGTTCAGTTTGAGCGTTTCCAGACTAGTCTGGGCAAGTTCATCGAGCCCCATGCGCTGGTAGGCTTCAGTCATGACCGCCAGGCCATCGCCAACGGCGGGCGTGCCCTGGAAGTTCTCCACTACGTAACGGCCACGATTGGCGGCAGCGACATAGGCCTGGCGGCGAAGGTAATAGTCAGCAACGTGAATCTCGTTTGCAGCCAGCAGGTTGCGCAGATAGACCATCCGCGCCTTCGCGTCTGGTGCGTAACGGCTATTGGGGAAACGAGCGGTCAGTTGAGCGAACTCGTTGAATGAATCGCGTGCAGCGCCTGGGTCACGCTTGGTCATGTCCAGGGGCAGAAAGCGCGCCAGCAGACCGCGGTCCTGATCGAAGGAGGCCAGGCCCTTCAGATAGTAGGCGTAGTCGACACTAGGATGCTGTGGGTGCAGCCGGATGAAGCGCTCGGCCGAAGATCGAGCGGCTTCAGGCTCGGCGTTGCGGTAATAGGCGTAAATCAGCTCCAGTTGCGCCTGTTCAGCGAAACGGCCAAAGGGGTATCGAGATTCCAGTGCTTTCAGTTTATCGATAGCGCTGGTGAAGCTGTTGTTGTCCAGGTCGGCCTGTGCCTGCCGGTACAGTTCCGCTTCGCCGAGGTTTTCGCTGATGGTCTCGTTGGACGAACACGCAGCAGTAAGGGCGAATATGGCGATCAGCAGCAGGTGTTTCACTTGCATGGCGGCTTGCGTCCCTGTGACGGCTGGCTGTCTTGCGCTGGGCCGTCCTGTTATGATGAGCGCCCCGGCTGGCCGGGACAAAGACGCGGTATTTAAACACAAGCGTGTTGCCGAAACCAAAGGCTCCACCCGCGTCGGTGTCGAGGTTGTGTTCATACCCACGGCGGCCCGCATAGCCTGTGGCCGAACCAGGTTCGCCATCCTTTCGCATGCCGCGGCTTATCGCCTGTCGCAACCGGCCGAACTGCACGGTTGCCTCTCAAACTTTGAAGCGCTCTTACTTATGTCCACCATCACCACCCAGGCCATTCATCTTCGTGCCGAGGTGCCAGCCGATCTCGGCGGGCAGCGTCTCGACCAAGTCGCGGCTCAGCTGTTCTCGGAGCATTCCCGGTCGCGTCTAGCTGCATGGATCAAAGAGGGCCAGCTCACCGTCGATGGCGCCAGCTTACGGCCGCGCGATACGGTGCATGGCGGCGCCGTTCTGGAGCTTTCTGCCGAGCAACAGGCGCAGGGCGAATGGGTTGCACAGGACATTCCCCTGGATATCGTCTTCGAAGACGAGCACATCCTTGTTTTGAACAAGCCGTCCGGGTTGGTTGTGCATCCGGCCGCAGGCCATGCCGATGGCACGTTGCTTAACGCTTTGCTGCACCATGTCCCGGGGCTGATCAACGTGCCCCGTGCCGGTATCGTGCATCGCCTCGACAAGGACACCACAGGCCTGATGGTGGTCGCCAAGACACTGCAGGCGCAGACCCGGCTGGTCGAGCAATTGCAGGCGCGTAGCGTCAGCCGGATCTACGAGGCCATCGTCATCGGCGTGATCATCACTGGTGGCACGGTCGATGCGCCAATCGGGCGTCACGGCCAGCAGCGTCAGCGCATGGCGGTGGTCGAGGGTGGCAAACCGGCCGTCAGTCATTTTCGAGTACTCGATCGTTTCCGGTCGCATACCCACGTTCGGGTCAAGTTGGAAACCGGGCGCACGCACCAGATTCGAGTGCATATGACGCATATCGGTTATCCGTTGGTAGGCGATCCGCTGTACAGCGGTCGGTTCCGAATCCCGCCGGCAGCGAACCCCACCATGGTGCAGACGCTGCGGGATTTTCCGCGTCAGGCATTACACGCGCGGTTCCTGGAGCTGGATCATCCGATGAGTGGACAGCGGTTGAAATGGGAATCGCCCCTGCCGGATGATTTCGTCTGGCTGCTTACGCTGTTACATCAGGATCGTGAGGCCTTCACAGGGTGAGCCAGTGGCCCGAGGATTTCATCGTACCCGACTGGCCGGCGCCTCCAGCCGTGCGGGCATGCGTGACCACTCGAAGTGGCGGTGAAAGCCTGGCTCCCTATGACAGTTTCAACCTTGGCGATCACGTAGGAGACGATCCACTGGCTGTGAGTCGCAATCGGGAACGCTTGCGGCGGGTGCTTGGTTGTAAGCCGGCCTGGATGGGCCAGGTGCATTCCAATATCGCGGTCGAAGCTAATCCGCAGCACCGACCAACGGCTGACGGCTGTTGGACCGCTACCCCCGGCGTTGCCTGCGCTGTACTGACCGCTGACTGTCTGCCGGTCTTATTCTGCGATGTTCACGGTACTCGCGTCGGGGCTGCACATGCCGGATGGCGCGGGCTCGCTGCCGGCATGCTCGAGGCGACCATATCGGCCATGGATGTCCCAGGTCGGCAACTGATCGCCTGGCTTGGGCCTGCAATAGGCCCCACGGCGTTCGAGGTGGGCGGGGAAGTACGCGATGCGTTCGTCAGTCATCACGCGGCCAGTGAAGAGGCGTTTTCTCCGAGTCACAACGCGGGTCGTTACATGGCAGATATCTATCAGCTCGCCCGTATCCGTCTGGCTGACTGTGGCGTCACGGCTGTTTTCGGAGGCGGTTTCTGTACCGTCAGCGATCCTCGTTTCTTTTCCTATCGTCGCGCCGCACTTACGGGGCGCTTCGCCAGCCTGATCTGGCTGGACTGAGTTCGATCTGGCTTCGGGCAGGGCTTTCTTGCTGGCGTGACACAAGCGGTCCAGATGATCTGCATCAAGCCTGTTCGGCTTGAATCTCAAACAATCAACCTCATCTAAGGCTCATCTCGCAGGCTTTTTGTCAAAGGTGCTTTTCAGTGCACCGGCCTGTCTAACCTTGAAAGGTGATTACATGCGTATCGATCGTCTAACCAGCAAGCTTCAGCTTGCACTTTCCGATGCCCAATCCATCGCCGTAGGTTTCGATCATTCGTCCATCGAGCCTCTGCATTTGATGCAGGCGCTGCTCGACCAGCAGGGTGGATCGATCAAGCCTCTGCTGATGCAGGTGGGTTTCGATATCAACGGCTTGCGCCAGGCGCTAAGCAAGGAACTCGATCAATTGCCGAAGCTGCAGAATCCGACCGGTGACATGAATATGTCGCAGGAGCTGGCGCGTCTGCTCAACCAGGCTGACCGCCTCGCGCAGCAAAAGGGTGATCAATACATTTCCAGCGAGCTGGTGTTGCTTGCCGCGCTCGAGGGCAGCACCCGTCTGGGTAAGTTGTTGCTGGATCAGGGTGTGAGCAAGAAGGCGCTTGAAAATGCCATCAGCAACCTGCGAGGCGGCGAGGCGGTCAACGATCCCAATGCCGAGGAGTCGCGGCAGGCATTGGACAAATACACCGTAGACATGACCAAGCGGGCAGAGGACGGCAAGCTCGATCCGGTGATCGGTCGGGATGACGAAATCCGCCGGACCATCCAGGTTCTGCAGCGGCGCACGAAGAACAATCCTGTGCTAATCGGTGAGCCAGGTGTGGGCAAGACCGCGATCGTTGAGGGCTTGGCGCAGCGCATCGTAAACGGCGAGGTGCCGGATGGGCTCAAGGACAAGCGGCTGTTGGCGCTGGACATGGGCTCGCTGATTGCCGGAGCGAAATTCCGTGGCGAGTTCGAAGAGCGACTGAAAGCGGTGCTCAACGAGCTGAGCAAGCAGGAAGGCCGGGTTATCCTGTTTATCGACGAACTCCACACCATGGTCGGCGCCGGCAAGGCGGAAGGTGCCATGGACGCGGGCAACATGCTCAAGCCCGCGCTTGCGCGCGGCGAGTTGCACTGCGTCGGGGCTACCACGCTCGACGAGTACCGCCAGTACATCGAAAAGGACGCCGCGCTCGAGCGCCGCTTTCAGCGTGTTCAGGTCGATGAGCCGAGCGAGGAGGATACGATCGCCATTCTCCGTGGCCTGAAAGAGCGCTATGAAGTGCACCACGGCGTTTCCATTACCGACGGCGCGATCATCGCCGCGGCGAAGCTTTCGCATCGCTACATTACAGACCGCCAGCTGCCGGACAAGGCCATCGATTTGATTGACGAGGCAGCCAGTCGTATTCGCATGGAAATCGACTCCAAGCCCGAAGAACTGGATCGCCTGGACCGACGCTTGATCCAGCTGAAAATCGAGCGAGAAGCACTGAAGAACGAGGACGACGAGGCAACCAAGAAGCGTCTGGCCAAGCTCGACGAGGAGATCGTCAAGCTGGAACGCGAATATGCCGATCTCGAAGAAATCTGGAAGTCCGAAAAGGCTGAAGTTCAGGGCTCTGCCCAGATGCAGCAGAAGATCGAGCAGGCCAAGGCCGATCTCGAGGCTGCGCGCCGCAAGGGCGACCTGTCGCGGATGGCCGAGTTGCAGTACGGCATCATTCCAGATCTGGAGCGCAGCCTGCAGATGGTCGACCAGCACGGCAAGACCGAGAATCAGCTGCTGCGTAACCGGGTGACCGACGAGGAAATCGCTGAAGTCGTTTCGAAATGGACCGGCATTCCCGTATCCAAGATGCTCGAAGGCGAACGCGAGAAGCTGCTGAAGATGGAAGACCTGCTGCACCAGCGCGTGATCGGGCAGCACGAGGCGGTCGTATCGGTTGCCAATGCAGTACGTCGCTCTCGGGCCGGATTGGCCGACCCTAATCGCCCCAGTGGTTCTTTCTTGTTCCTCGGCCCGACCGGCGTGGGCAAGACCGAGCTGTGCAAGGCGCTGGCAGAGTTCCTCTTCGATACCGAAGAGGCCATGATCCGCATCGACATGTCCGAGTTCATGGAAAAGCATTCGGTTGCGCGTCTGATCGGAGCCCCGCCTGGTTATGTAGGCTACGAAGAGGGCGGTTATTTGACCGAGGCCGTTCGCCGCAAGCCTTATTCGGTGGTCTTGCTCGATGAGGTCGAGAAGGCACACCCCGATGTGTTCAATATCTTGCTGCAGGTGCTCGAGGACGGGCGACTGACTGACAGTCATGGGCGGACCGTCGATTTCCGCAACACGGTGATCGTGATGACTTCCAACCTGGGCTCCAGCCAGATTCAGGAGTTGGTAGGTGATCCCGATGCCCAGCGCGCCGCTGTGATGGATGCTGTGAGCCAGCACTTCCGACCGGAGTTCATCAACCGTATAGACGAAGTGGTCGTTTTCGACCCGTTGGCGCGGGAACAGATTGCCGGCATCGCTCAGATCCAGCTGAGTCGCCTGCGTCAGCGGCTGGCCGAGCGCGATCTGAGCCTGGAGTTGAGCGACGAGGCAATGGACAAGCTGGTCGCTGTTGGCTACGACCCGGTCTATGGCGCACGGCCTTTGAAGCGTGCCATTCAGCGCTGGATCGAAAACCCGCTGGCACAGAAGATATTATCCGGCGCGTTTGAGCCAGGCACGAGCGTATCGGGAGCGGTTCAAGGTGATGAGATCGTTTTCGCCTGAGATGGGGCGTGCAGGCGCTTCTACAAAGCGGTGCCTGCAGCCCCATCTCAGGCGGAGCGGGGGGGGTTCACACCGAGTCGTGCAAATCATTGTAGTAAATCGTATTTTTTCTGTTGACAGCTGCGCCGATAACCGTAAAATGGCGCGCCTCTGAGGGGGGAATGCAAAGCGGTAACGCAGGCCACTTGAAGAGCTGGAAGTGAAGTTCCGCGATAGCTCAGTCGGTAGAGCAAATGACTGTTAATCATTGGGTCCCAGGTTCGAGTCCTGGTCGCGGAGCCAATTTCCTTATCGGGGTATAGCGCAGTCCGGTAGCGCGCCTGCTTTGGGAGCAGGATGTCGGGAGTTCGAATCCCCCTACCCCGACCAATTTTGGGTCGTTAGCTCAGTTGGTAGAGCAGTTGGCTTTTAACCAATTGGTCGTAGGTTCGAATCCTACACGACCCACCAAAATCGTCTCGTAAGAGGCGTAGAAAAACGGGAGATCCGGACGGGTCTCCCGTTTTTTTTTGGCTTGGATTTCTGGTGATTTCGCTTCAGTTGCGGTTTGACGGTTGCGCGGCCCAGCCAACGCCTTTCCACTATTGAAAGCGTTGGCCAGGTCGGTCTGGTTAGTGCAGCTTGAGGCGCGGCACAGTACTTGTGCTGAGCTTGTCTCCGATCATCATCAAGGCAGTACGAGCTGCACCGTATAACGCGATCTGGTGCATCCGATAGAGCGAGATGTAGAACATTCGTGCCAGCCAGCCCTCCAGCATCACGTTGCCGGTGAGATTACCCATCAGGTTGCCTACCGCAGAAAAGCTCGACAGTGATATCAGGGAGCCGTAATCGCGATAGCGATAGGTAGGCAGGTCCTTGCCTTCGAGCCGTCGTGCGATTGATTTTGCGAGCAGAGAAGCCTGCTGATGCGCCGCCTGTGCTCTTGGGGGTACGTTGCGATCGCTATCTGGCTGCGGGCAGGCGGCGCAGTCGCCAAAAGCGTAAATGTTCTCGTCCCGAGTCGTTTGCAGAGTGGGGAGTACCACCAGTTGGTTGATCCGGTTGCTTTCCAGGCCACCGATCTCATTCAGAAAGCTCGGCGCTCGGATGCCGGCGGCCCAGACCTTCAGTGTGGCTGAAACGAACCCGCCATCCTTGGTGTGCAGACCTTCGCTCGTCACTTCGCTGACTGCGGCGTTGGTAAGAACGGTAACGCCCAGGTCGTTAAGCGTTTGATGGACCGGCTGGCTGATCCGCTCCGGCAGCGCAGGCAGAACACGGGGGCCGGCTTCTATCAGCGTGATATGGACGTCTTCAGGCTTGATACCATTCAAGCCGTAGGCGGCGAGTTCGCGAGCTGCGTGGTGAAGCTCTGCGGCAAGTTCAACACCCGTGGCGCCAGCGCCGACAATGGCCATGTTTATCGCGCCCTGCTGACCTTCGCTGGCATGGGCTCGCATGTAATGGCTCAGCAACAGGCAATGAAAACGTTCCGCCTGGTCGCGAGTGTCAAGGAAGATGCAGTGCTCGGCGGCCCCCTTGGTGCCGAAATCATTGGTGGTGCTACCGACTGCGATCACCAGTGTGTCGTAGCTCAGCGTGCGAGCCGGCACTAGCTCTACACCCTGTTCGTCGAACGTAGCCGCCAAATGGACACATTTGTGCTTGCGTTCGAGGCCATTCATACGGCCCATCTGAAATTCAAAGTGATTCCATTTAGCCTGCGCGACGTAGTTGAGTTCGTCGGTTGACGAATTCAGTGAGCCGGCGGCAACTTCGTGAAGCAAAGGCTTCCAGATGTGTGTCAGGTTGGCGTCGATCAGGGTTATGCGTGCCTTGCCACGCTTGCCCAGGGTTCTACCCAGGCGGGTGGCAAGCTCCAGGCCGCCAGCGCCGCCGCCAACGATTACGATGCGATGTGTCATTTAATGAACTCATAGGCTTTACGAAATCTGGTTCGGCGCCGGGGTCACGGTCAAAGTACCAGGCGACTCAGGAGGCGGCTCAGCAGGCCCAGGCCAAGCACTACTGCCAGAACCAGCACAAGGAGCAGCCATGGCCGAAAAGGCCGGCGCTCGACTTGGTGCTGAGGCGCGCTGAGGTATTGGTCAACGCGTGCTTGGTCTTCGGGTCTAAGGCGGCTGGGCATACACACCTCGAAAAGGAATGCAGGCATTCTAGCGGTGCGAGGCCAAAAGCCAAGCGTGTCGACACTTAGGCGATGGCTGGAGTTCTGAAGTGCTCAGTAGGAGGAGACAGCTAGCGGGCAATTCTGCATGGGGTTGGTGCCTTTCCCCATGCCAGGTCCCTAGCGGCTGTTGGTGTTCTTCAAACTACGAAGATTGCCGATGACCGACTCCAATGCACGGTCAAAGAGCAATGCATCGTTGAGCAGGCGTATTGCGTCCCGACGAAATTCGATAGCGAGCCCCATCCGAGTTTTCTCAAGCACTTTCATGCCGGTGCGGTTGACGAAGATGTATTTGCCGGTGGGCTTGATCACTGCGGCCAGTTTGCAGCGCAGCTTGTGTTCTTCGTCTTCCTGGAACTCGACCCAGCTGCCGACGCGCAGATTATCAACCTGAGTCAGCGCTTCATCATTGTCGGCCAGATTAATCTCTGGCTCAGGCTCTCGCGTTTCACCTGGAGCGAGCAGGACGATTTCCTCGTTGACCTCGACCATTGCTTGGCCGGCAGCCTCGCTGGTCTGGTCTTCGCGCGGAGGCAGTTCGAGTTTCTGTTCGGTCGCGATGCCGTCGCGGTCAAGTGCTTCAGCAGCTACAACAGGTTTGGCAGGCTGGTTTAGCTGCTGCAGTGTCTGGACATGCAGCGCTTCAAGGCGAGTGAAGAAGTCGCTGGTAGAGAAGGGGTCAAACGCTGCGCTGACCAGCCCCTCTCGCAGATTTCTCAGCAGGCTCGGCACAAGCTTCAGCAACCGTGCACGTGACTCAGTGTCCTGGTGTGGGGCAACGCTCCAGATCAGGTCGTCCATTGTGGCAAGTGCGGCTTGCCATTGTTCGGATTGGGTGCCGTGCTTCAGGCAGGTGAGTAGCAGGACCTTACTCCAGGCTTCCTGTAGCAGCCGGACGACTACTTCGGGCAGTGTCTTGCCAAGCAGGCGCTGGTTGAGCGCGTGCTCGACTTCCTGGCGAGCCATCTCGGCCTTGGCGCGTCCTTCTTCGGCGTCTCGAGTTCTCTGCTCGAGCAGTTCGCTGCGGCGTTTTTCGTCACCAGTGAAGGCGAGGAAATCGGCGAGCAGTTCCGAGAAAATGGTCGGATCATCGACAAAGTCGTTCAGCAGACGAGAGACCACCTGCTCGATCTTCTGATACAAGCTGTCGCGCTGGACTTCGTCCTGATCGGCCCAGCCCATCGCGGCCGATGCGATTTCGTTCAGCAGGCGTCGGGCGGGGTGGCTGCCGCGGCTGAAGAAGGTCTTGTCCAGAACCGCTACTTTCAACACAGGGATCTGAAGACGTCCTATCAACGCCTTCAGTGAGTCGGGCAATGTGCGGTCGTCGAGAATGAACTCGAACAGCATGGACACCAGGTTGATGACGTCTTCATCGACTTCGCCGACCACACGCGATTTGCCACTTTTAACGCTGACGCGATTCAGGAGCTGCTCAAGCTGGCCCTGTAGGTCGAACTCGTCGGCCTGTTGGGGAGCGCGTGTCTGAAGGTGCGAAAGCAGCCGCATCAGGTCATTGCTGGAGATCGGAATGGCGTCGCTGGGCAGGTTGCGTGCTGGCAGTGCGCTTCCGCGCAGCTCCGAGAGCAGCGCCTGCAAGGTACCGAAAGCCTCTTGGACATTACTGTCTGCATACTCAGCGGTATCGCTGGCGCTAGCACCCGGTCGCGATTGGCTGCTTCCCGCGGAGCCTGGCCGGATAGGCGCGCGCCGGGGCTGGGCAGATTGCAGTTCCGGCAGGATATCTGCTGCCACCAGTGTCTGGTTGGATTCCGCATAAAGCTGTTCGAGATCTGACAACACGTAGCGTTCGAACAGTTTGAGAATGATCAGCTTGACCTTGATGTCCACGCCCAGGCTTCGGCAAGCCTCTAAAAAGTAAGCGCAGAGTTGCTGAGGGCCCAGCGGATTGTTGGCGTCATCGAGCTTCTTGCTCACCAGCACATTCATGCGAGTAGTGAGATGGCTGAGCGGCTGGCTGGCGCGACTTAAGACTTTGGCGACCATGGTGTCGATCGCGACGGATTCTTCTAATTCGTCGTTTTGCACCAGAGCCAGGCTTTCAAAAGAGGTTTCCTGCTGGGCCGGCTTGCCGATTTCGTACTGGTTGAGTTTTGAAAAAGACTCGAACACTTGCTGCAGAAAGCTGCGTTCGATACTGCGGCGTTTCATCCGCAGGTCACGCATGGCTTCGAAAAAGGCGTTCTGCTCGGCATTGCTCGTTGCCCGGTCGGCTATTTCGAACAGCGAGTCGTCAGCGTTATCGAAAAGCGTTTGCAGCGCCAGACGCAGTTGCTGGGCGGCCTTGTCGCGCACACTGATAAGCGCGACAGGTAATCTACCTGCCGGTGAACTCTGCTTTTGCTCAGGGGCAGCCTTCAGGTGCACCACTTTCGCATCAGTTCGCATCGAGACTCTCCGGTCGCCTGCTCTGCAAGCGTTCAACATCACTTTCCAAGCCGTCGATACTGAATAGCACGTAACGGCTAGTAAAGTAGTGGCATATCGCCATTTTCATGACGTCAAACTATGGGGTGATTATAGGCATCTTGTTCGGCAGTCAGGTCAAAGATCTGTCTTGGACATGATCCAGCTCACACATGCTCCCCGAAACCTCCGAGCGGTTGAAAACTATGCAGCTGCGAGGGCTAACCGGGCGGTTGGATAAGCTGAATTCTCTGCTCTTTCGCTGCGACAAACCGAAGGTCGCCGTATACTTTCGCCAAATTTTTGGGAGCTCGTCGTGACCAACCTCACTCTTGTGGACCTTACCGCCGAAATAGAGACCAACGTTCGCCGCGCTTTGGCAGAAGACCTTGGCAGCGGTGACATCACTGCGCAATTGATTCCCGCAGAACGACTTGCCCATGCGGCAGTGATCACGCGTGAGGCGGCCACTATCAGCGGTACCGCCTGGGTGGACGCGGTGTTCCGGCAACTGGATCCACGAGTGGCGGTGCACTGGCAGGTGACGGATGGGCAGCAAGTCGCGGCTGACCAGGCCCTGTTTCATCTCGAAGGGCCTGCACGCGCGCTTCTGAGTGGAGAGCGCACGGCACTGAATTTTCTTCAGACCTTATCTGGCGTAGCCACGCGTTGTCGCTACTACGCCGACCTCGTCGAGGGCACCGGCGTTCGGCTGTTGGATACCCGTAAAACTATCCCTGGTTTGCGCTTGGCGCAGAAGTACGCGACAACCTGTGGAGGCTGTCATAACCATCGAATCGGCCTCTATGACGCCTTCCTGATCAAGGAAAACCACATCGCAGCCTGTGGGGGCATCGCCGAAGCCGTGACCGCGGCGCACCAGATTGCACCCGGTAAGCCCGTTGAGGTTGAAGTAGAAAGCCTGGGCGAGCTGGAGCAGGCGCTGGAAGCGGGTGCCGATATCGTGATGCTCGATGAGTTGAGTCTGGAAGACATGCGCAACGCCGTTCGAATCACCGCGGGCCGGGCAAAGCTTGAGGCCTCAGGTGGTATCGATGAACAGACGCTACGTGCGGTTGCTGAAACTGGCGTGGACTATATTTCGATCGGCGCCTTGACCAAGCATCTTCAAGCCATCGACCTGTCAATGCGTTTGAAGCAATAGACGCAGAGCGGGGCGACATCGTTGAAATGTCACCCGTTTCGTCTCAGTGCTTGCTCTTGAGGCCAAAGTTCTCGTGCAGAGTGCCGGGGACATCCTCGCCTTTTGGCGCATAGTCCTTTGGCGGCTCGGTAAAGCTCGGCGAATTCAGCCGTTCACGGTGGCTGTGGGTATCCTGACTGTGCAGCGCGGCGAGCAAACGTTGGCGGGTCTGTTCGTCAAGCGCAAGCTTGTCTGCGCCTTCGGAAAGATGGTCCTGCATGTCCTGATAGCTGTTGGTCAGCTTGCGCAACAGGCTGGCCGTCGTATTGAAGTGGGTAACTACCTCACTTTGATAGGTATCCAGACGCTCCTGCAGCTCATCCACCTGGCGCTGAGTGCTGTTTGGTGCGCTGTTTCGCGCGATCAGATAACCAATGACGATGCCGGCAATGACGCCGATGATCGGGAGCAACCAGGTCGCGAGGTTCTGTTCCACGAGTCCTTCCTCTGTAAAAACGGCTTGCGGTTCGAGCCATGAAAATAACCATGTGCAGATGCTGGATCGGGGCGTCGGTCGCGCCAAGCGGGACTGACAACCGATCTGCATCGACGACTGCGGTGGTTTTCCCACGGCCCGATACGTTAACGTCTCGTACCTGCTCTGTATACCGCGACGCGATGCAGCGGTCATCAGTCAGGCTTAAGCAAGACGAGTCGATTCATCTCAAGGTCACGGAGCCACTTTATTGAAACGTGAAAACCCCATCTCAATCGAGGGTCCGGCCGGTGTGCTGGAAGGCCTGTATTTTGATCATGACGAGCCCCGCGGCCTGGCGCTGATCTGTCATCCGAACCCGGTCAAAGGCGGGACCATGCTGAACAAAGTGGTGTCGACCTTGCAGCGCACCGCTCGGGATGCCGGCTATGCAACGCTGCGATTCAACTTTCGTGGCGTAGGTGGCAGTGCCGGTAGCCATGATATGCATATGGGTGAGGTTGAGGACGCGGAAGCTGCCCTGACCTGGCTGCGTTCACAATATCCGGACCTGCCGCTGACCCTGTTGGGGTTTTCCTTTGGCGGCTTCGTGGCGGCTGCGCTGGCTGGTCGCATTGAGGCGCGAAGCGATTCGCTGGAGCGTCTGTTCATGGTGGCACCGGCTGCATCCCGGCTGACGAACCTGCCACTGGCCGAACGTTGTGCGCTGACGATCATCCAGCCCGAGGATGACGAAGTCATTGACCCTGCCTCGGTGTATGCATTTTCAGCGGAGCTTCAGCGTCCCCACGAGTTGTTGAAAGTGGCAGAATGCGGCCACTTTTTCCACGGCAAGCTGGTGGAGCTCAAGGACCTGGTTGCACCGCGGCTGGGCTGAGCCGTCCAGGCCGCGCTGACTCATCGAGAAGACTGAATGAAAACCCGAATCCTCACCGGCATCACTACTACGGGTACGCCCCATCTGGGCAACTATGCTGGGGCCATCCGGCCGGCAATAGTGGCCAGCCGCGAAGCCGATGCTGACTCCTTCTATTTTCTGGCGGACTACCATGCGCTGATCAAGTGCGACGACCCGCAGCGGATTCAGCAATCGCGACTGGAGATTGCAGCCACCTGGCTGGCGAGCGGTCTGGATGCTGAGCGCGTGACCTTCTATCGCCAGTCCGATATTCCCGAAATCCCCGAATTGACCTGGCTGCTGACCTGCGTCGCGGGCAAGGGTTTGCTGAACAGGGCGCACGCCTATAAAGCCTCAGTGGACAGAAATGTGGAGAAGGGCGAAGACCCGGATGCGGGCATCACCATGGGCTTGTTTAGCTACCCCGTACTGATGGCGGCGGACATCCTCATGTTCAATGCACACAAGGTGCCGGTCGGCCGCGATCAGATCCAGCATGTGGAGATGGCCCGCGACATTGGCCAGCGATTCAATCATCTGTTCGGCAACGGTAAAGAGCTGTTTACTGCTCCCGAGGCGCTGATCGAGGAAAGCGTTGCGACGCTGCCCGGTCTCGACGGCCGCAAGATGTCCAAGAGCTACGACAACACCATCCCGCTGTTCGGCAGCGCCAAGCAGCTTAAAAGCACGATCGCGCGGATCGTTACCGACTCCAGGCTGCCTGGCGAGCCGAAAGATCCTGACGACTCGCACCTGTTTACCCTTTACCAGGCGTTCGCCACGCCGGCGCAGCTGGCCGAGTTCCGTGCCGAGCTGCTGGACGGGCTTGCCTGGGGCGAGGCCAAGCAGCGGCTGTTCGAGCTGCTGGATAACGAGCTGAGCGAGGCCCGTGAGCGTTACCACGCGCTGATGGCGCGCCCTGGCGAACTGGAAGATATCCTCCAGGCGGGTGCTGCCAAGGCGCGCAAGGTGGCGACGCCGTTCCTTGGGGAACTGCGCGAGGCAGTCGGGCTGCGCAATTTCCGCAATGATGTGAAGAGTGCCGCGCCAGCGAAGAAAAAAAGTGGCAAGACTGCTCGCTTCGCCAGCTTTCGTGAAACCGACGGGAGCTTCCGCTTCCGCTTTTTCGCGGCCGATGGTGAGGAGTTGTTGTTATCGCGCGGATTCAGCGATCCGAAGGCCATTGGCGTCGTTACGCAGCGCCTGGTTGCGCAAGGGGTAGATGCTCTGGAACTCCGTGCAGATGAAGACAATCAATTTAGCTTGTGGCTGGATGGCGAGTGCCTGGCCGATAGCCCGAGCCACGCTGATGAGCAGGCGCTTGAGGCAGCCATGCTGCGCGTGCGTCAGGCATTGGCGACGCTGATGGTATAACTCCGACTGCAACCGGCCGTGAACCGGTCGGCCGGTTGCAGTCGGTTCCCCGTATTCATTCGAGGCTGAGCGCTTGAACGATCTGCGTAAATTGCCAACCACCGAGGGCGCGGCTAAAGTGTCGGCCCCGTTTCACTACCCAGACCCCGCCATGACCCCTCTTGAGCGCTATCAGGCAGACCTGAAACGTCCTGACTTCTTCCACGATGCTGCGCAGGAAACTGCAGTGCGTCATCTGCAGCGTCTATATGACGATCTGGTTGCCGATGACCGCAACAAGTCCGGACTGCTCGGCAAGTTGTTCGGCAAGAAGCATCAGGAGCCCGTTAAAGGCCTCTATTTCTGGGGCGGCGTTGGTCGCGGCAAGACCTATCTGGTCGACACGTTCTTCGACTCATTGCCGTTCGAGCAGAAGACGCGCACGCACTTTCACCGTTTCATGAAGCGTGTGCACGAAGAGATGCGCACCCTCAAGGGTGAGAAGAATCCGTTGACGATCATCGGCAAGCGCTTCGCCGAGGAATCGCGCGTTATCTGCTTCGATGAATTCTTCGTGTCGGATATCACCGATGCGATGATCCTTGCCACTTTGCTCGAAGAGCTTTTCAAGAACGGCGTTAGCCTGGTGGCGACTTCGAACATCGTGCCGGACGGCCTCTACAAGGATGGTTTGCAGCGAGCACGCTTTCTGCCGGCAATCGAATTGCTGAAAAAGCACACCGAGATCGTCAACGTCGACAGCGGCATTGACTACCGTCTGCGCGCGCTGGAGCAGGCCGAGCTCTACCACTTCCCGCTGGATGCCGAGGCGGAACAAAGCCTGGAGAAGAGTTTTCGTAGCTTGTTGCCAGAGAAATGCAAGATTCAGGAAAACGAAGCGTTGACCGTGGAAAACCGCGCGATCGTTGCCCGCAAGGTCGCATGCGGTGTTGCCTGGTTCGAGTTTCGTGAGCTGTGCGATGGGCCCCGCAGCCAGAACGACTACATCGAGCTGGGCAAGATTTTCGACGCAGTGTTGGTATCGAACATCGAGCGGATGGATGTGGCCAAGGACGACATGGCCCGCCGATTCATAAACATGGTGGACGAGTTCTACGACCGCAACGTCAAGCTGATCCTGTCAGCCGAGGTTGAGTTGAAGGATCTATATGCAGGCGGCCGGTTGGAGTTCGAATTTCAGCGGACACTGAGTCGCCTGCTGGAAATGCAGTCGCACGAGTACCTGTCGCGCCCACACAAGCCCTGATCCTTTCTCAGGCGACACGAACGGCAAGTCTGCGCCACGGCGTGACTTGCCGTTTGTGTTTAGGCTCAGGCGAGTTTGTGCCGGTACTGCTGCCGGTATTGATTTGGCGACAACTCGGTGTGCTGACGGAATAGCCGGGCAAAGAAGCTCGCGTCGTCGTAACCCACCTCGTAGCTGATGGTCTTGATGCTCTTGCGTGTAGTGGAGAGCAGGGTTTTCGCCGTTTCGATGCGCAGTCGCTGGAGATAGTGCAGCGGCTTGTCGCCCGTCGCCGCCTGAAATCGTCGCATGAAATTGCGAATGCTCATGCCGTGCTCTCGTGCCACATCCTCGAAACGGAATTTCTCAGCGAAATGCTCCTCCAGCCACTCTTGAATTTGCAGGACGCGAGTATCCAGATGGAGCTTTTGCCCGCCGAAACCGATTCGGCCCGGGCTGTAGTTGCGCCGGACTTCGAACAGGATGTCGCGTGCCATTCCCTGAGCGATATGGGAACCGCAGAAACGTTCGACCAGATGAATATAAAGATCGCAGGCTGACGTAGTGCCGCCCGCACAGTAGAGGTTGTCGCTGTCGGTCAGGTGTTTCTCCTGCGTGAAGAGAACCTGTGGAAACCGCTCGGTGAACGCCTGCGCGAAGCGCCAATGCGTAGTGCCCTCGCGACCATCCAGCAGGCCCGCAGCTGCCATCCAGAACGCTCCGCTGGCTTCGCCGCAGATGGCGCTACCAGCGGCATGCCGCTCTTTCAGCCAAGGTGCCACCTGCGGATAGCGTTCGCAGATCGCATCGAAGTCACCCCAGAACGCCGGCAGGATGACCGCATCTGCGTTATCCAGCGCACCGTCTACATCGATACGCGGACCGCTGAATGTGTCGACAGCAAGACCATCTGGGCTCACCAGCGAGGTCTCGAAAGCGGGCGTAAGATCCAGGCCCAGCTGTTTGCCGTAGCGCAAGCTGGCCATATGAAAGAAATCCTTGGCATGCAGCAAGGTAGATGCGAAGACCCCGTCTGTCGCCAGGATGCTGATACGTTTCAAAGGGTGTGCGGAGAGCATGCTTGGTTAGGTGTTCCGATTGTTTTTATTGGAATGACGCAGTTATAGAAGCAGGGTATAACCGCCGCGCTTCGGCAGGAGCGTCTTATTTTTTTGGTTGACTGTCTAGTCCAATCGAACGCACGCGAGGAACCGCCCCAGTGAGCAACCGTCTGATCAGACGAGAGGGCTAATATGACTGTTCAGACATCACAAGTTCCGGCCAGCTTCGGCGGTTGGGACGGGAGCACCGCCACCGCACGGGAAATCCAGAAACAGCTAGCCGGCAAGGTTAGGCTAACCGATGACTTCGGACCGTTGAGGGTGATTGCCGGCGTCGATGTCGGCTTCGAGGAGGCAGGTAGGATCACTCGCGCCGCGGTGGTACTACTCGATGCAGAAACGCTCGAACCGCTTGAGCAGACGCTAGCGCGAATTCCTACCTCCATGCCCTATATCCCAGGCCTGCTGTCGTTTCGCGAGTTGCCCGCCGTGTTGCAGGCGCTCGAATCTCTTGGCCAGGCACCCGACCTGATCTTCTCTGATGGGCACGGCATCGCGCACCCCCGTGGCCTTGGCATTGCTGCGCATCTGGGCGTCATCACGGGGTTGCCCACCATTGGGGTGGCGAAGAAGATTCTAACGGGCCAGCATGATGCGCTTGGGGACAAGCGGGGCGATCAGGTGGATCTGCTTGATAAAAGCGGCAAGATCATCGGCACTGTGTTGCGCAGTAAAGACAACGTGCGACCGTTGATCATTTCACCGGGCAATCGGGTCAGTCTGGAAACCGCACCGCAATTGGTGATGAGGTTTGTCACCCGCTATCGTCTGCCTGAGCCAACCCGACTAGCTGACCGTCTGGCCTCGCGGCGTGACGAAAAGCGCACCAGCACCCGTTCTCTTCCAGATCGGCAATAACTGCGACCGCTTGCAGCGGCACGGCTGCAGGCGCTAGCCTTCAGGCCCGCAATTCAACCAGGTTTCGCCGCGATGCAGCTGGATCATGCGACCGGATGGTGCCGAGGCATACGCCATTGCCCTTCGCCCAACTTCAACCAGCGTCCGGATGGCGAGATTTCGCTGTTGGTCATTCACAATATCAGCTTGCCACCGGGGCAGTTCGGAACAGGAAGGGTCCAGGCGTTTTTTCAGAACTGCCTGGATTGCGACGAGCATCCTTTTTTCAAAGAGATAGCCGAGCTGAAAGTATCTGCCCATTTTCTCATCGAGCGAGACGGCGCGATCACACAGTTCGTTTCATGCCTGGACCGCGCCTGGCACGCTGGGGTGTCGTGCTTTGCAGGTCGTCAAAACTGTAACAATTTTTCCGTTGGCATCGAACTCGAAGGCACCGATGACACCGTCTACAGCGAGGCGCAATACGACAGTCTTATCCAGCTGAGCCAGTTGCTTCAACAAGCCTATCCGGCGATCACCCCGGAGCGGGTCTGCGGACACAGCAACATTGCACCGGGCCGCAAAACCGACCCGGGGCCTGCATTCGACTGGCAGCGTCTGCGCGCAGCCGTGATCGTGGCCTGATGAGGCCAATGATAGGAATCGAAACATGATTTTTCTCGTGGTGGTGTTGGCACTGCTCATCGACAAGCTCACCGACTGGCGACGCGCGGTGCAAGATGACGGGCCTTGGCTGCGTTTGCTCCAACACGTGGAAGGTGGTTCGGACCCAAGGTACGGGCCCTGGCTGAGCCTGTTCGTCCTGGTTCTGTTGCCTGTGTTGCTGCTTGGCTTGTTGCTGCTGGCGCTCGAGCCGCTGGCTTATGGTTGGCTTAGCCTGCCGCTGCATTTGTTGGTGCTGCTCTACAGTCTGGGTAGAGGGCAGGGGAAACGCGAGCTCGGGCCGTTCCGCGATGCCTGGCGTCGTGGCGATGAAGAAGCTGCAGCGCTGGTGGCCGAGCGGGATCTGAATCTCAGCGCGTCGGATGCTCCGAGTCTGCTACGCGCCGTGGAGGCACAGCTCCTGTGGCGCAGCCACCAGGGCTTTTTCGCAGTGATCTTCTGGTACGTGCTCCTCGGCCCCTTGGCCGCGCTCGCTTACCGGCTGCTTGCGCTGACCATCGAACACGCCAAGGCTGACGCCATACGTGAGCGGGCAGGCCAGTTCAGGCACGCTTTCGACTGGCTGCCGGTGCGGGTGTTGCTCGCCAGCTTTGGGTTGGTTGGTAACTTCGTCGCGGCCAATCGCGCCATGTTGGATAACCTGTTGCATTGGGGTATCCCCGCCCAGCAGCTCCTGGCGGATGTCGGCCCGGTGGCAGCCGATCTGGGAGAGTCCTATGCCGGGCAGGCGGGTATCACCCGGCTCGACAGCCTAGCCGCCATGCTGGTACGTACTCGCATTCTCTGGTACGCAGCCATCGCGCTCTGGGTCCTCTTTCTCTAAACGCTCATCATTCTCTGCTTGTGCCATAAACCGCTGCATAAGTGCGGTGGATACGCCGGAATCGGCGTGCTTTCTGCCAGTTGTGTGAATGGCATCTGGCCACTACCTTAAGTTGCACAAGCCACGTCCGATATCCCGTATAAGTTTTCTCGCGCCATCCTCTGACGAGCCCTGCCACAGCCTTGATGCTGACGGCAATACAACAAGAAATTGGGAGACGTCTTTTGAAAAGTCTGTTGTATCCGGCCATTGCGCTGATGAATCGCCTGAGTTTCGGCATGAAATTCAGCCTGATCAGCGTTCTCTTCTTCGTGCCCATGTTGCTGACGAATTTCTACCTGGTGCGCAACTCGTACGAGGAATTCGTCGACACTCGCACCGAGCTGCGCAGTTTGGAATTGATGGGTACGGCTCTGCAGCTGCGTCGAGAGATGGAAGGCTGGAAAGACCTGATCGAGATCGAAGGCATTATTGGCCAGACCGGCGAGGTACAAGCGCTGGTAACCCGACTGGCCAATGCGGAGCGTGAACTCGCCGCTCGGATGCAAAACCTGAAGCCGATCAGCGATAACCCTGAGCAGATCGCCGAATTTGAAGCGCGCCGAAACGAACTCGACGCTGCGTTGCGTGAAGCGCAATCGCAGCAGTCTCTGCAGGCCAAGGCCGCCATGGCACGGGCGGTGTTGGGCAAGGCTCAAGTAATGATCAAACTGATCGCCAGCCAATCGGGCTTGAGCCAGGACAGTCAGCGGGACGTAAGATTGCTGGCCGAGCTTCTGACATCCGTGACGCCCTCCATCACCGCCGCGCTCGGCGAAGGGCGGGCCATTGGTTCCTATACCTTCGGCCAGGGTTATTTGAATTCCGATGCCAGCAACAAGCTGGACGACCTGCTGCTTGAGCTGGAGAAGCAGCAAGCCCAGTACGGCGCGCAGCTACAGGACGTGCTAGGCAGCAGCCCCGCGGCGTTACAACAACTTGAGAGCCAAGCCACCGCCAGCCGCAACTCTCTGCAGTCCAGCAACGATATCTTCCAGGATCAGGTGATCATGGCCGAAGCGCTGGATCGGCCTTGGGAATCGTTCTACGACCTGATCAGCGCAGAGATGGCCAAAACCTACGCACTCAATGACGCCATCCTCAGCTTTCTTGATGATCAGCTCGAACAGCGCCTGGAGCAGAAGCAGATGCTGATGGTGCTGCTGTTGGTTGCGTTGGCAGTGGTGTTCGTCCTCGTCGTATATCTTTACAGCGCGTTCTACATATCTACCCGCGCCTCGCTGCGCAGTCTCGGCGACGTCATGAACAAAGTGGCCGCAGGCGATATGACGGCTCGATTCAAGGTGCAAAGCCGCGACGAGCTGGGTGAGCTGGGGCAGGTATTCAACGAGACCGTGTCGAAAATCCGAGAGTTGATCGAGCGCGTCGGCCAGACCGTCGGCGAGGTCGAACGTCAGGCCTCGCGTGTCGAGGTGGTTTCGGGTGAGAGCAATCAGACCGTTCTGGAGCAGCGCGGACAGATCGAGCAGGTCGCCACCGCAATGAATCAGATGTCCGCGACCGCGCAGGAGGTCGCCACCAGTGCTGAAGCCGCTGTAGGCAGCGCACAAAGCGTCAATGACGAGACGGTCAGCGGTCGCGGTCTGGTCGAGGCGCAGGTCGGAAGCATCGAGCGGCTGGCCGCTGAGATTGAGCAGTCGGTCAAGGTGATCAATCAGTTGGCCAGTGACAGCAAGTCGATCAGCCAGGTGCTCGACGTCATCAAAGGCGTCGCCGAGCAGACCAACTTGCTGGCCCTTAACGCCGCGATCGAGGCGGCGCGTGCTGGCGAGCAGGGGCGGGGATTCGCCGTAGTGGCCGACGAAGTACGGAGCCTCGCCAAGCGTACGCAGCAGTCCACTGAAGAAATCGAGCAGATGATCAACCAATTGCAAGGCGGCGTCGGTGCGGCGGTGAAAACCATGCACGCCAGCCACTCCCTGGCAACGGACACCGTCAGCCAGTCCGCCCGGGTGCAACAGGCGTTGGCGAACATCCTTGGTGCGGTGGGCGTCATCGTCGATCAGAACCAGCAGATTGCCGCCGCCGCCGAAGAACAGACGGCCGTCGCCCATGACATCGACCGTAACATCGTCTCGATCAACGAGGCGGGGCAGCGCACCGCCGAAGGTGCGGGGCATACCGAGCAGGCGAGCCGCGAGCTTACCGAGCAGGTAGGCCGCCTGCAGCAACTGATCGGTGCGTTTCGCGTCTGATCTGCTTGTACTTGTCTGCTTGTACTTGGCGGCGCTCCGTTGCCGTTCATCGATATCGTTGAACAGCGACTCACTCGCCCGGGTCTGCCGAACAGGCAAACCCGGGAGCACAGCATGTCCAGCACCGCGAAGAGAACCGATCCGCAGCTGTGGGAGCAGGTCAAGCGGGAAGTAACCGACGGCGACAAGGGCGGCGAGCCCGGCCAATGGTCGGCACGCAAGGCGCAATATGCCGTGCAGGAATACAAGAAACGCGGCGGTGGCTACGAGGGTAAGAAAACGTCCGACAACCACCTGCGTGAATGGACGCATGAAGACTGGGGCACCAAATCCGGCAAGCCGTCCGGCGAAACGGGTGAACGCTATCTTCCCCGAAAGGCCCGCGAGTCGCTGAGCGACGCGGAGTACAGCCGCTCGACGCGTAAAAAACGTGCGGATTCCCAGCGTGGGCAACAGCATTCGAAGCAGCCCGCCGACGTGGCACGCAAGACTAGCCGATCGCGCGAGCCAGCACTGAGCGGCTTGAACAAGCCAGAGCTGATGCGCCGCGCTGCCCAGCGTGGTATCCGCGGTCGATCCAAAATGAAAAAGGATGAATTGGTTGCGGCACTCAAGCGCGAGGGCGAGCGATGAGCGCGCTTGATGAAGACGCGAAACGCCAGATTCATGATGAGTTTCATCACGTGGTCAATATGCCGCCGGCGCAGTTGCGTCGTTGGCTGGACAGCGATGCCAGCCGTAGCGTCGGTATGACGTCCGAGGGTGAGAAAGTAACGGCGCCCGAGGACGGCGAGGCCGTAGGGCACGCCATGGGTGAGCGTATCCTTGACCTGAAAAAGCAGCGCAAGGCCGAACTGGGCGAAGACGAGTATCAGGCTATGCGCAAGGTCATTGGCTACGTCCATCGACATCTTGCCCAGCGTCCCAAAGGCGATGTTCGGGACAGCCGCTGGCGCTATTCGCTGATGAATTGGGGGCACGATCCGCTCGAGGGTTGAGGTGCATAGCGCCTAACCAGGGCTGACACGGCCATGACCATGGAGGCGTGTGTGGATCATTGGCAGGCCGTTACGGCATCGATCCTTCCTGCGCCTCATTCGGTCGGTTGAGGCTCAGCTCCATTGAAACAGCTCGCAGCTGTTCCGGTAACTGGCGTCCGCCAACTCATCTGGGCTGATGCCACGCAGTTCAGCCAGTTCGCGGCAAATGTCCGGTAGGAATTCAGGGCTGTTGCGCTGGCCGGCGTGGCTGTGAGGTGTGATGTCGGGCGCGTCGGTCTCCAGCACGATGCTGTCGAGGGGTAGTTGCTGCAGCACACGGTGCATTCGATGCGCCTGGGGCCAGGTTCCAGCACCTCCCAGGCCAAGTTTGAAACCCAGCTTGATATACTCACGGGCTTCTTCCCAGCTGCCACTGAAGGCGTGGGCAATGCCGGTTCGTTTGAGCTTGTGGCGTTTAAGCGTGGCGATCATCTGGGCGTGCGCGCGGCGGACATGCAGCAACACTGGCAGCTCGAATTCATTGGCAAGTTCAAGTTGTGCTTCGAGTAGCTGCTGCTGCCGATCCTTGTCGGGGTCCTCGATATAGTAGTCGAGGCCAATCTCACCGATTGCGCACAGCTTGTCTTCGTCTCGCAACCGCTGCAACCAGTCATGCAGCGCGTCGATATGTTCCGGTCGGTGATCCTGTAAAAACACCGGGTGCAGCCCCAGCGCGGCGTACACGGCTGGCTCGTCCAACGCCATCTGCCAAACCCTGTCCCAGTTCGCCTGATGCACACCGAGCACCAGGACCCGTTCGACACCCGCACTGGCGCACCGGGCCAGTACCTCAGCGCGGTCGGCATCGAAGGGGTCGAAGTCGAGATGGGTGTGAGTGTCGATCAAGGGCACGGCGGCCTCCGTTGTGCAGGAGTACGTGATGGCGGGGTTCAGCGGCGCGATTCTTCTTCGATCTGAATGTCGCTCACGCCCAGCTCAGCCATCCGGCTGTGCTCGCTGGCGCGCTCGGGGATTTCCCAGGGTGCATCGACGCTGGCTCGGGGCTCCTTGACGTGATGCAACAGTATCTCAAGTTCGGCCTGCTCCATGGCGGGCGCCTCGAAGGCGCTCAACGTCAGGGAGGCTGGCTCGCCATTGATCAGGTAATGAATGCGGTAGCGCTTGAGTTCGGTCATGGCAGGGCTCTTTTTGCGGTGGCATGTACTGCATCGGACCGCCGAAACTTCGTCAGGCTCCCGACTCATCACGCTCCGATGCGAGCAGGGCTGCCTTACGCTCGACGCCCCAGCGGTAACCGGTCAGCGCCTGGTTGGCCCCGACCACTCGATGACAGGGCACCAAAAGCCCAACCGGATTGCTGGCGCACGCGCGTGCCACGGCGCGCGCGTGACTGCCTAAACCCATGGCCAGCTCGCCGTAACGGCGGGTTTCGCCGGGTGGGATCTGTTGAAGCACCTGCCATACCTGTTGTTGGAATGCGGTGCCGCGTAAGTCAAGCGGCAGCTGTGCAGCCCGGCACGGCTCCTTCAGCTGAGCCACGATTGCCTGTAGCCACTCACCGAGCCCTGACTGGTCACATGTCAGTTCTGCCGCCGAGAAACGCGAGTGAAGCTCGTCAAGCAAGGCCTGCTCATTATCGCCAAACAGCAGGGCGCAGATGCCCTTGTCGCTCGAAGCGACGAGCAACAACCCGAGTGGGCATGGGCTGATGGCGTAACGCAGGGCTTCACCCGCTGCCTTTCGCCGGCGCTGGGCGGGGCTGAGTGCGGCGGCGATTTCATAGGCGCCTCGTGTACTGCCGTAACCTGCATCCAGGGCGGCGCCCAGGACGGATTCGGCGTTGGGGAGTTGCGTTTCCAGTCGGTCTCGTCGGCGCGCTGCAGCCCAGGCGCGAGGAGTCATGCCGGTGCGAGTCTTGAAGGCGCGCGCCAGGTGCGAGGAAGAAAGGCCGATGCGCCCGGCCAGCTGCTCGAGAGTCATCGGCTCGGGGCTTTCATCGATCAGTCGACAGGCCGCGATCACCAGCTCATCGAGTTGCTCGGCAAAGCTCTTGCCGTGTGGCGCGCAGCGTCGACAAGCACGAAAGCCTGCGGCCTCGGCCTCATGGATGTGCTTGAAGAAGCTGACGCCCTCTCGCCTGGGGCGGCGTGCCGGGCAGCTGGGTCGGCAAAAGATCCCTGTTGAGTGCACTGCAAACACGAAGCGGCCATCAAAGCGCGGATCGCGATTGCAGAGCGCTTGCCAGCAGTTATCGAAATCGAGCATCGCGGTGCTCCCTGGGTGAATGGTTTGGATTGTCCGTCGTGCCCAGTCCGATTGCCAATCCACAGTGCGCTTTCAAACTTGCGAGTGAGCATGGAAGCCGGTTCGCGATTGCCGTAACCTGCAGATCAGCATAGTCAAAAAGGGTCTGTAAGCCGCTGATGAAAACGCCAAAACGACTCGAGCCGTTGGTCGACGATGGGCTGATCGACGAAGTGCTGCGCCCGCTTATGAGCGGCAAGGAAGCAGCAGTCTATGTAGTGCGCTGTGGTGACGAACTGCGTTGCGCCAAGGTGTACAAGGAAGCCAACAATCGCAGCTTCCGGCAAGCCGTCAAATATCAGGAAGGCCGCAAGGTTCGTAGCAGCCGTGATGCACGCGCCATGGCCAAGGGCTCCAAGCACGGACGCAAGGAAAAAGAGGAAAACTGGCAGAACGCTGAAGTTGCCGCTTTATATAGGCTGGCGGACGCTGGCGTACGGGTGCCCAAACCGTACGACTTTCTCGATGGCGTGCTGCTGATGGAGATGATCTCTGGCGAAGACGGCGATGCCGCGCCGCGTCTGAACGATGTCGATCTTCACCCTGACGACGCCCGCGAATTTCATGCATTCATGATCGGTGAAGTGGTGAAGATGCTCTGCGCTGGCCTGGTACACGGCGACCTGTCCGAATTCAACGTGCTGCTCGACGAGCACGGTCCGGTCATCATTGACCTGCCCCAGGCAGTAGACGCGGCCGGTAATAACCATGCGTTTGAAATGCTCGAGCGTGACGTTGGCAACATGGCAGCCTATTTCGGGCAGTTTGCGCCGGAGCTCAAATTCACCCGCTACGCCAAGGAGATGTGGGCGCTGTACGAGGACGGCAAGTTGACGCCCGATACCGAGCTGACCGGTGAGTTCGCCGAGCCGGAAGATGCGGCCGATCTGGATGCGGTCATGCGTGAAATCAAGGCAACGCTTGCAGATCAGGCGCGTAAGGAAGCGTTACGCAACGCGACGGATGAGCCCAGCGATGAGCCACCGACGCCGCCATGGATGCGTAACTGACAGAGATGATCCGCAGGGCAGGGATCGAGAGCACCCCGCCGCGGATTTTCATGAAGGTATCCAAAAAACGCCGTACGCCGCCCCGCTTTTCGTAGCAGCGAGCTTGTTCGCGGTCTGGGTGGCCGAGGCGCCGGCGAAGCGCTGCAGCACGGACAAGTTGTACGGGTTGGCCTAATGCTTCGAGTCCACGCTGCCCGAGTTCGACATCTTCGACGCCGGCCCGATTTCCTCCGTCGTCCTCGGATTCATGTCCCAACCGCCACCCAGCGCCACGAACAGTGCCACCTGCGATGTCGCCAGGGCGGCTCTTCCCTGCAGCGCTTGCTGCCTTGCCTGTAGCGAACCGCGCTGGGCATCCAGCACCTCGTTGAGGTTGGCCTCTCCCAGTCGATAGCTCGTCTGCGCCAGCTCATAGGCGTATTCGCGGTGCCGCAGCGTCGTGTGGAGCGCTTCCATGCGGTTCTGCTGTCCCTCCACTCGCACCAATGATCGTTCGACCTCTTCCAGCGCCTCGGCCAGTGTCTGCTGGAATCCAAGGTAGGCGCTTTCGCCCTGCACGTCCGCCAGGTCTATCGCAGCGCCGCGACGCCGGTAGTCGAGGAACGGCAAGCCGAAGGTGGCGCCGAGTCGGGTGAAGTTGGATGCGGTGGAAAAAGCATCGCCCAGTGCCAGGCCCGAGCGCCCCACAGCCGCCTGTACCGCCAGGGTCGGAAACAGGTCACGGCGTGCGGCCAGTGATTGCAGCTGCGCGGCCTCCAACTGGGCGGCTTCAGCGATCAGATCCGGGCGGCGGCGCAGCAGGTCCAAGGGTTGTCCGGGCGGGATGGGCTTGTCAGCCAACGGTACCCTGACCGGCGCTTCGAGCTCACGGGCCGCGCTACCTGGCGGCTTGGCTAGCAGCGTATCCAGCGCCAGCTTTGCTTCGGCCAGGTTGATCTGCAGTTCGTCGAGATCCGCTTGCAGGGAGGCGCGCTCCGCGGCGCTGGCTTCGACATCCAGCCGAGTGACTTCGCCGGCCTCGAACAGCTTTCGAGCGATACGCTCCAGATCGGCCGCCAGTTCGATGCCTTCGATCAGCAATGCCCGCTGCCCCTCGAGGGCGCGAACTTGCATGTAGCCTTGAGCTGTATTGGAGGCGACCGCCAGCCGCGCGGCGATGGCTTGGGCTTGCGCCGAGCGAATCTGTTGCCGCGCACTGTCAGTTCGCGCCCGGGTGGCGCCGAAGATGTCCAGCTCCCAGCTGGCCTGTAATGCCAATTCCCAATTGTCGAAGGTAATGACGTCTTCATCCGGGATGAATTGGCCTATGGGACTGTTGGGGTTCTGCTCGTTGTTGTTTTCGATCCACTGGCGGCTGGCCGAGCCCGGTAGATCGAAGGTCGGGAACAGCCCTGCGCGGGCCTGGCGCAACTGCGCCCGTGCGGTGTCGACGCGCAGCATGGCGAGGCGTATGTCGCGATTGTTCTGCAACGCCTCGCGCACCAGCTGGGTGAGGGTCGGGTCGTCGAACTGTTGCCACCAGTCGGCCAGCGCCTCGACGTCCGCAGGCTGCTCTCGTACGGCATGAAACCAGGAATCCGGTACGTCGGGCTGCGGTCTTTCCTGCACGCTGGAGCATGCGCTCAGCGCAAGTGCCAACGCCCAAGCCAGGGGTGTGCGAGCCAATCGGCAGGGCATCAGGTTTCCTCCGGTTTGACGCGCATGAATAGCAAGTACAGGCACGGTACGGCCAGCAGGGTAAGAAGGGTGGCAAAGCCCAGCCCACCCATGATGGTGACGGCCATGTTGGCGAAGAAGGGGTCGAACAACAGCGGCACCATGCCCAGCACTGTGGTTCCGGCAGCCATCATCACCGGTCGCAAACGCGACGCCGAGGCTTCGATGATGGCGGTCAGGCGCGGCACTTCATCCTCAATCTGTCGGTCGATTTCATCCACAAGCACTACGGCATTCTTGATCAACATACCGGTCAGGCTCAGCAGGCCAAGCAGGGCCATGAAGCCGAATGGCTGGCCGGTGACGAGCAGCCCGAGGGTGACGCCGCAGAGCGCCATCGGCACTACCAGCCAGATCATCAGCGGCTGGCGAACCTTGGCAAACAGCAACACCGTAACCAGCACCATCGCGAGATATGGCAACGCCAGCGTGCTGGCCAGTGCCTGCTGGGCTTCGGTGGACTGTTCATGGTCACCGCCCCATTCCATCGAATAGCCTGGCGGTAATTCGATGCCTTCGATCAGCGGCCTGATTCGTTCGAACGCAACGTTGGTGTTTTCGCCGTCACGCGGTTCGGCGCGCACGGCAATTGTCCGTTCACGGCCGTAGCGGCGAATCATCGATTCCTCTGTAGTCGCCTCGATGCCGTCTGCCACCTGGGCCAGCGGTACGTAGCGGCGAGTCGCCGGGCTCCAGATCAATCGCTGCATCAGATCGCCCGGTTCGACGCGATCCTCGGGAGTCGCGCGCAGCAGAATCGGGATCAGCTCGTCCCGGTCACGAAACACGCTGACCTGCTGTCCTTCGCTGGCCACCGACAACGCTTGCGCTACTTGCTGGCGAGTGAGTCCGGCATCGGCCAGACGGTCGAGAGCCAGGCGAGGGCGCAGCACCGGGACGGGCGATCGCCAGTCGTCACGGATGTTGAACACCTGGCCTTGCTCGTTAAGGATTCGCTGACCTTCGGCGGACAGTCGTCGCAGCTCTTCGATATCGGGGCCGCTTATCCGTGCTTCGAGCTTGGCCTCGGCGTTGGGGCCAAACATGAACTGGGCCGCGGCGACATCAGCCGATGGATAACGGCCAGGTAGCGTCTGGTTCACTTCACGAACCAGGTCGGCAATGACCTCTGCGTTCTCGGTGCGTACAAGAAAATGCATCAATGCTGGGTTGGGTTGCTCCGGTGCGTAAGTCAGCATGAAGCGCGAAGCGCCTGCGCCGACGAAGGTGGATACATCCGTGACACCGTCGAGCTGTTCGAGATAACCCTCAACGTCCTCGGCGGTCCGGCTCGTCTCGCGTATATGCGTGCCCTGCGGCAGGAACAGGTTGACGTAGAAAATCGGTGTGCTCGACGGTGGGAAAAAGCTCTGCGGTACGCGGCTGAAGCCCAGCACGCTGAGAACCGTCAGCACAACCAGAATGCCCAGTGTCAGCCATGGCCGCGCTAGCACCGCCCCGGCTATTCGGCGGTAGCGGTTGTATATTGGGCCGCTGTACGCATCGTCCGGGTCAGCATCGTCATCTTGTTTGTCGCTCTTTCGCTCAAGAAGGTAATGCCCGAAGAGCGGCACGACCAGCAGCGCCAGCAGCCAGCTGAGCAGCAGCGAGGTGGCAATGACGAAGAACAGCGAAAACAGGAATTCGCCAGTTGTATCCTGCGACAGTCCGATACCGGCGAATGCAAGAATGCCGATGATGGTCGCGCCCAGCAATGACCATTGCGTCTGCTGCAGGGTTTTCTGCGAGGCCTCGAGGATGCTCATGCCGCGCTGTTTCTGGATCAGCATGCCATCGCAAACCACTACCGCATTGTCCACCAGCATGCCCATGGCGATGATCAGCGCGCCAAGGGAAATGCGCTCCAGTTCGATCCCGGCCAGCCACATGACCAGGAGCGTGCCGAGCACCGTGAGGAACAGCACAGCGCCGATAATCACGCCCGCGCGCACGCCCATTGCGAAGCACAGCACGCCGACGACGATAGCCACCGAGAGAAAAACGTTGAGCGCGAAACTGTTGACCGACTCGTTGACGATGCTGTGCTGCTGGTACAGCGGATGCAGCTCGGCGCCGAGCGGCATCAGTCGCTGCATGGATTGCAGCTTCGCCTCGACGCTGCGGCCCACCTCGACGATGTTGCTGCCCGATATACCACTGATGCCGAGCGTCAGCGCAGGCGCTCCGTTGTGCCGAATGATCTGGCGCGGCCGCTCGGCATAGTCGCGCTCTAATGTGGCGATGGAACCCAGATCCACACTCTGCTCGCCCTGGCCGACCGGCAGGGCGCGCAGTGCATCCAGCGAGTCGAAGGCGCCTGTCGGGCGAATCTGCACAAAAAATTTGCCTGCGCGGACGCCGCCCGCCTCAACCGCCGCGTCGGCGTCGGTCAACGCGGCGACCAGCTCCTGTGGCGACAGACGCAAGGCGGCCAGGCGTGCTTGATCGACCTGGACCAGGATGCGTTCCGGGCGCACGCCGGCGATCTCGACCTGGCCGACCCCATCAGCCGTGATCAGACCGCGGCGCAGGTCCTTCGCCACTTCATGCAGCTCTTCGAGGGTCAGGCCCTCGCCGGTCAGCGCGAAGAATATGCCGTACACATCACCGAAATCATCGTTGACCAGTGGCGGGTCGAGGCCCGGTGGTAGCTTCTGGCGCGCGTCCTCGACCTTGCTGCGCAGCTGATCCCAGATCTGGTCGAGCTGCTCGCCGGAATAGCGGTCTTGGATTTCGACACGAATCTCCGCCTGCCCGATCATCGAGCGCGAGCGGATTTCCTTGACCTCAGAAAGCTCCTGGATAGCGCTTTCCAAAGGCTCGGTCACTTCCTGCTCAACCTCAAGCGCGGTCGCGCCAGGGTATTGAACGGTGACAATGGCTTCCTTGATGGTGAACTCAGGGTCTTCCAGGCGGCCCATCTCGAAGAACGCGACGATGCCGCCGATCAGACAGATCAGCACCAAGATCCAGATATTGACCGGCCGGCAGATGGCGTAACGGGCTAAATCCATCCGCTTATTTCCGCCGTTCGGCTTTGATTGGCTGATGTTCCGAAAGCTTGCTGCCACCCGCCACGACCACCAGCATCTCGTTGTTCAGCTCGCCGCTGACCACTGCATGGTCATCTTCGATCCGCTCGAGCTGCAAGTCGTGGCGCTGGGCGTGACCGTCCACCGCCAGCCACAGGTAATGGCTGCCGTTCGGCGCTGTCTGCACCGCGCTGAGCGGCAGGCGAAAACGTGGCGGCTTGTCGTTCTGGAGGGCTGCAGGCCGCTGAAGGCGAACCCGCATGGCCATTCCTGGCAGCAGGTTGTAGTCGGTCGGCGGTTCGCCTTGCAGTGTCAGACTGTAGGTGCGCGAGCCTTCACGGGGTTGGGTGCTGTGTTCCTTGTACTGCAACGGCAGGGTCAGGTCGGCGACCACCAGCTCGCCTTCGGCTTGCAGCGTTTGATTCAAAGGAATGCTCAGTGCTGCCGTTTCAGGCAGGTCGACCGTTACTTCGATGTGCTGATTGTTCTGCAGCTCGAGCACCGGCGAACCTGTGGCGACCACCATGTCAGGCTCGACCAGCCGCCGCGCGACGACGCCGTCGAATGGAGCCTCCAGCGTGCTGTGTTTGATGTTTCGCTGTGCACTGTCACGGACAACCCGTGCTGCCACGACACTGGCTTGCAGCGGCTCGACGGCAGCGGGGGCAAGGATGCCCTCGGCCAGCAGCGCGCGCTTGCGCGCCAGATCCGCTTCCAGCTGGCTTAGCCGTGCTTCGGCTTCGCGCAGCTGCAACTGGTAGTCGGTGTCGTCGAGTTCGGCCAAGCGCTGACCCTTCTCCACATGCGCGCCTTCATCCACAAAGATCCGCTCCACACGCCCAGGTACCTGAAACGCCAGCTGTGTCGTGGTCACGCTTTCGACCACGCCGGGGAAACGCAGCGTTTCCGGCCCCCGATCGATACGCTGGATTGGCTCGACGAAAGCCACGCGCTCAGGTACTTCTGCTGGCTGTTCATCATCGGCGCAGCCGGCCAGCGCTAGCAGCGTGCAGAGCGCTGCGGTCATGCAGACGTGTTGTGAGTGGCCTTGAAGTGAGTGTGTTAGCGGCGGCATCCGTACTCCTGGCGTAAAGGGTAGGGCTGGCAAAGCGTCGCGGTGTGGGTGCGAAACGCTGCGACAGATTCAGTAGAGCACCGCTCTGGCTCGGGAGTTCGGCCTATTCTGATGTGACCCGTTGGTCAGGTGTTTTTGACTGCGGCAAAGGGGCAGCGGTCTATCTGTTGCCGATTGGGCGTATCATTGCCCTGCGTTCAAAGTCAGTGCAGGAGAGAGTCGCAATGCAAGGTCAGCCACAGGTCATCGAATATCTGAAAGAACTGCTGCGTGGGGAGCTGGCAGCGCGCGATCAGTATTTCCTGCACTCGCGGATGTATGCCGACTGGGGTTTCACCAAACTCTACGAGCGGATCAATCATGAGATGGAAGAGGAAACCCAGCATGCCGATGCGCTGCTCAAGCGTATCCTGTTCCTCGAAGGCACTCCGGATATGACACCTGACGCGATGCACCCCGGCCATACCGTCCCGGAAATGCTGCGCAGCGATCTGGCGCTGGAATACAAAGTTCGCGAAGCCTTGGCGAAGGGCATCACCCTGGCCGAGCAGCACAACGACTACCAGACGCGCGACATCCTCGCGCTGCAGCTGATGGACACCGAAGAGGATCACGCCTATTGGCTCGAGCAGCAGCTTGGCATGATCGACCGCATCGGCTTGCAGAATTATTTGCAGACGCAAGCAGGCTGACAGCAAGAGGCCAGGCGCAATGCCTGGCCTCGTTGGTTCACGGCTCCGGTCAGATACGGAAACGACTGACCATCGTCTGCAGATGGCTACCCAGACGTGCCAGCTCCACGCTCGACGCAGCGGTCTCTTCGCTGGCCGCGGCTGTTTGCTCTGACACGTCCCGCACGTTCACAACGCTCCGGCTGATTTCCTCGGCAACCGCGCTCTGCTGTTCGGCAGCAGTGGCGATCTGCTGATTCATGGCCTGGATGTTGGACACTGTGCTGGTGATGCGCGCCAGTGAGGTGCCGGCGCTGCGCGTCAGCTCGACGCTGCTTTCTGTGAGGCTGCGGCTGTTCTGCATGATTGCCGATACCTGCTGTGTACCGTTCTGCAGGGCCGTGACCAGGCCTTCGATCTCCTCGGTCGATTTTTGTGTGCGCTGGGCCAGCCCGCGCACTTCGTCAGCGACCACTGCAAAACCTCTTCCTGCTTCGCCTGCGCGAGCGGCCTCAATGGCAGCGTTGAGCGCTAGCAGATTGGTCTGCTCAGCGACAGCGCGGATCACATTCATGACGCTGCCGATCTTGTCGCTGTCGTTTTGCAGGACCGTCATCGCCTCGGTCGAACGGATCACTTCACCAGCCATGCGCTCGATCTGAGCAACCACTTCGGCAACGACGCGGTCGCCCTCTTGCGCTTCCTTGTCTGCCTCGTTTGCTGCTTGCGCAGCCTGCTCGGCGTTGCGAGCGACTTCCTGAACGGTCGCGGACATCTCGTTCATGGCGGTAGCAACCTGGTCGGTCTCTTCCTTCTGGCTGTTCACACCGGCGCTGGTCTGCATGGTGACCGCCGAAAGCTCCTCGGCGGCGCTGCTGATCTGGCTTACGCCGTCACGAATGCCCCCGATCAGCTGACGCAGGGTGGTGCCCATCTGCTGGATGCCCTTCTGCAGGGCGCCCAATTCGTCGCGTCGCGTTACGGCCGTTGATGCGGTCAGATCGCCGGAAGCGATGCGCTCGATGTCAGCCAGAGTGGTGCGCAGCGGGAGAATGATCTGGCGCGTGATCAACCAGGCCGCGACGATGCCGAGCAGCAATGCCAGAACGGTGCTGATGATCAGACGGTTGCGTGCTTCGCCACTCTCAATGTGCAGACGGTCGAGTTGGAACTGGTACAGGGCGTCGCTGATGCGCACGATCTCCTTCTGCTGATCAGTCATCTCCTGTCGTGCCTTGGCGATTGCCTGGGTGGCGGTGACCAACGTTTCGATGGCGGTGCGGTATTGGCCAAGTTCGGTCCGAATCTGGCTTATCGCATCGCGGCTGCTGGCGTTGAGCACGTTGCCGTATCGCTCAAGCGTAGCCACGGCAGCGTCGAGCTGGCTGTAGACGGCTTGTATATTCTCAGTGCTGGCAGAAGCGAGGTAGATGCGCAGCAGGTACTGTGCCTGCTTCAGTTCTTCCCGGATGCGTGTGATAGCCTGATATTGCTCGAAGCGGCTTTCGTCGTACTCCGGCAGTTGGAGGGTCCGTGCATTGATGGCTCCGGTCAGGTCGCTCAACTTGACCGCTGCGGAGTCGATGGAGCGTTGAGATCCGTTGGCGATCACATAGGCCTGACGCATATCGTTGAGTGAGTGCTGGTACTGCTCGTTGTAGCCGTCCTGCTCCTTGAGCATCGCCACGTTAATGGGGTTCTTGAAGGTATTGAGCAGCTTGGTCTGCTGGGCGAGGTAAATCGCCAGGTTCTTATCCAGCCGTTCCGTGGACTCGGTATCGCCGTCCGCCAGCATGAATTGCAGGCGGGCAATGCGAAGCCCGGTCAGGGTGTTGTTGAGGTGTGAAATTTCGGTCATCCAGCCGCTGCGCTGGATCACGCTGCCCAGGCTACCCCAGCCGTTCCAAGCCAGTATCAGGGTGAGGATCAGAACAGCGCCAAAGCCCAAGGACAGCTTTCGGCTTACGCCAATGTTGCCAAACCAGTTATTCATTCAGGTTCCACTTGAAGGACGAGAGGAAGGCTGCGACGGTCCGTCGTCAGCTGAGCGCCCCGCTATCGGCGGGAGAACCAAGAACTTAAGTGCGTCATCAATATGACGTCATAAGATCGACGAATGGTATTGAGCTGTTTGCGACGCCGGGACATAACCCCCGGGTCACAAACATTTGCTCAGACAATCATGCGGAAACAGCTCACAAAGTGTTCAGCACGACCGAATATGGCCTGAGCTGCCCGCCGGTATCAGTCCCGGGAGACGTTGGTGACTGCAACGGTGGGGGCGTCGAGCTGCAGGCGTTGACTGGTCATGGCGCGTATCTGCTCCGTCAGCGCAGCGTCTTCGTTCAACGAACGGCCGTAAGAAGGAAACATTACCTTCAGCTTCGCCTGCCACTCAGGCGAATCAACCTGTTGCTTGAAGGTCGTCTGCAGCAGCTTAAGCATGATCGGCGCAGCGGTTGACGCGCCAGGCGAGGCGCCGAGCAGGGCCGCGATGGAGCCGTCCGCCGCGCTGACAATCTCGGTGCCGAACTGCAGAACGCCGCCTTTCACCGGGTCGTTCTTGATGATCTGGACGCGCTGTCCGGCAGTGATCAGTTCCCAATCGTTGGCGTTGGCTTCGGGGAAATACTCCTTCAGCTCGGCGATGCGGTCTTCCTGGCTCAGCAGCAACTGGCCGACCAGATATTGGCTCAGGTCTAGGTTATCCAGACCGGCCTGCACCATGGGCAACGCGTTGTCAGTGCTCATGGAACCGGGCAGGTCCATCAGCGAGCCGTTCTTCAAGAACTTGCTCGAGAAGGTGGCAAAAGGACCAAACAACAGGACTTTCTTACCGTCGATCACGCGGGTATCCAGATGCGGGACTGACATGGGTGGCGAGCCGACCGACGCCAGGCCGTAAACCTTGGCCTGGTGCTGCGCGACGACGTCCGGGTTGCTTGTCATCAGGAACTGGCCACCCACCGGGAAGCCAGCATATCCCTTGGCTTCCGGGATGTCCGCCATCTGCAGCAGCTTCAACGCGCCGCCGCCAGCGCCGATGAAGACGAAGCGAGCGTTCACGCTGGCCTCCGCTTCTCCGTTCGCCAAGTCAGCCGAGACCACCGTCCAGCTGCCGTCTTCGTTGCGGGAGATGTCGCGGACTTCATGCTGCAGCTGCAGGGTGACCTGTTCGGTCTTGCCGAGAGCTGCAAACAGTTGGCGGGTTATCTCTCCGAAGTTGACGTCGGTGCCGATGGGCATCCGAGTTGCAGCAACCGGTTGCTCCGCGCTGCGGCCGTTCATGATCAGCGGCACCCATTGGCCGATTTGCTGCGGCTGCTCGGAATATTCCATACCTTGGAAAAGCGGGCTCTGCTGCAGGGCGGCGTGGCGCTTGCGCAGGAATTCAATGTTGTCCGCCCCCCAGACGAAGCTCATGTGCGGAACGGCGTTGATAAACCGACGCGGCTCCTGCAACACGCCGCGCTCGACTTGATGAGCCCAGAATTGTTTCGAGACTTCGAACGACTCGGCGATGGTCACGGCCTTGCTGATGTCGATGCTGCCGTCAGCTTTCTGCGGCGTGTAGTTCAATTCGCAAAAAGCGGAGTGCCCAGTGCCGGCGTTGTTCCAGGCGTTGGAGCTTTCATCAGCAACACTTGGCAGCCGCTCGTGGACTTCGATGGTCCAGTCCGGCTCCAGTTCGTGCAGGTAGGTCGCCAAGGTTGCGCTCATGATGCCGCCGCCGATCAGCAGGACATCGACTGTTTTTTCTGGTTCGTTGGGTTTGGAGCAAGCGATCAGTGCTAAGCACATGAACGCCAAAATCAAATTCTTCATTGGTGGTTCTGTTTGCCTGGTTATAAAAAAAGCGTAATGAACGCCAGCCCAACGGATCGATGGCAACCTGGGGCTGCCAAGCATGTCGGGGAGGAAGGCGTTCGGGAGGGCCGGGGGCCAGATAGCAAAGCGACCGTGTCGATGTCGTTCTTAAGCGCGACAACTGACCAGAGCAGGGGCGGCCAAGCCCGCCGTTGCGAGGGGCGCGGAGTCTATTAGGGAGCTAAGCATTTGGCAACGCGAAATGCATGATGCGTTGTGCTTGACGCCTCGAAGGTTACTCAGTGATTGATGCTGGCTGGCTTGGATGTGGCGCTGCAGCCGCCAGACTCAAGGTCCCTCAGGATAGGGCAGTCCGGCCTGTCATCGCCGTGGCAGGTATCGACCAGCTCCTGAAGCGTGTCACGCAGCCCGACCAGTTCAGCAATCTTTTGGTTGAGCGCGTCGATATGCGCGCCGGCCAGCGCTTTTACGCTGGCGCTGGCACGTTGCCGGTCTTGCCAGAGTGTGAGCAGTTTGCTCACTTCCTCCAGTGAAAACCCCATGTCCCGTGAGCGTTTGATGAAGGAGAGGCGGTGGAGGTCTTCCTCGCCGTAGTGCCGGTAACCATTGGCGCTGCGCCCTGCTGGCGAGATCAGGTCGATGGACTCGTAGTAGCGAATCATCTTTGCCGAGAGCCCGCTTTTCTTTGCTGCTTGGCCAATGTTCATGCTAAGTCCCCTAGGTATCGGGTTGAAGTCTTGTGCCCAGCGGTTGCGAGCGCCGCTTTGCTCAGTCGCAGGGTGCACTGGTCATTCGTGTGGTTTCCAACGCTTGAGCAACAGCGCGTTGCTGACCACGCTGACGCTCGACAGCGCCATTGCCGCACCGGCAACGACCGGGCTGAGAAAGCCCAAGGCCGCCAGCGGGATGCCTACGAGGTTGTAAATGAATGCCCAGAACAGGTTCTGCTGGATCTTGCGATAGGTGCGGCGGCTGATTTCCAGCGCTGCGGGCACCAGGCGCGGGTCGCCGCGCATCAGCGTAATACCTGCGGCGTGCATCGCCACGTCGGTGCCACCGCCCATTGCGATGCCTACATCAGCAGCGGCGAGCGCTGGCGCATCGTTGATGCCGTCGCCGACCATGGCCACCACCGCACCGTTCTTTTTCAGTTCGGCAACGGTGGCGGCCTTGTCCGCGGGCAGCACTTCGGCATGCACGCTGTCGATGTGCAGCGCTTTGGCGACCACGCGGGCACTGCCGCGGTTGTCGCCCGTGATCAGGTGGCTGCGGATATGTCGTGCGTTCAAGTCTGCAACGGCTTCGGCTGCACCATCCTTGAGGCTGTCACCAAAGGCGAACAGGCCGAGCACGCGAGGCTGGGGCGAGGTCTCGATCAGCCAGGAGAGGGTGCGGCCTTCGTGTTCCCAGGCTTCGGCTTTTTCCGCCAGGTCACCCGGTTGCAGTCCGCTGTCATCCAGTAGCCGACGGTTGCCCAATGCGAGCGAACGGTCTTCGATGTCGCCGGCGATGCCGCGCCCGGTCAACGATTGGCTGCGTGTCACGTCTGTGATGGTGAGGTTCAGCTCTTCGCAGTGCTGTAGCACGGCACGCGCGAGCGGGTGCTCGCTGCCGCGCTGCAATGCGCCGGCCTGACGCAGCAGCGTCGCTTCGTCTCCGTCGATTGCGTGGAGGTGGACGATACGCGGCTGGCCCGAAGTCAGGGTGCCGGTCTTGTCGAATGCGACTGCGGTCACGGCATGGGCCACTTCCAGCGCCTCGGCGTCCTTGATCAGGATGCCGTGACGTGCGGCCACGCCGGTGCCGGCCATGATCGCAGCAGGGGTTGCAAGACCCAACGCACAGGGGCAGGCGATGACCAGCACAGCAACCGCGTTTATTAGTGCAACCTCGACCGGGGCGCCCGCAAACAGCCAACCTGCGAGGGTCAGCAGGGCGATGACCAGCACCGCCGGGACGAATATCTGGCTGACCCTGTCCACCAGTTTCTGAATGGGAGCCTTGGCGGCCTGGGCGTCTTCGACCAAACGAATGATGCGCGCCAGCACCGTTTCGCCACCCAGTGCAGTGGTCCGCACCAGCAATCGGCCTTCGCCGTTGATGGCACCGCCGGTGATACGGTCTCCGGGCGCTTTGGCGACCGGCAGGCTCTCGCCACTGATCAGGGCTTCGTCGGCCTGGCTCTCGCCTTCTACCACTTCGCCATCCACCGGAAAGCGTTCGCCGGGCTTGACCAGCACCAGGTCGCCCAGCCGCAGCGCAGCGATGGCGACATCCTCTTCCTGGCCGTCGACAACGCGCACGGCCCGATCCGGCCGGAGCGCTTCGAGGGCGCGGATTGCGGCGCTGGTCTGCCGCTTGGCACGGCTTTCCAGGTATTTGCCCAAGAGGACGAGGGCGATCACCACGGCGGACGCTTCGAAATACAAATGCGGCATGGTTCCCGGCGCTGCAATCCACCATTGATAAAGGCTCAGGCCATAACCGGCGCTCGTGCCGATCGCCACCAGCAGGTCCATATTGCCGGCGCCGGCACGCACGGCCTTCCAGCCGGCCACGTAAAAGCGCGCACCCAGAATGAACTGCACAGGCGTGGCGAGCAGGAACTGCATCCATGGCGGAAGCATCCAGTGCTGGCCAAGCAGATCGCCAACCATTGGCATCACCAGCGGCGCAGCCAGCAACAACGCAGCCATCACCGCCCAGCGCTCATGGCGAAGGCGGCGCTCGCTGCGGTCAACGGAGGGATCTGCGTCGCTGCTGGCTTGGGCTTGGTAACCAGCGGCTTGCACTGCTGCGACCAGTACCGACGAATCGACCGCGCCGAGCACCTCGATACGGGCGCGTTCGTTGGCCAAATTCACCGACGCGCTGCGTACGCCCGGCACCTTCAACAGCGCTCGCTCGACACGGCCGACGCAGCTGGCGCAGGTCATGCCTTCGATGCTCAATTCCAGCGTCTGTACCGGCACGCCATAACCGGCTCTCTCGACGGCCTGTACCAACCCGGCCAGATCGGCACCGCTGGCGTCCACTCGCACCTGCTCGGCGGCGAGGTTCACCGCAGCGGTATCGACCCCCGGGACTTTCAACAAGGCGCGTTCGACCCGCCCGGCGCAGCTGGCGCAGGTCATGCCGGTAATCGGCAGGGTGTAGGTTGCGCTGGACATGTTTCGCTCCCTAAATGGCAGATACGCTGATGTTCGACCTTCACCTCATGGCAAGGTCAAGTCGAGCAACAGAGTGTCGCAGTCAGACTGTTGACCTTTCCTGTGTGGCAAGGTTGAGCATGATGTCCGAGGTTCAAACCCAGAGGAGACTTTCAATGCAGACTTTCAATGTGACAGGTATGACGTGCGGCCATTGCGAGCGCGCCGTGACCCAGGCTATCCAGTCGAAGGACGGCGATGCCAAAGTTGATATCGATCTTGAGTCAGGTGTGGTGCAAGTGGAGAGCAAGCTAGACGAAGCAACGGTCCGCGAGGCAATCGAGGAAGAGGGCTATCAGGTTCAGTGAGGCAGCAGGCGGCAGCGAGCGCTGCCGCGCGCTATGCAGGTGTCAGAGTGCGACGGAACGATCCCAGTCCCTGACCAGGCCACGGAACACCGGCTCGATCAGGGCGGCGCAGTCCTGTTCCGGATCGAACAGCGTGGGGTCGCGGGTCCAGTCGCTGAACAGGCCGACGATCAGGGCGTGCAAGGTGCGCGCGGCCAGCCGCGGGGTGATGCCTGGATAAAGGCTATCGGCGGCACGTTCCAGCAGTTTTTCGCACAGCTCGATGAACAGATTGATGAACGTCTGGTGACGTTCTTCCGCTTCGCGCAGTTCGTCAGTGAATTCGCAACGATGGAGAAGGATCGTCATAACACGGCGCTTCTGCTCGTCCCGGCCCAGCGCACTGATGCCCTCGATACATAAATCATGCAGGGCCTTCAAGGGCTGTTGCTGGGTGGAGCTGCAGAGGCGCTCGGCCATTTGCTCCGGCGGCAGGCGAACCTGGTTGAGCATTTCATGAAACAGATGTGCCTTGTTCTGAAAGTGCCAGTAAACGGCACCGCGGGTCACGCCAGCGTCGCGAGCAATCTGATCCAGGCTGGTATGCGCGACACCCTTGTCCAGAAACAGTCGTTCGGCTGAAGCGAGCAGCGCTACACGGGTCTTTTCGGCGTCTTCTTTGGTTCTTCGCATGTGAGAGCTACGGCAGCCGTACGCTGCATTGGATAAGGCCTTGGCGGCGGGCTTTGCGGAATTCGTCCTTCAACTTCTACAACTTGGTCATTTACAATCGTCTGTGTATGTAACAGCATCTCACCTACTATGTAAATGATCGATCTCGGCCGCGGCTTCGCTGCGGATCGACGCATCGGCTTTGTCCGCCTCGCGAGTTCTGCTCATGCCCCTTCAGATTGTGCTCATCCTGGGCGCTCTTAGCGCCTTCGGCCCCTTGGCCATTGATTTTTATCTGCCTGCATTCCCGACAATGGCGCGCGCTTTTGCCACAGATGTGGAACACGTTCAACTGTCACTGGCTGTTTACTTTATTGGTCTGGCCCTCGGTCAGCTGGTCTACGGGCCCCTGGCGGATCGGTATGGGCGACGCGGGCCGCTGCTGGCGGGCGTAGCGCTGTTTACCCTGGCATCGCTGGCGTGCGCGTTCGCGCCGTCGCTGGATTGGCTGATTGCGGCACGTTTCGTCCAGGCGCTGGGGGGCTGCGCAGGGATCGTGCTGACGCGTGCGGTGGTGCGTGACAGCTGTGATCCGGTACAGGGGGCAAAAGTCTTTTCTCAGTTGATGCTGGTCATGGGGCTGGCGCCAATTCTCGCGCCGCTGGCCGGTGGGTTGCTGATGAGCGCCTTCGGCTGGCAATCGATCTTCGTCTCGTTGACGATCTTCAGCGCACTGTGCGGCATTGCGGTCGCGCTGCGGCTGCCGGAGACCCTTCCTGCCGATGCGCCAAAACATGCGCTGAGCGGAACCTTCGGCCGCTACGTCGCCTTGTTTCGTGATGGCGAATTCATCGCCTTCGCACTTGCCGGCGGCGTGGCGATGGCCGGTATGTTCGCCTATATCGCCGGCTCGCCTTTCGTCTTCATCGAGCTCTACGGCGTACCGGCCGAACACTATGGCTGGCTGTTCGGCAGCAATGCGGCTGGGTTCATCCTCGTTTCGCAAATCAATACGCGGCTGTTGCGTCTGCGCGGTCCGGGTTTCTGGTTGCGTCGCGTTGTCTGGTTCTATTTCGCTTGCGGCGCGGCGTTGCTCTTGATCGCGTTGAGCAAGCCAGATGCGCTGTGGCCGTTGCTGATTCCGTTGTTTGCCGGTCTGGCGAGCCTTGGCAGCATCATTCCCAATGCGACTGCCTGTGCCATGGCGAAGCAGGGCAAACAGGCAGGGCTGGCGTCAGCATTGATGGGCAGCATGCAATTCTGTGTCGCTGCCTTTGCATCGGCAGCGGTGGGTTGGATGCACAATGGCACAGCGGTGCCGATGGCCTTGGCCATTACCGTTTGTGCAGGTTTGGCAGCATGCCTGGCCTGGTACACAGGCCAGCGCGCTGTGTCTGAGCGTAGCGACGGTACCGCCTCGTCCTGAGGCGGCGCGTTGCGTATCAGAATCCTTCGAGAACGATCTTTCCTTTGGCTCTGCCGCTTTCGATGAAGGCATGCGCGCGGCGCAGGTTTTCGGCGTTGATGGTGCCGTAGTGCTCGCCCAGGGTGGTCTTGAGCACGCCGCTGTCGATCAGCTCCGCTACACGGTTGAGCAACCTGTGTTGTTCAATCATGTCCGGCGTCTGGAACAGCGAGCGGGTGTACATGAACTCCCAGTGCAGCGACAGGCTTTTGCGCTTGAGCAGGCTGATATCGAGGCTCGCCGGGTCGTCGATCAGCGCCAGGCGACCCTGCGGCTGCAGCGCTTCGACAATTTGCGGCAAATGCGCGTCGGTGTGGGTCAGGCTGGCGACGTGCGTGACGTCGGCGATGCCCTGACGTTGCAGCTCGGCGGCCAGTGGCTGGCTGTGATCGATCACCACGTGAGCGCCCAGCTCACTTACCCAGGCCTGGGTGCCGCTGCGGGAGGCGGTACCGATGACCTTGAGTCCGGTGAGCTGTCGCGCCAGTTGGGTCAGGATCGAGCCGACGCCGCCTGCTGCGCCGACAATCAGCAGTCGCTGGTCCCGGTCTTCCGGTCCTTCATTGATCTGTAGGCGCTCGAACAACAGCTCCCACGCTGTGATCGAGGTCAGGGGCAAGGCCGCGGCGTCCGCAAAGCCGAGTGTGGCTGGCTTGCGACCCACGATGCGCTCATCGACCAGATGCAATTCGCTGTTGGCACCGGGCCGGTTCAGCGCCCCGGCATAGAACACTTCATCGCCGGGCTTGAACAAGGTGACGTCTCTGCCCACCGAGCGAACCACACCGGCGGCATCCCAGCCGAGCACCTGATACTGGCCGGCCTCAGGCTGTACACGCATGCGAATCTTGGTGTCGACCGGGTTCACCGAAATGGCGCGCACCTCAACCAGCAAATCGTGCGGACCGGGCGTCGGATCAGGCAGGTCGATGTCGAGTAGCGAATCTGGATCATCTACGGATAGCGACTCTTGGTAGCCGATGGCTTTCATGAAGTTCTCCTTAATAGGGATAAGTGGGTGGCGACCATGTTCGGCTTTCACTTCCTGAAGAAAAACCGCATATTGCGCGGAGGCTATTTCAACGGATTATTGAAAATGCTGCGCACAGATGATCTGCAGGTGTTTGTTCTGACCGCAGAATTAGGCAGCTTGTCCGCCGCGGCCCGGCAGTTGGAGCTATCACCCGCCGTGGCAAGCGCGGCGTTAAAGCGACTGGAGGCGGGTCTGGGTTGTCGGCTGCTGGTGCGCTCCACACGCAGCCTGCGGCTGACAGGCGAGGGCGAGCAGTATCTCCCACATGCGCGATCTGCCCTGCAAAGCCTGCTCGAGGGCCAGCAACTGCTTGCCGGCGGTAAAGCGACCATAAGCGGTCCGTTACAGCTGTCGGTTCCATCGGACTTTGGCCGCAACGTTCTGCTGCCCTGGCTCGACGAGTTCCAGCTACAGCACCCGTTGTTGAGCCTTCGACTGCTATTGGCAGACCGCAACGCCGATCTGTTCAGGCAACCGGTGGACATCGCCCTGCGCTACGGCCAACCGGAGGATTCGAGCCTGGTGGCGCTGCCCGTCGCCGCTGCCAATCGACGCGTGCTGTGCGCGGCGCCAAGCTACATCGCGACGCATGGGGCACCGGCCTCGCTGGCCGAACTCGCGGGGCACAACTGTCTGCGCTACATGCTCGCGGGACGGGTGCACGAGCGTTGGTGCTTCCATGATGGGAGACGCGTGCTGGAACAGATGGTCAAGGGTGATCGCATCAGTGACGACGCTGACGTGGTGCGTCGCTGGGCGTTGGCGGGGCGAGGAGTGGTGTACAAGTCTTGGCTGGACGTCGCGCATGACGTGCAGGCCGAGCGGTTGGTCGTACTGCTGCCAGAGTTACTGGGCGAAGCGGCACCGCTGAACCTGATCTGCGCGCACCGGGCTCACCTGGGCGATACCCTGCGTTTGCTGCGTGAGCATTTGAGCGAGCGGTGCCGCGTGTTGCTCGAGCAGGCGCCTTTTTATCGGCATGGCTATGAGCACTGAGCCGGGCCGTAATTGGCGGCCCGGCTCATCCCTCACTTGGCTAGACGGGCGTCAAGGCTGTTCTGTGCCAGGCGTCGCGCCTGATCCTCGGTCATACCCAGGCTTTCATGCAGTGCCATGAAATTCTCGGTCACATAGCCGCCGAAATAGGCTGGGTCGTCAGAATTCACCGTAACCTTCACGCCCTGTTCGAGCATCTGCAGGATGTTGTGCTGGCTCATGTCATCGAACACGCAGAGCTTGGTGTTGGACAGAGGGCAGACGGTGAGCGGAATCTGCTCGTCCATCAGCCGCTCGATCAGCTTGGGGTCTTCGGACGCGCGCACGCCGTGGTCGATGCGGCTGACCTTGAGCAGGTCCAGCGCTTCCCAGATGTACTCCGGCGGACCCTCTTCACCGGCATGCGCCACGGCGAGGAAGCCCTCAGCTCGCGCCTTGGCGAACACACGCTCGAACTTGCTCGGTGGGTGACCCATTTCGGAACTGTCCAGGCCGACTGCAAAGAAAGCGTCGCGGAACGGCATCGCCTGTTCCAGCGTCTTGAAGGCTGCTTCTTCGGGCAAGTGCCGCAGAAAGCTGAGAATCAGCCCGCTACTGATGCCGAGCAGCTCGCGGCCGTCAGCCAGCGCACCGCTGATGCCACGCATGGCGACCTCGAACGGGATGCCGCGATCAGTGTGGGTCTGTGGATCGTAGAAGGGTTCGGTGTGTACGACGTTCTGCGCTTCGCACTTCTGCAGGTACGCCCAGGTGAGATCGTAAAAGTCCTGCTCGGTGCGCAGCACGTCGGCACCGGCGTAATAAAGGTCGAGAAACTCCTGGAGGTTGCCGAAGTTGTAGGCGCTGCGCAGCGCGTCGACGTCATCCCAGGGGAGAGCGATCTTGTTGCGTTCAGCCAGGCGGAACATCAGTTCAGGTTCGAGGGAGCCTTCGAGATGCAGGTGAAGCTCGGCTTTAGGCAAGGCGTTGAGCCAGTCGTACATAAGAAACCCCCGTCCAGAAAAAGCACATTTAATCATGATGGGTGACTTGACCCCAAGGTCAGATAAGTCGAGCGCACCGAGCACAGGGCTGAGCGTCTCCTAGCAGTCAATAGGCTGACCGGTTGTGCAAAAAACAGGCAACTTAGCGCAAGCGAGGCCAGGCGCGGTCGAGCGCCGACAGCCCAAAGGTTATCCACAATCTTGTCCACGTCATACGCGGATAAACTAAGGGCCAGGTGATGGCTATTTGGAATCGCGCTCGAGGTAGGCTTCGCGAGAAGAAAATCGTTTGAAAATCAATGCTTTCAGCTGCGCTTGTCGCGCATTACGGCGATTCGGTTAAAAACTGAGCGACTCCTGAAAGGCCGCGCCAGCAGTGACGTTGCCGATTTATTCCCGTTGTTATCCACAGCTTAATGCACACGAACGGTGGAAAACCTGGCGGCACAAAAAAGCCGCGTTTGGCTGAAGCAAGCGCGGCTTTGAGCATAGGCGCGCCGGTATGGTGCGCGCCTTGATTGTCGACCAATCAGTTTTGCTGAGCAGGCGCCGGTGCGCGCGGCTCTACTGGTTCGACGACCTCTGTCTCATCGTCGTCAGGCATGGTCACGTCGACGTCAGGCACGGTGACGGTTTTTTCCTTGGTGCCTACATCCACTTCTGGCGAATCAACGTCGTATTCGGGCATGTTGCCGCCTTCGACTTCTACGTCAGGGAGCGAGCCTTCTTCGGTTTTCTCAACATCGCAACCGGCCATTCCTAAGGTTGTGAGCAGCACGGCGCCGGGGATCAGCCACTTATATTTGCTTTTCATTCATCAGACTCCTCTTTCGCAGCGGAATGCATGTCTCGGCACTTCCACTCATATGTGTTGGGGCATGTTGCGCGGCAAGCGCGCTTACCCAACGGCAAGTGCCGCTGTAATAGGGACTTCGTTGGCAACGTGCAGTTCAACCAGGGAAGCGCTCAGGCGTCGAGAGGACGAAGTTCGGAGCGGCCGCGGCTGATGTCAGCCAGCAGTTGCTGCAAGCGCGACTGGTGCGCTGCGGGCAAAGCGAGCAGCAGCTCGGCACCCTCCGCATCGAAGGTTTCGCGCTCGATGAACGCCTCGTACTCGTTCAGTCGTGCCTTAAGCAGTGCCAGTTCGGCGAAGCGGCAATGGCAACGGCAACGAACCCTGGAGACCAGTTCGACGCGCTGGCCGGCTTGCAAGCACTTGGCCGCCGAGCCGCCATAGGCACGCGCCAGGCCGCCCGTGCCCAGCTGGATGCCGCCGAACCAACGAATCACCACTACGACGACTTGATCGCAGTCCTGGCCTTCGATTGCGGTCAGCATAGGTCGGCCGGCTGTCCCGCCGGGTTCGCCGTCGTCGCTGAATCGATAGTGAGTGCCGATCTTCCAGGCCCAGCAGTTGTGCGTGGCGCTTGGATCGCTCACTGCCTGGATGAACGTCTGAGCCTCTTCAGGGCTGGACGCTGGCGCAGCCTTGGCCAGGAAGCGGCTCTTGCGGATGATTTCCTGGTGGTCGCAAGGGGCGGCAAGGGTAAAGGTCATCAGAACAAAGGGCTGAAAAGGGAAGGAACGGGATTGTAACGGGACGGAAGCCGGCGGGGGCGCAAGCTGCCGCACGCGACAGAAGTGACAAGACCATTTAGCGGTCAGGCTGAACTTTGACGCACGTGCATGGCACGAACTTCAAGAAGGGTCGGTAGGTACGTCCCATTCACGAACATCGAACTGGAGGAAACAAATGCTCAATTCCAAATACGAGGCATGCATCCAGGCCTGCTCCAACTGCGCGATCGTATGCGAAACCTGTGCGGCGTCCTGCCTGCGCGAAGATGACGTGAAAATGATGGCCCGCTGCATCGAACTCGACCGCGATTGCGCCGACCTGTGTGCCCTTGCCGCCACGCTGATGACTCGCGACAGCAAACTGGCCAAGGAGATGTGCCGTATCTGTGCTCAGGTCTGCCGCGAATGCGCCGAAGAATGTGCCAAGCACCAGATGGACCACTGCCAGGCCTGTGCCGAAGCGTGCCGCACGTGCGCCGAAGAATGCGAGAAGATGGCTGCGTGATCGGCGTTTCGCAAGACCCAAAGGGTCTGATAGCTACCGCTGTCGGCCCTTTTCAGGCCAGCCAATCCAGCGTCAGGATCAGTCTGCGCTCGCCGGGTGCCACTTGCGGTGAACGGTGAATGATTCCGGTTCCCTCGTTCCCCGGCCACTTTTCTCCTTTGAACAGCGCGACCTCTCCAGCCATGAGCTGCTCGATGTCCGATGAATTCGTTGGCTCGTAGGCCGGATCACCCAGGCGATGGCGAGGCATCACGTCTTCGCTCAGCCACTCGCTACCGGCCCCGGCATAGGTGGTGATCAGCCGCAGTGGCACATGATCGACGTGGAAGCGTGGGCACATGGCCTTGTCCAGGATGCGTAAACGTAGACCGATGCGGCGCGCTTCGAGAAGACAGCTAAACGCACGTACCAGCCAGGCGACGTCGACCATGAAGTCGGCATGACCGTCGATGTGCCGGTAGGCGGTTGCCAGGGCAAGCGGTTGTATCTCCCCGTCAGCGTCGGGCTCGATGGTCAGTGATTCCGCCAAGGGCTGGCCCAGCGCCAGAAGCGACTGGGCGAAGCCGGCTATAAAAGGCGACAGTTGGCGCTGCCAGACTGACAGGTTGACGCCGTACCTGAGCGCGTCGCTCAACACCGCTGGTGTTGTGCCGAGTGCCTGTCGTGGGGTGGCCGTGACCGCTGGGAACGCCAATCTCATGCGACGTCCTGATGCCAGGGGCCAAAAGGGTCCGGCATGCGCAACCAATGCGCCGGGCCGAGATTCCACTCCGGATCACTGAGCAGGCAGCTGTTCAGATCGGCGCGCAGCTGGGCGAAGTCGATGTTCTGGCCGATGAAAACCAGTTCCTGCCGACAGTCGCCACAGTCCTCGTCCCACTTCTGGCGGATCGCAATGCGCGACGCCTCGTCCTCTGGCCATTGCGAATCGGGGGTGAAGCGCCACCAGCGGCCGGCGTAGTCGTAGCGCATCAACCCGCCCGCCTGTGACCAGCTACCGGCTTCCTGCGGGCGGCTCGCCAGCCAGAAGTAGCCCTTGGAGCGCAGCAGGCGTCCATTGGTCCATTCGCGATTGAGGAAGTCGTGAAACCGTTGCGGGTGGAATGGCCGACGGGCCTGGTAGGCCATGGACGCAATGCCGTATTCCTCGGTTTCAGGTACGTGTTCGCCGCGCATCTCCTTGAGCCAACCCGGTGCCTGGGCAGCGCGCGCAAAATCGAAGCGACCCGTATCGAGGATCTTCGCCAATGGCACATCTCCCATGCTCATCGGCAGGATATCCGCATGGGTATTCAAGCGACCCAGAATGGCGATGAGTTCTTCGCGCTCGGCAGTCGAAATCAAGTCGATCTTGCTGATGAGGATGACGTCAGCGAACTCCACCTGCTCGATCAACAACTCGGTGATGGAGCGCTCGTCCTCTTCACCCAGGGTTTCGCCACGGCTCGCCAGGCTGTCCGCCTCATGAAAGTCGCGCAGGAAATTCACTCCATCGACCACCGTGACCATGGTGTCCAGCCGCGCCAAATCGGCGAGACTCTGGCCGTTTTCGTCGCGAAAGGTGAAGGTTTCGGCGACAGGTAGTGGCTCGGAGATACCAGTGGATTCGATCAGCAGGTAATCGAATCGGTTTTCTTTAGCCAGCTTGCCGACCTCATCGAGCAGGTCCTCACGCAAGGTGCAACAGATACAGCCGTTGCTCAACTCGACGAGTTTCTCTTCGGCGCGTTTGAGGGTCACATCGCGCTGAACCTCACCGCCATCGATGTTGATTTCGCTCATGTCGTTGACGATCACTGCGACTCGGCGGCCTTCGCGATTCTTCAGGATGTGGTTGAGCAGCGTGCTCTTGCCGGCACCAAGAAAGCCGGACAGCACGGTAACGGGGAGGCGGTTCATGGCGGTCTCTCAGGCAGTTCGTTGATGTTTTTCGCGCTGTTCCTGGCGCTCTTTGGCTTCGATGCTTAGCGTGGTCGTGGGCCGCAGCAGCAAGCGCTTCAGCCCGATTGGCTCGCCGGTTTCGGCACACCAGCCGTATTCACCGTGAGCGAGGCTGTCGAGCGAGTCGTCGATCTTGTCGAGCAGCTTCTTTTCCCGCTCCAGCAGACGTAGCTGCCACTGGCGCTGCTCTTCGGCAGTGCCAACATCGGAGGGATCGCTGCTGGGCTCCTGCTCCCGCAACTGCTGAAGTTCCTCAGCGATGCGTGCCTGTAGCTCGGCGCGCTGGCGGAGAAGCAATTCGCGAAAGAAGGATTGTTGCGCCTCGTTCATGTAGGCGTCGGCAGGTTGTGCCAGTAGTTCGGCTTCGGTCATGGGGCGGTACGCAGTGAGCTAGGTTATAGTGTTATAACATAACATCTAAGGCAAGGCGCAACACTGCTTGGGTTTAGTGCCCGCAAAGCGTGCGTTCATAACGATTCGCTGCACCGGCCTCGGTATGGCGAGGGATGTACTCAGGCTCGGTAGCTGCATGGCACCGGGGCCAGGCATCATCGAGACCGGGCCTGAGCAAACCGCCGCGCCCCCACTAGGGAGGCTCAACCATGATCGACGCCGGCTGACGTCGATACGACTGTGGAGATCACGATGGGGAGACGGCTATGTTCACAGTGAAAGCGACTCAGCATGTCCTAGCGGTCACGGACATGGCGTTAGCAGAACAGTACTTTCTCGATGTGCTTGGCTTTACCGTCCGGTTTCGTGTGGACGGATGGTCGTTCCTCAGCCTGGGGGAATTTCATGTGATGCTGGGCGATTGTCCCGATGAAATGCCGGCACGCGATACCCAGGGGCATTCCTACTTCGCCTATGTTAATTGCACTGGCATCGATGATCTCTACGCGCGCTACCAGCAGCGCGGAGCGATCATTTTCCAGCCTTTATCCGACAAGCCATGGGGCATTCGCGAGTTTGGTGTTTCGACGCCCGAGGGGCATCGGATCATGTTCGGTGAAGATATCGGCGATAGCTAAGTGGCCCGATTCCTGGGCTTCGGAATTGTGCAGCTACTGGCTCCTTTCAGCTGGCTGCCGCTGCCGATAGCCCTCGCTGATCTGCACCAATACCACTAGCGTCACGATCGGCAACAACCCGATATTCACGGCATTCCATCCCGCCTGGGCGATCAGCGCGCCGGATGCGAAGGACATCACCGCAGCGACACTGCCATTACTCAGCTCCATCAGACTCTGCGCCTGTGCTCGCTCATCCGGCGCATGTCCCTGGCCGAGCTGAGCGGTGCCGGCGACCAGCATCAGGTTCCAGCCGATACCGAGCAGGCAGCTGCTGATCATGAAGTGCCAGTGACTGACGCCGAGCAGTGCGACCATGGCGCTGGTGATCAATAGCCCACCGCCGCTACAGGCGACCAGTCGACTGCCCAGCTTGTCCACCAGCGGCCCGGCAATGAACGCGGGCAGAAACATGCCGAGCATGTGCCACTGGATCACTTGGCCGCTGGCATGCAGACCCAGGCCTTCGCCATGCATTGCCAGCGGGGTTGCGTTCATCACCAGCACCATCAGTCCGTGCCCGGCTGCGGTGGTGAGTACCGCGGCTCTGACGGTGGGCCTGGCGAGAAGCGCTAGCCAGGACACGGCCGATGGGCTGGACGACAAGGTGGTCGGGCCGCTAGCCGTTTTCAGCCCTGCCAGCACTATGAATCCGAGCGCTGCCAGTGCGGCGATCAGCAGGTAGGCCCCGGTGAAGGGAGTGCTGACCAGTCCGCGCGCTGCGCTGCCGAGCGAAGGCGCTATCAGCGCGGCGACCACGCCGCCGCCTATCACGCAGGCCGTGGCCCGGCCCTTGAAGACGTCGCTGACAGCTTCCAGCGCGGCAAAGCGGTAATACATGGCCGATGCCTGATAGGCACCGATGGGCAGCGCGCCGAGGCAGAGCAGGGTGAAGCTGTCGAGCCAGAGCGATAGTGCACTCACCAACCCGCCAAGAACCCCGGCAGCGGCACCACACAGGAATCCTGCCTTGCGACCGCGCCGCTGCATGAGCCAGGCAATGGGCTGCAAGGCCAGCAGCCCGCCCAGCATCAGCAGTGCGAGCGGCAAAGTCGCCAGTCCGGCCGACGGCGCCAGGCGCAGGCCAACGATAGAGGTGAGGATGATGCCCGTCATCGCGCATGACCAGAACAGCGCCTGAGCGATGAATAAGCGGAAAACCTGAGCGTTGCTGAACAAAAGAGGCATGGTGCAGTTCCGTTCTTGAGAAAAACAGGCACAGCCCTACCTGACTCGGCGCGGCGTGCAGTTACCAAGCGTTGCAGTTATCGAAAAGGTGGGGCTTGGCTGGAATCGCTGATCAGCCGAAACGCTGAAAGAACTCCCGCGGGCTCACCGACAGGTGCTTCTGGAAGCTGCGTCGGAGATTTTCGGGGTGACCGAATCCGGTCAACCGCGACACCGTTGCGATCGAGGTTTCCGCGCTCAGCAACAGGCTGCGAGCGGCTTCGAGCCGCACCCGTTCAATGTACTGACCCGGCCCCATGCCCACTTCCTGGCTGAACAGGCGGCACAGCGTGCGCGGTGTCATGTGGGCCTGCCTGGCCAGACCTTCGATGGAGAGGTCATCACCCAGATGACCGGGAATCCATTCGAGCAGCGCGGCGAGGCGCGCAATGGCACCGGTAGGGGCGGCGAGCATGGGGCTGAATTGGGTCTGGCCACCGGGACGGCGGAGAAACATCACAAGCCGTTGAGCGACCGATAGCGCGAGCGCCCGGCCCAGATCGGTCTCCACCAGGGCGAGGGCCAGGTCGATGCCGGCCGTCACACCGGCTGAGCTGAACAGGTGTGCGGCGTCTGGGTCCGCTGGGTCATAGGTGTGGAGGCGATCCCCTTGTACGTCCACATCCGGGTATCCGCTCAACGCCTGCAGATCGGCCCAGTGGGTGGTTGCCTTGCGCCCGTCGAATAACCCGGCTGCAGCCAGAATCAGGGCGCCGGAGCAGACTGATCCCAGGCGTCGCACCTGTGGTTCGGCGTGTCGCAGCCAGTCGAGCAGTGGCTCGTTGCATCGCTGCAGCTCTACGCCGCTTCCTCCCGGCACCAGTAGCGTGTCCAGGGTGGCTGGCTCCATGCCGGACCACTGTGCGTCGGCGACCAGCTTGATGCCTGCGGATGTTGCCAACGGTCCAGGCTGTTCGGCGATCAACAGAAGCTCGTAATGAGCCGGCAGGCCCTGACGCTTGCGTTCGACGTTAGCCGACGCGAATACCTGCATCGGGCCGGTGACATCCAGGCTCATCACATTCGGGTAAACCAGACAGGCAATGGTGCGAGTGGCGTCCATGGTGCACCTCTTCGGGGAGATAGGTGCAGTGTGCAGCGGCCCCCTGCTTGTCACAATGACAAGCTACCCACGAATCCTGCCATCCTTGCGCGTTGATCTAGTCTCCTCGGAGTACCGCGCTGGACGGCCGCTCTCGCATGCGGACAAGGTAGTCCGACAGGCGTGGTCGACTGTCTAGTAACGGCGTCGGCTCAGCGATCGGCTCCAAGTAATCAAGCATTGGAATCAACAGCGCATCGGCCATGCTGAAGCGGTTGCCACAAAGGAAGGGCTGATTGCCAAGCTGCGCTTCGAGCACTGCCAATATTGACTCCGCCTCGATCCGCATTTTGGCCAGCATCGGGGGTTCTATAAATGCAGATCGGTTCGGTCCAGCGATGGGCAGAAGGTAGTTTCTGACAAGGGCCGCATCGACGGTAGTTACCAGTGCACTGGCCCATTGATCGATGAGAGTTCGGGTGTTCAGGTCTTCAGCTGAACACCGCTCAGGAAATAGAGCATCGAGGTATCGGCAAATAGCGATCGTTTCGAAAACACGCTTTTCTTCGTGTAGCAGCACCGGGACCTTTGCGAATGGGTGTTGCGCAAGGTGCGACTCGCTGTACCAACTCACAGGAACGCCTTCGATTTCCATTCCGTAGGTATAAAAAAGCTCCTTCTCTTCGCAATGCAACCTGACGCTGCGGACTAGCGTGCTAAAACCAGGGCCAAATATATGCAGTTCCATGTGACCGTTCTCGGTAAGAAAGCTAGGATTCTGCTTGCAACCACCCTATGTTCAAGAACATATATTGATGGGCTACCCACATGCCATGGCCGATTGATCAGCGAGATCAAACCCGCGAACGAATACTGCAAAGCGCAGCCCGACTGTTCGCTCAGGAAGGATTCGAACAGGTCGGGATCAACGACTTGATGGCCGATGCAGGGCTTACGCGTGGAGCGTTTTATAGCTACTTCCGAACCAAGGCCGAGCTCTATAGCGAATCAATTCAACACGCAGCCAAGGCCGGAGCAGAGCGGCTCAGCGAGCTGGGTGAAGGCGGCATGGTCGAGCTGGTGGATGGCTACCTACAGGTTTCGCACGCGACCGGACAGTCCATGACATGCCCCTTGGCTTTCATGGCTGCGGATGTGACGCGGCAGGAGCCCGAGGTCCGCCAAATATACAGTAGCGTTTTTCAGCGTTTCGTAACTCGACTCCAAGAAGCATCGCCAGCCAGCAACAGACAGCAGGCGTTACAGATGGCCGTTGCGCTTATCGGTGGTCTGGTTCTGGCTCGTGCTGTTGATGAACCCGAACTGTCGGAAGAGATCCTGGCTGCGTGTCGGTCGGATTGTCATGAATTGCTTGCCGGCCGGTGACAGGCACAACCTCAGGTCACCGGTGCTCAGCCGTTGCCATGGCCCGCCTTTTATACTGGCCCGGCGTCATGCCGACTACTGCTTTGAAATCATGGATGAAATGAGCCTGGTCGGCGTAACCGCAGGCCAGCGCCGTATCCAATAGCGACCCACCGATCCGTAATTGACAGCGCACCAGCGCCACGCGCTGAATACGGCCGAACTGCTTGGGCGTCAGCCCTACCTGATGACGGAAGAGACGTTCCAGTTGCCGTTGGCCTAGCGGGACCGCCTGTATCAGATCGGACAGGCGCGCGCGGCCCTGGTTGGCCGCGATTTGGGTGAGCAACTGGAGCACAGGGGATCGACGCATCTGCGCATCGTTCAGACGTGCCAGCAATTCGCGCTCCACCAACATCTGCTGCGCGTCCCGGTCCAGTTCTGCCAGGGCATCGCCCAAGCCCGTCAGCCCCAGCGCGGGCCCGTCATTGAGATGAAAACCGGAGAGCTCATCCAACCCCACGCCCAAAAAGGCTGACCCCATGCCGGGACGAAAACGCACCCCCATCAGCTTTACCCGAGCGGCGAGTTGCAGGCGGCACGTCGTCAGTTGCGGGCCAGCGATCAGTGCCGCAGCACCGTTGGTGATGCCATCGAATTGCAGAGGCTCGGCGAAGTTGAAGATAAGGCCGCTGCCGCCATCGGGATGCAGCAACTGCGCCTCGTATGCAGCGTCCGTGTCTCCCTCCAGCCACCAGAAGCGCTGCACGTAAGCGGCCAGCGCCGGGCAGGGCGGCCGGGCGAAGAAGCCGGAGATGTTTGGCTGGCGCTCGTGCAGTGAGGACATGGTGGCCTGCGCTCAAGATGTCGAATTTCTACAATAGCGCGTCTCGGCGGCTGCGTAGGCTAGACCTATCCAAACCGAGGAGACACACCATGCGCATGAACTACCAAGCCGCCGCGCCAGATGCGGTCAAGGCCATGATAGGGCTGGAAAGCTATCTGGCGAACCAGAGCCGCAGTGAAGATGGGATCGACAAATCGTTGATGGAGCTTGTGAAAATTCGCGTCTCGCAGATCAATCGCTGCGCGTTCTGCATCGACATGCATACCAAGGATGCCCGAGCAAACGGCGAAACCGAGCAGCGTATCTATGCGCTCAGTGCCTGGCGCGAAACGCCGTTTTTCACTGAGCGCGAACGGGCCGCGCTGGCCTGGGCCGAGGCTAATACGCAGCTTCCAAAGGGTATCGAGCAGGCCCTGTTCGACGAAGTGCGCAAGTATTTTACCGAGGCCCAGCTCACCAACCTGACCCTGATCATCGCGACCATCAATGCCTGGAATCGCTTCGGGGTGTCCTTCGCGCCGGTACCGGGTAGCTACCAGCCAAAATAGAGCCGATACACCGCCGCTCGGCCTGAGGGTCGAGCGGCTCACGGGCATGTTCTTTGTCCCGTGCCGTAAATCCACCGCTCAGGCGCGAGCGATAAATAGGAAATGTATTGTTGCAAGCCCATTGGCATGTCCGGCTCATGTGCCCCGGTTTTGCTATAAATTAGCCTGCCATTGGCAACGAAACTCCCTACATGACCCTCCTGATAGCATTCGCTGTCTTATCCATCCTCGTTTCATTCATCTGTTCGATCCTCGAAGCTGCTCTATTGTCGCTGACACCAAGCTTCATTGCGCACCAGAAGACCTCCCGCCCGAAGCTGTACGAGCGCCTGAAAGAACTGAAAGACAAGGTCGACCAGCCACTCGCGGCGATCCTGACCTTGAACACTGTCGCCCACACGGTCGGTGCGACCGGCGTCGGCGCGCAGGTTACCGTGGTGTTCGGCAACGGCTACGTTGGCATCGCATCGGCAGTGATGACAGTGCTTATCCTGGTGCTCTCTGAAATCCTGCCCAAAACAATCGGTGCCCGTTATTGGCGGACACTGGCGCCATACCTGCCGCCATTGCTGAACGGCATGATCTTGATACTGAAACCGTTCATTTACCTGTCAGACATGATCATGCGGCTGGTTGGCGGTAAGGAGCCGGAGCATGACATCCGCCAGGAGATCAAGGCGCTGACGGTGCTGGGTCGCGAAAACAAAAGCCTCGACGAGGATGAACAGCGGGTCATCAGGAACATCCTCGACCTGCACGAAATCAAGGTGCGGGACGTCATGACGCCGCGCACGGTGTGCGACTACACCTCGCCGGACACGACGATTGGCGCATTCAAGGAGCAGGTCGCCGACAGCCAGTATTCGCGCTACCCGGTGATCGGCGACAACGAGAGCCCGCTGGGTGTCGTGTTCCGCTATGACGCGCTGTTAGCGACCGACGACCAGGCGCCGGTCTCTTCAATCATGAAGCCGGTAAAGGTGTCGCCGGAGCTGACCAGCGTCGAGAGCCTCATGACCCAACTGCTGAACGAGCGTCAGCATATGTGCCTGGTCTACGACGAGTTCGGCAGCTGGCGCGGCCTGGTCACGCTGGAAGACGTCATGGAAACCATCATCGGCCAGCCGATCATGGACGAAACGGACGACATCCCGAACATGCGCCGCTTCGCCAAGCGACGCTGGGATCATCGCATCAAGCGGTCCCGCGAAAGCTGAGTGCAACGGCCAGCAACGTAGTGCTGCGGCCAGTTCATCCGGCGGTACGGCTGGGGGCGAGCAGGTTCGCCCCCAGCGGGTGCTGTGACACCCCGCTGGTGCCGCCCTTAGCGCTTGATCATTCCAAGCCGCATGAAGCGTGTTTCCCCGCTGGCGTCCTCGACACCATCGTTATCGGTGACGACGAACAGGCGGCCCTGCTTATCCACCGCAGCACCTTCGACTTTGTCCAGCACCCAGCCGCCGGTGCTCTTCAGGTCGGGCAGAAGGTCGCGCTCCAGCTGTTTGTTCACAAGCGCGAAGCGCTGCCCTTCGGCAGCGGGTTTCACGCCGTTCAGGTCGATGCGGTACAGGCGCTTGACCTCGGCTGCTGGCCCCTGCTGGTTGTCGCGCTCGATGACCAGGAACTGGCCATTGCCGATCGAGGTGAGCTCGGACAGCCCAACCCAGGCACCTTCAGGTGCGGTATCGAGCGGATAGTAAATGAAGCCCCATTCGCCGCTGTCTGGATTGAACACGCCGATACGCACCCGGCCGGCCGGGTCACTCTTCCATTCGCGCTGGAAGGCCACGTATACACGCGTGCTGGTGCCTTCACCGACTACCGCAATGCCCTCGAAACCGCTCTTGGTCCGCTGAGCCGCTACGTCTGCAGGCAGCGCATATTCGTTCAGCACCTCGCCTTGGGCGTTGGCGCGTATCAGCAGGTTCGGTTTGTCGTTGCCGTTGCCTTCCGAGGCCAGCCAGAAGTCGCCATTGTTGGCTTGTGCGATGCCTTCCAGATCATAGTTGACGGTCTCGCCGTCCTTGCGCAGCTCGGTCTGCCCGTCGATAACCGCAGGCGTTTTGCTGGTATCGACGCTGAAGATGCGTGAGGCCTTGTAATAGCTGTCCGGGACGGCGTAGAGGCGGTTGTCCTGCGTACGGTCCGCGACCATGCCGCTAAGCGCGCCCCAGGGAATCAGTTGGCTGTCCGTCGAACGTATCTCTGGATAGGAAGCGCTTTTCGCGCCGTACTGGTAGATCGAAATCGTCGAGCGATAGCCGTCCTCGGCCGAGTCCTCCTCGCTACTGACCACCAGCAGGTTGCGATTCGGGATCGGCAGAATACCTTCCGGTCCCATGCCTGCCGGCAACAATTGATGCATCGTCGGCGCCCAGGGCTGGGCGACGTTGTAGACGGCCACGGCGTTGCCGCGCTCGCTACCGACGAACAGGAAGTCCTGCTTGCGGAAGCTCGCCGAGGCGATGCCTTCCGGCTCGATACCTTTGTTTTCCGAGCGGTTTTCCGGGTAGTGACCGGCGCGGATGAACGCGTGCTCGAGCGAGGCGCCGGCGTCATACCAGACGCTGCCGGTGTAATCGAACAGGGTAAAGCCGCGACTGCCGCCTTCCTCACCGTTCGCGTCCTCATAGTCGCCCTCGTTGGCGGTCGCCAACAACGGGCCCACCCAGGCGATGGAGTCCGGTTCGCGGCGCTTGCCCTTGAGCACACCGACTGGCTGGATACGGTCGTTTTCCTCGACATCGACGCCTTCGAGATCAACCTGGCCGGCACTGAAGTGACGCAGAACGCGACCGCGGCGCAGGTCGACGAGCACGATGTGGTTGTTCTCCTGCAGGGTGACGGCAGCGATGTCCTGATCATTGATGCTCACATACTCAGGCTCAGGATCGTTCGGCGCCACCTCAGCCAGGCCGGTGAGGTCCACGTCCCGTGTACGCCAGCGCGACGGCTGGCCCTTGAGGTCGACGATGCGCAGATAGCCCGCCGGCAGTTGTGGGAGCAGACCGTCGTTCAGGTCCTCGTCACGCTCGTTCTCGATCGCTATTGCGGCATACCGGCCCCGTGGGCTGATGGCGATGGAATCCGGCTGGCCGCCCATGGGCAGCGTGGCGACACGTTTCGGTTGAGCGGGGTTGCGGATGTCGAATACCGCCAGCACGCCGTCGGGCTGGGTGAAGCTGAGCGAGGTGTTCACCGCAACGAGTGCAAAGTGATGATGCACGGCAACCGAGGTCGGCTCGCCCTCAAGCTGCACGAAGCCTGCAGGCTTCGGGAATTTCGGGTCGCGGATGTCAACCAGGCCGATTCGCTCACCGGGGCTGTCAGTGTAGATCAGCGTGCGGCCGTCCCGGCTGACCGCGGTGATTTCCGCGACGGTTTCGCGCGTGGCGTCTTCGCCAGCAGAGAGGTTCCGGTACACCGAAAACGTCGCGACCCGCTCGAAATACTCCGCGGCGCGTGCAGAAGCGGCCTCTGAGGCCAGTGGCAGCAGGGACAGTGTCAACGCAGTGGAAAGCGCGGTGCGGGTCAGACGGGTCGGTGTGTTCATGCGAGCCTCGGCGTTCTTGTGATTGGGGTTAGCCAATTCACGCTAGGCAGGGTGTGTTACCAGGTTGTGACGAGGCTTCGCTGGGGGATGCGATTAGACCGTTCGATGGATAGAGAAGGTGGGGTGGCGGGCGGGGAGCCGTCGGCTGGGGTGGAATCCCGGCCGGGTCTGGTTTTTTCAGGTCCATGATTCGAAGCTGCGCCCCGCAGGGCGCAACATGAGGCCTACTTAGGCTGTAGCTCCAGCAGTCGTCCGCCGTCCCCGTCTTCCAGCAGCCAGATGCTGCCATCCGGGCCTTGTTCGACTTCGCGGATGCGCGCGTTCATGTCGTAACGTGCGGCCTCGCTGGCTTCTTCTCCATTCATGGTGACACGGACCAACGCCTCAGCCGACAGGCCACCGATTAACGCATCACCTTTCCAGTCAGCAAACCGGTCGCCGTCATAAATGATCATGCCGGCAGGCGAGATCACCGGCGTCCAGGAAATCTTGGGCGCTATGAATTCGGGGCGCGTGTCGTGATCGGGAATCGGACGGCCACCGTAATGATCGCCGTTCGAGACCACCGGATAACCGTAGTTGCCGCCTTTCTGGATCAGGTTGAACTCGTCACCTCCTTCCGGGCCCATTTCGTGTTCCCACAGTCGACCCTGGTCGTCGAAGGCGATCCCCAGCGGGTTACGGTGGCCCAGCGACCAGATCTGAGCCGTTACGCCTCCCTTGTCGGCAAACGGATTGTCATCCGGCACGCTGCCGTCGTCGTTCAGGCGCAGGATCTTGCCCATGGTGCTTTCCATGTCCTGCGCGGGCTTGAATTTCTGGCGCTCGCCGGAGGCGATCCAAAGCTTGCCGTCCGGGCCGAATGCGAGACGGTGCCCGTAATGCCCTTTGCCAGAAACCTTTGGCGTTTGTTGCCAGATCACCTCTGTATCGGACAGTGAGCCGCCATCGGCGCTTAGCTCGAGCGTAGCCCGGGCGACCGCAGCGCCCCGGTTGTCACCGTCGCCAGGCTCGGCGTAGCTGAGGTAGATGATGTTGTTCTGTGCAAAATCCGGATGGAGGATGACATCGCCGAGCCCGCCCTGGCCGCCGTAGGCCACCTCTGGTACGCCAGCGATCGTCTGGACCTTGCCGCTCTTCACATCGACGCGCTTGAGTGCGCCGCCTTTTTCGGTGACGAGCGCAGTGCCGTCTGGCAGAAAAGTCATGGCCCAGGGTTCGGAAAAGCTGCCGCGTGGCGTGGCGCTGAACGGCCATTGGCCCTGTTCAACGGCAGCGGGCGCGGCACCAGCGAGCGATGTGGTGCTAATAGCCATGGCGCTAACGATATGCAATGAAAGTCGCTTCATAACCATCTTTTCTCCAAAAGTCAGGCCCCAGCGCTACTGCGGTGGGGCCCTGCGGTTAGGGCTGAAGCTGTTCCAAGCGCAACAGCCCGCGTGGTCGAACATCCGTTTTACTGCGTCGGAGCCACGCGCCACACGATATTAGCCAAGTCGTCAGCAACGATCAGCGCGCCCCTTGGGTCGACCGTTACCCCCACTGGCCGACCATGTGTCCCTTCGGCTGTGCGAAAGTCCGTCATGAAATCGATCGGCTCGCCCGATGGGCGACCGTTAGTGAACGGCACGAAGATGACCTGATAGCCGGACGGCTGCTCGCGATTCCAGCTGCCGTGCTCACCAACGAACACACCCTCGGCGAACCTCTCACCCATGACCGGTGACGAGAAGTCCACACCGAGGGCGGCGACGTGCGGGCCAAGCGCGTAGTCCGGCTTGATCGCGGTGGCGACCAGATCGGGTTTCTGTGGCCGCACACGATCATCGACGTGCTGTCCCCAGTAGCTGTAAGGCCAGCCGTAGAAGCCACCTTCTTGTATCGAAGTCAGGTAGTCAGGGACCAGGTTCGGACCGAGTTCGTCACGTTCGTTCACCACGGCCCACAGCTGGTCCGTACCGGGCCGTATCGTCAGTGCCGTCGGGTTACGCACGCCTGTCGCGTAGGGCTTGTGAGCGCCCGTTTCAGCATTGACCTGCCAGATCACGGCGCGGTCGACTTCAGCCTCCATTCCGCGCTCGGTGATGTTGCTGTTGGAGCCAATGCCGACATAAAGATACTGCCCATCGGGGCTGACAGTCAGCGCCTTGGTCCAGTGATGATTGATCTCGCGCGGCAGGTCCGTGACCTTGACCGGCTCACCACTGGCCTCGGTCTGGCCCTCCTGGTAATCGAAACGCACCAGCGCATCCTGATTGGCCACATAGAGATTGCCATCGTGGAAGGCCAGGCCATACGGCGCGTTGAGGTTGTCAGCGAAGACTTTCTGCAGTTCGTAGACACCGTCACCATCGGCATCGCGTAGCAACGTCAGACGGTTGCCGCTTTTGACTGAGGAGGTGCCCTTGGATTTGATATAGCCGGCAATCACATCCTTCGGCCTGAGTTTGGGTGCGTTGCCGCCTTTGCCTTCGGCGACGATGATGTCCCCGTTCGGCAGCACCAGGGTTTGTCGCGGGATCTGCAGGTCGGTCGCGATCGCACTGACGGTGTAGCCCTCAGGGACGGTCGGCTTCTTGTCGCCCCATTCCACCGGGTCGGCAATCGTCATGCTGGGCAGTAGTCCACGCTCAGGATCGACAATCTTGGGGTTTTCCCCTTTCACCAACGCAATGTCCTCATCCGCTCCGCCGCATGCGCTCAATAACAGCGCCACGGTTAGGGCACTTAACGGGCTCGTGTATTTCATGCTTCACCTCCCGAACGCAGATTGGTAAAGCCGATCCATGTCGCCGCGCAGGCAAGGATGGTGACTATCACCGAAAGAATCAGGCCTGATGGCATGGTCGCCCAGGCGTCCTTGGCATGCTCGAGAGAGTTGAAAAAGCCCAGCACCCAGGTTGCGACCAGTAGCACCAGATAAATCAAAGGCCGGCCTTTCTTATGGGTGGCTTTGACCAGATTGACCAGCGCGAACAGGATGGCCAGCCCACAGAAAACCAGCCCCCCCGCGATCAGCCAGGACGCGAAGTTGGTCCACTGGATCTCGTAGGTTCGGAAGTACGTGATATCACTGAGTAGGCCGCCCAGAAACAGCGGTACCGTCCCGGCGAGAAACGTTGCGTGAAACGGATTGGGTACGTGGCGCGAAACACTGTGTGTCGTGTGGTGTGTGCTGTGGGTGATAACGGTCACGGAGGCGTCCTCATCGCTGGGCGACCCAGGCCTGATGCGCTGCGCGAATGCGCTGGCTACCCGAATCGCTCTGACTGTGCATAAAGGGGATCATGCCGTTGGGGGGGAAGTTCACTCGTATCGACGAGGCGCTTGTTCCAGAGGGGGCGGGGGCCGCATCAGCACGGGCATGCAGACGTTTCGCTAGTTTGCTCCGCCAGTGTCAGCAGATCATCACGGGTTGGCTGACCCCATCCGGTTATCAAACCGTTGCGCCGGACAAGGCTTCGCTTGTGGTGTAAATGAGGAAGCGAGGCCGCTGAACTCTGAAAAATCACTCCGGTCGGGAGTTATGAGGGCCGTAATTGGCTCCTTATGAATCCCCACTCAAACGGAGGAAGCATCGTGAAGAAATCAGCATTCGCTCTGAGCTTATTGGCCTCGACGCTCATCGCGGCACCAGCAATGGCGCAAATGCCGAAACTTCAACCAGAAGACAGTTACGTTTCAATCAGCGGTTCCGTACTGGCAGCCGAAGATGACGAGTTCTCCCTCGATTATGGTCAAGGGAAGATCAGCGTGGAGATGGACGATATGGGCTGGGCGGGCAACCAGCCCGAGCTAATTCCAGGCGATGAGGTAACGGTATACGGACGTGTTGAAAAACACTTCTTTGTCGATGCTTCCATCGAAGCGGACAGCATTTTCATTGAAGACCCGGCCACCTACTTCTACTCATCGCCCACCAACGACAGGACGACCTTTGCCGTCATGGATGTGGCGCCGGTAACGCCTGTCGTGGTAGGTGACCTGATCCTTACCGGCACCGTGCAAAGCGTGAAAGACCGACAGTTCACCGTAAACACCGGCGACCTCGAGTTCACCGTCGATACCAGCGGCCTGCAGAACAATCCGCTCGATAACGAAGGCCGTCAGAAGGTAGGGAAAGGGGACATCGTCTCCGTTGCCGGTAACCTTGGGAGCGCAGCGATCGGCGATCGCAAGCTCAATGCTGAATCAATCATCGTTCTTCGGGACCAGAGTCAGCAGGGTCAAATGCAACAGGGCCAGCAAAAACAGCAAAATAAACAGATGCAGCAAAAGCAAAACAGTTGATCTCGCCGCACCAGCCAGCCTGGGAGTCAGCCGGCTCTCAGGCGGGCTCTGGGCGAGTAGCCGCAAAGGAGCTTTCCCACTTTGCTAGCATTTCTTCATTCCCTTGCGGAGACGGAGAGCCGGCCAAGAGCAGATCTGGATGACAGCCAACAGACGCATGCGCCTAATAGATGCCTTGTCACTACTTTGATAGGTCCATGCCTTTATTGGGCGGCGATCAGCGTCCAAAGCCAAGTCTCGTAAGGGTTACCCTTGATCACCCACTACGCTATAGCTCAGATTGACTACCCGCCAAGCGATGCCATCCCACTCCCAGGTTTCTGAAAACGCCATCGCCGGGCCCTTGCGCTGACCTGCAACGGTATAACCCCGGCCTGTTAGGGTGGTGCTGCCACCCGTTTCCTCGAAAGTCAGTTCAGCATCATGGATTTCCCCGCCTTCGGGAAACCAGCTCCCGTTTACCTTGGCCGAAGAGATGGCGGCGATCTGGGATTGCTTGGATTGCACACCGCGGTCCGTAGTAACCGAGAAATTATCTGCTTGAACCCGGGCGAGGTGCTCCACGTCCCCAGCGAAATAGGCTGCATACCACTGTTGCCGTGCGTGCTTCAGATCGTCCCTAGTCATAACTGACCCTGTTTTGCTGATGAGGAGTGGTGCAGCCGCGCTGACGACAGAATCAAAGAGCTCTTCCTTAGCGCGGTTGTAGAGAGACCATATGGAATTGGTTAGGCGATAAGAGCGTTATATCTGAAGGTTTCATACGGGCCGTTGCGCGCAATCGTAACTGATGCAGTACGGCGCTCCTGCAGTTTTTCCGTTACCTCTTTGGAGCGCAGGTTGTAATGACGTTTATCAAGGAAGCCTACGGAGCATAACGTCGGGTGTCGAAGCAGTGGAGAAAGGTCGCCGCTGAGGACATTTGTGTCTACGAATCTGAAATCCAAGAGATTCGGAAAATCATCAAGGAATTCAAGGTCTTGCAAGGGGGCACAACTATTCAAGCTTAAAACCTTAAGCTGGGAGAGTCCCCTAAGCTCTTGGCCCAGCGTAAATTTTTTCGCCTGGGTGATATGCAGCCACTCCAATGAATCTGCGGCCTCAGAAAGGCCACCATCGCCTTGAAGCTTGAGACAGTACTCAAGCTCCAGCCTCTTTACCTTTCCCAGAGCGGATAGGCCTTTAAATGAAGTAATGTTGGCCATCGTAAGCTGAAGGTATTTAACGCTTTCTTTTACGGGGAAATCCTCCAGATTATTGTGAGCTGACTTGAATCCTCTTACGAACAGATAGCTGCCACCCACCAGGGGATCTTCAAGGGAGGGGTTCTGGCTGAGATCAGCTATGCGGAGCTCAGTGGGCAGAAGCTCATCAGTCCAGATAGTGTTGTATGTCCAATCCATGTCGAAAGCCTGCCGTAATAGCGCCAAACGTTGGTTAACGGACGGGCTTAACCGCGTCCCGGTGAACGAAGCGAGCGAATTGAACCGGGAACTCTTCCTTAGTACACCATCCTTATCGAGGATCGGTTGCGCCCATGTATAGAACAATTTTTCCACAAGCCCCAGGCCAAACCTTATCTGCCGTGGGCCGAACCAGCTGAAGCATTACGGCCAACTTAAGCCGCTTGTTAAGCGTTACGACTCTTTATCTGACTCAACCCATTTGGACCTGGATAAAGCACATCAAAATAGTGATGCCAGCTAGGGTCTGCTTTTTCCCCAATCTGGTACAAATATCTGGGGTTCTCTCCAATGAGCGCCCGAAGAACGTCTTGAACAGAGCTTTCCTCGGAAATGTAGAAGTAGAATTCTCGTCTGCCTTGCGTGGTAATTCGACCCACATATTTGGTGCGGGTGTTAGATAGATGCGATATCAACTCATCCTCATGCTCGTTCAGCCTGTCCAACTCCTCGTCGCTGCTAAGCCCATCGGATCGAGGATGATCCATCTTTATCCAATACCAAGCCAGCTTGGGTAGATGGGAATCGGGCGCCGTAACCGCGAACGATAAATCCAAATAGATAGAAGCCACGCGATCATTTATATTTGCTTGGTAGAAATCCCAGTTTTCCATTCGGACTCGATACGCCTGATGCAGGACGTTTGGTTAAAGGGAGGGCTTGAGCCAGTCCCGAGTGAGCGAAGCAAACGGCTTTGAACTGTTGTTATGGTTCAATTTTACGGTAATAAATGTGGGTTCCATACGACCTCCCACAAGTGCTGATCTGGATCCTGGAAGTAACCCGCATAGCCACCCCAACAAGTATCCTGTGCTGGCTTGACGATGATAGCGCCTGCATCTTCCGCCTGAGCCATAACTTCATCAACCTCGGATTTGGAAGAAGTGTTGTGTCCGAGGCTTACTTCTGTAGCGCTTGGATTTGCTAGCGACATACCAGAATCATGCGCAAGACTTTTGCGCGGCCAAAGCGCTAGTTTCAAACCCGCCTGTAAATCAAAAAAAGCAACAGCACCATGTTCGAACTCATTTCCGATAATGCCTTCGCTTTTGAAGCCCAGACCGTCACGGTAAAAGCGAACAGCGCTCTCCAAATCATCGACGCCAAGCGTGATTACAGAGATGCGTGCCTTCATCGATACCTCCTGCTGCATAACGTTTGGTTAAGGGGCGGGCTTTAGCCCGTCCCAGTGAGCGGAGCGAGCGATTTGAACCTATAGTTATGGTTCAATGGCACACAACTTCCCTTGTGACAACTTGATACGATGCGCCAATATCCACGCCGTTGATATATGCAGGAGAGCGCGGCGTGGAAAAGTCACCATCGTCCTTATAGAAGAACTTTCCGGCGCCGCATAGCTTCTCAGCCTTTGAATCAATCTTCTCAAGCAGAGAGGGCACGGATGCAAGCATGTTTCCAGAGGCTTCTAATTTGTATTTGCCAGGTGCTAGTTCGACATATCGAGCTGGGAACATCTGCGCGCATCCAGCAAGCAATATAGCTAGCCCTAGAGCAATGTGGTTTTTCACTGAGATCTACCTTGATTCATAAGGTTTGGTTACGGGGCGGGCTTTAGCCCGTCCCTGTGAGCGGAGCGAACGGCTTGAAGGCTGTAATGGACTCTCCCCGCACCACGTTTCTTCTATAACACCGTGGTGACTATTCGCTGGGAGAGGTGCGATGAAACGCATAGCGGTTGATTTGGCCAAGTCCGTTTACCAGGTTGCCGAGAGTGTCCAGGTCGGCCGGGTGGATCGGCGCAAGCGGCTCGATTCCGGGGCGTTTGCGCGATATGTACAGGAGCAGCTCGAGCCTGTCGAGTGGGTGATGGAAGCCTGTGGCACGGCTCACCATTGGGGGCGGTTGATGCAGGACAGTGGGCATCGCGTCGTGCTCTTGCATCCCCGCTACGTGCGCCCGTATCGGCGACGGAACAAGACCGATCGCAACGACTGCGACGCGATCCTGGAAGCCGCGCGCTGCCAGGAGATCCGGCCGGTTCCGGTCAAGAGTGTGCAACAGCAGCAAGTCCAGCAGCTGCACAAGCTGCGTGAGGGCTGGAAGAAGTCCCGCGTACAACGCATCAACTTGCTGCGCGGCATCCAGCGTGAAGCGGGGGTTGAAGCTCCGAACGGCATCAAGTCCTTTCTGCGCCAGGCATGCGAGCTGATCGAGCAGCCCGAAGTTCGTGCCTTGCGCGGTGCGCTGCAAGTCGTGCTGGCTGAGATCAATTTATATGAGCAGTCGATGCGCGAGAGCGAAGAGCAACTGGCTCGCTGGCATGCCGACGATGAAATCGTGCACAAGCTCGACGAGGTCAGCGGCATTGGGCTGCTGACGGCAAGTGCCTTGAAGACTGCGGTCGGTAAACCCGAGCGCTTCGCCAGTGGCCGACATCTGAGCGCCTGGCTGGGCATGACGCCGAACGAATACAGCAGTGGGGAGCGCCGCAGGCTTGGGCGGATCAGCTGCAAGGGCAACGTCTACGTGCGCACTTTATTCATCCATGGCGCGCGAGCCGCGCTGTTGGCCGCTAAACGCTGCCAATCAAAAACGCCTGAAAGGCTGACTCAACTACAGCGTTGGGCCTTGGACACAGCCGACCGCATCGGCCACAACAAAGCCGCCGTGGCGCTGGCAAACAAGCTGGTACGGATCTGTTGGGCGGTGTGGTGCCATGAGCGTCGGTTCAGCGGCAACTGGCAAAGCACAAAGCCCGCCTGACGGCGGGGTTAACGATGAAGTGAATTCTAGTGGTTGTGGTGAGAAGCGAGACTGTCGGAACAGGCGAGTCCTGCAGCAGAGCAAGGCCGATAACAATGATGATCTTAGTGATCGCTTGAACGCTTGGCCCCTGCTGCGCGAACTACAGAATGGCCAGGGCAGTGCCCAGAACAGGCCGGATATACGAATGCAACCGCGCTGACGACTGGATCGAAAAAGCTATCCTCATCGCTTGTGGGGAGAGTCCATATACAGTTGTTAGAGCTGCGGCACGGTGCAATTTCTGAAGGTTACTCATAGACGCGAGCCCCGCACAGCATCTCGGCAAATACTCGCCAGCTGGGCACTGATGCATCGACTTGCTGATTTGTATTTTTATAATATGCGCCAATGTCTTTGCTGTAAGCGGCCAGCGCTTCTAGAAATGAGCCAGCGTCTGCATTCTCCCACTCTTTACCATTGGCCTTATAGTCCTCAGCAAGAAGAGCTAGAAAATTCTGGAATTCTTCATATGTTTGGACCGTTGGCGCAACTTCTGAAGCTTTGTCGATCACACAGTATTCCTTCCGTGGCTCTAACGATTAAGCTAAGGGGCCGGCTTTAGCCGGTCCCAGTGAGCGGAGCGAACGATTTGAGCGCATTGTTATATGCGTACCTCGTAGAGGGTTTCGTCAGTCCTTTGCTTGTGAATTATATGAAGAGAAAGCCCGCCTAAGAATTTAAGGTTCCAATTTCTTAAGTGATCTTCGGTGTAACCATTGAAAATTAACCCTGCCTTGCCCAAGCCGGAAATTGACTTGTGCGGATAGAAAAACTCAGCGTCACCTAATGGATTATTTAGAGAGATTTTTTCATCACTCTCTTCAGCTTCCCAGCAATGACTCTCGTCGTTGTAAAAAATTTTTCTAAGCGTACCTTTTTCGAAGCGTAAGAAGATGCAGCAGCAGTTCGATACAAGCTCGCCGTGAAGCCAGAACTCTCTAGCGATTGCTTCACTACATTTTTGACCGATGAATTGGTTCATGAGTGCATATAACGTTTGGTTAAGGGGCGGGCTTTAGCCCGTCCCAGTGAGCGAAGCGAACGATTTGAATCACTTGTTAGGCGCGAGGTAGCAGTACTTTTCTGCGAAATGTTCTGTTAATCACCACAGCAACTGAGTATATGACTGCGGCTAGGTATATAAAATTGCTGGCGAGAGGCATGGCTAGACCGGTTAGCCAGGACGTAACAATTAACGTTAACAGAACATCAAAATAAATGCGCCAAGAAAAATCAGGATGGTTACCAATAAGTATGTGTGAAAAAAGTCGAAATACTCCCGACCAATTATAGCGAGCACCAAGGCTTTCGTTCATGAGTTTCAGAGTGTGCGCAAGATCAGTGCCCTTCGGTGGAGGGATCACTCGTAAGTAAGACTCTCCATCTAGGTAGTTCTCAAAGGAATGCCTGACAACACCTGATGTTGTGCAGTCTTGAAGTATGCCGTTGCCATAAAACATCGCCGTATGGCTCAAGGTGCTGTTAGTACAGTACATCACGGCCCAACTCAAAGCAGAGCCAGCAGTGCTGGCAAATAAGAGATGGCCTAGTGGATATGATTGATAATTTTGAAAATTAGATAATGTGGCCAACTGCAAGCCTTGCTTAGTTAGCGCTTGGTGAGAATATCTTCCTTTCCGTTTGCGATATTTCCAATAGTCAAGTAATGCAAGGATCATGTTCTGTGCCTAACGTTTGGTGAAGGGGCCGGCTTTAGCCGGCTCCGGTGATCGCAGCAAACGGTTTGAACCTATTGTTAGGCCCGCCGCTGTAGCTGGTCTTGTTAGGGCGTGTACGCCAAAAGCACTGCTTTATAGGAGAATACTATAGCTGTACCGAACAAAGCATATCCTGTGAGTGCAGCCGCAATAGTTGAATACCGAAAGCGATCTCCCCATTTCTCATAATTATCTTTGTCGTCATCGCTTTCGGAGTAGCATGCCTGGCTAAAATAGCGGAGCGCAAAACCGACTGCGCCAGCCAGTACTCCGATTCCGAATAGGAGCAGTGGAAGCGCCAATCTAATCGCAAATTCGGAACCATTAGTCTTACCAACGAGGTTGCTTAGAACGCCGAGTAGCGCAACGACTGCGCCACCGTTGATAATTAGTAAAGACTGTAATGCGCTCTTGCCTGCCTCCAGAACTGCCTTCAGCATTTCAATGCTGTGCTGAGTCTGCGCAGTGTAATGGGCAAGCATCCCTTCGTGTTTTTGTCTGCGGTACTCTTGGGATGCGTCAGCATCCTTAAGCATCCAGGTATGCACGGAGAGCCGACACCTGAACCTGCTGACCGCCCTGTCCCTCGACTTGGTCGAGTTGTTTTCTAAAGGATTCTATGACTTCTTGTGATTCCATCTACAGGTTGCCCTAACGTTTGGTTAAGGGGCGGGCTTTAGCCCGACCCAGTGAGCGAAGCGAGCGATTTGAACCACTAGTTAGGTGGCAACTCAATCATAGTCCGGTACTACATGCTCACGACCACATACTCGACACTGGAACACCAGATCGTAAGGTTCGTGCCTGGTTATGTACTCCGCCGGCTGACCACAGTGGCTCCACCAAGCAATGGGGTTGTATGTAGCGAAGCCGATGGTGCGAGAAAAAACAGCGTTATACAACTCTGTTGAAAGCTCAATGTAGTTGAATTGGCCATCGCAAAAGTGACCATCAATGAAGGTAGCGTTGAATTTTTTTGCCGCTGAACCATCAGCAATACACCACGGACAAAGATGCTCTACCTTCTTGTGGCGCATATACGTTGCCAGTGTACCGAAAGCCACTTAATTGACTGCAACAGGCGCAAGGAACGTCAGAAGGTTCAATGGAGCCTGAGGCAATCGGATCGCGGTGATATGGAAATGTTGGGAGTGGCTTTGATTGGCTCACACTGATATCTACCATTGCTACCTAACGTTTGGTTAAGGGGCCGGCTTTAGCCGGCCCAGTGAGCGCAGCGAGCGATTTGAACCAGTTGTTATGCTATTTGTGTGTACTTCTTTTTAAGATTCTTAGCTAAGCCAAATTGATCTCTGCTTGCCGTCCATTGTGTCGTGATTTCTTGAATACCCTTTGTGGCAACAATGAATGCCTGTATTAGTTCTATTTTTTGTTTCATCTCAATTTCGGATTCATCAGAGCCTATGTAAAAACCTCTTTCGGTTGACTCTGGGACTGGTTCGGACTTTCTTAATAAGTGATGAAAACTAGCATCCGATAGATGGATATACCCAGAGCAAAGCGAGTAAACGTGTTTTAACCAAGGATTTTGCTTTGCCAGCAGGCTGACAAGATAACCATCAGAAAGTCTTTCTCCATTTTTGTCTTTTATTTTTGATAGCTTTTCACCGGATATTATTTTGTTTGCGGTCTCATGAGGGTCTTTAGTTATTGTAATTCCGTATAAGCGAAGAACAGAGTCAAGCTGAAGGCGAAGTAAAGCTACACCGCAAGAATAGCCACCATTTTTTACGATTAGCGTAAAGCCATGCAGCACTTGCAGCGCTCTATTACAGCTGGCAAGAAGAATAGCGTCAGCTGGGAAAAGGTGGCCTTTGCATGCCTCAAATAGTTCTTGCCCAATGGTTTCAAATTTTTTGCTAATTTCTTCTAGCGTGCTCAGCTTTTCTTCCATGTTGCACCTAGGCATAACGTTTGGTTAAGGGGCGGGCTTTAGCCCGTCCCAGTGAGCGAAGCGAACGATTTGAACCACTAGTTAGAGGCTACACAAGTAGTTCTGTTGTTCAATGTGCCAAGACTCAGGATATGGCTGATGATCTTGTTGCTCTGACGTTGTGTATTCACCTAAATCGCTGAACTGATAGTAAATTTGCATAGCTTCGAAATGAGAGTTTGCAAAGAATAGCCAGATGCAGACGCTGCCAGGTTCATTTAGCTCGCGTGCGGAATTACCTGCGGGCCCAAAGGCAATACAAGATGGAAGTAACTCCCCATCGTCACTCGGGCATAGCCAGACTTCGTGGATGTAGCCGCGCAAACTCATTGTTGCCTCTAACGTTTGGTTAAGGGGCGGGCTTTTAGCCCGTCCCAGTGAGCGAAGCAAGCGATTTGAACCACTAGTTAGGTGCTCGTGCGGTGGGCAGCGTTTTGAGGGCGTGTGTTTAAATATTGCTCGAAATCGATTAACCACTGTTTTGCTGTGCTTGACGAATTCCAATATTTCCCTGAAGACTGAAACTCAGATAGTGTCTTTAGAATTTGATCGCTGGGCTCCTCGAGCAGCGCCCGGACGTTAGATATAAGTTCCTCGTCGGAGGTTAAGTTCTCAGACGTGAAGTAATGGCTCCAGAGGTCGCATTCGTTGTCGCTGCCTGCGTCAAGAGCCCAGTCTTGATGATAGTAGCAAGACATGAAGTACTTCAGTCTTGGGAGGTTCAGTGATTCCATTCAAGTACCTAACTATAATTAGACACCAAGTGGTGTATAAGACGCCGGACGGGCGTGGTGTATAACATTCCTTGTCATCATTGCTCTCCTTGTCTAGGCTGGGCATTTCCGAGGGACGGTGACTGCATAAGGGAGTTATACACCATGGATGGAAAGCCGCGATTGCTTGATCAGGTCAGGGACCAGATTCGGCTCAAACACTACTCGATCAGAACTGAGCGTGTCTATTGCGAGTGGGTTAAGCGTTATATCCGATTTCACGAATATCGACATCCGCTTGAAATGGGCGCAGCTGAACTCGAAGCGTTTCTTTCGGATTTGGCTGTGCGCCGTGATGTGTCCGCTTCGACGCAGAATCAGGCGCTGGCCGCGTTACTGTTTCTGTATAAGCAGGTGCTCAAGCAGGAGCTACCCTGGCTGGGCGAGGTGGTGCGCGCTAAGAAGCCCGCGCGGCTGCCGGTTGTACTCTCTATCGATGAGGTGCAGCGGTTGCTCAATCAGCTGGAAGGGGACGTAGGGCTCGTTGCTCGGCTGCTATACGGTGGCGGGCTTCGTTTGATGGAAGGCCTGCGGCTCAGGATCAAGGATGTCGATTTCTCGCGCAACGAAATCATCATCCGCGACGGAAAGGGCCAGAAGGATCGGGTCACTGTCATGCCGGCAAGCCTTGTGCTACCGCTTAAGCAACACCTATCGCTTGTACGGGTTATTCATCAAAGCGAACTCGCCGCAGGCCGGGGTGATGTGTACCTGCCTGACGCGCTGGCGCGCAAATACCCGAACGCCCCCTGGGAGTGGGCTTGGCAATATGTGTTTCCAGCGCGGGGACTGTCGGTGGACCCACGCAGTGGATCAGTGCGTCGTCATCATCTGGATGAGAAGCGTGTGCAACGGGCCTTCAAACGCGCGGTAGCGATATCGGGTATAGCCAAGTTGGCGACTCCGCATACGTTGCGCCATAGCTTTGCGACTCATTTGCTGGAAAGCGGACAGGATATTCGCACCGTGCAGGAGCTGTTGGGTCATGCTGATGTGAAGACAACAATGATCTACACCCACGTGCTGAACCGGGGCGGCTTGGCCGTATTGAGCCCGTTAGATCGATTGTGATTTTGCTCTAAGCGGAGGGGCTTGTTCGTTCGCTGCGCCGGGGCTTGGTTGAGCCCAAATATCGTATCTGCAAGACGCATTCTTCCGTAGAACAGCAAGGTTCATCAGAAGAGCGCGTATCGGTGTATGAGTCCACACCCTGAGACGATGACAGGCGCATCATCCCAGGGCGTTGAGCTAACGGATCAAAGCTCGATGGAGATGCCAGCCTGCAAGGTGCGCGGGGCGCCTGGGTAAGCCCAGATATTCCAGGCACGCTCTTCGTATTCCTCGTCGAAGACGTTGTCGAGGTTGAGGTTAAGGCGGACGCGGTCGGTGAGCGGGTAGTAGGCCAGCAGATCGACCACGGTGTAGGCACCCATGTCGTAGGCGGTGCTCGACGTGCTGCCCTTGCGCGAACTGACGTACTTCACGCCGACCCCGAGGCCCAGTCCGTCCAGCGCACCGTTGTCGAACTCGTAGGTGTCGAGCAGGTTGAAGCTGTGCTCCGGTACGTTGCCCAGTCGGCTGCCCACCGGCATGGCGGCGCTGTTGCTCTCGGTGACTTCAGCGTCAACGTAGGCGTAGCCGCCGATCACGCGCCATTGCGGGGTGATGTTGCCGGCAACGCTGAGGTCGAAGCCGCGGCTGCGGACTTCGCCGGCGGCCACCTGGAAGTTGCTGTCCAGCGGATCAGCCGTCAGCACGTTTTCCTTGGTGATGTGGAACAGCGCGGCCGTCACGCTCAGGTTGTGTTCAGGCAGGTCGTACTTGATGCCGGTTTCGTAGGCGGTGCCTTCTTCGGGGTCGAACGCCTGGCTGCTGCGGTCGGCGCCACGGTTGGGCTTGAACGAGCGGGAGGCGTTGGCGTACACCGCCAGCGCTTCGGTCAGGTCGTAGATCGCACCAATGCGCGGCGACACGGCGTTATGCGCCTGGTCCCAGCTGCCGGCAGCTACCAACTTGTTGGTGTAATTCTGCTCGAAGCGCTCCAATCGGGCACCCAGTTGCAGGGTGAAACGATCGGTCAGCTCGACCTGATCCTGCATATAGAAGGCATAGGACTTCAGGTCTTCGTCGTCCCAGTAGTTGGGGCCAAGAATGGGTGGCAGCGGCTGGCCATAGACCGGCTCGTAGATGTCGATCGGGAAGGCGCCTACACCACCTGCGGAGCGGTCGATGCGCGAGTTGTAGTTGAAGTCGTCGTATTCGATGCCGGTCAGCAGCGTATGCATGAAGCCCAACGCGCTGAAGCGGCCTTCGAGGTTGGCCTGTGCAGCGAAGTCGTTCCACTCCAGCCTGCGCTCGCTGTAGTTGCGCCCGATAGTACGGCCGTCCGTGGCCAAGCCGTTGCTTTCCACGGCCCCACCTTCCAGGCTGCCATCGAGGTATTGCACGCCGCCGCGCAAGGTCCACTGGTCATCCAGCAGGTGCTCGACGCGCAGTTGGGTCATGGCGTTTTCGTTCGTGAACTTGCCGGCGCTTTCTTCCCCGAGGAAGCGGTCGCGCGGCAGTTCGCCTTGCTGGTTGGCGTAACGGGTCACGCCCCGGTCGAGCGGGTGACGGTTATGCAGGTAATCACCTTCCAGAATGATTGCCGTGACGTCGCTCAGCTCCCAGCGCAGCACCGGGGCCACGTTGTAGCGCTCGCTTTCCACATGGTCACGAAAACTGTCGGCGCCTTCGGCGACTAGATTGAGGCGGTAGGTGAATTCGGCCTGCTCATCCAGCGCGCCGGTGGTGTCCAGCGTGCCGCGGCGCAGCCCTTCGGTATTGAACTGGGTGCCCAGTACGGTGCGGCGTTCGGCCTGCGGTTGCTTGCTCACGATATTGAAGGTGCCGCCTGGGTCGCCACGGCCGTACAGCATCGAGGCCGGGCCGCGCAGCACTTCGATCCGTTCGACGGTGGCAGCGTCCGGCATGTTGGGATAGCCGCGGTTAATGGCGAAGCCGTTGCGGTAGAACTCCTGCGAGCTGAAGCCGCGTACCAGGAATTCGGTCAGGCCCTGGCCGCCAAAGTTGTTGCCGCGCTCGACGCCGCCGGCATAGTCCAGCGCGTCCTCGAGCCGGGTGGCGCCAATGTCTTCCACTACCTGTCCGGGCACGACGCTGATCGATTGCGGAATCTCGTGAATAGGCGTGTCGGTACGCGTCGCGCTGACCGAGCGAGTGGCGCGGTAGCCGTCTACCGGCCCGTCGCCGCGCTCGGCTTGAGTGGCGGTGACTTCCATCTGTTCAAGCGCGATGGGGTCGCTGTCCGATTCCGGACGTTCGGCCGCGTAAGCGGTGGCGGTGAGCGCCTGTAATGACAGCACAGGCACGAGGAGTCGACGCATTCAGGTATTTCCTTTGGAGGCTTCAAGCGGAGGGCGGTGAATGCTATAGATGTTGATAACTATTATCAATTGGGCGAGCCCGAATAGATCACTGACGTGTCGGTGTGTAATTACGGTGGGCTTTAGCCGACCCTGCGTCGAGCTGCGCCACTGCCGGGCCGCTGGAGTCGAATCGAAGGTCAAGAGTTGGGTGGGGGCGATGGGCGCTGCCATCACCGGGTGATGACGGCAGAAGGTTCGCGATGCTTCTGGGTAAGCGCGGTCCCGGTCTCGGTGGTATGACGCCTCGGTGAACCGTCTCGAAAAGGGCTAAGCGGGGGCCAGACCGATTAGGCCAGCGGTGTACGTTAGCTGCTAGGTAGCCGGGGGGTTGCCTCTATGGTGCGATGATCTAGGGCCGGCGCACCATAGAGGCATGTGTCGGTCAGCGATCCCGGCCGGCACCCTCGCGGGACCGAGTCGGGTCGGCAGGCATACCGGTGCCGGTCATGGTCGACGGCTCGGTAGGGGGCTGGGTGTCGCGAGCGGGCTCGGCTTCCGGCTCGCTGGACGGCACGACGGTCGGCGTGCCGACGCTTTGCGCGGCGCCGCGGCAGGTCAGCTCAGCAAATGGCTGATCTGGCGAATATTCGCCTGGCACCCGCTCAACCCGCTGGGTGTTGGGGCTGACGGTGAAAACGGGCGGCGCGGACGTATCAGCACGCGCATCGTCTGGTACGTGGAATTCGCAGGTTACGGTGTCGCCCGTCTTGTTCATGACCTTCACCGCGCGGATCCCCACCAACTCACCGCCCGCCTCAGTGGTGGAAGTCGGCACGCCCATGGCGCTGACCTCGATATCCAGCCCGTTGAGGTGAGTGATCACGTCGGGCTTGGGTGTCTGGGCAAACGCAACGGGTGCGCAGAGCGCTAAGCCTAGGGTGGTGAGCAATGCCTTGGTCATGGAAACCTCCTTGAAGTCGATGTCTGCTTAGAAGGGTTCGATGGGTGAGGGTTCGGTCTGCCCTGTGCCAATTGGTTTCAGAAGGGCTGACGGTTGAGAAGCGTGCTGATGGGTATCGATGCGCTCAATTCGTCATCACTGTGAGCCCCCGTTCCGATTGAACCCTCACGGCCGAGTCGGTTCCGACCTTTCGTGCAGGCTGCTCGAAGCGCTCCGCCTGATGCCGCCCAGCGCAGAGACTAGAGTAAGCCGTACCTTACGTTTTCCACAAAAAGGCGCCTCCATGACACCCATTGTCGATTTCCTCAACACCATTTTCTGGGGCTATATCCTTATCTACGGGCTGCTCGCAGTTGGTGTGTTCTTCACCATCCGCCTGGGCTTCCTGCAGTTTGTGCATTTCGGGGAGATGGTCAGAGCGATCCGGGGTGCGCGGAAGAGCGATGCGTCTGGTATCTCGCCGTTCCAGGCGTTGTGTACCAGCCTCGCGTCGCGGGTCGGCACTGGGAATCTGGCCGGGGTCGCGGTTGCGCTCTACCTGGGCGGCGCCGGGGCGATCTTCTGGATGTGGATGGTGGCACTGGTGGGCATGGCCACGGCCTATGCTGAGAGTTCGCTTGCACAGTTGTACAAGGTGCGAGACGGCGAGGGCCAGTACCGTGGCGGCCCGGCGTTCTACATTGCCAGAGGTCTGAAGGCACCCTGGGCTGGCGGTGTGTTCTCCGTGGCGCTGATCATCTCGTTCGGGCTGGTGTTCAACGCGGTGCAGGCCAACTCGATCGCTGATGCGATGCAGGGCGCGTTTGGAATTCCGAAACTGTGGGTTGGCATCGCCATCGCTTTTCTCGCCGGGCTGGTGATCTTTGGCGGGCTACGCTCCATCGCACGCTTCGCCGAACTGGTGGTGCCGCTGATGGCAGGCCTCTATGTGCTGATGGCATTTATCGTGCTGGCGATAAGCATCACTGAGGTGCCAGACGTGTTGATGACCATCGTTCGCAGCGCCTTCGGCCTTGAGGAAGCGGCGGGCGGTGTCGCCGGCTCGGTGACGGCGGCGATGCTCAACGGCATCAAGCGCGGCCTGTTCTCCAACGAGGCGGGTATGGGCTCTGCGCCCAATGTGGCGGCAACGGCAACTCCGATGCCGCATCACCCCTCGTCGCAGGGGCTGGTGCAGGCAATGGGCGTGTTCATTGACACCATTGTCGTCTGTACGGCGACTGCGGTGATGATTCTGCTGTCGGGCGTACTGGAACCCGGTTCGGGTGTGACTGGCACTCAGCTCACCCAGCAGGCGATGGAAAGCCACATTGGGGTGTTCGGGACTTACTTCATCGCCATCGCCATCCTGTTTTTCGCCTTCACCTCGATCGTGGCCAACTACTCCTACGCGGAGAATGCACTGATCTTCCTGGGCGGGGGCAACAAGCTGGGGCTGACCCTGCTGCGGCTGGCCGCGTTGGGCATGGTGATCTGGGGGGCTTATGAGGCGGTCACTACGGTATTCAATGCCGCAGATGCCTCAATGGGCCTGATGGCGACAATCAACCTGATCGCCATCACCTTGCTCTCCGGGACGGTCGTGAAGCTGACCAAGGATTACATGGGCCAAATCAAGGCGGGAGGGGTTCCGAGGTTCAAGGCCGCGGACTATCCGGAGCTGAAAGCCAAGATCAACAACGATATCTGGCGCTGATGTGAGTACGCCCCGGCAAGCCTGTCGGCGCGTTTGTTGCCTGCCGCTCAGTGGGTCAGCTCGGCAGCTGATCCAGTGTTTTCGGCTCATGCATCGGGCAGCCGTTGTGACGCGCTCGGAACACCGACGACATTTCATACGCCGGCTTGCGCGAGCGCATGATGCCGCCGAGTGGGCGGTGCGCAGCGAGGCCATGCCAGGGGCTGAACGCCATCTGATCATCCACGACTGCCGCGCGGGCATCGCTCCAGGCTGACTGCGGCTTCACCTCGATCCGCGCAACGGTGACGTAAGGGCTGGCGTCTTCCGGCCAGGCCACGCTGGCGTCCTCGATGGGCATCTTCTCGATGTCAGTGGCCAGCTGAACGCGCATCTCCCAGGTGCCGCCGTGCTGCGCGAAGTGCTCGTTGATAGCCTCACGCAGGCCGTTCGGCTTGTCTTTCAGCTCAACGTTCTGGTCGGTGAACGCCTTCAATTCCGGCGATACGGGCACCACCGAGAGCTTGGCGAAATAGCGACCGTAGAGCACCGGGACCACGCTGTAATAGGTTTCCCCGAGCAGGTGCGTGGTCGGATGGCCGCCCATCCCTTTGAGCGTCGCGCTCTCGCCGCCGGCTTTTTCCACCAGGCTCTCGGCACCGCGCAAAGCGGCAGACAGCGCCTGCTTGGCGCGGGGCGCCTTGTCAGTGGTTTTGGCGATCAGCTTCAATGACTTGAGAAAGTCCTTGGGCGTGGGTGCCATGAAGGCCGGCGAGTTGACCATGACGAAATCCTGGGTGACGTCCCCTTCGCTGTTGGTCAGCCGCTCGCCTTCGACACCGATAAGCTTGAGCGCTAATCCGCGTGGGGTCGAAACCTTGTCGTCGAGAATGTCGCCGGGGTTGGTCGAGTAACGCATCACCACCGGCATCTTCCGTGGCTTGGCAAAAGCGCCCTGGGCCAGTTCGGGTGGCAGGTCTGGCAGCACTTCTATTTCACCTAGCAACAGGCCGTGGCTTTTGGCGTGCACGCTGCGAATGGCGTGGCCACCATCGGCGAATGTCGTCTCGGCAATTTCACGCATCGCCTGAATCAGGCCGGCAATGGTTTCGGCCTCATCGTCTGGTACTTGCTCGAACGCGGGATCAAAAGGAAGGGGCGTTATGTTCAGGTCATTGGTCATCATCGGCTCCGACTGATGGTGCGGGCTTGTGGACGTGTGAACTGCAGTCCGTAGTCGACAGCGGAGGTGATGAATGGTTTTGGAGAAACAAGGGCTTTGGACAGGTTGCGGGTGTGGCGGGGGCGGCGACGGATGGTCAGCACCTGCATTCATCTGGCAGCTAGGCGTTTGGCAGGCCTAGTGGGGGTTTACGCCAAGCCCGCGCGCCATGAGCGCAGCCAATAAAGGAATCAGTAGTAGCGCTAACAGCTCGATGCGAATCACCGTTTTTACCCAGCGTGCGGCTACAGGACTGATCGACGGGACCTGACCGGCCTTCAGCGCCGGGCGCCATTTGAGAAAGGTGACGGTGGGGTAGATCGACAGCAGCGCAACGGCCACAAACAGGCCGACCTTGGCGTGGAAAAAGCTGTTGCTCAGGTAATAGTCCAACCCCTTGCCGTAGCGCATCGCCCGTGCGGCACCCGTCACCAGCACCAGCCCGGCCGCGATGCCGAAGGCCAGATCGACGCGAAACAGGCTGCGTGCACGCTTGAAGTTCAGTGGCAGGCGGAACAGCTGGTGCTCAAGCACAAGCAATGAAAACAGCAGGAAGATCGCCACGAAGTGCAGGTAGGCGGCGACGGCGTAGGCCATTTCTCAGGGTCCTTTGGTTAGGGTTGTTGCGGCGTGGTCACTGCAGCCGGTGCCGTGTGACCGGAGCCGAACCATTGCTGCTGGCGTTGCAGGCGTCTGGCGATGGTGCCTAGGCATAGGCCACGCAAAAGCATGAAGGCGAGGAAGGCCAACCATAATCCATGATTACCCAGCCCACGCAGCAGCCAGCCCAATGGTAGCGAAATCAGGACGGCAAGCAGCATGGCGTTTCGCATTTCCCGTGCCCGTGTTGCGCCGATGAACAGGCCGTCCAGCAGATAACTCCAGACGGCGACCAGGGGCAGGGCGGCGAGATAGGGCAAGTAGGTGGTGGCCGTTTCGCGAACCGATGTGATGTCCGTTTGCAGGCTGATGAACAGCTCGCCGCCGAGCAGGAAGAACAGCCCGAAGGCCAGGCTCGCCAGTAACGACCAGCCACCGGCAACCGTGAGGATCCGCCGCAGCTCGGTGCGGCTTTGCGCACCGATCGCATGTCCACTCAGCGCTTCGACTGCATGGGCCAGACCGTCCAGTGCGTGAGCGGTGAGCATCAAGCCGTTCAGCAACAGCGCATTGGCCGCCACGGTGGCATCGCCCAGCCGCGTCCCCTGTACGGTGACCAGAAAGAACACCAGTTGCAGCGCCAACGAGCGCAGGAAGATGTCGCGGTTAACCGACATGAGCGGCCGCCAGCTGGCCCACAGGCGCAGCGCGTGCCGGTCTAGGCGTCCGGCGTAGCGCAACAGCGCGCCTCGGGTCAGCGCCAGACCGACCAGCACACCGCTCCATTCGGCAATCACCGAGGCGCGCGCGGCACCGGCCACGCCCCACTCCAGACCGATGACAAACCAGAGGTCCAGCGCGACGTTGATCAGGTTCGTTGTTAGCAGGATCGCCAGCGGCGCGCGAGCGTTCTGGGTGCCAAGAAACCAGCCGATCAATGCCAGGCTTGCCAGCGCAGCCGGCAGGCCGAACAGGCGGGTGTGAAAATACGCCTGGGTCAGGTTGTCCATCTCTGCCGAAGGCTGCATCAGTTGGAGCGCATAGCCTTTAAGTGGCAACGCGATCAGGCTTAGCAGCAGAGCGAAGCCCAGCGCCAGCGCCAAGCCCTGCAGTAGCACCTGACGCAGCGCACCGCCGTCTTCACGCCCGGCGGCTTGAGCAGCGAAGCCAGTCGTGCCCATGCGCAGGAAGCCCATCACCCAGACGAGCAGGCTGTAAAGGCTACCGCCCACCGCCACCGCCGCCAGCTGATGTGCATGCGGGAGATGGCCGATTACGGCGCTGTCAACCAATGCCACCAGTGGCACGGAGAGGTTCGACAGAATCATTGGCGCGGCAAGTGCCCAGACCCGTTTATGGGTGGGAGCGTGCCGCCAGGCGGTCAGTAACCGTGACATGAAGGGCTCCAGAACAGCCGGGCATGATACGTCGCCTCTGTCCTGAGCGCAGCTCAACGATGGATGGGTGTCTTGCTCGACCTGGAAGTTGGAGCAGGCCGTTATGGCTCGCTCAATGAATCAGCCAGCTCAACAGCCAGAGCCCAAGGAACAGGTAGATGACCCCAGCGATGAACGAGCGGCGAAAGAAGGCGCGAAATGCGCCGACCAGCAGCATCAGGCCAATGGCGAGGGCAACGAGGCTGATGAGTGAGCGGTCCATGCCGAGGGTCCGCGAAAGCCCTTCGAGGAAGTTGGCCCCGGCATCGGCGAATAGCCCAAAGAAGCCGCTGAGCGCATCGACGATGTAGCGGATGATCGTACCGAGCGCCTGGCCCAACCATTCGAAAAAGCTTTCCACCTGCATGCTGCACTCCTGTCATTCGATTCGCGGCCGCAAGCGCAACCGTTTCCTGGTCCATTGGGCTGTCAAACCGTCTGGCAGTTCCCGGCGTTGCGGTTGAACCGCAACCCTGTTGAGCGGTCATTTGCAGGCTGATCGTGACGCTCGCTAGTACCGTCATGCAATTGCAACCCTTTGCGATCAGGCTATCGCGCTAGCGTTCCTACGAGAAAATGACGATGCCAATCGATATCCGTGTTCGCCCGCGTTGGTTGCCCCAGGTCCGCCCGCAGGTATGGGCGCTGGGAATGCTGGCTGCCGGTCTGTTGCACACGGCTGCGACCTTTCACCTCCATGAGCGATTGTTCTATTCGATGCAATCGGCTTGGCAGGAGAGCAGTGTCCAGACGCGCAGTCTCTGGTTGCCGGAGTATCAGGTGCGTGTCGAGGCAAAGCCCGTGGCGACTGTTTCGGATAACCTGTCCGGCTTGACCTTCGACGAGCAGCGCAACCACCTTTGGGCTGTGGTGAATAACCCGGAAGAGCTCATCGCGCTGGACCTCAACGGCGAGTTCATCGCCCGTTATCCGCTGACGGGGTTCGTCGATGTCGAGGCTGTCACTTACCTGGGCGACAACCTGCTGGCGGTTGCCGAGGAGCGCAGCCAGTCGATCGTGATTCTGCCCGTCCCAACACAACCCGGTGAGCTGTTGCGTGAGGACTATGCAGCGGTATCACTGGCGACGGGCGCTTCTGATAACTCGGGGTTCGAGGGGCTGGGCTATGACCGTGCCGGCGACCGGCTGTTTGTGGTGAAGGAGCATTCTCCACGAAAGCTTTATGAAATCCAGGGCATCAAGGCCAGCTTCAACGGTCAGTTGAACCTCCATATCATCGACCGCGAGGCGTGGATCGAAGACAAGAACATGGCCAGCGATCTGTCTTCCGTTCACTACGACGAACGCACCGGCCACCTGGTGTTGCTCAGCGACGAAGCAAAGATGATGCTCGAGCTCGACGGAGAGGGCGAGCTGGTCAGCTTCCGCTCACTCTGGAGTGGTTTCGCTGGGCTCAAGAGCAGTGTGCCGCAAGGTGAGGGCATGACGTTCGACGATAGCGGCGACCTCTATCTGGTCAGTGAGCCCAACCTGTTCTACGCCTTCAAGCGCAACTAGCAATCCTGCCGTGCTCACCGCCGTGCTCAGCCACGGCGGATCATCCAGACGCCCGCGAAAATCAACACCAAACCGCCTAGCTTGCCGAGGCTGATCGAAGACTGACGAAAGCCCACCCAGCCGAAATGATCCAGCACCATCGCCATGCCCAGCTGGCCGGCCAGTACCAACGCCATGAACAGCAGCGCTCCGATGCGTGGGCCGGCGAAGGCGGCGGTTGCGATGAAGAACATGCCCAGCAGGCCGGCGCACCAGTGATACCCGTTCAGCCCTCGCAGTGCCTGGATGCCGGGCATGTCTCGCTGGAACAACACCACACAGATCAGCGCCACGGTACCCACAGCAAACGACAGCATCGCCGCGCTCATGACGCTACCGAAATGCTTCGCTACCTGTCCGTTGATACCGGCCTGTAACGGCAGAAAAGCTCCGGCAATAAACGGCAAAACGAGAAGCCACCAGGCTACGGCAGGCATGCGAAGTCTCCTGAAAGTAAAACAAAAACCCGCCAGAAGGGCGGGTTGAATGGGAACGAGCCGGCAATGCTAGCGCGGCGGGTACTGCGATAACACCTTGTTGACGGTCTCGCGGAACATTCCGGCCCGCTCTTGAGGGCTTCCCGGGTCGTCGCGCAGAACCTGTTCGGCGCTGCCGCGCCAGACCAGCTTGCCGTCGTCAGCGTCGTACATGTCCAACTGCAAGGTGCCCACCTGATAGTGGAAGGTACGGGTGTCGGTGATCATAGGGCCGCCCCAGAAGCCGTGCCACGGTCCGCCCCAGCCGCTGATGGACGAAGTAGTGAACTGCTGGCTGCGCTCGTCGACGAGAAACCAGGCCTGCACCCGCAGATCCGGTTGGGCGTCGGGCTGTGCCTGGCGCAAGCCGCGCTGATCCAGCTGCTCGCTGACGGCACTGCGGATGCGTTGCTCGGTCAGGTCGCTCTTTATACGCGGATCATCCGGGCGGTACTGCAGCGCCGGTTCTTTCCAGCTCCAGGTCCGGTAGGCTGAAAAATCGCGCTGCGGATCGAAGTCTCGTTGCACCTGTGTGCTCTGGCAGGCAGCCAGCATCAGGAGCAGGGGAAGCATCAGCAATGAGCGGAACATCTCGAATCTCCTAGCGTTTGAGTACGCACTGTCAGCGCGGCGGATAATCGGCAAGCGCACGGTTCACGGCGTCTCGCACGGCGTCCTTGCGCTCGGCCTGGCTACCGCCGCTGCGGGCTTCGGCGCGATTGCTCCAGACGGTCTGACCGGAGGCGCTGTCGATCATCTCGATGCGTACCGTAACCACTTCCTCTTCGTAGTTGCGCACCACCGGGGCGCTGCCGCCGAAGCCGTAACCGGAATTGAAGCCCGGACCATAGCCGCCATAGCGACCGGCGCCGACACCGATCCTGGGGCCATAATCATCGTAGACCTGCCGCACGCGCGTCTCCATCTGCGCGCTGGCGCTGATTTGCACGTCCCCCTTACTTCCAGCGGGAGCGGGGCGCAAGCCGCGCTGGTCGAGCGCGCCGGAAATCATGTCCTGCAGTTCGTCGGACCCGAGTGAAGCCGTTCCGGCCGGTGGTTTACGCCAGCTCCAGTTCTGGTAGCTGGAAAAATCTTGCGGCGCCGCCGGGTAGGTCGGCGACTGGATCTGCTCGATGGGCGGCGCCGGTGGGATCGGCGCAGACTCGTTGGTGTAGGGGTTACTGCTCTGGCACGCCGCGAGGCTTAAACCGAGCAGTGGGAAGAGAAGCGGCAGTGCAGGGCGGATCGACATCGGTACCTCCCGGTCAGCTCAGCGTGGCCGACACAGCCAGTGCAGGTAACGCCCAAGGCCGGCGAATTGGGGATGGCGGCGGTAGGCCAGTTCCATCTCGATCAGATCGGCAGGCTCGGTGCGGGCCTGGAATTCGGCGGGCATGTAGTCATGGAATACACGCACGCCACTGGTTGATTCGACCCGCCAGTGCGGCGCGAGTTGCGCGGCCAGCTCCCGGGGGTCGAGTGGCTGCTGCGGTGTCAGGCTCTGGCGCTCCCCAGCGTAGGTCCCCCTGCGCAGCTTCTTGAAGCTGCCTTTGAGCAGGTTGCGGTAGATCAGCGCGTCGCGGTTGTAAAACGCCAGCGACAGCCAGCCGTCCTCTGCGACCAGGCGATGCAGCACCGGCAGGATCGCGTGCGGTTCGGCCAGCCATTCCAGCACCGCATGGCAAACGACCAGATCGAAACGCCCGTCGACATGGTTCTCCACATCCTGCCAGGGGGCCTGGATGAAGGTCGCGTTTTGGCCTGCGTCGGCGAACTGTTTGCGAGCGCCGTCGAGCATGGGTTCGGCGGGTTCGGCGAGCGTCACCTGATGGCCCTGCTGCGCCAGCCACAGGCTCATGTGACCGAGGCCCGCGCCGATGTCCAGCACCCGCAGCGGGCGCCTTGGCAGTATCTCGGTGAGATCGGCCTGCAGAACGGCGAGCCGGATCGCACCCTTGGCGCCGCCGTAGATCTTATTGGCGAAGCGCGTCGCCATCGCGTCGAAATGGCGATCGCTCATCGGGCGAACCGCCGCTCGTTGTCGGCGAGCTTCGCCAGTAGCGCCTGCTCCATGTCGATGCCCAGCTCGCTGCACATTAGAAGCAGGTACATCAGGATGTCGCCGACTTCCTGGCCCGCATGTTCGAGCTTGTCGGCAGGCAGGCGGCGCGACTCGGCCTCGGTTTGCCACTGGAAAATTTCCACCAGCTCGGCCATTTCAACACTGGCTGCCATCGCGAGGTTTTTCGGGCTGTGGAAGCGTTGCCAGTCGTTCTGGTCGCGGATGGCGTGTAGGCGTTGGGTGATCTGTTCGATGTTCATTGAAACGCGGGCTCGTTGTGTTGGGCGTGTGCCGGAGGCGGGTGCAACAGGGCTCGCTCGCGCCCTGCGCGGCAGGGTCTCGTAGGGGCGAGCTTGCTTGCGGATCAGCTTCTCCAGGCTACGGCTGCATCTGGTCGACGTGCGGCTTCGATCGCCAGCTTCCGTCAGCCAAACGATGCCCGCAAGGGGCGGATCGATCAGAGGCGTCGAATCATCAGTTCGCGCTCGATGGCAATCACGCCGGGGCGATAGTCGCCTTGCTCGATAGCGCCAATGGCCTGCTCCAGCGCACAGTCGGCGATCCGTCCGTGCTGCTGGGAAATCGCGTTGACCCGAATCGGCAAAAAGTCGAGCAACTGCGCATCGCCAAACGTGGCCAGTCGAAGCTGTTCCGGCCAGAGCAGGCCGCGCTCGCGCAGCGCATCGAAGACGCCTTCAAGCAGCACGTAGGCCGTGGTAATCAAGGCATCGGGTAGCGGACCGTTGTCGAGCAGGGCGAGCATTTGCTCGCGGCCGCAGGCGCGGCTGAATTGCTCGGCCTGCAGGATGCTGACCCTGCCCCTATGCGCACAAAGCGCCTGCCGGAAGCCCTCCTCGCGTTGCTGGCTGATGCGCAGTGCCGGTCGTGCACTGATCAACGCCATGTGCGCGTCCGTCGGAGCATCCAGCGAGCGGGTCAGCTGCGCCGCCGCTTCATGGTCGTCGCTGACCACCGAGCAGAAGTGCTCGGCATCCAATGCTCGGTCGAGGGCAATCACCGGCGTGCCAGCGGCGAGCAGTCTGCGATAGCTGTCATCGTCCTGAGGTAGGCAGCTGGCGACAATCAGCGCATCGCAGCGGCGCGAGCGCAGCACCTGAATGACCTGGCGCTCTGTGTCCGGCTCGTCATCGGAGCCCGCGATCAGCAACTGATAGCCACGAGAGCGCGCACGCTGTTCGAGTAGCTTGGCCAGGCGCGCATAGCTGGGGTTTTCCAGGTCAGGAACGATGAAGCCCAGGGTTCGCGACTGCCCCCGACGCAGACCGGCAGCCTGCTGATCGAGCTGAAAACCCTGTTGTTCGGCCACTGCCATCACCCGCTCGACCGTGGCTGGGCTGATGCGGCGCTGTGCGGCTTTGCCATTGAGCACATAGCTGGCGGTAGTCACCGAAACGTTGGCGAGGCGGGCGATGTCGGTCAGTTTCAACGAGCAGTCCTGAGACGGGTGGTTTGAACTCGGGCTTCTAGAATTACCCAATAGTGCGTAATGTGCCAACCTTTGGTGAAACGTTTCAGCAAGTGCCCGGTCATAAGGGCCAGCCCAGGATTCGGGCGATGCCGGCGTCTCTGCCGGCATAACGGTCGTCCTAAAAACAAGCGCGAGCCCGCAAGGAGTTATCCATGCTTGAGTTGAATGCACAGCACATCCACATGCAGCAGACGGCAGCCGACAAACAGGCCGCACTGGCGCTGCTGGGCGAGGTGCTGGTTGCCGACGGGCTGGTGGCGCCCGGTTACCTCGACGGCTTGCGCGCGCGAGAAGCCCAGGGCTCGACCTTTCTCGGGCAGGGCATCGCCATCCCCCATGGCACGCCGGACACGCGCGATCAGGTTTTCACCACAGGTGTGCGACTGCTGCACTTTCCAGCCGGCGTGGACTGGGGCAACGGGCAGCAGGTCTACCTCGCCATCGGCATTGCCGCGCGTTCGGATGAGCACCTGCGGTTGCTGCAGCTTTTGACCCGGGCGCTGGGTGAAGGCGACCTCAGTGAGGCGCTGCAGAAGGCCGACAGCCCCGAAGCAATCATCGATCTGTTGCAGGGCGCCCCGCAGGCGCTGGCACTTGATGGCGAACTGGTCGGGCTGGGTGCCGCCGCCGATGACTTCGATGAGCTGGCGTGGCAGGGCGTCAAGCTGCTGAAGCGTGCGAAATGCGTTGAGCCTGGCTTTAACGCCAGCTTGCCGCTGAATCAAGCGCTGCCGCTGGGCGACGGCTTGTGGTGGCTGAGCAGTGAACAGTCGGTGCAGCGTCCAGGGCTGGCATTCGTCACGCCGGCTTCTGATCTTCAGCATCATGATCAGCCACTCAAAGGCCTGTTCGTACTGGCGAGCCTCGGCGAAGCGCATCAGGCCATGCTTGAGCGGCTGTGCAACCTGCTGATCGAAGGGCGCGGGCAGGAATTGAGCGAGGCGACTTCGAGCCGCACGGTGCTCGAAGCACTCGGCGGTGAGGTGCCGGCTGATTGGCCGAGCGCTCAGGTGCCGCTGGCCAATGCCCATGGTCTGCATGCGCGGCCAGCCAAGACCTTGACCGAAATTGCCCAGGCATTCGACGGAGAGATTCGCGTGCGCCCGGCCGGCAGCGAGAGCGCCGGCGTGTCGGCCAAGAGCCTGAGCAAGCTGCTGGCGATGGGCGCGCAGCGCGGACAGCTGCTGGAGTTCATGGCCGAGCCGGCGATTGCTGGCGATGCGCTGCCTGCGCTGGTGCGCGCGGTTGAAGATGGCCTGGGCGAAGAAGTTGAGCCGCTGCCGGCGCCGGGCGAGGCGAGTGAACCCTTAGTCATCGCGGACGGGCCTGCTGAGTCGGCCATCGAGCAGGCCGTACTGCACGCCGGTGAACAGGTAAACGGTATCGCCGCATCGCCGGGCATCGCCATTGGGCCAGTGCTGGTGCGAAAACCGCAGGTAATCGACTATCCCAAGCGCGGTGGGTCGCCCGCTGCCGAACTGCAGCGGCTGGACGCTGCGCTGGACAAGGTTCACGGCGAGATCGGCACGCTGATCGGGGAGAGCCAGGTCGCCAGCATTCGCGACATCTTCACTACGCACCAAGCCATGCTGCGCGATCCGGCGCTTCGCGAGGAGGTGCGGGGCCGCCTGCAAAAAGGGCTCAGCGCTGAGGCAGCCTGGGTCGATGAAATCGAAAGCGCGGCGCAGCAGCAGGAAGCGCTGCATGACAAGCTGCTGGCCGAGCGGGCGGCTGACTTGCGTGATGTCGGCCGCCGGGTGCTGGCCTGTCTGACAGGCGTCGAGGCCGAGCAGGCGCCAGACGAGCCCTACATCCTGGTGATGGATGAGGTGGCGCCTTCGGACGTCGCGACGCTCAATGCCCAGCGGGTTGCGGGCATCCTTACGGCGGGCGGCGGTGCGACCTCGCACAGTGCGATCATCGCACGGGCGTTGGGCATTCCAGCGATTGTCGGCGCCGGGCCGGGTGTGCTCGGGCTGGCACCCAACACGCTGTTGTTGCTCGACGGCGAACGCGGCGAGCTGCTGGTTTCGCCGACAGATGCACAGCTCGATCAGGCCCGAAGCGAGCGCGCTACCCGCGAAGAACGCAAGCGCCTGGCTGATGAGCGTCGGCTGGAGCCGGCAGTCACCCGTGACGGCCATCCAGTGGAAATCGCCGCCAACATCGGCGCGTCCGACGAAACCCCGGAAGCCGTGGCGATGGGCGCCGAAGGCATCGGCCTGCTACGCACCGAACTGGTGTTCATGAACCATTCCCAGGCGCCGGATCAGGCGACTCAGGAAGCTGAGTACCGTCGCGTGCTGGATGCCCTCGAAGGCCGTCCGCTGGTGGTGCGCACCCTGGATGTCGGCGGTGACAAGCCGTTGCCGTACTGGCCGATGCCGGCCGAGGAGAATCCCTTTCTCGGCGTACGCGGCATTCGGCTGAGCCTGCAACGGCCGGACATTCTCGAAATGCAGCTGCGCGCTTTGCTCGCCTCGTCCGGTGGCCGCCCGCTTCGGATCATGTTTCCCATGGTTGGCAACATCGAGGAATGGCGCACCGCCAAGGCCATGGTCGAACGCCTGCGTGTAGAGCTGCCGGTGGCTGACCTGCAAGTCGGCATCATGATCGAAATACCCTCTGCCGCGCTGATCGCACCGGTGCTGGCGCAGGAAGTTGACTTCTTCAGCATCGGCACCAACGACCTTACGCAGTACACCCTCGCCATCGACCGCGGCCATCCGAGCTTGTCCGGGCAAGCGGACGGCTTGCATCCAGCGGTGCTCCGGCTGATCGACATGACCGTTCAGGCCGCGCATGCAAACGGCAAGTGGGTCGGTGTGTGCGGTGAGCTGGCGGCCGATGCGTTGGCGGTGCCCATGCTGGTGGGACTGGGGGTCGACGAGTTGAGCGTCTCGGCCCGCAGTATTGCGCTAGTAAAAGCGCGCGTGCGTGAGCTGGATTTCGCCGCCTGCCAGCGATTGGCACAACAGGCACTGATGCTGCCAGGTGCCCATGAAGTTCGCGCTTTCGTCGGGGAGCACTGCTGATGGCCCGCATCCTGACCATTACCCTGAACCCGGCGCTGGACCTGACCGTACAGCTGCCGTCGCTGCGCCTGGGTGAGGTCAATCGCAGCGACAGCCTGCAGGTGCATGCTGCCGGCAAAGGCCTGAACGTCGCTCAGGTGTTGGCCGATCTTGGCCACAGGCTGACCGTTACAGGCTTTCTTGGCGAGGGCAATCCGCAGGCCTTCGAGCAGCTGTTCGCCGCACGGGGCTTTACCGACGAGTTCGTTCGCGTGAGGGGTGAGACCCGCAGCAACCTCAAGCTCGCCGAAGCCGACGGGCAGGTCACCGATATCAACGGCCCCGGCCTTCAGGTCAACGACGCGCAGCGCGAGGAGTTGATGGCGCGGCTCGAACGGCTGGTGCCGGGCCATGATCTGGTGGTGGTGGCCGGCAGCCTGCCGCGCGGTATCGAGGTGCAGTGGTTCGTCGAGCTTTTGCAGCGGCTCAAGCGCCTCGGTGCGCGCGTTGCATTGGATACCAGCGGCGCCGCGCTGCGTGAAGGCCTGTCCGCAATCCCCTGGCTGATCAAACCCAACGAAGAAGAGCTGGCCGAGGCGCGCGGAATCGACTTTTCTGCACCGCAAGCGCTGGCCACCGAGGCCCGGAGGCTCCAGAGCGAAGGCATCGAGCAGGTGGTGATTTCTCAGGGAGCCGAGGGGGTCAGCTGGTTTTCGCCGGATGCTGCCTGGCATGCCCAGCCTCCGCGGGTACGGGTCGTCAGCACCGTTGGTGCGGGCGATTCGCTGCTGGCCGGGATGCTCCACGGCCTGCTCGAAGGCTGGCCTGCCGAACGCACCCTTACGCATGCCACCGCAATCGCCGCGCAGGCGGTTGGCCAGGTCGGCTTTGGCATCACCGACACGGATGGACTTGCACAGCTGGAGGCCGCCATCCGGCTCCAGCCGCTGAGTCAGTAAACACGCCGTCCAATTCCAATAAGAGGTGAAGGAATGAATCTTCTCATCATCACGGCCTGCCCCAACGGAATGGTCACCAGCGTGCTCACGTCACGCCTGCTCGAGGCGGCCGCCCATCGCCTGGGCTGGTCAACCGCCGTGGAGGTCCACGACCCCAAGGCCATCGGCTCGCCGCTCACCCCGGCTCAGATCGCCAACGCGGACCTGGTCGTGGTGGTGAAAACCGGCCCGCTGTCGCTGCAGCGCTTCGTTGGCAAGCGCGTCGCTCAGTCGACGCCCTCCGAAGCCCTGCTCGATCCGGAAGGATTTCTGCGCAGTGCCGCCGAGACGGCAACTGAGCTGCAACAAAGCAATGAGGCTGACGCCGCTCCCGCCAGCGGCAAACCCAAGCTGGTCGCGATCACCGCCTGCCCGACGGGGGTCGCGCACACCTTCATGGCGGCCGAAGCGCTGCAGCAGGCCGCCATCCGCAAGGGCTACGACCTGCAGGTGGAGACGCGTGGTTCGGTTGGCGCACGCAACGTGCTCGAACCCCAGGACATCGAAGAGGCCGATGTGGTGCTGCTCGCCGCCGATATCGAGGTCGACGTGGCCCGCTTCGCCGGCAAACGGGTGTATCGCTGCGGCACGGGCGTTGCGCTGAAACAGCCCGAGGCGACGCTTGACCGCGCGCTGGAGGACGGCGCGGTGCTCAGCGGTGGCGCTCCGGCCAGTGCCGGTGCTGGGGAGCAGAAGGGCGAAAAGACCGGTGTCTACAAGCACCTGCTGACTGGCGTGTCCTACATGCTGCCGATGGTGGTGGCCGGCGGCTTGCTGATCGCGCTGTCGTTCGTCTTTGGTATCGAGGCCTTCAAGGAGGAGGGCACGCTGGCCGCGGCGCTCATGAAGATCGGTGGCGAAACGGCGTTTCAATTGATGGTGCCGCTCCTGGCCGGCTACATCGCCTATTCCATTGCCGACCGGCCTGGCCTTGCGCCCGGCATGATCGGTGGCCTGCTGGCAGGCACCCTCGGCGCGGGCTTCATTGGCGGAATTATTGCCGGTTTCGTCGCCGGTTACGCGGCCAAGGCGGTGAGCCGCTGGATTCCGCTCCCCGCGAGCATCGAATCGCTCAAGCCGATCCTGATCATCCCGCTATTGGCGAGTCTGGTGACCGGGCTGGTGATGATCTATGTCGTCGGCACACCGGTGGCGAAGATGCTTGCCGGGCTCACCGAGTTCCTCGACACCATGGGCACCTCCAACGCCGTCCTGCTCGGGCTGCTGCTCGGCACCATGATGTGCGTCGATCTCGGTGGGCCGGTCAACAAAGCGGCGTACGCCTTTTCGGTTGGGCTGCTCGCCTCGCAAAGCTACGCGCCGATGGCCGCCACGATGGCCGCCGGTATGGTGCCGCCCATCGGCATGGGCATCGCCACGTTGATCGCCCGACGCAAGTTTGCCCAGACCGAACGCGAAGCTGGTAAGGCGGCGCTGGTGCTGGGCTGCTGCTTCATCTCCGAAGGCGCGATCCCTTTTGCGGCCAAGGACCCGCTGCGGGTCATCCCCGCCAGCATCGCCGGCGGGGCTCTGACCGGCGCGTTGTCCATGGCGGTCGGCGCGAAGCTGCTGGCACCCCACGGTGGACTGTTCGTGTTGCTGATCCCCAACGCCATTAACCATGCGCTGTTATACCTGTTCGCCATTCTCGCGGGCAGCCTGGTGACGGGCACGATCTACGCAATTATCAAACAGCCCGAAGCGCAGCCGCTTGCCGTTGGCGCGACGAGCTGATTTGCCAAAACAGTGCTGAACTAAGCTCTCGCCGCCGCATCCATCTAGAAGTCGCTGAACTTTGTATCAGAACGTTTCAGCGGCTTTCTGTTTGGTTCAGCGCCAACCGGCTGGAGCGTGCTACATGAGCAACGAATACGGGCCGCGGCCCCTGCGGATCACTCTGACCGCCATGGTCGTCCTGGTGCTGGGCGTGCTGATGACCGGTGGAGGCGGTTATTTGGCCGTTCTCGGCGGGTCCTGGTATTACCTGCTGGCTGGCATCGGTCTGCTGGGGGTGGCCGGGCTGCTGTTCGCGCGTCGGCGTGCGGCGATCTGGCTGTACGCCGTGCTGCTGCTGGCGACACTGGCCTGGACGATTTACGAGGTCCGTTTCGACTGGTGGCAGCTGGCGCCGCGGATCGATCTCTGGTGCATCCTTGGCCTTTGGCTGATCCTACCCTTCGTCAACCGCTACGTGGGTAGCCGACTGGCCTGGCGCGACGGAGCGAGTGGATTGCTCGGCCTCGGTCTGCTGGCCGGGGCGCTGATGGCGGGCTACTCGCTGACGCAGGATTATCACTCCATCGATGGTTCGTTCAGCGATGCGCAGATGCAGGGTTTTGATCCGCAGGGGCAAGCTGGACGTTCGAACAGCGAGTGGCCGTCCTACGGCGGTTCGGAACAAGGCGATCGCTATTCCACCGCCAGTCAGATCACCCCTGAGAACGTAGGCAAGCTCAGCAAAGCCTGGGAGTACCACACGGGTGATCTGCCGGGACCGAACGATCCTGGCGAATTCACATACGAGGTCACACCGCTCAAGGTCGGTAACAGCCTGTTCATCTGTACGCCCCACAGCATCGCCATTGCGCTGGATGCCGATACCGGCGAAGAGCGCTGGCGCTATGACCCGAACATCAACCGCGATGCGGGTTATTACCAGCACATGACCTGCCGCGGCTTGGCCTATCACGACGGCACGCGCTACCCATCTTCCGGTACGACGGGGGGCCAGCCGAACCAGGCTGCGGCCCGTTGCGAACGTCGGTTGTTCCTGCCTACCAACGACGCCACGCTGATTGCACTCGACGTGGAAGACGGTGAGCCCTGCGAGGACTTCGGCAACGCCGGTGTCGTCGACCTGAAGCTGCGCCTGGGTGAGGGTGCGTTAGGCGTCTACCTGCCAACTTCTCCGCCAGTGGTCACTGAAAAGCTGGTGATCATCGGCGGTGCCATTACGGATAACGGTTCGGTTGATTCCCCCGGCGGGGTGATTCGCGCTTACGATGTGAAGAGTGGTCGCCTTGTCTGGAATTTCGATCCCGGCAATCCGGACGCCACCGAGCCGCTGCCGCCAGGTGAAACCTATGTGCGCAGCACACCGAACGCCTGGACGGTGGCCACGGCTGACGAGGCGCTGGGCCTGGTCTATATCCCGTCCGGCAATCAGACGCCGGATCAGTGGGCTATCGATCGCACGGCACAGGCTGAGCGTTTTACCGACACGTTGGTCGCGCTGGACCTGGCAACCGGCAAGGTGCGCTGGGAGTTCCAGACCGTGCATCACGACCTCTGGGACCGCGACCTGCCTTCCCAGCCGACACTGGTCGACCTCGACCGTCCCGAGGGCAAGGTGCCGGCCATCATCCAGGCCACCAAACGTGGCGATCTCTATGTGCTCGATCGCCGTACGGGCGAGCCCATCGTGCCGGTAACAGAAGTGCCTGTTCCACAAGGCACTGATTATGGTGACTACACCGCCCCTACTCAGCCGGTCTCGGCGCTGACCTATGCGCCGCAAGCGCCGCTGCACGAGCGCGACATGTGGGGCGGTACGCCGCTGGACCAGATGATGTGTCGGATTCAGTTCCGCAAGTTGCGCTATGAGGGCGACTTCACGCCGCCCTCCGAAAAGGGCTCGCTGATCTATCCGGGTAATGTCGGCACCTTTAACTGGCCGTCGATCGCGGTGGACCCCAACCGCCAGTTGCTGTTCGGTGCGCCGAACTATCTGGCCTTCGTGTCGAAGATGCACAAGCGCAGCGAGGTCGACCCCAATGAACGCACCGGGGGCGGTGAGACAGGCTTGCAGCCCAACCTGGGCGCGCCGTACATGGTGAGCCTGAAGCCTTTGTTATCGGTTCTGGGTTTGCCGTGCCAGAGCCCGCCTTGGGGTTATGTGACCGCAGTCGACCTGCGCACCATGAACAAAGTCTGGATGCACAAAAACGGCACCAGCCGCGACAGCGCGCCGCTGGGCATTCCCTTCCCAGTGGGTACGCCAGCCTTGGGCGGCCCGATTGTCACCGCCGGCGGTGTGGCCTTCATGAGTGGCACGCTGGATTACTACCTGCGTGCCTATGACCTGCAGACCGGTGAAGAGCTGTGGAAAGGGCGGTTGCCTGCCGGCGGGCAGGCTACGCCAATGACCTACGTCTCGGAGCAGACCGGCAAGCAGTACGTGGTCCAAGTGGCAGGCGGACACGGCTCGTTCGGAACGGAAATCGGAGATTCCGTCATCGCCTGGACGCTCGATGAAGATCAGTAGCGCGGGCCTCAAGACCACCTGAACTATCCCGGCGCCACTGTCAGCGGCGCCGGAAATCTCGAGATTCACCTTCACACCAGTGGAGTCAGGCAACTTTTTGACGACCGCTCGTCGGGGTGTCATGGTTCCGTCAAGCGTGTCGCTTAAACCCTTCTTCCAGCCACAGTTGAAGGGAACGACCATGACTGAATCGACCAAACCTGAACTGGACTCCACACGTCGCCGCCTTGTCCAGGGGATCGGCGCCGGCCTCGCGCTGCCGGCGCTGGGCGTATCGCCGGCCATCATTGCCGCACCCACTGCTCGGCCCTGGATTACCGATGGTGTTCAGTCCGGCGACGTGCTGGCCAACCGTGCGGTGGTTTGGAGCCGTTGCGATCGACCGGCACGGTTGGTCGTCGAATGGGATACCAATAGCGGTTTCGGCAACGCTCGACGGATGATTTCGCCGGTCACGGACGAGCGTCTCGACTTCACCGCGCGGCTCGACTTGCGAGGTCTGCCCTCGGATCAGTCAATCTTCTACCGCGCTTATTTCGAAGACGCACGGGACCATGTGCGCAGCCAACCCTGGATGGGCCACCTGCGCACCGCACCGCGGCGCGCACGGGACATCCGTTTTGTCTGGGGCGGCGATACCTGCGGGCAGGGCTGGGGTATCAACCCCGACTTCGGCGGCATGCGCATCTACGAAGCGATGCGTCAGCGACATCCCGACTTCTTCATTCAGAGCGGCGATGCCATCTACGCTGATGGCCCGATCCAGGCCGAAGTGACGGCCGAAGACGGTCGCCTCTGGCGCAACGTAGTCACCGAGGCCAAGACCAAGGTGGCTGAGACGCTGGACGAATTCCGCGGCAACTACCGGTATAACCTGCTGGACCACAATCTGCGGCAGTTCAACGCCGAAGTGCCACAGATCTGGCAATGGGACGATCACGAGGTGACCAACAACTGGTCGCCCGGCAAGGAGCTGGACGAGCGTTACCAGGTCAGGGATATCGAGCTACTGGCCCGTCGCGGTCGGCAGGCATTCCTCGAATACGCACCGATGCGCTTGGCTGGGCGGGATGCGTCGGGCCGTGTCTACCGCAAGATCGCCTATGGTCCACAGCTGGATGTGTTCGTGCTGGATATGCGCAGCTACCGCGGCCCCAACACCCATAACCTGCAGCCGGAGCAGAGTGGCGAGACTGCATTCTTGGGCGCCGAGCAGTTGGCTTGGCTCAAGCGTGAATTGCGCCGCTCGCGCGCGACCTGGAAGGTCATTGCGGCCGACATGCCCATCGGTCTGCACGTGCCGGATGGCAAGGATGCAACAGGTAGGGCGCGCTGGGAGGCGATTGCCAACGGCCAGGATGGCCCGGCCCTGGGGCGCGAACTTGAGATAGCCGATCTGCTGGGTTATCTGCGTCGTTACCGCGTTCGTAATACCGTCTGGCTGACAGCCGACGTGCATTACTGCGCAGCGCATCACTATCACCCCAACCGTGCGTCGTTCCAGGATTTCGATCCGTTCTGGGAGTTTGTTGCCGGGCCGCTCAACGCAGGCAGTTTCGGGCCCAATCAGCTGGATGCCACCTTTGGTCCAGAGCTGGTGTTCCAGAAGGCACCGCCCATTGCCAACGCATCGCCCTACGCCGGCTTTCAATTCTTCGGCGAGGTTGAGATCGATTCGCGCAATGACACCTTGAGCGTCACCCTGCGAGACATCGACGGCGCCTCGGTCTTTTCCAAAACCCTCGAACCCCAACATGCCTGAGCCTACGGAGCGACACCCCCATGCGCCGCAACCACCGTTTCATGCCTCATCCTCTGTCTGCCGCCCTGTTGGCAATCGCCACGCTGGGCGCGCACTCGATGGCTTCGGCCGACCTGCTGATTTCCGAGTATGTGGAGGGCAGCGGCAATAACAAGGCGCTGGAGTTCTACAACTCAGGCGAGACTGCTCTCTCCTTGGAGGGGTACCGGGTCGACTTCTATTTCAATGGATCGACCAGCAGCGGCCGCAGCATAAGCCTGGAAGGCGAGGTCGCGCCGGGTGGCGTGCACGTGCTGGCGCATGAAAGCGGCGATCCGGCGTTGCAGGCCACGGCGAACCAGCGCGGCAGCGGCGGCTGGTACAACGGCGATGACGCCATCGTGTTGCGCGGGCCTTCCGGTGAAATTCTGGACAGCATCGGCCAGGTCGGTGTCGATCCTGGCAGCGCTTGGGGATCGGGACAGACGCAAACGGCTGATCGCACCCTGACGCGCAAGGCGTCGGTATCGATTGGGGATCGCAACCCAGGCGACGCCTACGAGCCTGCGTCGGAGTGGCAAGGCTACGCTGTCAACACCTTTGCGTACCTCGGCGAGTACGGTGAAGGCGAACCCGGTGGTGGTGACGCAGGTCGGCGAGCCATTGCCGAGGTGCAGGGTTCCGGGGACAGCAGCCCGCTGGTGAATCAGTCGGTCACCGTTGAAGGCATCGTCGTGGCGGACTTCCAAGCTGAAGGCGAGTTGGGCGGCTTCTTCATCCAGGCGCCTGATAGCGAAACCGACAATGACCCGCTGACATCCGAAGGCCTTTATGTTTATGGGAAGGGCAACGGGGTGGACGTGCAGGTGGGCGACCGTGTGCAGGTACGCGGGCTGGTCGCCGAATACAACGGACTCACCGAACTGACCACGCCGCAGATCACCGTGCTGGCCAAGTCGCAGCCGCTGCCCAGTGTGGCACAGATCAGCCTTCCGCTCGCCTCGCAGGATGCGCTTGAGCGTTACGAGGGCATGCAGGTCCGCCTCGCCCAGACGCTCACTGTCAGCGAGGTATACAACCTCGGCCGCTACGGCGAGGTGGTGCTCTCATCCGGCGGACGACTGTGGATTCCGACGAACAAGGTATCGCCTGGCGAGCCGGCTCAGCGGCTGCAGGCGCAGAACGACCTCAATCGAATCGTGCTGGATGACGGACGCAGCGGTCAGAACCCTGACCCTGTCCGCTATCCATCACCTGAGCTCGACGCCTACCGTACCCTGCGGGTCGGCTACGAAGTCAGCGATGTGCGCGGGGTGCTTCACTATCAAGCCGGCAGTTATCGGGTTCAGCCGACACAGCAACCGCAATTCATCGCCAAGAACCCAAGGCCAGCTCAACCGCAAGCCGTCGACGGGCGTCTGCGGATCGCCAGTTTCAATGTGCTCAATTACTTCAATGGCGACGGGCGCGGTGCCGGTTTTCCAACCTCCCGCGGCGCTGACTCACTGGCGGAATTCAACCGCCAGCGCGACAAGATCATCGCCGCGATCCTGGGTGCCGACGCGCACATCATCGGCCTGATGGAAATCGAAAATGACGGTTACGACGAGAACAGCGCCATCGCCGATCTTGTGGCCGGTTTGAACGCTGCATCGCCCGATGGCGATCGTTACGCTTTCATCGACCCACGCCGCAGCCGGTTGGGCACCGACGAGATTGCCGTAGGATTGATTTACCGTAAGGACATGGTGAGCCCGCACAAGAACGCCGCTGTGCTGGACGGTTCGGTCGACCCGCGTTTCAACGACACCCGCAACCGCCCTGCACTGGCCCAGACTTTCCGCGAGCGCCGCACCGGCGAGCGGCTGACCGTAGCGGTCAACCATCTCAAGTCCAAGGGGTCGAGCTGCGACGACATCGGCGACAAGGATATGGGCGACGGCCAGGGCAATTGCAACCTGACCCGCGTGCGTGCCGCTCAGGCACTGGTCGATTGGCTGGGTCGTGACCCAACCCAATCGTATGATCCGGACCGCTTGATCATCGGCGACCTCAACGCTTATGCGAAGGAAGACCCGATCAATGTGATCCGCGCGGCGGGTTACACCGACCTGCTGGCGCGCTTCGTAGGGCCTGATGCGTACTCCTACGTGTTCTCCGGGCAGTCCGGCTACCTCGATCATGGCCTCGCCAGCGCCAGCCTGACCCCGCAGGTGAAGGGCGCCACCGAATGGCACATCAACGCCGACGAGCCGCGCGTGCTGGACTACAACCTGGAGTTCAAAACGCCACGCCAGCAGAGCTTGCTGTACAGCGCAGAGCCCTATCGGGCATCGGATCATGATCCGTTGGTGATCGGGGTGAGTTTGGGGCGGTAGGTAGCCGCTTCATAGGCTAATCATCCTTGACGTCTCGGCTGTAAGGGACGTTGAGGATCGCCAGCAAGCTGACTCCTACAATGTCAGCGCTGTCGCCTCAGCTTTTCGTAGGAGCCAGCTTGCTGGCGATCATGGCCTGTACAAAGCTGCGCCTTACAACCAAACGGCATCCCACCACGGATAGTCGCCAATCCGGTTCACCAGGCCCGCCCGCAACGGGTTGGCAACGATATACCGAGCCGTAGCGAGCAGGTCGTCTTCCTGGCGCAACGCACGATCATGGAAGCCTCGCTGCCAGATCCTTGTGCCTGTTCGGCCTGTAATACGATTAATGGCTATCGCACTGCGGGACTTCAAACGCTGAATTACCTTCGGCAACGGAGCTGAGCCTAGTCCAATGAGCCAGTGCAGATGATCCGGCATGACGACCCATGCCAGCGAGTTGACGTGTCCTTCATCGTGTAAGCCGCGCATTTCCAGCACTAGCGTCCGGGTCAGTGACAGATCGGCGAAGACGGGTTCACGTCGCTCTGTAACAGCTGTTATCAGGTAGACCTGACCCGGTTGTGAGTGTCTGCCGCGACGCAATGCATGGCCGAGGTGGCTGAACTGGCTCGGCATATCCACCTCCGTGTGGATTAACAGACTTTCTGTTCTTCCCCGCGTAGCGGGGCCGGATCGCCAGCAAGCTGGCTCCTACAAAAGCCAGCGCGGCCTCATTTTGCAGGAGCCTACTTGCTGGCGCTCATGGGCTTGCTGGCCACCCAAGATCCTGGACGAATCGGCCCTGGCCAAAATATCTCTATTAATGATGCTCCCGCGTCGCCCTGAACTTCACCTCGGGCCAGCGCTCTTCCATCAGGCTCAGGTTCACCCGCGTAGGGGCCAGGTAGGTGAGGTGACCACCTCCGTCGACCGCCAGGTTCTCGTAAGCCTTGTCGGAGAATTCCTTGAGTTTCTTTTCGTTGTCGCACTCGATCCAGCGCGCCGACCATACGTTGATCGCCTCGTAGGCACACTCGACCTTGTATTCCTCCTTCAGGCGACTGGCAACGACGTCGAACTGCAGCACGCCGACTGCGCCGAGGATGATGTCGTTGTTGCGCTCGGGGAAGAACACCTGTGTGGCGCCTTCTTCTGCCAGTTCCTGCAGGCCCTGACGCAGCTGCTTGGATTTGAGCGGGTCCTTCAGGCGTACGCGGCGGAACAGTTCCGGGGCGAAGTGCGGGATGCCGGTGAAGCCCAGGTTCTCGCCTTCGGTGAAGGTGTCGCCGATCTGGATGGTGCCGTGGTTGTGCAGGCCGATGATGTCGCCGGCCCAGGCTTCCTCCAGTTGCTCACGTTCGCTGGAGAAGAAGGTCAGGGCGTCTGCGATGCGGATGTCCTTGCCGATGCGCGCATGGCGCAGCTTCATGCCCTTTTCGTACCTGCCCGAGCAGATGCGCATAAAGGCGATGCGGTCGCGGTGCTTCGGGTCCATGTTCGCCTGGATCTTGAAGACGAAGCCGGTGAACTTGTCCTCGACCGGCTCGACCACGCGCTCGTTGGCTTCACGCGGCAGCGGGCGCGGCGCCCAGTCAACCACTGCATCGAGCACGTGGTCCACACCGAAGTTGCCCAGCGCGGTGCCGAAGAACACAGGCGTCAGCTGGCCCTTGATGAATTCGTCCTGATCGAACTCGTGGCAGGCACCCTGCACCAGCTCTAGCTGTTCGACGAAGCGGTCATACTCGTCGCCGATGTGCTTGCGTGCCTCGTCTGAATCGAGCTTCTGGATGATTTTGACGTCGGTGCGCTCATGCCCGTGGCCCGGCGTGTAGACGATGATGTAGTCGTCCTTGAGGTGATATACGCCTTTGAAATCGCGGTAGCAGCCGATCGGCCAGGTGATTGGCGCGGCCTTGATCTTCAGCACCGCCTCGATCTCGTCGAGCAGCTCGATGGGGTCGCGGATGTCGCGGTCGAGCTTGTTGATGAAACTGACGATGGGCGTGTCGCGCAGCCGGCAGACGTCCATCAAGGCAATGGTACGCGGCTCGACGCCCTTACCGCCGTCAAGGACCATCAGCGCCGAGTCCACCGCGGTCAGGGTGCGGTAGGTGTCTTCCGAGAAATCTTCGTGGCCGGGGGTGTCGAGCAGGTTGATCATGTGCTCGCGGTAGGGGAACTGCATGACCGAGGTGGTAATGGAAATGCCGCGCTGCTTTTCCATTTCCATCCAGTCGGAGGTCGCGTGACGGTCGGATTTACGCGACTTCACAGTGCCGGCCACGGCGATGGCCTTGCCCATCAGCAGCAACTTCTCGGTGATGGTGGTCTTGCCCGCGTCGGGGTGGGAAATGATTGCGAAGGTGCGGCGCTTCGCGACTTCGGCGGCCTGAGAGGTCATGGCGGTCCCGGTATAGAAAGCGTGTCGGAAAAAGCCGGCGATTATAGCGCAATGACTGGGGTTCGATGGCGTTCGCCTGGTCACCACCGTTCGTTTCGCTGACCGTTGGTTCGCTCGTGTTCTATCGTGCCGTATCGTTTCGGCGTGGGTGGCTACGGGTGCCGAGCGTAGGGGTGATCGACTCGGCAGGTGACACAGGGTCCATCGCCGATCAAGTGGGTGTCGGTGCTCGCTGAGACGATACGCGCATCCTCGTTCGGTCAAGCAGCAGGGGACGATAGCTCCCTGTCAGGCGACGCGTGCCGCGTCGGTTGAGGAACATCACCGCGTCATCTCGGTCCGTTTAAATAGAGAAGGTTTGCCACGATATTCAAAAAAGGAAGTGAGAACGGATTTTTCGTTGATCTCGAACAGCTGTGGTTCTAAAGTTCGCGCCCGAACGTCCATGCTGGAAACGATCCATCCGGCTCAAGTACTGACGACGAGAGGTTGCCGGTTTTCGAACCCGACGAGCATAGCTCGAGGGTTTACCGGGGCCGGTGATGCTCGGCGACATGCCTTGGGAAGTAGGCGAACCAAAATGGGGAAACTGTCAGACGTTCGCGGCCTCATGCCAACCCCTGCTCACTCTTCCGTTCCGCCAACTGGAGCCTTGCATGTCGATCAAGATCGAAGACTACTATCCGCGCGAAACCTTCCAGAAGATGAAGGCTTTCGCTGATGAGCGCGAAACGCCATTCGTTGTGATCGATACCAAGATCATCAGCGATTCGTACGATCAGCTGGTCAGCAACTTTCCGTTCGCCAAGATCTACTACGCGGTAAAAGCCAACCCGGCCACCGAAATCACCGAGCTGTTGCGTGACAAGGGCTCGAACTTCGACATCGCCTCCATCTACGAGCTGGACAAGGTGATGGCCAGCGGTGTCGGCCCGGAGCGCATCAGCTACGGCAACACCATCAAGAAAGCCAAGGACATCCGCTACTTCTTCGAGAAGGGTGTGCGCATGTTCGCCACCGACTCGGAAGCCGACTTGCGCAACATTGCCAAGGCTGCGCCCGGTTCCAAGGTTTACGTGCGGATTCTCACCGAAGGCTCCAACACCGCCGACTGGCCGCTGTCGCGCAAGTTCGGCTGCCAGACCGACATGGCGTTGGATTTGCTGATCCTCGCCAAGCAGCTGGGTCTTGACCCTTATGGCGTGTCCTTCCACGTCGGTTCGCAGCAGCGCGACATCGACGTATGGGACGCCGCCATTGCCAAGGTCAAGGTGATCTTCGAGCGTCTCAGGGAAGAGGACGGCATCGTCCTCAAAATGATCAACATGGGCGGTGGCTTCCCGGCGAACTACATCGCCAAAACCAACGACCTGACCACCTACGCCGACGAGATCATTCGCTTCCTCAAGGACGACTTCGGTGACGACTTGCCGGAGATTATCCTCGAGCCGGGCCGCTCTCTGATTGCCAACGCCGGCGTGCTGGTTTCGGAAGTGGTGCTGGTGTCGCGCAAGTCGCGCACTGCGGTCGAGCGCTGGGTCTTCACCGACGTCGGCAAGTTCAGTGGCCTGATCGAAACCATGGATGAGTCCATCAAGTTCCCGATCTGGACCGAAAAGAAGGGCGAGATGGAAGAAGTGGTCATCGCCGGCCCGACCTGCGACAGCGCTGACATCATGTACGAGCACTACAAGTACGGCTTGCCGCTGAACCTCTCGAGCGGCGACCGTCTCTACTGGTTCTCCACCGGCGCCTACACCACCAGCTACAGTGCTGTGGAGTTCAACGGCTTCCCGCCGTTGAAGGCGTACTACCTCTAAGCCGAGCTGCTACGAAAAACGCCGCGAAATTCGCGGCGTTTTTGTGTCTCCCACTTGCCTAACTCGAGCTTCGAGCATCAAGCTGATCGGATCGGGTTGCAGGATCTACCCGCCGCTGGACCTCGTGGTCTGTCGCGGCTGGTCTTGTCAGGGCATCTGAACTTCGATCACGCCATCGGCGCTGATGCTGATCTGTCGGGTACCGGCTTCCACATCCGGGGTTGGCATGGCGTCCATGCTTTTCATCGACACGCTGCGCAACATTTCGGGCTGGAAGTTGCCACCGCTGTTCAGGTTGAGGCTGACGATCTTGTAGTCGCTACCGCCCAGGGCTTCGGTGGCCAGTTGCGCACGAGCACGGAATGCCGCTACCGCGTCCTTGAGCAACGCATCTTCGTTCTGCTGGCGGATCGAGTCGGACACGCTGAAATACATGCCGCCCATCTTGAGGTCCTGCATCAGCTCAGCGGTCAGCTTTGACAGCGCAGCGAAATCTCCGCTTTCCAGCCGCAGTTCGGCGCGCTCGCGCCATGCTGTGATTTGCTGGCCTTTCTCTTCGTAAACCGGATAGCTGCTGCGGCTGCCCTGGCTGACACTCACGCCTTTGACCTGGCGCGCTTGCTTCAACGCCTTGTTGATGGTCTGGGTGGTATGGGCTGCCAACTGGGCAGGCTCCTTGTGCTGCGACTCGGTATAGAGGGTGACGTGCATGCGGTCACGGGCCACTTCGCTATTGGCCTCGGCGCGCAGGGCAATCTGATTGTAGTGTTGCTCCCCAGCAACAGCGGGAAGGCAAGCGAAGCAGACCAGCAGCGCAAGGCTGCGAGGGATGGTGTTGTACATGAAGGCTCCAGATTGTTCGCACCAGCGGTGCGGTGCAGAGACTTTAGCTGTTTGAAGATTACCGCGCTGTGATCCATGCGTCGCGTTGCCGCAGACAAGCAGTGAATCGGGCGGCTTGGTTATACTCGCCGCTCCTTTGGAGACCCCATGCAAGCATCCGTTCAGCTGCTGTCTGCCAGTCGTCAAAATCTTCGTCTGCTCACGCTCATTCGCATCCTGGTGCTTGCGGCTCAGTCGGGCGCGGTGGGGCTTGCCTATGCAACCCAACTGGTCGAGCTGCCCTGGTTGCACCTGGGCATCACGCTGGTCGTATCGGCGTTCATCTGCCTCGGTACAGCGCTGCGGCTGCGTGGACCCTGGCCGGTGACCGAACAGGAATACGCAGTACATCTCGGTGCCGACCTTCTGATCCATAGTGCCTTGCTGTACTACTCGGGCGGCTCGACCAACCCGTTCGTTTCCTACTATCTCGTGCCCTTGACCATCGCCGCTGCGACGTTGCCGTGGCTCTATACCATGGTGCTGTCAGGTCTGGCTCTGGCCGGTTATACCTTGATGCTGGTGTGGTACGACCCGGTCATCGTGTCGCCTGTCGATCGCACCACGATGTTGGTGTATGGCATGTGGCTGAGTTTCGCCCTGGCCGCAGCACTGATCACGTTTTTCGTCGCGCGGATGGCAGAACAACTGCGACGCCAAGAGCAATACCAGGCGCAGCGCCGTGAAGAGAGCATGCGCGACCAGCAGTTGCTGGCGGTAGCGACACAGGCCGCGGGCGCCGCCCATGAGTTAGGTACGCCACTCGCGACCATGAGTGTGCTGCTCAAGGAGTTACGCCAGGAGTACAAGGAGTCCGAACAGCTCGGAGAAGATCTGGCCCTGCTGCAGTCGCAGGTTCAGCTTTGCAAGGACAGTCTGCGCCAGTTGGTCCGTGCGGCCGAAGCGGACCGTCGCCAGTCGATTCTCGAGCAGACCGTACGGGAGTGGGTCGAGTCGGTTCTGCAGCGCTGGCACCTGATGCGCCCGGAGGCGACCTATCGGTTTCAATGCCTGGGCAAGGGCAGCCCGCCACGGATCATGCCACCGGCCGATCTGGGCCAGTCTCTGCTCAATCTCTTGAATAACGCCACCGACGCCAGCCCGGACAACCTCGATATCCGCCTGGATTGGGACGCACAGTGGATCACCCTGACCATTCGCGACCACGGTGCGGGCGTGCCGCTGGCCATCGCCGAACAGATCGGCAGGCCCTTTATCACGACCAAGGGTAAGGGATTTGGCCTGGGGCTTTTCCTGAGCCAGGCGAGCGTCACTCGCGCCGGTGGTACGGTGAAGCTTTACAATCACGAAGAGGGTGGCACCCTGACCGAGCTGCGCCTGCCGCATGGCTCGGTACGGACCTGACCAGACGCGATCATCATGCGAGGAATGCAAACATGACCGAAGAGTTGCCGCACGAAGGCGAAGAACAGCCTCATCTGCTGCTGGTGGACGATGACCCGACCTTTACTCGCGTCATGGCACGTGCCATGAGCCGCCGCGGTCTGCATGTCAGCATCGCCGGGTCGGCCGAAGAAGGCCTGGAGATGGCGAAACAGGATCTGCCGGACTACGCCGTGCTGGACCTCAAGATGGAAGGCGATTCCGGTCTGGTGCTGTTGCCCAAGCTGCTCGAACTGGATCCTGAGATGAAGGTGCTGATCCTCACGGGCTATTCGAGCATCGCCACGGCTGTCGAGGCCATCAAGCGGGGCGCCTGCAATTACCTGTGCAAGCCTGCCGATGCGGACGATGTACTGGCGGCATTGCTCTCCAATCATGCCGATCTCGACACGCTGGTGCCGGAAAACCCGATGTCGGTGGATCGCCTGCAGTGGGAGCATATCCAACGCGTGCTTGCCGAGCATGACGGCAACATTTCCGCTACCGCCCGCGCGCTCGGTATGCACCGCCGCACCCTTCAACGCAAACTACAGAAGCGCCCCGTCCGCCGCTGATGGCTGCCCACCTGGGCCAGCAACGGCTCTGGTCGTTGCCACTCGTTCTCTGTCAGATCGATCTCCAATCGATCCGACAGAGAACCGATTATCGTATTTTGACTTTCTGATTTCTTTTCGAGCCTCGCCATGCTGCCCATGGTTCTGCAGACCCTGAGCGTCACCGCTCCGGTATTCGTCATGCTGTTCATCGGTGTCGCCTTGATGCGCCTGCGCTTGATCGACGGCGCATTCATCCACACCGCATCGACACTGGTGTTCAGGGCGACGATGCCGACGCTGCTGTTTCTCTCGGTCATCAAGGCTGACCTGAACGCTGCGTTGCAGCCGACACTGCTCGTTTATTACATCGCCGCCACGGTGGGGGGATTTCTGCTGGCGTGGGCCTGGGCCCTTTGGCGCTGTCCAACCGCCGACCGCGGCGTTTACGTTCAGGGCGCATTTCGCGGCAACAACGGTGTTGTGGGGCTGGCCTTGGCGACGAGCCTCTATGGAGATTACGGACTTTCACTGGGCGGTGTGCTAGCGGGGCTTGTGATTCTTTTGTACAACAGCCTCTCCGCAATCGTACTTGCGATCTACAGCCCTGATGGCCAAGCCGATGCCGGGGCGATCATTCGCAGCATCATTCGCAACCCGTTGATCATCGGCGTGACCGCAGCGATCCCCTTCGCCTACTGGCAGATCGCGTTGCCCGAATCGCTGATGACGTCTGGGCAGTACTTTGCTCAGTTGACCTTGCCGCTGGCGCTGATCTGCATTGGCGGCACGCTTTCGATCTCAGTCTTGCGTGAGAGCAGCAGCGTCGCGATGAGCTCGAGTTTGATGAAGATGGTCTGGTTTCCCGCATTGGCAACGCTGGGTGCCTGGTTGTGCGGCTTTCGCGGCGCCGAGCTGGCAATCCTGTTTCTTTACTTCGGTTGCCCGACGGCGTCGTCCAGCTTCGTCATGGCCCGTGCGGTCAATTCCAATCATCAACTGGCCGCAACGATCATCGTCATTACCACGCTAGGCGCGGCGCTGACGATCAATATCGGGTTGTTTCTGCTGGGCTGGGCCGGCTGGATCTGACCAGCCGGCCGCAAGCGTCATGCGCGCTGGGATTTCCAGGCTCGACCGGCAATCACCACCAGCGTCACGGCCGTCAGCGGCAGCACATAGCCGATCATGGCATCGCCGAACACCTCCGCCGCTGGGCGGCCAGTGCTGACGAGCACAAGATAGACCGTATAGGCCACGTAATACGCCAGGAACAGCAGTCCTTCCCAGCGATTGATGGTGTAACCGGTAAAGAAGATCGGCAGACAGGCCAGGGCGACAGCGATCATGACCGGGAAGTCGAAAGCCAGTGCGTTAGCAGCCACAGTGATCGCTTCGGGTGATACCAGCGAGGCCAGCCCCAGCACGCATAGCAAGTTGAAGATGTTGCTGCCGACAATGTTGCCGACCGCGATATCCCTTTCGCCGCGTATGGCAGCCAGAATCGAGGTGGCCAGCTCAGGCAGCGACGTACCCACGGCGATCACCGTCAAACCGATGACCAATTCCGAGAGGCCCAGCGCGCGCGCCAGGGACACCGCACCTTCCACCAGAAAGTTCGAGCCCGTCACCAGCAGAACGAGGCCGGCAACGACCAGGCCGGCATTGATCAAAGAGGCATAGGGTTTGGGCGTTTCGTCGAGGCCGAACTCCTTGGCAAACTCGTCGTCAGCCGTGGCCGTTGCGTTAGCGCGGCGGCTGCTGACAATCAGGAACAGTGTGTAACCGACTACCGCCAAGAACAGCAGTGCTCCGTCAATCCGACTGAGTGAGCCATCCCATGCCAGGGCGTAGGTAATCAGACTGGCCCCGATCATGATGGGTACGTCGAGTCTGATCAATTGGCGAGAGACGATCAACGGAGCGACCAGCGACGTTACGCCAAGGATCAGCAGAACGTTGGCGATATTGCTGCCGAGCACGTTGCCGATGGCAATGTCACCGCTGCCATTAAGAGCGGCCTGTACGCTCACCGCGGTTTCCGGTGCGCTGGTGCCAAAGGCCACCACGGTGAGGCCGATGATCAACGGCGGAATACCGAACTGAGCGGCCAGCTTGGCGGCGCCACGTACCAGCACCTCAGCACCTGCAACGAGAAGTACCAAGCCGGCTATCAGATAAACAAAGGTCATCGCGGACACGAAAGTAGCTCCAGAAGTGGCGGAAAGGTCACTCAGCGCTGGTGTTTCCAGGCGCGCAGGAAGATCACCAAAAGTGTGATGGCCGTCAAGGGCAATACGTACCAAGCCATTGCATGGCGAAGCAAGCTGATAGCGGGCAGGCCGGTGGAGAACATCACCAGGTAGAGCGTGTAAGCGATGTAGTAGCCGAAAAACAGCAGTCCTTCCCAGCGGTTGATGCGATAGCCGGAGAAGAAGATAGGCAGGCAGGCCGCAAAGACCGCGAGCATCACGGGGATATCGAAGGACAGGGCGTTGGGCGAAATCGAAAGCCCCTCGGAAGACACCACCGCGCCGGCACCAAGCACCAGCAACAGATTGAAGATGCAGCTGCCCACGACGTTGCCTACCGCAATATCGCGCTCGCCGCGGTACACCGCAAGCAGGGATGTGGCCAGCTCTGGCATCGAGGTACCCACGGCGATCACGGTCAGCCCAATCACCAGTTCCGACAGGCCCAAAGCACGCGCTAGCGAAACAGCGCCTTCGATCAGCAGGTTCGAGCCAAAGATCAGTAGGCCTAACCCGATCGCCACCAGCAGCAGCTGGATGACCCAGCCGAAGGGTTTGTCAGCGCCCTCCAAGCCGTACGCATCGGCGAACTCGTCGTCTTGTGCTCGCTTCTTCTCGTTCTTGCTGGCCACTACCAGGAACGCGGTGTAAAGCACCAGCATCACCAGCAGGACGATTCCGTCGAGGCGGCTGATATTGCCGTTCCAGGCCAGGGCAAAGGTCAGTAGCCCGGCGCCGATCATCACCGGAACATCCAACCGGACCAGCTGGCGCGACACCACCAGCGGTGCGACGAGCGCCGAAAGACCGAGGATCAGCAGTATGTTGGCAATGTTGCTACCGATTACGTTGCCTACGGCGATATCGCCGCTGCCATTGAGCGAGGCCTGGATGCTGACGGCTGTCTCGGGCGCGCTAGTGCCAAAAGCAACGACCGTAAGGCCGATGATCAATGGCGAAATACCGAACCGTGCGGCCAGCTTCGAGGCGCCACGGACCAGCGCTTCGGCACCCGCCACCAGCAACACCAGGCCTGCTATCAGATAGGCGAACGTCATCAGTGTCATTGCTGCTCCATTTCAGCCGGGCGGTGCCCGGTCAATCTATCGTTTCGATCTCGACCGGGGCCAGGCCCTCTTCAAGCAGATCGATCTTGCCGGCGGCCACCCGCGACAAGTCGATAATGCGGCCGGGTTTGAACGGGCCGCGGTCGTTGATACGGACAGTGACTTGCTTGCCATTGTCCAGGTTGGTTACCTGCACCTCGGTGCCGAACGGCAACGTCTTATGGGCTGCGACGAGCGCGTTCTGGTTGAAGGTCTCCCCGTTAGCGGTCTCTTCTCCGTGAAAACTGCGGGCGTAGTAAGACGCCTTGCCTTGTTGGGTAAAGGTGCTTTGGTCCGCGGCTTCGCTATCCTGCTCCGCACAGCCGAGGGTCAGCGTCAGCGTAATAGGTATAACCAGCATTCTGGCTTGCATGAGCCCACCTCCTTCCTGAATTGATTCAGGTATCAGCCGGCGGCAAGGTTGCAAGCCGGCTTCAAGAGGTTTTGAGCGTCAACCGGTTGAGCCGTTCAACGCGGGCGTGCGGACCGAGGCGGGCTTGCGGCCCGCCTCGGCTGGTCAGCTTTCCAACTTGCTCTTGAGCAGCTGGTTGACCTGGGCGGGGTTGGCCTTGCCCTTGGATGCTTTCATGGCCTGGCCGACAAAGAAGCCGAACATCTTGCCGCGCTTGGCTTCGTCGCTGGCCCGATATTGCTCGACTTGCTCGGCATTGGCGGCCAGTACTTCGTCCAGCATCTTCTCGATCGCACCGGAATCAGTGACTTGCTTGAGCCCCTTCTTCTCGATGATTTCGTCGGCGCCGCCTTCGCCAGCGGTCATGGCCTCGAAGACCATCTTGGCGATCTTGCCACTGATGGTGTTGTCCTTGATGCGCAGGATCATGCCGCCCAGCTGCTCGGCCGATACCGGTGACTGGTCGATTTCCAGGTTGTCCTTGTTGAGGAGACTGGAGAGGTCGCCCATCACCCAGTTAGCGGCCAGCTTGGCGTCACCGCAGACCTGCTGCACCGCTTCGAAGTAATCGGCCATCTCACGGCTTGCGGCCAGGACATTGGCGTCATAGGCGGACAGGCCGAACTCGCGCTCGAAACGCTCGCGCTTCTGCACCGGCAGTTCCGGCAGGCTGGCACGCACCTCGTCGAGAAAGCTCTGCTCGATCACGACCGGCAGCAGGTCGGGGCAGGGGAAGTAACGGTAGTCGTTGGCTTCCTCCTTGCTGCGCATGGAACGCGTCTCGTCCTTGTTCGGGTCGTACAGGCGGGTTTCCTGCACCACCTTGCCGCCGTCCTCGATCAGCTCGATCTGGCGCTGCACTTCGTGGTTGATCGCCTTTTCGATGAAACGGAAGGAGTTGACGTTCTTGATCTCGGCGCGCGTGCCGAACTCGGCTTGACCCTTCGGGCGCACCGAGACGTTGCAGTCGCAACGCAGCGAACCTTCGGCCATGTTGCCGTCACAGATGCCGAGGTAGCGCACCAACGCATGGATGGCTTTTACATAGGCGACCGCTTCCTTCGCCGAGCGAATGTCCGGTTCGGAGACGATCTCCAGCAGCGGCGTGCCGGCGCGGTTGAGGTCAATCCCACTCATGCCCTGGAAGTCTTCGTGCAGGCTCTTGCCGGCGTCCTCTTCCAGGTGCGCGCGGGTGATGCCGATGCGGCGCGTAGTGCCGTCTTCCAGGGTGATGTCCAGGTGGCCCTTGCCAACGATGGGGTGGTCCATCTGGCTGGTCTGGTAGCCCTTGGGGAGGTCCGGGTAGAAGTAGTTCTTGCGCGCGAAGACATTCTTCCCAGCGATCTCGGCATCAATCGCCAGGCCGAACTTGCAGGCCATGCGCACCGCTTCGGCGTTGAGCACCGGCAGGGTGCCGGGCATGCCTAGGTCGACCAGGCTGGCCTGGGTGTTGGGCTCGGCACCAAAGGTGGTGGCGCTGCCGGAGAAAATCTTCGATTGGGTGGCGAGCTGTGCGTGGATTTCCAGCCCGATCACGGTTTCCCATTGCATGTGTTCGTCCTCAGAATCCGCTCGGTGCTTGTGTGTGCCACTCGGTGACCTGCTGGTACTGGTGAGCAACGTTGAGCAGGCGACCTTCTTGGAAATACGGTGCCAGCAACTGTACCCCTACTGGTAGGCCGTCAATGAAACCGGCTGGCATGGAGATGCCCGGAATGCCGGCCAGGTTGGCGGTGATGGTGTAGATGTCTTCGAGATAGGCCGAAACCGGGTCATTGTTCTTCTCGCCAAGCTTCCACGCCAGATTCGGTGTGGTCGGGCCGAGGATCACGTCGACTTCGTCAAAGGCGCTGACGAAATCGTTCTTGATCAGCCGGCGAATCCTTTGCGCTTTCAGGTAGTAAGCGTCGTAGTAACCAGCGGACAACGCATAGGTGCCGACCATGATGCGGCGACGGACTTCATCACCGAATCCCTCTGCGCGGGAACGCTTGTAGAGGTCGGTCAGATCGACCGGGTTTTCGCAGCGATAGCCAAAGCGCACACCGTCGAAGCGCGACAGGTTGGAGCTGGCCTCGGCGGGAGCAATCACATAGTAGGAAGGGATCGCATGCTGCATATTCGGCAGGCTGATCTCCTTTACCGTGGCGCCGAGTTTTTTCAGCTCTTCGACGGCTACCATCACAGCGTCGGCGATCTTGGTGTCAAGTCCGTCGCCAAAGTACTCCTTTGGCAGGCCGACGCGCAGGCCAGCCAGTGGCTTGTCGAGCGCAGCCAGGTAGTCATCGAGCGGATGGTCGACGCTGGTTGAATCCTTCGGATCGAAGCCGGCCATGGCGCCGAGCATCAACGCACAGTCTTCCGCGGTGCGGGCAATGGGGCCGCCCTGGTCGAGGCTGGAAGCGTAGGCGATCATGCCCCACCGTGAAACACGGCCGTAGGTGGGCTTGAGGCCAGTGAGATTGGTCAGCGCAGCCGGCTGGCGGATCGAGCCGCCAGTGTCGCTACCCGTCGCTGCAGGCAGCAGACGTGCCGCAACGGCGGCGGCCGAACCACCCGATGAGCCGCCCGGTACGCGGCTGGTGTCCCAGGGGTTCTTAACGGCGCCGTAGTAGCTCGACTCGTTGGCCGAACCCATGGCGAATTCATCCATGTTCAGCTTGCCCAGCGAGACTGCGCCAGCGGCAGAGAGCCGTTCGACGACGGTGGCATCGTACGGCGCTTGGAAGCTGTCGAGCATCTTCGAGCCGCAGCTTGTGCGAATGCCCTGGGTGCAGAACAGATCCTTGTGACCGATTGGCGCACCGAGCAGCGCACCACGTTCGCCCTTGGCGCGGCGCGCATCGGCGGCTTTGGCCTGTGCAACGGCTTGCTCTTCGGTGACGGTAATGAAACTGTTTAGCTGTGGATCGAGCTGCTGGATTCGAATCAGTAGCGAGCGGGTCAGCTCTTCTGCGGAGAATTGCTTGCTATCCAGAGCGCGGGCAACCTCGGCGAGGGTCAGTTGATGCATGTCAGCGTCCTTCATTACTCGATCACCCTCGGTACCAGATACAAGCCGTCTTCCACGGCCGGTGCGATGGCCTGGTAAGTGTCGCGCTGGTTGGTTTCGGTGACGGTGTCGGCACGCAGGCGCTGGCTGGTCTCCAATGGATGGGCCAGGGGCTCAATGCCTGCGGTGTCCACGGCTTGCATGCGATCAATCAGGCCGAGGATGTTGTTAAGGGTCTCGGTGGTGCGGGGCAGATCGTCTTCATTCAGACCCAAGCGGGCCAAATGAGCGATCTTTTCCACCTCGGAGCGTTCAAGCGCCATCGGGATTCTCCAGCGGGAAGCGGGTCGAAACGCCTTTCGTCGGCAAAGCTCGACGAGTAACGGCATATACGAGCCGCAGCGGTGGGCATTCGAGCCCGGAAAAGCCATCAATCTTACATGCCTGGGGGGCTTCTCGGTAGCACGGCTGCGGGTTGCGGGTTTTTCCCGGGCAAGCGTGCAATTCGCGCAATGGCTCACGTATGGCCCTATAACCCGGGACTCTCGCCTTGCCCTAACTTCGCACCATTGTTAGAGTTTGCGGCACTTTTTTCCCCACGCGTTTGCCCCAGGGCCCTTTTCCCATGTTCAAAAAACTGCGTGGCATGTTTTCCAGCGATTTGTCGATCGATCTGGGCACTGCCAATACCCTTATTTATGTGCGCGATCGCGGCATCGTCCTGAACGAGCCCTCGGTCGTCGCCATCCGTACCCATGGCAACCAGAAAAGCGTTGTCGCCGTGGGCACCGACGCCAAACGCATGCTTGGTCGCACCCCCGGTAACATCAACGCCATCCGTCCAATGAAAGATGGTGTTATCGCCGACTTCAGCGTTTGCGAAAAAATGCTGCAGTACTTCATCAACAAAGTTCACGAAAACAGCTTTCTTCAGCCCAGTCCTCGGGTGTTGATCTGCGTTCCCTGCAAATCCACTCAGGTAGAGCGTCGTGCGATTCGCGAGTCCGCCCTGGGTGCGGGCGCACGCGAAGTGTTCCTGATCGAAGAGCCCATGGCAGCCGCCATTGGCGCCGGTCTGCCAGTGGATGAAGCACGCGGTTCCATGGTCGTGGATATTGGTGGTGGGACCACCGAAATCGCTCTGATCTCGTTGAATGGCGTGGTTTACGCCGAATCCGTCCGCGTTGGTGGTGACCGGTTTGACGAGTCCATCGTGACCTACGTGCGCCGCAACTACGGCAGCCTGATTGGCGAGTCCACTGCCGAGCGCATCAAGCAGGAAATCGGTACCGCATTTCCAAGCAACGACATCCGTGAAGTCGATGTCCGTGGCCGCAACCTGGCCGAAGGCGTACCGCGCAGTTTCACTCTTAATTCCAACGAAGTCCTGGAAGCGCTGCAAGAGTCGCTTGCCACGATCGTCCAGGCAGTCAAAAGCGCTCTGGAGCAGTCTCCACCAGAGCTCGCTTCCGATATCGCCGAGCGTGGGCTGGTGCTGACTGGCGGCGGCGCGCTGCTGCGTGACCTGGACAAGCTCCTTGCGCAGGAAACCGGCTTGCCGGTCATCGTCGCCGAAGAGCCGCTGACCTGCGTAGCCCGTGGTGGCGGTCGTGCGCTGGAAATGATGGACCGTCATGCCATGGACCTGCTGTCCACTGAGTGAGCCAGAAGCGGTAAGCTCCAAGCGACAAGCCGATAGCAGGCCGCTGCTCTCGGCTTGTCGCGTTTAGTTTGAAGCCTGCAGCGGCGAGGATCTTTCAATCAAACCACTATTCGCCAAAGGACCTTTGCTCGGTGTGCGCCTGCTGGTGCTCGCTGTGCTTTGCGTCGCGCTGATGGTGGTCGATTCGCGTTTCGATACGCTGAAGCCTCTGCGTAGCCAGATGGGGCTAGTGCTGACGCCGTTCTACTGGCTGGCTGATCTGCCGGTGCGAACCTGGCAACGCGCCACCGAACAGATCAGCAGCAGTACAAGTCTGGCGGCCGAGAACGAGAAGCTGAAGGCTGAAGCGCTGCTCATGCAGCGGCGTCTGCAGAAGCTGGCGATGCTCACCGAGCAGAACGTGCGGCTGCGGGAGTTGCTCAACTCAGCGGCGCTGGTTGATGACAAGGTCATCGTCAGTGAGTTGATCGGACTGGACCCGAACCCCTTCACCCACCGTATCCTGATCGATAAGGGCGAGCGAGACGGCGTGTTCCTTGGTCAGCCGGTGCTCGATGCCAGCGGCTTGATGGGTCAGGTCGTCGAAGTCATGCCGTACGCGGCACGTGTGCTGCTATTGACCGATGTGACCCACAGCATCCCTGTGCAGGTCAATCGCAACGGATTACGCGCCATCGCGGTCGGTACGGGCAGCCCCGACTATCTGGAGTTGCGACACGTCGCCGAGACGGCTGACATCAAGGAAGGTGATCTGTTGGTCAGTTCCGGCTTGGGGCAGCGTTTCCCCAGTGGCTATCCGGTTGCCCAGGTTACCGAGGTAATACGGGGCTCCGGTCAGCCTTTCTTGATCGTCCGGGCCATTCCAACCGCCATGCTCAACCGCAGTCGTTACCTGCTGCTGGTGTTCAGCGACTCACGAACACCGGAAGAGCGAGCCACTGCTGCTGCCCAGGCACAAGAGTCCGCCGACCGCGAGGGGGCGGAGGATGCGGCAGCCGGCGGCAGTACCCTCGCCGAGCCGCCAGCGCCCGCGGAGCCCGCTGCTCAATCGCCGCAACCTGAGGAAAGGCCATGATGCATGGCCGTTCCAATAATGGCTGGGTAATCTGGTTGTCGCTGTTGGTGGCGCTGCTGCTCAGCGTAGCGCCGATGCCGCAGAGCTTCGGGCTGGCACGTCCGCTCTGGCTTGGGATGTTTATTGCCTACTGGGCAATCGTCTTGCCTCATCGCGGCGGAATGGCGGCGGCTTTCTTCTTTGGGCTGATGCTCGATGTGCTGTCCGGTACCTTGCTTGGGCAGAATGGGCTGCCGCTGCTCTTGATTACTTTTCTAGTGCTAAGTTTGCAGCAGCGCCTGCGTATGTTTCCGTTGCTCCAGCAAAGTCTGGTGTTGTTGGTCATTCTGGGGATCGGGCAGCTGGTGCAGTTGTGGCTCAATACGCTGACCGGCAACCGTCCACCAACGCTGTTGTTTCTCGTCCCTGTACCGGTCAGCGCACTCTTCTGGCCTTGGGTTTTTGTTGGGCTGGAATGGGCGAGGCGGCGCTTTAACGTTTATTGAGCGTTCGGCGGGTAACGCCGGGCAGCTTTCGATCATTGTCCGAATGTGTAAATCTGCTGCGCTCGACCCTCTAAGGAGCCGGCATGTCCAGGCTGTATCTCGCCTCCGCGTCGCCACGACGTCGCGAACTACTGACTCAAATCGGTGTTCCGTTCTCTCTTCTTGCCGTTACCATCGACGAAACGCCCGGCGTCGCGGAGGCGCCTGGCGCCTATGTGCAACGATTGGCGCGCGAGAAGGCTTTGGCGGGCCTGTCCGTCGTGGACGATGCCTCGGCTTGCGTAATGGGCGCGGACACCACCGTCGTGCTGGATCAACACATTCTTGGCAAACCAACCGGCAAAAATGATGCGGTGGCAACGTTGCAGGCGCTATCCGGGCGCGAGCACCAGGTGATGACGGCCGTTGCTCTGGCCAGCACCTCCGGTTGCCAGGTACGTCTGGTCGTCAGCCGGGTGCGTTTTCGCTCGATCAGCGTCGATGAGGCGGAGGCCTACTGGGACAGCGGCGAACCGCAGGACAAAGCCGGCAGTTACGCTATTCAGGGCTGGGGTGCGGTCTTCGTCAGCGCGCTTGAAGGCAGCTATTCCGCGGTGGTCGGGCTGCCGTTGTGCGAGACAGCGCAGCTACTCGACGCGTATGGGCTCCGTTACTGGTGTAAAGGCTCGGTATAGAGCCTGGGGATCGGCGGCTTATGCCGTTAGAATCGGGCCAATTCATCAGCTTCGGCTGCTTACCTACCACCATCGGCCGAGAACAATAATGAGCGAAGAGATATTGATGAACATCACGCCTATGGAGTCACGGGTGGCGGTGGTGGAGAACGGGGTCCTGCAGGAAGTGCATGTCGAACGCACCCAGCGCCGGGGGATCGTCGGCAACATTTACAAAGGCAAGGTAGTAAGGGTACTTCCCGGCATGCAGGCAGCGTTTGTCGATATCGGGCTTGAGCGTGCCGCCTTCATTCACGCCTCTGAGATATCCAGCCGCGAGGGCAATGCCGTCGAGCCCATCAGCGCATTGGTGCATGACGGGCAGGCGCTGGTCGTGCAAGTCACCAAAGACCCGATCGGCACAAAGGGGGCCCGGCTGACGACTCAGCTTTCGATACCCTCGCGCTACCTTGTGTACATGCCAAGGACCAGCCATGTGGGGATTTCCCTGCGGATCGAGGATGAAGGCGAGCGCGATAGGCTCAAACAAGTGGTGGCTGAGTGCATCGCAGCTGAAGGTATCAAGGAAGCCGGCGGATTCATTCTCCGCACTGCGGCCGAAGGGGCTGGCAGTGATGAAATCCTCATGGACATCCGCTACCTGCGCCGCCTATGGGAACAGATCGATGGCCAGATCAAAACTGCAGGTGCGCCGTCGGTCATTTATGAAGACCTGTCGCTGGCCATGCGTACCCTGCGGGATCTGGTTAATCCGCGTATCGAAAAGATCCGTATCGACTCACGGGAGAACTTCCAGAAGGTCAGCCAGTTCGTCGGCGAGTTGATGCCTGAGCTGAGTGAGCAGCTTGAGCATTACCCAGGCGAACGTCCAATTTTTGATCTTTACAGCGTTGAGGATGAGATCCAGAAAGCCCTCGATCGCAAGGTCATGCTGAAATCGGGTGGTTACCTGATCATCGACCCCGCCGAGGCGATGACCACCATCGACGTCAACACCGGCGCATTCGTCGGTCACCGGACACTCGAGGAAACCATCTTCAAGACCAACCTCGAGTCAGCCACGGCCATTGCTCGCCAGCTGCGGCTGCGCAATATCGGCGGCATCATCATCATCGACTTCATCGACATGGAGGACGAAGAGCACCGGCGCCAGGTCTTGCGCACGCTGGAGAAACAACTCGAACGTGACCACGCCAAGACCAACATCATCGGTATCACCGAACTCGGCCTCGTACAGATGACGCGCAAGCGCACCCGTGAAAGCCTTGAGCAGGTGCTATGCGAGCCGTGCATGTGTTGCCAGGGTCGCGGCAAACTGAAAACGCCTGAAACCGTCTGCTACGAAATCTTCCGTGAAATTCTTCGTGAGGCGCGGGCGTACCAGGCCGAAGGCTATCGCGTATTGGCGAACCAGAAGGTCATCGACCGCCTGTTGGACGAAGAGTCCGGAAACGTTGCCGACCTCGAAAGCTTTATCGGACGATCGATCAAGTTCCAGGTAGAAACCATGTATTCCCAGGAGCAGTACGATGTGGTGTTGCTCTGACTAGATACCCGTCCCGCCGCCCCGGCCCGGGGCTACGGAGCTTCTCCCTATGAGTCGACTCCTGGCATTCGTACTGGCCGCATTGCGCCGAAGTCTCTGGCTGGGTGCGATGGGCCTGATAGGCCTCGCGCTCTATGTGAGCCTTGGTCGCCAGCTGGTGCCGCTGGCAGCTGAGTACCGCCAAGAAGTTCAAGGCAAGGCACGCGACATGCTCAATATGCCGGTCGCGCTCGGCCAGCTTGAAGGGCGTTGGGAAGGGCTCTCTCCGCAGCTAGTAGCCCACAACGTGATTCTCGGTGAAGGCGACGGGGCTGTTCGCCTGGATCGTTTAGCGCTGGTCCCTGATGTATCTGGCAGCCTTCTGGCGCGACAGTTGAAACTGGACAGCATTGAGCTTTCGGGGCTTCAGCTTGGGCTGGTGCAGACTGCCGAAGGCGAATGGCGTGTCGATGGGCTGCCCGAACGTGACGACCAGTCGCCAGCGGACATGTCGAAGCTGATCACGCAATTGCAGCGTATCGGACGCCTTCGGCTGCTCGACAGCCAGATCACCGTTGAGGCCCGCGAAGAAGCGCCCCTGACATTGACCTACGCTAATTTCGAACTGCGAAGTACGGGGCAGCGCCTGGGGCTCGATGGTCGGCTGTTGCTCCCAGATGGGCAGCCGCTGAAATTGCATGCCGAAGCGCAGGTGATGCCCAACGACTGGTTGGCCAGTGAGGCTGAGCTGTATCTGAGCCTGCCGCAAAGTGACTGGGCGGCGTGGTTGCCTTCGAGTTTGAGCGGAAGCTGGAATCTCGCGCAGCTCCAGGCAGGCGGCGAGGTGTGGCTCGACTGGCGCCAGCACGGATTGTTTAGAGCGGTTGCTCGGCTGAACGCGCCCTCGGTGCAGTTGGGCCAGCAGACCGAAGACCCGATAACGGTCAAGGATGTGGTGGTGAACGCTTACCTTGATCGGGCAAGCGAGGGCTACCGACTTCAATTCGATGGGCTGGCCTTTACCTTCGATGATGACCGTTGGCGGGAATCGACGCTGGTCGTTAATCAGAACATGGCAGAAGGTAGCTGGCACTTGCAGGCTGATCGCATCGCTGTCGCCCCGGTGGCTGAATTGGTCAAGGCGCTGCTGCCATTGCCCGAGCTGGCCAGTGGATATGTGCTTGGTCTCGCGCCCAGCGGAACGCTGCGCAACCTGAGCGTGGACTACCGGCCTGCTGTGCCTGGCGACGACAAGTTGGCGTTTTCCAGCAACCTGGACGCAGTATCCATTGACGCGCATCGATGGATACCAGCCGTGCGCAATGTCAGTGGTGCGATAAAGGGCAATCTAGGCGGGGGGGAACTGCGTTTTGATAACGATGATTTCTCACTTCACCTGGCCCAGCTCTTCCCCCGCCCCTGGGACTATCACCGTGCACGTGGACGTCTCCATTGGTCGCTCAACGATCAGGCATTCACTCTGTCAGCGCCGTACCTGCAGGTAGAAGGCGAAGAGGGCCATATCGCTGGTGACTTCCTTATCCGCCTGATGCGAGATCCGGCAGCGGAGGACTACATGGACCTGCGTGTCGGCTTGTCTGACGGGGACGCTCGCTTTACCGAAAAATACCTGCCGACCCGCTCGCCAGCGTTGAGTCCCGCATTGACCGAATGGCTAACCACAGCCATTCGTGGGGGCACTGTCGAGCAGGGCTATTTCCAATATCAGGGCGCCCTTGCCGGCGACGCAGCCGAAACCGCACGAAGCCTGAGCCTGTACTTCAAGGTGAAAGAGGCTGAGCTTGCGTTCCAGCCCGGCTGGCCGATGCTACGTGACGGCAGCGGAGAGGTGCTCATCGAAAACACGGGTGTGCAGGTCCGCCTCGCCGAGGCCCGCTTGCTCGACAGCAGGGTGCACGACGCCACGGCTGCGGTTGCCCGCCAATCAGGCGGCCAGGCGCCGCAGCTAAGCATCGACGGGCAGGTAGAGGGTCATCTCCGCGATGCGCTGACGGTGATGCAGGTGGCGCCGATTGGCACAGGCGCATTGTTTGCTGGCTGGCGAGGAGAGGGACCGCTGAGCGGAAGGCTGCGGCTGGCCATTCCACTGACCAAAGGTCAATCTCCACATGTCGATGCCGAATTTTCAACATCTGACGCGGCGCTTTTCATCAGGCAGGCGGATCTGCAGATCAGCTCGTTAGGTGGCAATTTTCGCTACGACAGTGAGCGGGGCTTTAGCGCTACTGCTTTCAAAGGCCGCACGTTGGACAGCGTGCTGAAAGGCCGGGCATTCGCGACCGGCGAGCCGGGAATGCCAGCCACGCGGATCGAGGCAACCGGCACTGTCGGGGTTGCCTCTTTGCTCAAGTGGCAGAAAATCACTCAGCCCGTTCCCGCCTCGGGCGAGTTGCCCCTCAAGATGACGCTCTCTGTAAGTAGCACTGACGCTCGTCTGCAGTTCGACTCTTCTTTGTTGGGTACCGAGTTGGCGCTCCCCTTGCCCTTTGGCAAAACCGCCGAGCAACGGCGCGACACGACACTGCGGATGACGCTGGGTGGCGAGCGGCAACGCTACACGCTCCGTTACGACGGGTTGGCTGCCCTGGCATTCACCGCGCCCAGTGGCAACTGGGCAGAGGGCGGCGGCGAACTGGTGCTGGGCGGCGCCTCGGCAAATTTGCGCAACGATCAGGGGTTGTACGTGCGCGGCAGCGTGCCCCAGTTAGATCTAGGTCAGTGGCAGGCGTTTGTTAATCAGTACCGTGGGGCACCGGCAGCAACGGGCAACGGCACTCTGCTGCGTCGTGCTCAGCTGGATATAAGCGCCTTTACAGGCTTCGGGACACAAATCGACGAGCTTCACATTGACCTGAAGTGGCAGCCCACAGGTTGGCTGCTGGGGCTACAGAGTGAGACAGTGGCAGGAACGGTTAGCGTGCCGGACGACGCTGGCAAGCCGATTGCGGTCGACCTGTCACGCCTACGCTTTCCAAGGGCAGAGCCAGGCGAGGCATCAGTCACGCCTGAAGACCTTCTGGCTGATGTCGATCCACATGGGTTGCCCGCAGTGGATGTTTCGGTCGCCCAGTTGCTACGAGGAGAAGAATTACTCGGAGCTGGGACGTTGAAGATCAGACCGGCCGATTATGGGGTCGCCTTTCTGGATCTCGATCTGAATCTCAAGGGGCTCAAATTCGGCGGTGCCGGTGGCTGGGACGGCGTGCGCACGTGGTACAAGGGTCGACTACAGGGCGACAATCTCGCGGATGTATTGCAGGCCTGGGGTTACGCGCCGTCCACCACGAGTGAAAGCTTTCGGCTGGATGTGGATGGTGACTGGCCGGGCTCACCGGCATTCTTCGCCTTGAATCGGTTCTCGGGCGGGCTCGATGCTCGGCTTCGTAAAGGTCAGCTCCGCGAGGTGGATGGCGGTGCACAGGCGCTGCGAGTGTTCGGTCTGCTGAATTTCGATTCAATTGGAAGGCGGCTAAGGCTGGATTTTTCGGACCTGTTCAGCAAAGGGCTGAGCTACGACCGCATCAAGGCCAAGTTGCAAGCGACCAATGGCGTCTACGTCACCACTGAACCGCTGACGGTCGCGGGACCGTCCAGCAATCTGGAGCTGGACGGTCAGCTGGACCTGGTCGATGATCGGATCGACGCCAAGCTTTTGGTAACGCTTCCGCTGAGCAACAATCTTCCGCTGGCTGCGCTTATCGTGGGTGCGCCAGCCATTGGTGGCGCGCTGTTCGTCGCCGACAAACTGTTAGGCGACAGGGTTGCGCGATTTGCGACTGTTCAATACAACGTCGAGGGGCCCTGGCGAGCGCCTGAAATCAGCTTCGACAAGCCCTTCGAAGATCCAAATTAACCCTCGTTCCGACTACTGCAGGTCGCTACGCCTAGAGGCCGAATATGACCCTAGCGGTTATCCAGATGGTCAGCCAATGCGAGATTCAGGCAAATCTCGTCAGCGCCAGGCAGCTCCTGGAGCAAGCCGCCGAGGCGGGCGCACGGCTTGCAGTGCTGCCGGAAAACTTCGCAGCCCTGGGTCGAACCGATCTTTCCTCTATCGGCCGAGCTGAAGCCGAGGGCGTCGGACCGATACTCCCTTGGTTGAAACAGGCTGCGATCGACCTCAAGTTATGGATTGTCGCCGGTACGCTGCCCTTGCCGCCAGATGACCAGCCGCAGGCCAAGGTCAGGGCCTGCTCCTTGCTTTTCGATGATCAGGGTAGCCGGGTTGCGCGCTATGACAAGTTGCATCTTTTCGATGCGGACATCGACGACGCGCGCGGTCGCTATAGGGAGTCTGACGACTGCGCGCCTGGCGATGGGTTGGTGGTTGTCGATACGCCGGTGGGACGGTTGGGCATGACCGTTTGTTACGACTTGCGCTTCGCCGAATTGTATTCGGCGCTGCGTCTGGCCGGGGCGGAGCTGATCAGTGTCCCGTCGGCTTTCACGGCTGCGACCGGGCAGGCGCACTGGGAGATTTTGATTCGTGCTCGGGCCATCGAGACTCAGTGCTATATGCTAGCGGCAGCACAAGGCGGACAGCATGCTGGCGGACGGTTGACCTACGGTCATTCGTCTATTGTGGATTACTGGGGACGTGTGCTGCGAGAGCAACCCACTGGCGAAGCGGTCCTGGTAGCCGATCGAAGCACAGCAGACCAGGCGGCGACACGCCAACGCATGCCGGTGCTGAGTCACCGTCGATTTCCTGCGCCCCGTCTCGTCTCGGGCACTTTGGAGTAGTTATGAGCGAATTGTTGTTACCTGTCACCGAGCGTTTGCTGACCCCAGGCGGGCTGGGTCTAGACGACCTGCCAGAGTTGCTCGGCGACTTGGCGGGCCCGGGCATCGACGCGGCAGATCTGTATTTCCAGGATCAGGTAACCGAGTCCTGGGTTCTGGAAGACGGCATCGTCAAGGAGGGTGCTTTTCATCTTGAACAGGGCGTGGGCGTTCGCGCGCTGTCGGGTGAAAAGACCGGTTTTGCCTATAGCAACGCGATTACCCCCGATGCCCTTCGGCAGGCCGCCGAAGCTGCCCGCTCGATTGCTCGCGGGGGCCAGAAGGGCAGGGTTCAGGTGTTGGCGAAGCCTGTGTTCGCTTCCCTTTACGGTCGGGACAATCCCATGGACGGGCTCGGTCGGGCAGAGAAAGTCGATCTGCTCAAACGTATCGATGTCGCGACGCGGGCATTGGATCCTCGGATCAAACAAGTCACGGTGAGCCTGGCAGGCGTATGGGAGCACATTCTGGTCGCTGCTCTGGATGGTGGCATGGCGGCTGACATACGCCCCTTGGTGCGCTTCAACGTCAGCGTCATTGTCGAGCAGAATGGCCGTCGGGAGCGCGGTGGGCACGGTGGTGGCGGACGCACCGGTTACGATTATTTCCTGAGCGAAGATCGGGCCATGGGGTATGCCCGAGAAGCCCTACGACAGGCGCTGGTTAATCTGGAGGCTGTCGCTGCACCGGCCGGGACGCTGCCGGTTGTGTTAGGGCCCGGATGGTCTGGCGTTCTGCTGCACGAAGCAGTCGGCCACGGACTTGAAGGCGACTTCAATCGCAAGGGCAGTTCGGCCTACAGCGGGCGGATTGGCCAGCAGGTCGCCTCCAAGCTGTGCACCATCGTCGATGACGGCACGCTGGCTAATCGTCGTGGCTCGCTTAGCGTCGACGACGAGGGGACGCCAACCCAGTGCACCACCCTGATCGAGAACGGCATCCTTAAAGGCTACATCCAGGACAAGCTGAACGCTCGATTGATGGGCGTCGCACCGACAGGCAATGGCCGTCGTGAATCCTATGCGCACCTGCCGATGCCGCGGATGACCAATACCTATATGCTGGCGGGGGAAAGCGATCCGGAGGAAATCATCCGTTCGGTGAAGAAGGGCATCTATTGCGCAAGCCTCGGAGGCGGGCAGGTGGACATCACGAGTGGCAAATTCGTGTTTAGCACCAGTGAGGCCTATCTGATCGAAGACGGCCAGATCACTGCGCCCGTGAAGGGGGCAACCCTGATCGGAAACGGACCGGAAGTGATGAACCGAGTTTCGATGGTCGGCACCGATCTGGCTCTGGATAGCGGTGTCGGGACCTGCGGGAAGGACGGTCAGTCTGTACCGGTCGGCGTAGGCCAGCCGACCTTGAAAATAGACGGGATCACTGTAGGAGGCACGGGCGCTTGAGTCAGCAGCGGATCGCAACCGTCGCGCTGAAAGCCGGAGCAGACGGAACGTTCTGCTTCAGTCCCAGCGCTTGCTGGTTTTGGCAATCTGCTGCTGTTAACGCAACCCGCGCTGGGTTTCGTCCAGCTGGCGGATGTATTTGAAAATCTTGCGACTGGCCGCTGGCGGCTTGTTCCGTGCCGCTTCGTGTTGGGCATGACGGATCAGACCGCGCAAATGCTGCCGGTCAGTTTCGGGATACTCAACGATGAAGGCCTCCAGGGTTTCGTCATTGCCGGAGATCAGACGATCGCGCCAGCGTTCTAGCGCATGAAAGCGTTCGTTATATTGACGGGTAGACGCATCGAGTTGATCGACCAAGGCCAGGATGGCGTCGGTATCCTGGTCACGCATCAGCTTGCCGATGTACTGCAAGTGTCGTTTGCGAGCGATATGGGCGGTGTGTTTTGGCGCGTCGGCCAGCGCCTTACGCAGCGCATCGGTGAGCGGCAAGCGATCTTGCACATCGGGTTTGAGGGTGGTGAGACGTTCGCCCAGGTCCTGGAGAGCATGCAGCTCACGCTTGACCTGGGTTTTGCTTTTTTCCTCGAAACCGTCGAGATCGGAGATATCAGACATGGGGCTGGTCCATTAGAGAATGTCGCCATGATAACAGCAGGCTTTCGACGCAGCTCAGCCGAGCGCCGTTAGCAGCATCTTGATCGCATCAGTTGTTGGAGAACTTATGAGTGAAGTCGAGGGGATCGGTCCACACGCACTGCCAGGCTTGCGTGAGAAGGTCGAAATGATCTTGGAGGAGGCAAGCCGCCAGGGTGCCAGTGCGTGTGAAGTCTCCGTCTCGATGGAGCAGGGGCTGTCGACGACGGTTCGGCAACGTGAAGTGGAAACGGTCGAATTCAACCGCGACCAGGGCTTTGGCATCACACTCTATGTCGGCCAGCGCAAAGGTTCGGCGAGTACCACTGGCAGCGGTGAAGAAGCGGTTCGCGAGACCGTAGCGGCTGCGCTTGCGATTGCCAAGCATGCCTCGGAAGACGAGTTTGCCGGCCTCGCCGATCCATCCCTGATGGCGAGGAACGTGCCCGACCTCGATCTGTACCATCCCTGGGGTATCTCTCCGGATGAAGCTATCGAGCTTGCACTCAGCTGCGAGGCTGCGGCGTTCGCTGCCGACCAACGTATTCGCAATGCTGACGGCACCAGCCTGAGCACCCACCGGGGCTGCCGGGGGTATGGCAACAGCAATGGTTTTATAGGGGCTTATTGCAGCACGCGCCACAGCCTTAGCAGTGTCATGATTGCCGAGGCCGACGGACAGATGCAGCGAGACTATCACTACGACGTTTCGCGTGTTGCGGCCAACCTGGCTTCTGCCGAATCGATAGGGCGACGCGCCGCTGAGCGTGCCGTTCGGCGCCTGGGCGCGCGTCCCATTCCAACGTGCGACGTGCCGGTACTGTTTTCATCAGAGCTGGCCACCGGGCTATTCGGGCATTTTCTCTCTGCGATCTCAGGCGGCAATCTATACCGCAAATCCTCCTACCTGGAGGGTGCGCTGGGCCAGACGCTGTTTCCCGAGTGGCTCGGTCTCGATGAGCGCCCGCATCTGCCCCGAGGGCTCGCCAGTTCAGGCTACGACAGTGACGGGCTCGCGACCTACGCCAAGCCGTTCGTTGAAAAAGGCAAACTGGTTTCCTACGTGCTCAGTACCTACTCAGGGCGCAAGTTAGGCATGCCCAGCACTGCCAACGCCGGGGGTGTTCACAACCTTTTCGTCACCCACGGAAATGAGGATCAAGCTGCACTGATCCGTCGTATGGGCCGTGGATTGTTGGTCACCGAACTGATGGGGCAGGGCCTGAACCTTGTTACCGGCGACTACTCTCGCGGGGCTGGTGGCTTTTGGGTCGAAAACGGTGAAATCCAGTTTCCAGTCCAGGAAGTCACCATTGCGGGCAACCTGCGCGACATGTTTAGCCAGATTGTTGCCGTGGGGAACGATCTGGAAACTCGAAGCAGCGTTCATACCGGTTCAGTACTGATCGAGCGGATGAAGGTTGCGGGTCAGTAAAAGTACCAGGCTTAGATATTGAGATAGACGGCGCAGCTCTATTCTTGATGGTGCCGTACCTGGCGCAACGCTAACGCGGGCTGGGACTGCTTATTCGCCTTCCTCGAAATAATCTTCGATCAAGGCGATAAGGGCTTCAAGTGCCTCCTGCTCCTGTTCCCCCTCAGTGTGCACGTGCAGGTTCGTGTCCTTGCTCGCGGCAAGCATCATGACAGCCATGATGCTTTTACCGTCTACCAGACTTGCTATGCTGCGCCCGACCCTGACATCACAGGGAAACCGGTTCGCAACACCGACGAATTTGGCAGCCGCACGGGCATGTAACCCCAGCTTGTTGATGATGGTGATTTCACACGAAGGCATTGATGGTCCTAAGCCAGGTCGCGGTGGCGTACCTGGACGTTTTTCAAAGGGGCACGCAGCGCCTGACCGAGCCGCTCGGCTAGGTAGACCGAGCGATGATGGCCGCCAGTACAACCAACAGCGACCGTGACATAGGCACGGTTGCTGGCGGCGAAGCGTGGCAACCACTTGCTTAGATAGGCAAGGATATCCTGATACATTTCTTCGACATCCGCCTGGCCAGCAAGATAGTCGATAACGGGCTGATCCAGCCCGGAAAAGTCGCGCAGATCCGCTTTCCAGTACGGGTTGGGTAGACAGCGAACATCAAATACCAGATCTGCATCTACAGGCATCCCCCTTTTAAAGCCAAAGGACTCAAAGAGAAAAGCCGTGCCTGGCTCCGGCTTGTTCAGCAGGCGCAGCTTGAGTGTGTCCCGCAGCTGATAAAGATTCAGGTGCGTGGTGTCGATCTTCAGGTCAGCGTTATCGATGATGGGCGCTAAAAGCAGCTCCTCGTCACGGATGGCTTCTGCCAACGAACGGTTCTGATTGGTTAGCGGATGTCGCCGACGTGTTTCAGAGAAGCGTTTTAGGAGTGTTTCGTCCGCAGCGTCGAGATAGATAACATCGCATTGAATGTAGCGCGCACGGACGTCCTTGAGCAGCTCAGGGAAGCGCTGGAGCTGACTGGGCAGATTGCGCGCATCGATGGAAACGGCTACCTGAGGTTGAAGCAGCTCTGTGTGCAGGAGGGCTCGCTCCGCCAACTCTGGAAGAAGCCCGGCGGGCAGATTATCGATGCAATAGAAGCCGTTGTCCTCGAGGACATCCAGAGCTGTACTCTTGCCGGAGCCAGAGCGGCCGCTAACGATGATCAGGCGCATCGCGCTGCGCCGTAAAGGGTCGAAGCATGCCGGGCTCGTAGCGCGTGCTCCTTATAGAGGAGGTATGTGAAGATGCAGGGCACGTCTGTTCCTCCGTCGGCGTAGGGCGCTGGGTTGGCGTTGCGCCCTATCGGCCGCTTTGTATATCGACCACTGCCTGGTATAGCTCCTGCCCGGAAGTGGCCTGACGCAGTCGTTCGCGAACCTCGTCCCGGTCCAGCATGCTTGCAATCTGGCGTAGCAGCTCCAGATGTTCATCCGTGGCCGCTTCGGGTACAAGCAGTACGAACAGCAGGTCAACGGGTGCGCCATCGATCGCATCGAAGTCAACGGGCGCATCGAGCCGCAGAACCGCACTCAGCGGTGATGTACAGCCAGGCATTCGGCAGTGCGGGATCGCAATACCATTACCGAAGCCGGTAGAACCAAGCTTCTCGCGAGCGATAAAGCTTTCAAAAATGGCCTGAGCGTCCAGGTCTGGGAGATCCCGGCCAAGTATTCTCGCGATCTGTTCCAGGACGCGCTTCTTGCTGCCGCCCGGAACGCCCACGAGGGCGCGTCCGGGGGTTAGGATATTTTCGATTCGGATCATAATGGGTCAGCGTGCCAGGGCGCCCTGAGTGAGTTCGAGCTGTTTTTCTTTGTGTTTGATGAGCTGCCGGTCGAGCTTGTCTGCAAGCAGATCAATCGCGGCATACATGTCGCCATGCTCGGCATTGGCGACAACTTCGCGCCCCGCTACGTGGAGTGTGGCTTCAGCTTTTTGCTTGAGCTTTTCAACCTGAAGGACCACCTGAACGGCAATGATGCGGTCGAAATGGCGTTCTAGCCGCTCGAACTTCTCTTCCACATAGTCACGCAGGGGTTCAGTGATCTCGAGGTGAAGGCCAGTGATGTTGATTTGCATACTGCATCTCCTTTTGCCACGTGCGAGGTAACGGGCCGAACACCCGTCGCCGGAACAAGTCCACTGGGTCGCCTGGCGTTACATCAACCGCTTGCGCTCGCTGGACGGTGCGATCCCAAGCGATTCGCGATACTTGGCGACGGTGCGGCGTGCAACCTGAATGCCTTGTTCTTCCAGTAAACCAGCGATCTTGCTGTCGCTCAACGGCTTTTTCTGGTTTTCCGCGGCCACCAGTTTTTTGATGATCGCGCGAATGGCGGTTGACGAGCACTCGCCGCCTTCGGCTGTACTGACATGGCTCGAGAAGAAATATTTGAGCTCGTAGATGCCACGCGGCGTGTGCATGAACTTCTGCGTGGTGACACGAGAGATGGTTGATTCGTGCATGCCTACTGCCTCGGCAATGTCATGCAGGACCAGTGGCTTCATAGCCTCGTCGCCGTGCTCGAAGAAGCCGCGCTGGTGCTCGACGATCTGTGTAGCCACCTTCATCAGTGTTTCGTTGCGGCTGAGCAGGCTTTTGATGAACCAGCGAGCCTCTTGAAGCTGGTTGCGCATGAAGGTGTTATCCGCACTGGAGTCAGCACGTTTGACGAAGCCTGCGTATTGCGCGTTTACCCGCAGGCGCGGCATCGCTTCCTGATTGAGCTCAACCAGCCAACGGCCGTTGTGCTTGCGTACTATCACGTCGGGAACGACATACTCCGGCTCGCCCGCTTCGATCTGCGAGCCGGGTCGCGGATTAAGTGTCTGGATGAGGTCGATTACCTGGCGAAGCTCGTCTTCCTTGAGCTTCATCCGGCGCATGAGCAGGCTGTAATCGCGCGAGCCGAGAATATCCAGATGGTCGCTTACCAACCGCAGGGCTTCGCTCAGCCATGGCGTGCGTTCGGGTAGTTGGCGAAGCTGTAGGAGTAGACACTCGCGAAGGTTGCGGGCCCCAACACCCGCCGGTTCGAACTGCTGGATGCGACGAAGCACCACTTCAATCTCGTCGAGTTCGATGTCCAGTTCCGGGTCGAACGAGTCGAGGACTTCTTCAAGTGTTTCGTCCAGATACCCTTGCGGATTAATGCAGTCGATCAGTGTGACCGCGATCAGGCGGTCGGTATCGCTCATTGGAGCAAGATTCAGCTGCCAGAGCAGATGGCTTTGCAGACTTTCTCCTGATGATGTGCGGGTCGTGAAGTCCCACTCATCGTCATCATTGCTGGGCAAGCTGCTTGCGCTGGTTTGATAGATGTCTTCCCAGGCGGTGTCCACGGGCAGCTCATCGGGTATGCGGTCACCCCAATCGCTGTCTTCAAGGTTCTCGACAGTATGGGTGGGCTCCTCGTAGTGGTTGTCTGGTTCGGTCTGCTCGGTAGCGGCGCTTTCGGTTTTCTTTTCGACCGACTCGGCCATCGGATCGGAGGTGTCGAAGTCATCTCCGTCTTCTTCCCGCTCGAGCATTGGGTTGGAGTCCAGCGCTTCCTGGATCTCCTGTTGGAGGTCGAGCGTGGACAACTGGAGCAGTCGTATGGCTTGTTGCAGCTGCGGTGTCATCGTCAGCTGCTGGCCCATCTTCAGGACTAGCGATGGTTTCATGGCAGAGGACTTCGAACCTTGTTTGCCGGCGCAACCGCGCCTGTTCCGATTTCGCTGACGCCGAGCGCCTGTGTAAGCAAATTATATGCCTGCTAACGAAGCCTTTGCCTAGCCCTTTGGAGCTCTCAGGGGCCGAAAACTTTTCAAAGTCGGAATTCGTGCCCCAGATAGACTTCCTTAACCAGCTGGTTGGCCAGGATCGTCTCTGCATCGCCTTCGGCTATCAGCTGTCCGTCGTTGACGATATAGGCGGTTTCGCAGATATCCAACGTTTCGCGGACGTTGTGATCGGTAATAAGTACGCCGATGCCTTTGGCTTTCAAGTGGTGGATGATCTGCTTGATGTCGCCGACCGAAATTGGATCGACGCCAGCAAAGGGCTCATCGAGAAGAATGAACTTGGGAGCCGTAGCCAATGCGCGGGCAATCTCGACACGCCGTCGTTCGCCACCGGAAAGACTCATGCCGAGACTGTCGCGGATGTGGTGAATGTGAAACTCCTGTAGCAGCCCTTCCAGAGCCTGTTGCCGACCGCTGCGATCAAGATCCCTGCGTGTTTGAAGGATCGCCATGATATTGTCGGCAACAGTGAGCTTGCGAAAGATAGAGGCTTCTTGGGGCAGATAACCAATGCCGGCTCGGGCGCGGCCATGCATCGGAAGGTGGGTTACATCCTGATCGTCGATCAGCACCCGGCCCTGATCGGCTTTGACCAATCCCACAATCATGTAAAAGCAGGTGGTTTTGCCGGCGCCGTTAGGCCCCAGCAACCCCACTATTTGCCCGCTCTCAATGGATAAGCTTACGTCACGAACAACCTGGCGGCTCTTGTAGCTCTTCGCTAGATGCTGGGCTTTGAGAATCGCCATTACTCGGCCTGCTCCGTTGCCGACTGTTCCTTGTTGCGCGGCTGTATGACCATGTCTACGCGAGGGCGCGGTGTAGTGACATCAGTATTGGTGGCGCGGCCAGCGTTGACGATCTGTCGCTGGGTGTCATAGACGATCTTCTCACCCTCGAAGGTGTTGCCCTCTTGAACGACCTTTGCCTGGTCGATCAGAACGATGCGTTCGTTTGCAGCGAAGTACTGAATCGTCAAACCGTAAGCTTTGACAATTTCCTTGTCTGCGGCCGGTTTCTGTTCGTAGTACGCAGGCTTGCCGATGGAGGTGAAAACCTCGACGTCACCGTTCTCGTTCTGCGTAATGGTTACAGTATCGCCCGTGATCTTCATGGTGCCTTGGGTGATGACCACGTCGCCCCGATACACGGCAACGCCTTGTCTGTCGTCCAGTTCCGCAGTGTCGGCTTGGATCCGTATGGGCTGATTGCGGTCTTCTGGCAGCGCATGGGCGTTCGAGCCAAGCAGGAAAATGCTCAAGCCAATCAGGAGGGGAAGGGTCTTAACGCAGCTCATGCTGGCCTCTTACGTTGGATAGCAGGAGCATCCTGCCTTCGTCTAGATACGCTTTCATGCCCGTAGCGGTCGTCACGCCATTTGCGGCGACGATTCTAACGGGTTGGCGCGTCTCGGCATATTCCTTATCCGGCAGTACTGTCATCCTGCTGGTGGTGATGATCGTTGGGCGCCCTTTGGCGTCGTTGCGTTCAATTTTAACGTTATCGATCAGCTCGACTTCTTCGCCTTGCGGGCCGACTTCGCCGCGCTCGCTGGTCACATGCCATGGCAGCTCGGTCCCTCTATAGGATCGCAGGTCGGGGCGGGTCAGCAGGCTGACGTCGCTGGCCTTGATGTGCTCTACCTTTTCCGCCGATAACTCGTAGCTGCGCTTGCCGTCGGGCTGGTACTGCACGGTACGGGAGTTGACCACATAAAAATCGATCGGCGATTGTTCGCCTGGGGTTTCCGGCGTTTCCTGCATGAAGCTTTCCGGGCGGATGTTCCAGTAGCCGATCGCGATCAGCAGCAGGGCGACTAACAGGAGCGTTGCGGGAAAGCGGATTCTGCTGAGCATCGGAACCTCTAAAGATAGGCAGCCTGCGCGGCATCGAGGTTGCCTTGAGCGCGCAGAATCAATTCACAGAATTCGCGTGCCGCACCTTCACCACCCCGGGCGCTGGTGACCCCGTGGGCATGCTGGCGAACGAAGGAGTCGGCACTGGCAACTGCCATGCCCAGCCCGACGCGGCGAATGACGGGCAGGTCGGGCAGATCATCGCCTAGATAGGCCACTTCGGAGCAGTCGAGCCCCAGCTCGCCGAGCAGCTCATCGAGCACCGCAAGCTTGTCTTCCCGGCCTTGATACAGATGCTGAATACCCAGATTTTGCGCCCGACGCTCAACCACTGGTGTTTTTCGACCGCTGATGATTGCGGTGCGTACGCCAGAATTGATCAGCATCTTGATGCCGTGTCCGTCCAGCGTATTGAAGGTCTTGAACTCGGTGCCGTCGACCAGGAAGTACAGTTTTCCGTCCGTGAGCACGCCGTCCACATCGAAGATTGCCAGGCGGATATTGCGCGCGCGACGCAGTAGGTCGTTCATTTACATAACTCCTGCACGCAACAGATCGTGCATGTTCAACGCGCCTATGGGGCGGTCTTGCTCATCCACAACCACCAGGGCGTTGATCTTGTTGTCTTCCATGATCTTCAACGCCTCGGCGGCAAGCATGTCTGCGCAGGCGGTCTTGCCGTGGGGCGTCATGACCTGATCAATGCTGGCCTGGCGCACGTCGACGCCTTTGTCCAGCGTGCGGCGCAAATCACCGTCAGTGAAGATTCCTGCCAAGCTGCCGTCTTCCTCGATCACTGCAGTCATGCCAAGACCCTTCTGGGTCATCTCCAGCAGTGCCTCGCGCAGCGATGTGCCACGGGTAACCAGTGGCAGGCGATCGCCGGCGTGCATCACGTGCTCGACTTTCAGTAGCAGACGCCTGCCCAGTGCGCCGCCTGGATGCGAGAAGGCAAAGTCCTCAGCGGTAAAGCCGCGAGCTTCCAGTAGGGCAATTGCCAGCGCATCACCCAGAACCAGACTGACGGTTGTCGACGACGTTGGCGCCAGGTTCAAAGGGCAGGCCTCGATGGCGACGCTTGCGTCGATATTGACTGACGCCGCCTTGGCAAGGACTGACTCGGGGTTACCTGTCATGCTGATGAGGGTGATGCCGAGACGCTTGATCAACGGGAGCAATGTCACGATTTCGCTGGTGCTGCCAGAGTTGGACAGAGCCAGAACGACATCGTCACGTGTGATCATGCCCATGTCGCCATGGCTGGCTTCGGCAGGGTGGACAAAGAAAGCCGTAGTACCGGTGCTCGCAAGCGTGGCTGCGATCTTGTTGCCGATATGTCCGGATTTGCCCATGCCGACGACGACAACTCGACCCTTGCACTCAAGGATGAGCTCACAGGCTTTTACGAAATGGTCATCGATGCGTGTCCTGAGCTGCTCGACTGCTTCGATTTCCATGCGGATGGTGCGCTGGGCAGTCTCGATCAGCTGGCTGCTCTGGCTCATGTATTCATCGCCTGGACCAAAAACGCGGGATTATAGCTGCAAACCGATTGCCGCTCACTAAAAAGGCTCCTCGCTGATCGTTGCGCCCAAAACTGAACTCAAGCTGAACGAACATGCGCTCGCTCATGTACGGACACAGAGACTGGCTTGGGGCGCTCGTGGCGCGGTGCTATAGTTCGCGGCGCCAAAACGGCTCTGCGAAGTATCTCCGAAAGCACGGAGGGCGTCTGATTCCGCAGGCTGTATCCGAGGAGATCCGATGAGCGCCGCCAACGCCAACGCCGTCGAGCTGAAGGGAGTCACCTTCAAGCGCGGTGAGCGGAGCATTTTCAATAATGTCGACATTGTCATTCCCCGCGGCAAGGTGACGGCCATCATGGGCCCTTCCGGCTGCGGCAAGACCACGCTGCTGCGTTTAATGGCCGCCCAGCTCAAGCCAACTCAAGGCGAAGTCTGGGTTGCCGGGACCAACCTTCCAACCCTGTCGCGGCGCGAGCTGTTTGACATGCGCAAGCAGATGGGGGTGCTGTTCCAGAGTGGCGCGTTGTTCACGGACCTGGACGTGTTCGAAAACGTCGCCTTTCCCTTGCGCGTGCATACCAAGCTGCCCGAAGAGATGATCCGGGACATCGTGCTGATGAAGCTGCAGGCGGTAGGGCTTCGCGGTGCGGTCGAGCTGATGCCGGAGGAGCTGTCCGGCGGGATGAAGCGTCGGGTGGCACTGGCTCGGGCGATCGCATTGGACCCGCAGATATTGATGTATGACGAACCTTTTGCTGGCCAAGACCCGATCGCCATGGGCGTTCTGGTGCAGCTGATCAGGCTGCTCACGGATGCGTTGGGCATCACCAGTATCGTGGTGTCCCATGATCTGGCCGAAACGGCGAGTATTGCTGACTACATCTACGTAGTGGGTGATGGTCAGGTGCTGGGGCAGGGGACGCCGGCTGAGCTTCACGAGTCGACCAACCTGCGGATTCGCCAATTCATGAAAGGGGCCGCGGACGGTCCAGTGCCTTTCCATTATCCAGCCCCGGCTTATGCCGAAGATTTGCTGCGAGGCCCCGATGCGTAAGCGTTCTATGGTCGAGCGTGTCCGCCGTATTGGCGAATCGGGAATGAATGTGCTCGCGGCTCAGGGGCGCGCGACCTTGTTCCTGTTTCACGCTTTATTTGGCCCCAGCGGTCTGGACGGCCGTTTGTCCCTGCTGATCAGGCAGTTGTATTCGGTTGGCGTGTTGTCCCTTGCAATCGTCCTGGTATCAGGAGCATTCATCGGCATGGTGCTTGCCCTTCAGGGCTACAGCATCCTCAGCAGCTATGGTTCCGAAGAGGCCGTCGGGCAGATGGTTGCCCTGACGCTGTTGCGAGAGTTGGGTCCGGTTGTGACGGCGCTATTGTTCGCAGGTCGCGCCGGTTCGGCGTTGGCAGCCGAAATCGGCAACATGAAATCGACCGAACAACTGTCCAGTCTTGAAGTGATTGGCGTCGATCCGTTGAAGTATATCGTGGCGCCGCGGCTTTGGGCCGGCTTCATATCCCTGCCATTGCTTACAGTGATTTTCAACGTTGTCGGTATCTGGGGCGGCGCGATGGTTGCTGTGGACTGGCTTGGCGTTTATGAAGGTTCGTTCTGGGCCAACATGCAGAACAGCGTCACCTTCACTTCCGATGTGTTGAACGGCGTCATCAAAAGTATGGTGTTTGCCGTCGTGGTGACCTGGATCGCGGTATTCCAGGGCTACGATTGCGAACCGACGTCCGAAGGGATCAGTCGTGCCACTACCCGGACCGTTGTCTACGCCTCGCTGGCGGTGCTCGGCCTCGACTTCATTTTGACCGCGTTGATGTTTGGAGATTTTTGATGCGTATCCGCACCCTGGAGATTGGTGTTGGTTTGTTCCTGCTCGCGGGCGTTCTGGCCTTGCTGCTGCTGTCGTTGCGGGTTAGCGGACTGAGTGTGAACAGCGCCGACACCTACAAGCTTTACGCTTACTTCGACAATATCGCCGGTCTCAGTGTCCGATCCAAGGTCACGATGGCGGGCGTGACCATTGGTAAGGTGACGGCGATCGATCTGGATCGCGAGAGCTACACGGGCCGAGTGACGCTCGAAGTGCAGAAGGATGTCGATATCCTGCCCATCGACTCTACCGCTTCGATTCTGACGGCTGGCCTGCTCGGTGAGAAATACGTTGGTATCAGCGTCGGTGGCGAAGAGGAAACGCTGGGTGATGGTGACACCATCCGCGATACCCAGTCGTCATTGGTGCTGGAAGATCTGATAGGCAAGTTTCTACTCAATTCGGTCAATAAAGAGTGAGGTACAACCCCATGATGACTGTCCTGCGTCACGGCTTGCTGGTTCTGCTGGCTGCCTTTCCCTTGTTAGTTCAGGCAGCGCCTAGCGCTCACGAAGTGATCCAGCAGACCACGGACGAACTGCTTGCCGATCTCAAGGCAAATAAAGAGCAGTATCGACAGGATCCGAGCGCCTTTTACGAGTCACTGAACTCTATCCTTGGCCCGGTGGTGGATGCCGAGGGAATTTCGCGAAGCATCATGACCGTGAAATATTCACGCAATGCCTCGCCCGAGCAGATGTCCCGCTTCCAGGAAAACTTCAAGCGCAGCCTGATGCAGTTCTATGGCAATGCGTTGCTTGAATACAACAATCAACAGATCAGAGTGTTGCCTGCCAGTGGCAAGCAGGACCCCAAGCGCACCAGCGTTGGCATGGAGGTAACGGGTCGCCAGGGCGAGATCTATCCTGTGTCCTACACCATGGTCAATCATGACGGCGACTGGATGGTGCGTAACGTGATTATCAATGGCATCAACATCGGCAAGTTGTTTCGCGACCAGTTCGCCGATGCCATGCAGAAAAACAACGGCGACCTTGATAAAACCATCAACGGCTGGGCCGAAGTGGTGGCTCGGGCCAAGGACACCGGAGCGGGCCAACAGGCGACAGGCGATGACTAAAGGGCGGGTTGAGCGGGGCGCTGGCGGTGAGCTTCGCTTGGCCGGCGTGCTTGATTACGAGTCCGGCCCGGCTCTGCGGAAGCAAGGACAGGCACTGATCCAGCAAAATAAGGGCGAGTGTGTGCGGGTCGATTGCTCCTCGGTGGAAAAGTCCAGCAGTGTCGGTTTGTCACTGCTGTTGGCATTTTCTCGCGATGCGCAAAAACAGGGGGATGACGTCGTTATCACGGGACTACCGGCCGAGATGCGCGAGCTTGCCCGCGTGTCCGGTTTGCTGGACGTGCTCGTGCTGGCAGATGAAGCAGAAGGAGCTGTCTGATGTTGCTGCGCTGGGCGGAGTCGACACGTGCCAAGGTCCACTTGGCCGCCGAATCACTGGGAAACCTGTTTGTAGAGACGTTTCACTACCTGTCGTTGTTTGCGATCGGTGCAGTGACGGCCTGGGCTGGGCTGGACGCGTTCCTGGGGATGGTCGAAAAGGGCAGCATTAGCGTCGATGATATCTTGCTGCTGTTCATCTACCTCGAGCTCGGTGCCATGGTTGGCATCTATTTCAAAACCAACCATATGCCGGTGCGCTTTTTGATCTATGTGGCGATAACTGCACTGACGCGACTACTGATCTCCGACGTCTCTCATCATCACCGGCCGGATATGGGGGTCGTTTATATTTCTGGGGCGATTCTGCTGCTGGCGTTCGCTATCCTGGTTGTGCGCTTTGCATCGTCCCGATTCCCGGCTGCGGCGCCCCCCAGCCGGCATCCACAGTGGCGGGGAGCCGATGCCGAAACGCTCGACTAAAGGTGGATTCGTCAGTCGGCATCTGTTCGGGGTTCGCAGTTTCCAGGCTTTTTTGTATGATGGCCGACCGTGCGCGTCTGGCGCCGATCGAGGTTGAACATGCAGGCCGTAGAAGTTAAGAATTTTCTGGAAGAGAAACTTTCAGGCGCTCAGGTGGAAGTGGAAGGCGAGGGCTGTAACTTCCAGCTGAATGTAATCAGCGACGAATTGGCGGGCTTGAGTCCGGTCAAACGCCAGCAGCAGATTTATGCTCATCTGAACCCGTGGATTGCCGACGGCAGCATTCACGCCGTTACGATGAAATTCTTCAGTCGTGCCGACTGGCTTGCTCGCGGCTGATCGCTGATCGAAACAGACATTCTCCGCTCGTGCGCAGCTGCTGAAGTTCCGCACAGCTTCTCTTCGCCAGTGCTTCGAGCCTGCCGGTTACGGGAACAACCATGGATAAATTGATCATCACCGGCGGTGCCCGCCTCAACGGCGAGATTCGCATCTCCGGCGCCAAAAACTCGGCCTTGCCGATCCTCGCTGCTACCTTGCTGGCCGATACCCCGGTCACCGTCTGCAACCTGCCGCACCTGCATGACATCACCACCATGATCGAACTGTTCGGTCGTATGGGTGTGCAGCCAGTCATTGATGAAAAACTCAGTGTCGAAGTAGATGCCAGTAGCATCCAGACACTGGTTGCGCCCTATGAATTGGTCAAAACCATGCGGGCCTCGATTCTTGTGCTGGGTCCGATGGTGGCTCGCTTCGGCGAAGCCGAGGTGGCATTGCCTGGCGGGTGTGCCATTGGCTCACGTCCGGTAGACCTGCACATACGCGGCCTGGAGGCGATGGGCGCGCAGATCGATGTCGAAGGTGGCTACATTAAGGCCAAGGCGCCAGCTGGTGGCCTGCGTGGTGCGCATTTCTTCTTCGACATTGTCAGTGTTACCGGTACAGAGAACATCATGATGGCTGCGGCATTGGCCAACGGTCGTTCGGTTCTGGAAAATGCCGCACGCGAGCCTGAAGTGGTCGATCTGGCCAACTTCCTCAACGCCATGGGTGCGCAGATCTCCGGTGCAGGCACTGACACCATTGTGATTGATGGGGTCAAACGCCTCGGCGGTGGGCGCTTCAGTGTGATGCCCGACCGTATCGAAACCGGCACCTACCTCGTCGCCGCTGCTGCAACAGGGGGGCGCGTTCGTCTCAAGGACACCGACGCCACGCTGCTTGAAGCCGTACTGCACAAGCTTGAGGAGGCGGGAGCCCATATCGATACCGGTAGCAACTGGATCGAACTCGACATGAAGGGTAACCGGCCGAAAGCCGTGAATATCCGTACCGCACCATACCCGGCGTTCCCCACCGACATGCAGGCACAGTTCATATCCATGAACGCTGTAGCCGAGGGCACCGGGACGGTCATCGAGACGGTTTTCGAAAATCGTTTCATGCATGTTTACGAAATGAATCGCATGGGTTCGCAGATTCTGGTCGAAGGCAATACCGCTATCGTGACCGGCGTACCGAAGCTCAAAGGCGCACCTGTCATGGCCACCGATCTGCGCGCGTCGGCGAGCCTGGTGATCGCTGGTCTGGTTGCAGAAGGCGACACGCTGATCGACCGTATCTATCACATCGACCGCGGATACGAATGCATCGAGGAAAAGCTGCAACTGCTGGGCGCTAAGATTCGCCGCGTACCGGGTTGAGGCGATATCGCTGTTTGCAGGGGCCAGCGTGCTGGCGATCAAAACAGTTCGAGCCGTCGTGTGTCGCCAGCAGGCACTAGACGCAGGCGGCCGTAGAGCGGAACCCAAGGATTAACGCAATGCTCACCATCGCCCTTTCCAAAGGACGCATCCTCGACGATACGCTGCCGTTGCTAGCAGCCGCCGGTATCGTGCCGACCGAAAATCCCGACAAAAGCCGCAAGCTGATCATCCCGACTTCACAAGACGATGTGCGTTTGCTGATCGTGCGAGCCACCGACGTCCCGACGTACGTGGAGCACGGAGCGGCGGATCTCGGCGTGGCGGGTAAAGATGTGTTGATGGAGTACGGCGGACAAGGGCTGTACGAGCCGTTGGACCTGAAGATCGCCAATTGCAAGCTGATGACGGCTGGTAAGGTCGGGGCGGCAGAACCTAAGGGGCGACTGCGGGTCGCGACCAAGTTCGTCAACGTCGCCAAACGCTATTACGCCGAACAAGGCAGACAGGTCGACATCATCAAACTCTACGGCTCGATGGAGCTCGCCCCGCTGGTGGGGCTGGCGGACAAGATCATCGATGTCGTCGACACCGGTAATACCTTGCGTGCCAACGGTCTTGAACCTCAGGAGCTGATTGCCATGATCAGCTCCCGGCTGGTCGTCAATAAAGCTTCTATGAAGATGCAGCATGCGCGCATCCAGGCACTGATCGAGGCGCTCCAGAGCGCCATTGAACATCAAGGTTGAGCAACGCTGCCGGTCGCATCGCGGCCCGCCTGCCTATCCGTGTCATAGCCTAAATATCCAGGTGCCCGCGCGGTCGGCTTGTTAGTCTAGGGCGCCTGATCACCGCTGTACTCATTTCTTCATGAGGCCCGTTATGACTGCTCCCATCGACATTCGCCGACTCAATGCCGCTGATCCCGATTTCGCCCGACATCTGGACCATCTGCTGAGCTGGGAAAGCGTGTCCGACGATGGGGTTAACGAGCGCGTGCTGGAGATCATCCGGGCTGTGCGTGAGCGCGGTGATGCTGCGCTGGTGGAGCTGACTCAGCGCTTCGACGGCCTGAACGTCGCTTCAATGGATGATCTGATTCTGCCGCGTGAGCGGCTTGAGTTGGCGCTTACACGAATCAGTCCGGCTCAGCGTCAAGCGTTGGAGGCTGCGGCTGAACGCGTCCGCACCTACCATGAAAAGCAGAAGCAAGACTCCTGGACCTACACCGAAGCTGACGGCACCGTGCTTGGCCAGAAAGTCACACCGCTCGATCGCGCGGGGCTTTATGTACCGGGCGGCAAGGCATCGTATCCGTCGTCTGTGCTGATGAACGCTATCCCGGCAAAGGTTGCGGGCGTACCGGAAGTTGTCATGGTTGTGCCCACTCCGCGTGGTGAGGTCAATGAGCTCGTTTTGGCCGCGGCCTGCATAGCCGGCGTCGACCAGGTTTTCACCATCGGTGGCGCCCAGGCGGTCGCTGCGCTGGCCTACGGCACTGAAAGTGTGCCGCCCGTCGACAAGATCGTGGGGCCGGGCAATATCTATGTTGCGACGGCCAAGCGACACGTATTCGGCAAGGTCGGCATCGACATGATTGCTGGTCCCTCCGAAATCCTCGTCGTATGCGACGGCCAAACCGATCCGGATTGGATCGCCATGGACCTGTTCTCTCAGGCTGAGCATGACGAGGACGCCCAATCGATTCTCGTCAGCCCGGACGCGAAGTTTCTTGAGCAGGTAGCTGAGAGCATTGGTCGCTTGCTGCCGAGCCTGGAGCGCAGCGAAATCGCTCGTGCTTCGCTGCAGGGGCGCGGGGCGTTGATCCAGGTTGCTGATATGCAGCAGGCCATCGATGTTGCCAATCGCATCGCACCCGAACACCTCGAGCTGTCTGTCGAAGATCCGGATCATTGGCTACCGCAGATTCGCCACGCCGGCGCCATCTTCATGGGGCGCTACACCGCAGAGGCGCTGGGCGATTATTGCGCTGGCCCGAATCACGTATTGCCCACGTCAGGAACCGCACGGTTTTCGTCACCATTGGGTGTGTACGATTTCCAGAAGCGGTCGTCGATTATCAACTGTTCGGCGGACGGCGCGTCCACGTTGGGTAAAGTTGCATCTGTGCTGGCGCGCGGCGAGTCGCTCACGGCGCACGCACGCAGCGCCGAATACCGAATCAAGCCGTAGCTGCATATGGCGGCCAAGCGGAGTGGTTGAGGCTTCGCTTGCTAGCCATGCCAACCCGACCGGTAGAAACGCCTTGCCGATTCCACCTGGCGGCAAATCGATTATTGCCTGAGGAGAGAAGGGCGAATGAGCAAATTCTGGAGCCCCTTCGTCAAAGAGCTGGTGCCCTATGTGCCGGGCGAGCAGCCGAAGCTGACCAATCTAGTCAAGCTCAATACCAATGAGAACCCCTATGGCCCATCGCCCAAAGCGATCGCGGCGATGCAGGCTGAACTGAATGACAACCTGCGGTTGTATCCAGACCCGAACGGCGAGCGCCTCAAGCAGGCAGTTGCTGCCTATTACGCGGTTCGTCCCGAGCAGGTGTTCGTCGGCAATGGCTCGGACGAGGTGCTGGCGCACATCTTTCACGGGCTTTTCCAGCACGGGAAACCGTTGCTCTTCCCGGATGTGACGTACAGCTTTTATCCCGTCTATTGCGGCCTCTACGGCATTACTTATGAATCCGTTGCGTTGGACGACCGCTTCCAGATAGATGTGGCCGATTACGCCAAGCCCAATGGCGGGATCATCTTCCCCAATCCCAACGCGCCGACCGGCTGCTTGCTGGCGCTAGACGCGATTGAGCGGCTGTTGAGCGCGAACCCTGATTCGGTCGTAGTAGTCGACGAGGCCTACATCGATTTTGGCGGCGTATCAGCGGTTGCCCTGGTCGATCGCTACCCGAACCTGCTTGTCACCCAGACGTTGTCCAAGTCGCGTTCGTTGGCTGGCCTGCGTGTCGGTCTCGCTGTAGGGCATCCCGATCTGATCGAGGCGCTGGAGCGTATCAAGAACAGTTTCAACTCCTACCCGCTGGACCGTATCGCTATCGCTGGCGCCGCAGCTGCGTTCGAGGATCGTGCCTATTTCAGTCAGTGCTGCGAGCAGGTGATCGCTAGCCGCAACGGCCTGACGGTCGCGCTTGAGGATCTGGGGTTCGAGGTGCTGCCCTCCGCAGCCAACTTCATCTTTGCCCGCCATCCGCAGCGTGACGCTGCCGGCGTGGCTGCTGGGCTGCGCGAGCAAGGCGTCATTGTTCGGCACTTTAAACTGCCGCGCATTGATCAGTTCCTGCGCATCACCATTGGCGCGCCGGAGCAGAACCAGGCCTTGCTCGATGCGCTGAAGCGTATTGGGTGAGCCCCGGCCAGACCGCGTGCGGCACAGTCGTATGCGGTTTACGATCACCACTGTGGACAGGGTCGAGGCGGGCGTTGTAGCGAGTGCATATGCGGGAGCAGTACGCGAACGTCGCTCAACGTCCTATCGCCAGGCCCTTCGCCTCTACTGCGGAGGCTTTTCCACCAGCGATCGCATTCCGATTTCAGCGGTCATTGTCATCGGTTTGCCGTTGCGCAGGATATCAATGTCTATCTTGTCTCCTGGACGCACGCGGGCAATTTGATTCATCGAATTGCGACCATCGCTCGCGGGTTCACCATCAATGCTGAGAATCAGGTCGCCGGGCAGCAGGCCGGCGCGCTCAGCTGGGCCGTCGCGGTACACGCCAGCAACAACGATACCTGGCCGGCCCGCCTGGCCAAAAGACTCGGCCAATTCCGGTGTGAGGGATTGCACCTCCACACCGAGCCAGCCGCGAATGACCTGACCGTGCTCGATGATTGATCTCATCACATCCAGCGCAAGCTTCACGGGGATGGCGAAACCAATGCCCTGTGAGCCGCCGGATTCGGAAATGATTGCCGTATTGATGCCAATGAGGTGACCTGCTGTGTCAACCAGTGCGCCGCCAGAGTTGCCACGGTTGATCGCCGCGTCAGTCTGGATGAAGTCCTCGTAGGTGTTAAGGCCCAGCTGGTTGCGGCCGGTTGCACTGATGATGCCCATCGTGACGGTCTGACCCACCCCGAACGGATTTCCAATTGCCAGTGTAACGTCGCCGATGCGGATCCCATCCGAGCGGCCAATGGTAATGGCAGGCAGGTCGGCCAGATCGATCTTGAGCACTGCCAGGTCAGTCTCAGGATCGCTGCCGATCACCCGTGCAAGCGTTTCTCGGCCATCTCGCAATGCCACGACAATCTGTTCGGCGTTCGCGGTCACGTGGTTATTGGTCAGTAGGTAGCCTTCCGGACTCATGATCACCGCTGAGCCCAGGCTCGACTCCATCCGACGTTGACGAGGCAGGTTGTCGCCATAGAACCGCCGGAACAGCGGATCGTCCTTGAGCATGGGGGGCTGGCTGGAGCTGTCTATCACCTTGGTGGTATAGAGGTTGGCTACTGCGGGCGCCGCGCTGCTGACGGCGTTGGCATAAGAGTAGGGGCCTTGCTGCGGTAGGGCGATCAGGGGGGCTTGCTGCAGGCTATATTCTGGCTCGTCACTTAGACCTACCAGATGCGGATAGCGCTGAATGATCAGTAGGGCCAGCAACAGGCCAACCAGCAACGGCCAGCCAAGAAAACGCAGGGCATTGATCATCGCGATTGGAGGTCCGGACAGGTTGCGGAGGGCAAGAGCGCCTCTTAAGGTGACGGCATTATACGAAGCTGGCCGCGAAATGCAGCCTTACCCTGGCGAAACTGCAGAACACCGCCTAGATGCGTAGCCTCTTTCGCTAGGCATACTGTTCTGCTGACATCCGCTGCAAGTCGTTTTGATACGCATGATCTCTGAGAGGACACTTTATGGCCGTTGCGCTGACCACTCTGGTCGAGGAGACCGATCGCTACTTGAACACCACTGGTTTTCAAGACTACTGCCCCAACGGGCTGCAGGTACAAGGGCGCTCGCAGGTACAACGGATCGTTAGTGGAGTAACGGCCAGCCAGGCGTTACTCGATCTGGCAGTTGAAGCGAAGGCGGATGTCGTACTGGTGCACCACGGCTATTTCTGGAAAAACGAAGATTCCCGGTTAGTGGGTATGAAGCAACGACGGCTGAAAACGTTACTTTGCAACGACATCAGTCTTCTGGCCTACCATCTGCCACTCGACGTGCATCCGGAGGTGGGTAACAACGTGCAGCTGGCCCATATGCTAGGGCTGACGGTTGAGGGGCCGTTGGATCCGGGCAATCCGCGGTCGGTTGGCCTTGTCGGTTCGCTCGATACGCCACTCTCGCCTGCAGACTTCATGCTCCGGGTGCAAAGCGCGCTAGGCCGGGAGCCCGTGATGGTCGAAGGCCCTGGATTAATCAGGCGCATCGCGTGGTGCACCGGCGGTGCTCAGGGCTATATCGAAAAGGCAGTGGATGCGGGTGTCGATGCCTATCTGACCGGTGAAATATCCGAACCGACCGCCCATATTGCTCGGGAAAATCAGCTGAGCTTTTTTGCCGCGGGCCATCACGCCACTGAACGCTATGGCGTAAAAGCACTGGGCGAATATCTGGCGAAGCGCTATGACATCGAACATCTTTTTATAGATTGTCCGAATCCCGCCTGACGCGGTCTTGGCACCGAACGCAGCGTTATCCGGCGCAGACGATGCAGGGTTTCGGCTGATATAAAGCTATAGCATTTAGGTCTAAGCAGCGGCCTGATTAGAATTTAATGCCGTGCTAAAGTTGCCGCTCTCCAGGCCGTGCCGGCCTTCCATCTGCAAAAATCGTGAGTAGCCATGGTCGACAAACTGACGCATCTGAAACAGCTGGAGGCGGAAAGCATCCACATCATTCGTGAGGTGGCCGCCGAGTTCGACAACCCGGTGATGCTCTATTCCATCGGCAAGGATTCTGCCGTGATGCTGCACCTGGCGCGCAAGGCGTTTTTCCCTGGCCGCCTGCCTTTCCCTGTGATGCACGTCGACACGCGCTGGAAGTTTCAGGAGATGTACCGCTTCCGCGAGAAGATGGTCAGTGAAATGGACCTGGACCTGATCACGCACATCAACCCCGACGGCGTGGCGCAGAACATCAATCCGTTCACCCATGGCAGCGCCAAGCACACCGACATCATGAAGACCGAGGGTCTCAAGCAAGCGCTCGATAAGCACGGCTTTGACGCTGCATTCGGGGGTGCCCGGCGGGACGAAGAGAAATCCCGCGCCAAAGAGCGCGTCTACTCCTTCCGGGATAGCAAGCATCGTTGGGACCCCAAGAACCAGCGACCGGAGCTCTGGAACGTGTACAACGGCAACGTGAAGAAAGGCGAGTCCATTCGTGTCTTCCCGCTGTCGAACTGGACCGAGCTGGACATTTGGCAATACATCTATCTGGAACAGATCCCGATCGTGCCGCTGTACTTCGCCGCCGAACGCGAGGTTATCGAGAAGAACGGCACCCTGATCATGATCGACGACGAGCGCATCCTCGAGCATCTCACCGATGACGAAAAGGCACGCATCGAGAAGCGCATGGTCCGTTTCCGTACCCTCGGTTGCTACCCGTTGACCGGCGCGGTGGAATCCACGGCCTCGAGCCTTCCGGAGATCATCCAGGAAATGCTCCTGACGCGTACGTCCGAACGCCAGGGTCGTGTCATCGATCACGACGGCGCAGGTTCGATGGAAGAAAAGAAACGTCAGGGCTACTTCTAAGGATTCCGCACCATGTCCCATCAGTCCGATTTGATCAGCGAGGATATCCTCGCGTACCTGGCCCAGCACGAACGCAAAGAACTGCTGCGCTTTCTGACCTGCGGCAACGTCGACGACGGCAAGAGCACCCTGATTGGGCGTTTGCTGCACGACTCGAAGATGATCTATGAAGATCACCTCGAAGCCATTACCCGCGACTCTAAGAAATCCGGCACCACGGGCGATGACGTCGATCTGGCGTTGCTGGTCGACGGCTTGCAGGCCGAGCGCGAGCAGGGCATCACCATCGATGTCGCCTACCGCTATTTCTCCACCGCCAAACGCAAGTTCATCATTGCCGACACCCCCGGTCATGAGCAGTACACGCGCAACATGGCCACCGGCGCCTCCACTTGTGACCTGGCGATCATTCTGGTCGATGCCCGCTATGGCGTGCAGACCCAGACCAAGCGTCACAGCTTCATCACCTCCTTGCTGGGCATCAAGCACATCGTTGTCGCCATCAACAAGATGGACCTGATGGACTTCGATCAGCAGGTCTTCGAGCGCATCAAGGCCGATTACTTGGCGTTCGCCGAGCGCATCGAGCTCCAGCCGACGTCGCTGCACTTTGTGCCGATGTCCGCGCTCAAGGGCGACAATGTGGTCAATCGCTCAGAGCGTGCACCGTGGTACGAAGGCCAGTCGCTCATGGAGATTCTTGAAAGCGTCGAGATCGCTGGCGACCGCAACTTCGATGACCTGCGTTTCCCAGTGCAGTACGTCAATCGCCCGAACCTCAATTTCCGCGGCTTCGCTGGCACTCTGGCCAGCGGCATTGTGCGCAAGGGCGATGAGGTGCTGGTGTTACCGTCCGGTAAGCGCAGCACCGTCAAGTCTATCGTCACCTATGACGGTGAGTTGGAGCAGGCTACGCCAGGCGAGGCGATCACCTTAACGCTGGAAGACGAGATCGACGTGTCCCGCGGCGACATGCTGGTCCATGCCGACAACCAGCCGCGTATTGCCGATGCGTTCGACGCCATGCTTGTATGGATGGCTGAAGAACCGATGCTGCCGGGTAAGAAATACGATATCAAACGCGCCACGAGCTATGTGCCAGGCTCCATTGCCAGCATCACCCATCGGGTCGATGTGAATACCCTGGAGCACGGCCCGGCGAGCAGCTTGCAACTCAACGAGATTGGGCGAGTCAAGGTCAGTCTCGACGCGCCGATTGCGCTAGATGGTTATGCGACGAACCCGGCGACCGGCTCGTTCATCATTATCGACCGCCTCACCAACGGTACCGTCGGCGCGGGCATGATCATCGCCGACCCGGTCGCCCATGGTTCGACCGGGCATCACGGTGCGCTGGCTCATGTCTCTACTGAAGAACGCGCCAGCCGTTTCGGTCAGCAGCCCGCTACGGTGCTCTTCACGGGCCTGTCAGGTGCTGGCAAAAGCACATTGGCATACGCAGTCGAGCGCAAGCTCTTCGACATGGGCCGGGCTGTTTACGTGCTGGATGGCCAGAACCTGCGCCACGACCTCAACAAGGGCCTACCGCAAGATCGCGCAGGGCGTACCGAGAACTGGCGCCGTGCCGCGCATGTGGCTCGTCAGTTTAACGAAGCCGGCCTGATCACTCTGGCAGCCTTCGTCGCGCCCGATGCCGAAGGCCGCGAGCAGGCCAAGGCGCTAATAGGCACAGACCGTACGATTACCGTCTACGTCCAGGCTTCACCGCAGACTTGCCAGCAGCGCGATCCGCAGGGGCTATATGCGGCGGGTGGCGACAATATCCCAGGTGACTCCTTCCCCTATGATGTACCGGTGGACGCTGATCTGGTGATCGATACTGAGTCGCTAACAGCGGAAGAGGGGGCCAAGCAGGTGATTGATCTGCTGCGTATGAACGGCGTTATTTAAGCTGTTAGTTTGACTAAAAAGGCGCCCTGCTGATGCAGGGCGTCTTCGTTTGAATGGCTGAATCCGAAGGAGGCGTAGGTTGGAATAGGCGAAGGCGTATTCCGATGTTCGCGAGGGACGGTGCGGTTAGGGTTTCAAGGCTGGAGTGTCGCTCGCGGTAATGACAGAATCGCCTTCGACGAAGCCATCATACGGAACGCGATCCCAGGTATCGCAGCTCGATCCTATAAGGGTGACCGCGTTAGCCAGACCACGATCTATTGAACTGGTGCTTTTCCAGGCGTGCTCACTACCATGGCCTGAGGTCGACAATGGCAACTACGCTACTTTTGTTCTCGCTGAGCAGCACGACCATCGGTTTGGCGCGTGCCATCAGTGGTACCCAAGCGGTAGCGGTGGGCCAGTCCTGTAACGCCTTTCTAACCAATGTGGCTTCGTTGAAGTCGTTCAGCTTTCTGAGTGGTTGCGCGCGCTGACGTATGGCCTCGGCCATATCTGACATGGGCCTATATAGGCCAGGGCGCTGCGCTATGTCGCTGCCGCCCAGCGCCGCTTCGAAAAGAATTTTCTGGCGCTGCTCGGGATCATCAGGTCTTACCGCCCCGACCCATCGTGGTCCAGACCAGGAAGCGTTGCGGTATTGAATTGGGGCTTCGTCCAGTTTGCGGGGCTCGATATCCAACGCCGTTACCACATCGAACCGATCGACGTTATAAACAATCCATACCGGGCGTCCTTCTGCTACGACCCAGAGACCATAGCCCAGCGCGGCCAGCTGCAGGCAGGCGATGATCATCAGATCCATGGTCAGGGTCCTCTTGCCGACTTTGAATATCAACAAGGTCAACAGTGGGCCAAGGACTACGTCGACGAGCAGCAGCAACAAGAATATCTGGGTGATTGCCAGCGCTTCGTGTAGGGGGGTGGGGTACCAGAGGACAAACACCAATATCAAGATAAGGAAAGCTATAACTATCGAGGCGGCAAGGTGCATCAGAGACGCCTTGATGCGGGCAGGCATGACGGAGCTCCAAAATTCTAGACCGTACAGCGAGAAATTCATGAGCATACAAACAAAACCCCGCCGATAAGGGCGGGGTTTTGAATGACACTGGTGTTACGCAACCGCACGGGTTGCACAATCACTACGCTTAGCGGCACTCGCTCGGAGCGAACTGGGCAGGCAGTGTGCCAGCGGTCAGAGTTGTAAGGCCGCGGCCGGCGGAAACTAGGTTGGCTGTGGAAGCGCAGCCCCAATCAACAGAACCAGTATTGCCGGTGCCGAAGTTGTTGGCAAGTTGAACGGCGCCGTTGCCAGTTTGAATGTACGGTGTGTAGACCAGCGTTGCAGCAGCTGGGATGTTGCCAACGTTGTCTTCGTTGAACGTAACGGTCACTTCGCCAGTAGCATCGTCAACTAGCACGGACGCGACGTATTTACTTACTGCGCCAGAGTTGTTTGCTTGGGCATTCCATGCAGTAGCTACGGCAAGCAGTTCGGCTTGGGTATTTGCATTTTCTGCGATAAGAGACTTAGCACTGGAGGCAAGACCCACACCTTCGGTAACGCGTGCTCGAATCGTATAATCCTGATAAGCCGGCAACGCCACTGCTGCCAAAATACCAATGATCGCTACAACGATCATCAATTCAATCAGGGTAAAACCTTTTTGCATCTGAGCTTTCATGTGTTTCTCCTTGAAATGTTCAGGCGTTGAGCCTGCAATCACTACTGCAGCCGGCGTGCCAACTATTGGGTCCCGCGAAACACGCGGCTATCCGAGCCTATGTGAACCATGCACGCTGCCTGGATGCGTGCCCTTCTGACAATTCTTGTCACTTGGCGCGACGCCGTTTGGCACCCTTCCTTATCTGCGTTATAAGGCGTGGCATTAATACGGGGGGACCTATGCCATGACGGACAACATTGCACTTTCCGGCCTCGCCAAACAGATGGTGCTAACCGGGCTGCTTGATGACAAGGCGGCGCAACAAGCGCAACAGCAGGCTGCGCGTAATAAGCTGTCGCTGGTCACCTATGTCGTGCAGAACAAACTCGCCAATGGTCGTGCGGTGGCTGAGTTGGCAGCCGACCAGTTCGGCGTTGCCTATATGGACCTTAACGCGCTGGATAAGGAGAGCCAGCTAAAGGATGTCGTCTCGGAAAAATTGGCCCGCCAGCACCGTGTGCTGCCATTGCTCAAGCGAGGCCATAAGCTGTTCGTGGCGGTTTCTGATCCGACCAATCATCAGGCGGTGACGGATATCCAGTTCAGCACCGGGCTGACAACTGAAGCGATCCTCGTTGAAGATGACAAGCTCGGGTTGGCTATCGATAAATTCTTCGAGAGTGCTACATCCGGGCTGGAAGATCTAGGCGAGGTGGATCTGGACGGAGTGGACGTTCAGAGTGTGTCGGACGATGGGTCGAGCGAAGATGTGGGAGAAGCTGCTGATGATGCTCCCGTCGTGCGCTTCGTCAACAAGATGCTGCTCGACGCCATCCGCGGCGGATCCTCCGACCTGCACTTCGAGCCTTATGAGAAAGCCTTTCGAGTTCGCCTCCGTACGGATGGCATCCTGCACGAAGTCGCAAGGCCGCCGATCCAGCTAGCGCCCCGAATTTCTGCACGCCTCAAGGTCATGGCTGGGCTGGACATATCCGAGCGGCGCAAACCGCAGGATGGTCGGATCAAGATGAAGCTGTCCAAGACCAAAGCCATCGACTTTCGCGTGAACACGTTGCCGACCCTGTGGGGCGAGAAGATCGTGATGCGGATTCTCGACCCCTCCAGTGCCCAGATGGGTATCGATGCGCTGGGTTATGAGGAAGACCAAAAGGAGTTGTACCTGAGCGCGCTCAAGCAGCCGCAGGGCATGATCCTCGTTACCGGCCCAACGGGGTCGGGTAAGACAGTATCGCTCTATACCGGCCTGAACATTCTCAATACAGTCGATGTAAACATCTCCACTGCGGAAGATCCGGTTGAGATCAACCTCGAAGGTATCAACCAAGTCAACGTTAACCCTCGTCAAGGAATGGACTTCTCCCAGGCGCTTAGGGCGTTTCTGCGTCAGGACCCGGATGTGATCATGGTCGGGGAGATTCGCGACCTGGAGACTGCAGAGATCGCCATCAAGGCGGCACAGACGGGTCACATGGTGATGTCGACGCTTCATACGAACAGCGCCGCAGAAACCCTGACACGCCTGCGCAACATGGGTGTGGCGGCCTTCAATATCGCCACGTCAGTGAACCTGATCATCGCCCAACGTCTGGCGCGAAAGCTGTGTAACAGTTGCAAGAAAGAAGTCGAATTGCCGCGTGAAGCACTGCTGGAAGAAGGATTTCCGGCCGATAAGATTGGCACGTTCAAGATCTACGGTCCGGTGGGCTGCGAGAATTGCACAGGCGGCTATAAAGGTCGTGTCGGTATTTATGAAGTGGTTAAAAACACGCCAGCCCTGGCCAGGATTATCATGGAAGACGGCAATTCCATCGACATTTCCACCCAGATGCGTAAAGACGGCTTCAATGACCTGCGGACTTCGGCTCTAGTCAAAGCCATGCAGGGCGTGACGAGCCTGGAAGAAGTCAACCGGGTGACCAAGGACTAACATGGCGCAGAAAGCGATTAAAACCAGTGTCTTCACCTGGGAAGGGACGAACAGGCAGGGCGCGAAGATCAAAGGCGAGCTGAGCGGTGTCAGCCCAGCGTTGGTCAAGGCGCAGCTCCGTAAGCAGGGTGTCAATCCGCAAAAAGTGCGCAAGAAGTCGGCGTCGCTGTTCAGTGCCGGCAAGAAGATCAAGCCGATGGACATCGCCTTGTTTACCCGGCAGATGGCAACCATGATGAAGGCTGGCGTTCCGCTGTTACAGTCGTTCGACATCATTGGCGAGGGTTTCGATAATCCGAATATGCGCAAGTTGGTGGACGACCTGAAGCAGGACGTTGCCTCGGGTAACAGCTTCGCCAGCGCGTTGCGCAAGCAGCCCAAATACTTCGATGATTTGTATTGCAACTTGGTTGATTCAGGAGAACAGTCCGGCTCGCTGGAGACCTTGCTGGATCGTGTCGCGACCTATAAGGAAAAGACTGAGGCACTCAAAGCGAAGATCAAAAAGGCGATGAACTACCCTATCGCCGTCATACTCGTAGCGATCATCGTATCGGCAATCCTGTTGATCAAGGTTGTCCCTCAGTTCCAAGACGTTTTTGCCAACTTCGGTGCCGAGCTGCCAGCATTCACCGTGTTTGTGATCGGCATTTCAGAAGCTCTGCAAGCCTGGTGGCATCTGGTTTTGCTTGGGATGTTCGGGGCCGCTTATGGCTTTAAAACTGCCCACAGCAAATCCGAGGGTTTCCGCAACTGGTTTGACCGGCTCCTGCTCAAGATGCCGATTGTCGGTGACATCCTCTACAAATCGGCGGTGGCTCGTTTCGCACGGACCCTGGCAACGACCTTCGCCGCGGGTGTGCCGCTGGTGGACGCGTTGGACTCCGTGGCAGGTGCCACAGGTAACGTGGTATTCCGTAATGCGACGATGAAGGTGAAAAGTGACGTCTCCAGCGGTATGCAGCTGAATTTTTCCATGCGCACGACCGGCACATTTCCGAGCATGGCTATCCAAATGGCGGCCATCGGTGAGGAGTCGGGCTCGCTGGATCAGATGCTTGCAAAGGTCGCGACCTTTTATGAGGACGAAGTGGACAATATGGTCGACGGCTTAACCGCACTGATGGAGCCCATGATCATGGCTGTGTTAGGTGTGCTGGTTGGCGGTTTGATCATTGCCATGTACCTCCCGATCTTCCAGTTGGGGGCCGTGGTCTAAGAATGGATGTTGCTACGTTTTTGGCCAGCACCCCGCTGGCCTTTGTTTTGTGCGCGCTCGTGTTGGGTCTGCTAGTCGGCAGCTTCCTGAATGTGGTGATCCACCGTATGCCAATTATGATGCAGCGGGACTGGCGCGCTCAGGCGCGTGAGTTTCTTGAATTGCCAGCCGAGCAAACAGTGCCTTTCAACCTCGTCCTGCCTCACTCTCATTGCCCGCATTGCGATCATCAGATCCGGGCCTGGGAAAATATTCCTTTAGTCAGCTGGCTGGTTTTGCGCGGCAAGTGCGCTTCGTGCCGAGCGCCGATTAGCAAGCGCTACCCGTTTATCGAGTTGCTCTGTGGAGTGTTGTCTGGCTACGTGGCCTTGCACTTCGGTTTTTCCTGGCAGGCGGGTGTCATGCTGGTGCTGACGTGGGGGCTCTTGGCGATGAGCATGATCGATGTCGATCATCAGCTGTTGCCTGATTCCATCGTCTTACCGTTGTTATGGCTTGGGTTGATCATCAATGTGTCCGGCCTGTTCGCCCCGTTGCCCGATGCTGTGTGGGGAGCAGTGGCGGGGTATCTCAGCCTGTGGATGGTGTACTGGCTGTTCAAGCTCGTAACCGGAAAAGAAGGTATGGGCTACGGTGACTTCAAGTTGCTGGCCATGCTTGGCGCCTGGGGTGGTTGGCAGGTATTGCCGTTGACCATTCTGCTCTCGTCTGTCGTGGGTGCGGTGTTGGGTACCGTTATGTTGCGTATGCAGAAGGCCGATAGCGGCACGACAATTCCTTTTGGCCCCTATCTGGCAATTGCGGGCTGGATCGCTCTGCTTTGGGGTGACCAGATCACCTCGGCCTATCTTCAGTTTGCCCGCTTCTAACGGTACAGCTCGCCCGTGCCGGCTGGGCCGACGGCACGCTTAGCGACACGTCTATATTGGCAGCCGTCCTCGCTGTCTGATTGCACTGAGCGGCTCCTCGACCACGACCGGGTCACTGGTCGTCTTAGCACTTGCGTCCTTGCTTTCGTGGCGTTACTACTGCGCGTCGTTTTTTTCCGTCTGGATGGGTGTGATGAAACCTTGGGTCCTGGGATTAACCGGCGGTATCGGCAGCGGAAAGAGCGCAGTGGTAGAGGCGTTCGGTCGCCTCGGTGTGCACTGGGTCGATGCGGATCACGCCGCTCGCTGGGTCGTCGAGCCGGGCAGGCCTGCGCTGGGGGCAATTGTCGATCGGTTTGGCGAGCAGGTTCTGTCACCTGACGGTAGTCTGAATAGAGCAGCTCTGCGCGACTTGATCTTTCGCAACCCAGATCAGCGCAAGTGGTTAGAGGCATTGTTGCATCCGCTGATCCGTGAGGAGACAACGGCGCACCTGGCTCGGGCCGCTTCACCCTATGCGATCATGGTCTCGCCCTTGTTGATCGAGTCCGGCCAGTACCGCCAGGTCGATCGCGTACTGGTGGTCGATGTGCCTGAGGCGCTACAGCTGGAGCGAGCTGTTCGGCGTGATGCAACCACCGAAACGCAGATCCGCGCCATTCTCAAGGCGCAGCTCAGTCGAGAAGAGCGTCTGAGTCATGCGGATGACGTTCTGGTCAATGATCGCGATCTGATGTGGCTCACACGCGAAGTTGAGCGTTTACATAATTTTTATCTGACGCTACGAGGAGGTCGGAAATGAGTGCTACGGTTGTCGAATGCCCTACCTGCGGTGCGCCGGTTGAATGGAGTTTGAAAAGCCCCAGTCGTCCGTTTTGTTCCGAGCGCTGCAAGTTGATCGATCTTGGTGCCTGGGCTTCGGAGGAGCATGCGATTCCAGGTAATGAACTGGACGAGGACTTGTTTTCCGATGACGTCCCGCCTCGCTCGCACTGAGAGCAAGCGATTTATAGTCCTCGTTAGAAAATATCTCTAGGCCTGTTTGTTGCCCTCGTCCTTCCATGGCGCCTGAAGGTAGCGGCTTCGGTTAAAGGTTTCCATCCAGTCCGGATAGAACACGACCAGCGCGCTCACGACTGTGCCGTTGATGAAGGCTTCGGGGAACATCACAAGCCAGATGTAGCCGGCAAAATCGGCCAGCCACGGCGGCATTGGATAGCGATCGTCGAGCAGCAGGATGCCGAGTCCAGCGAGAATGCAGAACAGTGCCGCGAGGCCGGCCGCAAAGAATCCTGAAAAGAAGATATAAACAAAAAGATTTCGCGGCTGGGTTCTCTCGACCGCGATCGCACAAAGCTCCGTTACCGTAACGGGAATCAATACGAGCAATACTCCATTGAGGCCGAGGGCCGCCAACTGTTGATGGCCGGTGGCGGCCAATCCTAGCTGTGCAATCAAAGCCGCAAGGATCGCCAGGGGCCAATCGAGCAATAGCGTCACCGCGGTCAGGCCAATGAAGTGGAATGAGAGCCCCGAATCGAAATCCCGGCGCACCAGCCACAAAAGGAAGATTGCCAACACCGCGCCGAACAGCAGATGCTGGCGGCGGGTGTCACTGAACAGCTCCACCCAGGGTGCTCGGATGCTGGCCCATACCAATCCAGCCGCATAGATCAGCCAGCCAAGCAAGAGGCTGGTCGGTGCAAGCAATTCGGTAGCAATCATCTTTCAAGATGCCCCCATGGATGGCTGTGCCAGCGGTGCCGCGGCCTGTACCTCTGCATCACCACTGGGGTAGGTGCTAGTCCGGTCAAGGAGCAGGGTTGGGTTGCTGGGTATGAATCGCCTCGATGGCTTCGAGCACCTCGGGTGAAAGCGCCAGCTCAGTGCTGGCGAGATTGCTTTCCAGCTGATTGAGCGACGTGGCACCAATGATGTTGCTCGTGACGAATGGTTGCTGGGTTACAAAAGCCAGCGCCATTTGCGCCGGGTCAAGGTTGTGCTCCCGGGCGAGCGCTACGTAACGAGAGCAGGCCGCTAGCGACTGGGCGTTGGAGTAACGTGCGAAACGGCTGAATAGCGTGATCCTCGCTCCTGCCGGTCGTGCGCCTTGCTCATATTTGCCGCTGAGCATGCCAAAGGCTAGCGGTGAATAAGCCAGCAGCCCGCAATGTTCGCGGATGGCAATTTCCGCCAGGCCTACCTCGAAGGTGCGATTGAGCAGGTTGTAGGGGTTCTGAATCGAAACGGCGCGTGGCCAGCCCATCGACTCTGCAAGCTGCAGGAACTTCATGGTGCCCCATGGCGTTTCGTTCGAAAGTCCAATATGGCGAATTTTTCCAGCTTTTACCTGTTCATCGAGTACCTCGAGTGTTTCCTCGATCGGGGTGAGATTCTCATTCTGATGCCGGTAGCCAAGCTGCCCAAAAAAGTTCGTACTGCGCTCAGGCCAATGCAGCTGATAAAGGTCGATCCAGTCGGTCTGTAGGCGTTGCAGGCTGGCATCAAGTGCGGCGACGATGTGTTGGCGATTCATCTTCAATTGCCCGTCGCGGATGTGGGTGATGCCGTTACCAGGGCCGGCAACTTTGCTGGCGAGAATCCAGTCCGCGCGATTTCCCCGGGCCTTGAAATAGTTGCCTATGTAGCGTTCGGTGGTCGCGTAAGTCTCCGCGCGGGGTGGCACTGGATACATTTCGGCGGTGTCGAGAAAGTTGATGCCTGCCGCTTTGGCACGGTCTAGTTGGGCAAATGCCTCATCCTGGTCGTTTTGCTCGCCCCAGGTCATGCTGCCGAGGCATAAGGCACTTACTGTCAGATCGGTGCGGCCAAGCTGGCGCAGTTCCATGTTCTATCCTTTTTGCTGATGGTTTTTGCTGAGTCCGATCGGTGAAACGGTCGATAAGTTTCACCCGATCACGACCCTTAAGGTTGTTGAGGGCACCGGATGATGCTTATTAGGTGTCCGCTGGCTTAGCTTTCCGGTAAACGCACGCCGAACGTGCTTGCTATTTTGCCCGCAATCCGGATAATTCCGCAGCCTGTCGCCGGGGATGCCTAGCCCGTTGACGCAAACACGAGGTAGGGGATGCCTAGCCTACCGAACACTGCCGTAGCGGACGCGCTGACCCGAGCCCCCGATAGCGTCTGTTTCCGGCTGTCCTGGCCTTGCCAGGGCGAGCACCATTCAGTAAGATTCGCCGTCTTATTTTCAGGGCGGCCCCTGAGGCTATAACGAATGAAGACTTTTACTGCTAAACCGGAAACCGTCAAGCGCGACTGGTTCGTCGTCGACGCTGCCGGCCAGACCCTGGGTCGTCTGGCAACCGAAATCGCTAGCCGCCTGCGTGGCAAGCACAAGGCGGAATACACCCCTCACGTCGATACCGGTGATTACATCGTCGTTATCAACGCCGAGCAAGTGCGTGTTACCGGTGCGAAGACCACCGACAAGATGTACTACTCTCACTCCGGTTTCCCGGGTGGCATCAAGTCGATCAACTTCGAGAAGCTGATCGCCAAGGCGCCAGAGCGTGTGATCGAGACCGCGGTCAAGGGCATGCTGCCCAAGAATCCGCTGGGTCGCGACATGTACCGTAAGCTGAAGGTGTACAAGGGTGCGAACCACCCGCACACCGCTCAGCAGCCCCAAGAACTGAAGATTTAACGGAATAGTTCATTATGTCGGCGACTCAAAACTACGGCACTGGCCGTCGCAAGACTGCAACCGCGCGCGTATTCCTGCGTCCGGGTACTGGCAAGATTTCCATCAACAACCGTGAGCTGGATAACTTCTTCGGGCGCGAGACTGCTCGTATGGTTGTTCGTCAGCCTCTGGAACTGACTGAAACTGTCGAAAAGTTCGACATCTATGTCACTGTTCTCGGTGGTGGTGTGAGTGGGCAGGCGGGTGCTATCCGTCACGGTATCACCCGTGCTCTGATGGATTACGACGAGACTCTGCGTCCTGCGCTGCGTAAGGCTGGCTTCGTTACTCGCGATGCTCGCGAAGTTGAGCGTAAGAAAGTCGGTCTGCGTAAGGCGCGTAAGCGTCCGCAATACTCGAAGCGCTAATTCAGGCTTCTCAAAAAAACGCCCAGCTCTTCGCGGAGCTGGGCGTTTTTTTATGGGTGTCGATTCTAAAGGCGGTCGTTTCGTTCCTGCGACAGCTTGTCACGTTACGAGCCCCGATTTTCGGGGCTTGGCGCTGCGTTGTATCCGGTTATTACCTTGTCATAGAAGGGGCTTTTCTTTACCATTTGGCGAATTTTTTCGCGGCTGTTTTTACGTAGTAGACGCCTGCTTTCGGTAGGCCATAAGAAACTGATGGGAGACGACTGAATGAGCAATGACGGCGTGAATGCTGGCCGGCGTCGCTTCCTCGTAGCCGCTACTTCGGTAGTAGGTGCTGCAGGAGCGGTGGGTGCCGCGGTCCCGTTTGTGGGATCGTGGTTCCCAAGTGCCAAGGCCAAGGCAGCCGGTGCACCGGTTAAGGTAAATATCAGCAAGATCGAGCCAGGCCAGCAGATGGTTGCGGAATGGCGCGGTCAGCCGGTGTTCATTGTGCGTCGTACCGAGGAGGCGCTGGCTAACCTGGACAAGCTAAGCGAGGCAGTTGCCGATCCGAAATCGGAAGCCTCCGTGCAGCCTGAATATGTCGACCCGGTCGTTCGCTCGATCAAACCGGAACTGCTGATTGTCGTCGGACTCTGTACGCACCTCGGATGTTCCCCATCGTTTCGACCCGAAGTGGCGGCTGCTGATCTCGGCGCCGATTGGCTCGGCGGCTACTTCTGCCCGTGCCACGGTTCAAAATATGACATGGCAGGCCGTGTCTACAAGGGCCAGCCTGCGCCCTTGAATCTGCCGGTTCCCCCTCACACTTACGAAACCGACTCTGTGGTCGTTATCGGCGTGGATCAGGAGAGCGCGTGATGAGCAAGTTCATGGAATGGGTTGATGCGCGCTTCCCCGCGACCAAGATGTGGGAAGACCATCTGAGTAAGTATTACGCTCCGAAAAACTTCAACGTATTGTATTTTTTCGGTTCCTTGGCTTTGCTAGTTCTGGTCAATCAGATCCTGACCGGAATCTGGCTGACGATGAGCTTCGAGCCCTCAGCTGAGGGTGCGTTCGCGTCCGTCGAATACATCATGCGGGATGTGGAATACGGCTGGATCATCCGCTACCTGCACTCCACGGGTGCGTCGGCGTTTTTCGTCGTGGTCTATCTTCATATGTTCCGCGGGATTCTCTACGGCTCCTATCAGAAGCCGCGTGAGCTGGTCTGGATCTTCGGGATGATGATCTACCTCGCTCTGATGGCCGAAGCGTTCATGGGCTATCTTCTGCCTTGGGGTCAGATGTCCTACTGGGGTGCCCAGGTGATCATTTCGCTGTTCGGTGCCATTCCGGTGATCGGGGACGACCTGACCCAGTGGATTCGTGGTGATTACCTGATCTCGGGTATCACTCTGAACCGCTTCTTCGCTCTGCACGTTATCGCCTTGCCGATCGTGATTCTTGGGCTGGTTGTGCTGCACATCCTAGCGCTGCACGAGGTTGGTTCGAACAACCCGATGGGCGTCGATATCAAGAAGAGCAAGAACGAGGCAGGCATCCCGCTCGATGGAATTCCGTTCCACCCGTATTACACGGTGAAGGATATCGTGGGTGTGGTGGTGTTCCTGTTTGTATTCTGTGCCATCGTGTTCTTCTTCCCAGAGATGGGTGGCTACTTCCTCGAAAAACCAAACTTCGAGGCGGCTAACCCATTCAAGACGCCAGAACATATTGCGCCTGTTTGGTACTTCACGCCTTACTACGCCATTCTGCGGGCTGTGCCAGACAAGTTGCTCGGCGTGATCGCCATGGGCGCTGCTATCGCCGTGCTGTTCGTATTGCCTTGGTTGGATCGTAGTCCGGTCAAGTCGATGCGCTACAAAGGCTGGATGAGCAAGATCGCGCTGGTGTTGTTCTGCATCTCTTTCATCATCCTCGGTGTGCTTGGTGTGCTTGCGCCTACGCCTGAGCGCACGTTGGTATCTCGGATCTGTACTGCTATCTACTTCGGTTACTTCATCTTGATGCCGTTTTACACCAAGCTTGAGAAGACAAAAGTAGTTCCGCAAAGGGTGGCTGGCTGATGAAAAAGCAAATTGCTGCATTGATTTTTGCACTGGTGCCGGCTTTTGGTTTCGCCGCAGGTGTGAGTGTTCCTCTTGATGAGGTCGACGTCGACCTGACTGACAAGGTGGCACTGCAAGACGGTTTACAGACCTTCGCGAACTATTGCATGGGTTGTCACAGCGCGAAGTATCAGCGTTATGAGCGAGTCGCTAACGATCTGGGCATTCCTGAAGAGGTCATGCTCGAGAACGTAGTCTTTCCTGATGCCAAGATTGGCGATCACATGAAGATTGGCATGACGCCGGACGAAGCCAAGACTTGGTTCGGTGCGGCTCCGCCGGACCTGACGCTGGTGGCGAGGGTGCGTGGTAACGACTGGCTGTATACGTACTTACGCAGCTTCTACGAAGACCCGTCCCGTCCCTACGGCGTTAACAATACGGTGTTCCCAAACGTTGGTATGCCACACGTACTGGCGCCGCTACAGGGCCGGCAGGTGCTGCCAGGCAAGTTGCCAGAGGGTGAGTCGGTTGCATGTAAGCAGGTTCAAGTGGTTGAGGATGGTCGCAAGCAATTCGATCCGCTGACCGGCACGCCGATCACTCACGAAGACTGTCATGCCTTAACCGTTGTGCCAGGCACTGGAGCACTCACGGAGGCTGAGTATGATGAGAAGATCAAGAATCTGGTGACCTTCCTCGCTTATTCAGCGAACCCGGTCAAGCTTGAAAGTCAGCGCATCGGTACCTACGTGTTGTTGTTCCTGGCGTTCTTCTTTGTATTCGCTTATCTGCTGAAGCGTGAATACTGGAAAGACGTTCACTGATTCAGCTTGATATTGTTGTGCCCTGCGCGCGCCCTTATGGGCGCGCGTTTTTTTCTGCCGATCTATAAATTCCAACGAGGAGGGACCTATGGCCGCTACCAATCGGTTGGCCTGCTATTCCGATCCCGCCGACCATTACTCGCATCGGGTGCGTTATGTGCTCGCTGAGAAAGGCGTCAGCGTCGAAATAATCGACGTTGACCCCGCTCGCTGTCCGGTCAGGTTGACTGAAGTGAACCCTTACGCAAGCCTGCCTACGCTGGTGGATCGGGACCTTGCGTTGTATGAGCCCAATGTGATCACCGAGTACCTTGAAGAGCGGTATCCGCACCCGCCGTTGCTTCCGGTCTATCCTGTGGCTAGGGCGAACACTCGGCTGCTCGTGCATAGGGTGCAGCGCGACTGGTGTGCCCTGGTGGACCGTATCGATGATCGCCGTACTGCTGAGGCCGCGCGATTGCAGGCCCGCAAGGAGCTTCGCGAGAGCCTGACAGGCGTGTCACCCATTTTTGCCGAAAAGCCGTTCTTCATGAGTGATGAAATCAGTCTGGTGGACTGCTGCCTGTTGCCTATCCTGTGGCGTTTACCCAAACTCGGTATCGACTTACCTCGAGCAGCAAAGCCGCTACTCGACTACATGGAGATAAATTTTGCTCGCGAGGCCTTTCAGGTCAGTTTATCCGCCGTTGAGCGCGGCATGCGTTAAGAGAGGCAGCATATGACATCAAGTCGTCCTTACCTGGTGCGCGCGTTGTACGATTGGATCGTAGACAACGACTGTACTCCGCATTTGTTGGTCAACGTAGAGCATCCAGGTGTTCAAGTGCCCGATGGCTTTGCCAGCGACGGTCAGATCGTATTGAACGTGGCGCCAGCTGCGGTGCGTCAACTGCAAATGGATAATCAGTCGATCCGTTTCGAGGGGCGCTTCGGTGGTGTGCCGCATAACCTGCATGTCCCGTCGGCAGCCGTAATGGCCATCTACGCACGCGAGAACGGGCAGGGCATGGTGTTTGAGGTTGAGCCCACCCCGCCTGATGACAATCCATCCGTTGACGATTCGTCGAAAGGCTCAGGCGCATCGTCGCGTGCGGCTCCGGCAGGGCGTCCTAGCCTGAAGGTTGTCAAGTAACCAGAGTGCTAAGCCCAGCGGCTTAGATGGGATGATAGCTTGTGGCTGTCAGCACCGGTCCTCCGGTGCTGATTCGTCTTGTTGCTGCTATCAGTCGATGTACTCAAACAGTTTAACGATGCGCTGCACGCCCGATACGCCTTGCACTACGCTCGTTGCCCGGTTGCCCTCCTGGCGGCTGACGAGGCCCAGCAGGTAAACGATGCCGTTCTCGGTGATGACTTTGATGCGTGAGCCGGGCACGGTCGCGTCAGTGAGCATCTGTGCCTTGATCTTGGTCGTCAGCCAAGAGTCATTACTCCGAGCCAAGGCAGACGAAGGTTTGAGGACCTGTATTTCGTTGTGCACGCGTTTGACGCGCTGTACGGAGCTAGCGGCCTGTTCAGCCAGTTGTTTCAATTCTGCCCGCGGTGTTTGACCCGCAAGCAAGACGACCCCGTTGTAGCTGGCAACGATGACATGAGACGCTCGGTCCAGGTCCGGGTGGGCCTTGGCAATATTCACCGCAGCTTTTGTCTCGATTAGCGAATCATCGATCGTGCTTCCGATCGTCCGTGTTCCGCGATTGTCGCTGATGGGGTCGTCGCGTGTAGCGGTGAGCACTGAGCTGCAGCCGGTAATGGCCACGCACAGCACAAGCGCAAAGCTCTGCAACTGAACCGATTTCATTCTTCGCTCCCAAACAGTTGGTTGTCTATCAAGTCGCATAGGCAATGAATGGCCAGAAGGTGTACCTCCTGGATGCGCGCCGTGACCTTTGCCGGAACGCGAATTTCAACGTCCTCCGGTAGCAGCAGAGAGGCCATTCCGCCGCCGTCGCGACCAGTGAGCGCGACGACCTGCATCTCGCGGTCGTGTGCGGCCTGAATCGCCTGAATGACGTTAGCCGAGTTGCCGCTAGTGGAAATGGCAAGCAGCACGTCGCCTGGCTGGCCCAGCGCGCGAATTTGTTTGGAAAAAACCTCGTTGTAGCTGTAGTCGTTGGCAATTGAAGTCAGCGTTGAGCTGTCAGTCGTCAGGGCGATTGCGGGAAGGCTTGGGCGCTCGCGCTCGAAGCGGTTAAGCAACTCCGAGGAAAAATGTTGCGCGTCGCCGGCTGATCCGCCGTTTCCGCAGGTCAGGATCTTGCCTTCACTGAGCAGCGTGTTGACCATAACCTGTCCAGCCTGCTCGATGCTGGGCGCCAGCACCTCCATTGCATTCTGTTTGGTTTCAATGCTGGCCTGGAAAAGCTGGCGTATACGGGATTGCATATCCATCGGTGATTAACCTTCAGTGACGGCTGGGGCTCCAGGGCCGTGCCGCAGGAGTCTTTTCATACAGGTTTGGTATTAGCGAAACGCCGTTCCGCTACAGAGCTTATCTTCAGCTGTCGAAAGCGTTTCGGATCCAGTTGGGCTTCGCTGCATTGCTGCCCGATCCTATCGCGACGACGTCGAAGCGGCAGGGGTGTGTTGCCCAGCAGCTCTCTTTCACTAGAAAAAGCTGCGCCGCCTTGATCAGCTTCTGCTGTTTATGCACGTCTACGCTCTCAAGGGCGCCGCCCCATGCGGCGTGGCGTCTGTAGCGAACCTCGACGAATACTACTGTATCGCCGTCAAGCATGACCAGATCGAGCTCGCCGCTACGGCACGTCCAGTTTCGATGTAGCAGTCGCAGCCCTTGCGTCTGGAGATATTGCTGAGCGGTATCTTCAGCGAGCTTTCCGCTGGTCTGCTTGCTGGTCGCACTCAATTAGGCGTGTCCGGTAATGGCTGGACTTCTCCATCATGAAACATGGCCCACGGCAGGCGTCGTTCGATTCGCTGTTGCGGCGTAATGTTGAGCGTGCCTGACAGGCCATCTATCCGGGTTTCCGGGACGGCCAAGAGCTGACTCAGACGCGGCGCCAGGAGATAAGCGTCGGCGCCCATGGCATAAAGCCTGCCAAGGCTGCCGCGTGCCTGAGGCCACTTGCGTTCGATCTCCTGGCGAAGCGGAAGCTGTGGATCAAGCAACCAAGGGGTCTCGGTAAAGCGAATGCCTTCGAGGTCCAGGTATTGCGTGCGGTTATCCGTGGCGGCGTGGAGGTGCGAAGTGGCATAGACGGGCAGGTCGCCGGCGTACTGGAATATGAGGGTTGGTTTGACTTGCTGCGCTTGCTGTGGTGTCGCGGCGAGGAAGAGGAAATCGATATCCTGGCGGCGTGAAGGCTGCGAGTCAGTGCCGTTGCTGCTTATCTGCAGCAGTTCGGCGATCTGATTGGCCAGCTCGATTGGCTCGGCCAGTGGTTCGGCTGCAGCCACTGTTCCGCCTAAGTCTTGCCATTCTTGGCGGAATGCTTCAAACACTCGGTTACCCCAGTCACCTCTTGGTGTCAGAGCGACTGCGCGGCGGTGCCCATCGGTCCAGGCGCGGCGCGCCACTTCGCGCGCTTCATCTTCGGCCGCCAGTCCAAACTGGAACAGTTGCGGAGGGATCGTCTGATCGGCGTCGCTGTAGTTGAGGGCGAGCGTTGTGATGGGCAATCGCTCGCGGTCGGCCAGCTGGCGGACCGTGTCTTTGTCCAGTGGCCCGATAACCAATTCGACGCCTGCGGCCGATGCCCGTCGGTAAAACTCGTCGATAGAGGGAAACCGTGAGCTGTCGAACAGCTCGATTTTCAGATTGCTCTGTTCGGCGAGGTGTGCGGCTAGGAATCCGTCCCGCAGAGCGCGGGCGACACTGGCAAGCGGGCCGTCCATCGGCAACAGCAGGGCTACATGGGACAAGGGCTTGTCAGCCAGCTCCCTTATCTTTTGTAGCGAGTCCGGCAGTCGTATTGCGGCGGGGTGGTTGGGATGCTGTTGTAGCCAGGCGTCGATGGCGCGTTTTTGCTGGCTGATAGTGCCGGACTGTTTAACGGCCACTGCCAGGCTTATCCATCCGGCGAGGTCGGTGTCAGCGGTCGGCTGAAGTTGCTCGGTTGACAGGTCCGAAACAAGCGACCAGATCGCATCGTGATTTTTCTCAGCCTGCTCTCCACTTAGCAGGGGGGCGATGAAGGTCCGTTCGCGAGCTGCGTCGAGAGGCTGGTTGTTCGCCTCGAATGCATTGGCGCGGGCCAGTTGAGTCCGTAGCTGCTGGTCAACTGGTAGTTCTGCCAGGCGCTCAAATACTGGGTGCTGTAATGCCTGAAGCGCGCCTTTCGGCTCTCCGGCAGCCAATGCCAGCTCCGCTTCCAGCGTTCTGGCAAATATTTGCTGCGCGGGCATCAGCGTATCGATGTCGATCTGCCCGAGAATCTGTCGAGCTTGTTCCGCATTGCCCTGCTGCAGGCTCTGGTCGGCGGCAGACAGTCGCAGCGACGCCGCCTTGGTCGGATCGCTGGCGTCAGCTTCTTTGAGTAATTGCTGTGTCGATGCCTGTGGTGTGCGAGGCAATTCGCCGAGCGTAGACGACGGCGAGCTGGCACAGGCCGAAAGCACGGCGGCGATGCATAAGAAGATAAGCGGGCGAAAGCGAACCGTCATGTGATCATTCCTGATAGGCGCTGGCGGGTATCGGCGGATTGTACCCAAGCGCTGGCGGGGTCGCGATGTTGCGGCCCTTAAACGGGCTACAATGCGCGTTTTTAATAAAAGAGGTACGCCCTGTGACTGCGCCAGGTGATGTGAATTCCGCTGCAGGCACGCTCTATGTCGTCGCTACGCCGATAGGCAATCTTGAAGATATCAGTGCTCGGGCGCTCCGTGTGCTCTCCGAGGTAGCGTTGATTGCGGCGGAAGATACCCGTCATTCTTCCAGGTTACTGCAGCATTTCGGCATCACTACGCCGCTGGCTGCCTGTCATGAGCACAATGAGCGTGACGAGGGTGGGCGGTTTATCAAACGGCTTCTGGCCGGAGATAACGTGGCGCTGATTTCCGATGCAGGCACGCCGCTGATCTCCGATCCGGGTTACCACCTGGTTCGGCAGTCTCGCGCGGCCGGTATACAAGTCGTTCCGCTGCCTGGTGCCTGTGCACTCATTGTGGCGCTTTGCGCTGCTGGCTTGCCATCGGACCGATTCATCTTCGAGGGATTTCTCCCTGCCAAGCAGGCCGCGCGCCGCGCTCGACTGGAACATTTGCGGACTGAGCCCCGTACGTTGATTTTCTATGAGGCGCCGCATCGCATCCTTGATGCACTGAGTGACCTCGAGACGGTCTTCGGCCCAGATCGGCCGGCGGTGTTGGGGCGCGAGTTAACCAAGACGTTCGAAACACTCAAAGACTCACCGCTGGGCGCATTACGCGCCTGGGTAGCGTCTGATAGCAACCAGCGGCGCGGCGAGTGCGTGCTTGTGGTGGGTGGCTGGGAAGCGCCGGATGAAAATGACGAGGTTGATGAAGATGCTCGTCGGGTTTTGCAGTTGCTGTTAGCTGAACTGCCGGTCAAGCGTGCGGCGGCGGTCGCCTCCGAGATAACCGGGGTCAGAAAGAACCTGCTGTATCAGCTCGCCTTGCAGAGTAAGGATGGCGGCTGATAATCGTGCCAGGTGGCCTCGCTGCGTTGTGGTGATATCGACGGAGGCCGCTGTCGGGTTGCAGGTCCAGACGTAGACAAGTACTCTGGCCGTCGGAGAGTCGATCGGACAGTCGCTGTCCCTTTTTGTTCCGCAAGAAGGGAGGGAGGAAAGTCCGGGCTCCATAGGGCGAAGTGCCAGGTAACGCCTGGGGGGCGTGAGCCTACGGAAAGTGCCACAGAAAATAACCGCCTAAGCGCTTCGGCGCCGGTAAGGGTGAAAAGGTGCGGTAAGAGCGCACCGCGCGGCTGGTAACAGTTCGTGGCTAGGTAAACCCCACTTGGAGCAAGACCAAATAGGGATCCATCGGCGTGGCCCGCGCTGGATCCGGGTAGGTTGCTAGAGGCAGTCAGTGATGGCTGTCGTAGAGGAATGACTGTCCTCGACAGAACCCGGCTTACAGATCGACTCTCCGACTTTTCTGCAACATCCCGCCTTGTTAGTCCAAAAAAGTCTTGCTCTTCAGAAAACACTTTAAGTTTGAAGTGCAGGTTTCTGCATCTGCTGAATATCTTATTCAGCACCTTCCTCCGGTTTACCGTTTATCTCCGTTTCGGTTGCTAAATTCCCGCCACATAAGGGTTTTTCCCGTCGGGCTCACCTTGACGGTGGGGCTGCTGCATTTCTATAGTGCGCACAAGTGGTAGAAAGTGGAATGAAGTGGGTATTTATGGGCTTGGAACGCTAATTCAGGGGAAGCGCAGCCGTGTTTCGCGGAGCAAACGCCATCAGTCTCGATGCCAAAGGGCGGCTAGCTATGCCCAGCCGGTATCGTGACGAGCTCGTTTCGCGTTGCGAGGGACAGCTGATCATCACCATCGATGCGGTAGATCGATGCCTGGCGATCTATCCGCTGCCTGAATGGGAGCAAATCGAAGCCAAACTGAGAGAGCTGCCTTCTTTAAGGGAAGAGAGTCGTCGCCTGCAGCGTTTGCTGATTGGCAATGCCGTGGACCTGGAATTGGACGGCAATGGACGAGTGCTGGTACCGCCGCGTTTGCGCGAATACGCGGGGCTGGACAAGCGAGCCATGCTCGTCGGGCAGTTGAACAAGTTCAGCCTGTGGAACGAGGACGACTGGAACGCGCAAGCAGATGCGGACCTGGCGGCCATCAAACAACCCGGCGCATTGCCGGAAGAATTGCGTGACCTAATCCTGTGAGCCAGATCAGCAGCTACAACCATGTAACCGTGTTGCTCGATGAGGCCGTTGCGGCGCTCGACGTGCGCTCGGATGGGCGCTATCTGGACGGAACATTCGGGCGCGGCGGGCATAGCCGACTGCTGCTGCAGCAGCTAGGGCCTGATGGCTGTTTGCTGGGATTCGACAAGGACCCGCTAGCAATCGCTACGGGGCAAGCACTGGCGGCCGAGGATGGCCGCTTTGTCGTTGTGCAGCGAAGTTTCGCCGAGCTTGGCTTCGAGTTAGAGCAGCGCGGCTGGACAGGCACTCTCAGCGGCGTGCTCCTGGATTTGGGCGTATCTTCGCCGCAGCTCGATGACCCTGAGCGCGGATTCAGCTTTTTGAATGACGGTCCTCTGGACATGCGCATGAACCCCGATCGCGGGGTCAGCGCTGCAGAGTGGATCGCAACGGCGACTGAAGAAGATATCGCTCGTGTTTTTAAAGAGTATGGTGAGGAACGCTTTGCCAAGCGCATGGCGCGCGCGGTGGTACAGCGCCGTGCCGAGCAGCCATTCGAGCGGACGGCTGACCTCGCTCAGGTCCTGACGGTAGCCAATCCCGCTTGGGAAAAAGGCAAGAATCCGGCAACGCGAGCCTTTCAGGGGTTGCGCATTTTCATAAACAACGAGCTCGGCGACCTGGAAGCCGGGCTTGATGCGGCGCTCGAAGCACTTGAAGTCGGCGGCCGGCTGGTCGTGATCAGTTTCCATTCGCTGGAAGACCGCATCGTCAAGCAATTCATGCGGCGGCATGCGAAAGGCGAGGCCGACACTCTTCCACGTGATCTTCCAATCATTCCCGAAAAGTTCGTGCCGCGCCTGAAGGTTCTAGGCAAGCCACAGTACGCGTCTGCCGACGAAGTCAAGGTGAACCCACGTTCACGCAGTGCCGTGATGAGAGTTGCGGAGAAGTTGCGGTGACTCAGCTCCGAAGCGCGATGCCCAACGGCAGCTTATTGATGCTGGTGATGTTTATTGCCGTGCTTCTGTCGGCGATCGGTGTCGCCTATAGCGCGCACTGGAATCGGCAATTGCTCAACGAGCTTTACGGCGAGCTTAGCGTGCGAGACAAGGCGCAGGCGGAATGGGGGCGTTTGATACTCGAGCAAAGCACCTGGACTGCTCACAGTCGCATCGAAACGCTGGCTTCCGAGCAATTGAAGATGCACATCCCAGAAGCGAAAGACGTCAGGCTGGTGGCCCCATGAAGCTTCAGGGCGCGCTTTATCCTTGGCGTTTTCGCATCGTGCTGGCTTTGCTGTCTGGAATGGTCGGCGCGATCGGGTGGCGAATCGTAGATCTTCAGGTTCTAGACCAGGCCTTCCTTAAAGGACAGGGTGACGCGCGCAGCGTGCGCCACATTCCGATCCCCGCTCACCGTGGACTCATGACCGACCGCCATGGTGAGCCCTTGGCGGTCAGTACCCCTGTCACCACGCTATGGGCTAATCCGCGCGAGCTGCAAAGCGCGCAGTCTCGTTGGGCTGAGCTCGCCAAAGCCCTCGGGCAAGACGCCGCGGGGTTGACCCAGCGCCTCAGGGAGCAGGCTGAGCGGGAGTTCATGTACCTGGTGCGGGGGCTGACGCCTGAGCAGGGGCAGCGAGTGCTTGATCTGGAAATTCCCGGCGTTTATGCGCAGGAGGAGTTTCGTCGTTTCTACCCCGCTGGGGAGGTGGCCGCTCACGTCGTTGGTTTTACCGACATAGACGACCACGGACGGGAAGGCATGGAGCTGGCCTATAACGAGTGGTTGGCAGGGGTGCCCGGCAAGCGGCAGGTTCTCAAGGATCGCCGTGGTCGGCTGATCAAGGACGTCCAGGTAGTCAAGAACGCCAAGGCCGGCAAAGCGCTTGCGCTGTCTATCGACCTGCGTCTGCAATACCTGGCGCACCGGGAACTGCGCAATGCGTTGCTGGAGTTTGGTGCCAAGGCGGGCAGTCTGGTGGTGCTCGATGTAAAAACCGGTGAAGTCCTGGCCATGGTCAATCAGCCGACCTACAACCCGAACAACCGCCGCAACCTGCAGCCAGCGGCGATGCGTAACCGGGCCATGACGGACCTGTTCGAGCCAGGCTCGACCATGAAGCCCATCTCCATGAGCGCAGCGCTGGAAACAGGTCGGTGGAAGCCCAGCGACATGGTGGAGGTCTGGCCGGGGTCGCTGCGCATAGGGCGCTATACCATCCGCGACGTTTCGAAGACACAGGGCCGTGAACTGAGCCTGACGGGGATTCTTATCAACTCTTCCAACGTTGGCATGAGCAAGGTTGCCTTCGATATAGGTGGGGCGGCGATTCACGAAATCATGCGCAAGGTGGGTTTTGGACAGGATACCGGGCTGGGCTTCCCTGGCGAGCGAGTCGGCAACCTCCCGACTCATCGAGAATGGCGACAGGCCGAAACCGCCACGCTTTCGTATGGCTACGGCCTGTCAGTCACCGCTGTACAACTGGCTCACGCCTATGGCGCGCTGGCTAATGATGGCCGTATGGTGCCGATGTCACTAACCCGTGTTGACCATAAGCCCGAAGGCGTAGAAGTGGTGTCGCCGCAAGTGGCCAAAACCCTTCAGATCATGCTCCAGGATGTGATCGAAGCACCGCGCGGTGTCTTCCGCGCTCAGGTGCCGGGATATCACGTAGCTGGCAAAAGCGGTACTGCCCGCAAAGCGTCGTCAAACAGCCGGGGCTATGAGGAAAACGCCTACCGGTCGATGTTCGCGGGTTTCGGTCCCATGAGCGACCCGCGCATTGCCATCGCAGTGGTTATCGATGAGCCCAGCAAAAGCGGTTATTACGGTGGGCTGGTTTCGGCGCCGGTGTTTAGCCGTGTTATGTCCGGGGCCCTGCGTCTGATGAATATCACGCCCGATAACTTGCCTCCTGAAGACATCAAGACCGCCGACGCGGAAAAGACAAAGGGAGGCCGTATCTGATGCCGATGCCGTTGAACCAGCTACTGCCTCAAGCCGCGAGCGAAACCTTGATTCGTGAACTGACGCTCGATAGCAGAAAGGTCCGTCCGGGTGACTTGTTCTTAGCTGTGCCCGGATACAAACAGGACGGCCGCTCTCACGTAGCGGATGCTATCGCCCACGGTGCGGCCGCCGTCGCCTATGAGGTCGAGGGCGCTGCGGAGATGGCCGATGGGCAGGCTGAGTTGGTACCGGTTCGCAATCTTGCAGGACAGCTTTCGGCGATTGCTGGTCGCTTCTATGGCGAGCCAAGCCGCAGTTTGCACCTTGTCGGCGTAACCGGTACCAACGGCAAGACCAGTGTGACCTATCTGATCGCCCAAGCGCTGGATCGCTTGGGCGAGCGTTGCGGGATTATCGGCACCCTCGGCAACGGTTTCCATGGGGAGCTGGCACTGGGTCAGCACACAACGCCAGATGCGATCGGTGTACAGGCCAACCTGGCAAGCCTGCGCAAGCAGGGTGCCCGTGCCGTGGCCATGGAAGTCTCCTCGCATGGTCTGGCGCAGGGTCGCGTCGCTGCGCTCGCATTCGACGTGGCTGTGTTCACTAATCTTTCCCGAGACCACCTCGACTATCACGGTTCGATGGAAGCCTACGGCGAGGTCAAGGCACGGCTGTTCAAAATGCCTGGGCTGAAGTGTCGAGTGATCAATCTGGATGACGCCTTGGGCCGCTCGCTTGCGGCAGAGCACGCTGAGTCACGGCTGATCAGTTATAGCTTGGAAGATGCCTCGGCTTATCTCTATTGCCCCGAGGCGCGTCTGGACGATGCCGGAATTCATGCTCGACTGGTGACGCCTCAGGGCGAGCGTTCGCTGCGTAGCCCACTGCTCGGCCGGTTCAACGTCAGCAATGTGCTTGCGGCGGTGGGCGCCTTGCTGGGCATGAACTATCCGCTCGATGAAATTCTCACTGCGCTGAAGGACGTTGGCGGCCCTGCCGGACGCATGCAGCGGCTGGGTGGTGGCGACCGTCCCCTGGTGGTAGTCGATTACGCCCATACCCCAGATGCGCTGGAAAAGGTCCTTGGTGCCTTGCGACCCCACACTCGCGGAAAGCTGCTGTGTTTGTTCGGCTGCGGAGGTGATCGCGACCGTGGTAAGCGCTCGCTGATGGCTCAGGTTGCCGAGCGCCTGGCAGATTACGTCGTGGTGACCGACGACAACCCCCGTAACGAAGACCCGATGCAGATTCTCGATGAGATTCGCGCTGGTTTCAGCGCACCCGAACAAGCGGTCTTTGTGCCGGGGCGTGCCGCAGCCATTGCCCGCTGCATTGAAAACAGCGGTGTTGACGACGTCGTACTGCTGGCTGGCAAGGGACATGAGGACTACCAGGAGATAGAAGGCGAGCGCCTGCCATTCTCCGATCTCGAGCAGGCGTCGACAGCCCTGGCTGCCTGGAGGAACCCCCATGCTTGAAATCAAGCGCCTGACTGATCTGATCGCACCGTTGTCAGCCAAGCTGATCAATGCCGATGCGACTTTTAGCTCCGTTAGTACCGATAGTCGATCGATCGAGCCTGGACAGCTTTTCATCGCGCTCACCGGGCCTCGCTTCGACGGCCATGCTTACCTGGCAGACGTCGCAGCCAAGGGTGCCGTCGCCGCACTGGTCGAGCGACATGTGCCCGAGGTTTCGCTGCCTCAGCTTGTTGTCGCCGATAGCCGTATCGCGCTCGGCCAGCTGGGCGCGCTCAATCGCGACGCTTTCAACGGTCCAGTCGCTGCAATTACGGGTTCCAGTGGCAAGACGAGTGTGAAGGAACTGCTTGCCAGCATCCTGCGCGCTGCTTATGGCGTCGAAGCGGTTCACGCTACTCGCGGCAATCTCAACAATGACCTGGGGGCGCCGCTCACGCTGCTCGAGTTGGCCCCTAAGCATAAGGCTGCGGTAATCGAGCTGGGCGCTTCGCGCGTTGGTGAGATCGCTTATACCGTTAGCCTGACTCGGCCAGATGTCAGCTTGATTACCAATGCGGGCACCGCCCACGTAGGAGAGTTCGGCGGTCCGGAAAAGATCGTCGAGGCCAAGGGCGAGATACTGGACGGGCTCGGTTCAGATGGCATCGCGGTGCTTAATCGTGATGACCGGGCCTTCCCAACCTGGGAGCGGCGGGCAGCAGGTAAGCGCGTCGTGAGCTTCGCCATCAAGAGCACACTTGCCGACTTCCATCCTGCTTCGATTGCCTACGATCAGCGCGGCTGCCCCAACTTCGTTCTCACCGGGCCTGCCGGGTCCGCGCGCGTTCAGCTCAATTTGCTCGGCCGCCACAGTGTTGCCAATGCGCTGGCCGCCGCTGCAGCCGCAAGCGCAATGGGTGTCGCACCCGATCATATCGTCCTCGGCCTTGAAAGCTTGCAACCCGTAAAGGGTCGGGGCGTGGCGCAGATGTTGGGTAACGGCGTTCGTCTGATAGACGACACATACAACGCGAACCCAGCGTCCATCTGCGCAGCTATTGATGTGCTGGCGGGTTTTGCTGGGCGGACCGTGTTGGTGCTTGGCGATATGGGCGAACTCGGCTCATGGGCTGAACAGGGTCATCAAGAAGTGGGCCGTTATGCCGCAGGCAAGGTCAGCACCTTATTCGCCGTTGGGACGCTGATGAAGCATGCCGTAGAGGCTTTTGGTCATGGCGCGCGGCATTTCCCAGATCAGCACAGCCTGATCGAAACGCTGCGTCTGGAACAGGGCAGCGCAACCACCATTTTGATCAAGGGATCACGGAGTGCAGCGATGGACAAGATCGTCGCCGCGCTTTCCGCATCCGGCATGGAGAAACATTGATGCTGCTGTTGCTCGCCGAGTACCTGCAACAATTCCACACGGGCTTCGCTGTCTTTCAGTATCTGTCGCTGCGCGGAATTCTTGGCGTGTTGACCGCGCTGGTCCTGTCTCTGTGGCTGGGGCCATGGCTCATTCGCACCCTGCAGCTGCGTCAGATCGGCCAGGCGGTACGCACGGATGGCCCGCAGACACATCTGTCCAAATCCGGAACGCCGACCATGGGCGGCGCATTGATACTCAGTGCCATCGCAGTCAGCACGCTGCTCTGGGCTGACCTTTCCAATCGTTATGTGTGGGTGGTGCTGGCGGTAACCCTCCTGTTCGGCGCGATTGGCTGGGTGGATGACTACCGTAAGGTGATCGAAAAAAACTCGCGTGGCCTTCCGAGCCGCTGGAAGTATTTCTGGCAGTCTGTCTTTGGTATCGGCGCTGCGATCTTCCTTTATATGACCGCAACGACCTCGGTCGAGACGACGCTGATTCTGCCGTTGCTGAAGAACATCGAGATACCGTTGGGCATCGGCTTTGTCGTACTGACTTACTTTGTGATTGTCGGCTCGAGCAATGCCGTGAACCTCACTGACGGCCTCGACGGGCTTGCGATCATGCCAACCGTGATGGTGGGAGGGGGCCTCGGCATTTTCTGCTACCTGTCTGGCAACGTTAATTTCGCGGAATACTTGCTGATTCCTTATATCGCCGGTGCGGGCGAGCTGATCGTTTTCTGCGGTGCGCTGATCGGTGCAGGACTCGGCTTTCTCTGGTTCAACACCTATCCCGCCCAGGTTTTCATGGGCGACGTCGGCGCGTTGGCCCTTGGCGCTGCCTTGGGAACCATCGCGGTGATCGTCCGGCAAGAAGTGGTCCTGTTCATCATGGGCGGCGTTTTCGTGATGGAAACCCTGTCGGTCATGATCCAGGTCGCCTCGTTCAAGTTGACTGGTAAGCGCGTCTTTCGCATGGCGCCGATTCATCACCATTTCGAGCTAAAGGGCTGGCCTGAGCCCAGGGTGATTGTGCGCTTCTGGATCATCACCGTGATCCTCGTGCTGGTCGGTCTCGCCACGTTGAAGTTGAGGTAACACAGAGTGCTCATCGTTTCCGATCAGTTCCGCATCGTCGTAGGTCTCGGCAAAAGCGGCATGTCCCTGGTTCGCCATCTGGCGCGCCGCGGTGTGCCTTTTGCTGTTGCCGACACGCGTGCGAACCCGCCGGAGCTGGCCACTCTGAAAGCCCAGTATCCCGATATTGAGGTTCGCTGCGGCGAGCTCGATCCTCAGTTTTTATGCCGAGCCAGCGAGCTGTTGGTGAGTCCGGGCCTACCGCTCAGCACGCCAGCATTGCAGACGGCTGCGGCTAACGGTGTGAAGCTGTCCGGAGACATTGAGCTGTTCGCTCGCGAAGCCAAGGCGCCAATCGTGGCCATTACCGGTTCCAATGCGAAGAGCACCGTGACCAGCCTAGTCGGTGAAATGGCTGCCGCGGCCGGTCGGAAGGTAGCCGTAGGCGGAAATCTGGGAACGCCCGCGCTGGATCTGCTCAGCGACGAGGTCGAGCTTTACGTCCTTGAACTCTCTAGCTTCCAGCTGGAAACCACGGACCAGTTGAACGCTGAGGTCGCGACCTGCCTGAACATCAGTGAAGATCATATGGATCGTTACGACGGGCTCCCGGCGTACCATCAGGCTAAACACCGCATATTTCGCGGTGCTCGGCAGGTGGTGATCAATCGTGACGATCGCCTGAGCCGACCGCTGGTTGCCGACGATCTTCCCACCTGGTCTTTCGGTCTCGGCAAACCTGATTTCAAAGGGTTTGGGTTGTTCGAAGAAAGCGGCCAGAAGTACCTCGCCTTTCAATTCGATGCGCTGATGCCAGCCAACAAGTTGAAAATGCGCGGCGCTCACAACCAGTCCAATGCATTGGCAGCCTTGGCGCTCGGTTACGCCGTTGGTCTTCCGTTCGAGCCGATGCTCGCAACCTTGCGCGACTTCACCGGCCTTGCTCATCGCTGTCAGTGGGTCGGTGAGCGTAAAGGCGTGACCTATTACGATGATTCGAAGGCGACCAATGTTGGCGCTGCGCTAGCTGCGATCGATGGGCTGGGTAGCGACATCCCAGGCGAATTGGTGCTCATCGCAGGCGGCGACGGCAAAGGCGCCGATTTCTCGGCCTTGCACAGTCCTGTCTCGCATCAATGCCGCGCGGTCGTCTTGCTGGGGCGCGATGCTGAGCTGCTCGCTGCTGCGCTTGAAGGGGCTGCACCTATTCACCGTGTTCAGACACTGCAGGATGCCGTACAGCTGGCATCCAAGCTTGCCCAGCCAGGCGACGCCGTCCTCCTATCGCCTGCATGTGCCAGCCTCGACATGTTCCAGAACTTTGAAGATCGCGGACGTCAGTTCGCCGCAGCGGTGGAGGCGCTCAACTGATGATCGCTTTCTTGCGCAGCGCACCGTCACCGTTGTTCAGTCGACGCGGCATCGACCTCGACTTCCCGATGCTTGCTGGCTGTCTGGCGTTGTTGGGCCTCGGCTTGGTGATGATCACCTCAGCTTCTTCTGAAGTCGCGGCGGTGAATGCGGATAATCCGATGTATTACATGGTCCGCCACCTGATTTATGTCCTGCTCGGCCTTGGCGCTGCGGCACTGGTGTTGCTGGTGCCCCTGTCGGTCTGGCAGCGGCTGGACTGGATGCTGTTGATAGGCGCCTTCGTGCTACTGATTCTGGTGCTGATACCGGGAATCGGACGCGAGGTGAACGGTTCCATGCGCTGGATCGGCTTCGGTGCATTCAACGTGCAGCCGTCGGAGTTGGCCAAGCTCTTTGTCGTTGTTTATCTCGCCGGTTACCTGGTGCGCCGTCAGCAAGAAGTTCGCGAAAGCCTCTGGGGCTTCCTCAAGCCGTTTCTCGTCCTCCTTCCCATGGCCATGCTGCTCCTGCTCGAGCCGGACTTTGGCGCGACCGTAGTGATGATGGGCGCCGCGGTGGCCATGCTGTTTCTTGGGGGCGTCGGGCTGATTCGGTTCAGCTTGCTGGTTCTGCTGGCCGTCGGTGCGGTCTTCATTCTGGTACAGACGCAGGAATATCGTTTGCAGCGACTGATCACCTTTACCGATCCCTGGGCTGATCAATATGGAGCGGGTTACCAGTTGACTCAGGCCTTGATCGCCTTTGGTCGCGGCGAGTGGCTGGGAGTCGGTCTTGGTAACAGCGTTCAGAAGCAGTTCTACCTGCCTGAGGCTCATACCGATTTCGTCTTTTCGGTCCTCGCCGAAGAGCTCGGCATGGTTGGCGCGCTGCTGACTATTCTGCTGTTCGCTTTCGTTGGTGTGCGCGCCCTGTACATAGGGCTTGCGGCCGAGCGGGCGCGCCAGTTCTTCGCTGCCTATATCGCCTGGGGCGTTGCGTTCCTTTGGCTCGGTCAGTTTCTGATCAACGTGGGCGTGAATATCGGACTGCTACCGACGAAGGGCCTGACCCTGCCGTTCCTTAGCTACGGTGGGAGTTCGCTGGTGGTCACCTGCGCCAGCATGGCGTTGCTGCTGCGGATCGAGTGGGAAAGCCGTACGGTTCTCGGCAGCGAAGATGTCGAGTTCAGCGAAGACGATTTCGACGAAGTGCCTGCACCCAATAGCAAGGGGGTGCTGCATGGGCGGTAACGTCTTGATCATGGCTGGCGGAACCGGGGGGCATGTGTTCCCGGCACTGGCCTGCGCTCATGAGTTCCAGAACCGTGGCTACCGCGTGCACTGGCTGGGTACGCCACGAGGCATCGAGAATGAGGTGGTTCCTGCTGCCGGGCTGCCCCTGCACCTTATTCAGGTGAGTGGCCTGCGTGGCAAAGGCGCGACTTCGTTGCTCAAAGCACCGTTTCAGCTATTGCGCTCGCTGGGGCAAGCTCGCCGCGTTATTCGTGAACTTCAGCCTGTATGTGTGCTTGGTCTCGGCGGTTATGTGACAGGGCCGGGCGGACTGGCTGCAAAGCTCGCTGGAGTCCCGCTGGTCATCCATGAGCAGAACGCTGTTGCTGGAACGGCCAACCGCAGCCTGGTGCCATTCGCGCAGCGGGTCTGCCAGGCCTTTCCGGGTACGTTCGCGGATAGCGTCAAACGTCGGACTACGGGAAATCCGGTTCGCCATGAGCTGTTCCTCGAAACGCCCCGGCAGACGCTGCAAGGCCGTCGGCCCCGGCTGCTGGTGCTTGGCGGCAGCCTCGGCGCGGAGCCGTTGAACAAGCTGTTGCCTGAAGCGCTCGCCCGGTTACCTGGCGAGCTACGCCCTGAGGTATTCCATCAGGCGGGCAAGCTGCACGCTGATGTGACGCAGGAGCGCTACGGAGCGGCGGGCGTCGAGGCGGAGGTCGCACCTTTCATAAAAGATATGGCCCGCGCTTACGCCTGGGCGGACCTGGTGATCTGCCGCTCCGGTGCGCTGACGGTATGCGAACTGGCCGCAGCTGGACTGCCTTCGTTTCTCGTGCCGTTACCCCATGCGATCGACGATCACCAAACGCGTAACGCCGAATACCTGGCGAAGGAGGGCGCCGCCGTTCTTCTCCCACAAGCAAAAACCGATGCTGCCGCGCTGGCCGCGCAGCTGACCGAGGTGATGATGCAGCCGGAAAAACTCAAGACGATGGGAGCCACGGCACGCCAGCTGGCTCGGCCGGACGCTACCCGAACCGTCGTGGACATTTGCCTGGAGGTGGCGCATGGCTAAGTCCCCTGCTGCGGTCAAGGCAGAAGTGCGGCGTATGCGCCGTATCCGCCGAATTCACTTTGTCGGAGTTGGTGGCGTTGGCATGTGCGGTATCGCTGAGGTGCTGCTGAATCTCGGCTATGACGTCTCCGGTTCGGATCTGAAAGCCTCCGCAAGCACTGAGCGCTTGGAGAAGTTCGGGGCACGAATTTTCATCGATCATCAGGCCGAAAACGTTGTTGGCGCCGATGTGTTGGTGGTTTCCAGTGCGGTTAATGCGTCCAACCCGGAAGTCGCTTTTGCGCTTGAACAGCGCATTCCGGTTGTGCCGCGTGCCGAGATGCTCGCGGAATTGATGCGCTATCGGCACGGCATCGCCGTGGCAGGCACCCATGGCAAGACCACCACAACGAGCTTGCTGGCCTCGGTTTTTGCTGCAGGTGGACTCGACCCGACGTTCGTGATCGGCGGTCGTCTGACAGCGGCCGGCACGAACGCCCAGTTGGGTTCCAGCCGGTATCTGATCGCCGAAGCCGACGAAAGCGACGCCAGCTTCCTTCACCTGCAACCCATGGTCGCTGTTGTAACCAATATCGATGCCGACCACATGAGCACGTATGGCGGCGACTTCGGCAAGCTGAAAAAAACCTTCGTCGAGTTTTTGCACAACCTTCCGTTCTATGGGCTGGCGGTATTGTGCGTTGATGATCCAGTGGTACGCGAGATCATCCCGCAGATAGGTCGCCCTATAACCACCTACGGCACGCACGAAGATGCAGACGTCAGGGCGATCAACATTCGCCAGGAAGGAATGCGCACCTACTTCACGGTGCTGCGTGATGGCTTTGATGCGCTCGATGTGTCCGTCAACATGCCGGGCAATCATAATGTGCTCAACGCCCTGGCAACTATCGCCATCGCTACCGATGAAGGTATCGACGACGACGCTATTGTCCAGGGGTTGTCTCAGTTTGGCGGTGTGGGCCGTCGCTTCCAGGTTTACGGCGAGCTGCCTGTCGATGGCGGCAGCGTCATGCTGGTCGATGATTACGGTCACCACCCCCGTGAAGTCGCAGCGGTGATCCAGGCCGTTCGCGGCGGCTGGCCCGAGCGTCGATTGGTGATGGTCTACCAGCCACACCGTTTCAGCAGAACCCGCGATCTTTATGACGACTTCGTGCAGGTGCTGAACGAGGCAAATGTGCTGCTCATGATGGAGGTCTACCCGGCCGGCGAGGAGCCTATTCCGGGTGCCGACAGTCGGCATCTGTGCCACAGCATCCGCCAGCGTGGACAGCTCGATCCAATCTACTTCGAGCGTGGGGTCGATCTGGCCCCGCTGGTCAAGCCGCTGCTGCTTCCAGGCGACATTTTGCTTTGCCAGGGCGCGGGCGATATCGGCGGGCTGGCCCCTCAACTCATCAAAAGTCCCCTGTTTGATGGCGCTGCAAGCGCCGCGAGGAAGAGCGAATGACCGCCTTGCAATCGACTCGTGATCCCAAGGCATTTGGCCGGGTTGCCGTGCTCTATGGTGGCAAAAGCGCTGAGCGCGAGGTTTCCCTGAAATCGGGTGCGGCTGTGCTTTCGGCGCTGCAGGCGGCCGGAGTCAACGCATTCGGAATCGACGTTGACGATACCTTGCTGGCCCGGTTGAGCAGCGAACAGATTGACCGAGCCTTTATCGTGCTTCACGGGCGCGGCGGTGAAGACGGCAGCATGCAGGGCCTGCTCGAGTGTGCCGGCATTCCTTATACCGGCAGTGGAATACTCGCCTCGGCGCTCGCCATGGATAAGCTGCGCACGAAGCAGGTATGGCAGAGTCTTGACCTACCGACCCCGCGGCATGCCGTGCTGGCGAATGAGGCTGACTGCCGGGCTGCTGCTGAAGGCCTGGGCTTCCCCCTCATCGTCAAGCCTGCTCATGAAGGGTCCAGTATCGGAATGGCGAAGGTCGCGAACGTCGATGAGCTGATTGCAGCTTGGCGCGCCGCGAGTAGGTACGACTCGCAAGTCCTCGTCGAGCAGTGGATCCAGGGGCCCGAGTTCACAATCGCCACCTTGCGCGGCGAGGTGCTGCCTCCGATTGGACTGGGCACTCCTCACTCCTTCTACGACTACGACGCGAAGTATGTCGCCAACGATACCCAGTATCGGATTCCCTGCGGGCTGGGCGAGGCCAAGGAGCAGGAACTGAAAGAACTAGCGGCTCGAGCCTGTGACGCTGTAGGTATCCAGGGTTGGGCGCGTGTCGATGTGATGCAGGATGCTGCCGGGGGGTTCTGGCTTCTGGAGGTTAATACTGTCCCAGGAATGACCGATCACAGCCTGGTGCCGATGGCGGCGCGAGCTGCAGGTTTGGATTTCCAGCAGCTCGTGCTTGCCATTCTGGATGCCAGCATGGCGACCGGGAACTAAGCCATGCTCACCACGCTGCGTCACTCTCAACCCGCCTCCGGCCGTGCACTACGCAAGCCTGCGCAGCGGGGCGCGAGTCGTTTGGTCCAGCGCGAGCCGCTTTCGGCACGCTTGCCACGGCCGAGCATGGCCTCGCTCAAGCGTGTGATGTGGCCGGTGTTGCTGGTTGCTCTGGTTGTCGGGCTCTACAAGTTGGGCGAGTACATCGCGCCCTATGCCGATCGGCCAATTGCCAAGGTCAGCGTCCGGGGCGAATTGACCTATATCGATCAGCAAGCGGTGCAGGCGCGTATGGCGCCGTTCGTCGAAGCCAGTTTTTTCAAAGTTGATCTCGACGCTTTGCGTAGCGACCTTGAGCAGATGCCTTGGATTGCGCACGTAGAAGCGCGCCGGGTCTGGCCGGATGAGGTCATGGTGCGTCTTGACGAGCAGTTACCCGTGGCTCGTTGGGGGGATGAGTCGCTGCTTAATAACAACGGTCAGGCCTTTGAACCGCAGGATCTGACTCGCTATGAACACTTGCCACAATTGTACGGTCCGAAGCGGGCCCAGCAGCGGGTGATGCAGCAATACCAAATGCTAAGTCAGATGCTGCGGCCGCTTGGCTTTTCCATAGCCCGTCTTGAGCTGCGTGCTCGGGGAAGCTGGTACGTAACGACCGGCCAGGGTATCGAGCTGCTTCTGGGACGAGATCAGGTAATCGAAAAAATGCGGCGCTTCACTGCCATCTATCAGCAAGAGCTGAAGCAGGAGAGCGAAAGAATTGCTCGGATCGACCTTCGCTACGCCAATGGCCTTGCCGTTGCGTGGCGCGAGCCGAGTCCGACCACGGCGGGCGAGCCCGTCGTTGCGAAGAATTGAGGAACGAAACACATGGCTAGCGTGCAAAGCGGCAAGATGATCGTCGGTCTGGATATCGGCACCTCCAAGGTGGTGGCGCTGGTTGGCGAAGTAACGCCGGATGGCGAGCTTGAGATTGTCGGGATCGGTACTCATCCATCGCGTGGGTTGAAAAAGGGCGTGGTGGTCAATATCGAGTCCACCGTGCAGTCGATTCAGCGGGCGGTTGAAGAGGCACAGCTGATGGCGGGCTGCCGCATTCACTCGGCATTCGTCGGTTTGGCCGGCAACCATATCCGCAGCCTGAATTCACACGGGATCGTTGCGATCCGTGACCGCGAGGTCAGCAGTGCAGACCTCGACCGTGTCCTCGACGCTGCGCAAGCTGTTGCTATCCCGGCGGATCAGCGTGTGCTGCATACCTTGCCGCAGGACTACGTGATCGATAATCAGGAGGGCGTGCGAGAGCCACTCGGGATGTCCGGAGTTCGCCTTGAAGCCAAGGTCCATGTGGTCACTTGCGCGGTAAACGCAGCGCAGAATATCGAGAAGTGCGTGCGTCGCTGTGGGCTCGAAGTCGACGACATCATCCTTGAGCAGCTCGCCTCCGCTCATGCCGTGTTGACCGACGATGAAAAGGAGCTGGGCGTCTGCCTGGTGGATATCGGTGGCGGCACCACGGACATCTGCATCTTTACCGAAGGCGCTATCCGGCACACTGCTGTCATTCCGATTGCCGGTGATCAGGTTACCAACGACATCGCCATGGCATTGCGTACCCCGACTCAGTATGCCGAAGAGATCAAGATCCGCTACGCCTGTGCGTTGGCCAAGCTCGCAGGGCCAGGCGAGACCATCAAGGTACCGAGCGTCGGAGACAGGCCGCCGCGGGAACTCTCGCGTCAGGCATTGGCCGAAGTCGTGGAGCCGCGTTATGACGAGCTCTTTACACTGATTCAGGCCGAGCTGCGTCGCAGTGGCTACGAGGATCTGGTTCCTGCAGGAATTGTCCTCACTGGCGGTACAGCAAAGATGGAAGGTGCTGTCGAGCTGGCCGAAGAGATCTTTCACATGCCGGTACGCCTGGGCGTGCCGCATAGCGTCAATGGACTCGCGGACGTGGTCCGCAATCCCATCTATTCAACGGGTGTGGGCCTGTTGCTGTACGGAATGCGCAAGCAGACCGATGGCACGTCCATATCTGGTCTCGGCAACTTTGCCGACGAACCCAAGACGTCTGTCGTGGACCGGCTGAAAAGCTGGATCCAGGGCAATTTCTGAGCAGTGCGGCTGTAACTAAAACTAGAAAGCTGGAAGGAGAGAGGGAAATGTTCGAACTCGTAGATCATACCCCGCAAAGTGCAGTGATTAAGGTCATTGGCGTAGGCGGAGGCGGCGGCAACGCTGTCAATCACATGGTGCGCAACAGCGTCGAAGGTGTTGAATTCATCTGCGCCAACACCGACGCTCAAGCGCTGAAGAAGATCGAAGCGCGGACCGTATTGCAGTTGGGGTCGGCCATTACCAAAGGTTTGGGTGCTGGCACCAACCCGGATATTGGCCGTCAGGCCGCGATGGATGATCGCGAGCGCATCGCCGAGGTGCTGCAGGGCGCCGACATGGTGTTCATCACCACTGGCATGGGCGGTGGCACCGGCACCGGCGCTGCCCCTGTCATTGCCTCCGTGGCGAAGGAAATGGGCATTCTGACCGTGGCGGTCGTGACTCGCCCATTCCCATTCGAAGGCCGTCGCCGCATGCAGGTCGCCGATGAAGGTATCCGCCAGCTGTCGGAATGTGTCGACTCGTTGATCACCATTCCCAACGAAAAGCTGCTTACGATTCTGGGGAAAGATGCGAGCCTGCTCGCTGCATTCGCCAAGGCGGACGACGTTCTGACCGGAGCTGTACGCGGCATCTCGGACATCATGCAGCGTCCGGGTTTGATGAACGTCGACTTCGCCGACGTTAAAACAGTCATGGGCGAGATGGGTATGGCCATGATGGGCACAGGTTGTGCCACCGGTCCGAACCGCGCTCGCGAGGCAACCGAGGCTGCAATTCGCAACCCTCTTCTCGAAGACGTCAACCTTCAGGGTGCTCGGGGCATTCTGGTCAACATTACCGCTGGTCTTGACCTCTCTCTCGGCGAATACGCTGCGGTCGGCGAGATTATCGAGGCGTTCGCGTCCGACGAGGCGACCGTCAAGGTTGGTGCGGTGATCGACCCTGACATGCTTGACGAGCTGCATGTGACCGTCGTTGCAACGGGTCTCGGTCCGCGCAATGAGAAGCCGGTCAAGGTTGTAGATAACACGATACACACTGCCTCGGTTGCTCCGCAGACCGCGCCAGCCCCACGCCAGGATCAGGCCGCGGTTAATTACAGGGATCTGGATCGCCCGACCGTCATGCGCAATCAGGCGCACGCAGCGGCTACCGCTGCGAAGATGAACCCACAGGAAGACTTGGATTACCTAGACATTCCAGCATTTCTGCGTCGTCAGGCTGATTGATTGAATGTATCAGGAGTATAGGGGTGATTGGTATTCAGCAAAGTTGGGTTCTGCTATGATCGCTGCCATTGTTGGAAACCATTCGCAACAGCGTACTAGCGAAACCAAGCCATGATCAGACAACGCACCTTAAAGAACATCATACGAGCCACTGGTGTTGGCCTGCACTCGGGGGAGAAGGTTTACCTGACCCTGAAACCGGCTCCTGTGGACACCGGAATTGTGTTCTGTCGCACCGATCTCAACCCGCCCGTACAGATTGCCGCACGGGCGGAAAATGTCGGTGAAACGACTATGTCGACCACGCTGATCAGCGGTGACGTCAAGGTCGATACGGTCGAGCATCTGCTCTCAGCCATGGCTGGGCTTGGTATCGACAATGCTTTCGTCGAGCTGTCCGCGTCGGAAGTGCCCATCATGGACGGTAGCGCTGGTCCCTTCGTATTCCTGATTCAATCAGCCGGCCTGCAGGAGCAGGAAGCCCCCAAGAAATTCATCCGCATCACCCGTGAAGTGTCTGTAGAGGATGGCGATAAACGCGCCACGTTCCTCCCATTCGAGGGCTTCAAGGTGAGTTTCGAGATCGATTTCGACCATCCGGTTTTCCGGGGTCGCACCCAGACCGCCAGCGTGGATTTCTCCAGCACTTCCTTTGTAAAGGAAGTCAGTCGCGCCAGAACCTTCGGTTTCATGCGCGATATCGAATTCCTCCGCTCGCACAACCTGGCCCTGGGTGGGAGCGTTGAAAACGCTATCGTGGTCGATGAAGACCATGTGCTCAACGAAGACGGCCTGCGTTATGAGGACGAGTTCGTGAAGCACAAGATTCTCGATGCAATCGGTGATCTTTACTTGTTGGGCACCAGTCTGATCGGCGAATTCCGCGGCTTTAAATCCGGACATGCCTTGAACAATCGTTTGCTGCGCACCCTGATGGAACAGAAGGATGCATGGGAAATGGTGACGTTCGAGGAGTCCCAGACCGCACCGATCTCCTATATGCGTCCCGCAGCTGCTGGCTGAGCTGTACTCTCTTTCCTTTTGAGGCCACCTTCGGGTGGCCTTTTTTCTAACTCATCCGAGCGCGTCGGGCTAATCGCCCGAGCGTGTACAAATCTGCTCAGTTCATGCCGTCAAGCAGGCCAGCCAGGTCGTCGGCGTGTTCTTCCTCCTGGGCGAGGATATCTTCGAAAATTCGTCGTGTTGTCGGATCTTTATCCCCAATGTACTGGACGATTTCACGGTAACTGTCGATCGCGATACGTTCGGCCACCAGGTTTTCGAACACCATGTCGCGCAGTCCGTTACCTTCCGCATATTGCGCGTGGGCGCGTTCAGTAAGGCTGTCCGGATTGAAGTCAGGGGCCCCACCAAGCTGCACGATACGCTCAGCCAACCGGTCAGCATGCTCCTGCTCTTCGTTGGCATGTTCGAGAAACTCGTCGGCGGCCACGCTCGATTTGAGGCCGGTGGCCATGTAGTAGTGACGCTTGTAGCGCAGGTAGCACACCAGCTCTGTGGCAAGCGCCTCATTGAGCAGGTTGATTACCGTTTCGCGATCGGCCGAGTAGCTCTCGGTCACCGCGCCGTTTTCGACATGCTGGCGAGCACGCTCGCGTAAGGTCTGTTTGTCGCTCAGTTGCACATAGCTCATCACGGTCTCCTGAATTCTCTAAGGCTGATGTTGTTCGCAGCCTGTTGCCTACTGCACCTGTCGGCGTCTCGCTGGGCGCTAAGATGTGATAGATCTGGCGGCGGAAAGTTTAGCCGCTACCCACGTCAGTACGCTCGGAGCCACCAGGCTCCTCGATGGGAGTCGGGTCGTCGGGATCCTGTCGCTCTGGTTCCGGAAGCGGGCCCGGGGTTCCGTCGTCCCGCGGGTCGGGCTCTTGTTCGCGTTGCATCAGCTTAACGCCTCGATCAGTTCGTTCTTGCGCATCTTCGAGCGGCCGCGAATGTCACGCTTCTGCGCTTTTTTCATCAGCTCATCGCGAGTCAGATCGTTGAGCGACGTACTGTCTGATCTGTTGCTGCGCGCTGAACGCTGGTTCGGCGAATCGCCGGCGCGAGTTTCAGCTGCGCGGTGTGCAGAATCCTTGCGGTCGGCCCGTTTGGCTGTCTTCGATTTCTCCTGTCCTGAGCCGCCTTTACGTTCGCCACCCCCAGACTGCTTGTTGACAGTAGCCCATGCTCTTGCCTCGGCTTCTTTCTCAGAAACGCCCCGCTCTTCGTAGCTTTCCTCAATGTGCTCGGCTTTACGTTGCTGCTTGTCGGTGTATTTGGATTTATCGCCTCTGGGCATGACGGGACTCCTCGTAGCAGTGGACCGGTACGAAACGCAGGCGCTCATCGATGTGCCTGTTCTGTTTGGTCCGTGTCGCGGGCATCGAGTTTCACTCGTGTTAGGATTGCCGGCTATATTCTTGGAGGGTTACCGGTACGCTTGAAGTCGGCTCGCATGTGGTCCATTACAGCGTTATCGCGGTAAGCCAATCAAAAAGTGAAATTATTCTCACTACCCTCCGAACGGAGCGGAACAAAACCCATTTATGCTGGCCTGAACGAAGCGCGCATGCGCTAATACGCGAGTTCCAGCGCTCTGTGTGTATCATCGAGTCTGTTACAGATCCATGCCTGCCGTTCACGGCTGGCCTTGAATGAGGCGTTATTCAAATGCGAATCCTAGTATGCGGAGCCGGCGGCCAGGTCGGGCGCGAATTGGTAAGCCGTGCCAATGGCTATGGCCTTGAGGCGCTCGGCATGACGCGTGCTCAACTGGACATTGCCGACGCGGGGCAAGTTGCGAGCGTCGTAAGCCGGCTCAAGCCTGGGATCATCATTAACGCCGCGGCGTACACACACGTCGATAACGCCGAGTCGCACTGCGAGCAAGCGTACAGCGTGAACCGCGATGGCGCGGCAACGCTTGCGGAGGCAGCCCGGTCTTGCTCCATTCCTTTGCTGCATATATCGACCGACTATGTGTTCTCCGGCGAGGCTCAGACGCCGTATCGCGAAGAGGACGAGGTCGCGCCAACAGGTGTCTACGGCGCCAGCAAGTTGGCTGGCGAACAGGCCATTCAGGCGGTGCTGGACCAGCACATCATCATGCGGACGAGTTGGGTCTACGGAACGCAGGGCCATAATTTCGTGAAAACGATGTTGCGCCTCGGTAGCCAGCGTGACTCGCTCTCAGTCGTTGCCGACCAGTTCGGTTGCCCTACTCAGGCGGGCAGTATCGCCGATGCACTCCTGGAACTGGCGCGGCGCTACGCAAAGAACGGCGTACTTGCCTGGGGCCTGTACCATTACAGTGGGCGATCGCCATGTACCTGGTTCGATTTCGCCGAGGAAATTTTCCGTCAGGCAGAGGCCAAGGAAATGCTCCCAAAACGCCCCAAGGTGTCGCCGATTTCCACGTCCCAGTATCCCACTCCTGCGCGCCGGCCAGCGTGGTCTGTCCTCGATTGCGCCAAGTTTGAAAACACCTTCGGCATCAATACTCAGGACTGGCATGGCGATCTTTCCGTTGTGCTTGATGTCCTGGCCGAGGCCGCGACAGCTGCCGTTGCTGACACTGCGCAACATTCCCAAGCCTGACCAAGCAGATTGAAACTGGCCATAAGCTTTGGCTTCTGTGGTGAGTTGAGGCACGACTCGGTTAATCTGTGCGGCCTTTTTGTGAGCGGCTCTGTGTCGCGACATTTGTTGGAGAAGCCGCGTGGTGGTGTTTCAGGCAATCCTGCCGATCTTCGGCTTGATCATGCTCGGCTACTTGCTGGGGTGGCGCGGCTGGCTGGATGGTGAAGCATCGACAGGACTGGCCAATATCACGTTCAAGCTGTTCATGCCTGCGGTGCTTTTTACTGGCATTGCCCGGGCGCAGTTGAGTGATGGAATGTCTCCTACGCTCCTGCTGGCCTATTTTTTACCCGTACTTACCGTTTTCGTCCTGGTATCGCTGATCGCGCACCGGTTGCTAGGAAGAGCTTCGCCGCTAGGTTTGACAGCGGCCTACTCCAACAATGTCCTCGTCGGTATACCACTGGTGACGACTCTGCTCGGGCCGGAGAGTCTGGTATACGTATTCGCCATCCTGGTTTTTCACAGCCTGATCCTGTTCTCGCTTCAGAGCTTCTACAGTGCACTCGGGTCAGTGCAGAAAGTTAGCGGCACGGCGTTGCTCAAGAACCTGGCGAATCCTCTGATTGTGGGGCTTTTGCTCGGCGCGCTCTTGAACGCGTCGGGATTGGACCTTCCAGTGCCAATATGGCGTGTGGCGGACTGGCTTGCCCAGGCTGCATTGCCCTGTGCATTGATGGTGCTTGGGATCAGTTTGTCACGTTATCGACTGAGACCCAGCGCTACTGTGCTGGCGCTCGCGCTGGTGAAGCTAGGTCTGTTTCCGCTGCTGGTGTGGTATGTCGGCGGTTTGATGCCGGGACTGAGCCACGACGCACTAAGCGTGCTGGTGTTACTGGCGGCTTGCCCGAGCGGCGTCAACGTACTGGCTTTCGTGGTCAATCGAGACGACACCCGCGCGGTGAGCTCGACCGTTTTTCTCTCCACGCTATTGGCTGTGATCAGCTTGCCCCTGTGGATGCTGTTGATGTCAGCGTAACCCGTCGTTCCTCAGGATTGCCTATCCGCCTTCGTCTGGTTGGCGATGATGTCTTCCAGGCGCAGTCCTGTCAGACCGTGGATGGTCTTCCAGAGGTAATAGAAGATGGCCATCATCATGAGCATGCTGGGGATCGCGATCATTGGATAGCTAAGCAACGTCATTCTGCCCAGTTCCGCGTTGAAAGCCTCGCTACCAGCCGGGCTGTGGACGATCCACTTCGCCAGCACATAGTTCATGAAGGACGAAAAGAAGAACGTGCCGCTGAGAAAGTAGGTGGCACGTAGGAGTCTCGTTTCGAAGTGAGCGGTTTGCCCATTGCGCTCAAGCTGTTCGTGAACCTTGTTTACGTTCAGCACCTTGGGGTTGTACAGCAGGGTACGGATCAACGGGAAGCGAGTGCGGGTTGATGCCAATACGGCAATGCCGATGATGCCTGGAATCGCAGCTTCCTTAACCGCTAGCCATTTCGGGTCGAGCTGAAGTAGCCCGATACCGCCAGTAAGCAGCACGCTTATAAGGCCCAACAGCGCGATCCAGTTGAACTTGCGGTACTTCACCAGCTCGAACAGGCCCCAGCAGAGCGGGAACGCTAGCGCCAGCAATAGTGCGCCGTCCGCGCCAAGGCGATCCTCTGCACTGAGTTTCATCAGGATCAGCGACGGAATAATGATGCTGATCGCCAGGTCCATCAGCGGGCGAGGTTTGTGTTCGCCAGAACTGGCGCTGGCGCGGTTGGTTTGGGTATCGGTCATCTAGATCTGCTTCGTCTCGTAAGAGGCAAGATGATCGCGCAGCGAGCCGCGCATAGCCATAGGCCAATGGTGTCGTTTGGTGACACGCTCACTTGCCACTGAGGCCGTTGCCTCGTCCTTGCGACCACTGCCTCGCCTCGAAAAGAGCTACCACCAATATCGCCAAAGCAAGTGGCAGCAACAGATAAAAAGCCCTGAATACGATCAGGGCGGCGAGGACATCAGCTGTTGGCAGTTCCGGCAGGGCGGCAAGAAATGTCACTTCGAGCACCCCGAGTCCGCCAGGCGCGTGCGACAGCAGCGCTAGCGAGAAGGAGCCGAGAAACACGCCTAGCACCACGAGATAGCCGGGATTACCTGCCTCCGGCAGAGCAAAGTAGATGATTGCGGCTGCACAGGCGAGCTCAAGCGGTGCTGCAATCAGTTGTTTGCCGACGATGGGTAGCCGAGGGTAGGTGATTCGCCATTTGCCGATCTGCATTGGCGAGAAGTGGCGCCAGGCACCTATCACGTAGAGCCCGATGAGACTCAGCAGCGCTATGCCTATTGCGATTGATAATCGTGGGTCTGCATCGACGAGCCTATTGAGTAGTTCCGGCCTGACGATGAGCACAATCCCGCCGGACAGCAGTGTGCCGAGCAAAAAAGTCAGTGAACAAAATACGATCAGTACACCAATTTCCTGAGGTGTGAGGCCTTTACTGCGATATGCGCGATAACGCACCACAGCGCCGGAAAAAACGGACGCACCTATATTGTGAGCGAGGGCGTAGGTTGTGAACGAACAGAGTGTGATGAACCACCACGAGATGTTCTTCCCAAGGTGGGCAATGGCTATTCGGTCGTACCAGGCCAGAGCGAAGTAAGCACCGAGGGTTGAGAGCCCAGCCAAGATCCAGTCGTGCTGGCCGATGGCACCAAGACTGTCGGTAAGCTCAGCCAGTGAAAGGTTTTGAACCTCTTGGTACAGCAGATAACCCGATAGCAGTACAGCCGTGATGCCGACCAGAGTCCAGGCGACATCGCTCCTCTTCATCATTGAGTTGGCTCCTTGGCGACGGCTTATGCCTCGAAGCAGAGATTCGGACAGTGAGTTAGCTGCGTCGCGGAATAGTTCGGCCGGTCCTTTATCGGCAGCGAACCGGACGTTTTGTTCATTAACGATTCAAAGGCATGTCGAAGCGGGCACCCAGACCGCAGGATGAGGTCCATCCTCAAACAATCCACGAAAGGTGTGCTCATGCCAGACATTCCACGGGTTCCAGAGGCGGAAAGCTCGCTTTCGTTACTTGGCGAAGGCTACTCATTTATCCCCAGTCGTTGCCAGAGGCTCGAGACAGATATTTTCCAGGTTCGGCTGTTGATGCAGAACACCATTTGTATGAGTGGTAAAGAAGCGGCGAAGCTTTTTTACGACGAGCAACTCTTCGAGCGACATCACGCTGCGCCTCGCATGCTGCAGAAAACGTTGTTTGGTCAAGGCGGCGTCCAGGGACTGGATGACGAGCCTCATCGGCATCGCAAACAGTTGTTCATGTCGTTGCTGTCAGAGAAGTCTGTCCTTGAACTGGTGCGATTGCATGAGATTCATTGGGGTGCGGCCATCGAGAAGTGGCAGGGTATAGATCGCCTGGTTTTGATGCCTGAGGTGCAGACGATCCTCACTCGTACGGTCTGCGAGTGGGCGGGCGTACCGCTTGCCGAGGGCGAGGTGATTTGCCGTCGTGATCAGCTAGCCGCCATGATTGACGGCGCCGGTGGTATCGGAGCTCGTCACTGGCGTGCCCGTAAGGCCCGCAAAGATGCCGAGACCTGGATGATCGAGCTGATCAGTCAGCTGCGCGCAGGCGCGTTAGATATCGCCGATGATCGAGCGTTGGCGAAGGTTGCACGGCATCGTGACCCGGGCGGGGATTTGCTGGATGAGCGGGTAGCTGCGGTTGAAATGCTCAACTTGCTGCGCCCGACGGTTGCGGTGACACGATTCATTATCTACGCAGCGCTGGAATTACTGGCGCACCCGCAATGGCGGGAGCGGTTACAGAAAGAGGATTCGCAGCTCGAACCCTTCGCGCAGGAGGTGCGGCGGTTGCACGCTTTTTTTCCCTTCACTGCGGCACGGGTGCGAAAGGATTTCGAATGGAAGGGTTATTCGTTCGAGAAGGGTACGCGAGTGTTGCTGGATCTCTACGGCACCAACCGCGATAAGCGGCTCTGGGATCAGCCCGAGGCGTTTCGGCCTGAGCGTTTCGCCAGCTGGGAAGGCGATGCTTTCAGCTTTCTTACCCAGGGAGGCGGCGACGCTGCTAAGGGGCACCGCTGTCCAGGGGAGCCGCTGGCAATCGAGTTGCTGAAAAGTGCACTGCGCATGCTGACACGGCTGATGAGCTATGCGGTGCCGGCTCAGGATCTTCATACGGACGAGTCGCGGATGCCGGCCCAACCGGAAAGCCTGCTGATCATCAGCGACGTTCAGTACTTGCGGCAACCCGATAAGCGGTAACCACGTTCAGCGGTCCGCTGCAGCCTCCCGGATACGCGTCCAGTGTTCGATCAGTTCGCGCAGTTGGGACATTTCAACGGGCTTGGCCATATGTCCGTCCATGCCGGCCTCTCGGGCACGCTCACGATGCTCGCTGAGAATGTGAGCGGTAAGCGCAACCACGGGAGTGCGTGGGCGCGCCTCATACGCCTCCCAGGCGCGTAGCTGTGCTGTCGCCTCGAAGCCATCCATGACAGGCATCTCGCAATCCATCAGAACCAGGTCATAAGGACGCGCCTTGATCAGCGCCAGCGCTTCTGCTCCGTTGCTGGCCGTATCCGGCTTCAGGTTGAGCTTGCTCAACATGCCGCGGATGACTTTGGTGGAAATGCTGTTGTCTTCAGCGACCAGGATGCGGAAGTCATCCGGCACCTCAAGCGGCGTACTGGCGTGCATTACCGAGGATTGGACAATGGCGCTGCGGCGAGCCAGTTCGTCCGCCAAGGTTGTTTTGAGGGTGTATCCGGCGACAGGTTTGGCCAGGATGCGTTTGATGCCGGCGTTGCGTGCAATGATTTTGCTCGGTGCGCTGCTCATGCCTGTCAGCATGATCAGCAAGATGTCGTGGTTGAGGCTGAAGTCTTCCTTGATTCTGCTGGCCAGCTGCATGCCGGTCATGCCCGGCATGTCCTGATCGAGCAAGACCGCATCGAAATAGTCGCGTAGATGCGCTTTGGTTCGTAGAAGTGCCAGCGCCTCCTTGCCTGAAGCAACTGCGCTGACCTCCATGCCCCAGCTGCTGCACTGCTGGCCCAGCACTTTCCGGCAGGTATCGTTGTCGTCAACTACCAGAATCCGCGCACCTTTGAGCTGATTGTCGAGGTCGTTAGCCGGCTCGGCGATTTCGGCCCCCAGGGGCAAGCTTATCCAAAGGGTATTTCCCGCAAACCCACCGATCTGGATACCGAACTCGCCGTCCATCAGATGGACCAGTTGTCTGGCAATGATCAAGCCGAGGCGGCCGCCATGACGGGTTGCGGCGAGAAAGTCGCGGCTGTCCAGGGCGGCATTGAGCAGTGCATCTCGCTCCTCGATTTCGAGCGGTCGGCCACTGTCCTGTACGGTGATGCGCAGCTGGGGCTGTCCATCGCGATCGTCGACCGCTGCGGTCAACAATACTTCACCTTCTTCTGTCTGCTTGAAGGCGTTCTCGAGCAGATTAAGCACAGCCTGGCGCAAGCGGGTGGGATCCCCTGCTACGACATGCGGCATCTGTGGCTGAACGAAGCTGATCAACTCAACTCGCTGCTGTTCGGCCTTGGCGCGGAAGATGCTCAAACAATCTTCAATGAGGGCGTTGAGATCGAACTGCACGTCATCAAGTTCGATCTGCCCGGATTCAAGCTTGGAGATGTCCAGGATCTCGTTGATCAGGTTGAGCAGCTCGTTGCCTGAGCTGTGAATCGTCTGCACGTAGTCGCGTTGCTTGGCCGAAAGCGAGGTGCTGAGCAGCAGCTCACTCATACCGAGTACGCCATTCATTGGGGTACGAATCTCATGGCTGATCTTGGCCAGAAAATCTGCCTTGGTTCGCAGCTCCGCGCTATTAACGGCTTCGGCTGTATGTTGGTTGCGGTTGTCGGAGTGGATCTGCCGTTGCCGCTCGAGGAGCGCGAAGCTGAGGATCAGGCCTGAGCAGGTCGAGACGCTGAACATGATCCCCGTCAGCCAGTCGGGATCGAACTGATTGAAGCCCAGCAGAACCGGCAGTACCGAGACGAAGCCACCATCGAATAGCAGCATGCCTGCAACCAGGAGGCGGGCGGGCTCGTAGCTCTGTCGCCAGTGGTGGATAGCGATGACGGTAACGCTGATGGCGGTACCCAGCACCATGACGTATATCAGCCAACTGAACCAGAGTCGGTCGGCAAAGAGGATGGTCGCCGCCAAGGCAATGACCAGCGCTGCTTCGAGCGCAAGCAGCCAGGTTACCCAGCGAAGCTTTCGGTGATGGAAGAAACCATAGGTGAAAGCCAGTATGGAAACGCAGGTCAGCAATGCCGCCATATCTGCAATCAGCGGCTGACTGTAGATCAGCGTGGGTGACCAAACCGCCAGCAGGCCAAGGTTGGCTACCGCACTGGTCAGCAATGCGCCGTGCAGCAATGCGAGCCAGATGTGGCTGTAGCTCAATGTATAGGCGAAGCGCAGCAGGTTGTAGATCGTCAGAAGGGCCAGTGCACCAAATAGCGCACCGAACAAATAAGCCGGACGCGCCAGCTCGACAAGACCGGCTTCGTCGACCGTCCGAAACCAGGCCATGATTGGGTGTGACGACTGTAACCGTATATAGGCTTCGCGAGGCTCGTTGTCGTTGGGCAACGAAAACAGGTATGAACGAGTGGGCAACGGCCGTGACTCGAGCGGCCTCAGCTCGCCAGTTTCCACGTGCCTTTCAAGCTCGCCGTCGCGGAGGAGGTAAAAATCCAGGTATTGCACGCGGGGCGCAAAGATTCGCAGCCAGTTAGGATCTGTGAAAGCGGGAAGGGTTACCTGTAGCCAGACGGCATTATCGGTTGCAGGTGCAGCATACGAATATTCGTCGATACGCTGAAACAGGTTGCGCTGGTCCAGAATCTCCTCAAGGGTCAGAAGGCCAGACTGGTCAATGAGCAAGCGCCAGTTGGGCTCTGTTACGCCAATGGCCTCGGTAGACGTGGTAAGGAGAGTCGGCTCAGGAGTAGCTGCGAATGCCGGCCAAGCGGTCAGCGCAGCCAGTAACAGACTGAAGGTAAAAGCAATGGCGACTCGGAGTCGACGCACGATTGAAGTCCCTTCAAGTGTGTGACGGTGGATTATAGCCATCGCCCTGGCGTCCGGTAATGTGCGCAACGGCCGTTAAGGTTTGCCGTTGCGCACATTGCAGCAATAATAGTCCTGCTTAGCGTTCGCCTTGTTCACGGGCGATTGCACGATACCCGATATCGTGACGATAAAAGTGTCCGTCCCACTCGATACGCGCAGCCAACCCATAGGCATTCTGCTGGGCTTCGGACACCGTATCGCCAAGGGCAGTGGCGCAGAGTACGCGCCCACCGGAAGTTCTCACCGTTCCATCTTTCAACGCAGTCCCGGCATGAAAGACCTTGCCTTCCAGTTGAGCTGCGGCGTCAAGGCCGCGAATCGCCGCGCCTTTTTCGTAATCCCCAGGATAACCGCCGGCGGCGAGCACCACGCCAAGGCTCGGTCGCGAGTCCCACTGCGCCTCGATCTTGTTCAGCGCCTTGGCCAGAGCCGCTTCTACCAGCAATACCAAACTTGACTGCAGGCGCAGCATGATCGGCTGGGTTTCCGGATCGCCAAAGCGGCAGTTGAATTCGATAACCTTGGGCGCGCCATGGCGATCAATCATCAGCCCCGCGTACAGAAAGCCAGTATAGACGTTGCCTTCGGCAGCCATGCCCTTGACGGTCGGCCAGATGACTTCATCCATCACCCGCTGATGAACCTCGGCGGTCACCACCGGTGCTGGCGAATAAGCGCCCATTCCGCCCGTATTAGGGCCGGTGTCGCCATCGCCTACACGCTTGTGGTCCTGACTGGTTGCCATCGGCAAGACGTTGGTGCCGTCGACCATTACGATGAAGCTCGCTTCTTCGCCGTCGAGATACTCTTCGATCACTACCCGCGCGCCGGCGTCGCCAAAGGCGTTGCCGGAGAGCATGTCGCGCACGGCTTCTTCTGCTTCGGCCAGGGTCATGGCAACGATCACGCCCTTGCCAGCGGCCAGGCCATCGGCCTTGATCACGATCGGGGCACCTTTGGCTTGCAGATAGGCGAGTGCAGGTGCGATCTCGGTGAAGTTTTGGTAGTCGGCGGTAGGGATCTTATGGCGGGCCAGGAAATCCTTGGTAAATGCCTTGGAGCCTTCCAGTTGTGCGGCGGCAGCGGTCGGCCCGAAACAGTCGAGACCGCGTGTGCGGAAAAGATCGACTACGCCTTTTACCAGAGGAGCTTCCGGGCCGACGATGGTCAACTGCACGTTCTGTTCGGCGAAGTCAGCCAGCTGTTCGATGGCCAGCACGTCGATGGCGACGTTCTCGCATTTTGCTTCTGTAGCGGTGCCGGCGTTACCGGGTGCGACGAAAACTTTCTCGACGCGTGGATCCTGCGCGACCTTCCAGGCCAGAGCGTGCTCACGACCGCCGCTGCCGATGATCAGTACCTTCATGCTTGATTCTCTCGTCTGAGCGCTGAAAGCCCGAGGCCATAGGAGCTGAAGCAGTGCGCCCAGCTCCGTCGGCCTCAGGCCTGCGGGCTTTAATGTCTGAAATGCCGCATGCCGGTAAACACCATGGCGATGCCTGCCTCGTCAGCAGCGGCAATCACTTCGGCGTCGCGCATCGAACCGCCTGGTTGAATCACCGCCGTGATGCCGGCTTTGGCCGCGTTGTCGATGCCGTCGCGGAACGGGAAAAAAGCGTCACTTGCCATGACGGCACCAGGAACTGGCAGGCCGGCATGCTCAGCCTTGATAGCGGCGATACGAGCAGAATTGACACGGCTCATCTGGCCTGCACCTACACCGACAGTCTGCCGGTGCTTGGCGTAGACAATGGCGTTGGACTTAACGAACTTTGCCACCTTCCATGCAAAGATCAGGTCGTGAATCTCCTGCTCCGATGGCGCGCGCTGAGTGACGACCTTGAGGTCGGCTTGGTTGATCATGCCGATGTCGCGGCTCTGTACCAGCAGCCCACCATTGACTCGCTTGAAATCCCAACCAGGCGCGCGCTCCGCTGGCCACTGGCCGCACTCAAGCAGGCGTACATTGGCTTTACTGGCTACGACTTCGCGGGCATCGGCTGAAATGCTTGGGGCAATGATTACCTCGACGAACTGGCGCTCTACGATGGCTTTTGCTGTTTCGCCGTCAAGTTCGCGGTTGAAGGCGATGATGCCGCCAAATGCCGACTCGCTGTCGGTGGCATAGGCCAGCTCGTAAGCCTGGCGGATACCGCCTTCGTTTTCCGGAACCACTGCGACGCCGCAAGGGTTGGCGTGTTTGACGATAACGCAGGCCGGCTTGACGAAGCTCTTTACACACTCGAGGGCAGCGTCGGTATCGGCGACGTTATTGAAGGACAATTCCTTGCCCTGCAATTGACGGGCAGTGGCAACGCACGCTTCGTCGGCGGTTTCGACGTAGAACGCCGCGATCTGATGCGGGTTCTCGCCGTAGCGCATGTCTTGCGCCTTGACGAATTGCGTGGTGAAGGTGCGAGGAAGCAGGCTGCGCCCTTCGGTGGAAAGTGTTTCAACGCTCTGGTCGATCGTGCCCAGGTAGTTGGCGATCATGCCGTCATAGGACGCGGTGTGCTCGAAGGCTTTCAACGCCAGATCGAAGCGCTGGGAATAGGTCAGACCGCCACTCTTGATGTTCTCAATAACGTCGGCGTAATCATCGGCGTTGACGACGATAGCGACATCCTTGTGATTCTTCGCTGCGCTGCGGACCATGGTCGGGCCGCCGATGTCGATGTTCTCGATTGCATCCGGGAGCGTGCAGCCAGGCTTGGCGACAGTTGCGGCAAAGGGATAGAGGTTGACCGCAACCAGGTCGATCGGGTTGATGCCATGCTCGCTCATGACGGCACCGTCCAAGTCGCGCCGACCAAGTATGCCGCCGTGGATCTTGGGGTGCAGGGTTTTAACCCGGCCGTCCATCATCTCCGGAAAGCCTGTGTAATCCGCCACTTCGACCGCAGCGATGTCGTTGTCACGCAGCAGCTTGAAGGTACCGCCGGTGGACAGGATTTCGACGCCCATGGCGACGAGTTCGCGGGCGAAATCAACAACGCCCGTTTTATCGGACACGCTGATCAACGCGCGGCGGACGGGTAGGCGGGTGCTTTGGTCGGTCATAGACATTTCCTAGGAGCTACAGGCTACAAGCGGAGTGCTCCCGGGAGACGGCTTGCACCGTTCCATCGGAGCGTGCCGCTGATCAGAGAAGATCGTACTGCTTGAGTTTCTTGCGCAAGGTTCCGCGGTTAAGGCCCAGCAGTTCAGAGGCCTTGGTCTGGTTGCCTTTGACATAATTCATCACGGTTTCCAGCAGTGGGGCTTCCACCTCGGAAAGCACGAGGTTGTAAACGTCGGTAACGTCCGCGCCTTCTAGATGGGCGAAGTAGTTATGCAACGCCTTTTCGACACTGCCACGCAGGGTCTGGCCTGCTTCGCTCGGCGTGTTGAGGTGTTGCTTGAGGTTCACGTTGTCGCTCACGGATGTTGTTCCAGTTAACAATGTTTCGTTCAACAGCGTCATGCAGCCACCCCTTTTCCTTCCCCCGAATCAGGGTTTGTTCGGCGTTCCGCAAAGAACTCGCGAACACTGGCGCATTGCGCTTCCCTGTCTTCCAAACCATTGAACCGGCGGCGATATTCAAGCGCGCCGGGTAGTGTTGCCAGATACCAACTGACGTGCTTTCGGGCGATACGCACGCCCATCACATCGCCATAAAAGCTATGTAGCGCTTCAAGATGCTGCAGCAGGATTCGCTCTACCTCACTCAATCCTGGCGGCGGCATCAGCTCGCCAGTAGCCAGATAGTGGTTGATCTCGCGAAAGATCCAAGGCTGCCCTTGAGCCGCTCGGCCGATAAGCAGCGCATCTGCCCCGGTTTTTTCAAGTACCTGACTGGCTTTATGTGGTGTATCGATATCCCCGTTGGCAAATACCGGAATCGAGACGGCTTGCTTGATAGCAGCAACTGTTTCGTATTCCGCCTCGCCGGTGTACAGATCCGCACGGGTACGGCCGTGTACAGCTAATGCAGCGATACCGGACTGTTCAGCGATTCTCGCAACTGTCAGTCCGTTCTTGTTCTCTCTGTCCCAGCCGGTGCGGATCTTCAGGGTCACCGGCACATCAACCGCGCCGACAACGGCCCTGAGGATTTCTGAAACTAGCCGTTCATCCTTCATGAGCGCGGAGCCAGCTGCCTTGTTGCAAACCTTCTTGGCTGGGCACCCCATGTTGATGTCGATGATCTGTGCTCCCAGTTCGACATTGCGAACGGCGGCGTCGGCGAGCATCTGTGGATCGCCACCAGCGATCTGCACCGAGCGGGGCTCTGGATCACCTTCATGTATCAAGCGCAGCCGCGATTTGCGGCTGTTCCATAGCCGAACATCGCTGGTCACCATTTCCGACACCACCATGCCTGCACCCAAGCGTCGACATAACTGGCGAAACGGCTGATCCGTCACGCCAGCCATTGGCGCGAGAATCAATCGATTTGGAAGAACATAGGGGCCGATGCATACCGCTGACATGAAGATTCCCTGCCTGGAGCCTGCTTGTTAGGTCGATCGGGACAGCAAAAAAGGGTGTGCATAATACCCGCTACGGGTGACGGGTTAAAGACTGTTTTGAACAAAATCTGAACAGTCCCCGGGCCTATAACCGACCGAAGGACGTGGGCCGAACGAGCTCACGCTAACCGCCAGCGGCTATCCAGGCGTAGCCGATTCCTAGTCGGGAGACCGGAAGGCGAGACTGTAATTCACGGCGCTGATGCCAGGATCAAGGATGTCCAAGGCGATATGAATTGGAATTTGTGAAGGCATCTGTAACTGACCAGCCAGCTCGCCGGAGAGGTATTCCCCGGGTTTGAAGACCCGTTGCGCCAAAGTCTTGCCCTGAATATCGGCGAAACGAACTTCAAGTAGCGGGAACGGCTGCGGGAACGGCGCGCGGTTGTAGATTATCGCATCGACCACGAGTGCCCCAGCGAATTCGGGATGGCTGCGCACTACCAGATTGCTGCTTTTGATCTGGCTGATGTCCACCCTTGGCGGAAGCTCACAACCGAGAGCGGGGCAGATGCGCTCGAGCCATGGTCGGTACTCATCCTGGCGCGCCAACTCGTCAAAATTATAGGTGACGTACTGACCCGCGAGTGCGAGCAAGGCAATTAGATTCAGGAAACCCCAGCCCAGCCAGCGTCCCCAAGGGCGCCTCCGGGCCTCCCAATCGAGCTGCAACGGCTCGTCTTCAAGATCGAAAAGCCGATCACTGGGCCTGTCGCGTGCCGATAGGCTTGACGCATCTTCGTCGTCGCCTCCTGATCTGCTTGCAGGCGTGGGGTGCGGCAAGCCATCGTCGGGGTCGGCTAAACCCTCGAAAACGGGTTCGGCGCGTCCCGGTGATTTCAGTTGAGCGACGACGTGGTCGTTGGAGGGAGCCAGGGGACTAGGCGGAGCAGGGTGATCGGCAGTCACCGGGGCAAAGCGAAAGGCCGGAGTGTCGATGGTGGGTTCGGTTCCATCAGCCAGGTCCTCCTGGAGCGGTTCGACTCCGATATGGGGTACCGATTCCGCTTTCAGCAGCTGCTCTGCCCACGCCTCGTCGTCTTCCTTCGCTGCTGGATGGACCTGCTGTTGGTCCCTCGCTTTTGGCGCCAGTTGCAGCAACTCTCGGGACAGCTCAAGCTCCTGTCGCTCAAGCTTCGCCAGTTCCTCGTCGAGGTCCAGGCTATCCAGATCCAAATCATCGTGGATCCACAGCGTGTCGTCTTTTTTCTCCGGATGCTCAGCGCGCAGGCGGATGTTGGGTAACGTTTCGTTGAAGGCTGCGGGGTTCGAGGCGTCCGGGCTCTCGGGTGTGCTACCTGTAATGTCCGCCTGCTGCAGATAGCGGGCAGCGTTGAACAGCTCCATGCAGGCACCACACCGCACCACACCCTGCGCAGCAGCAAGCTGGGTGCGGTTGACACGAAAGCTGGTCTGGCAATGTGGGCACTGAGTGACGAAGCTGGTCATGCGTTGGTCCGGCGGAAATGCCGGTAGTCTAGCGCATGCGCACCGTCAAACTGCACTCCTCTGGATCGATATAGCTGTTTGGGCTGGGACTTGTATCAAAGATGGCGCCTTCCGGTTATCCGAACCCAGCCATCCTTCTCTGCAGTTGGATCGAGGTCGAATTGGCCTGCATAGGCAGCACGAACCTCTTCGGACTGCTCGGCCAATATGCCGGACAGAGCCAGGCGGCCGCCGGGCTTGACCCTTTCAATAATGCGCGGGGCCAGCGTGACCAGCGGGCCAGCCAGGATGTTGGCGACGACCACATCGGCCTGTGTCTCGGGAAGCTGTTCAGGCAGATACAACGGAAAGCGCATCGGATCGATGCCGTTGCGCCCGGCATTGTCACGCGATGCCTCCAAGGCTTGGACATCAATGTCTGTTCCCACCGCTTGCTTTGCGCCTAAGAGCAGGGCAGCGATAGCGAGGATGCCCGAGCCACAGCCGAAATCCAGTACCTCCAGCCCCTCAAGCGGCTGGCCGTCCAACCACTCCAGGCAGAGCGCTGTGGTCGGGTGAGTGCCAGTGCCAAACGCCAAGCCGGGGTCGAGCAGCAAATTCACGGCGTCCGGCTCTGGAGCAGCATGCCAGCTTGGCACGATCCATAGACGTCTGCCGAAACGGATTGGATGAAAGTTATCCATCCAGCTGCGTTCCCAGTCCTGATCTTCGATGCGCTCAAGCTGATACTCAGGCAATGCGCCGCCTGTAAGCAGCCGCAGGTGGGCCAGCAGATTGCTTTCATCCGTATCGCCTTCGAACAGTGCCAGCAAATGGGTGTGTGACCATAGCGGTGTCGTATTGAGGTCGGGTTCGAATATTGGCTGGTCTTCGGCGTCCATGAAGGTTACCGACACAGCACCAACGCCCAGAAGCGCGTCTTCGAGGGATTCCGCCTGTTCGGGGGAGATGGCAAGACGAAGTTGTAACCAGGGCATTGGAACCTCTCGGAGCGAACGACCGGGACAGCGGTCAGAGGGTTGAAATGTTACTGGAGCAGGCTGGCAGCTTCCATCTGGCTGATCCGAGAAAAGAAAAGGGCTGCCAGTCGGCAGCCCCATTTCTTCAAGCTCAGCACCGTATCAGTGCTTGTCCATTCCCAGCTTCTTTTCCAGGTAATGGATGTTCACGCCGCCTTTGCAGAATCCGTCATCACGGACAAGATCCCGGTGAAGCGGAATGTTGGTCTTAATGCCGTCGACTACGATTTCGTCCAGAGCGTTGCGCATGCGGGCCATGGCTTCTTCACGCGTTGCACCGTATGTGATCAGCTTGCCAATCAGCGAATCGTAGTTCGGTGGTACCGAATAGCCGCTGTACAGGTGCGAGTCGACACGCACTCCATTGCCGCCAGGCGCATGGAAGTGCTTCACTTTGCCGGGGCTGGGCAGGAAGTTTGAGGGGTCTTCGGCGTTGATCCTGCATTCCAGCGAATGTCCGCGAATGACCACGTCTTCCTGCTTGATTGAGAGCTTATTGCCAGCCGCAATGCTGAGCATCTCTTTGACGATGTCGACGCCAGTCACCATTTCGGTCACCGGATGCTCCACCTGGACACGGGTATTCATTTCAATGAAATAGAAACGACCGTCTTCGTACAGGAACTCGAAAGTACCGGCGCCCCGGTAGCCGATCTCGACGCAGGCGTCGGTGCAGCGTTTGAGTACTTCAGCGCGTGCCTTTTCGTCAATGTACGGGGCAGGTGCTTCTTCCAGAACCTTTTGATGGCGGCGCTGAAGCGAGCAGTCGCGGTCGCCAAGATGCACAGCGTTGCCTTGGCCATCGGACAACACCTGAACTTCTACGTGGCGTGGGTTGCCCAGGAACTTCTCGAGATAAACCATCGGATTGCCAAACGCCGCTCCCGCTTCGGTGCGTGTCAGCTTGGCCGACTTGATCAACTCTTCCTCATGGTGAACCACGCGCATACCGCGCCCGCCGCCACCACCGGCAGCCTTGATGATCACCGGATAGCCAACTTCGCGAGCGATGCGCAGCGCTTCGGCTTCATCTTCCGGCAGCGGCCCGTCAGAGCCAGGGACTACAGGTACGCCGGCTTTGATCATTGCATCCTTGGCCGACACCTTGTCACCCATCAGGCGAATCGTTTCCGCTTTAGGGCCAACGAAGGCAAAGCCGGACTTTTCCACTTGTTCGGCGAAGTCGGCGTTTTCAGCCAAAAAGCCATAGCCCGGATGTATCGCCGTGGCACCGGTTACCTCTGCGGCGGCAATAATCGAGGGAATGTGCAGGTAGGAGTTGGTCGCGAGGGCCGGGCCGATGCAGACTGACTCGTCGGCCAAGGCCAGGTGCATCAGCTCCCGGTCGGCGGTGGAGTGAACCGCGACGGTCTTGATCCCCAGCTCTTTGCAGGCTCGCAAAATCCGCAGGGCAATCTCGCCGCGGTTGGCGATTAGTACTTTTTCCAACATCGCTGGCTCTCCGCGGTTCAAACGATGGTGAACAGCGGCTGGTCGTATTCGACCGGCTGACCATTCTCCACCAGGATGGATTCGATGGTGCCGCTGGTTTCGGCCTCGATGTGGTTCATCATCTTCATAGCTTCGACGATGCAGAGAATGTCGCCTTTTTTAACGCTCTGGCCGACTTCAACAAAGCTTGCCGCTTCTGGAGAAGAGGCGCGGTAGAAGGTGCCGACCATCGGCGAACGAACTACGGTGCCGTTTAGCTTTGGCTGAGCCGGTGCGGTGTCGGCTGCTGGTGCTGCGGCAGGAGCGGCTGCTGGCGCTGGCATCGGGGCCTGAGCGAAATAGGGCTGCTGCACTGCGGCCTGCTTGCTGTGACGGCTGATGCGAACTGACTCTTCGCCTTCGTGAATTTCCAGTTCATCGATACCGGACTCTTCCAGCAGCTCGATCAGTTTCTTGACTTTGCGAATATCCATGAAGCGGTGACTCCAGAGGTAAGTTCAAAGGGCATTGCTGTGCGCTTCTTCGAGGCTGGGCGCGAGTCGCGCACGGTCCTGTCAGGAAGCAGCGAGTTGTTCCAGGGCGGCCTCCAATGCCAGGCGGTAGCCAATGGCGCCAAGGCCGCAGATCACTCCTACCGCGACATCCGAGAAATAAGAGTGATGGCGGAAAGGTTCACGCTTGTGCACGTTTGAAAGGTGCACTTCGATGAATGGGATGCTCACCGCCAGCAGCGCGTCACGTAGCGCAACGCTCGTATGCGTAAAAGCGGCGGGATTGATCAATATAAAGTCGACGCCTTCGCTGCGTGCAGCATGGATTCGCTCGATCAGCTCGTACTCGGCGTTGGATTGCAGGTGCATCAAGTGGTGGCCTGCATCTCGGGCTCGCTGCTCCAGATCATGATTGATCTTCGCCAGTGTGGTGTTCCCATAGACCCCGGGTTCGCGAGTGCCAAGCATATTCAGATTCGGGCCGTGGAGGACCAGAAACGTTGCCATGAGTATTCCTTGTTGTTCTGTCCGGAAGGCGTCGCGGGACGCTCATCGGTTAGGGGAAAAACTATGCACGAACCCAGTGCTGACTGTCCAGTCATGTCTTGATCGGCGTAAATACCGACATTATGTCTGGAGATTGCGGCAGGGATCGCTCTAAAGAGATGCTTCGGCTAGATCTAGCCGTGCGGCGAACTGTTTGGCATCAATCTCACCGACCACCCTGACATCAGTCAATTCGTTTCCGGTGCGATCGAAGAAAAGAACCGCAGGCGGGCCGAAAAGGTTATAGCGGTCAAGCAGTGCACGCTGCTCGCGGTTGCTGTCGGTTATGTCGAAGCGGACCAAGCGGTAGTCGGCTAGGCGGGGGACAATCTGTGCTGCTGCGAGAACCTCACGTTCGATTACCTTGCAGCTGATGCACCAGTCGGCATACCAGTCGAGCAGCAGTGGCTGACCGGCGGCCTGCGCGGCGTCAAGTTCGGCGTCGAGTTCAGCCGGGGTGGAAACCGTGCGCCAGATTTCCGTTTTGCTGGCCGAGGTGGCGCCCACAGCGGACATCGGCTGGGGTAGCGGGCGCAACGGGTCTGAGCCTCCTTGTAGCGCACCGACCCAAGCTGCCAACGCGTACACGAGCAACGCCAGGCCAAGAAGCTGTGCAAGTTTCTGCTGCGTATTCTTCGGTGTGAGCTCAAGCGTACCGAGAAACAGCGCTGTACCAGCGGCCAGCAAGCCCCACAGCGCAAGCGACACCGAGCCAGGCAGGACCCGTTCAAGCATCCAGACGGCAACTGCCAGCAGCAATACGCCGAAGACGTTGCGCACGGTTAACATCCACGGGCCGCTCTTTGGGAACAATGCGCCGCCTCCGATGGCAAATAGAATCAGAGGCGTGCCCATGCCCAGGCCGAGGGCAAGCAGCTTGAGCCCACCGCCCAGCGCATCGCCGCTGGCGCTGATATAGAGCAGCGCGCCTGCTAGCGGGGCTGAAACGCATGGCGAGACGAGCAAGCTGGATACGGCGCCAAGCAGTGCGGCGCCAACAAACGACCCGCCCTTGGCGTTTCCAGCAACGCGTTCGAGGCGATCGCCGACCGCTTGCGGTAAACGAAGCTCGAACAGCCCGAACATGGCGAGAGCGAAGGCGACGAAAAACAACGCGAAAGGCACGAGAATCCAAGGCGACTGCAGGCGAGCCTGCAGGTTCAGCTCGGCGCCAAAGACGCCCATAAGCGCCCCCAGCACGGCGAAGCCGGCCGCCATGGGCAGGACATAGGCCAGCGACAACGCAAAGCTGCGCATGCCGCCGATCTGGCCTCGTAGAACGACACCAGAAAGGATCGGCAGCATCGGCAACACGCACGGCGTAAACGTCAAGCCCAGCCCCGCGATGAAGAACAATGCCACCGAGCGCCAGGACGGCTCGGCATCAACGCCTGTCTCTTGGCTTACATCCGAGGACGTGGGCGCAGCAGCCGGCGCGCCCCCGATGTCAAACGATTCGGTTTCAGGCGGATAGCACAAGCCCTTGTCTGCACAGCCTTGGTAGGTGACCTGCAGGGTAAAAGGGCGGTCCTCCGGGTTCCGAATCGGTAGTTCGACATCCAGAACGCCGTAATAAACTTCAACATCGCCGAAATAGTCGTCGGTCTTCTGCTCTCCGGCTGGAAGCTTCGCTTCGCCGATAACGACCCCAGGCGTCTTGGTGATGAACTTGAACTGGTGGCGATAGAGGTAGTAGCCCTCGGCGGTGACGAAACGCAGCTTGATTTGTTCCGGTGATGTGTCGACCAGATTAAGACGAAAGGCTTCTCGTACGGGCAGGAAGTCGGCGCTGTTGTTTAGGCCGCCGAGGGTTGAACTGGGCCCGCTATCGAAGAGGCCTGCATAAGCAGGGAGGGAGAACAATAAAAACAGCAGACTCAGCAAACGGCGCATGGTCATCTCACAATTAGCAGTGACCGCATGATACCCAACGCGGCTAATCGTCGCTTGTACGCAACGTCGCACTCGCTTACGTCCGCAGCCAGATGGCGCCGTCCTGCTCGACCGTTGTCAAAGATTTCAGGGCCTGCCCTTCACAGGGACCGGCTACGCATTCTCCACTTTCGATGAGAAATAGCGCTCCGTGCGTGGCGCATTGGATCAGGCTGCCACTGCTATCGAGAAACTGGTCCGGCAGCCACTCCAGCGGTATTTCGCGATGTGGGCAACGATTCTCATAGACGTACAGGGTGCCGCCCTTGCGTATTGCAAGTAGCCGTTGCCCTGCGAGTTCGAATCCCTTGCTATGGCCTTCCGTCACCTCGTTTGCATCGCACAATCTCACCATTACGCTCTCCTTTTTGGCGATTATCGCCTAATGAGCAACGCAGGCGATCGCACCGGATTCTGCTCGTTGCCTTCGACTACCAATGACACTCCTGATCAAGGCGTTGTGAGTCGAGTTCCCTCAACCCTCTTGGTCTCGAAGTGGTTTTTCGGCGACGCTTGCAACGAAGTCAATTATTAGTCAGTACGCGCGGAGGACTGGCATATGCGATTGCTGTCACCCTTGGTCTTGATTCTGCTCGCTGCTTGCCAGTCATTGCCTCCGTTGCCTACTTGGCAAAGCTCGGAGGGGCTAGCACATCCCGACGTGGGACGAATCGTAGATCTGCGAAGCGGCGAGCAGATATCACCAAGGCGCTTGATCGACGAGTTGTCGGGGGTCGATCAGGTCCTCGTTGGCGAGCGCCATGACAACCCGGACCATCATGCGCTCCAGGTTTGGCTTCTCCAGGCATTGGCGCAGCGGCGTGAGCAGGGAAGCGTGTTGCTGGAGATGATCAATCCTGATCAGCAGGACGAGGTCGCGAGCGTGCAGGTTTCAGCGCGGCAAGGACGATGGCCTGACGATCTAGTAACGGCGTTGGCCTGGCAAAAGGGTTGGGAATGGCGTTTGTACGCCCCGTTAGTCAGCCATGTACTGGCAAAGCCTTACCCTGTGCTATCGGCCAATCTTGATCGTGCGGAAATCACCAACATATACCGTCGTATTCCACGACTCACTGGTGCCGCCGCTGACGAGAGCGTGCAAGAAACGCTGTTGACGCAGATACGCGTTTCTCATTGCGGAATGCTGCCCGAGTCGCAACTTCCAGCGATGCTTGCGGTACAGCAACAGCGTGATCGCCGGATGGCTGAACAGGCGGAAAGTGCACCGAAACCGGCCACCCTGTTCGCAGGTGCGTTTCACGTAAGGCGGGATGTTGGCGTGCCCCTGCATCTGGCAACTCAAAATGACGGCTCAGATGAGCGCGTTCTGGTGCTCGCGGATGCAGGCGACAACCTGTGGACCGCGGACCAAGCAGATTTTGTCTGGTATACCCCGGCTCAGCCTCAGCGCGACTATTGTGCCGACTACAGAGATCCGGCCAGCAAGTAAAACCCTGACTTAAACTGAGGCCAAAAAAAGACCCGGCAAAAGCCGGGTCAAAACCGTGATTAGCCTGATGAGGAGATAACCTGAAAGTCCGACTGCCCGTACTTCCAGCTTACCGGCTGATCTTGCGATCAGTGGTGCTAATAATAACAATTCTCATTCATTAGTCAACAGCGAGTTGGCAAATAAAATTCGGCCTCGGTATCTACCCCCGACGACTACGCCGAAAGGGGCATACGCAGTTGGGTGACCTCTTTATTTAGCAAGTCGATGCGTCTGGCCATACTCTCGATCAGGCTGTGGGCGATTTTCGGATTGCTTTGCATCAGGCTGAGAAATTGATCCTTGGGAATGAGCATTACTGTGCAGGCAGTAGTGGCGATGACCGTCGCGCTGCGCTTTTCCTGAGTGAATACAGCCATCGCGCCAAATATTTCGTCGCGCTGGACGTCGCCAACCTTCTGGCCGTCGACGAACGCTTCAGCATGGCCCTCGATGATGATGAACACGTTGTCCGCGTCATCGCCCTGGCGAATCAACTCATCTCCTTCTGCGAAATGCTGAAAACCAGTGGTGGGGTGGATCTCGGGCTGCTTAAGACGGGCCAGTGCCTCTGATAACAGCGTTGTTTGTCCAATCAGATACTGGGTAAAGAGCTCCTGCCGATGCAGGTCGGCATGGATGTGGGCAAACACCGCGTTGCGCGCATAAGGAATCAGGCGAATCGACTCGTCGCTGCGATAGCGGCAAAGCGGCAGCTCCAGGCCCTGCCGCAGACCTAGGAGGTCACCTTCTTGCAGGTAAAACAAGGGGCGCTCATCTACCAGCGCATGCAATAGGCCGCTTTCGATAATAAAGACGTGCTGCTCGGGTAGATCTTTCGTCAGGTCGTCGGAGCATTTGATCTCGATCGGCGGTGCTGAGGAAGCAAGCCCTTCGAGCAATTTCGCCGGAATTCCCTGCAGACGGTTGATCAATCGATCGGCATAAGCCGGTTGTTCCCCGAGTACATACATGTAGGCAATCCTTGGACAAGCGGGCTCACAGATGTGGAGCGATGCGCGCGCTCACCATAAGGCCCCGCTCGAAGAGAGTAAACGTTGTCGAGCGGGCATTGTGAGCTAGCTCTTGTCTCGGTGGTCACCGCGGGCCAGGTGCTGGTTGAGCTCGGTTTTCAAGGTGTCAGGAAGTTCTTTCCAGTTGATGTCTCGCAACGCGCCCTCAATTGCATACAACAGTACTCGAGAGGCGCTGAATCCTCTTGATTTGACTGCTTGATATGCGCTGACCGCGCCGAGTCGTCGCAGGTCGTCGGCCGTGTGGATGCCCGAAGCGTGCAGCCATTGCGCAGATGTCTTGCCGAGATTTCTCAAGGTCAGCAGCTCGTCGTGCATGATTGCTCCTGTATGCCCGGATAACCAATAACGAAGTGAAGCGGCCAGTGGACCCGGCGCACTTGTTTGGGGTTGCTCCAATGCTGCCTAAACTCAGCCTCCAGCTCGCTAAGCGGATCACGGCCATGTGTCTGCTGCCAGCGTTTTACCGCCGACCATGTGCGGAGGTATCCCAGCAATTGCGGCAGATCCCAGTAGGCTTCCATCAAAAATGGAGGGGGCTCGAGCGTTGCGAATGGTGCTTGGATATCCGTGTAGCCAACATCCACGCTGGCACGGCCTGGCGGCCAGTAGCCGCTCAGCGTTTCCCCGTGCAAATGATCGATAAGCCCATCCAGTGGTTCGCCGATACGAATCAAGCTATAGCACCACGCACAGAGCAGGCCGTCAGGGGCCAGTACCCGCTTAGCTTCGGCGAAGAAGGCGGGCGTAGCGAACCAGTGCAGCGCTTGTGCGATCACGATCAGGTCGGCCACACCGTCGCGTAGCGGCAATTGCTCGGCCCCGGCGGCGAGTCGATGCGCGGTTTGCCAGTTCGAACTGGCAGTTAACTGGTCAAGGCTGGCGTCGCAAGCGATAACCTGGCTGAAGTGGGCGAGGAGGGGCTGGGTCGCCTGGCCAGTGCCTGCAGCAATGTCGAGTGCGCAATCGACCCTGGGCGAGCGCTCGGCGAGCCAGCTGAACAGGCGCTCCGGGTAGCTCGGCCGGAACTGCGCGTAATGATCGGAACGAACCGAGAAAAGCTGGACGCTATCACTCATCGTGACAGTCCAGCGGCAATGGCAAGGTGACGAGAAGGCATAGCCGGCTTCCGCTGACAGACCAGTGCAGTATAGAAGCACCACCGGGTTCTGCTTTCGGCGGTGCCTTGGCGAGGCTTATCCGTCTACGGTCCGATACGACAACCCTTGGTCAGAGACCCGGCAAGCGCTGGCGTATTGCATGGACCAGCTTGTCGAGGCTTTCTGCTTCAGGCGTATTAATTTGCCGGTTGAGCAGTTGTTCGCTCTCACTCAATGGCTCGCGCGACGCTTGTTGAGTGGCGATTACGGACATGGTGGCATCGGACGGATCGCCACCTTCCGCTTGGCGCTGCGTGAGCCACTGTTCGATGACCGCATCGGGTGCCTCACAGCTCAGAATCATGAACGGCACACCGGTCGCCTCTGCTACTTGCCAGGCGGCTTGGCGATGGCCTTGGTTTAGATAGGTCGCATCGATTACGACCGAACAACCCGCGTTGAGGGCGGTTTCGGCCAGCACATGCAACCGTTGATAAGTAGATTCACCAGCTTCGCTACTGTAGATACCGGTGTTCAGTTCGGTCGATTGGTGCTCTGGCTGGCTGCCGTGCAGCCGCTTGCGCTCCACATCTGAGCGTATGCGGATGGCGCCGAGCGCTTCGACCAGGCGCAGCGCAACCTGACTCTTGCCGACTGCAGACACGCCATGAGTGATGGCAAGAAACCGGGATGGAATAGCGCTGTAGCTTTCAGCCAAATTCGCGTAGCTGCGGTACTGGCGCATGATGACCCGTCGCTGCACAGCATCCTGTTCCTGGTGCAGTCGGAACAGGCTGACCTTGGCACGAACCACTGCCCGATACGCTTTGTAGAGGTTGAGCAATGGAAGCGCCGCGTAGTCGCCCGTTCTCTCCAGCCAGCCATTGATGAAACGCCGCGCCTGGCACTTCAGGCCTCGATCCTCCAGGTCCATTGCCAGGAAAGCAGCGTCGCACGCGATATCGATCAGGCGGAACGGCTCGTTGAATTCGATGCAATCGAACAGGACCACCTTATCTTCGATGACGGTTGCGTTGCCCAGGTGAAGATCGCCATGACATTCGCGAATGAATCCTTGCTGGCTGCGCTGTTCCAACAGCGGTTGCAGGCGGGCAATGCTGGTCTCGGTCCAGTCCATCAGAGCGTCGAGTTGCTGCAGGTCTGCTTGCTCGGTCAGTAGCGGACGAATCTGCTCGAAATTCTGCCGCATCGGGGCGACGATCGCTTCGGCACTATTCAGTGCATGGCTAGCCGCGACCTGTGGAACGCTCAAGTGAAAACTGGAAATCTGCTGGGCAAGGGCGTCGATATGTTTGTCGGTCAGCTCGCCGCGCGCCTGCACCTCAGCCATTAGCTGCGTCTGCGGGAACTCGCGCATTTGCAACAGATAGTCAATCGGCTCGCCGCTGCCGCCGATTTCTGGTGACTCGACGCTGCCGGTAACAGGCAGTACCTGAAGGTATAGCTCCGGCGCCATACGCTGGTTCAGCCGTAGCTCCTCCTCACAGTAGTGCTTGCGGGCGGTAAGGTCTGTGAAGTTGAGGAAGCCAAAATCCACTGGCTTCTTCATTTTGTACGCATAGTGGCCCGTCAGGATGACCCAGGAAATATGGGTCTCGATAACGCTGAAGCCGTCGACCGGGTGAGGATAGAGGGCCGGATTCTGCAAAGCGGTGATCAGTGCTTGGCTCACGGTCATTCCTTTAACATTGGTTGGACAGGCGTGTGAGCACTTCGGGATACAGTTCACACAGTCAGGAAACGCACCATTATGTCCATCCGGGGAAAGCGTGCAAACCGCCAAGAGGGCGTCTTCGGCGCAAATCAAAGTGCGTATAATGCGCCGCCATGACTAGATCTCGCTCCTCTCGCTCCCGTTCCAAACGCCGTTCCGGTGGTTCCCGTCCCTGGCTGGGTTGGGTTATCAAACTATCCATTGTCGCTCTGGTGATAGTTGCCGGGGTCGCGGTTTACCTCGACGCAGTGGTTCAGGAAAAGTTTTCTGGCAAGCGCTGGACGATTCCGGCCACCGTTTATGCGCGACCGTTGGAGTTGTTTGTTGGGCAGAAACTCGACAAGGACGACTTTCTGACCGAGCTCGATGCGCTGGGCTACCGTCGCGAAAAGACAATCAGCGGGCCGGGCACGGTATCGGTAGCCGCCAATGCTGTCGAAATGCAGACGAGAGGCTTTCGTTTTTACGAAGGCCCGGAAGAGTCCAAACGCATTCGAGTGCGTTTCTCCGGGGATTTCGTGTCCGGTTTGTCACAAATGGATGGCGGTGATCTGCCTGTGGCTCGCTTGGAGCCGCTGGTGGTAGGCGGCCTGTATCCCGCACACAACGAAGACAGAATCCTTATCAAGCTCGACCAAGTCCCTCCTTATCTGGTTGAAACCCTGGTTGCGGTAGAAGATCGTGAGTTCTTCGATCATTTCGGCGTGTCGCCCAAGTCAATTGCTCGTGCGGTATGGGTGAATTTGACTGCGGGCGAGGTGCGGCAGGGCGGCAGCACACTGACGCAGCAATTGGTGAAGAATTTCTACCTCACCAACGAGCGCAGCCTGAGCCGTAAAGCCACCGAAGCGGTGATGGCGGTGCTGCTTGAACTGCATTACGACAAGCCGGAAATCCTCGAGGCCTATCTGAACGAGGTGTTCTTGGGCCAGGATGGCCGTCGCGCCATTCATGGATTTGGTTTGGCAAGTCAGTATTTCTTCGGTCGTCCATTGGCCGAACTCAAGCTTCAGCACGTGGCGCTGCTGGTCGGCATGGTAAAAGGGCCGACTTACTACAACCCGCGGCGTCATCCCGAACGGGCCTTGGAACGACGTAATCTTGTGATCGATCTGCTGGCTGAACAACAGGTCATCAGCGAGGAAGAAGCCGCACAGGCACAGAAGACGCCCCTTGGCGTAACGCAGCGTGGCAGTCTGGCTGACAGCTCGTATCCGGCCTTCCTCGATTTGGTTAAGCGCCAGCTGCGTGAAGATTATCGTGACGAGGATTTGACCGAGGAGGGGCTTCGGGTCTTCACAAGCTTTGACCCGATCATTCAATCCAAGGCGGAGAAAGCGATGACCGAGACGCTCAAGCGGCTTGGCAAGGCCGCTGAGGGCGTCGAAGGGGCGATGCTAGTCACCAACCCGGAAACTGGCGAGCTGCAGGCTATGCTAGGCAGCCGCCATCCAGGTTTTGCCGGTTTCAACCGGGCTCTGGACGCGTCGCGCCCGATTGGCTCGCTTATCAAGCCGGCTATCTACCTGGCAGCGCTTGAGAAACCTAGCCAGTACACGCTGACCAGCTTGCTCGAAGATGAGCCTTTCTCAGTGAAGGGTGCAGATGGAAAGGTCTGGAAGCCGCAAAACTACGGTCGGAATGCTCACGGAACGGTCTATCTCTATCAGGCACTGGCCAACTCCTACAACCTGTCGACTGCCCGGCTTGGTTTGGACCTGGGCGTGCCTCATGTGCTCAAGACACTTGCGCGTTTGGGCGCGTCGCCTGATTGGCCCGCGTATCCTTCCATGCTTCTTGGAGCAGGCGGCTTGCGCCCGATCGAGGTTGCAGGTGTCTATCAAACGATTGCTAACGGTGGTTTCAATACGCCGTTGCGCGCAATTCGCAGCGTCCTCGCGGCAGATGGCGAGCCCCTCAGCCGATATCCATTCAAGATCGAGCAGCGATTCGACCCTGGCGCCATCTACCTGACCCAATACGCCATGCAGCGAGCCATGCTCGAAGGAACTGGGCGCTCAGCCTACAATCAGGTTCCTAAATCGCTGGCATTGGCGGGTAAAACCGGCACTACTAATGATTCGCGAGATAGCTGGTTTGCAGGCTTCAGTCAGGACCTGCTTGCGGTGGTCTGGCTGGGCCGTGATGACAATGGCAAAACGTCGCTCACCGGGGCGACCGGCGCTTTGCAGGTATGGGCGGACTTCATCCGGCGTGCCGATCCGCTGCCGCTACAAACGCCTGTGCCGGACAACGTGTCCATGGCTTGGGTGGACGCACAAACTGGCGAAGGAACGTCGGAGAATTGTCCGGGTGCTGTACAGATGCCCTACATACGCGGAAGCGAGCCGGCAGCGGGCCCAGGTTGCGGCATTCAAGCGCCCGCGGAGTCGGTAATGGATTGGGTTCGTGGCTGGTTGCCATAATGGACGCCGGACTGATTGGCTGATCGAGAGGTTTAGATTTGAACAAGCAATGGATGGTTGTGTTGGTCGCATCGGTGTTGCTGCCGGGCTGCGCATCGGTCAAGCGAGGGGCAATTCCTGTGGTCGATTCAGGCGCGCCGGTGTCTGAGGAGGTTTCGGCACGGCAACCCAATCGCAGCGCCAACACACCTGAGACCTCGACAATATCTGCACCTGCGGATTCCGGCGTAGTCGTCATGGTGCCGCAGCAACGTTCCGAGCCGCTACAGACCTATGGCGCGCCTGATACTCCCTTGCCTGGCTCCCCTACGCTGCCGCCTGCAGGGGAGACAGGTCAGTGGACACCACCCGCCCAGTCCGCACCGAGCACTGGTCCAGGTCAAACGCAGCCTATGCCCAGCGGAATCCCATCCAACAGCGGAACCTTGTCTGCTGACGAACAACTCGATGGTCCGGTGCTCGCACTGCTGACCACGGCGCAGCAGCAACAAGGCGGTGGTGATTTGAATGGAGCCGCGTCCAGTCTTGAGCGTGCACAGCGAATCGCGCCGCGCGAACCGCAGGTGCTGTATCGCTTGGCTCAGGTGCGCTTGGCTCAGGGAGATGCGGTGCAGGCTGAGCAACTGTCCCGTCGTGGTCTGAGTTATGCCAGCGATCGTCCCGCATTGCAGGCGAGCCTCTGGGAACTGATCGCACAAGCACGTGAGCGGCAGGGCAATGCCGCCGGAGCTGCACAGGCACGCGAGCGTGCCAAGGTCTCTATGTGATGGACGAACGTGTGCCGGCGGTTGCGGACCAGCTGCTATTGATCGAACGAGAATTGCGGGTGCTGGGTTGTTGGGCGTCGTCACCGCCCGCGCCCGCTGCGCTCGGCAGCCAGGAGCCGTTCTGCGTAGATACGCTGGCCTTCGACCAGTGGCTGCAATGGATATTTCTGCCTCGCATGAAGCAGATACTGGAGCGTGGCGATCCTCTTCCTGCTGTGTCGGGAATTCTGGCGATGGCCGAAATGGTGTATCAAGATCAGCCGCAACGCGTGGCTGGGCTGCTCGAAGCGCTTGAAACCTTCGATGAGCTGATCGGTAGCGGCAAGCGCTAAGCAACGCCGACCATGTCGGAGGGCGCTGTTAGGTAATGAGCTTCAGCTGCAGGTTTCGGCGATCTTCTGTTTGGTTTCGCCGATGCGTTCTTGACGCTCCTCTTCGTTCAGGCGTCGCGGACCGCCTTCTTCTTCAATCCGTACACGTGGATTATTTTGCAGCTGCGCCAGGTTGGTGCGTAGGGTGGTGCAGTAGCGCTGCCGTTCGGCTTCCTGCTCAGCCACCTGCTGCTTCACTTTGCGATCAATGTCGCGCTGCTCCGACTCGCCCGATTTTTCAGGAACGTTAGTTTCAGCTACCGCTGGCTTGGGTTGGGCTACAGCGGTGTTCAGCGTTTCGGCCGTCTGGCCCTGGGGCGGTTGCGCACCAAAATGCGTAACGCCTTGAGCATCGACCCACTTATAAACCTGGCCGGCCATGACGCTGCTGCTCAATGCAAGCAACAGGCTGCCGGCGAGAATGGTCACACGCATGCTTTTCCCTTCAGTGGATGCAAAATCAAGCCGTACTATACGCAAAAGACCGGGGGCATCATTCTGCGCTGGATCACAGCTGAATGCAGCGGAAGGGCAACAGCAGGCTTGACTTGGCCAAGCCTAATCCGAACAATTCCATGCTTGCTGTTCTGAAGGGCCGCCGCAAGCGTCCCTTCGGTCAATCATGAGGTGCACACCCGCGCCGACTTGTAACACCCGCAACGCGTTACCTCGCGCTGGGAGGGTGCCCCGCAACACTTTGGGGCTTCCCTAATACTTGCTTTGACAGTAGCTGACGTAGTCGGCGACCACCGTCGCTCATGCGCTGCTTGGCAGTAAACCTACTTCTGGCCGGTCCAACGCGGAGCGGCTATCTGGCGTTCTAGAGGTGAACAACGTGGAACTTTTATCTGGCGCTGAAATGGTTGTCCGCTTCTTGCGGGACGAAGGCGTTAAGTACATCTACGGCTATCCGGGCGGCGCCTTGCTGCACATCTACGATGCGCTGTTCAAGGAAAAGGAAGTCACACATATCCTGGTGCGTCACGAGCAGGCTGCCACCCACATGGCTGATGGGTATGCACGTGCTACCGGTAAGGCCGGTGTGGTGCTGGTAACTTCCGGGCCAGGCGCGACCAACGCGATCACCGGTATTGCAACGGCCTACATGGATTCGATCCCGATGGTGGTGATCTCCGGTCAGGTTGCAAGCAACATGGTCGGCACCGATGCCTTTCAAGAAACCGACATGATCGGTATCTCTCGGCCCATCGTTAAGCACAGTTTCATGATCAAGCATCCTTCGGAAATTCCGGACGTGATGAAGAAGGCGTTTTATCTGGCGCAGTCCGGTCGTCCTGGCCCGGTCGTCGTTGACATCCCGAAGGACATGACCAACCCCGCCGAGAAGTTCGAATACGTCTATCCAAAGAAAGCCAAGCTGCGTTCCTACAGCCCGGCCGTTCGAGGGCATTCGGGACAGATTCGCAAGGCGGCCGAGCTTTTGCTGGCGGCCAAGCGCCCAATCATCTATGCCGGTGGTGGCGTGATCATGGGCGGCGCATCCTCGCAGCTCACCGAGCTTGCCAAGATGCTCAACCTTCCTGTGACCAATACGCTCATGGGGTTGGGCTGCTATCCGGGCAGCGATCGCCAGTTCGTCGGCATGTTGGGCATGCACGGTAGCTACACGGCCAACCTGGCTATGCATCATTCCGATGTCATCTTGGCTGTCGGCGCGCGTTTCGATGACCGCGTGATCAATGGCGCGACCAAGTTCTGTCCGAATGCCAAGATCATTCACATTGATATCGATCCGGCGTCCATCTCCAAGACCATCAAGGCGGATATCCCAATCGTCGGCCCGGTTGATAGCGTACTCACCGAGATGGTGGCAATCGTCAAGGAAATCGGGCAGGCACCAAACGCCGAGACTGTTGCCAGCTGGTGGAAGCAGATCGAGGAATGGCGCGGCAGCCGGGGCTTGTTCCCCTACGACAAAGGCGACGGCATCATCATCAAGCCGCAGGCCGTTATCGAAACCCTGTGCGAAGTGACCAGGGGCGATGCTTACGTAGCGTCGGATGTGGGTCAGCACCAGATGTTCGCGTGCCAGTACTACAAGTTCGATAAGCCGAACCGCTGGTTGAACTCCGGTGGCCTCGGCACGATGGGCTTCGGGTTCCCGGCCGCGATGGGCGCGAAGCTGAACTTCCCGGATGCTGATGTCGCCTGCGTGACGGGCGAAGGCAGTATCCAGATGAATATTCAGGAGCTGTCGACCTGCCTGCAGTACGACCTTCCGGTGAAGATCATCAATCTCAACAACGGTGCGTTGGGCATGGTTCGGCAATGGCAGGACATGCAATACAACAGCCGCTACTCGCACTCCTACATGGAGTCGCTGCCTGATTTCGTCAAGCTGGTCGAAGCTTATGGGCATGTGGGGATGCGTATCACTGAGCTGAAGGATCTGAAGCCAAAAATGGAAGAGGCTTTCGCTCTGAAAGACCGTTTGGTCTTCCTGGATATCGCAGTCGACACCAGCGAGCACGTCTATCCGATGCAGATCAAAGACGGCGCCATGCGAGATATGTGGCTCAGCAAGACGGAGCGGACCTGATCATGAGACACATCATTTCTCTGCTGATGGAAAACGAACCAGGTGCTTTGTCCCGTGTGGTTGGGCTGTTTTCACAGCGCAACTACAACATCGAAAGCCTGACCGTTGCCCCAACTGAAGACCCGACGCTGTCTCGGCTGACGTTGACTACAGCAGGGCACGAGGAGGTGATCGAGCAGATCACGAAGAACCTCAACAAGTTGGTTGAGGTCGTCAAACTGGTCGACTTGTCCGAGAGCGCTCATATCGAGCGTGAGCTGATGCTGATCAAGGTCAAGGCAACCGGCGCTCAGCGCGCCGAGGTCAAGCGAACAACCGATATCTTCCGCGGGCAGATCGTCGACGTGACGCCCAACGTCTACACGATTCAGCTGGCCGGTACGACCGACAAGCTGGACAGTTTCATCCAGGCCATCGGTACAGCGTCGATCCTGGAAGTTGTGCGCAGCGGTGTCACCGGGATTTCACGCGGCGACAAAGTGCTGAGCATCTAATCGTTTATCGAATGGCCCAGACGGCCAGTTACAGGGGTAACTCCATGAAAGTTTTTTACGACAAAGATTGCGATCTATCCATCATCCAGGGCAAGAAGGTCGCCATCATCGGCTATGGCTCCCAAGGCCATGCTCACGCGTGCAACCTCAAAGATTCGGGCGTTGATGTAACCGTTGGCTTGCGCGCAGGTTCGCCGTCGGTCGCCAAGGCTGAGGCTCATGGTCTTAAAGTAGACAACGTAGCTGCAGCTGTTGCCGCTTCTGATGTGGTAATGATCCTGACGCCTGACGAATTTCAGGGCCGTCTGTACCGTGACGAGATCGAGCCGAACCTGAAGAAGGGAGCCACGCTGGCTTTCGCGCACGGCTTCTCTATCCACTACAACCAGGTGGTGCCGCGCGCTGATCTGGACGTCATCATGATCGCGCCGAAAGCACCAGGCCACACCGTTCGTTCCGAGTTCGTCAAGGGCGGCGGTATCCCCGATCTGATCGCGATCTATCAGGACGCCTCCGGTAACGCGAAGAACGTAGCGTTGTCGTACGCTTCGGGCGTGGGCGGCGGCCGCACCGGTATCATCGAAACCACGTTTAAAGACGAGACTGAAACCGACCTGTTTGGTGAGCAGGCCGTTCTCTGCGGTGGTTGCGTAGAGCTGGTCAAGGCGGGATTCGAGACGCTAGTCGAAGCCGGTTACGCGCCGGAAATGGCTTATTTTGAATGCTTGCATGAACTGAAGCTGATCGTCGATCTGATGTTCGAAGGCGGTATCGCCAACATGAACTACTCGATCTCCAACAACGCCGAGTATGGCGAATACGTCACGGGTCCCGAGGTCATCAACGCCGAGTCCCGCGCCGCCATGCGTAACGCGCTGAAGCGGATTCAGGATGGCGAGTATGCCAAGATGTTCATCACCGAAGGCGCTGCCAATTACCCATCGATGACGGCCTACCGCCGCAACAACGCTGCCCATGGCATCGAAGTGGTTGGTGAAAAACTGCGCTCCATGATGCCCTGGATCGCGGCAAACAAGATCGTAGACAAGAGCAAAAACTGATATTGGTTTCTGATTGAAAAACGCGGCTAGGCCGCGTTTTTTCGTTCTACAACTGTGTGTCTGGTATAAACCGATGCCTGGCGTTAGATGAACCCGTTGCGCCATGGTCTGTCGAAATTATTCATACCTGCTGTAAGGTGAATTTGCATGAGTGAGCATCCCGAAGAGCCGAATAAGCCCATCGAAGCAGAAAGTCTCCTGCCAATCGACGAGCACGTGGAGGAAAGTCAGGACGCCGAAGGTCGTAAGGTTCGCCATCGCGGTATCTACCTACTCCCGAATCTGTTCACCACGGCCAACCTCTTTGCTGGTTTCTTCTGCATCGTTACAGCAATCAACGGCAACTTCTATGTCGCTGCCGCTACTGTGTTTGTTGCAATGGTATTAGATAGTCTGGATGGTCGAGTGGCACGTTTGACCAACACCCAAAGCGCGTTTGGTGCCGAGTACGACTCGCTTTCGGACATGGTTGCCTTTGGTCTGGCCCCGGCGATATTGGCGTACGAGTGGGCGTTGTCCAGCCTTGGAAACGTTGGGTTAACCGTCGCGTTCATCTATGTGGCATGCGCTGCGTTGCGCCTTGCTCGGTTCAATACCCAGATTGGTAAGGTGGACAAGAAATGGTTTATCGGTCTGGCCAGTCCCGCGGCAGCGGGTGTCGTTGCTGGCTCGGTGTGGGCTGTGTGGGCGCTTGATGAGCCTGGGATTCGCGGGCTCGATCTGCCTTTGGCAGTGATCATGCTCTTCGCGCTTCTTGTTGCAGCGGCAGGACTGTTAATGGTCAGCAATATCAAGTACTACAGCTTCAAAGATCTGGACCTGAAGGGAAGGGTGCCTTTCGTGGCCATTCTGGTCGTTGTGCTGGTCTTCGCCGTAGTGTTTAGCGACCCACCCCGTATTTTGCTTCTGATCTTCCTCGGCTACGCCGTTTCCGGGCCGGTGCAGTTCTTGATGCGTCGCCGCAAGCGCGCCGAAAGTTGATTTCTGAAGTGATCCGCTGTCTAGTGGGTGTTCGCCTAACCTCAGACAGCGGAGCACATCATGCTTATCAGAACGCCGCGTCGCGGTGATTGTCTCGAATCAGAGGTAACCCCCGAAGCGCTCTATTTGAATCGCCGACGGTTCATGCAAGGAGCGAGCTTCTCAGTGGCGGCCGCCGGGCTGCCCGCTATCGCTCAAGCCGATTCTGCTCGATACGCCGACGTGGCGTCGGCCAAAGCGCCCGCCTGGTTTGACGAGATGCTACGTCAAGCACAATGGGAGGCGGTCACGGTTAAAGATGAGGCTATCACTCCGTTTCAGGACGCTACCCATTACAACAATTTCTATGAGTTCGGCCCCGATAAGGGCGACCCGGCGCGTCATGCATCGCAGCTTGTTACTGACCCTTGGGTGGTAACCGTCGACGGGGAAGTTGCAAAGCCTGGCAAGTATTCAATCGAGGATCTTGTTTCCGAATCGACGCTTGAAGAGCGGATCTACCGATTGCGTTGTGTCGAGGCGTGGTCGATGGTCATCCCCTGGTTGGGTATTCCACTTGCTGATTTGATTCGCCGCCTCGAGCCCACGTCCAGTGCCAAGTATGTCCGTTTCGAAACGTTGGTACGTCCCGATCAGATGCCGGGCGTGCGAACCGGCTTCTCGCTCATCGACTGGCCATATGTAGAAGGCCTTAGGATGGACGAGGCCATGCATCCGTTGAGTTTGATGGCTGTGGGGATGTACGGGCGTGTACTGCCAAACCAGAATGGGGCGCCGTTGCGACTCGTTGTACCGTGGAAGTACGGATTCAAAAGCATCAAATCTATCGTTCGTATCAGCTTCGTTCGCGAGCAGCCAGCGACCACGTGGCAAGCGATGGCGCCTCAGGAATACGGTTTTTACGCCAACGTTAATCCAGATGTCTCCCACCCGCGTTGGTCACAAGCGCGTGAGCGTAGGCTCCCGGGGAGCCTGTTTAGCCCAAATGTACGCAAAACCGAGATGTTCAATGGGTACGCTGATGAAGTCTCAGGGCTGTACGCTGGAATGGATCTGACAAAGGCCTACTGATGCGCTACCCCTGGTGGAGATTGCTGCTGTTCTTGTGCGTGGCCAGCGTGCCTTGCTACTGGTTGTATCTGGCCACGGCGGCGGCGTTGGGTCCGGATCCAGGCAAGGTGTTGGTTGACAACCTTGGCCAGGGCGGCCTCATTCTGCTCTTATGTTCGCTTGCGATGACGCCCCTGCGAACCTTGACAGGCTGGTCGGGCTGGATTGCTTTTCGCCGTCAGTTAGGTCTGTGGGCGTTCGGCTATGCTGTGCTTCATCTCTTTGCTTATCTCTATTTTATCCTCGGTCTGGATTTCAGTGGTTTCGCGGCTGAGTTAGTTGATCGCCCTTATATAGCGGTGGGGGCGATCGCTTTGTTGGGCCTGTCTGTCCTCGCAGCTACCTCGACGCGTTGGAGCATGCGCAAGCTTGGCAAGCGCTGGAAGAAACTGCACCGGGTCGTTTTCCCAACCTTGCTGGTCGTCTTGTTGCACATGCTTTGGGTCGTGAGATCTGACGCAGGCCGCTGGAGTCTGTATGCCTCGATTGCGGCGATTCTGCTTATTACACGTGTACCGGCGGTTCAGCGCGGGCTTGCGGAAGTGCACGCTAAGTGGCGGGGCGCTTTGATTTCAAAGAATCCTAAAAACAATCGTTGACGTGAGTTTCTGAGTGCCTATAATGCGCACCTTCTCCGGCGCAGGCTTTATGCGAAACCTCTTGTAAATCAACAGGTTAGCTAGAAATAAAGGTTGCACGGATGGCGGATTCGAGTAGAATGCGCCGGGCTGACAGGGTGGTGGTTGAGTCCTGTTGGTGGCTCTGGTCGGGTTGATCGGAGGCGGTTGAAAGGGGTGGTTGACAGCGGTTTTGAACGCTGTATGATTCGCCTCCCGCTGACGAGAGACGCTAGGTTGATCGGAAGCGCAAGCGGTTGAGAAGAAAGAAAAACTTCTTCAAAAACAGCTTGACGAGAAACAAGGCTGCTGTAGAATGCGCGGCCTCGGT
>NZ_CP069269.1:1052500-2562500 GCF_051028275.1 Stutzerimonas stutzeri
CCTTAGTAGTGGCGAGCGAACGGGGACTAGCCCTTAAGCTTCTTTAATTTTAGCGGAACGCTCTGGAAAGTGCGGCCATAGTGGGTGATAGCCCTGTACGCGAAAGGATCTTAGAAGTGAAATCGAGTAGGACGGAGCACGAGAAACTTTGTCTGAATATGGGGGGACCATCCTCCAAGGCTAAATACTACTGACTGACCGATAGTGAACCAGTACCGTGAGGGAAAGGCGAAAAGAACCCCGGAGAGGGGAGTGAAATAGAACCTGAAACCGTATGCGTACAAGCAGTGGGAGCCTACTTTGTTAGGTGACTGCGTACCTTTTGTATAATGGGTCAGCGACTTATTTTCAGTGGCGAGCTTAACCGAATAGGGGAGGCGTAGCGAAAGCGAGTCTTAATAGGGCGTCTAGTCGCTGGGAATAGACCCGAAACCGGGCGATCTATCCATGGGCAGGTTGAAGGTTGGGTAACACTAACTGGAGGACCGAACCGACTACCGTTGAAAAGTTAGCGGATGACCTGTGGATCGGAGTGAAAGGCTAATCAAGCTCGGAGATAGCTGGTTCTCCTCGAAAGCTATTTAGGTAGCGCCTCGTGTATCACTGCTGGGGGTAGAGCACTGTTTCGGCTAGGGGGTCATCCCGACTTACCAAACCGATGCAAACTCCGAATACCAGCAAGTGTCAGCACGGGAGACACACGGCGGGTGCTAACGTCCGTCGTGAAAAGGGAAACAACCCAGACCGTCAGCTAAGGTCCCAAAATCCTGGTTAAGTGGGAAACGATGTGGGAAGGCTTAGACAGCTAGGAGGTTGGCTTAGAAGCAGCCACCCTTTAAAGAAAGCGTAATAGCTCACTAGTCGAGTCGGCCTGCGCGGAAGATGTAACGGGGCTCAAACCAGGTACCGAAGCTACGGGTTCATCGTAAGATGAGCGGTAGAGGAGCGTTCTGTAAGCCTGTGAAGGTGAGTTGAGAAGCTTGCTGGAGGTATCAGAAGTGCGAATGCTGACATGAGTAACGACAATGCGAGTGAAAAACTCGCACGCCGAAAGACCAAGGGTTCCTGCGCAACGTTAATCGACGCAGGGTGAGTCGGTCCCTAAGGCGAGGCTGAAGAGCGTAGTCGATGGGAAACGGGTTAATATTCCCGTACTTCTAGTTACTGCGATGGGGGGACGGAGAAGGCTAGGCCAGCTTGGCGTTGGTTGTCCAAGTTTAAGGTGGTAGGCAGAGATCTTAGGTAAATCCGGGGTCTTAATGCCGAGAACTGATGACGATCCTTCTTTTAGAAGGAGAAGTGGTTGATGCCATGCTTCCAGGAAAAGCCTCTAAGCTTCAGGTAACTAGGAACCGTACCCCAAACCGACACAGGTGGTTGGGTAGAGAATACCAAGGCGCTTGAGAGAACTCGGGTGAAGGAACTAGGCAAAATGGCACCGTAACTTCGGGAGAAGGTGCGCCGGTGAGGGTGAAGGGTTTACCCCGTAAGCTCATGCCGGTCGAAGATACCAGGCCGCTGCGACTGTTTATTAAAAACACAGCACTCTGCAAACACGAAAGTGGACGTATAGGGTGTGACGCCTGCCCGGTGCCGGAAGGTTAATTGATGGGGTTAGCGCAAGCGAAGCTCTTGATCGAAGCCCCGGTAAACGGCGGCCGTAACTATAACGGTCCTAAGGTAGCGAAATTCCTTGTCGGGTAAGTTCCGACCTGCACGAATGGCGTAACGATGGCGGCGCTGTCTCCACCCGAGACTCAGTGAAATTGAAATCGCTGTGAAGATGCAGTGTATCCGCGGCTAGACGGAAAGACCCCGTGAACCTTTACTATAGCTTTGCACTGGACTTTGAATTTGCTTGTGTAGGATAGGTGGGAGGCTTTGAAGCGTGGACGCCAGTTCGCGTGGAGCCATCCTTGAAATACCACCCTGGCAACTTTGAGGTTCTAACTCTGGTCCGTTATCCGGATCGAGGACAGTGTATGGTGGGTAGTTTGACTGGGGCGGTCTCCTCCTAAAGAGTAACGGAGGAGTACGAAGGTGCGCTCAGACCGGTCGGAAATCGGTCGTAGAGTATAAAGGCAAAAGCGCGCTTGACTGCGAGACAGACACGTCGAGCAGGTACGAAAGTAGGTCTTAGTGATCCGGTGGTTCTGTATGGAAGGGCCATCGCTCAACGGATAAAAGGTACTCCGGGGATAACAGGCTGATACCGCCCAAGAGTTCATATCGACGGCGGTGTTTGGCACCTCGATGTCGGCTCATCACATCCTGGGGCTGAAGCCGGTCCCAAGGGTATGGCTGTTCGCCATTTAAAGTGGTACGCGAGCTGGGTTTAGAACGTCGTGAGACAGTTCGGTCCCTATCTGCCGTGGACGTTTGAGATTTGAGAGGGGCTGCTCCTAGTACGAGAGGACCGGAGTGGACGAACCTCTGGTGTTCCGGTTGTCACGCCAGTGGCATTGCCGGGTAGCTATGTTCGGAAGAGATAACCGCTGAAAGCATCTAAGCGGGAAACTTGCCTCAAGATGAGATCTCACTGGAGCCTTGAGCTCCCTGAAGGGCCGTCGAAGACTACGACGTTGATAGGTGGGGTGTGTAAGCGTTGTGAGGCGTTGAGCTAACCCATACTAATTGCCCGTGAGGCTTGACCATATAACACCCAAACAATTTGATGTTTGTGTGTCAGACGGTTGAAGTCGACAACAAACCGAAAAGACGCAACGCTCGCAAAGCGAACCGTACAAAGCAACACCATCACATACCCAATTAGGGGAAGCGACTCAACACCGACTCCCCAACCGAATTGCTTGACGACCATAGAGCGTTGGAACCACCTGATCCCATCCCGAACTCAGAAGTGAAACGACGCATCGCCGATGGTAGTGTGGGGCTTCCCCATGTGAGAGTAGGTCATCGTCAAGCTTCTACACCAAACCCCCGATCTTCTAACGAAGGTCGGGGGTTTGTCTTTTGGGGGCGCGGAAATGTGCGCTTCGGGTGTAGGAGGCTAGGTAAGCCTCCGGCCCCAGGGCGATGGCAACTCGGTTGAAGCCTCATCAAGAGAGCGTTTGCAGTGTTCTGAGGCCACCGGAAGGCTGCGCTTCCGATACCAATAACAGCCATTTAGCTGATGAGTACATCGACATCTGCGGACCCTAGTCAGCCCTGACGGACGGATTGTGCTCTGCTTCTGTAGAGAGTCAGCGGCTCCGAACGCTCCGCCACACAGCGAGAGAGCAGTCTGCCTGCCCATTTTCGGGCTATGGTCTGGAAGCTGCCGGACGACAAGCTGTACGGATGTATTGGCACGTTGAAACTAGGGCGTGACATGGCATCTCGCATCATGATGCCTGGAGTTCGCTTACCTTGACCGAGATGCATAGCTGCATCGATCTCTAGCTCTTGGGGACAGCCTGATGTCAGGTCTAGCTAAACAGATGGCAATGTAAAGCCGCTCGATGGAAGAGCCACTTGGCCCGTTGCCCCCAATCGAGGCCTAGCTAGTGACGTTGTGCCGATGGTGAGGAGAGTCGCTCCCCTCAGAGCTGATTAGCATGGTACAGAGGTGGTGCTGCGAGTGGAAAGTGCCGTCGAACTAACCGGCCTGCACCACCTGAAGGGCGGTTAAATCGCGATGATGGTTCAGTTGACCGATTCGGCCTCTGTCGTCGCTCTTTGATCGGGCGTAACAGTCGACCGCTCTGACTCTTTCCGCCGCATAATGAATTTCCAATCCGCCTCGTCGATGTAGATTCCATTAGGGCTACTGCCGCCCTCGAGGTCGATCGCTACATGGGCCGAGACCTGAGGTTTTACCGAGGCGAGAATCGGCACGAAGCCCAGCTGGAGGCTGGTTTCGATGAGCGCTTGCTGGTTGCGTTCATCTATATCGGCGGCCTCGTCTAGGTAGTAGGGCAGGCGGATACGGCCAGCCTGCTCGCGATCCATCAGGTGTAGCAACAGATACATGTTGGTCAGCGCTTTGATTGTCATCGTTGTACCGTTTGATGCCGCGCCATCAATGTCGGTATGAATGACCGGTTGGCCACCCACTTTCGTGATCTCGAAGGCGAGCTCGAACAAGTCCTTTAGACCCAGCTGGTTGTTGTTCGCGGCAACGAGGCGTGCCAGGTATTCTTTGGCCTCCTCGTTTTTACTCTCCTGCTCGCTGCCCTGCTGCAGGTCAAACACTGAAAGCGTCTCGCCTTGCTCGTATTGCCCAGCGCTGTGGATAATCTGATCGATGTGCTTGAGCGCATCCTTGTTCGGCGCCAGCACGATGCGGAAGCTTTCGAGGTTCGAGACCTGGCGTTTGTTGATCTCGCGGTTGAAGAGCGCCAGCTGATGTTCAAGGCTGTCGTAGTCGCTGCGGATGTTGCGCAGGGTCCGGGCTATATCGGTGACTGCGGCGCGACGCGCCTTGGCGAGCGTCAGGGCTTCGTCCTGTCGGTGCGCATAGGCATTCACCAGAAGCTGCAAGCGCCGCTCGGGATCTTCTTCGCTATCAAATTTCGCGACGCCCTTGAGTCGTACCTGCGCGTAGAGGGCTTCGATCTGTCCATCGATGCGTTGCAGCGCCTGCCAGCTGTCCTGATAGTCGTTTAGCAGCGGTTGGAGGTTATCCAGCGAGTCGTCCACCGGATCCATGAAGGGGGTGCCGAATGGCAGATCTGCTGGAAGTAGCTGACGGCGACGTAGCGCGTCCTCCAGCGTGCGCTCCTTGGCTTCGAGATCGGCCAGCTGCCGGCCAACCAGCTGCAGTTTCGCCGACAGGTGTTGGACCCGCTCGGTGAACGCATCGCTGGTCCGCTTGAGCTCGTCCTGCGCCGCTTCGGCCTGAGCGAGCTGCTCAAGCTTGGTGTCTGCTTCGGCTGAAAGCGTCTGGCAACGGCGGAAATCCTCCAGCGCTTTCTGAGCATCCAGCACCTGCTGATAAAGCTGCTCGGCTTGCGCCTTGCTCGCGGCGCGGTCAACCGCCACCGAATGCTGCGCCTTGAGTTGTTTGAGCTCGCGCTCCAAACGATCCTTCTGGTCACGCAGCGCGGCGCGATCGGCCAGTGCCTGCAGAGCGGGCGGCTCTATATTGGACAGGTCGATGGACAACCCGGGCGCTTCGAAACGATCCCCCTTGAAGCTTTCCAGCACCGCCTCGATCGATTTGATCCAGGTGTCGCTGTCGTCCACGGCAATGCCTTTGTCACCCAAGGGCAAGCTGAACAGCTGACCGTTGAACAGACGCATCAGGCGATCAACGTCTGCCTGGGAAAATTCTTCACGAAGGCGGGAATAGCTGTTGTTGTCCGCATGATCCAGTTGCTGCCGGACCGATTTGAGACGCTTCTCCAGATCGCGCAGCCGCTCGTCCAGGTCTTCGCTGGAGAACTGGCGAGATTGAGACAGAGCGCCGGCCAGTTCATCATGGGCGTCCTTTGCAGCAAGCAGCTGCTGCTCTAGCACGTGGGCATCTTCGACCAATGCGAAGCGGTTCTTTAGCGCGGCGAGTTCGCCCAGCCAGCGTTGAATCTCGCTGATTTCGCGCTCCAAACGCATCAGTTCGGCCGTGCCGCCACGCTGTTCGTTCTGCAGACCGTCCTGCTCGCGGCGATAGTGTTCGGCCTGGACGACCAGCTCTTCCTTGCGTGCGCCGGCATAGTTTTGCCAGGCTCCAAGAAGCGAGTCGAGCAGGGGAGACAGGCGATGCAGCTTACCTCGCAGCAATTCACGCTGTGCTACGCCGGCGGCAAGGGCTTCGACCAGCGGGCCGGCTGCGACCAACGCCTGATAGTCTTGCTCCATGCGGCGCACGTCGCGGAAGGCTTCTTCGGTAGCGGCGATATAGTCCACACTGCCGGATCGCAAGCTGTGCTCGAAGGCATCGAGAAACAGCTGCTTGAGTTTGGCCGCGGTGATCTCGCGCATATGCAGCAGGTTGATGAACAGCGCGCGGAAGGTCTTCAGACTCTGTTCGCTGGTCGAGCGCAACGGGATAAGCGTCATGTCCAGCGGAATCGCGGTGTGGCCACCGACTAACAGTCGGCGTAGTTCATCCGGCTTGGCCTCGTAGGCCTTGATGCCGGCTCGCTCAAGGTTGGCGAACAGCTCTCGCTGACGCAGGCAGGTTCCGTTCTTCTGATAATGATCGAGGTCCAACGAGCCCTGATATACAAAGAATTGGTGGCCGAATCCACCGCCTGGCCCTCGCCCGGCGACGCCAATCACATGCGGACCATGAGGCAAGGCGACCTCAACCAAAATGTAGCTGGTGTCACTGGCAAAGTAGAACTTGCGAGACTGCTCCAGGCTGTACTTGCCGAAACTCATGTCCGACATGCGCGCCAGAATCGGAAACTGCAGGGCGTTGATCGATGCGGACTTGCCGAGGTTGTTAGCGCCGTAAACAGACAGCGGCGTTTCAAGCGGGAAAATTCCGAGGCTATAACCTGCAGTGTTCAACAGGGCGAAGCGGCGAATACCGTAGCGTTCCTGGCTCATGCGTCATACTCCTTTTCTTCAGCAATGGCGCGTGTGAGCGCATCCTCCTCGGTTTCGTCGGGCACGCGGTCGATCAGAATGATGTCGTCCTCTTCCTCCTCGGCGATGAGCTGGGGTGCGGGCAGCGGCAAGTCGCTGCTGTGCAGGCTGGCCGCCAGGTCACGGTCCTGCTGAACGGACAAACAGACATCAAGGAAGCGGTGCATGGGTGGCAGGAATCGGTAGATGCCATTACTGTCTTCGGCGAAGCCCAGCTGTGTCAGCCGGCGGATGACCTTTTCTTCCAGTTCATCCTGGGTCGTCACCTCAGCCTGCAGGAATAGGTCGCGGTACTTGTCCAGCAAGGCTGGGAGTTCATCGCGGCCCAGGGTGCCTCCATCGAGGACCGCTAGTGGATCGCGTCCCTGATCAGCAAGGTGCTCGACCAAAATGAATGTGAACAACGCCAGGCGTTGCGCCGTCTTGTTGACCTGCGCGCCCATCTGCTCGGGAACGAAGTAGTAGAAGCCGCGCGGATCGCAGACCAGCTCGAAACCGAGCGCCTTGAACAGCGCACGGTATTGGTCCTGCATGTTGCTTAGCTGGGCATAGCACTCCGGCTCGCTGCGCGACAGGTGATAGCCCTTGAACAGCTCGCGGAAAATAGGCGCCAGCTGGGTCATTTCTTTCAGATCAATGTTCATACGCAACTCAGGCAATCATCGTGTGAGAAGGGCGCGATGCGCTTATCACGAAAAGGCTTGGAATCGGGTCGGGCAATGCGTTGCCAACGCACCGCAAGCTCAACCATGGGCACTGGCCAGCAGCGCAAAGGAGCTGAGGCTGACTTGATGCTCGCGGGTCAGGTACTCGCGACGCTCCAGGCGGTCGCGTTGAAAGCGCGCATCACGGGACAGCCGGGAGAACCAGTAGAGCAGCTCGTCGGTCGCGCCGTCTGGCTCCTGCTCCATCAGCCACTGCATCAGATCAGGCAGCGGCAATGCCTGTTCGCAGCGCTCTAGCATCTCCCGCGCCGTCAACGGCGAGCGCGGTGCGTCGGTCTTGCGCTTGCTGACGGCCTTGGGGAACTGGGCTGGTTTCGGCTCGAAGCGGGCCAGGGCGTAGACGTACGCTTCGACCTGACTGGCCGAGCCGAGAAAGGTGCTCTGGGGACGGGTGAATAGCGGCAGCGAAGCCTGTGGCACCGCGTCGAGCCCTTTTTTGCGAATGGCCGAAAGGGCCAGTGCGGCCCCGCGGGTTATGGCGTTGTGCCGACGGGCCTCCTCCCGCAAGGGCAGCAACAGCTCCCGGGCGTGACGAAGGGTCAGCTGAGCGGTGCTTTGCATTTCAAGAATGCGCGCATGCGTGCGCAGCAACAGGTCGTCGTCGACCAGTTGGCCAAGTCGCTGCTGCTCGCCGAGCAGCTTCATCAGCACTTGCTCGACGCGGTAGACGCCTTGTTCGAATGCGCCGTCAGCAGCGACCAGCTGAATCATCGGCTCAACGTACTCATCCCAGGTTGCCAGTACTTCGGCGTAACGTTGACGCAGCGGAATCTGCCGATCACTGGTCTTGGCCCGATCGGCCACACCGATCAGGGCCTGCTCATCGTTGGCAAGTTTTTTCAGTACGTCACGCACGCGCATGTCGAGCAGGCGCAACTGACGCGCGAGGTCCTGGCCGTCCCGGATTTCGAAGGCGTCCTGAATATGTCCGGCCAGGCGTTCCAGGTGTCGCAGATAGGCTTCGATTTCCAGGCACAGGCCCAACCGGTGCTCGCGGCGCAGGTACGCCAGAAAGTCATGAATCTGTGCGTTCAGCTCGAAGCGATTCGGGCTTTTCGCCACCGGGACCAGGATATCCAGACGAATCCACTGATCGAGCAGGGCGGTGATATCGGTGGGGGTTCCTTCCGGCAGTTGCGCAGCGAGCTGATGACGAAGTTCGATCAGGCTCAGGGTGCCGGCATCGAAGCGTTCGCACAACGGCTCGAGCAACGTCCAGTGTTCGGCGAGGGCACGCAGTACGCGCTTGGGTTCGATCATCGAGGCGCCAATCCAGCCATGAAAATAGGTGCAAATTGTACTGCATCATCGCTGGGGATATGGCAGGCCGAAGACGGTTGGATGCGCCCTGATCGGCATTTAGATCAGCAGATTCGATCGTTCACCCGCACGTCATCGTTCTCGGGTTAGCCTGCAGTGCATCGCTTCGGCCCGCCGATTTTTTGTGCGACCGACCATCATGAAAGTCGACGAAGTGTCGAAATGCTATTTCGGTATGCGCCGGTTATCGGCACAATTCGCCCTTTTTTCAAATGGGAAGCGACCGGCTTCCTGTCGGCGACCTTTCCGGGGCACGCACACATGATCAAGACGCCGTACTACCTCATCGACAAACAGAAGCTGTTGGGCAATCTGGAAAAGATCGCCTACGTACGCGAGCAGTCCGGCGCCAAGGCGTTGCTGGCGCTCAAGTGCTTTGCCACCTGGTCGGTTTTCGACCTGATGCAGCAGTACATGGACGGTACTACTTCGTCGTCACTCTACGAGCTCAAGCTGGGTCGGCAGAAATTCGCTGGTGAAGCGCACGCTTATAGCGTGGCCTGGGCAGACGATGAAATCGAAGAGATGGTCGCCAACTGCGACAAGATCATCTTCAACTCCATAGGCCAACTCGAGCGCTTTGAGACCGCTACCGAAGGCACAATTCGTGGGCTTCGTGTAAATCCTCAGGTCAGCAGCTCTGATTACCTGCTCGCGGACCCGGCGCGTCCGTTCAGCCGCCTGGGTGAATGGGACCCGGAGAAGATCGCCGCGGTCATGGACAAGATCTCTGGCTTCATGTTTCACAACAATTGTGAGAATGGCAGCTTCGAGCTGTTCGACAAGATGCTCACGACCATCGAGGAGCGCTTCGGCTCCCTGCTCGAGCGGGTCAAGTGGGTCAGTCTCGGTGGCGGAATCCATTTCACCGGAGAGGGCTATCCACTGGACGCATTCTGCGCTCGGCTGAAGTCTTTCTCCAAGAAATACGGTGTACAGGTCTATCTGGAGCCTGGCGAAGCAGCGATCACGCTCAGCTCCTCGTTGGAAGTGACGGTGCTCGATACCTTGTACAACGGCAAGAATCTCGCGGTTATCGACAGCTCGATCGAGGCGCACATGCTCGATCTGCTGATCTACCGCCTCAACGCCAAGATGGCACCAAGTGAAGGCGAGCACAGCTACATGGTGTGCGGCAAATCCTGTCTGGCCGGCGATATCTTCGGCGAGTACCAATTTGATCGTCCGCTGGCCATCGGCGATCGGCTGTCGTTTATCGACGCAGCGGGTTACACCATGGTCAAGAAAAATTGGTTCAACGGCCTGAAAATGCCATCCATCGTCGTAAAGCAACTCGACGGCAGCGTCGAGGTGGTTCGCGAATTCATCTTTGACGATTACCTGTCCAGCCTTTCCTGAGGCGGCGGCTTAAGGAGTGACAAAACAATTGAAGAAAAACGTTCTTATCATTGGTGCAGGAGGTGTCGCCAAGGTGGTGGCCCATAAGAGTGCGCAGCACAACGACGAACTCGGTCGTATTGCTATCGCGTCGCGCAGCATCTCCAAATGCCAGGCCATCATCGACAGCGTGCAGGCCAAGGGCGGATTGAAACAGCCCGGCGAGATCAAGGCCTACGTGCTGGACGCCCTTGACATAGAAGCGACCAAGGCCCTGATCCGCGAAACTGAATCGCAGATCGTCATCAACGTCGGTTCAGCCTTCCTGAACATGGCCGTGCTGCGCGCCTGCATCGACACTGGCGCCGCGTATCTCGACACGGCAATTCACGAAGAGCCGAACAAGATTTGCGAAACACCCCCGTGGTATGGCAACTACGAATGGAAGCATCTCGCTGAGTGCCAGGAAAAAGGTATTACCGCCATTCTAGGCGCTGGGTTCGACCCGGGCGTGGTCAACGCTTACGCTGCCCTGGCGCAGCAGGAATACTTCGACAAGATCGAATCGATCGATATCCTGGACGTCAATGCCGGCTCGCACGGCAAATATTTCGCGACCAATTTCGACCCGGAAATCAACTTCCGCGAATTCACCGGTCAGGTCTACAGCTGGCAGAACAGCCAATGGACGACCAACTCCATGTTCGAGGTCAAGCGCACCGACGACTTGCCTGTGGTGGGCGAGCAAAGCCTCTACCTGACCGGACATGACGAGGTGCATTCCCTCTCCAAGCACCTCGACGTACCGAATGTCCGCTTCTGGATGAGCTTCGGTGACCACTACATCAATGTCTTCACCGTGCTGAAGAACCTGGGCCTGCTTTCCGAACAGCCGGTGCGTACCGCCGAGGGGCTTGAAGTGGTGCCGCTCAAGGTGGTCAAAGCCGTACTGCCCGATCCCGCCTCGCTGGCCCCTGGCTACACCGGTAAGACTTGTATCGGCGATCTCATCAAGGGCACTAGAGAGGGGCAGCCGCGCGAGCTGTTCATCTACAACGTGGCCGACCATGAGGAGGCTTACGCCGAGACCGACAGCCAGGGCATTTCCTACACCGCTGGCGTTCCGCCCGTGGCCGCCGCTCTGCTGGTAGCGCGCGGAGACTGGGATGCGCAACGCATGGTCAACGTCGAACAATTGCCCGCGCAGCCGTTCCTCAAGCTACTTGACGTGATGGGCCTGCCCACGCGGATCAAGGACGAGCACGGCGATCGGCCGTGGGATCAGGCGATCTGATCCGGTGAGCGCTTGCCGGCTGACAGGCAAGCTCGCTCAGTCAGCCCGACGCCCGCCATCCTGGCGGGCGTTTTGTTTGCTGCCGTCGGGCAGCGGTCGCCCGGCCGGGCATTCCGGTTTTGTCCAACGGTCGCTACAGTCCGTGCTGTTCCACATGGTTTAAGCAAGCCGACTTCATCAACAAGCTACAGCTGCGCCTTCCCGCCTTGTCTATTTCACGCGACAATCTGCTGTGTACAGGCGCCCACGAGAGGCGCTCGGCAGCCGTGAGGACTTCCCTATGAGCAGCAACGATCGCGTCATCATCTTCGACACCACCTTGCGCGACGGCGAACAGAGCCCCGGTGCGTCCATGACGGGCGAAGAAAAGTTGCGCATAGCCAAGGCCCTCGAGCGGCTGAAAGTGGATGTGATCGAGGCCGGCTTTGCCATCGCCAGCCCGGGCGATTTCGACGCGGTCAAAGCCGTGGCTGACCACATCAAGGACAGCACCGTCTGTAGTCTGGCTCGTGCCGTCGATGCCGACATCGAACGTGCCGCCGAAGCGCTGGCCGGTGCCAACTCCGGTCGCATCCATACCTTTATCGCTACCAGCCCGATTCATATGCAGTACAAACTGCGCATGCAGCCGGACCAGGTAATCGAACAGGCCGTACGTGCGGTGACCAAGGCGCGCAACCTTTGCGCCGACGTGGAGTTTTCCTGCGAGGACGCTGGGCGGTCCGAAATCGAATTTCTCTGCCGTATCATCGAAGCGGCCATCGACGCCGGTGCGCGCACCATCAACATCCCGGACACGGTCGGCTACGCCATCCCGCACCAGTACGCCGATACCATCCGCCAGCTGCTCGAACGCATTCCCAACGCTGACAAGGCCGTCTTTTCCGTCCACTGCCACAACGACCTGGGGCTGGCCGTCGCCAACTCGCTCGCGGCGGTCGTCGCGGGTGCCCGGCAGGTCGAATGCACCATCAATGGTCTGGGTGAGCGCGCCGGTAACGCCGCGCTGGAAGAAATCGTCATGGCGATCAAGACGCGCCAGGATTTGCTCGATGTTCACACCCGCATCGAGACCGAACACATCCTCAGCGCCTCGCGTCTGGTCTCCGGCATCACCGGCTTTCCGGTGCAGCCGAACAAGGCCATCGTCGGCGCCAATGCTTTCGCGCACGAGTCCGGCATTCATCAGGACGGCGTGCTCAAACATCGCGAGACCTACGAAATCATGTCCGCTCAATCGGTGGGCTGGAATGCCAACAAAATGGTCATGGGCAAGCATTCTGGCCGTGCCGCATTCCGTTCGCGGCTCGAAGAGCTGGGTATCGTCCTGCCGGGCGAAGGCGAGTTGAACGCTGCCTTTGCCCGCTTCAAGGAGCTGGCGGACAAGAAGCACGAGATCTTCGATGAGGACCTGCAGGCGCTGGTTTCCGACACCTTGGCCGAAGACGTGCAGGAACATTTCAAACTGGTCACGCTGGAAGTGGCGAGCAAGACCGGCGAAGTGCCCGATGCCAAGCTCGTACTGAACGTCGACGGCAACGAGCAGGCTGCATCGGGACAGGGCTCGGGACCGGTCGACGCGACCTTCAAGGCCATCGAGTCGGTAGCGAATTCGGGCGCCACGTTGCAACTGTATTCGGTCAACGCCATCACCAAGGGGACCGACTCGCAAGGCGAGGTCACGGTTCGGTTGGAGAAGGGCGGGCGCATCGTCAACGGCAACGGCGCAGACACCGACATCGTCGTGGCCTCGGCCAAGGCCTACTTGAATGCGCTGAATCTGATGCAGGTCGGCGCCAAGGCTCATCCACAGGTAGCTGGGGTTTGATTCCCGAAAGTCGGCGTCGGGCCTTCCTCGACGCCATGCAGATCACTACCTGGCTGCCACGGGCCGAACTGCCGTTTGCCGCGCCGTCGCGGCCGGAGTTGCTACAGATTGTAGAAACGGACGTTGCGCCCGCACCGATCGTCGAGTCTAGGCAAGCACCGAGCCGCTTGGTGCCCGAGCCGGCTGCGCCTACACCGGCTCCTTCGACGAGTCCGGCCGCAGATGCCATTCGTTCGATCATGCCACGCGTCGCCATGCCCGAGCCGAAAAAAACAGCGCCTAAGAACAGCGAGGCACAAGTGGTCGCCGCTGAGCAGCCAGCCGCTGTTCCGCCTCCTCGGTTCGCCTTGCAGCTGTTACGCGCGGGTAATGTGTTGCTGCTGGTCGAGCTGCCGACGGGCGAGTCGTTCCAGAGCCGCGATCCTGCATACATCCTGCTCAAGGACCTGTTGCGTGCCGCCAGGCTGCCCGATAAGCCGCAGCAGGTCGGCGATGGCGAGCCGATTCGCTGGCCACTGCTCCATCGTGGCAGTCTCGATCAGGGCGCCGAAGCTGCGCGCGACTATGTGCAAGGCGTGGTCGCTGCAGAGCTGGAGGATATGGGTTGTGCCTGCCTTTGGCTGATCGGCCCGCCCGCGCTGCGGTTTGCCGGCGAAGTCGAGGCTGATGCCTGCTACCGCGAACTGACCATCGAAGGATTAGGCGTCGCACTGACCATGCCGGGGCTCGAGCAGTTGATGGAGCAGCCTGAAAGCAAGGCGCAACTGTGGCAAGCCATGCGCCGCAGCATGCCGCGCTGGGTGATCGGTCTAGGTGAGTCAACGAGTAGTGTTCATGAGTGATGCAGTGAGCTTTCGTCCGATGACCTCGGCGGATATCGAAACCGTTCTGAAAATCGAGTACGCCGCCTTCAGTCATCCCTGGACCCGCGGAATCTTTACCGATGCGCTCACCGCGTACGAGTGCTGGGTGATGTTCGAGGGCGAGCAGCAGGTCGGTCACGGCGTTATCAATGTCATCCTCGACGAGGCGCATCTGCTCAACATCACCGTCAAACCCCAGAGCCAGGGACATGGGCTTGGCCTTCGTCTGCTGGAACATCTGATGCAACGCGCTCAGGAACGTGGTGGTCGTGAGTGTTTCCTAGAGGTGCGCGCGAGCAACACCTCGGCTTACCGCCTGTATGAGCGTTATGGCTTCAATGAGGTCGGCCGCCGTCGTGGTTACTATCCGTCTGCCGAAGGACGGGAGGATGCACTGGTGATGGCCTGTACGCTGATAGATTGATAATCGTGCGTGGGACCTAAAAAGGCCCGACTCGGTGAGTCGGGCCTTTTCTTGGCGGTGGCTCGCCGCGCTGACGAGGCATCGCGCCGGTTGTCACCGCGGTGCTTTGTCCCGGCTGGAGTCCAGGGGAGCGTCGCCGCCGAGCTCGTTGTCATCCATCACATCGTCGTTTTCATGCAGCACGGCATCGCCACCGCCAAGGCCGGTATCAGGATCGCCGTCTGCAGGGCCATCCCACGGTTTGCCATCCAGCGGGTCATAACGCGCCTCTTCGGCCTCGTCCAGGTCCACATCGGCACCGATGCGGTGTTCTGATACCTCAGTGAGGTCCTGGTCGGCCGGTCCGCCATGGCCGCGCTCGTGGGGCGAGCGAGAGCCATCGTCAGGCATCAGCGTTTCGGGCGCCATGTCATCCATGGTGGTTTGGCCACCGGGTACTTCGCCAGTCGTCATCCCTGCTTCGGCGACGCGCTCTGGCGGAAACTCATCTTCGACTTCATCAGCAGGTACTTCGTCTCCGATGCGGCCTTTACGGTCGTCCCGATGCTGATCGAAATCGAGTTGTTCGATGGAGCCCATGCGGTCCTCGGTAGTGTCGATTTCCGTTGGGGTGTAAGGCTTGGAATCGTTCATGACAACCTCCTGCTAAAACGCTGGTCTTGCAGGTTGTGACCCGGCGACGATGTGAAGATTCAGGCTGACTGCTGGCCGGTTCCGGCTTTATGAACCAAGCTGCAATGGCCGTGCTTGCTGAATAGCAGAGGGCAGCGGCGATAAAAAAACGCGAACCACCACCGTTGATCGGGGGTCTTAGTTACATGAGTAAACAAAACGATCAACCCGAGCTAGAGACTCGGCGCTGCGCTTTTTTCTTCGATGTCGATGGCACGCTCGCTGATATTCAGCCGCGTCCTGAACTCGTTTTCATCCCGCCTCGTTCGTTGGCCGCGCTGGAACAGCTGAATGCCAACGGTATTCCTGTCGCCGTGGTGTCGGGTCGGCCGATCAGCCAGCTCGACGCGCTACTGACCCCTTTGCAGTTGCCTGCCGCTGGCGTGCATGGCGCCGAGCGTCGTACCGCTTCAGGGGAGCTGCAAAACCTGGCCATCGATAGCGAGGTATTCGATGCTATTCAGCGTGAGCTGGCCCAGGCATGTGCGGAGCATCCCGGCCTGACATTGGAAAACAAGGGTGTCGCCTTTGCACTGCATTTCCGTCTTGCGCCCGAGATGGAAAAGGCAGCGCGCCGCGTGGCCGAAGAGTTTGTTACCCGTTACGGTGAGGTGCTGGCGCTGCAGCCCGGCAAATGCGTGTTCGAGCTCAAGCCGCGCGGTGCCAGCAAGGGCGAAGTCATCCGAACCTTCATGCAAGAGGCGCCATTTGCCGGACGCACCCCAGTCTTCATAGGCGACGATCTGACCGATGAGGCTGGCTTTGCGGTGGTCAACGAGCTGGGCGGTATCTCGATCAAGGTCGGCAGCGGAGCGACCGAAGCCACGCAGCGGCTGGAGTCGGTAGAGGCCGTTGCCACCTGGCTCGACGGGTTACGGAGCACACTTTCCGAGCCTCGAAACATCCTAAAACCAGACTGAAGCGAGAACTACCATGAGCCGACTAGTAGTGGTGTCCAACCGCGTAGCGCCGATCAAGGCGGGGAAGGTCGCTGCTGGCGGGCTTGCAGTGGGTGTGCATGATGCGTTGCGCCAAGCCGGTGGGATCTGGTTTGGCTGGAGTGGCGACGTAAGCAACACCCCGCAGACCAACACCGAGACCGTTGGGAACATCACTTATGTCACGATGGGCCTGACCAAGCAGGACTACGACCAGTATTACCGCGGGTTTTCCAACGCCACGCTCTGGCCGATCTTCCATTACCGTATCGATCTGGCCCGTTACAACCGCCAGGAATACGAGGGGTACAGGCGTGTCAACGCCATGCTGGCGGAGAAGCTCAAGCCCCATCTCAAGCCCGACGACATCATCTGGATCCACGACTACCACCTCATTCCTTTCGCCGAAGCCTGTCGCCAGCTAGGGATTCGCAACCGCATCGGCTTCTTCCTCCATATTCCTTTCCCGCCACCAGAAATTCTCACAGTCATTCCGCCGCACAATGAGCTGCTCAAGACGCTGTGTTTCTACGACCTCATTGGCTTCCAGACTGAGACCGATCGGCTCGCATTTCAGGATTACATGACCCGAGAAGTCCGCGGCGTGCTGGAGTCGGATGGCAGCCTGACGGCCTACGGGCAGAATTTCCGCGCCGGGGTCTATCCCATCGGTGTGGTGCCGGATGAGATTCGTGATCTCGCCGAATCTTATAAAGGCCGTAGCAAGCCCATGCGACGCACCACCGATGTGGACCGCAAGAAGATCATCAGCGTTGACCGGCTGGATTATTCCAAAGGGCTGGTCGAGCGTTTCATGGCTTATCAGGCGTTTCTTGAGCGCTACCCTGAACACCGGCGCGCCGTGGAATTCATTCAGATCGCCCCCACGTCTCGCTCGGACGTGAAAACCTATCAGGCGATTCGGCAGCAGCTGGAAAGCCAGGCCGGACACATCAATGGCTGGCTGTCCGATCTGGACTGGACGCCGCTGCATTACCTGAACAAAAGCCATGACCGCCGCGCCCTGATGGGCCTGTTTCGCCAGGCAGACATCGGTTTCGTCACACCGCTGCGCGACGGCATGAACCTGGTTGCCAAGGAGTTCGTCGCCTCTCAAGACCCGGAAGACCCTGGCGTGCTGGTACTGTCACGCTTCGCCGGTGCCGCCCGTGAGCTGACCTCAGCATTGATCATCAACCCCTACGATTGCATCGGCATGGCCGAGGCGCTGGACCGCGCGATGCGCATGTCGCTGACTGAGCGCAAGGATCGCTACGAGCACATGATGCGGGCGATACGCGCCGCTGACCTGGATGCCTGGCGTGACAATTTCCTGCGCGATCTGCGTGCTTTTTCCTCGCGTCCGCGAGCTGAAGTTCCTTCGAACCCCCTGTTTGCCGTCTAGAGCTGTGACGTTCCGGTCTGCGTGCTTGTCAAAACGCCGGCCGGTTCGTAACGTGCGTGTCGGAACGGAAGGGGCAGGCGATGAGCGACGAGCGTCAACAGTTACTCGAGAAGAGCGCACGCTGGGCTGAAGCGATCATCGAGCAGGCCCATACGGTTTTTACCAAACTGGCCAAGCAGCAGGTCCCGGAATGTTTCTGGATCGGCTGTGGCATCAAGGATGGCATCTGGAACAACCTCAACGTCACCGGCAGCGGGCTTGGTCAGCTACCGCCGCAGTATCGTCTTCGCACCAGTTGGCTGGCCTGATGGAATCGCGTCAGGGATGGGCCGTTGGCGGCTTGTTGCTCGCTGTGCTCTGCTGGAGCGGAAACGCCCTGGTGGCGCGCGCCTTTCACAATGCGATACCGCCGCTGACCTTGTCGTTCTGGCGCTGGGTACTCGCTACATGCTTGTTGCTGCCGTTCGTTGCGCGCTCCATCTGGATGCATCGCGCAACACTCCGAACCGCCGGCTGGCGCTTGCCGGTAATCGCAGCATTGGGCGTCAGCAGCTACAACTCATTGCTTTACTCCGCTGCCCAAAGTACGGAGGCCATCAACCTCACCCTCGTTAACACCTGTCTGCCGCTGTTCACCTTCATCGGCGGCGGCCTGCTGTTGGGTGAATGGCCAGCGCGTCGTGCCTGGTTCGGCATGGCCATCGCCGCATGCGGCTTGGTCTATCTCATCAGCCGTGGCAGCTGGGATGCCTTTGCCAATTTAGCGTTCAAGACCGGCGACCTCATCATGCTCGTGGCGGTTCTGGTGTGGGCGCTGTATACCCTGTCCTTGAGACGTTGGAGCGAGTTTCTTCAGGTTCCGCCGCTGACGCTGCTGGGTGTGTTGATGGCAATCGGTACGCCGTTGATTCTTCCGTTCTACCTGTTCGAGCTCAGTCATGAAGGGGGCTTTGAGCCAACCCCAATTAACCTGTCGGTCATCGCCTATACTGCGGTTTTTGCCTCGCTGGTGGCCTATCTGTCCTGGAACCACGGCGTCAAAACCGTTGGCGCGGCGAAAGCGGCGATGGCGACCTACCTGATGCCCGTGTTCACCGCAATTCTCGGCTGGCTGTTGCTGGGTGAGGGCCTGCAGCTGTTCCACTGGATCGGTGGTGGGCTGATATTTGCCGGTCTGTTACTGGCGACCCGCACCACGGCTCGCAGCGCAGTATCCAGTCAGGCGAAACAAAGCCCGCGCTAGCGCGCTCGTTCCGGCGGAGATGCCGTAGCCCCGCACCGCGCTGCTTGTCCGTAGGAGGCTCGATGCGAGTGGCTGGCTAGACGATTGCGGCCGGCTACGCACTTGTCTCAACTGACAGCCACCTCCCGAAGTGGCTGATTTACAGCGGTAAAGCTAACAAATCGCTCCGATAGTCTCGCTTGTCTGAATCCATCGTATGGCTCATACCCTTTGTGATGCCGCGTGCAGAGAATCCTGCCTCTACCCACTCAAAGGATTCTGAGCATGCACACTCCCTCCCTTCTCGCGGCTGCCGTCACTTTGGTGTTGATCGGCCAGGCGCAGGCTGCTGGCAACCAGGCTAAAGCCGAACAGCTAGGCACTTTAAATAGTATTGAGGCTAGTCAAAGCGGCACCGATCTGGCTCTTGGCGCTCACCAGGACGGTGCGCGAAACGTCATGCTCACTGAGCAGATCGGCACCAGCAGTTCAGCCCGCCTGTCTCAGCGGGGCGAGGGCAACTATCAGCGCCTCTACCAACATGATGCGCAGGACGAATACAGTGGTGGTCATAGCGCGGTCATTGACCAGATCGGTGAGGGCAATTCAGCAGTGGTCAGCCAACTCGACCAGGCTGGCCACAGTGCGGAGGTACTACAGGACGGAGACGCCAACATCACGAAAGTAGAACAGTCTGCGTGGGCCAACCATTTTGCCGGGCAACAAAGCGGCACTGGCAATTATGCGTTAGTAACACAGGAGGGTGGCGCTGATGCCAAGGCCGTTCAGAATGGCACGGATAACTCCCTAAGCATCCGTCAGGTGGCTTGGCCGTTCGGAGCCAGCACAAGCGTGTCCCAGAACGGCTCCAGTAACTTTGCAGACATCTACCAGACTGATGGAGGCCGTCATCCAGGCGGCAGCGTCAGCCTCGTGCAGGGCGGAGAGGCTAACAGGTCTGACATTGTTGCGACCGGCGCGTGGAGCACGCTCGTATTCGACCAATCAGGCTCAGCCAACCGCTTGACCGTCGATCAAAGCGGACGAAACACGTCATTCACTGGCGGTTCCAGCGGTATCGGTAACCAGGTCGATATCAACCAAACGGGTGACTACAACTCGCTGGAAGTGGCTCAGTCTGGTGACGACAACATCATCGAAGCGAACCAGGGTGGCTGGTGGGGGGAGGGCGACATTGGCGTCATCAGCCAGACAGGGGCGGCCAACACTGCATACTTGACTCAAAACCTGACGCAGGAAGGCGCTGCTACCAGCACTGCCAATATCATGCAAAACGGCACTGGAAATATGGCGACAGTCGTTCAGGGCTATTGACGTAGGGCTGGGAGCCCCGCCAGGGGCTCCCAGTGAGCCGCGGGAAATGCAAACAGCGTTCAGCCGGCCTGACCTCAACGCGGCAAACAGCACGCACCCCATGTGGACGTGACGTTAACGGCAGAAAAACGCAGTGCGTCGTCGTGATCGTTCAGGCTGTTGGGGCGTGTCGCTTACGCCTCCATTGCGGGGGCGGATGACACATGCGATACACGCCGCCAGTGCAAAAGCCGCCAGCGCAACGGTCGTGCCTGTCAGGTTCAGGACAGCTCCGAAAAGCGGTGTGCCGACCGTCTGGCCAAGCGCAAGGACGAGAAAAGGAATGCCCAGGCCAAGGTCGGGGCGGTCTGCGAGAAGGTCTATGCCTTGGATCAGGTAGGCACCTGAAGAAACGATATAGGCAGCGCCAAACAGGCCCATGGCCAAGAAACCATAGATGCTTGAGACGGCGGCCGCGGCCAAGCCAACCGTGCCGACCGCCATGCCAAGCAGCGCAAGGCTGTGAACTCGGCCGGTCCCCAAGCGATTAGTCAGCATGCCCGTCAATGCGCCGCTGATCCCGGCAGCGCCAAGCGCGATCCAGGCCCAGGCGATCTGGGCATCGGTGAAGGCAAATTGACCACGCAGGATATCCGCACCGAATGTCCAGATTGCGGTGCTCGACAGGCCCATCAGAAACGCACTCGCGCAGAGGGCAAATAGTCCAGGCCGCTTCAGCGCCGCGAAGCTAAAGCCACTGCCTTCGTCGCCCTTGCCACCCGCCGGTATGGCGAACCACAGCCATATCGACACACCCAGGCCGATCAAGGCGAACAGGGCGTAGAGTTCGCGCCAGGCGCCCGCAGCCAACAACGCTGCCATGCCGGAAAACATGATCCCGACCGCCGTTCCGGCGTTGATCACTCCGTTCGCCTTAGGGCGATCCTTTTGGGTGAATTGGCTCGCAACAGCAGAGGCAAGGGGAGGTGACGTCAGGCCTGTACTCAACCCGGCCAGCGCAATGCCGAAGCCCAGCGCCCATCCTGAATCGGAGAACACGACGAAGGTCATGCCACACGTGGCGGCGGTACCTGCCATCAGCGCAATGATTCGCGGACTGAGCGTGCCGTTTGCCAGGAATGTGAAAATGATACCCAGGCAGTACGCTACGAAAGCGCTTCCGCCGATCCACCCTGCAGCGATTACATCGAGGCCAAGTTCCTCGCGAATCTGCGGTAGTAGCAAGCCATAGGCGAACCGTGCCAAACCATAGCAGAGCGCCGTCAATGCAAACGCGGCGGCGACCAGATTGATTCCTCGCTTCATGGAGTGCCCCTCGCGGTCCTGAGAAGCGACAGCGCGGCGGCTTTCGCATCGCTGATGACAGAATCGCCCGCCACGCTCGCCGCCGCGGTTGCCCCTTCGAAGAGCACCCAGACCTGAGTCGTGAGCTGCGTATCTTCTCTGCCAAGGGCCGTTCGTACACGGCGTGCGACCTCGGTACGAAACGCCTCTTTCTGCTGGTGCACCAACGAGACGATGGCACTGCTTGCGGACGCATATTCACTGCGTGCACGTAGCAACATGCAACCCCGCGAGCCATGCACCTCCACCCAACCTTGAAGCGCATCGAACAGCGCTCCGACGGGATCGCCGCCTCCGTCGTCCATCTCAAGTAAGTCCATGAAGGCGCGGTGCCGCGCCTCGAGTACGGCAATGACCAGCCCGTCGCGGGAGCCGAAGTGCTTGTAAAGCGTGCGCGTGGAAACGCCGGAAGGCTCGATCACACGATCGATACCAATTCCCCGGAATCCCTCTGCATCGAAGATGCGGAGCGCGCCCGTGATCATTTCATTTCGTTTATCCATAGCCCAAGTGTAAAACGATCGCTTTACAAATCAAGCAGCCGATTGACCGGCGGTAGGCCCAATATCCAACACCGGGTTATGAGAAGCGTTGGAAAGCGGAGCCCTGAGCAATTGCGGAATGGGGCGGCATGCGCTGCGTCGATTTGTCAAAGGCGCCTACTGCAAAAACAATGCGAGCCCCGCTCTAGAGCCAACAATGGCCCTGTCCTTGTTAGACTGCGCAGCGGCCAACTGACTCTGGCCCGCCCTCGGCTGCCGTTCATGAGTGACAGGCAGCTGCTCGCTCACTCGCCGTGCAAGCCGCTGCCTGATGGCGGGTGCCCCCGTATTTCGGGGCTGGGCATGCTGTCGCTGACGCTGCCGCCAAGGACTGTTCCTCTGCTTTCTACGTCTGGAAATGGAATCAACGACTATGGATAAACACATCGCGTTTGCAATGCTTTTGCTCGCCAGCCCACTTGCCATGGCTGATACCCACGAAGTGCTGATGTTCAGCAAAGGCGCAACGGGAGAGATGGTTTACGAACCGGACTTCCTGGCAATTGCTCCGGGTGATTCGGTGCGGTTCGTCACCGACCATGGCAAACACGATTCCGCAACCATCCCCGGGTTGATTCCCGAGGGTGCCGAACCCTTCAAGGGCGAAATCAACGAGAACATTGCCGTCACATTCGACGTCCCAGGCGTATACGGCATTCAATGCACGCCGCACTTGACCAAAGGTATGGTGATGCTGGTGCAGGTAGGTGAGGGGCAAACAGCGCCCGAGTTGCCCGCAGGTTTGCCAGAAATGGCCGCGCATCGACTCGATGCAATCATCGAGCGCGAATTCGACAAATAAGCCGTCGCGCCCTGGCCATCACCGAAACTGTCGGTACAGGATAGGGATCATGCGCACCGCATCGTTGGCGTAGCGCTTTGCCAGCCGCCGCGGTTCGGTGCACATCCGGTGCAACCACTCGAGCGACATGCGCTGCATCCATCTCGGCGCTCGCCTGACCCTGCCGGAGAGAAAGTCGATGGACGCCCCGACGCACAGCCCCACCCCCTGTGCTCTCCCATCCGCTCGGATCATCCGCGCCAGGATTTCCTGACGCGGACAGCCCACGGCAAGCACCACAAGTTCCGCAGGGTGCTGGATAACGAAGTCCAGGCACGCCTGAACCGCCTGCGGATCGGCGAAGAAACCCATGGGCGGGTTGTGATGAAGAAAAGTCACATTCGGGTATAGCTGGCGCATCGTTCGTATATCCGATGTGTCGCTGCCAATCACCGTGACCCGCCAACGCTTCGCCTCGGCAATGTCCATCAGCTCGCCGGTCAGGGTGCTGCCGGGGATGACCTCGGGGACAGGGTTACGCAGCAGCGTCATCAGGCGTTTCAACACCTGGCTGTCGCAAATCCTGTAGCTGGCACTGGCATAGGCGCGGCGAAGTTCGGGGTCTTCTTCGAGCCGGACCACATGGTTGACGTTCGGGGTGACGATATAGCTGAACGCATGCTCGCTGCCCTCGATGATATGGTCGATGAGTTCAGCATTCGACCCGTCATAGAAATCGATATCGAACCCTTTGATTGTGCTGTTTCTCTTGCAACGGGACGGTTGCTGGTCTGCATTAGCCTCCATGCGTTCCGGGTGCTTCTGCAAAACTGGTCTCCTCTTCGGTGCACGGCACTGCTCGCAGGGTGCGGTCAAGCTCAGCCCTGCGGTATCACCGGTAATGCTTTCATTGTTTTAGAACTGAACCCAGCCGAACGCAGAGGTTCGAGCCCAACGGCGCGGAGTTGGTCGAGGGTGGACGGGGAAGGCGCTGTTCTGCGTGCGCCAGGAATGCGGGCCACCGCTGGTTGGGGCGACATGGAGCGATACGCAGCAGCAGCGATAAGCTCAGATCGCGCCAACGCCTGGCAGCGTGGTCAGCGAAGGGTGGAACTTGAACGTCGCGGTTCGGGAGGTGATGGCGCTGCAGCGAGTGGCCCTGAGATGGAGGAGGGCTCCGCCTCTACCATCCTAGGCCCCGCCGAGCTTTCCCGGCGATCCGCGACGGCACTGCTCTATTGTTGCACTACGCTGGCTATGTTGCCGTTTCCGTTCTGGACGATACCGGCTGAATGGCCGGCCAGCGCTTCAGCTTGCGTCAGGAGAGCCTGGTTGCCATTACCCGTTTGGCTGATGAGCGCTTCATGGGTATGAAAGCTCTGGGTGGCTTCTATTTCGTTGTGAGTGCCGACCTGAGTAATGTCCAGGCTGTTGTCATCCCCAACCTGCGACGTTACCACCCTGTTGTAATCGCCTTCCGAATAGCCGGTTAAGCTGCTGTTCTGCCCGGCGATGGAAGCGTTGAGGGTGTTCCCAATGCCCCGCTGCGCATAGTCCAGGATGCTGTTGCCGTCGCCAGCACTGATCTGCGCGATATTGGCATCACCCACTTGCTGCAACAGTACATCGGCAGCGGGATACCGACCGGAGCGCTGTTGGACAGCTGCCTGGTTTGCCGTGCCGTCCTGTTCGATCACAGCCGAACCACCGCCGAAGCCGTTACTCACCTGTTCGAGCCGCACCAGATTCTCGCTCCCGTTCTGCTGAACCTGAGCGGTGCTGAAGCCGGACTGATCGACTTCGACAACGTTGTCCTGTCCGATGGACACCACGTCGAGCGCGTTCGCCACCCACGTCTGCCGAGCATCAATCCGGTTGCCTGTGCCTTCCTGATGCAGGGTGGCGGTGGCGGCGAGTTCGCCAAGGTATTCATGTTGTTCAAGTGTGGCGGTATTTGAAGCCCCGGCCTGGTAAATCTCTGCGGTCACCAAGCCGGGCCGACTTCCGTTCACCTGGTAGATCGTTGCCAAATTCAGAGTGCCGGTTTGTTCGGCGCTCGCCTGGCTACCCTCGCTGACGGGGCCAGATTGGTCAGTGATTGCACGATTCTCAGTGCCGTTCTGCCGGATAAACGATCGCAGCATGGCACCACGCTGGGTCTGTTCAGCGCTGTTGCTGATGCCGTTCTGTTCGATCTCAGCCATCTGATTGTTGGCTACGACGCCGCCGCTTGCAGCGAGTAAAAGCGCAGCAGCGATAGGAGTGAGGTTGGACATTGGAATCTCCTGTTCGCGTTGGATGAGCTCCGTACGTCACAGGCGAAGCAACCAGGAGTCTTGTCCGTCTTTTAGGGTTGGGCTATCGACCAAACGGGCTAAAAAAAGTCGGAGGCGGGTAGCCGATTGGACGTATCGACGGCTTAAGGAGCGCAAAAAAAACGGAGCGGGGGAAAGACAATACGCTACAGGCCCAGCAAATAGCCACCCAGCACTACGATGGGCGCGTGTTGACGATTTCACCAATTGGTATATGATCCACTAACGCTTAACGTTAAGGATTAAAGCGTGATTCTGATTTTCAGGTGTGATGAAACCCGAGCTTTGTTCGAGTCAGGGGGCTCCCGGCGTTGGGGAAACATCCTGAATGTTGCGACCAGAAAGCTCGCCATGCTTAATGCGGCAACGGAGCTGCGAGATCTACGCTCCCCGCCGGGCAACAGGTTGGAAGCATTACAAGGCAACAGAGCAGGGCAACATAGCATCAGGATCAACGACCAATGGCGGATCTGCTTTGTCTGGACAGAAGCAGGCCCTACACAGGTTGAAATCGTCGATTACCACTGAGGAGGTGGCTACATGGCAATTAACGGCATGCGCCCCGTTCACCCTGGTGAAGTGCTGCGCGAAGAATTTTTAGAGCCGCTGGGCATCACTCCCGCTGCGCTTGCTCGTGCGCTGCATGTATCGGCTCCCACCATCAATGACATCGTGCGCGAGCGTCGTGGCATTACTGCCGATACCGCTATTCGCCTGGGCCGCTACTTCGATACATCCGCACAGTTCTGGATGAACCTGCAGTCGGACTACGCCCTAGCGACGACCTATGCGGCGAACGGCGAAGAGATTGAACATGAAATCGAGCCGCTTCGAGTGGCTAGCTAGTTCGAAGCAATCCACGGTTGGAAGAAATGAGTACAGCGGACGTAGACGCGGAGAGTAGATTTCAACGGATCAAGGCGCATATTGCTGAGCGATACGGCGCCTTGCTGCCGTATCAAAAAGGAAAAAGGACAGATTAATTATTCTGGTGAAGTCCCTGCGATCTGGTCGAGACGACGCAATGGCTTCAACCCTGCTTTCCAGCCCACGGCACAACGATCTGCAAATCCCCCACCAGCAGCTGAACCGCAACCATCCAAACCGCAGCACCAATCAATCCCAGCGACAGATGCCCAACCACGACGCCGAGGGCGATCTGTTTCCAAAGCCCGGCGTGCCTGTTAGTTTGAATGGCGACGCTGCGGTAGGGCGTTTCGCGCTCGGCACGGATGTTGTCGAAGTCGTCTCTCATGGTGCGCTCTTGGTCGGTTGGCTGAACGGCAGGCACAAAAAAGGGCTCAGCTTTCGCTGAACCCTTTTGAATTTGGTGGCTACGCAGGGACTTGAACCCCGGACCCCAGCATTATGAATGCTATGCTCTAACCAACTGAGCTACGTAGCCAAGTGGCGCGCATTATTCGCGCCGCGCGGTTGTGTGTCAACCCTCCCGACGCGCTTTTTCTACCTGCTTTTTCAAATGCTTATGCCGCCGGTCCGACCGTTGCCGGTGCGCTGTCGATCAGTCCCATTTTGGCGCAAATCCGGGGTTGGCCAGGCGCTCGTTGCGGTCCAGCGCGGCGATCTGCTGCATCTCCTCGTCAGTCAGGCGCAGCGCTTGTGCCTGGAGGTTCGCGGCGAGGTTCTCGCGCTTGGTGGAGGAGGGGATCACGGCGAAGCCCTGCTGCGCTAGCCAGGCGAGGGCGACCTGCGCGGGGCTCGCGTTGTGGGCTTCGGCGATGCGTTGCATAACCTCGTCCTGCATCACTTTGCCGTAGGCGAGCGGCATGTAAGCGGTGATGTGAATGCCTTGGCTGCGGGCGAAGTCGACCACCTTGCGGTTCTGCAGGAACGGATGCACCTCGACCTGATTGGTGGCGATGTGCTCGACACCGATGGCGTCGATAGCCTGTTGCATATGGTTGATGGTGAAGTTGGAGATGCCGATGGTACGGGTCAGGCCTCGCTGCTTGGCGTCCATCATCCGGGCCAGGTAGTCGGCAACTGCCAGTTCATCGTTGGGCGACGGCCAGTGCACCAGGGTGAGGTCTACCTGTTCGATGCGCAGTTTGCTCAGGCTTTCCTCCAGGCTGCGGATCAGGCGGTCGGCGCCGAGGTTGCTGGTCCAGACTTTGGTGGTCACGAACAGCTCGTCGCGCGGGACGCTGCTCTCGGCAATGGCCTGGCCGACTTCCGCTTCGTTTTCGTAAATCTGCGCGGTGTCGATGTGGCGGTAGCCGAGTTCGAGCCCCATGTTTACCGAGTCGATGACTTGCTGACCCTTGAGGCGGAAGGTGCCGAGGCCGAATGCGGGTATGGTCATTGAGGGTTCTCCTGTGGGTTGTTCAAGGTGAGGGCGGTAAGCTCCGGCTCGACGGTCTGGGCTCGCAGGTTACTGGCGGACCAGCTGGCCCGCTTCGATAAGAAAGTCCCAGGGCGACCCGTGCAACCGACGATCCGATCCAGACGGTATCAATGAGACCCAGTGAAGCGGCAATATGTCCGCCGGCCTTGCGCCCATTGCATTGACGCAACTCGAGCAGAGCGATGGCATTGGGATGAAGCGCGGGTTGAACTGCAAGGCGCGCAGTGTCTACCGCAGACTCATGCGGTAGACGCCGGGTATGGGGCCAAAAAAACTGACTACGAATCACGAATGAAAACCACGCTCGATGAATTGCAGGCGTTTACGGCCGTTATTGATACCGGTTCCATCTCCAGCGCGGCGGTGCAATTGGGGCAGACTGCCTCAGGCATTAGCCGGGCTCTGAGCCGGCTCGAAGCCAAGCTCGCCACCACGCTGCTGCGCCGCACTACTCGTCGTCTGGAGCTGACGGAGGAGGGTGCGGCTTTTCTAGTCCAGGCCAGGCGGATTCTCGAGGCGGTAGAGGAAGCCGAGGAGCAGATGTCGCGTCGGCTTCAGCACCCGGCCGGGCGGCTGCGGGTGAATGCGTCGGCGCCCTTCATGCTGCATGTACTGGTGCCCCTTGTTGGCGGGTTTCGCGAGCGCTACCCGGACATCGAGCTTGAGCTGAACAGCAGCGACGAGATCATCGATCTGCTTGAGCATCGCACTGATCTGGCGTTGCGCCACGGACCGCTGCGTGATTCCACCCTGCACGCCCGGCCGCTGGGGCGCAGTCGGCTACGTGCTGTGGCGAGCCCGGCATACCTGGCGGGCCGCGGCACGCCGCAGCAGGTGGACGAGCTGGCGGAGCACAGCTTGATCGGATTCACCCAGCCCGAAAGCCTCAATCACTGGCCGCTACGCCATCCGTTTGGCGAGAGCTGGGCCATCGTGCCCAGCCTGTGGGCATCCAGCGGGGAGACCGTACGGCAGCTGGCGCTGGCCGGGCAAGGCATCGCCTGTTTGTCAGACTTCATGACCGAACGGGACCGCGCCGAGGGTTCGCTGGTAGAGGTTTTCGCCGAGGCAAACGTCCAGATGTTGCAGCCGATCCATGCGGTGTACTACCGCAACACGGCACTGGCCGCGCGCATTACCTGTTTCCTCGATTACCTGAGCGAATGCCTGGCCGAGCAGGCGTGGACTCGCCACGGATGACTGGTCCGAACGATGCGGGGCCGGGCCTGCCTAACGTTGCAGGCACACCTTCAAGGAGACCTTCATGCTCAGCACCCATCCAAACGAGCCGCCGCTGTATCCCTGGCTGGCGGACGAATCGCCACTGAACGATCTCGACGACGCCGAGAGCGACACCGAACTGGACGACGGTGGTGTCTTGCCAGACGAAGTGCTCGAGCAGCTGGACAAAGAGCCGCCGCCACCTGACCCGATGCCCGACCCCGGTGTGATGTAACGCTTTGGTTGCTTGAGCCTGCCAGGCATCGGTGGTGCTGAGTTGGTGAGGCGGCTGCGCCAGCGCCGGCGAGCCGTAGCGCATAGAGCAAAGCAGACGTTTTTTCTGGCGCTCTAAGCCCACGCGCCAGCTGCTCTGGTTGTTTGGCCCGGCGTCCGGCGCAGGGCGTGTTACAGCGGTATCGGTTCAAGCCACAGCTGCGCCATGCAGACGTTTCCCCCAGTCAGGTCTATCCGACCCCATATGCGGCAACGCAACGAGACGTTCAATACATCTGTATACGATGCCCAGCTGAGGCTGGTCTGCTGTTGCATGCCGGCGCTTTTCAACTTCTTTTCGATACCGATACGCAAGCTGTCCATTGCGTGCGTAACAATGTGCCCCTTTGCTCAAGAGATGTAACGCATGAACAGGCGGTTATTGGTTGTTGTGTTGCTGATTGGCTTGCATGTGTTTGTCGGCGTCACGCTGATTCCAGACCTCTCGCTCGGCTTGGTCGGTAGCGTTCTGGCGTGGGGCTATCTCGGGCTTTCGGCTGTGTTGATGCGCTACGGTGTGTTGGTGCGAGGCGCGGGCAGTACGCTGCTGGCATGGTCCGGCTTGCTGGCCATGGGGATATTCTCCAGCCTGGCGGTGTTTTCTCTGTTGCGCGCTTTTGCACTGGCGCTGGCCTCGCTGCTGGGCCATGAGTCGGCTGCCATCGCACAGGCCTCAGCCCTCGCTGTCATCGTTGCGGTGGCTGCAGTGACGTCGTTCGGTGTGCTTAATGCGCGGCGCACAGCGCGGGTGGTCGAGCGTGACATTGCCTTGCGTGATCTTTCGCCGGCATTGCAGGGGTTCAGCATCGTGCAACTGAGTGACATCCACGTAGGGCCGACAATCAAGCAGGGCTATATCGATGCGATCGTCCAGCGAGTCAACGGGCTCTCGCCAGACCTCATCGTCATCACCGGTGACCTGGTAGATGGCAGCGTTGCGGATCTGGCCGATGATATCGCGCCGCTGGCGCAGCTCATTGCGCCTCACGGCACCTACGTGGTGACCGGCAATCACGAGTACTACTCCGGTGCGGACAGCTGGATTGCCGAGTTCGAGCGGCTGGGCATGACGGTGTTACTCAATCGCCATGTTCAGCTCGAATACGGTGGCTCACGCTTGGTACTGGCAGGCATTGCCGACTATTCGGCTGAACTCTTCCGGCCCAGCCATCGAAGCGACCCGGTCGCTGCGTTGGCGGGCGCGCCGGATGATGCACCGCGCATCATGCTGGCGCACCAGCCGCGTTCGGCCAAGGCGGTTGCAGAGGCGGGCTGCGATCTGCAGCTGTCCGGCCATACGCACGGCGGCCAGTTCTGGCCGTGGATGCATTTCGTGCGTTGGCAGCAGCCGTGGGTGGCGGGACTGCAGCGCGTCGGTGAGCTGCAGATCTACATCAGCCGTGGCACTGGCTACTGGGGACCGCCGTTACGCTTCGGCGCGCCGTCGGAGATCACCCGGATTCGCCTGGTCAGGGCAGACTGAATCGGGGGTCAGCTCGCCAATAGTTCGCGGCGCAGCAGCGCGTAATCCTGGCCTTCGACCTGACCACGGCGCAGGGGATTACGCGTGCAGTGCGCGGCGAAGCCTGCATCGACGAAACGGTACGGCAGGTGCTCGTCACGACCGGTGGGAATGCCTAGTCGTGTGGTCTGGACAATATCCGGCCGAGCGCCGATGTCGTCCACGCGCAGTCGGGAAGGGTTCATGCGTTGGGCATTCCACTCCGTCACGGTCAGGCCCAGTGCCTTGCAGAGCAACGTCTGGCCCGAGCACAGGCGGGTGAGGGGGCGAGGACCACCGGCGGCAGCCGGGCTGTTTGTGCGCATGCGCTCGATCGACTCTTCGCACGACAGCGAGTCGACCCAGGGATATCCGGCCTTGATACAGACCGCGTTGCCGTCCCCATGTACGCTGAAGTTCAGCGAGTCCCCGCCGCGTGAGTAATAGAGGTACAGGTGCCCGGCCGGCATGAACATCGCACGTCGCGAAGGGCTGTAGCCGAGCGAGGAATGACTGGCCTTTTCGTCGACGTAGTAGGCCTCGGTCTCGATGATGCGCGCCGACAGCCACAGCCCGTCAACACAGTGGCGAATTACGGTTCCGAGCAGTTCCTGGGCAACGATCTGTGCGTCCCGGTCGAAAAACGCATCGTCGAGATACTGTAGCGGTGGTTCGGTGAGGCTGTTCATCACGGCTCCGATGTCGACATGTCTGCCTGTTCGGACCGCATAAGCGGGACGAATATTCCGCCTCGATGAGTTGATTTCGTGCCGGTCGTCAGACAAGTGCCTGGAAAGAAGCTTGGAAGCGGGAATCAAGCGCGACGGTTTCATCACCCAAGATTGCAAAAAGCCCCGCATAAGCGAGGCTTTTAGGGTGCGACCTGCTGGTGTTGTACGGGCAGGTCAGACGTTGAAGCGGAAGTGCATTACGTCGCCGTCCTTGATGACGTATTCCTTACCTTCCAGGCGCCACTTGCCGGCTTCCTTGGCTCCGGCTTCGCCTTTGTACTGGATGAAATCGTTATAGGCGACCACTTCGGCGCGGATGAAGCCCTTCTCGAAGTCGGTGTGGATCACGCCCGCGCCCTGGGGCGCAGTGGCGCCGATTTTCACGGTCCAGGCGCGGACTTCCTTCACGCCAGCGGTGAAGTAGGTCTGCAGGTTGAGCAGTTCGTAACCTGCCCGGATCACCCGGTTCAAACCAGGCTCTTCGAGTCCGAGGGACTCGAGGAACATGTCCTTCTCCTCACCATCTTCCAGCTCGGCGATCTCAGCTTCAATCTTGTTGCACACCGGTACCACAACAGCACCTTCTTCCGCGGCGATGGCGTTGACCACGTCCAGGTGCGGGTTGTTCTCGAAACCGTCTTCGGCAACGTTGGCGATGTACATGACGGGCTTGCTGGTCAGCAGGTGGAAGCCCTTGGCCAGTTGCATCTCTTCATCGCCCAGCTTCTTCAACAGCGTGCGGGCTGGCTTGCCTTCGGTGAAGTGGGGGATCAGTTTTTCCAGCAGGGCCTTTTGTGCGAGCGCTTCCTTGTCGCCGCCCTTGGCGTTGCGCGTTACGCGCTGCAGCTGCTTCTCACAGCTGTCGAGGTCGGCAAAGATCAGCTCCAGTTCGATGATCTCGATATCGCGCTTGGGGTCGACCGAGTTGGAAACGTGAATAACGTTCTCGTCTTCAAAGCAGCGCACCACATGAGCGATGGCGTCGGTTTCGCGGATATTGGCGAGGAACTTGTTGCCCAGGCCTTCGCCTTTGGAGGCGCCTTCGACGAGGCCGGCGATGTCGACGAACTCCATGGTGGTCGGCAGGATTCGCTCAGGCTTGACGATCTCGGTCAGGGCCTGCAGGCGCGGATCAGGCATCGGGACGATGCCGCTGTTGGGCTCGATGGTGCAGAAGGGGAAGTTTTCCGCAGCGATACCGGACTTGGTCAGCGCGTTGAACAGGGTGGACTTGCCGACGTTGGGCAGGCCGACGATGCCGCAATTGAATCCCATGATGTCTTGCCTCGGTGCTGGCTGGCAGCGGATGCGCTACCGGCGTTGCCAAACTGCGTTTAAACGGCTTCATGACGCGTTGTAATTCTGGTCTTCCGCTCAGCCGTTGCCTTGTCTTGTGTGTCAGTGTTGGGTTCGATCAGGCCTTCTGGCTATGCAAACGTTGCATCGCGCGCGTCCAGTCACCGGCGAGAATCTCTGGCAGGACGTCGAACGTGACGTCGATGCTGGCATCGAGTTTTTCGCGCTCGGCCTGTGGGGCTCGGCCCAATACGTAACCGCTCACCAGACTGCTATGGCCTGGGTGGCCGATCCCCAGACGCAGGCGGTAAAAATTGTTCTGATTGCCGAGCTTGGCAATGATGTCGCGAAGCCCGTTATGCCCGCCATGGCCGCCGCCTTGCTTGAGTTTGGCGACGCCGGGGGGCATGTCGAGTTCATCGTGGGCAACCAGGATGGACTCGGGAGTGATTCGGAAAAATCCGGCCAGTGCCGCCACCGCTTGACCGCTGCGGTTCATGAAGGTGGTCGGGATCAACAGGCGGACGTCTTCGTCTTGGTGGCGAAACTTGCCGACCAGGCCGAAATACTTGCGATCGACGCTGAGGTTGACGCCCTTGAGGGCAGCCAGACGCTCAACGAAAAGGGCCCCTGCGTTATGCCGGGTCTGGTCGTATTCAGGGCCTGGGTTACCCAGGCCGACGATCAGTTTAACGGCAGTCACGACAGAGGCCCTTCCTCAGGTGATGGCGAGTGGATTACTCGGCAGCGCCTTCTTCTTTCGGAGTGTCTTCCTTGTTCACGCGAGGCGCGTGAACGTTGGCAACCGGCAGGTCACTGCCATGTGCCAGCGAGACCAGCTGAACGCCTTTCGGCAGAGTCAGGTCGGTCATGTGCAGTACCTGGCCAATTTCAACGTTGGCCATGTCGACCTCGATGAACTCCGGCAGATCCTGCGGCAGGCAGGACACTTCGACTTCGTTGATGTTGTGCAGGATTTCGCCACCCTGCTGCTTCACGCCAACCGATGTTTCCTGGTTGATGAAGTGCAGCGGAACGGTAGCGGTCAGCTTGTGACCTTCGACGACGCGAACGAAGTCAGCGTGCAGGACGAAGCTCTTGGCCGGATGACGCTGCAGCGCCTTGATCAGAACGGATTCGTTCTGGCCATCAACGTTCAGGGTCAGCACGTGGCTGAAGGATGCTTCGTTTTCCAGCATCTTGGCCAGGTCTTTGGCCAGCAGGCTGATGGACTGCGGGGCCTTGTCACCGCCGTAGATTACGGCCGGGACGAGGCTGGCGTTACGACGCAGGCGGCGGCTCGCACCTTTCCCCAGGTCGGAACGCACTTGGGCATTCAGGGTGAAATCAGTCATTGTGTTTCTCCAGGATAACAACGCACCCGAAACGCTCGCGACCAGCGCTAGCGGGCGGTTGGGCAAAAAGCCCCGCACGAGGCGGGGCACATTTTCGTTCTGCGCGAAGGGCTAAGCGTTTGCTTAGCGGAACATCGCGCTGATCGATTCAGCATTGCTGATGCGGCGAACCGCTTCAGCCACCATTGGCGCGATGTCCAATTGGCGAATACGGGTACAGGCTTGTGCTGCTGCGGACAGCGGAATGGTATTGGTCACGACCAATTCGTCGAGTACCGAGCCTTCGATGTTCTCAATGGCGCGACCGGACAGAATCGGGTGAGTGCAATACGCGAAGACCTTGGCGGCGCCATGATCTTTCAGAGCAGTTGCGGCGTGGCACAGCGTGCCGGCGGTATCGACCATGTCATCGACGAGGATGCAGGTACGGCCTTCGATATCACCAATGATGTGCATCACTTCGGACTGGTTGGCCTTTGGGCGACGCTTGTCGATGATCGCCAGATCCACACCCAAGGATTTGGCCACGGCGCGAGCACGCACCACACCACCAATATCGGGGGAAACGATCATCAGGTTCTCGAAGCGCTGAGCCTGAATGTCATCGACCAGGACCGGCGAACCGTAGATGTTGTCCACGGGCATGTCGAAAAAGCCCTGGATCTGATCGGCGTGCAAGTCCACCGTTAGAACGCGGTTGACACCTACCACATCGAGCATGTCAGCCACGACCTTGGCGCTGATCGGCACACGTGCGGAGCGCGGACGGCGATCCTGACGGGCGTAACCAAAGTAGGGGATGACGGCTGTGATGCGGGTGGCGGAGGACCGGCGGAAGGCGTCTGCCATCACAACCAGTTCCATCAGATTGTCATTGGTGGGGGCGCAGGTCGGTTGAATCAGAAAGACGTCCTTACCGCGAACGTTTTCATTGATCTCGACACTGATTTCGCCGTCGGAGAATTTACCGACGTAGGCGTCACCGAGAGGGATATGCAGCTGACGTACAACACGCCGGGCCAGGTCGGGGTTGGCATTCCCCGTGAAGACCATCATCTTGGACACGCGCAGTACCTGCCTGAGGGTGGATCCGATGAAACAAAAAGCTGTTCGAAAGGCCAGGCGTTTTGAACAGCTCTCATGATATTTGGCAGGGGCGGCTGGATTCGAACCAACGCATGCCAGGATCAAAACCTGGTGCCTTACCGCTTGGCGACGCCCCTGTAGATGTAACCCTGAAGTGCTGTGCAGCTGTACTAACCCCGAAAGGTTATGGCAGGGGCGGCTGGATTCGAACCAACGCATGCCAGGATCAAAACCTGGTGCCTTACCGCTTGGCGACGCCCCTGTAACGTACAACCTCTAACCACTTACTTCCTGTGTCAGCTGCGTGAGCCTTCGGTGCAACATCGAAATATTGCGGCCTTGAGCGACGAATGCTGGCAAATCGGGTGGAAGTTGGCGGCAAACTCTATCAGCCTCGCCTTTGTTTGGGAAGCTCCCAAACACACAAGCTCCAGTGCCGGTCATTCTTGCTGGAACAAATTTGTTCAACAAGCTCAAAGCGTTACGAACTTCTGGATAACGCTTCTCGACTACCGGCTGACAGTCGTTATGACCGCCCCCTGCAAGAAGGCTGCGAACTGTAATGGCCGGGGTATTGCGTGTCAACTCTGGGTCGGAAAATATTTCCGCTGTACTAACAGAGACTTGCGGCGCGATCACCAGGTACCAGGGTTCGCTCAATTCGACCGGTTGCAGGCGCTCACCGACCCCTTCGGCAAAGGCTGCGCGACCTCTGACAAACACCGGAACGTCGGCACCAAGGGCGATGCCGATGTCCGCCAATCGGTCTTCGCCAAGGTGCGTCTTCCAAAGGTAATCGAGGCCAAGCAGGGTGGTGGCAGCGTCCGAGCTTCCGCCGCCAATGCCGCCGCCCATAGGCAGTCGCTTGATCAGTGCTATATCGGCGCCCAGCGCGCAGCCACTATCTGTCTGTAGCAGGCGCGCAGCGCGGACGATGAGATTGCTGTCATGGTCGACGCCAGGAAGGTCCGTGTGCAATCGGATCTGCCCATCGGTCCGAGCCGTGAATGTCAGCTCGTCGCCATGATCGAGGAACTGAAACAGCGTCTGCAGCTCATGGTAGCCATCGGCGCGTCGACCGAGGATGTGCAGCATGAGATTGAGCTTGGCCGGTGCGGGAAGGGTCAGCGTGAGCATCAGTGACCTAACTGGCGCGGCTGCCAGTCCTTGACTACCAGCGTGATCTTCAGGTCTCGCCCTGCCAGTTTGATACGACTTGGAAGCGTGTAGCCGTCTTCTTCGATGTAGCTCAGATACTGAACATCCCAGCCGTCTTGCTCCAGGCTGGCAAGCCGTCCTTTGGCATCGAGGGCGATACGGCTGCGGCTATCCGGAGCCGGCAGGCCGCGTACCCACCAGAGCAGGTTGGAGACGGGCAGCTGCCAACCCAGCTGATTTTCCACGAGTGCTTCCGGCGAATCGGCTTCGAAGCGTCCCTGCCCGGCGACTTCCAGCGCCACTGCATCGGGACGACCAGCCAGGCGCGTGGCGCCGCGCCCCAGCGGGCCAGAGAGGCGGATGTCGAAATAGTCCTGGCGTTGCAGCCAGAACAACGTGCCGCTGCCGGAATCCTGTGGGGCCTGGATGCCGATCTTGCCGCTGATCTGCCATCCATCGATCTCGCTGATTCGGGCTTTATGAGTTTTCCAGTCCTCGGCATTGCCGGGGCCTTGGACTGATTCCTGCGGGCCGAGACCGGCGCAGCCAGCCAGCACAAGGGCCAGGGTCGGGATCAGCAGGTTACGCATCAACTTCATGGGTCAGGGTTTCTCCGAGCCTGTCAGGCGTTTTATGGTCTCGCGCAGCACTTCGCTGTCCGGCTGCTCCTTCAGTGCCTTCGACCAGACAGCGCGCGCTTCGCGCTGCTTGCCTGAAGTCCAGAGCACTTCGCCCAGGTGGGCGGCAACTTCATGGTCGGGAAAGCGTTCGAGCGCCTTGCGCAGCTGGGCCTCGGCTTCCTGCAGATTGCCCAGTCGATAATTGACCCAGCCAAGCGAGTCGAGAATCGCGGCGTCGTCAGGATTGATGCGGTAAGCCTGCTCGATCAGTGAGAGCGCCTCCTGATGGCGGTCGGTGCGGTCGGCCAATGTATAGCCGAGCGCGTTGATCGCCATGGCATTGTCAGGCTCACGTTCAATGACAAAACGGAGGTCCCGCTCGAGCTGCGCCAGGTCGCCGCGCTTTTCGGCAACCATCGCGCGGGTGTACAGCAGGTTCAGGTCTTCCGGAAACTGCTCCAGCGCTTGATTGGCGAGTTGCCACGCTTGCTCGACCTGCTGCTGGCCAGATAGCGCTTCGATCTCAATCAGGTAAAGCTGGATCGCATAGTCCGGCTGTTCATCCCGCGCTCGTGACAGCAGTTCTGAAGCCTGCTGGTTGCGGCCTAGCGAGAACAGCAGCTCGGCCTGCATGAGTTTAGCCGGCAGGTATTCGTTGCCAGGTCCGACCTTGGCGAACGCTTCCAGCGCCTGCTCGGGCTCGCCCAGCTCTCGATACGCACGTCCAAGGTTGAAATGAGCCGCATCGAGGTGGCTGCCACGTTCGATCAGTTCCTCGAGGTAGACGATAGCCTCGCGCCAGGCCTCGGCTTCGAGGCAAACCAAGGCCATCGAGAACCGAAGGTCATCATCCGCCGGGTACTGCTGTACCAGAGTGGCAAACTCGCCCATTGCCTCCTCCAGTCGCTCCTGTTCGACCAGCAGGCGAGCGTACGTCAGACGTAGACGTTTGTCCTCGGGGTGTTCACGCAGGCTTTTTTCCAGCAGTGGGAGTGCTTCCTTGCTGCGGTCAAGCACTTGGAGCAGGCGAGCCTGAAGCAGAATCGAGGGAATTTCCTGCTGCCGTGCCGGCTGTTCCTCCAGCAGAACCAGCGCCTCCTCGGCACGTCCATCCTGCTGTAGCAGCACCGCTTTACCGAATTTGAGCTGAGGATTCTCGGGATGTTTGGTCAATAGCCGGTCGAAACTCTGGAGCAGACCGGCACGGGTGTCCGGATCGGTTTCGGCCGCGGACAAGGCGAGAAAGTCGAAATGGGTGGAGCCCTGGCCCTTCAGAACCTTCTCCATGAAGGTCAGCGACTCTTCGTAACGGCCGGCACGGGCCAGTTGTACTGCGGCTGCGCGTTGAGCGTCCAGGTTGGTCGGAGCGTTGCCAGCCCAGATCAAGGCGGTGTCGAGCGCAGCCTGGTCGGCGCCCAGGTATTCGGCGATTCGAAAGCCGCGTTCGGCGACCCCGGCGTCCTGCGTGGCATTGGCTTGCTGGACGTAGTTGCCAAGTGCGATATCGAATCGGTTGCGCTGGCCGGCCAGTTCAGCCACCAGTAGGGAATAGAGCGAATCACGACTGAACGAGCCAAATTCGCTGGGACCCGTTGTCGCAGGCTCCGGTGTCGCTTCCTCGATCGGCGGGCTGCTGTCGGGAGCGTTCTGCATGAAGCTTTGGCAGCCACCGAGAAACAGGACGGCGCTGAGGGCGAGGTGTTTTTTCATAGGAATATAAGGCTGGTCTGCGGTCGCGGCATCATGACACAAGCGGAACAGGCAAGCACATGGGCCGGCTTTTAGGTGGATTCGATAGGCCTTGGCTATTACAGACAGTTGCTGGCAACGGTTGTTCTGAGCCAGGCGAAGTAGGAGAATCGCGCGCTCCGTTTTCGAATCAGCGATCCTGCATGGCTTTCATCGCGCTTGGCATTAATCACAAGACCGCATCGTTGGACGTGCGCGAGCGTGTGGCATTCACCCCCGAACAGATGGTCGAGGCGCTGCAACAGCTGTGTCGTGTCACGCCGACCCGCGAAGCGGCGATCCTGTCGACGTGCAACCGCAGCGAGCTGTACCTGCAGCAGGATCAACTCGAAGCCGAGGCGGTGCTGGCCTGGCTGGCGAGCTATCACCGGCTTAGCGTGGAAGACCTGAAAGCCTGCGCCTACGTGCATACGGACGAGCAGGCCGTGCGGCACATGATGCGCGTCGCGTCCGGCCTGGATTCGATGGTGCTCGGCGAACCGCAGATTCTCGGGCAGATGAAATCCGCGTATGCGGTGGCGCGCGAGGCCGGCAGTGTCGGGCCGCTGCTGGGGCGCCTCTTCCAGGCAACGTTCAGTACGGCCAAGACGGTGCGTACCGATACGGCCATCGGCGAGAATCCGGTATCGGTCGCCTTCGCAGCCGTCAGCCTGGCCAAGCAGATATTCGCTAATCTCGATCGCAGTCAGGCCTTGCTCATTGGCGCTGGCGAAACCATCACTCTGGTCGCCCGTCACCTGCACGAGCAGGGCGTCAAGCGTATCGTCGTCGCCAACCGCACGCTCGAGCGCGCCAGTGCACTGGCTGAACAGTTCGGCGCTCATGCGATCCTGCTGGCCGATATTCCCCAGGAACTCCATAACAGCGATATCGTCATCAGCTCCACGGCGAGCCAGCTGCCGATCCTGGGCAAGGGGGCGGTGGAGCAGGCGTTGAAGAAGCGCAAGCACAAGCCCATGTTCATGGTCGATATAGCGGTGCCTAGGGATATCGAGGCGCAGGTCGGTGAACTGGACGACGTCTATCTATATACGGTCGACGATCTTCATGAAGTCGTCGCTGAAAACCTCAAGAGCCGGCAGGGTGCGGCTCAGGCTGCCGAAGAGCTGGTTGCGGCTGGCACCGAAGACTTCATGGGGCGCTTGCGTGAGCTGGCCGCGGTCGATGTGCTCAAGGCGTATCGGCAGCACGCCGAGCGGCTCCGCGATGAGGAGCTTCTCCGGGCGCAACGGCTATTGGTTAATGGTGGCACGCCCGAAGATGCCCTGGCTCAACTGGCCCGTGGTTTGACCAACAAACTGCTGCACGCTCCTAGCGTGCAGTTGAAAAAACTTTCCGCCGAAGGGCGCGTGGAGGCACTGACGATCGTTCAGGAGCTCTTCGCATTGCAAGACAGTCCGGATAAGCCATGAAAGCGTCGCTGCTCAATAAACTCGACATCCTGCAGGACCGTTTCGAAGAACTGACCGCGTTGCTTGGCGACGCTGAAGTGATCAGTGACCAGACTCGCTTCCGGGCGTATTCGCGCGAGTACGCCGAGGTTGAACCGGTCATCGCAACTTACCGCCAGTTTCTAAAAACACAGTCTGACCTTGAGGGCGCCCAGGCGTTGCTCAAGGACAGCGACCCGGACGTGCGTGAGATGGCCGAAGAGGAGGTCATCGAGGCGCGTGGTCTACTCGAAGACATCGAAACCCGTCTCCAGCGCATGCTGCTGCCGAAGGATCCAAAGGACGGGCGTAACGTGTTCCTTGAGATCCGGGCGGGCACCGGTGGCGACGAGGCGGCGATCTTCTCCGGCGACCTTTTTCGCATGTATTCCCGCTACGCTGAGCGTCAGGGCTGGCGGGTCGAAATCTTGTCCGAGAGCCCAGGGGAGCACGGTGGCTATAAGGAAGTGATCTCCCGCGTTGAAGGCGAAAACGTTTTCGCGAAGCTCAAGTTCGAGTCTGGCGCCCACCGAGTCCAGCGCGTTCCGGAAACCGAATCCCAGGGGCGTATCCATACTTCCGCCTGTACCGTCGCCGTGTTGCCTGAGCCGGACGAGCAGATCGCCATCGAGATCAACCCGGCCGATCTGCGCGTCGACACCTACCGGGCATCCGGTGCTGGTGGTCAGCACATCAACAAGACCGACTCGGCTGTGCGTATCACTCACATTCCTAGCGGTATCGTCGTGGAGTGTCAGGAGGAGCGTTCGCAGCACAAGAACCGCGCCCGGGCGATGGCCTGGCTTGCGGCCAAACTGCAGGACGTGCAGGACAGCGCTGCCCACAAGGAAATCTCCGATACGCGCAAGCTGTTGGTCGGTTCCGGTGACCGTTCCGAGCGCATTCGTACCTACAACTTTCCGCAGGGGCGCGTCACGGATCACCGTATCAACCTTACGCTGTATTCCCTCAATGAGGTCGTTGGCGGCGCGGTAGAGCAGGTCATCGAGCCGTTGTTGCAGGAGTATCAGGCCGATCAGCTTGCTGCACTGGGCGACTGACGTTTCAATCTGGCAGATCCGAACGTCTTCGGGCTGCGCGGTGTACCACCGAGATCTGGACCCTGAATATGGCGACAATCGATTTCCTGCTGCGGACTGCCCAGCTGCCTGACTCGCCGAGCGCCAAGCTCGACGGCGAGTGGCTGCTTGCGGCAGCGCTGGGCAAGGCGCCGAGCTATCTGCGTACCTGGCCTGATCGAGACGTGCCGCCCGAGGCCGAAGCCCGTTTTTTAGCCGACCTTGCGCGCCGTCGCGCGGGCGAGCCTGTGGCCTACATTCTTGGGCGCCAAGGGTTCTGGAGCCTGGAACTCGAAGTAGCGCCGCATACCTTGATTCCTCGCCCGGATACAGAGCTGCTGGTTGAGACTGCACTGCTGTTGTCGCCTGCCGGCCCAGCGGCTGTGCTCGATTTAGGGACAGGAACCGGCGCCATCGCCCTGGCGCTCGCCAGTGAGCGGCCGGCCTGGCAGGTTACTGGCGTAGACCGCATCGGTGAGGCCGTTTCACTGGCGATGCGTAATGCCGAGCGGCTTGGCCTGGCCAATGCGCGGTTTATCGAAAGCAACTGGTTCTCCATGCTCACCGGCAATCGCTATGAGCTGATCATCTCCAACCCGCCCTACATGCCCAGCAACGACCCGCATCTGTTGCAGGGAGACGTACGCTTCGAGCCGAGCAGTGCGTTGGTGGCGGGGTTGGACGGTCTGGACGATATCCGGCACATCATTGCGAATGCGCCCAGTCATATGCATCCGTCCGGCTGGCTCTTGTTGGAGCACGGCTACGATCAGGCTGCTGCGGTGCGGGCGCTGCTGTCGGGCGGAGGCTTCGCTGAGGTCGCAAGCTGCAAAGATCTGGCTGGTCACGAGCGCGTCAGCCTTGGGCGCCTGCCATGACCCCAATGAGGAATCACCATGCTGAGCGATGAAGAACTGCTGCGTTACAGCCGACAGATACTGTTGAAACAGGTCGATATCGACGGGCAGCTCAAACTCAAGGGTAGCCGTGTACTTATCGTCGGACTTGGCGGTTTGGGTTCGCCTGTTGCGCTGTACCTGGCCGCTGCCGGGGTAGGCGAACTTCATCTGGCGGATTTCGACCGGCTCGATCTGACGAATCTGCAACGGCAAATCGTTCATGACAGCTCGTCCGTAGGCGTGCATAAGGTGGACTCGGCCATCAACCGACTGTCAACGCTCAACCCGCAGGTAAAGCTGGTGCCGCACCGTGCCGCGATGGATGTCGACAGCCTGGGTGTGGCGGTGGCCGCAGTCGATCTGGTGCTGGACTGCACGGATAATTTCGGTGTCCGAGAAGCGGTCAACGCAGCGTGCGTGGCAGCCGGAAAACCGCTGGTTAGCGGTGCGGCTATTCGACTGGAAGGGCAGCTATCGGTGTTCGATCCTCGTATCGAGACCAGCCCTTGTTATCACTGCTTGTACGGGCATGGCAGCGAGGCTGAATTGACTTGCAGCGAGGCTGGGGTTTTGGGGCCGGTCGTCGGCATGGTCGGCAGCCTCCAGGCGCTCGAAGCGATCAAGGTGCTGGTTGGTTTCGGTGAGCCTTTGGTGGGTAGGCTCCTGCTGATCGATGCGTTGTCCAGTCGCTTCCGTGAGCTGAAGGTCAGGCGTGATCCCGAATGCGCCGTCTGTGGTGCGGGTCGTGGCTGACAACGCGCCGATAGGCGTGTTCGACTCAGGCGTTGGCGGATTGTCAGTGCTGAAGGAGATCCGCACGCGCCTTCCACACGAATCGCTGCTGTACTTCGCTGACAGCGGGCACGTTCCCTATGGCGAAAAGACCCCCGAGTTCATCCGCGAGCGCTGTCGGGCAATCTCGACGTTTCTGCTTGAGCAGGGGGCGAAAGCGTTGGTAGTGGCCTGCAATACGGCGACCGCGGCAGGGGTGGCCGACTTGCGCGAACGCTATCCCAAGCTTCCCTTGGTCGGAATGGAACCTGCTGTCAAACCGGCAGCCCTGGCAACGCGAACTGGCGTGGTGGGTGTGCTTGCAACTACCGGCACGCTCAAGAGCGCAAAGTTTGCGGCGTTGCTGGACCGTTTTGCCAGTGACGTGCGAGTCCTGACTCAACCCTGTCCAGGCCTCGTCGAATGCATCGAGGCTGGAGAACTGGACTCACCGACTACCCGGCAATTGCTGGCAGGTTTCGTTCAGCCTCTGATCGAGCAGGGGTGCGATACGCTTATTCTTGGATGTACGCACTATCCATTCGTAAAGCCCCTTCTTCGAGGCATGTTGCCGCCGTCTATAGCGTTGGTCGATACCGGCGCAGCGGTTGCAAGGCACCTCGAGACCCTGTTGGTGGGCAACGCCCAGCTGGCGGAAGGAAAGCCAGAGGTGCGGTTCTGGAGTAGCGGCGATCCGCTTCGATTGGCTAGTGTTCTTCCCATACTTTGGGGTGAAACAGGTACAGTTTCCTACTGTTCCGCCTAGGAACTCCCCGCTGCGCTAGGCCTCTGTATTTAAGCAACACTAAAAAACGAAACGTTCGCCCCTGTCGATAAGGAAATTTCGTATGAACAAACTGATCTCCTTCGCTGCGGTTGCAGCAATTACGCTGGGTCAGGTCGCTGCAGCCCATGCAATTGATTTGACCGCTGCGGTTGGGCGCACTGGCGAGTCAACGACGACCTATCGACTTGGCGCGCAGATGGATTTCAACCGGAGCTGGTTCGAGACGGGTGTCGGCCGGCTGACGGGCTACTGGGACGCCGGCTATACATACTGGGAAGGTGACGAGACCTCGAGCAACCACAGCATTTCGCTTGCGCCGGTATTCGTGTACGAGTTCAACGCCGGGTCGGTAAAACCCTATCTGGAAGTAGGCGTCGGCATCGCTGCCTTTGAAAACACTGAAGTAGAGAACAACGACTTGGGATCATCTTTCCAGTTCGAGGATCGCTTCGGCGCTGGTTTGCGCTTTGCTGGTGGACATGAGGTCGGCGTACGGGCTATCCACTACTCGAACGCAGGCATCAAGAACCCTAACGACGGTATTGAAAGCTACGCTGTGCATTATCGGGCCTCATTCTGATCTGATCTGATCTGATCTGATGGCTGATGGAACCGCCGTCAGCCTTGTTCATAGGCTCGAGCCGAACCCTTACGCTCGTCTAGGCAATCATCCGAGCCCAGCACGAACTCCCTGCAGATCAAGGGACGTTGGGCGTAGATGGTGCAGCGCATGCTGTCGCGGTCGAGTGCAGCGCACCATCCGTCGTCCAGGCGTCGCATGACCTGGCCGCCCCAGTTGTCTTCATCGATGAAGCGTTCCGGAACGCTGGTATCGGTTAGCAGCAGCACTTCGAGGCGACAACAGCACGCGGCGCATGTGCTGCAACTGACGCCGTTGTCGGCGAGTTGGCGATGGGGAATAAAGGCTTGATTCATTGCGGCAGTCTACGCGCCTTGAGCCACGATAGCTGCAAGGCGCAAACGCCAGAGGCGCGCAAAGCCAGCACGGCGATGCTGGCTACACGGATCAGCAGTTTTCGCCGATCTGCTTGTTTTTCCAGCCTTCGCCGCCAGGCAGTACCAGATTCAAGAGCAGGGCGATGATCGCGCAGAGCGAGATGCCGGACAGGGTGAACTCACCATAGCCGAACGCCATGCCGCCTATGCCGAATACCAAAGTGACCGAAACGATGATGAGGTTGCGTGCTTCGGCCAAGTCGACCTGGTGACGGATCAGCGTGCTCAATCCCACCACTGCGATCGAACCGAACAGCAGACACAGGATGCCGCCCATTACCGGCACCGGAATGCTCAGCAGTCCCGCTCCAAATTTGCCAATGAATGCCAGAACGATGGCGAAGATCGCAGCCCAGGTCATGATCTTCGGGTTGTAGTTTTTGGTCAGCATGACCGCACCTGTCACTTCGGCATAGGTCGTGTTGGGTGGCCCGCCGAACAAACCGGCTGCTGAAGTTGCCAGACCGTCACCGAGTAGTGTGCGGTGCAGGCCAGGTTTTTTGATGAAGTTATTGCCAGTCACCCCTCCGATGGCGACGACGCCGCCGATGTGTTCGATGGCAGGCGCAAGCGCGACCGGAACCATGAACAGAATGGCACCCCAATGAAACTCCGGCGTGACGAAGTTCGGAACGGCCAACCATGGAGCGGCAGCGATCCCTGAAGTGTCGACGACACCGAAGATGAATGACAGACCATACCCCACCGCGACGCCCGCCAGGATCGGCACGAGTCGGAACAAGCCTTTTCCGAGAACAGCCACCAGCAGCGTGGTGAGCAGCGCAGGCATGGAGATCATCATGGCTGTGGCGTAGGGCACCAGTTGAGCGCTGCCGTCGCCGGCCTTGCCCATCGCCATGTTGACCGCGACGGGCGACAGGGCTAGACCGATGGAAATAATCACCGGTGCGATCACCACGGGTGGTAGCAGGCGATCAATAAAGCCAGGGCCTTTGAGGCGGACCGCGAAACCAAGAAACATGTAGACGACGCCAGCCGCAACCACACCGCCAAGCACGGCGGGCAATCCGAATTCGCCCTTTGCTGCGATGATCGGTGCGATGAAGGCGAAACTCGACGCCAGGAAAACTGGGACCTGCCGTTTGGTTACCAACTGAAACAACAAGGTGCCGATACCGGCAGTGAATAATGCGACGTTGGGGTCCATGCCCGTGATCAGCGGCATCAACACCAGTGCGCCGAAGGCGACAAACAGCATTTGCGCGCCAGCAAGTACCTGCCGCGCGAGCGGCTCCTCCATGGGCTGCGACATGCTTAGATGTCCTTCTGCTTGGTGCCGAAGATCTTGTCACCCGCGTCGCCCAGGCCGGGCATGATGTAGCCGTTCTCGTCCAAACGGTCATCAATGGAGGCGGTATAGATGGTGACATCAGGGTGCGCGTTCTCGACAGCAGCGATGCCTTCTGGTGCTGCGACCAGAACCAGCGCCCGTATCTCCTTGCAGCCTGCGTTCTTGAGCATGTCGATAGCGGCAACCATGGAGCCGCCGGTCGCCAACATGGGATCAATGATCATTGCCAGACGCTGGTCGAGATCATCCACCAGTCGCTCAAGGTAGGTATGTGCCTGCAGGGTTTCCTCATTGCGAGCAATGCCGACCGCGCTGACCTTCGCTCCAGGTATCAAGGTGAGCACGCCGTCGAGCATGCCGATGCCCGCACGCAGGATCGGTACGACGGTGATTTTCTTGCCAGAAATCTTCTCGACCTGGACTGGGCCACACCAGCCATCGATGCTGTAATTTTCCAAGGGCAGATCACGGGTCGCTTCGTATGTCAGAATCGAGCCAACCTCTTGCGCCAGTTCGCGGAAGTTCTTGGTGCTGATATCGGCACGGCGCATCAGCCCAAGTTTGTGGCGAATAAGCGGGTGGCGGATTTCTTTGATGGGCATGGCGACTCCGGCGGCGGTCAAATAAACCGGCGTAGATTAATGCATCGCGGTGTTACCGGCTATTAATGCGTCGAACGGGACTTGCTCCGTTCATGGCGGCATCGGTATCGTCGCGCCCTTTATTTTCACGCAGCCTACCGAGCTGCTTAAATTTTTTACTGCCTTGGAGAAATCGCCATGTCCGCCGATCTCGTACATGTCCGTCAGGTTATGGCCGAAGCCGACTGTCTGTACCTCGAAGCCGAGGTTGAAGCGGCAATCGATTCGATGGCTGAAAAAATCAATGCTGAACTGGCTGACCGTAACCCGGTTGTGTTCTGCGTCATGAACGGTGGGCTGATCTTCTCTGGCAAGCTGGTACCCAAACTCGACTTCCCGCTGGAACTCTCTTATCTGCACGCTACGCGTTATCGCAATGAAACGAGTGGCGGTGATTTGTTCTGGAAGGCCAAGCCCGAGATATCGTTCATCGACCGCGACGTGTTGATCATCGATGACATTCTGGACGAGGGGCATACCCTGAGCGCAATCATCGATTTCTGCCGTCATGCTGGCGCTGCATCGGTGCATACCGCCGTCCTGGTCGACAAGGATCATCAGCGTAAGGCCCGTCCCGATTTGAAAGCCGACTACGTCGGGCTTAGCTGTGTTGACCGCTACGTATTCGGTTACGGCATGGACTACAAAGGTTACTGGCGCAACGCTCCAGGGATCTATGCCGTAAAGGGCATGTAAGGATCGCAACTCAAATGCCAGCCGGGCATCGCTCGGCTAGCCACGGCCAGGGACTCGTGTGATCGTAAGGGTGACTGCTCGTCTCGCATGAAACGTTCCCGCTACTCTGCTTGCCTGCTTGCGCTTAGTGCGTTGTAAGCGGGCACGCAGACCTTTTCTCCCTTCGTTTCTGGCGAGCTGTTTCGTTTCGCCTCACGCGTGCGCTTCGGTAACGCTCCGTTGCCCGGGCGCCGGTTAGCTCGACGCGATCTGGCGCGTTTCCGCCCTGGGTAACAGAGATGATGTCCAGCAGCGGCAATTTGCGGCTTGAGCTTCTTTGCAATACTAGCGAACGGGGTCGCAACTGCTCTAAAAAGCGGGTTGCGTCTGTTTGACGGGCGTCTAAGCTGTGGGATAGCTTCTTAAGGGGGAACGGCATATCGGTGTGCCGGAGTTCAGTTGCAAGCCCACTCCGAGAAGCCTGTTCATACTTTAGGATTACAAAATAAATCAAACCTTAGTGCGCTTATCCCTCTCCTGTCGTGTGGGTAGGGTAAACGTACTTCGTACCAACCAGGAGCGCCTCATGACAAAAACAACAAGGCAAGGAATCTTCCAGCCCAAACACCTGGCCCTCGGGGTCGCGTTGGGTATTGCATCGCCAACTTACGCCGTCACGTTCAATATTGGGGAGATAGAGGGGCAACTGGACTCCGCTATGTCTATCGGAGCGAGTTGGTCAACGACCGACCGGGACATGGATCTGGTGGGTAGCGCCAATGGCGGTACCGGATATACGCAGACCGGCGACGACGGTCGTTTGAATTTCAAAAAGGGCGAGACCTTTTCGAAAATTTTTAAAGGTATTCACGACCTAGAACTGCGCTATGGCGATAGCGGTGCTTTTATTCGTGGCAAATACTGGTATGACTTTGAGCTTAAAGATGAGAGCCGTCTGTTCAAGGACATCAGCGACGACAATCGTAAGGAAGCTGCACAGTCTTCCGGTGCCCAGATTCTCGATGCCTTTCTGTACCACAACTACTACCTTGGTGACCTTCCGGGTACTGTCCGAATCGGAAAGCAGGTTGTCAGCTGGGGTGAGAGTACTTTCATTGGCAACTCAATAAACGCGATCAACCCACTCGATGCGGCAGCGTTCCGTCGCCCTGGTGCTGAAATCAAGGAAGGCCTGATTCCGGTAAATATGCTTTACGTATCGCAGAGCCTTAGTGATCGGCTCAGCATGGAAGCGTTTTACCAGTTGGAATGGGATCAAACGATAGCCGACAACTGCGGTACTTTCTTCGCAAGCGCTGATGTGGTCGCTGACGGGTGCGATGACAATTACAACATTCTCGACGCAAGGACAGTAAACGGGCTATTAGCGCTGCCAGCTGCAACCCGGGCTGCGCTTGGCATTGATGTAGAACCTGAAGGGTTGCTGGTTAACAGAGGCGGAGATCGCGACGCCCGCGATTCAGGTCAGTATGGAGTAGCCATGCGCTGGCTTGGCGATGCAACGGAGTACGGTCTCTATGCGATGAATTATCATAGTCGCACTCCTAACCTAAGCATGAGGAATGCTAGTAGAGCTGCGATTGGCGCTGCACTCGCTACCCCTGCCTTGGCATCGCCAATTCTGCTCAGCAACGGGGAGTATTTCTTAGAGTACCCAGAAGATATCCGTCTATATGGAGCTAGTTTCTCCACGACCCTTCCCACTGGTACGGCATGGTCCGGAGAAATAAGTTATCGGCCAAATCTTCCGGTGCAGTTGAATACGACTTATATCACAGGGCTTCTAGCTAACAGCGTGGTTGGCGCTCTTTCAGCCGGTGGTGTTCCCGCTGCGCTGGCTCAGGCTGGTGCTGAGAGTCGCGGATACAACCGCAAAGAAGTCACTCAGGTTCAGACTACGTTCACGCACTTCATTGATCAGGTTTTAGGTGCCGGTCGAGTGACGCTAGTCGGCGAGGTTGGTTATACCCATGTGGGCGGTCTAGAGAGTAAGAGCGAACTTCGCTACGGTCGCGACTCGATTTATGGGCTGGACACACCTGAGTACGGCAATGACGGCTTCGTTACAGCCAACTCATGGGGTTATCGTCTGCGCGCTCTTGCGGATTACAGCAACGTATTCGCTGGCGTAAACCTGACACCAAACGTTTCGTTCTCGCACGACGTTAATGGCTATGGCCCGAACGGTCTGTTCAACGAAGGCTCGAAAGCCGTAAGCGTGGGCGTTGATGCTGTTTATCAGAACCGCTACACCGCCAGTCTGTCGTATACCGACTTCTTCGGTGGCGACTACAACACACTGGTTGACCGCGATTTCCTCGCCCTCAGCATGGGCGTGAACTTCTAAGGAGGTATATCGATGTCGGCGTAACGGAGTTCATTCAACAGCTCCGTTACGCGCACGCTAGATTCGAGGCCATTGGCCAAATAAAGATCAAGAGGAACTGGAAGCGTATGAAAACAACAAGAAAACTATTCAGTGTCTTGGCCCTCTCGCTGCTCGCAAGCAGCGTCATGGCTGCAGTATCTCCTGAGGAAGCGGCAAAGCTTGGCAACACCCTGACGCCGCTAGGCGCCGAAAAGGCGGGCAACGCTGAAGGCACAATCCCGGCCTGGACAGGCGGGCTTCCAACCGATGCAGCACCACTCAATAACGGGCATCTGACAAATCCCTTCGCGGCTGAAAAGCCGGAGTTTGTCATCACCGCGCAAAACGTCGATCAATACAAGGACAAGCTGACTGCAGGCCAGCAGGCCATGTTCAAGCGCTATCCTGAAACCTACAAGATTCGGGTGTTCCCGACCCATCGCACCGCGGCAGTGCCAGACCACATCTACGAAGCAGCCAAGAAGAGCGCTCTGAACACCGAGCTGGTTGATGGCGGTAACGGTATTGCCAATTTTGCCGACAGCCGCTACTACGCGTTTCCTATTCCGAAGAACGGCCTGGAGGTGGTTTGGAACCACATCACGCGGTACCGCGGCGGCAACGTGCGCCGTAATATCGTTCAGGCCACCCCGCAGACAAACGGCAGTTACACCTTGGTGCACTTCGAGGATGAAGTGGCCTTTCCCAGCGACATGACGGATCTGGATGCAGAGCGCGCCAAGAACGCGCTGCTTTTCTTCAAGCAGAGGGTAACTGCGCCATCGCGTCTCGCAGGTAACGTGCTGCTCGTGCATGACTCGCTGGATCAGGTCAAAGAGCCACGGCAGGCATGGATTTACAACGCCGGTCAGCGCCGGGTGAGGCGTGCACCGCAGGTCGCCTACGACGGCCCGGGCACTGCCGCGGACGGCATGCGTACAACCGATAACTTCGATATGTTCAGCGGTGCTCCTGATCGTTACGACTGGAAACTGATCGGGAAGAGGGAGCTGTACATCCCCTATAACAGCTATGAAATCAACTCTAGCGACGTGAAGTACAGCGACATCCTGAAAGCCGGTCATGTCAATCAGGATCTTGCTCGGTACGAGTTGCATCGCGTTTGGGAGATCGAAGCGAACCTCAAGGAGGGCGAGCGTAACATCTATGCCAAGCGTCGCTTCTTCGTGGACGAAGATACCTGGACAATCGTGCAATCCGAGCTCTATGACGGTCGCGGACAGCTGTGGCGCGTCGGTGAAGCGCACATGCTTCAGTACTATCAGCACAAGGTTCCGGCTTATGCATTCGAGGCGCTGTACGACGTGATTTCAGGTCGGTACATCGCGATCGGTATGAGCAACGAAGAGCCTGCTCACGAGTTTGGCTACAAAGCATCGGCACGTGATTTCACGCCTGCCGCGCTACGTAATGCCGGGGTGCGCTGATTCGGTACTATCCAGCAGATGAATAAGGCGGCCAATTGGCCGCCTTTTTTTATATGGTGGTGGTAAGCGGCTCGTGCGGTCGAGGCTGAGTGATTGTGCGATTCGACAAAGTTTACGTAATGGTGCAGCTTATTACGCCATAGGTTCATCCGCTTTTACTGGCTTCGAGCCGAAGCGGGATCCGGATGCGATACCCAACGTGTTCTCCAATGGAATGATACGAATAAGAGAAACCTGGCTATGTCAGTACGCTTCAACCCTGGTGCACTCAGTACAGAAGCCACTGCGCAAGTTCAAGTTGCGACTATTCCACGCCTTCCTCCACTACACATTCCCCGACCTCGGCTGGTTGATGCACTGCTTGAGGCCGGTTGTAGGCTCCGTTTGATCTGCGCACCGGCCGGTTTCGGCAAAAGCGTGCTGATGAATGAATGTGCTCGGCTCGTGCCTGCCGATACGCATCTTGTCTGGATTGATCTGGGCGGGAGATCGTTTTCGGCGGAGGCGCTCTATTCCAAGCTCAGACGGGTGCTTGACGTCCCGTGTCAGGTGACTGGCGACATTCAACAAGACCTGGTTGACCTGTTGGATGGTTTTCTAGGGCCGTTGTGGATCATGCTGGATGACTATCCCCGTGAAACCACTACAGAGTTTGATGCTTGTCTAGACCAGCTTATCGAAAGGGGACCTGAGTCTGTCAGTTGGTGGGTGACCAGTCGCCGGCAACCCGCTTGGAAATTGCCCAGGCTATTGCTTCAAGGCGATTTGTTCGAACTAGAGGCTGAGACGCTGGCGCTTACAGCCAGCGAGCTCAGGCTTCTGCTCAAAGCCCACCGTCTGGAGCTGGCTGAAGACACCTTCAAACAATTGGTGGCTGGCAGCGAAGGATGGTTGGCTGGCGTTAGCTTGCTGTTGCTCAACGCCGACGAGCAGGCGGTGCGCGAGCGGCTGATAGCCGGTACGGCACTGTTGCGCGATTACGTTCAGCGAGAAGTGCTTGGCGGACAGAGTGAAGATGTTCGCCGCGCCATGTTCGCGTTGGCGCGCATGCCGCGGTTCTCGTCGCAGCTATGCGAGCATGTGCTCGATGGCATAGGAAATGAGTTGCTCGATGTGCTCAAGACCCACCAGCTATTCATTCGCCAAACTGACAACTGCGGCGAGTGGTTTCGCCTGTGGCGGCCCTTGGCTCTAATTCTGCAGCGCTTGCCTGACGCGATATCGCCCACCCAAACGCACCTGCGCGCCTGTCAGTGGTTCGCCAATCGCGGCGAGATGCGCGAAGCGGTGGAGCATGCGCTGTGGGCCGGGCAACCGGAAGTGGCTGCCAACTTCTTGCAACGCTACGGGCAAGAGCAGCTGTTGATAGGTGACAACGTATCACACTTCATGAAATGGCGAAGCGAGCTTCCACAGGATCTGTTCAACAGCACCACCCGGTTGATCGTTCTGCATGGTTGGGCGCTGATCATCTCGGCGCGGCTCGACGAGGTAGATGATTGTCTAGCCGATCTGGCGAAGTTCGTTCCCCAGCCCGATGCTCGACGTCAGGCGCAGCTGCTGGCTCAGTGGCAAGCGTTACGAGGGTTTCTGGCGCGATTGCGAGGCGAGCTCGAAGCCAGAGACTATTGCCTTCAGGCGCTGGACGTCTTGTCGGATCACGCTTGGGCGCAACGCGTGCTCTGTTATCAGGCGTTGTCTCAGCAGGCTATCGCGGAAAGCCAGCTGGAGTTGGCGCAGCATTACAACAGCGAGGGTATGAAGCTCGCACGGCTCAAGGGCAGCGTGCTGTATGAGGCGATGCTGAGCGTCGAGCGAATCCAGTTGCTGGAAATCACCGGCGAGTTCGAGCGCGCTGTAGGGGTGCTTGAAGAGTCACTGATGGTGCTGCGCGACGCAGTAGGGCATAGCCCGATCATCGGTCGGTTAAAACTGCTACGGGGGCACTTGCTGGCCTATCAGGGGCTCGACGAGCCGGCCCGTGAGGCCTATCAGCACGGGCGTGTCGAGACAGAGACCTGTGGCGACTCGTATGTGTTCTTCGGCTATGCCGGGCTGGCTGAACTGGCGGCTCGAAATCACGAATTCACCCATGCTTACCACTGGTTACGTGAGGCGGAGCGGTTGGCCCAGTGGCGACACGTGCCGGAAGCGCGTTTTCGCGGCATTTTACCGTTGATAACCGGGCTTACCTGGTTGCATCAGGGGCAGTTGAAAAAGGCCAGAACCGTCCTGATGCAGGTGTTGGATATGTACGATGGACAAACGCACCTGGCGCCGTCCGGATTCTACGATCTGCAGCCGAGGGTCCAGCGCTATATCGCCGTTGTTGACCTTCTTTCAGGACGTTGCTCGCTTGCCATCGACACGCTGCGCGAACTGGTCGAGCAGAATGTCCGTACGCAACGGCTGAGCCTGGCTTGCGAGTGCCGGTTCACGCTGGCCGAGGCGCTTCACTTGAATGGGCAGCATGACGAGGCTGAACTGGAGCTACGCAAGGCACTTAGCGAAGCTGCGCGACAGCATCTGGTCAAGCCGCTGTATGAACTGCAGCATCGTCAACCGCAATGGCTCGCGAGGGTGCTGCCGGCTGGCAACGGGGAAAGCCTGCGTGATCGGCTGCTCCAATTTGAGCGCGAGCCGGAAGATGTGGTTGCTTCGGGGGATGAAGCCATCCTGAGCAACCGTGAACTAACGGTACTGCGGCTCATCGCCCAGGGATGTTCGAATCAGGAAATTGCCGAGCAACTATTCATATCCCTGCATACCGTCAAGACCCATGCACGACGAATCAATACCAAGCTGGGAGTTGCCAGACGTACTCAGGCAGTCGCTCGCGCCAAGGCACTGGCCTGGTTGTGACGGGGCTAGGACGCGTGTCTCCCTGCGGCGATCGCAAAGCAGCGAGCCGGTGGGTTGGGAATTGGCTATTGTTGTTGTTATTGCGGAAGGGGAGGGGTGACGGCAGCAGGCCGTGCGAGATTTGCTACTGCGCTGCCGGCTGAGAATACTTGGTCAGCCGATAAGAAGTGGATTGCCCGCCACGCTCAATTGCCAAGCTGAATTGCAAGCTGGTAATCAAGCGTTCCAGTTGTTGCTGGTCCCGCCATTGACTGGAGCTGATGAAGCGCTTGACCGCTACGCCAGCCGCGTCTGTCAGCGTCAGCAGGATGCTGCCGTCCGGTTTCTGAATGCTGAAGTTGACGTTGTATTGGGGTTGAAACACGTCGCTGATTTTCTGGAATGGACTATCCATGCCTGCACCTGTTTTGGATGACTGCCCTCAATGGACCGAGCATGGATTGACTAGTTTCCCCCGCTAGGCATATAGCCTGCGGCAAAGTGAAGCAACCTTACCTCGGCCCGTTGAGAGTTGGCGCATCACTCTGGGACGGCCGCAGTCGATAGTTCCGCCAGTGCTTCGGGGTTGTTTTTGAAAGCCTTGGCGAAGAGGTCTCGGTGTTTCGCCATGAAAATGCCGATTTCATCTGCCTGCTGTTCGCTCAAGGATGGCGTAGCTTTCTGCAATGCCGCGGCCAGGGCTTCTGCAAGCTCAAGCATTTTGTCGTGACGGTCGGCTTCGGCTTTATCCATGAACAAGCGCTCCAGGTCCCGGCTGCTGCGGTAAACCACTTCGACGGCCATCTGCCACCTCGGTTGAATGATTGAGTACTGTTTATTTGTACAGCATAGGCTGTATCTGCGAGCTTGAAAAGCCTGCGCGCTCGGATATGCCTCAGTTGGCGAAGCGACCTTGTAGCCGTTCGGCTCGAAACTCAAGGTTGCTGCTGCGATAGCCCGTGCGCAACGGCGGCAGTGGCGCGCAAGATACCCAGCTTTGTCCTGGTTCCAAGTGGCCTGGACCCCGGTATCGCGGCGCGTCGTAACTGGAAGTCACCAAATTCAGAGCAGAGCCGGGTGAGTACGCAGCAACCTCCCAGCGCAGGCTTTCCATCGGCTTGGAGCTGTGATTCACCAAGGTGATTCGCAGCGGTTGTGCGGCTGGGCAGTCTGCTGGCGCATAGGACATCCGCAAGTCCAGCTGGGCAAGTAAGTGTTCCTGGCGTTGTTCCTGCCAGATTACCCACCCGATAACCACGCCCAGACCGAGGAGTGCTCCCAGTGATACAGGAACCGCTCGACGGGGGTAGCGGATCAGCAATATCGCCCAGGTGACGATCAACAAAGCGCCAATCAACATGGCTGGCGCCTGGTCGAAGAGTTATGCATCGAAACCTCTCCCAATAGATAACTGCGACCCCCCTGTAAAGCCTAGCGCTGAGTGACGCCAAACAGCCAGGCCTTAAGCACTCTTCGTTCGAGTTAATCTTCGGAGATTGGGCCCGCGTGGCGGGCCAGTCGTTCGAGTGCGGCCCTGAGCTTGGGGTCAGCGATGCCTCGGGCGGCTTGCTGGAGGCTATCTGCGGAGCGTGCGGACAGCTCTGGCGGCGGGCCGGGTTTGTGTCGCGGCGTCTCGGGCGGCTGCACTTTGTATTGAATCCTAACCAGACCGCTGAATTCTGCGATGCTCTGTAGCTGACGCTGCAGCCGACGTTCCTGGTAGCGCAGGCGCGTAGCCCAGTGGCCGTCAGTGACGATAAGGAGCAGTGTCCCCTCTCGCCAAGAGGCCACACGGCAGAACTCGCGTGCAGCGGGCTGCAGCTGGCTTTCAACCAGTCCCTGCAGGCGATCAAGCCGCTTTGCCTCGCCGAACAGCGCTTTTAACGGTTTGGCCTCGCGCAGCAGCGACGCGGTTGCTCGGGCCGGCAGCGGACGGAACGACATAACCGAGACTCGTAAGTGATGAAATGCGATCTTATCAGAACCCTACTGCAGCCTTTCTGCGTCGTCGTCCCGATCTGTAGCCGCCGTCCATACGCCAGCGGTTCTGAGTCCATATTGCACAGCTATGCCGGATATCCCGCAAGCCTCTATCAACGGGAGGATCGCCAGGTTGTTGGCGTCACGGCTGCATCAACTGTGTAGTAGGCACCTTTCCTCTCGGACGTTTCCGAGTAGAATGCCCCTTTGCACGAAGCTGCGGTGGCCCTGCGGCCGTGCCTCCATCCCCAGCATGGAAGTCCTTGTCGATATGTTTGCGCCTTTAATGAAGAAGCTCTTTGGTAGCAAGAATGACCGTGAGGTCAAGCGCATGCTCAAGGCGGTTCAGTCCGTCAATGCGCTCGAAGAGCAGATGCTGTCTCTCTCCGATGAGCAGTTGCGGAGCAAGACCGAAGAGTTTAAGGCCCGCCTCGGCCAAGGCGAGACCCTCGATCAGATTCTTCCCGAAGCCTTCGCAGTCTGCCGGGAAGCTGGCAAGCGCGTCATGGGTATGCGTCACTTCGATGTTCAGCTGATCGGCGGCATGACGCTCCACGAAGGCAAAATTGCGGAGATGCGCACCGGTGAAGGCAAGACGCTCGTAGCGACTTTGGCCGTTTACCTCAACGCGTTGGCCGGCAAGGGTGTCCATGTCGTTACGGTGAACGATTATCTGGCGCGTCGCGATGCCAACTGGATGCGTCCGCTATATGAGTTCCTGGGTTTGACGGTTGGTATCGTCACGCCGTTCCAGCCGCCACAAGAGAAACGAGCGGCTTATGCGGCCGACATCACTTACGGCACGAACAATGAGTTCGGCTTCGATTATCTGCGCGACAACATGGCGTTCAGTCTCGAAGAGAAGAACCAGCGCGAACTCAATTTTGCGGTCATCGACGAAGTGGACTCGATCCTTATCGACGAAGCCCGCACACCGCTGATCATATCCGGCCAGGCCGAAGACAGTTCCAAGCTCTATCAGCAGATCAACCAGCTCATACCGCTCCTCAAACAGCACATCGAGGAAGAGGAAGGCGTCGTTACCCAGGAAGGTCATTTCTCGATCGACGAGAAGACGCGTCAGGTCGAACTGAACGAGTCCGGGCACCAGTTCGTCGAGGAAATGCTGACCAAGGCAGGGCTGCTTGCAGAAGGCGAGAGCCTATATTCGGCTCACAATCTCGGTTTGCTGACTCACGTGTACTCCAGCCTGCGTGCGCACAAGCTGTTCCATCGCAACGTCGAATACATCGTCCAGAACAACCAGGTGTTGTTGATCGACGAACACACCGGGCGGACCATGCCGGGTCGTCGCCTGTCCGAAGGCTTGCACCAGGCCATTGAGGCGAAGGAAGGGTTGCCGATCCAGCCGGAAAGCCAGACGCTTGCCTCGACCACCTTCCAGAATTACTTCCGTCTCTACAACAAGCTATCGGGCATGACCGGTACTGCGGACACCGAAGCGTTCGAGTTCATGCAGATCTACAGCCTGCCGGTGATGGTCATCCCGACCAACAAGCCGCTGGCACGTAAGGACTACAACGACCTGGTCTACCTGACCCAGGAAGAAAAGTTCGCTGCCATCATCGCCGACATCAAGGATTGCCAGAACAATGGCCGTCCCGTGCTGGTGGGCACTGCAACCATCGAAACGTCCGAATATGTGTCGCGCCTGTTGGTCAGCGAAGGCATCGAGCACAAGGTGCTGAACGCCAAGCACCACGACAAGGAGGCGGAAATCATCGCTCAAGCGGGACGTCCAGGTGCCGTGACCATTGCTACCAACATGGCGGGCCGGGGTACTGACATATTGCTTGGCGGCAACTGGGAAGTTGAAGTCGCTGCACTTGAGAATCCATCGGATGATCAGGTTGCGCAGATCAAATCCGACTGGCAGAAGCGTCATCAGGCCGTACTCGAGGCCGGTGGCCTGCATGTGATTGCGTCTGAACGTCACGAGTCACGACGTATCGATAACCAGCTGCGTGGGCGCGCCGGGCGTCAGGGCGATGCCGGTTCGAGCCGTTTCTACCTGTCGCTCGAAGATAGCCTGATGCGTATCTTCGCCTCGGATCGGGTGAAGAACTTCATGAAGGCGCTGGGCATGGAGTCCGGTGAGGCGATCGAGCATCGCATGGTGACCAACGCCATTGAAAAGGCCCAGCGCAAAGTCGAAGGTCGCAACTTCGACATGCGTAAACAATTGCTCGAATATGACGACGTCGCTAACGAGCAGCGCAAAGTGATCTACCACATGCGCAACAGTTTGCTGGCCGCCGACGAGATCGGTGAGACGATCAGCGAATTCCGTCGCGAGGCTCTCGATCACGCCATCAGCCAGCACATTCCGCCGCAATCATTGCCCGAGCAGTGGGACATCAGTGGGCTCGAAGCAGTGCTCTACAGCGATTTTGGCGTGCGGTTACCCGTACAGCAGTGGCTCGACGAGGACGAGAAACTGTACGAAGAGACACTGCGCGAGCGCATCCTCGAGGAGCTGATTGCTGCCTACAACGAGAAGGAAGAGCTGGCGGGTGCCGAGGCGCTGCGCACCTTCGAGAAGCAGATCGTCCTGCGTGTACTCGACGACCTGTGGAAGGATCACCTGTCGACGATGGATCACCTTCGCCAGGGCATTCATTTGCGCGGTTACGCCCAGAAAAACCCGAAGCAGGAGTACAAGCGCGAGTCCTTCACGCTGTTCCAGGAGCTGCTCGAATCCATCAAGCGCGACAGCATTCGGGTTCTGTCCCACGTACAGGTGCGTCGCGAAGATCCGGCCGAGGAAGAGAAGCGTTTACGCCGTGAAGCAGAAGAACTGGCGCAGCGTATGCAGTTTCAGCATGCCGAGGTTTCAGCGCTGGAAGCCGAACAAGAGGATGCGCAGGGTGAGGGCGATGTAGCGGCAGCTGCAGCCCCCGTTCGTTCCGAACAGAAAATCGGGCGCAACGAACCATGTCCTTGCGGGTCTGGAAAGAAGTACAAGCATTGCCACGGACAGGTCCAGTAAGCGGAACCGTCTGTGGTGTCTCACGCCGCGACCGGCTCTAGCCGCTCGCGGCGTTTTTATCCCTGGTTTTCGGTGGCCGAAGGCCATCCATCCTTTTTGAAGGAGCGCATCAATGGCTGTTGGTCTTGGTCCACTACCTACACTGCACCCTGTTCCCGGTTTTGAGCTCGGTATCGCTTCGGCGGGTATCAAACGGCCTGGCCGCAAGGACGTCGTAGTGATGCGTTGCGCCGAAGGCTCAACGGTCGCAGGGGTATTCACCCTCAATGCGTTCTGCGCCGCGCCGGTGATTCTTGCGAAGCAGCGCACTCAGGGAACGGTGCGTTACCTGCTGACCAACACCGGAAATGCTAATGCCGGCACTGGCGAGCCTGGCATGCAGGCGGCAATTCGCAGCTGTGCCAGCCTCGCGGGACTGGCCGGGGTGGAAGCCGATGCAGTTCTGCCTTTTTCAACCGGCGTCATCGGTGAGTTGCTGCCCGTCGAGAAGATCGAGGCGGTACTTCCCGCAGCGCTGGCCGACCTTGATGAAAACCACTGGGCTGAGGCCGCCACCGGAATCATGACCACCGACACCCTGCCCAAGGGCGCGAGCCGTCAGTTCGAGCACGATGGCGTGACGGTCACCGTCACGGGTATATCCAAGGGCGCCGGAATGATCCGCCCCAACATGGCGACGATGCTCGGCTATATCGCTACCGACGCGAAGGTCGCTCAGCCCGTTTTGCAGGATCTGTTGCGAGATGCGGCCAACAAGTCGTTCAACCGCATCACTATCGACGGGGATACCTCCACCAACGACTGCTGCATGCTGATCGCTACCGGCAAGGCTAATGTCGCTGAAATCACTGAAGCCTCTGGAGAGCTGTTCGCAAAGCTCAAGCAGGCAGTCTTCGAGGTCAGCATGGAAGTGGCGCAATCCATCGTTCGTGACGGCGAAGGAGCGACCAAATTCGTCACCGTTCAAGTCAACGGTGGTGGTAACCATCAAGAATGTCTGGACGTAGGCTATGCCGTCGCGCATTCGCCGCTGATCAAGACTGCGCTGTTCGCCTCCGATCCCAATTGGGGGCGCATCCTGGCGGCTGTTGGTCGTGCAGGCGTTCCCGAACTGGATGTAAGCAAGATCGATGTCTACTTGGGCGGCGTGTGTATCGCCAGCCAAGGCGGACGTTCCCCGAGTTATACAGAAGAGCAGGGCGCGGCTGTGATGGCTCAGGAAGAGATCGAGATCCGTATCGAGCTCGGTCGCGGTAACTGCAGCGAGACGATCTGGACTACGGACCTCTCTCACGAATATGTACGGATCAATGCCGAATACCGCACCTGATACCTTGCCAGTCGACAAGGTGAATCAACTGCCGCCAAAGGTCCCGACGACTGTCGGGCCTCCCCTTGGTGTCGGACCGTGAAACGGCTCCACGTCGCCGCTGGCGTGATCCGTGGCACCAGCGATCACATACTGATCACCAAGCGCCCGCTCGATAAGCACCAAGGCGGGTTGTGGGAATTCCCCGGCGGCAAGGTCGAAGATGGTGAAACTGTAGAGGCTGCGCTCGCACGGGAACTGGCAGAGGAGCTGGGTATAGCGGTCATCGTTGCCAGGCCCCTTATTCAGGTGCGCCATGACTATCCCGACAAGCAAGTACTCCTCGACGTCTGGGAGGTGCTTGAGTTTGATGGCGAGCCGCATGGGGCCGAGGGGCAGCCGTGGGCGTGGGTGGCTGCGGAGGACTTACCGGGTTATGACTTTCCGGCAGCGAACCGACCGATTATCGCTGCGGCGCGTCTGCCAAAGTCGTACATGATCACCCCGGACATGTTAACGCCTCAGGACGTGCTGAGCGGTGTGTCACTCGCGCTTGATGCAGGAATTCAGCTGCTGCAGCTACGTTGCCCCTCTCTGCCCGACGGCCAGTATTGGGAGCTGGCAACTCAAGTGCTGGGGATCTGCGCCGGACGCGCGCGCCTGATGCTGAAGGGACCCCTGGAGTGGGCTCACGATTTTCCGACCGCCGGTTGGCATCTTACGGCGTCGCAATTGCGCAGGCATGCCGATGAGGGTCGGCCGATTGAGCCGGGACGATGGCTCGCCGCGTCATGCCACGATATGGCTGAGTTGGATCTGGCGAAGCAGATGGGGGTTGATTTCGTTGTGCTCTCGCCGATACTTGCAACCGCCTCGCACCCCGAAGCGAGACCTTTGGGGTGGCAGTGCGCGGCAGATTTGCTGCTAGGTTCCGCTCAGCCTGCATATCTGCTGGGCGGCCTTGGGCCAAATGACATGGCACGGGCCGCACAGATAGGTGCGCAAGGCGTCGCAGGCATCAGGGCGTTCTGGCCTTGAGCGGTTCAGCGGCTCGAATACGGCCCGTTACCTGAATTGTCGGGCACTGGCGGTGTCGGATGGGCCGTCGTAGATTGAGAATGTTTTTGATAGGATATTTATATCGAATCTATTTTCTCAATCAATTAAGCATATCTGGTTTCGTGCGCTATCTTAGGCGCCGTTAAATTCTGAATCCCGAAAGGAGTTAGTAGATGTCTCTGATCAACACCCAAGTCCAGCCGTTCAAAGTCAATGCTTTCCACAATGGCAAGTTCATCGAAGTCACCGAAGAGTCCCTCAAGGGCAAGTGGTCGGTCCTGATCTTCATGCCAGCAGCCTTTACGTTCAACTGCCCGACCGAGATCGAAGACGCTGCCAACAGTTACGCTGAGTTCCAGAAGGCCGGTACTGAGGTGTACATCGTCACCACCGATACCCACTTCTCGCACAAGGTTTGGCACGAGACCTCTCCTGCCGTCGGCAAAGCTCAGTTCCCGCTGATCGGCGACCCGACCCACCAGCTGACCAATGCATTCGGTGTGCACATTGCCGAAGAAGGTCTGGCGCTGCGTGGTACCTTCCTGATCAACCCGGAAGGCGTGATCAAGACCGTTGAGATTCACTCCAACGAAATCGCCCGCGACGTATCTGAGACCCTGCGCAAGCTGAAGGCCGCTCAGTACACCGCAGCACATCCGGGTGAAGTCTGCCCGGCCAAGTGGAAAGAAGGCGAAGCCACTCTGGCCCCGTCGCTGGACCTGGTCGGTAAGATCTAAACAGCCGAGAGGCGCTGCGCTCGGCGCAGCGTCGACAGTGCAGTTTTTCGGACGAATAGTCTGTCCGAGCTCCAACGCCTGGGCGTGAACCGTCCGGGCGTTTTATTACCTGAATTCTGTAAGAAGGGGATCGCTGCTCATGTTGGACTCCAATCTCAAAGCGCAACTGAAGACTTACCTTGAAAAGGTCACCCAGCCGTTCGAGATCGTCGCGTCCCTCGGTGACGGCGCCAAGTCCCAGGAAATGCTCAGCCTGCTGGAAGAGATCACCAGCCTGAGCGACAAGATCACCCTGCGCACCGACGGCAATGACGTCCGCAAACCTTCGTTTGCGCTCAATCGCATCGGTGGCGACATCAGCCTGCGTTTCGCCGGCATCCCGATGGGTCACGAATTCACTTCGCTGGTACTGGCGCTGCTGCAGGTAGGGGGCCATCCGTCCAAGACCGCGCCTGAAGTCATCGAACAGATCAAAGGCCTTGAAGGCGAGTACAATTTTGAAACCTACTTCTCGCTGTCCTGCCAGAACTGCCCGGACGTAGTCCAGGCGCTCAACCTGATGGCTGTGCTCAACCCGAACATCCGCCACGTCGCCATTGATGGTGCGCTGTTTCAGGAAGAAGTCACGGTACGCCAGGTCATGTCGGTGCCGAGCATCTACCTCAACGGTGAGCTGTTTGGCCAGGGCCGCATGGGCGAAGAAGAAATCCTCGCCAAGCTCGACACCGGCGCTTCGGCGCGCGATGCGGAAAAGCTCAGCGCGAAGGATGCTTTCGACGTGCTCGTGGTCGGCGGTGGTCCCGCCGGTGCTGCTGCGGCCATCTATGCGGCGCGCAAGGGCATTCGTACCGGTGTCGCAGCCGAGCGCTTCGGCGGTCAGGTGCTGGACACCATGGCCATCGAGAACTTCATCTCGGTCAACGAGACCGAAGGCCCGAAACTGGCCCGTGCGCTGGAAAACCATGTGCGCGAGTATGACGTCGACATCATGAACCTGCAGCGTGCTGCCCAGCTGATCCCCGCTTCAAGCGACGGTGGCCTGCACGAAATCAAGCTGGAGAATGGCGGCTCCCTGAAAGCCAAGACATTGATTCTCGCGACCGGTGCTCGCTGGCGTGAAATGAACGTCCCGGGCGAGCAGGAATACCGTGGACGTGGCGTAGCCTACTGCCCGCACTGCGATGGCCCCCTGTTCAAGGGCAAGCGCGTGGCAGTGATCGGCGGCGGCAATTCGGGTGTGGAAGCTGCGATCGATCTGGCGGGCATCGTTGCTCAGGTCACCTTGATCGAGTTCGACAGCCAGCTGCGTGCGGATGCGGTGTTGCAAAAGAAGCTGCACAGCCTGTCCAATGTCACCGTGATCACCAGTGCGCTGACCAGTGAAGTCATTGGCGACGGTCAGAAGGTCACCGGCCTGACCTACAAGGATCGCAACTCCAGTGAGTTTCATGAGCTGGAACTCGAAGGCATCTTCGTGCAGATCGGCCTGCTGCCCAACTCCGACTGGTTGAAGGGAACTGTTGAGCTGACCTCGCGCGGCGAGATTATCGTCGACGCGCGTGGCGAGACGTCGCTACCGGGTATCTTTGCCGCTGGTGACGTCACCACAGTGCCCTACAAGCAGATCGTCATCGCTGTGGGCGAGGGCGCCAAAGCCTCGCTGAGTGCCTTCGATCACCTCATTCGAAGCTCTGTCGCAGACTGAGCGTCGACGCAAAAATAAAGGGGAGCAGACCTGGGTCTGCTCCCCTTTTTTGTTTCTGGCTGCTGGCGTACGAGAAGACATTGGGTCCGATTCCAAGGATAGATAGCCGATATCCACGGTCTATTTAATTACACCGGATCCGCTTTGGCTCGGGTGATAACGAGCGAAACGGGCGGTCATCGACCGCTCGCCGTATATGTACCAGCAGTCCACGGAGCGAGTCCTCTGATGATCAATGCGGATGCGCCGCAAACGCCCCGCGGGGCAGTAGTGACTCTGACCAACCGGTCTAGAGACCCCAAACATGAAAGGGCCGTGCATGAGCATCTGGCCAAGCGTCTGGCCGCAGTCAAAGGCCTGACCTTTCTCGGTGAGTACGACCGAACCGTCGAATACTCAAGCCCGCTGTATTTCGTGCCATCTGGCACCATCGTCGGTACAGACGCAGCTCGTGAGCTGGGCCTCGATGATGAGGAGGATCTGTTCGGTGGCGTGGTGCCTCAGCCTTTCATAGAAACCAAGGCCATTACCCATCCGCTGGTCCGTCCCGATGCGGATGCGCCGAGAGGCTGGTCTCGCGACTTTGCCGCCCGGGTGACTGGCAGTGTGCTCCCGGGCTACAGCGTGTTTTCGCTAGACGATGCCCGCGAAGCCGGGGAACGGCTGTTGCACGAGGGTTCGTTGAGGCTGAAACCGGTTCGCGCCACGGGTGGGAGAGGGCAGGAACGGATCAACAATGAGCAGGAACTGGATCGCGCCCTTGCGCACGTCGACCAGAACGAGATGGCGCAGTACGGGCTGGTGCTCGAGACCAATCTTGAGCACGTCACGACGTTCAGTGTGGGACAGATCCGTGTAGCGGGACGAACGCTCAGCTACTACGGGACCCAGCGGCTGACGCCAGATAATTCCGGCGAGACGGTCTACGGCGGGTCAGACCTCGTTGTGTCCGATGGAGACTTCGAGGCCTTGCTGAGGCTCGATCTTCCGGAGAAGGCTCGACTGGCTGTCATGCAAGCGCAGGTCTACGACGATGCCGCTTCGGCGTGTTTCCGAGGTTTTTTTGCCTCCCGTCGCAACTATGACATTGCGCAGGGAGTCGATGGGCGCGGTCGTGCCTGTTCTGGTGTGCTGGAGCAGTCCTGGCGTGTCGGTGGTGCGAGTGGTGCTGAAATCGCCGCATTGGAAAGGTTATCTCACGGCGAGACCGGCGCAGTGCGGGCCTCTACCGTTGAGGTTTACGGCGAGTCGCAAGCAGTCCCGCCCGGTGCAACCGTACTGTTCCGAGGCCAAGATGAAGATGTTGGGTTCATCACCAAATACGTAACGGTAGAGGACTATGGCGACCCAAAGTGAATGCGTAGAAATCCTTGTTGATGAAGAGCGTATTGCCGGCACGTTTCTCACTCCGCCGACCAAGCTGCCCGGTGTGCTGTTCGTGCACGGGTGGGGCGGAAGTCAGGAACGCGACCTGATCAGAGCGCGCGGCATAGCGGGATTGGGATGCATATGCCTGTCTTTCGATTTGCGCGGCCATGCTCAGACGCTGGCTCAGCAGCAGACCGTTACCCGCGAGCAAAACCTCAATGATTTGCTCGCGGCCTATGACCTTCTGGCGCAGCACCCGAACATCGACCCTACGGCTATCGCTGTGGTGGGGACAAGCTACGGCGGTTACCTGGCTGCGCTGCTGACTTCGCTGCGGCCAGTGAAATGGTTGGCCATGCGCGTACCGGCACTTTATGGCGATGACGACTGGATGGTGCCCAAGCGCCAGCTGGACCGAGACCTGCTCAACAAGCTACGCGGTCGCCGCGTCACGCCAGAGGAAAACCGGGCGTTGGCAGCCTGCGCGGCTTTTCGTGGGGATGTGCTGATCGTCGAATCGGAACATGATCATCTTGTGCCCCACGCGACCATCATGAGCTACCGAGCCGCATTTCATCAAACGCACTCGCTGACGCATCGGATCATCCTGGGTGCTGATCATGCGCTGACCAGCGACTGCTGCCAGAAAGCCTACACGGACATTCTGGTCAGCTGGGCGACCGAGATGGTAGTGGGGGCTCGACTCGATCAGCAGGAAGGCCTCGCCGCTGCGAAACGGCGTTAGCCTGGCGGGGAGGGCGGCTGAATGGGACCGACGAACCGACTCCAGCGCCGGTCCAACACCTGCTGTTTGAGTACCTCGATGATGTCCACCAACACCTCTTCCAGCGCCAGGTCGGTGTTGTCGTCCTGATAAACCCAGGCCTCAAAAAACTCATCCGCCAGGCTACGTGCCAGTCGCTGGAACTGGGGGCTTTGTAGCCCCTCGGCAGCACCTTGCAACAACCTCGCTGCGATGTCGGCCAGGGCTTCGTCGAGCGTATCGGCGACCCGGCCTCCCATTGGCAGTCGACGAAGACTGGTTACCTCCGGATTGTTCAGCAAGGCCTGATGAATCAGGCCACCTACATAGCCTTCGATCGCGCCCTTGTTGTCGCGATAGCCGCTCTCCAGCATGCCTTGCATACGCCGTGACAGGTCATTGATTAGCCGCTCTTTACGAGGCCTGACCACCTCTTGCAACAGACGCCGAGACAGATCATCACTGGCTCCGATTTCTTGTTGCATACGGCTGAACAGGCGGACCATGACGCGATCGGACAGCTCTTCGAGCAACAGCAGGTAGTAGCGGTTAACGAGGCCGAATACCGCCCAGCGCCGTACGTCGATCAGGCCCAGCCGCTGCAGACGCATCAGCAGACTGCCGACGCGTAACACGCGCAGCCAGCGGAAGCCGCTTAGCGGGATACAGCCGAGCACGTCATACCAATGTGCGAATGGGTAGTAATACCAGCGCGCATAGCGGCGTTCGAAGAGCGCGACGGTCCACCCCAGAAGCACATCGAAGATGAAGATCGCGACGAAGGCAAGGTCGATGTGCTGGAAGTTCTGGTGGACGATCGTGTCGTAGCGTTCATGCAGCGACGGTGCCCATTCGGCCAGTGCAGCGTTGATCGGCTGGAGGATGAAAAGGCTGTCGAACAGGATCAACGCCAGGTTGATGCAAACCAGCAGGACGATCAGGCCTTCCCAGGCTGCATGCATCCCGTCAATCAAGCGCTCGCGGCGCTGCGTTTGCTCATGCATCGGCATTGGCGTGCGCGTCGGCGGCATGCCACAGGATCTCCGGACACCCCTGGCGACGTGCAATCAGACGCGCTACGACGAAGAAGAGATCTGAAAGCCGATTGAGATAAGCCAGAGCGACCGGGCGCAGCGGCTCGACGGCGTTGAGCTGTTGGCAACGGCGTTCACTGGTGCGCGCCATGCTCCGGCACAGATGGGCGAGGGCAATCAGCCGTGAGCCGCCCGGCATGATGAAATCTTCCAGCGGGCCAAGCTCCTGATTCCAATGGTCAATGGCCGCTTCCAATCGCTCCACTTCGGCCTCCGTCAGTGCTCGATATTCTGGCATTGCCAACTCGCCCCCCAGGTCGAACAAGCGATGCTGACAAGGACTCAATACCTCGATCAGCTCGGCCAGACGTGGCCAGTTCGCCTGCGCTTCGGCCAGCTCGGCCAGTAGCAGGCCGAGCTGGCTATTGAGGGTGTCGATTTCACCCATGGCCTCGATACGTGGATGATCCTTGGGCACACGGCGGCCATCAGCCAGCCCGGTTTCTCCGGCGTCACCGGTACGGGTGTAAATCTTCGAGAGTCGGTTGCCCATTTGGATTCCTTGATTCAGCCGTTGTTTGGTTCAGTAGGCGATGTCAGTGGTAGGCGCAGGGTAAAGCAGGTGCCCTGATCCGGCCTGGACTGCACCTCCATCTGGCCCTTGTGATTGTTGGTGATGATGAAATACGAAACGGAAAGCCCCAGCCCGGTTCCCTGGCCGACCTCTTTGGTCGTGAAGAACGGCTCGAAGATTCGTTTGCGGATATGTTCTGGAATACCGCCACCATTGTCTTCCACCTGAATTTCGGCCCATGGTGGATTCAGGCGGGTACGCAATATGATCAGCCCGCCGGCTCGCTCCGGTTTTTGATGGATCGCCTGTGCCGCATTTTTCAGCAGATTCAGCAATACCTGCTCCAGCTCGTTACCGATGCAGGGCACCCGATCGACCTGTGGATCGAAGTCTCGGACGATTTCGATGGCACGGAAATCGAAGCCATCGATCAGGGCGAAGTCATTACCGGCGATCTCCAGTGCCTGATCGATCAACACCGTCAATTGACATTCCGCCAACTGGCGGTTGCTGAGGCGGCTGAAGCTCAGCATATGGCTGACGATCTTGGCTGCGCGTGAGCCTGCTTGCTGAATACCATCGAGCAGCTGCGGTATTTCCCGCCGTTGCAGGTACTGATTGACTGCCTCCAGCAAAACGCCCGTGTCGTCAGCGGCTTCTCGATTACGCTCCAGCTCTGGAGAGAGGCGTCGGCGAATGTTTTGCGCGTTATGCAGGATGGCCCCGAGGGGGTTGTTGATTTCGTGTGCCATGCCAGCGGCAAGGCTGCCAACAGAAAGCATCTTCTCCGACTGCACCATGATTTCTTCCATATTGATGCGTTCGGTGATGTCATCGATGCGGATGACCACCCCACGCCCGCCCCCACCCATTAGGGGGTATAGCGTCAGCGCGTAATGTCTCGGCTCGTCATTGAACGCCCAGGTGACGCGCTCGATCTTCTCGACCTGATGATGCTCGGATGTCCGGCGAATCTGCCTCAAAAACGGGCGCAGCGGCTCGAAGGCAATGAACACGGGCTGGTTCAAGGCGTCATCGATGGACGTTCCGGAAAGTGCACTGGCCTGTTGATTCCACTGGGTGACGTAGAGCTGCTCGTCCAGTGCGATGAGCACCGAAGGCATCGAGTCGATAATGCTGTTGAGGTAGTTCTGGAAACCGGTGAGCTTTTTTTCAATCTTGCTGCGGACCTGAACTTCAAGCTCCAGCTTTCGGTTGGAATGGCGCGTTTCCTCGGCAAGGCCTTGGGCATGATCGAAGGCGTTCTGGGCATCGTCACGGGCACGCTTGAGCTGCTGCTCGCGGGCTTCCATTCGAGACAGCATGGTGTTGAAGGCATCAGCAAGGCGCCCGATTTCGTCATGGTTCCGTGGGGTCGCGCGCAATGAGTAGTTTTCCTCACGGGTGACTTGCCGAGACAGTCCCTCGAGGTCGCGGATCGGCTGGGTGACCAATCGGCGGATTTGTCGAGCAACCAGCAGCCAGAGCAGTAAGCTGGCCAGGAGGATCACAGCGCTCGCGGTAAGCGTGCCGGTATAGAAAGCGCCTGGCAGCTCGCTGCTGGCAATGATCAGCAGGTGGCCGGGAGGTCCTGCCGCCTGAGGTAGCTCCACCAGCAGGTTGGCGCGCATTTCGGTCTTCTGCCAGTGCGCCAACTCCCCGATTCGTCGCGGCAGATCCAGCGGGTCGCCCTGAAAGAACTGCCCCAGACTCAACCCTGCGCTGTCATAGATCACCGCAGCGCGCAGAGGCGCGTACTCGTTGAGTTTCTGCAGTAATTCATTGGCAGCTGCCTCGGACTGGAGCGCGCGATTGCTCAGTTCAGGCGTGGCGAACAGCGCGCCGAGGGTATGCATCGCCTGGGGAGCGACGCTTTGTCGAGATATCCAATAAGCCGCGCTGATGAAAGCGAGGTTGGACACCAACAGCACAGCTGCCAGCAGGACGAGAAGGGCGATCAGCAGCTTGCGGCCGACCGGAAGGTTTTCGAGGCGCTGGCGTAGAGTCATGGCAGTAACAGGCTACGAGTATCCCAGCAGGGTAGCGGTGCGTCAGTCCACCGGCAATCCACGATGTTGCAGGAACGCTTGAAGTTGCTGCAGCAATCCGTGCAGCTCGGGTGCGTCGATACCCTGCGCGGACGCTGCGCGACAGGCCTTGCTCAGCAAGAAACCGATTTCGGTGCGCCGTCCGTTTCGAACATCCTGATGCATCGAAGAATAGTTCTCTGCAGTCGCTTCGATGACGCGGATAACCTCTTCCTCGAGCCCCTTCGCCGCATCGGGCTGATTGCTGACAAGCAGCACCTCGACAAGCTCACGGCACAAAACCTGTAGGGTTGGCCGGTGGTCCAGAAGCTCTCCATTACGGGCGTCATGCAGAACGGTAAGCGGATTGATTGCACAGTTGAGTGCAAGCTTGCGCCATAGGCGGCCCATGATCTGTTCGGTCCACTCGTGGGGGATACCCGCAGCGGCCAACTCGTGCAGCCAAGGAGGCGGTTCGAAACCGGTCGGGTCGCCTAGCCAGTTATGCCCCCGTCCGGCATGCACGACATGGAAGTCGCCGTCACGATAGGCACCTTCGGTGCTGGAAACAAATATGCAGCGGCAAGCGGGCAGGCGTGCAGCAACCGCTTCCTGACTACCCAGACCGTTCTGCAACAATAGAACCTGCGCACCTGGCGCCAGCCGCGGTGCCACGCCGGCAACCGCAGACTCCGCGTCGTACGCCTTGCTGGCAACCAGCAGCCGCTGGATTGGCGTTCGTGCGGTCGGCAGTTCAGCTGGGATCGGATAGCGGGTGGTGCACTGTTCCTCGGTCAGCCCAACACCAGCCGCCGCGTGGTAATCAGCGAGACGTTTCGAGTCCCGTAAGATCAACTGCACGGGTAGCCCAGCTCGGGCCAGGCGTGCCGCCCAGAGGCAGCCAAGACTACCGGCACCGAGGATATGCCAGGTCGTCATCTGGCAGGTTGCTTGAGTTTGAACGGCACGATGCGACCAGTTGTATAGGAGTCGGGCAATAGGGACGCGGCACGGTCGATGATCGACTGTGCTTCGGCAGGCAATGCCTGGGAGTCCAGGCTCACAAGCCCAATACCTGCCTTGAGGGAAATGAAGCCTTCGCTGGTCTTGAACGCTTTCAGATTCAGTCCTTCGTGCAGGCGTTTGAAGCTGCTCGGCGAACAGGCCTGCAGGTCATCCACCAGTGCCAGCAGGCCGAAATGGCTGTCGTCCAGACGCGTGAGGATGTCCAGGGGGCGAACCAGATGTTGCAAACGGCGGGCAACGCCGCGCATCAGTTCCTGATAGAAAAGTTCGCCGTAGCGCTGACGCTGGTCGGTCGTCTCCGGCAGGCCAATGCTCAGGTAACACAACGCACCACCACGGCTCTCGATCTGGCGCAAACTGTCCTTCAGGCGTTGTTTAAGGTAGCGGACGTTACCCAAACCTGTGATCGGGTCGACGAGATTGCGTCGTTCCAGACTGGCGATGTTTTCGGTCAACAGGCGATTTTCCCGCATCAGCCGTTGCAGCGAGCCGCATATGCGATCTGCTGCGTAGACGCGAGGCACCAGTTGGTCGTTCATGGCTGACTTGCTGATGAAATCGTCCACGCCGCGGTCGAATGCCCTGCCGAGCACATCCTCCCCGTCCCGTCCGGTCACCAGAATGATGTAGGTGTAATGGTCTGACATTTCATCTTGCTGACGCACCTGGGCGGTCAGCTCCAGCCCGTCCATTTCCGGCATCAGCCAGTCGGCGAGCAGGACATTGGTCGGACGCTGTTCGATCAGTTCCAGTGCTGCGCTTGCACTGTTGGCGAATCGCACATCCTCGTAACCGGCTTTGGTAAGGGCGCGACCAATCACGACGCTGGAAAGCTTGGCGTCATCGACCACCAGAATGCTGAGTTGGGGGTTGGGCATCAAAAGGCTCGGTAGGGGTAGAGTCGCGATGTATGTGGTTGGTCAGGCGTTGTAGGTTTGAGCAGTTATAATGATGGCGCATTTGAACCGTCAAGCTAAGCGCGCTGGGTCACACCGCGGCGCCGTACTACCAATGGAGGAATCCCATGCCCTCGTTCGACGTGGTGTCCGAACTGGACAAACACGAAGTGACCAACGCCATTGATAACGCCGTAAAGGAGTTGGACCGGCGTTACGATCTGCGCGGTAAAGGCAGTTTCGAGTTAAAGGAATTGACGGTCCATCTGACCGCCGACGCCGATTTCCAATTGGAACAGATGTTGGAGATTCTCAAGCTGAGCCTGGTCAAGCGAAAGATCGATATCCAGTGCCTCGAATACAAGGACCCCTTTCCTTCGGGCAAGGCCGTCAAACAGGACGTCGTACTGCGTGAAGGCATCGACAAGGAGCTGGCAAAGAAGATCGTCGCCTACATCAAGGAGGCCAAGCTCAAGGTCCAGGCTGCCATTCAGGGCGAGCAGGTCCGTGTGACTGGCAAGAAGCGTGACGACTTGCAGGAAGCCATCGCGCTTCTACGCGCCAAGGATTTTGGAATGCCGCTGCAGTTCAATAACTTCCGCGACTGATCCCCCGCGCACGTAATGCGTGCTTTACTCGCATTTGCCGAGCGTTCCGCCTAGCGGACGCTCGGTATGTCAAGGAGAATCCTAGCAATGGATTTCAGTGTCGATTACCTGGTCCAGCTTTCCGAGGCCTGGCTGCCTGTTGTCATCCAATACGGCGCGCAAGTCACGCTGGCGCTTGTCACCTTGCTTGTCGGCTGGTGGCTGATCAACAAGCTCGTCGGTAAAGTCGGAAATGTACTGAATCGCCGCCAGGTCGACCCTTCGCTGCACGGCTTCATCGAAAGTCTGGCGAGCATCATCCTCAAGGTTCTGTTGCTGATCAGTGTCGCTTCGATGATCGGCGTCGAGACGACTTCGTTCATCGCTGTGATCGGTGCGGCGGGTCTTGCCATCGGTCTGGCGTTGCAGGGCAGTCTGGGCAACTTTGCTGGCGGCGTGCTGATCCTGATCTTCCGTCCTATCCGGGTCGGTGAGTGGATCGAAGCACAGGGCGTGGCCGGCACCGTGCATTCGATACAGATCTTCCATACCGTTCTGAAGTCGGCGGACAACAAAACCATCGTCGTGCCCAATGGCAGCCTTTCCAATGGCCATATCACCAACTATTCCCGCGAGCCTCGTCGCCGTGCGGACATCAATATCGGGATCGATTACGGCGCCGATATCAAGCTGGCGCGCAAGATTCTTTTGGAAATTGCGGAGGACGAGCGCGTGCTACGTGATCCCGAGCCGGTGGTTCATGTCGTGGCGCTGGCCGACAGTTCTGTGAATCTGTCGCTGCGGGTGTGGGTCGCCACCGGTGACTTCTGGCCGGTGACCTTCGGCTTTACCGAACTGGTCAAGGAGCGCTTCGACGCAGCTGGAATCGGCATCCCGTTCCCGCAGCGCGTGGTGCACCTGATGCAGCGATAAGCGCTAATCATCAGGATGAAAAAGCCGGCATCAGCCGGCTTTTTCGTTTGTTGTATTCACTTCCGAGGTCAGCGGTTCAACGTTATCGGGCTGCCGGCGAGTGAGTGTCCATTGCCAGGCAATCAGGACCAATGTCGGAATCCCGAGTAGGGCGGTCACCAGGAAGAAATTGCTGTAACCGAGATGCTCGACCATCACCCCTGAGTAGCCCCCCAGCAATCTTGGTAACAGCAGCATCAACGAGCTGAGCAGGGCGTACTGGGTCGCGGAGAACTTCAGGTTGGTCAGGCTTGATAGATAAGCAACGAATGCAGTCGAGGCGAGCCCGCCGCTGAAGTTGTCGCAGGAAATCGTTACGATCAGCATGTTGAGGTTGGCGCCCATTTCCACCAGCAACATGAACATCAGGTTGGTTGCCGCCGATGCAGCACCGCCAATGAACAGGATGGGCAGAATGCTGAATCGCACGATCAGCAAGCCGCCAAAAGCTGCCCCGAGCAGCGTCATGACCAAACCGAAGAGCTTGCTGACGCTGGCGATCTGATCCTTGCTGAAGCCCTGGTCGATATAGAAGACGTTGGCCATGACTCCCATGACCGTATCGGACATCCGGTACGTGGCGATCAGCCCGAGCAGCAAGAGGGCTTGCCAGCGATAGCGAAGGATGAAGTCCGTGATGGGGGTCAGCACGGGCCCCATCAGAACCCGACCCGGACCCGACAGGCAGCCCCAGCAGATCAACAGGTACATGGTCCCGCGCGGCCAGTAGCCACCCCAATACGATTGGAACATCCCAGTGGTAGAGACCATGAGGATGATCAGCACGATTACCGATACGGCCTGATGAACAAAGTCGAAACGTGCCGGGCGCTGGCGCTGGCCGGCCTGATGCAGCATCTGACGCACCGGAACCATCAGCGACCGCCCCCAGGGTGACAGCGAGCCGATGATGAAAAGGAAATACAGCGTTGCCCGCGGCCAGGCCTGAGCGATCAGTGCGTTGATCATGGCTGGAACGGAGATCAGCAGCACCAGCAGCAGCCCGACCGCAGCCATCTGATGATTGAAGCTGAACCTGGACGGCTCATGAGGCAGCGGCGCGGCGCCTTGCGGCTCAGGGATCAACAGGCTGGTTATAAGGCCTGGAAGGATGAGGAGGGCAAAAACCACATAGGTTGTTGCCCAGGCCGCCTGGTTGTATTCGAGGTTGCTCGATCCCAGCCACTCAGCCAAAAAAAGTGCACCAGCGCTGGCCAGCAGCATGGCGACGCGATAGCCGGTCATATAGCTCGCAGCCAGCGTGGCCTGCAATTTGTCCTCGGCGATCTCCAGCCGATAGGCATCGATGGCGATGTCCTGAGTGGCAGAGGCGAACGCCACCGCCACGGCGAGTGCGATCAACATGGTCAGGTTCTGTTGCGGGTTGCACATGGCCATGCCAATCAGGCCGAGCGCAATCACTGCCTGCGACAGTACCAGCCAGGAGCGTCGTCGCCCCAGGCCTCCAATCCATGGCAACCGCCACTGGTCGAGCATCGGCGACCAGACCCATTTAAAGGCATAGGCAAGGCTGATCCAGCTTGCAAAACCAATGGTTTCGCGAGACACGCCAGCCTCGCGCAGCCATACGGACAACGTGGAAAACACCAGGATCGCCGGAAGCCCGGCAGCGAAGCCAAGGATCAGCAAAGTCAGCGAGGCTGGACTGGCATAAGCGGCTAGCGCAGCGCGCCAGGTTTCACGGGACATGGGCAAATCAGGGGCAGAACATGAAGGACGCACTCTACCCGCTGTGCTCCGCTGAATGCCAGCCGTGTCGACGTACGTCGACGCGGTCGTTGACCACCTGCACACCTTCAGCGCGAAGGCGAGCACGTTGTTCGTCGCCGGATACCGTACCGGCGGCCAGGCTCAATCGGCCACCGGCGGCCATTACTCGATGCCACGGCAGCTGCGTATCGTCTGGCAATTGCGACAGGACCCGACCGACCCAGCGCGCCGCGCGACCCAGCCCGGCGACCGCGGCAATTTCGCCATAGCTGGTGACTTTACCTTCAGGAATCTGCGCCAAGGCTAGATACAGTGCGGCGCGTCGAGTTTCGGCATCTTGAGTCCGTAGATCGCTTTGCTGTGCATCAGCCGGTTGGAAGGTCATTGCCGGGCTCCGTTAAAGGGGCATTCATACCGATTCGGCGCTCCGTTTGGCAGTCCGCGCTTGTTGTCTTTGAACCCATCAGGATAATGGCTGCCTTTCTCATCTAGCCCACAGACACCCTCTCACCTATGTTCTCCCGACCGCTCAATCGCACCCTGCTTTGCGTAACCCTCTCGACGCTCTCCCTGCCAACATTCGCCGACACCGTATGGTTGAAAAACGGTGATCGCCTGACCGGCAGGATCAGCGTGCTCGATGGTGGCAAGCTGCTCATCGAAACCGAGTACGGCGGTTCCATCCCGGTGAAATGGAGCCAGGTCGCGACACTGGAGAGCAATCAGCAGTTGCTGGTCAAGCAAAACGATGTTTCTGGCGAAGTGGCCAAATCGTTGCAAGCAGCTGGTGATGGCATGGTCACGCTGAGTGATGGAGGCGCCTCGCGTACGGTGGCGCTGAAGTCCATCACACAGATCATCCATCCTAAGCCACTCATTCAGGACCTCACCTGGAAGGGTAACGTCGATCTGGCCATCGATTACAAGCGCGCTGAAACCGACACCGATGACTACGATATCTCATTCAAGACATCGGCCCGCCACGGTCTTTGGCGTCACAACGGTTCAGGTAGTTACAACCGTGAATATCGCAACGAAGTGACGTCGACCGACAACTGGGAGGCCGAATACGCACTGGATCGCTTCCTTGATGAGCACTGGTTCTGGCAGGGGCGTCTGGAATACAAGCGTGATCAGATCGAGGACGTGCGCCGGCAGCGCAGCATCGGTACGGGTCCGGGTTACCAGTTCTGGGATAACGAGCTTGGTGCCTTCTCGCTGGCTTCGCTGGTCAACCGCAGCGACTACAAGTTCGCTAATGGCAATACGGAGGAGTTCTACTCGCTGGCCGTGAAGTGGAACTACAACCGCTATCTGGTGGGCAAGACCTTTGAGCTATTCAGTAGCGGCGAGATCGGCAAGCCGCTGGAGACCGTCGCCGACTATCAGTTCGACGCAGAAATGGGGCTGCGCTACAAGGTGACCGACTGGGCGTCGCTCAACATGAAGGCCGAGAAAGACATCGTCAGTGGCGCAGAGAGCGACCTGGACGAAACCCGCTACAGCATCGGTTTCGGTGTGGGCTGGTAAGGCTTTCTTTCCAAGAACCGGGCGCAACGTGCGCCCGGTTTCGTATCTGACGCCTCTACAGCCGCAGGCCTCCATCCAGCTCAAGAATGCGCCCTGTGTAGTAGTCGTTCTCGAATATGTAAGCCACCGAATGAGCGATCTCCTGTGGCTTGCCCAGGCGCTTAAGCGGAATACCCGCAGTCATCTTTTCGAGTGCTTCGGGCTTCATGCTGGCGACCATATCGGTTTCGATGAATCCGGGCGCGACACCGGCTACGCGGATACCGTAGCGAGCCAGCTCCTTCGCCCAGACCACGGTGTCGGCTGCAACACCTGCCTTGGCGGCGGAATAGTTCGCTTGGCCCATATTGCCGGCCCTTGAGATCGACGAGATGTTGATGATCGCTCCCTGACGCTTGAGCTCGATCATCTTTGCCGCCACCTCCCGGGTGCACAGGAATACGCCGGTGAGGTTCACATCGATTACGGCCTGCCATTGGGCAAGGCTCATTTTCGACAGTTCGCCGTCCTTTACCTTGATGGTCAGACCATCGCGGAGAATGCCGGCGTTGTTCACCAGGCCGTCGAGCCCGCCAAAGTCATCGCTGACTTGCGCGACCATGTGGCTGACCTGCTCCTCGTCCGCCACGTTGCACAAGTATGCGCGCGCATCTCCACCAGCGCTTTTGCAAGCTGCAACCGCTTCGTCCAGTCGTTGCTGATTGAGGTCGACCAGTGCCAAGCGGGCGCCTTTGGCTGCGAGGTATTCGCCCATCGCACGCCCCAGGCCCTGACCGCCGCCGGTAATGATGATGACCTTGTCTTTGAGCTGCATGCCACTCTCCTGCTTATGCCAGTGTGCAACGCGACGCCCCGGGGCCTAAACCGGTATGCTGACAGCCTGATAAACCGGCCCGAGGTACCCCAGGTGAGCGCAGAAGCCGCCAAGCATGCCCGACTCTTACTGCTCAAGGAATACCGTGGCGTGCTATCTACCCATTCGCAGAGTGTGCCCGGCTTTCCCTTCGGATCCGCGGTGCCCTATTGCCTGGACGAGCATGGCTGGCCGCTGATACTCATCAGCCGGATCGCGCAACATACGAAGAATCTCAAGGCGGACGCTCGCTGTTCGCTTCTTGTGGGTGAGCGCGGCGCTGAAGATGTTCAGGCGACCGGCCGGCTGACCCTGCTGGCCGAAGCGCAAGTCATTGTCGATCCGCAGGCCATCGAAATCGCTGCGGAACGCTATTACCGATATTTTCCGGAGTCTCGTGACTATCACCGCGCGCACGATTTCGATTTCTGGACATTGCAGCCGGTGCGCTGGCGCTTCATCGGCGGGTTTGGGGCGATCCACTGGCTGGATCGAGTCGCGTCGGCCAACCCTTTCGCTGCGCGAGACGGAGCCGAGGGTGGCATGCTCGAGCATATGAACAATGACCACAGCGAGGCGATCGCCCATTACGTTTCTCGGGCAGGGCTTCCCTCTGAACCACAGGCTTACATGGTCGGTATCGATAGCGAGGGCTTTCACCTGCGCATCGGCCAGTCGATCCATTGGCTCGCGTTTCCAGCTGACTGCACCACGCCAGGCGCAGTGCGGCAGGCGTTGGTGGCTATGGCCCGCGACTGATTCAGGCTGGCGTAAGTCGCGGAGCGAATAATTCCGTTACAGCGCTGTTCGTCATCCGGGTTGAATTTGCTGTGCGCCGCCGTCATCTACACAACTTCGGAAGCCGTACTTCCGCGAAGGACCTATCGATGCGCATTTTCTTATTATTGTTTCTCCTATTTCCGCTGGCCGAGCTGGCACTGCTGATCCAGGTCGGCAGCTCAATTGGCGTATTGCCAACCATCCTGCTGCTCGTCATCAGCGGCATGGCTGGCATTCTGCTGATGCGCTTGGCGGGCTTTGCCACGGCATGGCGTGCCCGTGAGCGTCTCTCCCGGGGCGAACTGCCTGAGCGGGAGATGCTACAAGGGCTGATGATGGCCGTTGCCGGCGGGTTGCTGTTTGTGCCCGGTTTCATCAGCGACATCGTCGCGTTGCTTGTTCTGTTTCCTCCGTCGCGAAAGTTGTTTCTTGGTTTCGTCAGTCGCCGAGTCGAAGCCCAGGCCCAGCGCCGCAGGGCCTTTGCCGATGACCTTCACCAACAGCAAGAACATCGGGCCAATCCTCATCGGCCCAACGTCATCGAGGGCGAGTGGGAGCGTCGCGACAAGTGATGTTGACCGTTCACTGAAAAAGGCATGCACAGGCATGCCTTTTTCGTTTCCTGATGCAAAAAAAACGATGCGGTGCCCTTGAAATCATTTTGCACGCCCGCATGTAGCGGTCACCGCAAGGTCGCTGTCGCGATTTGACAGTCCGTCTTCTGCGGCTCGCGTTGCGGGCCGCAACCGGCAACGCCGGATTTGCCCAACCCGCCGATGACATTCATCGGCATGGAAACCACTGTACTTAGGAGAGATCGACAATGAAGCTTCGTCCTCTACATGATCGCGTCGTGATCCGTCGCAGCGAAGAAGAAACCAAGACCGCAGGCGGCATCGTGCTGCCGGGCTCCGCTGCCGAAAAGCCCAACCGTGGCGAAGTCGTCGCTGTAGGCACTGGCCGCGTTCTGGACAACGGCGAAGTACGTCAGCTCGCAGTCAAGGTTGGCGATAAGGTTGTATTCGGTCCTTATTCCGGCAGCAACACCGTCAAGGTCGACGGTGAAGACCTGCTGGTAATGAGCGAGAACGAAATCCTCGCCGTCGTCGAAGCCTGATCAGCGCTCGCTGCTTAGCGATTGCGTTTCATCAACAGAATTTGAGGAAGAATCAACATGGCTGCTAAAGAAGTTAAATTCGGCGATTCCGCTCGCAAGAAAATGCTCTCCGGCGTCAACATCCTGGCTGATGCGGTAAAAGCGACCCTCGGCCCGAAAGGCCGCAACGTGGTGCTGGAGAAGAGCTTTGGCGCTCCGACCATCACCAAGGACGGCGTTTCCGTTGCCAAGGAAATCGAGCTGAAGGACCGTTTCGAAAACATGGGCGCGCAGCTGGTTAAGGACGTTGCGTCCAAGGCCAACGACGAAGCCGGTGACGGTACGACCACCGCGACCGTTCTGGCTCAGGCCATCGTCAACGAAGGCCTGAAGGCCGTCGCTGCCGGCATGAACCCGATGGACCTGAAGCGCGGCATCGACAAGGCGACCATCGCCGTCGTCGCCGAGCTGAAAAACCTGGCCAAGCCATGCACCGACTTCAAGGCCATCGCTCAGGTCGGCACCATCTCCGCCAACTCCGACAGCTCCATCGGCGCGATCATTGCCGAAGCCATGGAAAAGGTTGGTAAAGAAGGCGTCATCACCGTTGAAGAAGGCTCCGGCCTGGAAAACGAACTGTCCGTCGTAGAAGGCATGCAGTTCGACCGCGGCTACCTGTCCCCGTACTTCATCAACAAGCCGGACACCATGGTTGCCGAGCTGGACAGCCCGATGCTGCTGCTGGTTGACAAGAAGATCTCCAACATCCGCGAACTGCTGCCGGTGCTGGAAGGTGTCGCCAAGGCCGGTCGTCCGTTGCTGATCGTGGCTGAGGACGTCGAGGGCGAAGCCCTGGCTACCCTGGTGGTCAACAACATGCGCGGCATCGTCAAAGTCGCTGCTGTCAAGGCGCCTGGCTTCGGCGATCGCCGCAAGGCCATGCTGCAGGACATCGCTATCCTGACTGGCGGTACCGTGATTTCCGAAGAAGTCGGCCTGAGCCTGGAAACCGCTACCCTGGAGCACCTGGGTAACGCCAAGCGCGTCGTGCTGAACAAGGAAAACACCACCATCATCGATGGGGCTGGTCAGCAGGCTGACATCGAAGCCCGCGTGGCGCAGATCCGCAAGCAAGTCGAAGACACCACCTCCGACTACGACAAAGAGAAGCTGCAAGAGCGTCTGGCCAAGCTGGCTGGCGGTGTTGCGGTGATCAAGGTCGGCGCCGGTACCGAAGTCGAGATGAAAGAGAAGAAGGCCCGCGTTGAAGACGCCCTGCATGCTACCCGTGCAGCCGTTGAAGAAGGCGTGGTTCCTGGCGGCGGCGTTGCCCTGGTGCGCGCTCTGCAGGCCATCTCCGAGCTCAAGGGCGATAACGAAGACCAGAACGTCGGTATCGCTCTGCTGCGTCGTGCTGTTGAAGCACCGCTGCGTCAGATCGTTGCCAACGCCGGTGGCGAGCCGAGCGTTGTCGTGGACAAGGTTAAGCAGGGCGAAGGCAACTACGGCTTCAACGCTGCGTCCGATGTCTACGGCGACATGATCGAGATGGGTATCCTCGATCCGGCCAAGGTCACTCGTTCCGCGCTGCAAGCTGCAGCTTCCATCGGTGGTCTGATGGTCACTACCGAGGCGATGATCGCTGAAGTGGTTGAAGACAAGCCGGCCCCGGCAATGCCGGATATGGGCGGCATGGGTGGTATGGGCGGCATGATGTAAGCCAGCCGGCCTACCCGCTGCAAAGAAAGCCCCGCCTCGTGCGGGGCTTTTTTATGCGCGTCGGTTTCATCATCGAAGTTTCCTGACGGATACGCATAGATGTCATCTGGGGAGCGTACCGTTGCTGGCCAGTAACGACCGCTGGTCAAGTAGTTCGGCAAGGTCAGGACATGTCGTCTATGTTGACCTTCTCCATCCACCTGATAACAAAGGCTTGCGCAATGAAGCTTGAAATTGCTCGAGGTCTGTTCTTGGTCGGTTCACTGGGCGTCGCGTCACTGTGCGCGGCCGCATGGAGTGAGCCGGACGCAAAAGTCGTAGCGCGGAGTGATCTCAGTAGCCATTGTGCAGTGCCGCGTATTGCTCAGGTGTCACAGGCCGAAGCGCGCCCCGACCATGACCTTCTACTGTTCATGTACGGCCTTTCTCAGAGCCTGGTAGGCCGGGGTTAGGTCGCAGCCGTTTCCATCACTAACGGCACGGGCGAATTCGCAAAGTCCGAAAAGCTCAGCTCTGTGCCGCTCGCACTGGCGTATGGTCCGGGCTGGCCAGGACGGTATAGACCGCAGGCAACACAAACAGTGTGAAAAGCGTCCCCACCGTCATTCCCGTGGCGATCACCAGGCCGATATCGAAACGGCTTACCGCGCCGGCACCGCTGGCCAGAATCAGCGGCACCATGCCGAATACGGTTGCCGCGGTGGTCATCAGAACCGGCCTCAGGCGAATCGCAGCGGCTTCCTCCGCAGCCTCACGGCGGCCAAGGCCTCGCTCATGGCGTAGCTGGTTGGCGAACTCGACGATCATGATCCCGTGTTTGCTGATCAAGCCGATGAGCGTCACCAGGCCGACCTGGGTATAGATGTTCATGCTGGACACCCCCAGGAACAGCGGCACCAATGCGCCACAAATCGACAAGGGCACCGTGACGAGGATGACCAGCGGATCGCGGAAGCTTTCGAACTGCGCAGCCAGCACCAGAAAGATGATTGCCAGCGCCAAGGCGAAGGTCAGATACAGCGCGTTGCCCTCCTGAATGTACTGCCGTGAAGCGCCTGCATAGTCGAAGGTAAACCCGAGCGGTGCTTCTGCTTCGGCAATGCTTCTGACTGTGTTGATCGCTTCGCCCATGCTGACAATGGGGAACCCCTGAATTGTCGCAGCGTTGAGCTGCTGGAACTGACTGAGCTGAGTCGGACGGGCACGGTCGTGCACTGTGACGAGCGTCGACAACGGCAGCATTTCGCCACGGCCGTTATTCACGTAATAGTTGGTCAGCCAACCGGGATTGTCTCGGTAAGCCTGCTCGACCTGGGCGATGACCTTGTAGCTGCGACCGTCGACGGTGAAGCGGTTGATCTCGCTCTCGCCAAGCAGCGTAGCCAGAGTCAGTCCCAGATCTTCCATGGAAACGTCCATCTGCGCGGCCTTCTCCCGGTCGATGTCTACAACGATCTCCGGCTTGTCGAACGCGAGGTCCACATCGAGGAATGCAAACTTGCCAGATGCCTGGGCCTTTTCCTTGATGCGCTCGGTGACCTGTAGGAGCGACTCATAGTCGCTGGCTGTATTGATGACGAACTGGAACGGCAGTCCTTCGCCAGTACCTGGTAATGAAGGCAGGTTGAAACCAAAAACCTGCAAGCCGGGGATTTGATCGATCTTCGCCTGCACCTCCGGCAGCACCTCCATCTGGGTGCGCTCACGTTCATCCCAGGGGTTTCATCAGGAAGCCACCGATACCGCTCTGTACGCCGTTGAAGCCATTGATCTGGAACCATGAGTAGTACTCGGGGAACGCCTTGAAGATTTCCAGAAACTGATCGGTATAGGCGTTCAGGTAGTTCAGGTTCGCTGTTTGCGGCGCGCTTGCCATCATGAAGATGATCCCCTGATCCTCTTCAGGGGCCAGCTCACTTTCGGTAAATTTGAGTAGAATCGGGATCAACCCGAGGATGATCACGGCAAACACCAGCACAACCGGACGGGTGTTCAGGGTGCCGTGCAAGGCGCGCTGGTAGCGATTTTTCAATCGGTCGAACAGCGAGTCGAGACGGTGTGAAAAACCGCTCGGGTTGTCTTCGTGGCGCAGGAGTCGCGAGCACATCATCGGCGAGAGAGTCCGGGCTACCAGGCCGGAAATCAACACTGCACCAGCCAGGGTGAACGCGAACTCCTGAAACAGTGCACCGGTCAGGCCTTGCAGGAAGCCGATCGGCGCATAGACCGCGGCCAGGGTGATGGTCATGGTGATGACTGGCATGGCGATCTCGCGAGCGCCGTCGATAGCCGCCTGGAACGGTGCCTTGCCTTCCTCTATGTGCCGGTGGATATTCTCCACCACAACGATAGCGTCATCCACGACCAGACCGATGGCCAGCACCATCGCCAGCAAGGTAAGCAGGTTGATCGAGTACCCCATGGTCTGCATGAAGAACATCACGCCGATCATCGACAAGGGAATGGTGACCACCGGGATCAGCACCGAACGCAGCGAACCAAGGAACAGAAACACCACGACGATGACGATCACCACCGCTTCGGCCAAGGTTTTGACCACTTCATCGATAGATGCCTGGATAAAGCGCGTGGCGTCATAGGCGATGGTCACCTTGAGGCTCGGCGGCAACTGCGACTCGATTTCGGGCATGACCGCGCGCACTTCGCTGATGACGTCCAGAGGGTTGGCGCTTGGAGTCGCTTTAACGCCGATATAGACCGAAGGGATACCGTCGAAGGAGCTGATTGCGTTGTAGCTTTCGGCCCCCATCTCAACGCGCGCCACGTCGCCGAGCAGGACGCGACTGTCGCCCTCGGTCTTCAGCGGTATTGCGGCGAAGGCTTCGGGTGTTTTGAGTTCCGTATCCGCGTTGATGCTGGTAACGACATACTGTCCTTTCACTTCGCCTGCGGCCGAAAGGAAGTTGTATTTGCGCACTGCTTCGTTCACATCGCCGGCAGACAACCCGTAAGCGGCGAGTTTTACCGGGTCCAGCCACAGGCGCATGGCGAACACCTGATTACCAAGTATCTCCGCTTCGGCCATGCCGGGCAGGGTCGCCAGCTTTGGCTGAATCACGCGGGACAGATAATCGGTGATCTGCGGATTGCTCAATTGCTCGCTATAGAAGCTGATGTACATCAGCGCGGTGGAGTCTGCGGCCTGCTTGTTCAGTACAGGGTCTTCGGCGTTTTGTGGCAGCTGATTCTTTACCGAGTTGGCCTGGCTGAGCAGTTCGGTATAGAGGCGGTCGGTATCGGCGCCGATGCGTGCATAGACGGAGATGATCGATACGTTCTGCTGGCTCACCGACGTCATGTAATCAACGCCTTCGGCGCTGGCCAGGCTCTGTTGCAGGGGCTGTGTGATGTAGCCCTGGATGGTTTCCGCATTGGCTCCAGGGTACGCGGTGGTCACGGTGATCAGCGCGCTTTCCATCTGTGGATACTGGCGAATCACCAGGCTGTTGAATGCCTGCAAGCCGAGCAGCACGATGAGCAGACTGATCACGCTGGCCAGCACAGGGCGGCGGATAAAAGGATCGGTAAAAGCCATGAGGATCGTGTCCCTTCAGTCGGCGCCTCAGCGGGCGCCGGACTCGCTGTTTGGCTCGAGCTCGAGCGTGCGCTTCTCGGCAATGGCGACATGGGCGCCGTTGTCCAGCTTGAGCTGGCCGGCAATCACAACCTGTTCGCCGGCCTCAAGCCCTTCGAGCACAACGACGCGACCGTCGCGCCGTTCTCCTGTCTTGACGAAGCGCCGTTCGACCACCAGATAGGGCTCATTGGTTTCGGTCGCATCGGCTGCGCTCGCGTCTTCGCTTTCGGGCCGCTCACCGTTCTTCACCACTAGCACCGAGTTGCCATATAGCGTATAGGTGACGGCGGTTTCCGGGACCACGACGCGAGGCGCTTCGCTGGGTAGGAGTACCTGCAAATCAGCAAACATGCCGGGCAACAAGCGTTCGTCGGGGTTGGCAAGCTCCGCTCGGACCTGAACGTTGCGTGTGGACGTTTCCACTTTCGGGTTGATGCAACGATGCGACCTTCGAAATCTTCCCCAGGGAAAGCAGCGACCCTGACGATCACGCGCTGACCGAGCTCCAGCAGCGGAACCTGCTGTTCAGCCAGGTAGAAATCCACATACAAGGTCGATAGATCTTGCAGCGTCGCGATGGACGTGCCAGCGGCGACGAAATCGCCGACGTCCACCTGCCGTATCCCGATGGTGCCGGCGAAAGGCGCCAGGATGCGCTTCTTTGCCAGGCTTGCCTTGAGCTGCGCAACTGTAGCGCCGGCTTTCTGCGATTCGGCACTCAGCCGATCAAACTCGCTACGCGAGATGGCCTGACGGTCGACCAGACTCAATGCCCGCTCGAACTCGACTTTCGCCAAATGCTGATCGGCTTCGGCTGCCGCCAGGCTCGCCTGCTCGACTTCGCTGTCAAGCAGGATGATCGGTTGACCCTTGCGGACTTTTTCACCGGACTGGAACTGGACGTCTTCGATAGTGCCGGCGATCTCGACGGATAGGTCGATGCCCTGCGAGGCCTTGAGCGTACCGATAGCGGGTAGGCGGCTTTGCCATGGCTGTTGGCGCGATTCGGCAACCTCGACGCTGATCGGGGGTTTAGGGGCTGTGAATTGCTGAATCTGGGTGTAGATGGCGTTGAACTTGAGAGCGGCGAGGATCAGAACGACGACGATCACCGCGCCAAGCATGAGCAGCATGCGGCGCAACATTTCCTTATTCCTTGGAGAGACCGGCTGACGGATAACCCGAGCGAGGCAACCGTCGAGGCCACGCCCGTCGCTGAGACCGGCGCTTGCCGGCTCCTGTTGTTCAGACTTGTTGGTCCGAGAGAAGAGAAAACTAGCTGCGAAGTTTAGGCAAGTAAAGCGGTGTCACTTAGCCATGCATGGAAATGGGACGCAGGAGCAAAAAGGCGCTGAGCCGCAGGACGCAGCGTCTGGCCAGCCGGGCTGCCAGACGCTGATGATGACGGGGTTATCCCGCGAGGCGATGGGTGATGTCGGTGAGCTGGGCGGACAGCTCGTGCAGGTTATTGCTGGCTTTCTCGGTGCGCTCGACGTTGTCCTGGTTGGTCGTGGCGATGGCGGTGATTTCGGTCAGGTTGCGTGAGATATCTTCGGCAACCGATGTCTGTTCCTCCGCGGCGGTAGCGATCTGACGGTTCATGTCGCGAATGGCTTCGACTTCTAGGGTGATGCGCTGGAGCATGCTGCCGGCCTCGGTCACTTGCTCAACGCCCTGGTCGCTACGGGTCTGTCCATTTTCAATCGCCCGGACGGCGTCCACTGCACCGGTCTGCACGGTGTCGATGATCTGATGAATTTCGGCGGTGGAGTCGGCGGTGCGTTTGGCAAGCGTACGGACCTCGTCCGCCACCACGGCGAAGCCGCGGCCTGCATCGCCGGCACGGGCGGCTTCGATGGCTGCGTTCAAGGCCAGCAGGTTGGTCTGGTCGGCGATGCCGCGGATGACTTCCAGCACTTTGCCGATGCGCCCACTGTCAGCCTCCAGCCGGCGAATGACGGTCGCGGTGTTGCTGATCTCGCCACGCATGTGGGTGATCGTCTGAATGGTCGAGCGCATCATGGTTTCGCCCTGTTGCGCCGACTGGTCGGCTGCATCCGCTGCGCGTGCTGCGTCGGCGGCATGGCGCGCGACTTCCTGTGCGGTGGCGGACATTTCGTGCATCGCCGTGGCCACTTGATCGGTTCGCGTGAACTGTTCGCGGGTACCTTGGCCCATCAGGGCCGCAATGGCGTTGAGCTCACCACTTGCGCTGTCCAGATCCGAGGTGCTGCGCTGCAAGCGGGTGAAGGTGTCAGCCAGAAAGTCACGCAGGACATTAGCGGCTACCGCAAGGCGGCCCAGCTCGTCGGCACGGCTGGTATCTACGTGCTCTTTGAAGTTGCCCTGGCTGAGATTCGCAACATGGTCAATCAGATGGCGAATCGGATTGACCAAGTTGCGATTGACCAGCCAGGCACTGAGCAGGCCAATCAACACACCAGCGGCAAGCATGAATAGCGAGCCGAGGATAATGGTTCGGTCCGCTGCCTGGCTGATCGCCTCAGAGCTGGCAAGGGCCGAGCCTCGTAGTTGTTCCACCAGCACGCTGAGCTGCTCGCTGGTGGCGCGGTCGATGCCCTTGACGGCAGCGTCGCCTGCAAACGGATCACCACCGGCTGCCATGAACGCGTCACGTCCGGCGCGATAGGCCGTGCCGAGCTTCAGATGCTCGTCACGCAAGCTCTGAATCTGAGCGGCCAGAGCGGGGTCGCCTTGGCTTTCTTGCACAAGGGTGCCTAACAAGGCCTGCACCTTGCGCTCCTGTTCTTCGAAGCTTTGCCAGTACTTGGCCAGGCTCTCCGGGGACTTACCGCGCAGCAGCACGTTCTTCCACTCCTGGACTTGTATCTTGAATTCCAGGTTGGATTGATCGATCAGCCGTGAGGCTTCGATCGGCCCTTTAAGCAACCGTTGATAGGACGCGATGTCATTGGAAAGAAACGAAAAACTGGCGAGCGCGATGGTCAGCATCAACAGTAAGCTGCCGCCTATCAGCGCGAGCAGCTGGGCACGCAGGGATTTTTTCAGGAACATCTGGGCGTTCTCGTATCGAAAGGGATGCGCTTGCGTCACGCAAGTGGCGATGAGCCGTCAGGCTGACTGCTCACTCGCCGGTATTTCGGCTTGGCGCTTCGATACTTGAACGGTTTCAGACGAGTCGCAGATGATTGTCCCAGAGCCCTGCCGGCAGTCGCAGCGGGGTACTGACGACATCCGTGCCAGTGCAGTCGACAAGGCGACAGCGGCCCTGGCCGGAGCTCACGACGAACCCCTCCGTTACAGCCGCGACGCCAGCACAATCAGGCAGATGGATTTCCTTGCGCAGGGCGATCGTGTCCAGGTCCCAAATGAAGACTTTATTGCCGCGCGGAGCCGTCACGGCCAGCAGGCGAAGGGCGTCATTGATTGCCAGGCTGGCGGTGTACTGGTTCATGGTCTGGCGTTGCGCTTCGCCCAGCGGGAACGCCTGGAAAGCCTGGCCTGGACGCTTGATCGCGAGCAAAGGCACCTGATCCATCGGGTCGCCTTCGTACTGCTGGCCCGACACTACCGTGCCGTCGGCCGCCACCGCCAGATGTCGCACGCTGTTCATCTGCTCAGGTAACTGCTCCTTGCTGACCAGCGTCCCATCGCGACGCAACAGCACCAGGCTGGGCTCCATGGCATCAAGGTTCATCATCTCGCGGCTGTCCGCTTCGGTGCGGATTCCGCCGTTGGCGATAACCAGCGTTTCGCCGTCGGGCATCCAAAGCAGCTGATGCGGACCGATGCCGTGCGTTGAATGTTCGCCGCTACGCACCAGCTGACGCCCCTCGACGCGGTAGACGCCAAGCACGCCGCGGCCAGCTTCGGCGGTGTCATTTTCGGTGGTATAGAACCAGTCGCCACTGGCGTGAAAGACGCCGTGGCCATAGAAGTGGCGGTCCGGTGGCGATGCCAGGATCTGCAGCAGCGTCCCGTCGCGGCTGTCGATCAGGTAGCTTTCACGGCTAGGGCGGCGTCCGACGAACACGGCGAGGGGCAGGTGGGGGTGTGCGTAAACATCGTGGCAGCGCTCAGCGACGGGGGTCGCGAATACCTGACTGCCGTCGAGGCGGTAGCCGACCGCATAGTGGCGGCCGTCGGCATCGTTACGAGCCGATAGCAGCAAGGGCTGTTCGGTATGATGCGTGAGCGTCCAACCGCCAACTGCCGAAGCGGCTACGAGCGCACCGCCCAGCCCCAGGAAAGCACGGCGCTTCATATTCAGTCTCCGTCGTGAGCATTGAAGCCGATCTGTACACCGAGTGCGCGCGCCAGTTCGGTCTGATGCAGGCGGTGCAAGACATCGATGTCCTCATACAGAGCATCCAGGCGTGCACGCCCGGCTTCGTCGGCAATCAGCTCGCTGAACGGCAGCATGATGTCGACCAGATGCTGGCGTGTCGTTTCGTGGGCAACGTCGATGCGCTGGACCAGATCAGCCTGCTCCGCTGGCACCAGGGCTTTGAGGCCGTTCTCATCTGTGCCTTGCCACAGTCGCTGGGCGCCAGCTAGCGCTGCATCGATGCTCGGAAGCGTGGCGTCGCTGCGCCAGGCTTCGGCCTGGAACGGTTGCGGGAAGCCTTTGCTCTGGCGGCCGAGCGGTGCGCCGAGCTTTTTCTTCAAACCGTCCAGTGCAGTGACCTGAACGCGCAGCAGGTCGGCAATCGCTTCGGCCGGTTCGGCGTAACGCTCATTGGGAAATTCGCTCAGCTGGGCTGCCATGCCGTCCTTGGCTGTCCATGTCTGCAAGATGTCAGCGGTGAGCTTCTGCTGGTGCTCGCCGATGGCCTGTAGCAGCGGGCAATAACGCGCTTTAGTGTCGCTGTTGGTCAAATCCACCGCTTTGTCATAGAGCACGTATTCGTATGCCGAGAGTCCTTGGAGCACGACGCTTCCGTTTTCCAGATCCGCCTGGGTCAATTGCGGCTTCTTTTTCAACAGCGTGCCAATCTGGCGGCCAACGAGATTCTTCTTGTCGGGCCAGAATTGCACCTGCCAGGCCCGGTTGCCTTCGCCCATCGGCCCCACTAGCAGGGGCTGCAAGCCGGACCAGGCCAGCTGCGCCTGGATGAATGCCTGGCGCGCATCGTCCAACTCTTCGTTGTCGGCGCAGAACGCGATGCTGCTGGCCGCCATCCTGCGGTTGGCTTCGGCCCAATTGGTATAGGCCGGAAGCAGCACTTCTTCAGCTAGCGTCTGGCTTGTCTCGGCGTAGGGGTCGGAGGGCGCGCAGGCGCCTAACAGCAGGCCTATTGCGGTAGCGGCGACGGCCCGGAAGAGTCGGTTGGGATGCATGTTGTTCCTCGGCAAAGCAGGGCAAAAGAAGATGGATGCGTTATTAGAGTGACTCGAGAAAAGCCAGCAGCGCGCTGCGTTCGTCCTGGTCGAATCCAAGCACGGTCTGTTTGGCTTTTTCGCCCTCGCCGCCATGCCAGAGTATGGCTTCGAGCAGGTTCCGCGCGCGGCCGTCATGTAATAGCTGGGTGTGGCCGCTCACAGTTTGGGTCAGCCCAACGCCCCAGAGCGGAGGCGTGCGCCACTCGCTACCACTCGCCTCGAATTCGGGCCGGTTGTCAGCGAGGCCTTCACCCATGTCATGCAGCAACAGGTCCGTGTAGGGCCGGATTACCTGATTCGCGAGTTCCGGCTCTGCAGCGTTGCCCGTTGTGAACTCAGGCACATGGCAGCTTTGGCAGCCGGCACGATGGAACAGCGCCTTGCCCGCCAGCACCTGGGGGTCGCCGACGTTACGCCGAGCCGGTACGCCCAGGTTGCGCGTATAGAACAGCACCTGCGCGAGGATGTGGTCGCTGACTTCTGGCTCGCCTCCGTTAGGCATCGCCAGGCAGTCGGTCTGGGCCTCGGTACAATTACGGCCGCTGAACAGGGTGGTGCTCAGCCCCATGTCGTTGAAGAAGGCATCGGCGTTCTGCTGGTTAAGGCTTGGCTGACCCGCTTTCCACCCGAAGCGACCAATGACTGTGCTGCGAGAGGCCTGATCGAACACCTTATTGGGTCGCCCCGAAATGCCATTGCCGTTGCGGTCGTCCGGATCGGCATTGGCCAGTATTGCCGATTCAGGAATCGCCTCGAGCAGTCCCAGGCCGATCATGGGCGTTGCTACGCGAATCGAGAATTGGGTGTCCGGATGCATCGGGCCGTAACCCAGGTCGCTGATTACCAGTTCGGGCTTACGCAGTTCGACTTCAAATCCGTCAGCGAAACGCTCGATATGCGTGCTGTAGTTGAGGCGAACCTTGGCTTCGGGCGCCACCCCGGGAATGGCCATGTCCTGCAACTGACCGCCGTAGGTGGGCTCCGGTGCGATGCCACGTTCGCGCACAACCTCGGCATGTTCGGGGCCCGCCGGAATCGAGAGACGGACCAGCATGGACACTGCGTTGCCTCGCTCGGCTTCTGCCGGGCGGCCACGACCGTCCTTGATATGGCAGCTTTGGCAGGCATTGGTGTTGAGCAGCGGCCCCAGGCCGTCACGAGCGGTGGTCGAAGATGGCGCAATGACCCAGGGATTGCGGAAGAAACTGTTGCCCACGCTGAAGTCCAGCCGCCGCACAGGCGAAAGATTGGCAGAAGGCATCGAGAAGGCGTTTTGGTCGGACTTCATGACGGTTGCGTCCCCGCCGGAAAGTGCTTCGCCCGGCTCTGCCTGGTCTAAGCGCGGCGTGTCCTCGCATGCAGCCAGGGTAAGGAGCAGCAGAATGGCAAAAGTGGTACGGGAAAGCGGGCGCATCGATAGTCCGAAGCCTAAACAGGACAGCAATCGTAGCAGTCTACGGGGTCCTGAATAATATCAATTTGCATTTGGCTTATGGCCGACTGGGCCGATTCTCTGCCGAAGGGCAGTCACTACGCGTGTCTTGCCGGAAGGGGGCGGCATTGCGCCGCACCCCAGTGGCACCGCTGATCAGAACTCGTGGTCTGCGGTATCCGGGTTGAGGTCGCTGATGCCCAGCGCAGCGGCTGCTTTTTCGATCGAACCGGTTTGCTGAACCAGAGCCGCGATCGCAGCGCGAACCTTTGCCTGGCCTTCGGCATTGTCCGGACCGATCAACTGATCGAAGGCTTCGCCGTTTTCGGCACTCTCGACGAGTACTTGCAGTTTGGCTTCGGTGGTTTCGAGATCGCTCTTCAGCGTGCTGTTGACCTCAGGCGCAGCGCCTTCCACTAGCGACGCCAGGCTTGGGCCGGTCACTTTAGTGCCGTCGATTCGCTCATACTCGCCCAGATAGACATTACGGATGCCCTTGGCGTTGTAGAAGTGCGAGTTGTGCGTGTTGTCGCTGAAGCAGTCGTGTTCGTCTTCCGGAGAGTTTGCTTCCAGTGCGACCTTCATGCGTTCACCTGCCAATTCTCCCAGCGACAGGCTGCCCATCCCGAAGAACATCTTGCGCAAGCCGTTTTCCGCCGACTCTTTTTCCAGGCTGGCGCGGTAGTTGTCGGCTTTGCCCGCTTCCCACTCTGCAACCATTTCTTCAAGGTCGCTTACCAGCAGCTCAGTTGCGGCTTTCAGATAGGCGCGACGGCGATCGCAATTGCCGCCGGTGCAGCCTTCGCCTTCGATGTAGTCGCTGACCGGACGATCGCCAGCACCGGCATTTGTACCGTTCAGATCCTGGCCCCAGAGCAGGAATTCAATGGCGTGATAGCCAGTCGCAACGTTGGCTTCGGAACCGGCCAGTTCGTTCAGGCTAGCCAGCTTCTCGCCGGTGATCTCAGTGACGTCGATCTTGTCTTCGCCGATCTGCAGTTCTTTGTTAGCGATGATGTTGGCGGTGGCACCCGGGTTGCCCAGCGCATGCTGATAGTCACCCTCGACATAGTCGATCATGCCTTCGTCCAGCGGCCAGGCGTTGACCTGGCCTTCCCAGTCGTCAACCACAGGGTTGCCAAAGCGGAACACTTCGCTCTGCATGTAAGGAACGCGGGCGGCGACCCAGGCCGCTCTGGCGGCCTGCAGGTTTTCCGGGGTCGGGTTGGCAAGCATGGCGTTTATCGCGTCTTGCAGTTTCAATGCGGCGCTGTGTGCATCGCTGAAGACCGCGTGTGCGATATCGGCGTAGTGCTTGACCACTGCCTGGGCCGCTTCGCTCTTCACAGTCTGTGGGGCAGCCGCGGCCGGTTCGCTCTGGGTTGTGGCAGGTTGCGGCGCAGCAGCCTGTTCGGCCGGTGCTTTTTCTTCGCCGCAACCAGCGAGTGAAATGGCGACAGCCAGAAGGCTGGCGGTAGCCCAGACGGGAGTGCGTAGCATGGCGGGTTCCTTTGCTTGCAGGGTGGGAAGAGTCTGTTGGCAAGAGGTTGCGACAGACGGATGCAGAGCATAATGCGAAAGATTTGCATTTTGTGCAAAGAAATTGCTGGGTGCAGATCGCGACTGCGATTTATTGGTGCCGCCAGGAAGTTGTCTCCGAACGCCGGTCTGAGCTCACCGGCTGGTGCGTCTATAGCGGCTCGGAATTGAACGTGCGCTCGGTACTCATGGACTGACGTAACAGGGCGGCCAGTTCCAGCGCCGGGACGGGCTTGCTGTAGTAGTAGCCCTGGCCCTCGTTGCAGCCTTCGTCGATCAGGTAGCGCTCCTGCTCGGCTGTCTCCACGCCTTCAGCAATGACCTGCATGCCGAGGCTCTTGGCTAACTGGATGATTGCGCGAACGATGGTGGCGTCGCTCTCGTCGGCCTCCATGTCGCGAACGAAGCTCTTGTCGATCTTGATTTTGTCCAGAGGCAGGCTCTTCAGGTAGCTGAGCGAGGAGTAGCCGGTACCGAAATCATCGATGGCGATCAGCGCGCCGGAGCGACGCAGGCTGTGCAGGTTACGCGTGGCCGCCCCGATGTCTTCCATAAGTCCGGTTTCGGTCACCTCGAGCTCAAGGCTTTCCGGTGGCAGGCGATGGGCGCTGATCAGGTTACTGATGACCAATGGAAGTTCGGCATGGTGCAGTTGGACGGTCGACAGGTTTACAGCCATGCGCAGATCGCTGAAGCCTTGTTGATGCCATTCGCTTAATTGCCGGCATGCCTGATCGAGCACCCACTCACCGATCGCGATGATGCTGCCGTTCTGCTCGGCAAGCGGGATGAATACGTCTGGCGGAACCATCTTTCCGCTGGGGTGCGACCAGCGCAGCAGTGCCTCGACACCTGTGATGCGTTTGAGTCGGTAGTCGATCTGCGGTTGGTACACCAGTCGAAACTCGCCGCGCTTTACCGCGCCGCTGAGGTCCTTTTGCAGCTCTCTGCGTTCGCGCATCTCGGTGTCGATGCTGGCCACGTAGAACTGATACCGGTTTCGTGCGCGCGTCTTCGCCAAGGTCATGGTCTGTTCGGCTTTTTGCAGCAGCTTTTCGGTGCTATCGCCGTCCTCGGGGTATAGCGTGATGCCGATGGTGGCGCGCAAGCGGATGTCCTGCTGTTCGAGCAGAATGGGCAGCTCCAGTTCGTCGAGAACCTTCTGCGCCAGCTCTGCCGCTTCATAGGGCTGTTCGAAGCCTGAAAGCACCAATACGAACTGATCGCCGCCCAGTCGCGCCAGGGCGCCAAGCCGCCCGCTCTGGTTGCGCAGCCGCTCTGCCAGCGCTATCAGCATGCGGTCGCCGTTCTGGTAACTGAATTGCTCGTTGACGCCCTTGAAATCATCCAACCCAAGGCAGAGCACTGCGACCCGACGCTGAAGGCGGCCGGCCTCATTGAGGATGTGATCGAGCTGGTGTTGCAGTTGAAGTCGGTTTGGCAGGCCCGTAAGGAAGTCGTACTGGGTCATGCGCTCCAGATTGCTCTCGGCCGCGTGACGTAACTGCATATTGCGTTCGATGGAGGAGAGCAACCCATTGGCGGTCTCGACCCAGAGCCCGAGCTCATTTTTTTCGTGGCCCTTGAGCATCGGCAGTTTGTGTTCGCCTGGGCGGTCTGGATTGATATTGGATAAATGCTCGATGAGTTTGGTCAGCGGGCGCGTCAACAGCCATTCATAGATGAGGTAGAGCACCAGCCCCAATGTCATCGCGCGGAGGATGCCGACGACGAAAATCACCACCGAGTTGCTGACGAGCTCTTCACCATAGGGCGCGGTGTCGAGCGAGATGCGAAGGTCGCCGTAATATTCGTTATAGGGGGGGCGGCCTATCAACGGAATGGAGTACGCCTGATCGACGCCCAGTATCGGGTCTGTCAGCCAGCGCCACGGGGATGGTATCAAGGGGCGCGACTTGGAAGCGAGGGCTTCATCGCCGGGGTGGCTGATGGAGGCCTGATGGATCGATTCGTGTTGAAACAAACCCTCCATGACCTGGGTACCCATTTCACGGTCCAGGCTGTAAATCGCCTGTGTCGAAGGGTCGCGCGTCATCCTGAGGATTCGTTGGGCTTCGGCGCCGATCAATTGTCGGGTCTTGTACGCATCGAATACGATCTGGGCACAGCTCAGCACCAGTCCCACAGCAAGGGCGACTAGCAAGACAATACGTAACAGTTGTCGCGACAGGCTGTTGCGCAATACGGTCAAAAGAATTCCCTTTATTCGGGCCGGAGCTCAGGCAAGTATTGGTAGGCATAGATGAAACGTCAAAGGCCTGAGCGCGCTTTAGGCATAAAACGTTATCAAAAATGCTCAATTGGCTGCAGAACCGCCTATCTAGCAAGGCTGCATAGAGCGATCAGGCTTGCGCTGGCGCTTCCTTGACTTCGCAACCCTGGATCACCATTCGAATGATGGTCTCGGCAGCCGCTTCGTAATCCGCGTCGTCGAGGCTGGCTTTTCCGGTCACGGTGGAGATCTGCCAGTCGAAATCGGCATAGGTCTGGGTGGCCGCCCATATGCTGAACAGAAGATGGTTGGGGTCGACTTTCGCCATCTGCCCTTCATCTATCCAGCGCTGGATGCAGGCGATGTTATGGCTGGCCTGCGCATTCAACTGCTCGGCGCGCTCTGGGGGCAGGTGTGGTGCGCCGTGCATGATCTCACTGGCGAACACCTTGGAAGCGCAGGCGTGCTCCCGCGAAATGCGGATCTTGGTGCGGATATAGGCGCGCAACACATCGGCGGGTTGGCCGGGCTGGTTGAACGGGGCAGACGCCTGTAACAAGGGTTCGACAATGCTGTCCAGAACCTCGCGGTACAGGTTCTCCTTGCTCTTGAAGTAGTAATAGACGTTGGGCTTGGGCAGCCCGGCGCGGTCGGCGATGTCACTGGTCTTGCTGGCGGCGAAGCCTTTCTCGGCAAACTCCTCGCTGGCAGCACGAAGGATCAGTTCTTTGTTGCGCTCGCGGATACTGGACATAAGGCCTGTTCAATTCATGACCACCCAGCCTGGTGGCCTGCCGCCGCATCCTAGCACCGGCTTCCGAGCGGCCTCAAGACAGCTACGGGTCAGCTAAATCGCGAACCTGCTATGACGGAGCTGTCGGCCTATGGTGGGGAATCATTGCGTTTTGTGGAAGCTGCCGCCGCTAGGCAGGTTTATCCATAGCGCTCGCCGCACGGGAGCCATGACGCCGCTTTCCTGCTTATCGACCATCAGGAACCAGCCCAGCTCCGGGATGTAGCGGATGTTGATGAAGTGCTGCTCGCCCTCACTCTCATAAGCGAAGGCGCCTGGGCAGAGGTGCAGCCTGGCGTGATTACTCGATTATCTGCCCAACGGTGTTCAAGAGAAGCCGTAAGCGCCCGATAGCATAATGACGCCAATTTTATATTGTTGTATACATGCACGCATGGAAGTTGTGTACGTTAACTAAAACAACAGAGGTCATGACTATGCCTTTCATGCAACGCAGTATTCAGTGGCAGCTGATTGTCAGCATGGGGGCAGCTCTGCTCACCAGCACCCTGATCGTCATTCTTGTCTATTCATCAGCCGTCAATCGACTCGCTGAACGCTACCTCGTAGGCCAGGCGCTGCCGGCCAACATTGCGGCGATTCGGAACGACATCGAGCGTACGCTCGCTGCGCCCATCACTGCCACGGCCGGTATTGCCAACAACACGCTCGTTCAGGATTGGTTGCGTGAAGGTGAGAGTGCAGACCGAGCGGAGGCAATGGGTCGTTACCTGGACGGCGTAAAGGCTCAGCAAAACGCGCTCACGACTTCGATAGCAGTACTCGATAGTGGCAACTACTACTCCGAGTCAGGGCTCTCGCGGACACTTAACCGCAAGGTTGCCGGCGACGGTTGGTTTTACGGGCTGGTCGACAGCGGAATCAAACGGCGATTCGAGATCGACATCGACAAAGCGTCCCGTCAGCCGACCCTGTTCATCAATCAGCGGATCGAGGCGGGCGGCAGGACCCTGGGCGTCGCCGGGCTTGGCTACAGTCTCAAAAGCATGTCCGAGCTGATCAGCAATTTCCGTTTCGGTGAGCGCGGCGAGGTTTACCTCATCAACGCCGAGGGCCGCGTCAAGGTCCATCCGAAAACCGACAATAATGACCGAACTGAACTAAGCGCGTTGACCGGCACTGACGCCGCGCAGCAATTGCTCACAGGTACCCAGGGCGCAGTGCGTTTCGAGCGTGACGGCGAGGCGTTCCTGGCGATTGCCCAGCCGTTGGAAAGCCTGGGTTGGGTACTGGTCAGTGAAGTGCCGGAAGCGGAAATCTTTGCCGAGGCGCGCCGCACGTTGTGGACCATCAGTCTGATCGGCGCATGCATTGCCCTGTTCTTTCTCGGCCTCGTCGTGCTGCTGGCGCGCGGGCTGGTGAAACCGATCCGCCAGGTGACCAACGCGCTTGTCGAAATCGGCGGCGGCGGTGGCGATCTCACGCGTCGTCTGGACGAGAGCCGGGCTGACGAACTGGGTGACCTGGCGCGCGGCTTCAACCGCTTCATCGGTAGTCTTCGCGAATTGATAGGCGACGTGCTGAACACCAGCCAACAATTGCGCACCGCCGTTGGCCAGGTGACGCAGGTTGTCGACAACACCGCGAAGCGCGCAGGCCGCCAGCACGAAATGACTGACATGGTCGCGACCGCCGTGCATGAAATGGGCTTGACCGTGCAGGAAATCGCGCAGAACGCCAGCAGTGCTGCCCAGGCCTCACAAGGTGCACGTAGCGAGGCGATGGAGGCGCGCAAGGTGGTCAACGATTCGATTGCCCATATCGAAAAGATGTCCGGAGAAATCGGTCATGCTGCTGAGTCGGTTACCGATCTCGCGCAGCAGGTCGCCTCCATCGACAAGGTGCTGGCGGTGATTCGCAGCATTTCCGAACAGACCAACCTGTTGGCGCTGAACGCGGCTATCGAGGCTGCGCGCGCCGGAGAGATGGGTCGCGGCTTTGCAGTGGTCGCTGACGAGGTACGCACCCTGGCCAGCCGCACTCAAGCATCTACCGACGAAATCCAGAACATGATCCAGGGGCTCAAGAGCGGTGCTGAAAACGCGGTCAACTCCATGCACGCAGGGCAGGCTGCGACGGGCACTGGTGTAGAGGCCAGTCAGCGCACCGGCCAGTCGCTTGGCGCAATCACCGAGCAGGTCGAAGCCATCAGCGACATGAACACTCAGGTGGCCGCAGCGACTGAAGAGCAGAGCAGCGTGACCGAGGAGATCACCCGTAACGTGCAGGGCATCGCCGACCTGGCCCAGGCGACGGCGAGTGATGTGCAGGGCTGTCGGGAAGATTGTCATGAGCTGAGTCGCCTGGCCGATGATCTGAGCCGGCAGATGGGCAGCTTCAAGCTTTAACCTGAGCGGCGAGCGCGCCTGCCGTTTAGGGGCGCGCTGTGCTGCGGCATGGCGGTCGCGATTCGGTTATTCGACCCTCGTCCCTTGCCACCACGGGCTCCGATTTGCGCTTGATGGGAAGGTCCTTCGTCACGACATGACGACATAAAAAACGAGACCAAAAAAGCAGCCTTTCGGCTGCTTTTTTCTTTTCCATGCCCTTGCGGCAGTCGGTTAGAAGTGCGCTTTGACAAGCAGGCTGGCGGTGTTCTGGTTGGTGCCGCCTACCAGGTCGCTGACGAAGCCGCCATCCTCGATGCCGTACTTGTCGGACCAGTAATCGTATTCGATACCGACATAGAGTCTGCCGGGCTCGCCATCCAAGGCCTTGCCCAGGTCGTACTTGATTTGCGGGTTGATGTGCAGATTTTTCGACATGAAATCACCGCTGCGTTCGGAACCGGCATCGTTGACGACCCAGTCGATGAAGCCGTCGAAGAGGATGTCCGATTTGCCGACCGGGAATGTCATGGCCCAGGTCGGCGTGACTTGCCACTGGCCCGAAGCGCGGCGGGTGGTGCCGTCGGGTTTGCGATAGTAGACGTTGATAGCCAGCCGGTCGAAGCCGGGCACATCGAGGTCCACAGCGGGGCCGAGCAGATAGGTCTGGTTGGGCCGACCGGCGCTGCTCTCGCCGCGCTCGTAAGTGGCCGCCAGCAATACGTCTTTGACCGGGCCGAAGCTCACATCCTGGCCACTCAATTTGCCGAACGACAACCGCGGGCTGAACTCACCGTAGTAGGTGTGTCCTTCTTCGCCTGATAAGCCGTTGTACCACTTGCTGTCGACGAACAGGAACATGTCGCCCCAGCTCCAGCCGCTGGCATGCTCGAAGGTTACGGTTTGCTGGATTTCGCCGGCGTCGACCTTGAAATTTTTGCCGTAGAGGTAGCTGAGGCTGTTGTTCTGCCATTGGAGCATGCCATCGGCAAAGGCCGGGGCGGACAGCAGGCAGCCGGCCAGCGCCAGCGACAGTGGAGCGCGCTTGAAGGTCATGTTGATACCCTTTGGTTTTGTTGTTGTGATGAATGCAGGTGTCGCGCCCGGCTCGTGCAGGCCGGGCGCGGTGCGATCAGCCTGTAGGCGTCAGCTGAGCGGAAGGATCGCGTGTGGTGGCTTTCGGATGGACCTTCGTGTAGTCGGGGATATTCACCGCCAGGGTGTTGGTGCCGACTGAGTCCTCGATCAGGTTGTCCGGATCGTAATCATCCATTTCTTCCGGCTCGCGGGGCAGGAAGAAATTGAGCAGGATCGCGCTGAATGCACCGATGGTGATCGGCGAGCCAAAGATGTTCTTCAACACTTCGGGCAGATTGGTCAGCACCTCTGGTACCGCGGCCACACCCAGCCCGAGGCCCAGCGAAATGGCCACGATCAGCATGTTGCGGCGGTTGAGGCCCGCTTCGGCGAGAATCTTGATCCCGGCGATGGCAACCGTGCCGAACATGATCAGTGTGGCGCCACCCAGTACTGGCTTGGGCATCAGTTGCAATACGCCGCCGACGACCGGGAACAGCGCCAGCAAGATCAGAATGCCGGCGATATAGAGGCCGACGTGACGGCTGGCCACGCCGGTGAGCTGTATCACGCCGTTGTTCTGGCTGAAGGTGGTCATCGGCAAGCTGTTGAAGGTGGCGGCGAGCAGCGAACTGCAGCCATCACCGAGGATGCCGCCTTTGATCCGCTTCATGTACAGCGGGCCCTTGACCGGCTGGCGCGAAATCATTGAGTTTGCAGTCAGGTCCCCCGCCGTTTCCAGCGGCGTGATCAGGAAGATCACCGCAATTGGGATGAATGCCATCCAGTCAAAGGCGAAGCCGAACTTGAACGGCTGCGGCACGCTGATTGCCGGCAGGGTCGCGAGGCTGGAAAAATCCACCATGCCCATCATCCAGGCGGCAACGTAGCCGACCACCAGCGCGACTATTACAGCCGACAAGCGCAGCAGCGGGATGCCGAAGCGGTTGAGCACGATGATGGTGCCCAGGACCAGCCCGGCCAATGCGAGGTTGGGTAGCGCACCCGGGTTCTCGGCGCCATATCCACCGGCGATGTCGGTCATCGAAACCTTGATCAGCGATAGGCCCATCAGGCTGATGATGGTGCCGGTGACCACGGGCGTGATGATTCGGCGCAGCTTATCGATGTAGCGGCTGACGGCGATTTCAACGAAGGCAGCGCAAAAGCTGACGCCGAACAGTGTGGCCAGTATTTCCTCCGGGCTGCCGCCTCGATTCTTCACGATGAAGCCGGCCGCCAGAATCACGCTGAGGAAGCCGAAACTGGTGCCCTGCAGGCAGAGCATGCCGGCCCCGATCGGGCCTACACGCTTGGCCTGGATGAAGGTGCCGATGCCGGAAACGAACAGTGCCATGCTGACGAGGTAGGGTACATAGGCGCCTAGCCCCAGCACGCTGCCGATGATCAGAGTGGGGGTGATGACACCGACGAAGCTGGCGAGTACGTGCTGTATCGCGGCGAATGTTGCTGGGATCGGACCCGGGCGATCTTCGAGCTGGTAGATCAGGTCCTGGTTGGGAGCGTCACCGCTCCTGGATTCGGTTGCGGTCATGAGTCAAGCCTGCCATTCGTTATTGTTCGGTCATGGGCTTTCGAGGCTGCACGGACCTCGTAGACTGACCGCCGAAAAGCTGTTCGATCAGTCAGGTTGGGCTCGACTATAGCAACCTGTGAACAGCTCTTGAAACAATAAATTTATGGATTGTGCACAATTATGACGAGCGAGCACCGACAGCTCGTCGCGAGGCGGCTGTGCAGAGCCATCACCGATTGGCCTGAAGCTCTCGGGAAACGTTCTCGGCCAAGCCGGCACCGGCTTCGCTCATGGTGAGGTAGGTGCGGTCCGCGCCCGCTTCTTCGATCTGTTGAGCGATGTCTTCATACAACGCGTGCGAGACGATAAGCCCTTCGAATCCTTTGCCTCGCAGCTTGCGGGTGGAGATGATCTTCGCTTCGGCATCGTTCATGGCCAATATCACCGCCTCGACCTTGTTCATCTCCAGCCTTTCCCAGAACATCTGGTCTTCGGCGTCCGCGAACAGTACGTGGCGGCCTTTCTCGCTGCTCTTTTCAACGGTCACCGGGTCGGAGTCGAGGCTGATCAACCGCCAGCCCTGCGCTTGAAGGTGATCGTACGCAGCGCGTCCGGTACGGCCCATGCCCATGATCAGGATTTGCGCGTCGCCAAGGGACACCGGCTGTTCGTCTGGGTGGCGCGTGTTGCGCTCCAGCGGAATCAGGCGCCTGGCGAGGCGATCATAGAGGGGGTGCGAGATGCGATTGAGCTGCGCGGAAATGACGAATGACAAGGCCACCGTGATCGCCAACGGCGTGAGCCATTGCGGCAGCACGACGCTCGCGACGATGAGCCCGAATTCGCTGTAGTTGGTCAGGCTCGAGGCACTGAGAAATGCACTACGCGCACGTAGGCGGAACAGCAGGAACAAAAAGAAGAACAGCGCGCCCTTGAGCGGAAGTAGCAAGGCCACCGCGCCAGCGAAGAGCATGGCGTCCATGTCCGGCAAGCCGCCAATACCGATCTGCAGGAAGAAGCCGACCAGAAAGACTTCCTTGATCGCCCACAGCGAATTGGACAGTTCGGTGGCGCGCTTGTGTTTGGCCAGCATCGCGCCGAAGGCCAGCGCACCCAACTCCGAGCTGAGGCCGACGTGCTCGAACCCCAGACCGCCGGCGACCAGCGCCAGCATCAGGCCCAGCAGCACCATCAACTCCTCGTGGCCGCTGTAGTCGAGCAGCCGGAAGAGCAGCGGACGCAGCAACGGCAAGCCGAACACCAGCAGCGCCCAGGCAGAGGGCACCTTGCCGGCAGCGATGCTCATCACGACCAGGGCGATAAGGTCCTGAATGATCAGCACGCCAATGGCTACCCGGCCATGAAACGCTTTGAGCTCGCGCTTGCCTTCGAGCACCTTGGCCGCCAGCACGGTGCTGGAAAATGACAGCGCGATGGCCAGCAGCACGCTTTCGCGCCAACTGGTATCGAGAAAAACGAGGATAGCCGGCAGCACCACAAGACTGGATATGCCGAAGTGCAGCAAACTGCCGCCTATCACCTCGCGCCGCACCAGGTTGCTCAGCTTGAGCTTGAGACCAACGGTGAACAGCAAGAGCAGCACGCCCAGGTGCGCAATGTGTTCAAGGATTACGCTGTCGGTCGGGCCGACCCCGACGTGCTCACCAAAGGCGGCGAGGGCAAAGCCAGCGCCCAGATAACCAATCAGGGGCGGCAGCCCGATCGAGCGCGTCGCAAGGCCAAGGACGAATGCGAAGGCGATCCAGGTTGCTTCGATCATGGCTCAGTCCTTCTCGTTCAGGCGTACGGCATTGAGGGGCGGGGCATTTTAACGGCGGTACGTTGCTTGTCGAGTGTCGGGCCGTGGCCGGAAAAAGCAAGCCGGAAAAATGCAGGCCCGCACTTGGCGGGCCTTAAGGGGCGCTCGAAGTGGGCGCGTCAGGGATGCGCAGCGCCGGTAAGTGCCTGGCGTTCGGCCCCACCGAGGACGTTGAACAACAGATTGAGCGTCACGGCACTGAGGGTCGCCAGGGCTATACCGCTGTGCGTAATCGGCTCCATCCAGTGCGGCAGATGCGCGAAGAACTCAGGGCGAACCACCGGCACCATTCCCAGCCCGATGCTCACCGCGACGAGCAGTTGGTTGCGCCGGTCGCTGATGTCGGCTTCCTGAAGAATCTTGATGCCGGTGGCTGCAACCATGCCGAACATGGCGATGCCAGCGCCGCCCAGCACTGCCGCTGGAATCGAAGCCACCATGAACGCCGCTTTTGGCAACAGGCTCAGGCTGATGAGGAACAGGCCGGCTATGGCAGTGACGTAGCGGCTGCGCACGCCGGTCATCTGCACCAGGCCAATGTTCTGGGCGAAAGATGAGTGGGTGAAGGTATTCATGAAGCCTGCCAGGAACGTCGCCCCGGCATCGCACAGCAGACCGCGGCGCAGTTGCCTGGGATCGACCTCCTGACCGGTGATTTTGCCCAGCGCCAGAAACATGCCAGCAGACTCGACAAAGATGATCACCACCACCAGGCACATCGACAGGATCGGTGCGAGCAGGAACTGCGGCGCGCCGAAGTGATTCGGCGTGACCACCTGGAAAGCCGGCGCGGCGCTGATGCCGGAAAGGTCGACCATGCCCAGGCTGCCGGCGAGCACATAGCCCAACGCCATGCCGACCAACACGGAGACGTTGACCCAGAAGCCGCGCATGAACTGATTGATCAGCAGGATTACCGCGAGTACTGCCGCCGCCACCCCGAGGTAGGGCAGGGCGCCGAACTGGCCGGTGCCGCTACCGCCCCCCGCCCAGTTGACCGCGACCGGAAATAGCGAGAGGCCGATGGCGGTAATAACGGTGCCAGTTACCAGCGGAGGAAACAGGCGCACGATCTTGCAGACGAAGGGCGCGATCAATAGACCGAAGAAGCCGGCTGCGATGGTCGCACCGAAGATCCCGGTCATGCCGACACCGGGCATGCCTGCCATCACCACCATACTGCTGACCGCAGCAAAGCTTGCACCCATCATCACCGGCATGCGGATGCCCACCGGCCCGATGCCCATCGACTGCACGAGCGTGGCAATGCCGGCCACCAGCAGGTCGGCGTTGATCAGGAAGGCGATTTCCTCACGAGAAAGTCCGGCCGCCTGGCCCACGATCAGCGGGACGGCCACCGCGCCGCCGTACATCAGCAGCACGTGTTGAAAACTCACCAGCAGCATCTGCAGCAAAGGCAGTCGTTTCTCCGTGGCTGGTGCGGTCTCCCGCTCGGTCACATCGTTCATGCAAAACACCTCGGACGCTTTTGTTATTGGATGGTCGCGGTGGCCCCTCCGAACGTGCGGGGCCGGTAAAGGGTGCTCTATCGGCTGTCGCCGCTCGCTGGGCTTGATCTCGGGTTGTGCTGAAACCTCGTGTAGTGCTGAGTGGATTGGGTATCGAACAGGTGAAAAAAAGCCGCGCCCGGGAGCGCGGCTGATGAGCGGCGATCAGTCGATCGGTGCGCCCTTGTCGATCCAGGCGCCGAGCAGGTCGCGCTCGTCCTGGGTCATGTCGGTCATGTTGCCCAGCGGCATGATCTGGCTGGCCACGGCCTGTGCATGAATTTTCGCGGCCTGCTGACGGATCTGCTCCGGGGTATCGAACATCACGCCTGCGGGCGCTGCGCTGAAAAGCGGGCTGCTCGGCTGCGCGGCGTGGCAAACGGTGCAGCGCTCATCGATGATGCGACGCACTTCAGCGAACTCGCTGTTTCCACTTTGCCCGGCTGCGGCAGTCGCGGCCGTGCCAGCCTGGTCGGCGGGCGCTGCTGCAGCGGCCTGTTGAGCTTCGATGCTCTGCTCACGCGGACTGGTCGGCACTGCATTGGGCACGCCACCCTGGCGGTTAGGCGCGGTGACAAAGGCCAGGCAGATCATGCCGACTGCAGCAGCTGGCAGCGCCCAGGCGAAGCGATTGCTGTCATGACGTGTGTTGAAGTAGTGACGCACCAGCACGGCTAGGACCGATATGCCGGCCAGGATCGCCCAGTTGTACTGGCTGCCGTAGGTGCTCGGGAAGTGGTTGCTGATCATGATGAACAGCACCGGCAGCGTGAAGTAGTTGTTGTGGCGCGAACGCAACAGGCCCTTTGCAGGAAGGACCGGGTCCGGCGTACGGTTCTGTTCGATGGCGGCGACCAGTGCGCGCTGGGCCGGCATGATGATGCGGAACACGTTACCGACCATGATGGTCCCGATCAGCGCGCCGGTATGGATGTAAGCGGCTCGACCGCTGAACACCTGTGAATAGGCCCAGGCCGCAAAGATCACCAATACGAACAGCACCAGGCCGAGCAGTGCCGGTTTTTTGCCCAGGGGCGAGTCGCAGAGCAGGTCATAGACGAACCAGCCGATGATCAGCGAGCCAAAACCGATGGCGATCGCCATGGCGGGGGCCATGTCGCTGCCGGGTGCGATCAGATAGAGGGTGGGGTTGAGGTAGTACACGACCATCAGCAGGGTCACGCCCGAGAGCCAGGTGGTGTACGCCTCCCATTTGAACCAATGCAGATTCTCGGGCATCTGCGGCGGCGCCAGCTTGTACTTTTCCAAGTGGTAGATGCCGCCACCGTGAATCGCCCAGAGGTCGCCCGAAAGGCCGTCTCTAGGGTTTGCGCGGTTAAGGTTGTTTTCCAGCCAGACGAAGTAGAACGAGGCACCGATCCAGGCGATACCGACGATCATGTGTATCCAGCGAATAGTAAGGTTCAGCCATTCGGTCAGATGTGCTTCCACGATAATTACCTCTTGCACGGCTGGCACGCCAACCGTTGTTTCTTCTTATTCGACTCGTCGCAAGTGTCCGCTTGTTCCGACGCACGCATGCTTGGTAACGGCTAGCCACAGCCGCTCCCGGTCATGCCCTCGCTGATCAATAGGTCGCTTGGTCGGAGTCCCGGTGGGGGTCGAGGAGAAGCAGCTCGTCCTCTTTGAAAAAATGCTCGTCGCAGTTGTTGCCAGAACCGCTGCGATCGACCACCAGGAATTCATCCCGCTTTTCGATCGTCAGCACCGGGTGGTGCCAGACGCCGCGGTGGTAATTGACGCCCTGCCTGCCGTTGCTGCGGAAGGCGCGGACGTGACCCGGTACAGGTGCATCGCCAAGTGGCGCGACCACGACCAGAAAGGGGTTGCCGAGCAGCGGAATGAACGCCTGGCTGCCCTGCGGGTGTCGTTCGAGCATGCGAATGACCAGCGGCATTTCCAGCGCGTCGGCGGCGAAAATGCTGATGATGGCCTGGTCGTCCGGCTGCGCAGTCTGTACCGTCGCGAGCTTGTGATAGCGGCGGGTTGAGCCGTTATTGATCATGAAGTAGTCGCTGTCTTCGGTTTCGATTACATCACCGAAGGCGGCGAAGGCTTCTTTGGTCAACGGTTCGATTTTGAGTGTGCGCATGCGGTGCTCGTTGTCTTAAGTAAGTAGGAGCGAGCTTGCTCGCGATCCTGGGTTGAGTCATTCGCGAGCAAGCTCGCTCCTACGGTGTCATGTGTCCTATGTCTGAGGCAGTCCATCGTCGCCGCAGCCGTGACTCTTCACGTGTCGTTCTTCTCTTGGAGTCGTCCGATGGCCTCGCGCTTACATCGCCTGCAGACGGAACAGAGCGATCTTGTTGATTTCAGCCAGGGCGCGAGCGAACTCCTGCGCTTGCGAGTTGTGCATGCGCTCCTCGAAGGCCGCGAGGATCTGGTGTCGGTTACTGCCCTTGACCGCCATGATGAAGATGAAGCCGAACTTGGCTTTATAGGCGTCGTTCAGTTCGGTAAAGCGGGCAAACTCTTCGGCGGTGCATTCATGAATGCCGGCGCCGGCCTGTTCGGCGGTGCTTGAAGCGGTCAGTTCGCCGCGCACCGCCGCCTTTCCGGCGAGGTCCGGGTGAGCGTTGATCAATGCCAACTGGGTGTCGTGGTGAGCCGCGAGCATGGCCTGCGACATGCGTTCATGCATCACTTCGACGTAGTCGAGTGTCTCGTCGACGCCGGCCTGATAGACCGTATCGGCGACCCACGGCGAATGTTCGTACACATCAGCGAAGGTGGCGATGAAGGCGTCGCGGTCCAGGGTCGACGGTTTGATGGTCTTGAAGGGTGTCATTGGCTGCGCTCCTGAGTGAGAGGATGGGTCGAGTGCCAGTGGCGCGCGATGTCGACGCGGCGGGCGAACCACACCTGCTCGTGGCCCTTGACGTACTCGACGAAGCGCTGCAGCGCGGCCAGGCGTGCGGGACGGCCCAGCAGACGGCAGTGCATGCCAATGGACAGCATCTTTGGCGCACCCTCACAGCCTTCGGCATAGAGCACGTCGAATGCGTCCTTCAGGTATTCGAAGAAATCGTCACCCTTGTTGAAGCCCTGAACCTGGGTGAAGCGCATGTCATTGGTATCAAGGGTGTACGGGATCACCAGGTGCGGCTTGGCGGGCGTCGACTCCGGGTCCCAGTAGGGCAGGTCATCGTCATAGGTGTCAGAGTCGTAGAGAAAGCCGCCTTCCTCTCGTACCAGGCGACGGGTGTTCGGCCCGGTACGGCCGGTGTACCAACCCAGCGGACGCTCTCCGGTGATGTCGGTGAGGATGCGGATGGCCTCGAGCATGTGCTCGCGCTCCTGCGCCTCATCCATGTACTGATAGTCGATCCAGCGGTAGCCATGGCTGCAGATCTCATGACCGTCGGCGACCATGGCCTTGATCACGTCCGGGTGGCGCTGCGCCGCCATCGCTACGGCGAAGATGGTGAGCGGAATATCAAACTTGCGAAACAGCTTGAGCAGGCGCCACACGCCGGCACGGCTGCCATATTCGTAAAGCGATTCCATGCTCATGTTGCGCACGCCATGCAAGGGCTGGGCTGAGACCATCTCCGACAAAAACGCCTCGGACTCCTTGTCACCATGCAGCACACAACGCTCGCCCCCTTCTTCATAGTTGAGTACGAAGGACAGTGCGATACGGGCATCGCCCGGCCATTGCGGATGGGGTGGGTTATCGGCGTAGCCGATGAGGTCGCGGGAGTAGTCTGCGCTCACGATTGTGTTCCTTATTTGATCGGTGGGGCGCCGTTGTAAGTTCGGGCGACCGGCATGGAGCAATTGTATACAAAACGTTTTACGCTTTGTAAATCAAAAAACGTGAAATCGAGAGGGAATTCCCTGGTGTCAGGCTCGTCACTCGATACCTCGCAAGCCGTTCGGCCGATTGAAGCTGGGCTTAGAACGACCTGAGCTGGAAACAGGCTAAGGTGGTGCGACAGGATTGTGTACAAAAATAATAAAAACTGTCTTTATTTTCCTGTTTCAGATGCTATGCTCGAATCCATCTCCACCCATCACTACAAGAGGAGGCGAGCATTGGCGGATGATCCGCGATGCTTTGATCTATGGGACGTTTGACTACTCACGTACTGGATGCAGCCCACGGCTGCCCCGGCAGCAATATCCGCATCGAACTCTTTCGCGTCGAAGATGAACGCCTCGAGTTGGTGACGACACGCCAGACCAACAGCGATGGCCGTTGCGATTCGCCCCTGCTGGACGGCGACGACTATCGTTCCGGCGTTTACCAGCTACAGTTTTCCGCAGGCGACTATTACCGCGGGCGTGGTGTAACGCTGCCAGAGCCGGCGTTTCTAGACGTGGTGGTGTTGCGCTTTGGTATCAGTGCCGAGCAGGACCACTACCACGTGCCGCTCCTGATTTCGCCTTACAGTTACTCCACCTATCGCGGCAGCTGACTGCATCTGCACGCGCACAGCGACGCGGCAGTACCTTCTCCCATGCGTGAACTTTGACTCCCCTGAGTCCCCCGGCCCGCCTTGATGGCGGGTTTTTTTTGTGGAGCGCCTGGGCGCCTGGCTGATCAACGAAGCCGCACCAAGCGGCACTGGAACAGTACAGCGATTATTCAATTAAACCTGATTCGCTCTTTTGCCAGAGCGCCGATCGTGCACTGCGCCGTGGGCTTCCGATTTGTCGGCCAGCCTGCTGTGAAGCCAGTACCGCTCAGGTCAGGCTATGACGAGCACCGCAATATGAGGGGCGACCAGCTCTGGGAAACTGACCACGAGCGCTCCGCTGGCACCTAGCGCTCGGGTCTCACCCCGACTTATCTTGCCGCTTCCTGATAGGGTCGTTACCCACGCGATATCGAGGCGTTTCCAATCCCACTCCGCATCGCTGAAAAGTCGAAGGCCCCACCGCCGTAACGGAGGGGCCTTCGATTTTTCTGGTTTACAGGAAGGCGAACTTGGCGATGAAGATCACACACAGCACATAAAGGCTGATCGACACCTTGTCGCGCTGTCCGGTCAACAGCTTCAGCGTCGCGTAGGTCAGGAAGCCCAGGGCGATGCCGTTGGCGATGGAGAAGGTCAGCGGCATCATCACCACGGTGACGATCGCCGGGATGGTGTCGGTGTGGTCCTTCCAGTCGATATGCGCCATGCCGCTCATCATCAGCATGGCGACATAGATCAGCGCGCCGGCGGTCGCATAGGCTGGGATCATGCCGGCCAAAGGTGCGAAGAACATCGCGATCAGAAAGAGCGCGCCGACCGTGACTGCAGTGAGCCCGGTGCGGCCACCGGCGGCAACACCCGAGGCACTTTCGACGTAACTGGTAACTGGCGGACAGCCAACCAGGGCGCCAGCGACGCTGGAGGTGCTGTCAGCCTTCAGTGCACGGGAGAGGTTCTGGATCTTGCCGTCGTCGTCTACCAGATTGGCGCGGTGCGCAACGCCCATCAGGGTGCCTGCAGTGTCGAACATGTTCACGAAGAGAAACGCCAGAACCACGCTGACCATGGCGACGTTCAGCGCGCCGGCGATATCCATCGCCAGCCAGGTCGGCGCCAGGCTGGGCGGCATCGAGACCAGACCGTTGTACTCAACCAGGCCCATCGCCCAGCCGATACCGGTCACCACCAGCATGCTCAGCAGGATCGCGCCGAAAACGTTGCGGTGGCTGAGTACCGCGATCATCAGAAAGCACACCGCAGCCAGCAGGGCAGTGGGGTCCCCGAACGAGCCCATGGTCAGTAATGTGGCCGGGCTGTCGACCACGATGCCTGCGGTTTTTAACCCGATCAAACCAAGGAATAACCCGACCCCGGCACCCATGGCGAATCGCAAACTCATTGGGATGCTGTTGAGAAGCCACTCGCGCAGGCGGGACAGGCTCATGATCATGAACAGGATGCCCGATAGAAACACTGCGCCCAATGCGATCTGCCAGCTGTAACCCATCTCGCCGACAACGGTATAGGTGAAGAAGGCGTTCAGGCCCATGCCAGGTGCCAGGCCTACCGGCCAGTTGGCATACAGGCCCATCAGCAGACAGCCGAGCGCCGCACCGATACAGGTCGCGACAAACGCTGCGCCGTGGTCAATGCCTGCATCAGCCATGATGTTGGGGTTGACGAAGATGATGTAGGCCATGGTGACAAAGGTTGTCAGGCCAGCCAGCAGTTCTGTTTTGACTGTGGTTCGGTGGGCGCTGAGTTTGAAGAATCGGTCGAGCAAGCCGGGGTTTTTCGGCTGCAGGCCGAGGGCCGGCTGTTCCTGCTTGGTGCTTTCCACAAGGTGTTCCTCATCGTTCTTGTTTTCTTATCACCCAGAGCGGTGCTCTTGAGGGCAGGTGATGGTGAGGGCTCGTCCTGTTCGGTTTTTTTTGACCGAAAGGTCAGGAAGGCTTGCCGCGATTATGCTTTTGTATACAAAAAATGCAACACGATTTGCAGCGTTTCAGGTGGTTAACAGGAGGCCAGGCGAATAAGGTGCAGTGGTCATCGGGCTCAAAAAACGAAGCGCACACTGTTCTGGTGTGAACTATGCTCTTGATTGTGCACAATTAATCTCGACTTATTTCGCTGTTTCGCCCTCAGCCACTGCCAGTTGGGGCCCGAAAGGCAGTAAAGTTCGGTCTGCCGACATTTCCGACTCGAGTCACCATGAACGAACAGTTGCAGCCTCTCAAGAAGCCGACGCGAAGCGGCAATGCCCGTACCGGGACCCAGGACGACATCGTTTACGCCCATATCTTTGATGCAATTCTCGAACAGCGACTGGCGCCGGGCACCAAGCTCAGCGAAGAGGCGTTGGGTGAGATATTCGGCGTGAGCCGCACCATTATTCGTCGAGCCCTGTCACGGCTCGCCCATGAAGGCGTCGTGTTGCTGCGCCCCAACCGTGGCGCTGTCGTTGCCAGCCCGAGCGTGGAAGAGGCGCGACAAATCTTTTTTGCCCGCCGGCTCGTCGAGCGCGCCATCACGGAGCTCGCTGTACAACACGCCACCACCGAACAGCTGGGCGAGCTGCGGCAGATGGTGACCAACGAGCAGGATTGTTTCGCCCGAGGCGATCGCGGGGCCGGGATTCGTCTTTCCGGAGAGTTTCATTTGAAGCTGGCCGAAGCCGCAAAGAATGCGCCGCTGGTCAGCTTCCAGCGCAGCCTCGTATCACAGACCTCGCTGATCATTGCGCAGTACGAAAGTGGCAATCGCTCGCATTGCTCGTTCGATGAGCACAACGAGTTGATCGATGCTATTGCTGCGCGGGACAACGACAAGGCGGTGCGCCTGATGATGCATCACATGGATCACATCGACAGCAAGCTCAACCTCGATGAAGACAGCGCGTCCGATGATCTGCACGCCGTTTTCTCACATCTGACCTTGGCGAAGAAAAAAAACCGTAGCGGCTGCTGATCCCTCTCGCACAATCGGCTCGGAGCGTTTGGTGACTGGGCCGCCCGTGTCGCTCAACGCTGAACTCGTCATTCAAACAGGGCGGCCTTCGGGGCCCGGGTCCTGTGCAAAAAAAGCGACATCCACCCTACGAGCGGCGCTTCTGACTCGAGCCGTAGGGTGGATCACGCTTCACCGATCCACGCACTAATCGAACGTGGAAACGATGTTGATGTTTACGTTCGGGATCCGCTGTTCAGCCCATCTTGCGGTGCACTGAAACCCCGGCGGCGTAAGTTTCCTTTACCGCACGGTCGTCGCCCAGAATCATCAGGGCGAAGAGTTTTTCCTGCAGCGTGGTGGCCTGGCTCAAGCGGTAATCAATGAGCGGTGTGGCTTTGTAGTCGAGCACAACGAAGTCGGCGTCCTTGCCCGGTTGGAGATTGCCGATCTTGTCCTCCAGATAAAGCGCCCGCGCGCCTCCAAGGGTTGCGAGATACAAGGCCTTGAACGCGTCGAGTTTCTGCCCTTGTAGCTGCAGCACCTTGTAGGCCTCATTGAGGCTTTGCAGTTGGGAAAAGCTGGTGCCGCCCCCGACGTCCGTACCCAGTCCCACGCGCACGCCATAGCCTTCTACTTTCGCCAGATCGAAAAGCCCGCTGCCGAGAAACAGATTGGATGTAGGACAGAAGGCGACCGCCGAACCGGTCTCTCCCAGACGCTTGCACTCCTCGTCACACAGATGGATGCCATGGGCGAAGACTGAGCGCGCGCCGATCAGGCCGTGGTGGTCGTAGACGTCTAGGTAACCGCTGCGCTCGGGAAACAGCGACTTGACCCACTCCACCTCCTGCTTGTTTTCAGAAATGTGGGTGTGCATGTAAAGGTCTGGGAATTCGGCGAACAGCTTGCCGGCCAGGGTCAGTTGCTCAGGCGTGCTGGTCGGTGCAAAGCGCGGTGTGACGGCGTAATGCAGGCGTCCCTTACCGTGCCAGCGCTCGATCAGCTCCTTACTGTCGGCATAGCCGGACTCGGCCGTGTCGGTTAAGAAGTCCGGCGCATTGCGATCCATCAGCACCTTGCCGGCGATCATGCGCAGATTGAGCTTTTCAGCCGCTTCGAAGAAGGCGTCCACGGACTGCTTGTGCACGGTGCCGAACACCAGCGCGGTAGTGGTGCCGTTTCGCAGCAGCTCGCCGAGGAACAGCTCGGCCTGCTCGCGGGCGTGAGCCATGTCGCTGAAGCGACCCTCGTTGGGAAAGGTGTAGGTTTCCAGCCAGTCCAACAGTTGCGCGCCATAGGAGCCGATGACGCCGACTTGCGGGTAATGGATGTGGGTGTCGATGAAGCCGGGCGTAATCAGTGCGTCCGGGTAATCCACAACCTGAGTGCCGGCTCTAAGGGTCGGGAGCAGGTCAGCCGCATTGCCGATCTGGGCAATCTTTCCATCCTCGACAACCAGCAGCCCGTCTTCGAAATACTCGTGGGACTGCTCTATACCCACTTCCCGTGGGTCGGCGAGGCAGTGGAGCAGGGCGGCACGGTAGGCTTTGGTGCTAGACATGATTGTTCTCAAAGATCGTGATGAATGTGTGATCCGCCCGGCATCAAGCTCTGATCCCGAAGGCTTGGGTTCTATTGCTGGGCGCCAGCTTGCTGGCGACCCCTTCGCTAGATGCGTTTTGCCTTGAGGCGGCTCAGCCCGGCTGCGATCGCCGTGACGCCGGAACGAGCATCGGCACCGGCTTATCCGTGTCTGTGGTTTTTTCACCGAAATGCGCGTTGTAGGTGGCGATCACTTCTCCGGCAATGGAGACGGCGATCTCCACCGGCAATTTCCCTTTCACCTCGGCAATGCCCATCGGGCAGCGCATGCGCTGGACGGTGTCGGGCTGGAAGCCTCGATCACGCAGGCGGTGTTCAAACTTGGCGCGTTTGCTCTTCGAACCGATCAGCCCGTAGTAGGTGAAGTCGTTACGTTCGAGGATGGCAGCCGTCAGCTCCAGATCGAGCTGGTGGTTGTGGGTCATGACGATGAAATAACTGCCCGCAGGCATCTGGGCCACTTCATCGACCACCTCGTCATTGACCACTTTCTGCACCCCCGCCGGGATCTGTGCCGGGAATTCGCCTTCCCGCGAGTCGATCCAACGCACCTTGCACGGCAGGCTGGCGAGCAACGGCACCAGTGCGCGGCCGACGTGGCCGGCACCGAAGACAGCGATATGCGCCTGCGGCTGGCCCATGGGCTCGAACAGCAACACCGTGGCGCCGCCGCAGCACTGGCCGAGGCTCGCGCCCAGGGAAAAGCGCTCCAGACGGGTTTCACGGCTACGGCTCTCCAGCATGTCGCGGGCGATCTGCTGTGCCTTGTATTCCAGATGGCCGCCGCCGATGGTGTCGTACAAGCGCTCGCGGCTGACCACCATCTTCGAGCCGGCATTGCGCGGCGTCGAGCCGCGCTCCTCGATGATGGTCACCAACACACAGGGTTCGCCTTGTTGTTGCAGGTCGGCGAGTGCTTCGATCCAGGACAGGTTGCTCATGGCTTGGTCCTTCGTAGGGCGGAAAACCGCGAAGCGTTTTCCACCGTAACATTCGTGTTGCGGCCGTGGTGGACAAGCGGAGCGTTGTCCACCCTACGGGTCAGTGGGCGGTTTCCACGGCGGGCTCCGGTAGGGACACCGCCTGTTGCTTCAACTTGCGCATCTGCTCTACGCCCCACAGCACTCTTTCGGGCGTTGCTGGCGCGTCGATCTTCGGTTGTGCCTTGTAGTCAGCCAGGCTCGCCACGGCATCCTTGATTGCACACCAGACCGAGATGCCGAGCATGAACGGTGGTTCGCCGACGGCCTTGGAGTGAAACACCGTGTCCTCCGGGTTCTTGCGGTTCTCCACCAGCTTGACCCGCAAATCCAGGGGCATGTCCGCCACGGCTGGCACCTTGTAGCTGGCCGGACCGCTGGTCATCAGCTTGCCCTTGTCGTTCCACACCAATTCTTCCATGGTCAACCAGCCCATGCCCTGAACGAAGCCACCTTCCACCTGGCCAATGTCGATGGCCGGGTTCAGCGAGGCGCCGACGTCATGCAGGATGTCGCTGCGCAGCATCTTGTATTCGCCGGTCAGGGTGTCGACGATCACCTCGGAGCAGGCTGCTCCATAGGCGTAGTAGTAGAACGGTCGGCCGCGCGCCAGGCTGCGGTCGTAGTAGATCTTCGGTGTACGGTAGAAGCCGGTGGACGATAGCGAGACCTGCCCGAAATAAGCCTGCTGGATCAGCTCGTCGAAAGAGACGTATTCGTCGCGAATGCGTACCTGACCGTTCTTGAATTCCACATCCTCTTCGGTCACCTGGTAATGCCGGGCGGCGAACTCGATCAGGCGCTGCTTGATGGTCTGCGCGGCGTTCTGCGCCGCCTTGCCGTTGAGATCGGTACCGCTGGACGCTGCGGTAGGCGATGTGTTCGGCACCTTGTCGGTGTTGGTCGCGGTGATCTGGATGCGATCGATATCGACCTGGAACACTTCGGCGACCACCTGGGCGACCTTGGTGTTCAGGCCCTGGCCCATCTCGGTGCCGCCGTGGTTCAGGTGGATGCTGCCGTCGGTGTAGACATGCACCAGCGCGCCACCCTGGTTGAGAAAGCTGGCGGTAAAGCTGATGCCGAACTTCACCGGCGTCAGTGCCAGGCCCTTTTTCAGGATCGGGCTCTTGGCGTTAAACGCGCGGATGTCTTCGCGGCGCTTCGCATAGTCGCTGCTGGCTTCGAGCTCGGCGGTCATCTCCTCGAGCATGTTGTGCTCGACGGTCTGGTAGTAGGGCGTCACGTTGCGCTCGGTCTTGCCGTAGTAGTTGCGCTTGCGAACGTCCAGCGGGTCCTTGCCCAGCTCACGGGCCACCGTGTCCATGATCTCTTCGATGGCGACCATACCCTGGGGGCCGCCAAAGCCACGATAAGCGGTGTTCGAGGCCAGGTTGGTCTTGCAGCGATGACCGTTGATGGTGGCGTCGCCCAGGTAATAGGCGTTGTCGGAGTGGAACATCGCGCGGTCGACAATGGAGCCGGAAAGGTCTGGTGAGTAGCCGCAGTTGCCCGCCAGGTCGATTTCGATGCCATGCAGCAGGCCGTCGTCATCGAAGCCGACGTCGTACTCGACATAGAAGGGGTGACGCTTACCGGTCATGGTCATGTCTTCCATGCGCGGCAGACGCATCTTGGTCGGACGGCCGGTGAGGTGAGCGATGACCGCGCACATGCACGCAGGCCCTGCGGCCTGGGTTTCCTTGCCACCGAAACCGCCGCCCATGCGACGCATGTCGATGACGATTTTGTTCATCGAGACGCCAAGCACCTCGGCCACCAGCTTCTGCACTTCGGTGGGGTTCTGCGTCGAGGTGTAGACGATCATCCCGCCGTCTTCGGTCGGCATTACCGATGACACCTGGGTTTCCAGGTAGAAGTGTTCCTGCCCGCCGATGTGCAGGCTGCCTTGGAGTCGGCGCGGCGCGGTGGCCAGCGCACCGGCCGAATCACCGCGCTTGTGGGTGTGGCTGTCGAGCACGAAATGCTTCTTGCGCAGCGCATCGACCACATCGATTACCGGTTCCAGATCTTCGTATTCGATGATCGCGGCCATCGCTGCCTTGCGTGCAGTTTCCAGGCAGTCGGCTGCAACGGCGATCACCGGCTGGCCGACATATTCGACCTTGTCGTCAGCCAATAGCGGATCACCGGGCATGACAGCACCGATGTCCAGCTGGCCAGGCACGTCCTTGGCGGTGATGGCGATGGCGACGCCGGGCACCTTATAGCAGGGGCTGGTATCGATGCTGACGATGCGAGCGTGGGCGCGGTCGCTCATGCGTGCATAGACGTGCAGCTGATTGGGGAACTCCAGGCGGTCGTCGACATACACCGCCTCGCCAGTCACGTGCTTGGGCGCGCTGTCGTGCTTGACGCTGCGGCCGACGCCTGTAACCAGGTCCTGTTTGAACAGGCTGGCGATTTCTTCCTGACTTTTTGTTGGCTTATGCATAGGAAGTGACCCTCGTTTCGTACGCCGGCGCTTGTTGTTCGTGGAAGCATTTGCGCAGCAGGTTCTGTGCGACCAGCAGGCGGTATTCGCGGCTGGCCCGGAAGTCCGTAAGCGGCGTGAAGTCATTCGCCAACGCTTCACAGGCCCGCTCGATGGTGTTGGCATTGAAGGGCGCGCCGATCAGCGCGCGCTCGCAGGCCACGGCCCGCTTCGGAATGGCCGCCATGCCGCCGAAGGCGACGCGAGCATCATCGATCAGCCCATTCTCAAACTTCAGATCGAAGGCCGCACAGACAGCCGAGATGTCGTCATCCAGACGCTTGGACACCTTATAGGCGCGGAACACCCGGTTCGGCTTGGCACGCGGCACGAGTATCTTCTCGATGAACTCGCCTTGTTCGCGAGCGGTGACCTTGTAGTCGATGAAGTAATCCTGCAGCAGCAGGGTGCGGCTGTTATTGCCTTTGCGCAGCACCACCTGGGCGTCCAGCGCGATCAGCAACGGCGGCGAATCGCCGATAGGCGAAGCGTTGCCGATGTTGCCGCCAAGCGTGCCCTGGTTGCGGATCTGCAAAGAGGCGAAGCGGTGCAGCAGCTCGCCGAAATCTGGGTATTCCTTCGCCAGCACGTCGTAACAATCGGTAAGCGGAGTGGCCGCGCCAATCTCGATATGGCTTTCGGTCACCTCGATTTTCTTCATGTCGGCGATGTGGCCGACATAGATCATCACTGGCAGTTCGCGATGGAACTGGGTGACTTCCAACGCGAGGTCAGTACCGCCGGCCAGTAGGCGAGCGTCCGGGTTGGCGCTGTAGATGTCAGCCAAATCGCCTACGGTCAGTGGCGACAGGCAGCGCTTGTCGCCACTGTTCAGCTCGGCGGTTTCACGTGGTTCGATGGCTTTCAGTTGAGCGATGGTTTCGGCTTCGTGCGCATCGAACTGGTCTGGCTGTTTGCCGCAGCAAGCCTGCTCGGCGGCATCGAGAATCGGGCGATAGCCGGTGCAGCGGCAGAGGTTGCCAGCCAGCGCCTCATGGGTGTCGGCCTTGTCGTAACCGTCCGCTGACTTCTGCAGGGCGAACAGGCTCATGACGAAGCCCGGCGTGCAGAAACCGCACTGCGAGCCGTGGCAGTCAACCATGGCTTGCTGGACGCTGTGCAACTGACCCTGATGTTTGAGATCTTCCACCGTGATCAGCTGTTTACCGTGCAATGCGGAGACGAAGGTCAGGCAGGAGTTAAGGGTGCGGTAGCGCAGGCGCTCACCGTCCAGCTCGCCAACCACGACGGTGCAGGCGCCACAGTCGCCGGAAGCGCAGCCTTCTTTGGTGCCGGATTTGCCGCGATATTCACGCAGGTATTCCAGCACGGTGGTATTCGGATCGAGTGTCTGCTCACGGTGCAGTTCTCGATTGAGTAGGAACTGGATCAAGGAGGGCCTCCGGGGCTTTTTTGTTCTGGGCTCTGGGCGTGGAAATTAGCCTTATCTGACTTGCGGGTCAACTAATTCCTGACTCAAAAGTCAGTCGCGCCGACGTATGTCTGTATCGCAGCAAAGGACATGCCGTCTTGGCTGGGCTGTTGATGTATGGAGTGTGGTCCAGTCAGGTCTGGATTGCTGCTCGTCTCGACAGGCGCTGTGTCCGGAGCGGCATCGATGAGCAAACATCTGCTGTGTATGCCGGGTAAGGGCGGCGCTCGGGTCGTGTTGAATGTTCGTACGGCCCGAGGCGCCCCGTCAGAGAGCCCCGCTCATGGAGGGGTCGTAGTACTTAGCCCGCAACCAGCTCGCGTGCAGCCTGGCTGTGGTTGGCGATCAGTCCGGCCACGTCGAGACCTTCGATCTGGCCGTCGACCACTCGCCACTGCCCGCCGATCATCACCCGGTCAGCACGGTCGGCGCCGCATAGCAGCAGAGCCGAGATCGGGTCATGGCTACCAGAGAAACGCAAATCGTCGAGCTTGAACATGGCGAGATCGGCCTGCTTGCCGACCGCCAGTTCACCGACATCGTTACGGCCGAGTAGCCGCGCCGAACCGCGCGTTGCCCAACCCAGCGCTCGTTCCGGCGTGATCTGCTCGGCGCCGTAGCGCAGGCGCTGGATAAACAGTGCCTGTCGGGCTTCGAGGATCATGTTGGAGGCATCGTTAGAAGCTGATCCATCAACGCCAAGGCCAATGGGCGCTCCGGCCGCTTCCAGCGCGACGGTCGGGCAGATGCCCGAGGCCAGGCGCATGTTCGAGCATGGGCAGTGACAGATCCCGGTACCGGCTGCGCCGAGCCGTGCGATTTCGTCCTCGTTGAAGTGGATGCCGTGCGCCAACCAGGTGCGCTCTGACAGCCAGCCGACGCTGTCCAGATAGTCCACGGTGCGCAGGCCGAAGCGCTGAATGCAGAACTGTTCTTCGTCCAGGGTCTCGGCCAGGTGCGTGTGCAGGCGAACGTCGTGGTGTTCGGCCAGCGCCGCGCTGGCGCGCATGATCTCCGGTGTCACCGAAAACGGTGAGCAGGGCGCGAGGCCGATCTGAATCTGCGCGCCGGCGCCTCGCTCGTGGTAGCGGCCGATCAGCCGCTCGCTGTCCTCATGGATCGCCTCGGCCGTCTGCACGGTGTGTTGTGGCGGAAGCCCGCCATCGGCTTCGCCGAGGCTCATGGAGCCGCGGGTCAACATGGCGCGCATCCCCAGTTCGCGCACGACGTCGATTTGCACGTCGATGGCGTTTTCCAATCCATCGGGAAACAGGTAATGGTGGTCCGCGGCGGTGGTGCAGCCAGAAAGCAGCAGTTCGGCGAGCGCAACCTTGCTGGCGAGAGCCAGGCGATCCGGCGTCAGGCGCGCCCAGACCGGGTACAGCGTCATCAACCAGGGGAACAGGGGCTGATTGACGACGGGACCCCAAGCGCGCGTGAGGGTTTGGTAGAAATGGTGATGTGTGTTGATCAGGCCCGGCAGCACAACGTGTTCACGGGCCTCGAAGGTACTGTCGACAGGCGTCGATGGCGATTGCCCGGCGTCGAGCATTTCGACGATCACGCCTTGCTCGATCACCAGCCCGCCTGGGGCTTTCTGATCGTTGGCGGTAAAGAGGGCGAGGGGGTTCTTGATCCAGATACGGCTGGCAGTCATGGCCGGCTTCTCCTGAGTTGAGTTCAGAAATGAGCCAGCTCAGTTATGCCCTGTCTGCTGATCCAGGAGCATGTGCGGATTGCACGCATGCGGGACGCACCATAACGGTACGCAGGGGAATTGTCACCGGATTTAGGTTGAGGCCTCATGGTGGCCACGTCTTTCGTAGGAGCCAGCTTGCTGGCGAAGCTAGTTGCGAAGCTCGTTTCGCGAGCAGGCTCGCTCCTACTAGGACAGGGTATGGCTCAACTACAGTTGGTCAGCCTCCGAGGTACGCGTCGCGGACTTTCGGGTTGACCAGCAGCTCTGCACCGCTGCCTTGCATGACGATGTGGCCGTTTTCAAGCACGTAGGCTCGATCCGCGAGCTTGAGCGCCTGATTGGCGTTCTGCTCGACCAGAAAAACGGTCACGCCGTCCCTGCGCAGCTGCTCGATGATGTCGAAGATCTGCTGAATGATGATCGGCGCAAGGCCCAGCGACGGCTCGTCGAGCAGCAGCAACTTGGGTTTGCTCATCAGGGCGCGGGCGATGGCGAGCATCTGCTGTTCACCACCGGACATGGTGCCGCCGCGCTGATGAAACCGCTCTTTCAAACGCGGGAAAAGCAGCAGCACCTTGTCCAGTTGCTCCTGGAAGTCCGCCTTGTTGGTGAAGAACCCACCCATGGCCAGATTTTCCTCGACCGTCAGGCGGGCAAAGATGCGCCGTCCTTCAGGTACGACAGCGATGTCCTTGCGCATGATGTCGCAGGTCTGCTTGCCGACCAGCTCCTCACCCTCGAAGCGGATGCTGCCTTCGGACGCCATCGGCGTGCCGCACAGGGTCATCAGCAGCGTCGACTTGCCGGCCCCGTTGGCACCGATGAGCGTGACGATTTCGCCCTTGCGGACCTCGACGTTGACGTTATGCAGCGCCTGGATCTTGCCGTAAAAGGTCGAGACGTTTTCGAAATACAGCATGGTTACGCCTCTCCCAGATAGGCTTTGATCACGTCCGGATTATCACGTATCTGCTCCGGCGTGCCGTCTGCCAGGGGACAGCCCTGGTTGATCACGACGATGTGGTCGGAAATGCTCATGACCAACTTCATGTCGTGTTCGATCAGCAACACCGTCACGTTGTGCTGGTCGCGCAGCATGCCAATCAGCGCTTTCAGGTCCTCGGTTTCCTTCGGGTTCAGGCCCGCTGCCGGCTCGTCGAGCATGAGGATGCGCGGGCGCGTCATCATGCATCGGGCGATCTCCAGACGGCGCTGCTGGCCATAAGCGAGGGTGCCGGCAGGGCGGTTGGCGATATCGGTCAGGTTGACCTGATCGAGCCAGTGCGCGGCAAAATCCATCGCCTCGTGTTCGCTTTTGCGAAACGCCTTGGTCTTCAACAGGCCGGACAGGAAGTTGGTGTTCAGATGCCGGTGCTGGGCAACCAGCAGGTTCTCCACTGCGGTCATGTCCTTGAACAGGCGGACGTTCTGGAACGTCCGAACGACTCCCTTGCGGGCGATCTTATGGCCAGGCAAGCCCTGGATCGCTTCGCCGTCGAGCAGGATCTTGCCGTCGGTTGGTTGGTAGAAGCCGGTCAGGCAGTTGAATACGGTGGTCTTGCCGGCGCCATTGGGGCCGATCATCGAGACCACCTGCTTTTCATGTACGGTCAGGCCTACCCCGTTGACGGCCAAGAGGCCGCCGAAGCGCATGGTCAGGCCGCTTACTTCGAGAATCGGGCGGCTCATCGCTTCAGCTCCAGGTGTGGGCGTTGCATGGGCAGCAGCCCTTGCGGACGCCAGATCATCATCAGCACCATCAAGGCGCCGAACATCAGCATGCGGTACTCGCTGAACTCACGCATCAGTTCAGGCAGGAGGATCATCACGATGGCGGCAAGAATCACCCCCAGCTGCGAGCCCATACCGCCTAGTACCACGATGGCGAGGATGATGGCCGATTCGATGAAAGTGAACGATTCGGGTGATACCAGTCCTTGGCGAGCCGCGAAGAAGCTCCCGGCGAAGCCCGCGAATGCCGCACCGAGGGTAAACGCGGAAAGCTTGATCACGGTGGGGTTCATGCCCAGTGCGCGGCAGGCGATTTCGTCTTCGCGCAGGGCTTCCCAGGCGCGGCCGATGGGCATACGCAGCAGTCGGTTGATCACGAGCAGGGTGAGCAGAACCAGCAGCACGGCGATCAGGTAGAGGAAGATCACCTTGTTGATGGAGTTGTAATCCAGCCCAAAGAACTCGTGAAAGGTCTGCATGCCTTCAGCGGCGCGACGGTCGAACGAAAGGCCGAACAGCGTTGGCTTGTCGATCCCGCTGATGCCGTTGGGGCCGCCGGTGATATCGGTCATGTTGCGCAACAACAAGCGGATGATCTCACCGAAGCCCAGGGTCACGATCGCCAGGTAATCCCCGCGCAGGCGCAGCACCGGGAAGCCGAGAAGGAATCCGAACAGTGCGGCCATGGCTCCGGCAATCGGCAACGCTACCCAGAACCCGATCCCGTAGTAGTGCGAGAGCAGGGCATAGGTATAGGCGCCAACGGCGTAGAAACCGACGTAACCAAGATCCAGCAAGCCAGCCAGGCCGACCACGATGTTCAGGCCGAGGCCGAGCATCACGTAGATCAGGATCAGCGTGGCGATATCCACCGCGCCGCGTGAACCGAAGAACGGCCACACCAGCGCCAGCACGATCAGCCCGATGATGATGTAGCGCTGGGTCGACGGCAGGGTCAGAAAGTTTCCCGCTCCGGCCGGTACTCTTGGCAGGCTGGGGGTTGCTGCCCAGCCGGCGGCTGCGTGGTGACGGAACAACTGCCAGAAGAACATGGCCACGGCACAGGCCGCAATGATCCAGAACGTCGTTGCGTCGCTGCCATGAACTTCGAGGCGAATGCCGACGGTGGTGAGCTTCAGGCCGAACACCGGTACCGCGAGGGCGAATACCAGCAACGCGCTGAAAAAGGCGTAGCGCAGATTGCGAGTCATACCTTTTCAACCTCCGGGCGACCAAGAATGCCAGTCGGACGGAAAAGCAGCACCAGTACCAGCAGGCTGAACGCGACCACGTCCTTGTACTGATCGCCGAAAATATCGGCACCGAAGGCTTCGGCCACACCGAGTACCAAACCGCCGAGCATGGCGCCCGGGATGCTGCCGATACCGCCGAGCACCGCGGCGGTAAATGCCTTGATTCCGGCCAGGAAGCCGATGTGCGGGTTGATTACCCCGTATTGCATGCTGATCAGAACGGCCGCAACGGCTGCCAGCGCAGCGCCGATGACGAAGGTCAGGGCGATGATGCTGTTGGTGTTGATGCCCAGCAGGTTGGCCATCTTCAAGTCCTCTGCGCAGGCGCGGCAGGCGCGGCCCAGGCGGGAGCGGGAGATGAACAGCGTGAGGCCCATCATGGCGATGATGGTCACGACGAAGATCAGCACCTGCATGTAGGAGATCACCACCCCGTTCATAGCGCTTTCACCAAAGATGAAATTGCCGGGCATCAGGTTGGGAATCGCCTTGTCCTTGGAGTCCTGAGCGAGCAGGACGACGTTCTGCAGGAAGATCGACATGCCGATCGCGGAGATCAGCGGGATCAGCCGGTTGCTGCCGCGTAGCGGTCGATAAGCCACCCGTTCAATGCTGTAGCCATAGGCACTGGTGACGATCATGGCTGTCGCGAACGCGCCAATCATCAGGATCGGCAGCGAATCGAGCCCCATCATGGTCAGCCCGACGATGGCAATAAAGGTGACATACGAGCCGATCATGTACACCTCGCCGTGGGCGAAGTTGATCATGCCGATGATGCCGTAGACCATCGTGTAACCGATGGCTATCAAGGCGTAGGTGCTGCCAACGGTCAGGCCGTTGATCAGCTGTTGGAAGTAGTGGTAAAGCTCAGGCATTACGTTCTCCTGAACACCCTGCATCCGTGCTCGCTGCCAATGCGGACCTGCTTCGAGAACGCTGCATGGAGAATGCGGCGCCATGGGCTCGGTGCGGATCACGCACCTACCTGTCGAGGCGGGCCAGAGCTGCAGGCCACTCGCTTGGTTGAAGGTGTTGCTGGGGCGTCCCGTGCTTGTGGCCGGGTTGGCTCCGATCAGCTAAAACAAAGCCCACGGCGAGTGCCGTGGGCTTTGGGTCGGTTGGTTATAGGTTCACTTGGCTTCGGTCTTGGTGCCGTCCTGGTGCCATTCGTAAACCACGAAATTGAAATCTTTCAGGTCACCCTTTTCGTCGAACGAGAGGTTGCCGGTCGGAGTATCGAACGTGTTGCTGCGCAGCGCTTCGGCCACCTTGGAGGTGTCGGTGCTGCCGGCTTTCTCGATACCCTCGGCAATGACCTGAACGGCAGCGTAGGCCGGGAACACGAACGGGCCGCTCGGGTCCTGGTTCTTCGCCTTGAATGCGTCGACCAGCTTCTGGTTGCGCGGATCCTGATCGAACGATTTTGGCAGGGTAACCAGCAGGCCTTCGGAAGCCGGGCCGGCAATCGCGGAGATTTCCTTGTTGCCTACGCCTTCAGGGCCCATGAAGCGGACATTCAGCCCTTTCTCCTTGGCCTGGCGAAGCAGCAGGCCCAGCTCCGGGTGGTAGCCGCCGTAGTAGACGAAATCGACGTTCTCCTGCTTGAGCTTGGAAATCATCGAAGAAAAGTCCTTGTCACCCGCGTTGATGCCTTCGAACAGGCCAACCTTGACGCCTTTCTTCTCCAGGGTTTCCTTGACTGCGGTCGCGATGCCTTCGCCGTACTGCTGCTTGTCGTGGATTACGGCGACGTTGTTCGGCTTGATGGTATCGGCGATGAAGTTACCCGCGGTCGGGCCCTGCAGGCTGTCCAGACCGATGGTACGGAAGATCAGCTCGTAGCCACGGGAAGTGATGTCCGGGCTGGTGGACGCCGCGGTGATCATCAGGATGCCTTCGTCTTCATAAATGTCGGACGCCGGCTGGGTGGAACTGGAGCACAGATGGCCAACCACGAAACTGACTTCATCGTTGACGATCTTGTTGGCGACCGCCACGGCCTGCTTTGGGTCGCAGGCGTCGTCATAAACGACACCTTCCAGCTGCTGCCCGTTGACGCCGCCTTCCTTGTTGATTTGCTCGATGGCCATCTTGGCACCGATGAATTGCATGTCACCGTACTGCGCGACAGCCCCCGTCACTGGGCCAGCCAAGCCGATCTTGATGTTCTCGGCGGCCAGCGTATAGCTCGCTGCACCCGTCAAAGCGATTGCCATGAATAGTTTGGAAAGACGCTGCTTGGTCTTCATATCCGCTCCCCTTGCATCGTTATTGTTTAGATCCTGCGGGCTGCAGTGTCGTTAAGGGCTTATCATCCCCAAACGGTACGGCAACTGTACCGGCACAGTGTAGAAGCGTCAGCACCTGTTTGCACAGTCAGGAACTCCATCTGGTTGATGAGATTTACCCGAGCGCTATCATTGCGCCTTTTGGAGACCGGGCGAACCTCATGAGCGAAGATTCAAGCACTCTTTATGCCAAGTTGCTGGGCGAAACAGCTGCGATCTCCTGGACGGAACTACAGCCCTTCTTCGCCCGAGGGGCATTGTTACGGGTGGCTGGTGATTTCGATCTGATCGAAGCGGCTCAAGCCATCGCCCTGGATGACCGAGAAACAGTATCTCGATGGCTGGCAAAAGGCCATATGGGCAAGCTGGAAGCCGACGAAGCGCAGGACTGGCTCGAACGTGACCCGTCGCTCTGGGCTGTTGTCGTCGCGCCGTGGGTGCTGGTTCAGGAAAGGGCAGCCAAGCCCAGCCTGCACTGATTCAAGTCAGCCGCTAGCTGCGAACCCAGCGCTGCCGCGCCCAGCCACTGAGCGCATCCACCACCAGCACCATCACCAGCATGGCCAGGATGATTGTTGACGCCTGGGCTTCCTGGAACAGGCTGAGACTCATGTAAAGCATCTGCCCCAGGCCGCCCGCGCCCACGAAGCCGAGCACACTGGCCATGCGGATGTTGTTTTCCCAGCGATACAGCGTATACGCCACGAGTTGCGGCCAGAGTGCCGGAAGGGTGCCGTAGCAGAACGCACCGACACGCCCGCTGCCAGCCAGTCGCAACGCCTCGCTTGGCTCGCTCGGTGTATTTTCCAGCGCTTCGGCGAACAAGCGGCCAAGCACGCCGGCCGTATGCAGCGCCAGGGCAAGCGTGCCGGCGTTCGGCCCCAGCCCCGCCGCCAGGACCATCAGGGCCGCCCAGACAAGTTCGGGGATCGCTCGAAGAGCATTGAGCAGCAGTCGCGAAACACTCTTGGAAACTAACCCGAAGCGGCCGGAGGCTGGCAGCACAAGCATGAGGCCGAGCGCCGCAGCGAGAAGCGTGCCGATGGCAGACATCGCCAGCGTTTCCAGCGAACCATAAGCGATTGCCCGAAGGTGGGGTGCCGACAGGTCGGGGCTGAAGAACGCTGCGGCATAGTCCGCCATCTGGGCCGCGCCCTCACGGCTCAATAGCGCGCTGGCTTCAAGCTGTAGATAAGCGAACGAAGCGACAACCGCCAAAGCCAACAACAGCGGTAGCGCATAGCGCGCAAGAGGCTTCATACGAACCTCCGGCGTAGCAACTGGCTGAAAAGATCTGCCATGAGGACAAGCAGAAGGAAGGTCAGGAGCATGCTCGCCACTTCGCCCCCGGCAAACATGCGGATGGACAGATCCATCTGCTGTCCCAGGCCTCCCGCGCCAACGAAACCCATGACGACCGACGCGCGGATGGCGCATTCCCAACGATAGACGGTGTAGGACAGCATCTCGCCCGTGGCCTGCGGCAGCACACCGTAGGCAAAGGCTTGCAGCCTTGACCCACCAGCGCCGATCAGCGCGCGCGTCGGCAGCGGGTCGACCGACTCGAATATCTCCGCGTAAACCTTGCCGAGCATGCCGGCATAGGTGATGGCGATTGCCAGCACACCAGCGGTCGGACCGAGGCCCACGGCCCGCACGAAGAGCAGCGCCCATACGATCTCCGGCACGCTGCGCAGCACGATCAGCACGGATCGTATGGGCCAGCGAAGGGCTTGAGCCCAAGGGCGGGGCCGGCCACCGCGACTAAGCGCGGAAATCGACAGCGCACGGGTTGCTAAGAGAGCACAGGGCACGGCTAACGCAAGCGCTATCGCCATGCCTGCCGTGGCGATGGCAAGGGTTTCCAGCGTTGCACGCCCCAACAGACGCAAAAAATCAGTGTCATGCGCTGGAGGCCAGAAGCCGGAAAGGAAGACGCCCATGGTCTCGGCGTTGCTGCCATCGATTAGCACCCCGAGGTCCAGCTCGCTCAATGACAGTCCTGGCCAAAGCAGCGCCAGCGCTATCACTGTCACCAGCAGGCGTGAGCGAGCGGCAGGGTCATGCTGAGCTGGGGCTGGATTCAGCATCGAGGAATCTTCAGGCTCTGGCCCTGTGTCGGCTCGAAGGGGGTGAAGGCTTCCAGTTGGTCGTTGGCGTAGAGCGCATCGAGGTCGCTTGAGGTCACTGTGCTGGACGCCTTGTCGAACAGGATCTGCCCATCTCGTACGGCTATCACCCGAGGAAAGTGTTCCAATGCCAGCTCGACCGTGTGCAGGCTGGCAACGAGCGTCGCTTGGCTGTTCGCCGCTTCGCAATTGAGTACGCTCAGTGAATAAGCCGCCAGCACCGGGTCCATGGCAGAGACAGGTTCATCCGCCAGCATGAGCGTCGGGTTCTGGTACAGCGCCCGGGCGATTCCGACCCGCTGCAATTGACCGCCGGAGAGCTGATCGCAGCGCTCGAAGAGTTTGTTTGCCAGGTCGAGTTTCCCCAGCACGTCGGCCGCTCCGTCCTTGTCGAGCGGGTGGATCAGGCTGAGCAGGCTACGGCCCAGCGACCACTGGCCCAGGCGCCCGGCCAGCACCGCTGTGATGACACGCTGACGGGGTGGTAGCGGTGGTGCCTGATGAATCAGGCCGATGCGACTCCGCAGCTTCTGTCGCGCACCTATTGACAGGGTCCATGGCTGGCAGCCAAGCAGCTCGACCACCCCTGTGCTCGGCTGTAGGTGCGTAGCGAGCAGGCGGAGCAAGGTGGTCTTGCCGGCGCCGGAAGGGCCGATAAGCGCGACTCGCTCGCCTTTGGCAATCTGCAGATCAACGTCACGTAGCGCCACCTGCCCGCTGGCGTGGCGGTAGCTTACGCCGGACAGGCTCAAGGCCTGTCCGGTATCGGTTGCACGTGCATCATGCGGGCTCGAAGAGAATGTCGATGCGCTCATTCAGACAGACTCACTCGCTGCGCTCCGGGCGGTCCGCAGGATGTGCAGCGGACCGAGTACCAGGATCACTTCAAGAGGCCGGCGGCGCGGGCAGCCTCCTCGATACCCTCGTAGTTTTCCGGGCGCGTTTCAATGAAGCGTGTTGCGGCCTGGAGGTCCAGGATCTTCTTGTGTTCAGGTTTTTTCGGGTCGAGTTTGAGGAACGCGGTTTTGATATTTTCGGCCAGCTTCGGGTCAAGGTTGCCGCGTACGGTCCAGTTGTAGTCGTAGTACGGCGGAGTGGTGGAGATGACTCGCACCTTGTCCGTGTCGACCTTGCCAGCCGCGACCAGCTTGTCCCAGACCGATGCATTGAGCACCCCGCCGTCGGCCTTGCCAGCCTGGACCCAGGCCGCCGTAGCGTCATGCGCGCCGGAATAGGCGATGCGCTTGAAGAACTGCTCAGGATCAATGCCGTCCTTGAGCATGAAGTAGCGCGGCATAAGGCTGCCAGAGGTTGAGGACACGGAGCCAAACGCAAAGGTCTTGCCCTTGAGATCCTCCAGCGTTTTTACATCTGGATCGGCTGTGATGAATTTGCTGGTGAATTCCTCGTCCTGCTCGCGCTGAACCAGCGGCATGGCGTCACCGGTCTTCAAACGGGTCTGGACGAAGGTAAATCCGCCCAGCCAGGCGAGGTCGAGACGGTCGGACGCCAGTGCTTCCACGACGGCTGCGTAGTCGGAAACCGGAGTGAATTTCACCGGCATGCCCAATTCCTTTTCGAGGTACTTGCCCAGCGGTTCGAACTTGCGGATCAGTTCGGTCGGGGCTTCGTCGGGAATGGCCGATACGCGAAGCACATCGGCGGCATGGGTGGTAGCAATAGACAAAGAAAGGGCAAGGCCGGTAACGGCTGCCAGGGTGCGCTTCAGCATTGTGGTTCTCCGGTTCAATAGCGGAAAAAGCGCGCGGATTATAGGGGTAGTGGGCTGCGTCAGCGCAAGCGTCAGGCTGCGATGGCTTTGCCTGTCTGGCCGCGGTGACCGCACAGTCCGTCGCATCGTTCGTGCGGCTCGACCGCTGATCTTGTCGCTACGCCGCCCGGTGCAGCATTGGCGAGGGTGAATGACATGAGTCAACTGAAGATCACACCAGGCTCGGCTAAGACTAAATAATGGCATTTAGCCATTCCAGCTTCGCCAAGGTTTGAATAGTATGTGATGCCTCAAGGACGGGGGTTGTGGAATGGCTGAGTACAAGGACGAGAAGCGCAAGCTTCATGCGCTGCGAAAACACATCGACGAGCTGCTGACTAACGGTGCCGTCGTTACCCAACGGGACCCGCTGATTCTCGTCGAAGGGGGTCAGGTGCTGCTGGTCAATCACGGCATGTTGATCAGCCATGGCAAGCCCTTCGCTCTGATCGAGCCGACTACGGACCATGGGCGGCCGGGCCTGTGCGGGGGATAGCTGCTGGCTTTTACGGCCCTCAACCAGATGAGGCGCCAGAGGCCGCGCTTGGGATCATCCTGACGGTGATGGCTTGGCAGACGAGGCTTGAAGCGCAATGCGGAAAAATCAGCTAGCGGTTATCGGGCGCTGGGCTCGGAAATGACCGTCATCTCCTCTGAGCGCCGAACGAACCACAGGTTGCGTCGGCATATCGATTGTCTAGTCAACGCCGGTGCGAGCCTGACCGGGCGCGATCCAATCACCATCGCTTTTCACGAATGCACAATGACTGTGCGTAACGGAAAGCTCTTCAGTGAAAAGGGCATACGAAGTTTGGTGGCTGTCATTGCCAGGCATGTCTGGCCTTCCCAAGACTCACGAAGCGTCGCTATCGAGATTTGCCTGGGTCAGCTTGACGCAGGCAAGGTCGGTGGTGCCGGCGAGCAAGAGGAAAGCCCGTCGGTGCAAGGCACCTTTCAGCGCTGATACGTGGTGCTGCGCGTTCAGCCTGCACCGGCCTGAGTGCAATGCCCGCATCGACCGGACAGGTTGGCGATCGCAAGCTTTGTGATCCATTTCACATTTGACTAAAATCCGCCGCCTCAATGGATGGTGGCATTTTGATATGGAATTGACGGCGCAAGACAAACGCACGCTTCACGCCCTGCGCAAACACATCGACGAACTGCTCGATGCAGGCGCCAATATCACCGCACGAGATCCGGTCACGATCGTTTCGGCTGGCGAAACCCTTAGGGTGAAGCAGGGCATGCTTGTTGGGTATCTGGATCTCTTGGACATGATCGAGTCGGTTGCCGACCACGAGTGGCCCGATGCGCTTCGCCAGATGGCAGCCGATCTGTGCATCAGGCAGCTCGATCAGGCAATCGAAGCGCTGAGCCGCGACGGCGAGGCTGCTCAGATACAGCTTGCCGACAACGACCACTCGATCATCGGCTGAATCCACCCCCTCCCAGCATCCAACTCGAATGCCGCTTGCCGACCGGCGCTTTTGCTCTAGCCTGCTGAACAGGCATTATCTAAACAGCCTGCGCAACGCTGGGCCTGGAACGGATCAAACCTGCATGGATGCTCCTAGTGTCCAGGCTGAAGGGGGAACCATGCGCCACTCGACCATGCGCCACAGCTTCATCCCGCCCTACATACTTGACCGTATCATCGATAAGGGTACGGAAAGGCAGCGTGAACGAGCGCTCGGAACCCTGACGCACGTCCACAACCTATTGCCCAATCCCGGGCCGCCCAGTCGCCAGCCAGTATCTAGTGTGTTGCCGGAGCGAGGCCGGCGAGGTGAGCCGCGACGCAGTATTCACGACGCGAAGCAACAAATGCTTTTGCCTGGTGTGCTGGCAAGAATCGAGGGTCAGCCGCCGATCGGCGATGCAGCAGTCGATGAAGCCTATGACGCCATCGGCAAAACGCATGAGTGCTTCTGGCAGGTGTTCGGGCGGGACTCCATAGACAATCATGGCTTTCCGCTGATCGGCACGGTGCACTACGGCGTCGGCTACGAGAACGCATTCTGGAACGGCGCGCAGATGGTCTTTGGCGACGGTGACGGCGAACTCTTCAATCGGTTTACGCTGTCATTGGATGTCGTGGCGCATGAGCTGACCCACGGCATCATCGAGAGCGAGGGCGGGCTGTTGTACTTCAATCAATCCGGCGCCCTGAACGAATCCATATCCGACGTGTTCGGCGTGTTGGTCCGGCAGTTCAGCCTCAAGCAGACGGCTGAACAGGCCGACTGGCTGATTGGCGCCGAGTTGCTGACTGACAAGGTGAACGGCTCGGCCCTACGTTCGATGGCCAATCCCGGCAGTGCCTACGACGACCCACTGTTGGGTAAAGATCCGCAACCAGGGCATATGCGCGACTTCATTGATACCCGTGACGACAACGGCGGCGTGCATCTGAATTCGGGCATACCGAATCGCGCGTTCTACCTCACCGCCCTGGCGCTGGGCGGCTATGCCTGGGACAAGGCCGGACGTATCTGGTACGACACCCTTTGCGATAAGCGCCTGGCCAACGATGCGGATTTCGTCTCCTTCGCCGGATTGACGATCGATAACGCCATGACCCTCTTTGGTGCGAGCGGTAACGAGGTACAGTCGGTCAGGCAGGCCTGGACGGATGTGGGTGTCGTTGTGCCCTCAGGCCCCAACGAGGAGATGCGATGAAACAGTTACCACCGCTGGGCAAGGAAGCGACCATTCGCCTCTCAAGGCAGGGCGGATTCGCTGCGATACAGGCGCTTGCTCGACCTCGCGAGATCGATTTGGCCAGCTGCGACGAGCAGCAGCGAGGGCAGATCTGCTCCGTCCTTGAAGGCTGTGTATCGCTCGCGACGGAACAGGTCGGGCAAGGCGATCGACGTTACTACCAGATCGAGCTTCGCTACCGTGAAAATGAGCGTGACAACGAGGTGGTGTTTCAGGTGCCTGAAGAGCAGGCACCCGGCGAGCTGGTTCGGCTCTGGGACCAAGGTAATGTGCTCTGAACCAAGCTTGGCCCCTGGCGTCAGCTCGGAAATAGAATCTCGCCCCAGCTTCTTGAGGAACCATCCCCATGTCTGATTTGCCAACCGTTGCCTTCGCCGGCATCGGCTTGATGGGCCTGCCGATGTGCCGTCGGCTGCTCGCCGCTGGCTATCCGTTGACGGTCTGGAACCGTTCACCGGAAAAATGCGCACCGCTTGTCGACGCCGGAGCGCGTCTGGCCAGCCATCCAGCCGACCTGTGCAGCGCCGCCGATATCGTCCTGCTCTGCCTTGCAGACACCACAGTGGTGAGGGAGGTGGTGTTTGGCTCGGGTGGCGTCATCGAGGGAGCGAAGCCGGGCCAGCTGCTGGTCGATCATTCCAGCCTGGAACCGGCGGCCACTCGCGCCATGGCCGCAGAACTTGAATCCCGCAGCGGCATGCGCTGGGTCGATGCGCCGGTGTCCGGCGGCACGGCTGGCGCCGAGGCGGGAACGCTGGCGATCATGGCCGGCGGCCGCGCTGAAGACATTCAGCGGGTTCGGCCGGTGCTGGCGCATCTGGGCCAGCGTTTGACTCACATGGGAGAGGTTGGCGCCGGTCAGGTGACCAAGGCCTGTAACCAGATGATCGTTGCCTGCAACGCGCTGGTCATCGCTGAAGTGGTGGCCTTGGCTGAGCGCTCCGGCGTCGACGCCAGCCTCATCGCACCGGCATTGGCAGGCGGCTTTGCGGATTCCAAACCGCTGCAGATCCTGGCCCCGCAAATGGCCAGCAGTGAGTTCGAGCCGGTGAAATGGCGCGTGCGTACCTTGCTCAAGGATCTCGACACAGCCGTGCAGCTGTCACGTGAAGCAGGTGGTGCCACGCCAATGACCGGGCTGGCCGCGCAACTGATGCGGCTGCATGGCGGTCGGGGCGAGTTGGAAAGTGACCCCTCCACGCTGGTCGGGATGTTCCGGGGCCAGGATCTATGAAGATTGCAGCCAATCTGTCCATGCTGTTCAACGAGTTGCCCTTGGCTGGGCGCATCATGGCGGCTCGCGTCGCCGGGTTCGACGGTGTGGAAATCCAGTTTCCCTACGAGCTGCCAGCGTTGCAATTGAAGGAGTCGCTGGAGCGCGCCGGCCTGCCGTTGGTGCTGATCAATCTGCCTGCCGGCGACTTCATGCAGGGCGGCGCTGGCCTGGCGGCGGTGCCGTCACGGCAGGCTGAGTTCGACGCGGCGCTTCAGGAAGGCCTGACCTATGCGGCCATGGCCCGCCCGCTATGCGTCAACGTATTACCGGGCCGGCTGGCGGCAGGCGTCACACGTGGGCAAGCCTTGGAAACCCTGGCTGCCAACCTGCGTAAAAGTGCTGAGGCGTTCGCATTGCTTGGCGTGCATGTGGTGTGCGAGGCGATCAATCCTCTGGACATGCCGGGGTTTCTCATCAACACCCCAGAGCATCTGCAGGCACTGTTGGAGCGGGTCGGCCATCCCAATTGCCAGGCTCAGCTGGATCTCTATCACATGGCGCGACAGGAGCTTGATATAGCCGCTGGGATAGCGCTGCTCGGCTCCCGGATCGGGCACGTTCAGTTCGCTGACTGCCCCGGTCGCGGCGCGCCCGGCACTGGCTCGGTAGCCTTCGCATCACTGCTCGAAGCGTTATGCAATGTAGGGTATGCGGGCTGGCTGGCGGCAGAGTATCGCCCGGAAGGCCCTGATACCTTGGCAAGCCTGGGGTGGCTGGACGCATGGCGACAGGCTGAGCCTTTGCATCGTCCGGCATAAGCGAAGGTGATGGTGACAGACAGACGCACGCCGGGGCCCTAGAGTCAGCGTCGAGAACGGTCGGAACGCGACCGCGCATAACAATAAATCGAGAGCGACGTCATGCAGCCATCCACCCAAGCCGCAAACGCCTGGCGCGTCCTGTTCCTGCTGTTTCTGGCCAACCTGTTCAACTTCTTCGATCGCACCATTCCCGCGATCATCGCCGAACCAATCCGGCTGGAGTGGAACCTCAATGATTTCCAACTGGGCCTGATCGGCACCGCCTTCACCATCGTTTATGCCATCGCTGGGGTGCCGCTCGGCCGCATGGCAGACGTCGGCTCGCGGCGCAAGATCATGGGCTGGGGGTTGACTGCCTGGAGCGGGCTGACCGCCGTCAACGGCCTTGCCTGGAATTTCTGGACGTTTCTGCTGGTGCGCATGGGCATCGGTATCGGTGAGGCCAGCTACGCACCGGCGGCCAACTCGCTGATCGGCGATCTGTTCCCGGCTCACAAGCGGGCGCGGGCCATGGGGATCTTCATGCTCGGCCTGCCACTTGGGTTGCTGCTGGCGTTCTTTACCATCGGCTCGATGGTTCAGTATTTCGGTAGCTGGCGCGCGCCGTTCTTCATTGCGGCCGTGCCCGGCCTCGTACTGGCGCTGTTCATCTTTTTCATCAGGGAACCCCAGCGTGGTGCCGCCGAAACCGTGAAGGTATCGCAAGCGCGTGTCGAACAGCCGATTCGCAAGGTTCTCGCGATCCGCACTTTCTGGTGGTTGGTGCTGGCGGGCCTGGCCTTCAATTTCGCCACCTATGCCTGTAACGCGTTCATGGTGCCCTTGTTGATGCGCTATCACGCGGTGCCGCTGGTTGAGGCGTCTATCGCGACCGGGATCATCGTCGGTTTGACCGGTCTGATCGGCTTGACCCTGGGCGGTTGGGTCGCGGACAAGATCCATCAGCGCTTCGCTCGCGGTCGGCTGATCTTCGCTGCGGTGAGCATGCTTATCGCTACGGCTCTGACGGGGTATGCACTGCTTGCCGGCCGGATCGAGGTGGGCGTGTTCGTTGCGGTCTTCAGTATCGGCTGGCTGTTTTCGTATAACTTCTACACCTGCGTCTATACCGCCATTCAGGACGTGGTCGAGCCGCGGCTGCGTGCAACCGCCATGGCATTGTTCTTTGCCGGTCTTTACCTGCTCGGTGGTGGCATGGGCACGGTGGTGGTAGGGCTGCTGTCGGATCATTTCGCCGAGTCGGCGATGCTTGCTGCCGGAGCCAGCGAGATGAGCGAAGCCTTCCGCGCCGAAGGCCTTCACGGTGCAATGTACCTGATCCCGGCCACGCTGCTGTTGACGATGGTCTTCCTGTTCATGGCCTCGCTTACCTTCTGCGATGACGCCAAGCGCATGACGGATGGCATGACGGACTCTGCTGCGGCGGGCGAGCCGTCGCCGGCCTGACGGCTGACATTGCGGCGCCGTCGGGTGCCGCAATGGCTCGACACCGATCGGCCGACGATTGGCCTGCATTTGCCGCCCGGCTCGAATAAACTGCGCGGCCGTTTTTGGCAGTCCGGACCGCACATGCACAACCCGTCCCCCGCCCGCGCCTGCGGCATTGACTTCGGTACGTCCAATTCCACGGTCGGCTGGTGGCGCCCCGACGCCGATCCGCTGTTGGCACTGGAAGAGGATCAGCAGACCTTGCCTTCGGTGGTGTTCTTCAACGTGGAAGAGCGTCGCCCCGTATACGGTCGACTGGCCCTGTCCGAGTACCTCGAAGGTTACGAAGGGCGCCTGATGCGCTCGCTCAAGAGCCTGCTGGGCTCCAAGCTGCTGAAAAGTGAAACCACGGTGCTGGGTAGTGCCATGCCGTTCAAGGACATCCTCGGATTGTTCCTGAGCACGCTCAAGCAGCGCGCTGAAGAGCAGGCCGGGCGCTCGTTCGACGAGGTCGTGCTGGGCCGCCCGGTGTTTTTCGTCGACGACGATCCGCAGGCAGACAAGGAGGCCGCTGACACCCTGGCTGCGGCTGCCAGGAAAATCGGCTTCAAGGATGTCTCGTTTCAATACGAGCCCATCGCTGCAGCGTTCGACTACGAGTCGCGGATCGAGCGGGAAGAGCGCGTGTTGATCGTCGACATTGGCGGCGGAACCTCGGACTTCTCACTGGTGCGCCTGGCACCGGAGCGTCGGCAGATCGATAATCGTCAGGATGACATTCTTGCCACTTCCGGCGTGCATATTGGCGGTACCGATTTCGACAAGCAGCTCAGTCTGCAAGGCGTGATGCCGCTGTTTGGGTATGGCAGTCGAATGAAAAGCGATGCGCCCATGCCCACCAGCACTCACCTCAACCTTGCGACCTGGCACACGATCAACTCGGTTTACGCGCCGGCTTCGCTGCGTGCACTTCAGAGCATGCGCTACGACATCGTCGACCCCACCGGAATCGACCGGCTGTTCAGCCTCATCAAACAGCGTGCGGGCCATTGGCTGGCGATGCAGGTCGAGCAGGGCAAGATCGAATTGACCGAGCAGGAACGCTACCTGATCGACTTTGCACGCATCGAAACCGGCCTCGAAGCCACGCTTACGCGGCCTGTATTCGAAACGGCTATTGAGCCGTTGCTCGAACGAATCCGCGCGAACGTCAGTCAATTGCTACTAAGTGCCGGGCTCAAGCACGAAGATATCGACACGGTCTTCTTCACCGGCGGTTCCAGTGCAATCCCGGCGCTGCGCCAGAGCATCGCCACCTTGCTGCCACGGGCACGTCACGTCGAAGGTAATCGCTTCGGCAGTATCGGTAGCGGCCTGGCCATCGAGGCGCGCAAGCGCTACGGCTAAACAGCCCGTCCTGCCAGCTGTGCGAGCGTGGCAGCGGGCCCGAACGGGAGCTGTCATGGGTTACAAACTGCGTCCGCAAGACCCTGCCGCTGAGGTGCGAAAGGTCGCCCGGCAGGGCATCGACAATGCCATCGAGGCACTGAGCGTTCCGCCCGAGGAGCGTGCCGAGGGTGTGCACCAGGCGCGCAAACGGTTCAAAGAGCTGCGCGCGCTCCTACGCCTGGTGCGCAAACCGCTGGGTGACGAATTTCAGCGCGAGAACCATCGTCTGCGTGACCTTGGTCGAGCCTTGGCCGAGTCGCGGGATGCCACGGCCATGCTGGAAAGCTGGGATGCGCTGGCGAAACGCTTTCCCGAGCTGTTTGCCGAGGCGGATTTCAAGCAGGCCCGGCGGCGTCTGCAGGCTCGAGCGAAACAAGCCGAGAGCGGCACTGCGGACCTCGACACGCGCATTGGCAAGGTTATCGATGAACTAAAGGACGCGCGCAGCTGTGTCGAGAGCTGGCCACTCCAAGCCAAGGGCTTCGACTTGCTGGCTGGTGGCGTCAAGCGCACCTATGCTGACGGCTGCGCCGAGTTGGATAAGGTCAGGCACGACCTCAGCGACGAACAGCTTCACCAGTGGCGCAAGCGGGTCAAGGACCATTGGTACCAGACGCGGCTGCTTACTCCGAGCTGGCCGAAGCTGATGAAGCTACGCAGCGACTCGCTGAAAGATCTGGCGGATCAGCTCGGTGACGATCATGACTTGGCGGTGATGACAGAGCTTATCCAGGCTCAGCCTACGCTGTTCGGCGACGACGTCTTGCGCGAGCGGCTCGGCACCGCGATTGCTGAGCGCCGTAGCGAGCTGCAGAGCGGCGCTCTCAAGTTGGGCGACGAAATCTATCAGGAGGCGCCCAAGAAGCTTGTGGCGCGCTGGCAGCGGTATTGGGACGGCGCCCGCGACTGATCGGCAGCAGAGATGCGTGTCAGCCAGGCATCAGGCGGCCTGGCTGTTGATCTCGTGAATTTTCAGCATCTTTTCAAGCTCGGTGCGGATGAACTGATCGGTACAGCCGGGCAAGTACTCGCGCAGCTTGCGGATCACCCATTGCTGGCCACGGTCGACGAACGTCAGGCGCTCGTCCAGCGACTCGATGGCCATCGCCTTTTCATAAAAGGCACCGGTCTCACGGTTGGGCTCGATGTTCAGGTGGTTCATGCAATTGAGCACCAGCCGGCAGCTATCGACTTCACCCTGGCGGATCTGTTCGAGCAGCTTTTGCTGCGCAGCATCGTTGCATTGCTGCAGGCTTTCGCCGGCTACCTTGGCTCCGGCACGCTCGGCGCTAAGCAGGTCTTGGAGCAGCTTTGCTTCCCCTTCGGTGGTGTTCAGCACGTTCTGTTCACTCATGTCGGGTCTCCTGTCGTGGCGAGGATATGCACGGCCGGCGCCGTGCACACTGTCGACCGATGGCGAGCGGTCAGAGTTTCTTTGCCGAGACGATCTTCACCGGCGTGAGCGGGACGTTCTGCATCATGCTGCGGTTGCCCGTGGGCACCTGGGCGATCTGGTCGACCACGTCCATACCTCTGACGACTTTGCCGAACACTGCGTAGCCGAAATCGCGGCTGCCGTTGTCCAGAAAATCGTTGTCGCGGTGGTTGATAAAGAACTGGCTGGTCGCCGAATTGACGTCCTGGGTTCGCGCCATGGCCAGCGTGCCACGTACGTTGTGCAGGCCGTTGTCGGCTTCGTTCTTGATCGGATCGCGAGTCTGCTTCTGGTTCAGCCCTTCGTTAAAGCCACCGCCCTGAATCATGAAACCTGGGATCACGCGGTGAAAAACCGTGCCGTCGTAGAATCCGCTTTCGACATATTCTAGGAAATTCTTCACGCTGACCGGTGCCTTCTCGGCCTCCAGCTCAATCTCGATTTCGCCCATGCTGGTGTTCAGCAACACATGCGGTTTTTCAGCAGCAAGGAGGTTGCCGACGAGCAGCAGTGAGCAGGCGGCGAGTAGAAGTCGTTTCATGGTGTTGTTCCTGGTATGGGTAAGACTGGATGCTCGTTGCTGCAGGCTGGTTGGCGCTGTTCTGGCCTTGCTGCGTCAGCTGGGGCCTTGTGCGTCATGTCGATTTCGAAGCCTGAGCGGGCAATTGCGCTTGAGCATCGTACGTCCTGATCAGGTCGATGAGAATCTGCGTGGCCGGGCCGAGCGGTCTGTCAGGGTTAGTGTAGAGATAAAACAGCGGCCGGCGGATGCTGCCTTGGACGAGCGGCAGCGGCTTGAGTGCACCTTCGGCCAATTCGCGAGCGATCATGTGGCGAGGCAGCCACGCAAAGCCCAGGCCGCTGCTGACGAAGCCGACCGACGTGGCCAGGCTGCCGACCGTCCAGCGCTGTTCCGCACCAAGCCAACCGCTGTCGCGCGGTTGTCGCTGGCCTGAGTCACGCACCACCACCTGCATCTGGCTTTGCAGATCCTGCACGCTAAGTTTGCGCTGCAGCTGGTGCAGCGGGTGGTTGGGATGAGCCACTGCGACGAACTCAACGGTACCCAATTCCTGTCCGAGATAGCCGGTGATGTCCAGACCGCTGATGGCGAGATCGGCCGTGCCGTCCTTGAGTACCTCTTCAACGCCTGACAAGACTTCTTCACGCAGCCGCACGCGGCAACCCCGGCTCTGGGGCATGAAGGCGGTCAGCGCCCGAATCAGCTTGGCGTTGGGGTAGGCTGCATCGACCACCAGCCGGACTTCGGCTTCCCAGCCCTGTTCCATGTGATGGGCCAGGTCTTCCAACTGACTGGCCTGGTTGAGCAATTGTCGGGAGCGCCTCAATAACACCTCGCCGGCGTCGGTAAGCACCGCCTTGCGCCCGTCGATGCGTAGCAGCGGCACGCCAAGCTGCTCCTGCATGCGCGCCACCGTATAGCTCACCGAGGACTGCGAGCGATGCAGCATCTCCGCTGCCTGGGCGAATCCACCGTGGTCGATCACCGCCTGCAGGGTTCGCCACTGGTCGAGGGTTACGCGCGGCACTTTCATTCCATTGTTTTCCTGTTGCGTCGGTCTGGTACGCTGGCGCTCGCTTTCACGAGGAGCCCGCATAATAATGAATAAAGTCTGCTTCGCCGCGCTCGCTGCTGCGCTCGCATCGGCCACCATGTTCCCACCGAGCGCGCTTGCCGTCAGCTACCCAGTGGATCTCGAACAGGAGCTCAACGGAACCGAGGTAATGGCCAGTCCGGAAACCATCGACCGCGACATGGCGGGCCTGGTGCTACAGAACCTTGGTGACCGCCCGGTAGAGTGTAGTGCTGCGTTTCGCAATGGTCCGGAACTGCCACGCACCCGCCGTCTCACGCTGGAGCCTGGGCAGAGCAAGCCTATGACTGCCAAGTTCAAACGCGACGTCATCCGCTTGCGTATCAAGCTGACCTGCGAGCCTCAATGAGGATCGCCTGACGCGCCCTGGCCGTGATGCTCGATGCGCGTCCGGCCGCTTTTTCCCGCTTCCTGATCACGGCTTCCTGCCTGCCGGTTAGCCTGTCGCCGCGCTGCACAAAGACGACTCTGCACGCGTCGGACGGGTTACTCTATGCCACGTTTTTTTGACCTGTTTGAGGTGTCACCCTTGTTTGACCAATTCGCCCTCCACGAACGCCTGCTCAAGGCTGTCGCCGAACTCAAATTCGTCGAGCCGACCCCGGTGCAGGTGGCGGCCATCCCCCCTGCGCTGGAGGGGCGTGACCTGCGGGTGACAGCGCAGACCGGTAGTGGCAAGACGGCCGCTTTCGTGTTGCCGATGCTCAATCGGCTGATCGGCGATGCCGTGGTGCGTACCGATGTGCGTGCATTGATCCTTCTGCCGACCCGTGAGCTGGCTCAGCAGACTCTCAAGGAAGTCGAGCGATTTTCGCAGTTCACCTTCATCAAGTCGGCAATGATCACAGGCGGTGAGGATTTCAAGGTCCAGGCGGCAATTCTGCGCAAGGTGCCGGATATCCTCATCGGCACGCCGGGCCGCATGATCGAGCACCTCAATGCCGGCACGCTGATCCTCAAAGACGTCGAATTGCTGATCCTTGACGAAGCGGATCGCATGCTCGATATGGGCTTTGCCGACGATGTGCAGCGGCTGGTCGGGGAGTGCGCCAAGCGCCAGCAGACGCTGCTGTTCTCAGCCACCAGCGGGGGCGCAGCGCTGCGCGAGATGAGTGCCGCCGTGCTGCGTGACCCGTTGCACCTGCAGCTCAACCGGGTCAGCGAACTGAACGAAGGCACCCGCCAGCAGATCATTACCGCCGAAGACACCGAGCATAAGGAAAAGCTGGTGCACTGGTTGCTGGCCAACGAGACCTACAAGAAAGCGGTCATCTTCACCAACACCCGCGTGCAGGCCGACCGTCTGTACGGAAGGTTGGTTGCCGAAGGCGTCAAAGCCTTCGTGCTGCACGGCGACAAGGACCAGAAAGACCGCAAGCTGGCTATCGACCGGGTCAAGGAAGGTGGCGTCAAGGTGCTGGTGGCCACGGACGTGGCCGCCCGCGGATTGGACATCGAAGGCCTGGATCTGGTGATCAACTTCGACATGCCCCGTTCGGGCGACGAGTATGTACATCGGATTGGTCGCACTGGCCGCGCCGGGGCTGAAGGCCTGGCTATCTCGCTGATCTGCCACAACGACTGGAATTTGATGTCGAGCATCGAGCGCTATCTCAAGCAGCGCTTCGAACGTCGCGTGATCAAGGGACTGAAAGGCAGTTATGGCGGCCCGAAGAACCTCAAGGCGTCCGGTAAAGCTGCCGGCAGCAAAAAGAAGAAGGACGACAAAAAGAAAGCCGCGGAAAAGAAGGGCAAACCGGCTGCAAAACCGGTGGCCAAGCGACCGAAAAACGCCAAGCGCGAAGCGCCGGCTTCACCGATCGTCAGCCAGGACGGCCTTGCACCACTGCGACGTAAAAAGCCCGCGGCAGAGTAATTCGTCGAAGCCGGAGCAGCCCCGCTGCCCCGGCTCGTTCAGGTTCCTTAGCGATTTTCGGCCGGCGCGATGTCGGCTTCCTTCTCTGCCTGCTCAACGTGCTCGATTCGCTTCTCGTAAGCTTCGCACTCGCTTCCCAGCTGCTCAGCAGTCTGCTTGACCTCCATATCGCGCAACTCCTGATTGATCTCGGCGGCGCGCTCAGGGTTGCTTTCGGTCAGTTCATTGACACGATCAGCAAGTTGCTTGGCCTTGGCGTTTATCTCATCAGTCGTGCATTGCTCAGCGAAAACCGGCTGGCTTGCCAGCAGGGCGAGGGTGACTGGAATCAACAGGCGTTTCATGGCGCACTCCTTTAATAACGACCTGTTCGGTGGATCGTCGGTGGCGCGCTTTAGTTCAGCCCGTCGCGGCATCGCTCGACCGAACCATGCCTGTGCGTTCAGGGTCCGAATAGCAATGGCCGCCTTCACGTAGCGGCGCAACCGGAGAACGGACATGAGCTACAACTGGGACCTGATGCTACGCCTGCTGCGTGAAGCGCAGAAATCCGGCAACGAGACCTTTGCACCGCGTCACTATGCTGACGAACATGCCCTGGCGATGGAGGACGCGGGTGAGCCGATGCCCAACATGGACTCGCTGAAGGCCGAGGCGCAAAACTACGAAAGCTTGCTGTTCGAGGGTGGCTTCATGAAGGCGCGTCCGGAAGATCAGGGCGGCAACGGCGAGAATTTCGTTCTGACCGATCGCGGCTTGCGGCTGATGCACATGCTAGAAGGCGGCCCTGGGGGAACCGAGAACCGTCGACGGTTGGACGAGAAGGGCGAGGCGGCCCTGGTGCCGGAAGTCTTTGACGGTTTAGCAGCAGGCTAACGTCGAAATAAGAACGCCCCGCAGGTGCGGGGCGTCGAATCAGCCTTTACTGCACTGGGCCGATTGCCCCACAGGATTTGTTGGCCGCATGCTTCTGCAATATAGGCAGCTGGGGGCGTGGCTTGCCGCTCTTCACATCCAGCGACAGGGCATAGTCCCCCCACCAAGGACCAGCCGCCCAGTAAGTGCTGGGGATGCAGTGCTGACCCAGATATTGGAGCAGATTGTCCATCGCGACCACGGCAGACGGTGAGTAGTCCGGCGCACCATGCTCGCCGATGAATCCACGTAGGCGATACCGGCTGAGCCATTCAACGAACGGTTTGGCACGAACCACGCCGATCATCGGATCGTAGGTCTCGGCTCTATTGGTGTAGTAGCCCGAGTAATCTTTGTCGAAATACAGGTGTGCCTCAAACATCAGATTGTTTCTGGGGTCTCGCATCCAGGGGTCCTGGATCAGCTGCGTGTTGTACGACGGCCAGTGAAAAGCACTGGACCAGCGATCACCGGCGACGACAACCCAGCGGTTCGCGTCGATCGTACGGATGCTTTTCGCGGCCGCGAGGGCTGCGGCAGGCCACTTACCGTTAGTAGTGTGGGGTTCGTTCATCAGCCCATAGCCATAAACGGCCGGATGGTTGGCAACCTGCTGGGCAATGCGCCGCCAGACGTCAGCAAACGCGCTGATGGGCACCTCGTTGGAGCCGATCATTTTGCCGTAGTAGCGATAGTAGTTATGCATGTCGAGCACGACCTGCATGTTGTATTTCTTTGCATGATCGAGCGTCGCCAGCATGCGGCCAAGCTCGATGCTGTTCAGCTCGCGGTTGAGTCTCGGCTGGATACGTTCCCAGCGAAATGGCAAACGCACCAACTTCAGGTTGCGATCGGCGTAACGCTTGAAGTCCGCCTCGCCTGGATAGATGTATTGCTTGGTATACACACCAGGCAGGGCGACGTCAGCACCGAATTCCGCACCGGCCAGGTTGATGCCGACCAGGTTGATGGGGTTGGCGGGGGCAGCGCTGCCTGCTGTTCGGGTCGGAATGCTGATATTGGAAATCGATTCGCTAAAGCCGCTGCTGCTGACAGAGATGGTGCGTGGGTAGCCCACTGCCTTACCGTCGATAGCGCCGCCGTCGACCATTACCGTCATATTGGCGCCCGAATGGTAGATCAGCTTGATCGTGCGAACCTGGCCATTGGCAAACCTGACCTTGGCACCTTTGTGAAAGGCCGCCTTGTTCTGAGCGGTTGCCTTTACGGAAAAGCCGACAAACTTGCTGGTGTTGTAGACGCCATTGACAAAATCGCCACCATTGAACGCATTCAGGGCCGTCGTCAATGCAGCAGCGGCCGGGGGTTGGCTGGAGACAGGTGCCGGTGCCGGTGCTGCGGGCTGGCTCGGAGTGGTTACAGTCACCGGAGCACTGCTGCTGGCGTTAGCCGAGAACAACTTGTTCGGGTAGCCGAGTTTGCCGCTTAGGGCCGCTCCGGAGAGCATCACGCTCATGTTTTTGCCAGAGACGTATACGGCTGTGATCTTGCGTACTTGTCCATCGGCCAGCTTGACCGACGAACCGACTTTGAATGCTGAGCTGTTCGCGTTGCTAGTTGGGATAGAGAAGCCTGCTGACTTGCGCCAGACCCCGCTGATCCAGTCGTTGTTGGTGTAGTTGTTAATGGCAGTGCTGTGAGACGAGCTGGTGGAACTGGCGCTGTTACTTGGCGCAATCACGGCTGCGGCAGTCGTGGCACTTAGACCAAGCGCCGATACGCTTTTCGGATGACCATTGGCGGCTGCATTCAGCGTAGCGCCACTGAGCATTACGCTCATGTGAGCACCTGAAAAGTAGACCACCTTGATCGTACGGACCTGGCCGTCTGCAGTCCGGACCTGAGCGCCTTTCTTGAAGGCGGCCTTGTTCGCGGCGGTAGCCGGAATCGAAAACCCGGCAGACTGCCGCCAGATCCCCTTGGCCCACTGCGGGCCGCTGAAATCGTTGACCTTGGCCGTGGCCACTGTCTGCAGCGCGGAGGCGGTAGCAGCGTAAGCGCTCTGGACGGGGATGATGAAACTTACGGGCGCTGCGAATAACGCAGCGCCGAGCAGCACGTTACGTATGCAGGACGTCGCTTTGACGAGCATCGATATCTCCGGAACTTAATACGACAAAGGGCCGTAACCCTTTAAAAAGTGCGGAAGCACCCAACGCTCAATGCAACGACCGAAGCACTGACCGATGACGCCACCAATATTTTGCATGCCGCCGCTGCTTCGTCAGCGCCGCACGCATAGCCTTTATATAGAGTGGCTAATCATTTTTGAAGTTATATTGGCGTCAGCAAAACACACATTAGCGGGTGTTTGGATTTTATTAGCTATATAGCCACTATATGGTGGCGTATAAGTATTAGATTGATATCATCAATAAGTAGCTGATTTGTCGTAATTAAAGTTTTACTTCTGTCTGTTTGATTAATTGCTTGCGCTTGGATGTCGCTTTTATTTAGCAAATTGGCGCCAAAAAAGGTGCGAGAAAAATGTGTTGCAGGGTATTGCAGAGCGAAACGGCTCAGATCGCATTTCGAGGGACTTGGCGCCACTGATGGAATAAGGACGTTCGCCAGCCACAACCGGCCGGTATTAACGAACCTGATTCAGGCTGTCGACTGACAGCTCCAACGCCTTGCGCATATCCAGGCGAGCCGAGCGGCCAATATCCTGATTGCCCAGCTGGTAGCTGCGCTCCGATGGAAGGATTGGCGCTGTCAGGTCATCGGCTTCAGCCGCTTCGAAGTCGCTGTTGCGGCCTATCGTCAATGCGCTTCGGCGTAGCAACTCACGAAGCTGTTCCGGTGCCAGTGCAGGATTGATCGACAGCATCGCGGCCACTGCTCCGGTCACCAGGGGTGTCGCGTATGAGGTGCCGCAATGCACTTCGCCGCGCTTGCCGAGTTCCAGCGTTGCCGCACGGGTACACGCCGAAGCGGTGATGTCGACCCGCATGTCGATATTGGATGAAGGGCGCTTGGTTACGTATTCCGGGTGTTCAACCGAAACATCTTTACTGAAGTCGCGCTGATGCGCGCCCACCACCAACAGTTGGTCGGTTATGAAGGACGAGGGCAGCCGGTAGTCGTCCTGGCCGGAGTGCGCCGACCCGTTGCCTGCGGAGTTCACCACCACGACATCAGGGTGTTCCCGGCGCAACCAGAGAAAAAATTCTTCAAGCAGTTCTTCATAGCCACTCATGGCGACGCCGGAACGCACCAGCGAATCGATTTTCTCCCCGTCAACATCAAGCGTGCCGACGCGATGGATGCCCCAGCTCCAGTTCAGCACCCGTACGCCGTCTTCAACCAGATTGACCGAGGCCGCGACGTTGGCGGTGATACCGGCGTCCGAGTTGCGTTCGACGATGACTTCAAAGCCGGAACTGGTCGGCTCCAGCGCGCTGAGAAAGCCGCTATCGCTCGGGTCGACGCTACGTGCTGCAAGGATGCCGGTGACGCTGCTGCCGTGATCCGCTGGGGACTCGGCATCGCGTGCATAGACGCAGGTGCGTGGCTTGGCCGGATCGCAGCTACCAAGGTAGCCAGCAAATTCAGGCGAGTCGAAGTCAACGTCGCGCTCGATGATACCGATCCGTACCGGATGGGTTTTGATCGGCGCCGTTTGCGCAGTCAGTCGATGCAGGTAGAAATCCACGGCATCGAGAAAGCGGTTGGCGACCCACTCGCTGTTACGAGGCTTGGTTTGTCTGTCTTCTTCCAGCGGCTCCTCGGCGCTGGATTCCTCGACAACCACCGCATCCACGCTCGTTTCGCTGCCCAGACGCAGCACCAATGCGTCGCGTTCGGTCAGGTCCTTGACTGGCAGTCGCAGCTGGTAGGTATTGAGCGGGGCGATGGCGCCAACCACCTGGGCATCGTACTTCTTCGCCAGGCGTCGCGATTCCTCCAATCCGTCGTGGTCCTCTTCGATGATCACGCTGACAAGGTCCACGTAGGTGGTTAGGCCGTCCATGTTCTTGGCGACTTCGTCAGGTCTCGCCGGTACGACGTGGCTGCCATTGAGGGTGAGCCAGACCGGGTTGCTGCGGCGATCGCCTTGCTCCAACCAGAGCGGACCGCTCTGATGGTCCTTTGGGCTCAGGGTCAGACGGAGTCGGCCATTGTTTTCCTGATCGGTTGCGACGGGCTTGCCGCCGAGCATCACTTTCAGATCTGCCTCTGCGACCCCTTCGCTGCGCAAGCAGAACGTCATCGACTGGGTGGAAAACAGGTCGCCGCAGCGCTGCAGGTCCTTGACTCGCAGTGGCTGCTCCTCGGCAATGGCGCTGCCGAGGCCAGCCGCCAGAGAAAGCGCGGTCAGGAAGTGGATCGGCCTCACGGGCGACGTTGCAGGTAATGCACGCTGAACAGGTCCTGCGCATCGGTCCATTGACCGCTGCAGTCGAAGCCTGCGCTGTTCGCCAACTCAGCAAAGGATTCGAGTGTGTACTTGTAGGAGTTCTCCGTGTGCAGGCTTTCGCCGGCATCGAAATGGAAGCGATGGCCCTCGATCGTTACGTCCTGCGCTTCGCGGCTGACCAAGTGCATCTCGATCCGCGAGTCACGCTCGTTGAAAAACGCCCGGTGGGCGAAACGCGACGGGTCGATATCGCTATCCAGCTCCTGCCGGATGCGCTGCAACAGGTTGAGATTGAAGGCGGCCGTGACGTGGGCGCGATCGTTGTAAGCCGCCTCCAGAACGCTGCGGTCCTTGACCAGATCGACGCCAATCAACAGGCCACCGCCAGGCGGCAATATCTCGTGCAGATGCCCAAGCAGCTTGCGAGCCTCCAGCGGGGTGAAATTGCCGATGCTGGAACCTGGGAAAAACACCAACGGGTGATGCAGGGCGAAGTCGTCCGGCAGCTTCAGCTCGTCCGAGAAATCAGCACAGGCCGCATGCACTTCAAGCCAGGGATAGTCCGCGGCGAGGCGCTGAGTGCTGGTCAGCAGGAAGTCTTCGGAGATGTCGATACCCAGGTAACTGACCGGACGCAGCCCTTCGAGTAGCAGTCGCACCTTGCGGCTGGCACCGCTGCCCAGTTCGATCAGGTCGGTCTGTGGACCGGCAATTTCCAGTATCTCGTTTGCCGCGTTGGCGAGGATCTTTTCTTCCGTCCGGGTCACGTAATACTCGGGCTGCAGGCAGATCTGCTCGAACAGCTCCGAGCCGCGCCGATCGTAGAAAAATTTTGGCGAAATGCATTTGGGCGACGCGGCAAAGCCCTCCAGTGCCTCGTCGCGCAGGGAGCTGTTGTGGGTCGGCTGCGTCTGATCATGAAAGTGTACAGCAAGTGCCATGTTTCAAAGCTCCCTGGCCAGGCGCAGCCCGGCAAACTGCCAGCGCATCGCCGGCTGAAAGAAATTGCGGTAGGTAGCGCGTATATGTGCTTCGGGCGTGGCGCAGCATCCGCCGCGCAGCACCATCTGGCCGGACATGAACTTGCCGTTGTATTCACCCAGGCTGCCTTCCAGCGGATGGAAGCCGGGGTAGGGCCGGTAGGCGCTGGCAGTCCACTCCCAGACATCACCGAACAGTTGCGCTGGTCCGTCATGGGGTACGCTGGCAGAGACAGGTTGCAGATGATCGCTTTCCAGAAAATTTCCGCGCCGTGGCTGGTCGGTCGCCGCGACTTCCCACTCGGCCTCGGTCGGCAGCCTGGCCCCGGCCCAGCGCGCATAAGCGTCGGCCTCATAGAAGCTGATGTGACAGACGGGCGCTTCCAGGTCCAGCGGCTGCAATCCGGCGAGCGTCATTTCGCACCAGCTGCCATCCTCTCGGTTCCAATACAGCGGAGCGTTCCAGCCATGCTGGCGGATATGCGCCCAGCCATCTGACAGCCAGAGCTCGCTACGCGCATAGCCGCCGTCGGCGATGAACGAGAGGTACTCGCGATTGCTTACCAAGCGGTCAGCCAGCTGAAAGTCTTCGACGAACTGCCGGTGACGCGGCGTCTCGCAATCGAAGGCGAAGCCGCTGCCGGCATGGCCGATGTGACGCACGCCACCGGCATAGCTGTGCCAATGGACGCGGTCGTTATGGAGTGCGGGAGCAGGCTTCAGGTCGCTGCGGTAAACCGGGTGCAACGGGTTCTGCGCCAGGATGTGCTTGATGTCCATCAGCAACAATTCCTGATGCTGCTGTTCATGCTGCAGACCCAGTTCGACCCGGCGCATGATCTCAACAGCATGCTGCTGCGGGGGGTTGACCAGAAGCTCACCCATTGCCCGATCGACATGCTGGCGAAACCGGTAGACATCCTCCACGCCTGGACGCGAAATCAACCCGCGCTGGGTTCGTGGGAAAGGTGTGCCATGGGTTTCGTAATAGGAGTTGAACAGATGGTCGTACGCGTCGTTCAACGGCTTGTAGCCAGCCAGGTAGGGCTTGAGCAGAAACGCTTCGAAGAACCAGCTGATATGTGCCAGGTGCCATTTGGGCGGGCTGACATCAGGCATGCTCTGGATGACGTAGTCCTCGATCTGCAGGGGCGCACAAATCGCTTCGCTGGTAGCGCGTACCTGCCGAAAGCGTTTCAACAGATAGTCCAGTTCAGCCAAGGCTGGTTGCTGCGCCCGCTGTTCCGCCAGATTGCCCATGGGCGTTCCCCTGTGTTCGATAGGTGACTTTTCGACCCCCGGAACGGCCGAAAACTGCTTCTATAAGCGACCCGAAGCGAGGCGTGAAGTTTCGATCAGCCAAACCCGTGCAAGCCCATCCGTGAATAAAAGCAGGGCAACGGGTATCGAGGGAGACGAGCCGACGAATGCCGGGCGACAAGCGCGATGCACCGATCTGAACGGCTCACGAGACTCAACTGGCCTCGACGGGCGGTGTAGGGCGAATCAACATTTCATTGATGTCCACATGCGCAGGCTGGGACAACGCATACACCACCGCGCGACCGATGTCCTCGGGCTCCAGCGCGTAGGCGGGTGGCTTGTCGAACAGCGGTGTGTCGACCATCCCGGGTTCAATCAGCGTTACCCTGACGCCAGTGCCGCGCAGCTCTTCGCGTACGCTTAGGCCCATGCCGGTGATCGCCCATTTGCTGGCGCTGTACATCGAGCCGGGGATGACAAAGCGGCCAGCCGCGGAGCCGGTCAGCAGGACGTGGCCCTGACTGGCCTTCAGCGCTTCGAGACTGCAGCGCAGCGTCAGCCCGACACCGTAGACATTGGTCAGCAGCATCTGGCGCCAGACTTCTGGGTCCGCGCCACTGAAGCCGCCTTCACTGCCCGGCATGCCGGCGTTGGCGTACACCGCATCGAGCTGACCGAAATGGTCGAGCACCCGCTGCACCATGGCCTGTTGGTCGGCGTACTCCTTTACATCACAGCGAATGGCGAGCGCGCGATCATGACCACCGAGCTCGTCGACCAGTTGCGTCAGCTTGTGTTCGGAGCGAGCAGCCAAGGCGACGCGATAACCAGCCTCGGCTGCAAGGCGCGCGGTTGCAGCGCCAATTCCTGAGGAAGCGCCAGTGATCAAGAAAACCGGATCGCTCATGTTTTTCTCTCGGTGCCTGAGGGATCAATAGTTCGGCGTCGTCTCAGGGATGCCGGTGTCGTCGGTAATTACGGGCATGGTCCAGGGCTCCAGGCGCTGATCCTTTTCCTCGACGTCCAGGCGGGCCTGCTCTATGACGCCGCCAAGGCGCTGCGGGCTGGTGTATTCCTCGCGCGACACAGCGGGCACGTGCAGGATTTCGGCTCCGCTGGCTGACATCACGGTAAAGCCGAAACTGTCTTCGTCCGGGTTGGCGCTGGTTACGCAACCGCACGGAAGAAAGGCTTCGGACACCAGCTGCATCGCTTCGTCCAGGTTCAGGGATTGGTTACTCATGGCATTCTCCATCGTCAGGCTGTTTCAAGTGGACCTCCAAGCAGCGATGCCGTTTCCTCCCGCCTGACGGGCACGCGACGGGCTGTGGCGAGACGGCCTTGTAGATGAGCGGCTGCGGCAGCATATTCAGGCCATGACAGACTCAACCGTTCTCGACGCGCTGGCGTCCTTCCACCCAGCGGTGGCCGGCTGGTTCGGCCGCAGTTTCCCTGCGCCGACCTCCGCTCAAGCCCGCGCCTGGCCTCTGATTCGTGCCGGCCAGTCCACACTCGTGGCAGCGCCTACCGGCTCTGGCAAAACCTTGACAGCCTTTCTGGCCGCCATCGACCAGTTGGTGCAGGACGGCACTGCTGAAGGTCGCCTCCCGGATCACACCTCGGTGCTCTACGTTTCGCCGCTCAAGGCGCTGTCCAACGACATCCACGTCAATCTGGTACAGCCGCTAGCGGGCATATCGGCGGAGCTGCAAGCGCTTGGTCTGCCCCCGCTCGAAATCCGCACCGCCGTGCGCACCGGTGATACGACACAGGCCGAGCGAGCGGCGATGCGCAAGCGGGCGCCGCACATCCTGGTAACGACACCGGAATCGCTTTATGTGCTGCTCGGCTCCGAATCGGGCCGGCAGATGCTCACGGGTGTGCGCAGCGTGATTGTCGATGAGATTCATGCCATTGCGGGCAACAAGCGTGGCAGCCATCTGGCGTTGACGCTGGAGCGGTTGGAGGCGTTGTGCGGACGACCGCTGGTGCGCGTCGGGCTATCGGCGACGCAGAAACCCATCGAGGCGGTGGCCGAATTTCTGGTCGGTGTCGGGCGCCACTGCGAGATCATCGACGTGGGCCATGGCCGAGCGCGTGACCTGGCACTGGAGGTGCCGCCAGTGCCGCTGGAAGCGGTGATGAGTAATGATGTCTGGGAGCTGGTGTACGACCGGCTTGCCGCGCTGGCGGGTGAGCACCGAACCACCCTGATCTTCGTCAACACGAGACGCATGGCCGAACGGGCGGCGCGGCACCTGAGCGAGCGGCTAGGCCACGCCGTGGTGGCTGCCCATCATGGCAGTTTAGCCCGTGAGCAACGGCTGGATGCCGAACAACGGCTCAAACGCGGCGAGCTACGGGTGCTGGTCGCCACTGCTTCACTTGAGCTGGGTATCGATATCGGTGACGTCGAACTGGTCTGCCAGCTGGGTTCGCCGCGGTCGATTTCGGCTTTTCTGCAGCGGGTCGGCCGCGCTGGTCATCAGATTGGCGGCGTCTCGAAGGGCCGCCTGTTTCCTGGCTCACGGGATGACCTGATCGAATGCGCCGCCTTGCTCGACAGCGTGCGCCGTGGTGAGCTGGATACGCTGGTGATACCGGAGGCGCCGCTGGATGTGCTGGCGCAACAGGTCGTGGCCGAAATTTCGTGTCGTGAATGGCAGGAGGATGGACTGCTGGCATTGATCCGCCGAGCCATGCCGTACGCCGGTTTGACCGAGGCGGATTATCAGGCGCTGTTAGCGATGCTCGCGGAGGGGTACACCACCCGCCACGGTGCACGCGGCGCCTATCTGCACCGCGACCTGGTGAACCGCAGCCTTCGCGGACGACGCGGCGGCCGCCTGACCGCGCTGACCTCTGGCGGCACCATCGCCGATAATGCTGACTATTCGGTGCTGCTCGAACCCCAAGGCTTCAGCATCGGCACGGTCAACGAGGACTTTGCAGTCGAGAGCCTCGCGGGTGATGTCTTCCAGCTTGGCAATACCTCCTACCGCATCATCAAGATAGAGTCCGGCCGCGTGCGGGTCGAAGATGCCCAGGGCCAGCCGCCAAATATCCCGTTCTGGATAGGCGAGGCGCCTGGACGTAGCGATGAGCTCTCGGCCGCTGTGGCACGGTTGCGCGGCGAGATCGATACGCGCCTGATGGACGCCAGCGACTGTAGGCGCGAGCTTGCTCGCGAAGCGGACGCAGCCGTGGTGTCGACATTCGCGAGCAAGCTCGCTCCTGCAAAAGCAACAGGCAACGATACCTGCGTGCCCTCATCAAAACTTGAGCTTGCCATCGAGTGGCTCACCAGCGTCCTCGGCCTACCGGATGCCGCCGCTCGCCAGATCGTCGAATACCTCGCCCGGGCCCGCTCTGCGCTGGGCGCGCTGCCGACGCAGCAGCGGCTGATCATGGAGCGCTTCTTCGACGAGTCCGGTGGCACCCAGCTGGTCATCCACTCGCCGTTCGGCAGTCGGATCAACCGTGCCTGGGGGTTGGCGCTGCGCAAGCGTTTCTGCCGCACCTTCAACTTCGAGCTTCAGGCCGCGGCGACCGAGGATGCAATCATCTTTTCACTGTCGACCAGCCATAGCTTCCCGCTCGAGGAAGTGTGGCGTTACCTGCACTCAAATAGCGCCGAAGCGGTGCTGATCCAGGCGTTGCTCGATGCGCCGCTGTTCGGGGTGCGCTGGCGCTGGAACGCGACTACCGCCCTGGCATTGCCACGCATGGCCGGTGGGCGCAAAGTCGCGCCGCAGCTGCAACGGATGAAGAGCGAGGATCTGCTGGCGACCGTCTTTCCTGATCAGATGGCCTGCCTGGAAAATATCGTCGGCGAGCGCGAGGTGCCGGATCATCCCCTAGTCGCACAGACACTGAATGACTGCCTGCACGAGGCCATGGACAGCGTTGGCTGGTTGGCACTGCTGCGGCGCATCGAAGCGGGCAAAATCGAGTTGCTGGCCCGCGACCTGCCGGCACCGTCACCGCTGGCCATGGAAGTGTTGGGCGCGCGGCCTTACGCCTTTCTCGACGACGCACCGCTGGAAGAGCGTCGGACCCAGGCCGTGTTGAACCGCCGATGGACCGACCCCGAGTCCAGCGACGATCTCGGCGCGCTAGATGCGGCGGCGATCGAGGCGGTGGGCGAGGAAGCCTGGCCCCAGGCGCGTAATCCGGACGAGTTGCATGAAGCGCTGACAGGACTGGGCTGTATCGCTGAAGCCGAAGTGCAGGCCGATCCCCAATGGCTGACCTGGCTGAGCGAGCTGGCTCGTGGAGGGCGCGCGACGCGGATGCAGGTCGCGCAGGATCGCGCGCTCTGGTTGCCCGTCGAGCGTCTTGCACTGTTGCAGTCGATCTATCCCGCGGCGGGTTGCGAGCCGATCCTCAAGCCGCTGCCTGGCTTCGATCAGCCGTCGGGCGAAGACGACGCCCTGGTTGAGCTGATCCGTGCTCGCCTGACCGGCTTCGGTCCTCTGCCGGTTCCGCTGATTGCACGGCCGCTTGCCCTGCCGGCTTCGGCGGTCGCGCTGGCGCTCACGCGTTTGGAGTCGGAGGGCTATGTCCTGCGTGGCCGCTTCACACCTGGCGCAACTGACGAGGAGTGGTGCGAGCGGCATTTGCTGGCGCGCATTCACCGTTACACGGTCAAGCGCCTGCGCCGCGAAATCGAACCAGTGGAGCGCGCCGATCTCATGCGTTTTCTGTTCGACTGGCAGCACCTGTCCGAGGCGACGCGGATGCAGGGCCGCGACGCGCTCGCCACGGTGGTCGAACAACTGGAAGGCTTCCAAGCCGCGGCGGGCGCCTGGGAAAGCGACCTGCTGCCCGCGCGGTTGAGGGATTACGGCGGCACCTGGCTGGACGAGCTGTGCCGCTCCGGACGCATCGTCTGGACCCGTCTGGCGGGGCGGATCAAAGCCAGCAGCGGGCCGGTGCGCGGCACGCCCATCGTGCTGCTGCCTCGACGGCAGCTTGCAGCCTGGTATGCGCTGGCGAGCGATGCTGCGCCGCCCGAGCTGTCATCAAAGGCGCAGCGGGTATTGGAGACGCTGCAGGGGCAGGGCGCGTTGTTCTTCGACGAACTGCAGCAGGACGCCCGCCTGTTGCGCAGTGAGCTGGAGGACGCACTGGGTGAGCTGGTCGCGGTGGGGCTGGTCAATGCCGACAGCTTCGCCGGCCTTCGGGCGCTGCTGGCACCAGCAGCGAAGCGTTCACGCAGCACCCGACAGAGCCGCGGCGGCGCATTCATTGGTGGCATGGCGGACGCCGGTCGCTGGGCGTTGGTGCGTAAAGGCGCACCGGCGCCAGTGGAGACTCCTGCACGATGGCCGGCGTTGGACTCCGAAGCCCTGGAACATATTGCAATGACCTTGCTGCGTCGCTACGGCGTGGTGTTCTGGCGCCTGCTAAACCGGGAGGCGGACTGGCTGCCGCCCTGGCGTGAGCTCCTGCGCGTCTACCACCGGCTCGAAGCGCGTGGCGACATTCGCGGTGGGCGTTTCGTCGCGGGCGTGCCGGGCGAACAGTTCGCACTGCCTGAGGCGGTCGGTCTGTTACGTGAGGTTCGCAAGCGGCCCCTGGCCGGCGAGATGATCGCGGTCTCGGCGGTCGATCCGCTGAATCAGGTTGGCACGTTGCTGCCGGGCGAACGTGTACCTGCAATCGCAGGCAACCGCATCCTCTATCGAGACGGTGTACCGCTGGCGCTGTTGGTTGCAGGCAAACCTGAGCTGCTGGCGAAGCTGGACGAAGACGACCAGCGAAAGGCCAGGCAACTGCTGGCAGTGGCTCGGCGCTGAAAGTCCCACTGTCTGCGCTTCAGGCTTCAGGCTTCAGGAACCGTAGTACAAGCTGAAACAGCGATCCCATACCGCGGTTGGCAGCGTTGATGGGTATTGCTTCGTGCTACGCCACCCCGCGAGGGCGAGGAAATGAAAAAGGCCGGCTGCGATCACTCGTAGCCGGCCTTTTCATACTGCGGTCGAACGTCAGCCGGCGACCAGCACGCGGATCGCCTCCAGGCGCAGGCCGGCCTTCTCCAGCATGGCCAGGCCTTCTTCACGCTGCTTGCGTACAGCTTCGATCTCGCTGTCGCGCACGCTCGGGTTGACGGCTTGCAGCGCGGTCAAACGCGCGAGCTCTTCGTCGAGGCTCGCCTTCAGCTTGCGCTGCGCTTCGGCTACGCGCTCGGTGTGGCGAGGGGTGACCTTGGCCTCGGCATCGGCGATCTGCTTAGCCAGCACGTCGCGCTGAGCCTGGACGAATTTGTTCGCACTGGCGCGGGGAACGCTTTCCAGCTGGTCGGTCAACGTCTCGAAGGCCACCTTCGGTGCGAGGTCATTACCATTCGAGTCCAGCAGGCAGCGCAGTGCCAAAGGCGGCAGGAAGCGGTTCAGTTGCAGTGCACGCGGCGCTACCACTTCGCTGACATACAGCAGTTCCAGCAGGACGGTGCCGGGCTTGAGCGCCTTGTTCTTGATCAGCGCCACCGCGGTATTGCCCATGGAGCCGGAAAGCACCAGATCCATGCCGCCCTGAACCATGGGATGTTCCCAGGTAAGGAACTGCATGTCTTCGCGGGCCAGGGCCTGCTCGCGATCGTAGGTGATGGTCACGGCTTCGTCGTCGCCGAGCGGGAAGCTGGCGTCGAGCATTTTCTCGCTGGGGCGCAAGATCAGCGCGTTTTCGGAATGGTCTTCGCTGTCGATGCCAAAGGCGTCGAACAGTTCTTCCATATAAATTGGCAGGGCGAACTGGTCGTCCTGCTCTTCGATGGCTTCGACCAGCGCCTTGCCCTGTTCGCCACCACCGGAGTTGAGCTCCAGCAGACGGTCACGGCCGGCGTGCAGGTCGGCTTCCAGTCGTTCGCGCTCGGCGCGGGCCTCTTCGATGAGTTGCTGGAATTCGTCGTCGTCGCCTTCTTCAAGCTGGTTCAGCAGGCGCGGTCCGAACTGATGCTGCAGGGCGTTACCGGTGGGGCAGGTGTTGAGGAACGCATTCAGCGCCTCGTGGTACCACTTGAACAGACGTTCCTGCGGGCTGGTTTCCAGGTAGGGCACGTGCAGCTGGATGACGTGGGCCTGACCGATCCGGTCGAGACGACCGATACGCTGTTCCAACAGGTCGGGGTGTGACGGCAGATCGAACAGCACTAAGTGATGAGCGAACTGGAAGTTGCGGCCCTCGCTGCCGATCTCGGAGCAGATCAGCACCTGCGCACCAAACTCTTCATCGGCGAAGTAGGCAGCCGCGCGGTCGCGTTCGAGAATGCTCATGCCTTCGTGGAAGACCGTGGCCGGGATGCCGGAGCGCACGCGCAAGGCGTCTTCCAGATCCAGTGCGGTCTCGGCGTGGGCGCAGATGACCAGCACCTTGAACTTCTTCAGCATCTTTAGCGTGTCGATCAGCCACTCGACACGTGGATCGAAATTCCACCAGCGGATCTGCGCATCCGGTTCTTCCTGCTGACTCTGAAAGCTGACTTCCGGATACAGCTCGGCATGGTCTCCGAGCGGGAGCTCCAGGTATTCGGCAGGGCAGGGCAGCGGATAGGGGTGTAGCTGACGCTCGGGGAAGCCGCGCACGGCAGCACGGGTGTTACGGAACAGCAGACGACCCGTGCCGTGACGGTCGAGCAGTTCACGGATCAACCGGCTGCTGGCTTCGATGTCGCCATCGGTGGCCGCGGCGAGCAGCGCTTCACCCTCGGCGCCGAGGAAGTCATGAATGGTCTGGTGTGCTTCCTGCGACAGGCGGCCTTCGTCCAACAGTTCCTGCACCGCACGAGCGACCGGCTGGTAGCTGGCGCTTTCCGCACGGAAGGCTTCGAGGTCATGGAAGCGGTTCGGGTCGAGCAGGCGCAGGCGCGCGAAGTGGCTTTCCTGGCCGAGCTGTTCGGGGGTTGCGGTCAGCAGCAGAACAGCGGGGGTGACTTCGGCCAGTTGCTCGACCAACTTGTATTCGGCGCTGGCGTTTTCCGGATGCCAGACCAGGTGATGCGCTTCGTCCACAACCAGCAGGTCCCAGCCTGCAGCGAAGGCGGCATCCTGAGCGCGCTCGTCGTCCTTCAGCCAGTCCAGCGAGACCAGTGCGAGCTGGGTGTCTTCGAATGGATTGGTGGCATCGCTTTCAATGAAGCGCTCATCATCGAACAACGCAACCTGCAGGTTGAAGCGGCGACGCATCTCCACCAGCCACTGGTGCTGAAGGTTCTCCGGAACCAGGATCAGCACACGTTTGGCGCGACCAGAGAGCAGCTGGCGGTGGATCACCATGCCGGCTTCGATGGTCTTGCCGAGACCTACTTCGTCCGCCAGCAAAACGCGCGGGGCGATGCGGTCGGCGACTTCACGGGCAATATGCAGCTGGTGCGCGATGGGTTGAGCACGCACGCCGCCCAGGCCCCACAGCGAGGAGGTCAGCTGTTTGCTCTGGTTTTCCAGGGTGTGGTAGCGCAGCTTGAACCAGTTCAAAGGATCGATCTGGCCAGCGAACAGGCGATCGCTGGCGAGGCGGAACTGGATGAAGTTCGACAGCTGGGTTTCCGGCAGCGTGCGGGCTTCGCTCTGTGCGGTCAGGCCGTGATAGACCAACAGGCCGTCGACGTCCTCGACCTCGCGCACGGTCATTTTCCAGCCTTCGAAATGGGTGATCTCGTCACCTGGGACAAAACGAACGCGGGTCAGCGGGGCGCTGCGGGCGGCATACTGGCGAGTCTCACCCGTCGCGGGGTAGAGCACGGTGAGCATCCGGCCATCTTGCATGAGGATGGTTCCCAGACCGAGTTCCGCTTCGCTGTCGCTGATCCAGCGTTGCCCCGGTAGATACTGCTGCGCCATGCCCTGCCTCCGCTGTAAAAAAGCCCGCTATATTAACGGAACACTGCCGATAGATCGACGATAGATGCCTACCCAGTCGGTGCCGTGTTGCTGTTAAAGTCTACAGCAGGTCGAGCGTTCAGCTGGTTCAGGGCCTGCCTGATCAGGCTGTGAGCTCGGCGTTGCCTATGGAGAGCACAAATGCTGCCAATCATTCCGCCAGGCACCGTTCAGGTCACCGCGCAGCAGGACGTGGTCAAGCCGCGCCCGGACATCGCGCCGGTAACGCCCGTTCAGCCCGGCGCCAACGAAAGCTCGGTAGGCCTCGAGCGTCGTCATCCGCAGGAAGCTGAACAGATGCTTCGCGACGAGCAACGCAGGCGGCAACGCCGCCGTCGTGGTTATACCCCGCAGGAGCTGGCCGAAGGCGAGACCGCCGTAGAGGATCAGGCGGCCCTCGAAGAACTGCCACGGCAGGGGCTCTGGGTGGATGTCGAGGTCTGAGCCTGTCAACAGCGCGGTGATAGAACTGGCCGACGCGGAGCTGCGTTACCTGCCGCGATGGGTCGATCCCGTCCAGGCTGACCGGTGGTTATCCGAGCTACGGGCACAGACGCCCTGGTCGCAGCCTGAGATCAATCTCTATGGTCGTAGCGTCGTAGTGCCGCGACTGGTCGCCTGGTATGGCGATGCCGACGCGCATTATCGGTACTCCGGACTTACTCACGCACCGCTTCCCTGGACGCCACTACTGACTCACATCCGCCAGCGCGTGCAGCAAGCGATCGGTGCATCGTTGAATGGCGTGCTGCTCAACTATTATCGCGACGGGCAAGACGCCATGGGCTGGCACAGCGATGATGAGCCAGAGCTTGGTGAACAACCCTTGGTGGTCTCGCTCAATCTGGGCGCCACGCGACGTTTCGATTTTCGCCGCAGGGGAACCAGCCGAATTGCGTACTCCATCGAACTTGAACATGGATCGCTGCTGGTCATGGGCGGTCTCACGCAGCATTATTGGCAGCATCAAATCGCCAGAACACGAAAGGTCCGCGCGCCGCGCCTCAACCTGACTTTCCGCCAGATCATCCGTGAGCCCCTCCCATGAGCAGTGATGAAAAGCTGATCGACTTCAGCGCCGAACGTGAAAAACGTATTCACGACATCAAGGAAAAGCGCCTTGTCGAGATGCGTCAGGCATTCGAGCAGGTGTTGCCGCTGAGCAAGCCGAAGAAGAAAACCAAGACCAAGCCGAAGAAGCGCTAAAACCACTTTCCCGTGCCTACCCTCGCCGGCATAGCCTCGCTCGGCGGGCTGTTGTTTATGCCTCGCATCCCCCTCCGATACCTCGATTTTCTTGACCTGGATCAGCTCTCCCAGCGCCTTTATTCAAAGGCGCTGTGGCGTTGATGCCGGTCAATTTTTTTATCGACGAGGCGGGTGATTATTCAGCCATCAGACAGAGAGGCAGCTCGGAGGCAGGAAATCATGTTCGTCGATAATGTGGTGCTCGCAGGGGTGGTCACGGTCGGCCTTATGGTCGCCTTCCTCGGTGGCTTCGGTTATTTCATCTGGCGGGACGCGCAAAAAAAGCGGTGATCCGCTGGCTTACAGAGCACGCAAGGCATTTGGGCGACTTAGGTCGCCCTTTTTTTGTCTGCCGAAAAATGCACAGGTTCACGCGACGGTTGGCGTTCGGCCATTTCCCTGGAGTGTGTGCTCACGTTCGTGACAACGCTCGACCCGTGCCGGCGTACGTTGCATCAGCAGTTTGCCATTGCGGATCGAGGCGAGTGCGTGGCCCTGGGTGCGGATCATTTCGTAGTCACTTGCTGCTGACAGGATCAAAAGACTGGCGGGTCTGCCGGGCTCGATACCGTAGCGGGTGCCAAGGTTCAAGGTGCGGGCGCTGTTGTCGGTGATCAGGTCCAATCCACGCTGAAGGTCTTCATAGCCCAACATGTGGCAGATATGCAGGCCGGCCTCGAGGATGCGCATGATGTTGCCGTTACCCAGCGGATACCAGGGGTCGACTATCGAATCCTGAGCAAAGCAGATGTTCATGCCGGCGCGGTCGATCTCCGCCACACGTGTCAACCCGCGCCGCTTCGGGTAGCTGTCGAAACGTCCCTGCAGGTGGATGCTTTCGGTAGGGCAGGAAACAAAGTTGATCTGCGACTGCTTCAGCAAGCGAAACAGCTTGGAGCAGTAGGCGTTGTCGTAAGAGCCCATGGCGGTAGTGTGGCTGGCAGTTACCATCGGGCCCATCCCGCGCGCGCGGGCTTCCTCTGCCAGCACCTCGAGGAAGCGAGACTGCGGATCGTCCGTCTCGTCGCAATGCACGTCAACCAGCAGGCCCTTGCGCTCTGCAAGGTCCATCAGGAATTTGATCGAGCTAACGCCCTGTTCCCGCGTGTTTTCAAAATGTGGAATGCCGCCCACCACATCTGCCCCGATAGACACGGCTTCTTCCATCAACGCGCGGCCACGCGCGAACGACTCGATGCCCTCCTGAGGGAATGCAACGATCTGCATGTCGATCAGGTGTCGGGTTTCGTCGCGTACTTCGACCATCGCCTTTAGCGCCGCCAGGCCCGGATCGGTTACATCAATGTGGGTGCGGACGTGCTGTATGCCGTGATCCACGAGCATGCCGATGGTCTGTTTGGCTCGGGTCTTGGTGTCTTCATGGGTGACCAGCGCCTTGCGCTCGGCCCAGCGTTCGATGCCCTCGAACAGTGTCCCGCTCATGTTCCAGGCGGGCTCGCCGGCCGTGAGGGTTGCGTCGAGATGGATGTGCGGCTCAATGAAGGGGGCGGTGACGAGGTTGCCAGCGGCATCCAGGTCGCCAATCGCGCCGGATGCCGGTTCCGTCTGTGGTGTAATCGTCTCGATGCACTCACCTTTGAGTGCGATGCGGAAGAGGCCTTCTTTGCCGCGCAGACGGGCGTTGATGATGTTCATGTGGTACTCCATGCGGGATGGGATGGCGACAGTCGCCAGATCATCAGGGCGACAGCGACGTTAAGTCGGTCGTGTGGGTCATTGAATGAGCAACCGCTGAGCGCTTCGATGCGCTGAATGCGATAGCTCAGCGTGTTGCGGTGCACCGCCAGCCTTTGGGCGGCAAGGGCCAGGTTGCCGTTCTCGTAGAACCAGGCCTCCAGCGTTGGCATCAGGACGGGTTCGTGTCTCGAGTCGTCGCCAATCAATGGCCCCAGTACATTGGCGACAAAGCGGTCGAGCAGGCTGCGGTCGCGGATCGCACCGAGCAATTCGAGCACGCCCAGATCGCTGAAACAGCACAACCCCAAGCGCTCGGGAAATGACTGCGCGGCAAGCAGTGCCTGGCGCGCTTCACCCAGGCCGGTGGGCAGTTGCGTTGGGCCGTGGCCGCCTGCGCTCAGGCCGATGAACAGGCGCAAGGGCGCCAGCTCACGGTTCAGTTCATCCAGCGCGGCGGCAAACACCTGTCGATTGCTGGGCTCGTGAAGCGGGCGTGTCGGCGGTAATGCGATCCAGTGATCGCCCTGACAGAGCAGGGGCAAGGGCTCACTCAATTCACTCAGGATCTGTTCGAGCCTACGCTGCAGCAGTTGTCGGGACGCTTGCAGGCGTCGCTCGGCAGCGTCCGCCGGCTCCTCGGTGAAGAGTCGCTCGCTGTTGTGCAGCTTTATCAGGGCGACCTGGCGTGGCTGAGCGAGGGGCAGGTCGAGACGGGCCCCCCGTTGCAAAAGCACGTCGAGGGATTGGTAGTCACCCTCGAGCATCTGCTGCAAGACGTGCTCGCGCGAACGCCCGAGCATCTGTTCCTGTACCAGCGCGGTGCCAATAGACTCGCTGACAACCACCATCTTCAGTTGGTAGGGCTGCTCGATCAACGGGATGCCGAGTCGCTCGGCCTCTCCGATCACCGACTCGGGAATGGCGTGGATGAATTCCTCGCCAGTCAGTATCACCACACCGGCAGTAACGCGCTCATGCGCTTCACGCAGTAAGCGCAACAGGTTGCGTTCATCGCGGGGGTGGTTGATACCGGTCACGAAGACCAGTTCGCCGCCTACGACCCAATCAGCGATGCCCTCGTTTTCGGCTACATAGGTCCAGCGGACCGGGTTATCCAGCCCTGCAGCACCCGCGCGAAGCTGCAGGCTCTCCAGTGCTGGAAGCGCGAGTACCGCTGATACGGTAAGGCTCATGGGCGCGGTTGTGCGACAGTTGCGCTGCGGCCAGCCAGGGTGCGTTGCAGTTCGAAAAACGCAATGTAAGCCATGCTTCCGGCTACGATCCCGATGATGGGCGCCACCCAGGGAGACAGATAGGCGCACACGGCACCGACAACGTAGGCCGCAAGACCGACCCAGTTGAAAGCGGGCAGACCTGCTTCGGCCAGTAGCGGATAGCGACCGCGATGGGCGTAGAAGTAGTTCGCCATGATCACTCCGCCGATGGGTGGAATGATCGAGCCAAGCAGGATCAGGAAGGGGATCAGCATGTCGTACATGCCGCCAATCGCCAAGGCGGTCCCGATCGCGGCGCCGCTGAGCGTCACCAGTCTCCGGCGCCCGGTGCGCAGCAGGTTGCAACCGGCTGCGGCGAAGTTGTAGATCGTGTTGTCCTGCGTCGTCCACAGATTCAGAAACAGCATGACCACGGCGGCCATGGACAGCCCTTGAAGCACCAGTACTTCAACCACATCGGCCTGCTGATACACGATCGCCCCGTAGGCGCCAGCGATAATCATCAACCCGTTGCCGACGAAGAAACCGATCAGGCTCGACAGGACAGCAACCCGCCCATTGCGGGCGAAGCGTGTCCAGTTCGTGGCCTGGGTCGCCCCGCTGACGAAGGTTCCGAAGACCATGGTGATGGCCATGCTCAGGCTCATGCTTTCGCTGGGCTCAATCGCCATCAGGGCATCCAGAGCGCCCACGTCGCGAGTGGCTATCCATAACGAACAGACGAGCAGCGCCAGCATCGCGGGGACCGCGAAACGCGAGAGCAGATCCAGTCCTTTGTAGCCGACAAAAGCGGTGATGCAGAAGCCGAAGCCGAATAGCACCATCAGGGGAATCGTCAGGCTTTCAGGCAGCTCGAGTATCTTGACCAATACCAGCGCAATGGTGGCTGTCCCCCAGGCGTACCAACCGACCTGAGTGAACCCCAGAATTATGTCGGACAGCTTGCTGCCTACCTCGCCAAAGCAGAAGCGGCCCATGAGCACCGAATTGAGTCCGCTGCGGCAGGCGATGAAGCCCAGAACTGCAGCATAGAGACCTAGCAGCAGGTTGCCGATCACCGCTGCCCATAGCAGCGTGGTGAAATCGAAGGCCATGCCGATGCGCCCGCCGGCAAACATGGTTGCGGTGAAAAAGGTGAAACCGAACAGCATGATCGAAGTGGAAAACAGCCCTTTGCGTGCCGTCGGTGGCACCTCGCTCAAGGGGAAGTCGCTGTCATGGTGCTGTACTTGAAGCATGTCCTTAACTCCACGAAGGGTGAGGTCATGCTTTAGCAGCGGTCATGCCAGCTTGCTGTTTTTATTCGTGTTGGGCGGTCGACAGTCTTTCGTTGTGCGAAGTGCACAACTCAGCTGTCGTTTTTGACTGGATTTCCGATGATTCTTTGTGAATGTCGACCAAGGCGAGACCCGTCTTGGTGCGTGCGGTGCCTGTTCGCACCGCTATCGCTCGCAGTCATGATTACGAACCGAAAAGGGTGTCAGCCAATGTTGACCGCTGGCAACGCCTTGAGCTCGACGGTCTGCGCCTTGCGTGGCGCGAGGATCTCGGCTTCGCCGTCGACCACCATCTCGTCACGCTGGTTGAACACCTGAGTAGCGATGCGTACACGAAACTTCGGCAGCTTCTCGAGAATTTCCAGGCGCACGGTTAGCGTATCGCCCAGCTTGACCGGCAGAACGAAACGCATCGTCTGCCCGATATAAATAGTGCCAGGCCCTGGCAGCTCACACGCCACGGCAGCGCTGATCAGCGCCCCGCTGAACATGCCGTGGGCGATGCGCTCGCGGAAAATCGTCGAGGCCGCGAATTCGGCGTCCAGGTGGACAGGGTTGTGGTCACCCGACATCGCGGCGAATAGCTGAATATCGCGCTCTTCCACGGTCTTGCTGTAGGTCGCCTTCTGGCCGACTTCCAGGTCAGCGTAGGGGGTATTGCTCAGCGTGCTCATGCGTAACCTCTGAATGCAAAACGGATGATAGGCCCAGCCTCGACTGAAGCCGCGGCAGGTCATGGCAGGCGCGCCGGTGGGGGCGCTTGGGTGGCTGCATTCTAGAGTGCTGCGACGGGGATGTCCCGTTCCAGGCTGGTTGTTGCAGTGGTTGAAGATTCACGTTACTGATTACGCTCGCCTCGCTATTGCGCCACACAGCGGAGCTGATAAGTTCGCCACAGCCCGCCGAGCGTGGGCCAGACACTTTCAGGTATAGAGGCCAATAACAATGCAACCTGACTTCTGGAATGACAAACGTCCCGCCGGCGTTCCCAATGATGTGGATATGGGCGGCTTCCGCTCGGTCGTGGAGGTGTTCGAGCGCTCCTGCAAGACGCACGCGAACCGTCCCGCTTTCAGCAACATGGGCGTGACCCTGACCTATGCGGACCTGGAGCGCTACTCAGCGGCCTTCGCGGCCTGGCTGCAGAATCACACTGATCTGCAACCCGGCGACCGCATCGCCGTACAGATGCCCAATCTGTTGCAGTACCCCATTGCGGTATTCGGTGCGCTGCGTGCCGGGCTCGTTGTGGTCAATACTAACCCACTGTACACCGCCCGCGAGATGCGTCATCAGTTCAAGGATTCAGGCGCACGGGCGCTCGTGTATTTGAATACCTTCGGCAAGCTGGTGCAGGAAGTGGTGCCCGATACCAGCATCGAAATGCTCATCGAGGCGCGTATCGGGGACATGCTGCCGGCACTCAAAGGGCTGCTGGTCAATGCAGCCGTCAAGCATGTGAAGAAAATGGTACCGGCTTACAACCTGCCGCAAGCAGTCTCGTTCAAGCATGTCTTGCAGGACGGTGGTCGGCACAGTCTCAAGCCGGTGTCGCTGACGCTGGAAGACGTTGCTGTGCTCCAATACACCGGCGGTACGACGGGTGTGGCAAAGGGGGCCATGCTTACGCACGGAAACCTGGTCGCCAATATGCAACAGGTCCACGCCAACATGCAGCAGCTGGACGAGCACGGGCATACGATCATCAAGGACGGTCAAGAGATCATGATCGCCCCCCTCCCGCTGTATCACATCTATGCCTTCACGGTTAACTGCATGTGCATGATGGTGACCGGCAATCATAACGTGCTGATTACGAACCCCCGCGACATCGACGGCTTTGTCAAAGAGCTGCAGAAGTGGCAGTTCACGGCATTCCTCGGGCTAAATACCCTGTTCGTCGCGCTCATGTCCCATCCCGAATTCAAGAAGATCAACTTCGCCTCGCTCAAGGGCACCAACTCAGGCGGTACGGCCCTGGTTTCAGCAGTGGCCGAACGTTGGAAGAGCATGACCGGTGTCACCGTGACCGAGGGCTACGGCCTCACCGAAACCTCGCCCGTGGTATGCGCCAACCCGCACGGCGAGGCCTCTCGCCTGGGCACCGTTGGCCTCCCGGTGCCCGGTACGACCTTGAAAGTGATCGACGATGAGGGCAATGAGCTGCCGATTGGTGAGCGCGGGGAGCTCTGCGTCAAAGGCCCTCAGGTGATGAAGGGCTACTGGCAGCGTCCCGATGCGACCGCGGAAGTGCTGGACGCGGAAGGCTGGCTGAAGACAGGCGACATCGCCGTGATCGATGCCGATGGCTTCGTGCGCATTGTCGATCGCAAGAAGGACCTGATTATCGTGTCGGGCTTCAACGTCTATCCCAACGAGATCGAAGATGTGGTGATGGCTCACCCCAAGGTAGCGGCCTGCGCGGTAATCGGCGTGCCCGATGAGAAATCCGGTGAAGCGGTCAAGCTATTCGCGGTGCGCAGCGATGACAGCCTTCGCGAAGATGAGCTGATGGCATACTGCCGGGAGAATTTCACCGGGTACAAGGTGCCTCGGCATATTGTGTTTCGCGATTCGCTTCCAATGACGCCGGTAGGCAAGATCCTGCGCCGTGAGCTGCGCGACCAGGCTTAAACCAAGCGAACTCCATCTCTCACGAAGTGACTGGCTGTGAGCTATCAGTCACTTCGTGTCTTTTGCACTCCCGCCAGACACTGTTCGGGCACTTCCAAAACTGCTAACCTCGGCTCCGTTTCTGTCGGAATTTCCGTACAAAAATTAACAAAACACAACAAAACAGCTGCCATATGCAGTAAAGCTGTCGCTTAGGAGTGGGGGTTACATGACCGATAACTTCTGGAAGGATAAATATCCTGTCGGGATCAGCAGCGAAATCAATCCCGATGAGTACCAGAACATTCAGGCTGTGCTCAAACAGTCCTGTGAGCAATTCGCGGACAAGCCTGCGTTCAGTAATCTCGGCAAAACCCTGACCTACGGTGAGCTGTACAAACTGTCCGGAGAGTTTGCTGCCTACCTCCAGCAGAACACCGATCTGCAACCTGGCGATCGCATCGCGGTCCAGCTGCCCAACCTGATTCAGTATCCCATCGTCGTGTTTGGCGCCATGCGTGCCGGACTGGTCGTGGTCAATACCAACCCGCTCTATACCGCGCGGGAAATGGAACACCAGTTCAATGACTCCGGCGCCAAGGCGCTGATCTGTCTGGCCAATATGGCGCACCTCGCCGAACAGGTGCTGCCTAAAACCGGCATTCGCAACGTCATCGTGACCGAAGTTGGCGACATGCTACCGGCCGTCAAGCGCCTGCTGGTCAATGCCGTGGTCAAGCATGTGAAGAAGATGGTGCCGGCTTACAACCTGCCCAAGGCGGTGAAATTCACCGATGCCATGGCGCTAGGTCGTGGCAAGACGGCGCGCGAAGCCAATCCTGCCAGTGATGATGTAGCCGTGCTGCAGTACACCGGCGGTACCACGGGCGTGGCCAAGGGCGCCATGCTGACCCACCGCAACATTGTCGCCAACATGTTGCAGTGCTGCGCGCTGATGGGCTCGGAGCTGGACAACGGCTGCGAAACCATGGTCGCACCGCTGCCGCTGTATCACATCTATGCGTTTACCTTTCACTGCATGACGATGATGCTGATCGGCGCGCACAACGTGCTGATCACCAACCCCCGCGACCTGCCGACCTTCATCAAGGATTTGAGCAAGTACCGTTTCACCGGTTTTGTCGGCCTCAATACGCTGTTCGTAGCGCTGTGCAACAACGAGGATTTCCGCAAGCTGGACTTCTCTTCGCTTAAAGCCACGTTCTCCGGCGGTATGGCGTTGCAGTTGGCAGCTGCCGAGCGCTGGCAACAAGTCACCGGTTGTGAGATCTGCGAAGGCTTCGGCATGACCGAAACCAGCCCGGTCGTATCAGTCAACCCGTTCGGAGGTATCCAAATCGGCACCATCGGCATCCCCATGCCGTCGACCCTGTGTAAAGTCATCGATGACGAAGGCAACGACCTGCCAATGGGCGCCATCGGAGAACTCTGCGTCAAAGGCCCTCAGGTCATGAAGGGTTACTGGCAGCGCCAGGAAGCAACTGACGACATCCTGAGTGCTGACGGTTGGCTGAAGACGGGGGACATCGGCATCATCCAGGACGACGGCTACATGCGTATCGTCGACCGCAAGAAGGACATGATCTTGGTCTCCGGTTTCAACGTCTACCCGAACGAGCTGGAAGACGTGCTCGCGACTCTGCCAGGCGTTCTTCAATGCGCGGCGATCGGCATCCCGGACGAGAAGTCAGGCGAGGCGATCAAGTTGTTCGTAGTGGTCAAGCCGGGCGAAAGCCTGACCAAGGAGCAGGTCATGCAGCACATGCATGACAACGTCACCGGCTACAAGCGGCCCAAGACCGTCGAGTTCCGCGAGAGCCTGCCGACCACCAACGTCGGCAAGATCCTGCGCCGTGAGTTGCGTGATGAGGAGCTGAAAAAGCTCGGTCAGAAATAAAGACAGGTCTTGTGTCGCAAGAACCGCTTGGGTGTGCCCAGGCGGTTTTTTTTTGGTCCTGAACGCGCTTGGAGTAGCAGCCGTAACACGACAGCTCGTCAATCAATCGCCTGTAATCGCCCTCCTTACAACACAGGCGCGTTTATCGGAATCTTGATATTGCGCATAAAGAAAAGATCGCCGAGGACGATAAGCCTTATCTGCTGTGCAGGCAGTCGCTAGATGCGCCTCTGTAGTTGGGGCAGCGGATACATGGAGATGTTAAGTAATGCTTTCAAACCTGCGTCTAAGATCCAAACTGCTTCTGTTGGCCCTGGGGCCGATACTTCTGCTGACGATTGTCTTCAGTGGCATCACAGTAATGCGGCTCCAACAGCTAGCGGAGGAGCAGGAGGAGCAAACCCGTAGCAGCCTGATCCAGAACAGGCAGGCCGAACTCAAGCAGTATGTGGATATTGCCTACAACGCTATCAAGGCAATCTATGAGAATTCCGCGCCGTCGGACATGGCGGCACGAGCTGAAGCCGTCGCCTTGCTGCAGGAACTGAACTACGGTGACGAAGGCTATTTCTGGGGTTACGACACCAAGACCATACGGCTTTTCCAGGGCAACACGGGGGACCGGATCGGCGAGAGCTTCTATGACTTCCGCGATGCCGAGGGCACTTATCCGATCCGTGAGCTGGTCCGCGCTGCAGTCGACGGGAGCCATTACGTGCGTTATAGCTTCTTGGTAGGTGCGGACAAGGTCATCGTGCCCAAGGTGGGCTATTCGCTTCATCTGCCCAAGTGGGACATGATCTTTGGCACTGCGCTCAACCTCGACGGTATCGAACGAGATGTTCAGGCCGCACGCGCCGAATTTCAGGATCGAATCGATGCGTTGGTTACCCTGATGATCGGGTCGGCCATCGCCCTGCTGGTGCTGATGGGTTTACTTGCGGGGGTCGTGAGCAACGCGATCTTAAGACCGCTGATGCTGATCAAGCGCAATCTTGATGATATGGCTGCTGGGGACGGTGATCTAACCCACCGGCTGCCGGTCACGACCCGCGACGAGCTTGGAGAATTGGCCGGCTCTTTCAACCGTTTCGTCGAAAAGATCCACGTATTGGTGCAGCAGGTGGCTGGTACCACTGCTCAACTCACCGGACTGGTCAGTGCTGTGGCCAGCCAGGCGCAGCGATCAGAGCAAGCAATGGCCGATCAGCGGAACGAGACTGATCAGGTCGCTACCGCCATCAACGAAATGTCCGCTGCCGCGCAAGAAGTGGCAACGAGCGCCCAGCGCGCTGCAGAGGCGGCGCAGCAGACCGACCAGCAAGGCGTTGCGGCTAAGCGGGTGGTTGACCAAAGTATCCGCAACATTCACGAATTGGTCGGAGAGCTGCTTGGCAGTGGTGAATCGCTGGAAGGATTGCAGCAAGACGTCAACGGTATCGTTGGGGTGCTGGATGTGATCCGCGCCATTGCCGAACAGACCAACCTGCTCGCGCTCAATGCAGCGATCGAAGCGGCCCGCGCAGGTGAAGCTGGACGAGGCTTTGCGGTTGTCGCCGACGAAGTGCGAGCCCTCGCCAGCCGTACCCAGCAAAGCACCGGAGAGATCCAGTGCATGATCGACAGCCTGCAGAGCGCCACCTCAAATACCGTCGCCACCATGCGACGCGCCGGTGAAAAAGGCGAAGCGACCCGCGAGCAGGCCAACCAGGCGGGTGAAGCTCTGGATGCTATTGCCGCGCTGATCGGCACCATCAACTCGATGAACGCTCAGATCGCAAGCGCAGCGGAGGAACAAACAGCGGTAGCAGAGGAAATCAACCGCAGCGTTCATCACATCGCCGCTGCGGTCGACGGTGTGGCCGACGACGCAGTTGAAGGCGCTCAAACCGCACGTGAGCTGCATGGTCTTGGGAGCCATCTCCAAGGGGTAGTCGGTCAGTTCCGTATTTGAGCTAGCCAAGCGACAGCCCTCACCTAGGTGCACGGCTATTTAGCAAGGGGGCTGAGGTAAGGCGAATCAAGCGCATCTGATACAGGTTCCAACGAGCCGACCGACGGTAATGCCGTCTGGCGCGAGAGCAAGAACCGCGACGTAACTCGTCCGGTCTAGTCCCCTATGGCCGCGTCCACTTGATGCCGTAGAGGACGATGGCGCATGCCATTTTGCGGCCTGCCCATCAATCTCGTTGCAAGGATGAGTTACCCATGCAAAAGAAAAAAAATGCACGTCGGGTAGTTGCTTCTTTCGCTTTACTGGCTTCCTCCGCGGCACTCGCCGCGCCCACCCCAGAGATCGCTGCGTTCGATGATTACTGGAGTCCCGGCAAGCCCGACTCACGGGTTTGCCGCTCTCCGCTGCTGGTAGGCTCTCCATTGGGGCTGCCTCGCTGTATGCAGGCCAGTAACATCATGACCCACCTGCAGAACCTGCAGGACATCGCCTCCCTGAACAACGGCAATCGCGCGTCCGGTCAACCCGGCTATCAGGCTTCGGTCGATTACGTACGAACTACGCTTGAGCGCGCCGGTTACCAGGTACGCGTGCAAACCTTCCCCTTCCTCGCGTTTTACCCTGAGGGACCAGGCTCGCTCGCTGCGGTCGCGCCGCAGGCCGTGCAGTACACCTGGGAGGAGGATTTCACCTACGCCGATCAGACCGATCCAGGAACCGTGACCGCGCCGGTCGTTCCGGTCGATCTTGCCCTCGGCCTGGGCAACACCTCCACGAGCGGTTGCGAGCCGGAGGACTTTGCAGGGTTCCCTGCCGGCGCCATCGCGTTGATGCAGCGCGGCACTTGTGCGTTCGGCCAGAAGGCAACCAATGCAGCAGCGGCCGGAGCAGCGGGGGCGATCATCTTCAATCAGGGCGATACCGAGGACCGTAGAGGACTGCTGGTCGCCACGCTGGGTGAAGACTACGAGGGCGGGATTCCGGTGCTGTTCTCTACCTATGACAATGGCGTGACCTGGGCTGGGACAGAGGGTCTGCAACTGAGCATGAACGTGGACGTGGTGCGCGAACGGACTGAAACCTACAACGTGCTGGCCGAAACCCGTCGAGGCGATCCTGACAACGTCGTGATGGTCGGCGCGCACCTGGACTCCGTATTCGAAGGTCCAGGCATCAATGACAATGCTTCCGGCAGCGCAGCATTGCTGGAAATGGCGACACTGATGAGCCGGGCTTATCCACTGAATAAGGTACGCTTCGCCTGGTGGGGTGCCGAAGAGTCGGGGCTGGTTGGCTCGACCTACTACGTCAACCAGCTGCCGGAAGAGGAAAAGCAGCAGATCAAGGCCTATCTGAACGTCGACATGATCGGATCGCCGAATTACGCGAACTTCATTTATGACGGCGACGGCTCTGATTTCGGTCTACAGGGACCGCCCGGCTCTGGTGCCATCGAGCGTCTGTTCCGTTCCTACTTCCAGTTGCGCAACGCGCCGTCCGAAGGCACCGAGATCGACTTCCGCTCCGACTATGCTCAGTTCTTCGATGACGGCATCGCCTTTGGCGGGCTGTTCACCGGCGCTGAGGATATCAAGACCGAAGAACAGGCTCAGCTCTACGGCGGTACCGCCGGCCTGGCATACGATCCGTGCTACCACTCCGAGTGCGACGACCTCAGCAACATCTCCACCGAGGCGTTGGAGTTGCACGGCGATGCGTTGGCCTTCGCCACCAGCTGGCTGTCCCTGTCGACCAAGATGATCGACGATGAGATAGCGGCAGCGGCCGAGCAGAGCATGGGCGCCATGCGCATCCAGCAAGTACAGGAGAAGTCACGCTGGGGTCATTGGATCCGCTGATCGTCTAGACACCGCGCCGGCTCTCCGGCGCGGTCCTTCCGTCAATCCCTTTCCTTACGGCCAGCCGGGCAAATCTGCGACAATTGCGCCCCTCACGAAATCGCTTACGGCTGTCCATGACCGACGCAACGCCCGCTGTTGACCAACTCCTGAAAAACCTCGATCAGGCCATGTACGCCGACCGGCATCGCTTGCGTCGGCAATTGCACGACCTGCGCAAGAAGGCCGGCGACCAGCCGATTGATGAAGGGCGGCTCATGCAGTGGCTTGAGCGCTTCCAGGCTTCCACGGCCAAGGTCCAGGCACGGCGCCAAAGCGTGCCGGGCATGCGCTATGACGATAGCCTGCCAATCGCTGCCAAGCGCGACGAAATCAAGGCCGCACTGGAAAAGCATCAGGTTTTGGTGATCGCGGGTGAAACCGGCTCGGGCAAGACCACCCAGCTGCCGAAGATCTGCCTGGAAATAGGACGAGGCGTGCATGGCCTGATCGGCCACACTCAGCCGCGCCGACTCGCGGCACGTAGCGTCGCCACGCGAGTGGCCGAGGAGATCGGCACGCCTCTGGGCGAACTGGTGGGTTATCAGGTGCGTTTCGAGGATCAGAGCAAGGACAGCTCGCTGATCAAGCTGATGACCGACGGCATCCTGCTGGCCGAAACCCAGCACGATCGTTTCCTCGAGCGCTACGACACCATCATCGTCGACGAGGCCCACGAACGCAGCCTCAACATCGACTTCCTGCTCGGCTATCTGAAGACATTGCTGCCGCGCCGGCCGGACCTGAAAGTCATCATCACGTCGGCGACCATCGACCTGGAGCGCTTTTCCGAACATTTCAGTGGCGCGCCAATCGTTGAGGTATCGGGCCGCACCTACCCGGTCGAAACCTGGTATCGCCCGTTGGCGGCGGAAACCGATGAGGATGGCAATCGGGTCGAGGACGACCTCACCATCGACCAGGGGATTCTGGCGGCGCTGGATGAAATCGACGCCCACGAGCGCAGCATCGGCAAGCGCCCCGGCGATGTGCTGGTGTTTCTGCCTGGCGAGCGAGAAATTCGTGACGCGGCGGAGGTGCTGCGCAAGGCCAACCTGAAATTCACCGAGGTGCTGCCTCTTTATGCGCGACTGACGCCTGCCGAGCAGCAGAAAATATTCCAGCCGCGACCGGGCCGAAAGATCGTGCTCGCCACCAACGTGGCTGAAACCTCATTGACCGTGCCGGGCATCCGCTACGTGATCGACTCGGGTACTGCACGCATCAGTCGCTACAGTTACCGCGCCAAGGTGCAGCGGCTGCCCATCGAGGCGGTGTCACAGGCCAGCGCCAATCAGCGCAAGGGCCGTTGCGGGCGGGTCGAGCCGGGGATCTGCATCCGGCTGTACAGCGAGGAAGATTTCCTCAGCAGGCCGGAATTTACCGATCCTGAGATTCTGCGCACCAACCTCGCAGCCGTCATCCTGCAGATGCTGCACCTGCGCCTCGGCCAGATCGAGGATTTCCCCTTTATCGAGCCGCCGGATGGCAAAGCCATCAGCGATGGCTTCAACCTGTTGCAGGAGCTCTCGGCAGTCAATCGCGAGAACCAGCTGACGCCCTTGGGCCGGCAGCTGGCGCGCCTGCCCATTGATCCACGCCTCGGACGTATGCTGCTGGAAGCGGCGAAATTAGGCAGCATGGCCGAGGTGCTGATCGTCGCCAGTGCGCTGTCGGTGCAGGACGTGCGCGAGCGACCGGCCGATCGTCAGCAGCAGGCCGATCAGGCTCATGCGCAGTGGAAGGACCCGGATTCGGATTTCGCTGCGCTGATCAACCTCTGGCGCGGTTTCGAAGAGCAGCGGCAGGCGCTCGGCTCCAATCCGTTGCGTACCTGGTGCCGGAAGAATTTCCTCAACTACCTGCGCCTCCGCGAGTGGCGGGATGCGCATCGCCAGCTGACTCTGATTGTGCGTGAGCTGAAACTCAACGATAACGCGCAGACTCCCAGGAGCCAGCTTGCCGGCGATCAGCCCGGTGACAGGAGAGATCGCCAGCAAGCTGGCTCCTACAAGGAAGGCGCGACATCCGGAGCCGCCGATGAAAGCGCAGATGCTCCTGCCGATCAGATAGCCCTGACGAAGGACAAGAAGGTCAACGTCAAACTCGCCCAGCAAGCCGAAGCCAGCGAGGCCGCCCAGCGCGCCAAGAGCTACGCTGCGGTGCACAAGGCGATCCTCTCGGGGCTGCTCAGCCAGATCGGGCACAAGACCGAGGAGGGTGATTTTCTCGGCGCCCGCCAGCGGCGCTTCTGGGTGCACCCCTCCAGCGTCATCGGGCGCAAGAAGCCCAACTGGATCATGGCGGCTGAGCTGGTCGAAACCACCAAGCTGTTCGCGCGCATGGTCGCCAAGATAGAGCCCGACTGGATCGAGCCGCTGGCCAGGCACCTGATCAAGACCAACCACTTCGAGCCGCACTGGGAGAAGAAGCGAGGGCAGGTCGTGGCCTTCGAGCAGGTCACCCTGTACGGCATGATTGTGGTGGCTCGCCGCCCGGTGCACTTCGGTCCCATCGACCCGCCTGCCGCGCGGGAATTGTTCATCCGTGAGGGGCTGGTACGCGGCGAGATGCACAGTCGCGCCAAGGCGCTGACCGCCAATCGTGAGTTGCTGGAGTTGTTCGACGAGCTGGAAGCCAAGGCCCGTCGCCGCGACATCATTGCGGACGAGGACACGCTGTTTGCTTATTACGACGCACGTGTACCTCAGGACATCTACCAGACCGCCAGCTTCGAGAACTGGTACAAGCGCGAAAGTCAGAAGAACCCGCAGCTGCTGGTCATGCGTGACGAGGATGTCCTGGCGCGCGACGCCAGTGAAGTCACCGCAGCCCAGTACCCGGACCATCTGCGCATTGGCGAGTTGCAGCTGCCGCTGGAGTACCACTTCGAACCTAATCACCCCCGCGATGGTGTAACGCTGCGTGTGCCCGCACCGCTGCTGCCGCAACTGCGGGCCGATCGGCTCGACTGGCTCGTACCGGGTCTGATCGAGGCGAAGGCGGTGGCGCTGGTACGCAATCTGCCCAAGGCGATCCGCAAGAACTTCGTTCCGGTGCCGGACTTCGTGAAGGCTGCGCTATCGAAGATCACGTTCGGCGAGGGGGCGTTGCCTGATGCGCTGGGCCGCGAGCTGCTGCGCATGACCGGTGCTCGTGTCTCGGACGAAGCCTGGGCGGAAGCGGCCGTGGGGCTGGACCATCATCTGAAGATGAACATCGAAGTGGTCGACGCACGCGGCAAGTTCCTCGGTGAAGGCCGCGATCTGGCCGAACTGACGGCACGCTTCAATGAAGCCAGCCAGGCTGCGCTCGCGCCGCCTCAGCAGAAGGCCGAACAGAAGCCGGTCGAGGCCAAGGGCTTCGCCCAGGTGGCGGAAAAGGCTCAGGCGAAGATGGCCGGGTTGTCGATGACGGTCTATCCAGCACTGGTCGAAGAGGCCGGGGTGGTCAAGGAGGGCCGTTTTCCGACCCAGGCCGAAGCCGACTATCAGCACCGCCGCGCCTTGCAGCGCTTGTTGCTGCAGCAGCTGGCCGAGTCGGCGAAATACTTGCGCAACAAGTTGCCAGGCCTCACCGAGCTGGCGCTGCTCTATCGCGACATGGGTAAGATCGATGCACTGGTCGAGGACATCCTGCTGGCCAGTCTCGACAGCTGCATCCTCGACGGCGAAGCGCAGCTGCCACGCGATGGCGCCGCTCTGGCATCACTGGCCGAGCGCAAGCGCGGCGATTGGGCGACGCATGCCGAACGGTTGGCGCGACTGGCGCTGGATATCCTCAAGCACTGGCACGGATTGCAGAAGCGCTTCAAGGGCAAGATAGATCTGGCACAGGCGGTGGCGTTGAACGACATCAAGGCGCAGTTGGCCAGCCTCGTCTATCCAGGCTTCGTCCGGGAAACGCCGGGCGAGTGGCTGAAGGAATATCCGCGTTATCTGAAAGCGGTGGAACAACGCTTCGAGAAGATCGGTGCGCAGCTGCAGCGCGACCGTGTCTGGTCCGGCGAGCTGGCCGGTTATTGGGAGCAATACCAGGCTCGGTTGAGGAAGCATCAGCAGGAAGGCAAGCGTGACCCTGAGCTGACCCTTTACCGCTGGATGCTCGAGGAGTACCGCGTATCGCTCTGGGCCCAGCAGCTGGGAACGAAGATGGCGGTGTCGGACAAGCGACTGAACAAGCAGTGGACTCAGGTGGAGGCGTGATGCGCCCGTTGGGGCTTGCCGCGCCGAGGTGAGCCGACCCGTTTCGTCGGCTCACCCAGAAGGTGTTAGCCCGCTTTCGCAGTCATGGGCGTTGCTCGCGAGCGTCGCTTATTCAGCGACGAAGCTGGTCGTAGTGCCGTGGTAAAGCCTGTCCACCTCTTGCCCTGCCACGCGCTGGCCGTTGGCTGGCGTTTCATGACCGGCGGCCAGGATGTAGCGGCCTGGAGCATCTATCGACAGCTGGACCCGGCCCTGCTTGTCGGTTTTCATCGGTTGCGCCTCGTTCTCGGGGGTTATCAGCATGACGTCGTTATCCGCCAGGGGTTGGCCCTTGAACAACAGCGTGAAGTCGTCGCTTTCGGCTTTGACCGGGACCAGTTCCAGATCCATCTCGGCCTGAGTCTCGCTGCGACCCCAGCGGGCGTGCATCAGGGCTGCCTTGACTTCACCTTTGTCGTTCTCCCAAGGCTTCCAGACCTGGTCGTTGACGACTCGCACAGTGCCGGTCCCGTCAATGCTCGCCTCAAGATGGTCCTGTTTGGCAGTGATTGCAGCCTGTTTGGCGGAATCGGGCGTGATGATACGGGTGTTCGGCGCCAGCGCCACAACGGTTTCCCCTTTTTCGATCACGTCCTGGTCCGGTTCGCCAAGGAATACCTTGACGGGCCCGCTGCCTTCGCGTTCCAGCCAGAGTTCGTGGGCATAGGAGGGCAGCGCAAGTGCGCCGAGCAAGACAAAACTGACGATGGGTTTGATCATTGTGGTTCCTGTTCGATTGGGCTGAAGCGGGCGTCAGGCGCAGCGCTTGAAGAGTTTCCCTGGATTGACGACCTTCGATTCGTTGTTGCAGTGCGGCAAGATCCAGGCTGAAGCGATGGCAAGCCGAGGCTTGACCGGGTTTTCGTTGATGCCTCGCCGCCGCTTTTACCTCGGCGAACCCGCACCAGGACTTCAAGCCTAGGTTGTTGAGATCATGATGTAACGAGACTTCCTCGCAAACGCATGGCTTTATTGTATGTTTGCGTTTCTCATTTGGTGACATGCATGCTGCTTGGCGCTTGGGTGGGTATTGCTCATGCCGGCTTCATGATTCCGTCCTTACCGAGGCTCAACCGCAACAAATCTTCTGCCAGCACCAGATTCCCGCTGTAGCTGTTGCGAGCCTCTGCTCGAATGTCCTCTATCGATAACCCTCGCCCCGGAACGCTTTGATATCGGGCGCTGAAGTGCGTCAGTACCAGGTTGGGTATGCCTGCATCTTGTGCAAAGGCGCTCACCTGGGCAGCGGTGCTGTGGCCGAACTCCAACTTGCCTGCATCGGCAACGGGCTGGGTGTAGGTGGCTTCATGGACGAGCACATGCGCGCCCTGGCAAGTCTCGCGCAGAAGCGCCGGCCGGTCGTTGTCACCCGCGACGACGATACGGCGTGGTTGGCGCGTCGGGAGCAGATAGTCTGCGCCGCATAGCGCCTGGCCCTCATGTTCGACCGCTAGACCGCGTGCGAGCTGACCCCAGAGTGGACCGCGGGGTATGCCGTCCCGGTCAAGTTTATCGGTGTCCAGGCGCGGATCGGCATGCGCTTCGGTAAACCGATAGCCCCAGCTCGGTACGCGGTGGGAGAGTAGGGTGGCTTCTACTTGCACCTGTGGGTTGCGCCAGCCCGCGAAGGTTTCGGTTGCGTGAAATCTGAGTTCATAGGGGAGCCAGCTCTGGCTCATGTCCAGCGTGCTTCGTATCCAGTGCTCGAGGGCTGCCGGAGCAATGATCTCCAGCGGTTCCTGTCGGCGCGCCATGCCGGCGCTCGCCAACAGCCCCGGCAAACCATAGCAGTGGTCGCCATGAACGTGGGTGATGAATATGGCACGCAGGCCGTGCAGCGTTAGCGGCGTATGCAGCAGCTGGTGCTGCGTGGCCTCGCCGCAGTCGATCAGGTGCCAGCCTTTACCGCTATCTTCCAGCAGGGCCACGCCGCTGACATTGCGGGCTTTGGTCGGCGCGCCGGACGAGGTGCCAAGAAAGATCAGGTCCATGGAAGGGCTCGTGCGGTGTCGTGGCGTCAGTATGGCAATAGCGTTCCATGGAATAAACCTGCGCTTCATCTGGCGAGGCATCAAGCGCATATATCTTTTAGTTACTAAGAAAGCACGAACTTATATTGGGGATTGCTAAATCAGACCGCTATGCTGCCAGCCTTTGACGCGGTCCGCGTGGGGCCTTGAATCGGAAGCAGATGATGGAATTCGGTGTAATCGGCTTTGTGGTAGCAGGCCTGCTCGTTGGCTTTATCGTTGGCATGACAGGCGTCGGCGGCGGCTCGTTGATGACCCCGATTCTACTGTGGTTCGGCGTCAATCCGGCTGTCGCGGTCGGTACTGATCTGCTTTACGCCGCGATTACCAAGGCCGGCGGGGTCTGGGTCCACCAGAAGAACCGCAATATCGACTGGAGCATCACCGGCTGGCTGGCCTTGGGCAGCGTGCCGGCCGCAGCGCTGACGCTCTGGCTATTGAAAGGGTTGCTCACGGATCAAGAGGCGCTCAATGCGATCATCAGGCATTCGCTTGGCATCGTGCTGGTGCTCACTGCTCTAGCGGTCCTGTTCAAGAAGCGCCTGCTGGCCGTTGCCGCTCGCTTGTCGGGCCCAACGCCCCGACTGTCGCCGCGCGGGTTAAACATCCTGACCGCCATTGTCGGCATGGTGCTGGGGTCGGTGGTGACCCTGACCTCGATCGGCGCAGGTGCGCTGGGTACCGTAGCGTTGTTTTTCCTCTTCCCCCTGCTGGCAACCCGCCGTCTGGTAGGCACCGAGATCGCGCATGCGGTGCCGCTGACCCTGGTGGCTGGCCTCGGCCACGCCAGCATGGGCAACATGGACTGGACAATCCTGGCCTATCTGCTGATGGGCTCATTGCCGGGTATCTACCTCGGCAGCAACCTGTCCGGTCGTGTTCCTGATTCCGTGCTCCGGCCTTGCCTGGCTGTCATGCTGGCCATGATCGGTTATAAGCTGATCTGATCTACAGCCTACTTCGGGGGCGCGACGTGCTGCGCTATTAGCTACGCGCAGCGGACGTTGCCAGACGCATGACGAGCGCGACGTTTCGTTTCTACGCTAGGTTGAATGCATTTCTTCCAGCCGAGCGCCGCGGGCAGGCGTTCAGCTGCATCTGCGCTGAGTCCGCCACGACCAAACATATGATCGAAGCCCTCGGCGTACCGCATACCGAGGTGGCGCTGGTGCTCGCCAACGGGGAGCCTGCTGGTTTCGATAGACCGATCCGCAACGGCGACCGGATCACCGTGTATCCCAAATTCGAGCAACTGGATCTTGGGCACCTATCGGCGTCGCCAGCATTGCCGCCTGGCCCGCTGCGTTTCGTCGCAGACGCGCACCTCGGCGGCCTGGCACGCCTGCTGCGTATGGCTGGTTTCGACACGCTCTACGACAACCACTACGACGATGCGGTGATGGCTGAGCTGGCCAATCGTGAAGGCCGGACATTGCTGACCCGAGACCGACCGTTGCTGATGCGTCGAAACGTGGTTCATGGTTGCTATGTGCAGGCGTTAAAGCCGCAGGCGCAGCTGCGCGAGGTCTATCACCGTCTCGATCTGGCAACCCAGGCGCGTCCGTTCAGCCTGTGTATGAGCTGTAACGCGCCTTTGCAGGCAGTGGAAAAACAAACGGTACTCAACCGTCTACCGCCGCGAGTCCAGGCTCGTCATGAGCATTTTCTCGCCTGTGGTCAGTGCGGTCGGATTTTCTGGGAGGGCACGCACTGGCAGGACATGCGCGCCTTGCTCGACTCCCTGACGCTCGATGACTAGCGCGCCGTACGTACCAGTTGGCGCCGTCACAGCTCTCTGGAATCTTCCACTCAGCGGTTCAGCGCTGCACGGCTCGCTGATTGGACTGATAGATATTGTCCGGTGAAAGCGCCTGCCCATCCCGAACGGCTTGCAACCACTCGTCAGTGGTCACAACCGCAGCGAAACCGGTATTCATCACCACTGTGAAGGCTCGGTGAATCTCCTCTGCGCTAACCCTGCCTATGGCGTTCTGGTAAGGCACCGAGCCACTGGCATCGTGCAGGAGCTCCACCTTCCAGCCCTCATGGTGTGCCTGGAGCACCGTGGAGATGTCGCAATTGTGGGTCATGTAGCCCACCACCGTCAGGGTGTCGATCTGCCTATCGCGCAGCCAAGGCCCGAGTTCGCTATGGCTCAGGGCGCTGGCCAGGGTTTTTTCTACGTGGAGATCGAAAGGGCGTTCGGCGACCGTTGGGTGCAGATCGGCCTGCAGGCTGCCGCGCGCGAATAATGGTGAGTTCTCTGCCACGAGGTGCTGCACAACCACGACTGGGATCCCGGCAGCCCGTGCCGCATCCATGGCTCGTGCGATATTACCGAGCGACAGCTGCACGTCCGGGTACTCAATGCGCAGGTTGCCTGTGACATATTCGTTCTGTACGTCGATTACGATCAATGCGCGTTTCTGGCTCATGTTGCGTCTCTCAGCAGTGGATGTCGCGCCATTGTGGCGCTGCTCAGTGGAGAACGTGAGTGGCCCGTAAGACAGCTTGTGTTAGGATCGGGCCAATCTTTTTTCCAACGCATTTACCCAGAGGCGTCGTGATGCAACCGCATCGAATTGCTGTCGTGGCCTTTGACCAGATCAGCCCGTTTCACCTGTCTGTGCCTTGCCTGGTATTTGGCGATGAAGGTTCGCGGGAGCAGGGCTACCTTGTCGACGTCTGTGCTGCGGAGCCGGGACCCTTGCGCACCACCGCCGGTTTCGCATTACAGGTCACCTGCGGGCTGGAAGCACTGGAGCGGGCGCAGACGGTGATCGTGCCGAGCTGGCGTCATGCTGACGAATCACCTCCAGCGGCGTTGCTCGATGCGCTGATAGCCGCCCACACACGCGGTGCTACCCTCGTCGGGCTCTGTCTGGGTGCTTATGTTCTGGCCTCGACCGGCTTGCTCGAAGGTCGTCGCGCCACCACTCACTGGGCATGGGTCGAGCATTTCAAAACCCGATTTCCAGCCATCGAGGTGAACGCGGACGTGCTCTACCTGGATGAGCACAACCTCCTGACCTCTGCAGGCACAGCCGCGGCGCTGGACTGCTGCCTCTATCTGCTACGTAAACACTGGGGCGCCGAGGTTGCCAACCGAGTAGCGCGGCGGCTGGTGATGTCACCCCATCGCCAAGGCGGTCAGGCGCAGTTCATCGAACAACCCATGCCGGTGAATCGCCGCGATACGCGCCTCGGAGAACTCCTCGATTGGACGCGGGCTACGCTGCACTTGCCCCATACGCTGGACAGCTTGGCCGATAAGGCCATGATGAGCCGGCGTACCTTCACCCGACACTTTCGGCTGCACACCGGTACGACTGTCGGGGGCTGGTTATTGGCCGAGCGACTGGCCATGAGCCAGCGCCTGCTGGAGACCACCGATCAGCCCATCAGCGCCATTGCCTCACTGGCCGGCTTCGGCTCCCAGGTTTCCCTGCGTCAGCATTTCAGCAAGGCACTGGGTGTTTCGCCGAAGCATTATCGCGAGACGTTCCGGGGCCAGGACCCCCGATAGTGCATGTGCCACGTGGCCTTTTCGCTGGATCGCCTGAGCCTGTCGCCTATGTGTCACAGATACTTGAGCCACCGAATATCTCGTCTGCGCGCTTTCAGATCGGCGAACCAGCGCACCGCGGGAAATAGTACGACCGCCAGGACGACCGTACACATCCAGATTGGCCAGACCACGTCAAAGCCGTAGTAGCTTCCCTGGTTGTGCCCCAAGATGCCCACCGCTGCCAGATAGAGCAATTTCAGCACATAGAGGTGCAGCAGGTAGAAGAACATCGGCGCGGCACCGAATACCGTCAGCGGTCGCATCCAGCGACGTGTCTGGCTGCGCTCGAAAGCCAGAAGCAGCAACAGACCGATCCCCAGCGTCAGGCAAAGAAACAGCAGCGACGGCGGATACTTGGTGACGTTGAGCAGGCTCATCAGCGTTTGCATGCCCGTTTCTCCGACAGTCCAGGTGCGCTCGCCGTAACCGTTGACTAGCCGCAGCCCGACGAACGCCAGCAACGCGCCGAGGCCGAAATTGCGCAGTCGGTTCTGACGCGCGACTGGGTCAGCACCGCGGGCGAACCATGGGCCTATCGCATAGCCCAGCGCGATCACACCGATCCAGGGCAGCAGCGGGTAAGAGGTGCGCAGCCGGAAACTTTCCGAAACCTCGATCCAGCCACGGTCATGCAGAATGGCCCAGGGGATATGCATCAGCGAGTCGTCGGCGAAGTGCAGCGGATCGAGCAGGTTGTGCCCGGCAATGATCATCAGGCCCAGCGTTGCCAGCAGTCCACGCGGCAACCAGAGCAGTGCTGACAGCGCGATCATGCTCAGGCCGATGGCCCAGATCACCTGGAGGTAAATCACGCTTGGCGGGAACTGGAACGTCCAGGCGAAGTTGACCAGTGTGAACTCCAGGACCACCAGGAACAGGCCACGTTTAAGCAGAAAGCTCGACACTTCCGCCCGGCCCGCATGTTTCTCACCAAACAGAAATGCCGACAGTCCGGTCAGAAAGATGAATACCGGTGCACAGAGGTGCGCCAGGGTGCGGCTGAAGAACAGGGCAGGTTCAGTCACAGCCACGTCCATAGGGTCTGTGACCTGCATGTGCAGCAGAAAGGTCTCGCGCACGTGGTCGAGCAGCATGAACAGGATGACCAGACCGCGCAGCGCGTCGATCGACAGCAGGCGTGTCGAAGGTGGGGAAACAGATGGAGAAGGCATGAAACGCTCACAACGGGCTTACGAGGCGCGAGCGCAATGCTGCGCCGCAAAGTACGGGCGCGATACGTTATAACAAATGCGCCGAGCAGCCAATCAGTGATTAGCTGCTCTGCTACTTCGCGGGCGGCCTGAGGTAACCGCGGCTGTGGCGGGCGGTCGCTAAGCGGGTTCGCAGTCGATCATCCATGACACGCCAAAGCGGTCAGTCAGCATGCCGAAGCGTTCGGCCCAGAAGGTCTTTTCCAGCGGCATCACCACCTGTCCGCCTTCTGCCAAGCCGTCAAACAAGCGCTGACTTTCTTCGATGCTTTCCGGATGCAAGGAAATCGAGCAACCTTTGATGCCTTCGTAAACGCCGCCCCCGCACGCCGGGTCCCCGGGCATGGTATCGGACGCCATCAGCCGGAATTGGCCCAGACTCAGACACGCATGAATGATCCGCTCACGGTGTTCGGCTGGGAACTGCTCCGTCTCGGGCGCCTGGGCAAAGGTCATCATCTCGAGGTCGCCACCCAGTACCCTCTGGTAGAGTGTAAATGCGTCGCGGGTCTGGCCATCAAAGGTGAGATAGGGAGTGATTTTCATAGGGGGGCTCCTGTCAGTTAGTGACTGATCTTTGCGCGCAGGCGGTCTTCCTGCTCGCGCAATTCATCGGTGAACTCAGCGCCGAAGTCCTCAGCCTCGAAAATCTGGCGAACCTCGATTTCCGATTCGCCAATCGCGGACACCGGACAGCGCTTCACCCAATCGATGGCCTCCTGCAACGAGGCCGTCTGGAACAGCCAGAACCCTGCAATCAGTTCGCGGGTCTCGGCAAAGGGGCCATCAATGACCGAACAGTGGCCGTCATCGAAGCGCACCCGCGCACCTCGGCTGGTGGGGTGCAAGCCTTCGCCACCGAGCAGCACGCCTGCATCCGCCAGGGTTTCGTTGTAACGGCCCATTGCTGCTAGCACCTCTTCGCTGGGCATCTCACCTGCTTCGGTTTGCGCGTTGGCCTTGATCATCACCATGAATCGCATCGCTTCGGTTCCTCGAGTAACGGAGCACAGCCAGGATTTAAGCGAATCAGCCGGTCCTTCCTGCTAGTCGTTCCGAGCCAGGCGGAATCGACAACCAATGTCATCTTCATCGGTAAGCGGCGTGTCAGTTCAGCCCTGAACCATGCCTGCATGATGGGTGGCGAGACATTCCCTGCGCGACGGCTCTGGCCAACCCAATGTGCGGGCAGCAGGTAGCAGCGATGCGTCGACGAACTGATCGAACGCGGTTTCGCTCTCCCAAAGATCGGTAATGCGCCAGCCGCCGGGTACCGCAGCGCATGAGTGAAAGAGGATGCCAGGCGGTGGCCCGCTCGGTGCTAGCCTTGCGCAGAGCGCTTCATAGGCTTGATGCTCGATGGTCGGGAACTCCAGGGTCGTCAGGTAGGGCATCGTGGCTCTCTGAAGGGTGACAAGCGGCAAGACAGATCACGTACATAGCTAAGCAGAATATTTTTCAAATTCACTGCATCCAATCGTCTGGCTGGTGGGTAGTACAGGTAGCGGCTCCACAGTCGCCCAATCCGATCCCTACCCGGAGACATGAAAATGGACGCAAAAAAGATCCTCTGCCTGACTGGTCTGACCCTGGCCCTCGGCTGCTCTGCCAGCGCCTTCGCCCAGATGGACGTGCCGGAAGCCGTGCGCGTACCGGATGGCCATAAGATCGCCATGGAAACGGTCGGCGTCGGCCAGATCACCTATGAATGCCAGGCCAAGACCGACATGCCCGGTCAGATGGCATGGGTGTTCATGGGCCCCAAGGCCGCGCTCAATGACCGCAGCGGCAAGCAGGTCGGTACTTATTACGGCCCGCCCGCGACTTGGGAGTCGATGGATGGCTCCAAGGTGACCGGCACTCAGGTCGCGATCGCGCCGGCTGGCGAGGGCAACATCCCGCATCAGTTGGTCAAGGCCAACCCTGCCGAAGGCAAAGGCGCCATGACCGGTGTCAGCTACATCCAGCGCATCGCGACCAAGGGCGGCGTGGCGCCGGCCAAGGCGTGCACAGCGGCCAACGAAGGCGAGCGCCAGGTCGTCGATTACCAGGCCGACTACCTGTTCTGGGCTAGCAAGTGAATAAAGCGCAGCGGGTGAAAAGCCGCTCGATATGAGCGCCGATCACCTCTATGCTTTGACTCCCCGGCCTGCGTGCGCCGGGGGTGTCGATAACCAGCGGATGTCGGATCACGTGGCGCAGCCCCCCTTGTTCGATTACGAAGCGGCACTGCGCGCCTGCGCGCGCGGCGAGCGTTCAGCATTGCAGCGGCTTTATGAGCAGGAAAGTCCGAGACTACTTGGCGTTGTGCAACGCATCGTGCGCGACTCGGCCCTCGCTGAAGACATCGTGCATGACGCCTTCATTCGCATCTGGAATAAAGCTGCCACTTACGACCAGACCCGCGGCTCGGGTCGCGGCTGGATCTTCAGCCTGACCCGCCACCTGGCCCTCAATGCCGTCCGTAACAATGCCCGCCATGTCCAGATGGAAGAGGACGAGGAGGGCGACATGGAGCATGGCACCATAGAGGGTTGGCAGGCACAGGCCGACGACGCCTTCGATTGGCGCGTGAACCCCGGCAGGATCGAAGCCTGCCTCGAACAACTTGAACCGGTGCGACGCAATTGCGTATTTCACGCTTACGTCGACGGCTATTCGCATCAGGAGATCGCCCAACGCCTGGGCGCGCCACTGGGCACCGTAAAAGCCTGGATTCGCCGTAGCCTGACGGCCCTTCGTGAGTGCATCGGATGAACAACGAACCCAAGGATCCACGCGAAACACTGCACGAGCTTGCTGGTGAATATGTGCTTGGAACCCTCTCAGCCGAAGACCGGGAAGGGGTCGAAAAGCGCCTGGCCGTCGAGCCTGAGCTGCAATCGGCAGTCGATTACTGGGAATCGCGGCTGCTTCATCTGACTGACCTGGTCGAACCGCAGACTCCTTCGCCGCGTTTGTGGAGTCGTATCCAGCGAACGCTCGACGAATTGAATCGTCAAATCGTTCCGGCTGTACCGGCACGCCGGAACAGCTGGTGGGACAGCCTGTCGTTGTGGCGTGGCTTCGCTGCAGCCGGCATGGCCGCCACCTTGGTGCTTGGCGCCTTGTTGATGACGCGTCTGTCGCCTGAGCCCACGCCAACCTGGCTCGTCGTGCTCGCTGCTCCGCAGGACCTGTCCCCCGGCTGGGTGGTGCAGGCCAGCAGCCGGACGAGTGAAATCGAGCTGATCCCGCTGGGCGTCACCGAATTGCCGCCGGACAAGGCGCTACAGCTCTGGACCAAGGCTGATGGCTGGCGGGCACCTGTCTCCCTAGGGCTGGTCAAACCAGGCGAGCCGGTGAGGATTCGTCTCGACGATCTACCTCCGTTGCAGCCCAACCAGCTGTTCGAACTGACGCTGGAACAGCCCACAGGTTCACCGACCGGGCTGCCGACCGGGCCGATCCAGTTCATCGGGCGGGCAGCCAAGGTGATCTGACGGCTCAGCCTCGAGCTGGAATGTTCAGCCCTTTGGCTACCGCCGGCCGCGAGACGAAGGCATCCAATACCCGCTGCACGTTGACGAAGCGCTCGAACTCCACCAATTCGCGTGCTTCGTAGAATTCCACGAGGCCCCGTACCCAGGGGAAAGTGGCAATGTCGGCGATGCTATAGCGGCCACCCATGAGCCACTCGCGACCCTGCAGGCGCTTGTCCAGCACGCCCAGCAGACGTTGGGCTTCGGCGACGTAACGGTCGCGCGGGCGCTTGTCTTCGTAATCCTTGCCTGCGAACTTATGGAAGAAGCCGAGCTGGCCAAACATTGGCCCGACCCCGCCCATCTGGAACATCAACCATTGAATGGTCTCGTAGCGGGCTGCGGCATCTTCGGGCATCAGCTGACCAGTCTTGTCCGCCAAGTACTGCAGGATTGCACCAGACTCAAACAACGCCAGCGGCTCGCCGTTCGGCCCGTTGGGGTCGAGGATCGCCGGAATCTTGTTGTTCGGGTTCAGCGAAAGAAATTCGTCGGAGCGCTGGTCACCGCTTTCGAAACTGACGAGATGCGCCTCGTACGGCAGACCAGTTTCCTCCAGCATGATCGACACCTTCACCCCGTTGGGCGTTGGCAGCGAATACAGCTGCAGGCGATCCGGGTAACTGGCAGGCCATTTCTGGGTAATCGTGAAGGTGGATAGGTCGTGCATCGGTCGCTCCTCAAGGCATGTCGACGATGAAAACAGAGCGCTGTATTGCGACGGCGCATCTGGCTGCTCTCATTCGGACAGCCGCGGTCTGTCCTCGTTGCGGTTAGCGAAGCTGTCGGTTGGGGTGGTTCTCAGGCGGGCCGACAACCCAACGTAATTGCAGGCACCGCTTTGCACGAGCATCGGCGCCCGCTATGGTTCGTGTTCCCACCTTGCCACGGAGCGTCGCACGTGTCCCTGACAACCCCTTACGACCCGCAGAACATCTTCGCTCAGATCATTCGCGGCGATGCGCCTTGCTACAAGCTCTATGAGGATGACGATGTTCTCGCCTTCCTCGATCTTTTCCCGCAGTCCTATGGACATGCACTGGTGATTCCGAAGCGCTCGGCGGCGTGCAATATCCTTGACGTCGATACCGAAGCGCTGTGTAAGGTGATGGTCATAGCGCAGAAGCTGGCACGCGTGATCGTCGATGAGCTGCAGCCTGACGGCGTGCAGATTGCCCAATTCAACGGGTCGCCCGCTGGGCAGACGGTGTTTCATATCCATGTGCACATCGTCCCGCGTTACTCCGGTGAGGGACTCGGTATTCACGCGGCGGGCAAGGCCGATCCGGCAGCGCTGGAAAAGCTACAGGCGCGGCTGGTGGGCAAGCTCGCCGAACTCGAACGCTGATCCAGAGCAGAACCGACACCGCTTTCGTTCCGGTCGTAGCCGCAACCAACGCGGCTACGAGAGGATGCAAAGCGCTTTCTGGGCTGGCGCTGAAAACGGCACTGGCAAGCTCGCAGCGCTCTTAACCCGCCGCCAGCTGCGTCAAAGCATGCAACAGTAGCCCGACCAGTCCGCCGACGAGGGTGCCGTTGATGCGGATGTACTGCAGGTCCTTGCCGACGCTCTGTTCCATCTGCTCGACCAGCTCGCGGCTCTCCCAGTTTTCCACGCGCTGGGCTATGTACTTGCCGATCTGTCCGCGGTAACGCTCAAGCAGGCTCGGCGCAACGGCCATCAACTGCTCATTGATCCAGGTTCGCATGGCATTGTCGGCGATCAGCGAGTCACCCAAGCCTTTGGTCATGCTGACGATCCGTTTGCCGATACGGGAATCCGCGCTTTCCAGATCCGCTTCCAGCCACTCGGTGAGCTCGTGCCAGAGCGTGCGCAGGTAGTCGGTGGTAGCGGGATGCTCCAGCAGCTGAGCGACGATTCGCTCGACTTCCAGGCGATAGGCTGGGTCATGCTTGAGGCGATCGATGTATTCAGCCACGTGCTCGTCGAAGCGCTCACGCAGAGGATGGTCAGGGTCACTCGCAATCTCCGCGATAACGGCTGATACCCCGTCGACGAACTTGTTGGCCGACCAGCCGCCGACAGCCTTGCCAAGACCCAGATAACGCAGCGTCCGGACTTCAGCCGTGATCGCGTCGGCGACCAGCGCACGGGTGTCGTCGTCTTGCAGCAACGCATCGACCTTTATCAGCGCTTCGTCGAGCATCGCCTGGTGCTTGCCCTGGCGCGTAAGCATTTCCAGCACCTGACCACAGATCGGGGCGAGGTCGACCTTGCGGGCGCGACTGATCAGCTTAGCCTGAACGAAGGCCTGCACGCGCTCGTCATGCAGGGACCCGACGCCGAACCTCGCCATGCCGGTGAGCTGACGGCCAACCGCTTCGGCATTGGCTGGATGACGCAGCCAGTTGGCCAGTCGGCCGCCAATGTCCAGTGCTTCGAGCCTGGCGAGCACCATGGGCGTGGAGAGGAAGTGAGTGGTAATGAACGTCGACAGGTTGTGCCCGATGCGCGCCTTGCTGCGCGGGATGATCGCCGTGTGCGGAATCGGCAGGCCGAGCGGATGGCGAAACAGGGCTGTCACGGCGAACCAGTCGGCAATCGCACCGACCATTGCCGCTTCAGCGAAGGAGGCGAGATAGCCCCAGGCAGGGTGGCGCGGCTCCATGGCGGTCGCAATCACGTAGAGCAGCGCGGCAAGTAGCAGGAGCAGGCCGGCGACCAGCTTCATACGCGTTACAGGGGATTGCCAGCGGCGTTGCAGAGGGCTCATGCGATTCCTCTTTGCGGCGAGTGGTGTATGCAGTAGGTGCTCAGGCTGTCAGTCGGGGCCGACGGGCCTGCCCATATAGAGCAGACCCGGTTAGCGAGCTGAGGGTTCGACGTCCGCAGGCGTGCGGCTTACACCTCGTCGTCTTCCTCACGCAGCAATACGTAGCTGTCGTCTTCCAGGCGCTCGCAGACGTAGAACATGGAGATGGTGCCGTCCTGTTCGGTCACGGCCGCGTAGTCGTCCGCCTCGACGGTGAAGAAACCCTTGGAATCGGAGCCGTGCTCACTGGCAAACACTGCGGTGAAGAAGGCGTCCTCCGGCATGCCGTCGAAATAGTCGGCGCGCGCCTTGGCGTCCCACTCCTGGGGCGGCTCGAATTGCCCGGTAATGAGCACGCGGGCATCGCCCATATCGCGTTCTTCGCCGTCCGGGTCTGTTTCGTGAGCGCGGTAGATGGTGCAGCTGAGTGCATCCGGGTCGGCCAGGATGGCGTCGCGCGAAAGGGTTTGGGTGGCAGGCATGGCAGGCAGCTCCGGTTAAGGATTGGATTGTCGGCAGTGTGGTTGAGTACCGGGGTCGCTGCAATCTCAAGTTGGTAGGGCGACGGATTCTTTTACCGCCGAGGGCTGATCGGACCGCCGGTGCCCGGACTGACGAACGCCGTCCACCGGCTGTTGCTCAAATGGGCTAGACCCTTCGAACCATGCAACGAGGTAGCCATGAGCCAGAGCGACCAGACTCCGCGCGAGCAGAACAAGCCGGCCGAGGACCTGCCGGACGTCACCATGACCGACGCTGGCGAAAAGGAGGCAGGCGAGGATCCGGATTTCGACGACACTGAAATCGAAGGCGGCGACGACAGCCGCCGCTAGGGTGCTGACCCGTGATCAACGCGCCGATTTGGGAGAGTCGGTGCGTCAAACGCTGCAATCTGCCTGGTGTCTTCTCGCTGGAAACGGGGCGACCAGGCCATAAGAAGGAGCACTGCATGGACAAGTACCAGGTACATCCGACCCCGATGGGCTGGGAACTGACTGATCAGCAATCTCACGAAACGGTATTGCGTACCGTGACCAAAGACGAGATGTACACAGAGCTGGACAGGCTTATGGCCGGCAGAACCGCTTCGGTGGAGGTCTACCGGCGTGATGGCGGTCTTGAGGAAGAGCGGCCGTACCCTGGAAGCAGCCATCCGGTATCGACTCGTTAGGTGAGATATTCGTGACTTTTCCGCACGGCGAGCGAACAAACCTGTCATACCATCACCGCTTCGCTTACCTGACTGGAGAGTCCTTATGCGAATGATGCTCGCCCTCATACCCCTGCTGGTGTTGGCTGGTTGCTCTTCCTGGCAGGCTGACCCGGAGGACATCACACCCGTTCCCGAGGAGCGACTGCGTGGCTACCAGATCCCCGTGGCCAATGGTGGCGAGGTAGTGGTGACCCGGGATTTCGGGCTTCGAGGCGGTGGTTGTTTCGTGGCGGTGATGATTGATCGCAAGCTTGCTGCACGTATCCATGTCGGCGAGCAGGTGCGGCTACAGGTTCCAGCCGGCCTGCGCATCGTCAGCATTGAGTCCGACCCCGAGGACGATACGCTCTGCGGCATGGGCAACCTGCTCCGCGAAAAGGCCGCGCGCGTCGAGCCAGGCGAAACGCTGCAGTTTCGCATCAGCAGCGACAACCGTATCGGCTTCGACATCAATCAGGTCGATACCCAGTAGCGCGGCTGCATCACGGTATAGTGGAGCGAGGATGCGACCACGCCGTGCGAATCGCGAGCCGGTATAAAGACGAAACATTCTTCTGTCAGCCTCGCCGAACCTCGCTCAGATTTCGTGCTCCCAGATAAGCACAACCGTTGTGCTTGAGCGTCTCGGCGCTCGGCTGTAGCTTGCCAGCAGACCGCTTTACACAATCCCCTACATGCCATGCGGCCGATTGGCCGCCCGCCAGGAGTCGATGCGTGAAACGAGCCATATCCTCCCTGATGTTCGTCGCCGGGTTCGCCCTGATACCGACGCTGCACGCTGAGCAGCAACCGACCTATGGCCCGCATCTTGAAGGGTTCGACTATCCCCATCCGATCAAGCGCTTAGAGCTTTCGTCTCAGCGTCAGCCGTTGACCATGGGCTACATGGACGTGGCGCCAGCGGGCAAGGCCAATGGGCGAACGGTCGTGCTGATGCATGGGAAGAACTTCTGTGCGGCGACCTGGGAGGAGAGCATCGCGGTGCTGTCTCAGAACGGCTATCGGGTCATCGCGCCGGATCAAGTCGGTTTCTGCAGCTCCAGCAAACCCGAGCGATACCAGTTCAGTTTCGCTCAGCTGGCCCATAACACGCGGGCGCTCCTGCAGTCGCTGGATGTCGACCAGGCTACAGTGATCGGCCATTCCATGGGCGGCATGCTGGCGTCGCGTTTTGCACTCAACTACCCGGACATGGTCGATCAGCTGGTACTGGTCAACCCCATCGGGCTTGAGGATTGGCAGGAGAAGGGCGTGCCCTACGCGCCTATCGAGGAGCTGTACCAGAGTGAATTGAAGACGGACTTCGAGAAGATCAAAGCCTACCAGGAGAAGTTCTACTACAACGGTAACTGGAAGCCGCGCTATGACCGTTGGGTCAACATGCTGGCCGGGATGTACGCCGGTGAAGGCAAAGAGATCGTCGCATGGAACCAGGCGCTGACGTCCGACATGGTTTTCACCCAGCCCGTGATTCATGAATTCGACACGCTCAGTGTGCCGACCTTACTACTGATCGGCGGTAAGGATCGCACTGCTCCGGGTGCAAACCGGGCACCGGAAAAGGTCGCTCAGAGTTTGGGTAATTACCCCGAGCTGGGTCGAAAAGCCGCAGCGATGATTCCCAACGCGACGCTGGTGCCTTTCCCTGAGCTGGGCCATTCACCGCAGGTCGAGGCGCCGGATGTATTCCATGAAGCGTTGCTCAATGGACTCAAGGCGCGCGGGCGGGGCTAACCCTTAGCAAGACGGCAAGGGCGACGATGCCGTAAGCCAGTGCGCAGTTGGCTCGCTGCGCGCCGGTTAGCAGGGGAAGCGGAGGCAGACGTGAGCGCCATTGAGATTGCGGCGGATGACGGTCGCTTTACACGCGTGCGCCAGCGCGTCGACCAGCTCTCTGCCCTTACCGGCGCCGCGCCGCGTGTTGCTGGCCAGGTCGTCCTCGCTGAAGCCGGGTCCCTGGTCGGCAATGCATATCTCGGCTAGTCCCGGCTCCGGTCGCCCTACCTTGAGAGTTATACGATTCCCCTGACCATGCTTGATCGCATTAATCACCAGCTCGTTGACGATCAGGCCGAGGTTGGAAGCAGTCTGGAATGAAACCTTTACCGACTGAGCCTCGGTTGTCAGGACGTAATCCCCACCCCGTTCGATGTTGACCACGCTGCGCGCCAGATTAGGCAGGTAGTCTGCCAGGTCGACAACTCCGCTGGTGTTTCTGTGCAGTTCGTCCTGCACCGCCCCTACGCCATGAACTCGGCTGATCGCACCTTGCAACAGGGTCTTGGCTTCCTCGCCACTGGCGTGGTTCTTCGAGAGCTGAAGGAACGCGATGATCAGCTGCAGGTTGTTCTTTACCCGATGGTTGAGCTCGGCTAACAGGAGCCGCTGGTGCTCTTCGAGGTCTCGCTGCTCGGTGATATCGATGCAGCTGCCGAAATAACCGGCGAACTTGCCGTTGCGAAAAAAAGGCGCGCCGTTGTCGAGGAACCAACGATAGACCCCGTCATCACGGCGCAGTCGGTAGGGCATCGTGAAGGCTTCGCGGGCATCGAAGGCAGCATTGTAGGTTGCGACGCAACGTTCGAAATCGTCCGGGTGGACATCTTCTGCCCAGCCGTAGCCGAACAATTGCTCCTGCGTTCTGCCAACGAAGTCCTGCCAGGGTTTGTTGAACCAGTCGCAGAGCTTGTCGGTGCGTGACCGCCAGATCATTACCGGTGCGTTATCGGCAAGCTCACGAAATTCCCGCTCGCCCATGCCGTCCTGCGGTTCACCGCTGGCTTCTTGCGACTGGTCCATGCTTAGGCTCCTAGGTATTGCAGCTTAGTTCGGGGGAGTAGACTTCAAGCGAAGCCGGTACGGGCTGTGGTAACACGGTGAATCCGTTGATCAGCGCCTGTGCAATCGCTACACAGCGGCTGAGATCGCTCGGCTCGTAAGGTTTGCGCAACAACCCCAGTGCGGCATCGGTGTTGTTACGCGCCGCTTCGATCTGACCGCTGACGAACATCGAGGCAATCCCGTAGTGCTTGCGCAGATTGCGCGCGAGTGCAACGCCTTCATCGTGTCCCGCCAGGTTGATATCAACTAACGCGATGTCGATGCCGTGACCTTCGGCGAGCGCCAGGGCTTCCTCGTCCCCATAGGCAGGGCCAATAATCTCGTGCCCTTCGCCTTCCAGCATTGATGCTGCGATTAGCGCGAGGACAGGATCGTCTTCAACCAGCAGGATGCGCATGAGAGCCTTTCGATAAATGAAACGGGGCGTTTGCAGAGCCACTGCAGACAGCCACGAAGTCTAGCAATGCCGTTAAGCGTCTAGCGACCATTAAATGATCCGGACCTTGGTTCGGACGATGACGACGGTTTGGGCGTTGGCGGGTATGGTTCTGGCGCCTATGGTTGTTGATGACCTTGTCACATCAATCACCGAGGATTGAAGACCGCATGCCTGAATCCATCAGTCTCCAATGTCGTGACGGCTATTCGCTCGCTGGGCAGTTCTGGCTGCCGCCGGGTCAGGTACGCGGCTCGGTGATCGTCAGCAGTGCTACTGGTGTCCTGGCACGCTATTACGCGCGCTACGCCAGCTTTCTGTGCGAACGCGGCTACGCGGTGCTGACGTATGACTACCGCGGTATCGGCGGGTCGCGCCCGGCCTGCCTGCGCAAAGCGACCATCCGCTGGTGCGACTGGGGGGATCTGGATTTCGACGCTGCTGTGAGGTGGATGCGTCAGCGTGATCCCGACGGGCCGCTGGTCGCGGTGGGTCACAGCATCGGTGGCTTCCTGCCGGGTTTCGCTGCGGCCGCTACCGAGGTCGACCGCTTTCTGAGCGTCGGCGCTCAGTTTGCCTACTGGCGCGACTATGCGGCCCCGCAACGCCTGCGGATGTTCGCTAAATGGCACCTCTGCATGCCCGCCTTGACGGTGTTGTGCGGATACTTTCCGGGGCGGCGTTTGGGCTGGTTAGAGGACCTGCCTGCCGGTGTCGCACGCGAATGGGCGTTTCGCCGGGCACGACTGGAGCAAAGTTACCCCGAGCATGAGCGGGCGCAAGTGCTGCAACGCTTCGCTGCAATCAGCGCGCCCATCCTGGCCGTGAGCATTAGCGACGATGAATACGGCACGCCATCGGCCATTGCGCGAGGGCTGGCGTACTACCGCAACGCTCAAATTCAACAGGTGCGGCTCAGCCCGGCGGCACTAGGCATGGATCGAGTCGGACACTTCGACCTGTTCCGCGAACGCCACCGAGACGGGTTCTGGCAAGCTAGCCTGGCGTGGATCGGGGAGGGCAGGAACCCCTGGACAGGCGAGGCGCAACCGGCCGCGTGCCAGGCTTACTAAGCGAGTGCGTCCAGTAGGCAGCTCAGCTACGGTTGGTCTCAAGCTCTTCCGGTACCCGCCTGTCCGCAGCGTGCTCCACTGGTGTGGACAGCAGCTCCCGGATGGCTTCGGCATAGGCGCTGCGGCCCACACGCATGGCATTGTTGTGGTTGCCGCCCTCGATCAGCAGCAGCTGCTTGGGGTTCTGAGCGGCGGCGAAGAGTTCTTCGCTGAAGCGCGCCGGCACGTATTGGTCGTCCGTTCCGTGGACCAGCAAGAGCGGCATGCCGACCTGATCGATCTTCTCCAGTGAGTCGAATTTTTGCGACACCAGCCAGCGGACCGGCCAGGATGTGTCTGCTACTTCTGTCGCGATATCGGCAAGATTGGTAAAGGTCGACTCGACGATCAGCGCGCGTGCTTCCGGCGCTTCGTCATGGCGTTTGGCTTCACGGCCAAGCTCGGCTGCCAAGTCCACCGCCACGGCGCCGCCGAGCGAGTGGCCGTAGATCACGCGCTTGTCGGCGTCCGGTTGCAGCTTTTTTAGGTGGTCCCAGGCGATGCGCGCATCTTCATAGACAGTGGCTTCGGACGGCAGCTCGCCTACGCTCTGGCCGAAGCCACGGTAATCGATCGCCAGCACTGAAAACCCCAGGGCGCGAATCTGCTCCAGCCGGAACAGGTGTCCGGTGAGGTTCCAGCGCGAACCGTGCAAATAAAGGATCGCCGGCGCGTCCTGGTCCTCCGCCGGCCACCACCAGGCATGGATAGTCTGGCTGTCACCGAACGCAGGTGTGCTCAGTTGCAGTTCCTCCACACCGCTCGGCAAACGGCGATACCAACTGGCGGTGCCGGGCTCGATACGAAACACCAGCTCGCGCTCTTTCTGCTCGAGCATGGAGCAGCCCACCGGCAACAGCGCGAGGATTGCGGCTAGGGATAGCGAAATAAGTGTGCGGGTTTTGGTGCGGAAAATCGGCAGTCTCGACATGCAGCTGTAATACCTCAGGTTAAGGCACCATTGAGCGTTCTGCTGGTAGGGCATGCAAGCGGCTAGCGGCGGCAAGTCATTACTACAGATTGCAGCGTTGCGCTGTGTCGACCTGTTGTCTCGATGAGCGGGCGCTCAGGATCTGTTGCTGGAAAACGCAAAGGAGCTGGTCGCCCCGCTGACAACCAACATCGAGAAAAGAGACGAAGTCTATCCAGATCCTCCTTGACCCTCACGTTGCGTGAGGCTCGACCATCACTCTCGTACGGACGAGGAGCGTTTTGCAATGCAGTTGAAAGTAGGTGAGCTGGCCCGGCGTTGCGGCTTGACCGTCAGGACTTTGCATCACTACGACGACATCGGGTTGTTGCGACCGTCCGCGCGTTCCGACGCTGGCTATCGGCTGTACAACCGCAACGATGTAGCGCGTTTGCAGCAGATCCAGGCGCTGCGAAGCCTTGGCGTTTCGCTGGCAGAAGTCGGGGCAATTCTCGACCGGCAGGGTCGATCGGTTTCCACTGTGATCGAGCAACAGTTGGGCTTGCTCGATCAGCAGATCGCACGGCAGATCAGGCTGCGCGATCGGCTTACGCAGTTGCATCAGCAATGCGTTGCGGGACAGGAGCCGGCACTTGCCGACTGGCTGGAAGCACTAGAGTTGATGAACATGTACGAGCAGTATTTTTCTGAAGATGAATTGCGGCAGTTGCCGTTTTATAACCGCAACGCTGCCAGCGATGCCTGCTGGGCCGAGCTGGCAGAAGAGGCGGCGCGGCTGATGCACGAGGACGTCACTCCTCAGCAACCGCAGGCGCTGGACCTGGCGCGGCGCTGGATGCTGCAGCTGGAGCGCGACACCGCGGCCGACCCCACGCTGTTGGCCAAGCTAGACGCCATGCATCTGAGCGAACCGGCCGTGCAACAGCAAACCGGTATCAGTCGTGAGGTCAGCGATTACGTGCTGCAGGCATTTGCCGAGAGCAAACTGGCTATCTATCAACATTACCTGGATGCCGACGCATTCGCCTTCATGCGTAAGCATTATCTGACGAGCATGCGTGAGTGGCCCAGGTTGATCGCAGAGTTACGCAAGGCTCAACGGGAGGGCTTGGCACCCGATGACGACAGGGTGCAGCAGCTGGCCCGACGCTGGTTGGCGCTGTTTCGCGCCTATGCCGGGGACGATCCGCAGACACAGCAGCGGATACGTCAGGCCAACCAGCAGGAGCCTGGCTTGAGGGAGGGCACATGGGTAGACGACAACCTGTTGCGCTATCTCGGCCGGGCTGTCGACGGACTGACGGGATGAGCTTTCACTTGGTGCCTTCCGCTCGGTAGGGCCTACAACTCAATCGCAGGCGGCGGCAGCTCCTCTGGTGTCTTCGCTACCACCGCTTGCGGTCCAGGCCCACCAGAACACCAGCAGGCCAATGGCACCGGTAGCGGCTCCGATGTAGCCGGTCGAGGTCCAGCCAAGACCTGCGCTGATTGCCAATCCACCAAGCCATGGACCCAGAGCGTTAGCGACATTGAAGGCTGAATGGTTGGATGCGGCGCCAAGCGTCTGGGCCTCGCCGGCCACGTCCATCAGGTGGGTCTGCAGGGGCGGGCCGAGCGACACCATTGTGCCTACCGCAAACGCGGCCGGAAGAATGGTCCACAGCGAATGCGCGGCGAGCGGGAACATCAGCAGAACCACAATGCTCCACAGCAACAGCCAGGCGACGGCCTTGAATCCCAACTTATCGAACAGCCAGCCTCCAAAGATGTTGCCAACGATGCCGCCCAGCCCAAAGGCGGCAAGGCCCACCGGGATCCAGTTCTCACCGACCCCGGTAATCTCCAGCATGGTTGGCGCCAGGTAGCTGAAGACACAGAACATGCCCGCAAAACCGATCGAACTAATGGCCAGCGCCAGCCACACCGGTTTGCGATTGAAATCACGCAGTTCGCGCATCGGATTGTTGCGAGGCTCGCTGCGGTCGAGTGGCAAAAAGATCGCGACCAGCAACACCGTCAGCAGGGCGATCAGGCCCACCAGACCGAACGCCCAACGCCAACTGAGCCATTGACCCAGCCAGGTGGCGGTGGGGTTGCCAATCAACATGGCAATGGTCAGGCCCGCCAGCACGCGACTCACAGCCTTGGCCCGCTGATCGGGGGCAACCATCGACGCGGCGACCAGCATGGCTACGCCAAAGTAGGCGCCGTGGGGCAGGCCGGCGATAAAGCGAAACACCATCAGCGAGTGGTAGTCCGGCGCCATCGCGCTGGCGAAATTGCCCACAGCGAAAAATGTCATCAGCAGCAACAGCAGGTGCAGCCGAAACATCCGGGAGCCAAGGATCGCCAGCAGCGGCGCGCCCACCACCACGCCCAGAGCATAGGTGCTGATCACATGGCCCACTTGTGGTTCGCTGATCCCGAGGCCCTGCGCGACGTTGGGCATCAGCCCCATGATGGCGAATTCGCCCGTACCGATGGCGAACCCGCCCATGGCCAGGGCCAGTTCGATCAGCAAAATAGCGCGCGCCGAGAGCATCGGTTTGCCTGTGACGTTCACTTGGGTCATTGGTGCCTCAACGGGATGGTTCGAATAACGGGCACGCACCGCTCGGTTCAGGCGGCGCTGGGGCTTGGGGGATGAGCGAATAGATAGGGCAGCAAGCGTAGGGTGAAGTTCGCCTCAACATTGAAGGCTGTTGTGGCTGCGACGCGCACGTTCAGTTGAGACGCCACGGTTATCGATACCTGGCCAGAATCGCGTCGAACTCGCCGTCGTCTCGCATCTGCCGCATGGCGTCGAGTATCTCGCGTGCCGGGACGTCAGGCTCATCGCGAACGATGCAATGGATGGAAAATTCCAACAGCCGGTCGACGACGTTCAGCCTGAGTCCAGCCGGTCTGTTTCGATTGAACCAATCAAGCGCTACCTGGGTACTCATTGCATAACGATCACGCCCGGCGGCGAGCTTCTCCAGTACCTGATTCTCGGTGCGTGCGTCATCGCGAATCAGGGTGCCGTCTCGAAACGACGCGTCCGCCTCACGGTAGAGGAAGCCAAGCACGGTGCCGATCCGTTGGCCATGCAAGCTCGACAGCTTGACCGGGTGCGTCTCGGGTCGAGCCACCAGTACGCTGCGCTGAGTCATGAACGGGACGCTCCACCGATAACTGGGGTGGTCTACCGCCAGCCAGGCCGGGTTCATGTAACAGCTGACGTCGACTTCGCCCTCGGCCAGTAGCGGCTGAATGCGTGCCCTTGACATGACCAGCTCATCGGCCCTGCGTCCGAGCTTTTCGGCGATACGCGAGTGAAGATCGTGAAGAATGCCGTCAACAGGCTGGCCGTTCTCCAGGTGGATCATGGGCATGGTTGAGCTGTCGCTGACGGAAAACCGCAACGGACGCTCCGCAGCCTGCGTCATGGCGGATAGAAGCAGAAGGGAAACGGCAACCAACAGTGCGCGCACGGTTTTAACGATCCTTCGTCGGAGACCGGCCCTGTAAGGGTTAGTCCATGTTCGCAAAGGTCCGGATTATCGCGAGTTCGTTCCCTTAGTGTCCATTCATTGGATGAATAGTGCGAAATGGGTAGTCTCTGGTTCTGCCTGAAGACGTTGCGAATTCAGGCAGAACCGCATGTCTACGCCTTGCGGGTAGGCGGCGCCATGAATTCCGGTCCTACCGGATCGGTGATGTGCTCGGCGAGCAGTGCGTCGATGTCCTTCAGGTCCTGCGGGCTTAGCGACCATCCGAATGCATCGTGGATGCCGTCCAACTGGTCCGGCCGGCGCGCACCCCAGAGCGCGATCGTTGGTCCTTGATCGAGCACCCAACGAATAGCGAGTGCCAGCACAGATTTGCCGTGGCGTTCCTGTGCCAGCGTCTTCAATGCCTCGACCGCTGCGAGGTACTGCTCGAAGCGCGGTGCCATGAACTTGGGGTCTGATTTGCGTAGATCGTCACCATCGAAGGCGGTGCTGGTATTCATCCGCCCGGAAAGCAGACCGCGGCAAAGGGCGCCGTATCCGAGCACGGCCAGACCATTGTCCCGAGCGTAGGGCAGCACATCGGCTTCGATGGCGCGTTCGAACAGGTTGTACGGGGGCTGGACAGAGGCCAGAGGTGTGATTTTGCGGAACGCGTCCATCTGCTCGGTGGAATAATTGCTCACACCGATCGCAAGGATTTTGCCTTCCTGGCGCAGCTTTTCCAGTTCAGCGGCGGTGTCTTCGATAGGCACCAAGGGGTCCGGCCAGTGCACCTGATACAGATCGATGCGGTCGGTGCGTAGCCGCCGCAGTGAGTCTTCAATTTCCCTGCGGATACGAGCTGGGCTTGAATTACGCCGCGGGCCGCCTTCGCCCCAATCCAGAGCGACCTTGGTGGCGATAACTGCCTGGTCACGCACGCCTGCAAGCGCCTGGCCGACGATCTCTTCAGAATGACCGAAGCCATATACCGGCGCTGTGTCGATCAGGTTGATGCCTCGCTCCAGGGCACCGCGAATGGTCGTGACGGAGCGGTCGTCGTCTGCGCCGCCCCACATCCAGCCGCCGATGGCCCAGGTGCCCAGGCCGATGCGTGAAACGGGCGTGGCGATGCCTTTGATCGATAGCGTTTCGATGGTCATGCGTGCTCCTTATCTATCCAAGTCGAACAGCCCTGCAGATGGCCGGGGAATTGTAGAGACAGCGACAGTCGAAAGGGGTGCGGCGGCGCAGCCGCACACCAGCATAAACGTGTAGGAATGACAGTCAGGCTCGCACCAACCAGCCGAATCGCAGGAACGCGATCAGCCCTGCGCGGCCTGTGCCTCGGCGAGCAGTCTGGGTGTATCCTGGGCGCCCATCGCCTGTGCCGCAGCCAAAGGGGTGACGCCGTTCAAGTCGGCGCGCCTCGGATCTGCACCGCGCTTCAGCAGCAGTTCGACAATCTCGCTGCGATTGAACATGGCGGCCATCATCAGTGCGGTCTTGCCATCGGGCGAGGCGCTTTCAACTTCGGCGCCGTGATCGAGCAGCAATCGGGTCATTTCCAGATTGCCCTTGAAGGCAGCGCCGGCCAACGGGCTCTGGCCCTTGTCGTTGCGTAGCTGGGGATCGGCGCCGTTTTCCAGAAGTACTCGCGAAGCCTCAAGGTGGCCGTGGTAGCTGGCGAGCATCAACAGGCTGTCGCCGTTGTGGTTGCGAATGTTGGCCGGCAAGCCGCGACCGAGCAGGTCCGCAAGACGCTGAGCATCACCGGTACGGGCGCTTTCGAAAACCTGCTCGGCGAACGCCAGTGCAGCGTCGTCCAGTTCGGGCTTGGGGCTCGGTTGATCCGTCATCTTGATGTCCTCGGCTTTCATGTATGGGCGCAGCGGCGCAAGACGCATGATTCTGCCAAAGCGATGAGTCGCCCTGGCAACTGCGTTTCTATCCGACCGATAGGCTGCGCGAATGTGCGATATGGGCGAAGCTGCACGGCCACCAAGGGTATGGCAGTATCTGCGCTCCATGATCGGTGACGTTGCAATGAAACCTGAAGACCTCGAACGCCTGGTGACCCAGACGATGCCTTACGGCAAGTACAAGGGCCGGCTGATCGCAGATCTTCCGGGCAACTACCTCAACTGGTTCGCCCGGGTCGGTTTCCCGCCTGGAGATCTTGGTCAGCTGCTGGCGCTGATGCAGGAGATCGACCATAACGGCCTGTCCGGGCTGCTCGAGCCGCTGCGGCGGCGCTGAGTCATCCTTCGCTGTCAGCTTGAAGCGCGGCTAATGCCGGCGCTGCGTATATGCCGACCTCCACAGCCAGCGCCATGACGCGCTCGACGTCGCTGGTGTAGACGAGCACCGCTTGCAGTTCATCGTCCAGTGGCTCGCTGAAATCGACCAGCACGTAGCCGCCTTTTTCCGGGTAGAGGCTGCTGAGCTGGGTCTGGATACGGTTGAGCGCTTTCACAGGCTCGGTCTTTGCCAGTTGCTTGGCCTTGAGCACGAAATTAACGTCCGGGCCGAACGAACTGACAATCTGCTCGAACAGCGTCTGGTAGTCGTCAGCCTGAAACAGCACGGTATCCGGCAGGCTGCCGACCACGACCCATTCGCCCAGCGGGATGGGGAATTCGTCGTCATAATTGATATCCGGGTTGGCCTGCAAGAACCCCTCTGGCGTGGCGTAGGCCTGCGCTGCTTCGTCGGCGACGCGGTTGATATCAGCATCGCTCATGCAACCGGAGCTGATCAGGCGGATCAGTTCGGCGAGTGGCTCTTTCATTGGAAGCAGTCCTCGGTACGGGAATGCAAGGATAACCGAAAGCCTGGACAGACCGTGCCGTGCTGGTTGCTGCTGAACGGCAGCGTTCGCCGTTACGCCTCGATGACCTTTATCTGCTTTTACGTGCCCCGCTGCAGATTCTGTTCAGTTTTCGTGCACAATAGCCTTCATATAATAGACACGGCATGAACGATCGCATCGGCGCTGGCCGCCTTCGCGGCTGTTCCGACGCCGACCACGATCAGCCAATATTCGAGAGGAACGACTGTGTATAACGTCGTCATCAGCGGTACCGGCCTTTATACCCCTGCCCAGAGCATTTCCAACGACGAGCTGGTTGAGTCTTTCAACACATACTCGCGTCGTTTCAACGATGAAAATGCTGCAGCGATCGAGGCGGGTGAAGTACAGCCGATGCCGGAGTCGAGCTCTGCGTTCATCGAAAAGGCGTCGGGCATCAAGAGCCGCTTCGTCACCGACAAGGCCGGCATTCTCGATCCGGACCGGATGGTTCCTCGAATTCCTGAGCGCAGCAACGACCAGTGGTCCATTCTCTGTGAGATGTCAGTCAAGGCTGCCGAGGAGGCACTTGAGCGATCCGGTAAAACCGCAGCGGATATCGATGGTGTGATTGTTGCCTGCTCCAATCTGCAACGCGCCTACCCTGCGGTGGCCATCGAGGTGCAGGCTGCGCTTGGAATCAAGGGCTTCGGCTTCGACATGAATGTGGCTTGTTCGTCTGCCACCTTCGGTATCCAGAATGCTGCCAACTCGGTTCAGCTGGGGCAGGCGCGTGCGGTATTGATGGTCAACCCGGAGATTTGCACCGGACACATGAACTTCCGTGACCGGGATAGCCACTTCATTTTTGGCGACGCCTGCACGGCAGTGATCGTCGAGCGTGCGGACCAGGCCACTTCGCGGTATCAGTGGGAGGTTGTGAGCACCAAACTGGTGACTGAGTACTCCAACAACATCCGCAACAACTTCGGATTCCTCAATCGCACCGCTGAGGAATACATGACCAACCCGGACAAGCTATTTGTTCAGGAAGGACGCAAGGTATTCAAGGAAGTCTGCCCGATGGTGGCCGAGCTGATCGGCGAGCATCTGAAAGAGAACGCCATCGAGGTTAGCGATGTGAAGCGCTTCTGGCTGCATCAGGCCAACCTGAACATGAATCACCTGATCGTGCGCAAGCTGCTCGGGCGTGACGCCACCCCAGAAGAAGCGCCAGTCATCCTCGACACCTATGCCAACACCAGCTCTGCCGGCTCGGTGATCGCATTCCACAAACACCAGGACGACCTTCCTGCTGGCAGCCTCGGTGTGCTCAGCTCGTTTGGCGCCGGGTACTCGATCGGTAGCGTAATTCTGCGCAAACGCTAATCCCAACCTATAGCTCCTGAAAAAAGGGCGGACTTTGGTTCGCCTTTTTTATTTCTCTTCGCCTGGAATAATCGCTCCAGAGACAGTTGACTAGCGGGAGATAACCAGTCGTTTTTTAAGTTCCATCTGTCATAAAAGCTTTATGAAAAAGCCACTTGGCTGACACACCGGCTCGCCAACATGCCGGCAGCACAACGAGCTACGAGCTGTGTGTTTTCCAATGCTAAACCAACAGGGGAATATTCGATGATCCGTAAGCACTTCGCCGGTTTCGCCGCCAGCGCCCTCGCTCTGGCCGTTTCCGCCCAGGCTTTCGCCGGTACCGTTACTACTGACGGCGCTGACATCGTAGTCAAGACCAAGGGTGGCCTGGAAGTCGCCACGACGGACAAGCAGTTCAGCTTCAAGATCGGTGGTCGTCTGCAAGCCGACTACAGCACCTTCGACGGTTTCTATACTCAGAACGGTGACAATGCCGACGCAGCCTACTTCCGTCGCGCGTTCCTGGAAATCGGTGGTGTGGCGTTCGAAGATTGGAAGTATCAATTCAACTACGATTTCGCCCACAACGCCGGCAGCCAGGAAGACGGCTATTGGGACGAGGCGTCCATCCAGTATTCCGGCTTCAATCCAATCAACATCAAGATGGGTCGTTTCGACCCAGACTTCGGCTTGGAAAAAGCGACTAGCTCCAAATGGGTGACCGCTCAGGAGCGTAACGCTGCTTACGATCTGGTCGACTGGGTGAACGGCCACCAGAACGGCTTGGGTATTCAGGTCAACGGCACAGCTGGTCCGTCGCTGTATGGCTCTGTTGGCCTGCATGCTAAAGATCAGAACGATGTGGATGGCGAGAGCGTCAAACAGGTCAACGTGCGCGCCGTATTCGCGCCGATGCATGAAGCCGGCAACGTACTGCACCTGGGCGTGAACTTTGCTCAGCGGAACTTGGACGATACCGCTGTTGACGGTCGGATCCGTAGCCGTCTCGGTATGCGTGGTGTAAGCACCGCTGGCGGTAACGATGCTGGCGCCAACGGCAACCGCCTGTTGCTCGGCGGCGCCAACACCCCGGCCGGTTCCTATGGCGACGATACCGCCTTCGGTCTTGAAGCCGCATGGGCCATGGGCCCGTTGTCGGTGCAAGGTGAGTACATCACCCGCGAAATGGAATCCGATTCTGCAGCGTACCAAGACCTCGAGGCGAAGGGTTACTACGCTCAGGTAGCATATACCCTGACCGGCGAAGCACGTGGCTACAAGCTGGGTCGTTTCGACCAGCTCAAGCCGGCCAACAAGCAGCTCGGTGCATGGGAGGTGTTCTACCGTTACGACCACATCGAAGCCGAAGATGATCTGGTCGGGACCGTTGCGACCAATGATGTTGAAGGTAAGGTGCATAATCTGGGCCTTAACTGGTACGCCAACGAGAACGTCAAGCTCAGCGGCTACTACGTTAAAGCCAAGGTTGACAACACTACGAACGCCAACGGCGATGACGACGGTGACGGCCTGGTATTCCGTGCGCAGTACGTGTTCTAACCACTGATTCTCCTCAGATTGCTCCATTGAGCCCCGCTTCGGCGGGGCTTTTTTTCGTCCGTGATAAAGGCCAGACTGATGCACATGCCCATCCAGACGCTTTCCCGCCTCGCCGACCTCGACGCCTCTCGCTGGGACGCGTTGCTCGGCGACCGGCCACAGCCCTTCGTTCGGCACGCCTTTCTGTCTTCGTTGGAAGACAGTGGCAGTGTTGGCGGCCGCAGTGGCTGGCGACCGCAGCACCAATTGCTAATTGATGCCGAAGGAGAGGTGGCCGCCGCGTTGCCGCTATATCAGAAAACCCATTCCAGCGGCGAATACGTGTTTGACTGGGCCTGGGCCGATGCTTGTCACCGCGCAGGCATCGAGTATTACCCGAAGCTGCTATGCGCGGTGCCGTTTTCTCCAGTGACCGGCGCGCGCTTGCTGGGCGATGTTGAAGCTGCGGGGCAACTGCTCGATCAGCTGACAGGTGGCTTGGGCGAACGCAGCTATTCGGGTCTGCATGTAAATTTCACCGAGCCGTGTGCAGACGCGATTTTCCGCGGGCGTGATGGTTGGTTGGAGCGCATTGGCTGCCAGTTTCACTGGCACAACCGTGACTATCGGGATTTTCAGGATTTTCTCGACGGCCTGACCTCGCGCAAGCGCAAGCAGTTGCGTAAGGAGCGCGAGCAGGTGGTAGGGCAGGGGATCGATTTTGAATGGCGCGATGGTCACCAGGTCAGCGAACTGGAATGGGATTTCGTCTACGCGTGTTACGCCAACACCTATCATGTGCGGGGGCAGGCGCCTTATCTGACGCGAGCCTTTTTCAGCCTGGTGGCCGAGCGGATACCTGAGTCAATCCGAGTGGTGCTAGCCACGAAAAGCGGCCAACCGGTTGCCATGGCGTTCAGCTTGGTGGACGGAAAGGTTTTGTATGGACGCTATTGGGGCTGCCTTGATGAGTTCGACCGGCTGCATTTCGAAACCTGTTTTTATCAGGGCATCGATCAGGCCATCGCCGCTGGCTTGTCCCGCTTCGACGCGGGTGCACAGGGTGAGCACAAGCTCATCCGAGGCTTTGAGCCAGTGATCACTCGCTCATGGCATTACCTGGAGCATCCGGGACTGCGTGCGGCAGTGAGGGAGTTTCTCGAGCAGGAGCGCCTGGGTGTCATGCGCTACGCCGAGGCAGCGCGCGATGCGCTGCCCTACCGGCAAGACAGCTGAGCGCAGCAACACCGCATTCAGCCTCGTCTACTTCGCCTTCGGTGCGGCGCTGACCCCTTCAAGCGTCGAGAACGAGGTGTCCTTGGCAGTCAGCAGGAAGTCGCGCATGAACGGCGAGTCCAGCATGTCGGCGCGAATGCCCGCATAAAGGGTGGCAAACAGACCCTTTTCGCCCAGGCGCTTGGCCGTGACGTAGCCGCGAGTGCTGTACTCGTGCAACGCCCAGTTCGGCACGCCGCAGACGCCTCGGCCAGACGCCACCAATTGCATCATCATTACGGTAAGTTCTGAAGTACGCACCTGTGCCGGCTCGACATCGGCCGGTTCCAGGAAGCGGGTAAAGATATCCAGTCGATCACGTTCCACTGGATAGGTGATCAGCGTTTCGCTGGCCAGATCTTCGGCGCGTACGTAAGGGCGAGCGGCCAGTGGGTGCTGATTGGCGACGGCAAGCAGCGCCTCGTAGGTGAACAGTGGGACATAGGTGATGCCCGGCAGATCTATCGGGTCAGAGGTCACCACCAAGTCAAGATCGCCCCGAGCCAAAGCCGGTAGTGGGGCAAACGAGAAACCTGAGGCGAGATCGAGCTCGACTTCCGGCCAGGCATCACGGAACTGATCGATGGTCGGCATCAGCCATTGGAAGCAGCTATGGCACTCGATCGCCATGTGCAGACGCCCGGCCGTGCCTCCCGCCAGCCTGGCCAGATCTCGCTCAGCGCTGCGCAGCTGGGGCAGTAAACTGTCCGCCAGCTGCAACAGTCGCAGGCCCGCACTGGTGAAACGCACGGGACGGGTCTTGCGAACGAAGAGCTGCAAACCCAGACGCTCCTCCAGTTCCTTGAACTGATGGGACAGCGCGGACTGGGTCAGGTGAAGCCGTTCTGCGGCTTCGACAAGGCTGTCGGTCTCGCGCAGTGCATGAAGGGTTTTCAGGTGACGAATTTCCAGCATGCCGAGGCTTCCTGCGCTATTGGTGGTCTTGGCTCGGATGGCCTGTGGGTGTTTGCTTCGATGAGGGACGCTTGCGTGAGCACTCTTCATCGAAGAGGGGGAGTGTGTCCTAGCGGGTGGGCGCTGTCGAGCAAGGCGCGACTGGCTCGTACAGGTAGTCACGTCCAGAGTTGCATGAGCATATAGGCAAGCGCCCCGATAAAGGCCAATGCCACCAGGATCATCGCGCCGTCCCGGGCCATCATGCCGACTCCGAGGATGCTCAAGGCAGCGCCAGCGACGGAGTTGCCAAAGGGAAGCAGCTCAAGCGGCGGCATGATCGCGGCGATCACCAGGCAGAGCAATGCGTTGATGTATACCGCTACACCCTGGGTGAGAAAGGTCAGTCGGTGACGCAGCATGCGATCGATATACCGCGCAGGTTTTTTCAGGATGCCAATCGATCGCCGGTATTTGCCGCGAGGCGCCCTTCGGTGCAATAGCCACCCCGGCAGCCAGAAGTGACTCCTGCCCATCAAAAGCTGTAAGGCAATCAGGCTGACCATGATCGCGCAAACGGTCGGCAGCCCAGGTATGCCCGAAAGGGGCGATAACACCAGCAATCCCGGCACCAGAAGCAAGGCACCAAAGCTGCGATGACCGGTAGCCTGCAGCATGTCTTCGAGACTGACCTCCTCTTTGGGACGGCCTGCCTCCTCCAGCTTATCCAACAGGGCGCCAAGCGTGTTGGGACTATTTTCGCCGCTCATCGAGTCGTTTCTTCACCGTCGTGTTCGTTAGAGCTCGGCGAGGGCAAATGATCCAATATGAATAAATATAATCGTCAAGTGGAAATACTTGAGTTTGTCTCAATTACGGCTCGCCCCGACAATTCGCCCATCGAAACGGATGCATTGGAGAATTGTTCATGGCTGTCGCTCACTCCCTCGGCTTTCCGCGTATCGGGGCCGACAGAGAATTGAAGAAGGCATTGGAGGCATATTGGAAGGGCGACTTGAGCGAAAGGGAGCTCCGTCAGGTTGGGGCGCAGCTTCGAGCCGCTCACTGGCAGCTGCAGGCCGACGCCGGGATTGAGCTGCTTCCGGTAGGTGATTTTGCGTGGTACGACCAAGTACTGACCCATTCACTGATGTTTGGCGCTGTGCCGGATCGGTTTCGTCCAGCCGACGGCCAGCCTACGCTCGACACCTTGTTCGCCATGGCGCGTGGCGTCAGCCGCCAGTGCTGTGGCGGCGGACAGGCGCAGGAAATGACCAAATGGTTCGATACCAACTACCACTATCTGGTCCCGGAGTTTACCGTCGACCAGCACTTTCACTTGTCCTGGACGCAGCTGTTCGAAGAAGTGGAGGAGGCCCAGGCGCTTGGCTACCTAATCAAGCCGGTGTTGATTGGACCGCTGAGCTACCTTTGGCTAGGCAAGGCCAAAGGCGAGGCGTTCGACAAGCTGGAGCTCCTTGAGCGGCTCCTTCCGATCTACGGTCAAGTGCTGGAGCGACTCGCAGCACTGGGTGTCGAGTGGGTACAGATTGACGAACCGATACTGGTGCTGGATCTTCCGCAGGACTGGAAGAACGCCTTCGAGCGCGCCTATAACCTGCTGCAGCGTGCACCACTGAAAAAGATGGTGGCGACGTACTTCGGCGGGCTGGAGGACAACCTCGGACTGGCCGCTGGTCTACCGGTCGATGGCCTGCACATCGACCTGGTGCGTGCGCCTGACCAGTATCCGGTGATACTTGACCGTTTGCCGGCATACAAGACGCTGTCCCTTGGCCTGGTCAACGGGCGAAACGTTTGGCGGTGCGATCTCGAAAAGGCACTGGGCGTCCTCCGTCACGCTGGCGAGCGACTGGGTGAACGACTCTGGGTGGCTCCGTCCTGTTCGTTGTTGCATACGCCGGTGGATCTGGTCTGTGAAGACCACCTCGATGCCGAACTGCGGAGCTGGCTGGCTTTCGCGGTGCAGAAGTGCGCGGAAGTTTCGGTGCTGGCCCGTGCCGTGGATCAGCCGGACGATGCGAGGGTGCAGGCCGCGCTGCAGCTAAGCCGTGATGTCCAGGCGAACCGGGCGCAGTCCTCGAGGATTCACAAACGGTACGTGCGAGAGCGTCTGGCGTCGATCCAGCCTAGGCACAGCCAGCGGCAATCCGGGTTCGAGAGCCGCATCGCGAAGCAGCGCGCCGGGTTGGGTCTCCCCGCGTTCCCCACCACCACGATTGGTTCGTTCCCGCAGACTCAGGCGATTCGTCTGGCGCGCCAGGCCTTCAAGCAGGGCAGGCTGGCGGTCGCCGACTATACCGAGGCAATGCAGGCTGAAATCCGCCATGCAATTCAGATACAGGAGCAGCTCGGTCTGGATGTACTGGTGCATGGCGAAGCTGAGCGCAACGACATGGTCGAATACTTTGCCGAGCAGCTCGATGGCTATGCCTTTACCCGCTTCGGCTGGGTGCAGAGCTACGGCTCGCGTTGCGTGAAACCAGCAATCATCTACGGAGATCTGAGCCGACCTGCGCCGATGACGGTGGAATGGATCCGCTACGCCCAGCAGCACACCCAAAAGATCGTGAAGGGCATGCTGACCGGGCCGGTGACCATGCTGATGTGGTCGTTTACCCGTGAGGACCTCAGTCGCGAGCAGCAGGCGCGGCAGCTCGCCCTGGCGATTCGTGATGAGGTGTGCGACCTCGAAGCGGCGGGTATCAAAATCGTCCAGATCGACGAGGCAGCGTTCCGTGAAGGTCTGCCACTGCGCCGCGAGCAGTGGGCGCGCTACCTCAATTGGGCGGTCGATGCGTTCCGCCTATGCGCCAGCGGCGTGCGTGACGAAACCCAGATTCATACCCATATGTGCTACAGCGAGTTCAACGATGTGATCGAGGCGATCGCGGCGATGGATGCGGATGTCATCACCATCGAGACGTCGCGTTCGCAGATGGAACTGTTGGAGGCGTTTCGCGCGTTCGACTATCCCAATGATATCGGCCCTGGCGTGTATGACATCCACTCGCCCCGGGTGCCGGATACGGCTGAGATGGTCGATCTTCTTCAGAAAGCCTGCGAGCGAATCCCGGTCGAGCGGCTCTGGGTCAATCCGGACTGCGGTCTGAAAACCCGTGCCTGGCCCGAGGCCGAGGCCGCGCTGGTGAACATGGTCGCGGCGGCCCGCCAGCTGCGAACGGCGCACCACGCCAAGAAGCACTGAGCGTTTTGACTGGGCCGTGAATGGCTTGTGCCGGCACGCCCGGCATGGCTATTGCGCAAAAACGGCCCGCATCCTGTGTGGGCTGTTGCAGTTTTCAGCTAATGTAGCCTGCTACGTCCATTTATTCCGCTTGCCATGACACCTGCCATCGATCTGTTGAAGAAGGCCAAGGCCGATCATCGTATCCACAGCTACGAGCATGACCCAAAGTCCGCATCCTATGGCCTCGAAGCGGCTGAAAAGCTGGGCCTGGAGCCGGCCCGGGTGTTCAAGACTTTGCTTGCCTGTAGCGAGAAGAACGAGCTCCTGGTGGCTGTGGTGCCCGTCGCCGGCACGCTCGACCTCAAAGCCTTGGCCCAGGCCGCGAAGGTCAAGAAGGTCGACATGGCCGACCCTATGGCTGCGCAACGCGCGACGGGGTATCTGGTGGGTGGAATCAGCCCGTTGGGCCAGAAGAAGCGGCTGCGTACCTTTATCGATGCCTCGGCGCAGGCGCAGCCGAGCATCTTTGTCAGCGCCGGGAGGCGAGGCCTGGAGGTGGAGTTGGCCGCCGAGGTGCTGGCCGAGCATACGGCTGGCAGCTTCGCCGCCATCGGGCGACCTTGACGACGGCGAGTCGGAGCGGGTCTAGAGCGGCGGCAGCATTTCACCGAGGTCGGTCGAGTTGATGCCAGGGGTATGGAGTTCGCTGTGGACCAACTGCTGGCCTTCCATCTGCGGCTGGGTCACCCAGGTCAGAATGTCGTAGTAGCGCCGGATGTTGGCAACGAAATGCACGGGTTCCCCGCCTCTGGCGTAGCCGTACCGCGTCTTGGTGTACCACTGCTTCTGTGCAAGTCGCGGAAGCATCTGTTTGACGTCCAGCCACTTGTTCGGATCGAGGCCCTCGCTCTCGGCCAGCTTGCGGGCGTCCTCCAGATGTCCCCCGCCAACGTTGTAGGCGGCGAGGGCGAACCAGGTGCGATCCGGTTCCTTGATGCTTTCCGGCAGGTTGGCACGGACCTTCGCGATGTATTTCCCGCCCCCCTGAATGCTCTGCACCGGATCGAGGCGGTTGCTGACGCCCATGGCTTTGGCGGTGTTGAGCGTTAGCATCATCAAACCGCGCACACCGGTCTTGGAGGTGGCCTCCGGCTGCCAATGCGATTCCTGATAGCCAATGGCAGCAAGCAGGCGCCAGTCCACACCATGTTCTTTAGCCGTTTCGCGAAAGACTTTTTCATAACGCGGTAGGCGCTGCTGAAGGTGCTTGGCGAATGCGTAGGCACCGACATAGCCAAGTACGTCGACATGGCCATAGTAACGTTCGCGTAGACGCTGCAGCGTGCCGTTTTCCTGAGCCTGTGCAAGAAACTTGTTGGCCGCCTCGAGCACGCTGTCGTCTTCGCCCTTGCCGATAATCCATGACAGGCTGTTTTGCTCGCCTAGATCGAACGCGGCCCTGGCGTTGGTGAAGTACACCTGGTTGAGCGCAAGCTCATTGGACTCGACGAGCGTCAGATCGACCTGGCCCTCGTCAACCATTCGTAGCAGGTCGACGACTTCCACTGCATCGGATTCCTCGAAGCGAAGATCTGGATGCTCGGCCTGCAAGGCTCTCAATTTTTCGGCCTGGCTGCTGCCCTTGAGCACCAGGATGCGCTTGCCGACCAGGTCTTCGGGTTGGGTCGGTCGGCGCTGGCCTCTGCGGTAAACCACCTGTGTGGTCACGTCCAGGTAGGGGTCTGTGAAACGCACAAGGCCTTTGCGTTCTTCGCTGGCAACCAGGCCGGCAGCCGCCAGGGTAGGGCCACCTGGGCGATTCAGGCGGGTGAATATATCTTCGATGCTGTCGGCGGTCTCGATCTGCAGCTTGACGCCCAGATGGCTGGCGAAGCGTTTGACCAGCTCGTACTCGAAGCCGGCTTCGCCGTTGCGGTCCTGGAAGTAGGTGGACGGACTGTTGCGGGTAATCACGCGCAGTACACCTTCCTCCTTAACTCGCTCAAGCGCGCTGGGCGGTTCAGCGCAGCTGCTAAGCATCAGGAGGAGTCCGGTCGCCAGCAACCATGAGGTGCAGCGCTTGCGGAACGCGGTCTGGGCAAACATCGGCGCAGTATACGCAAAGGCGAACCGCCACCATATCTCGACAGGATCGATGGAGTTTGCTAAGGAGAGGCGGCTCCATCCGGCGGTCCAAGTGCCGGTTGGTATGTGATAGCCGCTGCGCTAGTAGAAGAAATGTGTCCGAACGTTACGGCACTGCCGACCCGGTGTCCGGAGGGGATCAGGTAAGGCCGATGCATAGGCGTGGCTGGCGGACATAAACTTGCTCTGTCTAGCCAAGCCCCGGAAAATCCGCTGTCTCGATGCCGGCGCAGCCGGAATCCTTTCCTTTGATCTCGAGATGCGCTGGATGAGCGTTGCCGCCGATAAACCCTGGTTCGTGTATCTGGTGCGAGCCGAAAACGGCTCGCTGTATTGCGGAATAAGCGATGACGCCGAGCGCCGGTTCGCCGTGCACCAGAGCGGTCGAGGGGCGCGCTTCTTTCACTCGAGCCCTGCGGTGGCACTGGTTTATGTCGAAGCTTGCAGCACCAAGGGGGACGCCTTGCGCCGCGAGCGAGCCATCAAGCAGCTGAAGAAACCTGCAAAAGAGGCACTTGTTCTGGCGCAGTGCAGCAGCGATCCGGTGAATATCCGAGTAATCAGTTGAACGGGTAGGCTGCCCCAGTCGGGCCGAGTAAGCTGCCGTTTCACTCAACGAAACTGGCGGAGCCTGCTATGCATGAAGTGATCCTGCACCACTATCCCACCTCGCCTTTTGCCGAGAAGGCGCGACTGATGCTGGGTTTCAAGCAGCTTTCCTGGCGCTCGGTTCAGATTCCACCCGTAATGCCGAAGCCGGACCTGACGGCGCTGACCGGTGGCTATCGGCGCACACCCGTGCTGCAGATTGGCGCTGACATCTATTGCGATACCGCCTTGATAGCGCGTCGTCTCGAAGCCGAAAAAAACACACCGGTTCTGTTTCCCGAAGGACAGGAGTTTGTCGCGGCAACGCTGGCGCAGTGGGCCGACTCGGTGTTGTTTCTGCATGCCGTAAGCCTGGTATTTCAGCCTGAATCGATGGCGATGCGTTTCGCTCAGGTCCCCAAGGCGTTCGTGGAGGTTTTCAGCAAGGACCGCGCAGCGTTGTTCAGCAGCGGCTCCGTGGCCCGCATTCCACTGGATCAGGCGAAGAGCCACTGGCCGGTGTTGATGGCACGGTTGCAACAGCAGCTGTCGCGCGGCAACGGGGAGTTTCTGCTCGGCGGTGCACCTTGCGTGGCTGATTTTGCCGTCGCCCATTGTCTGTGGTTCCTCAAAGGCACACCGGTGACCGCACCGTTGGTGGACGCCTATCCGGATGTAGCAGCCTGGCTAGGGAAGGTGCTGGCAGTGGGGCACGGCTCGCTGTCCGAGCTACCGGCCGCAGACGCCGTCGACGTTGCTCGCGACGCAACCCCAGCCGAATTGCCGGACGAGCCGTTTTTCGAGCCCAATGGCTTTCAGGCTGGCCAGGCCGTGACCATATCCGCTGTGGACTATGGCACCGAACCGGTCGAGGGCGAGCTGGTCTTCGCAGGTCTCGAAGAGCTCATTTTGCGGCGTGAGGATGAGCGCGCCGGCGTTGTGCATGTGCACTTTCCGCGCATTGGTTATCGCATCGACGCACGTTGATGCCGGGCCCGCGCGAGTCTGCTGCGCGGGCCATACTCCGCTGCTCGTCAGAAGGCGATGAACAGCAACGTCACGCCCAGCAACAGGCGGTAGACCACGAAGGGCAGCATGCCCAGGGCGTCGAGTGCCTTGAGGAACAGCTTGATGCACAGGAAGGCTGCGATAAAGGACAGCACTGCGCCAATCAGGATGTCGTTCCATTGCGCCGCTTCACCTGACTTCGCCAGTCCCACCGCTTTCAAACCCCCGGCTGCAAGGATCAGCGGGATCGACAACAGGAACGAGAAGCGTGCTGCCGTCTGCCGGGTGAAGCCGAGCAGCAACGCAGCGGTCATGGTAATGCCTGAACGGGAGGTGCCGGGGATCAGCGCCAACGCCTGAGCGAAGCCAATGATCAGTGCGCTTTTCCATGCCAGCTGGTCCATCTCTGCCACGCGGCGCCCCTTGATGTCCGCATACCAGAGCAGCAAGCCAAAGATGATGGTGGTGGCAGCAATAAACAACATCGAGCGGGTGTACTGCTCGATGTAATCTTCCATCAGCAGGCCAATGATGCCCGCCGGTAGCGTCCCTATGATGATTGCCCAGCCGAGTCGGCTTTCAGCGCTGGCCTGCCGACGAAAGACGTGAGCCAGCCATCCGCGGGTGGTAGCAATGACTTCATGGCGAAAGCAGAGCAGTACCGCGAACAGCGTACCTACGTGTACCGCGACATCGAAGGCCTGGCCCTGGTCCGGCCAGCCAAGCACCTGCGACGGGAGGATCAAATGAGCGGAGGAGGAAATGGGAAGGAATTCGGTGATGCCCTGCACCAAGGACAGAATAATCAGATGTAGCCAATCCATTGTTGATCCTTAGTTAAGCGGAGGCGCGGTTGCCGCGCGGTTGAGCAGCCCATGTGACTAGCAGCTGGCGGATTTATTCCGCGACGTAGGAATTTCGTTCAGCCGTCGTTCAGGTTGGCCGAGTTGCAGTAACTGCTGCGGTCGAATGGCCGCAGCAGTTACTGCCTCCGAGGTCAGCCTTTGCGGCGCTTGAGCTGATCGGTCAGCTGCGTTGGCAGGTTGCGGATGATCAACATGTCACGCGCTTCGTCGTACTCGACCTTCGAGCCCAGCAAATGCGATTCGAAACTGATCGACAAGCCCTCGGCGCGCCCGGTGAAGCGCTGGAATTGGTTGAGGGTGCGCTTGTCAGCAGGAATCTCCGGCGAGAGACCATAATCCTTGTTGCGGATATGCTCGTAGAAGGCGCGCGGACGCTCCTCGTCGATCACGCCGGACAGTTCCTCCAGCGACATCGGCTCGCCGATTTTCGCCTGGCTGCTGGCGTAGCCAACCAACGCGCTGGTTTTCTCCCTTGCTTGTTCTTCCGGCAGGTCTTCGCTCTCGACGTAATCGCTGAACGCCTTGAGCAGAGTACGGGTTTCACCTGGCCCGTCGACGCCCTCCTGGCAGCCGATAAAATCCCGAAAATACTCCGAGACCTTTTTGCCGTTCTTTCCCTTGATAAAGGAAATGTACTGTCGAGACTGCTGGTTGTTCTTCCATTCGGACAGGTTGATTCGGGTCGCCAGGTGCAACTGCCCGAGGTCCAGGTGACGCGCCTCAGCGACATCCAGCGAGTCGGTAACCGTGACGCCATTGCTATGGTGCAGCAGGGCGATCGCCAGGTAGTCGGTCATCCCTTGCTGGTAATGAGCAAAGAGGACATGACCGCCGGTGGAGAGGTTGGATTCCTCCATTAGCTTTTGCAGGTGCTCCACGGCCTTCCGGCTGAACGCGGTGAAGTCTTGATTGCCACCCATGTACTCGTTAAGCCAGCCACTGAAGGGGTACGCGCCGGACTCCTCGTGAAAAAACCCCCAGGCCTTGCCCTGCTTGGCGTTATAGCTCTCGTTGAGATCGGCCAGCAGATTCTCAATGGCCTGGGAGTCACCCAGCTCCGAGTCACGGGCGTGCAGCACGGCAGGTGTGCCGTCCGGCTTTTTTTCAATCAGATGAACAATGCAGTGGCGAATCGGCATGGGGTACTCGCGTCAGATAAGGCAGACGGGGCGCAGTTTACCCGAGCAACCCAGTCGCTCGCCCAAGGCTGAGTAAAAAGGAGAGGTGGATGACGTCGTCGTTGCGAGTAAGATGGATCCCCCTTGTTTTTTGCAAAGTGTGTCAGCAATGAATGCGATTTGGCGCAACAGTACCTGGATATTGCTGGGAGGCTCGTTAATCCTCGCCGTTTCACTGGGTACGCGACACGGGTTCGGCCTGTTTCTGCCACCCATGAGTGCTGAGTTCGGCTGGGGGCGGGAAGTCTTTGCTTTTGCCATCGCCCTGCAGAATCTGATCTGGGGTCTGGCGCAGCCAGTGACTGGCGCGCTGGCAGATCGTTTTGGCGTGGCCCGCGCGGTGCTGCTTGGCGGGGTGCTCTATGCGGTCGGCCTGTTGTTGATGGCAGGGGCTGATTCGCCGGTTTCGCTGTCGCTCAGTGCAGGCCTGCTGATTGGGCTGGGGCTTTCCGGAACCTCGTTTTCAGTGATTCTGGGCGCAGTCGGGCGGGCGGTGCCGGCTGAGAAACGCAGCATGGCAATGGGTATCGCCAGCGCAGCGGGATCCTTCGGTCAGTTTGCGATGCTGCCCGGCACGCTCGGGCTGATTGGCTGGCTCGGCTGGTCGTCGGCCTTACTGGCGCTGGGTTTGCTGGTGGCGCTGATCATGCCGCTGGCGATGATGCTGCGCAGCGGGCCCGCAGCTCCGGTTACCGGCCCGCAGCAGACGCTGATGGAGGCGCTGCGTGAAGCGGTCGGCCATTCCGGATTCCGCTTGCTGGCGCTGGGCTTTTTCGTGTGCGGCTTCCAAGTCGTATTCATCGGCATCCATCTGCCGGCATATCTGGTCGACAAGCAATTGCCCGCTATGGCCGGCACGACGGTCCTCGCGCTGGTCGGGCTGTTCAACATCGTTGGCACCTATACGGCGGGTTGGCTTGGCGGTTGTTACTCCAAGCCTAAATTGCTGACTGCGCTTTATCTGGCCCGGGCGGTGGTGATCAGCCTGTTCTTCTTCGCTCCGCTGACGCTTTGGACGGCCTATGCGTTCGGCATCGCCATGGGCTTGCTCTGGCTGTCCACGGTGCCCCTGACCAATGGCACGGTTGCAACGCTCTTCGGCGTGCGCAATCTGTCGATGCTAGGCGGCATTGTCTTTCTATTCCATCAGATCGGCTCGTTCTTCGGCGGCTGGCTGGGCGGTTGGGTATACGACAGAACCGGTAGCTACGACCTGGTCTGGCAGATCTCCATCGCCTTGAGCCTGATGGCTGCTGCGCTCAATTGGCCGATCCGTGAGCAACCCGTCGAGCGCGTGCGCTTGGCAGGGGGCATGGCCTGATGAGTGGCCGTTGGTTCTGGACGGGCGGTGCGGCGCTGGCTTCGCTGCTCTTGGCCGCGGCCTGGTGGGGCTGGCAGCGGGGCGGGTTGGCGCTGTTGCAGCTCGGGGTAGGCATATGCTGATGAAGCGTTTGGGTCGTTTTTCTCACGCTTAGGGAATCTATTGGTTAACCGATGGCTCCAACAGGCGAGACGAAAGAAAGTTGTCGCAGAACCGTAACTTAAGGTCTGTAAAAAGCTGCGGCATGCAGTTACCTGGAGCTACCGAACCATGTCTACCCTTACCGAACTCGCCCAACAGATCGCTCAACTCTATCCGCTGCAGGACAAGCGCGTCGGCAAGCGCTATCGCGTCGTTGGCGAACTTGCTGGAATGACCGAGCTGGAAGAAATCAACGGAGAGCCTCGGTATATCCAGACGCTGGCGCTGAAAGATCGCCAGCATTGGGATGTCGCCGTCTAAGGCGAGCACGCTCTGCTGATCGTAGAGGTACGATCAGCCCGGCCTGCGATTCAACCAGTGATCAGCGCGCCATTTCGCACGCTGGTCATTATCCAGATAGGTCCAGGCAACGAAGCGGCTGCGCTTCTGTCCCTGGGACATGTCGCAGACGCGTACATGTTGAGCACCAAGCTTCTTTAGCCGAGCTTGTAGCGGTTGTACGTTGGCCGCCTTGGACACCAGCGTGCTGAACCAGCAGACCTGCTGGCCTACCCCGCGGCTCTCTTCCGCCAGGCGTGCAATGAATGCCGCCTCTCCACCTTGACACCACAATTCTGCCGCTTGGCCACCAAAATTAAGTGAGGGCAGTTTGCGTTTAGGGTCAGTCTTGCCGAGATTGCGCCACTTGCGCTGGCTGCCGCTATTGGCCTCTGCCTGTGAGGCGTGAAAAGGCGGATTGCAGATCGTGACGTCAAAGCGGTCGCCGGCTTGCACCAGGCTCTCGAACACATGGTGAGGGTAAGGTTGCTGGCGCAGCGCGATGCTTTTACCCAGGTTGTTTGCTGCAATGATTGTGCGGGCCGACGCCAGTGCAACTGCGTCTATATCCGAGCCCGTAAATTGCCAGCCGTATTCGCATAAACCGATCAATGGATAAATGCAATTAGCCCCGGTGCCGATGTCCAGGGCATGGATGCTCGCGCCGCGTGGAATCTCGCCAGCGTTCTCGTCCGCCAGCAAATCGGCCAGACCGTGCAAATAGTCCGCCCGACCTGGGATCGGCGGGCACAGATAATCCTGCGGTATGTCCCAGTACGCGATTCCGTAAAACTGCTTGAGCAGCGCACGATTGAACACACGGACCGCGTCCGGATCGGCAAAGTCGATACTTTCCTTACCGTAGGGATTGACGATCAAGAACCTGGCCAGCTCGGGGCTGCCTGCAATCAGGGCCGGAAAGTCATAGCGCCCAGTGTGGCGGTTGCGTGGGTGCAGCGTGGCCTTGTCGCCGGCAGGCTTGGCCTTGCGCGCTGGCGGTGTGGCGGGTCTGGATGTCATGTTCGGCTGCCGCTTGCGGTGAAAGCCACTATTGTCCCACAGCTCTCAGGCGCGACGTGGAACCAACAGCATCCAGATGAGCCCCCAAAGCAGCGCGCCGGCACCGAGCCAGAACGCGCTATGCAGCGATCCACCGCTATCGAGCCAGACGCCTGTAAGCCAAGGGCCGGCCAGCTGAGTCAGGCTGTAAAGCGCAATCAGCGCCGCTGACAGTCGAGGACCTTGGTGCGGATGCAGGGCTCGCGCCAAACGCTGTGTCAACAGTACGGTGCCAAGAAAGGTTCCGCCGACCAGTACTGCACAGAGCAGAATCCCCGAGGCGCCTGGTAGTAAAAGCGCAGCCAGGACTCCAGCCAGTTGCGTGACATAGCTGAAGCGCAAGGCCAGCGTGTCGCCGAGCAGAGCGCCCAACCGATTCCACAGCCAGGGCGAGGGGAGGGTCGCCACGGCGACTACCAACCAGCTGCTGTCCACTAGCATGTCCCCTGGCTCGACCTGCAGGCGTGCCACCATTGGTAGAAAGGTCATCGGCAAGATGTAACCCATACCGGCACCTGCATATGAAAGAAATAGTGGCGTGCTGGCGCGGTCCAGCAAACGGCCGCTTCGGGGCGTTGTGGTTTCGCTCTGATAAACGTCGGGGGGCATGTCCAGCCTTGCCAGTTGACGCCAACCCCACCATGCAAGCGGGATCGAGAGGACCGCCGCAGGCCACCAGCGCTCAGCACCCTCGAGCACGCCATTGCTCAGGCTCACCATGAAGCTGGAAATGATGAGGCCTACGCAGACGCCGAGGTAGACGAGACCGCTAAACGATACGCGACGATGACGCGCCAGCCACTCCAGGATCAGCGAGGGTGCCTGAACAAAAACCAAACCGTTGCTGACGCCGTTGAGCAGTCGAAGGGCTGAGAGTAGCTCCACCGATTCGGCTTGGGTCTGTGCGAGCGTCGACCCGACGTGCAGCACCAGCGCCCAGGGCAGACTGCGACGAATCTGCGAAACCTGATGCCAGCGCAGGGCGAGCACCGCGCCGATCAGATAACCCAGATAGTTCCAGCTGGCGATGCTCGCGCCCTGCTGCACGGTCAGTACACCGTCCTCTACGAGCCATGGTAGCAGTGGCGTGTAGACGAAGCGCCCAAGACCATGGACGACCAGTAGCAGGATGGCGCCGGCGAGAAGAACCGGGAACAGGGCAGGGCGTTGAGGCATTACGACGAACCTTGTTGCAGGCAAAGGGGCAAAGCTTATCGTCAAGGCTGACAAAGGACCACGCTACTGATGGTTGAGGCCGGGCCTGTCCAGCTAGGCGGGCATCTCACAAATACGCCTGGCTTTCAGCTTGAGTTCATCGAGCGAGACCATTGTTGGTCGTTGTGTCACAGCGTCACGGATAGCCGAGCACTGACTTGATCTGCGTCAGGTTGCGCTCGATCCACTGCCGGTCGATCGCGCCCCAGTCGTGGATCAGATAATGGCCTGCGTTATGTCGCTCGCCGTCGTCCTGAATGAAGCGGCAGTCGATGTCCAGATCGGCGAGCGCCAACACTGTGTCCTGTGCCGTTCTGCGAGGCATTCCGGTTGCTTCTACCAGCGCGGGCACGCTGGTGGCGGCACCGCTATCAATCAGCCAGGCAACATAGAGGCGGCGGTAGAAACTGCTTTTGGTCTTGCTGACAGTCATCGCGATTCCAGAACGGTGAAGGCCAGGCTCGCTGAGCTGCTATGTGCGGCTCAACGACCTGGACGGTGGTGCATCAACGCAGCGCGAGCATCCCTATATAGGTCACGGCGCCGGCCGTGTAGCCGAGGAAAGCCAGGAGGCTGACACGCTTGACGTACCAAGTGAAGCTGATCTTTTCCATACCCATGGCTGCTACACCGGCTGCCGAACCGATGATCAGGGTGCTGCCACCGGTGCCGGCGCAGTAGGCCAGCATCTCCCAGAAGTTCCCGTCGACGACGAACTGTGACAGCCAGGCGGCTTCGGCCTGGGGTGCTGCTTCCAGCGTCACCGGGCTTACCAGCGGGTACATCTTCATTGCGCCGGCAACCAGCGGCACGTTGTCTACCACGGCCGAGAGCAGGCCTATGCTGTAATTGATCGGGTAGATGTGCCCGAAGGAGTCGCGAAGCGCCGTAGCGACTTGGGTCAGGTGACCGGCTGTGGCGAGGGCCGCAACGGCCAGGAGAATGCCCAGGAAGAACAACACGCTAGGGGTGTCGACCTTGCGCAGCACGCCTACGACCGATAGCGGGTGCTTATGGTCGTCCTCCTTTTGACGATGCAGAAACTCGGTGGCAACCCAGAGCACGCCGAGTCCGAACAGGATCCCCATGTAAGGTGGCAGGTGAGTAACCGTCTTGAAAACCGGGACGAAGACCAGCGCACCAATGCCGAGCGCCAGCACCAGGTTGCGCTCAAATGCCGTCGTGGCGGGTGGGTTGCTTTCGGCCAGGTGCGCTCGGGCACGGGGGCGGGGCACTTCGCCGCGCATGCTGAAGCTGAGCACCAGCAGGGGCACCAGCAGGCAGACCAGGCTCGGGATGAACAGCCCGACGATTACTCCGGACGCGGTGATCTGATTGCCGATCCAGAGCATCGTAGTCGTGACGTCGCCAATCGGTGACCAAGCACCGCCGGCATTGGCAGCAATGACCACGACACCGACGAACAACCAGCGCTCAGGGCGACCGCGGATCAGCTTGCGCAGCAGCGAGACCATGACGATGGTGGTGGTCAGGTTGTCCAGCGCGGCAGACAGGAAAAAGGTCAGAAAGCCGATGATCCATAGCAAATGCACGCGCTTGCGAGTCTGGATACGGTCAGTGATGACCTTGAAACCTTCATGGGAGTCGATCAGCTCGACAATGGTCATGGCGCCAAGCAGGAAAAACAGTATTTCCGAGATTTCACCCAGGTGATGGCGCAATGATTCGACTACAAAGGCTGACGACTCGCCCTGGAAGTGACTGTTAGAGGGCAGCAGCGGCACGATGGTGTCCGCACCCAGTATCAAGGCTGTCCAGCACAGCACTGCAGTGAGGATGGCGGCCGCGGCCTTGTCGATTTTCAGCGGATGCTCGAACGCTATGCATAGATAGCCAAGAACAAACAGAACAGCCATGAGTGCGTACATCGGATGGGCTCCATTTCTTAAATACCATTCCGAGCCATTCGGGTTGTAATGTGTGGCTCGGTGCTGACAGGCTCAAGAAGATGGGCGACTTGCGGTACGAGGAAATTAAGTCCACCGGGAAAGCTAGGCCGTAGCTGCAGGGTGGGCGGCTTTGTGCAAGCTACCTGTGTTGGGTTGCTCTGCTGCTGACTTATTTCCTGTCGGGGCTATGCGCGTTGGTTCAGGCCTGCCAGTTGTAATTCGTTATTGTCCTGTGTGGCATCGTGTTCCAGATGCTCAGGAAGCGCCTTGTCATCGGTCAAGTGTCGATAAACAGACAAAAAGGCCAGCACGTGTGCTGGCCTTTGCTTCGTTACAGACTGGCGATGCGCTCGCGCTGCTCGAGCAGTCGAGCTTTGGCCTGCTCGGCTTCAGCCAGCTTGGCTCGCTCCTTGTCGATTACCTCAGAAGGTGCCTTGTCGACGAAGCCTGCGTTGCCAAGCTTGCCGCCCACACGTTTGACCTCACCTTCCAATCGGCCGATCTCCTTGTCGAGACGGGCGAGTTCGGCGTCCTTATCGATCAAGCCGGCCATCGGTACGAGCACCTGCATCTCGCCGACCAGAGCGGTGGCTGATAGCGGAGCCTCTTCGCCAGCAGCGAGAACACGAACGCTTTCAAGTTTTGCCAGTTTCTTCAACAGTGGCTCGTTGTCGGCGAGGCGGCGCTGGTCGGTTTCGCTGGCATCACCCAGCGCTACGTCGATGCGCTTGGCCATGGAAATGTTCATTTCGCCACGAATCTGGCGGATGCCCAGCATGAATGCCTTGACCCACTCGATATCGTTCTCGGCAGCCTCATCCAGACGATCCGAGTCAAATTCTGGCCATGGCTGCAGCATCAGGGTCGGACCGGACTTGCCCGCCAACGGCGCGACGCGCTGCCAGATTTCCTCGGTGATGAATGGCATGAATGGATGCGCCAGACGCAACGCGGTTTCAAGGACACGGACCAGGGTGCGACGGGTGCCGCGCTGGCGTTCGGCGCTGGCTGACTCATCCCAGAGCACCGGCTTGACCAGTTCCAGGTACCAGGCGCAGTACTCATCCCAGATAAACTCATACAGCGCCTGAGCGGCCAGGTCGAAGCGGAAGGCTTCGAGTTGACGCGTGACTTCGAATTCGGTGCGCTGCAGCGAAGAGATGATCCAGCGATCCACCGAAGACAGCTCAACGGGTTCGCCATTGATGCCGGTGTCCTTGTGTTCGGTGTTCTCGAAGACGAAGTTGGCCGCGTTCCAGATCTTGTTGCAGAAGTTGCGATAGCCCTCCACACGACCCATGTCGAACTTCACGTCGCGGCCGGTGGAGGCCAGCGAGCAGAAGGTAAAGCGCAGGGCGTCGGTGCCGTAGCTGGCAATGCCTTCTGGAAACTCTGCGCGGGTTTGCTTGGCAATCTTCTCGGCGAGTTTGGGCTGCATCATGCCGCTGGTGCGTTTCTGCAGAAGCTCATCTAGGGTAATGCCATCGACGATATCCAGCGGGTCAAGCACGTTGCCCTTGGACTTTGACATTTTCTGACCCTGGCCATCGCGCACCAGGCCATGTACGTACACGGTCTTGAACGGGATCTGCCCAGTCAGATGGGTCGATAGCATGATCATCCGGGCGACCCAGAAGAAAATGATGTCGAAACCGGTGACGAGCACATCGGTGGGATGGAAGGTCTTCAGGAACTCGGTTTGCTCGGGCCAGCCAAGCGTCGAGAAGGTCCACAGCCCCGAGCTGAACCAGGTGTCGAGCACGTCGTCGTCTTGACGCAGTTCGATATCGTTGCCGAGGTTATAGCGTGTACGCGCCTCGACCTCGTCGCGACCAACATAGACGTTGCCCGCCTCGTCGTACCACGCCGGAATTCGATGGCCCCACCAGAGCTGACGGCTGATGCACCAGTCCTGGATGTCGCGCATCCAGCTGAAGTACATGTTTTCGTATTGCTTGGGCACAAATTGGATATCGCCGCTTTCCACGGCGGCAATGGCCTTCTCGGCCAGCGGCTTGGTGGAGACATACCACTGATCGGTCAGCCAAGGCTCAATGATGGTGCCGGAGCGATCGCCGCGGGGCACTTTCAGCGCGTGATCGTCAATCTTTTCCAGCAGACCCATGGCGTCGAACTCGGCGACGATGGCCTTGCGGGCATCGAAGCGGTCCATCTGCGCGTAGCCATCAGGCAGACTGGCATCGACCTTGTCGTTAGGCGTGCCGTCAATGTTGAACACCTGGGCTCTTGCCAGCACTGCGGCATCGCGGTCGAAAATATTAATCAGCGGCAGGTGATGACGCTTGCCGACTTCGTAGTCGTTGAAGTCGTGGGCTGGAGTGATTTTCACGCAGCCGGTGCCGAATTCGAGGTCGACATAGTCATCGGCGACGATCGGGATCAGGCGGTTCACCAGCGGCAGCATGATGTGTCGACCGATCAGCTCTTTGTAACGCTCGTCTTCGGGGTGAACCGCAACGGCAGCATCGCCAAGCACCGTTTCCGGACGTGTCGTGGGCACCACGAGGTAATCCAGGCCATCCGCAGTCTTGCAGCCGCCGGCAAGCGGGTAGCGTAGATGCCAAAGGTGACCTTTCTCGTCATGGTTTTCGACTTCCAGATCGGAAATCGCAGTGTGCAGCTTGGTATCCCAGTTGACCAAGCGCTTACCGCGGTAAATCAGGCCATCTTCATGCAACCGAACGAAGGCTTCATTCACAGCGTTGGAAAGGCCTGCATCCATGGTGAAGCGTTCGCGCGACCAGTCGACCGAAGAGCCGAGTCGACGGATCTGGCGGGTAATGTTACCTCCAGACTCTTCCTTCCACTGCCAGACTTTCTCGAGAAACTTCTCGCGTCCGAGATCGTGACGGCTAACGCCCTGCGCGCCCAGCTGCCGCTCGACCACCATCTGGGTGGCAATGCCAGCGTGATCGGTGCCGGGCTGCCAAAGCGTGTTCCGGCCCTGCATCCGACGGAAACGAATCAGCGCATCCATGATGGCGTTGTTGAACCCATGGCCCATGTGGAGGCTGCCGGTGACGTTCGGCGGCGGGATCATGATGGTGTAGGGCTCGCCTGAACCTTGGGGCGCAAAATAGTTGTTCGATTCCCAGGTCTGGTACCAGGAGGTTTCGATGGCGTGCGGCTGGTAGGTCTTGTCCATGCGGCGGGACCCTTAGAACGGCTGATCGGAAAAGCGGGCAAGTATAAAGGCAAAGTGAACAATCAGCGGAACCGCAATGCCGCTTTTGTCCCGCTGCTGCCGCTGGAGCTGGCTTGGTTGAGCTGAATCAGGAGCGGTGGGACTTGATCAGCTTCTCGGCGCGTGCTTCAAGGCGAGTGCGCAATTCGGCTTCGATCTGCGGCATGAAGTCATCAATGACCTCTTGCAGGATCAGTTGCGCAGCGGTGCGCAGTTCATGGTCGAGGTGGCGCTCGGCCAGCGTGCGAAAGGCGGTGCGCACGGCAGGCTCGCGTGGCTCTACCTCAGCTTCCGATACGCCTTCGGTTGGGTATTCGACGATGTCCGAGAGCAGCGGAATGCTGTTTGGGTCCAGTGCCTCGTTCAGCATCGGTGGATCCTGATCTCCCAGCAGTGCGCGAATGGATTCCAGATCATCCAGAAGGTGGGTTTTTGGTGTGGGCGATTGCGTCATCTACGGGTTATCCGGGGTAAGGCATCCAGGCGCGTTGGGTGGTCCTGAAGGGCGGTGGCCCATTGGCGATACATGTTGACGGCCTACGGTTCCGGCGAGCTCGTCGTGTTCTGCCAGGTTCGTTACAGTTCGACTCTCTTTGGATCATAGCCATGCTGCCGGTAGTGGCGAAAGTTGTCCCGGCAGACGGTAAGCAGTTCGGGTTGCTGGTTGACTATCTCGATCACGCGGCTGAACTGATCAATATGCGGTGACAGGGTCGGCGAAAGGTTGATCAGCAGACCATGCTTGGCGGCGGGTGGCTGCTCCGTGCCTATCACCACTGGAGCGAGCGAGTCGGTGCCATAGAGCTCGTGCGGGATGAAGCGTTCCGCACGAAACGACCAGAGCAGGTCGTCCAGATCGCTGCACTGCTGACTGTCCTGGCAACGAATGAATACCGATAGGCCGTGCTGCCAGCCCTTGCTTGCCAGCTGGCAGGCCGCTCTGGCGCGGCCCACCTCGTCGCTATCAGGCAGTACATAAAACTCGATACGAGTCATGCCCTGTTTTCGCCTGCTTTGCTCATGCCTGCTCAGCCCGGTCCAGCAGATACTGAGTCAACAGCGGAACCGGACGTCCCGTCGCGCCTTTCTCCTTGCCGCCACTGACCCAGGCTGTACCGGCAACGTCCAGGTGTGCCCATGGGTAGGCCTTGGTGAAGCGCGAAAGGAAACAGGCCGCGGTGATGGTGCCCGCCTTGGGGCCGCCGATATTGGCAATGTCGGCGAAGGGGCTGTCGAGTTGCTCCTGATACTCATCAAACAATGGCAATTGCCAGGCGCGGTCATCGGCCTTCTGGCCAGCACCGAGTACCTGCTGCAGCAGCTCGTCGTTATTGCCCAGCAGACCGGAGGTGTTGCTGCCCAGTGCGACGATACAAGCACCGGTCAGGGTAGCCACGTCGATTACCGCGCGAGGTTTGAAACGTTCGGCATAGGTCAGGGTGTCGCAGAGCACCAAACGCCCTTCGGCATCAGTATTCAGGATCTCCACGGTCTGGCCACTCATGGTGGTGACGATGTCACCGGGGCGGGTAGCGTTGCCGCTAGGCATGTTTTCCGCGCACGCCAGCAGGCCAACCAGGTTGATTGGTAGTTGAAGCTCCAGTGCGGCGCGGAAGGTGCCCAGAACGCTTGCGGCACCACACATATCGTATTTCATTTCGTCCATGCCCTGGCCGGGCTTTAGACTGATACCGCCAGTGTCGAATGTGATCCCTTTGCCAACGAGTGCGTAAGGTTGCTCACCCTTCTTACCACCGTTGTACTGCATCACCACGATACAGCCTGGCTGATTGCTCCCCTGTGAGACCGCCAAGAAGGAACCCGCACCAAGTTCGCGCAGTTTTTTCTCGTCCAGCACCTCGACCTTCAGACCTTTGAACGTCTTGCCTAGCTGCTTGGCCTGCTCAGCCATATAGCTTGGATGACAGATGTTCGGTGGCAGATTTCCCAGGTCACGTGCGAAGCTCATGCCGGCGGTGATCGCAGCTGCATGGCGAGCAGCCTGTTCGACGCGATCCTGATCCGCTTTATCGGAAAGGATAGTGATCTTGACGAGTTTGGGCTTGTCGCTCTTGCTGCTCTTGAACTGTTCGAAAACGTACTGGCCGTCTGCAAGCACTTCGACCAGCATGCGCGTTCGAGCGTAGACGTCGCGCTCCTTGAGCTGGACATCCTGCAGGGCAAAGGTGGCATCGCTGCCGCCCAGGCCTTTGAGCACAGCGAGCGCGGCGCTGACAGCCTTGCGCCATTGGCGGCCGTCGCGCTCGTCATCCTTGCCGGTGCCAATCAGCAATACGCGGTCCGCCTTGAGGTTCGGCAAGCTATGCAGCAGCAGGGTTTGTCCCGGCTTGCCTTTGATGTCGCCGCGCTTGAGCACCGCGCTGATGGCACCTCCGCTTGCCTGGTCCACGGCTTGGGCCGTAGCGCCAAGCAATCCGTCTTCGTTGACGGGCAGAACGAGTGTGGATGTTTTGGCTGCAGCGGCTTTAGTGTTTTTTACAACGAATTCCATGGCGTCGAGTCCCCAAGACAAAGAGTCGGGTTTGCAGGATAATGCCGGGCTTATTTTCCGGTGGTTCGTCTACCGGGACGTTGGGAAAACTGCATGAGCCCAATGTCCTTGTTACGGCGGACCGGCTGCTTGGTAGCTAGTTTGAGCGTAGCTGCCGGAGCCTGACAACCCTGGAGTGTCCGGTTTGATCGTCTTTCGTTACCTGTCGCGTGAGCTTCTGGTTACCCTGAGCGCGGTAAGTGCCGTGCTGTTGGTCATCATCATGAGCGGCCGTTTCATCAAATACCTGGCTCAGGCTGCGCAGGGGCTTCTCGATCCGGGTGTGCTGTTGATGATCATGGGGTTCCGCCTTCCGGGGTTCCTGCAGTTGATCCTGCCGCTGGGCCTGTTTCTCGGCATTTTGCTGGCCTACGGTCGACTCTATTTGGATAGCGAGATGACGGTGCTTTCAGCTACCGGCATGAGCCAGCGCCGGCTGCTGATGTACAGTCTGGCGCCGGCAGCGTTGATTGCCGGGCTGGTCGGCTGGCTAAGCCTTGGATTGGCTCCACAGGGTGTCGCCGAGGTCAATCGCATTCTCAATGAGCAGGATTCGCTGACGGAATTCGATACGCTGGTGCCGGGGCGCTTCCAGACCCTGCGTGACGGTACGCGGGTCACCTACACCCGCGAGCTGAGTGCGGATCGAACCGAACTGGGCGGCGTGTTCATTTCCGAAACCAACCTATCCAGCGCGACCGGGGAAAAGCGCGGGCTCTCTGTTCTGGTTGCCGAAAGTGGGCGCCAGGAAATCCAGCCCGACGGGAGCCGCTATCTGATTCTGGAAAACGGTTATCGCTATGACGGCAACCCGGGTCAGGCCAACTATCGTGCAATTCAATACGATACCTACGGGGTGCTGCTGCCCAAGCCTGAAGTGAGCGTCGAGCTGAGCGAACGTGAGTCCATGTCGACCCTCGAGCTGCTTGGGAGCGAAGACATTCGATTGCAGTCCGAGCTGCAATGGCGATTGTCCTTACCGTTGCTGGTGTTCATCGTCACATTGCTGGCGGTTCCGCTGTCAAAGGTGAATCCGCGACAAGGTCGCTTTTTAAAGCTGCTCCCCGCGATCCTTCTTTATATGGCTTATCTCTCGTTGCTGATCGCCGCGCGTGGTTCCCTGGACAAGGGGCGAATACCGCCGGCGTTGGGCCTGTGGTGGGTACACGCAATCTTTTTTGCCATAGGGATGCTGATGCTCTACTGGGAACCGCTGATGCTCGCCATCAGCAAGCGCCGCAGCCTGTCGAGGGCCGCCCATGCGTAAGCTTGATCGGTACATCGGAAGTCATGTTCTGCTGGCGATTTTGACGGTGCTCGGCATCATCGTCGGCTTGGCTCTGCTTTTTGCGTTTATCGATGAGTTGGGCGATGTAAAGGGTAGCTATGGCACGCTCGACGCAGCCATGTACGTACTGTTGACCACGCCGTCTCGAATTTACGAGCTGTTGCCGATGTCGGCATTGATCGGCTGTCTCATCGGGCTCGGCACGCTCGCGAGCAACAGCGAATTGACGATCATGCGTGCTGCTGGCGTATCACTGGGGCGAATCGTCCTGGCCGTCATGAAGCCCATGTTGCTGTTGATGCTGATCAATGTCCTGATTGGGGAGTACGTGGCGCCCTGGAGTGGGGATATCGCCCAGGCCAGCCGCTCCGCAGCACAAGGGGGTGGCGAGGCCCAGAGCAGCAAGCGGGGGCTTTGGCATCGCCAGGGCGACGAGTTCGTACACATCAACGCTGTCCAGCCCAGTGGTGTATTGCTTGGTGTAACCCGCTATCGCTTCGACGAGGAGAGGCAGCTGTTATCGGCAAGCTTCGCCCGTCGAGCGCGATACGAAGGGGATTACTGGCTGCTCAGCGACATCGCCACGACGCATTTTCGTGGTGACCATACCGAGGTGGTCAAAGCTGCCGAGGAACGTTGGGATGTTCAGTTGACGCCACAGCTGGTCGGTACGGTAGTCAAGGAGCCGGATGCGTTATCCGTGACCGGGCTATGGCGCTATATCCATTATCTAGCTGATCAGGGTTTGAATAACGGCCGATACTGGCTGGCATTCTGGACCAAGGTCCTGCAGCCGGCTGTGACCGTGGCGTTGGTGCTCTTGGCGATTTCCTTCATCTTCGGGCCATTACGCTCAGTGACGCTTGGTCAGCGTATTTTTACAGGCGTCATCGTTGGCTTCGTGTTCCGCATCCTGCAGGACCTGCTGGGGCCAGCCAGCCAGGTGTTCGGCTTTCCGCCTCTACTGGCGGTGGTGGTGCCTGCCGGAGTCTGCGCGCTTGCGGGTGTGCTTCTGCTGCGTCGTGCAGGGTAATTCGGGGTGGCGAGGGGTTATGGCTTCTCGGCGTTATTTCTTGTGAATGTTCTTTGGTAGTTGAACGACCTGGCTTTCGGAATAGATGTCGTGCCAGGTCCTGCGTTCTTTGTCGAAGAGCATCCACCAGTAGCCCAGCCCCAGCGCGAGCCAGGACATGATCGCGATCAGGAAGCGAAGCAGTGCCTGCCACAGGTCGATCGCAGTGCCATCGTTGTTCTGGATCCGAACCCCCCAGACTTGCATCCCGAGCGTTTGCCCGTTGTGGGTCCAGAATTTGGCGAAGAAGGCGAACAGGCTAAACAGCAAAAGCGTCGAAAGGATAGGGTCTATATCCAGGCCGCCTGACTCCGCTACGGCTTTCAACCCTTCGCTGCCATAGAAAAGACGTAAGACCACCTGCTGGTAAAACAGCGTGACGACCATCATCAGTGCTATCGACAGAAAAGTATCGTAAACGATTGCGGCGAGTCGGCGGATAAGGCCGGCTGCCGGATACTGCCCTTGAGGGCTAAGCAGGTGGTTACGCATCAATGACGTCTCGCTAGAAAATGCAATCGAGCATTCTACGGAATCGCGCGCATAAAAAAGCCCCTGACGTTTCCGTCAGGGGCTTTTCGGAGCTCGGCTTATTCCTGGATTTGAACCTGGTCAGCCTGCATGCCCTTTTGACCTTGCACAGCGATGAAGCTGACTTTCTGGCCTTCTTTCAGGCTCTTGAAGCCGTTGCCTTCGATCGCGCGGAAATGCACGAACAGATCCGGACCGCTTTCGGGAGTGATGAAACCAAAACCTTTTTCGTCGTTAAACCACTTGACGGTACCGTTCTGACGATTCGACATAGCTTTGTATCCTTGAAACTCAATAGTGGAAGCGCCTCTGCATATGCGGAGAGCGGAAACTGGTTGCAAGGAGTAAAGAGTCGAACGGATGTAGCGGATCTGAAGATCTACTGCATCAGGTCACGATTCAACGGCGACCCATGCAAACACAGTGGGCACACTCTACGATAACTCGCCGGGCGATGCCAAGCCCTCAGAGCCATAGAATTATGCCCACTGCAAGCTGAACTTTCAGTGAGGTCTGGTATTCATGAAGTTCGTTTTCGGCAGTTGATTCAGCCTGTGCGGCCTAGCGTACTGCCGGTGCGAATCTGTTTTCAATGAAACGTAGGTCTTGCGTCGGCGGGCCGCTGTCGGCCTGACGGAGTGGGCGTCGTCGCTGCTATGCTGCGGTTCACCCTTACCAGAAGTACTGCTACATCTGGTCACTGAATTATGGTGCCTCGAGAGAGACTCGAACTCTCACGTTGTTACCAACGGCGGATTTTGAATCCGCTGCGTCTACCGATTCCGCCATCGAGGCACAGTGGCGGCGCAGTATAGGGATGCATTGCGGAGCGGTCAATCGTCTGGCGTGGTCAGAATGGGGTGTTTCCGCTAAGCTTTGCGCCCCCGACGCCCCGTGCTGAAGTTTTCAAATGCAAGTCTCCGCTTTTTCCTTCGATCTTCCCGACTCACTGATCGCCCGCCATCCCTTGCCCGAGCGCCGCGCCAGTCGTTTGCTGGTGCTTGACGGCTCGACCGGTTCGATGGCCCACCACGGCTTCGTTGAGTTGCTCGATTACCTTCGCCCCGGCGATCTGATGGTGTTCAACAATACACGGGTCATCCCGGCGCGCCTGTTCGGCCAGAAGGACACGGGGGGCAAAGTCGAGGTGCTTATTGAGCGCGTGCTCGATGGGCGTCGTGTCCTGGCGCATATTCGGTCCAGCAAATCACCGAAGCCGGGGGCCAGAATTCACATTGACGGCGGCGGCGAGGCGCTGATGCTGGTGCGCCATGACGCGTTGTTTGAACTGGAATTTGACGAAGACGTGCTGCCGTTGCTTGAGCGCGTGGGCCATATGCCCTTGCCGCCTTATATCGACCGGGCAGACGAAGCCGCAGACCGTGAGCGGTATCAGACGGTTTATGCACAACGGGCGGGCGCTGTGGCTGCACCAACCGCTGGCCTGCATTTCGATGCGGAGCTGCTGGCTGCGTTGCAGGCTAAAGGTATCGAAAGTGCTTTTGTCACGCTGCACGTCGGCGCTGGCACCTTTCAGCCTGTACGTGTTGAGCGTATCGAAGAGCACCAAATGCACCGCGAGTGGCTTGAAGTCGATCAGGGTGTGGTTGATGCAGTCACCGCCTGCCGTGCTCGGGGCGGGCGTGTGGTGGCGGTAGGCACTACCAGTGTCCGCTCCCTGGAAAGCGCTGCGCGTGACGGCGTGCTCAAGCCTTTCAGTGGCGACACCGATATCTTCATTTACCCCGGTAAGCAGTTCCATGTCGTCGATGCGCTGGTTACTAATTTCCATCTACCGGAGTCCACTTTGCTGATGCTGGTTTCCGCATTTGCCGGTTATCAAGAGACCATGGCTGCCTATGCTGAGGCTGTCGCCAAGGGTTACCGGTTTTTCAGCTACGGTGATGCCATGTTCATCATCCGCAATCCGGCCCCGCGTGGCCCCGAGGATTCCCAATGAGTCGTACCTGCCATATGTCCTTCGAATTGCTTGCGACAGAGGGGAGGGCGCGGCGAGGCCGGCTGACCTTTCCTCGCGGCGTGGTGGAAACCCCGGCGTTCATGCCGGTAGGTACCTACGGCACGGTTAAGGGCATGCTCCCGCGCGATATCGAAGCTATCGGTGCTCAAATCATTCTCGGCAACACGTTCCATCTGTGGCTGCGGCCTGGCACCGAAGTAATCAAAGCGCATGGCGACTTGCATGACTTTATGCAGTGGCAAGGACCGATCCTGACCGACTCGGGTGGTTTTCAGGTGTTCAGCCTGGGTGCGATGCGCAAAATCAAGGAGGAGGGTGTTTACTTCGCCTCGCCAGTCGATGGGGCCAAGGTTTTCATGGGCCCGGAAGAATCGATGCAGGTGCAGCGTGATCTTGGCTCCGACATCGTGATGATTTTCGATGAGTGCACGCCATACCCGGCCGATGAGGATGTCGCGCGTCGTTCGATGGAGCTCTCGCTGCGGTGGGCCAAGCGATCAAAGGTCGCGCACGGCGATAGCCCTGCGGCGCTGTTCGGCATCGTTCAGGGTGGGATGCACGAGTCGCTCCGGATGCGCTCCTTGGAAGGGCTGTGCGAAATCGGCTTCGATGGTTTGGCTATTGGTGGCCTTTCGGTTGGCGAGCCCAAGGAGGAGATGATTCGGGTGCTCGATTTCCTGCCGCCAGTCATGCCAGCTGACAAGCCGCGTTACTTGATGGGCGTTGGCAAACCGGAGGATCTGGTCGAAGGTGTGCGTCGGGGTGTGGATATGTTCGACTGTGTCATGCCTACCCGTAATGCGCGAAATGGGCATCTGTTCACAGATGTCGGGGTGGTCAAGATCCGCAACGCCATGCACCGCTACGATGACTCGCCCCTGGAAGCAGGGTGCGATTGCTATACCTGCACGCACTTCTCTCGGGGCTATTTGCACCACCTGGATAAATGCGGCGAAATGCTGGGGAGCATGCTCAATACGATCCATAATCTGCGCCACTACCAGCGCCTGATGGCTGGTTTACGCGACGCTATCCAACAGGGTACATTGGCGACCTTTGTCGACGCCTTCTATGCCAAGCGCGGCCTGCCAACCCCGCCGCTTGCGTGACGAATCCATAACTAAACTGATCTCTGCAACAGGAGTGCTACATGAGCTTTCTGATTCCCGCCGCCTATGCTCAAGAGGCTGCTGCCGGTCCCGCTGGTAGCGGTTTTGAGTGGTTGTTCCTGGTAGGCTTTCTTGTCATTTTCTATCTGATGATCTGGCGCCCGCAGGCCAAACGTGCGAAAGAGCACAAGAACTTGATTAGTGGCCTGCAGAAAGGCGACGAAGTGGTGACGTCGGGCGGTATTGCTGGGAAGGTTACGAAGGTGTCCGACGACTTCGTTGTGATCGAAGTCTCCGACTCGGTAGAGCTGAAGTTCCAGAAGGTGGCGATCGCCGCAACGCTGCCCAAGGGTACGCTGAAGGCCATCTGAGCTGACCTCTACTCAACACCAACGACGGGGCGCGCAAGGCGCCCCGCGTCATTAGACGGGCTGCGTCATGCTCAATAGATTCCCCCTCTGGAAATACCTGCTAATAGTGGTAGTGCTTGGCATTGCCTTCATATATTCGGCGCCCAATCTGTACCCGGATGATCCGGCGGTTCAGATCACAGGCGCTGCGACTTCACTCAATGTCACCGAGGCCGATCTCAACCGAGCCAGCAATGCCCTCGCCGAAGCCGGCATCGAGGTCAAGTCTGCAAGCCTGGACGAGCAGGGACGGGGCGGTTTGCTACGTCTGACTGACCTTGAAGATCAGCTGCCCGCCAAGGATGTGGTGCGTCGTGCTTTGGGTGATGCTTATGTGGTTGCGCTAAACCTTGCACCTACTACACCCGATTGGCTGCGTGATGTCGGTGCAAGCCCGATGAAGCTGGGCCTCGATCTATCTGGCGGTGTGCATTTCCTGCTAGAGGTCGATATGGACAAGGCCATCGAGACGCGCCTCAACGTCTACGAGGGTGAGGTCAAGAGTCTGTTGCGCAAGGAGCGCGTGCGCTATCGCAGTCTTCCTCTGGCTGAGAACGCAGTGCAGTTGGCTTTTGCCGACGAGGCTACCCTTTCGGCTGCTCAGTCGCTCATCCGTAAGAATTTCAATGATTTCGAACTGACCTCCACCGAGCGCAATGGCCAGCATGTGCTGCGCCTGGCCATTACCGAGGCCAAGCTGGCCGAGATTCGTGAGTATTCGATCAAGCAGAACCTGACCACGGTGCGTAACCGGGTCAATGAGCTGGGCGTTTCCGAACCGTTGGTTCAGCGTCAGGGAGCCAATCGCATTGTCGTTGAGCTTCCTGGGGTACAGGACACGGCCGAAGCAAAACGTATCCTGGGCAAGACTGCGAATCTCGAGTTCCGGTTGGCTGCCGAGGCTGATGCTGCTCGTGCCACAACCGAGACCTTCGAGTTCCGTCAAGAGGGGCGCCCGCCGGTACAGCTCGAGCGCAATCTGATTATCACGGGTGACCAGGTCACCGATGCTCAAGCGAGCTATGACGAGAATGGCCGGCCGCAGGTGAATATCCGTCTGGATGGCCATGGCGGCGATTTGATGAATCGCGCCACGCGAAATAACGTCGGGCGCAGCATGGCGGTGGTCTTCATTGAGCAGCGGCCTACTACACGTTACGTCAAACAGATGGTTGACGGCGTTGAGCAGGAAGTTCCTGTGGAGACGTTCCAGGAAGAAAAGAAAGTCATCAGCTTGGCGACCATTCAGTCTCCGTTGGGTAGTCAGTTCCGCATCACCGGTCTGGACGGTCAGGGCGAGTCTTCCGAATTGGCACTGCTTCTTCGTGCCGGTGGCTTGGCCGCGCCGATGTACTTCGCTGAGGAACGCACCATCGGCCCAAGCCTGGGCGCCGAGAACATCCAGCTCGGTGTCGAGGCGGCAATGTGGGGCTTTCTCTTCGTTGCGGTGTTCATGGTGCTGATCTACAAGTTCTTCGGATTGCTGGCTACCGTTGCGCTGCTATTCAACATGGTCGTGTTGATGGCCTTGATGTCGATGCTGGGTGCGACGCTAACGCTGCCGGGTATCGCTGGTATCGTCCTGACGATGGGCATGGCAGTGGATGCCAACGTACTGATTTTCTCCCGTATCCGAGAGGAGATCGCGAACGGCATGTCAGTTCAACGGGCAATTCATGAAGGTTTCGATCGGGCATTCTCGGCGATCGTCGACGGTAACCTGACCACCTTGTTGGTCGGCGGTATCCTCTTTGCGATGGGAACAGGGCCGATCAAGGGATTTGCGGTAACGCTCTCTTTAGGAATCCTAACCTCAATGTTCACTGCGATCGTCGTGACTCGCGCCATGGTCAATCTGATCTACGGCGGCCGCGATCTCAAGAAGTTGTGGATTTAAGGGGTTAGCACGATGAAACGCGTAATCAATTTCATGGGTGTACGGTATATCGCCTTTGCCCTGACCGTTCTGCTCACTTTTGCATCCCTGGCTAGCCTGGCAGTGAAGGGTCTGAACTTCGGACTCGACTTCACTGGCGGCACCTTGATCGAGCTCTCTTATGAGCAGCCAGTCGCGCTCGACCAGATCCGGTCTCAGCTGGCTGGCGCCGCTTTCAATGATGCTGTGGTGCAGAGCTTCGGTGCTACCACGGACGTGCTGGTGCGTATGCCTGGCGACGATCCGCTGCTTGGTGAGCGCATCGCCGAGGCGCTGCGTGGCGGCGAGGCGGGCGGCGCAGTAACGGTTAAGCGTGTCGAGTTCGTCGGGCCGGCGGTTGGTGAGGAACTCCGTGATCAAGGTGGTCTGGGCATGCTGCTTGCCCTTGGCGGTATTCTTGTTTATGTCGCCTTTCGCTTTCAGTGGAAATTCGGGCTAGGGGCAGTGCTGTCGTTGTTTCACGACGTCATTCTGGTTTTGGGTGTGTTCTCCTTTTTCCAGATAACGTTCGACCTGACCGTGTTGGCTGCGGTACTGGCTGTGATCGGCTATTCACTTAACGACACCATTGTCATCTTTGACCGAATCCGCGAAAACTTCCGCATGCTCCGAAAGGCGCAGTTGCTCGAAAACATCAATATCTCGACTACACAAACCCTGCTGCGTACGTTGGCCACATCGATCTCTACATTGCTTGCTGTAGGCGCGTTGATGTTCTTCGGTGGGGAAAACCTGTGGGGATTCTCGCTGGCGTTGTTGATTGGGGTTGGCGCAGGCACGTACTCCTCTGTCTATGTCGCTGGGATGTTGTTGGTGTGGCTGAACCTGACCCGCGAAGATCTGATTCCTCCTGTGGTTGAAGAGGTCGACGAGCTTCCCTGATTAGACGTGTTGAGGCGGTGCGCTGTTTGAGGCGCCGCTGCGGGCTTGGCCCGTCAGAAGAGAGGCACTGCAGTGAATAAGTCGTTGCTGGTCGGTTCTGTCCTTGGATGGTGATCCTGGCCAGCAGGTTGCGGTTCGTAAGGGGCAGTAGATGCTGCTCAACGATGGCCGAAAGCCAAAAAAAACGCCCTGCTAGGGCGTTTTTTTATGACCACGGCTCGGATCGCTCTCAGCGTTTCAGGGCGGGCGTCAGGTGTGGCTGGATGGCTGTGAGTACCGCTTTGAAACATTTGGTGTTGCCGGCAACGATTTGGCCTTTTTCCAGGTACTCATGGCTACCGCCGAAGTCGCTGACCAGGCCGCCCGCTTCCTGTATTAGCAGCGCACCTGCGGCCATGTCCCACTCAGAGAGCCCGAATTCCCAGAACGCGTCATAACGGCCAGCGGCAACGTATGCAAGGTCGAGGCTGGCTGCGCCTGCGCGACGAAGGCCTGCAGTCTGGCCGACCAGGCTGCGGAACATGTTGAGATAGCTGTCGAGATTATCCATTTGCCCATCGCGGAACGGAAAACCCGTGCCGAGGAGCGCGCCTTCCAGGCTTTTGCGTGCACTGACGCGTAGGCGGCGTCCGTTGAGTGCGGCGCCCCGGCCGCGGCTGGCGGTAAATTCTTCCTGCCGGACCGGGTCTAAGACTACTGCATGCTCAAGGCGACCACGGTACTTGCACGCGATGCTGACGGCATAGTGCGGTACGCCGCGCAGGAAGTTGGTCGTGCCGTCCAGCGGGTCAATAACCCACAGGTAATCCTTGCCGTCTCCGGTGCCTTCCAGCAGCCCGCCTTCCTCACCGAGAATGCCGTGGTTCGGATAGGCTTTGCGTAGCGCAGCAACAATCAACTGTTCGGCTGTTCGGTCGATTTCGGAGACGTAATCACGCGCGTCCTTTTCGCTAACCGAGATCACGTCCAGGCGCTCGGTGGAACGAACAATCATTTCGCCAGCGCTACGGGCGGCGCGCAGCGCGATATTCAGCATAGGCTGCATCGATCAAATACCTGGTCGTTTAAAGAAAGCCGACAATTCTATCAGAAACCGACGCGTCGTGTTGCTCGGCGAGGCTCGTTCCGACGGCCAATGGCGAATCCGCCGATGCTTCCTGTAAGCTTTCGCTCAGTTATTTCGACAGAGACCTAATCAGTGTCGCTACAGAACATTCGTGTAGTGCTGGTCAACACCAGTCATGCCGGGAATATCGGTGGTGCTGCTCGCGCCATGAAAAATATGGGGTTGTCCCGCCTGGTGCTGGTGGACCCTGAGGATTTTCCGAGCCCGGACGCTATCGCCCGTGCCTCGGGCGCAACGGATATTCTTGATTCGGCTCAGGTAGTGGCATCGCTTGAAGAGGCGTTGGTGGGATGCAGTCTGGTGTTGGGCACCAGTGCGCGTGATCGCCGCATACCATGGCCATTATTGGATCCTCGCGAGACCGGAACGGTCTGCATGGAGCAGGTTGAGCGGGGCGGGGAGGTCGCGCTGGTGTTCGGCCGGGAATATGCCGGGCTCACCAACGAAGAGCTGCAGCGCTGCCAGTATCATGTCCACATTCCGTCGGACCCCACTTTCAGCTCACTCAATCTGGCTGCTGCGGTTCAGGTGCTTGCTTACGAAGTACGTATGGCCTGGCTGTCGGCTACTAATCAGCCGAGCAAGCAGGAAAAAATCGAAACCACTGCGATGCTGGATGCGGAGCCGGTTACCGCTGATGAGCTTGAGCATTACTACGGCCATCTTGAGCGGACCCTCGTCGAGATAGGCTTTCTCGATCCCGAGAAACCGCGGCACTTGATGCCTCGCTTGCGCAGGCTTTATGGCCGCAGCGGTATCAGCAAGCTGGAGATGAATATCCTCCGCGGGATTCTTACCGAAACGCAAAAAGCTGTCCGCGGAGAACCTCACAAGCGGAGAGTCGATTGATGTTCGAACGCATGCGCGAAGATATCCAAAGCGTTTTTCATCGCGATCCGGCTGCGCGTAACGCATTCGAAGTCGTGACCTGCTATCCGGGCCTCCACGCTGTCTGGTTTCATCGGCTTTCCCATTGGTTGTGGCGCAACGACTGCAAGTGGCTGGCGAGGATGAATTCAAACCTTGCTCGATGGCTGACAGGCATCGAAATACACCCGGGAGCACGGATCGGTCGGCGTTTCTTCATCGACCATGGCATGGGAATCGTAATTGGGGAAACTGCAGAAATCGGCAATGACGTGACGCTCTATCATGGAGTTACGCTCGGGGGTACCAGCTGGAATAAGGGCAAGCGGCACCCAACGCTCGGTGATGGGGTTATCGTAGGTGCGGGCGCGAAGATTCTTGGCCCATTTACGGTCGGTGCGGGCGCCAAGATAGGTTCCAACGCTGTAGTGACTCGTGCAGTCCCCGCTGGCGCTACCGCAGTGGGAATTCCGGGTCGCGTAATCGTGAAAGCCGATGACCAGCAGGAGGCCAAGCGCAAGGCAATCGCAGAGAAAATTGGGTTTGATGCGTATGGTGTTAGCGAGGACATGCCGGACCCGGTAGCGAGAGCTATCGGCCGGCTGCTCGATCATGTTCAGGCCGTTGAAGAGCGGATGGATGGCATGTGCAAGGCCTTGACCGAGCTTGGCAGCGATTACTGCGCAAAGCAGATGCCTGAATTGCGAGAAGAAGACTTTGCGGAAGTCAAAGGGGAAGGCAACGAGCCCGAAGTGCGATAGATGATGGGGCCTGTTATCATGCGTTCAGGGCGAGGCGAAATCTGCCTGCCGCTCCTTCAGTTGTGTCAGTCGGACCTAAAGCCTGAGCAATACAATCGGGCTTATAGTTGATCTAAATAGTCGGGTATTGCATACTTGCCTCAAACCATGATGCTTGGTGCGAACCGATGCGATTGACAACCAAAGGCCGTTACGCCGTCACTGCGATGCTCGATCTCGCGCTTCATGCGCAGCACGGGCCGGTGTCCCTCGCGGATATTTCCGAGCGGCAAGGCATCTCGCTTTCCTACCTTGAGCAACTTTTTGCCAAGCTCCGCCGTGGCAGCCTTGTGACCAGTGTTCGCGGGCCAGGTGGTGGCTATCAGCTTTCTCGCGAAATGGCAGGCATTCAGATCGTGCAGGTCATCGACGCTGTCAACGAGTCAGTCGATGCCACGCGTTGCCAGGGGTTGGGTGATTGTCATTCGGGAGACACCTGTCTGACTCACCACCTGTGGTGCGATTTGAGCCAACAGATCCATGAGTTTTTGAGCGGTATCAGCCTGGCGGATCTGGTGATGCGTCGCGAGGTCCAGGAGGTGGCTTTACGCCAGGATATGCGTCGCGCCAATGGCCAGACACCGCAGCTGGATAAGATTGAAGCGTCCGCCATCGATTGAGCAGGACGACAGCCTGATAGGAGATACCTGATGAAGTTGCCGATTTACCTGGATTACTCCGCCACTACACCGGTCGATCCTCGCGTTGCTGCGAAGATGGTCGAGTGCCTAACTGCCGAAGGGAACTTCGGTAACCCCGCTTCACGTTCTCACGCTTTTGGCTGGAAAGCCGAAGAGGCCGTCGAAAATGCACGCCGCCAAGTTGCCGAGCTGGTGAACGCTGACCCGCGTGAAATAGTCTGGACTTCGGGTGCGACCGAGTCGGACAACCTGGCTATTAAAGGCGTGGCGCATTTCTATGCGTCCAAGGGCAAGCACATCGTGACCAGCAAGATCGAGCATAAGGCTGTTCTGGACACGACTCGTCAGCTTGAGCGTGAAGGCTTCGAGGTCACTTACATCGAACCTGGAGAAGATGGGGTGATTACCCCTGCCATGGTTGAGGCAGCGTTGCGTGATGACACCGTTCTGGTTTCCATCATGCACGTGAACAACGAAATCGGTACGGTCAACGATATCGCAGCGATCGGCGAGCTGACACGCTCACGCGGCGTGCTTTTCCATGTTGACGCTGCTCAATCCACCGGCAAAGTCGAAATTGATCTTGAGAAAATGAAGGTTGATCTCATGTCCTTTTCGGCACACAAGACTTACGGCCCTAAGGGAGTGGGCGCGCTTTATGTAAGACGCAAGCCCCGCGTACGTCTGGAGGCACAAATGCATGGCGGTGGACATGAGCGCGGGATGCGTTCGGGTACGCTGGCGGCACACCAGTCGGTTGGCATGGGCGAAGCGTTCCGCATTGCGAAGCTGGAAATGGCGGCTGAAAACGAACGCATCGCTCAGCTTCGTGACCGCTTCTTCAAGCAGGTCGAGCATCTCGAGGAGCTGTATGTGAACGGCAGCATGACAGCTCGAGTTCCGCACAACCTGAACCTGAGCTTCAACTACGTCGAGGGTGAGTCGCTGATCATGGCGCTCAAGGATCTGGCGGTTTCCTCGGGTTCAGCCTGTACGTCCGCGTCGCTTGAGCCATCCTATGTGCTCCGTGCGCTGGGTCGCAACGACGAGCTTGCGCATAGTTCGATTCGTTTCACCTTTGGTCGCTTCACGACGGAAGAAGAGGTCGATTACGCCGCGCAAAAAGTAAGCGAGGCCGTAACGAAATTGCGCGAGCTTTCACCCTTGTGGGACATGTTCAAAGACGGTGTCGACATTTCTCAGGTCGAGTGGGCAGCCCACTGACCCGTCGATTCACCATAGCCTGATCAAAGAGGATTGCACCATGGCGTACAGTGACAAGGTCATTGACCATTACGAAAACCCCCGCAACGTCGGCAAGTTCGACGCTGAAGATCCCTCCATCGGCACCGGCATGGTTGGTGCTCCAGCGTGTGGCGACGTCATGCGTCTGCAGATCAAGGTCAACGAGCAGGGCGTTATCGAGGACGCGAAGTTCAAGACTTATGGCTGTGGTTCTGCCATCGCTTCGAGCTCGCTTGCGACCGAATGGATGAAAGGCAAGACCCTTGAGGAAGCTGAAACCATCAAAAACACCCAGCTCGCCGAGGAATTGGCGCTGCCCCCGGTGAAGATCCATTGCTCGGTGCTGGCCGAAGATGCGATCAAGGCGGCCGTTCGGGATTACCGCGAGAAGAAAGGGTTGCCGCAGGCCTAAAGGGGGAATCGATGGCTATCAGCATGACAACCGCCGCAGCCAACCATGTCCGCCGTTCGCTGGAAGGGCGGGGCAAGGGGCTTGGTGTCCGATTGGGTGTGCGCACCACTGGCTGTTCCGGCCTGGCTTATGTGCTTGAGTTCGTGGATGAGGCTGCTGCAGAGGACTCGGTGTTTGACAGTCATGGTGTGAAGGTGATCATCGATCCTAAGAGCCTTGTATACCTTGACGGAACGGAGCTCGACTTTGTACGTGAGGGTCTGAACGAAGGTTTCAAATTTAATAACCCGAACGTACGTGGCGAATGCGGCTGCGGCGAAAGCTTCAATATTTGAGGGCGCTGTGGGTACTCCTTGTCATTACGCACTGTTCGACTTACAGCCGGCTTTCGACATTGACCCGGAGATGCTGTCCGCTCGCTACCGAGAGCTGGCTCGAAAGGTTCACCCTGATCGGTTTGCGGACGCCGGAGAGGCCGAGCAGCGGAGTGCCATCGAGCGCTCGGCGAATTTGAACGAGGCCTATCAGACATTGAAAAGCCCTTCGCGGCGCGCCCGCTACCTGCTGACACTTGAAGGTCGCGAGATGCCGCTAGAGGCGACTGTTCAGGATCCCGCATTCCTTATGCAGCAGATGCAATGGCGAGAGGAGCTCGAGGAGCTGCAAGACGATGCGGATATAGACGGTATCGTCTCGTTTAAAGCTCGCATGAAGACTGCCCAAAAGGATCTCCACGAGACGTTCGCCAGTATCTGGAAAGAACAATCGCAGCGCGAGGAAGCGGAGCGGCTGGTGCGCAGGATGCAGTTCCTTGACAAGCTGTCCCAGGAAGTGCGCCAGCTCGAAGAGCGCCTCGACGATTAACCCCGCGCAGCGCGTGACGCTGCGCCCGATATCAGATAGACATGGCCTTACTCCAGATAGCTGAACCGGGACAAAGCCCACAGCCTCACCAGCGTCGGCTGGCAGTTGGCATCGATCTAGGTACCACCAATTCGCTTGTTGCCGCCTTACGCAGCGGCGTCACTGCGCCATTGCCAGATGGGGATGGTGAAGTGATTCTGCCATCTGCGGTGCGCTATCACGCTGATCATGTCGAGGTGGGGCGGCCGGCAAAGTCAGCTGCCTCCAGCGACCCGTTAAACACTATCCTGTCAGCGAAGCGTCTGATGGGGCGTGGCATTGGCGACGTGAAGCAGCTGGGCGGGCAGCTACCGTATCGATTCAGTGAGGGGCAGTCGCAAATGCCCTTCATCGAAACAGTGCAAGGCGCCAAAAGCCCTGTTGAAGTATCGGCAGAAATCCTTCGTGCCTTACGTGAGCGTGCCGAAGCCGTGCTGGGTGGTGAGCTGGTCGGAGCTGTCATAACGGTGCCGGCCTATTTCGACGACGCGCAACGCCAGGCCACCAAGGATGCCGCCCGTTTAGCCAATCTGAATGTGCTACGTCTGCTCAATGAGCCAACGGCGGCTGCCGTTGCCTATGGCCTGGATCGTGAGGCTGAAGGCGTCGTGGCTATCTATGATTTAGGTGGCGGAACCTTCGACATTTCCATACTGCGCTTGAGTCGCGGTGTGTTCGAGGTCCTGGCCACCGGTGGAGACACTGCGCTTGGCGGAGACGACTTTGATCACGCAATTGCTGGATGGATTCTTGCCCAGGCTGGAGCCTCTGAAGACCTAGACCCCGGCGCACAGCGCGAGCTGCTTAGAGTTGCCTGTGACGCAAAAGAGCGACTTAGCGAAGTTCAGACGATCGATGTCCGTTACGCAGGTTGGCAGGGTGCGTTGAGCCGCACTACGTTCAACGAGCTCATCGATCCGCTGATCGCTCGCAGCCTCAAGTCTTGCCGGCGGGCATTGCGTGACTCCTCCGTCGAACTTGATGAGGTTCATGCTGTAGTGATGGTGGGTGGGTCCACCCGAGTCCCACGGGTTCGCGAAAAGGTTGGGGAAATGTTTGGTCAGGAGCCGCTGACCGATATCGACCCCGACCAGGTCGTAGCGATTGGTGCAGCGATTCAGGCCGAGACACTGGCAGGTAACAATCGTGACGGGGAGGAGCTATTGCTTCTCGATGTCATACCGTTGTCGCTTGGGCTGGAAACCATGGGCGGTCTGATGGAGAAAATCATTCCGCGTAACACCACCATACCCGTTGCCCGTGCACAAGAGTTCACCACGTACAAGGATGGCCAGACGGCCATGATGATCCATGTGCTTCAAGGTGAGCGCGAACTCATCGCTGATTGTCGGTCACTGGCTCGATTCGAGCTTCGGGGCATTCCGCCAATGGTGGCGGGCGCAGCAAAAATCCGCGTCACTTTTCAGGTCGACGCGGACGGGCTGCTCAGTGTATCGGCGCGTGAGCTCGCATCCGGCGTCGAATCGAGCATCCAGGTGAAGCCATCTTATGGGCTGACCGACGGTGAAATTGCTCAGATGCTGCAAGATTCGTTTCATAAGGCCAACGAAGACAAGGTAGCCCGAGCACTGCGTGAGCAGATGGTCGATGCGCAGCGTTTGCTCGAAGCGGTTGAAAGCGCGTTAGCGGTCGACGGCGAAAGATTGCTCGAAAAAGACGAGCGTGCCGCAATCGAATCAGAAATGACTGAATTACGTATGCTTCTCGATAGCAGGGACGGTACAGCCATCGAACGTCAGGTCAAACGCCTGAGCCAGATCACCGATGCTTTCGCTGCGCGCAGATTAGATTCCACCGTCAAGGCCGCGCTGGCTGGACGGCGGCTCAACGACATTGAGGAATGACCCAAATGCCGCAGATTGTTTTCCTGCCTCACGCCGACCATTGTCCGGACGGGGCAGTTGTAGAAGCTCAGCCCGGTGAGACAGTGCTTGATGCCGCACTGCGCAATGGTATCGATATCGAGCATGCCTGCGAAAAGTCGTGTGCCTGCACGACTTGTCACGTCGTTATTCGTGAGGGGTTCGCTTCGTTGGAGGCCTCCGATGAACTTGAGGATGACATGTTGGATAAGGCGTGGGGGCTGGAGCCTACTTCCCGGCTGTCATGTCAGGCCGCGGTCGCTGATGCCGACCTGGTTGTCGAGATCCCGAAGTACACAATCAACCAAGTCTCCGAAGGCCATTGAGGCAAGGTGAACCATGGCGCTTAAGTGGTCCGATGTATTGGATATCGCAATTGAATTGGCTGAATGCAAACCTGACGTGGACCCTCGCTACGTGAATTTCGTCGAGTTGCATCGTTGGGTAGTAGAGCTGCCAGACTTCGCTGACGATCCAACTCGCGGTGGTGAGAAAGTGCTTGAGGCCATACAGGCGGCCTGGATCGAAGAGGTCTAGCCCGTCTTCGCCGTCAGGTGGGTTTCAATAGAAGTTCGGTCTGGCTTCTGTTCTGCTCAACCACCAGTGCTCGGAGCCGCCCTTATATTTTTAATCGTGACCCGCGTATAATTCGCGGGTTTACTCGTTTGCTTTAACCTCATGATTTTTGGAGTTTCAAATGGCCCTGCAACGCACTTTTTCTATTATCAAGCCTGACGCTGTAGCCAAGAACGTTATCGGCGAGATCACCTCTCGCTTCGAGAAAGCCGGATTGCGCGTTGTCGCTTCGAAGATGATCCAGTTGTCCGAGCGTGAAGCGGGCGGTTTTTATGCTGAGCACAGCGAGCGCGGTTTCTTCAAGGATTTGGTTGCTTTCATGGTGTCGGGTCCGGTGATCGTTCAGGTCCTGGAAGGTGAAGACGCGATCGCCAAAAACCGTGAGCTGATGGGTGCTACCAACCCGAAGGAAGCCGCTCCGGGCACCATTCGCGCCGATTTCGCTGTTTCCATCGACGAGAACGCTGTACATGGTTCTGATTCCGAAGCCTCTGCTGCTCGTGAAATCGCTTATTTCTTCTCTGCCACCGAAGTGTGCGCCCGCATTCGCTGATTAGGCGAAGGTGAATCCAGATGACTGCTACGACCGGTAAAGTGAATCTGCTGGGGCTGACCCAGCCACAGTTGGAAAGCTTCTTCGATTCAATAGGGGAGAAGCGCTTTCGTGCCGGTCAGGTCATGAAATGGATTCATCACTATGGCGTCGATGATTTCGACGCCATGAGTAATATCGGCAAGGCCTTGCGCGAAAAGCTCAAGGCCTCAGCCGAAATCCGCGGCCCCGAGGTTGTCAGTGAGGACATTTCGACTGACGGCACCCGTAAATGGGTTGTGCGTGTGGCTTCGGGTAGCTGTGTGGAGACCGTCTATATCCCTCAGGGTGGGCGTGGCACGCTTTGCGTTTCCTCCCAGGCCGGCTGTGCGTTGGACTGCAGCTTCTGCTCGACCGGCAAGCAAGGTTTCAATAGCAATCTCACCGCCTCTGAGGTCATAGGTCAGGTCTGGATTGCCAATAAGTCATTCGGCACCATTCCGGCCAAGGTCGATCGAGCCATCACCAACGTTGTAATGATGGGCATGGGCGAACCCTTGCTCAATTTCGATAACGTTGTCGCTGCCATGCAGATCATGATGGATGACCTTGGGTACGGGATTTCCAAGCGTAAGGTGACGCTTTCGACATCGGGTGTAGTGCCGATGATCGAAGAGTTGTCGAAGGTGATTGATGTGTCTTTGGCTTTGTCACTGCATGCGCCGAACGATGCGCTGCGTGACCAGTTGGTGCCAATTAACAAGAAATATCCCTTGGAGATGCTACTGGCGGCTTGTCAGCGATATATCTCCAATCTCGGTGAGAAGCGCGTTCTCACTATTGAATACACGCTGTTGCAGGGCGTGAACGATCAGCCCGAGCATGCCGAGCAAATGGTTGCTTTGCTGGCTAAAATTCCGTGCAAAATCAATCTGATTCCGTTCAATCCCTTTCCGCATTCCGGATATGAGCGGCCGAGCAACAATGCAATCCGTCGTTTTCAGGACATCCTGCATAAAGCTGGGCACAATGTAACGGTGCGTACCACTCGTGGTGAGGACATTGACGCCGCCTGCGGCCAGCTGGTCGGCCAAGTGCTGGACCGAACCCGCCGAAGCGAGCGCTACATCGCGGTGCGCGAGCTGCAATCTGAGCCCGTAATAGCGCCTGTCGCTACGAATCGTTCCTGAGGGGGATGCTGATGACCATGCGCGTTGCGCTGCTGTTTGTGCTCGCTAGCCTTATGGCTGGCTGTGTGTCTTCCGGTTCAACCAATCCGATGCGTACCCCGGAAGGACGTGACGAAGCACGTGATGCGTATATCGAACTTGGCATCGGCTATTTGCAGCAAGGCGAGGCGTCCCGCGCGAAGACGCCACTCCGTAAGGCGCTCGAGCTGGACCCGAACAGCGCAGACGCGCATGCCGCTTTGGCGCTGGTATTTCAGACCGAGATGGAAAACCAGCTAGCAGACGAGCATTATCGCAAAGCACTTTCCAGCCATAACGACGCTCGCATCCTCAATAACTACGGTAGCTTTCTTTTCGAGCAAAAACGCTATCAGGAAGCAATGGATCGGTTCACAAAGGCAGCCGAGGACAACCTCTATCCAGGACGTTCTCATGTCTTCCAGAATATGGGCATGACAGCACTGATGCTCGATCAGCGCGAACAGGCCGAAACCTATTTCACCCGTGCGTTGCGACTGGATAGCCGCCAGCCGCGTGCATTGCTTGAGTTGGCCGTGATGGCTTACGAAGATAAGCAGTTTGTTCCTGCAAAGCGTTACTACGAAGCGTTTAGCAGCCTTTCCGAGCAGAACGCCCGCAGTCTGTTGCTCGGTATTCGACTTGCCAAAATCCATCAGGACCGCGATCTGGCGGCCAGTCTGGGCCTTCAGCTCAAGCGCCTTTATCCAGGTACGCCTGAATATCTACAGTATCTTTCGGAGCAATGATGATAGCGCCACACTCTGAAGCCGCTGCCCCGACGGCTCTGGCCAATCCTGGCGAAACATTACGTGCAGAACGTGAGAGCAAAGGCCTGTCGATTACTTCGGTGGCTAGGCAGCTTAATCTTTCTGAGCGGTCGCTTATGCAGATCGAGGCGGGTGATTTCAGTCAGCTTCCCGGTCATACGTTCGCACGCGGTTACGTGCGTGCTTACGCCAAGTTGTTGGGGTTGGACCAGAATCGTCTCGTACGGCAGTTCGATCACCACACAGGTACAGATGCAACTGGCAGCAGCGTAAACAGCCTGGGCCACATCGACCAGCCAGTGCGCTTGTCTCGTAGCATGGTGCGCTTCTTTACGTTCATCTTGACGCTCGTGATTGGTGTTGGTGCTTTTTTATGGTGGCAGGATCGCTCCTCCCGCACCGAGTCCGGCCCGTCAGTCACTGCGTTGGAGAGAATCGAGGTTGAGGCTGCGGACGGTACCACTGAAATACACCTGCTTGATCGAGCGGAAGATCCTGTTGAGCTCGAACCGCTCGATCCAGCCGAGCCAGCCGAACCGGCACCTGAGCAACCAAGCGGGGAAGCCCCCGCGCCCGGTCCGGAAACCTCTCCGCTTGATGGGCAGCCGGCGACTGGCACACCGGTTGAAGGCAGTCCAGCAGCCCTGACAAGCGAGACTTCGGTGCCTGCTCAAGATAGCGACGTCACGCCCGAGCCGACCGGCGAAACGTTGCCAGCAGCTCCCGCCGACGCCACATCGGCACCGGTTGCGGCTGAAACGGAGTCCGTCGCGCCCGGAGAAGGGCGCCTGACGTTGGTTTATACCGCCGACTGCTGGACACGAGTCACCGATGTTAACGGTAAAGTCCTCTATAGCGGGCTGGCGAAGGCCGGCTCGTCTCGCACGTTGGTTGGCGAAACCCCACTGGATCTACATCTGGGCTTCGCCTCCGGCGTCCAGGTGAGCTTCAATGGCGAGCCCGTCAGCCTTTCTGGCAAAACGCGCGGTGAGACTGCTCGCCTCAAGCTAGGACAGTAATCATGCACAGTGAGTCTCCCATCAAGCGTCGCCACTCCCGAAAGATCTGGGTCGGTAGCGTACCTGTAGGCGGTGATGCCCCTATCGCCGTGCAGAGTATGACGAATACCGAAACCTGCGATGTGGATGCTACCGTCGAGCAGATCGAGCGATTGAAAAATGCGGGCGCCGACATCGTTCGTGTGTCGGTTCCTTCAATGGAGGCGGCCGAGGCGTTCGGTAAGATCAAGCAGCGGGTCAGTCTGCCCTTGGTGGCGGATATACATTTCGATTATCAGATTGCACTGCGTGTCGCTGAGCTTGGCGTCGATTGCCTACGTATCAACCCCGGCAATATTGGTCGCGAGGACCGGGTCCGCGCCGTTGTTGAGGCGGCGCGCGATAGGGGCATTCCTATCCGCATTGGCGTAAATGCCGGCTCGCTGGAAAAAGATCTGCAGAAAAAGTATGGCGAGCCTACTCCCGAGGCGCTGGTTGAGTCCGCGTTGCGTCATGTAGAGCATCTCGATCGTTTGAACTTCGCGGATTTCAAAGTCAGCGTGAAGGCATCAGACGTATTCATGGCCGTCGCGGCCTACCGGTTGCTGGCTGACAAGATTGAACAGCCCCTCCATCTGGGGATCACGGAGGCCGGTGGCCTGCGCTCCGGTACGGTGAAGTCGGCTGTCGGTCTGGGAATGCTGCTTGCCGAAGGTATCGGCGACACCATCCGCATTTCGCTTGCCGCAGATCCGGTAGAAGAGATCAAGGTTGGCTTCGATATCCTCAAGTCGTTGCGCCTGCGTTCACGAGGAATCAACTTCATTGCCTGTCCAAGCTGCTCGCGGCAAAACTTCGACGTGGTCAAGACCATGAACGACCTCGAGGGTAGGCTCGATGATCTGCTGGTCCCGATGGATGTTGCAGTAATTGGCTGTGTAGTTAACGGTCCTGGTGAGGCCAAAGAGGCCCACATCGGTTTGACCGGAGGGACGCCGAACAACCTCATCTATATCGACGGCAAGCCAGCCCAGAAACTGAACAACGACAATCTGGTAGACGAACTGGAACAGCTGATTCGTCGCAAAGCCGCTGAAAAGGCCGAGACAGACGCTGCGCTGATCGTGCGTAGCTGATTTTAAGGAACGGAATTGAGCAAGTCCCTGCAAGCCATTCGTGGCATGAACGATATCCTTCCGGCCCAGACGCCCGTCTGGCGTTATCTGGAAACCACTTTTGCGCAGCTGCTCGAAAGCTATGGCTACAACGAGATTCGCTTGCCGATTCTGGAATTCACCGATCTGTTCGCCCGTGGTATCGGGGAAGGTACCGATGTGGTCGACAAGGAGATGTATACTTTTCTTGACCGCAACGACGAATCGCTCACATTGCGGCCGGAAGGCACTGCTGGTTGTGTACGCGCCGTGCTCGAGCATGGCATGACCGGAGGCGGTCAAGTACAGAAACTCTGGTACGCCGGCCCTATGTTCCGCTATGAAAAGCCGCAAAAAGGCCGCTATCGCCAGTTTCATCAGATTGGTGTGGAAGTCTTCAACCAGCCGGGGCCAGACATCGATGCAGAGCTGATCGTGCTCACGGCTCGGTTGTGGAAGAAGCTCGGTATGGCCGATGCGGTCAGTCTGCAGTTGAACAGTCTCGGTTCAAGCGAGGCGCGTGCAGTATATCGCGATGCACTGGTCGCCTATCTGCAGCAGCATTTCGATCAGCTTGATGAAGATAGCCAACGCCGCCTCACCACTAATCCGTTACGCATTCTCGACAGCAAGAACGCTCAAACGCAGGCACTGCTGGCGGACGCGCCTACGTTGCACGACTATCTAGATGAAGAGTCCCGCGCCCACTTCGAGGGCCTGAAGGCTCGTCTGGAATCGGCCGGGATTGCTTTTCAGATCAATCCAAAGCTGGTGCGTGGCCTCGACTATTACGGGCGCACCGTGTTCGAGTGGGTAACGGACAAGCTCGGTTCGCAAGGTACTGTCTGTGCGGGCGGACGCTACGATGGTCTGGTCAGTCAGTTCGGCGGTAAACCAACGCCGGGTGTCGGCTTCGCAATGGGAATCGAGCGATTGGTATTGCTGCTCGAAACCCTCCAGGTCGTTCCGGATGAGCTGAATCAGCCTGCCCATGCTTATATCTGCGCCTTTGGCGACGCGGCCGAACTTGCGGCGCTGGCGCTGGCCGAGCGTCTGCGGGATGCGCTACCGGGGCTGCGCCTGTTAGTCAACGCTGGAGGCGGGAGTTTCAAGAGCCAGTTCAAAAAGGCTGACAAGAGCGGCGCGCGGTTCGCCCTGATCTTAGGTGACGACGAGCTGGCTGGCCACGTGGTAGGTTGCAAGCCGCTGCGCGACGACAGTGAACAACAAAGCATTGCCTGGGATGCTCTTCCCGAGCGTCTGGCTGCCTGTCTGGCTTGAGCCGATAGGCCTGAAAATAGCGAATTGAAGGAGTGACGGTGTGACCTCGGGTAGCGAAGAAGAACAGCTGGCGCAAATCAAGGAGTGGTGGCAGCGTAACGGCAAGCCGTTGCTGTTAGGGGCTGCAGTTGCCCTGGTGGTCGTATTCGGCTGGCAGTACTGGCAGCGATATCAGCTCAACCAGTCCCAAAGCGCGTCGGTCATCTATCAGCAACTGCTGAATGCAGCTCTGGAGCAGGACGGCGCTGACGCCGCTGAAGTCTCGCGCTTGGGCAATCAGCTGCAGAAGGAGTTTTCCGGTTCTCACTATGCCCAGTACGGCAACCTGTTCGTAGCCAAGGTTGCGGTTGAATCAGGGCGTCTCGATGATGCTGTGACCGAGTTGCAGGTCGTGCTGGATAAGCCTGCTGACCAGACCCTCGAAGAACTGGCCCGTCAGCGTTTGGCCCGTGTTCTGGCCGCGCAGGGTAAAGCCGAAGAAGGGCTCGCGCTGCTCAAAGGCGATGCTGTGGAAGCTTTTGCCGCCAGCCGTGAAGAGTTGCGCGGTGATTTGCTGGTGGCGCTCAAGCGTCCTGACGAGGCCCACGCCGCCTATTCCAAGGCGAAAGAATTGCTGTCTCAGGATGCCGCGATCGGCGGCTTGCAGCTGAAACTAGATGACCTGGCTCGCGGAGAGGCGTGAATTGATGCGTTGGACGACTGCAGCACTGCTCACCCTGGCCGTACTGGCAGCGGGTTGCAGCAGCAATGACAAGAAAGAGCCTGAACCCGCCGAGCTGGTCGAGTTCGATGCAGAGATTCAGCTGAAAGAGGAATGGAGCCGTTCGATTGGCAAAGGTCAGGGCGAAACCTACAACCTCCTGACGCCGGTCGTATACGGCAACGAGATCTTCGCTGCGGACGTGAAAGGCCTGGTTGTCGCGATGGACCGCACGACAGGAAAAGTCAACTGGAAAAACGATCTCAACGTGCCGATCTCGGGTGCCGTTGGCGCAGGCTACGGACTGATCCTGCTCGGAACCTTGCGCGGAGAAGTGTTGGCTCTGGACGTCTCGACCGGCGAAGAGCGCTGGCGCAGCCAGGTCAGCAGTGAGGTACTCGCGGCCCCAGCCGTTAACGGCGATGTAGTGGTTGTTCAAACGCAGGATGACCGGGTCGTTGCCCTCGAAATCGACACCGGCAAGCAGCGTTGGAGCTACGAGAGCTCGCCCGCTGTGCTGACGTTGCGCGGCACGGGCGAACCATTGTTGACCAACGAGCTGGCGATCGCAGGGCTGTCCAGCGGCAAAGTCGTAGCGCTCGATACCCGACGTGGGCTGCCAGTATGGGAGCAGCGGGTCGCCATCCCCACGGGCCGTTCCGAATTGGAGCGCGTCGTCGATATCGATGGTGGGCTGCTGCTTTCAGGCGGCACCCTGTATGTCGCCAGTTATCAGGGGCGCGTCGCGGCCCTGGATCTGGAAACCGGGCGTATCCTCTGGCAGCGCGACGCCTCCACCTCGTCTGGCGTGGCAATGGGGTATGGGAGCGTCTACGTCAGTCAGGCCGATGGCACTGTGGTCAGCATTGATGAACGTTCCACGACCGCCCTCTGGAGCAACGATGCGCTGGCTCGCCGCCAATTGTCAGGGCCGGGGGTCTTCTCCAGCTACGTAGCGGTCGGTGACAAGGAGGGCTATTTGCATTTGTTGAGTCAGGTGGATGGACGCTTCGTTGCCCGTACCCGCATCGACAGCGATGGTGTGCGTGTGCAGCCAGTGGTTGAAGGTGACTGGCTGTTTGTCTACGGTAATGGCGGAAAACTGGTCGCACTGACCATTCGCCAAGCGGACTGAGGCCGCGTCAGTCCCTTTGTCTCGCCTCGGCGGGACGCTATACATGGCCGCTGCCTTGCAGCGGCCTTCGTGTTTTCTGAAATATCGCAGTGGAGAGCCGTATGGTTCCCGTAATCGCCCTGGTGGGCCGTCCGAACGTCGGTAAATCGACCCTGTTCAACCGTCTGACCAAGAGCCGAGACGCTATCGTCGCGGAATATGCCGGTCTGACCCGTGATCGCCAGTACGGCGAGGCCAAATGGCAGGGCCGCACCTATATAGTTATCGACACGGGGGGGCTGACCGGAGACGAGCAGGGTATCGATGCGAAGATGGCCGAGCAGTCGCTGCAAGCGATGCAGGAAGCTGACGCGGTCATGTTCATGGTGGATGCGAGAGCGGGCATGACTCCGGGCGATCAGATGATTGCCGAGCATCTGAGAAAGATGAACAAGCGCCACTTCCTTGTAGCCAACAAGGTCGACAGCATCGACCCGGACATCGCACGCGCGGAATTCAGTCCGCTTGGCCTTGGCGATGCGTTGCCGATTGCCGCGGCGCACGGCCGCGGCATCAGCCACATGCTCGAGCAGGCCCTTGGTATGTTCCCCAAGGACAACGCCGAGATGCCAGAGGCAGAGAGCGAGGCCGAGGAGGGTGAGCAGGTCTCCGAAGGCCAGGAACTCAAGCGCATCCCTGGGCCGAGCGAAAAGGATGGCATCAAGATCGCGATCATTGGTCGGCCCAACGTCGGCAAATCGACACTGGTCAACCGTATGCTGGGTGAAGAACGCGTCATCGTCTATGATCAGGCCGGCACGACGCGGGACAGCATCTACATCCCATTCGAACGCGACGACGAGAAGTACACACTGATCGATACCGCAGGTGTGCGTCGCCGAGGCAAGATTTTCGAAGCCGTCGAAAAGTTTTCAGTCGTCAAAACGCTACAGGCGATCCAGGACTCGAACGTGGTCATCTTCGTCATGGATGCACGCGAAGGCGTAGTGGAACACGATCTGAATCTGCTTGGCTTTGTTCTGGAAAGCGGTCGTGCATTGGTCATCGCGCTGAACAAGTGGGACGGCATGGAGCCGAGCGAGCGCGACTACGTAAAGACCGAACTCGAGCGTCGCTTGTTCTTCGTTGAGTTTGCGGACATCCATTTTATCTCGGCCAAGCACGGCACGGGCGTTGGCAACTTGTATAAATCCGTGCAGGCCTCCTTCAAGTCAGCCGTAACCCGCTGGCCCACCAGTCGCCTCACCCAGATTCTTGAGGATGCCGTTCGAGAGCACGCGCCACCGATGGTCGCCAGCCGCCGCATCAAGCTGCGGTATGCGCACCTTGGCGGGGCCAACCCGCCGCTGATCGTGATTCACGGCAACCAGGTCGACGCCATCCCCAAGTCCTACACCCGTTATCTTGAAAACACCTATCGGCGTGTGTTGAAACTGGTCGGAACGCCGATCCGTATCGAGTACAAGGGCGGCGAAAACCCGTTCGAAGGCAAGAAGAACACGCTGACGGATCGCCAGGTCAACAAGAAGCGTCGCCTTATGTCCCACCACAAAAAGGCCGAAAAGAAGCGTCGCGACAAGCGCTGAGCCTAAGTCTGCTTCGTCGGAAACCGGTCCATATGCAGGGCCGGTCGTGCATGTCCAGGCTTAGCAGGGTGGCGGCCCAGGCAACACAATGGCTGTGCGCCATCGGCTGTCGGTTGCTGCTTATCTGCTCAGTACCGCCCCGGATCACGCCCTGCAGAGTTGGATAGGCATCGCGCGCAGGTTGTCCCATTGAGAGTGGGCAGAGTAGAGGGCATGTTGTGCTTCTGGCAGGTATTGGATGACAGAATCATCCAGTCAGTGATCCTAGGGAGCAGCAGTCGTCAGATACCGCGTGCCCTCGTATCGAGTTGCTTTGATCGGCTATTCTGTTTTCTCTGCTGCTGCTCCTGCGGCAGACCTGTCGGAAGGCGTTCATGTTCATCAGTAAACTGCCCAATGTCGGCACCACCATCTTTACCACAATGTCCCAGCTGGCCGCTCAGACCGGGGCGCTGAACCTGTCCCAGGGCTTTCCTGATTTTGACGGCCCCGACGCGCTGCGCGAGGCGCTCGCTCGGCACGTAATGGGTGGGAATAACCAATATGCGCCTATGGCTGGTTTGCCAACGCTGCGCGAGCAGGTAGCGATCAAGGTAGATTCGCTATACCGCCGCCAGGTCAGCGCCGAACAGGAAATCACCATCACGCCTGGCGCTACGCAAGCAATCTTCTGCGCGATTCAGGCCGTGATACGGCCGGGTGACGAGGTCATCGTGTTTGACCCGTGCTATGACAGTTACGAACCTGCTGTGGAGTTGGCCGGCGGTGTTTGTATTCATCAACCCTTGAGCCTCCCTGAGTTTTCAATCGACTGGCAGCGGCTCTCCGATGCGATCACCCCTCGCACTCGGATGATCGTGCTGAACACCCCGCACAATCCCAGCGGGGCGCTAATCGACATGACGGACCTGGATCGCCTTGCGGCGCTGATTCGCGACCGTGAGATCTACCTGCTCAGCGATGAGGTGTACGAGCACCTCGTGTTTGATGGTCGGCAGCACGCCAGCGTGTTGCGCCACGAGGAGCTGTTCCAGCGCGCTTTCGTCGTCAGTTCGTTTGGCAAGACTTATCACGTCACGGGCTGGAAGACCGGCTATGTGATCGCACCGCCAGCCTTGACCATCGAGCTGCGCAAGATTCATCAGTACGTCAGTTTTACCGGCGTCACACCGCTGCAGTGGGCGCTGTCCGATTTCATGGCGGCCCATCCGGAGCATGTAAGCGAATTGCCGGCGTTCTACCAGGCCAAGCGTGACCTGTTCTGCGATTTGCTCGCCGGTTCCAGATTCAGCTTCACCCGAGCTGCTGGCACCTATTTCCAGCTGGCCGACTATTCGGCGATTCGGCCGGATCTCGATGATGTAGCCATGTCCGAATGGCTAACCCGCCAGCATGGTGTGGCAAGCATCCCGATATCGGTTTTCTATCAGACACCTCCTGCAGAATCACGGCTAGTCCGCTTCTGCTTCGCCAAACGAGAGGAGACGCTGCGCCAAGCAGCACAACGACTATGCGCGATTTGAATACGTTGCCGGATCTCGAACTGGCGCTCATCCAGACCTCTCTCGTCTGGCAGGATGCCGCTGCCAATCGTGACCGTTTTATCGGTCTACTGGACGAAGCTCGTGGCGTCGACCTGATTGTCCTGCCTGAAATGTTCACCACGGCGTTCTCGATGGATTCCGAATCGCTTGCCGAACCCGAGGAAGGGCCGACCTACGCATGGCTTCGCGAGCAGTCCGCGCGGATGGACGCGGTTATAACTGGCAGCGTGATCATCGAGGCGGCAGACGGCACTCACCGCAACCGACTGCTATGGGCTCGGCCAAATGGCGAAATCTTGCACTATGACAAGCGCCATCTGTTTCGGATGGCCGGTGAGCACAAGCACTACACGGCGGGCAACCAGCAGGCGGTATTCGAGCTGAACGGCTGGAACGTGCGACCCTTGATTTGCTATGACTTGCGCTTCCCGGTCTGGAGCCGTGATCCGCACGACACCGATCTCTTGCTCTACACCGCCAACTGGCCGGCTGCGCGACGCAATGCCTGGAACCGGTTACTCCCTGCGCGAGCTATTGAAAACCTTTGCTACGTTGCGGCAGTGAACAGGGTAGGCGAGGATGGCAAAGGTTACCCCTACAGTGGAGACAGCCAAGTGCTCGACTACCTGGGGGATACGTTGCTGGACGCCGGCGATGCCGAGGGGGTATTCCGGACGCGGCTGCGGGCAGCCGATTTGGCCAAATTTCGCAGCAAATTCCCTGCTTACCACGACGGCGACGCATTCGAGCTTAAGCTTTGACCAAGGGGCGACCGTCACCGGTTCGCTCCAGCGCTATGTCTGTGGTGCCACAGCACGCCGCCGTAGATCAGTGCATTTACCAAGACGACCACGGCGGCCAGCAGGTACTGCACCGGTACGCTCAGCCAGGCCGGATAGATCAGCGGCACTAGGTAATGCTCGATGAAGCCGGCCTCGTAGCCGGCGCTGCCCGCCAGCTGGCGCAGCAGATTTTCCCAATGGGTAAGGGGGCAGGGTCGCCCGGTTAGCTCGACGAAGATGCCCCACGCAATTGCTGGAATATGCAGCAGCAGAAATCCGCGCCTCCAGGCGACCAGCAGCCCACCCAGTAGCACGAATACGATGAACGTGAGATGCAGTAGCAGTACTGCATCGGCTCCGATTCTGTAAAGCATGCGTGACTCCGCTATGCCTGCTGGGTCAGCCGGCTAATCTGTCGATCCTGCGGGCGCGCCAGTAGGGTGACGGACAGTATCGCTCCGAGCAACGCCATGAACATGTCTGACTGTGTATCCCAAGGGTCTCCTTGTGTGCCGAGGAAATCCTCTGCGCCTTGGCCGGCGAGGAGTGCTACCCACCATTCGATCAGTTCATAGAATGCGCTGAACGCCAGTGCGACGCAGAGTGCGATAAACCCCAGCATTTTCCCGGGCGCCACCAGACGACAACGTAGCAGAATCTCCCGCGCCAGCAGCGCAGGCGTCACTCCCTGGATGAAATGACCAAGTTTGTCGTAAGGATTGCGGCTGAGGTCCAGCCATTCCTGTAGCCAGAAGCCCGCCGGAACCCGGGCATAGGTGTAGGCACCGCCAACGATCAGAATCAGTGCATGTATGGCTATGACCACATAGAGCAGGCGCGTCAGTGGGAAGCGTTGATAGCTCCACAAGAGCAGCGGGGCGGCGATCAGCACTGGCGCGACTTCAAGCAGCCAGGTCGCTCGGTCATGTGGCGCCACGCCGGAGCCGACCAATGCCAGCAGTACGAGCGATCCGAGCGTGGTGTAGAGCGTCCTGTCCCGCATTGTTGTAGCCATGATTATCCATTGAGCTAGCAGCATGCAGTGCGCGGCTGCCCAGGTGCAACTGCACGTGCAAGGTTCAGCCTAGCTGTCCAGGCCATCCTTTCTGGACATCGCGAGCTGTAGCCTTCGCTCAGATAAAGACCGATCGGAATAGCGACCCGGCTCTGCAAAGCCGCAGCGCGTTGAGCGGACGGTGACCAGGGACGTACGCGCACTAGAGAATCACATCCGTACGGGCACGACGATCATCGGGGTCGATTATGAGCCACGCGTAACAATCACCTGATGGCTAACCGAGCCTTCCGGTGGCCCAGTCGGTTGATCTGCAGCGAGGCGAGGATGGTCAGTCCACCCAGCGTTAGCAGTAGCAGATCAGTCTCTGTGCCCCAGAACAACAGGTTGAGCACCAGTCCCACCGGCACCGCCATGTTGTTCATCACGGCTAGCGTGCCGGCGTCCACCTGAGTCGCGCCCTTGTTCCAGCAAAACTGCCCCAGCGCAGTCGCCAGCACGCCCATCCAAATCAGCACGCTCCATTGGCTGGTTGTGGTTGGCAGCTTGTCAGGGTTGCCGAACATCAACCAGGCAGGCAACACGATGACCAGCGCACCCAGGAAGAAGTAGCCAAAACGGCGATAGAGCGGGACATCAGAGGGGTAGCGGTATGCCAGATGCTTATAGCCGACCTGGCCAGCGGCAAAGGTGAAGTTCGCCAGCTGCATCAAGAGGAAGCCACCAAGGAAATCACTGGACACGCCGTCATAGCGGATCAGCCCAGCGCCCAACACAGCAACGGCAGCCGCCACCAATGCCCAGGGGTTGAAACGACGGTTTATCGCGTCATCGATCAGCGTGACGTGCAAGGGGGTCAGTACGGTGAACAGCAGCACTTCCGCGACAGTCAGCACATTGAAGCTCAAGTAAAGACAGATATAGGTGACGCCAAACTGCAAGGCGCCAACCAGCGTTACCCCGGCAATGAAGCCCGGCGCAACGCCCCGCCAGCGGGTTAGCGGAAGGAAGAAAATGCAGGCCAGGACCACACGCGTCAGCACAGCGAAATAGCTGTCCACCTGAGCGGCCAGGTACGCACCGATGAGGTTGAAGGAATATGCCCAGAGCAGGGTGACGAAAATAAGGTAGCGCATGCCGACTCCTCAGAAGGTCGGCGACCTTACCGGCTCGGCGTTGACGAGGGAAGGCCTGAGGTGACGGTTCTACAGCTCAAGAGGCGCAATGGGGGGCAAAACGCGCTCAAGTTGGCTAGACCAACGAAAAAGGGGAGGCTTGAGCATCCCCTTGCTTGATTTCACCGAGGCATTCAGGCGGCTTTGCTTTGTGCTTCTCGCAGTGCACGGTTCAGTGCGCTGAAAAGCGCACGAATGCTGGCAGTGGTGATGTTTTCGTCAATGCCGATGCCATGCAGCGGTCGCTCGCCGTCCAGGCGCACTTCGATATAGGCCGCGGCCCGCGCGTTGCTGCCAGCACCAATCGAATGCTCGTGGTAGTCCATGATTTCAAGCTTGACTGGAAGGCCCGCTACCAGTGCTTCCAGCGGGCCTTTGCCGATGCCGCGCCAATGCATGGTTTCACCTTCGCTGGTTACTTCCACATCCAGCGCGCTTGTGCCGTTCTCTTCCTGGAGGCGATGGCTCTTGAGCGTATAGGGCGCAGTAGCCTGCAGGTATTCGGCCTCCAGCAAGGCATAGATTTGCTTGGCGCTCATTTCCAGGCCTAGCCGATCTGTTTCTTTCTGGACGACCTGACTGAACTCGATCTGCATGCGGCGCGGGAGGCTGATCCCGTACTCCTGTTCGAGCAGATAGGTGATGCCGCCCTTACCAGATTGGCTATTGACCCTGATCACTGCTTCGTAGCTGCGACCGATGTCGGCGGGGTCAATCGGCAGGTAGGGCACTTCCCATAGGCCATTCGGATCCTGCTGACTGAAACCCTTGCGGATCGCGTCCTGGTGAGATCCGGAGAAGGCAGTATGGACCAGGTCGCCGACGTAGGGATGACGGGGGTGCACTGGCAGCTGATTGCATTCCTCGACCACCTTGCGTACGGCGTCGATATCGGAAAAGTCCAGTTGAGGGTCAACGCCCTGGCTGTACATGTTCAGCGCGACGGTTACCAAGTCGACGTTACCGGTGCGCTCGCCGTTGCCGAACAAGCAGCCCTCGACCCGATCAGCACCAGCCATCAGGCCCAGCTCGGTGGCGGCTACGCCAGTACCCCGATCATTGTGCGTGTGCAGGCTGATCAGCACGCTGTCGCGCTTGTTGATATGGCGTCCAAAATACTCGATCTGGTCAGCATAGATATTGGGCGTGGCGGCTTCCACAGTCGCCGGCAGGTTGAGGATCAGCTTCTTCGAGGGCGTCGGTTGGAAAACCTCAATAACGGCGTTGCACACCTCGACCGCAAAGTCCGTCTCGGTCGAACTGAACACTTCCGGGGAGTACTCGAAGCGCCAGTCGGTTTCCGGGGCGGCATCGGCCAGGCGCTTGACCACCTTCGCGGCGTTGACCGCGATGGTTACGACACCAGCCTTGTCCTGGTTGAAGACGATGCGGCGGAAGCTCGGAGCGGTGGCGTTGTAGTAATGAACGATCGCTCGTTTGGCGCCTTTGAGCGACTCGAAGGTGCGGCTGATCAAGTCTTCGCGAGCCTGAGTCAGCACTTGAATGGTGACGTCATCCGGGATGTGACCGCCCTCGATCAGCTCGCGCACGAAATCGAAATCGGTCTGCGATGCCGAGGGAAAGCCTACTTCGATTTCCTTCAGGCCAACCTGCACCAGCGTTTTGAAGAAGCGCATCTTCTTGCCCGCATCCATCGGCTCGATCAGCGACTGGTTGCCGTCACGCAGATCCGAGCTCAGCCAGATAGGAGCCTCGGTGATGGTTTTGGAAGGCCAGGTACGATCCGGGATGTTCAACGGCGCAAAGGCGCGGTACTTCGTCGCTGGATTCTTGAGCATGGTCATGGCGATTCCCCATGGATAACGTGGCGGAGAAGTGCCGCTCGCGCGTGCACCAATCGTAGATGCTGCAAAAGTATTGCGTGGATGTGTGTGGTTGCAAGAACTGTTTTAAAAATGGCAGTTTTCACCCTATATCGGACAAGTGCGCAATTTATAGCTGAATTATTGAGTTATATGAGCATTTGCTGCCCGTTCTGCTGCGGCCTCATGTCGCCGGAAACGACTCTGGGCGTGCGATCATCCGGCCGCTTCGCTGGAACCATTATCACCTGATCCGGGTATGCATCGTTGACACGCAAACGGCTATGGTCATCTAGCATCTGGCTTGGCCTATTCGCCATGCTGATGATTCATGTCGGCCCGCTTTATTCGGCGCTGCAAGCCAAACCGTCGGCTGGCGAGCATTCCCATGCGCACCAATCGGCCCATGCGGTGCCTGCTGGAGCTGCTCATCACGGCACGGGCGGCGCGCAGAATCCGACCTGGCTACAAGCGTTGGATCTCTGCGGCTATTGCGAGCTGCTGACGCTTAACCCTCCGCTGACTCTGACGCTCGAGCTGGCGATGCCACGGTTCCGTCCGGCTTTTGCTTCGTCCCGTCCGGTCGAGCTGTTGTTGCCTGCAAGGCGCCATATTCAGCGACACCCCTGCGCACCTCCCGTTCTGCCTGGTTGAAGCCTCAAAGCCATCCACACACGGCTCCGGCAATGTGGTCAGCAAGGATTTCCATGACAGTTCGGGATTTGGTGTCTTCTCGCTCAACGGCGCCTATCGCCTGAGCCCGAACTTCAAGGTCAGCACCGGCATCGATAACCTGTTCGACAAGGCGTACAGCGAGCATCTCAACCTAATGCCGGTTTCGGCTTGTCCGCCGATGAGCGCATCAACGAGCCCGGTCGCACCTACTGGGGGCGCGTTGACCTGAGTTTTTAAGAGCTGGCAGCGGATCGAAAGGCGATGCCGCTTTCGATCCGCTTGCTAATCCCGTCTCGCTTATTCGTGCCCGCTGTGTTGAAAAGTGCTGCGGGCGCCTGCACGATCCGGTTGCAGTACCGGTGCGCCATCTTGCGCGAGCGCCTCGCGCCAGTCCCGCATGTCGGCTCCGCTCGGGTGTTGGAACACACGCAAACCGAACTCCGGCAGAATCGCCAGCAGGTGGTCGAAAATGTCCGACTGGATCGCCTCGTATTGAGTCCAGGCCACAGTATTGGTGAAACAATAGATTTCCAGTGGCAAGCCATCCGCGGTTGGGCTGAGCTGGCGCACCATCAGGGTCATCGCCTGATGAATCCCACCGTGACTGCGCAGATAACGTTCGACGTAAGCCCTGAAGCTGCCGATGTTGGTAATGCGCCGGGTGTTTACCGGTTCCTTGCCGCGCTCTTCGAGCTTGGCGTTCCATTCGTCGATCTCCCGGCGCTTCTCGGTCAGGTAGTCGTCGAGCAGATTGAAGCGGTGCAAACGCTTGCATTCATCGTTGCTCAGAAAGTGCACGCTTTGCTGATCCAGAAACAGGCTGCGCTTGATCCGCCGTCCACCGCTTTCCTGCATGCCCCGCCAGTTCTTGAACGAGTCGCTGATGAAGCGCTTGGTCGGGATGTTGCTGATGGTTTTGTCCCAGTTCTGCACCTTCACCGTATGCAGGGCGATGTCGATGACATCGCCGTCTACGTTGAGCTGCGGCATTTCTACCCAATCACCGACACGGATCAAGTCGTTGGAGGTGATCTGCACGCTGGCCACCAGCGACAAGATGGTGTCCTGGAAGATCAGTAACAGCACCGCTGCCATTGCACCGAGGCCGGACAGGAGAATCAGCGGCGATCGGTCGATCAGTGTGGCGATGATGAGGATGGTCGCAACCGCATACACGACGATCTTCACGACCTGCAGGTAGCCCTTGATAGGGTGCACATGAGCATCGGCCCGGCGCCGGTAGATCATGTTGATGATGTCCAGCAGTGCCCCCAGTGCGAGGGCGATCGTTAACACGATGAAGCCACTGCAGACGTTGCGCACCACTGTGACAGCCGCTTCAGGTAAGCCCGGTACAGCGTTCACACCGACCGAAAGGACCAGCGCCGGCACGATGTTGGACAGCCGACGGATAATCCCGAAATCCTGCAGTTCCGATTCGCGCGAGCTGCGTACGATCTGGTAGACGCCGCGGACAAGGATGCGTTTGACCACCCAGTTGGCGAGCCAGGCGGCGAATACTAGCGCCGCGCTGGCGACCAATGTCTGCAGTTCAGGGTGGGCTCTAAGCCAGTCCAGCCAGATCCTGAATTCGTCCTGCATGAAAGTGCTCCGTCAGATGGCTGTTAGCGGCGCGTTTGATCAGCGGATGAATTCACGGCTGATCGAGCGGAACAGGTCGGTGCCGGCCTGCTCCATCCACTCGAACGCGACCATTTCCCGGGAGACGATGCTGGCTCCAGCCTGTTGCATGCGCGCTAGGCCGAGCGCTTTGTCACTGGCGCGACGCGAGCCGACGGCTTCTTCTACGACGAAGACCTGATGACCGCGAGCCAACAGGTCGAGCACGGTCTGCAGTACGCAGATGTGGGTTTCGATACCGCTGATGATGAACTGCTTGCACTCGCCGCCGGGACGCTTGAACAGCTCGCCGTCGCGCGCTGCTGAAAAATGCAGCTTCTCGATAATCGCTTCGTCAGCCATGCCGTCGCGCAACGAGGCGATGGTAGGGCCAAGCCCTTTGCTGTACTGCTCGGTGAACAGCACTGGCACACCGACGCGCTGGGCAACCTGAATCAGCCAGGCGCTGTGCTCGGCCAATGCGGTGTGGCCTTCGATAGCGGGAAATAGCCGTTCCTGGATGTCGATAATGAGGAGGGTCGAATCCTGCGCATTGATGAGCATATTGGGTCCTTGGGTCGGGTCAGGGTTTGAACGCACCGATGAAGATCGACGGATCGACACGCGCATCGTTAAGGCTGACGTTCCAGTGTAGATGCGGTCCGGTGGCACGGCCTGTGGAGCCAACTTTTCCCAGCACGGCGCCGCGTGAAAGTTCGTCGCCGACATTCACGTCGATTTTCGAGAGGTGACAAAACATGCTGATCAGCCCTTGGCCGTGGTCGACGAACACCGTGTTTCCGTTGAAGAAATAGTTTCCGGTGAGGATCACCTTTCCGGCTGCTGGCGTCTTGATCGGCGTACCGGTCTCCGCTGCGAAATCCAGCCCCGAATGCGGGTTGCGCTCTTCGCCGTTAAAGAAGCGCCGCAGGCCGAACGGTGAGGAGAGCGGGCCGTTGACCGGCTTGTCGAACAAGAGGTTGCTGGGCTGGCGAGGGCTGAACTGTCGGTAGGCCCGCGTCTGTTCGTCCAGTTCGCGCTGGATGCGCTTGAGGTCGGCAGGGTTCGGGTTCACCTGCCGCTGGTTTTTCAGCGTGATGTGCTGCTCGCGGTAGGTGCGGGGCTCGACGCGGAAAGCTTGCGCGCGGCCGTCAACGTCCAGCGATTGCTGGCCCGCCTTGACCGTCAGCGGTATCCCGACGATGGCAATCCAGCGCTTGTCGTCTTCGCGCACCACCAGGACCGGTTTGCCGTCGTACCGTGCTTTTGGCGCGCTGGCCTCGTTACCCAGGTCTATGACAGCAACGCCGCCGGGTACTGGCTTGTTGAGCAGGCGGGTGAGAAAACCCTCGGCGTGAACCGGGAGCGACAAACACAGCAGCAGGGCAAGGGCAAAACGCATGGGATTCCTGGGCAGAGAATGGGTTAATCCAGCGATGACAAGGTCACAGGCGTCTGATGGTTGTCTTCGACCCTGACGTCCAGTTCGCCTTCACCCAGTCGTGCCTTGAGGCGTTGGCCGGGTTGGGTCTTGTCGGCACGTCGAATCGCCTGGCCGCGCTCATCGAGCAGAATGGCGTAGCCACGTGACAGCGTGGCGAGCGGACTGACGACATTCAGTGTTTGCGCCAACCCCCGTAGCTGGTGGCGATGACCCTTGAGCGTTTCCTGCATTGCGCGAGGCAGGCGGCCGGACAAATGATCGAGCCGTTGGCGCAACAGGGTCAGGTTTCGCCCCGGGTGTTGCCCGGCCAGGCGAGTCTCGAATCGAGCGAGGCGTTCTTGCCCGGCGCAGAGCCGACGGTCGATGCCGCGCAGCAGCCGTTGTTCCAGATCGTCGATACGCTGGGCCTGCTGCTGCAAGCGTTCGCCCGGGTGGCGCAGTCGCCGCGTCAGGCTTTCCAGATGTGAGGCGCTGCGGTGCAGACGATCGCGCATACGGAGCAGCAGGCGTTGTCGCAAGCCTTCGAGTCGATGGCGAACATCAGCACTGCTGGGGGCCAGGAGCTCGGCGGCGGCGGAAGGCGTCGGGGCGCGGACATCGGCGACGAAGTCGGCGATGGATACATCGGTTTCATGGCCAACAGCGCAGACGATCGGCGTCTCACAGGCAGCGACGGCTCGAGCGACGCTCTCCTCATTGAAACACCAGAGATCCTCTAGCGAGCCGCCACCACGCGCGAGGATCAGCGCATCGAAATCGCCACGATCGGCCAGTTCCAGCGCACGGACAATTTGCGCCGTCGCCTCGCGACCCTGGACAGGGGTCGGCACCAACGTCAGGGCGACATGCGGTGCGCGTCGGCGAAACACCGAAATGATGTCCCGGATCACCGCGCCGGTGGGCGAACTGACGATACCAATGCGCCTCGGATGAAGGGGCAAGGCGCGCTTGGTGGCCGCGTCGAATAAACCTTCAGCGCTCAGCTTCTCTTTAAGGGCTTCAAAGGCCAGACGTAGCGAACCGTCGCCTGCCGGCTCGACGTTATCCAGGATCAGCTGGTAATCGCCGCGCCCCTCGAACAGCGACACCCGCCCGCGAACCTTTACCGCCAGGCCATCGCGCAATGCCTGACGCACGCGCAGCGCGTTCTGTCGGAACAGCGCGCAGCGGACCTGAGCGTTCTTGTCTTTGAGCGTGAAGTACACGTGGCCGGACGCAGGCTTGGCCAGGTTTGATATTTCACCTTCGACCCAGACCTGGGCGAAGACGTCTTCGAGCAGCAGGCGTGCACGACCGTTAAGCTGGCTGACAGTCAGCACTTCGCGATCGAGATTCAGGCGTTGAAAAGGATCATTGAGCATGGCGGCGATGATAAGGGAAAAGTGCCTCGATGGGCGTTGAAGACTAACGCTTAGTCAGACAACAGCTGGCCCCACCTCGTTGACCTGTGCGGCTAACCGATTAAGCTGCGCCGCTTTCGTTGCCCCTTTCCGAGCCAGTCATGAGCCACCATCAAGCGATCGTCGTGCCGCGTATCTCAACGTTTCCTGGCCATGAAGCCAAAGCGCGAATGGTCCTACGCTGGTTGTCTGAGCGTCGAATCGTCGAGGCGCTGCCCACCACCTGCGGACGCGGCGTCGGCGGCATGGCATATGCCATCGCATCAGGCGCGCGTAGCGTCGTGGTGCATCCGGACCGCTTGCCATTCGGTGAGGCGATCAATGGATTGGAGGTAGTGACCAAACGTTGCATTTACACGCCGACCCAGGACTTCGCCGAGGAGGCGGGCTGCCCCGAGTGTCGACGCGAGATCGGTGAAGCGCTGTTCGAAAGCCTGGATGAGTGGATGCCCAAGCAGACCGATAATTTCACCTGTCCCGAATGCGGCTTCGAAGATGACATCAACGGGTTCTTGTTCATTCCAGCCTGCGGTTTTTCCAACCTCGGCTTTGTCTTCAATGGCTGGGGCGATGCTGTATTCACTCAGGCCTTTCTGGACGAGTTCGCTGCTCGCCTGGGGTTCAAGGTGGCTGTCGTGGTCGCATAGCGGTGACCGATCAGTCAGCGTGCCGGTCAAGCGAAACGGCATAAGGGCGAAGTGCCTCACAACCGCATTGAGCGCGATGGTGTGGGCGGGTATAATGCCGCGCTTCCTTTTTCCCGCCTGGGAGCCCCCGCCATGCTGCGTATCAGCCAAGAAGCCCTGACATTCGACGACGTTCTCCTGATCCCGGGTTATTCCGAAGTTTTGCCGAAGGATGTCAGCCTCAAGACCCGCCTGACCCGCGACATCGAGCTGAACATTCCCCTCGTTTCAGCAGCGATGGATACCGTTACCGAAGCTCGCCTGGCCATCGCCATGGCGCAGGAAGGCGGCATCGGCATCATTCACAAGAACATGAATGTCGAGCAGCAGGCTGCGGAAGTACGCAAGGTCAAGCGCCACGAAACAGCGATCGTTCACGACCCGGTCACCGTGACCCCTGAGACGAAGATCAGCGAACTGCTGCGCAAGGCTCGCGAGCTCGGCTTCTCCGGTTTCCCCGTTGTCTCTGGTCAAGAGCTGGTGGGCATCGTTACCGGACGTGACCTGCGCTTCACGCCAAACGCTGGTGACTCGGTCGCGGCGATCATGACGCCGAAGGATGAGCTGGTCACCGTTCAGGAAGGCACCGGCCTGGAAGAAATCAAAACCAAACTCTACGAGCACCGCATCGAAAAGATGTTGGTGGTCGACAAGAACTTCCACCTGCGCGGCCTGGTGACCTTCCGTGATATCGAGAAGGCCAAGACCTACCCGCTGGCATCCAAGGACAGTCAGGGTCGCCTGCGTGTCGGTGCAGCCGTAGGTACAGGCCCTGATACCGCCGAGCGCGTCGAGGCGCTGGCCGCTGCTGGCGTCGACGTAATCGTTGTCGACACTGCTCACGGTCATTCCCGCGGCGTACTGGATCGCGTGCGCTGGGTGAAGGACAACTTCCCGCAGGTTCAGGTTATTGGCGGCAACATCGCCACGGCCGAAGCCGCGCTGGACCTGGTCAAGGCGGGCGCTGACGCGGTCAAGGTCGGTATCGGCCCAGGCTCGATCTGCACCACGCGCATCGTCGCGGGTGTAGGCGTGCCGCAAATCTCCGCTATTGCCAACGTCTCCGCCGCGCTCGAAGGGACCGGCGTGCCAATGATCGCCGACGGCGGCATCCGTTTCTCCGGCGACCTGTCCAAAGCCATCGTGGCCGGCGCCAACGCTGTGATGATGGGCTCGATGTTCGCCGGTACCGAAGAAGCCCCAGGCGAAATCGAGCTCTTCCAGGGTCGTTCTTACAAGGCCTACCGCGGTATGGGGTCGCTGGGTGCCATGTCCCAGGCTCAGGGGTCTTCGGACCGCTATTTCCAGGATTCGTCGGCAGGCGCTGAGAAGCTGGTGCCCGAGGGCATCGAAGGGCGGGTGCCCTACAAGGGTTCGCTTGCAGCAATCATTCATCAGCTGATGGGTGGCTTGCGTGCATCCATGGGCTATACCGGCAGCGCGACCATTGACCATATGCGTACCCATCCGCAGTTCGTGCGAATCACCGGCGCTGGCATGGCCGAATCCCACGTGCATGACGTGCAGATCACCAAGGAAGCGCCCAACTACCGGGTTGGTTGATATTTCTGTCGCTGGAGGCTGATCGCCGAGCGGCTGGATGAGCACATGCTTCGTTCAGCCGCTTGCGTTCAGCCTTCAGCCGTTTTTCCCAGGGGAAAAAAATGGCCCATCAAGACATTCACGCTCATCGAATCCTGATTCTGGATTTCGGCTCGCAGTACACCCAGTTGATCGCCCGTCGCGTTCGTGAACTGGGCGTTTATTGCGAACTGCATCCATTCGACATGAGTGACGAAGACATCCACGCCTTCGCACCGCGCGGCATCATCCTCGCTGGCGGCCCGGAATCGGTGCACGCCGAAGGCAGCCCGCGCGCGCCTCAGGCGGTGTTCGATCTGGGCGTGCCGCTGTTCGGTATCTGCTACGGCATGCAGACCCTCTCCGAGCAACTCGGCGGTAAAGTGCAAGGATCGGACGAGCGTGAATTCGGCTATGCCCGCGTCGACCTGGTTGGCAAATCCAAGCTGTTCGACGGCATCGAAGACCACATGGATGACGACGGGGTGTTTGGCCTCGACGTCTGGATGAGCCACGGCGACAAGGTAACCAGCCTGCCTGAAGGGTTTCACATCCTCGCCAGCACCCCAAGCTGCCCAATCGCCGCGATGGGTGACGATGATCGGCGCTACTACGGCGTACAGTTCCATCCGGAAGTAACCCACACTCGCCAGGGCGGGCGCATCCTGTCGCGATTCCTGCTCGAGATCTGCGGCTGCGAAGCCCTGTGGACGCCGTCCAACATCGTAGAAGATCTGGTCGAGCAGGTGCGCGCTCAGGTCGGTTCGGCCAACGTGCTGCTGGGTCTGTCCGGCGGTGTTGATTCCTCGGTGGTGGCGGCGCTGTTGCACAAGGCCATCGGCGATCAGCTGACCTGCGTGTTCGTCGACAACGGCCTCTTGCGCCTGCATGAGGGCGATCAGGTGATGGCCATGTTCGCCGAGAACATGGGCGTCAAAGTGATCCGCGCGGACGCCGAGGCGCAGTTTCTCGAGAATCTGGCCGGCGAAGCCGACCCGGAGAAAAAGCGCAAGATTATCGGCCGTACCTTTATCGACGTGTTCGATGCTCAGGCCAGCAAGCTCGACAATATCCAGTTTCTTGCCCAGGGCACCATTTATCCGGATGTCATCGAGTCCGCTGGCGCCAAGAGCGGCAAGGCTCATGTGATCAAGTCACACCACAACGTCGGTGGGCTGCCGGAGGAAATGAACCTCAAGCTGGTCGAGCCGCTTCGTGAGCTTTTCAAGGATGAAGTTCGCAAGATCGGTCTGGAGCTGGGGCTGCCATACGACATGGTTTACCGTCATCCTTTCCCAGGCCCGGGTCTGGGCGTCCGCATCCTTGGCGAGGTAAAGAAGGAATACGCCGATCTGCTGCGTCGTGCCGACCACATCTTCATTCAGGAGCTGCGCAACTTCGACTGGTACCACAAGACCAGCCAGGCCTTCGTGGTATTCCAGCCAGTCAAGTCGGTCGGTGTGGTCGGCGACGGTCGTCGCTATGCCTGGGTCGTCGCACTTCGTGCAGTGGAAACCATCGACTTCATGACCGCCCGCTGGGCGCATCTGCCCTACGAGCTGCTGGAGAAGGTGTCCAACCGTATCATCAACGAAATCGATGGCATCTCCCGCGTCACCTACGACGTATCGAGCAAGCCGCCCGCTACGATCGAGTGGGAATGATCCAAATAGCGTTTCGGTAGGACGAAGCCCCGGGATTCCGGGGCTTCTGTTTTGCAACGTGTCAGTCAGTGCATGACGGCTGGCGCATCGATGCGTCGCCAGATCGCCTCAGAGAAGCTGTAGATGGCGAAGGCCACCAATCCAAGCCCTATGAGCGACAGCCAGAACGTGCCGAAGGGCAAATTCTGCAGCGCACTCAGAGCATCCTCCAGTCCCGGCGGGTTGGTGGGCTCGTAGCGGCTACCACCTGTGAAGAGCATGCCCGCGACCACGAAAAAGGCGACGCCACGAGCAATCAGGCCTGAGCGGGAAATAGGGCGAACCCATTTCATGACGTGTTCGGAAGCATAGAAGTACTTTTCAAACTTGGCTTTCCAGCCCTTGATTATGTGGGCGATGCCGACACCCAGCGGAACCAGTGCAACAAAGTAGACCAGGTAATTGGAGTATTTCCAGCCAAGCAGGCCAGACAGGAAGTCACCACCACCTGACCCACCGCCGCCGCCTGACCCGCCAATGGAGCTACCGAGCAGCCCGAGGGTAAACAGGGCGAGCAGCGAATAGGTCACGGCGCTTCCTACGAGGCCTGAGCGGATCAATATGCCCTTGGCGTCGGTGCCATGACCTTCCGGATCTGTAATAGCCTGAGTTAAACGCCACGCCACGTAAGCCACGAGGCCGACAACCATGATCCAAAGCAAGGTTTCTCCGAACGGCTGCCCCAACAATTGTTGAATGGCGCCTTTGGTACCGACGGTGTTTCCGCTGCCGACGCCAGCCATGAAGGCGAATAGCCCGACAATCAGATAGACAACGCCTCGTGCGGCGTAGCCGCTACGGGCGAGCCAGGTGATGCCTCGGCTGACTTCGCCCTTGGCTTGGGCTGCGGTGGGGTGCATGGCGCCTCCTCGATATAGATGAATGTCCCCTAGTAGACGCAGGATCGGGCGCGAGGGTTCGCAGCAATCGGCTGACGGTATTAATGAGCGACTACTGCATGCTGCGAGGCAGCGCACGAAGCTGTAGCATGACGCAAATGCGAGCGATTCCAATCTAGTTGCTAGATAGCGATACAGTTCGTGCAGTTTTTGATGAGAACGAAATGACCTTTACGCGAAGAAAAATGCTTGCCGGGTTGGCTGGGCTCGCGACGTTGGGGGTTGTAGGCGGCGGCGCACGCTACTGGCTCGGGCGTCCGGCTGATCCAGTGACCCACGATTACGAGCTGATCGCAGCTCCAGCCGATATCGAGCTGATCGCCGGCACCAAAACGCCGGCGTGGTGCTACGGTGGGCAGGCGCCAGGCGTCGAATTGCGCGCCAGACAGGGTGATTGGCTGCGGGTGCGCTTCATTAATCACCTGCCAGAGCCCACCACCATCCATTGGCATGGCATCCGCCTGCCGGTGAATATGGATGGGGTCCCATATGTTTCGCAGTTGCCAGTCTTGCCAGGCGAGTCGTTTGACTATCGCTTTCAGGTGCCGGATGCGGGCAGTTTCTGGTATCACCCGCACACAACGAGTGCTGAGCAGCTGGGCCGTGGCCTGGTGGGGCCGTTGATTGTCGAAGAGCGCGAGCCGAGCGGATTTCGCCATGAGCGGACGCTAAGCCTGAAGAATTGGCATGTCGACAAGCAGGGGCAGTTCACCGACTTCAGTGTGCCGCGAGAAGCCGCCCGGGGAGGAACCCCAGGCGTGCTGTCGACCGTCAACGGGGAACACGCGCCCACCCTTGAGCTGCCTGCCGGCCAAGTGGTGCGTTTGCGCATCATCAACATCACCAACACTGTCACCTACCGCCTGAACCTGTCGGATGGCGACGCACGTATCTATGCAATCGACGGTAACCCGATCGTGCCGCGCCCGCTGGGCAAAACCTATTGGTTGGGGCCGGGCATGCGCATCGACCTGGCGTTGAAAGTGCCTTCTGCCGGGCAGGAGATTTCCCTGCGCAACGGCCCGCTGCGGCTGGCCACGCTCGCTTCCGTCGATACAGCCGAGACGGAAGGCGACTGGCCTGCACCTTTGCCAGCCAACCCGGTTGCGGAGCCGGACTTGCAGCGAGCAGAAACCCTGCGCTTCAATTTCGAATGGGCTGGCACCCTGTCCAGCGATGCCGGGGCGGGCGAGGCTTTTACCTTTTGGCAGATCAATGGCCAGGCTTGGGACAGCAACGACAAGACCTGCGCGGAGCGACCGATCGCTACGTTGAAAAGAGACGGCCACTACATATTCGAGCTTCGCAACCTCAGCCAGTATCAGCATCCGATTCACTTGCACGGCCTGACCTTCAAGGTCATTTCGTCCAACCGCAAACGCATCGACCCCTGGTATACCGACACCTATCTGCTTGGCAAGAACGAGACGGCGCGAATCGCATTGGTGGCCGATAATCCAGGCGTTTGGATGTTTCACTGCCATGTCATCGATCACATGGAAACCGGGCTGATGGCAGCGATTGAAGTGGTATGAGGACGGCAGCAGCCGGTGAATAGATGAAGAGACCGATGATCATCGATCGATCCCACGATGAAGCATTCATGCGTGAGGCGTTATCGCTTGCTGCCGAAGGGGCAGCGCTCGGGGAGGTGCCTGTCGGTGCGGTGGTTGTGCAGAATGGCCAGATTGTTGGTCGCGGCTTCAATTGCCCCATCTCCAGCCACGACCCCAGCGCCCATGCTGAAATGGTCGCCATTCGCGACGCGGCATCCAGGCTGGGAAACTACCGCCTACCGGGAAGTACGCTGTACGTGACGCTTGAACCGTGCAGCATGTGTGCGGGTTTGATTGTTCATTCGCGTGTTCAGCGTGTTGTATACGGCGCCACGGAGCCCAAGGCGGGCGTGGCGGTCAGCCGAGGCCAGTTTTTCTCGCAAGATTTCCTCAATCACCGTGTGTTGATTGAAGGTGGTGTGGCCGCGCAGGCGTGCAGCGAGACACTCAGCGAATTTTTCAGGGCTCGCCGCCTCAGGCCAAAAGGCGGTGAGGCCGCGGTAGTTCAGGCGGACGAGTAGGGCACAGTCAGCATTAGCTGCTGCTATAACGACGTACACCCGCTTCCGGCAGCTTTTCATAAGCTGCCACGCTGCCTTGCGCGGGGAACACCACCAGGTGGTCAGCAGCGATAGCGATACCGACCTCCTGACCGGGTGCGTAGTCGGCGTGGCTGGGGAATATCCCTTCGAGTTGATTGCCGGTCGGCAATTGCAGGCGATAAAGCGTGGAGGCGCCGAGGAACGTCTTACCGACGATCAGCGTTCTCAGCGGGCTGTCGGGTGAATAGACGATGTCATCCGGACGCAGTAACACGTCTACCGAGCTTCCGGCTGGCATGGTGTAGGCACGGTTGCCTCGGATGACGCCGAGCTCCGTCTGCACCGTCTCGGGATCGATCAGTTGTCCACGAATGAAATAGCCCTGGCCGATAAAGCTCGCGACGAAAGGCGTGTGTGGCTCATGGTAGAGGTTGTACGGCGTATCCCACTGCTCCAGCCGGCCATCCTTGAACACGCCGACCTGGTCGCTGACCGCGAACGCTTCTTCTTGATCGTGGGTGACGAGAATCGCGCTGGTGCCGCGTCCCTTGAGAATCGCCCGTACCTCATGGCTCAGACGCCGGCGCAAGTCCCCATCCAGGTTGGAGAAGGGTTCGTCCAGCAACAGCAGTTCCGGCTCAGGCGCGAGTGCACGGGCCAGGGCGACGCGTTGCTGCTGACCACCGGAAAGCTCGTGCGGATAGCGCTTGCTCAGCGGGGAAAGATGCACCAGATCGAGCATCTCCTGCACGATGCGTTTCGACTGCGGATGCTTGCGTATACCGAATCCGATGTTTTCCATCACGGTCAGGTGCGGAAACAACGCATAGTCCTGAAACACCATGCCAATCCGACGCTTTTCGGGTGCCAGGGTGAAACCACGGCGGGAGATTATGGATTCGCCGAGTTGAATCTCGCCTTCGTTGAGATGTTCGAACCCGGCAATGGCCCGTAAGGTAGTGGTTTTTCCGCAACCGGACGGCCCGAGCAGGCAACCGATATCTCCGCGGTTCAGGTGCAGGTTGAGTTTCTGCACGATGCTGTGACCGCCATAACCGCAGTCCAGATCTCGCAAGTGCAGGAGCGGTTCGTGGCTCATGCGTGGTGGAAAGCCGGCTCGACCAGAAATTCCAGCAGGGCTTTCTGCACATGCAGACGGTTTTCAGCTTGTTGCCAGGCTACGGAACGCGGGTCGTCCAGTAGGTCGTCACTGATTTCCTCGCCGCGGTGCGCCGGCAAGCAATGCATGAACAGAACGTCGTCCGCTGCAGAATCGAGCAAGGCTCGGTTTACTTGATATGGGCGGAAGGTGGCGATACGCGCGGCGACTTCGTCTTCCTGGCCCATGGAAGCCCAGACGTCGGTACTGACCAGATGCGCACCGCTGACGGCTTCGCGTGGATCGCGGAGTACCTGCACCCGATCACCGGCCTGCGCGACCAGTTCGCTCTTGGGCTCATAGCCTTCAGGGCAAGCGATGCGTAGCTGGAAATCGAACTGAAGCGCTGCCTCCATGTAGGAGTTGCACATATTGTTGCCATCACCGATCCAGGCAACCGTCTTGCCTGCGATGCTGCCGCGCAGTTCGTGAAAGGTTTGCATGTCAGCCATCAGCTGGCAGGGGTGAAGATCATCCGACAGTCCGTTGATGACGGGCACTGATGAGTTGGCCGCGAACTCCGTCAGGGTTGAATGAGCGAAGGTTCGAATCATGATCGCATCGAGCATGCTCGACATGACGATGGCCGAATCGCTGATCGGCTCACCGCGACCGAGTTGGGTGTCGCGAGGCGAGAGGAAGATTGCCTGTCCGCCGAGTTGAATCATCCCCGCCTCGAAAGACAGCCTTGTGCGGGTCGAGGCCTTTTCGAAAATCATGCCCAGCACACGGTTCTTCAGTGGCTCGAACAGGATCCCGCGCTCGCGCAGATCCTTCAGCTCGATGCCGCGACGCACCAGGCCTGACAGCTCTTGGGGCGTGCAATCCATCAGTGAGAGAAAATGCCTTGCGCTCATATCAACTACCTTTATTGCCGCAATCGAGGCCGGTGTTTTTTCGACGAAAAAGAAGACCTACGACAGGGGTCGCATACATGGCGACGAAACGGGAAAGGCGCGATCTTATCCAGAAAGCCTTGGCCGGCGCAAATCGGTCTCAACACGCCAGAAACCGGCGTTATAGGCCAGCTTCGCAGCGCGCTAGGGCAGAAAAGCCGAGTCCGTGGCTCGGCTTTTAGGCTGTTGTTCCTGTACAATGCCGGGCAACCGAGACTAGCCGAGGTGCCCCATGGATATCATCGAAACCATCAAAGAGCAGATCGAAAAGAACCCGGTACTGCTCTATATGAAAGGCTCCCCCAACGCGCCGCAGTGCGGCTTCTCAGCTCGCGCAACACAAGCCGTGATGGGCTGTGGTGAGAAATTCGCCTATGTCGACATCCTGCAGAATCCCGAAATTCGTGCCAACCTGCCGAAGTATGCCAACTGGCCGACTTTCCCCCAGTTGTGGGTTGATGGCGAGCTGGTCGGTGGTAGCGACATCATCCTTGAGATGTTCGAAAAAGGTGAGCTACAGCCTTTGATCAAGCAAGCCGCTCAAAAAGCAGGTGCTTGATCCAAGCGATACTGAAACCCGCCAGTAGGCGGGTTTTTTGTGTCTGCGCTTTGAGCTGACAGTGCTGAATTGGGCTTAACGTCGGACATAAAAAACGGGAGCCGAGGCTCCCGTTCTTGCCGGTGCAGTGCGCTTACTGGTCCATCTGCGACTGCAGATAATTTTCCATGCCGACCTTGTCGATCAGGCTCAGCTGGGTTTCCAGCCAATCGATGTGCTCTTCCTCTGATTCGAGGATATCTTCAAGCATCTCGCGTGTGCCGTAGTCGCCGATACTTTCGCAGTAAGCGATAGCGACCTTGAGGTCCTGCATGCCGCTTTGCTCGAGCTTCAGATCGCACTCAAGCATCTCGCGCGTGTTTTCGCCTATCAGCAGCTTGCCGAGATCCTGCAGGTTGGGCAGGCCTTCAAGGAAGAGAATGCGCTTGATCAGCTTGTCCGCATGCTTCATCTCATCGATGGATTCTGCGTACTCGTGCTTGCCGAGCTTGCCCAGTCCCCAGTCCTCGTACATGCGCGCATGCAGGAAGTACTGGTTGATCGCGACCAGCTCGTTGCCGAGGATCTTGTTCAGATGTTGAATGACTAGCTTATCGCCTTTCATATCGGTGCCCTGCGTCGAAGCGTGTTCGTTGATGGGCGCAGTCTGGCCACGAATATAGAGGCTGTCAAACCTAAGTCATTGAATGTTAAAGGGTAAACCGGAATAAGAATAAGTCTGTTCCGCGACTTGGTAGCAAGGCATTGATTTACAGGCATAAAAAAGCCGGGCTTCTGCCCGGCTATGGGAAATCGATTTGTATCAAGCGGGTGCAAAACCGGCCGGGTAGGCGAGCGACGAATTGGCGCCCTGAATATCACTGAGGGTTTCGCGGACGACTTGCTTGGCAACGCACGCACATTTGCCACACTGAGTTGCCACACCCGTTGCGTCGCGCACCTCACGATAGCTGCAGCAACCTTCATAGATGGCCTCACGGATCTGCCCGTCGGTCACGCCTTGGCAAAGACACACGTACATATGAACTACCCGTTGGGTCTGCGATAGGAGGGATGCTAAATATAATGAGAATGATTGTCAAAGATCGTTCATCGGATTTGGCTGCCTTGCGCTTGTTTTCGATAACCCAACCGCTCCCCTCTTTAAGCCTTGGTGATGCGCTAAACTGCGGGTCCTTTTCCCGCCTGGAGCTGTCATGGCCCTGCAAGCCACGCCATATAAGGTAGAGATCAATCTCACCGATCTGGATCGCCACGTTTATCAGGATCTGCGCTTTACCGTTGCCCGGCATCCCTCGGAGACAGAAGAACGCCTGGTTGCGCGGCTCATTGCCTATGTTCTCTGGTATGACGAACAACTTGCGTTCGGTCGCGGTCTGTCAGATGTCGACGAGCCGGCTCTGTGGGAAAAAAGCCTGGATGACCGCGTCCTGCATTGGATCGAAGTCGGGCAGCCGGACGCCGAGCGTATCACCTGGTGTTCGCGGCGCGCGGAACGCTTCAGTCTGGTGGCCTACGGCAACCTGCGCGTGTGGCAGACCCGAGTACTCGATAGCGTCCGCAGCTTGAAGAAGATCAATGTGGTCGCGGTGGGGCAGGAAACGTTGGAAAACGTCGCTTTGGATCTGCCACGGGCAATCAACTGGAGCGTGATGATTAGCGAAGGTGCGTTGTTCATCACTGACGAGCGAGGCCAGCACGAAGTCCCGCTCGAGTGGCTGATCGGCGAACGCGGCTGAGGCGTTCGCCGGCTGCTCATTAGGCGTTGCGGCTACGGCATCAGGATTGCCAGAAATCGACGAAGGCATTGAATGACATCACCACCCCGACCGCTGTTGCCAGCATGGCCAACAGGCCGAACACCATCATCCAGGTCGGATGACGATATTCGTCACCGACGATGCTCGGCTTCTTTGCAGCCCAGAGCACACATCCCAGCGCCAGCGGCAGGACCAACGCATTGAGCGTGCCCGCCACGACCAGAACCTTCACTGGTTGTCCGACCAGGCTATAAATGAGCGTCGAGCACCCGATGAAAGCGATGACCATCCAGCGGTTGTTTCGCTGGATGCTTTCGTGCAGCGAGTACATGAATGTCACGCTGGTGTAAGCCGCACCGATTACCGATGACACCGAAGCGGCCAGCAGGACGACGCCGAACATCTTATAGCCCACCGTCCCTATCGAATGGGAGAACACTGAAGCCGCGGGGTTGCCGGGATCGAGCGTCAACCCCTGGCTGACTACACCGAGCGCAGCCAGAAACAGGCAGATCCGCACGATGCCGGTCGTCGCGATGCCTGTTATCGCAGCGCGGGTCACGAGGCCAACATTCTGAACGCCAGTGATCCCGGCTTCGACCAATCGATGCCCCCCAGAGAATGAGATATAGCCGCCGACGGTGCCGCCTACCAATGTCACGATGGGCAGCAGCAGGATCAGCGGATCGTCAGGATTGAAGCTGCGGCTCAGCGCCTCCAGCACTGGCGGATTGGATTGCAGCATGGCGTAGCCGATCATGCACAGCATCACCAGGCCGAGCAGCTGCATCACCGAGTCCATGACGCCCTTGGCGTTGCGCAGTAGAAAAATGCCAATGATCACCACCCCTGCGATCAGCGATCCGATCACCGGCGGAATGTCAAACAGGACGTTCATCGCCAGCCCGGCGCCGCCGATGTTGCCGATATTGAAGGCAATGCCTCCCAGCACGATAAACGCCGAAATGAGATGACCGACACCGGGAATAACCCGATTGGCCACGTCTTGCCCGCGTAGATTCGCGACAGTGATGACTCGCCAGATGTTGAGTTGCGCACCGATGTCGATCAGCAGCGAAATGACGATGGCGAACGCAAAACTCGCCAGGTATTTCTCCGTGAACAAGGAGGTCTGGGTCAAAAAGGCGGGGCCGATAGAGGAGGTCGCCATAATGAAGACGGCGCCTCGTAGCACGTTGCGTTGTGATCCCGGGGTGAAACTGGGTGTGGGTTGCATTGATGTACCTTTTTTCTTGATGTTGGGGCAGGTATGTAAATGCAGCCGGGCGGTGCCCAGACTATGTGTTTTGTTTTTGTATGGCCGGTTGCGGGGCACAGCTTTGCTGATCGGTGGCGCGCCTCCGGCGGTTGTGACGAAGCCGCTAAACGCGCTCGCCTTTCCTGGATGTCTCCGAGCGACTATCGCCTCCCATCCGCTCGCTCCTCCGGTAAGTCATGACCAGTTGGCGAGCAGCTTCCGATGCTCACGTTGTGCGGCTTCAAGAGCGACTGGCTTTAGCTGCACCTCTGTACCGGGCATGCATTGCGCCAGGCGTGCGACGGCTAGCGGTGTCAGCGCACCCAGCCTGGGGTAGCCGCCAATGGTCTGCCGATCATTGAGCAGGACGATGGGCTGACCGTCCGCGGGTACCTGAATTGCGCCCAGCGGCACCGCCTCCGAGATCATCGACCGCCTTGAGTTGTTCAACGCTGGACCCAGGAGCCGTATGCCCATGCGGTCGGCGCGCTGGTCGATGGTCCACGTGCAGTTGAACACATCGAAAAGGCTCTGGCCGCTGAAGTCACCGATCTGTGCACCCAGCACCACTGATAACGGCGCTTCGGTGAACAACACGGAGCACATTTCAGCGGTCAGCTCACGGGGAGTCGCCTCCTTTCCATGCCAACTTAGCCGGTCGCCGACCGCCAGTGGTCGGCCGTCGCTGTTCAAGCCGCCGAGGTTTTCTCTGCTGACCGTGGCGCAGCTGTTCAGCAATTGCGGGGCAACAAAGCCGCCAGGTGCCGCCAGATAGGCACGTACGCCTTTAAGGGGTGTGTTGAATGTCAGGCGTTGGCCCTTGCGAACGAAAAAGCTGCGGCCAGGTGCGATAGGTTGGCCATCCAGCGTTGTACCCAGATCGGCGCCGCAGAGTGCGAGGCAACTGTCCGCTTCGACGAGCAGAGCGAAATTCCCCACCGTGATCTCCACCGTTGCGGCGCTTGGCGGATTGCCTAGCAACCCGTTCGCCCAGCGTTGTGAGAGCCAGTCCGCAGCGCCGCCTTGGGTCACACCGAGATGGCGAACACCGAAACGGCCACCGTCCTGCAGGCTGGCCAATGCGCCGCTGCGCTCGATCAAAAGACTCATGGCCTCACCTCGAAGGGGCTGTCGTCACCGCCGAGTCGGATGAACTCAGCGCGATCAATCGGTTGAAACCGCACTCGATCACCGGGTCGCCAGATGCTGTAGCCGTCAAGGGAGCGGTCGAACAGCCGGGTCGGGCTGCGGCCGATGAGATTCCAGCCGCCAGGTGAGATCAGGGGATAGATGGCTGTTTGCCGGTCCGCGATGCCTAGGCTGCCGGCGGGGACTCGCTTGCGAGGTGTTTGTAGGCGCGGGCTGGCGAGGCACTCATCAACCAGCCCCATGAAGGCGAAACCGGGAGCGAAGCCCAGTGCAAACACCTGATAAACATGGGCGCTGTGTCGTTCGATGACGCCTGAAACGCCTAATCCGGTCCGTTGGCCCAGCGTTTCAAGCTCCGGTCCGACGCTCGGGTCGTACCACACCGGGATATCCAGTTCTCGTCCCTGGCCGCTCGTGTCTGGCTGCAGTGCACCTAGAGCATCCGCGATGCGTTGACGCGCCTGGGTATCGTCCAGTTGCAGAAGGTCGTAGTGCACCAGCAGTGTCGTATAGGAAGGGACAAGATCAATCAGAGTGGCGCCAAAGGCGTCTCGCAATCGCTGCGCCGCCGCCAGCAGCCACGGCATGTTCGCCTCGTCGATTTCATCGAACAGGCGCAGCATCAGGCAGTCGATGCCGACCACTTCGATACGCAGCTTCATGCCGGTAGGCGCTCAAGAGCCTGGCGAATACGCTGCACCGCAGCGACCGAGCCGGCGTTGTCGCCGTGCACACAAAGTGTGTCGGCGCGCAGCATCAAGGCGCTGCCGTCGGTGGCGGTCAATGCTTCGCCCCTGGCCAGGCTCACGGCTTGGGCAACGACGGTATCAGCATCGTGGTGAACGGCGCCGGGGAGGGTCCGGGAGACCAGCATTCCAGCCGCGTCGTAGGCCCGGTCGGCGAAGACTTCGAACCACAGGGTGATGCCCAGTTCGTCAGCCAATGCCTGCGCGCTACGGTTATCTCGGGTCGACATCAGCATCAAAGGAAGCGACGGACAATAAGCGATAACGGCCTTCATTACCGCGCGCAGCAGGTCGGGCTTGCGCATCATGTCGTTGTAGAGGGCGCCGTGCGGCTTGACGTAGCGAACCTGCGTACCTTCGGCGCGGCAGATGCCATCCAGCGCACCCATCTGATAGAGCAGCATGTTCTCTACTTCTTCCGGGCTACACGTCATGGAGCGGCGACCGAAGCCGACCAGATCGGGATAAGCCGGATGAGCCCCAATCATCACTTTATGCTCAGCCGCCAGTGCCACGGTGCGGCGCATAGTCTGCGGGTCCGATGCATGAAAACCGCAGGCAACGTTGGCGCAATCGATGAACGGCATGACCTCGGCGTCCAGTCCCATGGACCAGGCACCGAAGCTTTCGCCGATGTCGCAGTTGAGAAGTAGAGGTTTCATATCAATCCTCATGGGCCGCTGGTCTGCAAAGGGCACGGGAATGTAAGTGGAAACTACGATGATAAATTATCGATGATTTATCAATAAGTATTTGTGGAGCATGTGTTCAGCGGTCGTTCCGGTTCGCATTGCTGTATGCTTGCGGACCCGATTCACCTGGGCGGCGCCATGCTCCGCCCGCCAGTTCATGGTCCGCAAGATGGTTGACGCCAAACCCCCCCGTCCGTTGCGATCGTCCATCGTCGCCTCGGCTCATCTCGCCGAGCAATCGCAGGAACTGTCCGAGCTCGAATACGGCATCATCATTGCCAGCGCCGCGCTGATGCGTTGGATGGAGCGCTGCATGAGGGCTTCCGGTGCGGTGGAAATGAATGCGCTGGACGTCATGGTGCTGCATAACCTGACCAGCCGAGGTCGCGCTAAACGACAGGCGGATATCTGCCTTTTGCTCAATATCGAAGACACTCACACCGTGACCTACGCGTTGAAAAAGCTCGGCAAGCTCGGTCTGGTCGAAGGCGAAAAGCAGGGTAAGGAGATGTTCTACCGGACCACGGAGAAGGGCCGTGAGCTGTGCCAGCAGTACGCCGACATACGCAAGGAATGCCTGATTGCCTCCTTCGAAAATTTGAACATCGACCCTGACGAGATTCACCGTCTCGCCGGGATGCTGCGTGCCATGTCCGGCCTCTACGACCAGGCCGCACGCGCCGCTACATCGCTCTGACTCACTTCACGCAGTACGCCGGATAACAGATAGATGCGCATCGAACCCCGCCCACTTCCCGAACGGCTTCCCGACCTGGGCGACTTGCCGCCGCTGCTGACACGTCTCTACGCCGCCCGTGGCGTGCAGTCAGTAACGGAACTGGACAAGGGGTTGGCGCGCTTGATCCCCTATGGCCAGCTCAAAGGAATCGACGACGCCGTGTCGCTGCTGGTCGAGGCAATCGAAACCCGCCAGCGCATTCTTTTCGTCGGTGACTTCGACGCTGATGGCGCTACGGCCAGTACGGTGGGCGTGCTGGGCTTGCGCCAGTTGGGCGCTGCGCACGTGGACTACCTGGTGCCCAATCGCTTCGAGTACGGCTATGGCCTGACGCCGGAAATCGTCGCTGTTGCGCTCGAGCGACGGCCCGAGTTGCTGGTGACTGTGGACAATGGAATTTCCAGTGTGGATGGCGTGGCGGCGGCCAAGGCGGCCGGGCTCAAGGTCTTGGTAACCGACCACCACCTGCCTGGCCCGGAGTTGCCCGCCGCCGATGCCATCGTCAACCCCAACCAGCCGGAGTGCGCCTTTCCGAGTAAGTGCATCGCCGGCGTCGGGGTGATTTTCTACGTTCTGCTGGCCTTGCGCGCGGCGCTGCGTGACAGGGGCTGGTTTGCGCGTAATAGCTGGGCCGAGCCGAACCTGGCCGAGCTGCTCGATTTGGTCGCGCTGGGCAGCGTCGCTGACGTGGTGCCACTGGACGCCAATAATCGAATTCTCGTTCATCAGGGCCTGGCGCGGATCCGCGCCGGGCGGGCGCGCCCTGGATTGCGCGCGATTCTAGAAGTCGCCGGGCGCGACCACAGCCGCATCACCTCGACCGATCTCGGCTTTATTCTCGGCCCGCGGCTGAATGCGGCGGGGCGGCTTGACGACATGGCGTTGGGCATCGAATGCCTGCTTTGCGAAGACGAAGCACTGGCGCGGGACATGGCGGTGCAGCTCGACCAGCTCAATCAGGACCGCAAGGGCATCGAGCAGGGCATGCAGCGCGAGGCGCTGGCTCAGCTCAAGGAGCTGCCGCTTGAGGACATGCCTTTCGGCCTCTGCCTGTTCGATCCGGATTGGCATCAGGGCGTGATCGGCATCCTCGCATCGCGCCTCAAGGAGCGGTATCACCGTCCGACCATCGCTTTTGCTGACGCGGGCGACGGAATGCTCAAGGGGTCGGCACGATCAGTGCCCGGCTTTCATATCCGCGATGCGCTGGATGCGGTCGCAGCGCGACATCCGGGTCTGATTACCAAGTTTGGTGGCCATGCGATGGCCGCTGGCCTGTCGCTGCCTGAGACCAACTTCGGTGCTTTCGCAACGGCGTTCGATACAGAGGTGCGGCGCCAGCTCTGCGAGGACGATCTCACCGGGCGCTTGCTCACCGACGGACAGCTGAGCATCGAGGAATTCCACCTTGAGCTGGCGAAGGCGCTGCGCAATGCCGGGCCTTGGGGCCAGCACTTCCCGGAGCCGGTCTTTCATGGCGTATTCCAGCTGGTGCAGCAGCGGCTGGTGGGCGAAAAACACCTGAAAATGGTGCTCAAGAGCGAATGCGGTTCGCTGACCCTCGATGGCATTGCGTTCAATATCGATCGCGACCTCTGGCCGAACCCTACCGTGCGTTGGGCTGACCTGGCCTACAAACTGGACGTCAACGAGTTTCGCGGGCGAGAAAGCGTGCAGTTGCTGGTGGCGCATATCGCGGCGCGTTGAGCGATCGAGTCTGCTCGCTGAGGCATGATGAATTCGGCAGCTACGCGGAGGTCTTGATCGCGAGCAAGCTCGCTCCTACAAGGGCTGCGGCTCGATTCGGCCTCGCTGATCCCAGCTTGCTGTGGCGTGTTGAGTTAGGTTCGTCAAAAACGCTGATTAGCTCCCAAGCCCTACAGGCTGCCTTGGCAAGATTGGTTATCTGAATCGGCTCCTATTTGCCGCACTGCAATTCATTGGCACCCGCCCGGGTCCGGCCTAGAGTGGTCGGATTACAAGAACGATTCTCCGGAGCCTGCGATGAGCGAAACGACTCGGCATCACCGTGCTTGCCACCTGTGCGAAGCCATTTGTGGACTTACCATCGAAACACGCGATGAGCAGATCGTTTCCATCAAGGGCGATCCGGAAGACAGCTTCAGCCGCGGCCATATCTGTCCCAAGGCGGTCGCGCTGCAGGACATTCAGAACGACCCGGACCGTCTGCGTCATCCGATGCGCCGTGTCGGCAGCGAGTGGCAGGCCATCGAGTGGGACGATGCCTTTGCGCTGGTGGCCGAGCGTCTGGCGGACATCCGCGCGCGTCACGGCAACAATGCCGTAGCGGTCTATCAGGGCAACCCCAGCGTGCATAACTATGGGTTGATGACGCACAGCAATTACTTTCTCGGTCAGCTGAAGACACGCAACCGTTTCTCGGCGACATCGGTCGATCAGCTGCCGCATCATCTGACCAGTCTGATGATGTATGGCCACGGGTTGCTGATTCCGATTCCCGATATCGATCACACCGACTTCATGTTGATACTGGGTGGTAATCCGTTGGCCTCCAATGGCAGCATCATGACCGTCCCTGATGTGGAAAAGCGCCTCAAGGCCGTGCAGGCACGGGGCGGCAAGCTGGTTGTGGTCGATCCGCGCCGCAGCGAAACCGCCGCCATCGCCGACCAGCATCTGTTCGTTCGCCCAGGTGAGGACGCGGCGCTGCTTTTCGGGCTGCTCAACACGCTGTTCGAGGAACAACTGACCCGAGTCAGCCATCTACCGGTGGATGGCCTGGACGAACTCCGCGCGGCTGTGGCGCCGTTCACAGCCGAAGCGATGAGCCTGCGCTGTGGCATTCCAGCCGAGCAGATTCGCAGGCTGGCACGTGATTTCGCCGCTGCGGACAGTGCAGTTTGTTACGGTCGCATGGGTGTATCGACCCAGGCATTTGGCACGCTATGCCAATGGCTGGTGCAGTCAATCAACCTGGTTACTGGAAACCTGGATCGTGTAGGCGGAACGCTGTGCACCGAACCGGCGGTGGATCTGGTGGCGAGCACATCGGGCGGGCACTTCAATCGCTGGCAGAGCCGGGTGTCGGGGCTTCCCGAATACGGCGGCGAGTTGCCCGTCTCGGCGCTGGCTGAGGAGGTGCTCACCGAAGGCGAGGGTCAGGTTCGTGCACTGGTTACCGTGGCGGGCAATCCAGTCCTGTCGACGCCGAATGGTCGTCAGTTGGAACAAGCGCTCGACGGCCTCGAGTTCATGCTCAGCGTTGATTTCTACATCAATGAAACCACGCGCTACGCCGACCTGATCCTGCCCCCAACCGCGCCGCTTGAGCATGATCACTACGACACCACCTTTAACCTGTTTGCCGTGCGCAACGTCACCCGGTTCAACGAGGCGGTCCTGCCCAAACCAACTGGCGCCTTGCATGACTGGGAAATCTTCGTTGGGCTGGCGCAGGCGTTCGCAGCGCGTACCGGTGGCGATCTCAAGCCGACCGTCTCACCTGAGCAGATGATCGACATGGGGCTGCGTGCTGGCCAATATGGTGACGGGAGCGAGCTGACCTTGAGCCTCGCTAGGCTGCGTGACTTCCCGCATGGTGTCGATCTAGGGGCGCTCAAACCCAACCTTGCCAGCCGGCTGAAGACCGCCAATCAGCGGGTCCAGGCGGCACCATCGCTGTTTCTGCAGGACGTGCAGCGCTTTGCCTCTGCCTCCGCTCCGCAAAGCGATCAGTTGCTGCTGATCGGTCGTCGTCATGTGCGCAGCAACAACTCATGGATGCACAATTATCACCGACTGGTTAAGGGCAAACCGCGTCATCAGCTATTGATGAATCCACTCGATCTGGCCCGGCTCGGGCTGCTTGATGGCCAGCGCGTGAGGGTTCGCTCGCGGGTCGGCATGATTGAAGTCGAGCTGGCCGTCAGTGACGAGATGATGCCTGGAGTGGTCAGTCTGCCGCATGGTTGGGGCCATGGTCGCCCAGGGGTGCAACTGGAGATTGCCAATCGCCAGCCAGGCGTCAGCGCCAACGATCTTACCGATGACCGCCAGCTTGATGCCTTGTCTGGGAATGCCGTCCTCAACGGCGTACCGGTTGAGGTAGAGGCAGCTTAAACGCCGGTATACGTCTGGCGAGGGCACAGGACGCAGCGCAACTGAGCATGGCCACGCTCGGGTCTGTCCGCTCCATGACAGACCCGCAGAGCGGCGATCTTCCGCAACACGCGGTCACCGATTCGCTGCCCCACGTGGCCTGGACCGGACAAAGTTGTCGAAACAGTCTCTACTGAAGGATGTCCAAAACGCATCCCATGCAGTCGAGGTTTTCATGACACAACTCTTCCAGCCGTTCACGCTCCGCCAGCTGACGCTGCCGAACCGCATCGTCGTGTCGCCCATGTGTCAGTACTCGGCGAAGGCCGGCATGGCAAATGACTGGCATCTGGTCCACCTGGGTAGTCGGGCTGTGGGCGGGGCAGGCCTGGTAATCATCGAGGCGACAGCTGTGTCGGCCAATGGCCGGATTTCACCAGAAGACCTGGGCATCTGGTCCGACGAGCATGTCGAGCCGCTGCGGCGCATTACGCGATTCATCGATGCCCAGGGCTCCGTAGCCGGAATTCAGCTGGCCCATGCTGGTCGCAAGGCAAGCACCTGGCAGCCCTGGTTGGGTAAGCACGGCAGCGTGCCTATCGCAGCGGGTGGCTGGACGCCGGTCGGGCCTTCTACCATTGCCTTCGATCCGGAGCATGCCGTGCCGACCGCACTTGACGAGGCAGGGATCAGTGAGGTCATCCAGGCTTTCGTGCGTGCCGCCGAGCGTTCGCTGGCTGCTGGCTTCAAGGTTGCCGAGATCCATGCCGCCCATGGTTACCTGCTGCATCAGTTTCTTTCCCCGCTGTCCAACCAGCGGCAGGATGGCTATGGCGGGTCCTTTGATAACCGGATCCGTCTGTTGCTGGAAGTGACCGAGGCGGTCAGGGCCGTCTGGCCAGAAGAGTTGCCCTTGTTTGTCCGCTTGTCTGCCACCGACTGGGTACAGGATGGCTGGAATTCCGAAGAAACGGTCGAGCTGGCACGACGGCTCAAGGCATTGGGCGTCGACCTGATCGATGTGTCATCCGGTGGTACGGCAGTCAACGCCGAGATACCCGTCGGGCCGGGTTATCAGACCCAGTTCGCCGAGCAGGTTCGGCGTGAAGCCGGCATCGCGACCGGCACGGTCGGGATGATCACCGAAGCGGTTCAGGCCGAGCATATCCTGCGCACCGGCCAGGCCGACCTTATCCTGCTCGCCCGAGAGCTGCTGCGAGACCCGTACTGGCCGCTCCATGCCGCTGAAGACTTGCGCGACAGCTCGGTGCCCTGGCCGGCCCAATATGTGCGTGCGGCCCACCGCAACACGCCGATCCGGCAGGTTCCTGACTCGCTTGATTAGTCCATCACTTCGTAAGCAGGTAACTCATGAAAACCTCCAGTTTGCTCGATCAACTGCTCAAGTCTGGGCAGGACCTTCTACAAAAGCAGCAGAATTCCGTAGCGGGGCCAGGCACTCCCAAGGGCAGCAGTGGCTCGCTTGGTGACATGCTTTCAGGCGCAGGTGGGCCATTGGGTAGCCTTCTCGGCGGCGATGGCAGTCGCGGCAAGGGGGCTTTGGCAACCGGCGCGTTAAGCATGTTGCTAGGCAGCCGGAGCGGTCGTCGTATGGGCGGCAAGGCCGTCACCTACGGTGGCTTGGCCGCGCTCGGCATGCTGGCTTACAAAGCCTATGGCAACTGGCAGGCACAACAGGCACAACAGGCACAACAAGGTGCTGCGGCAACGGCGGGCACGTCCCAGGCCGAGCCGAAAACCGTTGACCGGCTGCCGCCGGAACAGGTCGAAGAGCACAGCCGAGGCATCCTCAAGGCGCTGGTCGCTGCGGCGAAAGCCGACGGTCACGTCGATGATCAGGAGCGGAAGATGATCGAGGCTGAACTGGCTCAGCTCACCGACGATCCCGCGTTACAGCGTTGGCTTGAAGCCGAGCTGAACAAGCCGCTCGACCCTGTAGATGTCGCAGCCGCTGCCACCACGCCGGAAATGGCTTCGGAGATGTATCTCGCCAGTGTTCTGATGGTAGACGAGGAACAGTTCATGGAGCGTGCCTATCTGGATGAGCTGGCCCGGCAGTTGAAACTCGACGCGCAACTGAAGGCCGAACTGGAAAGCCAGGTGCGTGGCGTTTCCGTGTAATGACGCTCGAGGCGGCGTGCCGGCCGCCTTTGCCGTTGGATCTTCGCGTTGCTTGACATTTACCTCGCCAATGGTCCCCGTGTGGGCTGTCAGCCGCAGCCTGCTGCGCTATAATCGTCGGCTTTTCGCAACGTCCGATTGAGAGCTGCCGACCTATGGAAATCAACCCGATCCTCAACAGCATCAAGGACCTGTCCGACCGCACCCAGTCAATTCGGGGGTATCTTTGACTACGATCAGAAGCATGATCGTCTCGTCGAAGTAAACCGCGAACTCGAAGACCCAAACGTCTGGAACAATCCCGAATACGCCCAGAACCTGGGCCGTGAGCGCGCAACCCTGGCGCAGATCGTCGAAACCATCGACGATCTCGAAGGTGGATTGGCCGACTCCCGCGACCTGCTCGACATGGCTGTCGAAGAAGACGATCAGGGCGCCGTAGACGACGTCGCGGCCGAACTGGACCGTCTGCGCGGCATTCTCGAAGGGCTGGAATTCCGCCGCATGTTCAGCGGCGAGATGGACCCCAACAACGCCTACCTCGACATTCAGGCCGGTTCCGGCGGCACCGAAGCCCAGGACTGGGCCAACATGCTGCTGCGCATGTACCTGCGCTGGGCCGACAAGCACGGCTTCGATGCCACCATCATCGAGCTGTCCGAAGGCGAAGTGGCCGGTATCAAGGGCGCAACCCTGCATATCAAGGGCGAGTACGCCTTCGGTTGGCTGCGTACAGAGATTGGCGTTCACCGCCTGGTGCGCAAGAGTCCGTTCGACTCCGGCAATCGTCGACACACCTCGTTCACTGCGGTATTCGTTTCGCCGGAAATCGATGACAACATCGACATCGAGATCAATCCGTCGGACCTGCGTATCGACACCTACCGTTCCTCCGGAGCCGGTGGTCAGCACGTCAATACCACCGACTCGGCAGTGCGTATCACCCACGTGCCGACCAACACGGTGGTGGCGTGCCAGAACGAGCGCTCCCAGCACGCCAACAAGGACACCGCCATGAAAATGTTGCGAGCCAAGTTGTACGAGCTGGAGATGCAGAAGCGCAATGCGGCGTCCCAGGCGTTGGAAGACTCAAAGTCCGATATCGGATGGGGTCACCAGATCCGCTCCTACGTGCTCGACCAGTCGCGCATCAAGGACCTTCGCACCAGCGTTGAACGCAGCGACTGCGATAAGGTGCTGGATGGAGATATAGACGAGTATCTCGAAGCCAGCCTGAAACAGGGGCTGTAAAGCGACTGCGCTTGGCTAGGCAGCATATGGAAATGGCTCGGACGGTGGCTCGCCACCAAACGCCCGGACGGCGGACCGAAGAGGCGAAGGTAATGAGCAGTGCTCATTTACACTTTGATCCGCGTCCTCGCCATTTTCCGTTATGCCCAGCCCGCGCACGCTACGCTTTACCCCCCTGCTGCGCTAACCGTTTTCACACAGGCAAGAACGCCTAACCAGGATCCATCAAGACATGAGCGAACAACCGCTGAACCAGCACGCCATCCAAGAGGAAGAAAACAGCCTGATCCTTCAGCGCAAGGAAAAATTGGCCGCCGAGCGCGCCAAAGGCGACGTCTTCCCCAACGACTTCCGTCGCGACTGCTACTGCAACGACCTGCAGCAGAAGTACGCCGACAAATCCAAGGAAGAGCTGGCTGAAGCGGCGATCCCGGTCAAGGTTGCCGGGCGCATCATGCTGAACCGCGGCGCTTTCATGGTTATCCAGGACATGACTGGCCGTATCCAGGTCTACGTCAATCGCAAAACCCTGCCGGCTGAGACGCTGGACGCGGTCAAAACCTGGGACCTGGGCGACATCATCGCCGCCGAGGGCACCCTGGCCCGTTCGGGTAAAGGCGACCTGTACGTCGAAATGACCAGCGTACGCCTGCTCACCAAGTCGCTGCGCCCGCTACCGGACAAGCATCATGGGCTGACCGATACCGAGCAGCGCTACCGCCAGCGATACGTTGACCTGATCGTCAACGAAGAAACCCGCCACACCTTCCGGGTCCGCTCGCAGGTGATTGCCCATATCCGCAAGTTCCTCAATGAGCGCGACTTCCTCGAGGTCGAAACGCCGATGCTGCAAACCATTCCGGGTGGCGCGGCGGCCAAACCGTTCGAGACTCACCACAACGCGTTGGACCTGCCGATGTTCCTGCGCATCGCGCCGGAGCTTTACCTCAAGCGTCTGGTGGTCGGCGGCTTCGAGAAAGTGTTCGAGATCAACCGCAACTTCCGTAACGAAGGCGTATCGACCCGGCACAACCCCGAGTTCACGATGCTCGAGTTCTACCAGGCCTATGCCGATTACGAAGACAACATGGACCTGACCGAGGCGCTGTTCCGTGAGCTCGCGCAGCTGATACTCGGGACCACTGACGTCCCGTATGGCGACAAGGTATTCCACTTTGGTGAGCCCTTTGCGCGGCTGTCAGTGTTCGATTCGATCCTCAAATACAACCCGGACATCAGCGCTGCAGACCTGCAGGACATCGACACCGCCCGCGCCATCGCGAAGAAGGCCGGTGCCAAGGTGCTGGGCTTCGAAGGGCTGGGCAAACTGCAGGTGATGATTTTCGAAGAGCTGGTCGAGCACAAGCTGGAACAGCCGACGTTCATTACCCGCTATCCGTTTGAAGTCTCGCCACTGGCGCGCCGCAGCAACGACGACCCGAGCGTGACCGACCGCTTCGAGCTGTTCATTGGCGGCCGTGAGATCGCCAACGCCTATTCCGAGCTCAACGATGCTGAAGACCAGGCCGAGCGCTTCCACGCCCAGGTCCGCGACAAGGACGCCGGCGACGACGAGGCGATGCATTTCGACGCCGATTTCGTCCGTGCGCTGGAATACGGTATGCCGCCGACGGCAGGGGAGGGCATCGGTATTGACCGTCTGGTTATGCTGCTGACCAATTCGCCGTCCATCCGCGACGTGATCCTGTTCCCGCACATGCGCCCTGAAGCCTGATAAGCGAACTTGCCGCTCGGCGCTGCCTGGCGGCAGGTTGCATGCCGTACGCCACTCAAGGCGTACGGTCTCCTCTCGAACCTGTTCAGACGGGTTCAGTTCGGCCGATGGCTGCCGACACTCATTGCATGCCGGAGGTCACCGTCTGCGAACCGGACACGGATCACGGCGGTCCGCTGATGTATAAAGCTCAAGGCTACGGATCATCACTGACGAGGTACGGATGAACAGCCGTAACAACCTGGACGAATATCAGCTCACGGTGCGCGGCTTGTCCGACCGCATCGTCGAGGCGCAAACCCCGGTGCGGGTGCTCGATGCGGTGAAGTGGGACGACAATGTCCGCCAAGGCTTCTTCGCAGCGGGGGGCCGCGAGCTGCCCAAGGTCGATCGTGCCTATTACGAAGGTCGACCGCTGGCCTTTGACTCCAGCGCCAAGAAAGAAGAATTCCAGAACATCGAACGTGACATCACCCGACAACTGGGGCAGTTCAACCCGGTCGGGCAGATCATGCGTCGCATGTGCAAGGAATACCGGATGGTGATCCGCATGCTGGAAGCGCGCGGCACCGCCGACTTCGGACTGATCTCCCAGGAGCTGTACGGTGCAGCATCGGATGCGTTTCACGCCGGTGACCCAACGTTGGCCGACCTCGGCCTGATGCTCTCTGATTACCTGAACAACATCGCCGACCGTGGTGACCTGAAAGACGAAGCCAAGGTACTGACCGCCCCGCAGGCGGTCGACATGCTGCAACGTCGCCTGGACCTGGTGTTTGGTGAGGGTGAGGGCGTTATTCGGGTATTCGAGTCCGATGGCATTCTGGCTGATGCCGCAGCCGGCGCCGACTACATCAAAATCCGCAGTGATGCGATGTTCAATGAGCGTGACGTGCGGGCGCTGGAAGTCCACGAGGGGCTGGTGCACGTCGGCACCACGCTCAACGGGCAGAATCAGCCGATCTGCACCTTCCTCGCCAAAGGCCCGCCGTCGTCGACGGTAACCCAGGAAGGCCTGGCAATTCTGATGGAAGTCATCGCCTTCGCCTCCTACCCGACCCGCCTGCGTAAGCTCACCAACCGTACCCGAGCCATCCACATGGCCGAAGAGGGCGCCGACTTCCTTGACGTGTTTGCCTTCTTCCGTGACGAGGGCTATGCCGCGGACGAGTGCTACAGCAACGCCAGCCGGGTCTTCCGTGGATCGCTGCCAGGCGGTCTGCCCTTCACCAAGGATCTGTCCTACCTGAAGGGCTTCATCATGATCTACAACTACATCCAGCTGGCGGTTCGCAAGGGCAAGCTGGAGCAGATCCCGCTGTTGTTCTGCGGCAAGACCACACTGGAAGACATGCGTACCCTGCGCCAATTGGTGGAGGAGGGGATGGTGGTGCCGCCAAAGTATCTGCCGCAGCAATTCCAGGACCTGAACGCGCTGTCGGCCTGGATGTGCTTCTCAAACTTCCTCAACCACCTGAGCCTGGATCGGATCGAAGCGGATTACGCCAATATAATTTAACGCAGGCACCGGACAGTGCCTGCTGGCCTCAATGACTATCAAGCAAGGATGCATGAAACATGGAAAACTCGGTCTTCGCTCGGCGTCCGAACGTAACGGATCGCACGGTATCTGCCGCCGTTTACAACCTGCTCATCGGCCTCACGCTCTGCTGGGGCTTCTTGGTTAACTGGTGGATGGTTGTCCACATTCCGGTCGAACCCATTCGCAGCATTGATCCTCTGCTGTTTTTTGGCGGTTACTTTGCCTGTTGCCTAGCAGGGATCTATCTGTTTCAACGCTCGAATCAGCCGTGGATCAGCTTCCTTGGCTACAATCTGGTCGTCTTGCCGTTCGGACTGGTGGTTAATCTGGTGGTCAGCCGCTATGACGCCAACCTGGTTCAGGAGGCCATCCGCGTTACGGCGTTGGTTACCGTAGCGATGATGGTGGCGGGCACGCTGTTTCCGCAGTTCTTCGAACGAATCGCCGGTGCGCTTACTGTGGCTTTGCTGGCTGTGATAGTCATCGAGTTGTTCGAGATGTTCATCCTGGGTGTTCGTCATGGGGCCATAGATTGGATCGTGGTCTTAATCTTCTGTGGCTATATCGGCGTGGATTGGGGCCGGGCGAACCGGATCCCGAAGACCGTGGATAACGCCATCGACAGCGCCGCGGCGCTCTATATGGACATGATCAACCTGTTCATACGTATTCTGCGTATCCTCGGCCGCAAGTAGCCGCGGGAAGGGCAGCCCGGTCGGCAGGTCTATAGCGTCGGGCTCGCTGCAACGAGAAAAGCCGGAGCGTCTGCTCCGGCTTTTCTATTTCAGCACCGCTTGATCAGAACAGCGTGTTCGGTAGGTAGGTCGCAATCTCGGGGAACAGCATGATGATGCCCATGCCGATGATGTTGACGATTACGAAGGGTATGACCGACCAGTAGATGTCCTTCATGGTGATGCCGGGCGGCACGATGCCTTTCAGATAGAAGAGGTTGAAACCGAACGGTGGCGTCATGTAACCGATCTCCATGTTGATCACGAAGAGCACGCCGAACCAGATGGGATCGAAACCGAGTGACGCGACAATCGGCAAGAACACTGGCAGGGTGATCAGCATGATGCCTACCGGATCGAGCAACATACCCATGACGAACACGATAGCCATCATGAAGATGACGATGGCCCAGCGGCCACCCGGAAGGTCCATCATTAGCCCTTCGATCAGCGACTGCGCGCCCATGCCCTGATAGGCCGAGCTGAACGCGTGAGCCGCGAACAGGATCCAGGCGATCATGCCAGTCAATTTAAAGGTGCGAATGGCCGCTTCCTGCAGGATCGGCCAGTTGAGCTTGCGATAGACGGCAGCGGAGATCAGCGCACCGAATACACCCATGGCGGCGGCCTCGGTCGGGGTCGTCAAACCGCCAATGATCGAGCCGAGCACCATGACCACAATGCCGATGGGCAGCAGCACGGCGCGTACCGCGCGCAGTTTCTCACCCCAGCTGCCGCGTTCTTCCTTCGGCAGGGCGGGGGCCAGATGAGGTTGCAGGAAAGAACGCACCAGCACGTAGGTGACCGTCAGCCCAACCAGTAACAGACCCGGCAGGACGCCAGCCGCGAACATCTTGCCGACAGACTGACCACTGATCATTGCGTACAGGATCATCATGATGCTCGGCGGTATCAGGATGCCCCAGCCTCCGCCGGTGTTGATGCAACCGAGCACCATGCGTTTGTCGTAACCGCGTTCGAGCATCGCCGGCAGGGCAATGGTGCCCATCGCCACGACCGCAGCTCCGCTGATGCCGACCATGGCGCCGAACACCGCGCAGATGCCCAGCGTGCCGATTGCCAGCCCCCCACGCATACCGCCACACCACAGGTGCATCATGCGATAGAGGTCGCGCGCCACGCCGGTTCGTTCCAGCAGCATGGCCATGAACACAAACAGCGGTATAGCCACCAGCGTGAAGCTTTCCATGGTGCCCCACATCTGCGAGGCGACCATGTAGAACGCGTCCACGCCCCATGTGAAATACAGAAACAGCACCGAGACACCGCCAAGCACGAAGGCCAGCGGTAGGCCAAGAACGAGAAAGAAGATCAGCGTGAGAAAAAACAGCAACGTGGTGATTTCGATGCTCATTGCGCATCCCCCGCGTGGCTGGTGTTGTCGCCTGATTCACGTCCCACCGCTATGAGGATGTCCTGCAGCAGCTTGGCGATGCCTTGCAGCAACAGCAGCAAGGTGCCGAGCGGAATCATCGCCTTGATCGGCCAGACCGGTGGGTTCCAGGCGGAATAAGAGGTCTCCATACCCTGAACTGACTCCCACGCCATGGAGCTTCCGAAATACAGCAGCGCAGCCATGAACAGAAAAAACATGCTCGAGGTGAAGATATCGACCCAGGCGCGTGTACGAGGACTGAAGGAGGCGTAGAGCAGGTCCACGTTGACGTGATCGCGGTGCGCCATGACGTAGCCGCCTGACAACACCACATAGGCGCCAAACAGCATTTGTCCAAGTTCATTGGTCCAGGATGTGGGGCTCGAGAACAGATAGCGCATGAACACTTCGAGCAGCAACAGCGCGAAGATGAGAAAGATCAGATAGGCCACCCAGCGGCCCATGAATTCGTTGAGCCGGGTGATGCCGTTGATGTAGGCATGGATCAGGCGCATGACTGGCCCCACGAGCAAAGGTTGAGCGAATCGCACCCCCGACGCGACCGCTTCGGGGGTGGGTCAGGCTAGGGGGTTACTGGTAGCCGAGGTCACTGAGGAAGGTTTTCAGCTTCTGCAAGGCTTCGGCCGACTTGTCGCTGCGCTTGCCTTCTTCTTCCCAGGTTTTCTTGGCGACTTCGCGGAGCCGTGCCTGAACGTCTTCAGGCAATACGTTGACCTTCACGTCCTGTTCTTTCATGGCCTTCTGCAACGCGATTTGTTCCTGGTACAGATACTCATTGGTGCGGTACCAGAATTGCTCGTCGAGAATCTGTTTGACGATTTCCTGGTCGCGCTCGGACAGCTTGTCCAGCGCCTTCTGGCTGATGATGATCACGTCAGTGCCGGCAATGTTCAGTGCCGGCCGCACATGATTTTTCGCCACTTCATAGAAGCTCATGCTCGCCGCGCCCTGGACCGCGCCCCAGTGGGCACCGTCGACTACGCCGGTATCGAGCGCCGGATACAGTTCGCCGCCAGGCAGATAGGTAGTGGAGGCGCCGGCCTCGTCGAGAAATTTCTGCAGCGCCCCGGATGAGCGGATCTTCAGCTTGGTGAAATCCTCCCAACTGTTGATCGGATTCTTGACCACCATTTCGGTTGGATAAACCTTGTCGGTCGACCAATACACACCGTGCTTCGCCGCTTCCTCGCGGAGCATGTCTTCGAAGCCCATCTGCTTATGGAAATACGCGGCCTCCCAGACATTCTGGAAGGCGAAGGGCAGCCCGGAGGCAATGCCGGCGAGGGTCATCTTGTCCTGCGCATAACCGGGGGAGATGGTGCCCATCTGAACGATGCCGCGGCTGACGGCATTGAAGGTTTCCTGTGGCTTGAACAGGGCGCCGGATTCAAACAGCTGCAACTCCAGACGACCATCGGTGCGCCGTTCGATTTCATTCTTGAGCCTGACGAGGCTGTCTTGATAGGAACTACTGGCGCTCGGCCAATGAGATTGCACCCGCCACTTGGTGACGTCTTGTGCGATGGCCATCTGCGGAGCGGTTGCCGAAACCGCCAGCGCAAGCAGGCCGGCGGGAACGAGCAGCTTCTTTAGTATGGATTTCATAACGCGTCCTCTTGTTGTAATTGTCTGGCTGCGGGCCATCTGGGTGCCGCTTAATCTCGCCGTTTGTTTCGCACAGCAAAACTAGTTTCTGCAAAGATGCTTGAAAACTAACATAGCGCAAGGCTTTTTCAAGCGCTAGCAGAAGGCTATCGCGGGCCTCGTTCGACTATCGATTGGGCTTCGCGTGTCGGCTAGTGCCTGTCAGCAGAGTCCTGGTTGAGCTTAGACGGTTCTGTTTGTGGGTCGTCATAATTCTGCATGATGGAACTGAATTTCGAATTGACGCGATGTTTAAGGCATGCCAGCTTCAAAGGGAGAGGACTCGCCACAACAATAATCGAGAGGACTCGCCATGCGCTTCCTTGCGGGAAAAACCCAGACGCAACATCCAGGCTCCGGCCTAAACGCGGATTTGCTGTGCCCGGTACAGTCACGATGAGCGGGCTGGGGACCGATCTGCCCGGTGATGCCAGCCAGCCCAGTCATCTGCCTTTCAGTGGTGGCAAGGATCTGCCTGGCTTTCATCAGGTGCTTGGCTATCGTCAAGTGTCCTGGACTGAAGACGAAGCTGTCATCGAGCTGGATGTCCAACCCTGTCACCTGAATATGGCCGGCGTGCTCCACGGCGGCGTGATGACAGCGCTGTTGGATGTCGTGCTGGCAGAGGCTGGGACCTATTGCCCTTATCCGGGAAGGGTGCGCAAGGCCGTTACCCTGGTGCTCAACACCACCTTTACCGGGCAATGTTCGGGCGGTGTGGTGCGCGCCGTCGGCCGACGACGTGCTGGCGGTAGCCGGATATTCAACAGCTCGGGAGAGATACGCGACAGCGAAGATCGCCTGCTGGCAATCGGCGAAGCGACCTTTCGCCTTCGCTCTGGCAGCGAGCAGCCTCAGGGCGTCCCGATGGATTTCCCTACACAGAACAACAAAAAGGAAAACGGCGATGTATGAACTGACCGGAAAGGCACTTGATCTCCAGCGACAGCTCACGGCGTTCATGGATGCGCATATCTATCCTAACGAGCATGTGTTCCATGAGCAGGTCGCTACCGCCAGCAACCGGTGGGCACCACCGCCGATCCTCGAAGAGCTGAAAGCCAAAGCCCGAGCGCAGGGATTGTGGAATATGTTTCTACCAGAGAGTGCACACGGCGCCGGATTGACGAACGTCGAGTACGCCCATCTCTGTGAAATCATGGGCCGCTCGCATGTGGCCGCTGAAGTGTTCAACTGCTCCGCACCGGATACCGGCAACATGGAAGTGTTGGCACGCTACGGAACGCCAGAACAGCAGGAACAGTGGCTCAAGCCGCTGCTCAACGGTGAGATACGCTCCTGCTTCTCCATGACCGAGCCCGAGGTCGCGTCTTCCGATGCCACCAACATCGCTTGCGAGATACGTCGCGAAGGCGATGAATATGTCATCAACGGGAAGAAGTGGTGGTCGTCAGGCGCAATGACCACCACCTGCAAGATCGCCATCGTCATGGGCAAAACCGACCCAGCGGCAGAACGGCACCGGCAACAGTCCATGATCCTCGTGCCGCTGGACACCCCAGGCGTCGAGATCATCCGTGCGCTCAACGTCTTCGGTTACGACCACGCCCCTCATGGCCATGCCGAGATCCATTACAACAACGTACGTGTGCCCGCGAGCAACATGCTGCTCGGTGAAGGTCGCGGCTTCGAGATCGCCCAGGGTCGGCTCGGTCCGGGCCGAATCCATCACTGCATGCGCACCATTGGCGTGGCCGAGCGGGCCTTGCAGGCCATGTGCGAGCGGGTGCATTCCCGTGTTGCTTTCGGCAAGCCGTTGGCCGACTTCGACTCGGTTCGCAAGGACATCGCGCGTTCGCGCATCGAAATCGAGCAGACCCGCCTGCTGACGCTGAAAGCGGCGCGCATGATGGATACCGTCGGCAACAAGGTGGCGCGGCAGGAGATTGCGATGATCAAAGCGGCGGCGCCAAGCATGGCGTTGCGTGTACTGGACCGCGCGATTCAGGTTCACGGTGCCAAAGGTGTCAGCCAGGACAGTTTCCTGGCGGCGGCCTGGGCACATCAACGCACCCTGCGATTGGCCGACGGCCCTGACGAGGTGCACCTGGACACCATCGCCAAACTGGAACTGAAAAACTACGCCAGCAAGCACTGAGCTCCGACAAAACAACAAAAAGGATGCCGTCCGATGACCAATCCGTTATTCGACCTGTCCGGAAAAGTGGCGCTGATCACCGGCTCCACCCGCGGTATCGGTCGTTCCATTGCCGAAGAAATGGCCCGCTGCGGCGCGCGCGTAGTGATATCGAGCCGTAAGGCCGATGCCTGTGAAGCGGTTGCCGCCGAGCTCAAGGGCGCAGGATTCGATGCGATCGCCGTGCCTTGCCACGTAGGCCGCAAAGAGGACTTGCAGCGCCTGGTCGATACAACGCTGCAAACCTGGGGGCGAATCGACGTGCTGGTCTGCAACGCCGCCACCAATCCGGTCTATGGCCCCACCAGCGAGCTGACCGACGACGCCTGGGACAAGATCATGGACACCAACGTCAAGGGCACCTTCTGGCTGTCCAACATGGTCCTCCCGCAGATGGCCGAGCGTGGCGAAGGCGCGGTCATCATGCTCTCCAGCATTGCCGGACTGCGCGGCAATACCGTGATCGGCACCTACGGGGTGTCGAAGGCGGCGGAAGCGGCACTGGCACGCAATCTGGCGGCGGAGTGGGGCCCCAAGGGCATCCGCGTGAACGCCATCGCGCCGGGGCTGGTGCGTACCGATTTCGCCAAGGCGCTGCTCGACGATCCCGAGCGCGTCCGTCGTGCGGCGGAGAAAACCCCGCTGCGCCGTATCGGTGAGCCAGTGGATATTGCCGGGCTGGCGGTCTTTCTCGCCGCGCCCGCCAGCGCCTACATCACCGGCCAGGTGATCGTGGCCGATGGCGGCGAAACCGCATGCTGAGGGCGCGGCGATGAACGAACCCGAACTGATCGACGTCCTGCCCGCGCATCGATTCGATGAGGCTGCGCTGATCCGATACCTGCGCCAGCTCCTACCGCAGATGGGCGATGACGTTGTGATCCGCCAGTTCCAGGGTGGCCAGTCCAACCCCACCTACCTGTTGGAAAGCGCCGGTCGCCGTTACGTGCTGCGCAAGAAACCGCCAGGCAAGGTGCTGCCGTCTGCGCACATGGTCGAGCGCGAATACACGGTGATCCGGGCCCTGTCCGAGCACACCTCGGTTCCGGTGCCGCGGGTACACCTGCTGTGCGAAGACGTAAGCATCATCGGTACCGCGTTCTATCTGATGGATCATGTGGACGGACGAATCTTCAGCCATCCGGCCCTGAAAGACCTGACCGCAGCCGAACGCCGGCCGATCCATATGGCTGCCATCGAGACGCTCGCCGAGATTCATCAGGTCGACGTCGAGGCGGTGGGCCTTGGCGATTTTGGCAAGGCGCAGGGTTATTTCGCCCGCCAGGTGAAACGCTGGTCTGGCCAGTATCAGGCGTCCCGGACGGGTGATATGCCGGCCATGGAGCAGCTGATGCAGTGGTTGCCTGAGCAGGTGCCACAGCGCGACGAATGCGCCATTGCCCACGGTGACTACCGCCTCGGCAATCTGATTTTCGATCCAGCGGAGCCGAGGGTAGCGGCAATTCTTGATTGGGAGCTGTCGACCCTCGGCCATCCGCTCGCTGACTTGGCCTACTTCTGTCTGCCGTACCACTTGCCGGCCGGTGTGGACGGCTTGCGTGGGTTGGTGGGCATTGACCTGCAGTCTCAGGGCATACCGTCCGAGCCAGAGGTGCTGCAACGGTACTGCCTGAAGAGCGGGCGCGACGGCATCGACGACTGGCATGTGTTCGTGGCGTTTTCGCTGTTCCGGCTCGCGGCGATTCTTCAGGGTGTGTATGCGCGGGCATTGCAGGGCAACGCCAGCAATGCCGATGCGTTGCAGGTCGGCCAGCGCGCCGGTTTGTTGGCCGAGGCCGGCTGGCGGATCGCTCAGAATGGCAGTGGGGGTACCGCATGAGCACACCGTTGTTACGCCGCGTTTTATTGACCAATGATGACGGCATCGCCGCGCCCGGATTGGCGCTGCTCGAGCGGATCGCGACGCGGCTGGCTGATGAGGTATGGGTAGTGGCGCCCGAGCATGACCAGAGCGGCACTGGACAAGGCATTTCGGTGCACGCCCCGTTGCGGGTGTATGAGCATGGAGCGCAGCGCTTCGCCGTCTCCGGCACGCCGTCAGACTGCGTGATGTTTGCCATGGCCGAGTGGCTGCAGGATTCGCCGCCTGATCTGGTGCTGTCCGGCGTCAACAGCGGCGCCAACATCGGCGACTCTGTGCCTTACTCCGGCACGCTTGGTGCGGTGCTCAGTGCTGATCTGCTAGGCCTGCCGGCCATCGGGCTGAGCCAGGCCTTCCTCGATCGCGCGCGGATGGATTGGTCCTGTGTCGAAAACCATGCTGAAACCGTGATCCGAGCGCTTTGGGCGCGTCGTGAGGGCGGCTGCTGCTGGAATGTGAACTTCCCGGCGTGCTCGGTCGACGCCGTCAGTCACCTGCGGATGACCCAGCAATCGCGCGGTTCGATTGCCCGTCCGCGTCTGCAGGCGGGGCGAGACGGCCGTGGCCTGCCGTACTGGTGGCTCGGCTTCGAGCATTCGTCTGCCCATATCGTCGCCCCTGAGGCCGACGTCGCTGCGCTGCGTGAAAAACGCATCGCTATCACACCCTTGCGCGACACCCGGCCCTGGCTCGAGTGGGGCGAAGAAAGGGCCATGGCCGACCTGGCCCTGTAATTGCGATCCAGGAGTTCAGTAATGTTCACTCGTCATCATGCGGTCTGGCCTGAGGATCTGCCCAAGCACCTGAGCGTGCCGGAAACCAGCCTGTTCACCAATCTGGAGATCTCCACGCGTCGCTTCCCGGGTAAGACGGCGATTGTTTTCTACGACACCTTGATTACCTACTCCGAACTGTTGAGCGAAGTGGAGGCTCTGGCCGGCTATCTACAGCAACTGGGCGTGGCCAAGGGCGACCGAGTGCTGCTCTACATGCAGAACTCGCCTCAGTTCACCGTCGCCTACTACGCGATCCTGCGCGCGGACGCGGTGGTGATCCCGGTGAACCCGATGAACCATAGCGCAGAGCTTGAGCATTACCTGCATGACACTAGCGCCGCCGTGTGTCTGTGCGGGCAGGAGCTCACCGGCTTCATCTCTCCGCTGGTCGGCACCGCACAGTTGCGTCATGTCGTCGTGGCGGCTTACTCGGAATACGTCCGGCAGCCCACCGATCTGGCATTGCCGGCCGAAGTGCAGGCGCCTGTCGCCGCGCCGACGTTTCCCGGCGGCATCGCCTGGCGCGAGGCGATCGCGGCGGGTCACCAGCCCGGCCCACACACGGCCGGCCCGGACGACCTCTGTGTATTTCCCTACAGCTCCGGCACCACAGGCGCGCCCAAGGGCTGCATGCACACCCATCGTTCGGCGATGGCGACCATCATCCATCGCATCGTATGGACCCATAGCACCAGCGAATCGGTGATCCTCGCGACACTGCCGTACTTTCATGTCACGGGCATGCAGGGGGCCATGAGCGGGCCGATCTACAACGGCGGCACCGCTGTGATCATGACTCGCTGGGACCGCAAGGTTGCGGCGCAACTGATCGAGCGGCATGCCGTCACCGGCTGGGTCAACATCGCCACCATGGCCATCGACTTCCTGTCCGATCCGGATCTGGAGCGCTATGACCTGTCCAGTCTGGTCAGTGTTGGCGGCGGCGGGGCTGCGATGCCCAAAGCGGTGGAGGAGAAGCTGCATCGGCTTACCGGCCTGCGCTACATCGAAGGCTATGGGCTTTCCGAAACCATCGCGGCCACCCACATCAATCCAGTGCCGCAGCCCAAGCCACAGTGCCTCGGCATTCCGGTGTTCGACGTGGACAGCCGCGTCATCGATCTGAATACCGGCCAGGAGCTCGGGCCCAATGAGATAGGGGAGATCATCAGCCGCGGGCCCCAGCTGTTCCAGGGCTACTGGAATCGCCCCGAAGAGACCGAGCGCGCGTTCATTCAACTGGACGGCCATCGATTTTTCCGCACCGGCGACATGGGCTACTACGATGAAGAGGGCTACTTCTTCCTGGTCGATCGGGTCAAACGAATGATCAATGCGTCTGGATTCAAGGTCTGGCCCTCAGAAGTGGAAAGCTTGATGTACCGCCATCCGGCTATTCAGGAATGCTGTGTGATCTCGCGGCCCGATCCGAAGCGCGGCGAGACGGTCAAGGCCTGCGTAGTGCTGCGTGACGGGCAGGCAGCGCAGGTCAGCGAGCAGGACATCATCGACTGGTGCAAGGCCGAGATGGCCGCATACAAGGCACCTGTCTACGTGGAGTTCGTCGCGTCCCTGCCTCGTTCTTCCACCGGCAAACTGATGTGGCGTGCGCTGCAGGAAGAAGAAAACCGCAAACACGCTGCTGGCACCGAGCAGGCCTGACGGCAGCGAAGCGATTGCAAGGCCCCGCACCCGATGGCGCCTTCGAAATGAACGGAGCAGATGCTATGCAAGATTCAACCGCTACGAACCGGGAAGCCGAATGGCAGGTGCGCAAGGACCTGGCAGCCTCCTATCGACTGGTCGCGCACTTCGGCTGGGATGATCTGGTGTTTACCCACCTTTCTGCCCGCGTGCCGGGCCCCGAGCACCACTTTCTGATCAACCCGTACGGCTTGCTGTTTCAGGAGATCACCGCCTCGTCGCTGGTCAAGGTGGATCAGGAGGGGCAGATCGTCCAGAGCGGCAGCTTGCATCGGGTCAACCCGGCCGGATTCACCATTCACAGTGCCGTGCACATGGGCCGCGAGGACGCCGGTGCTGTCATGCACCTGCACGCTGCCGATGGCGTGGCGGTATCGGCGCATCGCGATGGCTTGTTGCCGCTGAGCCAGACGGCCATGCTCTGCCTCGATCATCTCTGCTATCACGAGTATGAAGGCGTCGCGCTGGATCTGAGTGAGCGCGAGCGGTTGATCCGCGACCTGGGTGACAAGCGCATGATGATGCTGCGCAATCACGGGGTTCTCACGGCTGGCAGCACCGTCGCCGAAGCCTTCACCTACCTCTACTTCCTGATGAAGGCGTGTGAGATTCAGGTGCGCGCTCAGGCTTGCGGTCCGACCCACATGCCGTCGGCAGCCGCCATCGAGACCACGCGGCAGCAGTCCGCCGAGCTGGGCATGGCCGCCAAGCTGACTTGGCCTGCCTTGCTGCGCCTGCTTGAAGCCAATGGTCATGTCTATGCGATATAGCGCTACGCTAGCGTCCCGGATGTCTGCCAAGGAATAAAACCGAGTGACCATGAAAGTTCTCTTCGTCGCCGCCGATCCCAAGCCTGAGCGCTGGACCAGCCTGATCCGACAGCACCTGCCACAGGCCGAGATTCAGGTCTGGCAGCCGGACAATCCGAGTTACGGTGCTGATTACGCTATCGTCTGGCATCCGCCCGCGGCCTTGTTCGATCAGGAGCCGCAGCTGAAGGCGGTGTTCAATCTCGGCGCCGGAGTAGATGCGCTGGTGCTAATGCCGAACCTGCCGCGCCAAACCCCAATCGTTCGCTTGGAAGATGCCGGAATGGCCGTGCAGATGGCCGAATACGTCGTTTATCACGTGATCGCGATCAGTCGCGACATGGACGCCTACCGTGAGCAGCAGGCTCAGGGGCAATGGAAGTTGCGGCGGCCTATCGAGCGCAGCGAGTGGCCGATCGGCGTGCTCGGGCTTGGGCATATCGGCCAGCGTGTCGCCATTACGTTGGCAGCGCTGGAGTACCCGGTCATGGGGTGGTCGCGCTCCGGGCACAGCATCCAAGGCGTGCGCAGTTTTGCCGGCGAGGCTGCACTGGACGATTTTCTGAGTGAAACGCGCGTGCTGGTCAACACGCTGCCGCTGACCGACAGTACGCGCGATCTGATCGACTACTCGCTGCTCTCGCGGCTTAGGCCTGATGCAGTGGTTATCAATGTCGGTCGCGGTGAGCATCTGGTCGACAACGATCTCTGCCGCGCCATCGACGAGGGCAAGGTGACCCGCGCAGTGCTCGACGTGTTCCGCGAAGAGCCGCTGCCGTCTTCGCATCCGTTCTGGCAGATGCCGCAAGTCACCATCACACCCCATGTCTCGGCGCGAACCCTGCGCGAAGCGACCATTGCCCAGATCGCGGAAAAGATCGTTGCGCTGGAAGAGGGGCGACCCGTCAGCGGCGTGATTGATATCCAGCGCGGATACTGAGCAGCTTCGGAGCGAGTCGAAGTCCCATTCGGCCGAATCGGCGAGGCGAGGCGATGCGGCGCCAGCCGCCAGGCGGTGCTGGCGCCGTTGAGCGACTTTTAGTCAGCGGCTCCGTGCTCCGCCAGGTAGCGATCGCGAAGTTCGCGCTTGAGCACCTTGCCGATGGCGCTGCGGGGCAATTCGTCCGTCAGCTTCAGCCGCGCCAAACGCTGCGTCTTGCCGACGCGGCTATTGAACCAGTCCAGCAGCGTGTCGGACGCCTCCGGGTGGCCCTTCCCGAGTACCACGAAGGCCACCGGCGTTTCGCCCCAGCGCGTTGATGGCACGCCCACTACGGCCACGTCGGCGATGGCCGGATGTTCGCGCAGGATGGCTTCGAGATCGCTTGGATAAAGATTGAAACCGCCGGAAATGATCATGTCTTTCTTGCGGTCGACCAGCGTCAGGAAGCCATCCGCATCGAAGCGACCAATGTCGCCGGTACGAATGAATCGCTTGCCGGCGGGGTCGAACCATTCGGCTTCGGCGGTTTTGTCCGGCTTGTTCAGGTAGCCGGTCATCATGGCCGGAGAGTGCCCTACGATCTCGCCGATCGCACCTTCGGGCAGTTCGTTGCCCTCGTCGTCGATGATGCGAATATCGTGGCCCTCGGCTGGCCGACCTACGGTGTGGAGCTTGTCTGGGTGCTCGTGCGCCGCGAGGATGCAGGTGCCGCCGCCTTCGGTCATTCCATAGGTATCGATCAGCCCGCCTGGCCAGCGCGCCAGTACATCGGCTTTCAACGCCGCCCCGAACGGCGCACTGGTGCACATTTTGTAGCGGAAACGGCTGAGGTCGTATTGCTCGAAATCCTCACGTGCCATGAGCCGCTGATATTGCACGGGCACCAGCATCGTATGAGTCACCTCATGCCGCTCGGCCAGGTGCAGGTACTCGCCAGCGTCGAATTTGCTCATCAGCACGACACTGCTGCCCATGGCGAGCGTCGGAAGAAAGGCAACGAGCGTGGTGTTCGAGTACAGCGGTGTGGAGATGAGCGTGGTGGCGTTATCCCCATATCCATAGGCGGCGCTGCGACGTACATGGGCCCAACGCATGGCGTGCGATTGCACGATGCCCTTGGGCTCGCCGGTAGTTCCGGAGGAATAGATGATGTTGAACGCCCAGCCTGGCTGGATCGCCACCGGCTCCGGCGCTGCGTCGCTCAGCCATGCTGACAGGCCCTGCTCTGTCGGCAGGTCCAGGCGCAGGACCGGACAGGGCACCCATGTTGCGACCGATGCCAGATGCTCAGCCGCATTCGCATCGACAAACAACAGGCGGGGCGCGGCGTCAGCGAGCATGGTCAGCAGGCTTTCGGGGCTGGCCGATGGAGCCAGCGGCGCCACAGCGACGCCGGCGCGCAATGCGCCAAGAAACACAACGGCATATTCGATCGCGTTGTATGCGCAGATGGCCAACACGTCGCCAGGCTGGATGCCGTCGCGCTGCAGTGCCGCAGCAACGCGGCTCATCACGCCATCGAGCTCGGCGTAGCTTAGGCGACGCTCGTCCTGGATCAGCGCCGCTTGATCCGGTCGCTGGCTGGCCCAATAGGCGATGAGATCGGGAATCGCGGCGAAGGGGCTGTTCAGATCGAAGGCGTCGAGGCGGGCAGTTGGAGCCATGTCTGTCTGGTCCTTTGGAAATTAAGAGCACGCGCAGGCAAAGGCATGCCCGCATAGCGGATCGGTCAACCATCTGTTGTTAATCCAGTGGCGGGAAGTGCTATTCGTCGTGGCAATGGCAGACAATCAGTGCGCGCCGCGGTTGCTGGGCGTCACATGGCCAGTCTGCACGGACGAAAAGGCCGCCGGGCTTAGGTCGCGCAAGGGGCTTAGCGTTACGAGCCCGATTTGAGACAATGCCGGCTCTTTGATCAGGCGAACCAGGTCCATGTCCGAACGCAATCCCATTCCGCTGATTCTCACTGCTATCGGCAGCGTCTTCGCCACTGTCGCGGTGCTTACCTATTATGGCTACGTGCACTTCGCCAAGCCGGAGGACGCCCTGTTGCTGGCCGATTACACGATGCTCAAAACCATTCCCGGCGAAAACTATAGGGTCTCGCTCAAGCCCGCGCCTCAGGTCGCTGAGTGTATCGATGGTGTGTTGGTGCTCTTCGATACGGAGCAGAAGGGGCTTACGGGCGTATTGGTCGACGACCGTAAACGCGCCATTCGCTGTATGGGTCAGCAGGTGCCAGCGCAGAGCACGCCTGACAACTGAGCCAGACACGCCGCTGGCCGGATGCACTTGCGCTTCGGATATGAAAAAGCCCGCCATAACCGGCGGGCTTCGATGCTAATGGCGCGTTTACGTCGTTACTGCTCCATCGATGAACGCGGTGCTACACGCTGATTGTCGTTGGAGATGGTGACCTCAACGCGACGATTCATCGCCCGGCTGGCAGGTGAATCGTTGCTCGCCACCGGAAAGGCTTCACCGTAACCAACCGTCTGGATTCGATCGATTTCCACACCGGAGCTGACTAGCGCACGACGTACCGCTTCAGCGCGACGCTCGGATAGTTGCTGGTTGTACGATTCGGAGCCGGTGCTGTCGGTATAGCCTTCGACCATGACCTTGCGCTCTGGGTTTTCCTTGAGGAAATCTGCAAGCTTGCCCACGTCGCGCTGACCGGCCGGTTTGAGCTCAGCCTTGTTCAGGTCGAACAGCACGTCGCCAAAGGTGACCAAGGTGCCGCGCTCGGTTTGCTTGGCCTGCAAATCCTGCTGCAACTGACGGATCTCGTCCTGCTGACGCTTGAGCATCGCTTCTCGCGACTCCAGTCGGGCTTGGGCGCGTTGCGTTGAAGCCTGCTCGATCTGCTGCTCGGCCTGGCGCAGTTCAATGGTCTGCTCGGCCAGGTCGATACGACGGTTGGTCAGGTACGCCAGCTGGTCGACGCGCTCTTTATCGGCGTCGTTGAGGTACGCCGCGTTGGCTTTATCCAGTTGCTTGGACGCATCCTGAGTCTCAAGAGCAGCATACTTTTGCGAGAGCGGGTTGCTTTGCAGCTGCGAGAACTCGGCACGTGCCGTTTCCAGATTCTGGTTTGGCTGCGATGAGCAGGCAGCAAGACCGATGCTCATGGCGATCGCTGTGGGTAGGGCTACTAGCTTATGCATGTCGATTCATCCTTTGCTAAAGGGAGTGCGGAAGGGAAGGAAGGTTTATCGCTGCTGCAGGCCGCGCATGCTTTCTTCACGCAGTTCCTGAATACCCTTCTGAGCGTCTTCTACGGCTTTCTGAGCCTTGGCGGCCTGGGCCTTGCGCTCTGCAACTCGAGCATCCCACTCTGCCTGTTCGGCGAGCTTGCGGGCTTCGTCAAAGTTTTCTTTCTGCATTGCGAGCTCGGCCTGCTTCCACTTCTCCTGGGCTGCACGCATGTCGACCGGAGCATACTGGGTGGCCCCGGCGCTCATCGCGCTACGCACGGCCGATTCGGTTACAGCGAACTGCTCGTTCGGTGGATTGCCGGCACAACCAACCAGCAGTAGGCCCCCGAGTGCAACGGCTGCCAGCTTGGGTAGCTGGAATCGCGATTGGGGGCTTTCGATGGTGTTCATTTTCATGGCCAGTCTCCATTGGGATATCGAATGGGATATCGAAAACAGCGCCCGTTACGCTGCGTCTGATCTCGTTTGAGAGGCAGCAATTAATGCGGGCTTGTTTTTGTGAGGCCTGCTGGGCGCAAACGTTCCAGTAAAAAACAAACGCAACGATTGGAGGCGGCGGCGTAGAGCCGTTGGATAGGCGCAAGGCCACAATACACGCACCACTTCGGCACGTTCATGTGGCCCTGATACGCGTTACAGATTCGTCAGGATTGTGGTGCCCGCTCGGCGAGCAGTCGGTCAAGATGCTTGCGCGACAGTGCCAAGAAGCGAGGGGTAGGCCCGACGTCTTCATAGATGGGGTCGCCTTGCTCGTCCGTTGCAATGACCTTGGATCCCTGCTCATAGGGAAGGCTGGTTTCGATTCCTTCGAGGGCGGCGCCAACCAACTCTCCCAGCAGCTCTTCGGTACTGCGTTTGGGGTACATCTCGGCGAGGGCCGCCAGCCTGGCCGCGCTTTCGACGTCCAGGGGAATGGTGTACTGCGCAGCGCTCATACGGCCTTTGGCACTGTTTTCCCATTCACGGACCAGTTCTGAAAGTTTCATCTTGCTCCATCCTTAGCCCGCATGGGCGAGCGATAGTGGCGGGTGATGCGAGCAGCATCGACAGGCTTGTTCGGCTACGCCTTGTCATCGTCATAGACGCTGTGCACTCTGTTTGGACGGTTCATACAGCGTTGCCGTTCAGCACGAGGTGCACATCGTTTGCGAGCTGCCCGTGCGCGGCCTGTGGAGAGAGGCGAACATGGCGAAAATCGACGCGCGACTGCGAGAAAATGTTCATCTGCTTGGCGAACTGCTGGGCAGGGCGATTCGCGAACAACACGGCGAAGCCTTCTTCGACAAGATTGAGCGCATCCGCAAGGGCGCCAAGGGCGCACGCCGCGGTTCTGCTGATGGAGCACGGCTGTTACAGGAGACTCTGGATGGGCTTGGCGATGACGAGCTCCTGCCCATGACGCGCGCCTTCAGCCAGTTTCTCAATCTGGCCAACATCGCCGAGCAGTATCACCAGGTGCGCAGGCGGCGGCCTGGCGAACCGGCCCCGTCCGAAGCTGGTGCGCTGGGTGGGCTGCTCGAGCGGCTGAAAAGCGAAGGCTTTGGTCAGGACTTTCTGGCGAGCCAGGTGGCCCGCCTGGACATTGAACTGGTACTGACCGCGCACCCCACCGAAGTATCACGACGCACCCTGATCCAGAAATACGATGCCATCGCTGCGCAGTTGGCGGCGCGGGATCACACCGACCTGGGTCAGGGGGAGCTGGCCAGGATCGAACTGCGTCTGCAGCGCCTGATTGCCGAGGCCTGGCACACCGAAGAAATCCGTCGCAGCCGGCCGACACCGATAGAAGAGGCGAAATGGGGCTTCGCCGTCATCGAAAACTCGCTGTGGCAGGCATTGCCCAATGTGCTGCGCCAGACTGACCAGGCGTTGCAACGCAGCACCGGTCTTCCCCTCCCGCTGGACGCTGCGCCGATCCGGTTTGCCTCCTGGATGGGCGGTGACCGAGACGGCAACCCCAATGTGACGGCCAATGTCACCCGTGAAGTGCTGCTGCTGGCGCGTGGTGTCGCGGCGGATCTGTTTCTGCGCGATATGGAAGGGCTCATCGCAGCGCTGTCGATGCAGAACGCCAGCGCTGAACTGTTAAATCGCAGCGGGCAGTCGGCAGAGCCATACCGGGCCTTGCTCAAGACCCTACGCAATCGGCTACTGGCCACGCGCGAGTGGGCGAACGCGGCAATCGAGCATGACCTACCTGCTCCGCCGGAAGTCCTGCAGGACAATCAGGATTTGTGCGAGCCGTTGGAGCTCTGTTACCACTCGCTACACGCCTGTGGCATGGGAATGATTGCGGACGGTGACTTGCTCGACACCATGCGTCGCGCTGCGAGCTTTGGACTGTTTCTGGTGCGCCTGGATGTCCGCCAGGACTCGTCCCGGCATGTCGCCGCGCTGGCTGAGATCACCGACTACCTGGGTATCGGTCATTACGATCAGTGGGACGAGCAGCAGCGTCTGGACTTCCTGCAATCCGAGCTGAACAACCGCCGGCCCTTGCTACCCCCAACCTTTCAAGCATCGGCCGACACCGCGGAGGTGCTGGAAACCTGTCGCGTGGTGGCCCAGGCGCCCGGTGCGTCGCTCGGGTCCTACGTCATCTCCATGGCCAGGGGCGCCTCGGATGTCTTGGCGGTACAGCTGTTGCTCAAGGAGGCCGGTCTGCAACGCCCGATGCGTGTCGTGCCGCTGTTCGAGACGCTCGCCGACCTGGACAATGCCGGCCCGACCATCGACAAGCTGCTCGGCTTGCCTGGCTATCGTCAGCGTTTGCACGGCCCGCAGGAAGTGATGATCGGCTACTCGGATTCGGCCAAGGACGCCGGGACCACCGCGGCGGCCTGGGCTCAATACCGTGCGCAGGAAAGCCTGGTCGAGATCTGTCGCGCGCATCAGGTCGAGCTGCTGTTGTTTCATGGGCGTGGCGGTACAGTCGGGCGGGGCGGCGGTCCGGCTCACGCAGCCATACTTTCGCAGCCACCCGGATCAGTCGCGGGGCGTTTCCGTACCACCGAGCAGGGCGAGATGATCCGGTTCAAGTTCGGCTTGCCGGATATCGCCGAGCAGAACCTCAGCCTCTATCTGGCAGCCGTGCTTGAAGCGACCCTGCTGCCGCCGCCCATGCCCGAGCCGGACTGGCGCGAAACCATGGAGCAGCTTGCTGCGGAGGGCGTTTCAACCTACCGCAGCGTGGTGCGCGATCATCCTCAGTTCGTCCAGTATTTCCGTCAGGCCACGCCTGAACAGGAGCTTGGGCGCCTGCCGCTGGGCAGCCGCCCAGCGAAGCGACGCGAGGGCGGTGTCGAAAGCTTGCGGGCGATTCCCTGGATTTTCGCCTGGACCCAGACGCGGCTGATGCTGCCCGCCTGGCTGGGATGGGAACAGGCGCTGCGGACCGCGCTGGAGCGTGGCGAAGGTGAACGCCTGAAGCGGATGCGGCAGCGGTGGCCGTTTTTCACGACCCGTATCGACATGCTGGAGATGGTCCTGGCCAAGGCTGACGCGGAAATAGCCGAACGCTACGACACGCGTCTGGTCACTGCAGAGCTGCAGCCGCTGGGGCATGATTTGCGTGACAGATTGTCGCAGGCGGTAACGGCGGTGCTTGAGTTGACCGGGCAGTCAGAGCTCCTGGCGCATAGCCCTACGACACTGGAGGCGTTCGGTCTGCGCAACACTTACCTCGATCCGCTGCATCTGATGCAGACCGAACTGCTTGCCCGTTCCCGGCAACAGCAGAGCCCGGCGGCAAGCCCTCTGGAGCAAGCCTTGCTGGTCAGCGTTGCAGGAATTGCCGCGGGCCTGCGAAACACCGGTTGACCCGTTTCGGACCTGCTCATGATGCGTCTTGCATCCGTCGTCATGAGCGGCTGACGGCATTTTCTCGTCACAGCATGCGGCGCCGGGTTGTCCTACCGCGCCGCCTTGGGCGCCGCTTGTCTGCGTTCTGTGCGCTGTGTATCGTGTTCAACCTTTTGTCGCATGGCGGCAAACCAGATTTTTTGATTCGCCAGAGGTGAGGGTGCATTGCATCGATCCTGGCGGCATCTCTTTGCAAACTTGAGGACTCACTCCATGCGCGTAATTCTGCTGGGAGCGCCGGGTGCCGGGAAAGGCACGCAGGCACGCTTCATCACTGAGAAGTTTGCCGTCCCGCAAATCTCCACGGGCGACATGTTGCGTGCAGCGGTCAAGGCTGGCACGCCACTGGGCCTGCAGGTCAAGGACGTGATGGATAGCGGCGGTCTGGTTTCCGACGAGATCATCATCGCGCTGATTCAGGAGCGTCTGCAGCAGCCTGATTGCGCCAATGGTTTCCTGTTCGACGGCTTCCCGCGCACCATTCCGCAGGCCGAGGCGCTGCGTGATGCTGGCGTAAAGCTGGACCACGTACTGGAAATCGCCGTGGATGACGAAGAGATCGTTGGCCGCCTGTCTGGCCGCCGCGTGCACCCGGCATCGGGCCGTGTCTACCACACCGAGCACAATCCGCCGAAAGTGGCTGGCTTCGATGACCTGACTGGCGAAGAGTTGATTCAGCGCAAGGACGATCTGGAAGAAACCATCCGCCATCGTCTTAGCCTCTATCATTCGCAGACCAAACCGCTGGTCGCGTTCTACCAGAATCTCGAGGCGGCCGAAGGCACGCCGAAGTGCAGTCGTGTCGAAGGCGTTGGCTCTGTGGAAGACATCACCGCTAAGGTACTGGCAGCGCTCAGCTGATAGTGCCCGGTCCCCCGACGGCCCGCTTGCGGGCCGTTTTTCGTTTCAAAGCTCTTTCGGGTTATGGCGTGGTTCGATATTCATCGGGCGCAAACGCAACTGCTACAATCGCCGCCCTTTTTCCTGCTGACCGGAACATCTGATGACCACGCTGTTGGCCCTGGATACCGCCACCGAAGCCTGCTCCGTCGCGCTGCTGCATGACAGCCGCGTGCTGAGCCACTACGAGGTCATTCCGCGGCTGCACGCCCAGCGTCTCCTGCCAATGATCCAGACGCTGCTCAGCGAAGCGGGCATTGCCCTGTCGGCCGTCGATGCGCTGGCCTTTGGCCGCGGGCCTGGCGCTTTCACGGGCGTACGGATCGCCGTTGGCGTTGTACAGGGCCTGGCGTTCGCGCTGGAGCGTCCGGTGCTGCCGGTGTCGACCCTGGCCACCATTGCCCAGCGCGCTTATCGCGATCGAGGGGCCGAGCAGGTTGCAGTGGCGATAGACGCTCGCATGGACGAGGTCTACTGGGGCTGCTATCGCGTGCAGCAAGGCGAAATGCAACTGGCTGGCAGTGAAGCGGTGTTGCCGCCCGAACAGGTATCGCTTCCTCGTGGAAGCGAAGGGCAATGGTTCGGCGCGGGTACCGGCTGGGGTTATGGCTCGCGCCTCGCGGTTCAGCCGTCAGCCATGGACGCCACCCTGCTGCCGCACGCTGAGGATCTACTGTCGCTGGCCGGCTTTGCCTGGCAGCGGGGCGAAGCGGTGGAAGCAGATCAGGCTCAGCCAATCTATCTGCGTGACACCGTCGCCACACCCAAGGTCGCGCGCTGACGAGCGGCATTGCCAATTGTCGGGCGGCTCGCTAGAGTCGGCGCACTTGAACAGGTGAATGATGCGCCTAAACGGTTTCGTCCCCTCTGCCTATCCCATCGATCGTCCTGCCCAGCCTGGCAGTGCGCCGGTCCCCTATCGCGAAAGTGAAAGAGCAGCGCAGCAGGCGCGCGAATCCATCGTCACGTCGGCTACCCAAGCCGATTCCACCTACGAGCACCTGTCCCGACGCAGCAAAAGCGAATCGACCGACTATGGCTCGGTGATTTCCGGTGATTTCATGCCGGCGCGCTTCGAAGCCATGATGGAGCGGCCGCTGAACAGCCGTGCGGTGCAGGCTCTCCAAAGCTACGGCACCACGGCCAGCTTCAGTGCCGACCTGGACGCTCAGGAAGTGCTCGGCCTTGATCTCTACGCTTGAGGCGTAGTGAACCGCGCGTGACGCTTCCCTATTTTCTCGGTTGCCCTTCCTGGAACGATGCCGCATGGCGCGGCTCGTTGTATTCACCAAGCTTGCCGGCGAGCAACTACCTCGCTCATTACTGCTCGGTGTTCAATACGGTCGAGGGCAACACCACCCTTTACGCCTGGCCTTCGGTGCAGAAGATCGAGCGTTGGGCCGCGCAGATGCCAGAAGACTTTCGCTTTTGCGCCAAATTGCCCCGGGAGATCAGTCACGCGCCGGATTTCGGTGAGGTCGGGAATCTGATCCTGTCGTTCCGCTCATTGGTGGCTCCGCTTGGCGCGCGGGTGACGCCGTTCTGGTTGCAACTGCCCGCGTCCTTTGGTCCCGCTCGATTGGAAGAGTTGGCGCAGCTGATCGAGACGCTTGATCGACCGCTTGCCGTGGAAGTACGCCATGCCGCGTTTTTCGCCAGAGGTGAGGAGGAGCGGGCATTGAACAGGATGCTCCATGAGCGAGGCGTCGAGCGGATCTGCATGGACACCCGGGCGCTGTTCAGCTGCCAGTCCAGCGACCCAGCGCTGAGGCATGCTCAGAGCAAAAAACCGCGGTTGCCGGTACGGCCGGCGGCTTTCAGTGAGTCTCCACAGCTCCGCTTCGTCGGGCATCCAGAGCTCAAAGCGAATGATCCGTTCATGGCGCCGTGGCTGGATAAGGTTGCGGAGTGGATCGAGGCAGGCAAGCGTCCGCATGTGTATCTGCATACACCCGACAATCAGTTGGCACCAGAGCTCGCCATGCGCTTCCATGAACAGCTCAGCGCGCGGCTACCCGGCTTGCCGCCATTGGCCATGACGCCCATGCAAACCGAGGCGCAGCTCTCACTGCTTGGCATAGCTGGCGAGCGCTGACTGACCTTCTGCAAGCGAGACACTGCAACCTTCATGCGTCGGTGCTGCCCAAACGCCTATGACATTTGGCCGTTTGTTCCTGTTGCTGCTCGTCGCACTGGCTGGGTTCGCCTACGCGGTGTGGCGTGGGCACGTCGATGTTCCGGCGAAGTGGAATCCCTGGGCACCACTGGACATCCGTGAAGCGCCGAATCTGCTGACCGCATTCAAGGTAAAGCGTTTGCAGCAAGACCGAGCACTCTGCGAGCAGGCCCTGCAAACATCCGACCTGAACTATGTCGCCGTGCCTGACAGCACGCCGCAGCCTGGGTGTCCGGTGGAAAATGCAGTACGCGTAAGCGGGTCTACAGTGCGGTTCAATGGCGCGTTTCTGGCGACCTGTCCGCTGGCTGCGGCCTATGCAATGTTCGAACGGCACGGTCTTCAGCCTGCGGCCCAGCGGATATTTGGCCAGCCAGTGGTTCGGGTCGATCACTTCGGGAGCTTTGCCTGTCGCAACATTGCGCGGAGCAACAGGCGCAGCCAACACGCCTCGGCCAATGCGTTGGACCTGGCCGGCTTCAGGCTGGATGACGGCACGCGAATCACCGTTGCGCGCGACTGGAAGGGCGATGACGACAAGGCGCGCTTCCTTCGCGAAGTAAAGGCGGCAGCCTGCGATGCCTTCAAGATCACCCTGAGCCCTGAATACAACGCGGCTCATCATGATCATTTCCATGTGGATATGGGCGGTTTCGGTTTGTGCCGCTGAGGCAGTGCGATGCCGTGTCTGGCAGAATGCGGCGTTTTTTCCGACCTGAGTTAGCCCTATGACCGCCTTGTCCCCATTGGTCCGCGTCGAAGCCCTCGCACCGCACTTTGTCGACCAGGCTGAGGCTTGGGCGCAGCGGCTGGGCTTGCCGACACAAGCGGACGAGGCGGAGTTCGCCCTGCAGCTGGGAGAGAATGGCTTGCAGCTGCAGCTGCTCGGTCCGCAGGCACCCGGGCCGGTGCGGGTGGACTTTGTTGAAGGCGGCGCCGCGCATCGCCGGCAGTTCGGGGGCGGGAGCGGGCAAATGATCGCCAAGGCGGTTGGCATCCAGCCCGGTATTCGTCCCAGCGTGCTGGACGCGACGGCTGGCCTGGGGCGCGATGCGTTTGTACTGGCGACCTTGGGTTGCGAAATGGTGCTGTTTGAGCGCCAACCGCTGATTGCCGCGCTTCTGGAAGACGGGCTGAAACGGGGCCGCGATGACCTCGAGGTGCGCTGTATCGTCGAGCGCATGCGTTTGCGGCAGGGCAATGCCATCGAGCTCATGGGGCAATGGCAAGAGGAGCCTCCTCAGGTCATATATCTCGATCCGATGTTTCCCCATCGGGAGAAGAGCGCACTGGTCAAAAAGGAGATGCGCCTGTTCCGGCCTTTTGTTGGTGACGACCTGGACGCCGCCGCCTTGCTCGAACAGGCGTTGGCGCTGGCCAGCCACCGAGTGGTGGTGAAACGGCCTCGCAAGGCGCCGACCATCGACGGCTCCAGTCCGGGCTACAGCCTGGAGGGCAAGTCCAGCCGCTACGATATCTACCCGAAGAAAAAACTCGCCGCCACGTCCTGATTCCGTCCCGCATCGGCCTGGCCTTTACGGTCGATCACACAAGCGAAACGGGCTGCCCTGGTCTTGCTTAATCGGCGTAATGGTGGCATTTCTAGATCAGGCCGTTTGTGCTGAACGGTGGTTACCCTGTCGCATAGAAGGAATAAGCGTATGCAGATTCAAGTTCATAGCGATAACCACATCGAAGGAAGTGCCCGTCTGGTTGATTGGGTCAGTTCCAGTGTTGCTGACAAGCTGGATCGGTTTGACGACGAAGTGACCCGCGTCGTGGTGCACCTCAACGACGAAAATGGCGTCAAGGCCGGCGCCCATGACAAGCGTTGCCAGATCGAGGCCCGCCCCAAGGGCCGTCAACCCGTTTCCGTCACGCACAAGGCGGCATCGCTTGAATTCGCCGTCGACGGTGCGATCGACAAGCTCAACAACGCGCTGAGTCATCAGTTCGGCAAGCTGCGCAGCAAGCGCGCCTCAGCTCCGGTGCCGCTGGAAGGCGAGACCCTGGAAGTGGAAGGCCGTGACGCCATACTGGAAGAAGACTTCCTCGCCGACGAGCAGCTGCGTACCTCCTGATATCCCTCTCTACCGCAACTGGCAGGCATCCTCGCGATGCCTGCCTTCGTTACACCTCCTGTAACACCCTTCGAGCAAAAAACCTCTTCGATACGACGGCCGGACCTATGGCTGGCGGCGGCTGTGCTATACCCAAATGAATGACCGCAACAGGGGCATAGCGCGCTCGATGCGGCAGAGTTCGACTACACCAGAGGGGGAATCATCAGGCGCGTGGACAAGACCATTGACGGACCCGTGCCAACAGCAAGCGAGGTGACACCATGACCATGATGCAATGTGAATATCGCGATCACGTCATCACCGCAGAGGTGATGGAACATCCCGGCACGCCGACACCGTGGGCAGGCGGTTGCCGTGTCAGCAATCCCAAAGGGCAGACCACTCGGCGCATGGCGCTTCCCGTTGGGCATGCCTTCATGGCTGAACTGGAACAGGCGCAGCGGGCCTCCATCGCCCACGGCAAGTGGCTAGTCGATCAGTGCCTCGATGAAGGCAGGCAGCTGTTCGACAAAGCGGCGTAACCTTTCCTCAGCCTGTCGCAGCCTAGTGGTTGCGGCGGGCGTTTTCGCCCGGCTCGTCTCCTGCAGCTTTGCTGCATGGGAGTAATCAGCGCCTGTTCGGTTGAACTGTGCGGTGGGCCATCGCCTCTATGTAGAACAACGAATCGCCAGCGAGGCGGTTCGATTTTCCACAAGCTGATGGAGCTCCCATGGAACTGCCCAATAAAGACCTCGGTACGCTTTTCGAGCAGCTCGGTCTGCCATCTGACCCGGCCAGCATCGACGCCTTTATCGCCACCCATCGACCTATTCCGAACGGAATGAAGGTGTCTGACGCGCCTTTCTGGAGTGAAGCCCAGGGCTCTTTCCTCAAAGAACAGTTGATGGACGATGCTGAATGGGCGCCGGTGGTCGATGAGCTCAACGTGCGCCTGCATGAGCAAGGCGAGGAGCTGCCCTGACATCCCTCTGGATCGATTGCAGGTGTTGCTGACAGCGCCAGCCCACCGGTCCCATAGGTTCAGCCGTGGCGACCATCCTCCCGGTTGGCCGGCAGGCAGGGGCCGAGACAAGCAGGACGAGGCGTCATGCGATGGTGGGCGCGGCGATATCAAAGAGGCATCGCCGCGCCGCAGCATAGGCCTGTCACGGTTGTTTCACTAGAATTCTCAACTCCATGCGCGCCGCCGCACCTGTTTTTTGCAAAAGGACAACCATGAATTCTGACTCCGTCGCTTCCAGCCTCGATATCGAAGCACGTTATGCCTGTGCCAAGTCTCTGGCAGAGGAAGCTGCACAGATGGGGCTCGAGTACTACCGCAAGCGCGACGCACTGACTATCGAGCATAAAGGTGATGATCTGCAGGACGTGGTCAGCATCGCCGACAAGCAGATCGAAGCCTTTATCCGCCAACGGCTGACCGAGCTCTTTCCCGAGGACGGGTTTCTCGGGGAGGAGAGTGGATCAGCTGATTTGGGTGCCCGCTGCGTCTGGGTGATCGACCCGATTGACGGCACCGCCTGCTTCGTCAATGGCCTGCATAACTGGTGCGTGTCGATCGGTCTGCTGATTGACGGCGAACCTCACCTGGGCGCCATTGCCGATCCAAACCACAACGAACTGTTTCATGGCTGCCTGGGCAAGGGGGCGTACGTCAATGACGTACCATTGAAAGTCAGCGCGGCAACACACGTCGGACAAGGCGTGACCGCCACAGGCACGTTCCACCCGCGCGGAAAGGCGCATTTCATTCCGTTCATGGAGAAGCTGCTGGCCGAAGGCGGGATGTTCTTCCGTAACGGCTCCGGCGCGCTGATGACCGCCTACGTGGCAGCCGGACGGCTGCTCGGCTATTACGAGACCGAGCTGAAAAGCTGGGATTGCATGGCTGGACTGGTGCTGGTGAAAGAAGCGGGTGGCCGGGTCAATGATTTCTTCCGGAACGATGGGCTGCTGCGAGGCAATCCCTATCTGGTTGCCTGTCCGGGCGTGTATCCGCAGCTGGCCGAGATGATCGGGCCGTCGCTGGACGATTGAGCGGTGTTTGAGGGTTGATCGCGAGCGAGCTCGCGCCTACAAGGCAGGTTCCGCGCTCTGTGTAGGAGCCAGCTTGCTGGCGATCCGGGGTTGTGCGGACTTGCGGCACTACGGGGCGTCTGACGGTTGTTCGCGAGCAAGCTCGCTCCTACAAGGCAGGATCGGCGCCCTGTGTAGGAGCCAGCTTGCTGGCGATCCAGAGGTGTGCGGACTCGCGGCGCTACGAGGCGTTTGTAAGTTGATCGCGAGCAAGCTCGCTCCTACAGGGTTGGCGCTGCGCTCTGTGTAGAGCCAGTTTGCTGGCGATCCAAGGTTGTGCGGACTCACGGCACTACGGGGCGTCTGACGGTTGTTCGCGAGCAAGCTCGCGCCTACAAGGCAGGCTCAGCGCTCTGTGTAGGAGCCAGCTTGCTGGCGATCCAGGGTTGTGCGGACTCGCGGCGCTACGAGGCGTTTGTAAGTTGATCGCGAGCAAGCTCGCTCCTACAGGGTTGGCGCTGCGCTCTGTGTAGGAGCCAGCTTGGCGATCCGGGTTGTACGGACTCACGGCACTACGGGGCGTTTGTAAGTTGATCGCGAGCAAGCTCGCTCCTACAGGGTGGGTTCGGAGGTCTGTGTAGGAGACAGCTTGCTGGCGATCCAAGGTTGTGCGGACTTGCGGCACTACGGGGCGTCTGACGGTTGTTCGCGAGCAAGCTCGCTCCTACAGGGTGGGTTCGGAGGTCTGTGTAGGAGCCAGCTTGCTGGCGATCCGGGCTGTGCGGACTCGCGGCACTACGGGGCGTCTGACGGTTGTTCGCGAGCAAGCTCGCTCCTACAGGGTGAGTTCGACGCTGTTTGTAGGAGCCAGCTTGCTGGCGATCCGCGCCCGCTAGGTGACAAACACCAGCGAAGCCAGCCCGCGGATCAGGTGCGCAGTTCAGGCGGGACGGTGCCGCCGTGTTCAGCGAGCTTGTGCATCACGGTGCGATGCAGCCATGTGTTCATCTCTGCCGAATCGCCCATTTTGTCGGCCGGGCAGCCCAGTTCGGTAGCGAGTTCCTTGCGTGACTCCAGGTTGCTATCCAAACCCAACAGCTTGAGCAGATCGACAATGGAGGTGCGCCAGTTCAACGGCTCCGGATGGTTTGCAGCCATTGCGTCTAGCTTGGCAGGCACATCCACCGCGCTTGTCGACGTTCCCGTCGAATGGGCGACACCTTCCGGGCTGGGCGCGACGCCTGGCGGCGTGGTGGTGGCATTGTGCGCAGCGGTAGGGCGCTCCGAGTCGACCACGGTATCCGGCGCATGCTGGTTCGGCGTGTTGCTTGGATCGACCGGCTTGTGTGCTTCGTTGCTCACGCCGCCCATGCCGAGCTTGTCTTTGATCTCGTCGAACAGGCCCATTTCAATTCCTCTGTCATCAGGTAGTGATTGTTGGACCACCATGACGCGTCGAGGATTCGGCGCCACAGGTCGGGAAGCGCACTGCTTCGCGGCTTAGCGAGTGGAGGCCGCAGCCCCCTGCGTTGGTTCGGGAGCTGCTGACGGAGCGTCAGTACCGCCGCCCAGCGCGATATACAGGCTCACCAGATTCTGAACTTGAGCACGCTTGATCTCGATAAAGGCCTGTTCGGCATCGAACAGGTTGCGCTCAGCATCTAGCACCTGCAGGTAGTTCACTACGCCTTCGGCATAGCGTTCGCGCGCAAGGTCGGCGATGCGTCGCAGCGTGGCGACGTTTTCCGCCTGAGCGGCAACCTGTTCGGCCAGGTAGCGGCGACCAGCGAGCGCGTCGGCCACCTCGCGGAACGCGGTTTCGATGGCGCTTTCGTACTCGGCTACGGCCACGTTTTCGCGGGCCTCGGCGACGGTCAGGTTGCCGCGATTGCGACCGAAGTCGAACAGCGGCAGCGAGAGGCTCGGTCCGATACTCCAGGTGCGGTTGTCTCGGCTGACCAGGTCATCCAGCTCATTGGAAATATAGCCGAGGCTGCCGGTCAGGGAGATTTGCGGAAAGAACGCAGCCCTCGCCACACCAATGTTGGCGCGGGCCGCACGCAGCTCCAGTTCGGCACCCAGGATGTCGGGGCGGACCAACAGCAGCTCCGACGGCAGCCCCGCATCCAGCCGCAATGGCTCGATCTGTTCGTTCAGTGGCAGTGGCGCCGGCAACGGCTGTTGTAGCGGGCCCCCGATCAGCTGAGTGAGGTAATTGACCTGCTCGGCTCGGATCAGGTGCAGATTGGCCAGCTCCGTCTTGGCCTGGGTCAGCAGCGCCTGTGCCTGGTTCAGGTCGAGCGCCGAGGTGATGCCCGCCTCGAAGCGTACGCGGGCAATGCGCAGGCCATCGCGGCGGCTCTGTAGCGTTGCCTCAGCCAGTTCGATCCGTGCTTCAGCGCCGCGGACGGCGAGGTAAGTCGTGGCCACATCGGCGATAAGCGATAGCCGGAATGCGCGCTGCGCCTGGACGGTCGACAGATACTGAGCGCGCGCCGCCTCGGTGAGGTTGCGCACACGACCCCAGAAATCCAGTTCGAATGCCGATACGCCGAGTCCTACCGAGAATCGCTCGGTGATCTGACCGCTGGAACTGCCCGCAGCTCCGGCAACAGGCCCGCCAGGGGAGGCGCGCCCTACCTGGCCAGCGCTGCCCGTCGGAAAGCGGCCCCGGCTGGCATCAGCCGTCGCAGCCAGCGTCGGGTAGCGGTCGGCTTCCTGTACGCCGAATTGGCCGCGGGCCTCCTCGATTCGGGCTACGGCTATCTGCAGGTCTCGATTTCGCTGCAGGGCCGTCTCGATGTACAGCTCGAGTCGAGGATCTTCTAGAAAGTCTCGCCAGGCGATTTCGCTGGCCAGAATCTCGCCGTCCCTGGGCTGATAGTCGGCCGGGTATTGCGCGGCACTGGGGGAAGGGGGTTGCTCATGTGGCGGGGCGAACTGGCAGCCAGCCAGCAGGCCGCCCATGAGCAAGGCCGCAAGTCGCGAGAGCCGGTCAGGCATTGTCTGGCGCCTCCTGTTCCTCGGCTGGGTGCGCCTTGTCTTCGGCTGTAGGCGGACGACGCTTGGTCAGCCAGCGCCGTACGGAGAGGTAGAACAGCGGGATATAGAACAGGCCCAGCAGCGTTGCGACGATCATGCCGCCCATGACGCCCGTACCGACCGCAACCCGGCCAGCCGCGCCGGCGCCGGTGGACAGCACCAGCGGCAACATGCCGAGGATGAACGTCAGGGAGGTCATCAGGATAGGGCGGAAGCGCAGGCGCACCGCGTTCATTACGGCATCGGTCAGGCTTTTGCCGTGACCTTCTTCTTCGATGGCAAACTCGACGATCAGAATGGCGTTCTTAGCCGAAAGCCCAATGATGGTCACGAGACCGACGTTGAAATAGACGTCCGCTGGCAAGTCTCGAATCATCGCGAACAGCACGGCGCCCAGCGCGCCGAAGGGCACCACCAGCAATACGGCGATGGGCACCGTCCAGCTTTCATACAGAGCCGCCAGTACCATCAGCACCACCAGCAATGACAGCCCCAGCAGTAAACCGACCTGACCGGACGCTTGCTGCTCCTCCAGCGAGGCGCCAGTCCATTCGTAGCTGAACCCGCCCGGCAGTTCGGCTGCGAGCCGCTCCATTTCGGTCATCGCCTCGCCCGTTGTCGAACCGGGTGCCGCGCTACCGGATAGGGTCAGCGCCGGGTAGCCGTTGTAGCGCTGCAACTGAGTGGGTCCCTCGGTCCAGCCCACGGTGGTGAAGGCGCCAAACGGCACGCTCTCGCCCTCATTGTTGATTACCTTCAGGTCGAGCACGTCCTGGGGCGTCATGCGATAAGGCGCATCAGCCTGCAGCAGCACCTGCAGAACACGTCCGTCACGGTTGAAATCGTTGGCGTAGGCACTGCCGAAGGCGATGGCCAGCGTCGCATTCACCTCGCTGATCGACAGCCCTAGCGCGCGCGCCTTGATGCGATCGATATTGACCCGCAGGCGCGGCGCGTCGTCCGCGCCTTCAGGCCGCACGTTCTGCAACACCGGGCTTTCATTCGCCTTGCCGAGGAGCTGGTTGCGCGCATCGAGCAGTGCTTGGTAGCCGAGCCCGCCGCGGTCTTCCAGTTTGAAAGTGAACCCGCCGGCCACGCCCAATCCGGGAATCGAAGGCGGGTTCAGGGCGAACACCCGGGCTTCGTTGATCTGTGAGAAGCGGCCCATGGCTTCGCGAACCAGGGCCTGGGCGGAGCTACCTTCTTCGGTGCGCTGCTCCCACGGAATCAGCCGTACGAAGGACATCGCATGAGCCTGGCCCTGGCCAAAGAAGCTGAAGCCATAAACGGTGATGGCGTCTTCGACCAGCGGATGGTCGGCATAGAACGCCTTGACCTGCTCGATAGCTTCCTCCGTGCGCTCTACCGTCGCGCCAGCAGGGGCCTGGATCACGGTCATCAGGGAGCCCTGGTCTTCATCCGGCAGAAAAGCACTGGGCATCCGCAGGTATAGGAAGACTGTCAGGGCCAGCAAGCCGACAAAGGCGAGCAAAAACCAGATCGGACGCGCAAGTATGCCGCCGACGGCATGGTGGTACCGGTCAGTGGTGCGCTCCATCCAGCGGTTGAACGGGCCGAAGATGCGCTGACCCAGTCCAGGCTTGCCGTTGTCAGGCTGACTTGGCTTGAGCAATGCAGCGCACAGCGCAGGGGTCAACACCAGTGCGAGCACGGTCGAGGTGGCAACAGCAATCGATAGCGTCACCGCGAACTGACGGTAAATGCCGCCAGTCGAGCCGGGGAAAAATGCCAGCGGCACGAATACGGCAATCAGGGCGAGGGTCGTGCCGATGATGGGGGCGGTCACCTGCTCCATGGCCTTGACGGTGGCCTGATAGGGCGGCAACTGCTCCTCGTCCATGATCCGTTTGACGTTCTCCACCACCACGATGGCGTCGTCCACCAGGGTGCCAATCGCCAGCACCATGCCGAACAGGCTCAGCAGGTTGATCGAAAAGCCGATGAGCCACAGGCCGAGGCAGGTACCGGCCAGGGTTATCGGAATGACAATGGTGGGAATGACCGTGGTGCGCCAGTTCTGCAGGAACAGCAGCATCACCAGTACCACCAGCCCCATTGCCTGCAACAGCGTGACCACGACCTGCTGGATCGATGATGAAATGAACGGGGTCGAGTCGAATGGCACGGTCCAGGAGATGTCCTCCGGGAAGCCTTCGGCCAGCTCGCTCATCCGCTGTTTCACGGCAGCCGCCGTATCCAGGGCATTAGCGCCAGGCGACAGTTGCACAGCCAGGCCCGCCGCGGGCTGGCCGTTAAGTTCGCTTCGTGAGGTGTAATCCTGTGCACCAAGCTCCACTTGCGCGACGTCGCGCAGGCGTATCGCCGAACCGTCCGGGCCGGCACGCAGGATAATCGAGGCAAACTCCTCCGGCGTGCTGAAGCGACCTCGGGTCTCCAGGGGCGCGTTGATCTCGATATTTTCGGCAAGCGGTAGGGCGCCTAGTGCACCGCCTGCGGACTGGCTGTTCTGCTCCTGCACGGCGGCGAGCACGTCGGCGGCTGAAAGCCCAAAGCTGGCCAGCCGATCCGGATTGAGCCAGATGCGCATGGCATAGGCGGTGTAGAACTCGCGGATATCCCCCACGCCCTGAACGCGGCGCAGCTCGTCGAGTACGCGGGTAGTGGCGAAGTGGCCGAGCTCCAGCGTGCTCATGGTGCCGTTCTCGGAGAACAGCGAGATGATCAGCAGGAAGTCCTGCGATGCCTGGAAGACCTGGATGCCTTGTCGTCGGACTTCCTCCGGCAATCGTTGCTCCACCCGACTCAAGCGGTTCTGCACCTCCATCTGGGCGATGTCGATGTCGGTGCCGGACTCGAAGGTCAACTCGATCGATGCACTGCCGTTGGAGCGGCTCGACGAGTCCATGTAGAGGAAGCCCTCGACACCGTTGAGTTCCTGCTCGATCACCTGGGTGACGTTGGTTTCGAGGACCGATGCGTCTGCGCCGGGGTAGGTCACGCTGATGCGAAGCGTCGGGGGGGCAATGCTCGGGTATTGCTCGACGGGCAGTGAGCGCAGGGCCAGGACGCCGCCCAGCAGAATGCCCAGCGCGATGACCCAGGCAAATACCGGTCGCCGGATGAAGAACGCCGGGGTCATTGGCTGGACTCGGTCGCCCTGGACGACTCTGGCGCTTCCGGCGGCTCTTCAGCCTGGTAGGGAGTTGTTCGTACCGCTGCACCGCTGCGGACACTGCCGCCGCCTTCGACGATGACCACCTCACCGGCCTCCAGACCGTCACGAATGATCCATTTGCTGCCCTGCAGCTCGCCAAGCTCGACCTTACGAGAAGCGACCTTGTCGTCCTCGCCAACGAGTAGCACTCGCGCGGCCTGATCGTTCACCATGACAGCACGCTGCGGAATCAGCACGCCGTTAGGGCGGATGCCTGCATTGATCCGCGCGCGAACGAACTGGCCGGGCAGGAGCAGCCTGTCCGGGTTGGGAAACTCGGCGCGAACGGCCACGGTGCCAGTGTTCTCATCGATGCTCATGGCGTAGAAGTTGACGTAGCCGGGATGCGGGTACTCGTGACCATTCTCCAGAATCAGCTTGACCTCCACGCGGCCATCCTCGGGCAGCTCAAGGGCACCTGAAGCGAGCTGTGCGCGAATTTGCAGGAGATCGGAGCTCGATTGGGCGAAGTTCACATAGACCGGGTCGAACTTCTCCACCGTGGTCAGCAAAGTGCCCTCGCTGGCGCTGACCAGCGCACCTTCGGTGACCTGCGCACGCCCGGCGCGCCCTTCGATGGGTGACTCGACGGTGGTGTACTCCAGTTCCAGCTCGGCCGACTGCACGTTGGCTTCGGCTTGTGACACATCGGCTTTGGCCGTGCGCAGGGTGGCCAGTGCAGTGTCATATTCCTGTTGGCTGATGGCTTGTTTGGCAACCAGGCCCTTGTAACGTTTAACATCCTGCGCAGCATTCAATGCGGTGGCCTCGGCACGTTCCAATGCGGCCTTGGCTGCCTTCAGGTTGGCGAGCATTTCTCGGGGGTCGATCTGGAACAGCGGCGTGCCGACTTCCACATCGGTGCCTTCTTCATACAGCCTTTCCTGAATGATGCCGTTGACCCGGGCGCGGATCTCGGCGATGCGAACGGCCTGGACACGCCCGGGAAGCTCGATGATGTTGGGGATCGGCTTGGGGTCGACCGTCACGACCTCTACCTCGGGGGGTGGTGGTGCGGCTTGTTCGGCTTTTTCTTCGTCGGAGCAGGCCGCCATGAGCAGCGTCGTGGCGCTGATCAGCACAGCGTTTTGCAGTAACTGCCTCATTCAGTCAGACCTTTTGTCTCGTGCTGTCTTCGCCGCGGTATCGCGCGCTGACCTACACTCGACCGCAGGTGGCGGGCACGGTTCAGGTTAAATCCTGCTCAGGCTTCGACGATGCACGGGGCTCGTAGTGACCTATGCCCAGGGGTAATAAACGGTATTCGGCAGGGTTGGAGCCCGACTCAGCTTTTCGGTGTATGCACCACGATGTGTTGCCGCGCCTGGTCCGGCAGCGTGACCCCGGCGCAGAGCAGCGCGGCGACCAGACCCTTGCGCACCTCCGAGGCGGTGGCGACGAAATCCGAGCGGCGTGAGTCGCACCAGAACAGGACGTCGAAGACGAACTGGCTGTCGCCCAGATCGGTCAGCAGCACCTCGGCTTGAGGAGTGGCCAGTACGCCGGGCGTCTGCTGCACCGCATCGCGCATGACAGCGCTGACCGCATCGATGTCGATGCCGTAGTACAGCTTGCAGACCACCTTGCCGCGGCGGACCGGCGCCGCCGTGTTGTTGGTGACACGCGAGGTGAAGGTCTCGGCGTTAGGGACCAGTACGCGGCGCCCGTCGTAGGTACGGATCTGGGTGGCGCGCAGTTCGATGCGCTCCACGCTGCCCTCGGTTTCCCCGATGATGATCTGGTCGCCCAGCTGGAACGGCCGCAGCGTCAGGATCAGCAGACCACTTACGAAGTTGGAGAGGATGTCCTTGAGCGCGAAACCCAGCGCCAGGCTGGTCAGCCCAAGCCCGGTGGCTAGGGTGCTGGGCTCCAGGCCGAAGGCACTCGCGGCGACGATGATTCCGAGCACCCAAACTGCGTAATAACTCACCTGCCGGACCAGATTCTCGACGGTCAGGTCGTTCGCCAGGCGGCGCACAATTTTCTTCATCAGCGCCCGCACAGCGGTGGCCAGGCCCCAGAACAACAGCAGCACCAGCAGGGCGGCTAGCACTCGCGGGATAATGTTGATGGCTGATTCGAGCAGGCGCGCAAAAGCGTTCTCAACGCTTGACTGCACCGAGGTCAAAAAACGTCCACGGTCAGAATCGCGGCGTTTTGCAGCCGTAGCCAGCGCCCGGTCGAGTATCGCTGCCCAATCCCGGGCGAGCCGGTCAAGGGACAGCCCGTTGGCTTCGGCATCGGCTGGCGAGACCACCATCAGAGGACGGCCGGCTACGCTGATCTGCAGGCCGTCGTCTTCACTGGATTCGGTTGGTTCGATGCGAGCCTGTGTGATGCCCTTCGGCGTTTCCAGCACGGCTGCCAGTTGCCGTTCAATCTGTCGAGCCCGTGGCCGTGCTTCCAGCTCCTCTGTGGGGCCAATGCGGAACAAGGCGCGGCCGTCCAGGCGCACGGTCGCAACACCCTCCTGGGCCCAAGCGTGCAGTGACGGCAGCATCGCCATGCAGAACAGGACAAACAGGACAAGCGGGCGTACGGGGACGGAAATGGCGCTGAGAAGGCGAGGGGCCATGGTCGTCACATTCGAGGTGCAGTAACCGAAAACAAACAGGCCGCCATGTTGGCGGCGGCCTGTCGATGAAACGTGCAATCTGCGGCTGTGCGTACCGAGGGACCGTAGATGCAATGCAAACGTCTTCAATAGGCGTTAGAAAATCAGCGCGAACAGGCCGATCACGACCAACAGACCGATCAGAAAGATGATGCCTACTGTGCTGCCCAGAAACTTCAGCATGAGGATGACTCCTTTTGCAGTGGGTTCACTAAATCCGACTGAGCAGGGCGGCGAACGTTCATTAAACCGGTTGTCCGGTCATGTCTGGTACGCGCGTCAGAGGCTTTTCCAGATCAACTGCAACCCGGCCAGGAGCATGCCTATACGAGCGATTCGGTAGAACAATTTATGGTCGATGCGCTTGTGCAGCCAGAGCCCGGCCCAGACGCCAAACGGCACCACCGGCGCGAGGGTTAGGCTGAGCAGCAGGTTCTCCCGGCTGAACTGGCCCAGCGCGGCATAGGGGATCAGCTTGAGGGCGTTGGTCATCAGGAAGAACAGGTTGATGGTCGCCACATAGCGCAGCTTGTCCAGCTGCTGCGGCAGCAAGTGCATCATGATCGGCGGCCCGCCGGCATGCGCGACAAAGCTGGTGAAGCCGGCAATCGTGGAAAGCAATGTGCCGCGACCGCGTTGCAGCGGGCGCGGTTTGTCATTATTGGTGACCAGTCCCAGCAGCACGAAGCCAACCGCAATCGCGCCCATCATCAGACCGATCATGCGCTCGTCGAGCATGCCAAAGGTAAGCGAGCCCAGCGCGATGCCTATCAACGCCCCCGGCATCATCACCTTCAGATTCGCCCTGTCCCAGTGGCCAACGTAGGCCTTGAGGCCCACTACATCCGCCAGGCAGAGAATCGGCAGCATCACCGCAGCGGCCTGTTTGGGCGATATTGCCAGCGCCAACAGCGGTACGGCGATGCCACCTAGGGCGCCGCCAAAACCGCCTTTGGAAAGGCCAGTCAGGAAGATCGCCGGCAGTGCGAATAGCAGAAAGTCAGATAGCGTCATGGGTGGCGAGGGCTGCGCAGGTCTGGGCGAGAGGGTTGAACGGCTGCAAATGATCGCATTTTGTCGCTTCCGGTTATCACGTACCAATGATCGCACTGGCGGAATGAAATCACCCTGGTTTCGGTCCGATCAGATAGGTAACAGTCCGTTCCGTGCTGTTTATCAAAGAGAGATGTGCCATGTCGCGACAAGTCCAGATTTCACTTGCACCACACCTTACGGAGCAGTTCATCAATGAAATAGAACCCATCAAGGGCGTCACCGGTATCAGTTTGCATAAAGGTGTTTCGCTCAAGCCCAAGGGTGATGTCATCACCGTTGAGCTAACCAATCCGGCCTTGCTCGAACTGATGCGGCGGCTCGAGGCGCGAGGCCTCGGTAAGAGTGCGGACTCGTCTATCGTCACCTCGGAACTGCTCAGCAGCGTTTCTTCGCCCGATGCCAGAGAGCTGACCCGCGAACCCAGTGATGCGCCCTGGGAGGAGATGGAGTCGTCGCTACTGAAGGAGAGCAATACCAACCGAAACACGCTTTTCCTGATGTTTGCTGCAGGGTTCATTGCTGCCGTCGGCGTCTCGACCAATACATTGCATGTGGTGATAGGTGCCATGCTCATCGCACCTGGTTTCGAGCCTATTACACGGATTGCCCTGGGCGCGATAACCAGTAGCCAAGCGCGTCAGCGCGGCGCTCACGATCTGCTGCGGCTGTACCTGGCACTGGTGCTCGGTGCGGCGTTGGCTACCCTGATGTTTGTCGCAATGAGCGAGGCGCCACTGTCGTCCGACCCTGGCTATCTCGGTAACCAGGAGCTGCTTCGTTATTGGACCTCGCTGACGATCCCCTCGACCGTGGTGACCGCGTTATCGGCAATTGCCGGCGCTATTCTGGTCGCTACCAACAGGTCCGTACTGACCGCAGGGGTAATGACCGGATTGGCGCTGGTCCCCGCGGCGACCATCACCACCATGGCCATGAGCGTGGGTGACTGGACGGCCTGCGGGCTGGCTGCCATACGATGGCTCGTCGACTGCTCGCTGGTGTTGCTGCTGTCCATGCTGGTCTTCGCCTGGAAACGACGCAGTGTGCAGGGGCGGCCGACAATGCTGTTGTGAAGGAAGTGGATCGCTCGTGATTGATCGTGGTCAGGATCTATAGGTTCCTTTCTACAGGTGATTCATGACCTCCCTCAAAGCTGTTCCAGGCTTCAATCCGATCTCCATCGAACCGGCTCGCAGCGCGCGATCAGTAGCGGGGCCATTGCTGGTCTTGGTGCTGGCGCCGATGCTGGCTGTTCCAGCCCTTGCACAGGAACCTCAGGAGTTGGTCAGCCTGATCAACGATTTCCGCAGCGCGGACGAAGCCTGCGGGGGTGGCGACGGTCAGCCTATCGGGCCGCTCGCACCGAACAAGGCACTGAGCGTGCAGCCGGCCGCCAGCGGAACGCAACTGCAGGAAGCGCTGCAGGCTTCCGGTTATCGTCCGGCCAAGCTGCAAGCCATGTCCGTATCAGGGCCGGCCGACGCGCAATCCGCCATGCAAGCACTGAAGCAGCGCTATTGCGAGCCACTGCGTAGCCAGGACTTCGCTGAGATCGGCGTATCGCGCAAGGGCAACACCTGGCAGGTGCTATTGGCCCGGCCGCTGCTGTCACCTGATCTAGGCGACTGGCAGCAGGTAGGAAAAAACATTCTTGAACGGGTCAACGAGGCGAGGGCCGAGCCGAGAACCTGCGGTAGCCGTTCGTTCGATGCCGCTCCGGCGCTGACCTGGAATGCCAAGCTGGGCGGTGCTGCGCTTGCCCACAGCCGTGACATGGCGGAGCAGAACTATTTCAGCCATCACGCGCCGGATGGCAGCCAGGTAAGCGACCGGGCCAACCGGGCCGGTTACAGCTGGCAGCGGATCGGTGAGAACATCGCGGCCGGGCAGGGCTCCGAGGAACAAGTGATGGCCGGCTGGCTGGCCAGTCCCGGTCACTGCAGCAACATTATGAACCCCGATTTCACCGAGATGGGGGCGGCCTATGCCATGGACAAAAGCAGCGCTGCAGGCAGCTACTGGACTCAGGTCTTCGGCAAGCCCCGTTGATCGCAGGCTGAGCGAATGTCGGGCTGGTTCAGCCCACGCTTTCAAGCCAGTTGTGGGCTTCGGTGTTCTGGGATTCGTCGAACGCTTTGATCGTCAGACCGGGAAACAGGGCACCCTCGATTTCGCTGGCCCTGCGCAACCACTCCTTGCCGGAAACGACCGCACAGCGGTCGAAGCGGCGGATGAAGCGAAACAATTGCGGAATTCTCGCCAATTCCACACCCATCGCCCCTAGCGTCGGGATGTCGAAATCACCTATGCGCATCAGCATGTGACCGTGGCTGATGTCATCGGATTTTCGCAGTAGCTCATCTAGCGCGAAGCGCATCTCGCTGCTGTCCAGCTTGCCAGAGAAATCCACGTCGATGCGTTTGTCACCAATGCGCGTTACATGAAACATGACGAGTCCTCGATTGCAATGAGTGTTCGGCGAGCAGCCCTCCGTTAGGTGACCATAGCCGTTGTGTGGCGTTCGGCCAGTGCACCCATGGTGGGGCTGGCGGGCCACAGCCACCGCAATGTCGGCCCGTAACGCTGCCATCGAGGCTGCACGCGCTGGCAGGCAGGGGCGTGGCTTCGCAGTGGTTGCAGACAAGGCGAAGCCTGGCCAGTCGCACGCATGAGTTGGCCAAGGAGGTCAGTCTGCTGGCCAGCTGGCCGATCAGGCAGCCAACGCGACGCACGACACGGCCGCATCGGGCAGCTCTATCATGCAGAGCATGAGCGGCCGAAACGGGCAGATTGAATAATTCGTCTGGAGGCGTGAAGAAGCTGAGATCGAAGCGAGCGGGGAGGTGCTGCGGGCAGGCGCCTCTCTGATGTCAGCAGAGGCGGCAAGGCGTCCCCGCACATGGCGTGCAGGGACGAGGTGATCAGTCCTGGCGGCTGGTCACTTCCAGCAGGTGATAACCGAACTGGGTTTTCACTGGGCCCTGTACTTCGTTGAGCGGGGCGCTGAAGACGACAGTGTCGAATTCCTTGACCATCTGACCGGGGCCGAATGAGCCCAGGTCACCACCCTGACGGCTGGACGGGCAGGTGGAATTGTCTTTGGCAACCTGAGCGAAATCGGCACCGCCTTCGATGGCAGCCTTCAGCTCGTTGCACTTTTCTTCGGTGGGAACCAGGATGTGGCGGGCGGTGGCTCGTGCCATGTGAGTCTACTCCAGTGGGAAAGGTGCGAGCCTACCGGATTTGCCCAGCGATTCAAGCATCGGGCTCAGTTCGACTCGGGCGAAGGCTGTTTCGGTGGGTTCTGCAGGACCGCCATGCTGCGTTGGTATTGCTCGGAACCGAGTGGCATGAAGCCAGTGAAATGGATCCAGCTGGGCAGACGTTGCAGGTAATGTTGGATGAAGGCTTGCGTGATGGGCTTGCGTTGCAGGCTTTGTTCGTTCACGTAAAGGAACAGCGGACGTGTCAGTGGCTGATAGTGCCCCTTGGCGACCGTGTCGAGCGTTGGATAGACCGGGCCTTTACCATTGTCCACGGCTAGCAGTTTCAGCTCGTCCCAGTGGCGGTGGTATGCGCCGATGCCGAAGAAACCAAGCGCATTGGGCTCGGCGGCAATGCCCGAGGCCAGCTGTTCCTCGTCTTCGCTGGCCGTGTAGTCCTGGCGACTGCGGTGGGTGGTGCCGACGATCTCACCGGTGAAGACGTCATAGGTCCCCGAATCCTGCCCACGGCCGAACAGCTCGATGGGGCGGTCCGGCCATTCAGGGCGGATCTGGTTCCAGCGCGTGATCCGGCCTTCGGCGTCGGGGCTCCATAACGTCTTGAGTTCTTCCACCGTAATATCGTTCGCCCAGCGATTGCTGGGATGAACCACCACCGCAATGGAGTCCATGGCGATGGGGATCTGGCGATAGCGGACGTTATTTTCCGCACACTCTGCCTGTTCCTCGTCGTTGATTTCGCGCGACGCATCATTGATGTCTGTCTTGCCGGCGCAAAAACTTCGGAACCCGGCAGTGGTCCCGGAAAACTCTACATTGATCGGGTGACCAGGGCGCTCACGCTGAAAACGCTTTATCGCTTCACGGGTCAACGGGTAAACCGTACTGGACCCGTCGATAAGCAACCCGTCGGATGCCGGTGCCTCTTCGTTCGCTGCGGGTGCGAGCGCAGCATGCAGGCACAGGGAGAGGCTGACCAGCAGGAAGCGGGCGGATTGGGCAACGTGCATTTGAAGTTCCCTCTACTTGACTCGCGGGCTGGTCAGGATTTCGCTTTCAGCCAGTCGGCTTTGAGCGCGGTCCAGAACAGCTGCAGGCTGTTGAAGCGTGTATCCACCGCGTTGATGTAATCGTCCAGACGGTCGATTTCACGGTGTTGCGCCTGCTCTTCCTGCGCGTCGATGCGCTCGAGCTGCGCCTCCAGTTCATTCAATGATTCGCGAAGTTCACGGATGCGATTTTCGGTCTGGATGCGGCGTTCGCTTTGCATGGTTTGGCTCCCCAGGCTGGTCAGAGTTGGCTGCCGGTGATGAGCAGCAGCGGAAGGCCAAAGAACACGCCGCCGATATAGGCGCCGACATACAGCTTGTTGCGCTGGGCCAGGTCCGCAAGGAAGTTGGCGATCGCGGGTGGGACGCCGCGCAGGAAAGGCAGTACGTAGATGATGGTGATCCCCAGAAGATTGAACATCAGATGCACCAGTGCGATCTGCATCGCCAGTTCTGCCGTGGGGCCCGAGATCGCGGTGGCGGCCAGCAAGGCGGTGACGCAGGTGCCGATGTTGGTGCCAAGCGTGAACGGGTAGACCTGTTTGAGCGTAAAGACGCCCGTGCCGGCCAGCGGCACGATGAGTGCTGTTGTGGTGGAGGATGATTGCACCAGGATGGTGATGATCGTCCCGGATGCGATGCCGGATACCGGCCCGCGACCGACGCTTGCGTGCATGATGTCCTTGGCGCGTCCGACCATTACTTTGCGCAGCACTCTGCCGATGGCCTGCACCACGAAGAGAATTAGCCCGATCCCGATAACGATCAGCCCGACGCCAGCCCACACCGTGCTTGGCAGCCAGGATACGCTGGCCTCCAGTAGCTCACTGGCAGGGCTCAGTAGGGTCTTCATGAAGTTCATGCTCTTCATGTCGACGCTCGCACTGTCATGTACCAGCAGGCCTGCGAGCGCCTCGGAAATACGTTGCAACGGATGAAAAAGCAGCTCCAGTGGCAGGAGAATGGTCACAGCCGTGATGTTGAAGGCGTCATGCACCGTGGCCGCCGCAAAGGCGCGGTGGAATTCTTGCCCACTTCGGATGTGGCCAAGGCTGACGATGGTGCTTGTGAGCGACGTGCCGATGTTCGCGCCCATGATCAAGGGGATCGCAATGGGGATCGGCAGGCCACCGGCGACCATTCCGACGATGATCGAGGTCACGGTGCTGGAACTCTGGATCAACGCCGTGGCGGCCAAACCGATCATCAAGCCGACAAAAGGATTGGTGGCAAAGGCGAACAACTCTCTTGCATTGTCGCCCGTGGCTGCTTTGAAGCCGTCGCCGATTGCGCCGACTGCGGCGAGCAACAGATAGATCAGCGCGACCACCAACAGCCAGGAAAGCCATTGACGGGTAGCCGGGGTGGAAGATTTATCAGCCAGTGCGCCTGCATTCGTCGCCATGAGCCAAGCCCCTCGGGATGTCTGTTGGCTCGACGGTGGGTGCTGTGTATGAAGGCTTCGTGACCGGAACGGCCATCTGCGACAAACGGTGCAGGCGATAACCAGCAGACTGGTGCTGGCTCTCGCACGGTTCTTCCACACCCCATAAGGCGTGCTCGTGACGTAGGGGCTGACGAAAAGGAGGTTGTGTTGCAGCACAGTCCAACCAGGCCTAAGCCCAGGTTCGATGCGAAGGCTGCAGGACAAACACAAACGGCGACATGAAGATCAGGTGATTCGTGGCGTCGGGCCTGCCCCAGCCAGGTCATTGCCGATACCCAGGCACCGCAGACGGCAGGGCGAAGGGTGACGCGCCGGTTTTGACTGATCAGTTGCCCAGCAGTGACCCGTGGGCGGGGGCTGAGCGAGCAGCCCCCTGAGTCATGTCATGCGGCGTTGCTGCTCGCCGTCCCATTGGCGGGCTGGTCCGCCAGATAGTCTTGCAGGCGCGCTTTTTGCGCTTCGTTGAATGCAAGGCCGAGCTTGGTGCGGCGCCAAAGAATGTCATCGGCGTGCGTGGCCCATTCCTCGCTGCATAGATAGTCCACTTCCTGCGAATACAGTTGCTGGCCCAGGTCCTCGCCTAGCGACTCAACTGAACGTGCAGCCCCAAGCATGCGCCAGACCCGATTGCCATAGAGGGTCGCCCAACGTTTGGCTAATGGCCGGTCTACGCCTGTCACCTTTTCCATCAATTCTTCGGCGAGCGCGTCGGCTGTACTCATGTGTTCACCGCCGGGCAGGGCGGCGCTGGCCGTCCAGCTCGCCCCCATGTTCGGAAAGAACGGCTTGAGCTGCGCCATTGCCGATTCGGCGAGCTTGCGATAAGTGGTCAGCTTGCCGCCGAATACCGAAAGCAACGGGGCCTGCTTGTGTTCAGCGGCCAGAGACAGGGTGTAATCACGGGTGACAGCCGAGGGGTTATCCGACTCGTCGTCACACAACGGCCGGACGCCGGCGAAGGTGTGCACGATGTCCTTGGGCTCCAGCTGCTTGCGGAAGTGGTTATTTGCCACTCCCAGAACATAGGCGATCTCTCCTTCGCTGATGCTGACCGTAGCCGGATCGCCGCGGTATTCACGGTCAGTGGTGCCGATCATGGTGTAGCGATCCAGATACGGAATGGCGAACACGATGCGCCGGTCCTCGTTCTGCATGATGTAGGCCTGCTCACCTTCGTACAGCTTGGGCACGATGATGTGGCTGCCCTGGATCAGACGAATGCCGTACGGCGAACGCTGCTGCAGGTTGTCGCCAATGAACTGGGCCACCCATGGGCCGGCTGCGTTTACCAGTGCCTTGGCGCGCAGCGAAAAACGGCTGCCATCCTGACGCTGCAGCTCCACGTGCCAGATGCCACCGGCACGCTTGGCACTCAGGCATTGGGTACGGGTGTGGATGTGCGCGCCTTTTTCCCGTGCGGCCATCGCGTTGAGCACCACCAGGCGCGCGTCGTCGACCCAGCAATCTGAATATTCGAAACCGCGTTTGATCTCCGGCTTCAGCGGGCTCTCATCACCGAAGCGCAAGCCGTGTGAAGCCGGTAGTTTTTCACGCTTACCAAGGTGGTCGTAGAGGAAAAGACCAGAGCGGATCATCCAGGCGGGTCGCAGGTGAGGACGATGCGGCAAGACGAAACGCATTGGCTTGACGATATGTGGTGCTTTGGCCATTAGCACTTCGCGTTCGGCCAGCGCCTCGCGTACGAGGCGGAATTCATAATGCTCCAGGTAGCGCAGGCCGCCATGGATCAGCTTGCTGCTCGCCGACGACGTATGGCTGGCCAAGTCGTCGCGCTCACATAAAAAGACCGATAGGCCGCGTCCGGCTGCATCTGCAGCGATACCTACACCATTGATGCCACCGCCAATTACTGCGATGTCGTACAGCTCGGAGACGGTCTCAGTCACGGGATTCTCCTCAAGAACGAACATTGATTTTCGAATGTGAACATCCTAACGTAGAAGCGAATCCTTCTCTAGCATCTGTGTTCATTTTTTATATCAAAAGAAAATAATCGAACTGATATGAACTGCTAATTGGTGCTGAGCCGCAAAACGGAGTACGCGATGTGCTGGCTCGGGCGAGCAGAGCGGCCTGGAATCCTCGTGAGATGCGGTCGTCGAGCCAGAATCCGATCAAAGCTCCAAGTGGACCATGGGCGTTCAGGTGCGGACGATCAGTCGGGTGGGTACTCGATCACCGAGTGGTGCTAGATCGGGAGCACGCTTGCTGCACCTATAGCCGTTCAGGCTTGCGTGTGCGCTGTGGGCACAAACGCCCAAACGGCTAGGAGCTGATCAAAATCCCTGCCCTGTGGGTTTTTGCAGGGGATAGTCCGGGGCGCCTAACGGAGCCCGTCCCGACCTGTCATTGCGTGACTTCCAGCTTCACTTTGTGCCGGGCGAGCAATTCGAGAAAGGCTTCCGGTGGTTGGGTCTCGGTGAACAGCATGTCGATCTGTTCCAGCGATCCGAGGCGCGTCATGGCGTTGCGGCCGAACTTACTCGAATCCGCGGCGAGAAAGACCTGGCGAGCATTATTGATGATGGCTTGCGATACCCGGACTTCCTGATAATCGAAGTCTAGCAGCGTACCGTCGTCGTCGATGCCGCTGATGCCGATCAGGGCGTAGTCGACCTTGAACTGACTGATGAAATCCGCAGTGGCCTGACCGACCACGCCGCCATCGCTGCGCACGTTGCCCCCGGCGATCAGCACGTCGAAATCTTCCTTGGGACTCAGAATGCTCGCTACATGCAGGTTGTTGGTGATCACCTTGAGGTCGCGGTGGTTCAGCAGCGCGTGGGCGATGGCCTCGGTGGTGGTACCAATGTTGATGAACAGCGATGCCTGGTCGGGAATGTGTGAAGCCAGGGCGTCGGCGATGCGGCGCTTCTCGTCACGCATCTGGCGGGCACGTTGGGTGTAGGCAGTGTTTTGAACGCTGGAGTCGTGGGCGGCGCCACCGTGGTAGCGACGGAGCAAGCCGGCTTCCCCTAGCTGGTTGATGTCGCGGCGGATGGTCTGGGGCGTCACCGCAAACTGTTGCGCCAGCTCTTCAATGCTGACGTAGCCGCGCTCGCGCACCAGTTCGAGAATGCTCTGCTGTCGTGGGGCCAGAGTCATGGAGGCTTCCTTATTATCAATATGCCGGGAAGCATGCCGCAGTCTGGTCTGTGATTAAAGAATTGTTCGTTTCCGAATGACTGCGCCCGACGCGGGATCTGATCCAGGTCGGGCGCTTTTCGAAGGCAAATGTCACGCGTCTGGGTTATTCCTCCTCCCAGTCACGTGTGCGGCCAACCGCCTTCTTCCAGCCCGTGTAGAGCGCTTCGCGCTTCGCATCATCGCAGGCGGGTTCGAAGACGCGTTCGATGGTGGCCTTGCTGCGCAACTCGTCCAGGCTGCTCCAGAAGCCGGTCGCCAGGCCTGCCAGGTAGGCAGCGCCAAGGGCCGTAGTTTCCTTCATTTCCGGGCGCTCGACCTGGGTGCCCAGCAGGTCGGCCTGGAACTGCATGAGGAAGTTGTTCGCCACTGCACCGCCATCCACGCGCAGCGATCGCAAGCGCTCGCCCGCGTCCTGCTGCATGGCGTCGAGCACGTCACGGGTCTGGTAAGCAATGGACTCGAGCGCGGCGCGGATGATGTGATCGACTTTAACGCCGCGCGTCAGACCGAACAGCGCGCCACGGGCGCGTGGGTCCCAGTAGGGTGCGCCAAGGCCGGTGAATGCCGGCACCAGGTAGACACCGTTGCTGTCTTGCACCTTGGTCGCGAAGTATTCCGAATCCAGCGAATCGTTGATCACTTTGAGCTCGTCGCGTAGCCACTGCACCGTAGAGCCACCGTTGAAGATGGCACCTTCGAGTGCGTAATTGACCTCGCCACGAGGCCCGCAGGCGATGGTGGTCAGCAGCCCGTGTTCGGACTGGACGGCCTTGGTGCCGGTGTTCATCAACAGGAAACAACCGGTGCCGTATGTGTTTTTCGCCTGGCCGGGCTCGACACACATCTGGCCGAAAAGCGCGGCCTGCTGATCGCCCGCAATCCCGGCAATGGGGATGCCGGTACTCTGGCCGGAGCCGAGGTAGGCGTGACCGTAGATTTCCGAAGAGGAACGCACCTCCGGCAGCATTTCACGCGGGACGTCCAGCGTCTCCAGCATCACCGGGTCCCAGTCGAGCTTGTGGATGTCATAGAGCATGGTGCGCGAGGCGTTGGTGTAGTCGGTCACGTGCGCCTTGCCCTGGGTCATCTTCCAGATCAGCCAGCAATCGACGGTGCCGAACAGCAACTCGCCACGGCGGGCGCGTTCACGACTGCCTTCAACGTGATCGAGGATCCACTTGATCTTGGTACCCGAGAAGTAGGGGTCGATTACCAGGCCGGTGGTCTTGCGGATATGGTCCTGCATGCCGTCGCGCTTGAGCTGATCGCAGATCGGCGTGCTTTGGCGGCTCTGCCAGACAATGGCGTTATAAATCGGCCGGCCGGTGTTCTTGTCCCAGACAATGGTGGTTTCGCGCTGATTGGTGATGCCGATCGCAGCGACCTGTTCATTGGTGATGCCGGCCTGAGCCAGCGCCTCGACGAAGACGCCGCTCTGGGTGGCCCAGATTTCCATGGGGTCGTGTTCGACCCAGCTGGGTTGCGGATAGATCTGTGCGAACTCGCGCTGAGCGATGGTGATCACGTTCGCGTTGCGGTCGAGCACGATGGCGCGGGAACTGGTGGTCCCCTGGTCGAGGGCGACGATGAATTGCTTGTTGTTCTGATTGCTCATGGTGTCGATTCCTTAACGAGCTTCTTGGGCAGTGACATCGTGTTTGGTAAAGGCCTTGCTGTCAGGCTTCGCTTCTGCGGTTGCTGGCGCATCGCAGGCGCCGCCGCCCAGCCCCGGCAGATGTTTGCAGATCAGGGCCTTGTAACCGGCCGCACCTATGCAGGCACCCAACACCGGTGCTATCAGCGGGACCAGGAAATACGGGATATCGCGACCGCCGGTGAATGCGACTTCGCCCCAGCCGGCGAAAAAGGTCATCAGTTTCGGCCCGAAATCGCGCGCCGGATTCATCGCGAAGCCAGTCAGCGGTCCCATTGCACCGCCGATCACAGCAATCAGCAGACCGATCAGCAAGGGGGCGAGCGGGCCGCGAGGCAGACCGTTACCATCATCGGTCAGCGCCATGATCATCCCCAGGAGGATAGCGGTAATCACCACTTCCACCAGGAATGCCTGGCCGATCGATAGCGAAGGGTGCGGGTAGGTAGAAAATACCGAAGCGAGTTCCAGGCTGGCGACGCTGCCGCGGGTCATTTGCTGGGCCTGTTCGAAATCGAAAAAGAGGCTGCTGTAAAGACCGTAAACCAACGCAGCGGCGCAAAAGGCGCCAGCGGTTTGGGCGAGGATGTAGGCCGGCACCTTGTTACGCTCGAATGTGCCGAACAGCCAGAGCGCGATGGAAACGGCAGGGTTCAGGTGAGCGCCGGAAACGCCCGCGGCCAGGTAAACCCCCATGCTGACGCCAATACCCCAAATAATGCTTATTTCCCAAAGACCTAGATCTGCACCGCCAAGCTTGAGTGCCGCCACGCAGCCGGTACCAAAAAAGATCAACAGGGCGGTGCCGAGGAACTCGGCGATGCATTGCCCCCGAAGCGTCGGGGTGGACGGGTTACTCATGCGCAGAACCTCTATCTAGGACTGTTGTTTTTATGATCCGAATACTGCGAGGGTTCGGAAATGTTCGTAAGCGAAAACTTAAAGTCAAAAGTACGGGCTGTCAAAGTAAAAAGTTGAACATTTCAACGGAAAGCTGACGAAGCCGTGATATGCCGTTCACGGCTGACAGAAAACTGGCGTCGCAAGTGATGATGACCTGCGCAGTTCCCGGTCAGGCTCGAACCTGTTGACTCGGACCTGAACGTTGGCCATCAAGCGCGGCTATCGGGCAGTCGGACCGCAACGAACCCGGAGGCCGGCTGCGATCCGCTGGTTTGAGGGGTTAACCGATCAGTGGTTCCTCGGCCGGAGCGGGCCTACGAACAGTTTCTGCGAGATGACTTTGAAACTGTCTACTGGGTCATACGCCGGATACTGCCCAGCACTCGCGATCAATCAACGTCGAAAACTATCGTACCGGTCGCACCGGTCTCGATCCGCAGTCTGTTTCCGTGCGGCTCACTGACGCAGTCGCGACAGTGTCGCCGAATCCGGGTCGGCGGCGAAAAAGGCATCCAGCACCGACTGGAATACGGTTCGCTCGGGCGCAACGGCGGCGAACAACGTCATGCTTGAGCGCAGCTTCATGTCGTCGGGCGAACCGAGAATCTGCCGTGCCGGCCGCTCGGCATGGGTGAGCAGCGCCTCCGCGCATTCCTCCAAGCGAGGTCCGAGTATCTGGTGCTGGAGGTACGCCGCCGCTTCGTTCGTATCCTTGATGGCGTAGCGACGCGCCATGTCGCTGCGGCCGAGGCCGGTGATCTGCGGGAAAATGAACCACATCCAGTGGCTTTGCTTATGGCCGGCCTTCAGCTCCGCCAGTGCGCGGTCGTAGGTCGACTGCTGGGCCTCGACGAATCGCTGCAGATTATGGGGGTCGCTCATGGTGTCTCCCGGTTGCTCAGGACTGTTCTGATCAGAGCCGGAATGGCCGGGTAGATTCCCGAATCGGCAGGCAATGGAACCTCAGCTCACATCGCCCAAGCCTGCGAGACGGGCATCGGCGATGTAGAAGAGCTCGCCGCCGCGCACCTGGGTGTCATTGGCCGGGTTGATGGTCGGTTGGCTCTGATCCCTGGCGCGATAGCCGATCAGGGTCGCGTTGTGACGATCTTTGAGCTGCTTGTACAGCGCGCCGACCGTGCTCTCGAAGCTGTCCGGCAGTAGCAGGCGGTATTGCGTGGCGCCCTGGCCGACGCTCAGCAGCTCGTTGATGATCACTGACGAGCCCGGATCCTGCGAAGAGCGCACCAGCATCTCGATAGCCATGCTGGACGTGCATTCCAATTTTGGCGCATAGGTGCGGGCGAGGCGGGCGGTCTCACTGCTGCTGAAATGCGCAACGACATGGCCGATCGGGTTGAGCTGGTTGATGGTCAGCACCACGGCGAGGGTAAGGTCGTCCGAGCCGGTGCGCACCAGCGTGCGCTCGGCACCTTTAACGCCGGCGCGCTGCAAAAGCGCTGCCGAGGACAGGCTCTCGCCGCGGATGAATTCAGTTTTGCCCGGCATCGGGTTTTCTTCGAGTGCGGTGTCGCAGATGACGATCAGATGGTCGTTGGACGTTTCGTCCTCGTGCAGCAGCTCGACGACACGCTCACTGACTTCACCCTCCCAGCCGATCACCACGGTATGGCCCGTGCACGTCGCGAACGTCCCTTTGCCTTTCATACCTTTCCTCCAGATTTCAACAATGGAATTGGTGGTTTTACCGATCACTGCCGTCAGCAGTGCGATGCCGCCGACCATCAACCAGGTGGAGACAAAGATGCGACCACCTTCAGTCTGGGGGGAGAAGTCACCGTAGCCAACCGTCAATGCGGTCGTGAGGTAGAAGTAGATGAAGGTGTTCAGTTCTGTCAGCGGCGTTTCTTCAAACAGTCGCAGGCCGGCATAGGACACGCCAGCGTGCACACATAACGCGAGCAGCAGTGCGGCCCAGCCGAATTTGTTGGTGACCGCGGCCAGTTGCTTGCGCAACTGAATGATGATCGACATCGACCCTGACTCCTTGGCAAGCGGTGTCGCGGTAAGCGCCGGAAGACGACCGCGGCAGGATGAACCTGCCGCATCCTAAGGGCCGGTGCGTCCCCTGGCCAGCCTGGATGGCCAATCGGGGCCGGCGTCAGACAGCCAGACTCTATCCGATGTGGCCGTAGCGGATGGCGAAGGCAGGCTCAGCGCTGTTCGCGAAAACAGCTCTGGCAGAGGCGAAACTTGCGCGCCGCCATGGGCATCGCCTTGCCACACCCCTTGCAGTTACGGTTGTCTCTCGACATCTGGCGACGCTCGGAACTGCGGGGCTTACGCTGGCGTGAAAGCTCACGCGTGATAGCGCCGTTCAGCAGGCTTCGGTGTTCTTCGGCCTGCTCCAGCGCCGGGAAGTGTGCCGGCAGCGTGCGTGCCAGATGCAGGTAGGTTTCGATGACATGCAGCGAGCTTTCCAACGTTGCCAGGTCGGCATCGATAATCAGCCGCGGCAATGGGATCTCTTTCTCCTGCGCAACCTTCTTCAGCCATTGCTGGGCGAAGAGGCTGGCCGGGCTGTCCAGACCGCCGCGAATCGGCGTGCAGGCAAAGATCCAGCGTAGCGGCAGGTCGATGGTCGGGTCGTCGATCAGCTTGATCCACTCGGCCAACTCGTCCGGCAGGATCGAGATGAATTCGTCGCCATAGTTGATGTTGCGGTTGAACGTCAGCCAGGCGCGTAGCAGGCTCGGCTCGTTCATCAGGTCGGAGATGGCTTGCAGATGCTCGATGGAGGGTCGTACCTGGAATTGCGACAGGTCGACCGGCAGGTCCGCGCTGTGGAACAGGCGCTTGATTGACTGCAGCGTCTGGCCGTCAAGCGCAGTGATGACACCGCTAGAGTGATGACCGAAGCGCCCGGCACGGCCGCCGATCTGTTTGACTTCCTGCACCTTGAGCTGGCGGTTCTGGATGCCGTCGTACTTCTCGTCGGTGTAGAAGCACAGGGTATGGGCTGGCATGTTCAAGCCCATGCCTACCGCATCGGTGGCGACCATGATTTCTGCCTCGCCCTCTCGAAAACGACGTGCCTGCTCGCGCCGTACTTCCGGCGAGAGCGCTCCGTAGACCACCGAGACGCTTTTGCCGGTCATTTCCAGCATCGCCTTGAGCTCAAGTACCGTTCTGCGGCTGAAGGCAACCAGCATGGAACCGGCATCCAGCGCCTTGATCGAGGTAGGCCGGCGCGCCACATCCACCGGTGACAGGCGCATGGTGCGCTTGATTACCAGCTCGTCTTCGCACAGGTCGCACAGGGTTTTCAGCGACGGCTGGATCAGCTCTGGCCCGGTCATGATCAGGTCCTGGGTATAGGCGCTGACCAGTGCATCGACCCAGGCCCAGCCGCGTTGCGAATCGGCCATCATCTGTACTTCGTCAATTACCACCACATCCCAGGATTCATGCCGGAAGCGGGCGAACTCCTCGACGGTGCAGCAATAGTGCGTGGCGCCCTCGCGGATGATTTCTTCCTCGCCGGTGACCAGCGAGCAGGGCACGCCCATGGATTCGATGCGTTCCTGGTTTTCCAGCGCCATCAGCCGCAAGGGTGAAAGGTAGATGGCGTGGGTTACGCCGGTCATGGCCTGGATCGCCTGGTAGGTCTTGCCGCTGTTGGTCGGGCCGAGCAGGGCGGTCCAGGTGCGTGTGATGCGCCGTGCGGCGTAGAGCTTGTGGTAGTGAACGAAGCGCGGGTTGTTCTCCAGCAGCACTGCGAAGGCCATCTTTTCACGATTGTCCTCGCGGGCGAAGCGGATGGTCCGACGCAGTTTCTTCGGCTCCATCATGAAGATTTCGGTCAGGCGCTTTTCGCCGAGCAGCTGTAGGTCGAAGTCTTGGGCTTCCTCGATCATCATCTCGAACTTGGCGTTCAGGGCCTGGCGGTCTTCCTCTTTCAGCTCCGCGACTTCCTGTTCGCTGAGCACATGACCCTGACCGCCCGGGATGCGCCGTTGCATGTCCAGCGTCAGCTCGCCGTGGCGCAGCTCGACTACATAACGCAGCTCATGCTTGACTTCGTTGACAACGTCCACGGCCCGGGCCGCGAAATCATCGAGGCGTGAAAGCCTGGCCGGCATGCGCTCCAGGCACCGGGCTTTCTGTTCATCGCTCAAGCTCATGAATGGCCTTTCCAGGACATGCAGGCGATCCCGAACCAGGTCCTCCACTGCGGCGCAGACGTTGCGTTCAAAGTCGTCGGTCGACCGGCTGTCGTCGATGCGCAGCGCGAACTCTGGCTCGAGCAGGTTTTGCACCGGGCCACACTCCAGCGTTTCTTCGACGCCGAAAATATCCACCGTACAACTGAAGTCGTTCACGTCCCGGTTGAGCAGCCGGCCGATCAGGCTGGTGGGCTCAGCGTTCGCAAGGTTCGCCTCGACGGTTGCTTCGTCCAGCCCAAGCCAGAACAACCGCGCCGCGCGGCCTATTTCCGGCGGCTGATAGCCGAGATAGGTGCTGAACCATTTCTCCTGATGATTCTTCTTGGGCGCGAAGTTGGGATGACGCTCGCAGGTCCAGTCCAGGAATCGCTGAAGTCTCGCCAGCTTGTGAGTATGGCGGTGTTTGGCTTCGGCCTTGCGCATGATCGACGCCTCTCTGATCAGATGTGCTGCGAGTTTGGACAATCGGGCGGCGCATTACGAGCGGCACGGACGCCGGCCATGCGTCGGCTCGCACGGTCGCGAACGTATGCGCTCGCTCAGAGTCGCAACCATATACAACTGAACCGACTCGCGGGAGATAACGGTCATGGCGCTACACAACGGTGCAAGCAGTTACCCGCTACACACTGTCTTGGCGGTAGGTCGCCAGTCATGGCGCACGCCCGTTCTGGCCGGCTGGGTTGCTCGTGCCGTACTGCTCGCGATGATGCTGCTGTCCGCCGGGGGTGTCGGAAGCGCACTGGCTGAGGATCTGAAACACCCCAGTGATCTTCTGCGGGTCACCAACTATCCGGGCGGTCTGGCGATAGCCGAGCTGTCCCGCTGGCGTGAAGCGACGCCGGAGATGGAAGACATCACGATTCCGTCCAGCGCCGACGATACCGAACAAGCTGCACTGTTCTACGACTCGGGTTCAGACAGGAAAAAGCCGCTGCTCATGGTGCTGCACAGCTGGAGCACTGACTATCTGCAGAACATTGATATTCCGCTCGGCCAGTTCGCCATTGCCAATGATTGGGTATTCATCCACCCCAACTTCCGAGGTCAGAACGACGGTCGTCCCGAGTCGACCGCCTCCGATCTGGCGATTTCCGACATGGAGGACGCGCTGCAATACGCGCGGGAAAACGCCGAGATCGATGAGTCGCGAATCTACCTGCTCGGCTATTCGGGCGGCGCCATGAACGCGCTGCACCTGGCGAGCCGTCATCCCGATGTGTTTGCGGGCGTCGCGGCCTGGGTACCGGTTTATGACCTGGTCAGCTGGCACGCGTGGAATGACAGGCGAGGCGAAAAATATGCGGGCGAAATCGAGCAAGCGTGCGGCGGCGAGCCGAACCAAGGCTCCGAGGCCTATGAAGAATGCCGTAAGCGCAGCCCAAGCGCTCATGTACCCGAGGTGGCAGGCGATATCCGAGTGCTGATCGCTCACGGCATCGACGACACCACAGTCCCGCCTGAACAGGCGTTGCACGCGTTCAATGACCTGGCCGATGCGCAAGATCGCATACCTCAAGAGCAAATCGACCAGTTAATGGAAACCCGTCAGGTCCCGGATGCCCTGCAGCAGCGGTCGCTTCAGGGAAACGAGCAATTTCCGCAGTTCGCCGAGGCGGACGCGGACGTGCTGTTGTATCTGAAGTCCGGTCCCACCGAGCTGGTGTTGTTCGAGGGTGAGCACGACATGCTCTACCAGCCTGGGCTGGAGTGGCTGGCGCGTCAGCAGCAGTAACGCAACGTTTGAATCAGTACGAGGACTTGGCCGTAGCTATGATTAGCCTTCGCACCCGAAAAATACCCATGTTTTCTTTCAAGCGAGCCGTGGTTGCTTGCGGTTTAGCGGGATGCTTGGCTTCGTCGGTCAGCGCTGCTGACCGGGACTGGTCCAGTGTGATGGAGCCGGTACCTGGCGAACCCCTGATCATCGGCAAGCATGGCGCGGCGTGTCTGGTGGGTGCCGTACAGCTGCCGCCCGAAGGGGTGGGCTATCAGGCCGTCGATTTGGCGCGCAATCGTCACTATGGCCACCCGGACCTGCTCGATTACATCCAGAGCCTTGGTCGGCGACTCGATGAGGCTGGTATCGGGCCGATGCTCGTCGGCGACATGGCGCAGCCTCGCGGCGGACCGATGTCGTATGGGCACGTCAGCCACCAGAGCGGCTTGGATGTCGACATCTGGTTCCGTCTGGACCTACCCCCCCTTGAGCGCAGCGAGCGCGAGGGCATCGAACAACCTATTCTGGTCGACGAAGCGACAGGGGAGCTGGACAAGAGCAGATGGACCGATCAGCACGCTGAGCTGATCCGCCTTGCCGCGCAAGACCCGCGGGTCACTCGAATCTTCGTCGATGCTGCGGTGAAGCGAGACCTTTGCGAGCGCGAATGGGAGGACCGCTCCTGGCTGCAACGCATCCGCCCATGGCCATTTCACGACGAGCATCTGCACGTTCGTCTGCGCTGCCCGGAGGGCTCAACCGGATGTGTGGACCAACCACCACCCCCTGCAGGCGAGGGCTGCAAAGCGATACTTCCGACGCCGCGTCCCGAGGCAATGGCCAGCCCCAGCCGTACGCTGCCTGCAGCCTGTGCAGCTGTGTTCAGGCATTGACCTTTGCAGCTGTACCAGACGCGTGATGGCGCGATGCGGTGAGTGTTCAAAGCGACGGCTCGTCCGTTCTGCTCGGCACTGCTGGCTGGAGTCTGCCGCGCAAGCAGTGGCTGGAATTCCCCGCGCAGGGCACGCTTTTGCAGCGGTATGCGGGTTGTTTTTCCGCCGTTGAGATCAACAGTGCGTTTTACCGTCCCCATCGGCCGGCGACCTATGCCAAATGGGGCGAAAGCGTGCCACTCGGGTTTCGCTTCTGCGTCAAGGTCCCCAAGCAGATCACCCATGAACGGCGTCTGGCTGACTGCACGGCCTTGGTCGACCAGTTTCTACACGAGTGCGGACATCTGGGGGAGAAGCTTGGCTGTCTGCTGGTGCAATTACCCCCTTCGCTGGACTACGAACCGCACACGGCGAGTGCGTTCATCGACTCGCTGAGAGCGCGTTATGCGGGGCCGGTGGCGGTCGAACCTCGCCATCAGAGCTGGGTCGATGCCGAGCCACTGCTCCAGCGCGCGCGAATCGCGAGGGTCGCAGCCGACCCGGCGCCTTTCGAAGGTGCAACTGAGCCCGGCGGCTGGCAAGGCTTCAGTTATTACCGCCTGCACGGTTCGCCACGTATTTACCACTCGTCCTATGGCGACGCGTGGCTCGACTCCCTGGCTCAGCGCCTTCGAGCACAGGCGGGCACGCCCAGCTGGTGCATTTTTGACAATACTGCCAGCGGCGCGGCGACCGCTGATGCTCTGGCACTGCAACGCCGCTTCAAGCATTCCTGACTTCCGCCCAGGCGAGCCGACACAAACCGAAACGGTCCCGTGAGCAAGCCTGCCGGTGTCCGGGTTTTTTTCCGCTACTGTTGATGAGTCGTCTCATCTAGCGGGAACGCAATCATGGAAAAAAAGACGTGCATTGCCCTGGCGCTGTCCGGAATGGTCGGTGTTGCCGAAGCAGCGGTGGTGGTCAAGCCGCATGCCTATGAAATCGACGGTGAAGCCTATGAAGGGTTGCTCGTCTATGACGATGCGGTATCGGCGCCGCGCCCCGGGCTGCTTATGGTGCCCAACTGGCTGGGCGTGACCGAGCGCTCTGCCGAAAAGGCAGCACGCGCGGCGGGTGACAAGTATGTCGTGTTCATGGCCGATCTTTACGGCAAAAAGGTCCGGCCATCGAATCCGGATGAAGCCAAGGCGGCCGCCGGTTTCGTACGCGGCGACCGCCCACTGATGCGCAAGCGGGCACAGGCTGCGGTCGAGGCGTTCAGGTCACAAGATCAGGTAGCGCTCGCTGACGGCAAGATGGCTGCGATCGGTTTCTGCTTCGGCGGCGGTGCGGTGCTGGAATTGGCGAGATCCGGGTCAGATCTGGATGCTTTCGTCTCGTTTCATGGCAACCTCGACACGCCGAACCCGGACGACGCCAAGCAGATCAAGTCGCCGGTACTGGTGCTGCATGGTGCCGACGACCCGGCAGTGCCGAAAGAGCAGGTCGACGCCTTCATCGCGGAGATGAAAGCCACCGATGCGGACTGGCAAATGAACATTTATAGCAACGCCGTGCATTCATTCACGGACCCTTACGCCAACGCGCCGGGGCGCAACGAGTTCAATCCGCTAGTGGCGGAGCGGGCATTCCAAGCCATGAACAATCTGCTCGACGAGGTGTTCGTTTCGCAGTGACGCGACTTCGAGCTGCATCGTCAGGCGACAGGTCAGCTCAGCTACTCAGAGCGGGTAGATAGCGAGCTGACCTGTGCTGTTTCGTACCGGTCTTAGCGCGCTTAGCGCGGGATGATGCGTACCCGCCCGGCTGTGTTGTCGCGCCGTCCGGCCTTGTCGTTTTCGGCGCGTCCCGGAATCGAACCGTTTGCAGCGCCGCGATCTCCGCTGGCCGTTCCGTCCAGCTCGCGCTCATCGACACTGAGAGAGGCTGCATCGGGATAACCCGTGGTCAGCGTCTCGGTACTGGCAGTGACGGGCGTGGCTTCCTCTTCATCCCAGCTGGCACTGCGCTCGTCGATGTCGATCGCACCGTTTCGCTCCATCAACTGTTCGACCATGGCGACTTCGTCATCCGTATCCAGCGTGACGGTCACCACAGTGGAGCCCCGCCGTGCAGCCTCTGGGTAACGACCGGCATGCTTGCTTGAATCGTCACCGAACACCTTGCCGAAGAAACTGCCGATTTTCTCCGCTACCGAGGCGTCATCGTCTGGCTCTTCGCCCACCACCTCTACGCGACTGCTGTCGACGGTGTCGGGGTTGAAAGACGCGGAAATCTGGATGGCATCGCTGGCGATACCCTTGCTCAAGAGTTCTGTTTTGACTTGCTCGGCTTCGGCGTAACGGTCAAACGCCGCTAGGAGGATCTGGGGCATGACTTCACCTTGTGTATGCAGGCCTGGCTGCGGTTGATAGGCGGGGCTAGCGTCTCGACCGGTCAGGTGAGTGCGCGCCGTCCCTGTTATTGAGTGGGACCGGCAAGGCGAAGGTTCCATGCATTCTCATTACGTGATGCTTCCGCTTCTCGTGTTGGCGAGTGATAGGAGGCAGACCACTCGCCCTCTCTGATTCGATCGCTGGCAGGGGCGGCGCGCTAGCCGTTCACCACCTTGCCGCCGTTGATATGGATCGTCTGGCCGCTGACGTAGGAGGAGTCGTCGCATGCCAGGTAAACGTAGGCTGGCCCCAGTTCTGAAGGCTGGCCGCAGCGGCCCATGGGCATCTGGCTACCGAAGTCCTCGAGCAATTGCGGGTCATGCTTGCCAAGAGAGGGCGGCTGCAGTGGCGTCCAGATTGGGCCCGGAGCGATCTGATTGACACGAATGTCGCGCTCGATCAGCTGTTGCGACAGGGCGCGGGTGAACCCATCGATAGCGCCCTTGGTCGAGGTGTAATCGACCAGCATCGGATTGCCGATAAAGGAGTTGATCGAAGTGGTGTTGATGATTGACGCGCCCGCTTTCAGATGGGCGAGCGCAGCACGGGTGAGATAAAAGTAGCCATGAATATTCGTGGCAAAGGTTTTTTCCCACTGCTCATCGGTGATGTCTTCGAGCCGTGTCTGGACTTCCTGACGTCCGGCATTGTTCACCAGCACGTCCAGTCTGCCAAAGGTCTTCACGGTTTGTTCGACCGCATCGGTGCAGTGGCTGCTGTCGCGGATGTCGCCAGGCAGTAGCAGGCAGCGCTGGCCTTCGGCTTCGATCATATGCTTGGCATCTTCGGCATCTTCATGCTCGTCGAGGTACATGATCGCGACATCAGCGCCTTCTCGGGCGAAGTGCACCGCTGCCGCACGACCGATGCCGCTGTCGCCGCCGCTGATCAACGCGACCTTGCCAGCCAGCTTTCCGCTGCCCTTGTAGCCGTCGCGAATGAACTCAGCCTGTGGCTGCATCTCGCGTTCCAGGCCTGGCAAGCGGTCTTGTTTCTGCGCGTGAATCTTCGGATAAGCCATGGATGCTCCAGACGTGTAAGTGGGGACAATAAGTACGGCTTATGCCTGGCTGGAAAGTTTCGGCGGATTGCCGAGTGGTCGGGTCTCGCATGCATGACAACGGCGGCATAGACGCTCTGGCTGCTTAAACCGAGTGCCGCAGGCCGCCCGTCGCAGAGCGTTTTCGGTGCCTGACATCGATACGTCGCCGGCGTAGAATCGCGGCGCTCCGACTGTCTTGCTCCACATTCTTCCTCAGCTCCCAGCCAGCCCGCGCTTTCGGCTAAGCCACGCGGGCTGGGTGCGTTGTGTGGCCGAACGGGACCGCCGAAATCCTTACCTCTCATTCGTCACACAGCGACGTGCCTTCCTGTCGCGCTGCGGTTGGCGAATGGATTGCTTCCTGAATTTGCCCTACATGAACGAATCGCAAAGCGCTCACGGCGGAAGTTGGCTCAGTGTCGTAGCACTGGCGCTGGCTGCCTTTATCTTCAATACCACCGAGTTCGTCCCGGTCGCCTTGCTGAGCGACATCGGGCATTCGTTCGATATGCCGCCATCCCGGGTAGGACTGATGCTGACCATCTACGCCTGGGTCGTGGCGCTGATGTCGCTGCCGATGATGCTGCTGACCCGCAACGTCGAGCGGAGGACGCTGCTTGTCTTCGTGTTCGTGGTGTTCATCGGCAGCCATCTGGTCTCCAGCGTGGCATCGAGTTTCAGCATGCTGATGGTCAGCCGTGTCGGAATCGCCCTGTCCCACGCGGTGTTCTGGTCGATCACGGCCTCATTGGCCGTGCGCGTCGCACCTCAAGGCAAACAGGCACAGGCGCTGGGCATGCTGGCGACGGGCAGCGCGCTGGCCATGGTGCTGGGCATTCCGCTTGGTCGCGTGGTGGGGGAGCTGCTGGGCTGGCGTACCACCTTCCTGTCTATTGCAGCAATCGCGGCGCTTGTGGTGATCTGCCTGGCGCGGACTCTGCCGCTGCTACCAAGCCAGAACTCCGGCTCGCTGCGCAGCCTGCCGGTACTGTTCAAGCGTCCGGCGTTGGTTGCGGCTTATGTACTGACCGCGTTGGTGATCACCGCTCAATTCACCGCCTACACCTATATCGAGCCGTTCGCGCAAACCATTGCGCACTTGAGTGGCGACATGACGACCGCGTTGCTGTTGTTGTTTGGTGGCGCCGGCATCTTCGGCTCGATGCTCTTCAGCCGTTACAGCAACCGTTACCCGAAAGGCTTCCTGATTGCTGCAATTTCGGTCATGGCGACGTGTCTGTTGCTGCTATTGCCCGCTTCGCGCAACAGTTCGTTACTAGCCGCTCTGGTGGTCGTCTGGGGCATCGCCGGCATGTGCTTCGGCCTGGCGCTGCAGGCGAAGGTGCTCAATCTTGCATCCGACGCGACCGATGTTGCCATGGCCATATTCTCGGGTATTTACAATGTCGGTATCGGCGGCGGCGCGCTGCTTGGCAGCCTGGTCACTGTGCATCTGGGGCTCGTCAACGTGGGCATCGTGGGCGGGCTGCTGGCATTGAGCGGCGTCGTGCTGTGCTGCTTTGCGACCTATCGTTTCGTCAGGCCAGTAGACAGCGCCTTGCTCTGATACTGGGCGGATGTGGCAGGTCAGACCCCTCGTCGCAGAGCGGGCCTGGTAGGGGAACCCTGAGAGCGAGCGAAGGCCCCACCTTTAACGCGCTTTCACAGGACCTGCCCATGAAAATTCCCGAAAAGATCGACAAGAATCGCCTGATCCTTGGCGGCATCGCCGCTGCCTGCGCCTTGGCTCTTCCCAGCACCAGCCGGTTGCGCACCGCTGCGTATGCAGCGGCGGCATTGGGCGTCGGCTCAGCGTTGACTGGTCGCCGTTCAGAAGACGTGACCGATGACCTGCCCAAGGCACCTGAGCTGGTCAAGAGTGCGATGGTCAACGGCATTCTGATGCGCTGGGAAGAGCACGGCTCCACCGAGCCGGATGCCATCCCCGTCATCATGGTGCATGGCATCCCGACTCAACCGCGCTTGTGGCGCTACGTCATACCGCAGCTATCGCTGGTGGGTGTGCGTTGTCTCGCATGGGAGCAGGTGGGCTTCGGCTGGTCGATGGAGCAGGGCCTCGATCGGGACATCTCCGTCGCGCGCCAGGCTGATTACCTTCACGATTGGCTACAGCAACTCGGCATCCGTGAAGCGGTATTCGTAGGCCATGACGTCGGGGGCGGGGTCGTTCAGCAACTCTTGGTCAAGCACCCAGCGCTCTGCCGCGGGCTCGTGCTCGCCGATTGTGTGGCCTACGACAACTGGCCGGTAGCTGCCGTGCGTGCAGCGAAGCAGCAGACTGCCTTGATCAGCAAATTACCTCCGGCATTGCTCAAGCCGATCTTCCTGACCGGGCTGGCGAATCTCGGTCACGATCACGCAGGGCGCCGCAAGGAGTCCGCTGAACTGCACTGGCAGCCTTATTCACGGGGGATTGGGCCTAAGGCATTTGCTCACCAGCTCGATAACATGAGCGCCAAGGACACCGAAGCCCTTGCTGGAAAACTGTCAGCAATCGGTGGGGTGAAGCGCGTTGTCTGGAGCGATGCCGATCCGCTGGATTTCGCCACCGGACAACGACTGGCCGAAGAACTGGGCGCTCCGTTAACCCGTATCCCCAAGGGCCGTCACTTCAGCCCCGAGGATCATCCGGACGTCATTGCCAGCGCAATCAACGAGGTCCTGACGCAGGTGCGCGGCGAGCCAAGCGAAGGCCTCGACGCCGGAATCAGCAGTCAATAATGGCCGGTCAGTGCAGTTCGTTGGTGAAGCGACTGACTGCGCTGACGACCTGTTTGGCGCCGTCCTGGATTTCGACGATGACCTCGCCAGCCTGGTTGGCCAGCGCGAGCCCCTGAGCGGCCTGCTCGCGGCTGGTGGTCATTTCCCGTACGGCTTCGTCTACCAGTGCCTGGTTCTTTTGCACCACGCTGACGATCTCATCCGTGGCGGCGCTGGTGCGCCCCGCCAGTTGGCGCACTTCATCTGCAACGACTGCGAACCCTCGCCCCTGTTCACCAGCTCGTGCAGCTTCGATGGCAGCGTTGAGTGCAAGCAGGTTGGTCTGTGCAGCGATGCCGCCAATGGTCTGAACGATGGAGCTGATCAGGTGTGATTGCTGGCCTAGCGCCTCGATTCCCTGAGTGGCTGATTCGACCTCCTCGGCGATGCGCTGCATGGTCGCAACCGTATCCTTGACCACCACAGCGCCGCGCTCTGCGCTGGTATCGGTCTTGCGGGAAACCTCATAGGCGATGCTTGCAGCCTCGCGGACCTCAACCTCACGAGCGACCTGGTCACTGACCACGCTGGCGAACTTGACCACCTTGCACAGCTTGCCTTCGGTGTCATAGACGGGGTTGTAGCTCGCTTCCAGCCAGACGTCCCGCCCCATGTTATCGATGCGCTTGAAGCGGTTCACCACGTATTCCCCTCGGTTGAGGGTCTGCCAGAAGGATTTGTACTCCTGGGACGATGCTTCTTCGGTTGTACAGAACATGCTGTGGTGCTTGCCAACGATCTGCTTGAGTGAATAACCCATGCCTTGCAGGAACTGCTCGTTGGCCGAGACTACCGTGCCGTCCAGATTGAATTGAATGACCGCGGTAGAACGCAGCAGTGCGTTAATGAAGGCTTCGTTTTCCTTGGCGAATTGCAGTTCCTTCGTCACTTCACGGGCATACCCGCTGATATGCAACAAACCGCCCTGGGCGTTCTTGATCGGATACCAGTCGATATGCAGCCAGGCAAGGCTGCCGTCGGTGCGCAGAAAGCGATAGTCGTCGCTGATTGGCGCAAGCTTGGAGACGGCGGCTCGGAAATTGTGGAAGCAGGGCAGATTCTTTACATAGGCCGGGACGATATCCGCCATAGCACGGCCTTGTAGCTGCTCGACTCGGTAGCCGAGCGTTTCGGCGAATGTATTATTGACGGCCACCATTCGGAACTCGGGATCGAGGGTGATCGACAGCATCGTGCTGTTCATCTGCTCGCGGAGCTGTCGGAGCAGAGACAATTCTGCTGCCTGTTCTTCAAGTTGTTTTTTTAGCTGGCCGTTGAACATCAAAGCACCGAATCTGAATCTGAGGAGTCGTGGCCTCTATCGGCACGCTGCTTTAAAACTTGATGGCTGACTGGGCCTCGAATCGTGCGGGTCAGTCAACCCGTTCCAGGCGCACCGGGATCACGCCGGCGCGCGTGCTGGCGATGCTTTCAAAGGCCGCTTTCGAAAGGTCGATGACCCGCCCACGTACGAAAGGCCCACGGTCGTTGATACGTACCACGACGCTTTTGCCGTTGCGCGTGTTGATGACCCGAACGTTCGTACCGAACGGCAGTGTACGGTGCGCGGCTGTCAGCGAGTGCTGATCGAATCGTTCGCCGCTGGCGGTCAACTTGTTGTGGTGTTGCTTGCCGTAATACGAGGCTTTGCCTGAGCCGATCTGCTCCGCAGCAACAGGCGGAGGCGGCGGCTCGGGATCGGTTTTTTGCGGCGGGGCTGTAGTACAGCCGGCAACAGAGGCGAACAAAAGCACTGCAACGATCCAATTGGCTGACCTGTTGAGCATTCTTCTATCCTTGTCTTCCCACTGAGCTGCGCGACCCTATTGGGCGGTATGGGCGCTGTGCCATTAGGAGTGTCCATTCGCCAGTAAGTTTGCTCGCGCACTGGATTTTTGGCGGTATTCGCCGCCGGGCGTTGGCCGAATCGTTCTGGTCAGCCATTTCCACCTGGTTACTCGGTGGCACGGTGTGGCAGGTCGCTAACGAAACGACGCCGCGCACATAACCGACGTTGCTCGGACGCCGTGAAGGCGCCCGTTGGGTCTGGGGCGGCGTCAGGCGTGTGGCTTGGTGCGGATGGTTTTCATCAAGTCGGCCGGAGTGATATGGCCAACCACGCCGCTGGCGCTGCCCGGCTGCGGCAGGTTGAGAATGTTGCCCTTGATCTTGCCGATCACATGCATTTCGCACGGCTTGCAGTCGAACTTCAGGGTCAGTACCTCATCGCCGTGCACAAGCTGCATCGGGGCGACCTTGGTGCGTACACCCGTCACGCCCTTGGCCTGTTTCGGGCAGAGGTTGAAGGAGAAGCGCAGGCAGTGCTTGGTGATCATCACCGGCACCTCGCCGGTTTCCTCATGGGCCTCGTAGGCCGCATCGATCAGCTGAACACCGTAGCGGTGATAGAAGGCACGCGCTTTTTCGTTGTAGACGTTGGCGAGGAAGGACAGGTGCGCTTCGGGGTAAACCGGTGGCGGCACACTGACGGCTTTGCGGCTGCCCAGTGGGCGAATCGCTTCGCGGGCTTCGGTCAACGCTTCGATGGCTTCGCGGCGCAGCGCTTTGAGCTGCGAATTGGGAATAAAGAAGGCCTGCGGCGCGTCCACGTCTACGTCTTCGGCGTGGTAGATCGTCGTGCCCAGCTGGCTCAGCAGGTCGGCGATCTGGCCAGGGACCTGTTCAGGTTTCTTCGCTTCGCCGAAGGGGCCGGCCAACGAGACCGTGGCGTACGCGCCTTCCTCGCTGGTGACGTGCAATTGCAGTTCGTCTGCCCGCAACTTGGCCAGCCAGCGCACGCCGATCCGACGCTCCGCTGAAGTCTTCAGCAGCGCCTGTTGCCAGTTATGGTCCAGGTTGCGGTTCAGCGGATGATTGGGGCGTAGCTGGCGGATAGCGGCGGGCATTTCGTTAGGCTCGACGCGGTACTGCCAAAGCGACTGGCCATCCTCTTCAACCTGCCCGAGTGGCTCGACCACGCTGGCGCGGAAACCCACTACCTCTCGCTTGACCAGCACGTTAAGGCCATCGCCGTTGGACAGCGGCTCGCGGGTCTGCACGGTGAGGTCGTGTTTGCTGACCTTGAGCACTTCGCCCACCGCCAGGCCTGTGAAGGTCGGCGAGTCGAAGGCGCCGATGTCGATCTTGCGGTCGGTCACGAAATAATCGGTGCTGCCGCGGTGGAAGGTCTTGTCCGGGTCCGGCACGAAGAAGTGATCGGTGCGTCCGCTGGAGGCGCGGGCCAGATCGGGTCGGTCCAGGAGAATTTCATCGAGGCGCTGGCGATAGTAAGCAGTGATGTTCTTCACGTAGCTCACATCTTTATAGCGCCCTTCGATCTTGAACGAACGCACGCCGGCATCGACTAACGCGCGCAGGTTGGCGCTCTGGTTGTTGTCCTTCATCGACAGCAGGTGTTTGTCGAACGCGACCACGCGACCCTGGTCGTCTTTCAGCGTGTACGGCAGGCGGCACGCCTGGGAGCAATCGCCGCGATTGGCGCTGCGGCCGGTCTGTGCATGGGATATGTTGCACTGGCCAGAGAAGGCCACGCACAGCGCGCCGTGGATGAAGAACTCGATGGCTGCATCCGTCGCCTCGCTGATCGCGCGGATCTCCTGCAGGTTCAGCTCGCGGGCCAACACAAGCTGCGAGAAGCCTGCCTTGTCCAGAAACTTGGCACGCTCCAAGGTGCGAATGTCGGTCTGGGTACTGGCGTGCAGCTCGATGGGCGGAATATCCATTTCCATCACGCCCATGTCCTGCACGATCAGCGCATCGACGCCGATCTCGTAGAGCTGCCAGATCAATTCTCGTGCGGCTTCCAGCTCGTCGTCATGCAGGATTGTATTAATCGTGACGAACACCCGCGCATGGAACAGGTGGGCGAACTTCACCAGCTCGGCTATGTCCGCCACGCTGTTTTCGGCGTTGTGCCGCGCCCCGAAACTCGGCCCGCCGATGTACACCGCATCGGCGCCATGCAGGATGGCCTCGCGTGCAATGGTGGTGTCCCGAGCGGGGGAGAGCAGTTCGAGATGGTGTTTGGGCAAGGACATGTGCGCGGACCGGGTGTAGATCGAAGGCGCGCATTGTAATGACTTACGGGCCATTTGGGATTGGCCGCTGAGCGAGTGGATAGCCTAATCGGCGCTGTAAATCTACCTGATCACGGACACACCCACGCGAATCACAGTTCAATCGAGAAACTTCGTGCAAATGATTACATATCTTGTTCGCTATTGATTATCATCCTTTGGTCGCGAAAGGCATGAACACATGCTGACAGCATCATCAGGCTCGCGACTAATACCCACACATTAAGGAGCTGGAGTATGACTGGTAGCAAAGCCGGGCTTGATAGGGCACGGACACCTTGGCGACGCACCACGACCGCGGTTTTGTGCTGCGCGCCGTTGGTGGCTGTTCCGATGATCGGAAATGCGCAGGAGTCGTCTACGAAGAAAGCCGACGAGCCGTTTCGCCTAGCCCCCATCATCGTCAACGCCAGTGCATCCGCCGGCGACGACGCAAGCACCGTCGTTGCACAGGAGCTTTGGGTCGGCGGCAAGGTGCCTACCAGCATTCTCAACACGCCCGCATCGGTTTCGGTTGTCACTCAGAAGGAGATCGAACAGCGCAGCGCGAGCACGACTGAAGAAGTTCTGCAGTACACCCCTGGCGTGATCAGCGACTATTACGGCACCGACGACCGTAACGACTATTTCAAGATTCGCGGCTTCCAGGCCACCACTTACCGTGACGGGCTGACCCTGGGGTCGATGCGCGGTGTGCGCGAAGAGCCCTTTGCTTACGAGCGCATTGAGATCTTGCGTGGGGCCAACTCCACCTTATTTGGTCCGGCAGATCCAGGTGGCTCCGTAAACTTCGTTACCAAGAAACCGCGCTTCGACAAGTTCGGCCAAGGCTATGTGACATACGGTTCATTCGACCATATCGAAACCGGCATCGACGTCGGCGATTCGTTGAATGAGGACCAAACGCTGGCCTACCGATTCACCGGCAAGTTCCAGGACAGCGAACGTGAATATGACCACTCCAAGGACGACAGCAAGTTCTTGATGGGCGGCCTGACATGGGCACCGACCGCGTTTACGTCGGCCACAGTGATTGTGGATCATCTGAATACTAAAAGTTCGCCAAACAGTGGCGGTTATCCGAAGGACAGGGAATACGACCGCAGTAAATTCTATGGCGAGCCAAGCTACAACTTTCATGACGTCGAGCGCACCAGTATCAGCGGCATATTCACTCATGATTTCGATAACGGCTTCGTTCTTCGCAGCAACCTGCGCTACAGCGAGCTGACCGACGATTTTGGCTACGTATATCTGGACGGTACGGGAACGGGGACCTTACTCAATCGGGATGCTTTCGGTACTGACACCGAAGCTGATCAGCTTAATGGCAACCTGATGCTTCAGTACGACGCCCGCTTCGAGAACATCGATAGCAGCACCATGGTTGGGGTGGAGTACCGCGATGCTTCGTCCGAGGATAGCTCCGTATATCAGAGCGTTACTCCCATCGACATCGCCAACCCGGTATACGGCGGTGCCCCGGTCGGACTGGTTCCCTACCGTCGTAACAAACAGGACTACACCACCAAGTCGGTCTTTGTGCAGCAGAACCTGTCCTTCTTTGATCGATTCATCGTTACCGGCGGTATGCGTAACGACTCCCTGGATCTCTCCAGCACAGACATCACCGACGTGAAAGTTTCCGATAGTTTCTCGGAGACGTCCTACCGAGGTGCGCTGACCTATATCGTCAACGATGAAATTTCCACTTATGTGAGCATGGTGGAATCCGTAGCACCGCCCACCATTGGCGTCACCCCTGAGCGGGGCAAGCAATACGAGCTCGGCGTGAAATACTCGCCTATAGGCATGAATGCGCTCTTTTCCGCAGCGATTTACGACTTGACGCAAGAAGACGTCACCATTGCGGTCGTGCAGCCTAATGGCACCATCGAGCGGGAGACTATTGGTGAATCCCAGGTGCGTGGCCTTGATCTCGAAGCCAAGGCGGAACTGACTCAGAACCTGAGCCTTATCGGTGGCTACTCGTACATGGAGTCGGAGGTGCTGCGTGGAGCGTTGCGTACCGGCGTTTCACTCAAGGGAAATGAGTTCGAGGCAGCGCCCAAGCATTCGGCCTCACTGTGGACTTACTACAATTTGCCAGGTACCACGATGAGTGTCGGCCTCGGCGCGCGTTACACCGGCGCGTACTACTTTGACGCCGCTAACAGTGAAAAAAGCGATGCGACTACTTTGTATGACGCAGCCTTCAACTACCGGATCCTCAAAGACACCGAGCTAGCGATCAACGTCAGCAACCTGCTGGACGAGCAGCACGTGGTCGGCTCCGGCACCGCGGACTACTACAACCCGGGTCGTGAGATTACGGCGAAGGTCAGTTACAACTGGTAATCGCAAGCACTAGAGCCATCTGCCTTGGCGGCCCTTAGGGGCTGCCAGGGTTTGGCAACTTCTTCTTCCTCTTCTTCGACGCTTGGCGCCCAGGCGGCGCTCTATCACGCCTGGCATCTCTCGCTACGGCTTTCCTGTTCAGGGCGATGCCCGCCTGGCAGGGCAGACTTTGCTGGCAAAGCGAGCTACAGAAGTTTCCTGAATATCGTTTTCAAATCACAGCTGCGGGCAACGGTGTTCCCACATCGTCAGGGACGCGCTGGTATATCTAACGTGGCCCGCCCCGAAGACAGGTAAGCGGCGATCTGACAAGCGCTGAATGTGCTCGACTATCTTTGGCATTGAGCACTGCCCAATGGGGCCATCACCGTCGCGTGACTCACTGTTTGCTCAGGGCTCGCCTATCTGTGCCTGGTCGAACAGTGCCTTCGTCAGCCATCAGAGCAAGGTCGCAACGACCCAGATCAGGCCCCCGGCCAGCGGAAGGAGTACCGCCAGGCGTGGCGCATAGGGAAGCAGCATCAGCAACGCAAAACCGCTCAATGAGATCAGGCCGAACCAGGCGACCACGGCCATGCCGGTGGGCCAGACGATGGCCGCAACGTAAACGGCAAAGCCTAGCAGCGAAGCACCGACAGGCATGCAGAGCCGGCGGAGCGACATAGGCACCCGCGGATTGACCAGTTGTTTCCAGTGGCGTTCTTTCGCGAGGCAGAAGCCCAACATGCCGGCATATGCAAGCACGAGGCTCGCGAACAATGCGGATCCATTCATGACGAGACTCCTGCCGCGGGACGCTCGAGGCGAGCCGAGCGGTCTTTGCGGGCAGCCACAACGGTGGGTATTTTCCAGGCTGTCCAGCCCACCAGCAGCCCCATAAAGGCCACGCCTGCGAGCAGCGAGAGCCGCATGTTGTCCAGCGAACCCCCGAACGCCAACAGGTCCAGCACTGGCAGGGCGAGCGCCATCAGCGCAGCGACCGCGAGCTGTTCGCGCCAGGCATGCAAAGGCTTGCGGAGCCAGGCGTGCAGCCAGCTAAGCGCCCAGATACCAAAGAACAGCCGTAGCTCCCAACCCTGGCGTGCGGCCAGCTCTGCCGGAAGTAATCGGTTGCTCCACAAAAGCGCGACACAGGCCAGCGAAAGCCCAGCGACGACCGCTATGTTGAGGCTCTCCACCAGACGCAGAAAGTGCGGGTTGGTCTTGGCCAGATTGCGCTGTTTGACTGCATAGAGCACCAGGCCCGTGCCGATCATGGCGCAGCTGACCAGGCCGCAGATGAAGTACAGCCAGCGCATCGGGTAACCGCCGAACTGGGCGAAGTGCAGGCCCGCCAGCACGCGTTGCGTCAGCTGGCTGGTGCGCGACGGCTCCGGCGCGTGAATCAATTCACCCGTCACACCGTCGAAGAGTATGCCTTCGCCCTTGGTCAGCTCGAGGCGACTGCCAAGCACCGTCCGCGCGGTTACCTTGGCATCGACCCGGCCGGGATTGTTTACAGACAGCCCACCGACCATGCCTGGCCCATAGTGTGCTTCGGCTCGGCTGACGATTTCGCTCAGAGGGAGCAGCGGCGCGGCGTCGGCCTGTACAGAAGGGGCTGAACGGCTGCCGCTACGTAGCGCCTCTTGCGCCGCCCAGGCCGGCTGCGCCTCATTGAAAAAGGCGCGGGTGTCGCCTTCATACAAGACATCGACCGCTGCCGGCATATAGAGCAGATAGAAGATGGCAAGACCTGTATAGGTGATCATCAGGTGGAAGGGCAGCAGCAGCACGGCGCTGGCGTTGTGGCCGTCAAGCCAGGACCGCTGCCCCTTTGCTGGGCGGAAGGTGAAGAACTCCTTGAAAATCTTCTTGTGAATGATGATGCCGCTGATCAGCGCCACCAGCATGGCCATCGCCGCGAACCCGACCACCCAGACACCCAATGTCCGTGGAAGGTGCAGCGTGTAATGAAAATGGAAGAAGAAATTGCCACCGATGGTTTCACGAGGCGCGGTGACCGCTCCGGTGGATGGGTCCAGATGAGTGACACTGCCGCCGCCACGTCGACGTTCGCCAACCGAGACGGCCAGGCCCGGCGAACGTTCGGTGGGCAGGCTGATGTTCCAGTTCGTTTCGTCCGCATGGTTTTCTGTCAGCCAGCGCTGCGCCGTGTCGGCTGCGGACGCAGCCGATTGCTGCTGATTCGTCAGCTCCGGCTGCATCCACCAGTTGATCTCCTTGTCGAACACCGCGAGGGTGCCGGTGAGAAAGATCGCGAACAGCATCCACCCGAGCAGCAGCCCGCACCATGTATGCAGCCAGGACATAGATTGCGTCAGGCTGCCTTTCATGGCAATAGCTCCGTCAGTTGCGGCCAGTAACCGATAAGCGCGAAGGGAATGGCCAGCCCGGTGCCAATCAGCACGCGCCGCAGCGAGTGTGCCGCGAACGCCCAGAGCAGGAACACCAGATACACCACAAAGGAAAGCAGCGAAGCAGCGGTAACGGCGTCCACCGGATCGAGCGGCAACAAGCGTGCAAACGCGGCGGTAAAGGCATAGGTGAAAGCGTAACCGCCCAGAAGGGCCAGTACGGTGCGGGCCGCAACTTCAGGCCAGGCACTTCGCGATTGGGTGGCAGAACGGGTCACGACGGGCTTCCAGTGAGGTCCATACGAAAAATGCCCAACCGTCGAAACGCCGGTCAGGCATGGGGGAGTCTGTTCAACCGACTCGGGTACACCGATGCGCCCGGTCAGGCTAAGTTCGTTACGCCAGTCTCCTGAAGCGAAGCGAGACGCCTGGCGTGGGGCAAGGCATCTGCTTCGTTAATCGTTAGAACGAAGCGCTTATTCCGACGGTGTAGCGGCGCCCGTCGAGTACGGTTTCGTAACTCTCGTAGCCGATCTGCTCGTTGAAGATGTTGTAAACACCGGCAAGCAGCTTGACGTTACGGTTCAGGTCATAAGTACCGCCGAGATCAACCAGCGTGTACGAGGGCGTGCTTTCCGCCATGCTGGCGCGCGACAAATATTCTGAAGTTTCGCTGCGGTAATTGAGCCGTGCCCAGGTGCCGAGGTGGTCGCTGGCTTGCCAGTCCAGCATGGTGTTGAACATATGCTTGGGCATCTGGTTCAGCGGTTCGCCGCTAAACTCGCCGCTGCGCTGTTCCGATTCGGTATAGGTGTAGTTGGCACCCAGCGACAGCGTTTCGGTGATTGCCCAGTCAAAGGTCGCCTCGACGCCGCGCATGCGAGCTTCGTCGACGTTCACGCGGTCGCTGATGAAGCGATACGCCTCTCCGTTGACGACGCACTGGCCCGATGCGGTGGCGGTGGTGTCCGAGCAACGGCGAACCTCGGTGATCTTGTCCTTGAAATCGGTGTTGAACAGCGTGACGCCGGCCGACACACCGTTCAGGCTGTCCCATAGCACGCCGATTTCCTGGCTTAGGCTTTCTTCAGGCTTGAGCGCCGAGTTGCCTACGATCACCGCCGGATCGCCACGGCCACCGCCAGTGATCTGGCCCCAGTTGTCCACCGCCGCGCGGATGTCCGGCGAGCGATAGCCGCTGGAGACGCCACCTTTCACTGTCCATTGCTCTGCCGCTTGCCACACGCCATAGACCCGTGGAGACCAGTGGGTGCCGTAATTTTCGTCTCGATCCATGCGCAGGCCGGTGGTCAGTGCAAAGCTGTCGGTCAGGCTCCATTCGTCCTCGGCAAACAGCGCCCACGACCAGCGTGTGAGGCGGGTCAGGTCCTCGGCGCCAGCCAGCTGATTGCCGTTGTCCGACAGGTCTTCGTACTTGTACTGGCCACCAAGCGTGGCGATATGGTCGCCCAGGAAGAACGAACTCTGCGTGTTGAATACGCTGTTCTCCAGTTCCATCTCGCGGCCCGGGTTCTCGATGCGCTCCTGCTGCAGATAGGTCTCTGACTGGCCCCCATCCCAGCGACCGGTATGGCTGATGGAATAATGGGTACGGTCGTAATCAGACAGCGAATCGCCTCTGCCTGTACTGGATTTGCCGATCGTTGCGTTGCGTTCCTGTTCGGTCTTTCCCACTTCCAGAACGATATCGTTGGACGCGTTGGGCGTGAACGACAGCTTGGCCGTGCCGCTATCGGTCTTTTGCTCGTTGAAACCGCCAAGAATGTCGTCTTCGTCTCGGCGAGACGTCTGTCCATAGACCTGGAGCCCCAGCAGACCGTCGACCAGAGGCCCGGAGAGGTAGCCGTTGAGGGTATGGTAATCGCCCGAGTCGGAGCGGTCCTGGAAGGTCTTTTCGGTTCGCAAGCCACCGTGCCAGGTATCGGCTACCTTGCGCGTGATGATGTTGATCACGCCGCCCATGGCGTCGGAGCCATACAGGGAGGACATCGGGCCACGCACGACCTCGATGCGCTCGATGGCTTCCAGTGGCGGCGTCCAGCCCTGCTCGATGCCCGGCCCATCGCTGTTGGGACGCGTCGCGCGCGACTCCATGCGTTTGCCGTCGATCAGAATCAGGGTGTATTTGGATGCCATGCCGCGAATGCTGATATCGCTGGAACTGGCGCCACCGGTCACAACGACCCCTGGTATGTCACGCAGCGCATCGGTCACGTCGCGATAGGATTTATCCGCCAGTTCTTCTCTGGTGACCACGGAGATGGAAGCGGGGGCCTGCTTGATCTGCTGCTCGAAACCCGACGCGGTCACGACAACGTTCGACAGTTCGACCGGCTCTGCGGCGCTGGCCGGCATGCTCATCCAGGTGGCTACGGTGATTGCACAAGCCAGCCGATGTCGATTGAAAGTCATCATGTACTGCCATCTCCCTGAGAAAACTTAGGTCATCTGCCGCCACGAACGACATGGCGCATGCGTGAGACCTGCGGAACAAAGCCGCAAATCGACCGCAATGCTAAGTATTCTCATTTGAGAGTAAAGCGCATTTACAATCTATACACTTTTGAGCTCGATGGTCAGGCGCAGGCCAGGGTTGCTGTTTTCGGCCCAGATTGCACCGCCTTGCATCACGACCATGCTGCGGGCAATGGCGAGGCCAAGACCGAAACCGTCGCCTCCCGGACGGGCCGCGCTGAGCCGCGCAAAGGGCCTGAAGATGATCGACAATTGCGCGTCCGGCACGCCAGGGCCCTGATCTTCGATGCGCAGCTGCCAGCTGTCTTCGCCTCGTTGCGCGCTCAGACAAACCACCCCGTCCGGTGGGGAATAGCGAATGGCGTTGCGCAGGATGTTTTCCATCGCCTGTGCCAGTGCGTTGAGGTTGCCGAGCACCTGACACCCTTCAGGTATCCGTGCCTGGATGCGCTCTCGCGGCCATCCAGCCTCGAAGCAGGCATCTTCACAGAGCAGCTCCCAGAGCGCCGCGACATCCACCGGCTCGCACTCGAAGCGTGGCTGTTCGCTATCCAACCAGGCGAACTCCAGGGTGTTATCGACCAATTGCTGCATGTTGGTGATCTCACGCTCTGTGCGGTTGCGCATTTCTTCGGCGCTCAGTTCGCTTTCACAGGCGACACGAAGCCGGCTCAGTGGCGTACGCAACTCATGGGACAGATCCCGTAGCAGCTGTTGCTGCTGGGTGACAGATTCGCGCAGACGTTGGGTGAGGTATTCCAATGAACGGCCCAGTTCGCCCAGTTCATCGTTGCGCCGCGCAATGGACGGCGGAAGCAATGTATGGAGGTGGTTGTCTCGCAATTCGTGCGCCTGCAGACGCAGGCGGTCCAAGGGTGAAACCAGCATCCGGTAGAGGAGCCAGCAGAACAGCAGTGACAGCAAAATCAGTGGCAGATATACGCCGCCCGCAGTGAGCAACGCATGGTGACGCCAGGGCCGGAAGCGTTCCGGCAGCTGGATTATCAGCTGATCAGCGGTGCCCTCCAGCGGGACGGATACCAGCGGCAGGCCCTGATAGCGCCTGCTCATGGGCCATTCGTAGTGCCGGACGAACGTTAGCCTCTGCCGCTCCTCGTCGCTCAACGACTGGTCGCCCAAGGGTTGTAACTGTGCGTCTACCACGACCAGCCAGGACTCACGTTCCTTCATCTCCCTGAGCCACTGCGCCATCGCCTCTGGGCCCGCTTGCAACGCGGCCTTGGCTTCGCTCGCGTAGCCGCGGAGGATCTCTCGCGCCTGTTCGGACAAGTGGGAGCTGGCCCGATCGATATGGCGACTCATGTAGCCGCTGGCCCAGATCATCGACAGACAGAATCCGGCAACAAGAACCACCAGTCGCCAGAGCAGGGAATGGCGGTTGGGCATCAGCTCGCCTGCAGTTCCAGCACGTAGCCTTTGCCCCACACTGACTCCAGGCGAAGGTTGACCACCTGCTGCTGCGCCAGTTTGCGGCGGAGATTGCTGATGTGCATATCCAGGCTGCGGTCATGTTGCGAGTAGCCGCGGCGAAGGGCTTGCTGATACAGAAAGGGCTTGCTCAAGACTTCACCCTTCGCATCGTGGAGCACTTTCAGCAGGCGGTACTCAGTGCCCGTCAGGCCCACCCAGCGACCTTCGTGGCACATGTCGCTGCGCTGGTCATCGAAGCGCAGCATGTCGTCATTGGCAGCTGGTGGCGCACTGCGCTCGTAAGCCACACGCCGGAGGATGGCGGCCATGCGCACCTGCAATTCCTCGATGCTGAATGGCTTGGGCAGGTAGTCATCGGCACCGCTGTCGAAGCCCTGAATGCGATGCGCTTCGTTGCCCAGCGCTGAGAGCATGAGTACAGGCGTGCGCTGGCGGGCACGCAGCCGGGTCAACAATTCCATCCCGCCGAGGCCTGGCAGCATCACGTCAAGCAGGATCAGGTCATACACCCCGTCGATGGCCAAGGCCAGGCCGGTGATGCCTTCAACGGCGAGCGTTACGTTGAAGCCACGGCTCTCGAGCGAACTCTTCAGATGGGCGCCGAGAATCGGGTCATCCTCGATCGCCAGAATCCGTCGGGTCGCGGATGGCTGCATTGCACGTATCCTAAGCAAATAGGAATGATTATAGATTGGATTGCCGTCAGACCGGCAACCGCCTTGCACGTCTGCTCTGTCCAGTGGCCCGCAGTGCGGCGGGACACTCGACGAACGCGCTTTTGCAGTGCATCTTTGAGTTTTTTGAGCCTATTGGCGTCGCTGGAGATGTTCATGCGTGTTTTCATCCTCGGCCTGTTTCTGGCGTCGCTGTCCAATGCTGATGGAGTGACTGCTGCGGCTGGCACTGAAGAGGTGCAGCTAATCAACGCCATCAATGCCTATCGCAGCGAAGTGCAGCGTTGCGGCGACAAGGCAAGCGAAGAGCTGCTTCCGGTGTCTCTTGATGCACGCCTGATCCTATCGGCTACTGGTGCCGGTGAGTTGCAGAGCGCGTTGTCGCGCGCGGGTTATCCAATGGTTAATGTCCAAGCCATCAGCCTCTCAGGTCCGCGCGATGCGCAAGCGGCCATGCAGGCGCTTGTTGAGAGCTTCTGTCGGGTGGTGCTCGACCCGCAGTACGCCGATATTGGCGTCAGTCGCGAGGGGAGGGACTGGCGCATCGTTCTGGCGAGACCCTTGCTAGGTGGGCATCTAAAGGATTCCCAGACGGAAGGAAAGATGTTGCTAGACGAACTCAACCGTGCCCGCGGACAGGCTCGTCAATGTGGCGGTACGGATTACGCCGCAGCGCCGCCGCTGGGGTGGAACACGACGCTCGCAACGGTCGCCGAAACCCACAGCCGAGCCATGGCCAATGGTAATTTCCTCAGCCCGCTGGACAAGGATGGGCGCACGCCTGGCGATCGAGCCGAGCTGGCAGGCTATATCGGGACTCAGGTGGGGCAGAACATCGCTGCAGCGCTGGATCGGTCGAGCAAGGTCGTCGAAGGCTGGCTGGCAAGCCCGGGGCACTGCGCAAACGTGATGAATCCGCGCTTCAGCGAGATGGGCGCCGCCTATGCAGTCGATCCGCAAAGCGATGCTGGCATTTACTGGACGGCGACCTTTGGTGCGCAGTAACGGCTGCCCCTTTGCCAGTGTGCCCCATTGGCCAGAGGTGGCCCGTTTCCTAAAAAATGGTTTTTTCTCATGGTTCATGTTGCAGCGAACATTGCGTGATCGAAGCGCTCGAACGTTATGAACCGCTAGCCCCTGATCGATGAGAAGAGCACATGACTGACCCTAAAGACCCGCTCAAGGATGGTCTGACCCCGCCGGATTACGACGAATACGGCGACGCGCCTGACGCCGGTGGAGACAACCCGGAAAACACCGTCGAACCCAAAGACGAGCCCAATGCCGGCGAGAGTCCGCTCGGCTAGCAGTCGCATCCCGCGCCGTCATCGAATGCAGACGCCTGTCGACAGGCTGGACAATTGGCTCCACCCAGCCTAAAAAGGCGCCCCTTATGCTAGGCAGCGCAAAGGTGCCGCTGGCAGTCGAGTGTTCTCAAAGGCAGATGAAACGTGAGAAAGAAAAAGCCCGTTGATCCCGTTCGGCAAGCAGAAAAGAATCGCGCACACAGGATCGGTTGGGCTATTGCTCTGGCCGGCATCGTGGTGGGCTTCATTCTGGTGATGATGCAACCGGCGTGACGAAGGCATATGGCCGGTTAAGGCCGACCTCAGTGAATGACGTGACGAGCAGGCTTTTCGGTCATCATCTGCAACAGCGGCATGGCTTTGGCACCTTGATTTATCGCCGGCTGGCCTAGGGCGGCGAGCGCGGTGCCTATCATGCCGGTCAGAATGAAGGTCAGTAACAGTCCCCCTATTCGCAGCGCTAAGGGGTGTAGATCAGTGAGAGCTGGATATGCACCCCCGACGTCCGGCGTAACCGGGCTATCCGTAGGCGCCAGGTGCAGGCGGGCTGCGTCGTTCGGTATCTGGTCAAGCCCAGTCGTCATGTTCGTTCCCTGAAAATGGAAGCCTGCACTCCGTGATGCGCTTGGGCATCGATCCGTCCGTTGCATGGACAGGCTGACTCTATAGGCATACCGCAGCGCTATCAATCGATCTGACGGTGGATGCAGATTGTTGGCTTAAGGCGCACTTGCAAGACGAGGTAGCCTGCACTGGATAACCGCACGCTACCGCTCGCAACGGCATCCAGAGACGCCTGATTGCAAGCAGTGCTGCACACCTTACGAGGCCCTCAAATTGCGCACCGTTGATGCAGATCCGTCTGCTGCGGTGATGAGCGCCCATCGGTAAAGCTGTCGATCGCTCCGGCGAACCAGCGACAGGGCAGGCCCCTGCGTGGCCTTCATACCGCAGTCAGGGTAAGGTGCGAGCCCAACCCTTCCAGAGACTGACCGCCGATCATGAGAACCGATAGCCGCCTGTCTCGTATGCTCCACGTCCTGCTGCACTTGGCGCGTGATGAGCGACGGTGACTTCCGAGCAGATCGCGCAGATGCCTGGCACCAACGCGGCCGTGGTGCGACGGACCATGACGGCGTTGAGAAAAGCTGGCTATGTCCGTGCCGACAAAGGCTACAACGGGGGCTGGAGCCTTTCGGTGGATCTGCGACACGTTACATTGCTGGATATTTTCAACGCGGTCGGTGGGCCTCGTATCTTCGCCATTGGCGCTGATCGTGATAACCCTGATTGCCTGGTCGAACGTGTCGTCAACGCTGCGCTCGAAGAGGCCATGCAGGAGGCTGAAACTTTGCTGCTGAACCGGTTGGGCTCGCTGAGCCTGGCTGACTTGTCAGGTCAGTTCAATTCGCTGTACAGCCACTGTCGCTCAACGCCTGCCAACCACTGATCCCCTCGACGTCCGAGGCAGTAGCCAGCACCGGGCGCGCCTGTTGATCGTTGCCTGCGGCGTGGTCGATGAGCTGCCCACGACTCCGGGGCTGGCTGAGCGTTGGGGTTCGGAGGTGTTTCACTGTCCCTATTGCCATGGCTATGAGCTGAAGCTGGGGCGCATCGGCGTGCTCGCAACCTCTCAACTGTCTATGCACCACGCGCTGATGCTGCCCGACTGGGGCACTACAACACTGCTGTTGAACGATGCATTCGAGCCAACCACTGAAGAGCTGGCGCAACTCGAGGCGCGAGGCACGGCGCTGGAGCGTACCCGGGTCGCGCGGCTGAAGGGGGGCGCACCGATAACCGTGGAGCTGGAGGATGGCCGAGAGCTGCCCTTCGGCGGCCTATTCGTCGCGCCCCGGATACGTGCCTCCAGCTTGGTCGCTCAGCTGGGCTGCGAAATGGCGGAAGGCCCACTCGGGGCGTTCATCAAGACTGATCCGAACAAGGCGACCTCTGTTCCGGGTGTGTTCGCCTGCGGAGACATAGCCCGAGCGGCCGGTTCCGTACCGCTGGCTGTAGGCGATGGCGCCATGGCTGGCGTAGCGGCGCACCGTGCGCTGATGTTCGGTCCGCCGGCTGATCGTTAGCGCAGCATTACTGGGTCGACTCCCGATCCTCAAACAAGAGGATGGGCAACTCCTACGCCAGCTCGTTGGCGCTAGATGTTGCGTTTTCTGCAGCGGTTCACAGTTCGGCCCCTGGGAGTCCCAAACCGCGGTGCCTGCAAGGTTCAAGAAAGCTACGCCCATTCAAATGGCACGCCTGAGTTGCGCGTAACAGGTCAGCCACCTGCACTACGCGTTGACTCGGACGCATGCCGCCACAGCGGCGTACGCTATTCATTGAATCAGAGAGGAATACCGTGTTGATCAAGAAAACACTCCGCGCGCTGCTGTTGGGCAGCAGTCTGCTGAGCGCATTTTGCTGGGCAGAACCCGTGCCTCTGGAAACCATGAACATGGCGGGCCTGCAACGCACCCTGGGTCAAATCGCGGCCAAGAATTACTTGATGATCGGTTCGGGTGTCAAAGTTGCCGAAGCCACCAAGCAGCGCGATGACAGCGTAGCACTGTTCGAAGATCATCATGAGCAACTCAAGTTAGCAGCGCCGAACGACGCCATCCGTGCTGAGCTGGACAAGATAGAAGCCACATGGGCGGCCTATCGTGAGTTGGTCCTTGCCGTACCGAGCAAGGACCAGGCACCCGCAGTACTGGCCAAGGCCGAGACATTGGTGCAGCAGGCTCAGCACCTGACTGACTTGCTCGAAGAGCACAACGGCGACGAGGCTTCGCATTCGATCAACCGCAGCGGCTGGAACCGCGTACTGACCCAGCGCACCGCAATGTTCTATATGGCCCGTGCATGGGGTGTTCAGCATCCTGACCTGGACGCTAAGTTCGAAGCGTCCGTTGCGGAGTTCAGTGTCGTGATGGATGAACTGCAAGCGGCTGGCTCACCTAATCCTCAGATTGCTGATGCCTTGCGCAAAACAGATGCCCGCTGGAAATTCGCGAGCAAGGCGTTCGCCTCGCCGGAGTTTGTACCGACTATCGTTGCTGTCAACGCCGAGTCGATGTTCCGTCAGCTGAATGAGATGACGCGTCTGTACGCCGGATTGACCGAGTACGCGCTGTAACAGTCACTGGTTAAAGCAGGGCAGATAACCGCAGCATGGCACGCTAACGGATCAAACCGTTAAGCGTGCCGGCCGCGTTAAGGAGCCACGACCCGGCGCCGCAGCACCGGACCGGATCCTGGTCAGACTCAATACACGGACGTCAGAAATCGATTCCGAAGATTTTGGCGAATTGCTCTATCCGTTCTACGAAAAGCAGTGCGGCCAATGCATCGCTTCTGCGAAGGAAACGCTCACCGTGGGCGCAGCAGACAGTGTCATGGCTAAAACCCTGTCAATCGAAGAGGGCGCACCCGTGGTCGTCATCGAGCGCACGGCGCTTGGATATGACCGTTCTCCGCTGGAGTACCGCCTGTCCCGTGCCGCAGCCGATGGGTTTCGGTATCAGATCGATATTTCCTGAGCGGCACGCCAACGGAACCGGGAAGAGACCGACACAGGTCCTGCCCAGGACCGGGCCTGTTTCATCCTGAACGTGGACCATCACCATCACACCGACATTGGCCGCTACGCACCGGCGGCCACTGTTGTCGCCACGCTGATGCAGCGGTTGCAAACGCGGCCCCGGGCTCATTGGTCAGGATCACCGCTCAGAACTGCGGACCAGAGCGGGTGTTGTTGCCCTTGGCCAGCCGGTCATAAAGCACCACGTTGACCGTTGCAGCGAGGTTCATGCAGCCATTGGTTGGGATGTAAACGACATCCTCGCACCAGTCTCGGATCTCCTTGCTCAGCGAGCCATCCTCAGCGCCGAAGATATAAAGCGCACGATCCGGGTGCGTGTACTCGGGCAGCGCTCGCGCGCCTTCAACCAGTTCGACAGCAACCGGAATGCAGCCGAGCGGCAGAATCTTGCGCAGGTCATCGATGTTAATCAGCGGGATGCCCTGATGAACCTTCTTCGTATCGGTGATGAAATCCTTGGCGCGGTCGTAGCGGGTGCCCGTATAGAACACCGAAGCGGCGCCATAGCACCCAGCAGCACGCATGATCGCGCCCACGTTAGACGGCGACTTCGGGTTGCTCAGCCCGATGCAGGCATATCGTTTGTTGCTCACAGGGGGAGGGCTCGCGCGAAAAAACGCCAAGTATACGGGCCGCGCCCGAAAGGATGAAAAACCAGGCCTCTCATCACTGAATTGACGGGCGAATTTCATGCGCCACGGATATGATGCGCGCCCGTCAACGCTCCCGCTTACACATCAGGTCATCATGCCCGGCGATGCTCTCTATACCGACTTGTCGGGTTACTACGATCTGATGTGTGCCGATATCGATTACGGGGCGCAGAGTCAGGGTATCAACCGGCTTCAGCAGCTGTTTGGGAACGGCGGAAGACGGCATCTGGATCTCGCCTGTGGTACTGGGCCACACGTGCGGCTTTTCATCGAAGCGGGTTACCAGAGCAGCGGCCTCGATATCAACCAGCCCATGTTGGACATCGCGGCCTCGCGTTGCCCGCAAGCGCAATTTTCCTTAGGCGATATGTGTCGCTTTGCCGTCCCGCAGCCGGTCGACCTGATCACCTGTTTCCTTTATTCCATTCACTACAGCGCAAGCGTGCAGCGGTTGAAGGCCTGTATCGCCAGCGTCCATGGCGCCCTGGCCGATGGTGGGCTCTTCTGCTTCAACGCGGTCGACAAACACGCTATCGACAATGATTCATTCGTATCGCACAGCGCGAATCACCCGGATGGCTTGTTCAAGTTCAGCTCCGGCTGGCAGTACTCCGGCGCGGGCGAGCAACAGCTGTTGAGGCTGCGGATCGAGAAGAAGGCTGCAGAGCAAAGCCAGGTGTGGCACGACGAGCATCGTATGGTGGCGGTGACCTTCGGCGAACTGACCGGCTTGTTGCAGCCGTACTTCGAAGTCCACGTGCTAGAGCATGATTACGAGAAGATCATTCCGTGGAACGGGACGTCGGGGAATGCGATATTTGCATGCGTCAAACGGTAAAAGCCCAAACGCATCGTCCTGTTGATGAGCAGACTGCCTACTCGTTGCCAGGCTACTGGTTCATTACAGCGGTAGCTGGAGCGATGGCTGGCACGTCTAACCCCTTGCACCCCAGCAGATGCGCTGTCTGATTTGGCTATGAACGGACCTCTGCAACGCTGAATAATCAATTTCGTATGTGCTGAAGCGCGCATCGGCTGTGGTGTGCAATCAATGCAACCGATTGGCCGTCGACGACGTCTGGGTCAGATGCACTGCCTGTTGCGCCAGCTCATCGAGTAGCTGGTCGCGGTCTTTTTCCGCATCGCTCATGGCTTGAGCGCCGTGTTGCTTCACCAGGTAACTGTGAATCTGGCGGACCTCTTCGGACTGGAATATCGGTTCCAAATCCTGCACTGCCACCACGCCGCTGGAAGCCTGGCTGCGGGTGTTCATCACCACCTGCGGGCCGCGGGCGGCCAACGGCTGAAAGCCCAGCGACTGAAAATACGGCACCTTTCCGGCCACGCAGGCCACCTCCGCGTGGGGATAGCGCACCACCATAGCGTCGACCATGGCCTGGCCGATGCCCTGTCGGCGATGGTCGGCCTTTACCGCGAGGTAGAGCAGCGAGCACGCTTGCGGATCATCCATGTACGGCAGGAAGAGAGCAAAGCCGACCAGGAGAGCCGGATCGTCCGCGTCCAGCGCCATGATCAGCTTGGGTTTGCCCGGCTGCGCACCGTCCATGCTCTCCAGATAGCGATGCACCTCGAACCCCACGACGTACTGATACAGCTGGTAGAGCGGATTGCTGGGTGGTAGCGACACCGGGCTGATGTCGCTGAGGTAGTCCACCACCATCTGCAGTATTTGACTCTTCATCGATTCCGGCGGAGGGGTATCCAGGTGGGTGAGGGTGAACACAGGCGGGGCTCCGGAGTAATGCGGTAAAGTGGCCATTGTACTGTGCGACAGGCATGGCGTTAGAACGGATCCGTCGCTCATCACAGTCGTAACAGAGCATCCGTCAGTTAGCTGCCAGCCGGTCCATGCGTGACGGGCGGAAAAAGCACATTGATGCAATTTTTCTAGAAGCACTTGGGGGCAATATCCACGGATAGCCAGAGGCCGAGCCGTTATGGCGAAGCGAATGGTTCACCGCAGGCCGGCAAGCAGGGGGTTGATGTGATTGCGTGGGCTGGCTTAGAAAAAGCCTATTAAGGCTATAGCTAAATACCATGCAAGGCTTCAATGCGTTGTCCAACCCCGCCCAGACCCCTGCAGGCCGCATCGGCGCTGGGTTTGTAGCTGACTATCGTGGCTTGAACGGTATCGATCAGCGGTCTCAGCCCTTTTTTGTTCTGCAACGATGTCGGTGCTACGGTTTAGAAGCGGCGCCTGACCGCGACGACTACAACTACTTGAGGAGAAGAACATGAGCGCTGAGTCTGGAGAAACTACAGGTGGTGGATGCCCGTTCGGTCATGGCGCCGGTGCACCTCGCAAGCGTCCGAGCAACCGTGACTGGTGGCCGGAAGCTCTGAGCCTTACCTCACTCAACCAGCACTCGCCGCGCTCCAACCCATACGGCGGGGATTTCGACTATGCCGCTGAATTCGAGTCGCTCGATCTCGACGCGGTGATTGCTGACCTGCATAAGGTCATGACCGACTCGCAAGAGTGGTGGCCAGCCGATTTTGGCCACTATGGTGGGCTGTTCATCCGCCTGGCCTGGCACAGCGCGGGGACCTACCGCATCACTGACGGCCGTGGCGGCGCTGGCGGTGGGCAGCAGCGCTTCGCGCCTCTCAATAGCTGGCCGGACAATGCTGCCCTCGACAAGGCCAGGCGCTTGCTGTGGCCGATCAAGCAGAAATACGGCCGCAAGCTGTCATGGGCAGACCTGTACGTGCTCACCGGCAACGTGGCGCTCGAATCCATGGGCTTCAAGACTTTCGGTTTCGCCGGTGGCCGCGCCGATACCTGGGAGCCGGAAGAACTCTACTGGGGCCCAGAAGGCACCTGGCTGGGTGACGAACGCTACAGTGGCGAGCGGCAATTGCATCCCGGGCTGGGCGCCGTGCAGATGGGCTTGATCTACGTGAACCCGGAAGGCCCGAACGGCAACCCGGACCCCAAGGCATCGGCGCGCGACATCCGCGAAACCTTCGCCCGCATGGCGATGAACGATTACGAAACCGTGGCCTTGATTGCTGGAGGACACACCTTCGGCAAGACTCACGGTGCGGGCGACCCCTCGCTGATGGGGCCGGAGCCTGAAGGCGCCGTCATCGAGGACCAGGGCCTCGGCTGGCGCAGCCGCTACAAGAGCGGTGTCGGCGCCGACGCCATCACGTCGGGCCTGGAAGTGATCTGGAGCCAGACCCCGACGCAGTGGTCGAATTACTTCTTCGAAAACCTGTTCAACTTCGAGTGGGAGCTGACCAAGAGCCCCGCAGGTGCGCATCAGTGGCAGGCCAAGGATGTCGGCGAAATCATTCCCGATCCGTTCGACCCCAACAAGAAGCGCAAGCCGACCATGCTGACCTCGGACCTGGCCCTGCGCTTCGACCCGGAATACGAAAAGATCTCGCGGCACTTCCTGGAGAACCCGGACGAATTCGCGGATGCCTTCGCCCGCGCCTGGTTCAAGCTGACCCACCGCGACATGGGCCCCACCGGCCGCTACCTCGGGCCACTCGTACCCAAGGAAACGCTGATCTGGCAGGACCCGATTCCTGAATGCGATCACCCGCTGATCGACGACGCCGATATCGCCTCCCTCAAGCAGAAGCTGCTCGGCATGGGCTTTTCCGTGTCGGAGCTGGTGTCTGTCGCCTGGGCATCAGCGTCCACCTTCCGCGGCTCGGACAAGCGTGGCGGTGCCAACGGTGCACGTATCCGCTTCGCCCCGCAGAAGGACTGGGAAGAGAACAACCCGGCGTTGCTGGCCCGTGTGCTGGAAAAGCTGACCAACATCCAGAACGAGTTCAATGGTTCGGCAACTGGCGGCAAGAAGGTGTCCATGGCGGACCTCATCGTGCTGGCCGGCTGCGCCGCGGTGGAAAAAGCGGCCCAGGATGGCGGCGTCACCATCAAAGTCCCCTTTACGCCAGGACGAATGGATGCCCTGGAGGAATGGACCGATACAGAGTCGTTCCAGGCACTGCGCCCGGTCGCAGATGGCTTCCGCAATCACTACTACGACGCCCACTTCATGGCGCCCGAGGAGGCACTGGTCGACAAGGCGCACTTGCTCCGCCTCAGCGCGCCGGAAATGACTGCGCTGGTCGGCGGCATGCGGGTACTGGGCACTAACGCCGATGGCGGGAAGGAGGGCGTCTTTACCGACCGCGTAGGCACGCTGTCGAACGACTTCTTTGTCAATCTGCTGGACATGGGCACCGAGTGGGTCGCGACCGATCACAAGAATCGCTTCCAGGGCCTCAATCGCAAGACCCGCCAGCCCACCTGGACCGCCACCCGCGTGGATCTGATCTTCGGCTCGCAGTCCGAGCTACGCGCTCAGGCAGAGGTCTACGGTATGGCCGACGGCAACGAGAAGTTCGTCCATGACTTCGTCAAAGCGTGGGACAAGGTGATGAACGCGGACCGGGTCGACATCGGCAACCCAGCGGACATCTACAGCCAGAAGCTCTCTGCTTGAAATAAGTGCGGCGCCCTTAGGGGCGCCGCTTTGATCGCTTTTTTATCCTAAATTCAGCATGTCCGGAACCAGTACGCAGGGTTTACAACGGACCGACCGCACCGTCGAAAGTGCCACCTCCTTACACCGCCTCGGTCTGCCTCAGATCGGTCAGAGTTGAAGGCTTGTCGATCATCGCCTGAAGCCGGACAACCAAGGCATCCACGTCACGCAGCGCCTGTGCCACCGAGGCCGCCAACACCTCGCCGCCCGTTTCCTGTCCTTCGATGGCAATCTGATGGATGCGGGTGATCCCGATGAAATTGAGCGCGGTGATCAGGTTCGGTTCCAAATGGTTCATGTGCGCCATCTCTCCGCCTGGGCCAAAGCCGATGCCGCCCCTGGCGCTGAGAATGATGGCGTACCGCGGCCGGTCAGCCAGCAGCGGCACGTAGGGATCGGGCAGTTTGCTTTCATCCACTTCAACCGTCCGCCCCGGTCGCACGATCTGGTCGATCCAGGCCTTGAGCGCAGCCGGCATGCCGAAGTTGTAGAGAGGCGTGCCGATGACCAGCACGTCGGCGGCGATCAGCTCATCTACCAGCTGGTCGCTTTCGGCCAGCGTTTGCTTCATCCATGGCTCACGGCGTTCGTCTGGCGTGAAGCTGGAGGCGATCCAGTCATGGCTGATGAAGGAGGGTGGGTTTTGGCCAATGTCCCGATAAGTGATGTCGTCCTGCATGCGGCGGGCCTGCCATTGGCTGACGAAGCGCTGGGTCAGATGGCGGCTGTGGGAGCCGTGCTCGTCCTTGCCAGCGAGGCCGGGGCGGGCGCTGGCGTCGAGGTGCAGTAGGTGTGTCATGGCGAGTCTCCTCTGTGAAAGAATTCATCTGTGTTCGCGTTGAATGCAGGCTAGGGCTAGGCTCTGTAGGCGACAAACGACCATTTCTTTCGGTTACAGGTGAGGAAAACTCAGCTATGGCGCATCGGTGGTTACCTTCGCTTTCGGCGCTGCGCGCCTTCGAAGCGGCAGCGCGGCACGAGAGCGCCAAGCAGGCGGCCGAAGAACTTCACGTCACGGCCACGGCGATCAGTCATCAGATTCGTTCATTAGAAGCAACGCTCGGCGTGGCGCTGTTCCTGCGCAAGCCGCGCAAGCTGGAATTGACCGCTCAGGGCCGCGAGCTGCAGCAAACCCTGGAGACGGCCTTCGACAACATCAGCACAACGGTGGAGCGGCTCAGTGCCACGCCATGCCGGCAAGCCATCACGCTCAGCACCACACCGGCTATCGCCGTCCGCTGGCTGGTGCCTTGGGTCTGCATGCTGCGCGACTCCCACCCCGACATCGATCTGCGCTTTCACACCTCACACGAACCGGTCCCGCTGGACGGCGTTACGGCGGATATTGCCATCCGCTACGGCGACGGCCGCTGGCCGGGGCTATTGGCAGAGAAGCTGTTCGACAACACCTTCGTCCCGGTCTGCAGCCCGCACCTCGGTTTGCGTGATGTTGACGAGCTGCCCAGGCATCCCTTGATTCACTTCCATGCTCAGGCCGCCGCGTCAGCACCGATCCATTGGCTGGCATGGCAGAAGCTCGGCAACGTGCCGGGGCTGGACGTCAATGCCGGGCTGGTCTTCTCCGACGAGACCCACGCCATCTCGGCTGCGATTGGTGCGCAGGGCGTGGCCCTGATGAGCCGTCAGCTGATCGAGGATGAATTGAGGGCAGGGCGGCTGGTGCAGCCGTTCGGACCGGAGATGGAGGGCAAGCCCTTTCACCTCGTGTACCCAGAAAATCGTCGGGAGGACCCGGCGGTGCTGGCGGTGCGGGAGTGGGTGATGGCGGTGCCGGGTAGGTTGTGCGAGGTGACAGGGTGAGGCGTGGATACGCAGAGCCTGACGTGCTCCAGCAGATCCGTTACTTTCGTCGCCGGCTCCTCAGGCCGGCAATGCGGGGCGTGAGCGCAAGGTCAGGCCAGCGTGCGCTACCAGCGTTGTGATGACCAGAGCGCCACCGTAGAGCGTCGCGCTGGCGGGCGTTTCATGTAGAAAATACCAGGCCCAGAGCGTGCCCAGCACGCTTTCCAGCAGATAAAAGAGCGCCACTTCAGCTGAGGGCAGATAGCGCGTCGCATTGTTGATCAGCAGTGTGGCCAGGGGCATCTGCACCAGCCCCATCACCGCCAACGCCCAGTAACTTGTCGCGTTCAGGTTGAACGGCTGCGCATTGGGCAATGCGATCAATGCGGCCGCAAAACCGCCCAGCGCAATGAGTGGCATTCGATCGATGGCCGGATGGCGGCGCAACAGGGTGAGGTTGGCGCCCACCGCCGCCGAGGACAGCAGCGCATACCCGTTACCGGCCCGATCCGTCGGGGTGAAGGCTCCAGCAAATACCACCATGATCCCCAGTGCGGCTACACCTATCGCCAGCCAGGTATGCAGCCCCACGTGCTCGCGCAAGAAAAACCGGGTGAACAGCGCCGCGAACAACGGTGCTGTGCTGAGCACGACCACGACATTGGCAATCGTGGTATGGATGACAGCCAACACGAAGAAGATCGAAGTCAGCGCCATTAACAGTGCCGAACTGGTGCTGACCAGCGGTTGCGCCCGGATGCTCGCCCGGCTTTTGGCAGACAGCGAAAACACCCCAAGTGCCACGAACATCAACAAACCCCGCCAGAACACAATGTTCCAGCCATCCGCCTGTGCCAGACGCACCAGCAAGCCATCGAAGCTAAGTATGAAGATGCCGCTCGTCACCAGTAATAATCCGCGGGCTGAATCTTTCATTCGTTGTCCTCGGCATACCGCTGAGCATGTTGTTCTGGATCAGGCGCGCCGCGCTGTCATAGGGCACGTCCGGAGGTTGCCTCGATAATGGCCTCGGTTGTTTTCTCCGACCTGCCCAGAAGCGCCCCATGCACTTCGGTTCACGACCTTGGGCCGTGCACAGCCAGTCACAGCGCATGAAATGACCGGCCAAACAATGTTGCGTTACGCTTTTGATTGAATTTTCATGGCTAATCTATTTGCATGCCATCCAAATGAGAGGCTTAGCATTAAATAATGGAAAAACGTTACTGCGCTTATAATGACGAACCACGTTTGCATAGAGAGCGCGGGAAGAATGCTTTTTATTTCAGCTAGCCCTCGTGGGCCGAATGCAATGGAAATCAATATCGCAACGCCAACGATCGATATGGCAATTGCTGACAATAAGCAGCCAAATATCAGCTTGTTTTTTTCCGACTTATCCGGGGCCCTTTTGTTGGCAGTTACAAATTGATTGGAAGTAACCACGGATGCGCCCATCAAGATTGCTATATTAGCTCCGGAGCCGAAGTCAATGTCGAAGCCGAGTGCGAGTACATTGAAAAAGAGCATTAATGCTGCGTTTAGCAATGCAAACAATCCTACATATTTGATAACAGATATCTCGTTTTTAGATGTCATGGAACGTCCTTGTATTTCATCGTTTAATTAGCAGGTGAGCTAGATTTCACGTATGTGAGTCAATTGCAAAGCGATCAACGAGAGGGTATTGATCGCTGGTGTCTCCTTCAATCTGACGTGAGCTTCAGCAGGCCGACTGCGAGAAGCAGCCAAGCCATCCCGGCGAAGCAGAGCCACCAGGCCACTACCATGCGGTGTTTAATGGAGTGGGGGAGATTGCGCAGTTCGCTTTCCAACAGGTCTCCCCGGTTTATGTGACCTTTGGGGAACAATGCTATAGCTGCCAAACTGCTGGTTAACACAAAACGGGAGTAAAGGCCGCTGTCACCCCAAAGCATTTTCTGTCTAATCACGTATCCGCTGTTTGGGAACGTATGGAGTATCGTGTCGAGATTTCTGTAGGCCATTACAAGAATCATGAGCAGGCCTGAGAACCCGATTGCGAAAGGGGCTAAGAGAAAGGTGATTTGAAGGTCTAACGGCCAGGTTTCAAACCATGTGCTGAAGTTCAATGCTTACTCCCCTCATAAATCTTCTCGCCCGCAAGTTCGCCAGCCCATCCGCCACCGGCCCCACCAGCAACCGAAGCTCCGCCAACCACTACCAGACCGCAAACAACACCGCCCAGTCCGCCTGTCGCAATTCCAAGGGCGACGCAAATCGATCCCGCCGCAGGACTAGCAATCGCCACAGCTAGCGCTCCACCACCCAGCGCCCCAGCAAAATTACCCGTCTCGGTAAACCGAATCTTCTGACACGCCTGGGTTTCCCCGGCCTGGCAGACCTCTTGGACTTTCAATAGTGAGGCCGTCCCGCCAAGCGCGACACCAACGTAGCCGCCATACTTGAGGTACTTCGCCGCCTTGGCAATTTCATTCATGTGGGTCGCGTATCCGGGTATCTGGCCTGGCGCGCCGCCCTTGCTCCAATGATGTACCAAGCTACGGGTGGAAATGCCGAGATCCTGGCGCAAGGTTGGGTAGTTGCCCAGTCCCAGTTGCTTACCAAGAAAGGTTGCCTTCAACTGGTTGTCGAGCTGGCGGTACAGCTGTTGGCGGGACGTGAAGAACTGCTGACTGCGCAGATGACCATGCGCTGCGAACTCGCGCTGATGAAGGTATTCGATGTCGCGCAATGTGCTCTCGATTTGCTTCAAGCCGTTCCCGAGCACGTCGGTGCCGAGCCCCAGCGATCCGCTTGCGCCACCCACCATCAAAGCGATTTCGGCTTGATGGTCAGCCATGAAATTGGCTTCGCTCTCGCTCAATGGTTCCAGAGCTGCGCGCACCTTCGCTGCGGCTGCCATCAGGTCAGCTTCTTCGCGTGAGCAAGCGGCTGGATTGATCAGGTTGCCGAGAACAAACATTTCTCCGGCTTTAAAGCCCTTCGCGAAGGTCGGATTTAGAGCCTTGATGCGATTGACCAGATGTTTGTGCGGCGCGTCGGCGAACAGCCTGGCGAGCACCTGCTCGCCGGACATGCTGCGCGGCACTATGTAGAAGCCTGGCGGCAGGGCTTCGGGAAGCTTGAGCATAACGGGCGGCGGCCAATCCGATAGTTCTGGAGCGGCTTCGACCTTTTGCTCCCAGGCGGCAAAGGAGGCGCCGCCGTTGCCTGGCTTGATCTTCGGCAACTCGGCCTGTCGGCCCCAGCCATGTTCAGGTAGCCAGCTCGAATCGCGGCTGCCAGTTCTGTCAGGCTTCCAGCCGGTGTCCAGATCCCAGCCCTGATCGAACGGGTAGGCTGCGTCTTTGAGGGTGTCCGTCCCCATGAAAATCTTCCCTGTGCTGTTGAACCGGGCCGCAGTCTATCTGTTTGACGGCCTTGGCTAACCGGCCCTCGTTCACGAAACTTGGGCTTGGGCACTGTCGGGGGCTGCTAGATTTCAAATCGCGGCCTGCCAGCATCACTAGCGTTTCGTTCGGCACGGCGGAAAATGAGCGGGTTGGGGGTTAGAGCGTAGGGTGGAAAACGGCGAAGCCTTTTCCACGCGTCGCTTCCAGGCTACCTCGCTGTCCCCTTTTTTCTTGTGGGAGCGGGGAAAGTATGGCGGGTGGTGTCACGGAGCGGTGGACAAGCAGAGCGTTGGCCGCCTTTCATCGCTCGCTCTCGAAATCACTCAGGTGCTTTCTGACCAAAGCTACCGGTTAGCTTAGGGGCTAATTCTTTCAGCTCTTTTCCGATAGCGAAGAGCTGATCCATAGCCTCCTTGATGGAGTTTATGTCGAGCTTATCTTTATCGCTCTTTTGGTTTCTCTGCCGCAGGGGGTCTTTGTGTATCTCATTGAGAACCTGCTGCAGGTATGTCGTATGGCACGCGGGATCTTCCCCGCTCTGTCGGATCTGCTCCGAGAAACCTACAAGAGATTTGGCGAGAACGCTTTTGTAAGCATAATCCTCGGCTAAATTCTTTAACTTGATAAATTGACTTGCGCTAAACCATGATCCGGCGACGCACAGAGGTATAAGCGTGAGCCTTCCAATGATAAGCGGCAGAGATGTGGCCTGCTCTGCGCCGCTTGCAACCCAGATGCCGATGCCGATAGCGAGGAGAAGGAAGACTCCAGAACTTACAACCCAGCCTTTGGCTGCCCAGTCTTCTCGTGTGAGAGTATGGTGTTCTTGAAATGCAGCACTCAGGCCCTCGGCTGTAGCATAGCCAAGAGCTTGTCGAGAACTCTCAATTAGGCCTTCTGCTTTTTTTAGGAGTTTCTCATGCTGCGCCTGATAATCGCTAAGGCGCTGCTGAAAGCTTTCCGATTTTTTTGATTGTTCTTCTAACTGTATTTCTCGTTGAGAGATTTTGTTTACAAAGTTATCTATGAGTGTCTGCGTTTCCTTGATCTGGCTCAGGGCTTGTTTGGCGGACGTTTGTAGTGCAGAAATACTTCCTAAATGAGAGTCGGCGGCCTCTTCAGATTCGCTTATTGCGCTGAGCTTAGTAGGGATTTCAGAAATAAGGATTTCAAGCTCTGAAACTCTTGAGGAGAGATCGTCGTTAGCTTTCTTGCTTTCTTGCTTTCTTCTATGATGCTTTGTGCAGACTCTAAGGATGCTTCAATCTCTGTCGTCTTGACTGAGAGCTCAGTGGCACGCCTTTGCAGTTCATCGCAATTGTTGAAAAATTCTTCGCTTCGCTCGGCCGTGAATCGCAGATTGTATGGGCGAAGCGAAACTTTGAGTGCGTCTAAATGCGCTGCGATTTGTGCTCCGTTTTCTGACGGCAGCAGTTGCGCGAGCTTCGTGGTTAAGTTTGTTAGGTTTGTCCTTTCTTGGTGGGTAGTGATTTTTATAATTTTGGCGTCAGATTTAGAAAGGGCGGACAGATCGATCAGAATGGCATCCACCCCGGCTTTTAGGGAGTTGGATGTATATTCTCCCTCGGGGCCGAATGTGGGTTGGGCGCTCCATGATTTGAACTTTCTATTGGCGTTTCGTAGCTGTTTCTTGGCTTCTTTTAAGGCAGTGATGCTTGCTGTCATAGTGGCTTCCCTTCAGCTGCAGGCCCCGAGCAAACGGGGCCTTTCCAGTACTCAATCCCAGCTCAAAGCCCCACCCGTCTGATACTCAATAACCCGCGTCTCAAAGAAGTTTTTCTCTTTCTTGAGGTCCATGATCTCGCTCATCCAAGGGAACGGGTTGGTAGTGCCCGGATACTCTTCCTTCAAGCCAATTTGTGTCAGGCGACGGTTGGCGATGAACTTGAGGTAGTCCTCCATCATCGAGGCGTTCATGCCGAGGACGCCGCGGGGCATGGTATCGCGGGCGTATTCGATTTCGAGCTGCGTACCCTGGAGGATCATCTGGGTCGCTTCGTCCTTCATGGCGGCGTCCCACAGGTGTGGGTTTTCGATCTTGATCTGGTTGATCACGTCGATGCCGAAGTTCAGGTGCATGGACTCGTCGCGCAGGATGTATTGGAACTGCTCGGCGGTGCCGGTCATCTTGTTGCGGCGGCCCATGGAGAGGATCTGGGTGAAACCGCAGTAGAAGAAGATGCCTTCCAGCACGCAGTAGTAGGCGATGAGGTTGCGCAGGAATTCTTTATCCGTCTCGACGGTGCCGGTCTGGAAGGTCGGGTCGGAGATGGAGCGGGTGTACTTGAGGCCCCAGGAGGCCTTCTTCGCGACGCTCGGGATCTCGTGGTACATGTTGAAGATCTCGCCTTCATCCATGCCCAGCGATTCGATGCAGTACTGGTAGGCGTGGGTGTGGATCGCCTCTTCGAAGGCCTGGCGCAGGATGTACTGGCGGCACTCGGGGTTGGTGATCAGGCGGTACACGGCCAGCACGAGGTTGTTGGCGACCAGGCTGTCGGCGGTGGAGAAGAAGCCGAGGTTGCGCTTGACGATGCGGCGCTCGTCCTCGGAGAGGCCGTCCGGGCTCTTCCACAGGGCGATGTCGGCGTTCATGTTCACTTCCTGCGGCATCCAGTGGTTGGCGCAACCATCCAGATACTTCTGCCAGGCCCAGTCGTACTTGAAGGGGACGAGCTGGTTGAGGTCGGCGCGGGCGTTGATCATCTGCTTGTCGCCGACGTGAACGCGGGCGGAGGCGCCTTCGAGGTCGTCCAGGCCTTCCTGAATGTCGAGGTCGTCCAGGGCTTTCTTGGCGCGGGCGACGGCAGCGGAGTCGTCAGAGGCAACGGCGCGGGCTTCTTCGACGGAGCCGGCGGCGTCCTGGTCGAGTTTGGCGGGGGCGTCGGATTTTGCTGCAGCGGCTTGGGGAGCGGCCGGTGTGGCGGCAGAGGTGGTGTCTTCTTCGTCGAATTCGTCCCAGCTCAGCATGGTGGTTTCTCCTGATTGGGGACCGGTCGTGGCCGGTCGGAATGTTTTGGGCTTTTGTGTGTGCACGCAAAAGCGGTTGTTTGGTTGGGGGAGGGTGGAGGTGCCCTGCGTCCCGGTGTTCTGTATCAGGCCGGGGTTTGGGTCCGGCCTTTGTGTTGTCTGGTGGAGCGGCCCCTCACCCTAGCCCTCTCCCCGGTGGGGCGAGGGGATGGGAGCAGGGCTGGCCTGTGGCTATTGCACTAACTCGGATCGGGAGTTGGCGGATAGTGGATCGCGAGCAAGCTCGCTCCTACAGGTGACGCAACTCGGCGTCCCCGACTGGCCGTCCGCAACTAGCCGTCCGCCTCTCCTACAAGTCCGTGTTTCTCTCGCTCCTAGAGCAGCGCTTTTTCAGCGCTCACTCGGTGTGAGCGCGAAGCTGAGCGAGGCAGCGCTAGGCGTCTGCCAAGTCGGAGCCCCTGAGCGTACAGCTGTACGTGATGGGGGCCGGCTTGGCGGACAACAACGCGCGGTCCGCTCAGATTCGTGCGTCAGCCAGGTTTCTTATTGGCAGGCTTCGCAATCCGGTTCATCAATGGCGCAGGCTTTTGGCACCGGTGCCGGGCCGGCGGCCATTTCTGGCGCTGGCGCAGCTTTCGCCGGGGCAGCACTGGCGCCGCTGTTGCCACCGCTGGACACGGCGTTGAGCTTGCCGGTGTTGACGGTGGACTTCTCGGTGCTGGTCGCGGCCAGGGCACGGAGGTAATAGGTGGTTTTCAGGCCACGGTACCAGGCCATGCGGTAGGTCACGTCCAGTTTCTTGCCGCTGGCGCCGGCGATGTAGAGGTTCAGCGACTGGGCCTGGTCGATCCACTTCTGGCGGCGGCTGGCGGCGTCGACGATCCACTTGGTTTCCACTTCGAAGGCGGTCGCGTAGAGGTCTTTCAATTCCTGCGGGATGCGCTCGATCTGCTGCACGGAACCGTCGTAGTACTTGAGGTCGTTGATCATGACCGCGTCCCACAGGCCGCGGGCCTTGAGGTCGCGAACCAGGTAGGGGTTGATCACGGTGAACTCGCCCGAGAGGTTCGATTTCACGTACAGGTTCTGGTAGGTCGGCTCGATGGACTGCGACACGCCGGTGATGTTGGCAATGGTCGCGGTCGGCGCGATGGCCATGATGTTCGAGTTACGGATGCCGTTCTTGACGCGCGCACGCACCGGGGCCCAGTCCAGGGACTCGGTCAGGTCGACGTCGATGTACTTCTGGCCACGCGCTTCGATGAGGATCTGCTGGGAATCCAGCGGCAGGATGCCCTGGCTCCACAACGAACCCTGGAAGGTTTCGTAGGCGCCACGCTCGTCGGCCAGATCACAGGAGGCCTGGATGGCGTAGTAGCTGACCGCTTCCATGGACTTGTCGGCGAAGTCGATGGCGGCGTCGGAACCATAGGGGATGTGCTGCAGGTACAGCGCGTCCTGGAAGCCCATGATGCCCAGGCCCACCGGGCGGTGCTTGAAGTTGGAGTTACGCGCCTGCGGCACCGAGTAGTAGTTGATGTCGATGACGTTGTCGAGCATCCGCACAGCGGTGCGCACGGTGCGCTCCAGCTTGGCGGTGTCCAGCTTACCGTCGACGATGTGCTGGGGCAGGTTGATCGAGCCCAGGTTGCAGACGGCGATCTCGTCCTTGTTGGTGTTCAGCGTGATCTCGGTGCAGAGGTTGGAGCTGTGTACCACGCCGACGTGCTGCTGCGGGCTGCGCAGGTTGCACGGGTCCTTGAAGGTCAGCCATGGGTGGCCGGTTTCGAACAGCATGGACAGCATCTTGCGCCACAGGTCTTTGGCCTGCAGGGTCTTGTAGTTCTTGATCTTGCCGTATTCGATCAGGGCTTCGTAGTACTCGTAACGCTCCTCGAAGGCCTTGCCGGTGAGGTCGTGCAGGTCGGGTACTTCGCTTGGCGAGAACAGGGTCCACTTGCCGTCGTCGAAGACGCGCTTCATGAACAGGTCGGGAATCCAGTTGGCGGTGTTCATGTCATGGGTACGGCGACGGTCGTCACCGGTGTTCTTGCGCAGTTCGAGGAATTCCTCGATGTCCAGGTGCCAGGTTTCGAGATACGCGCAGACCGCGCCCTTGCGCTTGCCGCCCTGGTTGACCGCAACAGCAGTGTCGTTGACCACTTTCAGGAAGGGCACGACGCCCTGGGATTTGCCGTTGGTGCCCTTGATGTAGGCGCCGAGTGCGCGCACCGGGGTCCAGTCGTTGCCCAGGCCGCCAGCGAATTTGGAGAGCAGGGCGTTATCGCGGATGGCATCGTAGATGCCGCCCAGGTCGTCCGGCACGGTGGTCAGGTAGCACGACGACAGCTGCGGGCGCAGGGTGCCGGCGTTGAACAGGGTCGGCGTGGAGGCCATGTAGTCGAAGGACGACAGCAGGTTGTAGAACTCGATGGCGCGGGCTTCGCGCTGTTCTTCCTCGATGGCCAGGCCCATGGCGACGCGCATGAAGAAGATCTGCGGCAGCTCGAAGCGCACGCCATCCTTGTGGATGAAGTAGCGGTCGTAGAGGGTCTGCAGGCCGAGGTAAGTGAACTGCTGGTCCTGCTCATGGTTGATCGCGGCGCCCAGCTTGGCCAGGTCGTACTCTTTCAGGCGCGGGTCGAGCAGCTCGAACTGCACACCTTTTTCCACGTAGGCCGGCAGCGCCTTGGCGTAGAGGTCGGCCATTTCGTGATGGGTAGCGGATTCGGCGACGTCCAGGAAGCTCAGGGCTTCGGCGCGCAGGGTGTCCATCAGCAGGCGTGCGGTAACGTAGGAGTAGTTCGGCTCACGCTCAACCAGGGTGCGGGCGGTCATCACCAGGGCGGTGTTGACGTCGGTCTGCTCGACGCCGTCGTACAGGTTTTTCAGGGTTTCTTTCTGGATCAGCGCGCCATCGACTTCTGCAAGGCCTTCGCAGGCTTCGGTGATGATGGTGTTCAGGCGGCCCAGGTCCAGCGGCGACAGGCTGCCGTCGGCGCGTTTGATGCGGATGCTCGGATGGGCGTCAACCGGCGCGTCGACCGCGCCACGCTTGCGCTCCTGGGTGCGGGACTCGCGGTAGATCACGTAGTCGCGCGCGACTTTCTGCTCACCGGAACGCATCAGGGCCAGTTCGACCTGATCCTGGATTTCTTCGATATGGATGGTGCCGCCGGAGGGCATGCGGCGCTTGAAGGTGGCAGTGACCTGTTCGGTCAGACGCGCGACGGTGTCATGGATGCGCGACGAGGCAGAGGCATTGTTGCCTTCCACTGCGAGAAACGCCTTGGTGATGGCGACGGTGATCTTGTCATCGGTGTAGGGGACGACTGTACCGTTGCGCTTGATCACGCGTAGCTGGCCCGGCGCAGTGGCGGCCAGGTCCAGCGTGCTGTCGGCGTGCGGGTTCTCGCGAATGGACTCGTTCTGCATGGGGTCTCCGGATTCTCTCTGTCTCGGTAGCTCGTTAGGTGTCAGGCCTGCTTCGTGGGCGGCCTTGATCGGATGTCGCATGTCTCGTGTTGCATTAACCATGCCCCGGCGAACCGGCCATGGGTGACTCAAAACTGGAAACGATCCGGCACCAGAGGGTGGCGAATCGAATGTGCCGAAGCATAGTCAGGCGTTGTGAAGATCACAACCTCAAAACACAACATGTAGTGTGATGCGTTTGGCGCATGCGCTACTGCTGGGCTTGAGCAAAATCAATGTTGAGCTGCGCAGGGTCGCGGTCTGCGGCGGCGATCTATCGCGCCGATGCGAGCGCAAGCCGGGTAAAAATCAGAGCGAATTATTTTGCTTGCTTTTTCCGGCGTTTGTGTCTGTTCGGCTTTTAACACCCAACATATGGGGTAAAACACCGCTGGAGCGACACGATAGTGGTGGTTCGGGCGCAGTGCAAGGCGCTAAAAATGAACAACCTGTGGATAAGATGTGGGCGAGCTGTGCGCGATCGGGGCGCAGCCCGCGCCATTTCGGGGCTGCACACGCTTCGGATGAGATGCGTGTCACCCGATGCTTTCGGACGCCTGACGCCGGTCTAGGCAAAACACTATATGTGGTGTTTTGTCAAAGGCGGATTTATAGCGTTTCACTGGCGCCGAGGCGTCGATTTGACGGAATTAGCGCAGATGCTGGCCATCTGCCTGTCGAGCGCCTGGGTCTGGGGTGATCGATCTCCGCTGCGGCGGTGGATCACGAAGGCAATGGCTTCGCTCTGGCCACCTCGGTCGCGTGAGTCGAGAGGTTATTTCCTGATGAAGACGCACTAAAAAAGGCCGGTGAGTGGTGCGCCGCTACTGCTGCCATCTCCCTGCGCCGTGGCGCTACAATGCCGGCCGGTGTATCGGGAGGGCGCGTGGTGGATCAAGAGTCTTGGAACATCCTGATTGTCGAAGATGACCAGCGGTTGGCCGAACTGACCCGTGAGTATCTTGAAAGCAACGGCATGCAGGTCTCCATCGAGGCGGATGGCGCCCAGGCGGCCGAACGCATTGTTGATGAGCGTCCCGATCTGGTGGTGCTCGATCTGATGCTGCCCGGCGAGGATGGATTGTCGATCTGCCGCAAGGTGCGCGATCGATACGAGGGTCCGATCCTGATGCTGACCGCACGCGCCGACGACCTCGACCAGGTGCTCGGTCTGGAGACCGGTGCTGACGACTATGTCTGCAAGCCGGTACGGCCGCGGTTGCTGCTGGCGCGTATTCGGGCCTTGCTACGGCGCCGTGAGGGCGCAGAGGTCTCACCTATGCCCAGTGGAAAACGCGTCCAGTACGGCCCTCTGGTAGTGGACAACGCGCTGCGCGAGGCCTGGTTGCGCGGGGAGGGCATCGAGCTGACGGGCGCTGAGTTCGACCTGCTATGGCTGCTGACCTCCAATCCGGGACGGATCATGTCCCGCGAACAGATTTTCTCTGAATTGCGCGGCATCGAGTACGACGGCCAGGACCGTTCCATTGACGTGCGCATTTCCCGCATCCGCCCGAAGATCGGTGATGACCCCGATCACCCGCGGCTGATCAAGACGGTACGTGGCAAGGGCTATCTGTTCGTCTCCGAAGCGGCTGAAGCGCTGCAGTGAATTCGATCTTCCTGCGCATCTACGGCGGCATGCTCGCCGTGCTGGTGCTGGTTGGGCTGTTGGGCGCCGGTGGTTTGCATCTGCTCAACCAGGTAAGAGCCGATCAGCATCGCGAGGCGCTGGCGGCGGGTACCTTTCGCCTGATGGCGTACAACATGAGCAGCATGACGCCCATCGAGCGGCGCCAGGCGGCGAATCTATGGGGGCGGCTGCTGGGCATACCCTTGCGGGTGCGAACCCTGGAAGACATCCGGCTTGAGAGCAGCTTGGAAACCCGGCTGCTGAACGGCCAGGTGCTGGTGGAGCAGATCCGCCCCGGCAGCGTGACGATCTTTTCGCTGGTCAGCGCAGAGGACCGCCTGGCGCTGACGGGCGATGTGGAGCAGCTCAGTGAGCAGCTCGCGCGTGCAACCATCTATCTGTTGATCGATGAGCTGATCCGCTACCCCGAAGACGAACAGCCCCAGCGCTTGGCTGAACTCAAGAAGGCGCGCGGCTTTGGTTATGAGCTGCAATTGCTGACCCGCGACAGTGCCAGCCTCGATGACGATCAGCGTCGCCGACTGGATGAAGGCGACACGGTGATGGCGCTGGTCAACGGGGGAGAGGCCATCCGGGTATTCGCGGCGATTGCTGGCACGCCCTGGATCATGTCCCTTGGTCCGCTCTATCAGCTCAATCCCTATCCGCCCCAGCTGCTGATACTGATCGGCGTGCTGGGCCTGTCGCTGATCGGGCTGACGGTGTACCTGCTGGTGCGCCAGTTGGAGCGACGGTTGCGAAGTGTCGAGCGCGCCGCCACACGCATCGCGGCCGGCCAGTTGGAAGCCCGCGTTCCGGACGCCGGCACCGACTCGGTGGGACGCCTGGCCAAGGCATTCAACGGCATGGCCAGTCATCTGCAGCGCTTGCTGGCGGTGCAGCGGGAGATGGTCAGCGCGGTGGCTCACGAGCTGAGAACGCCCGTCGCCCGGTTGCGCTTTGGCCTGGAGATGGCCGGCTCGGCGCAGACACCGGAAGCGCGTAGTCGCTATCTGCACGATATGGACGGTGACATCGACGATCTGGACCGGTTGGTGGACGAGATGCTGGTGTATACGCGTCTCGAACGTGGCTCGCCGGAACTGACGTTCCAATCGGTCGACCTGAGTACCCTGATCGATCAGGTGATCGGAGAGCTGGCGCCGTTGCGGCCTGCCGTTTTGGTTGAGCGCGGGCCGTGTGAACCGGGCCCCGACGGAAGCAGTCTCGTCGATGCCGAGCCGCACTACCTGCGTCGCGCCTTGAGCAATCTGATCAGCAATGCGATGCGCCATGCCGAAACGCGGGTTCACGTCAGCTTTGCCATCGATGCCGTGCGGGCTCAGCTGGTGGTAGAAGATGATGGACCGGGCGTACCGGAAGAGGCGTGGGAAAAGGTTTTCGCGCCCTTCCTGCGCCTGGACGACAGCCGAACCCGAGCCTCCGGTGGACATGGCCTGGGATTGTCGATCGTCCGGCGTATCTCCTATTGGCACGATGGCCGTTCACAGATTGGTCACAGCCCACTGGGCGGTGCCCGTTTCAGTCTGGTCTGGCCACGCAAGCGGTCCCGGTAGGATGGGGTGAGCCTGCGATACCCATCTCGACCCGATGGGACGAGCGGCGCGCTCAAACAGTGGCCGAGAGGCTGACCAGGCTCAGCAGGTAGTCATCGAATCGAGCGAACTGGCCCTCCAGTTCGGCACCGGTCTTCCAGTCGTCCGATAGATCATTGAGCAACCGCAGGCGAGCATAGCCGCCGTCGTCATGATGGATCAGCTCGGCTTCCTGGAAATAGAAGCGTTTGTTGACGAGCGGATACAGCGCCTTGAACAAGCTTTCCTTGATCGAAAAGGTAAGGGTCACCCGTAGCGAGCGTTGGGCCTCGTCGAGTGCTGCGTAGCCCTCCAGCTCGCGCGGGGTGAGAATTTCGGCGACCAGGCGATCCGCCCGGGAGGCTGGAATCTGCTTTTCCACATCCAACCCGAGGCCGCGCCACTGGTCACGACGCGCCACCACCGCTGCGGCCCAGCCGGCGCCGTGGGTAATGGAACCGGTCACCCCGGTTGGCCAACAAGGCGAGCGGTCGTCGTTCACAGCGGGGATGCAGGGCTCGCCAGTCACCCTGCGCAGGGCTTCGTACGCGCAGAGGCGGCCGGCGAGGAACTCGGTCTGACGTTTGCTCACGGCAGCCATAGGTGGCACGCCGCAGCGGACGAAGTCCTCAGGGACGAGCAGGGCGGGATCGAAGTGGGTACTGATCAATTGCACGCCTGGCAAGGCGAGCGGCAGCGGCCATTGATCGCTCAAGGGAGTGCAGCAGGCGGGGTGATATGCAATAGAGTTCATGGGGCGATAGTGTGCCTCAGTGCTGGGCCGAGCGCAGTCCCGGCAATATGCGTGTCCTGTGTATGAGTCCTATGGCGCGCTAGCTCGATCCACCTTTTTGTAGGAGCGAGCTTGCGCGATCCGCTGCAGTCACGAAGTATCTACCGTCATCAGTGCCAACGGTTAGCAGCGTACGGCTCTTGTAGGAGCGAGCTTGCTCGCGAACCAGGCGCCCCGGCTTCGCATCAGCTCCTTCGGGTGGTGCGATGATCTTCAGCGTCTCTCACCGAATTGCCATAAAACTTTGGAAAGCGGCATAACACTCCGTCACCCCGCAGCGAAGCCGTGCAGCTTCCCGCCCAGCGAGTCGCTACACTAGCGGCCGGGCTACCAAGGGGAATGGAACCGTGTTGAAGGACTTGGGAATAAAGAGTCGCGTGCTGGTGCTGATATTGTTGCCCAGCATGGTGCTCGCCGTGGCGCTTGGCGTCTATTTCACCTGGATGCAGCTTTCCGAGATGCGCCATCAGCTCGATGCGCGGGGCCAGCTGATTGCAGAGCAGTTGGCCCCTCTGGCCGCGCCCGCCATGGCGCAAGGCTATAGCAAACGGCTACAACGTATCCTCAACCAAGTGCTGGACCAGCCCGATGTACGCGCCGTGTCCATCCTCAATGCCGAGCGCAACCTGCAGGCCCATGCCGGGCCGAACATGATCACCCCATCGCCGCCAACCGATCCCGAGGCGCTGACTCAAGTCAGCAACGTCGACACCACACGCATCCTCCTGCCGGTGCGTGGCAAGCATCTGAATCTCGCCGAAGACAACCCGGAAAACGACCTCCGCCTGGTTGGTTGGCTGGAGCTTGAGTTGTCGCACCAAGGGACGTTGCTGCGCGGTTACCGCAGCCTCTTTACCAGCCTGTTGTTGATCGGTGCCGGGCTGATCATCACCGCACTGCTGGCGCTGCGCATGAGCACGGCGATCAGTAAGCCGCTGCACAAGGTCAAGGTTGCGGTGGCGCAGCTCAAGGACGGTCATCTGGAGACCCGTTTGCCGCCGCTCGGCAGTCATGAAATGGACGAGGTCGCGGCAGGCATCAACCGCATGGCCGAGGCGCTGCTGGCCGCCCGTGAAGAACTGCAGCAGAGCATCGACCAGGCCACCGAAGACGTGCAGCAGAATCTGGAAACCATCGAGATCCAGAACATCGAACTCGATCTTGCCCGTAAGGAAGCGCTGGAGGCCAGCCGGATCAAGTCCGAATTTCTGGCCAACATGAGCCATGAGATCCGTACGCCGCTCAACGGCATCCTCGGCTTTACGCATCTGTTGCAGAAAAGCGACCTCACACCGCGGCAACACGATTACCTGTCGACCATCGAGAAGTCCGCTGACAGCCTGCTCGGGATCATCAACGAGATCCTCGACTTCTCTAAGATCGAGGCCGGCAAACTGGTGCTCGACAGCATTCCATTCAACCTGCGTGACCTGATCGAAGACACCCTGACCATCCTCGGCCCAGCAGCACACGAGAAGCGTCTGGAGCTGGTCAGTCTGGTCTATCGCGACACGCCGCTGTCGCTGGTCGGGGACCCGTTGCGGCTCAAGCAGGTGCTGACCAACCTGGTCAGCAACGCCATCAAGTTCACCAACGAAGGCACTGTCATCGTTCGCGCGATGGTCGAGGATGAGCGCTCCGACCGTGCGCAGCTGCGCATCAGCGTGCAGGACACCGGCATCGGTCTGACCGATCAGGACCTGCGCGCGCTGTTCCAGGCGTTCAGCCAGGCAGACAATTCCCTGTCGCGCCAACCCGGCGGTACCGGCCTCGGGCTGGTGATTTCCAAGCGCCTGATCGAGCAGATGGGGGGGGAAATCGGCGTCGACAGCATTCCGGAAGAGGGCTCCGAGTTCTGGATCAGCCTGAGCCTGCCCAAAGCACGTGACGACATTGAGGATCTGCCGCGAGCGGCGCTGCTCGGGCGCAAGGTTGGCTTGCTTGAACAGCATCCGCTGACCCGTCAGGCCCTGCAGCACCAGCTGGAGAGCTGCGGCATGGAAGTGCTGCCGTTCGAGAGCCTGGATAAACTGCAAGCGGCCGTGTTCGAAGCGCATACCAGTGACAGACCAATCGAAATAGCCGTGCTCGGTGTGACGCATCGGGAGATCGCACCGCAACAGCTCTGCCTGCGGTTATGGGAGTTCGAAGGGCTCGGCTGTAAGTGCATCGTGCTCTGCCCAACCAGCGAACAGGCGCAGTACCACGAGGCGTTGCCCGAGTCGCATACTCATGCCCAGCTCCAGAGCAAGCCGGCGTGCACGCGCAAGTTGCAGCGGGTGCTGCTCGACCTGTTGCGGCCACCGCAGGCGTTGATCGAGAGCACGGCGGTGCCTGAGACGCGACCGCCACGCGTGCTCTGCGTCGACGATAACCCGGCCAACCTGTTGTTGCTGGAAACCCTGCTGACCGATATGGGCGGCGAAGTCGAGGCGGTGAGCAGCGGCGCGGAAGCGTTGGAGGCCGTCAAGCAGAAGCCCTTCGATCTGGTGTTCATGGATGTGCAGATGCCGGGCATGGACGGGCGTCAAACCACCGAGGCGATTCGCCGCTGGGAGGACGACAGCGCTCAGCCGCCAATGCCGATCGTTGCCCTCACGGCGCATGCGCTCTCCAATGAAAAGCGTTCGCTGTTGCAGAGCGGCCTCGACGACTACCTGACCAAGCCGATCAGCGAGCGGCAATTGGCTCAGGTAATCCTGAAGTGGACTGGCCTGCCGCTGACGCGCAGCTTTGTGGCTGCGCCACCCGAGGCACAGCCGCCGGAAAACAATCTCAAGGTGCTGGACTCGGAAGAAGGCTTGCGCCTGGCCGCCGGCAAGGCCGATCTCGCCGCCGATATGCTGAGCATGCTGTTGGCCTCGCTGGAGGATGATCGTCAGGTGATCCGCGCAACCCGCCTGGCCAATGACCGGCAGGCGACCATCGACCGCGTGCATCGTTTGCACGGTGCTACCCGTTACTGCGGGGTGCCTCAGTTGCGCGCGGCCTGCGAGCGCAGCGAAACCCTGCTCAAGCAGAACCACCCAAGCGCGGCCCAGGCGCTGGATGAGCTCGACAGCGCCATCGAGCGGCTGGAGATAGAGGCACGTGTGGTCTAGTGGGGGACGCAACCACTTGAGCGCATTCGCCTGAGGGCGAACCTTCGGCGCGCACCCGGACGAGGAAGGCTCGCCTGCGGCAGTGCCGACCGCAGGAAAGCCTGAAAAGCCCGATGCCGCAGCATCATTCGCCCATCACCACCCCTTCGCGGCGCGGATCGGCGCCGCCGAACCAGCCGTTTTCGGTACGTTGTATCGCTTGCAGTCCGCTGGTCATTTCGGTCTCGTTGACCTCATGACCACGGGCTTCGAGCGCCTGCACGGTGCTGGTCGGGAAGCGACCGGATTCAAGTACCGTCGGGCCGTTGAAACTGCCGAAGTTTGGAAGATCGATCGCGCGTTGCGCATCGAGTCCCCAGTCATACATGCCCAGCAAGGTTTTTGCCGTGAAATGAATGATTGCGGCGCCGCCTGGCGAGCCGAGGCTCGCAAGGAATTGCTCGCCCGTGACGTCGAACACCAGCGTCGGGCTCATGCTTGAACGCGGCCGCTTGTTGGGTTCGACCCGGTTGGCCACCTGCCGGCCCATCGCGTCGTAGGGTACGAACGCAAAGTCCGTCAGCTCGTTGTTGAGCAAGTAACCGCCGGGGAGGCCGGTGCCGCCATCGTTGAGCAGGCGTGAGCCGAAGGCTTGCTCGATGGTTGTGGTCATCGCCAGCGCGTTGCCCTCGGCGTCGACAATGCTGATGTGGCTTGTGCCGTATTCCGGCTGCGCCGCCTGCGGGGCGAGCGCGACAGGCATTTCGCCCGGTTCGCCTGCTTCGGCGGTGCCCATGCTGCTTGGGCCGATCAGTGCCGCACGGCTTTTGAGGTAACTCGGCGCAAGCATGCTGTTCCAGGTGCGGCCGGGGACCGGCACGAAGTCCGGGTCAGCCAGGTACTTGGCTCGGTCGGCGTAGGCCAGGCGAGAGGCCTCGGTGTAACGATGCAGGAACTCGACAGAGGGCACGCCCTGATCGAGGGGCTGAACTGGCGGCAGGTGTTCCAGTATCCCGAGAATCTGCATCTGGGTAATGTGGCCCGACGACGGCGGCGGAAAGCCGCAGACCTGATAGCGCTTTTGCCAAAGGGTACAGATGGCGTCTCGCTGTCGCGGTTGATAGCCGTCCAGATCGCTCAGGCTGATACGGCCTGGATTGGTTGGGTGAGTATTGACCTGCTGCACCAGCGATAGGGCGTTGGCGCCCGTATAGAACGCCTCGCTGCCGCGCGCGGCGATCTCCCTGAGCAGAGCGGCGAGAGCCGGGTTGCGCAGGCGATGGCCGACCGGTAATGGCTCGCCATTAGCCTGGTAGTAAAACGCCGCCGCGCGCGGGTCGCCGCGCAAGGCCGGGTCGCTGGCCAGCAGGCTGTGCAAACGCGGGCTGACCTCGAAGCCGTCTTCGGCGAGTTCGATAGCGGGCTTGAACAATGCACGCCACGGCAGTTTCCCGTACTGGTCGTGCGCGCGCTCAAGCATTCTGACCACGCCCGGCACACCCACCGAGCGACCGCCTACCACGGCATCGAGAAAGGCCATTGGCTCGCCGTCGGCAGTCAGGAACAGTCGCTCGTCGACCGCAGCCGGTGCGGTCTCGCGTCCGTCCAGCGCCGCGATGTGTTCGCCATCCCAGTACAGCAGAAAGGCACCGCCGCCGAGCCCGCTGGATTGCGGCTCGACCAGGCTCAGCACCATCTGGACCGCCACGGCCGCATCCATTGCGCTACCGCCGGCCTTGAGGATGTCGTAGCCAGCCTCCGTCGCCAGCGGGTTGGCCGCCGCGACGGCAAAGCGCTCCAGCGCCCAGCCGGGCTTGGCCGAATACCCGCTGGACGCTTCCGGGGCGGGCGGGATTTCGCTGGACGGGCCGTCCGTTTGAGTACAGGCGGTGAGGCTGAGCAACAGAATCGATGGAACCAGGGCAGCTCGTCCGGCGTGCATGGGATGTTCCTTGTCTGGGGCGGAAGGAAAGCTGTAACTGTTTACAGACCTAGACTACTGACTCCGTCCTGCCAAGCCAAATCGCTGCGGTTGGGAAAATCTTCGTATTTTCAGGGAGCTGAGCCGTTTGTCTGCCTGCTTCGCCGAATGGACACTCGACATGGCGCATCGGCAGCCGTAGCGCGCCGCCATCCTGAGCGACGCGAGGGGACCATGGTCTGCCCGCGGCCGGTGGTTGCCGGTATCATGTGCGCCTCTCAAAGGCTGTGCGGTCCATCGAAGCCATGACAATTCAGTACCCGACCATCGCCGATTGTGTCGGCAACACCCCTCTGGTTCGCCTGCAGCGTCTGGCCGGTCAAACCAGTAACACGATCTTGCTGAAACTCGAAGGCAACAACCCTGCCGGTTCGGTCAAGGACCGTCCCGCGCTGTCGATGATTGCCCGGGCCGAAGCACGCGGCGACATCAAGCCCGGCGATACCTTGATCGAAGCCACCTCCGGCAATACCGGCATCGCCCTGGCGATGGCCGCTGCGATCAAGGGCTATAAGTTCATCCTGATCATGCCGGACAATTCCAGCGCCGAGCGTAAGGCCGCGATGACCGCCTACGGCGCGGAGCTGATTCTGGTAAGCAAGGAAGAGGGCATGGAAGGCGCTCGCGACCTGGCAGTAAAAATGGCTGCTGAAGGGCGCGGCAAGGTGCTCGATCAGTTCGCCAATGGGGACAATCCCGAAGCCCACTACACCAGCACCGGGCCCGAACTGTGGCAGCAGACTCAGGGCAGCATCACCCACTTCGTCAGTTCAATGGGTACCACCGGCACCATCATGGGCGTGTCGCGCTACCTCAAACAGCAGAACCCGGCGATCCAGATCATCGGCCTGCAGCCCATGGAGGGCGCAGCGATTCCAGGTATCCGGCGCTGGCCGCAGCAATACCTGCCAAAGATCTACCAGGCCGAGCGCGTCGACCGCATCGTCGACATGGCGCAGGAAGAGGCTGAGCACGTCATGCGGCGGCTGGCGCGTGAAGAAGGTATCTTTTGTGGCGTCTCCTCGGGCGGCGCAGTGGCTGCCGCGCTGCGTCTGTCGGAGGAAGTTGAAAACGCGGTGATCGTGGCGATCATCTGCGACCGTGGCGACCGCTACCTGTCGACGGGCGTTTATGACCAGGCTTGATCGCGACATGAACTTGCACGGTGGAACCCGCTAATGGCCAAGCGCAGTGGTGGTTTGCGTTTCCAGCCCAGTGGTGGCGAGAAGAAGCCGCAGATTCCCACCGGCAAGAAGCAGCGGCTGAGCATTCAGCGGCTCGCCAACGACGGGCGAGGCATCGCCTTTCTCGACAACCGCACCTGGTTCGCCGAAGGGGCCTTGCCTGGCGAAGACGTCGAGGCGCGCGTGCTCAACGCCCGCAGTCAGATCATCGAAGCCCGTACCGAGCGAGTATTGGCACCCAGCGCTCGCCGTCGCGCCGAGCCGTGCCCCCATGCGCGGGTTTGCGGAGGCTGCAACCTGCAGCATCTGAGCGCTGACGATCAGCTTGAATTGAAACAACGCAGCCTTGCCGAGCAGCTGTCCCGTGTGGCGGCGGTCGAGCCGCAGCAATGGGCCACGTCGCTCAGCGGGCCCGAGTTCGGCTACCGCCGTCGCGCACGGCTGGCGGTGCGTTGGGATCACAAAGCGAAGCGCCTGGATGTCGGCTTCCGCGCCAGTGCCAGCCAGGACATCGTTGTGATCCGCGAATGCCCTGTACTGGTACAACCTTTGCAGACGCTGTTGCCGGGGCTATTGGCCGTGCTGCATGAATTGGACAAGCCGCAGGCAATCGGCCACCTGGAGTTGTTCAGCGGGACTAGCGAAGCGGTGCTGGTGCGCCACACCGCTGCGCTGGCCGCGGGCGATCTGCAGCGCCTGACCGAATTCGCAAGGGCACAAAACGTGCAGCTCTGGCTGCAGGGCGAGGGCGCGCCGCAGCCAGTGCAATCGACGTACCTGTTGGGCTATCGCTTGCCGGAGTGGGATCTGGAGTTGGCTTGGCGGCCGGGAGACTTCATCCAGGTCAATGCGCCGGTAAACGAGGCGATGGTGGCGCAGGCGCTGGATTGGCTGGCACCGGAACCGGGCGAGCGAGTCCTCGATCTGTTCTGCGGATTGGGCAACTTTACCTTGCCGCTGGCACGAAAGGGTGCACAGGTAGTGGCGGTGGAGGGCGTTGGCGAGATGGTCGAGCGTGCCCGCACCAATGCAGAGCATAACGGTCTGGATGCTGCGCACTTTTATCAGGCAGACCTGTCGAAGCCGCTTGCCGAGGCCGAGTGGGCAGAGGGCGGCTTTTCGGCAGTGCTGCTCGATCCGCCGCGCGATGGCGCGTTGGAAATCGTTCGGCAGATGACGACGTTAGGCGCGAGGCGTGTGGTCTATGTTTCATGCAATCCCGCAACGCTGGCGCGGGATGCTGCCGAGCTGATCGGCCAGGGTTACCAGTTGATACAGGCCGGCGTGCTGGACATGTTCCCGCAAACGGCACACGTAGAGGCGATGGCGCTCTTCGAGCGGTCTGCATAGTTTGGCTTTATATCGACAGGCGATCGGCCTGTGGTTTAACCGACCGACTCTTAGAAAGTCGGCGTATTCGACGCAGATAATGCGTAGAGGGAAGGTATTAGATGGTCCAGGTCAGAGCGCTTCAGCCGATCAATACGGACGGCAGCATCAACCTCGATGGCTGGCTCGATCATGTGCTGGGGATGGACCCGGCACTCGACCGCGACGCACTCAAACAGGCCTGCGAGTTCGCTCGGGCGGCAGAGCAGCAGGCGAACGCGGCACAGAATCTGTGGAGCGAAGGCACCTCCAGCTACCAGACCGGGCTGGAAATTGCCGAAATCCTCGCCGACCTCAAGCTTGACCAGGACAGCCTGGTCGCAGCCGTGATCTACCGTGGCGTGCGTGAAGGCAAGATCCAGCTGGCTGAGGTGCATCAGCACTTCGGACCGGTGGTCGCCAAGCTGATCGAAGGCGTGCTACGCATGGCCGCCATCAGCGACAGCCTCAACCCGCGCGAATCGTTGGTGCTGGGCACCCAGACCCAGGTGGAAAACCTGCGCAAGATGCTGGTGGCGATGGTCGATGACGTGCGCGTCGCGCTGATCAAGCTGGCCGAGCGAACCTGCGCCATCCGCGCCGTCAAACATGCCGATGACGACAAGCGCCATCGCGTCGCGCGGGAAGTGTTCGATATCTATGCGCCACTGGCCCATCGACTGGGTATTGGTCATATCAAATGGGAGCTGGAAGATCTGTCCTTCCGCTACCTCGAACCCGAGCAGTACAAGCAGATCGCCCAGCTGCTGCACGAACGCCGGCTGGATCGCGAGCAGTACATTGATAGCGTCGTTCAACAGTTGAAGGACGAGCTGACTGCCACCGGGATACATCCCGAGATCGATGGACGTGCCAAGCACATCTATTCCATCTGGCGGAAAATGCAGAAGAAAGGGCTGCAGTTCAGCCAGATCTATGATGTTCGTGCCGTTCGTGTGCTGGTGCCTGAAGTGCGGGATTGCTACACCGCGCTAGGTATCGTGCACACCCTGTGGCGCCACATTCCCAAGGAGTTCGACGACTACATCGCCAACCCCAAGGAAAACGGCTACCGCTCGCTGCACACCGCCGTGCTCGGGCCGGAGGGCAAAGTGTTGGAGGTGCAGATTCGCACCCAGGCCATGCACGAAGAGGCCGAGCTGGGTGTCTGCGCGCACTGGCGTTACAAGGGCACGGACGTCAAGAGCACCTCGAACCACTATGAAGAAAAAATCTCCTGGCTGCGTCAGGTGCTGGAATGGCACGAAGAGCTGGGCGATATCGGCGGCTTGGCGGATCAACTGCGCGTGGATATCGAGCCTGACCGGGTCTACGTATTCACCCCGGACGGTCATGCCATCGATCTGCCCAAGGGGGCCACGCCGCTGGATTTTGCCTACCGCGTACACACGGAGATCGGCCACAACTGCCGCGGCGCGAAGATCAACGGGCGCATCGTGCCGCTCAACTACAGCCTGCAGACCGGCGAACAGGTCGAGATCATCACCAGCAAGCAGGGCTCGCCGAGCCGCGACTGGCTGAACCCCAACCTGGGTTACATCACCACTTCGCGCTCCCGGGCGAAGATCGTCCACTGGTTCAAGCTACAGGCCCGCGACCAGAACGTGGCGGCCGGCAAGGCGCTGCTGGAGCGCGAACTGGGCCGCCTCGATCTACCGCCGGTGGATTTCGACAAGCTGGCCGAAAAAGCAAATCTGAAGACCGCCGAGGACATGTTTGCCGCGCTGGGCGCAGGCGATTTGCGTCTGGCTCAGCTGGTCAACCATGCCCAGCAGCTGGTGGAGCCGGACGGCCCTAGTGATGATCAGCTCGAGCTGATCCCGAAGCGCCCCACCAGTACCAAGCCAGGCAAACGCGGCGACGTGCAGATTCAGGGCGTCGGCAACCTGCTCACGCAAATGGCCGGCTGTTGTCAGCCGCTGCCGGGCGACCCGATTGTTGGTTACATCACCCTCGGACGCGGCGTCAGCATTCACCGCCAGGATTGCGCGTCGGTGCTGCAGTTGTCCGGGCGTGAACCGGAGCGGATCATCCAGGTCAGTTGGGGGCCTATCCCGGAGAAGACCTATCCGGCGGACATCAGCATCCGGGCCTACGACCGCTCCGGTCTGCTCCGCGATGTTTCGCAGATTCTGCTCAACGAGCGGATCAACGTGCTGGCCGTCAATACCCGCTCGAACAAGGAAGACAGCACGGCGCAGATGACGCTGACCATCGAAATCCCAGGGCTCGATGCGTTGGGTCGGTTGCTCAGCCGGATCTCGCAGCTGCCCAATATCATCGAAGCTCGTCGCCTGCGGGCTTCGTGACCCGTTTCGGGCCGCTGCGCGATGCCGTGCAGCGTTGCCCTTGAGGAGTCCCCATGTATCAACTCAATGACCTGCTGCACCTGATGGCGCGCCTGCGAGATCCCAAACATGGCTGCCCATGGGACCTGCAGCAGGATTACGCCAGCATCGTGCCGCACACGCTGGAAGAGGCCTACGAAGTGGCGGATGCCATCGAACGCGGGGATTTCGATCACCTGCCGGGCGAGTTGGGCGATCTGCTGTTCCAGGTCGTCTATTACAGCCAGTTGGCGAAGGAAGAAGGTCGCTTCGAGTTCGATGCGGTGGTTGATGGCATCACGCGAAAGTTGCTGCGCCGTCATCCGCATGTATTCCCCGACGGCGACCTTTACGGCTCGCCCGAACTGCCAGGCCTCAACGAGGCGCAAATCAAGCAGCGCTGGGAGGAGATCAAGGCCGAGGAGCGCGCCGAGAAAGCCTCCGCGCCCGAACAGCTGTCAATGCTCGATGACGTGCCCAGCGCATTGCCGGCGCTCATCCGTGCGGCCAAGTTGCAGAAACGCACCGCCCAGGTCGGCTTTGACTGGCCCGACGCGTTGCCGGTGGTGGATAAGGTGCGCGAGGAACTCGGCGAAGTGCTCGAAGCCATGAGCGAAAACGACCCCGATGCGATCGCCGAGGAGATTGGCGATTTGCTGTTCGTAACCGTCAATCTGGCGCGTCATCTCAAGGTCGACCCCGAAAATGCCTTGCGCGCAGCCAATCGCAAGTTTGAGCGGCGCTTCCGCTTTATCGAACAAGCCTTGCGGGAGAGCGGCCAGCCCATCGAGAATTGCGACCTGGAGGCGCTCGACGCGCTTTGGGGCGAGGCCAAGAAAGCTGAAAAGGCAGCAACTTGCGGTTGATAGCCGAAGCGTAACCGTGGAAGTTGTCCGTGCCACGAACCCGCTCGGATGATCGTGCACGGTCCACCCTTACGTCTAATTTGAATTCACGACGAGACGAGCCGACACATGAGTCTTTCCCTTCGCGATCAGCTGCTCAAAGCCGGGCTGGTCAATGAGAAACAGGCCAAGCAGGCCGGCAAGCAACAGCAGAAACAGCAGCGTCTGGTCAAAAAAGGCCAGGCCGAACAGGACAACTCTCAGCGCGAAGCGGCACTCAAGGCCCAAGCCGAGAAACAGGCCCGTGATCAGGAGTTGAACCGTCAGCAGCAGGAAAAGGCCGAGCAGAAAGCCCGTACCGCGCAGATCAAACAACTGATCGAAGGCAGCCGCCTGCCTAAGTTGACCACCGAGGACTATTACAACTTCGTTGACGACAAGAAGGTGAAACGCCTGTCGGTTAACAAACTGATGCGCGACAAGCTGTCCAGTGGCTCGCTGGCGATCGTTCGTCATGGTGGCGGTTACGAGGTGATCCCGCGCGAGGCGGCCTTGAAGATCCAGGAGCGTGACCCGCGCCGTATCGTTCAGCTCAATGTCCAGACCGAAGCGCCTGACGCGGACGATCCGTACGCCGCCTATCAGATTCCAGATGATCTGATGTGGTAAGGGGTCGCTGATCTTCGGTTCGATAGCGGCGGCGAGGCGCGTGGGTAGAAGCGGACAATCTGCGCGTTTCGGTTCGCGAGCAAGCTCGCTCCTACAGATCGTAAGGTGTTGCCGTACCGTTCCGGTCGTCAACGCGTGCGCATGCTGCGAGCCACTAGTCCCCACGCGGCTGCTTTGGTAGGAGCGAGCTTGCTCGCGATCAGAAGTCACCGCGCTGCCGCGGATCGCCAGCAAGCTGGCTCCTACAGATATCGCGAGGTATGCGCCGTGCCGTTCCGGTCGTCAACGCGTGCGCATGCTGCGAGCCACTAGTCCCCACGCGGCTGCTTTGGTAGGAGCGAGCTTGCTCGCGATCAGAAGTCACCGCGCTGCCGCGGATCGCCAGCAAGCTGGCTCCTACAGATATCGCGAGGTGTGCGTCGTGCCGTTCCGGTCGTTAACACGTGCGCATGCTGCGAGCCACTAGTCCCCACGCGGCTGCTTTGGTAGGAGCGAGCTTGCTCGCGATCAGAAGTTACCGCGCTGCCGCGGATCGCCAGCAAGCTGGCTCCTACAGATATCGCGAGGTGTGCGTCGTGCCGTTCCGGTCGCTAACGCGTGTCTATGCTGCGAGCCACCAGCCCCTACGGGGCTGCCTTTGTAGGAGCGAGCTTGCCCGCGATCAGGAATCACGGCGAGACATAGGATCGCCAGCAAGCTGGCTCCTATGGATATCGCGAGGTGTGCGCCGTGCCGTTCTGGTCGTTAACGCGTGCGCATGCTGCGAGCCACCAGTCCCCACGCGGCTGCCTTTGTAGGAGCGAGCTTGCTCGCGATCAGGAGTCACGGCGGGACATAGGATCGCCAGCAAGCTGGCTCCTACAGATATCGCGAGGTATGTGTCGTGCCGTTCTGGTCGTTCTGGTTGCAGCGGCCGACGGAAGGATGGATTTCTGCCGTCTGCCAGCCCTCTACTGCTATAGCCCATCCGGGCTTTGTTGACCCCGCAGGAGGACAGCGACATGGACACCAATCCTTACTTGGAACCCGACACGTTCAGCTTGCAGGCCAATGGCGTACCGGGCGATCCCGAAGAACCAGGCGTGCCGGACCTGCCCAGCGAGCCAGGCGAGCCGACGATTCCCGACCAACCACCGCCAGCGCCTGTTGCCTGATCGGGTTAGGAGGGCGCAACCTGAGACGCCCGAGCGAGCAGGTCGACCACCTGCTCGTCTGGGGTCTGTTCGAAATTGCCATAATGGCAACCCACGCCAATGAACGGCTCCGGCATCGCCAGGCAAACCATCTCGTCCACTTCGGTTTCCAGCATATCGATTACATCACGCGGGCCAACAGGCACAGCCAGCACCACGCGGCTCGGTTTCGACTGCTTGAGTCCCTTCAGTGCCGCCCGAACCGTGGCACCCGTGGCGATGCCGTCATCGATCACGATGACGCAGCGATCTGAAACCACCGGAGCTGGTCGCGAGCCACAATAGCGACGTCTACGGCGTTCCAGTTCGGTGAGCTGACGCCGCATCTCTTCCTCGAACCAGTTTGGTGGCGGTGCAATCTGGTTGAATAATTCCTGATTGATCACCCATTTAGGCTCGGCGCCATCAATGACCGCGCCCAGCGCCAGTTCTTCGTTGCCGGGCGCTCCGATCTTTCGTACCAGCACCAGATCCAGTGGCGCGCCGAGGCGTTGCGCCACATGGAAGGCAACCGGGACCCCGCCACGCGGCAGCGCAAGCACCAGCGGCTGAGCTTCTGTCAGGTGCTGTAGGGCCTCGGCCAAAGCCTGGCCGGCATGGGTGCGGTCGCGAAACTCTGGCGTGAAGGCGCGCATGGTTCACTCTCCGAACGGGTAGGTATCCGGAACGCTTTCTTCATCTATCTGCTGCGGACCGATCGGCGTGACGGCCGTGGTCTGTTCGAGCCAAAGCAGGGCATCGAACTGTTCTGAAAGTATGGCCTGGAAGTAGTGACTTTGACGTTCGGTAGCCGGACGGTAGATGACGCCGATGGCGCGCTCCAGGCGCGGGCGGGCCAGGGCTTCCCGAAGCAGTGGGTCATCGCGCCACGTGGTCAGCGAAGCCGGCAGTCCGGCGCGCAGGAACAACTGCTCCCAACTATCCGGGCGAGAGGGGCGGACCTGCTTGATCTGCATGGGCTCGTCCCAGTCATCGGCAGCGGCGACTTCGCCTCGATCAGTGGCCATGCCGAGCAGCACCGCATCACGACCAAATGCCGTTCGGCACAGCTCTCCAATGTTGAATTCGCCGCCCCAGCCCATCGACGTCGATGCCGCATTGCCAATATGGGAGTTGTGTGCCCAGACGATGGCTTTGGCGTCTTCTCCGCGATGCTGGAGCAGGGCGCGCAAGGTGTCGAACATATGGCGATCACGCAAATTCCACGACTCGGTGGAGCCCTGGTACATGGCTCGGTAGTACTGCTCAGCAGCAAGCACAACACGGGCGTTCTGCTCGGCGCTGAAAAAATTGCTGCCATCTTTGTCGAGGTATTCCAGCCGTTTATCGAGCAGAGCGCGCAGCTGTTCGACCACCGCGTCTTCACAAGACGGCTGGCCGCGCATCACGTTGTGGCCGTAGACGGCTGGCTCGTCATGCCAGGGGCTCAGGCAGCCATAGCGCTGACGGGCCGCGCCTGCAGCCTGCGGGTCGACCTGGTCGAGATAGCGCAGCACTTCCTGAATCGAGGAGCCAAGGCTGTAGACATCGAGCCCGCGAAACTCGACGCGCTGCTCGGCAGGCAGCGCGTCGTTGTGGCTGCGCAGCCAGCGTGCGAAGTCGGCCACCTCTTGGTTGCGCCACATCCAGGTCGGAAAGCGCTTGAAGCCTTCCTCGACCCAGACGGGTGACTGCTCCTGCCGAGCGTAGCGGTCGATCTTTGCCGCATCTGGCCAGTCCGCTTCCGCGGCAACGATGTTGAAGCCGTGACGCTCGATCAATCTCCGAGTGATTGCGGCCCGGGCGCGGTAGAACTCCGATGTTCCGTGGCTGGCTTCGCCAATCAGCACGACCCGCGCGTCGGCAAACTGCTCAAACGCGTCGGCAAAGCCTGGGTCTTCAATCGAGGGCAGCACCGTGGCATGGTTGCGCAGCTGGCTGATCAGCTGCTCTTCGGTCGTTTCGTTCATGCGTAGCGACTGAATCATGGCCTCGTCCTCTGTCTGCTTTCTAGGATGACCGATGTGCGGTAGCGCTGTTCAGACCGTTTGGCGGGTCGTCGGATCAAGCGCAAGCGGCAGAACTGAATAGGAGGGGCTAGTCTCTAATCAGAGCGACGCCAATCTCGGCTAGCGAGTCTCCGCCGAAGGCGCTAAGACAGCAGGGGGTATATATGACGACTTGGATCATCGCTTACAGCAAAGATGGCAACACCTCCATCCTCCGGACCGAATCCGATCGTCAACCGGACATAGATGAGGCAGTTGAGCTGGTCACCCGAAAGGCCGAACAGGACTATGCCGATGAGGACAATGCTTACGAGCACGATCCGGATCTGGAGGAGACGCCCGCCACACGTCTCAATGAACGCTTCGGTATCACTGTAACCGGCATCTCCCAAGCCTGAACCGTACTCAAGTCACCGGCCACACGCACTCATCCCCAACCACGAACAGACGCCGGCCCGGGTCGGCGTCAACCTCCATCATGCCCGTGAAGCTGCCGAACGCTGGCAGCAGGCTGACCCGCGAACCAATGCAAAAGCACGGCAGTCGCAACGACTGGCGACCGCGACCATGCAGACGGAACGCTGGGTGAAGATGGCCGGCGAGTACGTGATGGGTCGGGTGCGGGTCCGGTTCGTGTTGCAGGGCGAACGGGCCAAGCAGCAGCGGTTCGGGGACGACGGTCATGTCGAGGCTAGCGGGTGGGTCGCCGGCTCGCCGGTCGTGGTTTCCACGAATCAGGGTGATCGTCAGGTCGGGATGGGTTGCGCGCCAAGCCTGTAGCTGGCCTAGCGTCGCGGGCGTTTGCGATTCCGGCGCGTGAAGGAAATCGCCTAAAAAGATCAACTGTTCGCAATGATAACGAGCGAGCAGAGCGTCCAGTCGTTGCAGATTGGCTTGGGTGGTGCCGTGGGGCACCGGCTGACCGAGACGGCGGTAAGCGGCTGCCTTGCCGAAGTGGATATCGGCAATCAGCAACGTTCGCTGTTCCGGCCAGTAAACGGCCTTGTCGGCGAGCAACCAGAGCTCGGTGTGTTCGAGTTGGATGGGAAGATGAGGATTCATGCGGCGGAGTTTATCGCGAGCGCTGGCTCGTTCCCATGCATGGCGGGGAGGGGACAGGTATCTACTGGGAAGCGTGATGGTGGGCGCCACAGAGACATCGTCGAGCAATCGGGAAGAAGCGATCGCCAGCAAGCTGGCTCCTACGGGGCCAGGATAGTGCCGTATCGTTTCCATGTCTGGCACGAGACGCAAGGCTCGAGGCTGCTTCATGGGGCGCACCGCACAGCGGTTGGGGACGCGAACAGTTTGACGCGATTGCGAGCAAGTTCGCTCCTAGGACCGGTGGTATCGCGGTGTCGCTTCGATGTGTTGCGGACCGTGTGGGGTAGATGCGCTGCACGACGGGATTCACTGGGAAGTGGGTTTGGATCGAAAGAATCTGCTGAGACGTCGCAAGCAGCTCGTTTTTGCGGTGTATTTGAGATCGCACGCATAGCGCATGGGCTGCGCATAGCCTTCAGTTGCCGCGTTTTGCTTTCTTCACCCGCGGCGTGCCGTCCTTGGTTGCGCGCAGTTTGCGCTTTGGGCTGGTCTCGCGCTCGACCGCAATGCTGGCATTCGCTTCCGGTTGATAGCCACCGGGCCCGGCGGCCTTGTCCAGCTCGGCAACCATCCGGCGGATGCGGTCAGCCAATTTTTCCGATGTCATGCTTTCGCGGAAGCGTTCGACCATCAGCGGGAAGGCGAGGGGAGTGGTGCGCTTGACGATGTGCACGTCTAGCTCGCGCCGCTGCAAGCGGTTCAGGGTCTGCTCCAGCCGCTCGACCTCCAGTTCCTGGCGCAGCACCTCTTCTTCGGCCTGAGTCAGCAGCAGGTTGGCCGGGTCGTACTGGCGGAACACGTCGAAAAACAGGCCGCTGGAGGCTTGCAGCTGCCTCGCGCTCTTCTGCGCACCGGGATAGCCGGAAAAGACCAGCCCGGCGATGCGAGCAATCTCGCGAAAGCGCCGGCGGGCCAGCTCGCCCGCGTTTAGGCTCGCGAGAACGTCATGCAACAGGTCGTCCTGGTTGAACAGCGCCGGTGTCAGCCATTGCAGCCAGTCTACTTCGGTGGCGGACAGCAGCTCGAAACCGTAGTCGTTTACGGCGATGGAAAAGGTCAGCGGCTGTTGTTGGCCCATGCGCCAGGCCAGCAGGCTGGCTAGCCCCAGATGCACGTGTCGGCCGGCAAAGGGATAGAGGAACAGGTGCCAGCCCTCACGGGATTTCATCACCTCGGCCAGCAGCGTGGTTTCGGTGGGCAGCGCCGACCAGTCCATCTGCACGCGCAGCAGGGGTTCGACCAGTTGCATCTCGGCCGATTCGAAGCGGCCCCGCGAGGCGGCACCGAGTTGCTCGACCACGGCATCGGCCAGCTCGCTGGACAGCGGCATGCGACCGCCATTCCAGCGCGGCACCGCTGCCTTCTTGCCTGTTGCACGGCTGACGTAAGCCGTCATGTTTTCGACCCGCACCAGTTCGAGCAGGCGCCCCCCAAACAGAAAGTTGTCCCCGGGTCGCAGGCGGGCGATGAAGCCTTCTTCGATGGTGCCCAGCGAGCGACCGCTACCGCCCTTGGCCCAAAACTTCACCGTCAGGCTGGCATCGCTGACGATGGTGCCGATGCTCATGCGATGGCGCAGCGCCACGCGGCGACTCGGCACTTTCCATAAACCGGTCTCGTCCGGCTCGACGCGCTGATAGTCCGGGTAGGCCGTCAACGAATGTCCGCCATGACGGACGAAGGCGAGTGCCCATTGCCAGTGGTCTTCGGTGAGTTCTCGGTACGACCAGGCCTGGCGCACTTCTTCAAACAGGTGATCAGGTCGAAATCCACCGCCCAGGGCCATGCTGACCAGGTGCTGCACCAGCACGTCGAGGGGACGATGCGGTGCCGTGCGTGCTTCGATGCGTCGTTCGGCGATGGCAACCTGAGCAGCGGCGGCTTCCACCACTTCAACGCTGTGCGTCGGCACCAGCGTAACCCGGGACGTACGGCCTGGCGCGTGCCCGGAGCGACCGGCACGTTGCATCAAGCGCGCCACGCCCTTCGGCGAGCCGATCTGCAGCACCCGCTCGACTGGCAGGAAGTCGACGCCGAGATCGAGGCTGGAGGTACAGACCACCGCCTTCAGCGCGCCTTGCTTGAGGCCCAGTTCGACCCAGTCGCGTACCTCGCGCGCGAGCGACCCATGGTGCAGAGCAATCAGTCCAGCCCAGTCAGGGCGCGCTTCGAGAATGGCCTGATACCAGATCTCGGACTGCGAACGGGTATTGGTGAAGACAAGTGTGGTGGCCGCCGAATCGATCTGCTCCACCACCTGGGGCAGCATGCGCAGCCCAAGATGCCCGGCCCAGGGGAAGCGTTCGATTGTCGGTGGTAGCAGCGTGTCGACGCGCAAATCCTTGTCGATCTTGCCTTGCACCAGCCGGCCGGTGCCGGGGTGCAGCAGTACCTTCAAGGCGTGCGGCTGATTGCCCAGCGTGGCCGAAAGCCCCCAGACGATCAGGTCCGGCATCCACTGGCGTAAGCGGGCCAGCGCCAATTGCAGCTGAACCCCGCGCTTGTTACCCAGCAGTTCGTGCCACTCGTCCACCACCAGCATGCGCAGACCGGCGAAAGCCTGGCGGGCGTCGGCACGGGTCAGTAGCAGGGTAAGGCTTTCCGGTGTGGTGACCAGCGCACTGGGCAATCTCCGACCCTGGCGTGCACGTTCGGCACCGCTGGTGTCACCGGTACGCAGGCCGATGCTCCAATTAATGCCAAGATCCTCCAGCGGAGCCTGCAGGGCGCGGGCCGTGTCGGCTGCCAGCGCGCGCATGGGGGTGATCCATAGGACCGTGAGGGCAGCGGCCTTGTCTGACGACTCAGCCCCAGACGTCTTGGGTGAAGCGGAAGCGAAGCGATTGAGTGCGCCCATCCAGACGGCGTAGGTCTTGCCCGAGCCTGTGGTGGCGTGGAGCAGGCCGGATTCGCCATCATGGACTGCTTGCCAGACCTGCTGCTGAAAAGGGAACGGCTGCCAACCGCGGGCGGCGAACCAGCGGTCGGCAAGGGAGGCGGGCGGCGTACTCATTCGTCGGTCCATGCCCGATTCGAGCCGAGGCTACGCCTTTGCTTTTCGTAGGAGCGAGCTTGCTCGCGATCATGGTGCTTCGCGGCAACGCGAATCGCCAGCAAGTTGACTCCTTCATTGGACCGCCCGGCTTTTTCAGCTGGCCGCATCATCCAAGCAATTCCTTCAACGTCTCCAGCGTATCGGCCTCGTCTACCGGCTTGTCGTGCCGCCAGCGCAGCATGCGCGGAAAGCGAACGGCGATGCCGCTCTTGTGGCGGCTGCTGGCGGCGATACCCTCGAAGCCGAGCTCAAACACCAGGGTCGGAGTGACGCTGCGTACGGGCCCGAACTTCTCAACGGTGGTCTTGCGCACGATGGCGTCGACCTTGCGCATTTCTTCGTCGGTCAGGCCGGAATAGGCCTTGGCGAAGGGCACCAGCTTGCGCTCCGGGTCGCCCGGCTCGCCGTCCCAGACGGCAAAGGTGTAATCGGTGTAGAGGCTGGCGCGCCGACCATGGCCGCGCTGGGCGTAGATCAGCACAGCGTCGACCGAGTAAGGATCGATCTTCCATTTCCACCAGACGCCAACATCCTTGGTCCGGCCGACGCCGTACTGCGCGGCTCGCGCCTTGATCATCATGCCTTCGACGCCGCGCGCCCGAGAGGCTTGACGTTGTTGCTCAAGGTCTTCCCAGCTATCACCTGTCACCAATGGCGACAGCATCAGCCGCGGGTTGGGGCAGTTACGGACGACCGCTTCAAGCTGATGTCGACGTTCGTGATGTTCGCGTTGCCGCCAGTCATTGCCCTCCCACTCGAGCAAGTCATACGCAAGCACCGCTACCGGGGCGTCCTGCAGTACCTTGGCGGTCAGGTTCTTGCGACCGATCCGTTGTTGCAGCAGAGCGAAGGGCTGTACGCCAAGGCGTTCGGTCGTGTCGGTATCCTCGCCTTCCGGCTGCTGGAAGAGTTCGGTCGCAGGCTCGCCGGGTGCATGCTTCCAAACCAGAATCTCGCCGTCGATCACGGTGCCGTCCGGCAGGCAGCCAGCCAGCTCGCAGAGTTCCGGAAAGCGCTCGCTGACCAGTTCTTCGCCTCGGGACCATACCCAGATCTGCCCGTCACGCTTGACCAGTTGCGCGCGAATGCCGTCCCACTTCCATTCGATAAACCAGTTTTCCGGCGAGCCGAGAAGGGTGTCGAACTCGTCCACCGGCGCCTGCAATGGATGGGCAAGGAAGAAGGGGTAAGGCTGGCCGCCGCGCTGCGCATGCTCGTGCTCAGATTCATCGGCGATCAGCGCCAGATAGCCCTCGGCGCTGGGGCGGTGAGACAGATCGGTGTAACCCACCAGCCGCTGCGCCACGCGTTTGGGGTCCAGGTCGACCAGTGAGGCCAGCGCGCGGGTGACCAACAGCTTCGAGACACCGACGCGAAAGGCGCCGGTGATCAGCTTGATGCAAACCATCAGGCTGAGCCGGTCCAGCTGTGCCCACAGCGTTGGCAGACGCTCGACCAACTCTTCCGGCGGCAGGCCGCGTAATGGCAACAGTTTGTCCTGCATCCACACGGCGAGCCCGTCGTCAGAGCTGTGCTCGGCCTCGGGCATCAGCAGCGAGATGGTCTCGGCCATGTCGCCGACCGCCTGATAGCTCTCTTCGAACAGCCATTCCGGCAGGCCCGATGCCTGCATCGCAGTCTCGCGTAGCACCCGCGTCGGCACCAGCTGGCGCGGCCGTCCGCCGGAAAGAAAGTAGACTGCCCAGGCGGCGTCGGCAGGCTCGGCTTCGCGAAAGTAGTCGCGCATCGCGGCGAGCTTGGCGTTGCTTGACGTGGTCGCGTCGAGGCGGCTGTAAAGGGTGGCGAAGGCTTTCATTTCGGCCTAACTGTTACGGCTGCGGCAGGCTGTTCGCGAGCAAGCTCGCTCCTACAACGGTGGTGATGAAGCTCAGTGCTGATGCTCTTTGGCAGGAGCCAGCTTGCTCGCGGTCTGCGACGGCGCAATGGCTTTGGTTCGCGAGCAAGCTCGCTCCTACAGGTATCGGGTCGCGCTTCTGCTTGTGCGTGCTTGCGTAGGAGCCAGCTTGCTGGCGATCCGTGGCGACGCGATGGTTTTGGGTCGCGAGCAAGCTCGCTCCTACAAGTGAGGCGTCGTTGTTCTGTGCCGATATTTCCCGGTAGGACGCCAACGGCATGACAGCGGGTCATTCGGCCTCCTGGGCGTCGTCGTCTTCCTCGCCATATTCGGTTTCGAAGGCCTGGGCGTCGAGGCCGCGCATTTCCCTCAGGTAACGCACCAGTACGGGAACCGAGCCGTGGGTCACCATCACCCGTTCCGCACCGGTCTGCTCGATGGCCCACAGCAGGCCCGGCCAGTCGGCGTGATCGGAGAGCACGAAACCGCGGTCGACTCCGCGCCTACGTCGTGTGCCGCGCAGCATCATCCAGCCGCTGGCGAAGGCGTCGGCATAATCGCCGAAGCGACGCATCCAGGTACTGCCACCGGCCGAAGGCGGCGCAAGGATGATCGCCTGCTTCAGGCGCGGATCACCTTTCTTCAGATCGCCCGCGTAGACAGTGGGCGGCAGATAGACGCCGCCCTCTCGGTAGACCTTGTTGAGCGGCTCGACTGCGCCATGGACCACGACCGTGCCAATGGTTTCATCGAGGCCGTGCAGGATGCGCTGCGCCTTGCCGAAGGCATAACAGAACAGCACGCTGGCGCGCCCCGCCGCGGCGTTGGCACGCCACCAGTCGTTGATCTCGCGAAACACGGCGGTCTGAGAGGGCCACTTGTAGATCGGCAGGCCAAAGGTCGATTCGGTGATGAACGTATGGCAACGCACTGGCTCGAAGGGCGCGCAGGTGCCGTCCGGCTCCACCTTGTAGTCGCCTGACGCAACCCAGACTTCCCCCTTGTATTCGAGCCGTACCTGAGCCGAGCCGAGGACATGGCCGGCAGGATGGAAGCTGAGCCTCACGCCATGATGTTCGACGGATTCGCCGTAGGCCAGGGTCTGCAGGGGCATGTCAGCTGCGATCCTAGAGCGCAGGATGCCCTCGCTGTCGCTACAGGCCAGGTAGTGACCCATGCCCCAGCGCGCGTGGTCGCCGTGGGCGTGGGTGATGACAGCACGATCTACCGGGCGCCAGGGATCGATGTAGAAATCACCGGGCGGGCAGTACAGACCTTCAGGGCGGGCAACGACGAGATCCATGGATTAACGGGCACTTTGCGGGCTTCTAGGGTTTGAGCACGGCGCAGCGCTGCGAGTTCGGTTGTGGTGGATAAGGGCGCAGCGGTTGGGTGTGAGGCGCTGGTGGACTAACGCCCACCCCAGGCTGCCGAAGACCAACCAACATTCGCTAAATGGGCAGCTGAAGCGGGCGGCCTTGCGGGGTTCCGCTTGAGCCCAGGTCTTTAAGAATGCGAAGTCAGTCCACGAGTTTCAGGTGAGAGGTGTCCGGTACGGGCGCATCGCTGGCGCGGCGCCGTTCAGCCATGTCGCTGCCCACCGGGGCCAGGCTGAACTGTGACAGATCGACAGCAGGCGGCTGCACGGGTGCGCGCGCATCCTGAAGGTCGGCGCCGACCGGCGCGATGCCGAAGTCCGGTGCCTCGACATCGACGAAAGCAGCCATGTACTCGTCCCGTGGGGTCACCTTCAGCGGCAGTGGGGAAGCTGAAGTGGGAGACTGCGGCTCGCGAATCGGCTCCTCAGGCGGCGGTGGGGCCAGTTCGATTTCTTCGACCTCCACGGGCATCGGTCGGACCTCGGCGATGGCGCCGGCGCGTGCCATGGCCTGGCGATATTTCTCGACGCTGGCATGGTCGAGGTCCTGTTTGATGATGATGCGCCGACCTGAAAAAAGCACGGCGATGCGCTGGGCATCGGCCTGGAACAATCGGGCCAGGTTGGCCTCAACCTGTTCCAGCTTTGCGCCTGGAGCGAGTTCGCCGGAAAAGGAGATTTCATAGCGGCTCATGTAAGGTCCTTTTGACTGCCCAAGGTACGATGCACTGATCATAGAGACTGCTGCAGGTGGTTGAAAGCCAGGGGGCGATTGCGCTGTCGGTGCTGCGACGTTGTTGGCACCCCCGAGCTCGCTCATAGCGCCGTGCGCTGCAGTACACCCGGCAACGCCTGTCCGGCGTCAGCTGCCCAATGGTTGACTGAGAGATAATGCGGCGCCCGTCGGCACACTCTGACCCGTCCAGCCCAAGGATCACGAACATGGTTGTATTCGAAATCAAGCCGCTCAGCCCCGAAACCTACCGGCAGCAGACGCGCCGAAGCACCTTGGTCGTAGTTGTGACCTTCGCAGTGCTGGCGATGGGGCTGGCGACACTCGCCGTTGCGCTGTTCGGCGAGGCGGGTGCAGACAATCTGAAGTGGAACGCGATCGGGGTTATGACCGGCTTGCTGCTGACTGCCGCGCTGGTGCGCTATGTCTATCTGGAGAAGCCATGGATGTCATGCGCGGCTTACGGCTGGCGTCTCAAGCGCAGCCTGATGAGCGTCACCAACGTCATGCATCACGTTACGGCCGGCGTTGAGGCTGGCGATCCCGATGCGATGAGACTGCTGCGCTTCTACCACCTGGGGCTGACGCAGATGCATCTGCTTGATGGCAACAGCGCCTCGCTCAGCGAAGTGACGGGCGAAATCAATCAGCATCGCGACAGGATGGAAGCTCGGGGAATGGACATCGATCAGAGCCGCCTGGATGACGCCTGGCTAGGCTCCGTGAAGCGTTTCGCTGCCAGCAAGTAGCCCTTTGTAGAGTAAAGCCGGTGATGGTCTCGATGCCGGCGCGCCTTACGAGCTTATGCCCGATGCGCTTCGACGGGTGCCGCAATGGCCACCCCACCGTTGTATATCGCTGGTTACAAGCCATCGGAAAATTCATACTCAGCAATGCTTAAGCCGGCGGTGCCGGAATCAGTTGGTTCGTCCCATCAGCCGTTCAGGCTCAGGAATCTTCAAATAATGAAAAGGCTGTACCTGCTCGGTCTGATGACCGGTCTTTCGCTGCACTCAGTCGCCGCCGAACCCCATTCCCCTTTACTCGAAGACAAGCCGGCCTTCATCGCCAGCCTCATCGAACAGATGACGCTCGAAGAAAAGATCGGCCAGCTGCGGTTGATCAGCATCGGTGGCGACATGCCCCGCGAGCGGATGCTCGAGGAGTTGGAAGCCGGCCGCATCGGTGGCACCTTCAATACGGTGACCCGTCATGACAATCGACCGATGCAGGAAGCCGCATTGCGCAGCCGACTGAAGATCCCGATTTTTTTCGCCTATGACGTGGTGCACGGCCATCGGACGATCTTTCCCATCAGTCTGGGCCTGGCCTCGAGCTGGGATCTAGACGCCATCGCCACCAGCGGTCGCGTCCAGGCCATCGAAGCCAGTGCCGACGGCCTGGACATGACCTTCGCGCCGATGGTGGACGTTTCCCGCGATCCTCGATGGGGGCGTACATCCGAAGGATTTGGTGAAGACCCTTATCTCGTCTCCGAAATCGCGCGCACCATGGTGCAGGCCTATCAGGGCGAATCGCCAGCCGCGGCGGACAGCGTGACCGCAAGCGTCAAGCATTTCGCCCTCTACGGTGCGGTCGAAGGCGGGCGTGACTACAACGTGGTGGACATGAGCCCGATGCGCATGCATCAGGACTACCTGCCGCCTTATCAGGCCGCCATCGATGCCGGGGCGGGCGGCGTAATGGTTGCGCTCAATTCCATAAACGGGGTGCCAGCCAGCGCCAATACATGGCTGCTGCAGGACCTGCTGCGGCGCGATTGGGGCTTCGATGGGGTTGTCCTCAGCGACCACGGCGCGATCAGCGAGCTGATGCGCCATGGCGTTGCAACCGATGGCCGCGAGGCGGCAAAGCTGGCGATCAAGGCCGGCATCGACATGAGCATGGCCGATTCACTGTATCGCGAGGAGCTGCCCGGCCTGGTTGAGTCAGGTGAGGTCAAGGTCGGTGAAATCGACACGGCCGTGCGCGAAGTACTGGGCGCCAAGTACGACATGGGCCTGTTCCATGATCCGTTCCTGCGCATCGGGTCGGCCAACGACGATCCGGCTGACGTCAACGCGGAGAGCCGTTTGCATCGCGAGGCCGCCAGAGCCGTAGCGCGCGAATCGATCGTGCTGCTTGAAAACAAGGGCCAGACCTTGCCGTTGCAAAAGCGCGGAACCATCGCGCTGGTTGGTCCGCTGGCCGATTCGCCGGTCGACATGATGGGTAGCTGGTCCGCTGCGGGCGTCGCCACACAGTCGGTGACCCTACGCCAGGGCTTGCTCGATGCCTTGGGCAACAAAGCCGTTCTACGTCACGCCCGCGGCGCCAATATCACCGACGACCCGCACATGGTCGAGTACCTGAACTTCCTCAACTGGGACAAGCCCGAGGTCGTGCAAGACCCACGCTCACCGGAAGCGATGATCGCTGAGGCAGTCACGATTGCTGAACAGGCCGATGTGATCGTAGCCGCCGTGGGCGAATCGCGCGGCATGTCCCATGAAGCGTCGAGCCGCACCAGCCTGCAGATCCCCAAAAGCCAGCAGGCCCTTCTCGAGGCACTCAAGAAGACCGGCAAGCCGCTGGTACTGGTGTTGATGAATGGGCGTCCGCTGGACCTCAACTGGGCGAAAGCCAACGCCGATGCGGTTGTGGAAACCTGGTTCAGTGGTACGGAAGGGGGGCATGCCATCGCTGACGTGCTGTTTGGCGATCAGAATCCTGCAGGCAAGCTGCCGATCTCCTTTCCTCGCTCGGTGGGGCAGATTCCGACCTATTACAACCACCTGCGCGTCGGTCGGCCCTATGTCGAAGGCAAGCCGGGCAACTACACCTCCCAATACTTCGAGGAACCCAATGGGCCGCTGTATCCCTTTGGCTATGGCCTGAGTTACACCCAGTTCGAATTGTCCGAGGTGCGCTTGTCCAGCACGACCATGGCGCGCGGCGGCAACCTAGAAGCAAGCGTGACGCTGGAGAACACGGGATCGCGCGACGGTGCGACCGTCGTCCAGTTGTACGTCCGGGACGAGGTGGCGTCGGTGATCCGTCCGGTGAAGGAGCTCAAAGGGTTTCGCAAGGTGTTCCTCAAGGCTGGCGAGACGCGGGAGGTCCGCTTCCGGCTCGAAGAGAAGGACCTGACATTCGTTGACGCGCAACTGAAGCGCGTTGCCGAGCCCGGCGTGTTCGAAGTGCAGATCGGGTTGGATTCAGCGCAGGTAAAGCGGGGGCAGTTCACCCTTCTGTGAGTCATCCAGCTGACCGCTGGTCGCCTGGCCGCAGCCCGCTAGGGTTGGGCATTGGGCGACGGTATGCAATGTGAAAAAGTCCTCCTGGGGTGGCTATCCGGCGCTCATGCGGCGTGGGATGATTTGCCGCTTTGCTTGGCTACCCGGTGAATCATTTGCCGCTGCGGAAGACCAACGACAGCAAACCGGGCCGCATCGCGGTCAACGGTAATCGTGATTGCTCAGGAGGCGTTGTGTCACGTACCTATCATTTCAAATCAGGGGCTCGTTCAGGTCGGGCACTGGGAATGACGTTGAGTCTGTGTTTGGGACTGTTTGCCGGCCAAAGCTGGGCCTTCAGTCTCGATGATGTAGCGGTCAAGGCAGAAAAGCTCGCGGCCGAGGATTATGCGGCGCCGAAGAGCAACCTGCCTCCGGTGTTTCGCAACATGGCCTTCGCTGATTACCAGCAGCTGCGCTTCCGCGGTGAAAAAGCGCTCTGGCATGACGCGCCGACACCCTTCGAAGTGCAGTTCTACCATCAGGGCATGCACTTCGACGTCCCGGTGAGGATCAATGAAATCACCGCTACAGGTGTCGAGAAGGTCCGCTATGACCGGGACATGTTCGAGTTCGGCAACGTCGAGATAGACCCTGCCGCGCTGGAGAACCTCGGCTTTGCCGGGTTCAAGGTGCTCTATCCGCTGAACAAGGCGGACAAGGCGGACGAGCTGTTGACCCTGCTGGGGGCAAGCTATTTCCGGGTCATCGGCAAGGACCAGGTCTATGGCCTGTCGGCGCGCGGTCTGGCTATCGATACAGCGCTGCCGAGCGGCGAGGAGTTTCCCCGGTTCCGTGAATTCTGGATCGAGCGCCCCGAAGCCGATCGTCGTAATCTCGTGATCTATGCACTGCTTGATTCACCCCGCGCCACCGGCGCTTATCGGATGGTGGTCACGCCGGGCAAGGACAGCACGGTCGATATCAAAGCGCGCGTCTATCTGCGCGAGCCGGTGGAGAAACTTGGCATCGGCGCGCTTACCAGCATGTACCTGTTCGGCGCCAATCAGCCCAGCGAGTTGCTCAACTACCGGCCACAGCTGCACGACTCCGAGGGGCTGGCGATTCACACCGGCAACGGCGAGTGGATCTGGCGACCGCTGAACAATCCCAAGCGACTGGCTATCAGTAGCTACAGCGTGGAAAACCCGCGCGGTTTCGGCCTGCTCCAGCGTACCCGCGATTTCGGTCGCTACGAGGATCTGGACGACCGCTACGAGCTGCGACCCAGCGGCTGGGTCGAGCCCAAGGGCGACTGGGGCAAGGGCCGGGTAGAACTGATCGAGATTCCTACGCCTGACGAAACCAACGACAACATCGTTGCCTTCTGGGTCCCGGAGCAGCGGCCTGAGCCCGGCAAGCCGCTCGACTTCGAGTACCGTCTGCACTTCACCATGGACGAGCCCGCGCTGCATGATCCGAAGCTGGCCTGGGTCAGCCAGACGCGGCTGTCTGCAGGGGATGTCAAACAGTCCAACCTGATCCGCCAGCCTGACGGCAGCACCGCGCTGATCGTCGATTTCGTTGGCCCCAATCTGGCCGAGCTGCCGGCGGACGCTCCGGTTACGACCCAGGTCAGCATCGGCGATAACGCCGAACTCGTGGAAAACAATCTGCGGCACAACCCGGTGACCAATGGCTGGCGCCTCACCTTGCGTCTGAAGGTGCGTGACGCTAAGCGGCCGGTGGAATTGCGCGCAGCGCTGGTGGAAGGCGAGAAGACGCTTTCCGAAACCTGGAGCTACCAGATTCCTACCAGTGAGTAATCCCGTGGAGCCGTCAATTGTCGGGAGTTACATCAGTGAGTTGCCTCTGGATGAACAGCAACGCCAAGCCCTGATCCGAGACCTGGACGAGGACAGTAGCGGGCTGGAAGGGATTCATCGGGCTCTGGACCGGTCGGTGCCGACTGCCAGCGACGTGGAACCGAGCGAAAATGACCTGCTCGGTTCGGTACCCGCTCGGTTGAAACTCGGTTGGGGCGAAACCCTGGAGCGTGCAAAAGCGCTGACGCGTGATCACCAGGGGCGCGTTTGTATCCAGTCGACACCGCCCATCGTCCGCACCCGCATGGTGCCGGAGCCGTGGCACACCAGCGTGCTGCAACTGAGCTGGTGGCGCTTGCTGCGCAAGAAGAACCGCACCGTGGAGATGCCCCCGGCTCAATCCGTTGATCGGTCGGGCTGGCGCAAGATGGCCGCGTTCCGCCGCACGACCCTGCTGGTGCTGATGTTGGTGCAGACCGTAATCGCGACCTGGCATATGAAATCGGTGCTGCCGTATCAGGGCTGGGCGTTGATCGATCTGCAGGAGGTGTTTCAGCAGCCCCTGCAGGAATCGGCACGGCAGATCCTGCCGTATGTCGTGCAGACCAGCATATTGCTGTTGTTTGCGTTGCTGTTCTGCTGGGTTTCGGTGGGCTTCTGGACTGCGCTGATGGGCTTCTTTCAGCTGCTCAAGGGGCATGATCAGTACAACATTTCGGCCAGCACCCTTGGCGATGAGCCGATCCCACGCGAGGCGCGTACGGCGTTGGTGATGCCGATCGCCAACGAAGATGTGCCACGCGTGTTTGCCGGGCTGAGGGCGACGTTCGAGTCGCTCAAGGCGACGGGTCAGCTGGAGCACTTCGACATTTTCGTACTCAGCGACAGCAATGATCCGGATACGTGCGTGGCCGAGCAGAGGGCCTGGCTGGAGGTCTGTCGGGAAGTCGATGGCTTCGGTCATATCTTCTACCGGCGTCGCCGCCGTCGTGTGAAGCGCAAAAGTGGCAACATTGACGACTTCTGCCGTCGCTGGGGCAGCAGCTATCGTTACATGGTGGTGCTCGATGCCGACAGCGTGATGAGCGGCGACTGCCTGACCAGCCTGGTGCGGCTGATGGAAGCCAATCCAGGCGCCGGGATCATTCAGACAGCGCCCAAGGCTTCGGGGATGGACACGCTGTATGCGCGCATGCAGCAGTTCGCCACCCGGGTGTATGGCCCGCTGTTCACGGCCGGACTCAATTTCTGGCAGTTGGGCGAGTCCCACTACTGGGGCCATAACGCGATCATCCGGGTGAAACCGTTCATCGAGCACTGCGCCCTGGCGCCGTTGCCCGGCAAGGGGGCTTTCGCTGGCGATATCCTGTCCCATGATTTTGTCGAAGCGGCGCTGATGCGGCGCGCGGGGTGGGGCGTCTGGATTGCCTATGACCTGCCGGGGAGTTACGAGGAGCTGCCGCCCAACCTGCTCGACGAGCTCAAGCGCGACCGCCGCTGGTGCCACGGAAACCTGATGAACTTCCGCCTGTTTCTGGTCAAGGGCATGCACACAGTGCATCGCTTCGTGTTCCTGACGGGGGTGATGTCCTACCTGTCGGCACCGCTGTGGTTTGTCTTTCTGGCGCTGTCGACTGGGTTGTTGGCGATCCACACGCTGATGGTGCCGGAGTACTTCCTGCGGCCGAATCAGCTGTATCCCTTGTGGCCGCAATGGCACCCGCAGGAAGCGATCGCGCTGTTCTCGGCGACCCTGACGCTGCTGTTCCTGCCCAAGCTGCTCAGCGTTCTGCTGATCTGCATCCAGGGTGCCCACGAATACGGCGGTCGCGTCAGGCTGGTGGTCTCGATGGTGCTGGAAAGCCTGTTCTCGGTGCTGGCCGCGCCGGTGCGCATGTTGTTCCACACGGTATTCGTGAGCGCTGCTTTCCTCGGTTGGTCGGTGCAGTGGAAATCACCACAGCGCGCCGACAATGCAACGCCCTGGAGCGAAGCCTTGCGCCGGCACGGTCCCCAGATGTTGCTGGGAGTGCTTTGGACGGCGCTGGTTGGCTGGCTGGACCCTTCGTTTCTATGGTGGCTGGCACCGATCGTGGTATCGCTGGTCCTGTCTGCGCCGGTATCGGTGATTACCAGCCGCACTGGCCTCGGGCTCGCGGCGTATCGCCGTAAGCTGTTCCTGATTCCGGAGGAGTTCCAGCCGCCGCAGGAACTGGCATCGACCGACCGCTACACACGCGAGAATCAGGCCAACGCCCTGGCGAACGGTTTTATCGCAGCCACTGTCGATCCGATCTACAACGCGCTGGTATGTGGGATGGCTCGGGCGCGGCACGCCAAAGTCGTTCCCGGTGCCGTGTTGCTGCGCGAACAGCGCATTCAGCAGATCCTCGATGCCGGCCCGACTGGTGCTGCCGAAGCGGCTCGCTGGCGCTTGCTGAACGATCCGGACGGGATGGCGCAGCTGCATCTGCGGGTCTGGCAGGATGAACGCCATCAAGCGTGGCGCGATGCCTATCGTCAGTCCGATATCGCCTGAACGTCCGGCGCCGGAGCCGTCGCACCGCAGGGATAAGCTGAAAAACGTTCGTGGCGTCTGATACAGACGCCAAGAAGCATCAGTGATGGCTTTGGGTGAGGAGGGATCGACCGATGGGTGATAATCTTCGGCTGAGTCCTTTGTCGCCGTGCGTGTGGGTAAGCGTCTGTGCCTGAAAACTCGGCGTCCACGCAGCTGGATCAACGGCGGCAGAGGCCAGATAGCAGATGCACCTGCCTGCACTGAGCAGGCAGGCGCGGAGGTTTTTCGGCCCGACTCATTTTGCCGGATAGTCGGCCAGCACCAGGTCGGATCCTTCGGTGGTCAGGCCGATCACCTGATAGGCCTGAGCCGGCTGGCCGTAATCCATGCCGGGCGAGCCTGCCGGCATGCCCGGCACAGCGATACCTAGCAGGTCCTTGCGTTGCTGCAGCTCACGGATTTGTGCGGCTGGTACGTGGCCTTCTATGAACCTGCCGTCGATGACGCCTGTATGGCAGGAGCCCAGCCGCGGGGCAACACCCAGGCGTTGCTTGACCGCCGACATGTTGCTTTCAACATGGTCCCGGACTTCGAAGCCGTTTTCCTGCAGGTACTTGACCCAGTCCTTGCAGCACCCGCAGTTGGCGTCCCGGTGCACATCGATGACATCGGCAGCGTGCACACTGCCGGCGACGAACAAGGCTGCAATGACCGCGACTTTGGATTTGATGAAACGCATAACTGCACTCCTTGATGAAATATCAACGGCAACCACAACCGCTACCGCAACCTGTTTGCAGTGATAGGGGAGGGGTAGCCTGGTTCGCGAGTTGAGCGGCATAGCCTGCGTCATGCAGGGCGGCGATCAATTGAGCCTTGTCAGGGTTTCCATCGACGCGAACCAGCCCGCTCTGAAGATCGACTTCAACACTGTCAACGCCGGTAAGGGTGTTCAGCGCCTGGGTGACGTGTCGCACGCAGGCGCCGCACGTCATGCCTTGAACCTGAAGCTGGGTGGAATTCATAAGAAACCCTCCGTTGATACCGGCCAGTCCGGCTAGGCTTGATCATCAACCTTGCCCTAGTGGCAAGGTCAAGCTGCTTCAGGTCATGCTTCGTCTGGTTAACAAAAAACAGCCTGGCTCGGTTTCGCCAGCGGCCGCACCATCCAATCGATGTCCAGCACTGGCCAATTCAGGCTTTACGTGTTTGCATCGAAATTCCGCTCCATTTGGAATGGCGCCGGCTATTCGCCCGGCAATCAACGCAGCGGATGGAGGTTTCATGAACATCGAACGATGCGAACACCTGATCGACTGGACCAGCCAAGCCCATACCCGGCTTTCAGACTGCATGGCTGAAGGCGCAAATGATCGGGGTGACTCGTTGGCCAAGATGCTGCTGGTTTACCTCGCCCAGCACGAGCAGGAGCTGACCCGAACGATCGGGCGAATCAAGGAGCACGCAGATCCCCAAGCACTGCAAGCCCACCTGCAGGACGCCGTTCGGCAAGACATGCTAACGCTGGATCTCGACAGCGAGACTTATGCGCAGATGAGTGTGACCGAGATTTCCCGCGAGATATTCGCGGTCCATAACCAGATCATTGACCTGTATCGCTCGTTGCAGAACAGAGCCGGGCTGGGCAAAGCAAGCGGCTTGCTTGACGAAATGCTGAGGCTCGAAGAACAGGAAACCATGCGGCTTGCGCAGCAGGTCAATCGCATGAACGAACTCTGACCAAGGGTACGGCCGTCAGACTACGTACCGCGAGATCGCCACGAAGTGCAGCAGACTGCCTGCCATCACGAACAGATGCCAGATGCCATGCCAGTGACGAAAGCGCTGATCGTAGGCAAAGAAGATGATGCCGACCGTGTAGAGCACGCCGCCAGCAACCAGCCAGACGAAGCCGGCAGTACCGAGTGCGGCGAGTAATGGTTTGACCGCGACCAACACGATCCAGCCCATCACGGCGTAGATGACGACCGATAGCACTCTGGCTTCGGACCTTGGCTTTATTTCCTGCAACATGCCGATCACGGCGAGCGACCAGACGATCCCGAACAGCCACCAACCCCAGCTGCCTCGTAGGGTCACCAGGCAGAAAGGGGTGTAGCTGCCGGCGATCAGCAAGTAGATCGAAAGGTGATCAAGCTTCTGCATCACCGCTTTGGCGCGCCCGCGTACGCTGTGATAGAGCGTCGACGCGCTGTAGAGCAACACCAGCGTGCATCCATAGATGGTGACGCTGACAATCTTCGCCAGGTCGCCGTCCAACGCCACCTTGACCAGCAACCAGACCGTTCCGATCAAGGCCAGGACGCCTCCAGCCAGGTGCGTCCACGCGTTGAATCGTTCTCCGTGATACATCGTGGCTAAGCCTTGCGCCGTCTTTAAATCAATTGCCTCATCAGCATCCCAAAGACCTTCTTCGCTACGCTGGTGGCAGCCTGTGCTGGGTCCTGACGGATGCTCGCTTCCTGCTCGGCTATGACCGTGAACAGCCCTTCAAGTGCCTGCTCGGTAACGTAGCCTTCCACCGAGCCGTAGCGCGGATCGACCGCGCCGAGCCCGGATGCCTTGCCGGCCAGGGCATTGTATTGCTGAGCGACGCCGACCTTGTCGGTAGCCTCCTTGATGATTGGCAGAAACTTCGCACGGATCTGCTCGCGGCTGGTCTTGTTTAGGTACTGCGTTGCAGAGTCGTTGCCGCCCGCAAGGATCGCCTTGGCGTCCGCAACGGTCATTTTCTTCACCGCATCCAGCAGCAGTGACTGCGCCTGCGGCACGGCTCTTTCTGCGGCCTTGTTCATGCCGTTTTCCAGCGCTTCGACCTGAGCGCCCATCCCCATCATCTTCAACATGCGTGAGGCCTTGCCGATGTTGCCGGGCAGCTCGATTCTCACGTCGGGATCATTGCTGAATCCGCCCGGCTGACCAAGCTGCTGCACGGCGACCTGGGTACCCTGGCTGAGCGCATCTTTCAGCGCCTGGCTGGCGTCGCCCTGGCTCAGCTCGGGGAGCGAGACGGCGAGGACGTTGGCAGAGACGAGCAGGTTGAGAATGAGCGTAGTGGTGCGGAGCATGGAGCATTACCTTCCGATTGGAATAGGGCGACCGTCAAGCGTTCGATTAGCGTGATGCTAGCCGATTGCTGGGCGCAACGCAGACACCTCCTGGTTCGTTCCTGGGGCATGCGAGCGAGACATGGCAACGCCAATGCGCTACCGTTTCGCTTCATCCATGGCCGCACGAGCTCTCTGCATGATCCGACCCTGTCGCCCCGAGGACGTAGAGCCGATCCTGACGATCTGGCTCACGGCGTCGATCCGTGCTCACCACTTTGTCGATCCCAGCTTCTGGAAATCTAGGCTCGACGCTATGCGGGATACCTACTTGCCGGCCTCGCAGACCTGGGTCTACGAGCGCGAAGGATCGATCCAAGGTTTCGTCTCCCTCGTCGATCAAGTACTGGCCGCCATTTTCGTATTGCCAGCGGTTCAGGGCTCCGGCATTGGGTCGGCATTGATCGAGCACGCCAAGACCCAGCGTGACTACCTGCAGCTCAACGTCTACACCGAGAACACCGCCAGCATCGCCTTCTATCGCCGGCACGGTTTCGAATCGCTGGCCGACGGCTACGACGAGCACACCGGGCATGCGGAGATGACGATGGCCTGGCGCCGCGAAAAGGAATGTCAGCTCTCTGGGACGGTTTCGTCCGCCTCGTCCTGATGCCGCTCAAGCGCTACCTGGCGGATCGACAGGCGGATCTCTGCAGGTAGTACACGCTTGGCAACGCCTTCAGCCAGCTCGCCGAGCTTGTCGTGGTAGCCGAGCTTGCCGTGTTCGTCCTGACGCAGCACGTCCTGGTGTTGCAGGCTCTTGATGAAGTGACGGAACAGGCTCTTATCGAAGAATTCGGGCGCATTCAGGCCATGCAGGATCGACAGTCGCTGGGCCATGACCGTGCAAAGATTCTCTAGTTCTTCAGCGTTCAGGGTGTGCTGTCCACTGTTGAGCAGCAACGAAATCGCCATGTAGAAGCGCTGCAGGGTTTGGACGATGACTCGTGCCAACAGAGTCAGCAAAACGAACTGACGCGAGCTGGGCGCTGGGCGCACGTAATTTGCACCGTCGAGCTTCAGTAGCCCTTGCTCGACGAAGGCGGCGAGCCACTGATCAACGACCGCTTCCAGTTCTTCCGGCTCCCAGCGGATGAAGAATTCGGCGCGCAGGTAGGGATAAAGCGCCTCGGTAAAGCTCAGGATCTGCTCGCGGCTGATTCGAGAGCTGCTCTGGAAAAAGCTTGCCAGCAACGCCGGTAGGGCGAAGATGTGCATCACGTTGTTGCGGTAGTAGGTCATCAGGACAGCGTTCTGCTCGTCCAGATAAAGGATGTTGCCCAACGCGTCCTTTTGTTCAGCGAGCAGGTCGAGGTCTTTCACGTAGTCGACGAGGCTGTCGCCGTTGCCGTCTGGCAGCGTGGTATGCGGCGAGTAAGGTACGGTCCGCAGCAGGTTCTGGTAGAGGTCAAGGATGCGTATCAGTGACCGCCGGTCCAGTGCCTGGCGGCTGGTGGAGAGCATCGCGAGTGCGACCAGATTGACCGGATTGACCGCAGCCGCCTCGTTGAGCCGCTGGGCGATCCGCTCCGAGAGGCGATTGGTGGTGTCGTTGAGCCACTCCGGACGGAAGTTCGGTGCGAGATCCTGCTGACGCCAGCCGGGTTGTTGCTGGTCAAGAAATTCGTTGAGCTTCAGTGGTTCGCCAAAGTTGACCCAGACCTGGCCGAAGCGCTGCTTCAGCGCCCCGATGACCTTGAAGATATCGAAGATCGATTCCTTCTTTTTGGCTGCACCACGCAGCTCACCGAGGTAGGTGCGACCTTCCAAGACTCGCTCATAGCCTATGTATACCGGCACGAAGAGAATCGGCAAACGGGAGGAGCGTAAATAGCTGCGCAAGGTGATCGCGAGCATGCCGGTCTTCGGCTGCAGCATGCGGCCGGTACGTGACCGCCCGCCCTCGACGAAGTACTCGACCGGAAAGCCACGGCTGAACAGGGTGTGCAGGTACTCGTTGAATACCGAAGTGTAGAGCGGGTTACCCTTGAACGAGCGCCGCATGAAAAATGCGCCGCCGCGGCGCAGCAGGCTGCCGATTACGGGCATGTTGAGGTTTATTCCGGCGGCAATGTGCGGCGGTGTCAGGCCGTTACGGAACAGCAGATAGGAGAGCAGCAGGTAGTCAATATGGCTGCGGTGGCAGGGCACATAGATCACCTCGTACCCCTGCACGGCTTCCTGCAATGGCTCAAGATGATTGACCCGGATGCCGTCATATATCTTGTTCCAGAACCACGACAGCACCACCTCGAGAAAGCGCACCGCGGTGTACGCATAGTCCGAGGCGATTTCGTTGCCGTAGCGCAGGGCACGGGCTTCCGCCTTTTCCAGCGAAATGTTCTCGCGCTCGGCCTCGTCCTTGATTGCCTGGCGTACCTGAGGTGTATGTACCAGGCCCTTGACCAGATTGCGACGGTGCGACAGGTCAGGCCCGATGACAGCAGTCTTCTGATTGCGAAAGTGGACCCGTAGCATCCGATGCGCCATGCGTAGGGTGCGCTCATGGCCTTTGTTCTGCGCGACCAGCTCGTTGAGTTGGATCGGTGCGGAAAACTGCACGCGGGTCTTGCGACCCAGCATGACGATGCTGAGCAATTTGCGCAACCGGCCGGTTACCGCCCAGCTGTCGGCGAACAGCAGCTTCCAGGCGCTGGTTTCGCGATCCGGCGAGCGGCCCCAGAACACGCTTACCGGAATGATCTGCGCATTGTCGACCGCGTTCTGTTCCAGTGCCCCGACCAGACGTACCAGCGGCTCAGGCGTGACCGCCCGTGTACGTCGACCAAACCAGCTGGCCGCTGGGTTGAGAAAGATGAATGCAGCCGGCTCGATGTGATTACCGACCTCCACATCAGCCACTGGACGCGGCAAGCCTGCCTTGTTGCACTCGTGATCGAGTACCGCAAGGTCGCTCAGGGAGGCGCGTTGCAGCACGTAGAAAACCGGCTTGCTGCGGTCAAGCTTGAGCGTAAGGGCCGACTGATTGATGGTCTCCGAGCGAACCCAGACATACAACAGACGGCGAACGAGGGAGAAAAGCAGGCGACGGATAGGAGAGCGAGTCATACGGCAGATTCGAGCGTGGACGGGTTAATTCCCGGGAAGCGCGCAAGTGTGCCGCAACGCTGGTCGCCGGGCAAAGCCGCTGTGGTGTTGTCGGTCATTTCTGCCAAGCTGGCCCCCGCATAAGTGTGTCTTGCATCGTTCAGGCTAGCCTGCGCCAAGAGAGGTGTTTGTTTGTGATGCGAATCGGAATTAGCACGGGAGAAAGCAAAGACGAGACGGTTCAGCGCGCTCTATACTCACTCGGTACGGCTGAAATCTGCTTGTCACGGCTGCTGCGCTACATTGGGTGCTGGCGGTGACCTTCGACGGGTCAGGCCTGTTCGTCCCTCCCCGAGCGGGAATAATAAGAATCGAGTTGGAGAAGTAGGATGGCTGAGCGCGAGACCGGAACCGTCAAGTGGTTCAACGATGCCAAGGGTTATGGGTTCATCCAGCGGGGCAGTGGCGCGGATGTATTTGTGCATTACCAGGCGATTCGTGGCGATGGCCACCGCTCATTGGCAGAAGGGCAACAGGTGGAGTTTTCGGTTACCCAGGGCCAGAAAGGTCTCCAGGCCGAGGATGTAGCCGGGCTTTGAGTGCCGGTTATTAGCGAGACAGTGAGAAAGCCTTGGCCTTGGTCGGGGCTTTTCATTTTGAGCGGCGATAACCGAGTGGGTTAGACCAGGCAGCGCTGCCGGTGACGGAGGTCATGCCGCAAGATTTCGAAGCGTTGCCATCTAAAAGCGAACCCCGCCGAGGCGGGGTTCGCTATGCACCGTGGAGCCTTGTTTACATGTTGGGGTAGTTGGGCCCCCCGGTGCCTTCCGGCGCAACCCACACGATGTTCTGCGAAGGGTCCTTGATGTCACAAGTCTTGCAGTGAACACAGTTCTGCGCGTTGATCTGGAAGCGTTTGCCACCCTCGTCGTTGTCTAATACCTCATAGACACCTGCCGGACAGTAACGCTGGGCCGGTTCATCGTACATCGGCAGGTTCTTCTCGATCGGAATGCTAGGATCGATCAGTTTGAGGTGAACCGGCTGCTCCTCTTCATGGTTAGTGTTGGAGAGAAATACCGAGCTGAGCTTGTCGAAGCTGAGCTTCCCGTCCGGCTTGGGGTAGTCGATCTTCTTCGACTCGGCAGCTGTCTTCAGGCACGCATAGTCGGGCTTGGTGTCGTGCAGCGTGAACGGAATCTTGCCGCTGAAGATGTTCTGATCGATGAAGTTGAACGCGCCACCCTTGACGGCGCCCCACTTGTGGATCGCTGCGCCGAAGTTGCGGCTGGCATATAGCTCCTGGTAGAGCCAGCTGGCTTTGAAGCCTTCTTCATAACCCGTCAGTTCGTCACCGCCGTCACGACCGGCGAACAAGGCGTCCGCCACCGCTTCGGCCGCCAACATGCCCGACTTCATTGCGGTGTGACTGCCTTTGATCTTGGCGAAGTTCAGCGTACCGGCATCGCAACCGATCAGCGCGCCGCCGTTGAATACCATCTTCGGCAGCGAATTGATGCCGCCCTTGGCGATTGCCCGGGCGCCGTAGGAAACGCGCTTGCCACCCTCCAGGTACTGCTTGATCACTGGATGATGCTTGTAGCGCTGGAACTCGTCGAACGGCGAGAGGAACGGGTTGCTATAAGACAGATCGACGATCAGACCGACCACCACCTGGTTGTTCTCAAGGTGGTAGAGGAATGAGCCGCCGGTGTTGTCATCGTCCAGCGGCCAGCCTGCGGTGTGTACCACCAAGCCTTGTTCATGCTTGGCCGGGTCGATGTCCCAGAGTTCCTTGATGCCAATCCCGTAGTGCTGTGGATCGACGTTCGCGTTGAGCTGGAACCGGTTGATCAACTGCTTGCCAATATGGCCGCGGCAGCCTTCGGCGAACAGGGTGTACTTGGCGCGTAGCTCCATGCCCGGCGTGTACATGCCTTCTTTCGGGTTGCCTTCGCGGTCCACGCCGAGATCGCCGGTCAATATGCCGCGAACCACTCCCGCTTCGTCGATCAGTGCTTCCTGAGCCGCAAAACCCGGGTAGATCTCGACACCAAGGTTTTCGGCCTGCTGTGCCAGCCAGCGGCAGAGATTACCCAGGGAAATGATATAGTTACCTTCGTTATGCATGGTTTTCGGAACCAGTGCATTGGGCAGCTTGCGAGCGGCTTCGGCGCTCTTGAGCAGGTAGATGTCGTCACGCTTGACTGGGGTATTGAGCGGCGCTTCCAGCTCTTTCCAGTTGGGAAAGAGTTCATTCAGCGCACGTGGCTCGAACACAGCACCAGACAGAATGTGGGCGCCTACTTCGGAACCTTTCTCAACGACGCAGACACTGATTTCCTTTCCAGCATCAACGGCGCGTTGCTTCAATCGGCAGGCAGCGGACAGGCCCGCGGGGCCGGCGCCGACGATGACTACGTCGAATTCCATGTATTCGCGTTCCATTGGCTATCTCCTACTCAAGGCTTAGTTGTTTTTTAGATAGTGGAGGGCTGGATCGTATCCCTGACCAAGCCGAGCTGCCGCATTATATATAGCCGTCTGATTCGGTCCAATACAAACGTTTGTTTGAATTTCTTCCAAGCCTGATAGACTCTGGAAACTGCGGCTTATGACTGGGTATTTGCGTTGTTGACCCCAGCAGTTGCCTGCAGTCAAGATACGGGCAGTTTTGTGCTCGCCGAACAGGTCCGATGGCTGAAATGGCGGCCCGGCCTTGAGCATGGCTCGGTTCGCCTCGGCGAAATTCTATTCACCGGAGAGTAACGAGGAATCCATGAAGATTCTTGTAGCTGTCAAACGAGTGGTCGATTACAACGTCAAGGTCCGCGTCAAGCCGGACAACTCCGGCGTCGACCTCGCCAACGTCAAGATGTCGATGAACCCCTTCTGCGAAATCGCCGTTGAGGAAGCCGTACGCCTGAAAGAGAAGGGCGTCGCAAGTGAAATCGTCGTGGTTTCCATTGGTCCGACCGCTGCTCAGGAGCAGCTGCGCACCGCGCTGGCGCTCGGTGCCGATCGCGCCGTGCTGGTCGAATCCACTGAGGAACTCAATTCGCTGGCCGTTGCCAAGCTGCTGAAGGCAGTTGTAGACAAGGAGCAGCCGCAGCTGGTGATCCTTGGCAAGCAGGCCATCGACAGCGACAACAATCAGACCGGTCAGATGCTCGGCGCGTTGACCGGGTTCGCTCAGGGTACGTTTGCCTCGAAAGTTGAAGTGTCCGGCGACAAGGTGAACGTTGAGCGCGAAATCGACGGCGGCGCACAGACCGTTGCGCTGAACCTGCCGGCAATCGTAACCACCGACCTGCGTTTGAACGAGCCGCGCTACGCGTCGCTGCCGAACATCATGAAGGCCAAGAAGAAGCCGCTGGAAGTGCTGACCCCGGATGCGCTGGGCGTAGTCACCACCTCCACCGTCAAGACCCTTAAAGTGGAAGCGCCGGCTGCACGCAGCGCCGGTATCAAGGTCAAGTCGGTCGCAGAACTGGTCGAGAAACTGAAAAACGAGGCGAAGGTAATCTAAATGACTATCCTGGTTATCGCTGAACACAACAACGCCGTTCTGGCTGCAGCCACCCTGAATACCGTGGCCGCGGCCAAAGCAATTGGCGGCGAGATTCACGTGCTGGTCGCAGGTGCCGGTTGCGCTGCGATCGGGGAAGCGGCCGCCAAGATTGAAGGCGTTTCCAAGGTTCTGGTCGCGGATGATGCTGCATACGCGAACCAGTTGCCGGAAAACGTTGCGCCGCTGATCACTGATCTGGCCAAGAACTACAGCCACGTGCTGGCCGCTGCAACCACCAACGGTAAAAACTTCCTGCCGCGCGTTGCCGCCAAGCTGGACGTGGATCAGATCTCCGAGATCATCGCCGTTGAAAGCGCTGATACCTTCAAGCGTCCCATTTACGCTGGCAACGCCATTGCAACTGTGCAGTCGAGCGCACCGATCAAGGTCATCACCGTGCGTGCGACCGGCTTCGATCCGGTCAATGCAGAGGGCGGTTCGGCTGCAGTCGAACAAGTGTCCGGCACTGGCGATGCTGGCGTTTCGGCGTTCGTTGGCGAAGAGCTGGCCAAGTCCGATCGTCCTGAGCTGACAGCAGCCAAGATTGTCGTCTCCGGTGGTCGTGGCATGCAGAACGGCGACAACTTCAAGCATCTGTATTCGTTGGCCGACAAGCTTGGTGCTGCTGTTGGCGCCTCGCGTGCAGCGGTCGATGCCGGCTTCGTGCCGAACGACATGCAGGTCGGCCAGACCGGCAAGATCGTCGCGCCGCAGTTGTACATCGCGGTGGGCATCTCCGGAGCGATTCAACATCTGGCGGGCATGAAGGATTCGAAGGTTATCGTCGCGATCAACAAGGACGAAGAAGCGCCTATCTTCCAGGTCGCTGATTACGGCCTGGTTGGCGATCTGTTCCAGATCCTGCCGGAGCTCGAAGAGCTGGTGTAACCGAGCAGCTTGAAAAAAACCCGCTATTAGAGCGGGTTTTTTTATGGGCACCTTGGCTGCGCTGGCCAGTGTTAACATCCCTGCAGACCCGAGAGAGGGTGTATCCCATTCCGAACGATGAGGTTTTCCATGCGTTGTGCCGTTCCGCTGAAGTCCGCTTTGCTCGCCTTGCTGCTGGCTACACCCTTCTCGGTGCATGCGGCAACTGCGAAGTGTGATCGGCTGATTGCGACCGGAGGCGCAGAAAACCCCCCGTTTCTCTGGCGAGACCCGCAAAATCCCAAGCGGCTGATAGGGGCGAATGCTGATCTACTCAAAAGGATCACCGACGCTCTCGATCTGAAGCTCGAGGTGCTCTATACCGGAGATGCGGCCAAGGCGCTGGAACAGGTGCGCAGTGGGCAAGTAGACGTGCTGGCCGATGCAGTGCTATCACCAAAAGAACTGGCGTATCTGGACTTCGTCCATCCCTCGATCACGCCCTTGCAGATATCGGCGTGGGTAGGTCAAGCACCCCCCTTTCTATACACCGATCGCGATGACCTTGTAGGTCGCTCGGGCACTTACGTGGCGTCTCCGCGTACGCACAGCGCGTTCGAGCGTTACGCCAAGGAAAACCTCAGCTTGCGCTCCACTTCGAACTTGAGCGGGGCCCTGAAGACGCTGGTGGACGGCAAGACAGACTATGTTTTGCACGAGCGCTACAGCACCATCGCCCACGCGGCCCGGCAAGGGCTCCTTGCCGAGATTCAACGACTGGACCCGCCAGTCTTCAGCGGTGGTATGCATTTCGCCGTGGCTCATGATTCAGCTTGCAATGGTCCTTGGTTGCGCGGACAGCTGGCGATAAAAATGACAGAATTGCGCGCCGCGGGAATTCCTCAGCAACTGCTCGTAGACAATATCGAGCGCTGGAAGCAGCAGCCGCCGACAAGCAATTCGCAACGCTAGGGTCATTCACTTGATTAGACATCTTTGCTGCACGCTTTTACTGACTGCAGTGGTTGGTTGTGCCAGCGATCCGGCACCCACCGAACAGTTGCGCCTCACCGAGCAGGCAGTGGTCCAGGCGAGGGGTGTAGGCGCATCTGAACAAATCCCGGAGCTTGCGCTGGCCGAGCAGAAGCTTGCGGCTGCGACAGAAGCCATGAAGGGTGAGCGATACCGGGAAGCACGGCTGCAAGCCGAGCAGGCGGAACTGGACGCCCGGCTGGCCGAGGCTCGTGTACTCAACGACAAGAGCGAGCAGGAATTGGCTGAGTTGCATCGTCGTATCGCGCGGATGCGCGAACAGCTGGGGGCGTTACAGTGAAATCGGCTTTTAAGACAATTGGCCTGCTGGTCACGCTTGGCGGACTGCAGGGCTGCGCTTCGTCGGAATCGTTGCAGCATCTGGAGCAGGCGGCGGCTGCGTTCGAGGGTATCAGCGAAGAGCCCCACATCCTTCAGGACGCGCCCAAGGATATGGTGCGAGCGGGCGAGTCGCTGGCCCGAGCGAAGCAATTCGCGGGCTATTGGGGCAGCACCGACGATGTCATTCACTATGCCTATCTCAGCAAGCGCTACAGCGAGATTGCCCGGCAGCACAGCGAACAGATTCAGAATCAGCGCCGCGCTACTCAGTTGAGCATGGAACTGGACCGGCTGCGCCTTGCTGTTCAGGAGGCCAAGCTGCTGAGTATGCAAAGCCAGGACCGGTGGCTGGAGGATCAGTTGATCAGCCTTGCGGCCGCTGAAACCGATCGCGGTCTGGTCATGACGCTGGGGGATGTTCTGTTCAGGGCGGCCAGCTCCGAGTTGGATGCCTCAGCCAACCGCACCTTACTCAAGGTCGTGCATTTTCTGCAGCTCAATCCAAAACGCAGAGTCCGGATCGAGGGTTATACCGACAACCGAGGCGACGCGGCCGAGAACCTTGCCCTGTCCAAAGCCAGGGCACAGGCTGTAGGTGACTTCATCCAGAGTATCGGAATCGATGCTGGGCGCATCGAGATCGTTGGCTACGGTGAACAACATCGCATTGCCGAGAACGCCTCGGCGCGCGGCCGGGCACAAAATCGTCGAGTCGAGATTCTTTTCTCCGATGAAAATGGGCAGCTGAGCAGCCCACGTTGAGTTTGTGTGCGTAAAGGTAACTGACTGTGTCGGCGAGTTAGCTGCCAACTGTATTGGTCGTGCATAACAGGGTTGTACTACTGTTATGGTTCAGTTGGCGGAGTCGGACAATATGACCAATCTGTTGCTATACCAGCGTATTGCCCATCAGCTTGCTGAGGACATTCGGCGAGGCGTCTATCGTCCGGGCGAACGAGTACCGTCTGTACGCAAGATGAGCATGCAGCTGAGCGTCAGCCATGCGACCGTGCTGCAGGCTTACGCCAATCTTGAAGACCAGGGGATGATTCGGGCTCGCCCGCAATCAGGCTTCTATGTCCATCACACACCCGCGCTGACCGCACCCACGCCGGACATCGCTCAGGTTGAGCGGCCAACGCTGGTCACCCGCAGCAGCATCATCAACGAGGTGCTCAGCGACTCGCGTCGCGAAGGGCTTATCCCGTTGGGCGCCGCCGTTCCACACGTCGATTATCTCCCCGTAAGGGCTCTGCATCAGCAGCTGGCCAAGGTCACCCGCTTTCAGAGCCAGCGGGCGTTCAGCTACATGTTCAGCCCGGGCTATGAACCCTTGCGGCGGCAGGTGGCGATTCGTATGCGTGACGCGGGGGTCGTCGTTGGCCCCGATGATGTCGTGATCACCCACGGCTGTGTCGACGCGCTGCAGATGTCGCTCCGTGTCCTGACCAAGCCCGGCGACCTGATCGCGGCGGAGTCGCCAAGCTACTATGGCTTGTTGCAGTTGGCCGATCTACTGGGGCTGAAAGTCATCGAGATTCCTTGCGACCCGGATACAGGGATGAGCCTCGAGGCGTTGCAGCTTGCCGCCAGCCAATGGCCGATCAAAGCGTTGGTTTTGACCGCGCGATTGAGTAATCCGCTGGGCGGAAGCATGCCCGATGCGCGCCAGAAGCGTTTGCTCAAGATGGCCGCCAGTTTCGACATTCAAATCGTGGAGGACGATATCTACGGTGAACTCATGTTCGATCCGGGCTCGATTAAGGCACTCAAGTCGAACGATCTCGATGGTCGCGTGATCTACTGTTCAAGCTTTTCCAAAACGATTTCTCCCGGCGTGCGTATAGGTTGGATACTCCCCGGCCGCTACCGCGAAGAAATACAGCGTTTGCAAACGTTCAGCACGCATTCGGCGTGTAGCGTGACGCAAATGGGCGTTGCCGCTTATCTGGAAAATGGAGGCTACGACCGACACCTGCGTTATATCCGTCATGAGTACCGCAAGAACCTCAGCGTGTTCCAGCTGGCGGTTCAGCGATATTTTCCTGACGGGACGCAGATGACTCGGCCCACAGACGGATTCATCCTGTGGGTCAGCCTGCCAGCGCGGATAAACACCAAGCAACTGCACGTGCAGGCAATGGAGCGGGGCATCAGCATCGCGCCGGGGTTGATCTTCAGCAACACCGAGCAGTTCAACCACTGCATACGGCTCAATTGCGCTCTGCCGTGGACCGCCGAAGCTGAAAGGGCGCTGAAGACATTGGGTGAGCTTGCCGGGGAGCTTTGTCGACAATCGAACTAGGACGGAGGAGGGCGGAACATGAGATGGCTGTTACTGTTGGCGATACCGCTTATCGCCGCGTGTGACGGGGAGAAGGTTCCTGATGATCCGGTGCTCCCGGAGCCGCCGAAGGTCGAGTCCTCGCCAATCGCGGCCGTTGCGCCGGCAACTGCCAAACCCGAGCCGGACGTCCAGGACGCGCCTGTAGAGATCAAGATCGATCTCGCGCCGGTAACGGCCGGAGAGTCCGAGCAGCTGCCGTCCGAGCGAGTCGTACCGCCACCCAAGCCAAAGCCCGCTGTCGCCGCCGCGTCGAAGAAAAAGGTCGAGGACGTCGAGCTACCAGATCCGGAACTTGATCTGAGCCTTCCGGATGATTGGTCCGAAACGCTTGAACCTGCGGAGGAGGCGACGTCAATGAACCTGCTACCGCCCCTGTTCGAGTCGAGCAAGGACTCCCGTTTGCAGCTCAGTGGTGAGCTCCTGCCGGGCGCCGCTCAGGACGAAGCCATCATCGATGGGGCTCAGATCAATTTCGAGATAAAGCGATAAGCCGGATATGTGCTGATCAGTGTCGTGGCGTTTGTATCAGGCCACGGCTTGACTGAACGATGCGTCCGATTCCTCGACCGGCAGGGGATGGCTCACGTGAAACCCCTTCGTTCCTCAACAAATCATGCCTGGTGAGCTTGTAGCAAGCGCACCTATGCACCTAGCGATCCCGAGCGTCCTGAGCGTCTGCTTCGGCGTTGCGTTGAGCGATGCGCTGTTTTTGTTCGTCAGTGAGCGGGATCTTGCGGGCACCGGCGCGGAGCATCAGCAAGCCTCCGACAATCGTACCGATCACAAGGGCCAACAGCAGCCAGATGTACCAAGGCATAGGGTTCTCCAAGAGTAGAAGTGGATTGAGTCACCTTACGCTGGGCCGAGGCGCTAAGCCATCCCGCCGTAGCTGCGCCCAACCTTTAGCGTTTGAACGGATCTCCCAGAACCTGCTTTTCTGCGACAATGCGCGCCGAATTTAGCCGAGGACCCGCCATGCCCTGTCAGACTCCGATCATCGTTGCGCTCGACTTTCCTTCCCGTGATGCTGCGCTGGCACTGGCAGATCAGCTTGATCCAGCGTTGTGTCGGGTCAAGGTCGGCAAGGAGCTGTTCACCCGCTGCGGTCCACAGATCGTTGAGGCACTCCAGGCCAAAAGGTTCGAGGTGTTTCTGGACCTTAAATTCCATGACATCCCCAACACCACCGCTATGGCGGTCAGCGCTGCGGCAGAACTGGGTGTGTGGATGGTGAACGTGCATTGTTCCGGTGGCTTGCGCATGATGGCGGCCTGTCGGGAGGTATTGGACAAGGTAAGCGGACAAAAGCCACTGCTTATCGGCGTAACAGTGCTCACCAGCATGGAGCAGGCCGACCTGGCAGACGTCGGTCTGGATCTCGAACCAGAACGTCAGGTATTGCGGCTCGCCGGTCTGGCAGAAAAAGCAGGACTCGATGGTCTGGTCTGTTCGGCTCAAGAGGCGCAACCACTGAAGTCAAGGTTCCCAGGGTTGCAGCTGGTCACGCCGGGCATTCGTCCAGCGGGTAGTGCAGCGAACGATCAACGCCGGATTCTCACACCGGCGCAAGCCATGGCGGCGGGCTCCGACTATCTAGTCATTGGGCGCCCCATCTCTCAGGCTGCCGATCCAGCGCAGGCATTAGCGGCGGTTGTTGCCGAACTGGCGTGACCAGACTGGTCGGTGCAGGGCGCAGTCGGACATCTTTCGAGCTGCTCGCGACCGGTCGCAACGGCGGCGACCGGTTCTGTTCGCATCAGGCCTAGCCCACCTTCAGCACCAACTTGCCGAAGTTGCCGCCGGTGAACAGCTTCATCAAGGTGTCTGGGAAGGTTTCCAGGCCTTCCACGATGTCTTCCTTGCTCTTCAGCTCGCCGCTTTGCATCCAGCCTGCCATGTCTTTCATGGCTTCCGGGTAACGGGAAACGTAATCCATCACCACCATGCCTTGCATCCGTCCGCGGTTGACCAGCAGGGACAGGTAGTTGGCCGGCCCTTTGACCGCTTCCTTGTTGTTGTACTGACTGATGGCACCACAGATCACGATACGGGCGCCGACGGTGATCCGCGTCAGCACGGCATCCAGTATGTCGCCCCCAACGTTGTCGAAGTAGACATCAACGCCTTTAGGGCACTCGCGCTTCAGACCAGCGGCGACATCCTCGCTCTTGTAGTCGATGGCTGCATCAAAGCCGAGTTCTTCAGTCAGGAAGCGGCACTTGTCGGCGCCTCCAGCGATACCCACGACGCGGCAGCCTTTGATCTTGGCAATCTGTCCGGCGACGCTGCCCACGGCACCGGCCGCGCCTGATAGCACTACGGTTTCGCCGGCTTTCGGTTCCCCAACGGCCAGTAAGCCGAAATAGGCAGTCATCCCGGTCATGCCGAGTGCCGAAAGATAGCGTGGCAGGGGCGCCTGATCAGGGTCCACCTTGTAAAAACCTTTCGGCTCGCCGAGGAAATATTCCTGAACGCCAAGCGCGCCGTTCACGTAGTCGCCTTCGGCAAAGCCCGGATGCTTAGAGGCGATGACCTTGCCGACGCCGAGGGCGCGCATCACTTCGCCAATCCCGACTGGCGGAATATAGGATTTCGCATCGTTCATCCAACCGCGCATCGCCGGGTCCAGTGACAGGTATTCCACCTTCACCAGGATCTGGCCGGCTTCGGGCTCGCCCACTGGCTTCTCGACGTACTCGAAGGTGTCTTTCGTCGGCGCGCCAACTGGGCGTTTGGCCAGCAGATATTGGTGGTTGATGGTGTTCATGATGGCCTCGAATGTGTGCAAAACCTTGGTGTAGCCCGCCAAGCCCGACCCTGCAAGCAAGGGCAGCATTCTGGAATGCGTTGGCATCCGTCTGAGTGATATCCCCTAACGCCACTTAATGGTGGTTAGAGATGACGGTATAACCATGACCGGTATCTGGTGGGCGGTCACGTTCGGACTGCCGCCGCTCTTATAACGATCAGGATATTCAGCATGAGCATGTCTTTTTCCGGTCAGGTCGCGTTGGTCACGGGTGCAGCAGCAGGGATTGGTCGGGCTACCGCGCTCGCGTTCGCCAATCAGGGTCTCAGGGTTGTCGTTGCCGACATTGATGAAACAGGCGGTAAGGCCTGTGCAGAAGCAATTCTTGAAGCGGGGGGCGACGCGGTATTCATACGCTGCGATGTCACGCGGGACGAGCAAGTCAAGGCGATGGTCGAGCAGGCCGTGGCAACCTATGGACGTCTGGACTATGCCTTCAACAATGCTGGCATCGAGATCGAGAAGGGGCGCTTGGCTGAAGGCAGTGAGGCCGAATTCGACGCCATCATGGGCGTCAACGTGAAGGGCGTCTGGTTGTGCATGAAGCATCAGCTCCCGGTGATGCTGGCCCAGGGAGGCGGCGCCATCGTCAACACCGCGTCGGTGGCAGGACTTGGCGCGGCACCGAAGATGAGCATCTACGCGGCGTCCAAGCATGCCGTGATCGGACTGACCAAGTCAGCGGCGATCGAATATGCGAAAAAGCAGATCAGGGTAAATGCAGTTTGCCCGGCCGTGATCGACACCGACATGTTCCGTCGCGCCTATGAAGCCGACCCGCGCAAAGCTGAGTTCGCCGCAGCCATGCACCCGGTCGGCCGGGTCGGCAAGGTTGAGGAAATCGCCGCTGCAGTGCTCTATCTCTGCAGTGACGGTGCCGCATTTACCACTGGCCACGCGCTGGCGGTCGACGGTGGCGCCATGGCGATCTGATAGCTGCAGCCGCTTGCCGGAGGCTAATCCTTCGGCTTGGGCGCGCTGACTATCAATAGTGTCAGCACGCCCGCGACCAACCCCCATAGCGCGGAGCCGATGCCGAACAGCGTCAGCCCTGACGCCGTGACCATAAAGGTGATCAGCGCAGCCTCGCGCTCGCGTGCTGTCTGCATGGCCTGGGTCAAACCGCTGCCTATCGAGCCGAGCAGCGCCAGCGCAGCGATGGAAAGCACGAGGGCAGCAGGGAAAGACGCAAACAGCGCAGCCAGTGTGGCGCCAAAGATCCCGGCTATCCCATAGAAAATGCCGCACCAAACGGCCGCCGTGTAACGTCGAGACGAATCGGGATGCGCTTCGGGGCCGCTGCAGATCGCCATGGTGATTGCGGCCAGATGAATGCCATGGGAGCCAAACGGAGCCAGCAGCACCGAGGCAGTGCCCGTCACCGAGATCAGCGGTGAGGCTGGGACCTGATAGCCCTCCGCGCGAAGCACTGCCAGTCCCGGCATGTTTTGCGAGGCCATGGCGATGACGAACAGTGGGATACCGATACTGAAAAGCGCGGCGAACGACAGCGTTGGCGTTGTCCAGACGGGCACCGCGACGTCCAGGCTCAGCGCTCTGAAGTCCAGCAGGCCTGTCACTGCCGAGAAGGCACAGCCAACCAGCAAAGCAGACAACACCGTGTAGCGCGGCTGGAAGCGTTTAGCGGTCAGATAAGTAAAGAACATGCTCAGCACAAGCACCGGTTGGACTTCCACGGCACGGAAAATTTCGCTGCCGATGTTGAACAGCACACCGGCCAGCAGGGCGGCAGCCAGCGAGGCGGGGACTTTACGCATCAGCCGTTCGAAGCTTCCGGTGAACCCACAAAGCGCGATCAGTGCTGAAGCGAAGATGAATGCTCCGATGGCTTCCCCATAGGGTACGCCAGGCAGGCTGCCGATCAGAAGCGCTGCGCCGGGCGTCGACCAGGCGATGACGACGGGCGTTCGATAGCGCAACGACAGCCCAATGCTGCAAATGGCCATACCAATCGACAGCGACCAGATCCACGAGGAGATCTGGCCGCTACTGAGCCCCGCTGCCTGCCCGGCCTGGAACATGAGCACCAGCGAACTGGTGTAGCCGGTCAGCATGGCAATGAAGCCGGCCACGACGGTTGAAGCTGAGCTGTCCTTGAAGAAGCGCTGTGGTGAGGCGGTGGTTGCGGTCATCGTCGGCATAGGGTTGGTTTCATGAATGGCTGATGCGCTCGGAATTGGATGGCAACGGACCCTTGAGCATGATCCTCGCCTGGAGTGCTTGCAGGCTAGGGAGTCGTACGCTTTACGTCGCGGTACAGCCATTGTCGCGATCAGCGTAACAGTACAAGGCCCCAGCCTGGTGCCGTCCGTCCCCCGGATGAAGAAGCGTGCCGACAGCTAAGCAGACACTGGCACCGATGTTGCTATTACCCCAGTGCCTGCTGCGATGCGTCAAAAAAACCGCAGCTGTTGGAGGAATGATGAGTCAGGGTATCGAATTCAATCGCTTGATGCTGGAAATGCGGGCCATGCAGACCGATGCCATGGCGCGTTCCAAGCCCGTGACGGCTGCTCCGGAGGTTGGTGCCCCGAGCTTCTCCGATATGCTCGGACAGGCCGTCAACAAAGTGAATGAAACCCAGCAGGCATCCAGTCAACTGGCCAGCGCTTTCGAGATGGGGCAGGGCGGTATCGATCTGACCGAAGTCATGATCGCGTCGCAAAAAGCGAGCGTTTCTTTTCAGGCCATGACCCAGGTGCGCAACAAGCTGGTCCAGGCGTATCAAGACATCATGCAGATGCCGGTCTAAGGCAGGATTTGAATAATGGCTGACGCACTTACCAACGCTCCGGTACCACTCGCTTCGGATACCCCGAAGAAGCCTTTGCTGGGTCTCTCCTTTCTGGAGAACCTGTCTGAAATGTCGATGTTGCGGCAGATCGGCCTGTTGGTCGGTCTGGCAGCGAGCGTAGCCATCGGTTTCGCCGTGGTGCTGTGGTCGCAGCAGCCGGACTATCGTCCGTTGTTGGGCAGCCTCGCCGGGATGGATGCTAATCAGGTGATGGAAACCCTGGCAGCCGCCGACATTTCCTATACCGTCGAACCCACGTCCGGCGCTTTGCTGGTCAAGGCGGACGACCTGGCGCGTGCACGGCTGAGACTGGCTGGCGCTGGCATTGCCCAGACCGACAGCAATATCGGTTTTGAAATTCTCGACAAGGAACAAGGCCTCGGCACCAGCCAGTTCATGGAAGCGACCCGCTATCGCCGGGGGCTCGAAGGTGAACTGGGGCGCACCATTTCCAGCTTGAACAACGTCAAGAACGCTCGCGTTCACCTTGCCATTCCAAAGAGCTCGGTGTTCGTTCGCGATGAGCGCAAGCCTAGCGCATCGGTACTCGTTGAGCTGTACCCAGGCCGCAGCCTCGAGCCGAGCCAGGTCATGGCGATCATCAATTTGGTCGCAACCAGCGTACCGGAGCTGACCAAGTCACAGATCACCGTGGTCGATCAAAAAGGCAATCTGCTGTCCGATCAGCAGGAGCTCACCGAGCTGAGCATGGCTGGCAAGCAGTTCGACTACAGCCGTCGCGTGGAAAGCCTTTACACCCAGCGCGTGCATAACATTTTGCAGCCGGTACTGGGTAGCGGTCGCTACAAGGCTGAGGTGTCCGCCGATGTGGATTTCAGCGCTGTCGAGTCCACCTCCGAGACCTTCAACCCGGATCAGCCGGCACTGCGTAGTGAGCAGAGCGTCAGCGAACAGCGCCAGAGCAGCCTGGGCCCGCAGGGCGTACCCGGTGCGCTGAGCAATCAACCTCCCGGCGCGGCGGCTGCGCCAGAGAATGCCGTGGCAGGGCAGGCCGCTGCAGCCGGTGCCATCGCTCCCGGTCAGCCGCTGCTGGACGCCAACGGTCAGCAAGTCATGGACCCGGCAACCGGCCAACCGATGTTGGCCCCTTATCCGGCCGACAAGCGTGAGCAGGCGACCCGCAACTATGAGCTGGACCGTTCGATCAGCTATACCAAGCAGCAGCAGGGCCGTTTGCGCCGTCTGTCGGTTGCGGTGGTGCTCGACGACCAGGTCACGGTTGCGGCTGATGGCACCACGACCCGTGTGCCTCGTAGTGCCGAAGAACTGGCGCGCTTTACCCGCCTGGTACAGGATGCCGTTGGGTTTGATGCGAGTCGCGGTGACAGCGTAAGCGTGATCAATGCACCGTTTGCCGCTGATTCGCTTGACGATGCGTTCATCGACATTCCGTTCTACTCGCAGCCGTGGTTCTGGGACATCGTAAAACAGGTTCTTGGCGTACTGTTTATCTTGGTGCTGGTCTTCGGGGTGCTGCGACCGGTCCTGAACAACCTGACGAACGCCGGTAAGGCTAAAGAGCTTCAAGCCGTGCCCGGCGATGCCGAGCTGGGCGATCTGGAGGGTATCGATGGTGCGCTGGCGAGTGATCGGGTCAGCCTGAGTGGGCCGCAAAGCATCATGCTGCCCAGCCCCTCCGAGGGATACGATGCGCAATTGAATGCCATCAAGAATCTGGTAGCAGAGGATCCGGGCCGGGTGGCTCAGGTCGTCAAAGATTGGATCAACGCAGATGAGTGATGCTCGAGTACCCGCAAAGCTGAACAAGGTCGACAAGGCTGCAATTCTTTTGCTCTCTCTCGGCGAGGCCGACGCTGCGCAGGTGTTGCGCCATCTGGGCCCGAAGGAAGTACAGAAAGTCGGCACGGCAATGGCGCAGATGCGCAACGTGCAGAAAACCCAGATAGAACAGGTGATGGGCGAATTCGTCGAGATCGTCGGCGACCAGACCAGTGTTGGCGTTGGCGCGGACGGTTACATCCGCAAAATGCTCACCCAGGCGCTGGGAGAGGACAAGGCGGGTGGCTTGATCGACCGTATCCTGCTTGGTGGCAACACCAGCGGTCTCGACAGCCTGAAGTGGATGGAGCCGCGCGCGGTTGCAGATGTGATTCGCTACGAGCATCCTCAGATCCAGGCCATCGTAGTGGCGTATCTGGATCCCGACCAGGCGGGTGAAGTGCTCTCGCATTTCGACCACAAGGTGCGGCTGGATATCGTTCTGCGTGTGTCGTCATTGAACACAGTGCAGCCGGCTGCGCTGAAAGAACTGAACCTTATCCTTGAGAAGCAGTTTTCCGGCAACGCCAATACCACCCGTGCGACGCTGGGCGGCGTCAAGCGTGCGGCAGATATCATGAACTTCCTCGACAGCTCGGTCGAAGGCCAGCTGATGGATGCCATCCGTGACGTCGACGAAGACCTGTCGTCGCAGATCGAGGATCTGATGTTCGTGTTCGACAATCTCGCCGATGTCGACGACCGGGGCATCCAGGTGTTGCTGCGCGAAGTATCCTCCGATGTGCTGGTCATGGCGCTCAAAGGCGCTGACGAAGCCATCAAGGAGAAAATCTTCAAGAACATGTCCAAGCGTGCCGGTGAATTGCTGCGCGATGACTTGGAAGCCAAAGGTCCGGTGCGCATCAGCGAAGTCGAAGGCGCCCAGAAAGAAATCCTTACCATCGCCCGTCGCATGGCCGAAGCCGGAGAGATCGTACTCGGCGGCAAGGGCGGCGAAGAAATGGTCTAGATCTAAGCGAGTTGTATGTCCAAGGAAAACCCCAGCGATGTGATCCGTGCGAAGGACGTCAACGTTTTCGATCGCTGGGCTTTGCCGAGCTTCGATCCGCTAGGCGCAGAGCCGGAAGTGCAGGCGTCCGTCGAGGAACCGGCTCCTGCCGAAGAGTTGTCGCATAGCGAGGACGTCCCGGTCGAGGAGGTCAAACCGCTGACGCTCGATGAGCTCGAAGCGATTCGCCAGGAAGCCTATAACGAAGGTTTCAGTACCGGCGAGAAGGACGGCTTTCACGCCGGTCAGCTCAAGGCTAGGCAAGAGGCCGAAGCAGCGCTGGCGCCCAAGCTGCAGAATCTGGAAACGCTGATGGCACAGCTGCTCGAACCTATCGCCGATCAGGATCGTAATCTCGAGCACGCCATGGTTACGCTGGTCAGTCAGTTGGCTCGCGAAGTGATTCAGCGCGATCTGCTGATCGATTCCAGTCAGATTCGCCAGGTTCTGCGCGATGCGCTGAAGCTGCTGCCTATGGGGGCGAGCAATGTGCGCATCTACATCAATCCGCAAGACTTCGAGCTGGTCAAGGCGCTACGTGAACGCCATGAAGAAACCTGGCGTATCGTCGAAGACAGCGATCTTCTGCCTGGCGGCTGCCGCATCGAGACCGAGCAGAGCCGTATCGACGCCAGTGTCGAAACGCGCCTGGGCCAAGCGATCAGTCAGCTGTTCGAGCAACAGCGAGAGAACGCCACCAGTCCGCCCGAGGCCGACCTGCATGTAGAGCTCGGCTCTGACACGGAGGCCCCCGATGCGCCTTGAACGCACCAGCTTCGCCAAACGCTTTGAAGCCTACGGCGATGCCATCAAACTCCCCAGCCAACCGATCCTCGAAGGTCGGTTGTTGCGTATGGTCGGTCTGACTCTGGAAGCCGAGGGGCTGCGCGCTGCGGTCGGAAGTCGCTGCCTGGTCATTAACGAAGACAGCTACCACCCGACCCAGGTCGAAGCCGAGGTAATGGGCTTCGCCAGCGGCAAACTCTATCTGATGCCCGTCGGCAGTCTGGCGGGTATCGCCCCTGGCGCCAGGGTCGTCCCATTGGCCAATACCGGCCGCCTGCCCATGGGCACCTCTATGCTCGGTCGCGTTCTCGACGGTGCCGGGCGGGCATTGGATGGTAAGGGCGGAATGAAAGCGGAGGACTGGGTGCCGATGGATGGCCCGGTAATCAATCCGCTCAAGCGCCACCCGATCAGCGAGCCGCTGGATGTTGGCATCCGTAGCATCAACGGCTTGCTCACTGTGGGGCGCGGTCAGCGTCTGGGCCTGTTCGCCGGTACCGGTGTCGGTAAATCGGTCTTGCTTGGCATGATGACGCGCTTCACCGAGGCCGACATCATCGTGGTGGGGCTTATCGGCGAGCGTGGGCGAGAAGTGAAGGAATTTATCGAGAACATCCTCACCGAAGAAAGCATCAAGCGTTCAGTCGTCGTGGCCTCGCCGGCAGACGATGCGCCGTTGATGCGCTTGCGGGCCGCCATGTACTGCACGCGTATCGCCGAGTATTTCCGAGACAAAGGAAAGAACGTGCTGCTGCTGATGGATTCGCTGACTCGCTTCGCCCAAGCCCAGCGCGAGATTGCTCTTGCGATTGGCGAGCCGCCCGCGACCAAGGGCTACCCACCGTCGGTGTTCGCCAAACTACCGAGTCTGGTGGAGCGCGCCGGTAACGCAGAAGAGGGCGGCGGCTCGATCACTGCGTTCTATACCGTGTTGTCCGAGGGTGACGACCAGCAAGACCCGATCGCCGACGCCGCACGGGGCGTACTTGATGGCCACATCGTGCTATCGCGTCGACTGGCCGAGGAGGGTCATTACCCGGCAATCGATATCGAGGCATCCATCAGCCGCGTCATGCCGCAAGTGGTCAGCGTCGAGCACGTGCGTCACTCGCAACGTTTCAAGCAGCTCTGGTCGCGCTACCAGCAGAGCCGCGATCTCATCAGCGTTGGCGCTTATGTACCGGGTGGCGACCCGGAGACCGACCTCGCCATTGCCCGGCAGGCTGAGATGGTGCGCTACCTTCGGCAAGGTCTGAACGAGGCTGAGCATCTGACCCAGAGCGAGGCTTTGCTGGCCAGCGTGTTCAACCCCAAGGTCGCGGGTTAAGGCTTGGCAACCAGCCGTGCAGCGCGTTTGGCGCCCGTGATCGATATGGCCGAGCGTGCCGAGCGAGAGTCTGCAAAGCTGTTCGGACAAGGCCAGACGCAAGTCGCCCAGGCAGAAGCCAAACTTGGCGAGCTGCGCCAGTACTTTGCCGATTACCAGCAGCAATGGATGGTTCAGGGCAGCCAGGGCGTGTCTGGCCAGTGGTTGATGAACTACCAACGCTTCCTTTCGCAACTCGAGTCAGCGATCGGGCAGCAGCAGCGCAGCCTGGATTGGCACCGAAACAACCTCGACAAGCTCCGCGAACAATGGCAACAGCGACGCGCCCGACTCGATGGCTTGCGCAAGCTGGTTGACCGCTATCTACAGGAAGCCAGGACGGCGGCCGACAAACGCGAACAGAAACTGCTCGACGAGTTCTCACAACGCCTGGCCAGCAAGCCAAAACAGGATTGAAACTTGCTGCGCCGGGTTTTGAATGCTAAATCTTCATGCAGCTTGTGTGCTGCCGTGCAGCTGCTCACCGAGGCCAGGGTGCAGCTGGAAGCGTCCCGCTGACGCGTCACCGCCGGCCGGCATCACAGCCATGTTTTTGCTTTGGATCAGGAGTGCTAGATGACCATCAGTTCACAGCTATCGGCAGATGGACAGGAGCTGACCATTACGATTCAGGGGCGCTTCGATTTCAATACACATCAGGCTTTTCGCGACGCTTATCAGGCTTCGGGTAGCTCGCCCCGTCGCTATGTAGTCGACCTCAACGGGGCCACCTATCTCGACAGTTCTGCTCTGGGCATGTTGTTGCTGCTGCGAGATCACGCGGGCGGTGACGAGGCCGATATCCGCCTGATCAACTGCAATCCCGACGTCCGTAAAGTCCTCTCGGTTTCCAACTTCGAACAATTGTTCGCCATACCCTGATGCCTCGTCGGCTCTCCATACTCATCGCGGAGGATGGCGCGGCTGACCGCATGCTCTTGGCGGCTATCGTTCGTCGCCAGGGACATCATGTGGTAACCGCTGCCAATGGCGCCGAGGCGGTCGCGCTGTTCGAACGCGAGCGCCCGCAGCTGGTCCTAATGGACGCGCTGATGCCGGTGATGGATGGCTTCGAGGCGGCACAGCAGATCAAGCAACTGGCTGGAAACGAGCTGGTACCGATCATTTTTCTTACCTCGCTCACCGAAAACGAAGCGCTGGTTCGCTGTTTGGAAGCAGGGGGCGATGACTTCATCGCCAAGCCTTACAACCCGATCATCCTCGAAGCGAAGATCCAGGCTATGCATCGCTTGCGGCGGTTGCAGGCAACGGTGCTGGAACAGCGCGATCTTATTGCCCGGCGTAATCAGCAACTGCTCGACGAGCAGAAAGCGGCAAAGGCGATCTTCGACAAGGTGGCTCACGCCGGCTGCCTCAACGCACCCAACATTCGTTATCGACAGTCTCCGCGGGCGTTATTCAACGGCGACCTGCTGCTCGCTGCTCATGCGCCGGCCGGGAGGATGTTCGTGCTGCTCGGGGACTTCACCGGTCATGGTTTGCCAGCCGCGATTGGCGCCATGCCGCTGGCAGAAACCTTTTATGGAATGACGGCAAAGGGTTACTCCAGTAACCAGATACTCCGCGAGATCAACGCCAAGCTAAAGCTGATCCTGCCGGTCGAGATGTTTTGCTGCGCCACATTGCTCGACATCAACCTGGGACAGGGCATCCTACGCGTGTGGAACGGCGGCTTACCGGATGGCTATCTACTCAAGGCGAATGGAGAACGGTTGCCCTTGCGGTCCGGGCATCTACCGCTAGGGGTACGCGAGGCGACCGTATTCGACGATACCTTCGAGACGTTGTCCCTGGCGGTTGGAGACCGCTTGCTGTTGATGTCCGACGGATTGCTTGAGAGCTGCAACGCTGACGACGAGCTCTTCGGCGAACAAAGGTTGCTGGCTGTCATGGATGCGAACAGCGACCGAACGAGGCTGTTCGAGGATATCGAACAAGCGCTGCACGCCTTTCATGGTCAAATCCTTGACGACTTGAGCCTCGTCGAGGTGAGCATGATCGCCGAGGAAACGCCGGTTGCACAGCTGTCTACACCGTATTTCCCGCTAGGCTCCAAAGAGCTTAACCCGAGAGACTGGACGACTTGCTTCGAGCTTCGTCCGAGCAGCCTGCGTATGGCCGATCCGTTGCCAATCACGATGCAGCTTTTGCTGCAGATTTCGCCGTTGCGATACCGTATCGGAACCATTTACACGGTCCTGACCGAACTTTATGCCAACGCTTTGGAGCACGGTGTCCTGTTACTGGATTCGACCATCAAGTGCGGTGCCGACGGTTTCGCCAGGTATTATCGTGAACGACAGCAACGCTTGGATGAGCTTGCCGAAGGCTTCGTATCCATCGAGTTAACCGTCAAGTCTGAAGGCCCAACGGGGTATCTGCGGATCGGTGTTCGAGACAGTGGTCCAGGCTTTGATGTGCAGCAGGCCCTGAATCAGCAGTATTGCAGCGGTCGTTTGGGTGGGCGAGGCTTGCGTATGATTCGTCAGTTGAGTGAACGCTTCTATTGGGAGCCGGATGGCAAGGCCCTTTACGTAGAGTTCCACTGGGTCGGTCGTGCATAATTCTCCGTTTGCAGCCAGGAGCATTTCCGTGGCCGAACATCTCGACAGCAGGGTGCTCGCGACACTTCAGGAAGTGATGGATGCGGAATATCCGGTGCTGCTGGATACCTTTCTCGTCGATTCGGAAGAACGGCTGCGCCTTTTGCAGGCGGCCTGTCTGAGCGGTCAATCCGAGGACCTGCGACAGGCCGCGCACAGCTTCAAGGGAAGCTGCAGCAACATGGGCGCCGTACTGCTGGCGGACCTTTGTCGCGAGATGGAGGAAACCGCCCGACGCGAGCAGCTGGATGAAGCCCCGGCGTTGATCGAGCGTATCGAGCGAGAGTTCGCCATCGTGCGAATCCTTTACCGAGCCGAGCGCCAACGTTGGCATGGAGCTGGCTGACGGGGTTGCTGTAGCGGCGAACCGCTGGTCTCAGTGAGGCAGCTTTAGGTGCCAGCTAGTCGGTGGCCCGGACTTTGCTTGACGCTACGTACGTCGTCATCCTTCAACGGAAAACCTATGGCCGTCTCTCCCGATCTGTTGCTAAACATCAAGGCTCCGACCGCGGCCGGCAAAGCAGCGAACGCTTCGCCTAAACCCGCCCCGCAATCCAGTCGGGACGAGGCCTCCAGCTTCGCCAACGTCTACGCGAAAGAGCGCCAGGGCAAACCCGCCGAAGCGCAGAATGCTGCAGCAAAGCCGGCCCGCGACAAGCCGGTGAGCGATAAGTCGAGTCAGGAAACTGACAAGTCAAGCGGCAGCGAAGCGCCGACTGCGGCCGAACCCGGCAAGGAGCTGCCTCCGGGCGCCGAGACCGCCGACGATAGCCCGCACGACCCTGAAGCCGACCTCGACCCGCTACTGCTTTTCGGCATGGGTGGTCAGCCGGATGCTAGTGGGGTCCAGCCGGGCGCTGAGCCACCTCCGGCAGGCAGCGAGTTCCTGATGGGCCTGGCACAACCGCAGGCGGTGCCTGCTGATGCCTCGCCAGACAGCGAGACCCTGCTGGCGGGGCAGCGCATTGGAGAGCAACAGGCGGCCAGCCAGAAGAATACCGCTCAGAGTCTGGTCATGACAGGCGACGCCGCAGTCGATGCCCAGGAACTGCTTCCGGCGAACCTGCTCGAGGGGCAGGTCGAAGAGCCTGAGCTTCGCTCGTTGGATGAAAGCTTTGGAGAGCTGCTTGAAAAGCTCGATGTGCCAAAGGACAGCCGTACGAATATCACTGAAGCGCCGATCGATCGGCTCAGCCCCTTGACGCAGGCGATCGCTCAGCAGAACCAGACGCAGCAAATACAGCGGCCTGTGATGGTGCCCGGCCAACCCGTACAGATGCAGCAGTCTGGCTGGAGCGAAGCTGTGGTCGATAAGGTGATGTGGTTGTCCAGCCAGAACCTCAAGTCTGCCGAGATTCAACTCGATCCAGCCGAGCTCGGTCGTATGGAGGTTCGTATCGACATGAACAAGGACCAGACGCAGGTGACCTTCGTAAGTCCGCATGCTGGCGTTCGGGATGCGCTGGAAGGACAGATGCAGCGACTGCGCGATATGTTCGCCCAACAGGGCATGACCATGGACGTCAACGTGTCTGACCAGTCACGAGGGTGGAAAGGTGAAAGCGGCGGTGAGCCGCGCGGCGGCGTTGCCGGTGCCTTGGCTGGAGCAGAGGAGGAAATGGCGCTAGGCACCATGGAGATCAGCTCGGGTCGTGTCGCCAGCGGTCGTGGCCTGGTGGATTACTACGCCTGACAGCCAAATCGGTCTGAAAGCCGAGCCTAGTCATGCCGTGGGAGCGGCTGCTGCGCTCGGTTAAGCCGCAATAATACCGCCTTCAAAATGTTCTTTACCCGCTACCTGAACCAGCCCCCTCGCGTCTTTCCCAGGGTGACGGGTTCTTGTCAAACCTTCCTCGCCGCGTTCTTGTGCGGTCGTTCGAAACTGGGCAGAGCAAACTCAGTATCGGTCCGCAAAGACGAGCCGGTGCGAGGCAATCATTTACGCAGCTCATGAGCTGATTGATACTTTGGCATAGCAGTTGCTCGCTTCGTTTCGAGGCGAGTGATAACACTTGTGATGACGGATATTTGGCATGGCGAAGAAACAGGGCCCTCCGGACGTTCCCAGTCCTGCGGCGGCGACTGAGGGAAAGGGCAAGCTCAAGCTGATCATCATGATCGTCCTCGGCTTGCTGTTAGCGGTTGGGTTGTCGGTAGGCGGCACCTTCTATTTCATGTCTCGAGGTGCCTCGGAGAAGCCGGCCGAGGAAGCTTCACAAGCGAACGCGCCGCCCCAACGTGCGACTGCAATCTATGAAGTGTTGGCGCCTGCGTTTATTGTCAACTTCGCCAATACCGGAGGTCGCCAGCGCTACATGCAAGTCAGCGTGGCGCTGATGTCGCGAGACCAGGCCGCACTCGACGCATTGAAGGAACATATGCCGTTGCTGCGCAATCAATTGGTCATGCTGTTTTCCAGTCAGGAATTTGCGAGCCTTGCGACGCCGGTAGGACAGGAAATGCTTCGCCAGAAGGCAACCGCCAGCGTTCAGGCGTTAGCAGAGAAGGAAATCGGCAAGCTTGCTATCGAGCAAGTTCTGTTTACCAATTTCGTATTGCAATAGGGGTCGTTGTAGATGGCTGTTCAAGATCTGCTCTCGCAAGATGAGATCGACGCGCTCCTGCACGGAGTTGATGACGGTCTTGTCGATACCGAAAGTGATTCCGAACCGGGCAGCATCAAAAGTTACGACCTGACCAGCCAGGACCGGATCGTCCGCGGGCGTATGCCCACCCTCGAGATGATCAACGAACGTTTTGCCCGCTACACGCGCATCAGCATGTTCAACCTGCTACGCCGCTCGGCAGACGTGTCAGTCGGCGGCGTGCAGGTGATGAAGTTTGGCGAATACATCCACTCCCTGTACGTGCCAACCAGCCTCAATCTGGTGAAGATCAAGCCGCTGCGCGGTACCGCTCTGTTCATCCTCGACGCCAAGCTGGTGTTCAAGCTGGTCGACAATTTTTTTGGCGGCGACGGCCGGCACGCCAAGATCGAGGGGCGCGAATTTACGCCTACCGAGTTGCGCGTGGTGCGGATGGTGCTGGATCAGGCATTCGTCGATCTGAAGGAAGCCTGGCACGCGGTGCTAGACGTCAATTTTGAGTATGTGCACTCCGAAGTGAATCCGGCATTGGCCAACATCGTCAGCCCAAGTGAAGTGGTGGTGGTGTCTACCTTCCACATCGAGCTGGAAAGCGGTGGCGGTGATTTCCACGTGACCATGCCCTATTCGATGATCGAGCCGATTCGCGAAATGCTCGATGCCGGCTTTCAATCAGACGTCAGCGATCAGGATGAACGCTGGATCAATGCCCTGAGAGAAGACGTGCTGGATGTAAAGGTGCCGCTCAGTTCGACCGTCGTGCGGCGACAGCTCAAGTTGCGCGACATTCTCAACATGCAACCGGGCGACGTGATCCCGGTTGAAATGCCCGAAGACATGATCATGCGCGCCAACGGCATGCCGACCTTCAAGGTCAAGCTTGGCGCTCACAAGGGCAACCTGGCCCTGCAGGTGCTTGAATCCGTAATGCGACCACGTTGATTCAGCCCACACTCAATTACCAGCCGGTCGAGGATTAGCGATGGCAGACGATTTCGAAAACACTTCCCCTGAAGAGCAGGCGCTGGCTGATGAATGGGCTGCGGCGTTGGCTGAAGCGGGTGATGCCAATCAGGATGATATCGATGCCCTGTTGAATCAGGGGCCGGCTGCAGCGTCGTCGCCGCCACGTGCCCCGCTGGAGGAGTTTGGCAGCAGTCCCAAGGCGGCCCCGGTCCCAGCGGGTCTCGAGGGGCCTAACCTGGACGTGATTCTGGACATCCCGGTTTCCATCTCGATGGAGGTTGGCAGTACGGAAATCAGCATTCGCAACCTGTTGCAGCTCAACCAGGGCTCGGTCGTGGAGCTGGATCGCCTGGCTGGCGAGCCGCTCGATGTACTGGTCAACGGCACCTTGATCGCCCACGGCGAAGTGGTGGTCGTAAACGAAAAGTTCGGCATTCGTTTGACTGACGTGATCAGTCCGAGCGAACGCATCAAGAAGCTGCGCTGACATGCGGGCCCTGACGATCCTCTCGCTGTTTCTGGCCGTGCCAGCGATGGCTGCCGAGCCCGCTACAAATATGAGCTCCGCTGGCATGGGTGGGCAGATGACCAAGCTGCTGCTCGGTCTATTGCTGGTGATTGGATTGATTTTCCTGCTGGCATGGCTGCTGCGTCGCATGCAGCAGTTGAATCCTCGCAGCAACCAGGCGATCAAACTGATTTCGACTCAGGCCCTGGGGCCACGTGAACGTCTGGTATTGGTCCAGGTAGGCAGCGAGCAGGTGCTGGTGGGCTTGAGCGCTGGCCGTATCACGCCCCTGCATGTGCTGAAGGAGCCGGTGCATCTGCCGGACGCTGAACCTGCCAACCCCGAATTTGCCCAGCGGCTGATGGAGCTGCTCGGTCGGGATCACAAGGACAAGCCCTGATGTTTCGATTGTTGTTGGCGGCCCTGTTGATCCTGGCCGCCCCGTTTGCCGTGGGCCAGGATGCAGGGGGCTTGATTACGCAGGGCGACAACCCCTTGTCGATCCCCGCAATTACCCTGAGCACCGACGCACAGGGGCAGCAGGAATATTCGGTCAGCCTGCAGATACTGCTGATCATGACGGCGCTGAGCTTTATTCCGGCTTTCGTCATGCTGATGACCAGCTTCACACGAATCATCATCGTCTTCTCGATCTTGCGACAGGCGCTGGGCCTGCAGCAGACGCCCTCAAACCAGATCCTGGTCGGCCTCACCATTTTTCTGACGCTGTTCATCATGGCTCCGGTGTTCGAGCGGATTAACAACGAGGCGGTCCAGCCTTACCTGAATGAGCAGATCTCGGCGCCGGATGCGATTGCTAGGGCAGAAGTCCCTCTGAAGAATTTCATGCTGGCGCAGACCCGCGAAAGCGATCTGGAGCTTTTCGTGCGACTGTCCCGGCGGACCGATATCCAGTCCCCGGACGCGGCGCCTCTCACGATTCTGGTTCCTGCATTCGTGACGTCCGAGCTGAAAACCGCATTCCAGATCGGCTTCATGATCTTCATTCCGTTCCTGATCATCGACATGGTGGTCGCCAGTGTGCTGATGGCGATGGGCATGATGATGCTTTCGCCGCTGATCATCTCGCTGCCGTTCAAAATCATGCTATTCGTTCTGGTCGATGGCTGGGGTTTGATTATCGGTACGTTAGCCAGCAGTTTCGGCACGCTCTAGAGCCTATACGGAGACACGCATGACACCCGAAGTCGCGGTTGATCTGTTTCGCGAAGCGCTCTGGATGACCGCAATGATCGTCGGCGTGCTGGTAGTTCCGAGTTTGCTCGTTGGCCTCGTCGTGGCCATGTTTCAGGCGGCCACCCAGATCAACGAACAAACGCTGAGTTTCCTTCCGCGCCTGTTGGTCATGCTGGTCACCCTGATATGGGCGGGACCCTGGCTTGTCCGTGAGTTGATGGAATACACCCAGGGTCTGGTTCAGAACATTCCGCTGATCATTGGGTGAGTGCTTGACCGTTTCAGTCCCCCATACGGCTTGCGCCTGTGCTTGAGCTCAGCGACGCGCAGATCGGCGCCTGGGTGGCGCAGTTTCTGCTGCCGCTGTTTCGCGTGGCCGCCATGCTGATGAGTATGCCTATCATCGGGACTCAGCTGGTGCCGATGCGGGTGCGGCTATACCTCGCCGTCGCAATTGCCGTTGTGCTGGTTCCGGGATTGCCTGCGGTGCCGCTGGTGGATCCGTTGAGTGGACTGGCGCTGGTGCTGATAGCCGAGCAAATCCTGGTCGGCGTCATGCTCGGGTTCGTCCTCCAGCTGTTCTTTCAGGTGTTCATCGTGTCTGGGCAGCTGCTGGCAATGCAGATGGGTCTTGGCTTCGCTTCGATGATCGATCCGGCCAACGGCGTATCGGTGCCGGTCATCGGTCAGTTTTTCAACATGCTGGTCATCCTCCTGTTCTTCTCCATGAATGGGCACTTGGTGGCGCTGGAAATCCTCACAGAGAGCTTCGTGACCTTGCCAGTCGGCGGCTGGGTGGTTGGTACCAACCACTTCTGGGAGATCGCCGGTAAGCTCGGCTGGGTGCTCGGGGCCGGTTTACTCCTGGTGTTGCCGGCGATTACCGCGTTGCTGGTCGTAAACCTGGCGTTTGGTCTGATGACACGCGCTGCGCCGCAGCTGAACATCTTCTCGATTGGTTTTCCGCTGACCCTGGTGCTGGGCCTGATCATTGTCTGGATCGGAATGGCTGACCTTCTTGCGCAATACCAGAGCTTCGTCAGCGAAGCGCTGGCGATGCTTCGCGAACTGATCGGGCTACGCTGATGCGTATGCCTTCACCACAGCTGCGGGAGGCCTGTTATGGCTGAGAGCGAAAGCGGTGCCGACAAAAGCGAGGAACCCACGGAAAAACGGGTCCGGGAATCGCGCGAGAAAGGCCAGCTGGCCCGCTCCAAAGAGCTGAACACGGTGGCGGTCACGCTGGGTGGTATCGGCGGGTTGCTGGCGTCTGGTGGCAGCATGGCAGGCAGCCTGATGGCCCTGATGCAGAACAGCTTCGAGCTCAGCCGTGAGACCTTGCTGGATGAAGCCGCAATGGTGCGGCTGCTGATGAGCGGTGGGATGGTCGCGCTCGAGGCCGTCATGCCCTTGCTCATCGTGCTGATGATCGTGTCGATCATCGGTCCGATTTCCCTGGGTGGCTGGCTGTTTTCAGGCAAGTCAATGGCGCCCAAGTTCAGTCGTATGAATCCTGGCTCCGGCCTGAAACGGATGTTTTCCACCCACGCGCTGGTCGAGTTACTCAAAGCACTGGCGAAATTCTTCGTGGTGCTAATGGTGGCGCTGGCTGTGCTGGCCGCCTATCAGGACGACCTGCTGTCCATCGCCAAACAGCCGCTTGACCTGGCCATCATGCACAGCGTCGAGGTGGTTGGCTGGAGTGCTTTATGGATGGCCTGCGGGCTGATTCTGATTGCGGCGGTCGATGTGCCTTTTCAGCTCTGGGACAACAAGCAGAAGCTGATGATGACCAAGCAGGAGGTACGCGACGAGTACAAGGACAGCGAAGGCAAGCCTGAAGTGAAATCGCGGATTCGTCAGTTGCAGCGCGACGCTGCTCAACGGCGGATGATGCAGGCGGTCCCGGAGGCGGATGTGGTCATCACCAACCCGACTCACTTCGCCGTGGCGCTCAAATATGACGGTAGCAAAGGCGGGGCGCCCACGCTGGTGGCCAAAGGTGGAGATTTCGTCGCCCTGAAGATTCGCGAAATCGCCAACGAGCATCAGGTGACGGTGCTCGAGTCACCGGCTCTGGCGCGAGCGGTTTACTACTCGACCGAGCTCGACCGGGAAATACCGGCGGGACTATACCTCGCCGTGGCGCAGGTACTGGCGTATGTCTATCAGCTACGCCAGTACCGCTCCGGAAAGGGCAAACGACCGGACCCGTTGAGCAACCTGCCGATTCCACCAGACTTGCGGCGGGATGAATAATCGCTCGCTTTCAAGCTAAGCCGAGACGGCCTGTTTCGTGTCGTGAAGCTAGCTGCTTACTCGATCACGCCGCAAGCGACGCGGGCACCGCCGCCGCCCAGCGGCTCGGGGTTGTCGGAATAGTTGTCGCCACCTTCATGAACCATGAGCGCGTGGCCTTTGAGATCGCCCAGGCTCTTCAGGCGCGGCGCCAGGATCGGTTGGCTGGCTTTGCCTTGGGCATCAACCACCAGGACGGGCAGGTCGCCCATATGGCCGTCTCCCCAGGGTTCGCCATGCTTGCCAGTGTTCTTCGGATCCCAATGTCCCCCGGCTGCAACGGCCGCAGCTTTCTTGCCGTCTTTCTCTGCAGGCTGGCAGCTGCCATTGGCATGAACATGAAAGCCATGAGCGCCAGCGTTCAAGCCAGAAAGGTCAGGGCGGAAAACCAGACCGTGATCGGTTGTCTCGATCTTCACGGTACCGATGGAGCTGGCAACGCCCTGATCGTTGACCTTGTTCATCTCGACGGAAAGGGTTTCGGCTTGCACGCCGATCGCGGCGCAGCTGGCCATTGCGGCAATTAACCACTGTTTCATAGCACGCTCCTGTTTGACTGGACGAGGGCGGCGTCACGCCGCCCGTCGACTGTGTGACTGCCGCAGCCCAGTCGCGTTCGGTCCGTCCATCCCGACCTCGAGGTCTGGCGATGTAGAGCTGAAAACTGGACCCCTTTTTGCTATAGCCCTGTCAGGACGCGTTTTTGCGTCAATTCTTTGTTCTGGTCAGGCGGGGTTTACGTGGATCGCACGCAACTCATCAATATTCGAAACGGCCTGACGGGCGCAGGGCGCGGTAATCTGGGCGTGCCGCTTCTGCTGCTCGTGATGATGGGCATGATGATGTTGTCGGTGCCGCCGTTCCTGCTGGATCTGCTGTTCACCTTCAACATTGCCTTGTCGATCGTCGTCCTGCTGGTCAGCGTATACGCTCTGCGGCCGCTGGACTTCGCGGTGTTTCCGACGATCCTGCTTGTCGCCACCTTGATGCGGTTGGCGTTGAACGTAGCCTCGACTCGCGTGGTGCTGATCAACGGCCATGAAGGCGGCTCTGCGGCCGGTCACGTGATCGAAGCCTTCGGTAACGTGGTGATCGGCGGCAACTACGTCGTCGGTATCGTGGTCTTCGCAATCCTGATGATCATCAACTTCGTCGTGGTCACCAAGGGTGCCGGGCGAATCTCCGAAGTCAGCGCACGTTTCACCCTTGATGCCATGCCCGGCAAACAGATGGCAATCGACGCTGACCTCAACGCTGGGCTTATCGATCAAGCCGAAGCGAAGTTACGCCGAGTCGAGGTTGCCTCCGAGGCAGACTTCTACGGCTCGATGGATGGTGCGAGCAAATTCGTTCGCGGCGACGCCATCGCCGGCCTGCTGATCTTGTTTATCAACCTCATCGGGGGTGTCGGTATTGGCATGGCGCAGCACGGCATGAGCTTCAGCGAAGCAGGCCAGGTATACGCATTGCTGACCATCGGTGACGGCCTCGTGGCCCAGATTCCGTCGCTGCTGCTTTCGACCGCTGCCGCCATCATGGTGACCCGAGTCACCAGCTCCGAGGACATGGGGCAACAGGTCAACCGGCAGATGTTCGCCTCGCCGAAAGCCTTGGCGGTCTCAGCCGGCATCATGATTGCGATGGGCCTGGTGCCCGGAATGCCGCATATGTCGTTCCTCGGGCTTGGCGCGGTTGCCGCTGGTGGCGCGTATTGGATCTGGCATCGTCAGAAGCAGCAACAGCAACAGGCTGAGCAGGACGTCCAGAAGCAGCAGGAGATGCTCCCTGCGCAGCGCGCGGCGGAAACCAAGGAGTTGGGCTGGGATGACGTGACGCCCGTGGACATGGTCGGTTTGGAGGTTGGCTATCGGCTGATTCCGTTGGTCGACCGCAACCAGGGGGGGCAGCTGTTGGCCCGGATCAAAGGTGTGCGCAAGAAGCTGTCGCAAGACCTGGGCTTTCTCATGCCCTCGGTACACATCCGCGACAACCTGGATTTGCTACCTAACGCCTACCGTTTGACGCTGATGGGCGTAAGCCTGGCCGAGGCCGAGGTCTATCCGGACCGCGAGCTGGCGATCAACCCGGGGCAGGTGTTCGGCCCGCTCAATGGCATTGCCGCCAGGGATCCGGCCTTCGGCCTGGAGGCGGTCTGGATTGAAGCCAGCCAGCGCGACCAGGCGCAATCGCTTGGCTATACGGTCGTTGACGCCAGTACCGTGGTCGCGACGCACCTCAACCAGGTGCTGCACAAGCACGCTCATGAGCTGCTTGGTCATGAAGAGGTCCAGCAGTTGCTGCAACTACTTGCCAAGAGCTCGCCGAAGCTTGCCGAGGAATTGGTGCCGGGAATTATTTCCCTGTCCACCTTGCTGAAAGTGCTGCAGGCATTGCTGCAGGAGCAGGTGCCTGTACGAGACATCCGAACCATTGCCGAGGCCATCGCCAACGTTGCCGTCAAGAGTCAAGATCCCGCCGCGATGGTGGCTGCGGTACGTGTCGCCTTGTCTCGTGCAATTGTGCAGAACGTTGTCGGGCTTGAGCCGCAGCTGCCTGTCATCACGCTTGAGCCAAGGTTGGAACAGATATTGCTCAACAGTCTTCAGAAGGCTGGACAGGGTTCGGAAGATGGCATTCTTCTCGAACCAGGAATGGCCGAAAAGTTGCAACGTTCTCTGGTAGAGGCGGCACAGCGTCAAGAAATGTTGGGTAAGCCGGCGATTCTGCTGGTGGCGGGTCCGGTTCGCGCGATGCTGTCGCGGTTCGCCCGACTCGCTGTTCCGAACATTCATGTCCTGGCCTATCAGGAAATACCGGATAACAAGCAGGTCACCATCGTATCGACGGTGGGTCAGAATTAACTGAGGGCTACAGGCCATGCAGGTCAAACGTTTCTTCGCAGCCGACATGCGTATCGCCATGAAAATGATTCGTGACGAGCTGGGCGCGGACGCCGTGATCACGGGTAACCGTCGAGTCGCTGGCGGCGTCGAGCTGACCGCTGTGCTTGATTATCCGATGGAGTCGCCGGCGCCCAAGCAGCCGAATGCGGCGCTGGAAGCCGAGCTGCGCAAGACTCAAGCCCGTATTGCCAGTGCCCATGCCGAGATGAGCGCGCCGTCGCGTGGATCGGCCGGCCAGGATCGCCAGCTTCTTGACGAAAAGCCTGCGGTGGTCGCGCCGGCAGCGCCCGTCGCTGCGGCTGCGTCATTCGATTCGCGTGCGGTTGAGGCGATGCAATCGGAGCTGCAGGGGTTGCGTGAGCTGATCGAAGTGCAGCTCGGCTCGATCGCCTGGGGCCAGGAGCAGAGTCGTCGCCCGCAACAGGCTGGCCTCTGGCGTCGTCTGCAGCGCATTGGGCTGCCATCCGACTTGTCTCGCGCCTTGCTTGAGAAGGTTACGACCGTGTCCGAGCCTCGTCAGGCCTGGCGAATGCTGCTGGCGCACCTGGCGCAATCGATCAAGGTCAGCAAGGTCGAGCCGCTCGATGAGGGCGGTGTGATCGCGTTGGTCGGCCCGGCTGGTGCAGGCAAGACCACAACGCTGGCGAAGCTTGCGGCGCGCTACGTGCTCAAACACGGCCCCCAAAGCATCGCGCTGGCGAGCATGGATAACTACCGTATCGGCGCTCAGGAGCAGCTGAAGACACTCGGCCGCATCCTCAACGTACCGGTCATTCAGATTGACCCCAGCCAACCATTGAACAAAACGCTGGCACCGATGGCCCGCAAACGCCTGATTCTCGTCGATACTGCCGGCTTGCCGGCGGGTGATCCGATGATGCGTTTGCAGCTTGAGACGCTGGCGGACCGCGGCATCAAGGTGAAAAACTATCTGGTTCTACCAGCAACCAGCCAGAGCCAGGTGCTGAAAGCGACATGGCACAACTACCGCCGTTGCGGACTGGCAGGCTGCATTCTGACTAAACTGGACGAAGCCGGGAGCTTGGGCGATGTGCTCGGTCTGACCATCAGTCAGCACCTGCCTATTGCCTACCTGGCTGATGGACCGCGAATTCCAGAGGATTTGCACGTGCCGCGTAGCCATCAATTGGTCAGCCGCGCGGTAAGTCTGCAATCCGAAGAGAATCCTAGCGAGGAAACAATGGCTGACCTGTTCTCCGGTCTGTACAACGGTTCTCGGAAAGCCGGATGAACGCATCGCTCCGAGAGACACACAAAGAAGACGCGTTCGGGCTGAACGCATCGATAGCCCAAGGGCTCCAGCAAGAGATAGGCGTGTGAAAATGGGTATGCATCCCGTACAGGTTATTGCAGTGACCGGCGGCAAGGGTGGCGTCGGCAAGACCAACGTATCGGTCAATCTGGCCCTGGCCCTTGCCGATCTGGGTCGACGGGTCGTCTTGCTCGACGCTGACCTCGGTCTGGCCAACGTCGACGTACTGCTCGGCCTGACCACCAAACGCACCCTGGCTGATGTGATCGCAGGGGAGTGTGACCTGCGTGACGTACTGATTCAGGGGCCGGGCGGTGTGCGTATCGTGCCGGCCGCTTCCGGCACGCAAAGCATGGTGCAGCTATCGACGCTGCAGCATTCAGGCCTGATTCAGGCGTTCAGCGACATCGGCAACGACGTCGATGTACTGATCATCGACACGGCCGCCGGCATCGGCGATGGAGTGGTGAGCTTCGTTCGGGCTGCGCAGGAAGTACTGCTGGTAGTGACTGACGAGCCGACATCCATCACCGATGCGTACGCGCTGATCAAACTACTCAATCGGGATTACGGCATCAGCCGCTTCCGTGTTCTGGCCAACATGGCTCATGCGCCGCAAGAGGGGCGCAACCTGTTTGCTAAGCTGACCAAGGTAACCGAACGCTTCCTCGATGTAGCGCTGCAATATGTTGGGGCTGTCCCCTACGACGAGGCGGTACGCAAGGCTGTGCAGAAGCAGCGCGCTGTTTATGAAGCCTATCCGCGCGCTAAGTGCTCGCTGGCCTTCAGGGCAATCGCGCAAAAGGTCGATACCTGGCCTTTGCCAGCAACGCCTCGCGGCCATCTGGAGTTCTTTGTGGAGCGCCTGGTCAGGCCCGCCGCAGAGCCTAACGAACAATAGCGGCTGGACTCGGTATGTATAACAGCAAAGCTCAGGCTAAAGACTCGCAATACCAGCTCATCGACCAATATGCGCCGCTGGTCAAGCGCATCGCCTACCATCTCCTGGCGCGTCTGCCGGCAAGTGTGCAGGTGGATGACCTGATGCAGGCCGGCATGATTGGCTTGCTCGAAGCGTCAAAAAAATACGACGCCGGCAAAGGTGCGAGTTTCGAGACTTATGCCGGTATCCGCATCCGTGGAGCCATGCTCGACGAGGTTCGCAAGGGCGACTGGGCACCGCGTTCCGTGCATCGAAACTCGCGAATGGTCAGCGAGGCTATTCGCGCAATCGAGGCCAGAACCGGACGCGACGCTAAAGATCAGGAAGTTGCGGCCGAACTTAAATTGAGTCTCGATGAGTACTACGGCATTCTTGGCGACACTTTGGGCAGCCGTCTGTTTAGTTTCGATGACCTGCTGACCGAAGGTGAGCACGGGGAGTTAGGCGAGGATGCCGCCAGCACACATCCGGAACCGTCCCGCGATCTGGAAGACGAGCGATTCCAGCAGGCGTTGGCCGAGGCCATCGGCAGCCTGCCGGAACGTGAGAAGTTGGTGCTTTCGCTGTACTACGACGAAGAGTTGAACTTGAAGGAAATCGGCCAGGTACTAGGCGTCAGCGAGTCACGGGTGAGCCAGCTGCACAGTCAGTGCGCTGCACGCCTGCGTGCTCGTCTTGGCGAATGGCGCGCGCGTTAGCGACCGGTTTGCGACAAAGCATTAAAGACCGCTTACGAGCTTCATTCACGAGGCCCGCAAACAGACCGTGAGCAGGTCTCGGATTCGGGATTTACGGAGGTGTACTTGGACAAGAACATGAAAATCCTCATCGTCGATGACTTCTCGACAATGAGACGGATCATCAAGAACCTCTTGCGCGATCTGGGCTTCACCAACACCGCCGAAGCGGATGATGGCACTACTGCACTGCCTATGCTGAAAAGCGGCAGTTTCGATTTCCTCGTCACCGACTGGAACATGCCTGGCATGAGCGGCATCGATCTGTTGCGCGCAGTGCGTGCCGACGAGCGCCTCAAGCATCTCCCCGTCTTGATGGTGACCGCCGAGGCGAAGCGCGACCAGATCATTGAGGCCGCACAAGCCGGCGTCAACGGATATGTGGTCAAGCCATTCACGGCTCAAGTGCTCAAAGAAAAGATCGAAAAAATCTTCGAGCGCGTCAACGGCTGAAGCAGTACCGCCGCGAGGGCACTATGACGCAAGCAGACCAAAGCCTGGCAGAGTTTGAAGCGACTCTGAGGGCTCATGCACCCAAACTGATTGAAAGTTTGCAGCAAGGCCGCTTCGACGAAGCGACGCAGATGTTCAATGAGCTCAATCAGGCCCGCAACCATGGGCTTTATCAGGAAGTGGGTAAGCTCACCCGTGAATTGCATAACGCCATCGTCAAGCTTGAGATGGATACCTGTGCAACTGGCGGCGATCCATCTCCCATTACAGATGCAACCGATCGACTGTCCTATGTTGTGGAAATGACCGAAAAAGCGGCCAACCGCACCATGGACCTGGTTGAAGAATCTGCGCCGCTTGTGAATTACGTCAGTTATGAAGCCCAAAGCCTGACTGCCGATTGGCAGCGCTTCATGCGTCGCGATATGAACGCCGAGCAGTTCCGCGAGCTGGTCAAACGCATCGACCAGTTTCTCCAGCGCAGCATGAACGATGGCAGTCAGCTGTCGCAGAACCTTAGCGAAATCATGCTTGCGCAGGATTTCCAGGACCTGACCGGTCAGGTGATCAAACGGGTGACCCGGCTCATTACCGAACTCGAAAGTAATCTGCTTAATCTAGTGCTGATGGCCGGGCAGGTTGACCGCGTAGCAGGCATCCAGCACGACCGTGAAGCGATGCGCGCCGAGCAGGAAAGAAAAAAACAAGAAAAACAGCCTTCCAATGGTGAAGGTCCGCAGATGCATGCCGATATACGTGAGGATGTCGTATCCGGGCAAGACGACGTTGATGATCTGCTTTCGAGCCTGGGCTTTTAGGGGAAGGTGAATATGAGCTTCGACGCCGATGAAGAAATCCTCCAGGACTTCCTGGTAGAGGCCGGCGAGATTCTCGAACTATTGTCAGAGCAACTCGTGGAGCTGGAAAGCAGCCCCGATGACACCGCGTTGCTCAATGCGATTTTTCGCGGTTTCCATACGGTAAAAGGCGGTGCCGGATTTCTCCAGCTGCATGAGCTGGTGGAGTGCTGTCACATTGCTGAAAACGTCTTCGACATCCTGCGCAAGGGTGAGCGTCGCGTCGACTCGGAATTGATGGACGTCGTGCTTCAGGCGCTGGACTCTGTCAACGAAATGTTCACCCAGGTGCGTGAACGCACCGAGGTTACCCCTGCAACGCCTGAGCTGCTTGCGGCGTTGACGCGTTTGGCCGAGCCGGCTGGCGCAGAGGAGCCAGTGGCCGAAGTCGCCATCGAGCCAGAGCCCGAACCTGTAGTCGCCACTGCTGAAAGCGAGTTTGAAGAGTTTCTTGGCGCGCTTGACCAGTCCGCTGAGGCTCAGGCTTCCGGCGTGCCTGACGAAATCACTGACGAGGAGTTCGAGTCGCTGCTCGACCAACTTCACGGCAAAGGGCAGTTCGTGGTGGAGCAAGCCTCCGCCCCGGCAGCGTCGGTCGCAGCGGCGGAGAAGCCGGCCAGCGATGAGATTACCGACGATGAGTTCGAAGCATTGCTCGACCAGCTTCATGGCAAGGGGCAATTCTCCGAGCCGTCTGCCGTTGCACCTGCTTCCCCAGCACCGGATGCCACTCCCGCGGCGGCCGGTGGCGACGATATCAGCGATGACGAGTTCGAAGCGCTGCTGGACCAACTGCACGGTAAAGGAAAATTTGAACCCGATGCTGCCGCCTCAGTGGCCTCAGTAGCTACGCCCGCAGCCAAGCCCGCGGCAGCTGCTGCCCCAGTCGAGAAGAAAGCTGCACCGGAGAAACCGGCAGCGAATGCTGTGGCAAGCAAGGGAGCCACGGCGGGCAAATCGGATCTTGCGTCCAAGCCAGCCCCAGCTCCAGGCCCGGAAAAGCCAGCGAGCGAAGCGGAAACGACTGTTCGTGTCGACACTGCTCGACTCGACGAAATCATGAACATGGTCGGTGAGTTGGTGCTGGTGCGTAACCGTCTGGTGCGCCTCGGCTCCAATAGCGCTGACGAAGCCATGGCCAAGGCTGTATCGAATCTTGACGTGGTGACCGCCGATCTTCAGAGCGCTGTGATGAAAACGCGCATGCAGCCAATCAAGAAAGTCTTCGGCCGCTTCCCGCGTCTGGTTCGCGATCTGGCCCGTAGCCTCAAGAAAGAAATCAACCTGGAGCTGGTCGGTGAAGAAACCGATCTGGACAAGAACCTCGTAGAAGCGCTTGCCGACCCATTGGTTCACCTTGTACGCAACGCGGTCGACCACGGCATCGAAACGCCGGAAGAACGTGAAGCTGCAGGCAAGCCGCGCACCGGCAAGGTGGTCCTTTCAGCCGAACAGGAAGGTGACCACATCCTTCTGCTGATCACCGACGACGGCAAAGGCATGGACGCTGACATCCTGCGCGCCAAGGCGGTGGAGAAGGGCTTGCTCGATCGAGACGCTGCCGAGCGCCTGAGCGATCTCGAATCCTATAACCTGATTTTTGCGCCGGGTTTCTCGACCAAATCGGAAATCTCCGATGTGTCCGGACGCGGCGTTGGCATGGATGTCGTCAAGACTAAGATTTCGCAGCTCAACGGCACAGTCAATGTGTTCTCCAACAAAGGCCAGGGCTCGCGGGTCGTTATTAAGGTGCCGTTGACGTTGGCCATCATGCCGACGCTGATGGTGATGCTGGGCAACCAGGCGTTTGCCTTCCCGCTGGTTAGCGTCAACGAAATATTCCACCTGGACCTGTCTCGCACCAACGTGGTTGACGGCCAGGAAGTCGTGATCGTCCGCGACAAGGCGCTGCCGTTGTTCTATCTCAAGCGCTGGCTTGTAAACGGCGCCGAGTATGAGGAACAGCGCGAGGGGCATGTAGTAATCCTCAACGTCGGCAATCAGAGCATTGGCTTCGTCGTCGATCAGTTGGTCGGGCAGGAAGAAGTCGTGATCAAGCCGTTGGGCAAGATGCTGCAAGGCACTCCCGGCATGTCCGGTGCGACAATCACGGGTGATGGTCGTATCGCCTTGATCCTCGACGTACCGAGCATGCTCAAGCGTTACGCGCGTCGGATCTGATCAGTAGGCAGCGGGTTACGGACCGCTGCTGCTAGGAGTGTTTTATGGCTGTCAAGGTCCTGGTGGTGGACGATTCCGGCTTTTTCCGCCGCCGTGTATCGGAGATTCTCTCTTCAGATTCGAACATTCAGGTGATCGGCACCGCCACCAACGGGCGTGAGGCGATCGACCAGGCGTTGGCGTTGAAACCAGACGTCATCACCATGGATTACGAGATGCCGATGATGGACGGCATCACGGCGGTCCGGCAGATCATGCAGCGCTGCCCGACACCCGTTCTGATGTTCTCTTCGCTCACTCACGAAGGCGCACGGGTTACGCTCGACGCGCTGGATGCAGGAGCTGTCGACTTTCTGCCGAAGAACTTCGAAGACATCTCGCGAAACCCCGAAAAGGTCAAGCAATTGCTGTGCGAGAAGGTCCACTCCATTTCGCGCAGCAATCGCCGTTTTAGCAGTACCGTTGCCGCACCGGCTCCTTCAGTGCCTGGTGCTCGGTCAGCCAACGTTGCGCCAGGCACCGCTCCAGTTGCACGATCTACCGCGCCGGCCCATACGGCTCCGGTCGCGGCCCCTCGTCGCAAGTCCTATCGGCTGGTCGCCATCGGCACTTCGACCGGAGGGCCGGTTGCGCTTCAGCGCGTGTTGACGCAGCTGCCTGCTCATTTTCCGGCGCCTATCCTATTGATTCAGCATATGCCGGCAGCTTTTACCAAGGCATTTGCCGAGCGTTTGGACAAGCTGTGCAAGATCCGCGTGAAGGAAGCCGAAGACGGTGATCTGTTGCGACCAGGTCTCGCGCTGTTGGCGCCTGGAGGAAAGCAGATGATGGTCGACGGGCGCGGCACAGTGCGCATATTGCCCGGCGACGAGCGGCTCAATTACCGGCCATGCGTGGACGTCACGTTCGGTTCCGCTGCCAAGGCATTCGGCGACAAGGTGCTTGCTGTGGTGTTGACCGGCATGGGCGCTGACGGACGTGAAGGCGCGCGAATGCTTAAGCAGAGCGGCAGTCAGGTCTGGGCGCAAGACGAAGCCAGCTGTGTAATCTATGGCATGCCGATGGCCGTGGTGAAGGCCAATCTCACCGACGCTATTTACAGCCTTGATGACATCGGTCGCCATCTGAGCGAGGCGTGCATCTGATGGATGTACTCAGCCTGATCGGGCTGGTCCTTGCGTTTGTCGCCATCGTGGGCGGTAACTTCCTAGAAGGCGGGCATGTTTCGGCGCTGCTCAATGGCCCTGCGGCCCTTATCGTTCTTGGCGGAACGCTGGGAGCGGTGCTGTTGCAGACGCCAATGGCTGTGTTCATGCGTGCCATGTCAGTGATCGGCTGGATATTTTTTCCTCCGCGTGTGGACATGATCCGCGGCATAAGCCTGGTGACGGGCTGGAGCGCAACAGCGCGCAAGGAAGGCTTGCTGGGGCTGGAACCGATCGCTGACACCGAGCCTGATCCCTATGCCCGTAAAGGGTTACAGCTGCTAGTCGATGGCGCAGAGCCGGAGGTGATACGCAGCATCCTCGAGGTGGACCTCTACACACAGGAAACGCGTGATCTGAGGGCGGCCAAAGTCTTCGAAAGCATGGGCGGGTATTCGCCCACGGTTGGCATCATCGGCGCTGTGATGGGGCTAATCCACGTGATGGGTAATCTTGCCGACCCCAGCCAGCTGGGCAGCGGCATTGCGGTGGCGTTTGTTGCCACCATCTACGGCGTTGCCTTCGCCAACCTGTTGGCGTTGCCGATGGGCAATAAACTCAAGAGCGTTGTGCAGAAACAGACCGCGTACCGCGAAATGTTGCTCGAAGGCGTTCTGTCGATTGCCGAAGGCGAAAACCCTCGCTCAATCGAAATGAAGCTTCAGGGCTTCGTCGACTGATACAAGGGCAACGGACCGTACGCTTGGCGCTGCGCTCCCCGGGGAAGATGATGGTTAAGGCTCTAGCAAAAACGATCTGCCGACGCGCCGTGTTCGAGTGCCTGACGGGGTTTTCACTATCATCTGAAGGCAACTGACATGGCCCGTCGCCGTACGCATGAAGAGCCTGAAAACCATGAACGTTGGTTGGTCTCCTACGCCGATTTCATCACGCTGCTGTTTGCGTTCTTCGTGGTGATGTACTCCATTTCGTCGCTCAACGAAGGGAAGTACAAGATACTGTCCGATTCGTTGGTCGGCGTGTTCAATCAGGTCGATCGCGCGGTCAAGCCTATTCCAATAGGTGAAGAGCGACCGCGCACCACGCAGGCGGATGTGTCTCAGTTCGATCAGTCACAACAGTCCGAGCAAGCGATTGATCCGCTGCAAAGCATCATGCAAAGCATGCAGACGGTCTTTGCCGATCTAATTGATTCAAAGCAGATCACTGTGCGGGGCAATGAGCTTTGGATCGAAATTGAGCTGAACTCAAGCTTGCTGTTCCCCAGCGGCGATGCGTTGCCCAACGACCATGCGTTCTATCTGTTGGAGAAGGTTGCCGGGATTTTGGCGCCTTTCGATAATCCGATTCATGTGGAAGGGTTTACCGACAACCTGCCTATCAACACTGCGAAATTTCCGACCAACTGGGAGCTGTCTGCGGCCCGCGCCGGCAGTGTGGTGCGGATGCTGGCCGCTGATGGCGTTGATCCGTCACGCTTGGCTGCAGTGGGTTATGGCGAGTTTCAGCCGATCGCTGACAATTCCACTGCTGAGGGCAGGGCGCGCAATCGCAGGGTGATTCTGGTGATTTCCCGTAATCTCGATGTTCGCCGTAGTGTGAGTGGTGTGGGAAGTGGCAATGCCCGTCCTGTTGACGTGTCTGGGCAATCTGGCACGCAACGTGCTGCTGCCTCTGTTCGTTAGGTGCCGCGCGCGGTGTCGTCAATTCTTCGTCATCGGCCATGCCGATACGGCCGTTCCCGGTCTGGTTCGATCCGGATGGATAAAGAGTTATGAGAGTCTGGGCTGTTGCCAATCAGAAGGGTGGTGTGGGTAAGACCACGACCTCCATTGCACTTGCCGGGCTGCTGGCCGATTCTGGCAAGCGGGTCGTGGCGCTTGATCTCGATCCTCATGGCTCGATGACAAGCTATTTCGGGCATGATCCGGACAATCTCGATCGCAGCGTTTTCGATCTATTTCAGCATCAGGGCACGGTTCCGGAGGGGCTGCCCTGGCAATTGCTGTTGCCGACCAGTCATGAACGCATTGCCTTGTTGCCTTCCAGTACGGTTCTGGCAACGCTGGAACGTCAGTCCCCTGGTCAGAACGGCCTCGGCCTGGTGATCGCCAAGAGCCTTTCGCAGCTCTGGCAGGATTTCGATTATGCGATCATCGATAGCCCGCCATTGCTCGGCGTGTTGATGGTCAATGCGCTGGCCGCGAGTCAGCAACTTGTGATCCCGGTACAGACCGAATTCCTGGCAATGAAGGGTCTGGAACGTATGGTCAGCACGCTGAGCATGATCAACCGGTCGCGTCGGCAGGCTTTGCCGTACACCATAGTGCCAACCATGTTTGACCGTCGGACCCAGGCTTCGATGAATACACTCAAGGTTCTGCGCAACAACTACCAGGACAACCTCTGGCAAGCCTTCATTCCAATCGATACCCGCTTGCGCGATGCCAGTCGCGCCGGCGTTACGCCGTCTCAGCACGATCCAAATAGCCGCGGGGTCATCGCCTATCGCGCGCTGCTCAAGACGCTGCTGGCTGCACAAGCCTCGCCGCAGGTGGCCTGAATGACGACGTACGGGCTTGTTCAGGGTTCAAGTTCGGCCGGGGTGCGGCCGATAGCCTATCCAGTGGGTTCGCACGAGTTGGTTTCATGAGCCGTACCGTTCTAAAAGAAAGCCGGTCGCAACAGACGCTGCAGTCGTACCTCGACGCGTTGTTGCAGGAAGCCGTAATCGGGTTGACCGAATCGGTCAGTGCCGATGAGTTTCAGGCTGCCGTGCTCGAAGAGCAGCAGCGCGATATTCAGCGAGTGGTTCCGTTGCGTCAGGTGGTTCAGCCTGAGCCCGCGCCAATTGTCGTACCGGTGGTAGACGAGCCGCAGGCGTTGCTCGAATTGCCGCCTGAACGACCTGTAGTGGCGCCGCCGGCCCCTGTAGAGCCGATTGCCAACTTCGACTCGCTAGCGCAAACGCCCAACGGTCCGCCAGCACAGCGTGGCAGCCAGCCGGAGTGGGGTGAGGAGCCTTTCGAATGCCTCTTGTTCGATGTGGCCGGACTGACGCTGGCGGTACCCTTGGTCAGCCTTGGCTCGATTTATTCGCTTGCCGGGCAGGACCTGACACCTCTTTTCGGCCAGCCCTCATGGTTCCTCGGCATATTGCCGAGCCAGGCTGGCAATCTAAAGGTGTTGGACACTGCACGCTGGGTCATGGCTGAGCGGTACCGCGACGATTTCCGCGAAGGACTTCAGTACGTGATTTCAGTACAGGGGTACGAGTGGGGGCTGGCGGTGCATCAGGTCAGTCGCTCGATTCGTCTGGACCCGAAGGAAGTAAAGTGGCGCAGTCAACGCACCCAGCGGCCGTGGCTCGCCGGGACGGTGATCGACCATATGTGTGCGCTGGTGGACGTGGCCGCGCTTGCAGAGCTGATCGCCAGCGGTGCGACTCGACACCTTAAAGGCGTGCCGTCGTAACGAACTGAACAAACTGAGGGGCACGTAAGCGCCTCGAGTAATCGATAGAATCAACCGCCGTTGCGGTATATGAAGAGGTGGGGCTATGAAGACGACTTCCGCACAGGGTTCCGATGATCCGGTCCTGCAGTGGGTAACCTTCCGACTGGATAACGAGACCTATGGCATCAATGTGATGCAGGTCCAGGAAGTGCTGCGCTATACCGAAATCGCTCCGGTGCCGGGTGCGCCAAGCTATGTGCTTGGTATCATCAATCTGCGTGGCAACGTTGTTACCGTGATCGATACGCGCCAGCGCTTCGGGCTCGACACAGCGCCTGTGTCGGACAATACCCGTGTCGTTATCATCGAAGCCGATCGCCAGGTCGTCGGCATTCTGGTCGACAGCGTCGCCGAAGTGGTCTATTTGCGCCAGTCGGAAATTGAAACGGCACCGAACGTTGGCAACGACGAATCCGCCAAATTTATCCAGGGCGTATGCAACAAGAACAACGAGCTGCTGATTCTTGTCGAACTGGACAAGATGATGAGCGAAGAAGAATGGGCGGAACTTGAGAGTATCTGAGACATGATTGCGTCGCTGGTAGCGGCGGTCGTCGCGCTTGCTGTGTGCTGCCTGGCATTGCTTGGCTGCTGTATCTGGCTGTTCCGCCGTCAGCGGCAGCAGGCAGACACACAAGCGCGGGAAGACGCTACCCGTGATAAACGCATCAAAGCACTCGGAACCCGCCTTGATAACTATCTGGAAAGCAACGTCCGCATGGGCAATGAGCTGCACGAGCTCTCGCGCATCGTTGCTCCGTTGCCCGAAAAGCTGAGCCAGCTCGAACAGCGCGATATCAACAACTTCTCCTTCTCTCAGGCTGCCAAGCTGGTCGGGATGGGTGCCAGCGTCGATGATCTGACGCAATCCTGCGGCCTGTCGCAATCCGAAGCCGAGTTGATGCGCAAGCTCTATCAAACGCGCCGCTCGGATTAGTCCAGACGTCTGTCGTTGCGGTGCAGCGAAGCGCGGCCTTGGCCGTAACAGTGAACGATCTAATTAATGCTTCCTCCAAACTGGACAAGGTTTGCCATGTCTGGCGCAAGCCTGTGCCCGAGATTGGGCAAGGAGGATGTGATGCTGCGCATTCTAATGCTGTGTCTGCTGGCGAGCCCCGCTTGGCTCTGTGCAGCGGAAGCGCCCGCACAGGTCGACGGTGCGATGACCGTCAATGTGCATCAGGCTCGGCAGCTTCACCTTCTTGGCGCGGTGTTCATTGATGTGCGGCCGAGGCGCGAGTGGGCCTGGGGACATGTGAAAGGCGCAGTTCACCTCAGCCTGGCACACAACTTCGCCGGACTGTCACAGCGAGAATGGCCAAGAAGCGTGCCCCTTGTTGTCTATTGCAACAGCGAAGTCTGTCCGGCCAGTGCCGAGGCGGCTCGTCTTGCCGTTGCATGGGGATACCAGCAGGTCTTTTATTTCCGAGAAGGGTATTTCGCTTGGATGCTGGCTGATTATCCCCAGGAAAAAGACCGCGTGGGGGGCATTACGACCCTCAATGCTCAGGCCCATTGAGCCGTGGAAAGGTCGAAGCCTCCTGTTGCGTGCCAAAGCCTGGCGGGCATTTGCCTTTCAGATACCAGGCGAAGGCAATGATCTCGGCGATAGTCCGGTAAAGCGCTTCGGGAATTGCGTCGCCCAGCTCCAGTCGTGCCAGCAGTTTCACCAGTTCGGCATTTTCATAGATAGGTACATCATGCTCGCGAGCGATGGCCAGTATCGCTTCGGCCAATTCATCGTCACCTTTGGCAGACAGTGTGGGGGCGGTAGCGCCGTCATAGGTCAGCGCGATGGCTTGGCGTGGTGTGTTTGCGGTCATGCGGTCTCATCCACAAAGCGTTGGTCCAACGAGGTCCGGGGACCCTGCGGTGGCGTGCCCTGTCTGCATGCGAGCTCGCCGACATTGAGCCCGGCCGTGACCAGGCGCTGACGAAGATGATCCAGCTCAGCAGCGATCAGGTCGGCGGTGCGACTTTTTTCCGCCCATATTTGACTTGAGAGGCTGCCTTGCAGCAGTTGTGCCTGCACCTGCAGAGGGCCGAGGGGTGCAACATCGAAAGCGAGTTCGACTTTCCAGAGGGTTTCGGGCTTTTCCTTGTGGCTTTGCTGAGGCTCCTCTTCACGCTGGAACTTCAGTTGCAGCGGGACGATATCGCGCTGGTCGCGCATCGGTACCTCGATTTGCCAAGTCGTGACTTGGGTGCCGTCCGGGCTGGTCTGGGTCTGGGCGAGACTCGACAGTTGATGTGTCTGTAGTCGTGACACTGCAGCTGCCGCCAGTTTCAGCAGCGCTTCCAAATCGTTCTCGTCATCCGTACTGGGCAATAGCCGGCTTGGCAGTGGGAAACTCTGTGCCTGCTGTCGAAGGTTCGGCTGACCGAGCGCCCCGAGGGCGCTACGCGCAAAGGCTGGCAATGCCAGACCGAGCGTTGCACCTGTTTGTGCAGCTGCCAGCGCCCCGCCGCCCGGCAACCCCGGCAGCTGGGCAATCAGACGGAGCAGGGCGGCTTTCATATCCCTCGGCAGGTCGTTTTCCTGGCCGAGGAGGAGGCTGCTCTCCATAAAGATCCCGCTACGCGCCAGTGCTTGTGCCAAGGTTTTGGCATCACCAAGCTGTTGCATGTCTGGTACCAGACCAAGCAGGCGCTCGGCTGCACCGCGTAGCTGCTCGGGCAGCGCCGAGTTGGACCCAAGCGCGCCGAATAATCCTTCAAGCGAGCCCTGACGCGCATGCTGTGCAGTCAGTTGCTGGCCCAGTGCAAGCTCATCGAGACGACCACTGAGGGGCATGAAAACCAGCGACTGGTCCCCCTGTACACGAGCCGTAATCAAGCTTCCGGGTGCGAGCGGCACGGCCGATTCGATGTTGAGTTTCTGTCCAGCAACCGGTGAATTGAGCAGGCTGATGACCACTTTGAACAGCACCTTGCCGTCCTGTTGGGTCTGCTGGCTTGCCGTTACCTTTCCCTGTACAACGCTGCCGACGGGCAGTTGGGTCAGGTCTATGGTGCTTTGAGGCTGGCGATTACCGGGCTGCAAAGCGGCCATCAGGCGTGAGTCGGACACGGCGGTGACGAGCAGGGCTGCCCCAGGGGCAGCCGTTTTAGGGCTGTTGGTCTCGATTGTTGCCTGGCGCCCGTTGGCCAGGGTGAGGCGCAGCGTCAGCTGAAAGCTTTGCAGCGCCTCCTTGATGCTGATGACTTCCGCCTCGGCAGTCTCCCCCGCGCTAAGCAACCCCTGCATAGGCTGAAGCAATTTCAACGCAAGGTCAGCTGGCGCCATTGCCGGTCGAGCTGGGCCAGAGGCGGGAATTGACTGGGTGCTTTTGATCTCGGTCATCTTACTTAAATGCTCTTACAACCTTTCGACGTTGTGGTCTTTGGCGCCAGGGTTCGGCATGTATAATTCCGCCGCCCGTTCGATGACGATGACGATGTAGCGGCCGGGCTCCTTCCATCTTGAGGTAGCCCTAGCGTGTCCAGCCCCTTTCTTGAAACTGTAGCGCTTTCCTGCGAACGGGACTGGCGTCTGCTGTTCGAAAGGTTAGACCTGCAGCTGGTCAAAGGGGAAATGTTGCAGATCGCCGGCCCCAACGGCAGTGGCAAGACCAGCCTGCTGCGGTTGTTGTCAGGCCTGATGCAGCCGACCTCCGGAGAGGTTCTGCTTAAGGGGCAGTCGCTGGAAAGCCAGCGCGGCGAGTTGGCTCGTAATCTGCTGTGGATCGGTCACGCCGCGGGAATAAAGGGCCTGCTCAGCGCTGAAGAAAACCTGTCCTGGCTGTGCGCCTTGCATCAGCCTGCAACCCGGGATGCGATCTGGCAAGCGCTGGATGCCGTAGGGCTGCGTGGGTTCGAGGATGTCCCTTGCCATACGCTTTCCGCTGGGCAGCAGCGGCGCGTTGGTCTGGCCCGTCTGTATCTGTCGCCGCCGCCCTTGTGGATTCTCGATGAGCCATTCACGGCCCTCGACAAAGGCGGCGTGGGCCAGCTCGAACATCATCTGGCGGCTCATTGCGAGCAAGGCGGCATGGTCGTGCTGACGACGCATCATTCTCTCGTAGAGATGCCGGCGGGCTTCCGTCAGATCGATCTGGGGCAGCGAGCCGCATGAGCAACGTCTTCACACTGTTGCTGGCACGTGAGAGCCGCTTGTTATTTCGCCGGCCGGCGGAGCTGGCCAATCCATTGGTGTTCTTCGCCATCGTCATTGCGCTGTTTCCATTAGCGGTCGGCCCGGAGTCCCAACTGTTACAGACCATTTCCCCAGGGTTGATTTGGGTCGCTGCGTTGTTGGCCGTGCTGCTCTCATTGGACGGGCTGTTTCGCAGCGACTTCGAGGATGGTTCTCTCGAGCAGTGGGTCGTTTCGCCGCACCCCTTGGCGCTTCTGGTGCTCGCCAAAGTGCTGGCACACTGGATGTTCTCCGGCCTGGCGCTGGTGCTGCTGGCTCCGCTGCTGGGACTGATGCTTGGGATGCCTGTGAGTGTACTACCCGTATTGTTGATGTCGTTGCTGCTGGGTACACCGGTTCTGAGTCTGCTAGGTGCCGTCGGGGCTGCTCTGACTGTCGGCCTCAAGCGCGGAGGGCTGCTGCTGGCGCTGCTCATCCTCCCGCTCTACATCCCTGTTCTGATCCTCGGCAGCGGGGCATTACAGGCAGCGCTACAGGGGTTGCCTGCGCTCGGTTACCTACTATGGCTTTCCAGTCTGACTGCTCTGGCAGTCACCTTGACGCCCTTTGCAATAGCGGCCGGCCTGAAAATCAGCGTCGGCGAATAACGGATTCGCCCAATGTTTCTATCCAGTAGCGGAACGCAAATCGCCAATATGAGACGAGTGGGCATGACAACGATGAGTTCGCTGATCCCGGGCAACACGCTATCCCTTCGTTTCGGCGCAGTATCGGCCCATGCCAAAGTAGTGGGTAAGGGGCAGGCTCTATGAACTGGACTTGGTTCCACAAGCTTGGATCACCGAAGTGGTTCTATGGCATCAGCAGTCGCTGGCTACCCTGGTTAGCCTGGGCGGCGTTGGTGTTGATAGGTGTCGGGTTGGTCTGGGGGCTCGCGTTCGCGCCACCGGATTACCAGCAGGGCAATAGCTTCCGCATCATCTATATCCACGTTCCGGCTGCGTTTCTGGCGCAATCCATTTACGTGATGCTAGCGGTCGCTGGGCTGGTCGGTCTGGTTTGGAAAATGAAACTGGCCGATGTAGCCCTGCAGCAGGCTGCGCCAATTGGCGCCTGGATGACCTTCATTGCTCTTGTTACCGGCGCGGTATGGGGCAAACCCACCTGGGGCGCCTGGTGGGTCTGGGATGCCCGTCTGACGTCGATGCTGATTTTGCTTTTTCTGTATTTCGGGATCATTGCCCTGGGGCAGGCCATCACCAATCGCGACAGTGCGGCCAAGGCCTGTGCCGTGCTCGCCATTGTCGGCGTGGTGAACATCCCGATCATCAAGTATTCAGTCGAGTGGTGGAATACGCTCCACCAACCGGCCACCTTCTCCGTAACGGAAAAGCCTGCCATGCCGGCCGAAATGTGGCTGCCTCTGCTGGTGATGGTGCTGGGCTTCTACTGCTTCTTTGCGGCGGTTCTGCTGATGCGTATGCGCCTCGAGGTGCTACGCCGGGAATCCAGAAGCAGTTGGGTCAAGGCGGAAGTGCAAAAACTGGTAGGTAAAGCATGAGTTTTTCGTCGTTTTCGGAGTTCGTCGCCATGGGGACCCATGGCCTGTACGTCTGGACGTCCTATGGCATCAGCCTGGCAGTTCTGATTCTCAACGTAGCGCTGCCAGTCATGGCGCGTCGGCGTTATCTGCAAGACGAGGCGCGTCGTTTGCGCCGGGAGGAAATGAAGTGAATCCTGTGCGCAAGAAGCGTCTGTTCATCGTTCTGGCGATTCTGGCGGGTGTCGGTATCGCGGTAACGCTGGCACTGTCTGCCCTGCAAGAAAACATCAACCTGTTCTACACACCGACACAGATCGCTGCAGGCGAAGCGCCCGAAGGCACACGCATTCGTGCCGGCGGTATGGTTGAAGAGGGCTCGGTGCAACGCGACAAAGACTCACTGACTGTGAGCTTCCGAGTCACTGACTATGCCGAAGCGGTCACCATTCAGTATCAGGGAATTCTTCCCGACCTGTTTCGCGAAGGGCAGGGCATCGTGGCCTTGGGGCGTGTTAATGCTGATGGTGTGCTGGTCGCAGACGAAGTGCTGGCCAAGCATGACGAAAACTACATGCCGCCGGAGGTCACTGCAGCGTTGGAAAAAAGCGGCAAAAGCAAACCCTATGTTGGTACCGAGCAGGAGTATGCGAAATGATCCCTGAGCTTGGCCATTTGGCAATGATTCTGGCGCTGTGTCTGGCCGTGGTTCAGGGTACGCTGCCGCTTATCGGGGCCTGGCGGGGCGACCGCCTGTGGATGGGCCTGGCGCAACCGGCCGCTTGGGGTCAGTTTTCCTTTCTGGCGTTTTCTTTCGCCTGCCTTACCTACGCGTTCATGGTGGATGACTTCTCCGTCGCCTACGTGGCGCAGAATTCCAACAGCACCTTGCCCTGGTACTACAAGTTCAGCGCGGTATGGGGGGCGCACGAAGGTTCCTTGTTGCTGTGGGCGTTCATTCTGGCTGGCTGGACCTTCGCGGTAGCGATCTTTTCGCGCCAGTTGCCCGAGGACATGCTCGCACGTGTACTGGGTGTCATGGGGCTGATCAGCATCGGTTTTCTACTGTTCCTCATCCTTACATCAAACCCGTTCGAGCGGTTGCTACCGCAGGCACCAACGGACGGGCAGGACCTCAATCCGCTTCTTCAGGATTTCGGCCTGGTGGTACATCCACCTATGCTCTATATGGGCTATGTCGGATTTTCGGTTGCTTTCGCATTTGCCATTGCCGCGCTGTTGGGAGGCCGCCTCGATGCTGCCTGGGCGCGTTGGTCGCGCCCCTGGACGTTGATTGCCTGGGCGTTTCTCGGGATTGGAATCGCCCTGGGTTCCTGGTGGGCCTATTACGAGCTGGGTTGGGGCGGCTGGTGGTTCTGGGATCCGGTAGAGAACGCATCCTTTATGCCGTGGCTGGTGGGCACCGCGTTGATTCATTCGCTGGCGGTGACGGAAAAGCGGGGCGTGTTCAAGAGCTGGACCGTGCTGTTGGCTATCGCCGCGTTCTCGCTCAGCTTGCTCGGTACGTTCTTGGTCCGTTCCGGGGTGCTCACGTCCGTACACGCCTTCGCCACCGACCCCGCGCGTGGCGTCTTCATCCTGGCTTTTCTCTTGTTGGTGATTGGCGGCTCGCTCACTCTGTTTGCCCTGCGTGCACCGGTGGTGAAGAGCCAGATCGGGTTTGGGCTCTGGTCACGGGAGACGCTGCTGCTGGTCAACAACCTGCTGCTGGTCGTTGCAACGTCCATGATCCTGTTGGGTACTTTGTATCCGTTGCTGCTCGATGCGCTGTTCGACACCAAGCTGTCGGTCGGTCCCCCTTATTTCAACGCGATGTTCATGCCGATCATGGGCGCGCTGATGCTCGCGCTTGGTGTGGGTGTGCTGGTCCGTTGGAAAGACACACCGGTGAAGTGGCTGATGGGCATGCTGACGCCTGTTCTGATCACCAGCGCGGTTCTGGGTGGTTTGGGCTCGATGCTCTTCGGCGATTTTCATTGGGCAGTGTTAGCCGTCTGCCTGCTTGCCGTCTGGGTGGTGAGTGCGGGAGTGCGCGACATCCTCGATAAGACCCGCCACAAAGGTCTTATCAAAGGTCTGCGTACCCTGACACCCAGTTATTGGGGCATGCAGCTTGCGCATTTCGGCTTAGTGATGTGCGCGCTGGGCATCGTATTGACGAGCCTCCAGAGTGACGAGCGTGACCTGCGTCTGGCTCCTGGGGAGTCGCTACAGCTGGGCGGGTACAGCTTCGTATTCGACGGCGCCAAGCATTTCGACGGCCCCAACTTCACGTCCGACAAGGGCACCATCCGCGTTTTCGAGGGTGATAAACAGGTGGCGACATTGCACCCGGAAAAACGGCTGTATACCGTGCAGCAGATGCCAATGACCGAAGCTGGCATTGATGCAGGCTTTACCCGGGATCTCTACGTCGCGTTAGGTGAGCCTCTGGAGGACGGCGCCTGGGCGGTCAGGGTTCATATAAAGCCGTTCGTTCGCTGGATCTGGTTGGGCGCTCTGCTGATGTCTATCGGCGGCATGCTATCGGTGAGTGATAAGCGTTACCGGGTTAAGGTCAAGACCCGTGTACGCGAGGCGCTCGGCATGGCACAACAAGGAGCCTGAATGAAAAGATTACTGATGTTGCTGCCTCTGGCGATCTTCCTGCTAATCGCCGTCTTCCTTTATCGGGGTTTGTTCCTGGATCCTACCGAGCTGCCATCCGCGCTTATCGGAAAGCCGCTGCCATCGTTCTCCCTGCCTTCGGTGGAGGACCCGCAGCGGTTGGTTAGCGAAGAGGACATCAAGGGCAAGGCAGCGCTGGTCAATGTGTGGGCAACCTGGTGCGTCGCCTGTAAGGTCGAACACCCTGTTCTCAACAAGCTAGCTGAGCAAGGTGTTGTCATCCATGGTGTGAATTACAAGGATGATAATGCGGCGGCGCAGAAGTGGTTGGCGGACTTCCACGATCCCTATCGCCTGAACATTCGCGACGAGGAAGGTAGCCTGGGACTGGACCTGGGTGTATATGGCGCCCCCGAAACCTTCCTCGTCGACAAGCAGGGCATCATCCGTCACAAATATGTCGGCGTTATCGATGAGCGCGTCTGGCGAGAACAGCTCGCCGCGCTCTATCAGGAACTGGTGGACGAATGAAGCAGCTGATCCAGGTAGTTCTGCTGACGCTAGGTCTTGCCGCCAGCGCGTCGGCAGCAATCGATGCCTACGAGTTCAAGAACGAAGCTGAACGCGAACGTTACCGCACCCTGGTTGAGGAACTGCGCTGCCCCAAGTGCCAGAACCAAAATATCGCAGACTCCAACGCGCCCATCGCGATGGACTTGCGCCGCGAAATCTACCGGATGCTGGAAGAAGGTCAGAGCAACGAGCAGATCGTCGAATATCTGGTCGCCCGTTACGGCGATTTCGTTCGGTACAAGCCACCGGTTAACGCCAAGACACTGGTGCTCTGGTATGGACCGGTCGTTTTGTTGGTCATTGGATTCGGCGTGCTGGCGTTCCTGTTGATGCGTCGCCGTCGTGGGTCCGCTGACCCTGCATCAAGCACACTTTCCGAGGCTGAGCGCACCCGCCTCGCCGCGTTGTTGGATAGAAAAGAACCATGATCGATTTATGGATAGGGGCCGGCCTGTTAGCGCTGGCCGCACTGGCATTTCTGCTGGTGCCGCTGTTGCGTGGCCGTCGCAGCCAGGCTGAAGAGGATCGGACTGCGCTAAATGTAGTGCTGTATCAGGAGCGGCTCCAGGAGCTTGCCACTCAGCAATCGGCCGGTACGCTGACAGCGGAACAGTTCGAGGCTGGGCGTGCCGACGCAGCACGCGAGCTGCTCGATGATACCGAGGGCGCCGTGTCTCGGCGCAACAGCCATCTCGGCCGCTCCGTGCCGCTAATTGCCGCTATTCTCGTTCCATTGTTCGGCTTTGGTATGTATCTCCATTGGGGCGCAAGCGACACACTGCAATTAGCGCGGGAATTCAAACAGCAGCCCGGCACGATGGAAGAAATGGTCGGGCGCCTGGAGCGCGCGGTAAAGGCTCAGCCCGAATCCTCGGAGGCATGGTATTTCCTTGCCCGAACCTATATGAACCAGGAGCGTCCCGGGGATGCCGCGGCCGCTTACGAGCAGGTCGTAAAGCTGGTGGGTCGCCAGCCTGAACTCCTCGGGCAATGGGCGCAGGCGTTGTATTTCGCGGGCAACCGCCAGTGGACCGGGCAGCTGCAGCAACTGACCGATGAAGCACTCCGTGGTGATCCCCACGAAGTCACCAGTCTGGGATTGTTGGGTATTGCCGCGTACGAAGATGAACGTTTCGAAGAGGCAATAGGGTTCTGGGAGCAGCTAGTCGCAACGTTGCCTGCCGAGGATCCGTCGCGTGAGGCCATTCAGGGCGGTATTGCCCGGGCGCGCGAGCAGATCGGTGCCCCGGATTCTGCGAACACCACGAATCCGGCGGGCGAGGCGGCCTCGACTCCGAGCGAGGCCAACGCCGGCTTGACGGTCGAAGTGCAGTTAGGCACCGAGCTAGCTGACAAGGTACAACCCACCGATACCGTGTTCGTGTTTGCGCGGGCGCTATCGGGCCCGCCCATGCCGTTGGCCGTGAAGCGTCTGACCGTTGCCGACCTGCCCGCCACCGTGCAGCTGAGCGACGAGGATGCAATGACGCCGCAGCTTCGATTGTCAAACTTCGAACAGGTCAGATTGTTCGCTCGCATATCCCGAGACGGGAACGCTACTCGCGGTGAGTGGCAAGGCAATAGCGAGCCGCTCGCTACAGCTGATAAAGGTGCGACCAAGCTGACTATCGATCAACCTGTATCGCCCTGACAAAGGGCTCAAGAGGCGAATGATTATGCGCGGTGGGCTGGCTTCAGAAGTTTTTCGTCACCTGTCCAGAACCGGGGGGATCGTGACGTTCGCGCTCCTGCTGGGTGCTTGTGCTGGCAACCCGTACCAGGCTTCTGAGCCGACGCGTACCCCTGCGCCGCCAGTGTCTTCGCCTCCTCGCGAGCCGGTTGCAACTCCGCCGCCGGTACGTACGCCACCGGCACCTCGCCCTCCTGCAACGCAGAAAAGCCATCCACGCTACGCGCCGCCGCCTCATGCCGCTGCGCATTGGGATAACCGGCTTGGCGTCTATGTTGTGGAGGGGCAGAACCTGTTCTACCGCGAGCGTTTGTATTACCGCTGGGATGATGGCTGGTACTGCGCGGGCCGTCCGAGCGGACCTTGGGAGCCCGTCGCTCCGCCCAGCGTGCCAACCGGACTGCGTAGACTTCATTGAGTCGCAGACTTTTATGACCTGCGGTTAAAGGTGATGAACAGCTTGCCGATACAGGTCCAGGCACCACCTTTCACATACCAATTGTGACGGTTCGAGCCTTGTCACCAGATAATCCGGAGCGAATCCATGAATGCAGCAGTACGACGCCTTGAAGAAACCGGCAACGCGCTTCGCGATGCAATGGCGCAGCATGACTGGACGGCCATCAGCGTTCTGGATTTGCAGTGCCGGCAAGTCGTCGAAGCTGTCATGGCCGAGCCTCGGAACGATGACTCCGCTATCGGCCAGCGTCTACAGGAGCTGGTCGATCTGTACCGCGAGCTTGTCAGTGCCTGCCATAACGAGAAGCGACGCGTAGCTGATGAGCTGATACAGCTCAATCAGTCACAGCAGGGCGTCAACGTTTACAAACTGTTCGGATAACCCCAGCAAAGCTCGCAGCTGCTGAACACCTCGAAGGCCCGGGCGCTCCGTTACAGGCTCTAGGTCTTTATACCTTTGGCCTCTTGTGCAAGGGGCCATTTCGGTGCGCCAGACCGGTACTGGCTCGCCTCACTTCTTGTAGTTTGTTATGTGTCAGCGACAGACGCCGTTCCGTGGCGTTTTGTCGTTGAATCACGTCATAAATTTGACTCGGGCACTTTTTTTTAATTTACTACCGGCTATCTGCCTATTTCGCAGTCGCTCTGCCGTGGACGCGCGCAGGTTTTCTCTCAGCTTCAAGAGCTATAAACAAGATGTGGCGTGAAACCAAGATTTTGTTGATAGACGACGATCAGGATCGTCGCCGGGACTTGACGGTCATTCTGAACTTTGTGAGCGAGGATCATTTGTCGTGCTCCAGCAGCGAATGGCTTGGCGCAGTCGATGCGTTGGAATCGAGCCAGAGCATACTCGGGGTGATGCTGGGAGATGTGTCGGCAAAGGGCGGAGCGGTGGAGCTGCTCAAGCAATTGACCAAGTGGGACGAGAACCTTCCACTCCTTCTCATCGGAGAGCCCACTCCGGCTGACTGGCCTGATGAGATTCGACACCGTGTGTTGACCAGTCTCGAGATGCCGCCGAGTTACAACAAGCTGCTCGACTCGCTTCACCGGGCACAGATCTATCGCGATATGAACGATAAGGCTAAGTCGCGTGGACGGCAGCGCGAACCGAACCTGTTCCGCAGCCTGGTGGGCACCAGTCGTGCCGTTCAGCATGTACGTCAGATGATGCAGCAGGTTGCAGATACCGAAGCTAGCGTGCTGATCCTGGGTGAATCAGGCACCGGTAAAGAAGTGGTCGCCCGCAACCTGCATTACCATTCCAAACGACGCAGTGGCCCTTTCGTACCGGTCAACTGCGGTGCGATACCGGCCGAGCTTCTTGAAAGCGAGCTGTTCGGCCATGAGAAAGGTGCTTTCACCGGAGCTATCACGGCTCGGGCAGGCCGTTTCGAATTGGCTGAAGGCGGGACGCTCTTTCTCGACGAGATCGGCGACATGCCGCTGCCTATGCAGGTCAAGCTGCTGCGTGTTCTGCAGGAGCGTACCTTCGAGCGCGTTGGCAGCAACCGTACGCAGAATGCCGATGTGCGCATCATTGCGGCAACCCACAAAGATCTTGAGAAGATGATCGTTGATGGCAGTTTCCGCGAGGATCTTTATTACAGGCTTAACGTCTTTCCGATTGAAATGGCCCCATTGCGCGAGCGAATCGAGGACATTCCGCTGTTGATGAATGAACTCATCTCGCGCATGGAGCATGAGAAACGCGGCTCTATTCGTTTCAACTCGGCCGCGATCATGTCGCTCTGCCGTCACGACTGGCCGGGCAACGTCCGGGAGCTAGCCAATCTCGTCGAGCGCATGGCAATCATGCATCCATACGGCGTGATCGGCGTGATGGAGCTGCCAAAGAAATTCCGTCATGTCGATGATGATGACGAGCAATACGCTAGCAGTCTGCATGACGAGATGGAGGAGCGTGCGGCGATCAACGCTCCGATCATTCATGCCGACGCGCACGCGATGTTGCCGGCTGAGGGGCTTGATCTGAAGGACTACCTCGGCAATCTGGAGCAAGGGCTCATCCAGCAGGCGCTCGACGATGCCGGCGGGGTCGTAGCGAGAGCCGCAGAGCGACTACGTGTCCGGCGAACCACGCTGGTCGAGAAGATGCGCAAGTACGGAATGAACCGTCGGGAAGACGATCTCGAAGAATGAACCGACCGACGCCGCTGACCAGGCGGCGTGTCGCCTTTGCCAGGCCATGCCGGCATGATCCTTGCTGAATCTCACATCACAGACCATCTTTTGACGGATATGTGTTCCTGTGAATTCAGCGATCAGCTCACCACATTCCCGCTATAGCCTGGTCAAGCCTGCTGCGAGCAGTGAGCTTGAGCAGTCGCTCGCCATGTTCAGTCGCATGTCTGACCGATTGGGTGAGTCCCAGCAGCTGCTACACGCTCGTGTGGCTGAACTGAGGGATCAGTTGGCCGAGACTGCCGCTCAGCGCTTGCAGGAATTCGACGAGAAGGAGCGGTTAGCCAACCGGTTACAGAGCCTGTTGAATCTGTTGCCTGGCGGCGTGATCGTCATCGACGGCCAAGGGGTTGTGCGTGAAGCCAATCCGGTTGCGCTTGAGCTGCTAGGTGCGCCGCTTGAAGGGTCGCTCTGGCGCGAGGTGATCAGCCGCAGCTTTTCGCCGCGCAGAGACGATGGTCATGAAATATCGTTGAGAGATGGCCGGCGTGTTTCCATCGCCACGCGGTCTTTGAATGGTGAGCCTGGACAGCTGGTCCTGCTGACCGATCTGACCGAGACGCGGCGACTACAGGAACAGCTGGCGCGGCACGAGCGACTGTCAGCGTTGGGGCGAATGGTCGCCTCATTGGCGCATCAGATCCGCACCCCACTGTCCACAGCGCTACTGTATGCCAGCCACCTCGAGCAGGGAGGTCTGTCTGCTGAACACCAACAGCGCTTTGCCGGCCGGCTGAAGGATAGACTCAACGAGCTGGAGCACCAGGTCCGCGACATGCTGGTTTTCGCTCGCGGCGACTTGCCGCTTGAAGACCGCCTGGCCCCGAACGATCTGCTGGCTGCGTTGCGTGCCGCAGCTGAAGATAAGCTGGATGGCGTTTCCGTGCGCTGGCAGTGCGACGTAAGGGAAGGCGCGGTGCTATGCAACCGCGACACCTTGGTCGGCGCACTGCTCAATCTGATCGAAAATGCGCTCCAATCCGTCAATGGCAGCGCAAGGCTGAAAATACATTTCTACGGGCGGCAGGGTGTGCTGCGCATCAGTATCAGCGACAACGGTACGGGTATCGATGCTGCCACCCTGGCTCGACTCGGCGAGCCCTTTTTCACCACAAGGGCAACCGGGACCGGTCTCGGCCTGGCAGTTGTCCACTCGGTCGCGCGTGCTCATTCAGGTGCGTTCGGGTTGCGATCTCGGCCGGGTCGCGGTACATGCGCGACCTTGCGTTTGCCGCTCCTCTCAGTGTCCTCTTCTAAACGTGCGGAATAGCACTATGAGCGTCAAGGTCCTACTGGTCGAAGACGACCGCGCATTGCGCGAAGCGCTAGGCGATACCCTCGAACTTGGTGGCTATGCATACAAGGCTGTCGATTGCGCAGAGGCAGCGTTGCGTGCGCTTGAACGAGAGAGTTTCGGCCTGCTCGTAAGTGACGTGAACATGCCTGGCATGGATGGCCATGCGCTGCAATTGGTGGTCCGCCAACGGTACCCACAGCTCCCTGTGCTGTTGATGACGGCATTCGGCGCCGTTGATCGCGCTGTTGAGGCGATGCGTCAGGGGGCCGTGGATTACCTCGTCAAACCATTCGAGCCAAAAGTCTTGCTTGGCTTGGTAGCAAGGCATGCTTGTGGCCAGTTCGATGCTACTGATCAGCAGAGCCCGGTTGCGGTAGAGCCGGCTAGTCGGCAGCTGTTGGCATTATCGGCCCGCGTGGCACAAAGCGAATCGACCGTCCTGGTTTCTGGAGAGTCCGGAACCGGAAAAGAGGTGTTGGCTCGTTACATTCACCAACAATCGCCCCGGGCTGACAAGCCATTCATTGCCATCAACTGCGCAGCCATACCGGACAACATGCTCGAGGCAACTCTGTTCGGTCATGAAAAGGGTGCCTTCACTGGCGCCATCGCGTCGCAGCCGGGCAAGTTTGAGCTGGCGGAAGGCGGCACACTCCTGCTCGACGAAATTTCAGAGATGCCGCTGGTGTTGCAAGCCAAGCTTTTGAGAGTGTTGCAGGAGCGCGAGGTCGAGCGTGTCGGAGGGCGAAAACCGATCCCGCTGGACATTCGTATCGTCGCTACGACCAACCGTGATCTGGCTGATGAAGTTCGCAGCGGGCGATTCCGTGAAGATTTGTATTACCGACTTTCGGTATTTCCGCTCGCCTGGCCGCCGTTGCGGGATCGGCCGGCAGACATCGTGCCGCTTGCAGAACGCTTGCTAGCAAGCCACTCGGCTAAGATGCGCCAGCCGAACGCCAGGTTGACACCGGAGGCGCGGCAATGTCTGCTCGGTTATCACTGGCCCGGTAATGTGCGTGAGTTGGACAACGCGATTCAGCGAGCCTTGATTTTGCAGCAGGGCGGTCTGATCAGGCCAGACGATCTCTGCCTGAGCGTTGCCGGCTTCGCATTGCCGGGGAGAACCATGACGAGTGAAGTAGTGTCGACAGCGCCTGCGCCGCTGGCCTCGCCAGTGCCGGTCGAGGCCGGTGGCGTACTGGGTGAAGACCTGCGTCATCGAGAATTCGAACTGGTCCTCAATACGTTGCGCGCCGAGCATGGGCGCCGCAAGGAGACCGCCGAACGTCTCGGTATCAGTGCGCGTACCTTGCGATACAAGTTGGCACAGATGCGCGATGCCGGCTTGGATCCGGAGGCTGCACTTCGTTCCAATTGATGCCATATCCGGCCCAGGCAGGCCTGATATGCTGCCAGCTTATTTCGAGAGGGTTTGGATGTGGACGAGGGGTTCTGGCAGCGCCGTTGGGCACGCAACGAGATCGGCTTTCACTTGAACGATGTAAACCCTTACCTGCGCCGGCACTGGCCGGGATTGCATTTGGCTGCCGGCACCCGAGTGCTGGTGCCGCTTTGCGGAAAAAGCCTCGACATGGCTTGGCTGGTCCAGCAAGGCTTCGCTGTGCTCGGTGTGGAGTTGAGCGAGCGCGCCGTCGAAGCCTTTTTTGGTGAGCAAGGACTTGTGGCGAATGTCTCCACTGAGGGAGCGTTCAAGGTCTATCGCGCCGGTACGCTCGAGATCCGCTGCGGTGATTTCTTTTCGCTGGATCGAAGCGATGTGGCTGGTTGTCAGGCGCTGTACGACCGCGCTGCGCTTATTGCGCTGCCTGCCGCCATGCGTGGGCGATATGTAGAGCATCTGACGAGCATTGTGACGGCCGGCTCCAAGGGTTTGCTGATCGCTTTGGATTACGAACAGGAGCAGATGTCCGGCCCGCCATTTGCCGTAAGCGATGTCGAGATTCATGCGTCGTTTGGCTCGCATTGGCGCGTCGAGTTACTCGAGAGGGCGGACGTGCTGAAAGACGAAGGCAACTGGAAGTTTATTCAGCGTGGCCTGACACGTCTCGAAGAAAACTGCTACCTGCTCGTCAATCATTAGTTGAGTCTTCTGGACTCCACTGTTACGACGTATTCACTGGTTCCGCTGTAATTGACGAATGAAGATGTCGGCTTCGTCTATCGCCCGCTGCATCTCAGCCAAGAGCTGGTCTACATTCCCCTCAAGCGTGCGAAATTCACCCTGCAGCGAGCCGATGGCGCGCGCGTTGAGGTTGTGCTTGAGAAACAAGACCTGGTCGCGTAATACGTCTAGAACCGGGTCGATTCGCTTTTCCGCAGCCTTCATGCGTTCAAGCAGTTTGCGATAGTCATTCCGAGTGTTTTGCAGATTCTTGGCGCTCGTAGCCTTCAGGCTCGCATTGCTGTATTCGTCGAGTTCCTGTTTCCATTCGCGGAACAGAGCTCCGGCGACGTCCTCTACCGCTTCAATTCTATCCCGCACCTCTCGTGCACTGTTATCGCTGGCTTCGAACTCAGTATTCAGGGCTTCGTAGCGCTCCTCAAGCTCACCGCCCTTGACCTGAACCACGCTGCGATAGCGCTCCAAGGCATCCTTGAACTGCTCCTTGGCTTGCTGCTGCGAGTCGCGGGCGTCCTCGACGCGGTCGACAAGAATGTCGCGCTTGTGCAGGCCGACCTTTTCCATCGCCGAATAATAGGCGCTTTGGCAGCCGGCTAAGGTGAGCAGGGCGATGGGTATCAGAAGAAGGCGACGCATGCTGATCTATCCTTTGTCGTAGATGGCGCTTGTTTCGACAGGCATACCGCCCTTGGGTGCAAATTGCAGGCGAAAAAAAGGGCGGCTGATGCCACCCTTGTCTTGAGTCACTACTTAGCCACGCTGGCGCAGTGCTTCGATGCGATCTTCCAGGGTTGGGTGGGTCATCAGCAGGCCCGCCAGGCCGTTACGCAGGGAGCCGTTGATGCTGAAGGCCTTAAGGCTGTCGGGCATGTCTACGGGGACGCCCTGTTCGGCGCGTAGACGCTGCAGTGCGCCGATCATCGCGCTGGTGCCTGCTAGCTGAGCGCCGGCCGCGTCAGCGTGAAACTCTCGTTTGCGCGAGAACCACATGACGATGATGCTGGCGAGGATGCCCAGAACCAGTTCTGCGAAGATAGTCGCAACGAAGTAGCCAATGCCATGGCCATCTTCGTTTTTCAGGATCGCCCGATCAACGAAGCTTCCGAAGATCCGCGCAAAGAACATGACAAAGGTGTTCACGACGCCTTGGATCAGCGCGAGGGTAACCATGTCACCGTTGGCCACATGGCCGATTTCGTGGGCCAGTACGGCTTTTACTTCCTCTGGTGAGAAGCGTTCAAGCAGGCCTTGGCTGACCGCAACCAGCGCATCGTTTTTGTTCCATCCCGTGGCGAAGGCGTTGGCTTCGTAAGCAGGGAAGATACCGACTTCGGGCATTTTGATGCCGGCGTCGCGGGCCAGCTGCTCGACGGTTTGCAGCAGCCATTGTTCGTGACGGGTGCGAGGCTGGGTGATGACCTCGGTGCGGGTACTCATTTTCGCCATCCACTTGGAAATGAACAGCGAAACCAGTGCGCCGGCGAAACCGAATACAGCGCAGAAAGCCAGCAGACTGCCGTAGTTCTGACCCGTGTAGCGGTCGACCCCGAGCAGCTTGAGGGTGATGCTAGCTACGACCAGTACAGCCAGGTTGGTGGCCAGAAACAAGAAAATGCGCATCATGTTGCGGCAGACTCCAAGGGGAACAGTGAAGAACGATAGGCTATATAAGGGGCGGGTCGGCGTGTTTCAACCTGGCGACTATTTCAAGCTATGTCGCTTGTTGCGCGCGGGAGGTCAGGACGGGTCTGTTGATGGGCTATCGAACAGCCGGCGGGTCAGTTTCGCCAGGCGTTCACTATCGCCTTCGCGCAACGCCTCGCGTAACTGATGGGCGAGGCTCGACCGGACCCGGCGAACGCTGGGGGGTAATGCTTCATGGCTGATGAGGGCATCCGGGACGCTGCCGGTTAGCCGCAAAAAGGCTTTCTCGGTGAGCACCGCCTGATCTAGCGCCAGGAATTGAATGGTGCTCTCGAAGCGAAGATAGCCTTCCTCTGCAAGCCATATCAGTGCGCCAAGGCAGCCCTGGTGGCGCTTGCTTGGCAGACCGAACTCGTCGGGCTCCTCATGTCCGATGAGGTCTTCGACATACAGAGCGACTTTCCGCGGAAAGGCTTGATAGAGCGTCAGCAGCCCGGCCGCGGCATCCCGGTAGAAGTCGTCAATTTGCAGGTCCATCGATCACGACTGGCTGTAGGTCTTGAGAAAGTTACCAATTCGGCCTATTGCTTGTTCAAGATCATCGACGCGGGGCAGCGTGACGACGCGGAAGTGATCAGGCCACGGCCAGTTGAACGCCGTACCTTGTACGACCAGAAGCTTTTCCGACAGCAGCAAGTCGAGTACGAATTTTTCGTCGTTGTGGATCGGGCAGATCTTCGGATCGATCCGCGGAAACGCATACAGCGCCCCCATTGGCTTGACGCAGCTGATGCCAGGGATGTCGTTGAGCAACTCCCAGGTTCGGTTGCGCTGCTCGAGCAAGCGTCCAGGCGGCAATACCAGATCGTTGATGCTCTGATAGCCGCCGAGGGCGGTCTGGATGGCATGCTGTGACGGTACGTTTGCGCACAGGCGCATGTTGGCCAAGATGTCGATGCCTTCGATGTAGCTCTGGGCCTTGTGTTTGGGTCCCGAGATCGCTACCCAGCCGGAGCGGAAGCCTGCAACCCGATAGGACTTCGACAGCCCATTAAACGTCAGGCACAGCACATCGGGCGCAAGAGAGGCGGTGCAGATATGAACCGCATCGTCATAAAGAATCTTGTCGTAGATCTCGTCCGAAAACAGCACCAGCTTGTGCTGGCGAGCGAGTTCAACCATGCCCTCCAGAATTTCGCGCGGATAAACGGCGCCTGTCGGGTTGTTCGGATTGATCAGCACAAGTGCCTTGGTGCTGGGGGTGATCTTGGCTTTGATATCCGCCAGGTCAGGCCACCAGTTCGCCTGCTCATCACAGAGGTAATGCACCGGCTTGCCGCCTGCCAGGCTCACCGCGGCGGTCCACAGCGGGTAGTCCGGCGCCGGAATCAGCACCTCGTCGCCGTTGTTGAGCAGCGCCTGCATCGACATCACGATCAGCTCGGATACACCGTTGCCGAGATAGATGTCTTCAATGGTTACGCCTTCTACCTGCTTTTGCTGGTAGTACTGCATGATAGCCTTGCGAGCGCTGAACAGGCCCTTCGAGTCGCTGTAGCCCTGGGCTGTCGGCAGATTACGGATCACGTCCTGCAAAATTTCTTCAGGCGCTTCGAAACCGAACGGTGCCGGGTTGCCGATGTTCAGCTTGAGGATGCGATGGCCTTCCTCTTCCAGGCGTTTGGCGTGCTTGAGCACTGGCCCACGGATGTCGTAGCAGACATTGGCGAGCTTGTTCGATTTGCTGACCTGCATGATCCTGAGTGTCCCGAAGTGAGGGCGTGCCGGGTATTCGAGACCCGGCAACCTTTGGCATGAACCCCAGGCGCCTTGGCAGCTTGAAACCCCGCTGCCAGACTAGGCGTCCAAGAGCACCGCATCATACGTGCGGCCTGACCACCGGAAAAGGTACAGATCCGCCTTTTTTAAGATCACGAGGTGTACCGATGGATAAGCTAGAAAAACCGCTGGAAGCCTGGCGTGAAGAGCTCTCCGACGAGCAATTCCAGGTGTGCCGACTGGGTGCAACCGAGCGGCCTTTCACCGGGAAGTACAATGAAACGAAAACGCCTGGGATTTATCACTGCGCTTGCTGCGACGCGCCTTTGTTCGACTCAGACGCCAAGTTTGATTCTGGCTGCGGTTGGCCAAGTTATTTTCAGCCGGTGAGCGACACGGCCATCTCCAGCCTCGATGACTTCAGTCACGGCATGCATCGCATTGAGGTCAAGTGCGCCCGTTGCGATGCGCATCTGGGACATGTGTTTCCAGATGGCCCGGCGCCGACCGGTCTGCGCTACTGCATCAATTCAGCCTCCCTCAACCACAAGCCGCGCGAGGCCTGATCAGCCTCGCTACGCCTCGTCAGGATGCCTCCATGCGCGACCCGCTGTTCGAGATTCCATGTCTTACCATAGATGGCCAGCAGACGACTCTCGGCGATTTCCAAGCCAAAGCGGTGCTGGTGGTCAATACCGCCAGCCGGTGCGGCTTTACGCCTCAATACAAGGGGCTCGAAGCGCTATGGCAGCGGTATCGCGGGCAGGGGCTGCTCGTTGTCGGGTTTCCCTGCGATCAATTCGGTCATCAGGAGCCTGGCGATGAAGCGCAGATTGCGACGTTCTGTGAGAGAAATTTCGGAGTCAGCTTTCCGATGTTCTCCAAGGTTCGGGTCAATGGCAGTGAGGCCCATCCGTTATTCATCGAGTTGAAGAAGCGCGCCCCTGGTTTGCTCGGCAGCAAGGCGATCAAATGGAACTTCACGAAGTTCCTTGTCAGCGATGAAGGACGGTCGGTGAGTCGCTTTTCCCCGCGTACGGCCCCGGAGGCTTTGGCAGCACGCATCGAGGCCCATCTCTAGTGCTTTGCCGCGGCAGCGCTTTAGGCGCTGCTCGAATGTTTTTATTGGAGTCGATGGATGGATGCTGAGCTAAGAGCTTTTTTGCAGCGTGCCGATGCGCTGATGACGCGCCTGGAACCCCTGTTGCCAGCGCAGCGAGCCTCCATAGACTGGGCGGCTAGCCTGGCTGCACGCTGGCACCGTGAAGGGCAGGGCGGATACCTGCAGGCGCTAAATGTGTCGCTGGATATGAAGTTGGCTGACCTGATCGGTATCGATCGACAAAGAGAATTGCTGGCACGCAACACACATCAATTTGTTTCAGGCCTGCCGGCAAATCATGTTCTGCTCTGGGGCGCACGTGGAACCGGGAAGTCGTCGCTCATCCGGGCCTTGCTGGCCGAATACGCACCGGCCGGGCTGCGCCTGATCGAAATTGAGCGTGATCACCTTGCCGACCTGCCAAAGCTAGTCGATCAACTTGTTGGTCAGCCGCACTACTTCGTGGTGTTTTGTGACGATCTTTCATTCGAGGCCGGAGAGGGTGACTATCGGGTCCTGAAAAGCGTGCTGGACGGATCGTTGGAGCGGGCACCAGAGAACGTGCTTCTCTATGCGACATCGAATCGCCGTCACCTGGTTCCTGAACGCCAGAGCGATAACGAGAACTGGCAAATGATCGATGGTGAGCTGCATCCAAACGAGGCGGTAGAGGACAAAATTGCGCTGTCGGATCGATTTGGTCTTTGGCTCTCGTTCTACCCCTTCGGTCAGGACCATTACCTGAACGTCGTTCGTCACTGGATCGAGTCGATGGCCAAGCAGGCCGGCCTGCAGTGGGCCTGGGACGACGTGCTGGAAAAAGACGCCATTCGTTGGGCGACCGCCCGAGGGAACCGCAACGGGCGGTGCGCCTATCAGTTTGCGCGTCAGTGGGTAGGGATGCGTCTGCTCTAAAAGATCGGACCTTCGCCATTGCCGGGGCGCCGACGAAGGTCTTGTTCGTTGCATCGCGAGCGACTGACCGGTGTACCGTGGGGCTGCTCAATCGGCGAGCTATTTCAGCCCGCCCCGGCCGCTTTCGTAGAGCGGTCATAGGACGGGCCTAGACGATTCAGCTGGGCTGAGTCGTCCGGTTGCCCATTTCGATGAGCTTCGCCACGGTCCGTTGCTCGCCCGGCAGAAGACTCTGCACCGACTCGCGTGCCTTCATCCGTGCGTAATGTGCCGACAGTGCGGGCCAGCGCCCCGCGTCGATCACTTCCCTGCCATGTTCCATGTTGATCAGCTGGCAGGCGATAGCAATGTCAGCCATTGAAAGCTGATTGCCGACGAAATAGTCGTTTCCGCCCAGTTGGCGCTCCAGGTAATTCAGGTGTGGGGGCAGTTTGTCATTCAGTGCGGCCTGAACCTTGTCTTCGTTGCATGGCTGGCCCAAGCTTGGCTTCAGCACACGATTGCGGAACACACCAAAGGTCGTCAGCGGTGCTAGCTCATAGTCGGCATATTTTTCCAGCCAACGTATAAGGGCGCGGTCGGTCGGGGTTTCTCCGTAAAGGTGCGCGGTCTCTGCATACGTCTCTTCAAGGTACTGACAGATAACACTGGAGTCGGCCAAGCTGAGTTCTCCATCCTTGATGGCGGGAATACGGCCAAGAGGATTGAGCTGCAGATACCATTCGGGAGGGGTGAATGGCATAACGACTTCAAGCTGATAGTCCATGCCTTTTTCCTGCAGGCAGACACGGACCTTGCGGACGAAGGGTGATAGCGGGGCACCGAATACGGTTATGGGCATAACGTGTTCTCCACGGCAAAGCGGTAGGCTGCAGCCGGACGTTCGCTAAGATTGCTCATGCGTCGTCTTCCTTTGTCCGGTTTCAGTAGATATTGTTTTTCTTCCAATCGTCTTCACTTTCGAGACTCTTCAAACCCTCGGCCAGTGCGCTCGGTTCGTCAAGCTTCGGTTGCTGCTGGGTGTGCTCGAGTTTGTTGGCGTGGTTGTAACTCGCTTCGAGTTTCGCAAGTTGGGTTTGAAAATCGGCCGGGTTGGCTTGTTTTCGGATGTATTGGATGCCGCGCTCGAAGGCGAGACGTGCCTTATGCGCGCTGCCCTGCTGGAGCGCCATTTGGCCAGCATTGCTGAAATATTCGACGTGGAGCATGACCATCATCCGCTGTATTTGCCGAATCCATCGTTTAGCAGTAGTCGCGTCCAGCTGGTTTTGTTTGTTGGCCCAAACGATCAGCCCATGCAGGTCCTCGATAAGCAGGCGAATTTCTTTGGCCTGGGCTTCGGTCACGACCTTGACTGGTGAGTTTTCAACGGGGATGTCCTCACCTTTGGCCACAGCGCTACGCAGAGCGTTGACTCGGGATTCGAGCGTGGCGTTTTTCTTATCTTGAGCCAGCAGTTGTTCGCCAACTGCAAGTTCCAGGCGTGACAGGAAGAGCTTGAGCTCCGGTGACATCATCTGGCCCGGAAAACCATCCGAGAGTAGGGCGCATCGGCGCATTCTGTCGCTGAGCTCGGCACGAATGCGTGCCTTCTCCAGGCTGTTCTTTTCGACGATCTGATTGATGACGCCGATCGCGATCAAGATGAACAGGCCAGCTATGACCAATCCGGTAATCAATACTGGGGACACGAGACGCACCTCTCTGACCGGGCGATTTTTGCCGAGTGTAGAGCGTTAGATAGCAAGCTGATAGCTCAGCGCAAGCTGGACGTTAGCTTGATAAATTTTTTATAGATCGTGCTTGACGACCTGTCTGGACCTCCCTAGAATGCGCGCCACTTGCAGCGTGAAGCACAAAGCGAAGCGCTGAAAGCCGGAATAAAGCAATCGCTTCCGGGCAGCGTCCCCTTCGTCTAGTGGCCTAGGACACCGCCCTTTCACGGCGGTAACAGGGGTTCGAGTCCCCTAGGGGACGCCATATTTGCGGGAATAGCTCAGTTGGTAGAGCACGACCTTGCCAAGGTCGGGGTCGCGAGTTCGAGTCTCGTTTCCCGCTCCAAATTTGCGTCGACATCTTCTAATCGAAGATCTTGAAGCACCGAGAAAGCGACCTTAGGGTCGCTTTTTTCGTTTCTGGTCAGTCTCCATACTTCTGTCGGCGTGAAACGTAGACGAGTGTTGTTTGTTCAGGGAAAAAGGGTTGCGCCCTCTTATCGCATGACACTTGGCTAAGATTTCGCTTCGAAGAAGTAATCGCTGCTTGTTTTACAACCAGACGGCAGCTCGAATGTCTCGTAGTCGCTAACCAGAGTCTGCCCAAAGCTTCTTGTCCGTGTATTCGAGTGCGGTTTGTCGCCAGTTGACGGTCTATCTGGGCGCTAACTAGGGTTGGTGTTGAATCATCCTTCATCCGTCGGGTTCAAAGAATGAACCCACCTTCTCAGGGCATGCCTGTCACGGCTATCGCCCCGTTTGAAGAGGTGGCTGCGTACCATCGACGTTCTTGCATTCAGGATCTGGTGATTATGGCGTCAACCGTTCAAAGCCCTGTTGCCACATTGCGCTCCGTCTGGCTTGCTCAGGCGCAGGCCAGCCCGTGGATTACGTTCAGCCTCGTCCTAACCGCGGTCGCGGTGCTGCTTTTGATTGTCGCGGGCGGGATCAATGCGTTTCAAAGTGGTGAGGCGAGCAACCTTCGCTATGCACTATTAGGGGGGAGCGCCGGTTTCGCCGCGACTGCTGTTGGGGCGGTTCTGGCAATTGGTCTTCGTGATGTTTCTATCCGGGCTCAGGACAGCATGCTCGGTTTTGCTGCAGGGATGATGCTGGCAGCAAGCGCATTCTCGTTGATCTTGCCGGGCCTCGAAGCTGGGCGTGAATTGTTCGGAAATGGCCCGGCTGCGGCGTTGACCGTTGTGGTTGGGCTTGGGCTCGGTGTTTTGCTAATGCTTGGCTTGGACCACTTCACGCCGCACGAGCATGAGAGCACCGGTCCCCGGGGGCCGGAGTTCGCGAGGCTCAACAGGGTTTGGCTGTTCGTCTTGGCGATCGCGCTCCATAACCTGCCCGAGGGCATGGCAATCGGCGTCAGTTTCGCCAATGGCGATCTGAATGTCGGACTTCCGCTGACCACTGCAATTGCGATTCAGGACATCCCTGAAGGGCTCGCCGTTGCGCTTGCGCTACGTACCACGGGCCTGTCGGCGAAAGCTTCCGTGCTGGTTGCTGCAGCGTCTGGGTTGATGGAGCCGTTAGGCGCGCTGGTGGGGATCGGAATGTCCAGCGGCTTCGCTATTGCCTACCCGGTCAGTCTGGGGCTTGCCGCTGGCGCCATGATTTTCGTGGTGTCTCATGAGGTCATCCCGGAAACACACCGCAACGGCCACCAGACGCCCGCTACGCTCGGGCTGATGCTGGGATTCGCCGTGATGATGTTTCTCGACACCGCGTTAGGCTAATTGGTTTAGCTCCGGGCCCCGGCGGTGTCTGAGTTACGCATTGCCCCGACAAGCCGCTCGGGGTTAGCTCAGATATTCTCCAATAGCCTGCGCGCTGCTTCCTGGCCGCTGAGCCATGCGCCTTCCACCCGACCGGATAGGCACCAGTCACCGCATGCGTAAAGGCCCAGTCCAGCGTCGGCCAGAGCACCCCATTCGTGCGCTTGGGCGGGGCGGGCATACAGCCAGCGGTGCGCCAGGCTGAACTCTGGTTCTGGCACCACGCTGTCGATCAATTCGGCGAAAGCGCCATGCAGGCGCTCGATCACGGCTTCCTTGGGCAGGTCGAGATGTTGACGGCTCCAGCTGCCGGTTCCGTGAAGTACCCAGGTATCGAGCCCAGTATCGCGCCCCGGTTTGCTGCGGTTGCGCGCAATCCAGTCCAGCGCGTCGTCCTGAACGAAGCAAGCTTCGACCTGTGTACTCAGCGGTGTGGCAAAACCCAGCGAGACCGCCCAGGTTGGCTCCATTGGCACGCTGGCTGCCACGGCGGCAAGTTTGGGAGTGGTTGAGAGCAGCGCTGCAGCCTGAGGCGCGGGTGTCGCGACAATCACTTTGCTGAACGGACCGTGGCTGTTTCCGGCGGCATCGATCAGTGTCCAGAGTTGTTCGCCGCGAAAAACTTCAGTAATGCGGCAGTTGAACTCGACGGGCAGGTCACTCAGCAACCCGCGCGTAATGGCGCTCATCGTAGGCACGCCGACCCACCGTAGCTGCTCGTCTGCAGATGGGGTCAGTTGTCCGGCGCGAGACTGGAACAGATTAGGGGACCACTGATCTACCCAGCCCCTGGCCCGCCATTCAGTAAGAATCTCGGTGAAGCGCCGGTCGCGGGCGGTGAAGTATTGCGCACCCATGTCGAGCGAGCCTGCGTCGCTGCGCTTGCTGGCCATGCGGCCACCGCTTCCGCGACTTTTGTCGAACAAATGGACCCGCTGTCCGGCATCGAGTAGCGCGCGAGCGGCCGAAAGCCCCGCTATTCCGGTTCCGATAATGGCGATTGGAGCCTGGCTCATGATTACCTCGTGTACTGGTGCCATCAGCCGCAAACAGTTGGTCGCGGTGCGATCTCATGACAAGCGTTCAATAGTGGTTGATCGTCTCCATCCTCGGACAGACGCGTGTCTTTGGCTAGAGGGTTTCGACGAATGCGGCGAACGGTTTACCGCGTCAGCGGCTGTCCTGCGCTTGCTTTGCCGTGTGCGACGCATCGGGTCCCGTGGCTGCCAGTCGCCGGTGGTTGTAAGTTGCTGATAAGCCGGTACAATGGCGCCGCTCGCCGCCAGGCGGGTTTGTCATGGTGGGCCCTGCCGGTCCCCCCGCAACGATCAGCCGTGAACCCGGTCAGGCCCGGAAGGGAGCAGCCGCAGCGGTGACATTGTGTGCCGGGGTGTGGCTGGTAGGGTTCACCTCCATGACGATAGCTCGTTGTTTTTGTTCGGTTTTTCGCTCTCAGCCATCTAGGTGGTCCAAGGAGTGATACAACCGTGTCGTCAGTCCCGTCTTATCTTCTTCTGTCTCGTCACTCGATTTACTATTTCCGAATAGTGATTCCTGACGTCATTCGCCCGTTGTTTCCTCAGCGTGAAATCAGGCGTTCACTCCTGACTCGGTGTCGACGGGAAGCTCTGCTGCGAAGTCGTGAGCTTCTTCTTCAGGTGCAGTCGTTGTTCACGGATGCGTTCCGAGGCCTCAGGCCCTCCATAGAGCACTTGAAAGGGAGCTGGGAGCTTCAGGGCAAGCGGCTCGCCTGTTGGTCGTCCTGGCTGCGCCAGCAGCAGCTCGTACACCATTTCGAACATGGCCAGGAGGCCTTACCGCTTCCCCCAGCTCAAGGTCATGTGCCTGCCCCTGCGCTCACTCAACAGAAGCCTGTCGTCTCGCCAAGCCTGTCGTCGTTGGCCAGCTCGTATTTGGCGCAGCAGGAGCGGGAGGGCGTGGCCCCTAAGACGCTGCAGGACAAGCGTGCCGTGGTGTCCCTGCTCGGTAAAATAGTTGGTGACCTTCCTGTCGCACAGATCACCAGGAAGGAAGCTCTCCTGTTTCGAGAGACCGCGCTGAAGTTGCCCCCTCGCTTAGGTCAAATCCAGGACCTTTCACTGAACGAAATAGTTAGCTCCGCTTCCGAGACCATCAGCGTTACCACGTTCAACCACTATGTGAAGAACCTTACGACGATCTTCTCCTTCGCCATCCAAGAGGGGCATTGCGAGAAGAACCCTTTCGAGGGTTTGAAGGTGCGCCAGCGGAGGAAGACGAACGAGGAGCGCAGCGCATTCAGCGCTTCTGATCTGAGGCTTCTCTTCAATCGGGCTACTTACGAATCGACCTCGACCGATAAGCCGTATCGCTACTGGTTGCCGCTTCTTGGTCTTTATACTGGGGCTAGGCTCAACGAGTTATGCCAGCTTTACCTGGACGATATCGTCAATCGGGACGGCATCGATTGCATTCATTTCCGGCAAGGAAGGGCGGACCAGAAGCTTAAGAATGTTACTTCGGAGCGGCTGATACCGATTCACGGGAAGCTTGTAGAGCTTGGGTTCAAACGGTTTGTTGAGCGTCAGCGCGAGCTTGGCGCGCTTCGCCTTTTCCCTGAGATTGGCTGCCACAAGATGCATGGTTATGGGGCGGTGCCGTCCAAGTGGTTCGCCCGTATACGACAGCAGCTAGGGCTCCGAGAGGGCGGAGTGAGAAAGGACTTCCATAGCTTTCGACACACACTAGCTGACCACCTAAAGCAGAAGGGCGTAACGGAATCGCTCGTAGCGGGGTTGCTTGGTCATCAGGCCGGGGGAATAACATTCGGGCGCTACGGCAAGGACTACCGACCTGAGACGCTGTTGCCCGTAGTGCAGGCGGTCACTTTGGAATCGTTTTAGGCACAGCCATAGTTGGCTCCGTGCACCCTATAGCGGAACAGCTAACGCGAGTTCCGCTCTAACTAGGGCTATTAGTTCAGGTAGGAGAATTTTTCATTTCGTACATCAATTTACCTAGCAACTGAGGCGCTCCATTTGATGAGCTGACCTTTTGCCGTAGCCCTTGTAGGAGGATTTTCTATTTCTCCCAAAGAGTTCAACATCAAAGCTAGCTCCACGTCCGATGGTGTCTCTTTTGTCAGCTTCACCCCCTTTCGTTTTAGGTATTCCTTAGCATTTCTCCGTGCAACAATATCCGCACGGGCGGACGGCATTGGAGATTTTGTTCCGTGCGCTGCCTTCCACTGCTTTTGCGCACCCTTAATTTTTATAAGGATCTGCGCTCCCCATCGCCCTTGAGCAGTGCTTGGTAAGTAGTCCTTTCTGGCTTCCGCCCAAGCCAACATGTCGTATATGAAACGGACTTCTTTCTGTTCGAGCATTTGAGCCCAAGGGAAATGGCCGCCTTTCATGTTAACTAGCTTTTGGAACTCGGCAATGATTGGGCTTATGGTCTTGGTAGTAAACGTCTTGTCTGCTTTTCGTTTCTTTGGCATGGCTCATCTTCAACGAGTTTCTATGTTCGAGGAAGATGAATATCACAGTTGTAACGCTTTGTGTGATAGTTGCGCAGGTGCAAGAATTAAAGATTATATGTAAGTTGATTTTTATATGTTTAACTCGGTCAAGCAAGAATAAAAAGAAGTGCTGAGCATATACATTGCAACTTTGTCAGCTAGATTTAGCTGGGACTTATTCATCCCCGAATCGTTAGAAGTTCGTCCCATCGCGTCGTATAGCACTGGCTTTTCATGTCACGCCGCATGCCCCAGTCGGGCACAATGGGAACGCTGCCTAGGCGGACTGTCCCACGACCTTCACGGCGGTTGATGACGTCTATAACAGCCATCAGCTGCTCGCTACTTCGTCGTGGCGTCACCTGCTAGCGACCTTCCGGCCTTCCAGCTCCGAACGCTTTCAACACTTCTAAACAGGCATCGGCGCAAAAGGAACCGACTGAGCGAAATTGCTCAATAGGTGACCTTCGCAAGTGGCAGCTAGCGGCCAGAAGCTGCCATTCAATCGTTGAAGTGCCGAAGCCGCTGAAGCGGCTGGCTTGGGCTATTCGGTCACGGCTACGTGAGCGGCCACTGCTTCAATTGAGTGGGATTGCTGAATCTGTTCCTGCTTGAGCAGCCGATGAACGATTCGATGGCAGTTGGCGCACAGGCACTGCAGGTCATCGAGCCGAGTCTGTTGCTCGGCGGCCATCTCGGAAACCTGCACCTTGTCATGGTGCACCTCAATACAGGCCTCTCCAGCGTCGCCATATTTTTCAATAGGATCCAGGTTGCATCGCTCGCAAAACAGCCGCCCGTGATCCGTTCGGAACTGATCCTTCTTGGCTTTTGCCAAGCCAGTCCCTCGCTCCTTTCGAAGATGCGTTACCAGCTTCGATTGTCCCTCGGACCAGACACGGTCCTCGTAGGAAATCTGCAGATCTGGCGTGGGTAAAAGCTCTCCCTTCGGCACGATCAAATAGCCTGCTTCCGTGAGGAGCTCGAAGCAGGGGCTTCCTACTCCTGCCGTAAAGTGCTTTGGCTGCACCTGGAAGCCCAGCGCCAGAGTGGCAGCCAGGCCGAAGACTGCTTTGGGAGGGAGTCGAGTTTCGCCCTCAACGATTAGGTCATAGTCTGTCGAAGGCCCAAAACCTGGAGCCTCTACGCCGCCAAGCATGTCCTGAACCGCCTGCCAGATGTGGCGCGCGGAGACCTTACGGAGCTGCTCTGCCGGCAAACGAGCGAGAGCCCTTCCGGGCCTATGGCCGGTCGAGTAAGACTCCGAGAGGCGCTGCACCTTGTCCGCAGCCTGTCCGGACAGTTCGAGCAGCAGGTTACCTAGCTGGGCCGAAATTGCGGCCAAATAGATGCTCTGGTTGCCGTCGCCGTTCTTCTGTAGAGGCGAGTACTTCTCCGGCAGCATGCCAGATATCTCGGCCAAATGATCTTTGGGGCGAATAGGATTATCCAGGTGCGTCCAGTCGATCGGCACCTGCCACCCCATATCATTCCAAGTATCCCCCGCCGAGCCATATCCAGCAGGCTTGGCCGCGTCGGTGTAACTGCTGCGAGCGACACCAATCGCTTGGATCAACGTGTCGGCATAGGAAATGACGATATCGCCAGGGCATACAAGCGTCAGGTTAATGTAGGCCTGATTGCGCACACCGCCCTTCTTTTCACGAGGCGACCAGATATAACCCTCGTTGAGCTCTACCCGGCTGGTCTGCTTGTGGTTCACCCACCAGAATCCACTAGGTCGAACGGGGCTACAGTTGGCGCAGTGTCGAAGTGGCTGGTGATGCTCTGCCAAACACCAAGCTTCCAGCTCATCGAGATCCGCAGAACAGACCTTGTAATAATCGCCGGTAGTGAAGTTCTCACCGCGCTTGAGGAAGCTACAGGAGGCAATGTGTGCCAGCGGATAGTTCGGTAACGAATGGCGCTTATCGAGATTGGCAACGAAGCCAGATGGGTTGTTGGCCAACCACTGCAGATATTCGCCTTCCTGATCCTTGAAATCCTGCATACCACCCCCTGCCGATAGAGGGAGCAAAGCTATCTTGCCTGCCAGGCAAAGCCAACATGCGAAGTACACAAGGGCAGCAAAAAGTCGGGCCTAAGCCGAATAGCTACCCATATCCGGCTCAGCTTCCGTGATTGTCCCCTTTTGGCCGAAAGCGGACAGTGACGCTTCCTCAAATTGCTCGTCATCTTCAGCCGGGCTCTGGAAGCCGGTAATACGGAGTTCTGCGCACTCATGGCTCAGGTTGTGAAGGCGGTCAAGGCGCCCAAGGAGGGTAAGGGACATAGTCGGGACTGCTCAAAGGACTGTATGCTTATACAGTGCACGCTGAGCTACTAGCCCGACAATAGCTTGCCGTCGACAACCTCCCATGCCAAGGACGCACTGATGCTCCGCTGTTTGTTTCTCCTGCTACTGCTCACAATCGAGTCGGCCGTCGCCGCTTCAGCCCCAAGGACCTTCGCGGAAGCCAAGAAAGCTGCTTGGAAGCTCTACGCCGGCAATCCAGTCGAGTTCTACTGCGGCTGCCGTTACAGCGGTAACAAGGTCGACCTGAAGAGCTGCGGCTATGTGCCTCGAAAGAATGCTCAGCGGGCCGCTCGGATTGAATGGGAGCATGTGGTCCCCGCCTGGGTCATCGGTCATCAGCGGCAGTGCTGGCAAAAGGGCGGACGGTCGAACTGCTCGAAGACCGATTCGACATACCGGATTGCGGAGGCCGACCTGCATAACCTCGTCCCCAGCATTGGAGAGGTCAATGGTGATAGGAGCAATTACGGCTTTGGGTGGCTACCACAGAAGCCAACGCAATACGGGGCTTGCCCAATGGTGGTTGACTTCAAGGCCCGCAAGGCGATGCCCCGTCAGCAGGTGCGCGGGATGATAGCTCGGACCTACTTCTACGTGGCTGAACGCTACGCGCTGCGGCTGTCGAAACAAGACAGGCAGCTATATGACGCCTGGGACAAGGCATACCCCGCACGCAGTTGGGAGCTGGCCAGAAATCAACGGCTGGCCTGCGTGATGGGACACGGTAACCGTTTCGTTGGGCCCGTCGACCTTAGTGCGTGCCCCTAGCGAGGTCTGTTATGTGTGGTGGAGTCGAGGCTCGCGAAGCCGAGAAGGCGTTCAAGGTGTACTTCCCGAGTCCCAAGGCAGCGTTCCCGGTGGTACTGGTCGACGGTGGTGAGCTTGGCTGGGTCCGCTGGGGCAAGCGCGAGGGCGAATCAGGCATCGGTCCGAGAGGCGGCTGGGCCAAACTGGAGACCATCGAGCGCGGCGGGTGGGACAAGTACCGACCGAGGCCAGCACTCGGGTTGGTCGACCGATTCATGGAAAAGGATGGTCAGCGGACGTCTCATTGGTTCGACGTCCCCGACGGCTACGCTCTGCGCTGTCTCGTGACGGGCGAAGGTGACGACCAGCGGGTGTTCGTAGTGACCAGCAGTCCGCCCGAGGAGTACGCCTGGGTTCACGACCGATGGCCTCAATTGGCCCTGCTCTGACAACAATGCAGACAAAACTGCAGGTGGACGTACATGCATACGAGAAGCCCTCGCAGGAGCTTCCCGTATAGTCATTCGGCTGTGGCCGGTATCCGGCTTCGGACCCTCTTCTTGTAGCAGCCGATGTTCGCCAGCCGGTCAGCTCGTTCGTTGTCCTCAATACCGTTGTGGGCTTTGACCCAGGCTACGGTCATCTCATGGACACCCCGCAGGCGGACCAATTCCTCCCACAGATCGATGTGAGCGACAGGCTTCTTATCAGCTTTCCTCCAGCCCCGTTCAATCCATCCGTCGAGCCACTTGTTGAACGCATTCGCGATGTATTCGCTGTCGGTGAAGACCTCGATTATTGCTGGGTTACGGATGGCCTTGAGTGCTTCGACGATAGCTAGTAACTCAGCTCTCCCATTGGTCTGCGGCTGCTCTTCGGGTACGGGACCAGCAAGTTCGAGGACGTCACCTTCGGGGTTTCGCAGGATAGCTCCCCATCCTGCGCGGGGAAATAGACCTCCGTTACCGAGACAAGCCCCGTCGGTGTATATGGTGTAGCTGCGTTGGTTTGACATGGTAGGTTTCCTTTAGACGAAGTAAGGCCTTGCCTGACGGGTGCGCCAGGCGTGCCGGGATGGTTAATGACGGAGGCTGCGGTTTGCTGATGAGCCGTGCTAGCCAACTAACTCGGTAGCAGGCGGACCAATTCCCGACATAGATATAGGGTGGTTCACTGGCCCATATCGTCAGCGTCTGAATCACAGCGGGGCGGCAGCTGGGACAATGAGGGGAGACAACAACGAAGTAGTCGGGGCGATAGCCCCCTGAAACGATGCTTGATGAAGGTCAGGCTCTACGGACCCAGACAATAACTGTCGCTCGCTTCGCTCACTCCGTTACTGCTGGCTCACGCCTGCCCCGGCGGGCCGTCTGAGGTTCACAGGCAGATGCGGTCCAACTCAGGGTCGAACATCACAGGCGGCGCAGCTGAGGAATCATTCGCGGCAGCAGTCATCATGAGGGCATCGAGTCGCAGCTGTAACCTGTCAGCGGTCTCCTTGTTGCGCTCGCATCTCGTAATTACCGGCTCTGGGCATGCTTGGCGAAAGCTCAGGGAAATAAGCTCATGAAAGACGGCGGACGGAGACACCTCAGGGAAAGCCGCCAGAAAATCCGCAGTGTATTCATGAGCTCGTTCAACAAGGCTGTGGGCTGCGTTGGTCAGCATGTCGACAGCTGCGCAAGGGGCACGACGAGGAAGCCACTCCGGAAGGAACAATGCGTCCTTGCCTCGGGATTGCGCAGCTTCCTTGGTCTTGTCCTTCAGGTAGCGGAGTTGGTTGTCCGTCATGTTCAATTCGAACCTGCCGGACTCATCGTCGAGACGTAAACCGAAGAGCGCACGAAGGACAGGCCACATTTCAGATTTTCGGACCCCTTCGGGACGAACGCTTAAGTTGACCAGCTCAGAGACAGCTTGTGAGCGGCTGATGGTCGGCCCAACGTCGAACGCAAAGGGATTGTCGTCGCCTTCCGCATCTCCGATCCGTTCTTTGATATTTCGGACTTGCCGACGAGTAATGCCAGCCTGCTCAGCGATCTTTCGCTCCGATAGCCCTGTAAGAAGAAGCCTACCGACTTGCTCTTCGATTTCAGCAACGGCGGTCATTGCGCGTTCCTCAGCGTTATCGGGACGTGAGCACGGCCACCGCTACGATTGATTGGCCCAAGCTGAAGCCAGTACGGCGCCTCTTTGTCGCTAGGAGCCAAATCCAGCAGGTCCCGATCCGTCCAGGTCTGGCCAGCTGTAACGGTCAGCTCCAGAGCCTCGCCAAGCCGGACGTCTCGGCCTTTCTTCCTCGCCAATGCACTGGCCAGTTTGGTCAGCCGCTTGGCATGGTCGCGCCGCATATGGATGTAAAAGCGCACGAGAGGCGCAGGTGTGGTATGTCGCATGGGTAATTTTCCTTTGTGATAGGCAAGCGCAAGCGCCCTGCCTGGACGAATCCGGCAGGGTTTCAGTGAGGGTTTTTGCTGGTGCGCTGGGTTTACGTCAGTGGCTGACGATGGGGTTCAGCTTAGACTGGTGGTAAATACGGCCGAGTCCTGCAGAACCCCAGTAGGTAGGCTGTTATGAGCTGCAGCAGCAGTGTTTAGGTTTTGACCAGCATAACGAGCATGACGACCAGTGCTGGTATGCCGACAAGCAGCCCGGTAGCGATTGCCAGCGGTACAAGGTACGTCAGGTATGGACGCTTGGCGTACCTCAGCTCCCGCTGCAGCCTGCGATTCTCGGCTTCGGCCTGAAGCTTCGTGTTCTGGAGGTTCAACCTGTTGACCTCTCGAATGAGCCGTAGCGATTCATCCGACGAGGTTTCCGGCGGGGCAAACTGAATATCCTGTGAGACGACGGCGTCGGTCATAGCGGGCTCCTTTCAGCGGCATTTGCTTCCCAGATGATAGGACACCAGAACAGCGAATGGCATTTCAAGCCGTGCAGCTCTGCTTAATCGCGTACTGAGACCAGCGCTGTGCATAGTCGTCACTCAGCCATTCAATGGCGCGCATCCGCTTTCATGGTCAGCCGGCCTTCGTGGTACAGGCGAACCAAGAGCTGCTGACCCTTCTCCAGGGCGACGACCTTGGAGCGGCCGTCGTTGTCGAATACTTCGTCGAACAGGACGCCTCGGAACTTGCTGTAAACAGCCCAATTGCCGTTCTGCTTGAACAGGTACTGCATGACCTGGAGGTCTTTCTGGACCTGTTGAGTATCGACTCCTGGGAGCCTTCTGGCGAACTCAACGACGCCCAATCGGTTTCGTTGACCGACAGTGGCACCGACCTGGGCATAGGGCAGCAGTCGGGCCTTAGTCTCGGCCAGGGCCTGACGTTCTTCTTCCAACTGCAGCACCAAGCGGAGGGCTTCGGTGAAGTTTGTCGGGATGGCTGGCTGGGCAACTGCAGCTTCCAGTTCCTGCCAGCGGTCGACCAATCGAGCGGTGAACTCAGGGGAAAGCTGGGCAACGATGACATAGCTGTCGCGCTTGCCGACGTGGAACAACGTGACAGGGCGTCCGATACCCTTTTCCTCAGTCTGAGTAAAAGTCACCAGACCCTTGTTCTGCAGGGTCTCGATGGTCCGTTTGACGTTGTCGTGACGGCAGTCCAGGAGGTCGGCAATCTCGCGACTGCTCATGGTGATAGCCGCATCGGCTTTGATGTTGGCGTTCATGCGAGAGCAGCCCATTTGTGGGAAGTTGACGGGCGCTTCGTCAGCAGACCGGGCGTCCTCCGTGAGGTGCTGCAGATGAGCAATGACCTTCTGGGCCCGCTCAATGCTGCGGAAGAACGGTTGTGATGTGGTTAGAGATGCATGTTTCATGGGTAAGGTTTCCAAATGATAGGCGAACGTTAACGCCCCGCCTGGTGGTTCGGGCAGGTGTCGTAGTCGTCGCAGATAGTGGGGGAGTGCTGTTAGGGCAACAGTGCCTGAAGGCTTGATGGCACCCTTAGCGAAGACTGGCCCTAAATGCTCCGCAGGCTGACAGAGGCGTCAAAATGGCTGCCCTGTAGGCACGCTTAGCAGATAGAGGAACAGCGCTTACGGCTCAAGATTGATGGCTTGATGCCATTTCAGCAATGACTGGCCGTAAATACCCATGAGACGGTTCAAAGCCCCGCCCCTGCTGCTCTGCAGGCTCTTTTGACGGTCGCCGGGGATACCTTCCAGCGTTCGGCTGTTACAGCAATGCTGGAACCTGTGTCCTTCCGCCATGCAGCGATAGCGGCATCGTCGTGCTGCTTGGGGGCTCCCAGCTTACGACCGTCCTGCCTGGCCTTCTCGATGCCGGCCATTTGGCGCGCCTTGATGTTCTCCCGCTCCAGCTCGGCGACACCAGCCAGCAGGGTGAGCATGAGCTTGCCGGTTGGCGTTGATAAGTCGAAGCCTTCACGCAGGGAAACGACGGTGACGCCCTTCTTTGCCAGCGCCTCGACTGTCTCCAGGACGTCGATGGTGTTCCGGCCCAAGCGGTCGATGGCGGCGACGATGACGGTGTCGCCCTTCCTGGCAAAGGTGAACAGCGCCTTGAAGCCGGTCCGCTCCAGGGCCTTGGTGGTGCCGCTGGTTGCCTCGTCGGTGAACCATCCCTCGTCGTTGACCTTATAGCGCTGCCCGATAGCGTGACGCTGGGCCTCGACGGACTGGCCGTCGCTGCTAACTCGGGTGTAGGCGAGGATGGCGGTCATGTTGTCGTGCCCATATGGATCAGAATGTAGGCTCGCAATCTGCATTGAGGCTCATTAAAAGTCAACACATATGATCCATGCTGCAGGCCTCATTCTGCCGTGTCGTCGTGCGGCGGCTTGGCTTAGCTCACAAGGTGTACTTCCTGAGCCAGTCTGGCGTGCTGGTGCTGACCGCCCCCATGAGAGGGGGGTCAATTCCAGAGCACACTTGGTCCTGCCGGGGAGGTGGTAATGATGGTGCGGGCGTATGCAGGCGGTAACGGGGGGGGCGGGGGGGGGGGAGCTAGATTGTGACCTTATTCATAAAGGTCGCTTGGATTTTTCGGCCGAAAATAGGCCGGCTTCCCAATTGCTGTCGACAGAGCCGATCAAATACAAACCATGGACAAGCTGTTAACGGCTTCGTAACCTGCGCATTGGTCATGTCGCTTTCCCAGCTCGGCCTATGTTGTTTCTGCCGCGACATTTAATTCGCTCAAGAAGCCATACATGAGAGAGAGCGTTATGCTGCCCGTTAGAGCAGAACATCATCGCGCTTGCGGCGCTTACTAACCAATAGTGAAAAAGTGAAAATCAAAGCATGCAGAACTCACACAGCCGGGGACCTATGTGAAGACAGACCAGGAATTAGTGCAGGCGGGACTTACAACATCGGGCCTGAAACGATACAAGGACGCCGTGCTGGACTTCGAAAAAACCCTACTTGAAAAGGCGACCGTGTTCGCCCAAGCAGATAAAGCAGACGACTCAAATATCGAAGTGACTCACGACCATGTTCGATCTGGCGCGATGGCAATGGCTGCTAGCCTCGGAAAAACGAAGCCATCAGTTTGGTCAGTTCCGGTTCAAATCGGCGAGTATGTTTTTACGGCTCTCGCGGGAGTCGGCGGCGGCTCTTTGAAAGAGCCTTGGGGGACGCCGTTGTTCGTATTGAGTGTAGCAATAGCCGTAATCCTTTTCGTTGTTCGTAGCACGAGGCTGAAGCAGCCATGAAGATTGTTTACACAGAATCAGGGAAAAATGCGCTCGAAAGCTTTAAGGAATACAAGGCGAAGGAGCTTGAGGAGAGCATCAAGCAGAGAAAGTATGTTCTCGGTGATGATCTAGTTGAAATAACCGGAGCAGATATAAAAGAAGCCCAAGACGAAATGGGCCACTACAAACTGTTTGCTCGACGGAGATCTTCGCCCTATAAGTTAATCCTTCAACTCTACTCAGTCATCGGAATCTTGACAGCCTTGGGCGGCTTTTTCTATGAAGATGTTGTTTATATTTTCACTGAGAGGCCACAGCAAGTTGCCTTTATTGTCGCAGGCCTCAGCACTTCGATTGCTGGCGTGGTAATGCTATGGCGCTTGAGGTCCAGAGAACAGGCCGAGCAAGAGCTACTGCGAATCCAGCGCGTTTCTGCTGCTTCAAAAGTAAACATTGAGCAAGCGCACATGCCTGGACCTTCCATGTCCGGAAGTAACCCGTTCTTTATCGAAGAGCCGAAGCGGACTCTGCGAGATGCTGTCGAAACTTCCAGAGCAACCGGAAAGCCCATTTTTCTTGTTATCTATGACGAAAACCACCCGTCAAAGAGTAAGCTCTATTATTCGCTCGGGTATTTCCTGGAGTATCACACGACTAAAAGACTTGTTATGGATCATTTCATATCCGCCTTGGTGCCCCAGAGCGATAAAGACGCAGCTGCACTCGTCCCGCCCGATGATCCGTTGGAAAACTGTCTTTGGGTAGTGCTGAATCAAGACGGGAGCATCATCCGCAGAGAAAGTGTGTATGCGAATCCGGATGAAGGGCTAAAACGGGTTCGGGGCGTCGTGAGAGAACTTGATGGCGCCCAACAGGAGGCCCAAGCTGGCGGGTCAGTGATTTAACCTAAACGTTAGCGGCCCCGTCTGCCGGTCCCTGGCCAGTCATGCCGGTGCCGCTAGTAATGCGGACCGATAGTTGAGGGTGAACTCATTGAGTACGCTCCGCATTCACGCCCTCTCTGGAGGGCGCTTCCTAAGTGGGTTAAGGTCTCCAGTCAGTGTCGTTGGTTCGATTCTGTAGGGAGACCTTAATTTGTCACTGCTTGAAAGGCTCGATGGCTTTGAAAATGCCCGTTTTAGTCATCTGTCTGCGAAGATCGAATCGAGCCAACGCATCAACGACTTCGATGTCCGCCAAACGGCCAAAATCGATATCACTCCACTGACCTCGATCCACGCGAACCGATAAGAGGTAGTCGTCAGCGATGCGTCCAGTGCTCTTGTCAGGCCGCTGGGAATAGCCAGACAGAACTACAGTTGTGGCTTTCGGCAGGGCCGCAAACGTCTCCCCAATTATTCTGAACGCGACAGCGTGTACATGAGCCATGTAGAGCTTCTGGATCGCGGTAGCTGACATCTGCTTAACCGACAGCTTTAGGCCTCGACTGGGTACGCTTGCGGTGACGGACGGCATGTCCTCTACTTCTGGAAGATCCACGTCAAGCAGTACAGACTTACCGTCTTCAAGCAGCTCCATGGATATGGAAGTCTCTCGGGGCCAGCATATGTCCTGCAGGTTCTCCTCGAGCCAGGCCTCCATGTCCGATACTCGGTTGTAGATGCCGTCCTCAATGAGTCGCTTCCGGTCCCCTTGGTGCTTGTTGTGACGTTTTTGGTCGTTTGCCCAAGCATCGAGACGGGTCGTGAAGTCTGCTAGGGCTTCGGCATTCTGCGCCTCCAGACGCAGCATCTTCGTTTTGAATAACCGATGTAGCAGGGTTGGCTTTCGAGGCCGGGGAGGGGCTGGCTTCTGTTCGCTGAAAGGAACCTCAGTAAAGGTCGGGCGCGTATTGCAATCAGGTGTGTCCCGATGAATGCTGCCCAAGGCCTCAATGTTTCTGTTGATCTCGTCGCACTTGCTCTGAATTAACGCAAGGATAGCTTCCTTGTTCTGCTTCTTGGCTGCCTCAACCACGTGCTCCGGCACATCATTGCCATCAGCATCCTGGAATGTCAGCGTGCCGTCGTCATGCACGGCGCATGTCAAGGAGACGAGTGTCGTGGGCCTTCTGTGCCCGGGGGATCTGGCGGGCTTGGATGGGCCGGAAAGTTTCTGACGGTTGGAGAAGCCCATAAAGCTGGTGTTTAGGTGGGCTCCACGTTTGCCAATTCCTACGGTCGCACCGCGCGGGCCTAGCGTCCACCCCACGCCGGATCCGCTCAAGTTCATTCGAATGCCTGGGGCCAACTTGAATGATTTCCTGAACCGCATCGCCATGCCACTTCTCCCTGTTGCATTACTGCCGTGATGAAGCTCAAGACTGATGAAACAAACTGCTTTTGGCAAGAAGACCAAATAGCAGGCGCAGCTGGCTTGAACCAAAGTGTGCCGGTGGTACAAAAGGGGACCAGATTGGTGATACACGATGCCTTGCAGGGCTCTCAAATGGGCTCATACAATGGCGCGGTTAATTCGCAGCTCGTGTAGTCAGCCGAAAACCGATGCAAAGGTGGCGAGCCGGTACAATGGCGCCGCTCGCCGCCAGGCGGGTTTGTCATGGTGGGCCCTGCCGGTCCCCCCGCAACGATCAGCCGTGAACCCGGTCAGGCCCGGAAGGGAGCAGCCGCAGCGGTGACATTGTGTGCCGGGGTGTGGCTGGTAGGGTTCACCTCCATGATGACCTTCAAATCTGTCTTCCTTGACATCGATCTACGCTGGGCCCTTTGAGCGGCTCGGGTGAATCCGAACGTCTTGTGCCTCGTTTTCTCGCTTGCGCGCCTGCCTCCATTGGCACACCGACAGCGCAGCGATAGCCTGCCTAGACCTCCAGCATTACTGTTGTATCTTTCGCAGATACTTCTAACGGCATGTAAACGGCCGATCCAGTAAGGAGCATTCTGTTGTCAGTCAAAGCCAGCTGGGACATTTTTTGCGTCGTGGTCGACAACTACGGAGACATCGGCGTGACTTGGCGGTTGGCGCGGCAGCTGGTGGCTGAGCATCGTCAGGCGGTGCGGCTCTGGGTCGATGACCTGAAGACCTTCGCACAACTCTGTCCGGGTGCTAGCGCCACAGCCGCTCAACAATGGCATGAAGGGGTTGACGTTCGGCATTGGTCGCCTGAATGGCCTGGCGCGGAGCCCGCTGACGTGGTGATCGAGGCATTCGCCTGTCAGCTGCCTGATGCCTATATCAAGGCAATGGCCGCCAGTGCGCGGCGTATCCTCTGGCTGAATCTGGAGTACCTCAGTGCAGAGGATTGGGTGGTGGGCTGTCATGCGTTGCCGTCGATGCAGCCCGATGGTTTGCACAAGTACTTCTTCTTTCCAGGATTTCAGCATGGCACCGGGGGATTGATTCGTGAAGGCGATCTTATGGCGCGTCGAGAGGCGTTCCAGAGCGACCCGGCAATACGCGACGCGTTCCTGGAGAGCCTGGAGCTGAGGCCGCAGCCCAATACGAGATTGCTTTCCCTGTTCGCCTATGAAAATGGTGCCGTCGAAGGGTGGTTGGATGTGCTGGCCGCGGATGAGCGTTCATCATTGCTGATGATCCCTCACGGGCGGGTGCTCGGTGATGTTGCCCGCTGGTTGGGGTTGGATCGGCTCGCGGTCGGAGATCGCCACACCCGTGGTTCGCTGCAAATCGCTGTGTTGCCATTTCTGACGCAGAACCAGTACGACATGTTGCTGTGGTGCTGCGATTTCAATGCGGTGCGGGGGGAGGAGTCTTTTATCCGCGCGCAATGGGCCGGGCGCCCGCTGGTCTGGCATATCTATCCTCAGGAAGAAGACGCCCACTGGGACAAGCTCAATGCCTATCTGGAGCTTTACGTTCGCGACCTTTCCCCGTCGGCTGCCGCTGCCTTGCGAGAATTCTGGAGATCATGGAACGATGGGGTGGGATGCGGCAACACCTGGGTTGGGTTGCTCAAACACGAAGCTGAGCTGAAGTCACACGCTGATCGGTGGACACACAAGCAGGTCGCCAATGGCGATCTGGCCGGAAAGCTGGTGTTTTTTTACACAGATTGGCTATGATACGCGGCCTGTTTTATGTCTCTAATTCCATTCGGATATTCGTATGAAAACCGCACAAGAGTTCCGTGCCGGCCAAGTGGCCGTTATCAACGGCGCACCCTGGATCATCCAGAAAGCTGAGTTCAACAAGTCCGGTCGTAACAGTGCCGTGGTCAAGATGAAGCTGAAGAACCTGCTCAATGGTTCGGCGACCGAAACCGTGTACAAGGCTGATGACAAGTTGGAGCCGGTGATTCTCGAGCGCAAGGAAGTGACCTATTCCTACTTCGCTGACCCGCTGTACGTCTTCATGGACGAGGAATTCAACCAGTACGAGATCGAAAAAGACGATCTCGAAGGCGTCATGACCTTTATCGAAGACGGCATGACCGACGTCTGCGAAGCCACTTTTTACAACGACAAGGTGATTTCGGTCGAGCTACCGAACACCATCGTTCGCGAAATCGCATACACCGAGCCGTCCGTGCGCGGCGATACTTCAGGCAAAGTCATGAAGACTGCTCGTCTGAAGAACGGTGCGGAATTGCAGGTTTCTGCCTTCTGCGAAATCGGCGACTCGATCGAAATCGATACCCGTACCGGCGAGTACAAGTCGCGCATCAAGGCCTGATTCAGCGCTTGCCGACAAGCCTTGCCTCGTGACAGGCGAATCGATAAAGAGACCCCGCTTTGGCGGGGTTTCTTTTTAGGGGGGCGTTGTTAACGCAGTCTTACCTGTTGCAGTCGGGAGGAGGGGCCTGCTCTGGTCCGCCGCTTCCCTGCGTTTAGCTCAGCCCGCCAATGCGAAGCCTTGCTAAACGCACCGGTAGCGGTTGATCGCACTATCAATCAGAAGTGGGTCAAGCGGGTCGCACCTGTTTTAGCGTTTCGGCGATCATGAACGCCATTTCCAACGACTGGTCAGCGTTGAGCCTAGGGTCGCAGTGGGTGTGATAGCGGTCGGATAGGCCGTCCTCTGTTATTGGGCGCGAACCGCCGATGCACTCGGTAACGTTCTGTCCGGTCATCTCGATATGAATTCCGCCTGGATAGCTACCTTCGGCCCGGTGCACATCGAAAAACTGTCGCACCTCTGCGAGCACCCGTGCGAAATCCCGGGTCTTGTAGCCGCTCGATGCCTTCATGGTATTGCCGTGCATCGGGTCAGAGCTCCACAGCACGTGGCGGCCCTCTGCTTGAACGGCCTGGATGAGGCGGGGCAGACCTTCCTGAACCTTATCGGCGCCCATCCGCACGATAAGGTTCAGGCGGCCTGGGTCATTGTCGGGGTTCAGAATGTCGATCAGGCGGATCAGCTCATCGCTGTCCATGCTTGGCCCGACTTTCACCCCGACAGGATTACCGACCCCGCGCAAGAGCTCAACATGAGCCCCGTCGAGCTGCCGGGTGCGGTCACCGATCCAGAGCATATGCGCGGAACAGTCGTACCAGCCGCCGCTCAGACTGTCCTGACGAACAAATGCTTGTTCGTAATTCAGCAGCAATGCCTCGTGCGCCGTGAAAAAGCTGGTCTCGCGCAGTTGCGGCGCGTTGTCCATTCCGCATGCACGCATGAACCTGAGTGCCTCATCAATCCGCGCGCCCAGTTGGTGATATTTCTCGGCCATTTGCGAGTTGGCAATGAAGTCGAGGTTCCACTGATGAACTTTATGCAGGTCGGCAAAGCCCCCCTGGGCAAAGGCGCGCAACAGGTTCAGGCTGGCGGTGGATTGGTGATAGGCCTGCAGCAGGCGCTCCGGGTCCGGCACTCGGCTTTTCTCATCGAAGCCAATGCCGTTGACGATATCGCCTCGGTATGCGGGAAGAGTGACGCCGTCTATGGTTTCGCTATCGGACGAACGTGGTTTGGCGAACTGGCCAGCCATGCGGCCTACCTTAACCACCGGGCATCCGGCGGCGAACGTCATCACGATCGCCATCTGTAGCAGTACCTTGAACGTGTCGCGGATCTTCGGTGCGGAGAATTCAGCGAAGCTTTCCGCACAGTCGCCGCCCTGCAATAAAAAGGCGCGACCCTGAGTCACCTCGGCGAATTGCCGACGCAGTTCGCGTGCTTCACCGGCAAACACTAGCGGCGGCAGGCTTGCCAGCGTGCCCTCAACGCGCTTCAGGTGCTCAGCGTCAGGGTATTGCGGCTGCTGCTGGATGGGTTTGTTTCTCCAGCTGGTGGCGCTCCAGGCGTGGTTCATGAGGTAGTTCCGTCCGCGAAAATATGCCCGGATATTACCTGATGCGTCGACTCACCGCTGATAGCGCTTGCCAATGGGGCTGTTAAGATGGGTTACCGATCTGGAGTAGTGCCATGGACAAGCAGGAAGTTCTGCTCGCCGAAGTGAAGGACGATTTTGGTCTGATCCGCGTGCTGGAAGTGGGGGATTACCGCTTTCTGGAGTTCGGCGCGGCGGTCGAGCAAAGCTGCGTTTTTACACGAGACCCCAGTTGGCTTGAATATGACTACACCCGGGCCATGCTCATGGGTGGCCTGCTGCCCGTCGCGCCCGAAACAGCGCTGTTCCTTGGCCTGGGCGCAGGTACATTGACCCAGGCATGTCTGCAGTTCTTGCCGCTGGAAGACGTAGAAGCCATTGAGCTGCGCCCGGATGTGCCAGAACTGGCGATGCGATATCTCGGCTTGCAGAACGATCCGCGCCTCTATATCCGCGTTGGCGATGCCGTTGAGTTGCTCGAATCGGCTGAAACCGCCGATCTCATCTTCGTCGATCTTTACACCGATACAGGCCCTGCAGCCGCGCACTTGGCATGGCGCTTTCTTGAGCGCTGTCAGCAGAAACTGAATCCGGGCGGTTGGCTAGTGATCAACCAATGGGGCACTGATGAAGACAAGCCGCTCGGTGCGGCACTGCTTCGTGGGCTTTTTCATCGCCATTATTGGGAATGCCCGGTGAAGGAGGGTAACGTCGTGCTGTTCGTTCCGGCGGATCTCGAGCAGGTATTGGATTTCGCGGGACTGCGTGAGCGGGCTGCTACACTGGCGCCGCGCCTGGGGTATTCGCTGGTTCCACTGATCGATGCGCTACGGCCGGCGAGCTAGTTCATCCGTCCACCGCAACAAGCCTCGCCTCAAGGCGCTCACTGATGAAGACGGCGTTCGCCTGTTTGATAGACGAGCTGCACGCTGAATACTCTCCCAGCATCAATGGCCAGTCCGTAGGCGAGGGCATTGCAGAGCCAATGCTTCCATGCCGCAGCCCGTCTAAAACCTAACCCGGCAGACAAATACACCCACAGCTTCACAAATTTCCGGTATAGTACGCGCCGGCTGAAACCCAGCCTGCGTTCAGGTACTGCAACACACGAAGCGCTGCTTCGGCTGCTTTCCGCTTCTCGCGGCTGTCCTAGACGATTCAATATTCATTACGTTTTCGCAAACCCCGCCGACCAGGCTGCCAGGGTGACCTTCGGGTTTTGCATGGCATGCGCAGCTTCGGAACATGGGTCTTTGCGGAGCATCAGGAAAAGACCCATGACCCAAGAAATCGGCGGCTTTGCCGCACTCGGTATTCATCCTTCCGTATTGGCTGCTGTCCTTGCAGTCGGATACGAAGAGCCTTCGGCGATCCAGAGCCAGGCTATTCCAGTAATTCTCAGCGGTCACGATATGATCGGCCAGGCCCAGACCGGTACTGGTAAAACCGCAGCCTTTGCGCTGCCGATCCTCTCGAAGATCGATCCGGCCAAGCGTGAGCCGCAGGCGCTGATTCTTGCGCCGACCCGCGAGCTGGCTCTGCAGGTGGCGACTGCGTTCGAGACCTATTCCAAGCAGATGCCGGGCGTAGGCGTCGTTGCCGTCTACGGTGGCGCTCCGATGGGCCCGCAGCTCAAGGCGATCCGTCAGGGCGCGCAGATCATCGTTGCCACACCTGGCCGTCTGGTCGACCATCTGAGCCGTAACGGCACCCTGCTGTCCACCATCCAGTATCTGGTTCTCGACGAAGCCGACGAAATGCTCAAATTGGGCTTCATGGACGACCTCGAAGTCATCTTCGAGGCCATGCCGGAAGGCCGCCAGAGCGTACTGTTCTCCGCGACACTGCCGCACTCCATCCGTGCGATCGCCGAGAAGCACCTGCGCGAACCACAGCACATCAAGATTGCGGCCAAGACCCAGACCGTAGCGCGCATCGAGCAGGCGCATCTCATGGTTCATGCCGATCAAAAGATTCCTGCCGTGCTGCGTCTGCTTGAAGTGGAAGATTTCGACGCGCTCATCGCGTTCGTGCGCACCAAGCAAGCCACACTGGACCTGGCTGCCGCTCTGGAAGCCAGGGGGTACAAGGCCGCTGCGCTGAATGGCGACATCGCCCAGAACCAGCGCGAGCGTGTCATCGAATCGCTCAAAGATGGTCGCCTTGATATCGTCGTCGCAACGGACGTCGCCGCTCGCGGCCTCGACGTGGCACGCATCACCCACGTGTTCAACGTCGACATGCCGTACGATCCGGAGTCCTACGTTCACCGCATCGGCCGTACCGGCCGGGCTGGTCGTGAGGGCCGAGCGCTGCTGCTGGTGACTCCGCGTGAGCGCCGCATGCTTCAGGTCATCGAGCGCGTCACCAACCAGAAGGTTGCCGAAGCCCGCCTGCCAAATGCCCAGCAAGTACTTGACGCACGGATCAAGAAGCTCACCAACAGCCTGTCTCCACTGGTCGCTGATGCAGAAGCCAGCCATGGCGAGCTCCTCGACAAGCTGGTTGCCGATATCGGTTGCAGCCCGCGTGCCCTGGCCGCTGCGCTGCTGCGCAAGGCCACCAACGGCCAGGCGCTGACCTTGGCTGAAGTTGAAAAAGAGCAGCCGCTGGTGCCTACGAGTTCTCCGCGCGAGCGCTCCGATCGTCCGGAGCGCAGTGGTGACCGTGAGCGTCGCGCTCCGATCCCGCTTGCTGAAGGGCGTGCTCGTTGCCGTTCGCCGCTGGGCGCGCGCGACGGTATTGCCGCCCGCAACCTGCTTGGCGCCATCCTCAACGAAGGCGGCCTGGCACGCGAAGCCATCGGCCGCATTCAGGTCCGCGACAGCTTCAGCCTGGTCGAACTGCCGGAAGAGGGGCTTGAGCGCCTGCTCGGTAAGCTCAAGGACACCCGCGTCGGCGGCAAACAACTCAAGCTGCGCCGCTATCGCGAGGATTGACGTCTAGCTGAAGCCCTACGCTACGGGCCTCGGCGTCGCGCTGACTCAATAAAAAGGTGGACTTCGGTCCGCCTTTTTTTTCGCGTTTGATTTATTGCATGCGTCCATCGTGCGCTTCGCCCGGTCGTTAGGCTCCGCTTGGCTTAAGTGCCACTGTGCACTGAACCCAACACGTTCTCAGGCGTACCGAGCAGCCTTGAACACCTTTGCCTCTTCGATTCCCCTCGCTTCGCTAGACTGTTCAAACTCTGAACAACATGCTACAAACGAGCGCAACCCAATTGATCTAGCCGCTTGAAAACGAAGGGAAAACCATGACCAAGTCGGAGTTGATCGAGCGTATCGTCACCCAGCAAGGGCTGCTTTCGTCGAAGGATGTTGAGTTGGCCATCAAGACCATGCTTGAACAGATGGCCCAGGCATTGGCCACCGGCGACCGCATTGAAATCCGCGGCTTCGGCAGCTTTTCCCTTCATTACCGCGCGCCCCGCGTCGGCCGAAATCCCAAGACCGGCCAGTCCGTCCCGCTCGATGGCAAGTTCGTCCCCCATTTCAAGCCGGGCAAGGAGTTGCGGGACCGGGTGAACGAAGAAGAGTAGTTACGGCACTGCCTTACTCTAGATGGTGTCTCTGGCGTCAAAGTCGTTCGAGCTCATAATCCTGCGGAACTTGTGCTCTTGCTCATGTACTAATCCCGGTTCGCTTTCGATGCAGTGAAGCGCCTTCATGACAAGGATCCGGTGAAGACCGTGCAGCACCATACCTCTACACCCGAAGAGATAGATCTGGTCGAGCTGTTTCGCGCCCTATGGCGACAGAAGCTGCTCATCATCGGCGTGACGTTAGTTGTTACGCTTATCGCAGCGGCATACGCGTTCACAGCTACTCCTTACTACGCGACCCGAACGTACCTACGACCCGTTCCGAACAGTAGTCTCGACCAGCTCAACGAAACGGGCATCTATGAGCTCACGCCTGAAGAAGCAATTAATCGCGTAGCCGGTGGCCTTTCTTCCTATGACCATCGCCTGGACTTCTTTCTGAGCCGCCCTGAGCTTATTGAAAGCATCCCCAACCAGGGCGATTCGCCGGAGCAGACCTTCGCCGATTTCAACGAAAAGGCGTTTGAGATGCTCTATCCCGACCCCAAGCGCACCGATAACCCCACTGCATTCGTCGGGCTCAGGCTCACCTACCCGAAAGGCATGAACGGCGCCTCGGTGGTGAATGAGTTTGTAGCCTATGTGTTGGAGCTGGAGCGGCAGGAAGTAGCCGAAGACATCGAAAGTCTAATCGCTAACCGCCTTGCTGGCCTTGAGGCGAGGATGGATGCGGAGCGGGCGAGCTACGATGCCACCAAGGAAGCGAAGATTGCGTCGCTGCTGGAAGAAAGCGCGCTCAAGAGAGCTCAGCTCAAAGACGAGCTCACCGCGTTACGTGAGGAATTGAAAACGCGCCGAATGAATCGCATCCAGCAATTAAACGAGGCTATTTCAATTGCCGAATCCTTGGGCATTCGCACGCCGACTAGCCCTTCAGCCATGTCGGAGGCGCCACGGGGCGGAGCGCAGGTCATTCGTACAGAGGTGAATAACCAGCAGAACCCGTTGTACTTCATGGGTACCGAGGCACTGACCGCTGAGCGCGATGCGCTTACCAATCGTAAGTCCGATGATTTCATCGAGCCCCGTATCGCTGAGATCCAATCCGAACTAGCGATTCTGGAAAACAACCGCGAGGTTGAGATCCTCCAGGGGAGAGAGGGCGAAGACCTGTACTTGACCAACCTGGCCGAGCTGCGCGAGGAGGCGGCCCGTCTCAAGAGCATCAAGCTCGATACCGAGCGGCTCAGGCTGGTTCGGCTGGATCAGCCAGCACTTGAACCATCGCGACCGATCAAGCCGAAGAGGGCGATGATAGTCGCGCTAGGAATTGTGCTCGGCGGTATGCTCGGGATCTTCATCGCGCTGATACGCAGCTTGATGGCGCGCGGGGCCTGGCAAGAGCGATCTATCTAGCGATAACCTCATCCGAATCGTAATCACGGCAGGTCCGCTCCGACGCGACCTGCCGTTTTTGTTTGAGCCGTTGAAGGTTGCGCTGCAAATCCGGGCATTCTCATCAAGAGCCATTCCACATATGCCGTCACAGATAGGTATATGCCCCAACCTTGCACAACAATACTGCTCGTCACCGGCAAAGGTGGGAGTGGCGATTGCGACAGGGCGTTCCGGTCTCGGTAAGACGAGCGAAAGCGCGCAGGTGCGACATTCAGGCGGATTCCTTTCATTCGCTGCTTGCTTGTTTTTTGTGAAACAAGTGGCAGAATGGGGGCCCGCAAACGTGACGGAAACTTTCTGTTTTTTTTGCGGTCATGCGCCGCATATCGTAGCGCAGTACACGGATGAGATGGATTTCGACGTGAATGCTATAACCTCTCCACAGAATCTAGGCCCAGCTACCGCAAGTGAGATCGATCTGGTTGAGCTGTTCAGTGCGCTATGGAAGCAAAAAGCGCTGATCATCGCGATCACCTTGCTGGTTGGCCTTATCGGGCTGGCATACGCCGTGCTGGCGCCTCGCTATTACAGCGTCCAGAGTGTTCTGCGCCCAGCGGCCATTAAAGATCTGGATGAGCTCAATCACTTGGGCATCTACGAGATGACACCCAAGCAAGCCCTGGCCGAAGTGGCGGCCATGCTGGATTCGTATGACAACCGCCTCAGTTTTTTCCGCAACAATCAGTCGTTGTTCGCAGAGTTGGCCCAGCCCGGCCGCACCCTTGAGCAGACCTTCGAGGACTTTAACGAAGAGGCCTTCATTCGGCTGCAACCTGACGCCAAAAAACTCGGGGAGACAACCCCCTTTGTCGGCATACGGCTAACTTACCCTGAGAACATCAATGGCGTCGATGTGGTCAACGGCTTCATACAGCACTCGTTGGGCGCAGTGCGCCAACAGATCGCCGCCGATCTCGATACTCTCGTCGGCAACCGGCTCAGCCAGCTTGAAAAGAAGATGGCTGCTGCCCGTGCCAACTACGAAGCCAGCAAAGAAGTCGAGATCGCCAAGCTGAGCGAGGCGGATGCATCAAGCGCGCTCAGTTGAGCGATGAGCTCGCCGCCCTGCGTCAGCAATTGAAGACGCGCCGCGACAACCGTATCAATCAGCTCAACGAGGCGATAAGCATCGCCAAATCACTGGGGATCACCAAGCCCACGACACCGTCGTCGCTGGGGGCTGCCGAGGTAACCGCTCAAGGCAGTGTCATCCGTACCGAAGTCAACAACCAGCAGATCCCGCTGTACTTCATGGGCAGCGAAGCACTGGAGGCCGAGCGTGTAGCGCTACAGGCTCGCCGTTCCGACGATTTCACCGAACCGCGCATTGCCCAGATTGCACGTGAGCTAAAGTTGCTGGAGCACAACCGCCAGATCGAGACGTTCAACAGTCGCGAAAACGAAGACCTTTTCCTGAAAGGGCTTGCTGGTTGGCGTGAGGAGGCCACGCGCTTGCGTGCGCTGGACTTTGACGCCGCAGCCCTCAAGCTGGTCTCAATCGATCAACATGCCGTCGCTCCAATACAACCCGTTAAGCCAAAGAAAGCGATGATCGTCGCGCTGGCCTTGGTTCTTGGTGGCATGCTCGGGCTGTTCATTGCTCTGGTGCGAAACCTGCGCCGTCCTGTCACTCAAGCTGACCGCCCATCCGTCGCCTGACCGCGTGCGGCCAGCAACGCTTCAACTCGGACAACCTCCCGCCTCTTTCACGATGTGGGCTCATGGCTAAAAGGTCATGGGTGATTGAAGCAATCGTTAAAGGAATAACCATGCACTATCCGCTGATTGAACATCATGGCGCCGGGGATGGAGCCACAGGCTCCTGCCACCAGCTGCATATGAACGCCGCAACCAGTGTGTTGGTTGATTGCGGCCTGTTCCAGGGCGGTGATGCCTCACTACCCGGTGCGACAGAAACGGATCGGCTGGCCATCGAATTCCCCCTCGATACAATCAAGGTCCTTATCGCTACCCACGTGCATATAGACCAGGTCGGTCGGATCCCATATCTGCTGGCGGCAGGCTTCGAAGGGCCTATTCTGTGCAGCGAGCCTTCGGCAAAACTGCTGCCCATTGTCCTCGAAGATGCCTTCAAGCTCAGCATCAGCCGTGACCAGACCCAGATCAAGCGTTACATTGAGCGCATCGAAAAGCCCCTTGAGCCATTGCCTTATCAGCACTGGTTCACCGTGTTTGACGGCAATGAACTGGTCGCGCGGGTCTGCTTGCAGCCTGCCGGCCACATTCTCCGCTGGGCCTATGTCGAGCTGGCTCTGAACTACCCGGAGCAGAACCAGAGCAAGCGTGTGGTTTTTTCCGGCGATCTTGGGGCGCCCCTACGCCATTGGTGCCGCCGAATTCGCCAGACTGCACCGATAGTCCAGTTCTGGAAGCTCCTATGGTGGCCGCCTACACGAGGACCGCGAGCACCGCCACCAGCGCCTCGATGCCGTCATTGATCAGGCGCTACGGGACCGGGTACCGTACTGATCCCGGCCGCCGGCATAAGCCGTACCCAAGAGGTGCTCTACGAACTCGAAGAGGTCATGCACAACAAACAGGACACCACAGACTCTGTAGGAGCTAGCTTGCTGGCGATCAATTCTCAACCGCGAACCGACCCAACTAATTGGCCCAAACTGTACGTCACTTTCGATTTCCTGCTCGCCGGCCGCTTCACCGAGGCCTATCGCACGCTGAATTCCCTCTGGAACCAGGAGGCTCGTAAACGTGTCGAATCCGGGCGCCGCCCGTTGGCCTTCGAACAGCTCATTACAATAGACAGCCACGGTGATCACCAGCGCATCGTTAACCATCTCGCCCAGACTGCACGCCCAGCCATCACCATCGCCAGTGGCGGCATGTGCAGCGGCGGTCGCAAATTCAACTACGTAAAGGCCATGCTGGAAGATAAGCGTCACGACGTCTTGTTCATTAGTTCCAGGCCCAAGGCTATCCAGACCTACGGGCCGAAGTGCGGCTATGTGAAAATGGACGGTGAACGGATCGACATTCGCGCCGGCATCACCAGCATCGCTGGCGATTACGCTCATGCTGATCAAGAGGGTTGGTTGAGTTTGTGACTTGGATGCAGCAGTGGCCCGGCTGGCAATATGGATGGCTCGTGGCGAGCAAAACACCAACAGATACCAGGTACGAAATTACATGCGATTTAGTGGTGGTAAAGTCAGCGAGACGTGCAGCTTATAACTGTAAGCACGGACTACGTGAGCTAGTAGTATCGCGAGTACGGTGAGAAGGCTTTCACTTTTAAGCAGAGTTCAACGGCCCCAATTGTATGTTAAGCCTGCCTGAGTAACCAACCAAGAGGATATTGCAGAAAGTTAACATAAGTAGCCTCTCCGGTCGTTGAACTCGCACCAGCACGTGCCTGCCACGCATCAAAGCAGACGCTAGGCGATTCTTATCGAAGCGACACAGAAAATAGTACTCATCCATATTAATTGATAAGCGAAATAATGGGTAATATCAAAGCAGCAAAGCATATTTCACTACTATGGCTGGGTTCCTTAGCCGGCGCTGGTTGTGCTTTCTTAACACAAGTCATGATAGCTAGAACGCTTGGCCCGCAAGATTTTGGAATTTTTGCTTCTGTTTTATCTTTGATGGGCTTGTTAGTACCAGTGGTAGGTTTTGGCATTGCCCAGTATTGGTTAAAAGAGTTTGGGAAGGAAGGCTGGAAGGCTGTTCGTTTTGTTACGCCATCACTCAAATTCATATCGTTTAGCATGGCTTTGGTAATGTCACTTGTCGTGTTATGGGGGGTTTGGGGGCCACATGACCAAAAAATGCAGGCAGTTTTGATTATTATGTCCCTCTTTATATTAGGTCAAGTATCAGCTGAATTGATCTCTGGTAGGCTCCAATTAGAAGAAAAATATGAATGCTTAGCTGTGTGGCAGCTTATGCCACACTTGGCGAGACTGTTATTGTTGGTAGTCGTAAGTGGCCTGTTGGGTAGCCGCTTCGACATTGAGTCGGTCGCATACTCGTTTGCACTTGTATCGCTATTGGTTTTTGCGACAGGCTTTAAGCCAATGATGAATATGGCTAAAGGCAAGATCTTATTGAAGGGTCACAGGTCACAGCAAGTACGAGAGAAAAATTTGGCGCACCCAAATATAATAGACATCCTAAGAAACTCCTGGCCATTTGGTTTGGCGGGTGTGTTCCATCTGATATATTTTCAGAGCGATATCATATTAGTAAAGTATATATCGGGAAATGAAGCGGCTGGTTACTATAATGTTGCCTTTACAGTAATGACGGCCGTGCTTCTCTTCCCAGGTATGATCTATCAAAAATTTCTTCTACCGAAGATCCATAGATGGGCTAATCACGATAGAATTTTGTTTTATAAAATATACCGTAAAGGAAATATAATAATGCTGCTGCTCGGCCTGTTAGCGATGCTTGTGGTGTGGTTGTTATCGCCTTTAGCGATCCCTTACTTGTTTGGTCGCGACTATACTAACTCAGTTGAGCTATTAGTAGTTTTAGCGATTTCTGCCCCAATTTTATTTGTTGCGAGTAGTGTTGGAGCGACATTGGTAACGCAGGAACATATGCGCTTAAAAGTCAAGCTAATGGGGGGGGTTGCAATATTAAATGTGGCTCTTAACCTCATACTAATTCCAAGCTATGGCGCTAAGGGCGCCGCTGTAGCGACGGTTATAAGCAATGGTGTACTGCTGTTTTTATATTACTATTCTGCTTCCAAGTTCGTTTTTAAGGCTGATCGATGAAAAGTTTGACTGAGCTTGAGGATCATTTGGATAAACTTAGAATCTTTTATTTAAAGGATTTTGAGCTAAAGTACCGGACGTATTTTAAAAGAGGCGGAGTTGTAAAGTTTTACATTAAACCGGCAACGTTAGAGCAGTTTGTGAGTTTAGTATCGTTTTGCTGTGAAGCAAATGTTGAGTACAGAGTTTTCGGTGGTACCACTAACACATTATTTTTCGATAACATTGTTTACTCGGTAATAATTTCTACAGAGAATATCAATTATTTTGTATTGTCAGATACACAGATTGAGGTTGGGGCAGGCTATTCTTTAGGCGACTTGGTAAGAGTTTGTTTAGTTAACAGTTTAACTGGGTGTGAAGGGTTAGAAGGCGTACCGGGTACAGTTGGCGGCGCGATATTCATGAACGCTGGCGCCTATGGTTATTCGATTTCAGATAGGCTTGTGTCCGTTAAATGCATAGATGATGCTGGGCACGTGGTGATGTTGAGTAAAGAACAATGTGGGTTTGCATATAGACGCTCTTTGTTTAGAACGAACCCCGAATTAATTATCATTAGTGCTATTTTTGATTTCGATAAAGGTATACAGGAAGACATTGCACACAATATCGAAACGTATCATATAGCCCGTCATTTGTATCAAGAATGGGCTTATCCAAATCTCGGAAGTATGATATCACTGAATAAAGATATCTATCTGCAGATTTTCAGAAAGAATATTTGGTATACATTATACTGCCTTATTCTTAAAGTTTTTAAGAAAAATCCTATAAGTAAATTCTTTCATCGAAGAAGGCCAAACAATTATGTATTCAACAAGCTCGCTCTTAAATTTGCAGGAAGAAATTTTAGCAGTCGCCGATTGGAGCAGGGGCGCTATCATCTTTCAAAGAAAAGCGCTAATATTCTGATAAATTCTGGTCAATATAGCGATGCAGATTTTGTTAAACATATTTTGGATATCTCAGAATTGGCAGGCAGTTTCGATATCATTGAGAATGAACCTGTTTTCTATCCATCAATAAAGATCTCAGATGAGTTAAAGGAACTTTCTCGTATTTTTGAAGAGGAAAAAGTTTAAAATGAAAATAGCACTTCTGACTCTTCAAAATGCTAATAATTATGGTGCAGTTTTGCAAGCCTTCGCTATGCAAGAAATTTTGAAGAACTACGGCGAGGTTGAGATCATAAACTATGAGAATCGTCATATCTCACGAAGTTTTGATCTAGTACGTGTCAAGCCCAGCATCCATGGCTTGTTGGGGACAGGTAAAGACATATGCAGGCTTTTTCCTCGGTCCCGTGCCATTAAGAAATTCAAGCAATTTATAGATGCTAAATTTCGCCTCACGGAAAGCGTTACTCATGCTGACTTGCTGGCTGGAAAAATTCCCAGATATGATATTTACATTGCTGGGAGTGATCAAATATGGAACCCCGTATGTGTGAACGATAAGGGTCAAATTGACCCAGTCTATTTTTTAGAGTTTGCTCCGCTAGAAGCAAAGAAAATATCTTTTGCATCAAGTATCGGTGGGCATAAATACTCTGAAGCTGAAGCAGGCCGTGTTCAGCAGTTGCTGGTGGGTTTCGAGCAGCTAGCAGTTAGGGAAAAAGACACTCAAATCTATTTGCAAAAGTTGTTAAGCAGACCAGTTCGTCATGTACTGGACCCAACCTTGTTATTGAATAGAGAAGAGTGGCTGGATGCTGTTGAGGTATCAAAAGATATAGACAAGCATAATTATATTTTACTCTACACTGTGCCCAAGATACCTTTGATACGAGAAACTGTAGATTTCTTTTCAAAGAAACTTGGCTTAAGAGTTATATCACTCGAACAAAGTTTGTCGGCAGGTGCTCGTGTGGATGAGCAGATTCGAGACGCAGGGCCTAAAGAATTTATAGAATTATTCGCTAACGCAAGTTTTGTAGTAACTGACTCGTTTCACGGGACCTGCTTTTCCCTAAATTTTGGGAAACCTTTCGTAGCAGTTTCTTCAGGCAAGCATTCGAATCGTATTGAAAGCTTGCTTCAGCTCGTTGGCTTGGAGGAGAGGTTAGCCAGAAATATCCAAGATTTCGATAAAATATCATTTGAGGTCGATATGAGGCCTGCTTTACTCCGGCTTGTTGATGCGAGGAACGAGTCTTTGACCTACTTAAGGCAGGCTTGTACTTAATGAAAAACGTTTTAGTTGTCCTAGAAAACCAGAAGCTCTGGATACCAAGTGCGGTTCCGTTCTTTTTGTTTGGGTTAATTTATTACTTGATAACGCCATATTTCTCGTTGTTATTTTTGGGCGACTTGCCGCTAGTAAAAGCTGCTGGGCCTTATATCGGGCTCGATTACTTTAATTTTTTCTACTGGCTTGATGTTTCGTTGGTTCTTCTTTTTTTTTTACTAGGGTATGAACTAGCCAAGATCATTGTGCGGCGGAAGGGTATTTTTGTTGACGGGGTTTCTGGTTTTAGACTAGCTCCAAGTATAGTTCTCCTAATGCTATTTGCTTTTTACATTCTAATTTTTTTTAAAATTAGGGCGGCTGGGGGGGGCATGTTTTCTGGTTATGAGAGTTACAACATAGAAGTGCTTGGGCCTCTAGCCACTTTAGTTTTCACTAGCGCTCTTTTTTATAATTTTTTTAGCCGTAGAAAAATTAAATCTATGTACTTTATTTTATTTATTGTTGCGTCGCTTAGCTTGTTGGGTTTTGGCTCCAGAATGTTTTTTGTACTTAGTTTTATCGCTATGGTGCTAGGTTCTTTGTCTCGCAATCCCTTTTTGTTCAGAAATGTTTATTTCTATGTTCTTTTGAGTGGAGCGTTTTTATTGGTTTTAGGGGTGGGGGTTTGGCGCTCAGGGTATAGTTTCGAAGATAGTGCTATTTTAGTTTCGATTTTTTTTGTTGAGCCATTATTTACAGCAACGAGTGGTGCCCTTTATCTTGCTAACTTAGGGGGGAGGCTGGTGCTGAATTTTCCTGTAGATATCGCTGCCGCGTTAATAAATTTTATCCCAAGCTTTATTTATCCCGAGAAACTGCAAATAATAAATCAAATTACTTTTGATGAAAACAAAGAATCTCCTTTTGGTGCGAACGCACTGTTTTCCAATCTGTATTCAAATTTCGGTATGCTTTATCCGATTTATATTTTTTGTATTGGCTATTTTTACGGTTTTCTAAGAGTTAAATCGTCTTGGTCTCCCTTTTTTAGAGCGGTATATTTTTCTTTGTTGCCATTGTTGATGTTTCATTTTTTTAGGGAGGGGTTCATTACCTTTATAAAGGTGCTGATATTTAATGGCGTTGTATTTCCATTTGTTCTATTGTTTTTTGTTTATTTATTCTTTATAAAAAATGATAAGGAGCATGCATCCGAATGCCAGTGAATAGGAAGATATCAGTGCTAGCCCTGACTTCTTTTTACCTCCCATCTTATAAGGCTGGAGGGCCAGTTAAAACTATTAGAAATATGGTTGAGCAACTTCAAGACTGCCATTTTTCTATAGCTACCCGAGATCGGGATTTGTGTGACAAAACATCATTTTCAAACGTGGATATAAACTCTTGGCAAACCCTAGAAAATGCAGCTGTAATTTATCTAAGCCCAGACAATCTATCGCTACAGAAAATGGCATCGCTGATAAACGGCTCCAATTTTGATGTTCTCTATCTGAATAGTTTCTTTGACTTTTCATTTTCTATTAAGCCCTTGTTGGCGAAAAGGGCGGGTTTAATACGCCAGCGCCCGGTTGTGCTGGCACCGCGTGGCGAATTTTCAGCCGGGGCTATGGCTCTCAAGCCGTTTAAAAAGAAGTTGTTTATAATGATTTCTAAATCGCTTGGGTTGCATCGGGGGGTTGTTTGGCAGGCTTCTAGCGAACTTGAAAAACAGGATATCGTTAGAGTGCTGGGTGTAAGGCAATCTTCCATATTTGTCGCAAAAGACTTGCCGTCTAGATATTCAATAGCAATCCCCAGCGAAAATATAAACGCTACTGATACTTGCCGTTTGATTTTTTTATCCCGTATCTCTCCAATGAAAAACCTTGATTTCGCCTTGCAGGTTCTTGCAAAGGTGAAGTCGTCTTTGGTTTTCAATATTTATGGTCCAATTGAGGATGAGGTTTACTGGGGCTCTTGCTTGAGTTTAATTGAAAAGCTCCCTGCAAATATAAGCGTAAACTATTGCGGCTCTATCAAGCCAGATAGCGTCGCTGATATTTTTTCTAGTCATGATCTGTTCTTATTTCCAACACGTGGCGAAAACTATGGCCACGTGATAGCTGAATCATTATCGGTTGGTACGCCCGTATTGTTAAGTGACCAAACACCTTGGCAGGATTTGGCGCAGAACGACTTGGGTTGGGATTTGCCGCTGGACTTAAATGAGTTCGCGAAAAAAATCGAAACGATTGCTGTGATGGATAAATGTTCTAGATTAGATTGGCGAAAAAAGGTTTTGCTGAATGCTTTGTCAATAATAAATAATGAGAAAGATATTTCCGATAATTATGAGCTATTTAATTTTGCAATGGAAAGCTATAACCGCGCTAACGGTCGCATTTAATTGTGTGCTTATAGTGCTGCTTTAAGTTAATATGTGGTGATTGCTTGTTATCTAAAGCAGTTTTCCTAATGTTGCCTATGTTACGGGTCGCGGTTTGCTTGAATGCGTATATTAGTTCTGTCTCAATATTTTTGGCCTGAAACCTTCATAATCAATGATCTGGTTCGGAAGCTCACCGAGCAAGGTCATGATGTGACCGTGGCAACTGCTAAGCCTAATTATCCTGGAGGAAAGGTGTTTGATGGATATAAGGCGTGGGGGGTCCAGGGTGAGCGTTTTGAGGGCGTCGACGTAATACGGGTTCCTCTGTGGCCGCGTGGCCGCGGGGGCGCAATAAATCTAACATTGAATTACCTGTCTTTCGTTATTACTGGCCTGTTTCTATTTCCTTGGCTTCTACGTAGTCGTAAGTTCGATAGCATCGTGGTTTTTGCGATGTCGCCAATTACTCAGGTGATACCCGCTATTCCTCTCAAGTGGCTCAAGCGCGCGCATCTTGCTGCCTGGATTCAGGACCTATGGCCTGAAAGTCTCGCTGCGACAGGGTTTGTGCGTAAGCCATGGACGCTCCGTGTGGTTGGTTGGGTCGTGCGCGGCATCTACGCGTTGTGTGACACGTTGTTGTTGCAATCACGCGCTTTTTTTGACCCCGTTGCCTTTTATGCCAGTCCTAGCAAACTCGTCTATTATCCAAACTCTATCGCTTTACCGTCCGCAAAGACTCTGGTTCCTGAAATCCCAGCGCAGCTCATTGAAATGCTAAGGGAAAATTTCTGTGTTGTTTTTGCCGGAAATATCGGTATAGCTCAGTCGATTGAGACCATCGTTGAGGCAGCGGAACTTTCACTCAAGCACCCGACGTTGAAGTTTGTTTTGGTTGGAAGCGGTAGCCGACTTGAGTGGGTAAAAGAGCGCAAGAAGTCCCTTGGGCTCGATAATCTGATTCTTGCGGGTCGCTTCCCTATGGAAGCCATGCCGCAAATTTTTGAATTTTCCTCCGCACTTTTGGTTTCTCTAAGGGACGAGGAGATCTTTTCCTACACTATTCCTAGCAAAGTGCAGGCATATTTTGCTGCCGGAAAACCTATCATCGCATCGTTACGCGGCGAAGGTGCACGTGTCATTGAGGAGGCCGGTGCAGGCAAAACATGCGAGCCTGAAAATGCCAATTTGCTGGTAGCGAGTATTCTCGAACTCATGTCGCTGTCCCCTGCTGAACGCCAAAAGATGGGAAGCGCCGGTCAGCGCTATTTTAATGATCATTTCGACATGGACCATCAGGCTGAGCGCTTGGTTGAAATCCTAGCGTCGAGAGCTCAGATATGAAGGGGTGTAAGACGATGCGGGTATTGGTCCTAGGTGTCACCGGCATGCTTGGGCATGACGTGCACAAGGTTTTGAGCGCGTCACCGGCGCTAGATGTTTGGGGGACGCTGCGCAGTTCCGCTGGCCTGTCCCATTTCAGCGAGAAGCAGCAGGAACGCATGCTGTCGGGTGTTGATGTGCTTGACCAAGACGCACTCACTGCGGTGTTGGCACGCATACGTCCTGATGTAGTGATCAATTGTGTAGGTCTGATCAAGCAACTTGCCGATGTCAACGATCCGCTGGTCGCAGTTCCAATCAACGCTCTGCTTCCGCATCGTTTGGCGAGATTATGTGCTTTGGCCGGGGCGCGACTGATCCAAATAAGCACCGATTGCGTCTTCTCTGGCAGTAAGGGGCTTTATGTCGAATCGGATGCTTCCGATGCGGAGGATCTCTACGGAAAATCGAAGTACATCGGCGAGCTGCACGATCAGGCCAACACAATCACTCTACGGACTTCGATAATTGGGCATGAACTTAGCAGTAATCACTCTCTGATCAACTGGTTTTTATCTCAAGAAGGCTCAGTCAGGGGATATCGCAAAGCGATTTTTTCAGGGCTACCCACTGTTGAGTTGGCACGTGTGATCTGTGACTACGTGTTACCCACTCGCCAGCTTCATGGCCTCTATCATGTCTCGGTTGATCCTATTGATAAGTACAGCTTGCTCAAGCTAGTGGCTGAGGTTTACGGTAAGGATATCGAGATTGTGCCGGATGATTGTGTTCAGATCGACCGTTCACTGGATTCTACTCTTTTTCGGAGCGCCACTGGCTACACACCGCCGACATGGCGTGAACTTGTTGAAAAAATGCGCGAAAGCGCTGAGTAATCTAATTTTTTTGCGTGGTATTTGAATATGTTCGATGACAAAGTTTTGATGATCACGGGGGGGACCGGATCGTTCGGAAACACTGTACTGAAGCGCTTCCTTGATACCAATGTCAAGGAGATTCGGGTATTTAGCCGCGATGAAAAGAAGCAAGAAGATATGCGTATTTCACTTGCTAACGATAAAGTCAAGTTTTTCATTGGCGATGTTCGTGATTACGATAGCTTAGCCAACTCAATGGTGGGCGTTGATTATATTTTCCATGCTGCTGCTCTGAAGCAGGTTCCGTCCTGCGAGTTTTATCCAATGGAGGCGGTTAAGACGAATGTCATCGGAACTGAAAACGTACTCAACGCTGCTATAAGTTCCGGAGTTAAGCGTGTTGTTGTGCTATCTACCGACAAGGCTGTTTATCCGATTAATGCCATGGGGATTTCCAAGGCGATGTCGGAAAAGTTGATGGTCGCTAAGTCACGTCTTATTCCAATGAATGGGCCAGTTATTTGCGCTACACGCTATGGCAATGTAATGGCTTCGCGTGGATCCGTAATTCCTTTGTTTATCGATCAACTCAAGGGAGAGGAGCCGATCACTGTCACTGATCCAAACATGACGCGATTCCTGATGTCTTTGGAGGATTCGGTCGATCTAGTCCTCCATGCTTTCGAAAATGCCGAGCAAGGCGACATTTTTGTACAAAAGGCCCCGGCTTCTACCGTGGGAGATCTGGCCCAAGCACTCAAGGAACTGTTCGCTCGAGCCAATGCGGTAAAGGTAATTGGTACCCGTCACGGCGAGAAGCTTTACGAATCCTTGATTTCCCGCGAGGAAATGGCCAAGGCCGAAGACATGGGCCGCTACTACCGCATCCCTGCGGACAACCGCGACTTGAACTACAAGAAGTACTTTGTCGAGGGCGAAGAAAAGATTGCCGAATTTGACGACTACACCTCGCACAATACTGAGCGTCTGGATATAGATGGCATCAAACAGTTGCTGCTCAAGCTCGACTATATTAAGGAGCAACTTGATGCTTAAGGTCATGACCCTGCTCGGCACCCGCCCAGAACTGATCAAGATGAGCCGGGTAATGGCCGAACTCGACCGTCAGGTGAACCACGTTCTAGTGCATTCAGGTCAAAACTACGACTTCGAACTAAATCAAGTCTTTTTCGACGACCTGGAAATCCGTAAGCCAGATCATTTTCTCGGGGCTGCCGGTGAGACTGCCGCGCAGACTATCGCGGAAGTGATCGCCAAGGCTGATGCGGTGTTTGAGCTGGAAAAACCCGATGCGCTGCTGCTTTATGGCGATACCAACACATGCCTAGCTGTGATCGCCGCCAAGCGCCGAAAGATTCCGGTGTTCCACATGGAGGCAGGCAATCGTTGCTTCGATCAGCGCGTGCCGGAAGAGCTGAACCGCAAGGTGCTCGATCATCTGTCTGACATCAATATGGTGCTAACCGAGCATGCCCGCCGCTACTTGATCGCAGAGGGCATCCGGCCGGAAACCATCATAAAAACCGGCTCGCACATGCATGAAGTGCTTGAGTACTACATGCCGAAGATCGAGCAGTCCGAGGTGCTGAGCCGTGAAGGCTTGGAGACTGGCAAGTTTTTTGTTGTTAGCGCCCATCGCGAAGAAAACGTCGATACTCCAGAAAATCTGCGTGATCTGCTGGCAACCCTCCGTGCGTTGGCGGATGAGTACGGCTATCCAATGATCATCTCGACCCATCCGCGTACCCGCAAGCGCCTCGAGGCCCTCGGTGAGTCGCTGGAGCATCCGTTGTTGCGGTTCGTTAAGCCTTTCGGACTGCTTGATTACATCAAGCTGCAGATGTCGGCTTTCTGTGTCCTCTCTGACAGCGGCACCATCACCGAAGAAGCCTCGTTGCTCAACTTGGCGGCGGTGACGTTGCGCAACGCCCACGAACGGCCCGAAGGAATGGACGAGGGAACGCTGATCATGAGCGGCCTGAAGAAAGACTCAGTGCTGGCTGCGGTTAAGGTCATCACCAGCCAGCATAGCGCCGGCGAACGGATGATTCCGTTAGTGCCTGACTACGAAGGCGGCCCGGTTTCCCAGCAGGTCGTACGTGTTGTATTGAGCTACACGGACTACATCAACCGCACTGTTTGGCATAAAGGCTGAGTTTCCATGAACATCTTGCTGACTGGTGCGTCTGGATTTATCGGGCGTGTAATCGAAAGAGAGCTGAGAAAGCGAGTTGGTATCTCTCTAACGCTATTGGTTCGCTCGGCGGGGCCTGCGCTTTCACCATCGACCCATATTGTTGGAAGCCTCTCCGGTAATACAGACTGGTCAACAGCGGTGGCACAGCGGCAAGTTGTTATCCACGCCGCCGCCCGTGCCCATGTCATGAAGGATGAAGTGGCTGACCCTTTGGCTGAGTATCGTCGCGTCAATGTTGAAGGCACGTTGAATCTGGCTCGCCAGGCTGCGGCTGCAGGTGTGAAGCGTTTTATCTTTATCAGCTCTATCAAAGTAAATGGTGAGGGGACCGTAAAGGCGAGGGCTTTCTCCGCGAATGACGAAGCAGCCCCCGAGGATGCTTATGGCCTCTCAAAGCTGGAGGCCGAGCTGGGGTTACTGAAGTTGGCTGCGCAAACCGGCATGGAAGTTGTGATTATCCGCCCTCCGCTTGTTTATGGGCCGGGAGTAAAGGGTAACTTTGCCAGTATGATCAAGTTGGTCGAAAAAGGTCTTCCACTTCCTCTTGGTGCTATCTACAACAAACGCTCCCTGGTCGGTGTCGATAACCTGGTCGATTTGATTATCCGCTGTATCGATCATCCCGCCGCAGCCAACCAGGTATTCCTTGCGGGAGATGGACAGGATCTTTCCACCACTGAGTTGCTGCGTGGGGTGGGCGAGGCGATGGGCAAGCCCGCAAGGCTGATTCCTGTACCGGCTGGCATGCTTGAGATTGGCGCGGCGCTGCTGGGCAAAAAAGCGATGGCGCAACGGTTGCTTGGTTCGCTACAGGTGGATATCAACAAGGCCTGCGAACTGCTGGACTGGAAACCACCCTATACGGTGCAAGAAGGGCTCAGGCGTTGCTTCGAGCGCTCCAATTGATCTATGGCTGGATGAACTCTTGATTCGACTTTTCGACATTGTTTTTTCGCTGCTGGGCTTGGTGGTCGGCTTCCCAGTATTGCTCGTGCTGACGCTTATCGGCTTGTTCGATACGGGCTCGCCGATTTTTCGTCAAGTGCGTGTTGGTCGCCATCAGAAGCCGTTTACGCTGGTCAAATTTCGCACCATGAACGTGGATACGGTATCGGTGGCCACGCATCTGGCCAGTAGCGCGTCGATTACCCGTTTCGGTAAGTTTCTACGCAAAACAAAGCTGGACGAACTGCCCCAATTGTGGAACGTGCTAACGGGCGATATGAGCCTGGTCGGGCCGCGTCCGGGGCTTTTCAATCAAGAGGAATTGACTACGGAGCGCGCCAAGCGTGGCGTCTTCGACGTGCGTCCAGGGATTACTGGCCTGGCGCAGGTGAGTGAAATCGACATGTCTACACCGGCTCTGTTGGCGGAGACGGATCAAAAGATGATCAACCATCTGACGATTGCTGATTACTTCAAATATATCTTTATGACAGTTGCGGGTAAGGGCGCTGGGGACCGGGTGGTAAAGCGCTGACAGCAGCAGTTCTCGAAACTGTAGCCCAAGTTGATGACTGGACTGGATATCCAATGGGGCCGGCATTGCCGGTTTTTTTGTAAGGGTGGCGTTGTGTTGAGATTGGCTGAAAAAATTCGTTCAAGGCTTGTGCGTTTACCCCGGCGCCAGAAACGATTGGTTCAAGTAGCGACAGATGTCTTGCTAGTGTGGGCTTCGCTTTGGCTGGCGTTTTTCGTTCGTCTTGGTGACGCCGACTTTGTCGATCCGCTCGGTGGGCATGCTTGGCTTTTTGCAGTCGCTCCGCTGGTGGCAGTTCCTTTTTTTATCCGATTCGGCATGTATCGTGCTGTGATGCGTTACTTTGGCAATGATGCATTACTTGCCATAGCCAAAGCCGTTACCCTGTCGGCATTGCTGCTGTCTCTCGCTGTTTATTGGTACACCGACGCGCCAAAACTCATACCGCGCTCGATGGTGTTCAACTATTGGTGGCTCAGCCTGGTGTTGATCGGCGGGCTACGCTTGGTCATGCGGCAATACTTCATGGGCGACTGGTTCTCCCCTGACTCGCTAACTAAGTTCAAAGGGCGCGATGCGGGGTTGCCCAAGGTAGCTGTCTATGGTGCGGGTGCGGCAGGGAATCAGCTTGTCGCGGCGTTGCGCTTGGGGCGGGGCATGCGGCCCGTCGCTTTCATTGATGACGACCCTAATCTCTATAACCGGAGCATTTCCGGGCTGCGGGTGTACTCGCCCAAACATATCGAACAGATGATTGATGAGACAGGCAGCGACGAGATTCTGTTGGCTATTCCATCTGCTTCGAGAGCGCGGCGGCGCGAAGTGTTGGAAATGTTGGAAAACTACCCGCTGCACGTACGCAGCGTGCCGGGCTTCATGGATCTTGCCAGCGGCCGGGTGAAGGTCGAGGACATCCAAGAAGTGGACATTGCCGATCTGCTGGGTCGCGACGCCGTGCCGCCGCAGCAGGCGCTGTTCGAGAAGTGCATTCGTGGCAAGGTGGTGATGGTAACCGGTGCTGGGGGTTCGATTGGCTCGGAGCTGTGCCGACAGATTCTCGTGAACAAGCCCAAGGCGTTGCTGCTGTTCGAACACAGCGAGTTCAATCTTTATAGCATTCACATCGAGCTTGAACGGGCCATCGAGCGGGCTTCGTTGCCGATCAAGCTGATTCCTATCCTGGGTTCAATTCGTAATCCGGATCGTCTCCTGGATGTGATGCGCACCTGGCAGGTGGAGACGATCTACCACGCGGCAGCCTACAAACATGTGCCAATGGTTGAGCACAACGTCGCCGAAGGCGTGTTGAACAATGTACTGGGCACAATGAACACGGCCCAGGCGGCGGTGCAGGCGGGCGTGGCGAACTTTGTACTGATCTCCACCGACAAGGCCGTTCGACCCACCAACGTGATGGGCAGCACCAAACGTGTAGCGGAGATGATTCTGCAGGCGCTGAGCCGTGAGACGGCGCCCGTGCTGTTTAACGCTGACGGGGCGGTGCATCACGTCAACAAGACGCGCTTCACCATGGTTCGCTTCGGCAATGTGCTGGGCTCGTCGGGGTCGGTGATCCCTCGGTTCTATCAGCAAATCCGCAGCGGTGGCCCGGTGACGGTGACCCATCCCAAGATCACTCGTTACTTCATGACCATTCCTGAGGCGGCGCAGCTGGTGATTCAGGCGGGCTCCATGGGGCAGGGCGGCGATGTGTTCGTGCTGGACATGGGTAAGCCAGTAATGATTGCTGATTTGGCCGAAAAGCTCATTCATCTGTCAGGGTTGAGTGTGCGCTCGGAGAGATGTCCGCACGGCGATATCGAGATCGAGTTCACCGGGTTGCGCCCTGGCGAAAAGCTCTATGAAGAGCTTCTGATTGGTGACAACGTCAGCGCGACCGAGCATCCGATGATCATGCGGGCCGATGAAGAGCACTTCCCCTGGGATGTGCTGCGCGAGGTATTGGCCAAACTGCTTAACGCCATTGAGCAAGATGACTACCCACAGGTCCGAGTGCTGCTGCGTGAGGTCGTGAGCGGATACGTGCCGGAGGGTGAGATTGTGGATCTCATTTATCAGCAGCGGCGGCTGGCGTCTGTTGAGTAGGGTGCTTGGCGCTGAGCCGGGTGTCGTGCGCCTTTGCGTTTTGCGAACGTCAGGCACTGACCAAACCTGAGTCAGACGATCCCCCGCTCACGCAGCCCTCGGATTTGTTCATCGCTCAGACCTAGCCCTGCAAGGATATCTTCTGAGTGTTCGCCCAGTGCTGGCCCGCCGTTGCCAATACGGCCGGGGGTGCGGCTGAGCTTGGGCAGCACGCCCGGGACCTTGAGCGGTCCGGCGAAGGTCTGGACCTGCTCGATCATCTGCCGTGCAAGGTAATGCGGGTCTTTGACGATATCGGCGGCGGTATACGGATATCCGGCCGGGACCCGAGCCTCTCTCAGGGCCTCGATGACCTCATTGCGGCTCCGCTGAACCGTCCACTCGCTGATGGCCGTGTCGATCAGTTCGGCGTGCTGGGCGCGGCCGTCGTTGTGGGCGAAACGCGGATCGCCTGCGAGGTCATCACGGCCGATCAAGGTCATCAGGCGTTTGTAGATGCTGTCGCCATTGCCGGCGATCAGTACATAGGTGCCGTCGTTGCATGGGTAGGAGTTGGACGGCGTGATGCCGGGAAGGGCGCTACCGGCGGGCTCGCGTATATAGCCGAAGGCGTCATATTCGGGCACCAGACTCTCCATCATCCCGAAGACCGACTCATAGAGCGCCACGTCGATCTCCTGTCCTTTACCGCTGCGGTTGCGCTCCTGCATCGCGAGCAACACGCCGATCACGCCATACAGCGATGACAGCGAGTCGCCAATGCTTACGCCAACCCTCACTGGCGGTTGGCCAGGGTAGCCAGACAGGTACCGCAATCCGCCCATGGCCTCGCCGATGACGCCGAAGCCGGGGAGGTCGCGATAGGGGCCGGTCTGACCGTAACCGGAAATGCGCAGCATGATCAGACGCGGGTTGAGCTTGGATAGCTCGCCCCAGCCCAGCCCCCAATCTTCCAGTGTGCCGGGGCGAAAGTTTTCAACCACCACGTCGGCTTCGGCCACCAGCTGACGGACGATCTGCTGGCCCTCGGTCGTTTTCAGGTCCAGGGTCAGGGATTGCTTGTTGCGGGACTGCACGTGCCACCAGAGCGAGGTGCCGTCCTTGAGCTTGCGCCATTTACGAAGTGGATCGCCCACGCCTGGTGGTTCGATCTTAATCACGTCGGCGCCGAACTCGCCGAGCATCTTGCTGGCGAAGGGGCCCGCTATCAGCTGGCCCATCTCGATCACCTTGAGGCCATGCAGCGGCAGGTCGTTTCCGTTGTGTTTCTTCATCGCGATTCCTGGTCCGGTATGGCTTACGAGTCGAGGATGACTGAGCATTGGTAGATCGAGAATGTGGTGCGGCCACAAAGGTTGCCGAGGTTAAGGTGCGTTACAGCCCCTGCTGCCGCGGCGGGCTGGGCGGTACGGACGCGCATGCGTCCGGGATCGACTCGCTGGGAGGTAACGGGCTGCGAAGCTTCACCGGTCGAAAACCTGCCCGAGGAGCAGCCAGTCGCTGTCTCGTCTGTGGCGCCCAAGGATCAGGTTGATTGGCTATTTACGATCCACCGGGAGCAGCTGGACGCTCGGACGCTTGCGTCCCTCGAGCTTCAGCAGCCGCTCGATGGCGTCGTTGACTGCATGGCGGTCCCGCCAACTCTCGACCTTCGCATCCGCCTGATCGCGCAAAGCGCGGATCTCGTCATGAATCGCTTTGACCTGCTCGTCGCTAGGGCTGTCGTGCAGGGCGTTTTTCATGCATTGCAGCAAGGTGATCATAACGAGCGGATCATGGCTGGCGTAGACCCGGATCGGTGCGATCACCGCTTCCAGCATGCGTTGCATGGCCAATTGTGGGTAGAAGAGTCGCGGCTGGCCATCGTCGAAACAGCCGACGTCGAACGGTGGGACACCACCAATGCGTTGCAGCAACACGCTGATCAAATTGATCGCCCGCATCGCGGTGCCGGGGTCGTTGATCGCTGGGCTGATCGCCTTTACAGCAATCTCTGCCATCTGTCGCATGCCATAGGACACGTTAGCGCTTGCGAATTCGTTGTTTTGGAAGTCAAAGCAGTCGACAGCCGCCGCTCTGTCTTCGTCGCTCAAGGGTGCGCTGAAGCGAATCAGGGGGTGGCCCTCAACCAGAAAGAAGCCAGGCTCGACCTGGATGACCGCCGACAGGTTACGCTTGCTCAGCAACTCGCCCAGTTGCCGCTCGTTGACTGCTCGCAGGTAACCAGGACGGGAGGCAGGGAGACACCACCAGTCTGCGTCATCCGGCACGGCACGGACATTTGCCAGGCGTCGCTTGCGCTTTTCGAGGTTGGCGTAGGCACCTCGGTACAGCTGACTAAGAACCCAGTCAACCTGAATCGACTGGGACACCGAGCGAATGAACACCACAAACATCGCCAGGTTGAGTATGCCCATCAGCAGCGCGAGCAGCAGGCCGACCGACGGAATGTCGGTGGGCTGGTCCTTGTTGATGGTCGTGATAAGCAGCAGGTAGTACAGCACGCTGCCTAGATAGATGCCGAGTATCACCTGATTGCGCGTGTCGCTGATTAGACCTGGGAGTACCCGTGGCGTCAGGCGAGCCGCCGCACCATTCAGGACGACCATCACCATTGAAAAGCTGAATACGGTGAGCGACACGATGCTGGTAATCATCGTGCTGAGAATGTCCCGGGCAGTGTCCGGGTCGGTCAAGCCGGACGGTAAGCGCTCTCGTAGCGAGGAGGCCAGGGATGTCGTCTCGAAAGCGAGCATGGCTGCGGCCAGGACAGCGTACAAGGCCGTGACAAGAACCGGGTAGAAAGCAATGCTTTCGGAAATTCGTTTAGCGAGGCGGAAGCCGGCATTGGAAGGTGACGACATAGAGAGACGGTTCCGAAGTGGCGAGCGAGCTCTGTAGTGATATGACAGCGTTCGCTTGAAAAGTACCTCACCTGGAAACGGTCTATGCTCAGCAGAGGCCAGATGCTTGGCCAGCGGAACGCTGTAGCCCCGCATAGCTCAATAGCGATGTCTGCCAGGCGCTTGGTGTGATTCGTAGGGTTCGCCTGTAGGACAGGGGTTATTCAACGAATAACTAAACCGACGAGTGAGGTGCCCATGAGCCCTGCGTCCCTTTATCCCGTGGCGCCCGAGGTGGCGGCCCGTTCGCTGACGGATGAGGCCACTTATAAAGCGCTGTATCAACAATCGGTGGTCAACCCTGACGGCTTCTGGCGTGAGCAGGCCGAGCGCATCGAATGGATCAAGCCGTTCACCCGGGTCAAACAGACTTCCTTCGATGATCACCATGTCGATATCAAATGGTTCGCCGATGGCACGCTGAACGTCTCGGCTAATTGCCTGGATCGCCATCTGGAGACCCGTGGCGATGAGATCGCGATCATCTGGGAGGGAGACGATCCCACCGATCATCGCAACATCACCTACCGCGAGCTGCACCGCGAAGTCAGCAAGTTCGCCAACGCGCTGCGCGGGCAGGATGTCCACCGAGGCGACGTTGTCACGATCTATATGCCCATGATTCCGGAGGTGGCGGTCGCCATGCTGGCCTGCGCGCGCATCGGTGCGATTCATTCAGTGGTTTTTGGCGGTTTCTCTCCGGAAGCCTTGGCCGGCCGGATCATCGATGGCCGATCGAAGGTCGTGATCACGGCTGACGAAGGTCTCCGTGGCGGCAAGAAGGTTCCGCTTAAGGCCAATGTGGATGAAGCGCTGACCAACCCGCAAACGGGCTGCGTCCAGAAGATTGTTGTGGTACGGCGCACCGGCGGTGACATCCGTTGGCATCCGCACCGGGACATCTGGTACGAAGACCTGATGCGCGTGGCCGGCGAGGTCTGCGCACCAAAGGAGATGGGCGCCGAGGAGCCGCTGTTCATTCTTTACACGTCCGGCTCTACCGGAAAACCGAAAGGCGTAATGCATACATCCGGCGGCTATTTGCTCTACGCGGCACTCACCCATGAACGGGTGTTCGACTACCGCCCCGGAGAGATTTACTGGTGTACCGCTGATGTCGGTTGGATCACGGGACACAGTTACATCATCTACGGTCCGCTCGCCAACGGCGCGACAACGCTGATATACGAAGGCGTACCCAACTATCCAGATGTAACGCGGATCGCCGGGATCATCGACAAACATAAGGTGAACATTCTCTACACGGCTCCGACGGCGATCCGCGCCATGATGGCCGAGGGAAGCGCGGCAATGGAGGGCGCGGACGGCTCGAGTCTGCGTTTGCTCGGCACGGTAGGCGAGCCGATCAATCCGGAAGCCTGGCACTGGTACTACGAGACGGTGGGCAAGGAACGCTGCCCGATCGTGGACACCTGGTGGCAAACCGAGACGGGCGGCATCCTGATCAGCCCACTGCCTGGCGCGACCGCGTTGAAACCGGGCTCTGCAACGCGGCCTTTCTTCGGCGTCGTGCCTGGGCTGGTCGATAACCTCGGCAATCTGCTCGAAGGCGCAACGGAAGGCAATCTCGTGATACTCGACTCTTGGCCAGGGCAGATGCGGAGCATCTATCGAGATCATGATCGATTCGTCGACACCTACTTCAAGACCTTTCGTGGGATGTACTTCACGGGCGACGGTGCACGCCGAGATGAGGACGGCTATTACTGGATCACAGGACGGGTGGACGACGTACTCAATGTCTCCGGCCATCGCATGGGTACGGCAGAGATCGAAAGCGCGATGGTGGCGCACCGCAAGGTGGCCGAGGCTGCAGTGGTCGGCGTGCCGCATCCGGTCAAGGGACAGGGCATATATGTCTATGTGACGCTGGTTGCGGGCGAGGAGCCGTCCGACCGGCTGCGCCAGGAGTTGCAGCAGTGGGTGCGCAAGGAGATCGGCCCAATTGCCGTACCGGACGTCATCCAGTGGGCGCCCGGCTTACCCAAAACCCGTTCCGGCAAGATCATGCGCCGCATTCTGCGCAAGATTGCGACTGACGAGCACGACGCGCTGGGCGATATCTCGACACTGGCTGACCCGGGTGTAGTGCCTCAGCTCATTGAAACGCACAAACAGATGCGCCTTTGATCCGAGCGGGTAGCGGCGTCCTGCAAATCGAGCAGGGCGCCGCTGGCATCCGTGTTATTAACTGGTCGAGGCGTTTTGCGTCTCGTGGTTGGCGGCTGGTTTGTCCTTCGGCACGCCGGCTACGGTCACCTCTGGAAATTGGCCGCCGATGAACTCGACACTGCGAGTCGGGAAGGCGAACTGCACGCCCATCTCTCGAATGCCTTCGAGCAGCTTGAGGTTGATCTCTTGCTGGGCGTCCATGTACTTGTTGTAATCCGAAACTTGCATGATGTAGACGACCTCGAACGTCAGCTGGCTGTCATCGAAGGCGAGGAAATGCGCCCGGTCGAAGTTCGCGTTTTCCACCTCATCAATGATTCTCTTAACCATCTGCGACACTTCACGCACCTTTTCAGAAGGCGTGTTGTAGGTGATTCCGAACTTGAACACGATGCGACGTGTGTTCATGCGCTTGTAGTTATGCAGGATCTGCTTGAGCAAATCCGCGTTGGAGCAAACCACCTGCTCGCCGCTAAGGCTCCGGATACGGGTCGTCTTCAGGCCAATGTGTTCGATGGTGCCCGCAACAGTGCCAAACACCACGAAATCGCCAATCTCGAACGGCTTGTCGATGCCGATCGACAGAGAGGCGAAGATATCGCTGAGCAGGGTTTGTACAGCCAGGGCGATGGCAATACCGCCAACCCCCAAGCTGGCCACCATGGCGGTAATGTCGACACCCAGATTGGCGAGTATCGATAGCAGCATCATCGTCCAGACAACGATGCGAACCATGATGCCAATAATCGTAGTGGTTACCGGGTTGCGTGCCTTGCCGTCACGAGTAAGGCTTTCCATCCAGAGGCGGACGCCGGTATCAAGCCAGAGCGCAATCTGAAACGCGAGGGCTATGAACCAGCCGTGCGACATGGCCGATTCCCATCGCTCCGGTAATTGGACCACTTTCAGCGCGATCAGCAGCGACAAGGCGATCAGCAGGACATGACTGGTGCGGCTTAGCATCTCCGCTGCGATGCCGACGAACCCACTTCTGGAGCCTTTGGCCAGTTTGCGTAGCCGGTTGGTAACGATCCGCAGGATCGCCTGCATGATCAGGTAGCTGACAATGGTGACGCCAGCAATGATGGCGATGTTGATCCAAAGGTCCTCGTTCAACATCACTTCCCAATTCATCAAATCGTCTCCTCTCAGGGTGCAAGACCAAGCGCAACAGCAACGGTCCCTTTTTCAGTGGCCGCTGTTGCGCATTAGTTCCCGATGGGAATGGAGACAAGAGGATGGGTGGGGCGGTTGCGCCGTGTTGACCATCAGGGACGCGACACGAGCCCCTGCAAATCCTGATAGCTGCCCGCATTGATGACGTGGCGATAGCCCATCGCCTGAAGCAGATCCTGCGCCGCCGCCGAACGACGACCGCTACGGCAGTAGAGCACAATAGGCGCGTCCTTATCCGGTGCGATGGACGCGATGTGCTGGGCGAGATGTTCCGTCTCGATTCGCCTTGCACCGGGCAGCGAGCCTTTAGCGTGTTCCTCTTCGGTGCGCACGTCGATCAGGACGCTGTCCGCTTGCTGCAGAGCCTTCAATGCGGCTGATTGGTCAATCTCTTCGGCCTGGGCTGAAGCGGTTGTGATGAAGAACAGCAGTAACAGTCGGTACGCAATGTTCATCAGGTGCCCCTATGTTTCGGTAATCAGCTGATCAGCCGAGTCAGGTTCGGCAAGATCAGAATCAACGCCGTGGCGAGCAGGATCATCGTAACCTGCTTGACCTTCTTGTGTTTGAACATATTGGCGGCCTTGTATTGTTCTTGGTGTTATAGCGAAAGAGCTCCGAGTGAAAATCGGCGTTCAGCATTCGATCGATATCAGGGCTTTGGCTAGACCTAAGCAACATACGGACCAGTGCGATTAACCGCCGATCATGCCAACCCATTCCGAGTGCAGGCATAAGGTGGCGAGCGGGTAGGGCGTGCCTTGGTTGGGTGCGTTCCTGCAGCGGAGAGGCTGGTATGTCACGATCATCGGAGCGTGCCGCTTCGCCGATGAGATTTTGATGCCCTCAGCCGCAGGGCGGAGCGGATAGCCCGCTATCGAACCGGAACGAAACATGGCTCGATCGGAAACGTCTTGGCGAGTTCAGTACTTCCGTACGTGTGAAATCGAAACATCGGCGGTCGACGTTCACCCGAATTCGCTGCGGTTCGTTTCTGCGCGCTACACGTCAGCGGTGGATGGTCAAGGCAACTGCGCTGAGCGCAGCCATTAGAAACGACAAAGCCCCGATAAACGGGGCTCTGTGTAAGATCTGGCGGTGAGGGAGGGATTCGAACCCTCGATACGATTTCTCGTATACACACTTTCCAGGCGTGCTCCTTCAACCGCTCGGACACCTCACCGGATCTCTAAGGCGCTATGTCCTTCGAGGCGCGCTAATGTATCCGAAGAGTCTGCGGATGGCAAAAAGTTTTTTCAGTTTTTTCATGTGGTTAAGAGGTTGTTGGGAAACCGGCCAAGCTGGCGTGCAGTGAACCTATCGTTGCTCTAAGGTTCGAACCAGAGCGGACGTCATGAGCTGTGTGCGATCTACACGGTGAGCATCGAGTGCCAGGAAAGGCTTTGATGAAGTTATTCAAACCAAAGCGTAAACGGCCGGAGGTGGTAGAGATAGCCACCAAACGTCGTCTGCATGTCAGTCACTTGGAACTCGGGATGTATATCTGCGAGTTGGATCGCCCTTGGCGGCAGACAGATTTTCTCTTTCAGGGATTCCCGCTGCTCAAGCAAGAGCACATTCAAGCCGTGCGCGAACGCTGTGATTATGTGTTCGTAGACGATACTCGCCGCGTACTGATCGATCAGGGCCAGATGATCGTGCCCTCGGCGACGCCGTTACGCGTGACGCGCAAAATGGCTCGGATCCCGCTCTCGCTTGAGGTACACGAGGCGCGAGAAGCCTATCGCAGCAGTACTCTCGTCATGGATCAAGTGCTGCAGGATGTCCAGCAGGGCCGTGCGATCGACACCAAGGCCTGTCAGGTGTTGGTTAAGCGAAACCTCGAAAGCATGCTTCGTAACGAGAGCGCCATGCTGTGGTTGGTGCGTCTGAAGTCTCAGGATCGCTATACGAGTCTGCATTGCCTTTCTGTATCGATTCTCGCGATGGGGTTCGGAACCCACCTTGGATTGCCCGACGAAAAGATTGAGCTCTTGGGCATTGCCGGGCTGTTGCATGATGTGGGCAAGATGAAGATCGACCCGGCAGTTCTGAACAAGCCGGGCAAATTGACCGAAGAAGAGTTTCAACATATCAAACAGCACCCGAGGCTGGGTTACCAGGCGCTGTGCGATCAAGCGGACATCCCTGCAGCAGCTGTTCAGGCCGCGTACGGTCACCATGAGCGGTTAGATGGAAAGGGCTATCCGCAAGGACTCGATGATTATCAGATTCCCTTCGCGACACGAGTGATCACCATTGTCGATGCGTTCGACGCCATTACCAGTCACCGTGCCTATGACGACGCACGTCCGATCCAGACGGCCTACGATGTGTTGCGTAGCAGCGCCGGGCAGCAATTCGATGAAGCCTTGATCCATGAATTCATCCGCTGGCTCGGTGTCTTTCCGGTGGGCACGCTGGTGGAACTGCACACCGGAGAAGTTGGGCTGGTGCTGGAGAAGCATCCGCAGCTACACCTGCGGCCGAAGGTCGTCGTTCTGCTCAACCCGGACAAAACGCCTTGCGAGCCTCGATATCTGGACCTTTCACAATTGACGGTGGATGCCGAAGGCACACCGTATAGGATCAGCAGCGGAATTCCGGACGGCTCTCATGGCCTGTTCATCGCTGATCCCAAACTGCAAACAATCCTGCATCCCGAATTGCTTGCGGTCATGGAGCTCGAGCCGGAAATGGCCGAAGAGTAACGTCGCTCCTGGTGTGGCTAGCGAGCCGCGTATGCCTGCAATATGACCTGGCGGTCGGTCACGATGCTTTACCTCTCGGGTTCCGCTGGGTAACGTCTGCGAACTTCTAACAAGGAATATTCGTCATGAGTGATCTGGTCTCCTACGAACTCGAAGACGGCATCGCCACGCTGACCCTGAACAACGGGAAAGTTAATGCGTTGTCGCCAGATGTGTTCGACGCACTCAACGCTGCGTTCGATCGTGCCGAAAAGGACCGCGCGGTGGTGATCCTCACTGGCCAGCCGGGCATTCTCTCTGGTGGCTATGACCTCAAGGTCATGACGTCAGGGCCGGAACACGCCATTGCGCTGGTGACAACCGGCTCGAAATTCACTCTCCGAATGTTGGCTCATCCCTTTCCGATCGTAACCGCCTGTCCTGGCCATGCGATTGCCAAAGGCGCCTTCCTGCTTCTCTCGTCGGACTACCGTATCGGCGTCGAGGGCGCTTTCAATATCGGTCTCAATGAAGTCCAGATCGGTATGACGATGCACCATTCAGGTATTGAACTGGCGCGAGATCGTCTGACCAAGCCGGCTTTCCAGCGCTCGGTAATCAACGGTGAACTCTTCAATCCCCAGGCTGCGCTCGAGGCAGGCTTCCTAGACAAGATCGTGCCGGCGGGTGAACTGATGGCCGTCGCCAAGGCCACCGCGACGCAATTGAAGAAGATCAACATGACCGCGCACAAGAACACCAAGCTCAAGGCACGCAAGGCATTGCTCGAGACCCTGAGCCAGGCCATCGAGCTCGATCAGCAACATTCGGTCGTGTCCTGAAGAGAATTTGTCGCAAGGTCGTCCATTCCTTGCGGGCCAGCGTTTAAACTGCTCGAGCAGCGCCCCGCTATGGCGGGGCGCTTCATTTCCTATTCGTGTCGCATCGCAGGAGAGTCCTGATGTCCGCCCCGCACACCCCGGTAGAACGCGCTGATTTCGACCAGGTTATCGTCCCCACCTTCGCACCGGCTGCCTTTATTCCGGTGCGCGGTCAGGGCTCGCGAGTCTGGGATCAGAGCGGGCGAGAGCTGATCGACTTTACGGGCGGGATTGCTGTGAATGTGCTTGGGCATGCTCACCCGGCGCTTGTGGCTGCACTGACCGAACAGGCCGGCAAGCTCTGGCATATTTCCAACATCTTCACTAACGAGCCCGCGTTGCGGCTTGCGAAGAAACTCACCGCCGCGACCTTTGCCGATCGAGCCTTTTTCTGCAACTCCGGCGCCGAAGCCAACGAGGCGGCGTTCAAACTGGCACGCCGTTATGCCCACGACGCTCATGGACCTGAGAAGAGCGAAATCATTTCCGCTGTGAACAGTTTCCATGGCCGGACGCTGTTTACCGTGACCGTGGGTGGCCAGCCGAAATATTCCGATGGGTTCGGGCCGAAGATCCAGGGTATCAGCCACGTGCCCTATAACGATCTCGACGCGCTGGCTGCAACCATTTCAGACAGGACGTGCGCTGTAGTGCTGGAACCGATCCAGGGCGAAAGTGGCGTTCTGCCGGCGAATCAGGCGTACCTTGAGGGTGCGCGCAAGTTATGTGACCAACACAATGCGCTATTGATCTTTGACGAAGTACAGACCGGCATGGGGCGCACGGGCGAGCTGTTCGCCTACATGAATTACGGCGTGACACCGGACATTCTGACCAATGCCAAGAGCCTTGGTGGTGGTTTCCCGATCGGCCTGATGCTGACCACCGACGAAATCGCTGCGCATTTTAGCGTCGGCACGCATGGCACCACCTATGGGGGAAATCCCTTGGCTTGTGCGGTGGCTGAAGCGGTAGTGGATATCGTCAACACGCCGGAAGTCCTGAGCGGCGTGAAAGAGCGGCACGAACGGTTCAAGGACGGGTTGCTGGAAATCGGCCAGCGCCATGGGCTGTTCAGCCAGGTACGTGGCATGGGCATGCTGATCGGCTGTGTACTCGATGATGCGTGGAAGGGGCGTGCACGAGAGATCTTCGATGCGGCCGAGCGCGAGGCCTTGATGATCCTGCAGGCCGGCCCCGATGTGATCCGCCTGGCCCCGAGCCTGATCATCGAAGAAGCTGACATTGCCGAAGGGCTTGCCCGTTTTGAGCGCGCCGCGGCAAAACTGAGCCAGGCCTGACGCATGGCGACCTAATAATCGGCAGGGCATTGAGCTGTCCTGCCTCTGTTCACTTGTTGAGAACTACTGACCATGAGCGACAGCCTGCAACTCATCCTTGAAGACGTAGACGGTACCCAGCTGGAGACGTCCTGCACCCGTTTTGCCGTGATGTGGCAAGGGCGGGAGGTGTGGATTCAGCAAGTCGGCAACAACCAGTTGATGATTGGCGTCGACGTCGAAGACGGCGATACCGAATACGCCAATCTACTGTTGCGTCCGCTGGCGACTAATTTGGTCAGCCTTGAGCTTGAAATGGAGCCGGTCGCTTCCATCGAGGATGACCACGTTCATGGTCCCGACTGTAACCACGACCACTGACCCGTCCAAAGGGTTGGCGCTGGGTGGGTTGCTGGCGCTGACACTTGCCGGCAAGGAGCCGGCCGAGAAGACTCAGTACACCGCTGACGGTACCCGGCTGCAATGGTTGGGCGAAGGCGCATTGGAAGTGATGCCGCCGAGCGACCAGGACGCCGGGCTGGATCTGGTGCTGTCAGCGGGCGTGCACGGCTGCGAAATCATTCCCATCGAGTTGCTGGATCGTTTGATACAGGAGATAGGACGCAACGAAATCCGTCCTCGTGCGCGGCTGCTGCTGCTGTTTTGCAATCCGCCCGCAATGCGGCAGGGCGTGCGTCGTTTGGGTCAGGATCTGAATCGCCTGTTCTGTGGCAAGCATGTGGCCGGCGAGCCCGGTTATGAGGCGAGCCGCGCGGCGCAGCTGGAGGCATGGGTCGCAGCGTTTTTCCAGCAATCCGGCCGCAAGCGCTGGCATTTCGACCTGCATTCAGCCATGCGTGCATCAACGCTACCGCAGTTTGCCGTCTGTCCCTGGGTCGACGGACGTGACGTCAGCCCGCAAAGCCTGACACGCCTTCAGCAGGCGTCGGTCGACGCGGTGCTGGTACAGGAGAAGCCTTCCGGAACCTTCAGTGCCCACACGGCGACGCGGCACGGCGCCGAGTCCTTTACGCTGGAAATGGCTGAAGCCCCCGAGGGCGTATGGCCTAAGTGTCTCTACGAGTTCCTGGGGGCAGCCCGGAGCTGGATTGAAGAAACCGAACCCGGTCGGTCGGACGTGGAACGGCGGCCAATACTGACGTTTCGTTTGGCACGGGAAATCATCAAGCAAAGTGACCAGTTCGTCCTGCGTCTCCCCCCGGATATCCACAACTTTCAGCCGCTGCCGCCTGGCACCTTGCTGGCTGAGGACAAGAACGGCGTACGCTGGCTTGTAGAAGAGCAGCACGCCCGGATCCTGTTTCCGATCGCGGACGTTGCGATCGGCGAGCGTGCCGGACTGATCGTCGTGCCCCGCAGCTGAGTTTGCAGTGCGGGGAGGGCCCGATAGAGCACCGAGCCTTCAGAGCTGTAAGTGCCTCTGCTGTGCGCAGCGTTCGTTCAGACGCCGGCCTTAGGACTACTGAGCGAGTCGTTACCGGTCACCGTGGCGGTGCCAGTAGCTGCCTGCGCATTGGTTTTCAGGCGCTCCTCATCGGTTTCGTTGCGTTCCAGCGGCATGCTCCGTGAATTGCCTTCTGCATTTTTGGCCTGTTCGTTAACGTCACAGAGCACACGCTTGGCTTCGCAATGACCGGAAATACCTCGTGCCAAGGCCATGCCGCCTACCGCCAGCTGTAAGACGCTACCCAAGCCGCCGCGCCCTAGGCCTTTGCCGAGAAAGTACAGGCCGCCTATGATCGATGCCGTTCTCTCCCAGCCGTGCACGTTCTGTGAAGCCTGGTTCGATGATGTCCTGAACATGGGTAATCCCTCCGCAACGATGGTGTGATAAGTGACCCCATCACACCGGCCCCGTTCCGACCGCAAGTCGGTATCGGGCGTGCGGCCCGACAGTGCGACTGGCCAAGCCGTAGGGTGGGCGCCTTTAGCGCGACGCCATACCGAAGACCTTAAGCACGAACGCGTATTCCAGTGCCACGTCCTTCAGCGCCTGATAACGGCCGCTCATGCCGCCGTGTCCGGCGCCGAACTCGGTTTTGAGTAACAACAAATTGTCGTTGGTCTTGTGGGCGCGCAGTTTGGCGACCCACTTGGCAGCCTCCCAATACTGCACGCGGCTGTCGTTGTAGCCGGCAACGGCGAGAATCGCCGGGTAGGGTTGGTTGCGCACGTTTTCATAAGGCGCATAGGCCTTGATGCGGGCATGCACCTCAGGCTGGTTCGGGTCGCCCCATTCGTCGTACTCGGTGACCGTCAGTGGCAGGTCAGCGTTGAGCATGGTGTTTAACACGTCGACGAAGGGCACCTCCGCAATCGCCGCACCGAACAGCTCGGGCCGAAGATTGAGCACTGCGCCGATCAGCAAGCCACCAGCGCTACCGCCGCTGATGGCGAGTCGAGCAGACTCCGTGTAACCGTCGGCAATGAGCTTTTCAGCACAGGCGATGAAATCGCTAAAAGTGTTGGGCTTGTGCTCCAGCTTGCCCGCGCGGTACCAAGCCTCGCCAAGATCCCCGCCGCCGCGTACATGGGCGATGGCAAAGATGAATCCTCGATCAAGCAGTGAGAGGCGGGCATGGGAGAACCAAGGGTCCAAACTGTGGCCGTAGGCGCCGTAACCATAGAGGTACAGGGGAGCAGATTTACCGAAGTGCTCGCGACGGCCAACCAGGCTGATCGGCACCTGGGTGCCATCCTTTGCAGTTGCCCAGATTCTTCTGCTTTCGTACGCTTCGGCGTCGAACGGCCCTTCGACTGGTGTCTCCTTCAAGACGTTTTGCTCGCCATCGGCCAGGTTCAGCTGCCGAATCTGAGCGGGGCGGTTCAGTGCTTCATAGCGCAAGCGGATGACAGGGCTATCAAACTCAAGCGTGTTCTGCACATGCAGGCTGTACGCCGCGTCCGGTAGTTGCAACCGATAAGCGTCGCCATTGCGCGGACGTACCTCAATGATTGGTAGCCCGGCCTCACGCAGACTCAGCGTTACTCCGGCTGCATTCAAACTGACATCCTCAAGCATTACCGAATCGCGGTGGCCGACCAGTTCCTGCCAGTGCTCACGTTGCGGGCTGCTTTCAGGTGCGTGATACAGGGCGAAATTGATACCCGCCTGGTTGCTGCGAATCATCCAGCGCCATCGGCCGTCGAGTAAACCGTGGTCAGGGAAGTATTCATGTGCTTCCTGGCGCGGCGCGAGGCAACTCCATTGGCCCTCTGGCTCATCTGCCGGTAGCACCCAGGCTTCGCTGGTGGTCTTGCTGTTCGAAAGGATGACCAGTTGGCGCTCCGAGCTGGTGCGATAGCAGTGGACGAAATAGCGCCCGTCCGGGTCGTGATAGACCTCGCTGCACTCAGCTTCGCCCAAGCGGTGGCGGAAGATCTTGTGTGGACGGTGCGTGTCGTCGAGCTCGCCGAAAAAGAGCGTCTGGTTATCGTTGGCCCACGTCATGCTGCCGTCGCAATCTTCAAACGGCAGGGCGGTCACCTGGCCTGTCGTCAGATCCTTCACGAACAGCCGATAGATTTCATCGCCTTGGGTGTCGAGGCTGTAGGCCAGTTTGCTGTGATCCTGGCTGACAGTGAATGCCCCCACCGACAGGAAGCCACCGGCTGCCAGCTCGTTAGGATCCAGCAGGAGCTGCTCGTTGCTTTCGTCAACATTGAACGACGCGTCGGCTGATCGCGGGCACCGGTAGTGGCGAGGGTATTCGTCACCGGCCGTGGTGCGCTGGTAGTAGAGCCAGGGCCCCCAAGGGGAGGGCAACGACAGGTCCGTTTCGCGGATACGTCCCTTGATTTCCTGGAACAGTTTTTCACGCAGCTCGGCCTGATCCGCCAACTCGCTTTCGAGGTAGGCGTTCTCCGCCTTCAGATAATCGAGTACATCGGGCGCGTCACGTTTTTCCAGCCAACTGTAAGGGTCTGAACCTTGGGCGACGCGGGCAATCGGGGCGGACATGCATGACTCCTGGGGCGCGGCTACGAGCTGGCGCGGTAAACAGAATTGGCAGGCGCCGAGTGTACTAGGTGCCTCGCCAGTTTGTGACGATGGCGAGCGGCCGGGGTTCATTGACTGTCGTAACGCGCGATCACCTGCGTGAATGAAGGGCGATAGCGATTGCCAGCTGCAGGTTTGCTGCTCTTGGCTAGGCTTACCTGTCTGATCGTGGGTAAGGTCCTGTTTGGCGATCCGGTGAGCTGATTGACAATGGATCGCTTTTGAAAGAAGGTGTGCTCACCCAAATCAAACGGGCGTATGAATCGAGCGTTTGCCACGCAAATGCCGTCAGCCCGGTTTATCGTGTCGGTGGGTGTCGTTTCACTGGTAACAGTGACGGTCTTCGGGCCGATGACGTGCGACGCGTAACGTTCAGCTTCCATACCGTGGAGATCAGTTGATGATTTACGAAGGTAAAGCCATCACGGTTAAGGCTCTTGAGAGCGGCATTGTCGAATTGAATTTCGACCTCAAGGGTGAGTCCGTCAACAAATTCAATCGCCTCACCCTCAACGACCTGCGCCAGGCCGTAGATGCCATCAAGGCCGACGCTTCGGTCAAGGGTGTCATCGTGACCAGCGGTAAAGATGTGTTTATCGTCGGTGCCGACATCACCGAGTTTGTCGACAACTTCAAGCTGTCCGACGAGGAGCTGGTAGCTGGCAATCTTGAAGCGAACAAAATCTTTAGCGATTTCGAAGACCTGGGCGTTCCGACCGTTGCTGCCATCAATGGCATCGCACTGGGTGGCGGTTTCGAGATGTGCATGGCTGCCGACTATCGCGTTATGTCCACCGTAGCCAAGGTCGGCCTGCCGGAAGTCAAGCTGGGTATCTATCCGGGCTTTGGCGGCACCGTTCGCCTGCCGCGCCTGATCGGTGTGGATAACGCCGTTGAGTGGATTGCGTCCGGTAAGGAAAACCGCGCCGAGGATGCACTTAAGGTTCGCGCCGTAGACGCGGTAGTCGCTCCCGAGCAACTGCAAGCCGCCGCGCTGGATCTGATCAAGCGCGCCATCTCCGGGGAATTGGACTACAAGGCCAAGCGCCAACCGAAGCTGGACAAGCTCAAGCTCAACGCCATTGAGCAAATGATGGCCTTCGAAACCTCTAAGGGCTTCGTTGCAGGTCAGGCGGGCCCGAATTACCCGGCCCCGGTCGAAGCGATCAAGACCATCCAGAAAGCCGCTAACTTCGGCCGCGAAAAGGCGATCGAAGTCGAGGCTGCTGGCTTCGTCAAACTGGCCAAGACCTCTGTCGCACAGAGCCTGGTCGGTCTGTTCCTCAGCGATCAAGAGCTGAAGAAAAAGGCCAAGGCCTACGACAAGCAAGCCCGCGACGTGAAACTGGCTGCTGTGCTCGGTGCCGGCATCATGGGCGGTGGTATCGCCTACCAGTCGGCTGTCAAGGGCACGCCGATCCTGATGAAGGATATCCGCGAAGAGGGTATCCAGATGGGCCTGAACGAGGCCTCCAAGCTGCTCGGCAAGCGTGTCGAGAAAGGTCGTCTGACTCCGGCTAAGATGGCCGAAGCGCTCAATGCCATTCGTCCGACCATGTCCTACGGCGACTTCGGCCATGTCGACATCGTTGTCGAAGCCGTTGTCGAAAACCCGAAGATCAAACAGTCGGTACTGGCCGAAGTGGAAGGTTTGGTTCGCGAAGATGCGATCATCGCGTCTAACACCTCGACCATTTCCATCAGCCTGCTGGCTCAGGCGCTCAAGCGTCCTGAAAACTTCTGCGGTATGCACTTCTTCAACCCGGTGCACATGATGCCGCTGGTGGAAGTCATTCGTGGCGAGAAGACCAGCGAAACCGCGATTGCCACCACCGTCGCTTACGCCAAGAAGATGGGTAAGAGCCCGGTAGTGGTCAATGATTGCCCGGGCTTCCTGGTTAACCGCGTGCTGTTCCCTTACTTTGGCGGTTTCGCCCGCGCCATTGCCCACGGCGTCGATTTCACCCGCGCCGACAAGGTGATGGAGAAGTTCGGCTGGCCGATGGGCCCGGCCTACCTGATGGACGTGGTCGGCATGGACACTGGTCATCATGGTCGTGACGTGATGGCCGAAGGCTTCCCCGACCGCATGAAAGACGATACCCGTACGGCCGTCGACGTGATGTATGACGCCAACCGCCTCGGCCAAAAGAACGGCAAGGGCTTCTATGCCTACGAGATGGACAAGAAGGGCAAGCCAAAGAAGGTTGTCGATCCTCAGTCCTACGAGCTGCTCAAGCCGATCGTCAGCGAAACCCGCGAGCTGTCGGACGAGGACATCATCAACTACATGATGATCCCGCTGTGCCTGGAAACCGTTCGCTGCCTCGAAGACAAGATCGTCGAAACCGCTGCCGAGGCCGATATGGGCCTGATCTACGGCATTGGCTTCCCACCCTTCCGTGGGGGTGCGCTGCGCTACATCGATTCGATCGGTGTCGCCGAGTTCGTGGCATTGGCCGACAAGTACGCCGACCTGGGCCCGCTGTATCACCCGACTGCGAAGCTGCGCGAGATGGCTGCCAACGGCCAGAGCTTCTACGGTTAATTGAGGAATAAAGAGATATGAGCCTTAATCCGAGAGACGTCGTCATTGTCGACTTCGGCCGTACCCCAATGGGTCGTTCCAAGGGCGGCATGCACCGCAACACCCGCGCCGAGACCATGTCCGCGCACCTGATCGATGGCTTGTTGGCGCGCAACCCCAAGGTCGACCCGGCCGAAGTCGAAGATGTGATCTGGGGTTGCGTCAACCAGACCCTGGAGCAGGGCTGGAACGTCGCCCGTATGGCCTCGCTGCTGACCCGCATCCCGCACACCAGTGCTGCCCAGACCGTCAGCCGGCTGTGCGGCTCCTCCATGAGCGCGCTGCATACTGCTGCCCAGGCGATCATGACCGGCAACGGTGATGTCTTCGTAGTCGGTGGTGTCGAGCACATGGGGCACGTCGGCATGATGCACGGCGTCGATCCGAACCCGCAGCTGTCGCTGTACGCCGCGAAGGCGTCCGGCATGATGGGCCTGACGGCTGAAATGCTGGGCAAGATGCATGGCATCACCCGTGAGCAGCAGGATGCATTCGGTGAGCGTTCGCACCGTCTTGCGCACAAAGCGACCGTCGATGGCCTGTTCAAGGATGAAATCATCCCGATGGAAGGCTACGACGAGAACGGCTTCCTCAAGGTCTTCGACTACGACGAAACCATTCGCCCGGAAACCACCTTGGAAAGTCTGGCGGCGCTCAAGCCTGCATTCAACCCGAAGGGCGGCACCGTTACGGCGGGTACGTCTTCGCAGATCACTGACGGTGCTTCCTGCATGATCGTCATGTCGGCACAACGTGCTCAGGATCTGGGCATCCAGCCGATGGCCGTTATTCGCTCCATGGCACTTGCTGGCGTCGATCCAGCCATCATGGGTTATGGTCCTGTGCCTGCTACCCAAAAAGCGCTCAAGCGTGCCGGTCTGACGATGGATGATATTGACTACGTCGAGCTCAACGAAGCCTTCGCCGCTCAGGCATTGCCGGTACTGAAGGACCTCAAGCTCCTCGACAAGATGGAACAGAAGGTCAACCTTCATGGCGGCGCGATTGCTCTGGGTCATCCATTCGGTTGCTCTGGAGCGCGTATCTCCGGCACTCTGTTGAATGTCATGAAGCAGAACGGCGGCACCCTGGGCGTGTCGACCATGTGCATCGGCCTGGGTCAAGGTATCACCACGGTGTTCGAACGCGTCTAAGCTGTTGGTGGACAGGGAACCGGGGCCATGCGCCCCGGTTTTTCATTTCTGATGGGTGGTTCGTTGGAGGTAAACGAAATGCTGGTCACGCCAGGGCGTTATCGTCATTACAAGGGACCGGAGTACCGGGTTTATGCCGTTGCGCGGCATTCGGAAACCGAAGAGCAGGTTGTGTTTTATCAGGCGCTCTACGGCGATTTCGGGCTCTGGGTACGTCCGCTTTCGATGTTTACCGAAACGGTCGAGGTCGAGGGTGAAACACTACCGCGATTTGCCCTGATCGAAGCCGAAACGAGTCGTTTTTGAGGGCGCTTCGGGCAGCTTGGCTTAACCCTTGCGCTTGACCTCAGCTCCATCGCCACTATATATAGCGGTGCTTTTCGGACAGAGTGAAGGTAACTCTCTCGGTCCGAGGCATTAAAAAAACCGCCGGGCAGCTCGGCTGCCAAAGGATTTTTGGCGGGTTTGAAGGATTCACGGAGCACAGGCAGGCTCCCGATGCAGCTCAGGATCTGTGTTGCTTCGCTTCTCAACGGCGGTCCGGCGTCACTTGACGTTTTCCCTGCCGACTATTTTTACTCTCAGTTCACCTCTCGATTCAGGAACTCTCCTCTCCATGGGTAAATCGCTGGTCATCGTGGAATCACCGGCCAAGGCCAAGACAATCAACAAGTATTTGGGCAACCAGTACGTGGTGAAGTCGAGTATCGGCCACATCCGCGACCTTCCCACCAGCGGTTCGGGTGCCCGCGAACCGGCCAATCGCGGCAAGGCTGCTGCAGCCGAGGCGCCTGCGCTTTCGCCCAAGGAGAAGGCCAAGCGCCAGTTGTTTACCCGTATGGGCGTCGATCCGGAACACGGTTGGAAGGCCAAGTACGAGATCCTTCCTGGCAAGGAAAAGGTCATCGAGGAGCTTCGCAAACTGGCCAAGGAGGCCGACACCATCTACCTCGCAACCGACTTGGATAGAGAAGGGGAGGCGATCGCCTGGCACCTGCGCGAGTCTATCGGGGGCGATGACAGTCGTTACAAGCGCGTAGTGTTCAACGAGATCACCAAGAAGGCGATCCAAGACGCGTTCTCCAAACCAGGCGACCTCGACATCAATCGCGTGAATGCACAGCAGGCGCGGCGTTTCCTGGATCGTGTCGTGGGTTACATGGTTTCGCCGTTGCTCTGGTCGAAGATTGCCCGCGGGCTTTCGGCTGGGCGTGTTCAGTCGGTTGCCGTGAAGCTGGTGGTCGAGCGTGAACGGGAAATCCGAGCCTTCGTCCCGGAAGAGTATTGGGAACTGCACGCAGACCTCAGCACAGCCGGGAATTCCAAAGTCCGCTTCGAAGTCGCACGCGAAAATGGCGAAGCCTTCAAGCCGCTCAACGAAGCGCACGCGATGGCGGCGCTCGAAAAGCTCAAGGAAGCCAGCTACAGCGTTACCAAGCGTGAGGACAAGCCGACCAGCAGCAAGCCGTCCGCACCGTTTATCACCTCGACTCTGCAACAGGCGGCGAGCAACCGTCTGGGATTCGGTGTGAAGAAAACCATGATGATGGCGCAGCGTCTCTACGAGGCGGGCTATATCACCTACATGCGTACCGACTCGACCAACCTGTCGGCAGACGCGCTGACCATGGTGCGCGGCTTCATCGAGGACGAGTTTGGCAGCAAGTATCTCCCGGAAAAGCCCAACTTCTATTCCAGCAAGGAAGGCGCTCAGGAAGCGCACGAGGCGATTCGCCCGTCTGATGTCAATCTGCGCCCAGCCCAACTTGCCGGCATGGAACGCGACGCCGAGCGCCTCTATGACCTGATCTGGCGCCAGTTCGTTGCATGTCAGATGCCGCCGGCTCAATACCTTTCAACCAGCGTCACCGTGACCGCTGGCGATTATGAGTTGCGTGCCAAGGGCCGAATCCTCAAGTTTGACGGTTACACCAAAGTCATGCCGCAGCAGAGCAAGAGCGGTGAAGACGACGTACTGCCGGATATGAACAAGGGTGACGGGATGAAGCTAATCAAGCTCGACCCCAGCCAGCACTTCACCAAGCCGCCGGCGCGTTACTCCGAAGCAAGCCTGGTCAAGGAAATGGAAAAGCGCGGTATCGGTCGTCCTTCGACCTATGCGGCGATTATTTCGACGATCCAGGACCGTGGCTATGTGTCTCTGCAAAACCGTCGTTTCTACTCCGAGAAGATGGGCGACATCGTCACTGAGCGCCTCTCGGAGAGCTTCAACAATCTGATGGACTATGGTTTCACCGCCGGGATGGAAGAGAATCTCGACGATGTTGCCCAGGGTGAGCGCGAGTGGAAGCACGTACTTGACGAGTTTTACGGTGACTTCAAGAAGAAGCTGGAGGTTGCCGAAGCCAGCGATAACGGAATGCGTGCCAACCAGCCAACCCTGACCGATATTCCGTGCAAGGTGTGTGGTCGGCCGATGATGATTCGTACGGCCTCGACCGGCGTGTTCCTGGGGTGCTCGGGATACAGCCTGCCACCCAAAGAGCGTTGTAAGTCCACCGTCAACCTGATTCCGGGCGACGAGATTGCCGCGGACGATGAGGGTGAGTCCGAATCCCGCGTACTGCTTGGTAAGCACCGCTGCCCGATCTGCAGCACGGCGATGGATGCCTACCTGCTCGATGAAACGCACAAGTTGCATATCTGCGGCAACAATCCTGACTGCACCGGCTACGAGATCGAAGAGGGACAGTACCGTATCAAGGGCTACGAAGGCCCAAGTCTCGAATGCGACAAATGCGGCAGCGAGATGCAGTTGAAGACAGGCCGTTTTGGCAAGTTCTTCCGCTGTACCAATGCCGAATGCAAGAATACGCGCAAGCTGCTTCGCAGCGGTGAGGCTGCGCCGCCGAAGATGGATGCGGTGAAGATGCCGGAGCTCAAGTGCGAGAAGGTGGACGACACTTATGTCTTGCGTGATGGTGCATCTGGATTGTTCCTCGCTGCCAGTCAGTTTCCGAAGAATCGCGAGACGCGCGCCCCATTGGTGCAGGAGCTACTGCCGCACAAGGAAGAGATCGATCCTAAATATCACTTCCTGCTCGACGCACCGAAGAAGGATCCTGAGGGTCGTCCAGCCGTGATCCGCTTCAGTCGAAAGACCAAAGAGCAGTACGTGCAGACCGAGGTCAACGGCAAGCCGACTGGCTGGAAGGCGTTCTTTGATGGAAGCAAATGGAAGGTCGAGGACAAGAGCACCGGTAAATAAGCGGCAGCGTCGGGTTCAGGCTGGCTGCGGCTTGGCCCCGTCGCGTTATCATCTACTGGGAGACTGTCGCCATGGCGCACGAGCTGTACACCCGAACCAACCAGAAAATCTACTTCGCCGGGCTGGCGCTCGAGAATTGGCGACGGGCTGAACAAAAGGGCGCACTGAACGCTCCAGGCCTGATCCAGGCAGAGCGAGAGGCCAGCCTTTTCCATCTGTACGGCGCGCTGTTGGGACTTTGCCATGAGATTGCCGGCTACTACCGCTTGCCGACAGCTGGCGCGCCGCGTGCGGAGCTGTTTCTGGTGCCCACTGCTGAGCGGGCGTCTCCCAGCCCGGAGCTCGCTGAGCTGATTGAGTTGGCCGAACACTCCGAAACCTGGCTGGCACAATTGCTGAAGGCGTATTCATCGCTGTTCGAACCCCCGCGCGCGCCATCTAAGGCCAAAACTGATCCGACCATGCCCCTGATCGAGGCAGTCAGCGTTGATGAACAGCCGCCGTCGCTGTCGCAGGAACAAGTGGAAGCCTGGCGGCGTGAGCTGAAAGCGCTGGCCTTACGTTTCCGTGAATCTCTTACCGAGTGGTAACAGTGACGGCCTGAGGTCCGACATGGTTCGTTGCGTCAGTTCCGATACTTGAATCGCAGGACCAGGGCGATCCCTCCAAGAATGGCAAGGCCGGCGAAGACAACCGCTCCGGTCAGGGGCTCCCCCAGCAGAAGGCTCCCGGCCAATGCGGTAAGCAACGGCACGCTCAATTGAACGCTGGCCGCCTGGATGGCCGCCAGACCAGGCATTGCGGCGTACCAGATGGCGTAGCCGACACCGGACATCAGCCCACCCGATAGCAGCGCGTAGATGACCCCGTTGCTGTCCCATTTCAGCCCGTCCATTACGTGCAGGCATAGCAGTATGGCGAATGGCAGGGTGCGGATGAAATTACCCGCCGTGGAGGCCAGGGGATCGGGCGTTCCCTTTCCTAGTAGCGAATAGGCGCCCCAGGCGCAGCCAGCCAGTAGCATTAACAGCGAGGCAGATACAGGTGGTGCGCTCGTGCCTGGAAGTAAGAGCGCAACCAACCCAGCCCCTGCCAGGAGCATCCCGGCCGTCTGCCCTGGATGCAGGCGTTCACCTTGAATCAAGCCCCAAACGATCATGCTCAATTGTACGGCTCCGAAAAGGAGCAGTGCGCCGGCTCCGGCGTCAAGATGCAGATAGGCGTAGGAAAAAGACGCTGCATAAGCAAAAAGCATGAGCGCGCCATACCAGCTACCCGCCATGGCTGATGGGCCTTTGCGAAGAATCAACAGCAGCCACAGCGTCAGCGCCCCCGCGAGAAGGCGCAGTGCTGTGAAGCTGGCTGGGTCTAGTTGACTGTCTCGTAGTGCGGCCCGGCAAATCAGCGAGTTACCGGCAAAGGCAGTCATCGCCAAGAATGTCAGTAGCAAAGTTCTGGCGGTCATTCTTCGGTCCGATCCAAGGTAGGACGCCATCCTACTGTGCGACCGTGGCAAGGCGCATCTGCTTCGCAGGCAATCAGTCGCGTAGTTTTGGCGTCGCTCGGCAATCAACTAACCCAAAGGCTGCCTGCTTGCCTGGTCGGCTGTTACAATGCGCCGTTTCACGGGGAGCAGACTCATGCCAACGTCTTTTCTGGAAATCGTCGAGCTACCCGACGGCAGCATTGTGCTGCGTCGTGCCGAAGATGAAGGCGTACTGGTGACGCTAGATTTTTCTGATGATGCCAAGGCGTTCTTGCAAGGTCAGCATGTTGAAATTGCCAAGGCCATGTTCAACGTCGGTGTGCAGATGGCTGGGCGCGTGTCGGAAGGTGATCTTGAGCGGGAGGAAGAAGAGGGGCCGCGTGTATTGCATTGAGCCTTGAGGCGTCTGGCTGCGGCTCGGCACGTCCATGTGCCGGTGAGAGAATTCAGCTGACGAGGCGTATGTTCAGGCTTTGTGCGTTGCCCTGTGCTGCCGCCACCTGCAGCTTCAGGCGGCTCGCCTTGTCGAGGCGTGGGAACCAGGTAACTACCGTATGGCTGCAGCCCGATACCAGTGCCTTGCATGCTAGCTCAAGAGCGCTTTGGGTCTTGCGGGCTTGTAGCAAGAGTATCCGGTCTCGATTCAGGCCGGTTTCCCTCAGCCAGTTCTGCGACAGGGAAGCGGGAGGTTCAATCAAAGTAAGCCACCGTATGTCTGCCGCTTCGCTGAGCTCGCGCATCATCGGGGCCAGCAGCATCCTGCAATGATCACTGCTGCCGCTGAAGGTCATCTCGCTTAAGCAATCAATGCCAGCCTGCGTGGCTCGTTCGACTTCTTCAAATGGAGTCAGGCGATGAGCAACCAGCCCATCAAACAAGGAAAGCTGCGGTGGTTTGGCCGCGGTGGGATGGTGATGGTACTGCATGAACCTCTCCTTAGCAGGCCTATGGTTACGTACCTGCTTCGCCATTACTTCGTTTAACCGTTAAACGCCTGTGAAAACCGTTTATTCAGAAATTCGTATCGAAGTTAGGGCTAGCTTCCCAGTGTTTCGACTTGATACGCTTTGCCTCAAGCGGGCCTTGGGCTTAGCTCGCTTGGGTAGCAGGTTGTTTATCGGCGGATAACGCCGACACTCAAGCCTTCGATAACCAGTTCCTGCTGCTCAAGGTCGATCTCAATTGGGGCAAACTCGGGGTTCTCGGCTAGGAGCCAGACCTTGTCACCTTCACGCTTGAAGCGTTTGACCGTCACTTCATCATCGATCCGAGCGACTACGACCTGGCCATTGCGCGCCTCGCGTGTGGTATGAACAGCAAGCAAGTCGCCATCGAAAATGCCGATGTCACGCATACTCATGCCTCGTACACGTAGCAAATAATCGGCTTTCGGGTGGAAAAAGGCTGGGTTGATCTGGCACGACTCCTCCACGTGCTGCTGAGCCAGGATTGGTGCCCCGGCAGCCACTCGCCCGATTACCGGTAACCCGGTTTCTTCTGCAGCAGGCTCAAAGCCGGGAACCCGTATCCCGCGGGACGCTCCGGGCGTCATCTCGATAGCGCCTTTGCGTGCCAACGCCTTGAGGTGTTCCTCCGCGGCGTTGGGCGATTTAAAACCCAGTTCCTGAGCGATCTCGGCACGTGTCGGCGGATAGCCGTTGTCTTCAAGGCAGCGCTTGATGAACCCGAGGATTTCCGACTGTCGTGGGGTCAGCTTGATCATGGAGGGTCTCTGTTCTTATATACAGTGACTGGGATTATATACAGTGTCAGAGGGTTGGCAATCGTTGTTTGGTTGTGGGTCTAGAGGCCTTGATGCAAGCTTGCAAGGTCGTGGTCGAATCACGACGTTATCTTTATTGACTTGAGGTAGTTTGAAACGTAAGTTTCAAACAGTTGTTCGTCGGGGGAGAAGGCATGGCGCAGTCCGAAACAGTCGAGCGTATTCTTGATGCAGCGGAGCAACTGTTCGCTGAGAAGGGGTTCGCCGAGACGTCGCTGCGTCTGATTACCAGCAAGGCGGGCGTCAATCTGGCTGCGGTGAATTATCACTTCGGCTCAAAAAAAGCCCTCATCCAGGCGGTTTTCTCGCGTTTTCTCGGTCCATTTTGCGCGAGTCTCGAACGTGAGCTGGATAGGCGTGAGGCTCAGTCGGACCGGAAGGAGAGCCTCGAAGAGCTTTTGGAAATTCTCGTCGAGCAGGCGCTGGCAGTGACGCCCCGCAGCGGGGACGATCTGTCCATCTTCATGCGTCTGCTGGGACTTTCCTTCAGTCAGAGCCAGGGGCATCTACGTCGATATCTCGAGGACATGTACGGCAAGGTGTTCCGCCGTTATATGCATCGGGTGCATGAAGCCGCACCGTCAATCCCTCCAATCGAGCTGTTCTGGCGAGTGCATTTCATGCTTGGTGCTGCGGCTTTCAGCATGTCGGGAATCAAGGCGCTGCGGGCTATCGCAGAGAACGATTTCGGTGCCAGGACCTCAATCGAGCAGGTCATGCGCATGATGGTCCCGTTTCTCGCAGCGGGTATGCGTGCCGATTCCGGCGTAGCTGATCCAGGCCTGGCGCAGGCCCATCCCATTGCTCGACGTAACGCAATAGCGATGCCCGCCAAGGGCTAACGTGCATGCTCAGGTAGCGATCAGCTAAGCTAGTCGCCCATGACTGACCTCGATTTCCTCCATATCTCGATCGCTGACCAGCTACTGTACGGGTTTGCTGATTCGTGCCTGCGCCTCCGTATACCGGTTTCCACCGCACGTAATGGTGCAGGTGAGCGTAACGGTTCCGGCTGTACGCCTCGTGGCCTACATAGGGTGCGCGCCCGCATTGGTGATGGGCTGCCTTCCGGTGCCGTACTGCGCGGCCGGCGCTGGACCGGGGAAGTGTGGGGCGCTGAGTTGCATGACCAGTTTCCGGGGCGCGACTGGATTCTGACCCGCATTCTCTGGCTAAGTGGTTGCGAGCCGGGCTACAACCGCATGGGATCTGTTGACACCTTCCGCCGCTACATCTATTTGCATGGCACGCCTGATACCGAGCCTATGGGCATACCGCTCTCCCACGGCTGCATAAGGTTGCGCAATGCAGACCTGCTTGAACTATTCCCCCGTGTGCCAGCTGGTTGTGCCGTATACATCGGCGAAGCGGCATGCCCGGATTGGTCGAGCGCAATGCTGAACTAAGGATTAAACATGCAAGGCTCATTGATGCTGGACATTGCCGGCACCTGGCTCACCGCCGAGGACCGACAAATATTACGCCAGCCAGAAGTAGGTGGGCTGATCCTCTTTGCCCGAAATATCGAAAGCCCCAGTCAGGTTCAGGAGCTTTGTCGTGCCATCCGTGCGGTGCGCCCTGAGCTGTTATTAGCTGTCGATCAGGAAGGCGGGCGCGTTCAGCGACTGCGGCGTGATTTTGTGCGGTTGCCGGCGATGCGCGAGTTTGCATCTCATGCGAATGCAGTGAGTTTGGCCGAAACCTGCGGCTGGGTAATGGCGACCGAAGTGGCTGCCGTGGGTCTGGATTTCAGCTTCGCACCCGTATTGGATTTGGATTATCAGCGCAGCGCTGTGGTGGGCTCACGAGCATTCGAAGGTGATCCGGAACGTGCCAGCGAACTGGCTGGTGCGTTCATCAAGGGTATGCACCGTGCCGGGATGGCCGCCACTGGCAAACATTTCCCCGGTCATGGCTGGGCTGAGGCTGATTCTCATGTTGCCATTCCAGTCGACGAGCGTGGGTTGGACGAGCTTCGCGCACGCGATTTGGTACCGTTCCGTCAGCTGGCGGGAGAGCTTGATGCGGTGATGCCTGCGCATGTGATTTATCCGCGGGTTGATGATCGGCCCGCCGGGTTTTCCCCGCGCTGGCTGCAGGAAATCCTGAGAAAGGAGCTTGGCTTCCGTGGCTTGATTTTCAGTGACGATCTGTCGATGGCGGGTGCGCATGTGGCCGGTGATGCCGCGAGCCGAATTGAAGCAGCGTTGTCAGCAGGCTGCGACATGGGGCTGGTCTGCAATGACAGAGGCGCTGCGGAGCTGGCGCTCTCGGCGTTGCAGCGCCTGGGGGCGCAGCCGTCAGCTGCGCTAGCGGCAATGCGCAGCCGGGCTTCTGGCTCACTGGAGTACAAGCAGGATCCGCGTTGGCGTGCTTCCATCGCCATGCTTAAAGCGGCCGAGCTGATCGTTTGACCAAGGAAAACTGATGACTGTCCACGCCATTATCGGCGGCACTGGCCTAACCGAATTGCCTGGTTTTACGTTGCTTGAAGCGGTGCCCATGGACACGCCGTATGGCTCGCCTTCGGCCGACATACTCCGAGGCAGATATGCGGGGCGTGAGGTACTGTTCCTGGCCCGGCATGGACATCCGCATCGTATCCCGCCTCATCAGGTCAACTATCGCGCCAACCTCTGGGCGCTGCGGCGCGTCGGCGCACAGGCGATCATTGCAGTGAACGCGGTCGGCGGCATCCATGCGGCAATGGGTGCCGGTCACCTGTGCGTACCGCATCAGTTGATCGATTACACCTATGGCCGGGAGCAGACCTTTTTCGAAGGCGATATCGAGCATGTTACGCATGTCGATTTCAGTCATCCTTATGACGAGGGCCTGCGCCAAAGACTGATTGCCGGCCTCGCAGCCGAGGGTTACCTGTTCAGCAGTCACGCCGTTTACGGGTGCACACAGGGCCCGCGCCTGGAGACTGCCGCAGAAATCGCCAGGATGGAACGAGATGGTTGCGATATCGTCGGGATGACCGGTATGCCCGAAGCTGTGCTTGCCCGCGAGCTCGAACTCCCGTATGCCTGCCTTGCGCTCGTAGTCAACCCAGCCGCAGGTAAGTCAACCGGGATAATTACCATGGCGGAAATCGAGGCTGCGCTGGCAGAAGGGGTCGGCAAGATGCGCAGGGTGTTGGGTCGCGCACTGGCAGGGTGAGTCTATGGATCTTCCCACGATGCGAGCCAGTAACGAGGCGATCGAAAGCTTGGACGCATCGAGCCGTCAATAGTCGAAGCGGTAGCAAAGTCGTAGCGCATTGCTGCTAATTTCGGCAAACAACCCATTGCGGGCAATTCGCTGCTTGCTACACTTGGTCGTCCTTTGGAGTACCGGAATGCTTTGCTACGCACCCATAAAAAGAATATCCGCAATGGTGGTGGTGTTGAGCCTGTTGTCCGGTCTCACAGGCTGTTCAACGTGGTTCAGTAGCGACTTTCAGGACCCCCGCGTCCAACTCAAGAACGTCGAGATCATCAAAGCCAGGCTTCTTGAACAGCAATTCATGCTGCGCTTCCGTATTGATAATCCCAACGAGCAGAGCCTGCCGGTCCGTGGCCTGGTGTACACCGTCCACCTCAACGATGTTGAGCTGGCCAGCGGTGAGTCCAGCGGCTGGGCAACCGTCCCGGCGCACGGCTTCGAGTATTACGAGGTGCCGATCCATACCAATCTCTGGCGCCACATGAAATATGTCGTTCGTTTGCTCGAGAAGCCGGACCGGCCGATCGCCTATCGTCTGGATGGTGAGTTGAAAACCGGTCTAATGCTCGGGCGGCGCGTGCACATCTCAACCAATGGCGAGATAATCCCCGGCAACTTTATACCGGAGTAGCAGTACCGATGAACCACGAAACGCATGTGCACGGTCCCGATTGCAATCATGATCACGACCACGCGCACCACGACCACGGTCATGTCCACGGTCCGCATTGCAACCACAGCCACGATCCGGTCCGTAATCCGCTAAAGGATGTTGGCCGGAATGATCCCTGCCCCTGCGGTAGCGAGAAGAAGTTCAAGAAGTGCCACGGAGCCTGAACCGAGCATGACACCCTTCGCCATCCTGTTGCTCATCGCTGGCCTGCTGATTGCGGCTCTGGCGGGATACGCGTTGCACCTATGGCGCAAGGTATGGCGTAGAGAGCAGCAGTTGGCGGAAATGCAAGCGCAGCAACATGCAGCGCTTGCGGCAGATCTACGCGTGCTCGCCGGTAGCCTGCTTGCCGAGCAGGTGCCCCTGATCGAAGGCGCGATCCGGATCAAGGTCCTGTTGGACAACTACGACGCTACGCTGGGTCAGGATCCACGCTGCCAGGTTTTCCAGGTGCTTTTCGAGGAAACAGCTCAGGTTCCGACGCATGATGCCTGGAAAGCGCTGGATCGCTCTGTACGCCGCCAGCATGAAGCTCGCTTCAGTGCGCTCGAACTGCAGCATAAAGCCGAGGCGAGACGCTCCGCCCGCTGGCTGCTCGATGAAGCCTTGCCAAAGAATTACCAAGCCGCTTGAGCGCGACGGCACATCCCATTCTGATTTTTTTCTGTACTGCCCTGCCTGCAAGGAGCCGTTGATGCCACTGCGTCCGCTGTCTTTTCTGGTTCGCCTGTCTCTGGGCGCTGCATTGGTGACCGGGAGCCTTAGTGGCTGCCGCGCCTATCTGGACAGTCGCTACAGCGATAGCCTGCCGCCCGCGGAAGGCGTTCAGGCCATCACGGGTCTCGATAAAAGCGTAAGCATCCGTCGCAATACCTTGGGCATGCCGCTGATCGAAACGGCGAACTTCCATGACGCGCTCTTCGGGCTGGGGTATGTACACGCCACCGATCGCCTGAGTCAGATGGTCAGCATGCGGCTGATGGCCCAAGGGCGCTTGGCTGAAATGGCCGGCCCCGGCGTGCTCGAGGTGGATCGCTTCATGCGGGCTGTGAATCTTCGTAAAAGCGCAGCGGTTCTGTATCAGGAAAGCTCGCCGCGGATGAAGCGTTTCTTCGAGGTGTATGCCAGAGGCGTTAACGCCTACCTGTTCCGCCATCGCGACAAGTTGCCCATGGATCTGGCCGCCGCAGGGTATGTGCCGGAGTACTGGAAGGCCGAAGATTCGGCACTGGTGTTCTGTCTGTTGAACTTCGGCCTGGCGGTCAATCTTCAGGAGGAAATCGCTTCACTGGTCATGGCGCAGAAAGTCGGTGCGGATAAGGTTGCCTGGCTGCTGCCTACTTATCCGGATGAGCCGTTGCCCTTTGAGGAGGCAGAAAAGCTCAAAGGTCTGACACTGAGTGGTGACATCGTTGGGCTTGCAGCGCTTGAGAGGACCGCCGCTCAAGTCGCCTCGCTGAACATGCTGGGCGTCGCCGCTTCGAATAACTGGGCTATTTCCGGCAGCCATACTCGGAGCGGCAAGCCAATCCTTGCCAATGACACGCACCTGCCCCTGTCGATGCCGTCTTATTGGAACTTCGTGCAGATTCGTTCGCCGAAATTTCAGGCCGCGGGCGTGACGATTGCCGGCGTGCCTGCCGTGGTCGCCGGTTTCAACGGCAAGTTGGGCTGGGGCATGACCATGGTCATGGGCGATACCCAGGATCTGTTTCTCGAACAGGTCCGGCGCGAACGCGGCCGCTTGCTGTATCTGGCCGATGGGAAGTGGGTGCCGGCTCGCGAGCGACATGAGACCTTCATTGTAAAGGGCGCACGCCCAGTCCGTGACACGATCTACGAGACCCGCAACGGGCCGCTGCTGAACAGCGTCTTAGGTGAGCGCAAACATCCCTTGCAACCGCTGCGGTTGAGCAGCGGCTACGGACTTGCCCTGAAGACCAACCAGTTCGAGTCAGATCGGACGCTCGACTCGTTTTTCGACCTGACCCGTGCGCAATCGGTGGATCAGGCGTTCGAGGCGACACGTGACATCCGGGCTATCGCGCTGAACATCGTGTTTGCCGATCAGCAGAGCACCGGCTGGCAGGTGACCGGGCGCTATCCCAATCGACGTGAGGGCGTGGGCCTGATCCCATCGCCGGGTTGGGAAGGGCGTTATGACTGGGATGGTTATGCCGATCCGATGTTGCATCCCTATGATCAGGATCCGGTGCAAGGCTGGCTCGGAACTGCCAATCAGCGCACCGTGCCCAAGGGCTATGGCATGCAGTTGTCCAACTCATGGTACTACCCGGAGCGCGCCGAGCGTATTGCCGAACTGCTTGCTGAAGGCAAGCAGGACACACGCAGCGTGATCGCGATGCAGTACGACCAGACGTCGACCTTTACTGCCAAGCTACAGACGATGCTCCAGGCACCAGGCATGGCAGAGCCACTCAAGGCGGCCATCGATGCGCTTGCCGAGCCTGACCAGCGCAGGGCACGGGAAGCGCTTACGGCCGTTCTGCGCTTTGATGGCAAGCTCGCCGCCGATTCTGCAGACGCTGCGCTGTATGAAGCGTTCCTGATGGAGGCGGCGCGTCAGACCTTTCTCGATGAGTTAGGGCCAGATACTTCTCCCGCGTGGAAGGCGTTGGTCGAGACCGCGAACGCTTCCTATTCTGCACAAGCCGACCATCTTCTCGGTCGCGACGACAGCCCGTTCTGGAATGACATCAGCACGCCGGGCAAGGAAGACAAGCCAGCAATTCTGGCGCGCTCGCTTGCGGCGTCGGTCAGCCGCATGGAGTCCGCCCTGGGCACTGACCGAAGCGGATGGCAATGGGGAAAGCTGCACACATACACCTGGAAGTCGGGCACCACGCAACTGGCACCCTACATGTCGACCAGCCAGCGTGCCGGAATCGGTGCGATCGGCGGGTATCTGGATCGGGGCCCGGTCGCGGCCGGTGGCGATCACAGCACCCTGAACGTATCGGCCTACCGTTGGGGCGACAACTTCGATACCTGGCTGATACCTGCAATGCGGATCATCGTCGACTTCGGCCGCGATGAACCCATGATCGGACTGAATAGCACCGGTCAGTCCGGGAATCCGGCCAGCCCCCACTATGCCGATGGCATCGAAGCCTGGCTGGAAGGCAATTACATGAGCTTCCCATTCAAACCCGAAAATCTGGACAAGGTTTATGGCACCCGCAGGTTACTGCTAACGCCGGCGCCAAAATAACGAGCTGACCCGTGCCTGATAGCGTTGGCGCAGTTTACGGTCAGCCGTTCTTGCGCCAATCGAAATCCATCTGCCGCGCGGTGGCTTCGGCCAGCTCGCGGCCCGCGATTCGCTCGACCAGATGCAGGCTCATGTCGATGCCGGCAGAAATGCCTGCCGAGGTCACGTAGCGTCCAGTGTCCACCCAGCGGCAGCCTTCGACCACATTCAGCAGTGGAAACATCGCTTTCAGCTCGCTGATATCTTCCCAGTGCGTGGTCACCCTGTGCGCGTATAGCACGTTGGCCTTCGCCAGCAGGAAGGAGCCCGTGCAGACCGAGGCGGTAAGGCCGGCCTGAGCAGCGGTTTTCTCAATCCATCGCACCACATCTGGGTTGTCCAGTTCCGCTGTGACTATGCCGCCTGGAACGATAAACAGGTCGATGGCCGGGTGATTGGCAAAGTTGAAATTGGGTTGCACGACCAGTCCGGCCCTGGCGCGAACCAAGCCTTTGCGCGCAGCGATCGTTGCGGTCGAGAAGGGGGGTGGCTGACCGTCCCGCAATGCCAGCCGCGTCGCGGTCGTGAACACCTCGTAAGGCCCCGTAAAATCAAGGACCTCGACGTCTGGATAAATGTAGATACCGACGAACGTGGGCATAACGGTCACTTCGCTGGGAGATTGGTTCGTATACCACTACGTGGCCACCCAACTGCTGGCCAGGCTATGCAGGGAGTACAGGCCAGCCTAGCCGGGTGTTCGTGCCACTTCCAACACGGTAATGGTCGACGGGTCGGGGTAGTGCCAACGTACCTCGACATCCCAAAGCCGCGTGCCGTAGCGACGCTCCGGTGCAGGCGTCTGGTAGGCCGGTCGAGGGTCCTGCGACAGGCATTGCTCGATCAGCGCTTGCAGCGGCTCGCCCAGTCTAGACGCTTCATCGCGCGCCTGTTGCAGGCTGGTCTCGGTCCAGCAGACTGAGATGAGACCCGGCGCATCCTCCGCCAAACCGTTGCGCGCATCTTGGATCACGTCGGCGTAGGGGACATAGGGCTTGATGTCTAGTACAGGCGTCCCATCGAGCAGGTCGATCCCCGACAGATACAGGCGGCCCGGCTCGATTCGTTCGAGCTTCACCACTGACTGCCCGATGCCATTGGGCCTATGCGTCGCGCGTGTCGCGAAAACGCCCACCATTCGATTACCCCCCAGGCGCGGCGGGCGTACCCGCAGGCGAGGTTCGGCTTCCATCGCCTGATGAAAAAGAAACAGGAGCCACACATGGCTCACGTGCTCCAGCCCCTGCAGCGCATGGGCCTGGTCGAACGGTGCGACCAGTTCCAGTACGCCGCGTGCAGCCGGTGCCAGTTGCGGTTGGCGTGGAATGGCGAATTTCTCCTTGAAACAGGAGTGGACGAAGCCGATGGGAGATACGGAGAAGGACATGGCGATCATTCAAGCCCAGACGGCACCATCTTACCCGTTGCGGTCTCGGTACGCGCCTATGCATCCGATCGAGAGAGTAGCTGTCGGAAGGCGCCACACCGGCCGCCTGTCTGACTTCCATAGCGACTTCGCTACTCACGCCCTACACCGGGACTGCGCAAACCGGATGTGCTCAACCCGCCGCGACTGAAGGATCTCGCCGGTAGGCATAGGTCTCAGCGAAGCGGGAAAGCATATAGGCGCTGCAGGTTGTGTCCGGATATTTGGGGGGATTGTCCCGGCCCTGACAGCCGGGCAGGCAGCTGATCAGCGTGTCGGGATTCGGCTCGGCAAAGAAGGGCATCGAATATCGATCGATGCCCATCGGGCTGATCACCCGGTGCGGCGTGGACTTGTACCGATCATTGCTCCAGCGCGCCATCATGTCGCCTATGTTGACGACGAACGTTCCCTCGATCGGCGGTGCATCGATCCATTCTCCGCTGACGTTCTGCACCTGCAAGCCGCCAGCCTGATCCTGGTAGAGCAGGGTAATGCAGCCATAGTCGGTATGCGCCCCGGCGCCCTGCTGCTCGGGTGAGGTGGCGGTCTGGCGCGGCGGGTAGTGAATCATTCGGAAAACGCTTATCGGCTCGATGAAGCGCTTGTCAAAAAAGTCCGGTTCGACCCCAAGGGCGTCGGCCACGGCACGCAGCAGTGTACAGGCCAGCGCGTGCATGTCTTGATAGTGCTGCTCGAACAGAGGGCGCCAGCCGTCGATGTCGGGATGGCGGTTGGGCCCACGCAGCGGCTTGCCTGCCACAACGTCCGGATGATCACAGGGCATATGGAAACCCATGTCAAAGGTTTCCTTCAGATCGCTCGGCTTCGCAGGATCCAGTTGTTCGGTCGCTATAGCGCCGTACCCACGGTGATGGATGGTCTGGGTGATGTCGATCAGCAGTTTTTGCTCGATTGGCAGACGAAAGAACTGCTCGGCGGCGACCTTGAGTTGAGCGATACGCTCAGCATTGATCGGGTGATTGCGGATATAGAAGAAGCCCCAGTCACGGCACGCCGTGTCGATCTGTCGAGCCACCTCCTGCCTGCCGTCTTGTTCTGCGGCGTAGAGCGGCGCGATGTCGATGATGGGGAGTGTATTCATGGGTGACTCCAAGGAATGAACGCTGCGGTCTTCTCGTACCTGCAGCCGTAAGGGCACTGCCCCTTGCCCGCGGTTCTCCGGGAGGAGGGACGGCATGGCAAATTCCGATTGCCGCGCCAGTGCGGCGCGGCTGATTCAATGACCTGTTGTGTTATTTCGGCAGCTCGGCGGTGATGCCGTTTACGTAGTAGTCCATTGATGCCAGGTCAGCGTTGCTGGCGGTAGCGCCTTCAGCGATGCGCACGGTGCCGGACTGATCCTTGATCGGGCCGGTGAACGGATGAAACGCTCCGCTACGGATATTGGCGATGATCTGTTCCGCCTCGGATTTCACCTCCGCCGGCACCAGGTCGCTGATCGGCAGGCTGATGGTTTCCTCGGCCAGACCGCCCCAGAAATCCTGCGGCTTCCAACTACCATCGATGACCGCTTTTGCTGACTTGCTGTAGTGCGGGCCCCAGTCATTAACGATGGACGTCAGCACCGCTTTAGGTCCGAAATGAGCCATGTCGGACGCGTAACCTACCGAGTAGACGCCCCGACGCTCGGCTGCCTGAATCGGTGCCGGGCTGTCGGTGTGCTGAAAGACCACATCCACGCCCTGGTCGATCAATGCGTTGGCGGCGTCGGCTTCCTTGCCCGGATCGAACCAGGAATTCACCCACACCACCTTGATCTCTGTGCCGGGGTTGTATTTGTCCAGCGCCAGCTGGATGGCGTTGATGTCGCGGATGACCTCAGGAATCGGGAACGAAGCGATGTAGCCGATCTTCTTGCTCTTGGTCATCTTGGCGGCCAGGAAGCCGCCGACGTAACGGCCTTCATAAGAACGCGACAGGTAAGTACCCAGGTTCTTGGCCTGCTTATAGCCGGTGGCGTGTTCGAAGGTCACCTTGGGAAACTGCTTGGCGACCTTGAGTGTCGGGTTCATGTAGCCGAAAGAGGTGGTGAAGATCAGGTCATAGCCACCTTTGGCCATGTTGCGGATCACCCGTTCGGCGTCAGCGCCTTCGGCGACGTTCTCCACGAAGGTCGTTTTGACCTGATCACCGAGCTCCTTTTCCAAGTACTGGCGACCCATTTCGTGCTGGTAGGTCCAGCCGTGGTCACCAATCGGGCCTACATAAACAAAGCCTACCTTTAGCGGGTCAGCCGAAAAGGCTGCGCCGGATGTAAGGGCGGTAGTAAAGCCGATGGCGACGGCGAGGCCGCGCAGCAAGGCGCTCCGTGGTTTTTTCTGCATGTGAATGACGCTCCTGTGTGTCATGACGCTAAGGCCGTAGCGGCTGCCAGTCAGATTGCAAAAAGCTGACCAGATGGACAGATCGCCGTGTTGTCGGCTTGCGCATGCCATGAAGCGCCACTAAGCGATCGGAGCCGGAACGTTAGTGGTGCGTCATTCAATTGAGCTGCCCCAGGGCAGGGCAGTGATTATTCAGAAGCGACTTGTCTGCGCTGATGCAGCAGCGCAGACCCAGTCCCGATGCAGGTGACGTTGATCACACCTATCCGCTTACCAGGGCAACGGCTCCCCTCGGTAGTCGAGATATTGGTGACCGCCGCGCCCCAGCGCACGGGTTACTTGAATGACCATGCCACGCACACTGGTCTCGACATCCAGCGGCGCCTGGTCACCGCCCATGTCGGTCTTGACCCAGCCTGGGTGCATGGAAAGCACCGTAAGTTCAGTCTCGCCCAGCTCGGATACGAAGGTACGGGTCAAATGGTTCAGCGCGGCCTTGCTTGCACCGTAGAGCGACATGCCCATCCCAGGACCGGTTTCGACGCTGCCAAGGATCGAACTCATGAAGACGATGACGCCCTGCTCGTTGTCCACAAGAGGCTGGAGCCGTTCGGCGAGTCGCACTGGCGCAACGGCATTGGTATAGAACAACTGACCGACTTCAGTTTCACTTGCCTGCGACGCTGACTTGCTCTGTGGGCCGGCGACACCGGCGTTGATGAACAATACGTCCAGATTAGTGTTGCCAAGGCGATCGGCCAACGCATCTACGCTCGCCGCATCGGCCATGTCGAGCGTTTCGACACGTACTTTGGGGATTTCGGCGAGCGCGTCGGCCTGCTGCGGATTGCGTACCGTGGCGATAACTTGCCAGCCTTCGTTGGAAAATTGCTTGGCCAGGCCCAGCCCGAGGCCGCGCGATGCACCGACGATGAGTACGGTTTTGTCCATTGGAAGTCCTCTGTTGCGAAGCGGTGGGCCAGAGGATAGCGTGACGAGATCGATATTGGGATTCGCAACGGTGAGATTCACAATGGTGCAGGGTGCGCCCGGCTGACTGTTTCGAGGCCTGTCTCCAGCTCACCGGGCAGTTGTGCAAGTGCTCAATGCCCAGCCTTCCACGGCTGTCCCAGCGACACTGGCGCGTAAAGACGTGTGCGGATCGCATCGCGCGACAGCAGGACCAATACCAAGATGGTCGCCACATAGGGAAGCATTGCCAGCAGATTGCCAGGAATCGACCAGCCGATCCCTTGCGCGACCAGATGCAGGATGCTGGCAAGGCCGAAGAGGTAGGCGCCAAGCAGCACGCGACCTACTCGCCAACTGGCGAAGACGACCAGCGCGAGAGCGATCCAGCCGCGGCCCGCCGTCATGTTCTCGGCCCACATAGGGGTATAGGCGAGCGACAGATAGCCGCCCGCCAAGCCGGCCATGGCACCACCGAACAGCACGGCCATCGCCCGAACCCGCATTACCGGAAGTCCCATGGCGCTTGCCGCGTTGGGGTTCTCGCCGACTGCTTGAATGACCAGCCCAACACGGCTTTTCAGCAGTACCCAGGCCACCAGGGCGAACAGTGCGAACGACAAATAAACGAGCAGGTCCTGCGCAAACAGCATCCGCCCGATCAGCGGGATATCGCTCAGCAGCGGAATGGCGACCGGCTCGAAACCAGCCAGAGGCTTTCCGACCCATCCCGCGCCGATGAATGAGGACAGGCCGACACCAAAGATGGTCAGGGCCAGCCCGGTGGCCACCTGATTGGCGTTAAAGCCCAGCGCCACTAGCGCGAACAGCTGCGAAAGCAGCATGCCCCCGAGACAGGCGAACACCACGCCAAGCCAGAGGCTGCCGGTGGCGAAGGCGGCAATGAATCCGGCCACTGCGCCAAACAACATCATGCCTTCCTGACCGAGATTCAGAACGCCGGACTTCTCGCAGACGAGCTCGCCAAGCGCCACCAGCAGCAGCGGCGTGCCAGTCCGGATCATCGCGTAAAAGATGTTTGTAAGTAGATCGATATCCATCAAATCAGCCCTCGAGCTGCAAGCGGCACATCATGAGAAAAGAGAGAGATCATGCGGCTGGCTCCGGCTCAAGTAAGGAGTTTTGCGGCTTGCGACCCCAGCCCTTCAGGCGCGGGCGGTAGAGAATGAGCACGTCGCACGCCAGCAGGAAGAACAACACCATTCCCTGGAACAATTGGGTGATCGATTGGGGCAGGTTGGCAGCCATTTGCGCGTTCTCGCCGCCGAGGTAAAGCAGTGCCATCAACAGACTGGCAAACACGATGCCGATGGGATTGAGGCGACCGAGAAAGGCGACGGTAATCGCGGCGTAGCCGTAACCGGGTGACACCTGCGGCACCAACTGGCCGATAGGGCCGACGACCTCCGCGACGCCCGCCAGCCCAGCCAGGCCCCCACTGATCAGCAATGCAATCCAGATCAGCCGTTTCTCGCGAAAGCCGACGAAGCCCGCAGCGCGCTTGTCGAGCCCAAGCACCCTGATCTGAAAGCCTAGAAAGCTTTTCTGCAACAGGACCCACACCACGACCAGCGCCAACAACGCGAAGTACAACCCGCCATGCACGCGCAGATCTTCAATTAGCTGTGGCAGCCTCGTGGCATCACCGAACATGGCCGATTCGGGAAAGTTGAAGCCTTCCGGGTCTTTTAATGGGCCGTGAACGGCGAACAATAATAGGTTAAGCGCGATGTAGTTGAGCATGATACTGGTGAGGATTTCGTTGGCATTGAACTGCGTGCGCAGCCAGGCGCAAAGCCCCGCCCAGGCTGCACCGCCGAGCGTGCCGACAACCAGGGCGAGGACCAGCGCCCAGCGCGAATCCCATTCGATCACATGAACTGCGACGGCGCTTCCAGCGAGCGCGCCGATGAGCAACTGGCCTTCGGCGCCTATGTTCCAGATCCGGGCGTTGTAAACCACCGCCAGACCCAGCGCGCACAGCAGGATCGGCAGCGCTTTGACCAGCAATTCGGAAACACCGTAGAGATCGCTGATCGGGTCGATGAGCAGCACCCGCAACGTCTCAAACGGGGAATGCCCGAGCGAAGCAAACAGCAAGGCACCGCTGATCAAGGTCAACAGTGCGGCCAGCACGGGCGAGAGCCAGAGCATCAGGCGCGACTCGTACCCGCGTGGTTCAAGGGATAACGACATGATTAGGGTCTCAAGCGGCGTCGGGCGTGGGTTGGTCGAACTGTCCCGCCATCCAGCGCCCGACGTCGGTGGTACTGGTCGCAGCGGTGGGCTGTAGCGGGGATAAACGGCCGTGACTCAACGCACCGATGCGGTCGCTTATTTGAAACAGTTCTTCGAGGTCTTCGGAAATCACCAGAATGGCGGCGCCGGCGTCTCGCAGTTCGATCAGCGCGCGATGGATGGCTGCCGCTGCGCCGACATCAACGCCCCAGGTCGGGTGTGCGGCGATCAGCAGTTTCGGTTGCTGCAGGATCTCGCGGCCGAGGATGAATTTCTGCAGGTTGCCGCCGGAGAGGCTACGCGCCGGGGCGTGGATGCCAGGCGTTTTTACAGCGAAGGTATCAATGATGCGCCTGGCGAACGCCTCGACATGACCGTGCCGTATCAGCCCGTTGATCACCATGCCGGCCTGCTGGAAAGCGGTAAGCAAGCCGTTGTCAGCCAGACTCATGTCGGGGACCGCGCCATGACCGAGTCGCTCGGCTGGGACGACGGTCATTCCGTGGCGACGCCGAGCATCGGGTGGCAGGTGTGCGACGGGACAATCGCAGTACCGGATGCGCGAAGCCTGCTCTCGCGCCAGGCGCTGTTCACCGCTGAGTAGTGCAAGCAGCTCGTCCTGGCCGTTGCCGGCGACACCAGCGACACCGACGATCTCTCCGGCGCGGACGTCGAGCGTCACCGCTTCAAGTGATACGCCAAAAGGGTCGGCGTTGTGCCAGGACAACCCTGCGACCCGGAGAAAAGGCGCGCCGCCCTGGGCTTTGGGGTATTTCGTTTCAAGCCCCTCGGCGTCGCCAACCATCAGGCGGGCCAGGTCCAGATCGCTGCACTCGGCGGGTATGCAATCACCAGAAACCCGGCCGCCGCGCAACACGGTCGCGGCCTCGCAGAGCGCGCGCACCTCGTTCAGCTTGTGGCTGATGAACAGTATGCTGCAGCCCTCGCCAGCCAGCCGGCGCAGCACCTCGAACAGGTCTTCGGCTTCTTGCGGAGTGAGTACGGAGGTCGGTTCGTCGAGAATCAGCAGTTTGATGTCCTGCATCAAGCAACGCACGATCTCAACCCGTTGTCGCTCGCCAATGGACAGGCTGTGCACCAGCCGCTTTGGTTCCAGTGGCATTCCGTAGCGCTGGGAGACTTCACGTATCTTCGATTCGAGCTGTTTTGGTGTTCCTCCCTCGGAGCCGAGCGCCAGGGCGATGTTTTCGGCGACGCTCAGGGTTTCGAAAAGGGAGAAGTGCTGGAAGACCATCCCGATCCCTCGGTCGCGCGCCTGCGCCGGGTTGCGCATGACGACCGGCTGGCCTTCCCAGCGAATCGTGCCGGCGTCGGGTTGCGTGACGCCGTAGATGATCTTCATCAGCGTGCTCTTACCGGCGCCGTTTTCGCCGAGCAGGGCATAGATCTCGCCAGCGCGGATAATAAGGTCGATGTGGTCGTTGGCCAGGCAACCGGGGTATTGCTTGGTTATCCCGGTCAGCTGCAGGCGGGGCAAGGATGTATCGGGCATGAGGGTGTCCGCTGGTGTTCATGCCAGGTGAACTGCAAAAAGCTGGCCAGGCAGTCAGGTTTGCCTCGGGAGTCCTCGTTAGCAAGGTTTAAGACCCGGCCGGAGCTGTGGTGGATTCCGCTCGTGATTCGAATTGGTGCCGTGGGCAGCCGCTGCGCGCTCCGGTGCACCGGGCTGGGGCGGACGCGGTTTGCTCGTCGGGGCGCAAGGCTCGCCGATCGACGCTAACGACCAGCGAGCTGCGTGAAGCACTACTGTTCCACAGGGTCACTGACCTCGCGCAGTGCCTGCGCCGCGTCTATGGCACGCGGAAAACCGGCAATCACTGTTGTCAGGTACACCACTTCCTTCAGCTCCTCACGCGTAACGCCCAGGCGCAGCGCATACCCAGCGTGGATTTTCATGTACGGCAGATTGCCCTGCGCCGCAAAGGCGGCGACGACGGCCAGTTGACGGGTGCGACCATCCAGCCCGTTGCGTCCCCAGACATCGCCGAGGGCGTAACCGGTGATCCCTTCGGCGAGAAACGGATAGTCCTCGCGCAACGCGTCGAGTACCGGTTGCCCGGCACCGCCGGAAAGATGATCCATGACCGCGACGCCTCGCGCGTGACGCTCGTCAGCGCCTGCATCCAGCGAGGCGAAGGTTAGCGAGCCCAGCAGTCCCAGACAGGCTGCCGCCAGTGCGTTTCCCATTCGAAGGTTCATCCTGGCATCCTCAATAGGGGCTGGCGGTGGGACGAACGACCAGCTCGCTGACGTCGACATCGGCAGGCTGTTCGATGGCGTAGGCGATGGCGCGAGCGATGGCGTCGGCAGAAATGGCGATGCGGCGGAAATCGTTCATCGCTGCCCGTGCGCCGTCGTCCGAGATGCTGTCAGCGAGTTCGGACTCGGTCACGCCAGGTGAGACCAGGGTGACTCGGATATCGCCCCCGACTTCCTGACGAAGCCCTTCGGAGATGGCCCGCACCGCATATTTGGTTGCGCAGTACACCGCTGCTGTCGGGCTGACCGCATAAGCGCCGATGGATGCAATGTTGATGAACTGCCCCGCTTGCTGACGCTGCATCAGCGGCAGGGCGGCGGCTATGCCGTGCAATACGCCGCGAATGTTCACGTCGATCATCCTGTCCCACTCGTCGACTTTTAGGGCATCGAGCTGCGACAAGGGCATCACGCCGGCATTATTGATGAGCACATCGACACGGCCGAAGCGTTGCACGGCGAAATCGACGAAGGCCTGGGTATCCTCGCGGCTGGTGACATCCAGTGCACGGTAAGCAGCTGTTCCGCCTGCTTCGGTAATGCTGGCGGCAAGGCTTTCCAAGCGCTCCAGACGACGGGCACCGAGTACCACCGTTGCGCCTTTTGCTGCCAGCGCGCGTGCCGTGGCTTCGCCAATACCGCTGCTGGCGCCGGTGATGAGTATGATTTTTCCACTGATGTTCGACATGGGTAGGGTCTCCGCTAGGTCATTCGAATCGACGCGCGTGCGCCGTGATTCGAATGCTAGGCAGAGGTCTGCACCTGGTGTTACGTCGATCCTGCCGTCGGCTTGCCTGATACTGGCTGGATGCACATCAAGCGACATCGTGTTCAGCGCGGCGGGCTATCACGTCGCCATTTCGGCGTAACGGGTGGCGGGCGATGGATGCGCACACGTCGGGGCAAGCAGGGTGGGGCGGCTCGGGTAAACGGTGCGGATCAGCGGGGAGGGTTCAGACCGCATCCTTTGAGAATGACCTGGATGAGCGTCTCGGTGCCGCGTTCGAAATCATCCTTGGTGACGCGACGTTGGCCGGTGATGCGTCGTATCTGATCCGCGAAGTCAGCGTAGTGCTGGGTACTGCTCCAGATCAGGAAAATCAGATGCATAGGGTCGACCGGGTTCATCTTGCCTGCGTCGGCCCAAGCCTGCAGCACCGCGGCGCGCCCGCGAAACCACTCGCGGTAATCCTCGTTGAAATGTTCGGAAAGGCACTCGCAACCGCTGATCACCTCCATGGCGAAAATCTTCGAGGCCTGCGGCTGATTGCGGGAAAAGGCCATCTTGGTACGGATGTAATCAGCCAACGCGGTGGCAGGGTCATCCTCGACGGTCAGATGGTCGAATGCGCTGTCCCACAGTTCTAGGATATGGCGCATCACTTCGACATACAGACCGAGCTTGTTGGTGAAGTAGTAGTGCAGGTTGGCCTTGGGTAGCCCAGCGCGCTTTGCAATGGCATTCATGCTGGTGCCCTTGTAGCCATGGTGGGCGAACTCTTCTGCCGCGGCCGAGAGGATCAGCTCCTCGTTTTTCTGCCGGATACGGCCAGGGCGCTTGTCTGTCCCGGTGTCAGCGGCGAGCGTGTCGAATGTCGTCATGGTCCTCCCCCTGTGTCGTCGCATCAGGTCCGGTGCGCTTGGCGAATGCTAGCCTACGCTGGCCTGGGAGAAATTGGCTATAGCCCGGAGAGTCGGCCTTGGCGCCGCTGTTAGGATGTGCCGCCCGCATAGGCGAGCGGCTCTTGGCGCGTTAGAAATGAACTTTCACAATGGCGTTCCAGGCGCTCTGGTCGGTCGGGCCGACAAAGTTCTCGCTCACGAAGCCGCCATCCTTGATGCCGTACTTATTGGACCAGTAGTCGTATTCGATACCCACATAGAGCTGGCCGGCTTTCTGGTATACCGCCTTGCCCAGGTCGTATTTGATCTGCGGGTTGATATGCAGGTTCTTCGACTGGTAGTCATCCGAATCCTCGTTGCCGGCATCATTGACGACCCAGTCGATAAAACCGTCGATGAGGATATCCGAGCTGCCGACGGGAATGGTAATAGCCCAGGTCGGCGTGACCTGCCATTGGCCGGACGCCTTGTTCCGAATGCCGTCGGGCTTGCGGTAATAGGTGTTAATCGCCAGGCGGTCGAAGCCTGGGACCGCCAGATCGACAGCCGGGCCGAGCAGGTAGTTTTGAACCTCGTCTTCGCCGCGCTCGTAGGTGAAGCCGATCAGAACATCCTGGATGGGCCCGTACGAGAAGTCGATTCCGGTGGTCTTGCCGAGCGAAAGGCGTGGGCTGAATTCACCGTAATAAGTACGTGCGGCTTCACTGTCGTCCTGGCTTTCATTCCACTTGTAGTCGATAAACAGGAACACATCGCCATAGGTCCAGCCGCTGGCATGTTCGAATGTCAAGGTGTGCTGGGTATCGGGGTCAACCTTGAAGTCGCTCCCGTATAGATACGTCAGGCTGTTGTCCTGCCAGAGCATGGGGGCGGCGATAGCCTGGCCAGCAAGCATGCTGGTCGCGAGTGCGGCTGTTGTCAGTATGGGTTTCATGTGGCGCTCCTGTTGCGTCATGTGTGCTTATTTGTTGGCCAAACGGTCAGATGAAACTGTGATAGCAAGTCTCAAGCCAGTTGCTACCGGTCCGTTTTGGGTTCGTTATTCTTCTTTTTACATCAATACGTTGCGTTGTAATCCAAGCTGCGGCGGAGGTCTCAATCGATACCTGAGCGTCCACTTGCCCCAGAAAGAACCTGACCAAACAGACAGTGCGTCATCTCGATGCAGGTAATCGCTGCTCTTCGGCTACGACATGCCGGTAATCGTTGGCTGGCAGTGCCGATGTTTTGTAGACGACGTCATCGGTCGGAGGATGTCGGGCACAAAAAAGCCCCGTGGGTCACGGGGCTAAATGGATTAGGTTGGGTCGATCAGATCACTTCGGCCCAGAGATCGTACTCGTCGGCGTTGGTTACACGGACGCGGACCTTTTCGCCCGCCTGGAGCGGGCGCGCGCTGTCGACGTAGACCATGCCGTCAATCTCGGGGGCATCAGCCCATGAGCGACCAATGGCGCCGTCTTCGTCCACTTCGTCAATAAGTACGTCCAGCTCCTGGCCGATCTTGCGCTCCAGACGCGCGGCACTGATCGCCTGCTGATGCGCCATGAAGCGGTCCCAGCGGTCCTGCTTGACGTCGTCTGGTACCGGTTCGAGAGCCATAGCCTCTGCTGGCGCGCCGTCGACAGGCGAGTACTGGAAGCAACCAACGCGGTCGAGTTGCGCTTCGGTCAGCCAGTCGAGCAGGTATTGGAAGTCCTCCTCGGTCTCGCCAGGGAAGCCGACGATGAAGGTCGAGCGGATGGTCAGCTCGGGGCAGATCTCGCGCCATTTCTTGATGCGCGCCAGGGTCCTGTCCTCGAAGGCCGGACGCTTCATGGCCTTGAGCACCTTCGGGCTTGCATGTTGGAAGGGGATGTCCAGATACGGCAGGATCTTGCCGGCAGCCATGAGCGGAATCACATCGTCTACGTTCGGGTACGGGTAGACATAATGCAGACGCACCCAGACACCCATGCTCGACAGGGCCTGACATAACTCCAGCATGCGCGTCTTGACCGGCTGGCCGTTCCAGAAATCGGTCTTGTACTTCACGTCTACACCGTAGGCGCTGGTGTCTTGAGAGATCACCAGGATCTCTTTCACGCCTGCTTTCACCAGCCGCTCGGCTTCGCTCAGCACATCGCCTACCGGACGGCTGACCAGTTTGCCGCGCATGGAAGGAATGATGCAGAAGCTGCACGTATGGTTGCAGCCCTCGGAAATCTTCAGGTAAGCGTAGTGACGCGGGGTCAGCTTGATGCCCTGCGGCGGAACCAGATCAATGAAGGGGTCGTGATTGATATTCGGCGGCACCACTTCGTGAACGGCGTTGACCACCTGTTCGTACTGCTGCGGGCCGGTGACGGCGAGGACGCTGGGGTGCACGCCGCGGATATTGTTTTCATCGACACCCATGCAGCCGGTGACGATCACCTTGCCGTTTTCGGCGATGGCTTCACCGATAGCATCCAGCGACTCGGCCTTTGCGCTATCGATGAACCCGCAGGTGTTAACCACCACCACATCGGCGTCCTCGTAAGAAGGCACGATCTGGTAGCCCTCCATGCGCAGCTGGGTGAGGATGCGTTCAGAGTCGACCGTTGCCTTGGGGCAACCCAGGCTGACGAACCCGACTGTTGGCGTTTTGCTCATCGACTTTGAACCTCGAAAACCGCGCATGAAAAAGGCGCGCGAGTATACAGAGCTGGGTATTTTTTAGCCATGTCTGCCGTCGCCCGGCATAGACCGGAACACCCTGGACACGGGACCGGATACCCGCAGAACTCAGGCGCCTGGGTTTGGGCCTATCGGCGAGTACTGATCGGGTTCCGCGATCTCCGAACGATTGCGCCCATGCTGCTTGGCGCGGTACAGCGCTGCATCGGCCAGTTTGAGTACGCGTTCGATGTCGCTGGCGTGTACGGGCCAGACTGCAATTCCCAGCGAAACAGTGATATTCCCGACCACCGGGATTTGCTCCAGCTCGACGCAGGTACGCAGGCGCTCGGATACCAGCAGCGCCGAGTCGAGCGTGGTATCGGGCAGCAACATCAGGAATTCCTCCCCGCCGCTGCGGCAGAGGATGTCGGCATCCCGTGAGCAGGTTTTCATCAATCCGGCCACCTGGCGGATCACCGTATCGCCTACATCATGGCCATGGTTGTCGTTGATGCGTTTGAAATGATCGATGTCCAACGCGATGACTGCAAAGGAACGTCGTTCGCTGCCCAGCATTTCGAGGGCGAGGGCAAGGCCGCGGCGGTTGTGCAGACCCGTCAGCGGATCGGTTTGTGCGTCGAGATTGAGCTTGCCGATGCGCTGGTGGAGGAGACTGATACCGAGTTGCATGGCCCGCTTGAGCTGTGCCGCCTCGAAATACCACGAGCGGATGCGCTGAATACGCTCGGCGCTGTTGGGCGCATCCATCTCACTGGCGCGCTGTGCAAGTTGGGACAGCGGTCGAGTGATCAATGCCGCCAGGCCCCAGATGCAGAGCAACGTTAGCAGAGCCAGTGGTGCTGTCTGGAGAACGACCTTGAACATCAGATCGTCGAGTGGCTGCAGGGTGTCGGCGGTCGGCCGCTGGGCCACGATGCCCCAGCCAGCAGCAGGAGAGGCGGCATAGCCAGCCAGCATGTCAACCCCTTGGCTGTTGACCACCCGAAGGCTGCCAGACTCCCCGAGCAGCACTTTGTCGATGACTTCGTTTTCTGTAACGACCGTGCCGAGCCGTTTCGGCTCTGGGTGGTATAGAAGCCGACGCGTCTGATCGACGGCATAGAGGTAGGAACCGTCCCGATAGAAGTGTTCGCCCAACATGCTGTGCAGGATGTTGCGCTCGCGCAGATAGATCACCCCACCGATATAGCCGAGGTAGGTCCCGTCGTCGCGCACGATGGGCTGAGAAATCAGGACGACCAGCGTGTTCAGCGCTGAAACATACGGACTGCTGATCAAGGGCTTGCGTTCAGCCAAGGCCTGGCGCGCACCTGGGGAATTCAACTTCTGGCCAACCAGTAATCCGGTGTTGGGAGCGGTTGCGAGAACCTCTCCTTCGGCGCTGGTGATGACCACGGCGTTGAAACTGTCGGTCTGCTTGCGAAGCCGTCTGGCCTCCGCGTCCAAGACACTATTGTCTTGAAACCGGGTGGCAATGATCTCAGCGCTAACGGCAAGCTGCTGTTGGGCAGTACGGAAAAAAACTTCAGCCCCGTCCGCCAACTTCGACGCATAGGCGCTGTTGGCAGACAACGTACTGACGATAAGCGAATCACGCTGAATCTTGTAGCTGGCGTAGAAACCGATACCGAGGGTAATCAGCCCACTCAGCATCGCCAACAGGATGATAAGTCGGCGTAGGTCCAGGCGAGGCAGGCGGGCGGAGTGCATAAGGCTGGCTGTGATCGTTGTCGGTCGCGATTTCCGGCGTCATAGTAGGGGTTTTGCCGATGCGCCTCCAGCATTGCTGACCATTGCGTCAAACTGCGGATCGTTTGTACCCAAACAGTGCGTATGGTCTGGCGCGGACCGAGATAGCCAAACAGCAGGCGAGTAAGATCCATTGTCGATTTCGCTTCGTTGCTATGCGCCACATCAGCAACGAAAGATCGGTAGTGAGCAGCCTTAACCGATGGCTAATAACGTCGCGGCCCCTTTGCTACTATGCACCGATTGATTTGAACGGGAAGCTGCTGTGACCGACGACTTTACCTACTCGCCAGCGGCGCCAACTCATGTTCCAACCGGCGTACCAGGGCTGGATGCGGTGCTGAAAGGTGGGCTGTTACCCCGAGCGGTGTACATCGTGCAGGGTGGACCGGGCGAGGGGAAAACCATTCTCGCCAATCAGATCTGCTACAGCTGGGCAGCGCGTGGCGAGCACTCACTCTATGTAACCTTGCTGGCCGAAACTCACCACCGGCTGCTTCGCCATCTGCGAAACATGGCGTTCATGAATAACCAGTACGCAGGAACCTCCGTCGTCTATGAAAGCGCTTTCGACATCCTCCGTACCGACGGCCTGGAAGGCATCCTTCGCTATCTGACGCGCAACGGCAAGCGCCAGAAGGCCTCGCTGATCGTGATCGATGGTTTGTTCGCGCTGGAGGAAAACGCCGCTTCTGAGCGTGCGTTTCGTGAGTTCATCAACGATTTGTCAATCTACGCAGATGTGGTTGGCTGCACCATCCTGCTGCTGACCAACAGCAAGCGCGATCCTGGCAGCCCCGAATTCACGATGGTTGATGGTTGGTTGCAATTGGGCAGCGATGACGATCAATTTCGTACATATCGCTATCTGCAGGTGCGCAAGTTCAGAGGCAGCGGCTTTATCTCCGGTCGGCACATGAGCACCATCACGACGGACGGCTTTCGGGTGTTTCCGCGGCTAGAGGCTGTCACCGGTGAATTGCAGTCCGCCTGCATGCGTGACGAGCGGCTTAGCACGGGGGTCGATACGCTGGATCGAATCATCCAGGGGGGCATTCCTTATTCCTCGACTACGCTATTGGTCGGCCCGACTGGTGTAGGCAAAACGACCCTGGGGTTGAGCTTTGTCTGCAACAGCAGCGACGCCGAGCCCGGCCTGATATTCGGCTTCTATGAAGATGCTCATCGTCTGCGCCGCCGTGCCAGTGCCCTGGGGTTGGAACTAGGCGCCCTGATCGATAGCGGAACGGTGGAAGTGATCCATCACACCCCGACGGAGCTGTTACAGGACGAACTAGCCGAAGAGATTCTGGACGCCGTGCGTCGTCGCGGTGTCAAGCGGCTATTCATTGACGGAATCGATGCGTTCAAACAGGCGGCCGTAAACCAGCAGCGGCTGGGCCGGTTTATCAGCACCCTAACGGCTATTCTCCGCTGCGAGGGTGTTACGACAGTGTTTACCGCTGAGCTGGCCGAGATCGTTGGAGGTGAGCACGGGCTCCAGTTTGCGGCGGTCTCGGCTATTGCTGAAAACATCGTTCTGTTGCGGTATGCCGAGCTTGAGTCGAGGCTGTACCGTACGCTAGCGATCCTGAAGATGCGCGAAAGCGGCTTCGATCCGTACGTCTATGAGTTCTACTTGGGCGAGGATGGGTTCCAGCTCGGTGGGCGGATGAAATGCACCGAGGGGGTCGTGACGGGGCAGCCCCACCGTCTGCCTCCGGCGAGGGGGCGGGATGCGTGACGAGGACACGGATAAGCTCGACCCACTCGTGTTATTGGTCGAAGATGAGCTTGGCCTTAGCAAGCTGATGGTGATGATCCTCGAAGACGAGGGTTATCGTGTCGTCGAAGCAGCAAACGGTGCGCAGGGCTTGCTGAAGCTCAAGCAGGAAAAGCCAGCGCTGATCATCACCGACTATATGATGCCGGAACTCAATGGGTACGAGATGGTTCGCACCATTCGCGCCAATCATGAGTTCGATGATGTGCCGATCCTGATGATGAGCGCAGCGTTGCCCCAGCATCTGAAAGTCAGCGACCTGGTCGATCACTTTTTGCCCAAAGGCACCGGGCTCGAAATGCTGGTGACCACTATCCGCCGTCTGATGGAGCGCGACGACAAGCCCTTATAGCGACTACGCTACAACGCCTCTACCGGTCGGTGTCGCGCTCAGGGAGCCGGATTCAGCTCGGTGCTGTTGGCGCTTCGACTGTTGCCCGGCAGGAAGCGTTTGAGACGCAACGCCGGCGACTCGATCAGATGCCACGACAATACAGCGATTGCAAAGCTCGTACTCAGGCTCAGCGCCATGAAGGCAGGCAACGAGAGGTGCGGATTCAGCCAGTGAACCAACAACTGCTGTATCGGAAAGCTGAAGATGTAGATCCCGTACGAAAAGTCTCCGAACTTGCCGAAGCGTGACAGCCCGGGGATTTTGAGATGCGCGACGTAAATGGTCAGGTAGGGCAACGTCAGGACATGGAAGTAGAGCCAAAGCTCGGTCCCTGCGCTGAGTAGCGACAGCACGAGCAGTGCGAGCGCGACCTGCCAGTTCCACGGCAGGCTGGTGCGATACAGGTACAGCGCGGACCCCATAAAAAAGAAGATGCCCAAGCGTGTGGCCTTGCGCAGGATGTCGCTTTCCAAACCGAGGTTCGGGGCGAGGTGGAAATGAATGATGATCAGCGCCAGCGGCAGCGCCAGTGTCACGATCCGGCCGAACAGCTTGAGCAGCCCGAGTATCAACAGCGTCGTGTACATCAAAACTTCGTAGGGAAGAGTCCAGACTGAGCCGTTGACGGTGTCCGGGAATGGGTTCTCGGTGAATACCCCTGGCAGGTGGAACTGGGTGATCAGGGCCACGTTCGAGAGGTACCGGACTGTCTCGTTATTGAACAGATACTCTCTGGGCGACAGTTCGGTCGCTAGCGGGCCTACGAGGAAGGTGGTGAACAGGGTGGACACTACCAGCGCTGGAAATATGCGCAGCGCCCGTTTGGCTCCAAACTCCAGGCCGCTGCGGCTGTTGATCCACGAAGCGGCGATCAGATAACCGCTCATCACGAAAAACAGGTGTACGGCAATGTCGGCGGTGTCCACGGAGCCGGTGAACAGCCGTACCGGCTCGACGTGCCCCAGGCCCGACAGCCAGTAACAATGGCCTATAACGACTGCGGACGCCGCGAAGAAGCGTAGAAAATCGAAGTTGTTTTCGTCGCGCTGTGCCGATGCGGTGTACATGCACATCTCCTGATCGAGTCCAGAACGCCTTGCAGCTGAATTAGCGCAATGGGAAGGTCTTGCTCATGCCTAATGCACCGTTCTCACCGTCGTGAATGGCTTGCTCGACGAGCGCCAGGCGCTCTCGGCAATTACGCAGGCGGGCAACGAGGCGCAGGAGGGTGAGAAAGATGGCTCGGTTGATGCGATGGAGGTGGGGCGAAGCGGCCCATACATTCTTGTCGAACCACGCTTGATTGCGCGCGGTGTAGTAGGCGCGGAAATCCGACTCGCCGAGCAGGAAGGTCTCGTAAATATTGCGGGTGCGCTGTTTGGTGTTCCAGGACTGTTCCAGTTCTTCGATCACGGCGTCGGTAAAGAGGAACAACCGTCCGCCGCCGGCCGTGATACGTCGGGTGTACTCTGTATCGTCAACGTAAAGCACCAGATCCTTTAGCGGCACACCTATCCGCTCATAAAGGCTCCGGTGTGCGAGCATGCCGCCATAGGGCGCGAATGGCAGGCTGATGCTTCTTGGTGGGCTGCTGGCTCGCTTGCCCCAGGGCAGCCGGCGCCAGATCTTGTAGGGCAGGTGAGCGACATGAAAGCCGAAATAGCTGGAGCGTGGCTGACGAACGTACCGGGCAGGGATGCCCTGTGCGATATCGGCCTGTTGCGTTGCGCGATAACCAAGAACCGCGACCCGATCCGCGCCGAGCAGGTTGGCCAGACGCGCAAGCTCGCCATGCAGAATCGACACGGCAGCAGATGTTGGCATGTTGTCATCGTCCATCATCCAGACGTAATCGGTATCGCAAGCCAGCGCCGCTTGTAGCCCTACTGCGTAGCCGTTGGCCGAGCCGGTATTCTCTTCCAGCTCGATGACTCGAACCTGGTTCGGCCAGCGCTGGACCAGTTGATGAAGGGGCGCGATCGACGCGTTGCTTACCACTACCACGTTGCTGATATTGCCGAAGCTCAGGGCGCGTTCGATCAATTGCTGCAGATAGGGCAGGCGGTCGCCGTAGGTCACGGTAACCACAGTGGTCTTTGAGGTCATGATTGTCTCGATTGAAAGGCGTGAGTAAGGCCGCTTCCCGGGTGCATGGCGCTCCCGTCAACGCCTTTGCGGCGCTGCAGTGGTGCAGGTAGCGGAATCTCAGCGATTGGCTTTGCTGGTCAGCCGATTTTGCCGGCTACCCCCTTGGCCATCTGCGATAGCCCAGCGGAAGGCTCACCGGCGGCAAGCACGCTTGGGCACTCAGGGGCGAAGAAAGCATGGAAAACGCTGATTCGTCTGTCTGTGGTGGGCGCCTCGGGTTGCGCCGGCGTATGGAAGAATTCCGTATAGGAATAGCCGTCGGCGTACACCAGGATTTGCTGGGTTTGGTCTGCACTGTCCATAGCGACTCCAGATAGTCGAGAGGTTAAAACGAATAACGAATGGATTCGTCAGAGCGGTACGGGCTGTCAGAAAGCGGCTTTGCCAAGCGGATCGGTGCGGGAAACGTCTTGTTGGATCCGCTTATGCCCACACATTGCGGGGCCATCGGAGCCGTTCCGAGATTGAACACGGCGGGCCGGCCATCGTTTGCACAGGCTTGCGCTGAATCCTCATATTCATGCAAGTGACGCTCTTCGCTTGTTGTGTCCGCCCTGTGGTGGGCGCTCGCCGTTCCGCCGATCAATAGCGCGAGGCTTAATGCCGAGATGGTTTGCATGCGATGTGTTGCGGTGGTGGTGTTCATCCTTGAAGCCTCGCTGGGAGAATGAGGTCTCGTCAGGCGTGATTCAAAGGTATCGCAGTCGGGTAGACCGGGGCCACGCTCAACGGGGTTACCGTCGGTCGGTGCAACAGCGCTTCCTGCCCTTGAATCAACGCAACCTCTCGGACCCTAGTATCGACGAAGGTCTTAATCTCTTGCCTGAATCGTTCGGTTGAAAATCGCAGTGCACTTGTGCGGCATGCCTCAGATTGGATGAGGTGCGCCTGCAACTCGAACGCCTCGACCGCTGCAATCAATGACTCGGGCGTCTGCTGCATATAGAACAGGCCAGTGGGCTCTGAATGATCGATACCTCGTACGGTTTCCAGCACGCCGCCTCTTCCATAGGCGATAACCGGCGTGCCACAGGCCTGGGCTTCTATGGGCGCTATGCCGAAGTCTTCTTCCGCCGCAAAGACGAACGCGCGGGCGCGCTGCATATGGTGCAGTAGCACCGCGAAGCTCTGATAACCCATGAGCGTTATATTTGGTGTTGCAAGCTCCTTGGCCTTTTGCATCTCCGGCCCGCTGCCGATCACGATGAGCTTCTTGTCAGGCATCCGGGAGAACGCTTCGACGATCATGGGGATGCGTTTGTAAGGCACCATTCGCGAGGCGGTCAGGTAGTAATCCTCCTTGGCGGAATGGAGCGTAAATTGCCGCGTGTCGACCGGTGGATAGATAACTGTCGATTCGCGACGGTAGCTCTTGTTGATGCGTCGGCCGATGAAATGCGAGTTGGCGACGAAATCATCCACACCGCTGGCGGTGCGCTGATCCCACATCCGCATGTAGTGCAGCAGCATGCGCGCCAGCTTGGCCTTGAGGCCGCGGTCCAGGCTCGCCTCGTGGAGATATTGGTGCTGCAGGTCCCATGCATAGCGGATAGGCGAATGCACGTAGCTGATGTGCAGCTGGTTTGGGCCGGTCAATACGCCCTTGGCAACCGCGTGGCTGCTAGAGATCACCAGGTCATAGCCCGACATGTCCAGTTGCTCGATGGCCAACGGCATCAACGGTAGGTACTTCTGATAGTGCGTTTTCGCCTTGGGCAGTTGCTGGATGAAGGTCGTGGTTGCTCGCTTGCCGCCGAGATGGGCGCGATCCTCGTCAGAGAGAAAGTCGATTACGGCGAACAAGTCCGCATCCGGCCAGACATCCAGCAACCCGGAGAGGACTCTTTCGGCTCCGGCGTATGTCACCAGCCAGTCATGAATTATGGCGATTTTCATTGTGATGGCCTTTCAAGTTAGGGAGTGGCGGCCGTCACCAGAGATGGTGGCGGCATGAACCGCAGTGAGGGCTGCTGGGCATTAATGCTTTGGCTGGCTGTATGGCAGCGGATTGATATCCGCGACATCGGAACTCGGCACTCCGGTGAACGCCTGGTCGATGAGTCTGGATACCTGATTAGCCGAGATGTTCCAGCAATACCGTGCGACGTTTTCCTTGCCTCGTTGGCGCAGATCCTGACGCAAGGCTTCGTCCTGCAGAATTCGCTGCATGCTCTGTGCGATTTCTTTGACTTTCAGGGGGTCGAAGTACAGTGCGCTATCACCGAGGACGTCTGGAATGGACGCAGCACGCGCGGCGATCACCGGGCATCCGCACGCCTGCGCTTCGAGCGGTGGGATACCGAACCCTTCATACAATGAGGGGAACACGAACGCAGCTGCTCCTTGGTAGGCTTCTACCAATTCCTCATCCGTTAGCCTCCCCAGCATACGGATGCGCCGACTGCCGGCCACATCGTGAAGGCTTCCCGAGAAGATCCGGTTCGAGTCGCCGATGATGCGCAGCTCAACGTCTTGCTGGCCTTCGATACTGAGAAATGCCGCTACCATCCGGGCGAAGTTCTTGTGAGCGGAGGGTGATGACACTGCAAGCAAATACGGCGTTGACTCGCGCGGGCATTGTTCTGCACAGAAGGGTTGAAACCGGGCGTCTACAGCGTTTGGAACGACACATATGCTGTCTGCCGGGTAACCGTAATGGGCAGCGATCTCCCTTCGGGAGAACTCGCTTACGGTGATCAGCGCCTTGGTACGTGCAAGCAATATCGGGGTCAGGGTTCGGTACATGGCTCTGAAGGTCCTGGAGTAGCTTTCCGGATGCCTGATGTAAGTGATGTCGTGATGGGTCGCGATCTGGTTGCCGTAAAACAGCGGTGCCGTGTTGCACAAGGAGACCAGCGGGGGAGAGCCGTTATGTGCCAACCACAGCGGGAGATCCAGCTGCTCCCACATATGGCCTCGGCGTCGGCCGATGCGGCGTACTTGCAACTGCTCGGCACTGTCGTGCAGGTGAATGTTCTCAGGCGCGACGAACACCAGGTCGTTGCGCAGGTCTTTGAGTCGCAGGCAGATCTGTTCAGCGAACCGCTGTACGCCCCGCATTTCCTGGGTCAGGAAGCGAGCATTGATCACGATCATCTTGAGTTCCCTCTTTTCAACGAGTCGAGACTGGCTACAACTGCTCGGTGTCAGCTGGAGCTGACTTGCCGAGCCTGACAACTTTCGGAAATCGGTCGAGTTCGATTTGGGTGGTGCAGGTTTTCGCGCTACTTGGACATCGCCATGCGCTGCCGGTAGTCCAGCCTTTGTCTGGCTGGGCGGTATCCAACAGGTTCAGCTTGCCCGCTGTGTTACTCGTCGAGCTGATGGTGACGGGGCGCGTGTCGTCCGTACTCCAGGCCACCAGAAGCTGTTCTTCGGCACTGCCGAACCGCAGCAGAACGCTCGACTCCTCAGCGGTCTCGACCCGGTCCAGGTACTGGAAATCCTTGATGATCGGGCTGATCGCTGCTAGCACGCGATAGGCAGGCTTTAACGAGTAGTTCTGCCGGAGCAGCCCGAAATTATGCTCCCGCTCATGCTTATCGGTGCCATCGTTACGGAAGTCATACCACCAATATCCGCGTACATTGGCGAGCGTCCGAGCGAGGAAGAAACTGCGCGCGAGATAGGCCGCCTGCAGATTCTCATCAATGCCGCAGGCGCCCTGGTGGGCTGGCCAGGCCATCTCCGTCAGATACAACGGCACCGGCTGGTTCGCAGCGCGGGACAGTTCCAGATCGACCTCGGCGAGCCATTCGATCCATGCCTCAGGCGTGTTTTCTTCACGGCCACGGCAGTGGACGTAGGGGTGTAACGAGAGGCCATCTATCGACTGCATGATGCCGGCTTCTACCAGGCGCACCGCGAAACCGGATTCGATACCCTTGGTTGTCACCGCGCCAGCAAGTACCTTCGCCTCAGGATCATGCTGACGGATGATCCCGGCCGCATCGGTGATCAGTCGAGCATAGTCCTGAGAGAACTCCGGGTCGGTCGGATTCTCTACGTCCCATTCGTTCCATATTTCGTAGTGCTTGATGCGGCCGCGGAACTGCTGAGCCGTGAAGGCCACGTAGCGATTGAACGCCGCACGCACCGGCTCGCTGCGAGGTTTCTCCCCATCGCCATGAAACAGGTTGCCGTAGCCGAGGATGAACAGGTTATCGATCCCCTGTGCTTCGTTGCCGGCCAGGTAGGCGGGCCAGTGTCGTTCTACCTTGAGCTGATCGCGCTTGCGCTCAAGGAAAGCCCAATGTGCGTCGGTCCTGACCGACTCGATACCAGCCTGGCGCAGCAACTGCAGGCCCTTGCTGGAACTGTCGGGCAGATGCAGATCATGTGAGCAGACGCCCAGAACAAAGGGTTCCTCGGCTGGCTGTGCAGGCACCTCCAGCGCCAGAGCGGAGATAACGGCAGTAAGCGCAATACAGCGACAACGAAATCGAATCCTCATGTCCGTTCGTCCTTGATGTTTCGTTTATCGGCCTCAAGGCCGCGGTGTGGGTGTGATGTGACAGAAGGGCTGTTTCGCTCGCGTGGCGTCAGGACGTGCGCAATGGCGATGCCTAGAAAAAGGGTAGCCGTGGTGACTTCAAGAACGTCAGTTGCCCAGCCGACCAGGATGATGCAGAAGACGATGCCCAGCAGCGCGTCGCGTATGCGCGGACCGCGGTCGTGCAAACGCAACAGCAGCGGAAACAGCAGCAGATAGAGGATCACGCCCAGTACGCCCAGCATCCCCCAGAGGTACAGCGCGGTGTTATCGGCGATGCTCAGCAACTCCAGCCATGCCAGCGGAAACACTGCCACGCTGCTGCCTACCGCACCGAAACCAGCACCCCACCAACCCCAGCCTTCATTGACGATCACCTCAATGAAGTTTGGCCAGCTATGGATCAATCGGTCATTGAATGACGCCAACATGCTGGTGCTGTACGCCTCGCTTTGAGGGATGTTCAGCAGCAGACTGGCAGCCGGCAGCGCCAATCCGGTCAGCACCGCGATGAAGAACGCCGTGGCGCTAGGGAGGCGGTAGCCTGCAAGAAAAAGCATCGCGAGCGTCAGCAGGTAGGCGGCCGCGGTGGACTTGTTGGTGGTCAGGAAAATCGCAACGAAGGCCACCGGGTACAGCATCAAGCGAAGCAGCCGCGACTGCAGAAAAGCAGCGAGAAACAGGCTGTACAGCGCAATCATCACGGCAAGGTTCGTTGACATCCGGGCAAATCCAGCAAGCCGGTCGGTACTGCCGAAGGCCCAGGATTTGTTAGCGGTCACCTCGACTTCCCCCATCATGTAGCTGTAGCCCTTCCACGGAACGGTGGTGAACATGTCCAGGGCAATGCCGATGAACGAGGCCACCAGGCACAACCCGATCACCCAGCTGAGCAGGCGGGTTCGCTGTTCCAGATAGCTGCCGCAGAACAATCCGAACAACAGCGGGATGTAGATGAAGAGGCTGAACCCGACATTGCCCAGCGTTGCGCCGTGGAGCAGCCCCCATAAGCTCGACACGAACACGGCAAACAGCACCAGCCATACGCCCGGTTTGTTTCGCGCCCTTGGCATTTCCAGTCCCACCGCAGCAACACAGGCCAGCTTTGGCAAATAAAGCAGGGCAGACACGCCGGCCATATCCAGGTAATAGCGAAGGGCACCGGCAAAGGTTTCGCTGACCAGCAATGAGCCTGCAATCAGCGCCAGCACTGTGGCTTTATCAATCGCCAGCGGGCTCGATCTGCGGTACGAGATGGTTAATGAGCTCGGATTCATCGCGGGCACTCCGGCCATGCAGCGTGGAATACAGGATCGACAGATATTGATCGAGCATCCCTTCCGTGTTTAAGAAGGCGGCAACGCTGTTACGTGCTTGTTCGGACAGACGCTGGCGTAGCCTGCTGTCCAGATAGAGTTTGAGAATCGCCCTGCCGAGAGAGTCCGGGTCGGCTGGCGAACACAGCAGCCCGTTCAGGTTGTCCTGAATGATTTCGGGCAGCCCACCCATCTTCGTTGCGATGATGGGAAGACGCTGAGCGCAGGCCTCGACGGCGACCAGCCCGAAAGGCTCGGCCCAGATCGAAGGAATCACCAGCACGTCAATTTCGCGCATGAAGCGTTCGGAAGGCAGGTAACCGGCAAATTTGACCTTGGATGGGTCGGCCAACGCTTTGATCGTCTTTTCGTAATCCAGCTTGCCACGCCCAGCGATGGTCAGTGTGGCGTCGATCGAGAGCGCCTGGAACTGTTGCACCAGCCAGCTCACCCCCTTGTTCTCGGACAATGTGCCGATGTAGCCGAAGCGTAGGAGGCCGCTATGGTGCGCACGTGAAATGGCCGACGGGCTGGGGTCCGAGTCGATGCAGTTATGAACGACGTACCGGCTGGCCTGGCTGAAGTAACCCTCAGCTGTTAGCCGCTCCAGGACGAAACGGCTTACGCCGACTACCGCCGCGACCTGGGCCGACGCCGCTGCGTGAGGCTGGCGTAAGACCGAGCACATGCCGCACTGGTGTTCGCAGCAGCGGCCCTTGTTGAACATGGTGTCTTTGGGGCAGAGCAGATACAGGTCGTGCAGCACCTGAACAATGGGCAATCCGTTTGCGCTGATTTCATCCCACGCCGATATCGACCAGCCTGTCAGGTTGTTGCAGAGCACCAGGTCCGGTCGCTCGAGTTCGATGACCTTTCGTACGTGGCGCCGCATGTTGCGGTTGTAGCGGTCCCGATAATGCCAACCGAACCGCAACAGCCGATTGGGGCGGGCCTGGGTGAAATGCCAGTAAAAGTTGTCCAGCCCGGCGCGGTAGACCCGTACGCCAGCTTGCACCTGTTCGTGAAGCCCGCGCTCCGGGCCGGTCGCCAGAACCACAACCTCGCAACCGCGGCGCTGCAGCCCTTCGGCTAACTGACGAACCACGATTTCTGCGCCCCCGCCAATATGCGGCGCATACAAACTGTGCAGAAGAAGAATCTTCATGCTTTGCCCTCGCGGTTACTCGGTCTGACAGGCCAACGGAAGTGCCTGACGTGACTGGCTGCTGCTGAGATAGCGCGTCGGTACGCGAATCTTCTGCTCTCGCTGCAGCAGGCTTAGCAGAATCACCGAGCGCTTCTCACCGTCGGCGCTGACAAAAATCGCGTCGAGGTCGCTGAAGCTACCGCCACGCAATTGCACCCGTTCGCCCGGTTCGAATAGCGGTTTGGAAGAAGGGTTTGCCAAACGTTGGCGCAGCTGCTCGATGATTTCGTCCCTGACCGGCGTCGGCTCGCTGCCGAAGGCCACTACCCGGGCAACGCCGCGGGTGGATCGGATGGGGTACCAGTTATCCAATTGCTGATCGAGACGGATGAACAGATATCCCGGAAACAGCGGTTCGTTGGGCTTATCGCTGCCGGCGGGACAGGGTTGTGTCGGTCGATAGCATTCGTAGTGCTGACGCCGAAGGTGCTCTTCAGCGCGGCTGTCCTGGCGAGGCTTGGTCTGAATCAGATACCAACGGGGGGTGCTGTTGGGCGATGTCATGTGCGTTGCCTTCCATAGAAGTATGTTGCTGGGTCCGTTCTTGCTTGACTCATGCACGTTCTAACGTAGCCGGCTCGTCTACTCCCTCGATCAGCGAGAAGCGTTTGAGCAGCGCCTGCGCCTCGCTCCGGCTGTTGAACATCAAAACGTCGATGATCGAGAGCGAGGGGACAAAGGGGTGGTTGAGCTGTGGGTAGCTAAGGTCATCCATGCGCAGGAAACGCAGCGTCAACCCATGGGCTCTGAAAAACGCGGGGCTATAGAGCGCCATTCCGCCAATCGGGTTGATGTACAACTCCGCATTCATCTTCTCGGCAATCGAGAGGATGCGTTCCTGCTTGTCCATCCGCGCCGGCAAGCCCAACTCCGAGCCGATGCGGATGGGCGTTGCGATCTGCAGATAAGCGCAGATCCGACGTATGGAGTTTTCAATGAAACGCGCCAGGTTGCGTTCCGGATGCGCAAGAATCTGACGCACCAGATCCATCACCTCGATGTAATGAGGCGCACGTGCGTAGGCGTGCTCCAAGGTCTTGAGCAGCCTCTGGACTTCTTGAGGAAACTCGTCGCACAGCCAGCGCTGATTGATGGCGGTGAACTGGCTGGCCTTGCGCAACGGAAAAGTGATGAGTTTCGGCTGCCCGTTAGTCAGCACCCGGTTGCGGTTGATCCATGAGCCCTTGACGTATTGCAGGTCGTCGCCCAGCACGAACACATCGCTGCGTGCGATCAGCTGGAAGTAACCGAGATAGGGAAATAGGTAGGGCTGCATCATCGATACGGTTCTGAGCACGGCTTATCCCTCGCGAGTGTCAGGCTTTTTGAGAGTAACTGTAGTAACCGTAGGCACCGGTTTCGTAGGCGGAGCTGGAGGCCCTGCGTTTGACGCCATTGAGAATGGCACCCTTGAGCAGTACGCCGTTCTGAGCCAAGCGCCGTTTGGAGGCTTCAACTTGGCCGGCGGTGCTCATCCCGTAACGCGCAACCAACAGGCAGGTGCCGGCCTGTTGCGCGACCAGAACGGCATCCGTGACCGCCAGTACCGGTGGTGTATCGATGATGACGAAGTCGTAATCTCGCTCGGCGTCCTTGAGCAACCGGGCGAAGTTTTCGTGCATCAGCAGTTCGGAAGGGTTGGGCGCCGAGTGGCCCCTGGCGACAAAGTGCAAGTTGGGGTGGTCGGTCTTGTTGACCAGGGCAGCCAGCGGCAGGCCACTGGCCAGTGCGTCGGACAGTCCGTTGCGTGGTGCCATGCCGAACATGCCGGCCAGGTAGCCGCGGCGCATGTCGGCGTCGATCAGCAGCACGCGCTGACCCGCCTGGGCGATGACCGAAGCCAGGTTGCTCGCGACGAAAGATTTACCCACCGAGGGCGTCGGGCTGGTGATCACCAACACCTGATTGCGCGCCTCGAGCATTGCAAACTTCAAGCTGGTGCGCAGGCTGCGGAGCGACTCGACCGCAAGGTCGGCTGGATCTGCACGGCCTAGCAGCTTGCTTCTGCCATCGCGAACCTTACGCAAGCGGTACAGGTGTTCCTGTTTTGGCGAAAACGGCAGGGCGGCATATACCGGCGTACCCAGGCGTTCGATAGTTTCAGGGCTTTCGATACCCCGGTAGAACACCTGCCGCAACAGGATCACCAATGCAGATACCAGCAGGCCTACAAAGATCGCGACCAGCACAACGAGTGGCTTGACTGGCTTTGACGGCTTTTCAACCACAGCATAGGCGCTGTCGATGATGCGTACGTTGCCGATGGTGCCGGCGCGCAAGATGTCCTGCTCTTGCGCCTTGTCGAGCAGCAGGGTGTAGGTGCGGGTCGTGACCTGCATGTCTCGATTCAGACGCAGAAGCTCCTGCTGGGTCATCGGCAGGGTATTGATCTTTGCCATCAGCCCTTCCTTCTGCTTTTGCAGCTGGCTGATCTTGGTCATCAGCGTCTTGTAGGTCGGGTGTTCCGGGGTATAGAGCTGGTTGTATTCGGTGCGCTTGAGGTTGTGCTCGGACATCTGCGATTCCAGCGCAACGATCTGGTCCAGCACGCCTTTGGTCTCGATGCTGATATCCACTGACTGTGCGTTGGTCTGGTAGTCGTTGAGGGCTGCTTCGGCTTTCTCCAGCTCCTTGCGCACCAGCGGCACCTGTGACCGCAGGAATTCCAGACGCTGGGCAGCCTCTGCGGAGCTGCGTTCGATATTCTGTCGCACATACAACCGACTGATCTGGTCGAGCACCTGGTTTGCCTTCTCAGGGTCAGGGTCTTCCAGTGTGAGATAGATGATTCCCGAGTCCTTGCCGGCTTCTCCCACTTTCAGGCGTCTCTGGTAGTCAAGCGCGGTGGTCTGCGGACGACTGCGTACGAGGGCGAACTCCGTGCCGGGCCGGGCCTTGAGGGTGGCGATCTGTACGCGAAAACCGTCACGCACCACCGCTTGGTTGGTTCTGCCGCTCAGCAGCAGTTGCTCGTCGGAGTCATACAGGCTGAAGGCGCCCGTCAGGCCTGCACGCAGGATCAGCTTTTCGCCGAGGTAGGCTTCTGGCACGTCCAGCTGGAACACATCCAGCTTCTCGCCGCCCCAGGCGTAGCTATCCATTCCGAGCAGGGGCACTGCGAATTCGCCGTCTTTCACCGGGTCGTGCTGGCGCGCGAGATAACTGCCTATCAGCGGGAAATATTTTGGCCGTGTGTCGATATATAGCTTGAGGTCTTTGACCGCACTGCCCAGTACCGAGCGGGATTTGATCAGCTCGATTTCCGTAATCGCCTGGGATACCGAGTTCGGCCTGGGTACGGCTTCAGGGACGCCGGTAATGCCTGCCTTTTTCGGCTCGATCTGGATCATTGCCGTGGCTTGATAGATGGGTGTAGCGACGATGGCGTAGCCGACGCCGAGTAGGGCGAAGAGGGCGGTTATGGACAGGATCAAGCGCTTATGATCGAACGCCACGCGCAGGATGCGCGCCAGATCGATCCGGTTATCTGCTTCGTATTCCAGCGTCGAGCGAGCCATGGCGGTCATTTCGGGTTCCTTCCTTCAGTGTTGCGCCACATCGGTAAAACAGCAGCGGTGACAACCGGGTGTCAGACACCTGGGGTCAGCCTGCGTAGGAGATTGATGCTGATGTTCTGGAAAACCTGGCCAAGCGCCTGGATCTTGCTGAGCGGAGAGATCGACGCGAGCGCCTGCGCGAACACCTGGATCATGAAATACTCATACAGCGCCTGGTCGCCAATGCGCTGGTAATAGCGAGCGAGGCTGTAATAGGCGTGCATCGCCATCTGGATGCGCTGTTTGCTGGTGCGCATGGAGAAGATCCCGCCTTCATGCACTCGATAGGCAGCAGGCTTGATCTCTTCGATGAACTTGCCTTTGCCGTATGCGCCGAGTAACGACCACCAGCAGATATCCAGCACCTCCACTCCGTGCAGCTCGGGAGGCAATTCATGCACCCGGTTGCGAAAGCAGACGGTCAGCGTGGAGACAGGGCGTGCCTGTTTGAGCTGTAACGCAGTTGCATCCTTTCGATACTTTCCGGTCAGGTGCGGGCTGCGGACGATGCCCTGGCTGTTGAACATGAATGCATCGTGGTACGTCATCACGTAGTCGGGATGTTTTTCGAGGAAGTCGACCTGTATCTGCAGCTTGCGCGGGTCCGTCCAGTAATCATCACCTTCGCAATAGGCGATATACCTACCGCGGGCCTGGGCGAACAGGCGAGTGCTGAACGGCACTCCAAGCCGGTATTGGTTCTCGCGCTGGTAGATCGGTTTGATCAGGTTCGGGTAGCGCGCGGCATACGCTCGGATGATGTCGGCTGTGCTGTCTGTCGAGGCGTCATCGTGAACGATTACCTCGAACGGAAAGGTGGTTTCCTGCCGGACGAATCCGTCCAGCGTTTCTCTTATAAAAGCGGCATGGTTGTAGGCCAGGCAGATGATGCTCAGCACGGGGGATCGCTCGTTGCCCCAGGTTGCCATGAGGTCCTGTTCGGTTCTTGGTTGGATATCCATTTCAAACGCTCGACTTGGTCATCATTACGTAAAGCCGCATTACCACCGGCCTGGAGGTCAAGGTCACCAGTGTCAGGCAGATCATCCCGCTGACCGCCAGCCCCAGAAGAATGTTGAATCGGTTGTCGCTGGCGATCGCGGCGAACAGCGGTTCGCCGATCAGCAGGCCCAGGCCCGTCATCGCGGTAATGCGCAACAGATCTTTCAGCCATGGCCGGTGCACGTCGGCGGCGAAGCGCTTGTGCACCATTGAGGGCCAGATCAGAAAGGTCAGCATGCGCAACCCGAACCAGGCGAATGCCGCCCCGTACACGCCATGTTCAAGCGTTGCGTAAATCACCAAGGGAATACTCAGCGCTGCGCTGATCAGGCTGAACCAGACGTGAAGGCGAAGCTGGCCATAGGCGTACTGCAGATAGAACTGGAAGGCGGTGACCGCCATGATGGCGCTGCCGATCACATACCAGGGCAACACCCGCCGGCTCCATTGCGCCGCCTCTGTATCGCCGGTCCAGGCGAAAACCAGATCGGCGGAGTGGAACGCGATAACGCCAGCCAAGGGAAACAGCAGGCTGCAGACGAATCGGGTCGCATTCAGGTAAAGCGAGTGCATGTCCGCGATCCGCTCTTCGGCGACAAGCATGGTCATGCGGGGCAGCAGGGTCTGCACCAGCGGATTGGTCAGCGTCATGATTCCCGTCGACATGAGCGCGACCAGCGAAAAGTAACCGTATTCCTTGAGCGGCAGGACATTGGAGAGCAGCACCTTGTCCAGCTGCGTCAGGACGATCCACAGCATGGAGGTGAGCGACATTCCGGCCGCGAACGGCAATACCGGCTTGACCACTTCCCAGTTGAAGCCGGTAAGCAGCTTCGGGGTGGGTATCATCAAGTAAGCCTTGACGGCGAAGATAAGGGTTTCAAGCACGGCAACGGCCGTCTGGAAGAGAAAGAAATCCAACGGGTTCTGACTGATGTTCGCAACCAGGAACAATCCACCGAAATAACGGAGTGTGGCGATGAGGATGTTGGCGTTGTTCAACCAGGCGTGCATCTCCAGCCCTTGCAGCGCACTTTTGTACAGCGTGGCGTAGAGCTTCAGACCGATCATCAGGCCCATCAGGCTGATGCAATGGATGATCGTGGCGGTACTCAGCTCCTCTGCCTGCAGCCACTGGTCAGCGATCCATCCACTGGCCTGATGAATAGCACTTACGGTAAGCAGTGCGATTGCTAGGAAAATCATTTCGAACGAGCGCATCAAGTGGCCAGGTTCGTAGCACTGCACAACGGCCCCAGCACGACCACGAAAGTGTGCAATCCGATGAACCAGCGAAGGCGACAGGCCTGCGTCCAGCAACTGCAGCCAGGCCTGCAGAACCGCAAAGAAGCCGATCAGACCATAGGCTTCTGCCCCGAGGTGCCCCAGGTAAAACGGCAAAATGAGGATGCCAACGAGCATGGCGTACGCCTGCCCCGCGTAACTGAGGCCGGTGTTGCGAAGCATTGAAAGATTTGGAGTGGACATGTGATCAGACCGCCACAGTGAATCAGTACAAGGGCTTGCACAGCGGTTCGCGCAGGTTCAGGCGGCTTTCGAGCAAGCGGCCAGCATCGACCTGTGGCCAGAAGCGTTCGGTCAGCGTTTGGCTGCTATGCAAGGCCTCACTTACCAGCGTCTGAATGACAGTGTTCTGCACATGTCGGGGAAGTCCGGGGTAGATCGGGAGGCAAAGCACTCGGCGGCTCAAGCTGCGCGACTCGCTTTGTATAGGTTGCGGCTGCAGATAATTCAGCGTGTCCAGCGAGGGGTAGAAGTAGCGCCTGGGATTGATGCCCTGGTCATTGAGTGCCGAGCGGCAACGCAGCAGCTGGTCTTCGTCTGCCAATGCAACTGGGAAGTAGCTATGGTTGCGTTGTGAATGCGGCTGCTGGCGCTGCAGGTCGAAGTAATCCCCCAGTTGCTGTTCGTAACGGTGGGCGATCTCCTCGCGCTGTTCCAGAATCAGCGCAATGTCATCAAGGATGCACAGGCCCATCGCCGCCGCAAATTCGTTGAGCTTGGCGTTGATACCGATGCCGTCGATGATGTCGGTATCAGCGATGCCGAAGTTGCAGAGCAGTCGGATCCTGGCCGCCAGCGCATCGTCGTTGGTGATGATGGCCCCGCCTTCAATGGTGTGGAAAAGCTTGGTGGCGTGAAAGCTCAGCGTGCTGATATCGCCCCAGTCGAACACCGAGCGATCCCTGAAGCGGACACCAAACGCATGGGCGCCGTCGTAGATCACTTTCAGACGGTGCCGTTGCGCAACCCGCGTGATCTGTTCGACGTCGCATGCGTTGCCAAATACGTGGGTGGCGACAATCGCCTGCGTATCGGCCTCTAGTGCCCCTTCGATAGTCTGAACGTCCAGGTTCCAGCTGGCTGAGTTGATATCCGCAAAAATCGGGCGGATGCCTTCCCACTGCAGCGTACTGGTCGTGGCTACAAAGCTGAACGGAGTGGTGACGGCACTCCCCGACAGGTTCAGCGCTCGGTAAGCGACCTGCAGCGCCACGGTTCCGTTGTTGGTAAGGATGATGTTCCTCACGCCCAGATAGTCGCGCAGCCGCTCCTCTAGTTCGGTAACCAGCGGTCCGTGATTGGTTAGCCAACGGGATGCGTAGATGCTGTCGACGTAGCCCAGAAACTTAGCTTTGTCGCCAAGATACGATTGGGTGACATTGATCATCTCGATGTCCTTATCGGTTGTCACAGCGAATCGGGTGCCAGGGGGGGGGGTGGTTGTGCGGTCAGGCTGTTGGCTGCGTGCCTAGATTCGTAGCTCGGCGAGCGCGGCGCTGGTTCAGCTTCAGGATCATGCGCGTAGCGAAACTGCCGGCATGCGGGTCTCCATAGTGAAATATGGCGGTTGCGCGGCGACTGACAGGATCGCAGGGCTCGTTTGCGTGAAGCGTGCGGTAGCCCCAGAACAGGTAGAGATTGCCCGGTACCAATTGAAGCTTTTCAGGCCGCAGAAGGTTTCGGCGAACAGCTGCGCTGATCAGTTTCCGGCTCAAGGGGTTTTGCAGAAGCGCTTTTTCCACCACGTTGAACAGAACGTTGGAACGGATGCGGCGGAGATTGGGGAATAGAATCAGATCGCCCCTGTCGAGGCCCGCCTGAGGGATCTCGATAGGCAGCAATGCTGTGACCAGGCTGGCGTCGTAGTGAAAACAGTTGGACTCGCGCAGACCCGAAGTTCCCTGTACGCAACGAAGCACCTTGAGAATCTCATTGCTATAAGCGCCTTTTCCTGCGCCTGCTCTGTAGACACTTTCGAGCATATTTCTGAAATCTGGTGAAGCGCCGAGAGCCCCCAGTAATGTACTTTCTAGCTCGCTCCCGCCGTGATGTGCAAAGTATCTGCCTTTGTGCTTGTCAGCCTCCGCGGCAACGGCTTGCTGTAGCGACAGCAATTGCTCGTCAGTGAGAAAGTTGGCAATGCAACAGCTTCCTTTGTTGCTGATTTCGCTCGCAATCAACTGAAAGGCTGGCGTTTCCAATTGGCAAAATGATTTATTCACGATGCACTCCGTTTGGATAATACAATCGAGCGGTAATAATATGGGGACGCTTATTAAATTGGCTTTTATCAAGCCGCTTTTCATAAAGAGTTGGATGGCGCAATGCAACTGCTTTTGGCAGTTGCAGCTTCCCTTGTATCTGCGGGCTGTGTTTTGCCTCGCTGAGCGGCAATACGTTAGGGGCTAGCCGTTAGGCAATGGCTACCGCACTCGGCTGACATTCGAGATACGCTTTATAGGTTGTTGTCGTGCGGCAGCCCATAAGCTGCAAAATGGAATATGCATTCTTGTGCGTTGAGCGAATACGGTTCTAAATCTTCGCCCGCAATAATTTGTAACTGCTATGTGTGACGTAGTTAACAATCGGAACCTGACGGTCGTCAAGATCCCTAACAAAATAATTCTGTGCGCTGAAGATTGTTTTTATGCAATGCGTTGATAGCAAAGGAAATTCAGCTATCGGCCTTCGTGCTTGCAAGGAGACGGCTTAATAGCGATCCATCAACCTAACTAATCCGTTCGATTGGTATTTGAAGTAGAAAACCAAGTTTCGTTATAAAAACTTATTAATTTGAAGCTCATAGAGATGAGCGCTATATGCGGAGCAAAAAGCTAGGAGCGCGGCGGGGAATAAAAAAAAAGGCCACTCTTAAGAGTGGCCTTTCTAAGTGGTTGCGGGAGCCGGATTTGAACCGACGACCTTCGGGTTATGAGCCCGACGAGCTACCAGACTGCTCCATCCCGCGTCTGTGAGGCGGCATTCTACAGTGTGAAGGGTCAGTGTCAACCGCCCCTCGTCGATAAAGCGTTTTTTTTCAGATATTTAGCGAGGCTGCATGCGGCTCACGGGTGCGCATGGACATTCCGTTTCGAGCTTACGCGTCGGCGCAAACGAAAAAAGGCCACTCTGTTGAGTGGCCTTTTTGTAGTTGGTTGCGGGAGCCGGATTTGAACCGACGACCTTCGGGTTATGAGCCCGACGAGCTACCAGACTGCTCCATCCCGCGTCTGTGGGCCGGCATTCTACAGCTTTGATTCGTCCTGTCACGGATTAATTGCACACCGATCTAAATTCTTACAGGCGGTGAGCGAAACACGAGCCATACGGGGTACCGCAGCGGGTGGCAACTGGCGATGCGACTGAACAGCCGCATCGGATTTATGATGATGGCGAGCGATTCGCAGCATGCCCCACAGCATTGCCAGGGCGGCTGTGCTCCAGCCGATCACCATCAATAGAATAACCAGTGCTGGCGTGATCATCGTTGGATTCCTTTCTAATCGATTCAACTGCTCTCCTGGCAATGGACTCCAGCAGGGCGGCAACGGTTCCGCTTGCCATCTGTCGGGCCCGCAGTTTCATGGCGCACGGCGAGGCCTTCCAGCTGCCCAAACACTCAAGCGACACTATTGGAGGAGAGGACCATGCAGAGCTATCTACTTCACGCGGCACTGGCCATGATTGTTGCCACCGCGTCACTGCAAGTCTCTGCCGGGCCGACGTCTGGCACCGTTCAGTTGGTGCAGAATTCGGCCGCGGTCGACCGAACGCTGGGCAACGGGTCCATGGGCACCGGAGAAGGAATAGATCGACTACCTGAGCAGCTCGACAAGGGTTACGACGTACGGGACCAGCGGGTGGATCCGGACTACGAGCAAGGCAGTCACGGCGACACGGACACCGATATGGAGCATCGTCCACGCAAGACCCTGGGCGATGAGGATCAGGATTGATCAAACCTGCCGGACTGCGTCTCAAATTAAGCGGATAGGGAGCGGATAAGTGGCCAGCCAGCCAGACGGCAGGGGACGACATTCCTAAACCAGGCTCCGGCCCGTAGAATGCTGCGCTTTTCCGTTTGGATCCCGTGATGCAGATTGCCTTGGCGCCCATGGAAGGTTTGGTCGATGAGATTCTTCGCGACGTACTGACCGGCGTTGGCGGTGTCGACTGGTGCGTGACCGAGTTCATCCGCGTATCGGATCGTCTGTTGCCAGCATCCAGCTTCCTCAAACTGGCTCCGGAACTTAATTCCGGTGCTGCCACTTGCGCAGGGACACCGTTGCGCGTGCAGTTGTTGGGCTCCGACCCGCTCTGTCTGGCTGACAACGCCGCCTTAGCGTGTAGCCTCGGCGCCCCGGCAATCGACCTCAACTTCGGCTGCCCGGCCAAGACGGTCAACAAATCCCGTGGTGGAGCCGTTTTGCTCAAGGAGCCCGATCTGCTCCACTCGATTCTGTGCGAAGTACGCAGGGCGGTTCCCGCCCAGATTCCAGTTACCGCGAAAATGCGTTTGGGTTTTGACCACAAGGACGGTGCCCTCGATTGCGCCCGTGCGCTGGCTGAAGGCGGTGCGGCGCAACTGGTAGTACATGCCCGAACGAAGGTCGAAGGGTACAAGCCGCCTGCGCATTGGGAGTGGGTGGCCAAGGTAAGGGACGTGGTAGATGTACCGGTGTTCGCCAATGGCGACATCTGGACTGTGGAGGACTGGCGCCGTTGCCGTGAAGTCAGTGGTGTCGAGGACATCATGCTGGGACGTGGGCTGGTCTGTCAGCCGGACCTGGCCAGACAGATCGCAGCTGCCGCAGCAGGCGATCCGGTCGACCCAATGAGTTGGGAAGACCTCCAGCCGCTACTCACCAGCTTTTGGGGTCAGGCACGACGCAAGATATCGCCACGCTACGCGCCCGGCCGCCTCAAACAATGGCTGTCCATGCTTACTCGCAGCTACCCGCAAGCCGTCACGCTATTCGCTCAACTGCGGCGCGAGAACGACTGCGAGCGGCTCGACGCATTGTTGGGTGCTGACGGGCGGTCGCTGGGTTTCGAAGCGGCTGCTTGCTGATCCGTTAACGCCCGCCGCTGACATCCAGCAGCGCGCCGCAGGTGTAGCTGGCCTTGTTGCTTGCCAGCCAAAGAATCGCTTCGGCCACCTCGTTAGCATCACCGCCTCGGCCCATGGGGACGCTGCTCTTCACCCGCTCAATGCGATCAGGCTCGCCACCGCTGGCGTGGATCTCCGTGTGGATCACGCCCGGCCGCACGGCATTGACTCGAATGCCCTCGGCAGCCACTTCCTTGGCCAATCCAAGCGTCATGCTGTCTATCGCCCCCTTGGCGGCCGCGTAGTCGATGTACTCGTTTGGTGAGCCGAGTTTGGCCGCGATGGATGAGACATTGATGATGGCGCCGCCGCTGCCACCGTGACGAGTCGACATGCGTTTGACCGCCTCCCGTGCGCAGAGGAAGCTGCCGAAAACGTTCACCGCGAAAACACGTTCCAGTCGTGCTTTGTCCATGCTCTCCAGGCGCGTCTGACCTTCGAGCATGCCGGCGTTGTTCACTAGCACGTCGATTCGGCCGAACTCAGTATCCAGCGTCTCGAACAGTCGGCCAATTTGTGATTCGTCCGCAACGTCCGCCTCGACGGCAATCGCTCGGGCACCGTTGCCCCGCAGCTCTTCAAGCAGTTCCTCGGCTGCGTCTTGGCGCTGTCGGAAGTTCAGACACAGGGCGTAGCCTTCAGCCGCGGCGAGCCGGGCTGTCGCCGCGCCGATGCCACGGCTGGCGCCCGTTATCAACATCACTCTTGACATGAAAAATTCCTCGACGAACGGTCTTGAAAACGGGCGAGCAGCTCCTATTTAGGGCATCACAGGATGCCGAACTCGGGTCCTGTATGAACCACTCGCTGAAATTCAGGAGATAGCAAAATGACTAGTTTTTCGATGGCTCCACTGTTCCGTCAGTCCATTGGCTTCGATCGTTTCAACGATCTGTTCGAGTCAGCGTTGCGCAATGACGCGAACGGCTCGTTCCCACCTTACAACGTGGAAAAGCACGGCGATGACCAATACCGAATCATCGTAGCAGCCGCCGGGTTTCAGGAGTCCGACCTGGATTTGCAGGTCGAACGAGGCGTCCTGACGGTAAGCGGCGGCAAGCGTGAGAATGGCGGTGAGAACGTTACGTATCTGCACCAGGGCATTGCCCAGCGCGCATTCAAGCTCTCGTTCCGCCTTGCCGACCACATTGAGGTGAAAGGTGCTGGGTTGAACAATGGGCTGCTCAGCATCGAACTTGAGCGTGTCGTGCCGGAAGAGGCCAAACCCAAGCGCATCCCGATCAATGGTGAGCGTTTGGCGCTGGAGGGCTGATTGGCAGCCAGTATGCGCTGACCTCCCGGCAGCTTGACCGAAAACCCCGCCTGCGAAGTCCCCGCGGCGGGGTTTTCTATTGCCGATCAGTTGGCCGTCAGCAACGACATGAACGCCTTCGCCGCGTTCGACAGGGTGCGCTCTGTATGCGTAATGTAGCCAAGCTGTCTCGACAGCTGGTCGCCGGGCAACTGCAATCGCACCACCTGATCATCAAGCATGGTGCGCGGAAGCACGCTCCAGGCAATTCCGATGGAGACCATCATTTTGATCGTCTCCAAGTAATTGGTGCTCATTGTGATGTTGGGCGTCAGCGCCTCACGCTCGAACAACCGTTGGGCAATGTGATGGGTGAAGGTGTTACCGCCGGGAAACACCGCCGGATAGCTGGCGACGTCAGCCAGGGTGAGCCCGCGTTTCTGAGCCAAGGGGTGCTCGGGGGCGACTACGAAATCCAGTGGGTCGTCCCACACCTTCACGGCGTGAATGGGCATTGCGGTTTGCGGTGCCAGGGTGATCACCGCAAGCTCGGCGCGCCCGTGCAGAACCTCATCGTACGCGACCTCTGAGTCTAGGAAACGGATATCCAGATTCACCTGCGGGTAGGCACGAGTGAAGCGCCTCAGCAAGGGCGGCAGACGATGAAGGCCGATGTGGTGGCTGGTCGCTAAGGTCAGTCGGCCACTCACATCTCCATTGAGGTTGGTCAATGCACGGCGGGTGTCGTCCAGTACATTGAGGATCTGGTACGCGCGAGGCAGCAGCGCTCTGCCAGCTTCTGTCAGCCCTATTTCTCGGCCCAGCCGATCGAACAATCGCACGTTCAGTTGCGATTCCAGTGAAGCCAGGCGCTTACTCACGGCTGGCTGAGTCAGATGCAAACGTTCGGCGGCAAGGGAAAAGCTGCCCATCTCAGCGACCGCTATAAAAGCGTTGAGGTTGGCGAGGTCCATGATTGGCTCCGAGGTCAGTTTTTGCGAAGCATGACTACGAGCATATAGCAGCTGAATATTCCTGATGGGAATACTTTGGATAAAAAATATGAATTTGAGTAATCCTAAGCTTATCCCTAGCATGACCTCATAAGCAAAAGGGCTATTGCCCAACGCACTGATGAGGAAAGTCCGATGGCTGGCAAAACGCTCTACGACAAGCTCTGGGAAATGCATGAGGTCAAGCGCCGTGATGATGGTTCGTCACTGATCTACATCGACCGTCATATTCTCCACGAGGTGACCTCTCCGCAGGCATTCGAAGGGCTTCGCCTGGCTGGGCGTAAGCCGTGGCGCATCGATGCAAACATTGCCACTCCGGACCACAACGTGCCCACCACCAAGGGCGAGCGCCAGGGTGGACTGGAGGCCATTGCCGACGAGGTGTCCCGCATTCAAGTGCAGACGCTGGACGAGAATTGCGATGACTTCGGGATTCTGGAATTCAAGATGAATGATGTCCGTCAGGGCATCGTTCATGTGATTGGCCCGGAGCAGGGCGCGACTCTGCCTGGCATGACCGTAGTCTGCGGCGACTCGCATACCTCGACTCATGGCGCTTTCGCTGCACTGGCCCATGGCATCGGCACCTCGGAAGTGGAACATGTCCTGGCTACACAGTGCCTCGTTGCAAAGAAAATGAAGAATATGCAGGTGCGCGTCGAGGGCAAGTTGCCTTTCGGCGTAACCGCCAAGGACATCGTCCTGGCTGTAATTGGGAAGATCGGCACGGCGGGCGGCAACGGCCACGCGTTGGAATTTGCCGGAAGTGCGATCCGCGACCTGTCCATGGAAGGTCGAATGACGATCTGCAACATGTCCATCGAAGCGGGTGCTCGGGTGGGGATGGTTGCTGCAGATGAGAAGACCATCGCCTATGTCGAAGGTCGCCCTTTCGCGCCCAAAGGCGCCGACTGGGATCGGGCTGTCGAACTCTGGACGACGCTGGTATCCGATGACGACGCCGTTTTCGACACGATCGTGGAGTTGAAGGCCGAAGATATCAAGCCGCAGGTCAGCTGGGGCACCTCGCCCGAGATGGTCCTGGCTGTCGATCAGACTGTGCCGGATCCGGCGACGGAAGCCGATCCTGTAAAGCGTGACTCCATCACGCGCGCGCTGAAGTACATGGGGCTGCAGGCTAACCAGGCAATCACCGACATCAAGCTCGATCGAGTTTTCATTGGCTCTTGCACCAACTCACGAATTGAAGACCTCCGTGCCGCCGCAGAAGTGGCCAAGGGTCGTAAGGTGGCTGCAACGGTCAAGCAGGCGATGGTTGTGCCGGGGTCAGGGCTGGTCAAACAGCAGGCCGAGGCGGAAGGGCTGGATAAGATATTCGTCGAGGCAGGCTTTGAATGGCGCGAGCCGGGCTGCTCGATGTGTCTGGCGATGAACCCGGACAAGCTGGGCAGTGGCGAGCACTGCGCGTCCACCTCCAACCGCAACTTCGAAGGTCGGCAGGGTGCTGGTGGCAGGACGCATCTGGTGAGCCCCGCGATGGCGGCTGCAGCTGCGGTGACCGGTCGGTTTGTCGACGTTCGTGAATTGATGCAGGCCTGAGGAGACCCCCATGAAAGCATTTACCCAGCACACTGGTCTCGTCGCGCCGCTTGATCGCGCCAATGTCGACACTGATCAAATCATACCCAAGCAGTTTCTCAAGTCGATCAAACGTACCGGTTTCGGCCCCAATCTGTTTGATGAGTGGCGCTATCTGGACGTTGGGCAACCCAATCAGGACTGCTCGATTCGCCCGATCAACCAGGATTTCGTTTTGAATTTCCCGCGCTATCAGGGTGCCAGCGTTCTGCTCGCTCGTGAAAATTTCGGCTGCGGTTCTTCCCGTGAGCATGCGCCCTGGGCGCTTGAGGAATACGGCTTCCGGACAATCATCGCGCCGAGCTTTGCCGATATCTTCTACAACAACAGCTTCAAGAATGGCCTCCTGCCAATCGTGCTGAAAGAAGAAGAAGTCGACGCGCTTTTTGAGCAGGCAGAGGCCACTGAGGGTTATCAGCTCACTGTAGACCTTGCTGCTCAGACCGTTACACGCCCTGACGGCGTGCAGTATGGTTTCGACGTCGACGCGTTTCGCAAGCATTGCCTGCTCAATGGTCTGGACGATATTGGTCTGACACTGCAGGACGCTGAGGCCATTGAGACGTTTGAAGCCCGCCACCAACAGAGCCAGCCCTGGCTGTTTGGTGCCATCAAATAAGATAGATAAAGCTGCGAGTAAATGATTTAGCCGCAGCCTGTTGTTATTCCCTGAGGAAGCGTTCAATGTCCAAACAGATTCTGATTCTACCGGGCGATGGTATCGGCCCTGAGATCATGGCCGAGGCGGTCAAGGTGCTGGAGCTGGCCAACGACAAGTTCGACCTCGATTTCGCGCTGAGCTACGACGAGTTGGGTGGGGCTGCGGTCGACAAATACGGCGTGCCCTTGGCTGACGAGACGCTGGAACGTGCTCGTTCGGCAGATGCAATCCTGTTGGGTGCAGTCGGCGGGCCGAAGTGGGACGCCATTGACCCGGCCATCCGGCCCGAGCGCGGCTTGCTTAAGATTCGATCGCAGCTGGGTCTCTTCGGAAATCTGCGTCCAGCATTGCTCTACCCACAGCTTGCCGCAGCGTCCAGCCTGAAGCCGGAGATCGTAGCCGGCTTGGATATCCTCATCGTTCGTGAGTTGACTGGTGGCATCTATTTCGGGCAGCCACGTGAGAGCAGGGTGCTGGAAAACGGCGAGCGTATGGCTTTCGATACGCTGCCCTATAGCGAAAGCGAAATCCGCAGGATTGCCAAAGTCGGATTCGACATGGCACGTGTGCGCAACAAGAAGCTCTGCTCGGTAGACAAGGCCAACGTACTGGCATCCAGTCAGCTATGGCGCGCCATCGTGGAAGAGGTCGGAAAGGATTATCCGGACGTCGAGCTCAGCCATATGTATGTCGATAACGCAGCGATGCAGCTAGTGCGTGCGCCGAAGCAGTTTGACGTAATCGTCACGGACAACATGTTCGGCGACATCTTGTCGGACGAAGCTTCCATGTTGACCGGATCAATCGGCATGCTGCCGTCTGCTTCTCTCGACTCGAACAACAAGGGCATGTTCGAACCCTGCCACGGTTCGGCTCCGGACATCGCTGGCAAGGGTATTGCCAATCCGCTGGCGACGATTCTTTCGGTATCGATGATGCTGCGTTATAGCTTCAACCAGGTGACGGTCGCAGATGCTATCGAACAAGCCGTCAGCAACGTGCTCGATCAGGGCTTGCGGACAGGGGATATCTGGTCCGAAGGTTGCGAGAAGGTGAGCACTCGGGCGATGGGCGATGCGGTAGTCGCGGCGCTCGCGAAGTTGTAATCTCTCTGGCCCCATTTACACCAGCCGTTGATAACGCTAATGGGCGACGGCTAGGCGGAAACGCCGAGGAGTGCGAGGCGTGATGTTCACCATCTGCGAACAGTGAACAGCGCGCCCGTGCTTTCGAACCCGAAAGCGTTTTTCTTTATCGACGGCCTGTCAGTTGGGCCACATATATAAAGGTGTAGTTGTGATGAAACGTGTAGGTCTGATCGGTTGGCGCGGCATGGTTGGTTCCGTGCTCATGCAGCGAATGCTGGAGGAGCGGGATTTTGATCTGATCGAGCCGGTGTTCTTTACCACTTCCAACGTCGGCGGTAACGGGCCTGCGATTGGCAAAGATATCGCGCCGCTCAAGGACGCCTACAGCATCGATGAGTTGAAGTCTCTCGATGTGATCCTCACCTGCCAAGGCGGCGATTACACCAGCGAAGTGTTTCCCAAACTGCGAGAAGCAGGCTGGAAGGGCTACTGGATCGATGCGGCGTCTACGCTGCGCATGCATGACGATGCTGTGATCGTGCTCGATCCAGTTAACCGTAAGGTGATTGATCACCAGCTGGACGCGGGGACCCTCAACTACATCGGTGGTAACTGCACGGTCAGCTTGATGCTGATGGGGCTGGGCGGTCTGTTCGAGCATGGTCTGGTCGACTGGATGAGTGCCATGACCTATCAGGCAGCCTCAGGTGCCGGGGCGCAGAACATGCGTGAGCTGATCAGGCAGATGGGTAGCATCAATGCCTCGGTTGCAAACGAGCTCGCTGATCCAGCCAGCGCCATCCTTGATATCGACCGCAAGGTTGCGGAGTGCCAGCGCTCCGACACCTTCCCGGTAGACAACTTTGGGGTTCCGCTGGCGGGTAGCTTGATCCCCTACATCGACAAGGAATTGCCGAACGGGCAAAGCCGTGAAGAGTGGAAAGCTCAGGCGGAAACCAACAAGATTCTGGGTCGCTTCAAAAGCCCGATCCCAGTGGATGGAATCTGCGTTCGCGTTGGGGCCATGCGTTGCCATAGCCAGGCGCTGACCATCAAGCTGAACAAGGATGTGCCGATCTCGGACATCGAAGGCATGATCAGTCAGCACAATCCTTGGGTTAAGTTGGTTCCAAATCATCGCGATGCGAGCATGCAGGAACTCAGCCCGACGTCAGTGACCGGTACCTTGAGTGTTCCCGTCGGCCGCTTGCGGAAGTTGAACATGGGGTCGCACTACCTGGGTGCGTTCACCGTAGGTGATCAGCTGCTGTGGGGCGCTGCGGAACCTTTGCGCCGTATGCTGCGCATCCTTCTTGAGCGATAAGACTCGAACTCGTTGAACCTAAAGCGTCTCGGAAATCCCGCGGCGCTTTTTTTGTGCCCACGCAGCGTAACGCAGCCCTGTTCGGCCGACAGGCATCTATAGGCTGCCTTTTCGCTGACTCAGTCATCCAGCCGACTCGCAAATGAAGCTACATTGAATGTGTCGTTTGGACTTCAAGCCTGCGACATCTTAAGACTGGCCGAGCCAATTTGTGGATTGGGTCTGATAACGTGCGAAAAGGCGCGGTAGGAAATGCTGGGTGGTCTGGTGAGTTATTGATAAAACACTATCTGTAAAAGATACTTGCTGGAAGTTCAAAGAATTTTTCTAGCTCCAAACGCTGTTTAGGCTTATCGCTGACGGGGGACCGCCATCTGGCGGGCGCAGGCAGTGATTAAAGACCCTCTCGAAGTTCCGAGAAAAAGTTAAAAAACAAGGATTTACATAATGGTTCGGGTTCGCAATCTGGTGCTGGCAATCGCGGCTGCTACCGCGCTGACTTCCGAAATGGCCTACGCGCTGGGTTTGGGCGAAGTCACGCTGAAGTCTGCGCTAAATCAACCGCTGTTGGCTGAAATCGAGCTGCTGGATGCGAAAACACTAGCGCCTGGCGAGGTGGTGCCGGTTTTGGCATCCGCTGAAGACTTCAATCGAGCGGGAGTGGATCGTCAGTTTTTCCTGACGGACCTGACGTTCACGCCTATCGTGCGTCCCGGTGGGAAAAGCGTCATCCAGGTATCTTCGACCAAGCCGGTTCGTGAACCCTATCTGAACTTCCTTATCGAGGTGCTCTGGCCTAGCGGCCGGCTTCTGCGCGAATACACGTTGCTGCTGGATCCGCCCCTTTATTCGCCAGAAATTGCGGCGGCCGTGGCGCCTCAATTGCCTGTCGCCGCTCCGATTGTCCGGCGTTCTACGGCCCCGCAGCAGGCGACGCCCCCCGCAGCTGCTTCGGCCGAAAGCGCCGTGGTTCCTGGCGAAGAGTACAAGGTCACGCCTAACGACACGCTATGGGAAATCGCTGAGCGTGCGCGTCAGGGTGGTACTGTCCATCAGACGATGTTGGCCATCCAGGACCTCAATCCCGATGCGTTCATCGACAATAACATCAACCGCATGAAAAATGGCCAGGTGCTCCGCCTGCCAAACGCTGAGCAAATCCGTAGCCGTTCCCAAGCCGAAGCCATCCAGCAAGTGGCGCAGCAGAATGCCAGTTGGCGCCAAGGCTCCGGTGCAGCACCGACCGGTGCTCGTCAGATCGACGCAACGCAGCGCAGTTCGGCAGGTGCAGCACCGTCGCGTAGCGAGCAGGGCGACAATCTCCGTCTGGTTGCGCCAGGAACAGGCGAGTCCACCTCTGGCAGCGAGGCCGGGGAAGGTGCAGACGCAGCGGCACTGCGCGACAAGCTAGCAGTCGCCGAGGAAGGCCTCGACTCAAGTCGTCGCGAAAATCTCGACCTCAAGGATCGTCTGAACGATCTGCAGGGGCAGCTCGATAAGCTACAGCGTTTGATGCAGCTGAAAGATGACCAGCTCGCCAAGCTGCAAGCGCAGCTCGCAGCCGAACCGAATGCTGGAACAGGCCCGGCGGCGCTGCAAGGCGCTTCACCCGAGGAGGTTGGCTCAGGCACAACGGCTGGCCAGGAGCCAACTGAAGGCGGGCCTGACCTTGACGCTGTTGCTGAAGAGGCCGCGGGTCCCGCTGAGACACCGCAAGTGCCAGCTGTAACGCCTGAGCCGGCGGCGCAAGCTCCGGCAGCGGAAGCGCCGGTTTCAGTGCCTCAAGAGGAGCAGGCTGATGGATACGTTGATGAGCTGTTAGCCAGTCCAATTCTTCTCGCTGCTCTAGGTGGCGGTGCGCTGCTGTTGTTGCTGGTAGGGTTGATGGCGTTGTCTCGTCGCAATGCGATGAAAGAAGCCGAGCTGCAGGAGAGTCTTCTTGCTGATAACTCGTCTGATGCGTTTTATGTCCCGCAAAATGGTTTCGAGTCTTCTGACAGCGAAGCCGCAGATCTTGGCGCTGTGCCTGTGCGCGAGGCCGAAAGCAGTGCTGCGGAGGCTCATTCCACAACCAATAACGACCCTCTGGCTGAAGCGGACATCTACATTGCTTACGGCCGTTTCAATCAGGCTGCCGAGCTGCTCCAGAATGCGCTGAACGACGAGCCGCAGCGCAGCGACTTGCGCTTGAAGCTGATGGAAGTCTATGCCGAACTTGGCGATCGGGATGGTTTTGCACGCCAAGAGGCAGAGCTTCGTGAAATAGGTGGCTCGTCAGCAGAGATCGAGCAGACCAAAGCTAGATATCCAGCTATGGCTGCCGCGGCAGGTATCGGTGCTGCCACTGCCGCTTCTGCAGACGATGATCTTGACAGTTTCAGTCTCGACGACCTTGAGCTGGAAGAGCCTGTAGCCCCAGAGCAAAATGCGGACGATAGCTTTGATCTTAGCCTGGATGATCTCGAGCTCGATGATAACTTGGCTGCCGCACCAGTAGCGCCAACTGACGAGTCCACTGCAGAGCTGGCTGAATTTAACTTCGATGAGCTGAATGAGTTGGACAGTAAGCAAGGCTCCGATGCCTTTGCGTTTGATTTCGACGAGCCCGCATCTCGCGATAATGCATCGCTTGAAGACGAGCTAGGTGAATTCTCTCTTGACCTGGATGAACAAACTCCGGCCTCTACGCCTGACGACGATCTGATGCTCAGTCTGGCAGATGACGAGCCCAAAGCGGTATCGACTGAGCCCGCGGATGAGTTCGACTTCGGTCTTGCTGATCCTGTACAACCCGCAGATATGCCTGACGAGTTTGACCTGTCGCTGGATGACGAGCCCGTCGCCGAGCCAGCTCCGGAGAGCTTCTCGACAGAGTTGGGTGTAGTTGAGGCTGAGCTTGAAGATTTGTCTCGGGATTTGAATGAACCGCTTGATCAGTCGCGCCCTGTGCCGGCTAATACGATTGAGCCGGTTGAGCCATCGTCTGAGTCGCTGGATGATGATTTTGATTTCCTTGCCGACACCGATGAAACCACCACTAAGCTGGACCTTGCGCGCGCCTACATCGACATGGGCGATGCTGAGGGGGCTCGCGACATTCTTGACGAAGTCATGAACGAAGGAAGTGATACCCAACAGCAAGAGGCGCGAGAGATGCTCGCCAAACTCGCCTGACCATGAATGAAGCAGTACCCCAAGCGGCAGCCTCTTCGGCTGCCGCTGACGTTTTCAGAATTGCACTTGGTGTTGAATACAAAGGCGCTCGCTACCGTGGGTTTCAACGGCAGCGTGACGGTGTGCCATCGATTCAGCTGTCACTGGAAAACGCCCTGAGCAAGGTCGCTGGTGGTCATCCCGTCGTGTTGAGTTGTGCCGGGCGTACCGATGCGCTGGTGCATGCCTGTGCCCAGGTGGTGCATTTCGACACGCCGGTGACGCGAAGCATGCATGCCTGGGTCATGGGCGCGAACATGAATCTGCCTGGCGATATCAGCGTCACCTGGGCCAAAGAAATGCCTAAGGACTTCGATGCTCGCTTCAGTGCGATGGCGCGTCGTTACCGCTATGTGATTTACAACGACCAGATTCGGCCTGCTCACCTGGCCGAAGAGGTGACTTGGAATCATCGTCCCTTGGATGTCTCGCGCATGCGCGAAGCGGCCAAGGCTTTTGTTGGGACCCATGATTTCAGCGCCTTTCGGGCACGCCAGTGCCAGGCGAAGTCTCCCATAAAAACAATCCATCATCTCGAGTTGCTTGAATACGGCAAGTTGATCGTAATCGATGTCCGGGCAAATGCCTTCCTGCACCACATGGTGCGTAACTTTGCTGGTGTGCTCATGGCCATCGGTGCCGGTGAGCGGCCGGTGGAGTGGGCGCAGGAAGTACTGGCATCTAAGGTAAGGCGGACAGGCGGGGTGACAGCGCACCCCTATGGACTGTATCTCGTTCAGGTGGACTACCCAGAACAGTTTCAGTTACCTGACCGGTACCTCGGTCCGCACTTTCTGTCCGGTCTGCCTGACGTCCGAACAGATTCGCTCTAAATTCACTGGGCTGAACAGGTGCGTCGAGTCGTGGAGGTCTTGACGCGACTTTACCGAGCGATCTCGGTTGCAGCCTGTGGTGCTTTTGTTACCATCCGGAGTCTTCCATTACAGGTATTTGCTGTTGCCTATCGTCCGTAGCAAGATATGTGGGATAACTCGTGTAGAGGATGCGCTTGTTGCGGCTGAAGCCGGAGCGGACGCCATCGGCCTGGTGTTTTATTCCAAAAGTCCGCGGGCAGTCAGTGTGCAGCAGGCGAGGAGAATCGTTGCCGCGCTTCCCCCGTTCATCACCACTGTAGGCTTGTTCGTTAACGCAACGCGTTGTGAAATCAACGAAACGCTCGATGCGGTGCCTCTGGACGTGCTGCAGTTTCATGGTGACGAGAGCCCGGCCGACTGTGAGGGCTTTCATAAGCCGTGGTACAAGGCTCTAAGGGTGAAGGTTGGCGAGGACGTTGGTCTCCAGGCTGGCCGTTATGTTGGCGCTAGCGCTATCTTGCTGGACAGCTTTGTGGCTGGAGTCCCTGGAGGCACCGGAGAACGGTTCGACTGGTCGCTGATACCCCAAGATCTACCCAAGCCACTGATCCTCGCAGGTGGCCTAACTTGTCAAAACGTCCAGCAGGCCATCGCCGAAGTGCGTCCCTTTGCGGTCGATGTGAGCGGCGGAGTTGAGCTTAGCAAGGGTGTCAAAAATGCCGATACGTTAAAGGAATTCGTTCGGCTGGTAAGGGCGTCGATGTGACGAACCGCGGCCGTTTGCCGTCCAGTTAGCGGTTGCTGGATTGGCGAGCGGCCATCAACGCGTCGCTATTGACGCGCAATGGTTCAAGTTTCAGCGATAGCGCCTGATGCGCTTTCGCTTACGCGACGTAGTGCGCTCCGATTGGAGACCGGTCGCAATAATGAATTTTGCCGGTGCGTGCTGTCGTTACGCGCGGGACTGACAAGCTGTGGAGAATAAAAGCGATGAGCAACTGGCTGGTAGACAAGCTGATCCCATCGATCATGCGCTCGGAAACGCAGAAAAGCTCAGTGCCCGAGGGCCTCTGGCATAAATGCCCATCGTGTGAGGCTGTGTTATATCGGCCAGAGCTCGAAAAAACGTTGGATGTCTGCCCGAAGTGTCAGCACCACATGCGTATCGACGCGCGCACGCGTCTCGACATCTTCCTTGATAAGGAAGGGCGTGAAGAAATTGCGGCTGACCTTGAACCGGTCGACCGGCTGAAGTTTCGTGACAGTAAAAAGTACAAGGATCGCCTCTCGGCTGCACAGAAACAAACCGGTGAAAAAGATGCACTGATTGCCATGCGCGGAACCTTGAAGCGTATGCCGGTTGTTGCCTGTGCATTCGAATTTTCTTTCATGGGCGGCTCCATGGGCGCGATCGTCGGGGAGCGCTTCGTGCGCGCAGCGAACGCCGCGCTCGAGCAGCGCTGTCCACTGGTCTGCTTTGCGGCTTCCGGGGGGGCTCGGATGCAGGAGGCGCTGATTTCGTTGATGCAGATGGCCAAGACTTCTGCCGTCCTGGCTCGCATGCGCGAGGAGGGATTGCCCTTCATTTCGGTACTCACCGATCCGGTTTATGGTGGCGTGTCGGCAAGTCTGGCTATGCTTGGCGACGTTATCGTTGCGGAGCCAAAGGCGTTGATAGGCTTCGCTGGTCCCCGAGTCATCGAACAGACAGTGCGTGAAAAGCTGCCAGAAGGATTCCAGCGCAGTGAGTTCCTGCTCGATCATGGCGCAATCGATCTGATTGTTCCGCGCTCGGAGTTACGTAATCGCTTGTCGCGTCTTTTGGCTCAGCTTCAGAATCTGCCTACCCCGGGCGAACCTGCTCTGGTAACGGCCGACGCATGATCCGTCGGAGCCTGGGGGATTGGCTCACATACCTTGAGCAACTCCACCCTGTTGCCGTTGATATGGGGCTCGACCGCTGCCGTGAAGTGGCGGAAAGGCTCGGGCTCGGGCGGCCGGCTCGCCAGGTGGTAACCGTTACCGGTACGAACGGTAAGGGTTCAACTTGTGCTTTCATTGCACGTCTGCTGGCTGGACAGGGCAAAACGGTGGGCGTCTATAGTTCGCCGCACTTGCTGCGCTACAACGAGCGCGTTCGCATCAATGAGTCCGACGCGACGGATGATGATCTGTGCGACGCATTCGAGGCGGTTGAGCGGGCGCGCGGCTCTGTTTCACTGACCTACTTTGAAATGGGCACCCTGGCTGCTCTCTGGCTATTTGAGCGCGAGACGCTAGATGCCGTCGTTTTAGAAGTCGGGCTTGGTGGACGTCTAGATGCGGTCAATCTCGTTGATGCCGATGTGGCTGTCGTGACCAACATCGGGTTGGATCACGCCGAATGGTTGGGAACGACGCGCGAAAGCGTGGCATTCGAGAAAGCCGGGATATTCCGCTCCGCCAAGCCAGCTGTCTGTGGCGACCCCGAGCCGCCAAAAACCATGCTCGAGACTGCAACGCGGTCTGCTGTCCCGCTGTTGGTTCGGGGGCGCGACTTCGGTCTGAGCCGAGAGTCAGCCTGCTGGCATTGGCACGGCAAAGACAGCGCTGGAAATGCGCTGGAGCTGCGCAACCTGCCGATGCTTTCATTACCGCTCGAGAACGCTGCTGCAGCACTGCAAGCGTTTGCGCTGCTCGGCACGCCCTTGCAGTCGGAGCAAGTCATCCAGGCGTTACGAAGTACCGGCGTTGTTGGTCGCCTCGATCCGCGCAGCCTATGTTGGCGAGGCGTCAATGTTTCGTTATTGCTGGATGTGGGCCATAACCCGCATGCAGCCGCTTACCTAGCAGGGCATCTGCGGGCTAGACCCATACCTGGTCGGCGCTTTGCCGTGTTCGGCCTCCTGGCGGACAAGGATCTGGCAGGCGTAATCGATGAGCTCAGCGGTGTGGTCGATGCCTGGGCAGTCGCGCCGTTGCCCACCCCTCGCTCACGCACGGCGGAGGAATTGAGTTCGGCATTGCGCGAGCGGGGCGAGGCCGTTGCTATCCATCCGAGTATCGCTAAGGCGCTTGAGCGGCAATGCGACCAAGCTGCCGAGGGTGACGAGGTGATGGTTTTCGGGTCTTTTTATTGCGTTGCTGAGGCGCTGGCTTGGCTTGAAACACGTGGAGGGCAAGATCTTGCTAGATAGAGGATTGTTGCAACGTATCGTGGGCGCGTTGGTGCTCGTTGCGCTGGCCGTCATATTCGTTCCGATGCTTTTTAACCGTGATGACCCTGATCAGCAGGTTGCGGTTGATGCGCCGGACATGCCACCGACGCCAGTCGCGCCGGTGATCGAGACGCAGCCTGTCGAGGTGCCCGAACCTGAACCTGAGCCTGAGCCTGATCCCCTCCCTGGAGATTATGAAATCATCGAGGAAGGGCCAGCGGCGCAGCCTGAAGCTCCGGCGGAACCCATCAGCCCCGTTCCTTCGCAGCCGCCATCCGCTCCGATTGCATCCGAGCCTGCTGTTAGCCAAGTAGAGCCACCTCAACCGGCTGCTGCGCCTGAAGAGCCTCGGTTGGATTCAGCAAATCTTCCGGTCAGTTGGTCGGTGCAATTGGCGAGCCTGTCGAACCGCGACAACGCGGACAAACTGCAGCAAACTCTGCGCTCCCAAGGCTATAACGCCTACATAAGGACCGCCGACGGAATGAATCGGGTATTCGTCGGGCCGCTGGTGGATCGGGCCGAAGCCAATCGCCTGCGTGACCAGCTACAGCGACAGCAGAAACTCGACGGATTTGTCGTCCGCTTCAAGCCAGAGCTGGAATAGTCCAAGCCAGCAGTCTGGCCATATGAGCACTGTGTAGTCTGTGGCTAGACAGTGCTTACTCCTAAGCGGGGGCTCTGCTAAAATACCGCGCCTTTCTCCTCAGCAGGAAACCCCGTGACGTTCACCTGGGTCGATTGGGCGTTTGTCGCCGTTGTAGTCATCTCCAGCCTGATCAGTTTGAAGCGCGGTTTCGTCAAGGAAGCGCTTTCGCTGCTCACCTGGATCGTTGCCGGTGTGGTTGCCTGGATGTTCGGTGGTGCGCTTTCCCACTATCTAAGTGATTACATCACGACACCCTCTTTTCAAGTCATTGCGGCCTGCGTGATCTTGTTTGTCGTGACATTGCTGGTAGGCGCCCTGGTTAATTTTCTAATAGGCGAACTGGTGCGGGTTACAGGCCTGTCCGGTACTGATCGCTTCCTTGGCATGGTCTTTGGTGCAGCCCGAGGCGGGCTGCTTATCGTCATACTTGTCGGTCTCGTTAGTCTCGCTCCGGTACATCAGGATCCGTGGTGGCGCGAGTCGGCTTTAGTGCCCCATTTTCTGCTGGTTGCCGATTGGTCGAAGAGCTTGATTCTCGGCTTCGGTAGCCAATGGGCAGCCGGATCACTCGACGCGTCCAGTTGAGCCGCGCCCTTAACAACGGTCGTATCGCTGCTGTTTTAGCGTAGCGCCCGGATCAGCCTGTAATAACTGAGAGGTTCCTTGCATGTGTGGCATTGTCGGCATCGTCGGTAAGTCAAACGTCAATCAGGCGTTATATGACGCGCTTACCGTACTGCAACACCGTGGGCAGGATGCAGCCGGAATCGTGACCAGCGACAGCGGTAAGCTGTTTCTGCGCAAGGACAACGGGCTGGTCAGGGATGTATTCCAGCAGCGTCACATGCAACGCCTCGTCGGTAATATGGGTATTGGCCACGTTCGTTACCCCACGGCCGGTAGTTCCAGTTCGGCCGAAGCACAGCCGTTCTACGTCAACTCACCGTACGGCATCACCCTGGCGCATAACGGCAACCTCACGAATGTTGACCAGCTGACCAAGGAAATCTACGAGTCCGATCTGCGTCATGTGAATACCAGTTCCGATTCCGAAGTGCTGCTCAACGTTTTCGCCCATGAGCTTGCGGTGCGTGGAAAGCTCCAGCCCACCGAAGAGGACGTGTTCGCTGCGGTCGCAAAGGTCCATGAGCGCTGCGTGGGCGGCTATGCGGTAGTGGCGATGGTCACCGGTTACGGCATCGTCGGTTTCCGCGATCCACACGCGATTCGACCGATCGTGTTCGGGCAGCGTCATACCGATCAGGGCGTGGAGTACATGATTGCGTCGGAAAGCGTAGCGCTTGACGTGCTGGGCTTCACGTTGATCCGTGATCTGGCGCCCGGTGAAGCGGTTTACATCACTGCCGATGGCAAACTGCATACACGGCAGTGTGCCGCGAATCCCCAGTATGCGCCGTGCATTTTCGAGCACGTCTATCTGGCCCGCTCCGACTCTCTGATGGATGGCGTCTCGGTATACAAAGCGCGCCTGCGCATGGGCGAAAAGCTGGCTGACAAAATTCTGCATGAGCGGCCCGATCACGACATTGATGTGGTAATCCCGATTCCTGACACCAGCCGCACTGCAGCGTTGGAGCTGGCCAACCGGTTAGGCGTCAAGTTCCGTGAGGGCTTCGTCAAGAACCGTTACATCGGTCGGACCTTCATCATGCCGGGGCAAGCTGCCCGCAAAAAGTCCGTACGGCAAAAGCTCAACGCGATTGACCTGGAGTTTCGCGGTAAGAACGTCATGCTGGTCGATGACTCCATTGTGCGAGGCACCACCTGCAAGCAGATTATCCAGATGGCGCGCGAGGCGGGTGCCAAAAACGTCTACTTCTGCTCGGCGGCACCGGCAGTTCGCTACCCGAACGTATACGGCATAGACATGCCAAGCGCGCATGAGCTGATTGCTCATAACCGCAGCACGGAGGAGGTTGCTGAGCTGATCGGTGCTGACTGGCTGGTGTATCAGGACCTGGCTGACCTGGTGGATGCAGTCGGGGGCGGCAAGGTCAAGATCGATAATTTCGATTGCGCGGTGTTCGATGGTAAGTACGTTACCGGCGATATCGACGACGTCTACCTGAACAAGATCGAGCAGGCTCGAAACGACCTCAGCAAGAGCAAGTCGTTGATTGGAAGTGCGATCATAGATTTGCATAACAACTGATCTGAACCCAGGCGCCACGCGCCACAGGTGGGGGAGCCTTATGACAACCGATTGGGACGCAGGCCGACTGGACAGTGATCTGTCTGGTGCCGGCTTCGACACACTCGCGGTCCGCGCTGGCCAGCATCGCTCGCCGGAAGGTGAGCACGGCGAACCGCTTTTCTTCACCTCCAGTTACGTATTTCGCAGCGCCGCTGATGCCGCGGCCCGATTTGCAGGTGAAGTTCCGGGCAACGTCTATTCGCGTTACACCAACCCTACTGTCCGTGCCTTCGAGGAGCGTATTGCTGCCATGGAAGGCGCCGAACAGGCCGTGGCGACCGCATCGGGCATGTCAGCGATCCTCGCCATGGTCATGAGCCTGTGTTCCGCTGGCGACCATGTGCTGGTGTCCCGAAGCGTTTTTGGTGCAACGGTTTCGTTGTTCGAGAAATACCTCAAGCGTTTCGGGCTCGAGGTCGACTATGTACCGCTTACGAATATCGATAGCTGGGGGCCAGCATTCAAGCCCAACACCAAGCTGGTGTTCGTCGAGTCGCCGTCCAACCCGCTGGCGGAACTGGTCGACATCGCTGAGCTCGCAGCGCTTTGCCACCGCAACGGTGCGATGCTGGCCGTGGATAACTGCTTCTGCACCCCAGTACTGCAACAGCCTCTTGCGCTTGGCGCGGATATCGTCATTCACTCGGCCACCAAGTACATCGACGGTCAAGGCCGATGCCTGGGTGGTGTGGTTGCTGGTCGTACCGAGCAGATGAAAGAAGTGGTGGGCTTCTTACGTACGGCAGGGCCAACGCTGAGTCCGTTCAACGCCTGGGTTTTTCTCAAAGGGCTGGAAACGCTGCGTCTGCGAATGCAAGCTCACTGTGCCAGTGCGCAAACGTTGGCCGAGTGGCTGGAGCAGCAGGACGGGGTAGAGAAGGTCTACTATGCGGGCCTGTCCAGTCATCCTCAGCATGATTTAGCCAAGCGTCAGCAGAAGGGGTTTGGCGCTGTGCTGAGCTTTGAGGTAGTCGGGGGCAAAGAGGGTGCCTGGAGATTTATCGACGCAACCCGCTTGATTTCAATCACCGCTAACCTGGGCGACAGCAAGACCACCATCACCCATCCGGGGACCACTACGCACGGGCGGCTTTCAGCTGAAGATCGTGCTACAGCCGGTATCCGCGATAGCTTGATTCGAGTCGCTGTGGGCCTTGAAGATGTCGCTGATCTACAAGCCGATCTTGCTAGAGGACTGGCCGCCCTGAGAAATTGACCTGATCTCTCAGTAAACGAATGTACGGACCCCGCTTAGAGCGGGGTCTTTCGTTTGAGATATCCATGCGAAACGAATTCGTTCGGCCGGGACTTGGATCACGGTGTTCAGTCGTTCGCCGGTGCGAAGTTCACCACGAATCCGTCAAGCCGTTCTTCGATCGCGATCTCGTCGCGAAGTCGATCAGCCGCCTGGCGGCTTTCGATAGGGCCTACAAATACTCTATGGGTCCGGCCAGTCGCTCGCAGATAGGCGTCAAAGCCTTTTTCGTTCAGCTTGTCGACCAGCGCTCGAGCGCTGTCACGGTTTTGCAGGCTTGCCAGCTGTACTGCCCACCCGGATTGCGCGGACGGCGTAATGGCAGGCTGAGCCTGCGGAACGAATGCCTCTGGTGCACGCTGCGTTGCTGGGGCAGCAGGCACGAGGCTACGTGGCGCGGGTTCGTTGGATCGTAGGTCGATCGCCGGCGCAGGCTGTCCTTGGCCGTCGAATAATCCTTCCGGTGTCGCTGGCAAGATGCTGGGGTTTTCCGAGTTGGTCTCGATCACCCGAATGTCGCTGTATTTCTTCCCTGACAAAGCGGCGATACCTGCGCGATCGCGGATCACGGTAGGTCTCAGGAATACCATCAGGTTGCGTTTCACATGGGTTTCTTGGGTGGAACGAAACAGAGCGCCCAACAAGGGAATGTCACCCAGCAACGGAACTTTGGAGTCAGTGCGTGTGACGTCATCCTGAATCAGGCCACCCAGGACGATGACCTGTCCGTCTTCGGCAAGAATGGTGCTTTTGATCGAGCGCTTGTTAGTCACCAAGTCAACGGCCTGGGCGGACAAGCTTGCCTGAGGGGCAATGGACGAGATTTCTTGCTCGATCTCCAAACGCAGTGTTGCGCCTTCATTGATGTGCGGGACGACCTTGAGAGTGACGCCGATATCTTCCCGCTCGATGGTGGTGAAGGGGTTGTTAGCGCCGGAAGCGTCAGTTGTATAGGTGCCGGTCTGGAAGGGTACGTTCTGCCCGACGAGAATCTCTGCTTCCTGGTTATCGAGCGTGAGAAGGCTTGGCGTAGAGAGCAGGTTGCTCTTGCTGTTGGCAGACAGCGCGGTGATCAGAGCGCCAAAACTACGCGTGCCGACGCCGATCACGGCGCCGTCAGGAAGATTGTCGGGAATTTCATTCTCGCTGATGGCGTTCAGCACGCTGCCAACCGAAAGGCCGGTATTGCCAAAACTGACCCCGCCCAGTCCGCCGGTCCCGCCTCGCGCGTCCACGGCCCATTGCACCCCGAGCGCGTCGGTGATGTCGCCTGATACTTCGACGATTGCCGCTTCGACCATGACTTGCGCGCGTGGGACGTCGAGTTGGCGAACGATTGATTCGAGGGTCGAGATCAGTTCGGGCTCGGCAAGCATCACCAGAGCGTTGAGGCTCTCGTCAGCGCGGATCAGGATGTTCTGCTGTCGGCCCCCTTGTGCCTCGCCATCGGCAGGGGTGGCCAGGCCCTCGGATATGTCTCCCAGCGTTTCCGCCAGGGACTTGGCATCATTGTGACGAAGGCGAATGACCCGTGTGTTGGCTGAGCGCGTGCTTGGGGTGTCGAGTGTCTTTGCCAGGCTGGCCAGCTTCTGCCGTGCCTGCTCTGGTCCAGTGAAGATCAGCCTATTGGTTCGCGAATCAGCGATGATCTGAGCACCCGCTGTATCGCGGGCCTCACCGCGAGCCAAGGTATTGCGCAGCACCTCGGCAATATCCACGGCCCAGCCATGCTGCAGATTAACGACCACGTAGTCGTCGTTTTGGGCATTGTCGAGTTGGCGTACCAATTCTTCGATACGCGCGATGTTGGCGCTGCGGTCGCTGATGATCAAGGCATTAGCGGAGCTGACTGCGGCGAGATGACCGTACTGCGGAACCAGTGGACGGATCAGCGGGATCAGCTCGGTCGCTGAGGTATGCTGAACCTGTATGACCCTTGTTTCCAGAAGATCTCCTCCAGTCGGGCCGCTACCTGCCTCCGACTTGGCTTCGGCGTTCGGTACGATCCTGGCAACCTCACCTTGGGTGAGTACGCTGTAACCGTGGGTCGCCATGACCGACAAAAACAACTGATAGACTTCGTCCAGCGAAAGGGTTGTCGACGATACGACGGTTACCTGCCCCTTTACACGAGGGTCGACGATGAAAGTCTGTCCGGTCAGTTGACTGATCTGGTCGACGAAGGCTCGGATGTCGGCGTCTTTGAGATTGATTGTCCAGCCATCCTGTTGAGTCTCGCTTGGTTCGATACCTGGCTCGGCGGCCAACAGGGGTAGCGGCGCGGCGAGCACGCCGGCAGCAAGCAGAGCGATGAGTTGGCGTGAGGAAAAAGGCAGCATCAGTCAGTCGTCTTCCGTGGGCTGTTCGTCGGAGGGCATGGTTTCAGGCGGGCTTGTTGCCCCTTCCATTTGAAGTCGAAGGGCTTCCATTTGCTGTTGAAGCATCTCCGCTTGCGGATCGGTTGCATCTATCGGGGCAGGTTCGCTGTAGTCGGGCAGGCTATCGACTGCCGCTCTAGGGGAGCGAACACTTGGAAAAACAAGGCTTTCGATACGATTACCACGTTTCAACTCCACCCTGTCTGGATGAACGCTGTATAGGAGTACTCCTGGCTCGAGCTCTTGATCGACCCCATACAGCTGGGGCGGTTGTCCTGCCAATTGAATGATTGCCGTCGATCGACTCGGGTCGGCATGAACGAAGCTGCCTAGCAAGGTTAGATCAGAACTCGATTCGCCGGCGGTGTAGCTTTGGCCGGCCGGAGCCGGGGCGCCAAATAACCCCTCCATTCGCTCCAGGTCCGGCGCGACGCCCGCGGGCTGAGTGCTGTCCGATATTGCCGTAGGCGGCGTTCGAGTCAGTTTGAGCCAGGCCATGGCCTGGCTGGCCAGGTACAGACCAAATAGCACGACGATAGCTGCGCTGAGGATCAGGGGCGCGTACTGACGAAATTTCTGCAGTGCTGCGGTGGAAGCCAAGCTAGGCACTCCGTGAAACCAAATATTGACGGTCAAGAACGCTGACGCGTGCTGCGGTTACGATGCTGCAAACAGCGGACCTGGCTAGAGTGTAGACCCGGACCGTGACAAAGAAACACTTGAGTATGCTAGTGCAACTGACTGTTTTATGGGCAAAAGGTGCCAATAGACAGTTGTATGAGCGATTCGACTGCAGGCGAGCAGAATTTTTTTGAAAAAAAAGCGATGCGCTGTTGACTTGGTTTCCCTCGATGCGTAAATTGCGCGCCTCGCAGGGCGATCAGCCATTAGTTACAACGGTTGAGTCTAGAGTCCATGCGAACCGGACGAAAGTCCGACCGACGCGCAGCGGTAGTTCAGTCGGTTAGAATACCGGCCTGTCACGCCGGGGGTCGCGGGTTCGAGTCCCGTCCGCTGCGCCATATTTGCTTCCCGTCTGCGGAAGCCACGCGAAAAGCGGCCTTAGGGCCGCTTTTTTAGTTTCTGCTAGCACCTGCGTTACCACTCTCCCACGTGTCATCCAGCTCATCGAGGCGCCTTTGTCTGGCCTGTGTGCCTGGCCTGGATGTGCACCGCCGAATACCTCCACAAACGCCCAAAACTTGTACATAAAGAATCTGAGATTGAATCTCAGCGCTGCCTTTCACGTGTTTTCAATGGCTTAAAGCTGCTTCACCGCGGACAAAACGAAATAGCTGTACAAGAAGGTGTCATTGTGCCATCTTTTGTACAGGTTATGGGCGGCTAGGAAGTTTCTGCTGACGCACCGTAATGACATTTCTTGCCGGCTGCCCTGCAGCATGCACGCAGAGACTTTCCAATGAATAAGCAGATGTCAGTGTCCAAGCGCCTTGGTCTCGGTTTTTTTGTAATCCTCGCCTTGATGGCTGTCGTTGCCATGGTGAGTGCGTTCAAGGTCGACACCATCGATCGAACCATGAAGAGCATCAGCGCTCAGGCAGGCCTCAAGCAGCGCTACGCAATCAATTTCCGGGGAAGCGTTCATGATCGGGCGATTGCCGTCCGGGACGCGATCAGCGCCGCTGACCCCAATTTCGCGCGGGGTCGGATCGCTGAAATCGATCGTCTGGCAAAGATGTATGCCGACTCGGCAGTCCCAATGAAGGCAATGCTTGTACAAGGCACCGCTGATTCGGTCGAGCTGCAACTGATGGCACAGATCGAAGCGATCGAAGCGAAGACCAATGAGTTGACCCGCCAAGTCGTGGAGATGCGGTTCGCTCAGGGCTCGGAGAAGGCGTTTGCCTTTCTGCTGGAGGATGTCGCTGGCGCTTATAGCGAGTGGCTTCGGCTGATCAACGCCTTTATCGACCACCAAGAGATGTCGATAAACCGACAAGTGACCGTGGTGCGTGATACGGCCAGCGGCTTTCTCATGCTCATCATTACGGTTACAGGCATCGCGATGTTGCTCGGGACGGTGATCGCGGTGCTGATCATCCGCAAACTGCGTTCGACCCTCGGCGCGGAGCCTGACGAAGTGGCTCGGGTGATCGGCAATCTAGCTGACGGTGAGCTGGGGCAGGTGATCCTCACCCGCTATCCAGACAGTGTCATGGGTGCGACTGCGAAGATGGCGAGTCGATTGACTGGCATCATCGCTGAGGTTCGGGCCGCTGCAGACGGGCTAGGCGTGGCCTCGGCAGAGCTGCTTACCTCGTCGGCTAGCAGCAATCAGCAGATCCAGCAGCAATCGGCCGAGGCCGAGCAGGTAGCAACCGCAATCAACCAGATGGCAGCGACAGTCACTGAAGTCGCAAACTTTGCAGCCCGCGCCGCGACAGCGGCCAAAAGTGCCGATGAGCAAGTCGAGACCGGTACGCGTGTAGTGGGGGAAACGGCGATTTCGATCCACAACCTGGCCAAGGTGCTTGAGCAGGCCACCGAAACGGTCAGCCAGGTTTCCGAGCAAAGCGGCAGCATCGAAAAGATCCTTCAGGTCATCACCGCTATTGCAGAGCAAACCAATTTGCTAGCCCTTAACGCGGCTATCGAGGCGGCGCGTGCAGGGGAGCACGGTCGAGGCTTCGCAGTCGTAGCGGATGAGGTGCGGTCGCTGGCGAACCGTACCCAACAGTCGTCAAGCGAGATCAGTGAGATGATCGAGTCGTTGCAAGCGGGAGCAAGCAAGGCAGCAGAGGTTATGCAGACAAGCAAGCGAATGGCGCAGCAAACGGTGGAGCAGACACTCGAGGCGGAGGGCGCTCTGTTAAAGATCCGACAGGAAGTTGGTTCGATTAACGAAATGAATGCGCAAATCGCCACCGCCTCAGAGGAGCAGAGCGCAGTGGCCGAAGAGGTCAATCAGAGCGTGACGCGCATACACGATTCCGCCGTCGCGAGTTCCGCGGCTTCCAATCAAGTAGCCTCCTCGAGTCGAGACCTGACTACGCTTGCCGGAGAGCTCACTCGCAAGGTCGGCTATTTCCGCGGTTGATGCGCCGCGCTGTAGGCCAGCAAAACCATCTGCTGGCCTGGAATCGCCATCGCACCTGAGCCAACCGAGTGACTGCCGAGTGCTGCAGTGCCGTTACGATAGCCCCTGATTTCAGGCGCTCGGTGTTCAGCTGTCGATGGACGGCTTCGGTATCGGCTGTTGCGCTTTAAGCAACTGAGGCGTTTCTCGTTCGACAGCTTATCGACGCGCGAAGGCACAGCCGTCACGTTCTGAAATTCGCGGCTCGCCACATCCGGCGAAGGCAGCTAGCTGCCTGAAACAAGCAGAGTGCGTAAGGGCGCCAAGCCACAACTTCGAATGATTGTCCTTGACCTGCGTCAACCTGTAACGGGGTGTCAGCCGCACGGTTGAGGTTAAATGCTGTCAGTAATGGGTGCTCTGACTAACGTGCCAGGGGCTGACGGCTTACTGACGAGGGGTGGTAAATGTTCGGTTTGGAAGCGCTTGAGCTTGCGCGGATCCAGTTTGCTTTCACGATTTCGTTCCACATCATCTTCCCTGCAATCACCATCGGGTTGGCGAGTTTCCTGGCGGTGCTGGAAGGGTTGTGGCTGAAGACCAAGCGTCAGGTCTATCGTGATCTCTACCATTTCTGGTTGAAGATCTTTGCCGTCAACTTCGGCATGGGCGTGGTTTCGGGCATCGTCATGGCGTACCAGTTCGGGACAAACTGGAGCGCCTATTCGGAGTTTGCTGGAAGCGTTACAGGGCCATTGCTGGCCTATGAGGTGCTGACGGCCTTCTTCCTGGAGGCCGGCTTCCTGGGGGTCATGCTGTTTGGCTGGAACCGCGTCGGCGCCGGGCTGCATTTCTTCTCCACGCTGATGGTGGCTGTCGGCACGCTGATCTCGACGTTCTGGATCCTGGCATCCAACAGCTGGATGCATACGCCGCAGGGGCACGAAATCATCGATGGCATCGTGGTCCCGGTGGACTGGTTTGCGATCGTATTCAACCCTTCCTTCCCGTACCGCCTCACACACATGGCGATTGCCGCCTTTCTCGCGACCGCGTTCATGGTCGGTGGTTCTGCCGCTTGGCACCTGCTGCGTGGCAACGACAACCCGGCGGTGCGAAAGATGTTCTCCATGGCCATGTGGATGGCGCTGATTGTTGCTCCCATCCAGGCGGTGGTCGGCGACTTTCATGGCCTCAATACGCTTGAATATCAGCCGGCCAAAATCGCTGCGATGGAAGGCCATTGGGACAATTCCTCAGGTGAACCGACTCCGCTTCTACTGTTCGGCTGGCCCGACATGGAGCGCGAAGAAACGCGCTACAAGGTGGAAATCCCTTACCTAGGGAGCCTGATTCTCAAGCACAGCCTGACAGAGCAGATCCCGGCGCTTAAGGATTTCCCAAAAGAGGATCGACCCAATTCCACCATCGTTTTCTGGACATTCCGGATCATGGTCATGCTGGGGCTGCTGATGATTTTCACCGGCTTCTGGAGTCTTTGGCTGCGTCGTGGTGGCAGGTTGTTCCATACCAAACCCTTCCTGCGTCTCGCCTTGCTGATGGGCCCCTCGGGAATTCTGGCGATCCTCGCAGGTTGGTTTACCACTGAGGTGGGACGGCAGCCATGGGTCGTTTACGGCGTCATGCGGACCGCCGATGCGGTTTCCAACCATAGTGCCGGGCAACTTGGCCTGACCTTGGCGATGTTTGTCCTGATTTACTTTGCCGTGTTCGGCATCGGGTTCGTCTACGTCCTGCGTCTGATCGCCAAAGGGCCGATCATCCACGAAGGGGACGAGAAGGGCGCTGGCGGGCCGGGCGAGAAGCGCACACCCATGCGGCCACTTTCCGCAGCTGACGAGGCGCTCCCGCACGATCATGGCGACAAACTGGGCGAGAGGAACTGAATATGGGCGTTGATCTTTCGCTGATCTGGGCCGTCATCATCATCTTCGGCATCATGATGTACGTGGTTATGGATGGGTTCGATCTCGGTATCGGGATTCTCTTTCCGTTCCTGGCCGATACCTCGGAACGCGATGTTGCGATGAATACCGTGGCGCCTATCTGGGATGGCAACGAGACATGGCTGGTGCTGGGCGGCGCAGGGCTGTTCGCAGCGTTCCCGTTGGCCTATTCGGTGGTGCTTTCTGCGCTCTATCTGCCGATCATCTTCATGCTGATGGGCTTGATCTTTCGGGGCGTTGCGTTCGAATTCCGCTTCAAGGCCAGCGCGGCCAGGCAACATGTCTGGGACAAGGCATTTGTTGGCGGCTCCCTGGCGGCAACTTTCTTTCAGGGTGTCGCACTTGGCGCTTTCATCCATGGGTTCCCGGTTGTCGATCGCGCCTATGGCGGTGGCCCGCTGGACTGGCTGACACCGTTCTCGGTGTTTTGCGGCTTGGCACTGGTCGTCGCTTACGCCTTGCTGGGTTGCACCTGGCTAATCATGAAAACCTCTGGCGAGTTGCAAAAACGCATGCACGACATCGGAATTCCGCTGGTCTGGGCTGTGCTGGCCGTGACCGGCATCGTCAGTATCTGGACGCCGCTGACCCATCCTGACATCGCGGAACGGTGGTTCAGCATGCCGAACCTGCTCCTGTTCATGCCGGTGCCGATTCTGGTTCTGGCATGTACGTTCGGCCTGCTTCGGTCGATCAAGCGTTACGCCCACTATTCTCCGTTTCTGTTTACGCTGGCACTGATTTTTCTGGGTTACAGCGGGCTCGGCATCAGCCTCTGGCCCAACATCATTCCACCCTCTGTCAGTATCTGGGAAGCCGCTGCTCCGCCGCAGAGCCAGGGCTTCACCCTGGTCGGGGCACTGCTCATCATCCCGCTGATCCTGATGTACACCGCTTGGAGCTATTACGTATTTCGCGGCAAGGTCAGTGCGGACGACGGCTATCACTGAACGGGTCCTCACGGAGCAAGCTATGCAGAATAAGCACGAAAGCGGTGCAACCGGGCCCAAGCCGTTGTGGAAGCGCATGACCTGGCTGGTCCTGATCTGGGCGGCGAGCGTGTTCGCCCTGGGTGTGGTGGCCTGGTTGCTGCGCCAGGCAATGACTGCGGCGGGGCTGGCAACGCCCTGACCTCGGGCAGGGTCTACCCGCGTACGGCGGCGATATGGGCGTTGGAGCAATAGGTCGGCCGGGTTGTCTATTTGTGATCAGCAATGTGATGCACTTCATGTGTCGGTCATGTGCCCAGGATAATTTGTTGGCATGACCTTTGAAGAGCAGAACTAGCCAAACCTGAGAAGAGGATCGCTTTATGGACGACTATCAAGACGAAATTCTCGAGTGGCACGCGTCAGAGCAGGATGGGCCAGAGCCGGCTGACGACGCGTTCGAGCTGTGACGATCACTCGGCGCGCCTTTGCGCACGCCGATACTCCCCAGGGGTCTGTCCGCTCCACCGTTTAAAGGCGCGTTGAAAAGCCTCTGCAGACGAAAATCCGAGCAGCCAGGCGATTTCGCCGAATGCCGATTCCGTGTCCCGGATGTATGCCATTGCAAGATCGCGACGGGTGTCATTGAGAATGGCGCGGTAACTGGTACCTTCTTCGCCCAGCTTGCGGCGCAGCGTCCAGGGCGGCAGCTGCAGCCTTACCGCGACCTGCTGCAGATCGGGCTCTTGACCTTTAAGCATCGGCCCGAGCAGCTGAGCCACTCGCTCTCTGATACTGCGGGTACGGGTGCGAATCTCCAGTTCCGCCTCGCATAGTTCGAGAAGCTGGTACCAGGTACCCGGGCAGTGCTCCGGGTTACGGATCGCCAGTGTCGTTTGATCCAGCCGCAGTTGATTGTGCTCAGCTTCGAAGTCGACTGCCCGTTCGAACAACGTTTCGTAGCGCTCGGCATAATCGGGTCGTTGGAATTCGATATGTACCGCAACCGGAGCCAACGGCCGGCCTGCAACCGAGCAGAGTTGCGTAACCCAGCTTGCCAATACGGTGTCCACGACGAACTGGTTGTAATTGTTGTACGGGCTGATCGAGTAGAACCTGAGCCATGCGCCTGTTGCGTCTTCGTGCAACCCTGATGCGCCCCGATAGTTGGAAGCATATAGCGGCTCGTAGCGAATCAGGGCACGTGCGGCTTCGCGTACCGTAGGGGCTTGCGCCGAGGTCACACCAGCGAGGCCGAGGTGACCGGCTTTGCGCAATCGGCCCATTTCAAGCCCAAGTGCGGGGTCGCCTGCGAGTTGCATTGCGGCATGTCCGAGCCGCATGTAGCGAGGGATGGAGAGCCGTGCTCGCGGCTCCGATAGCCGCCCATGGTCGAGGCCGTAAGCATCCAGTAGCGGTTGTGGGTCGATTTGTCTTTCCTGCAAAGCGCTGACGAGGCTGTGCACGAAGCCGACCGAAAGATCTCCTAGGCGAACCCTTTGGCGGATCATGGTCGAGTGGGCAGCCATTGGTTGGTTAGCCGTACCGGATCGCCATGCAAGTGCCGTGTTGGTCTGCGGGGCGAACCAACCAGGTTCCAGGGAAGCCCAAGCGTGCGGACCTCCATCCGCGTCAGTCCTGTAAGGCCGGTTATGTCGGCGCCGCACGTTTCCGTCGGATCCTCACGCGCGCCCGGTAGTGCAAGCAGCTCGGCTCTATCGGGAAGAGTTCGTGTATATCCGTCGCACCCGAGCAGTACGACCAAGGAGCCAGCCGGTGTTGGCAGCAGGGACGGCGACAGGCCCTTGGGCGCTTCGCTGTAACGGCGCTCATATCGGCTCAGGTTGTTCTTGTACTGCAGTGGACCCAGTACGCTACCTTCAGGCGAAAAACTGAGACTTACCTGCCTCAGCGGCCCGGTACCGCTTCGTAGTCGACCCTCGTCGAGATAGGGTTCCGGCAGGACGATCGAGCCGGCGACGAGCGTCACCCCGTACGCCTTCGCCAGCCCACCAAAGATGTCCTGATAGTCACGAGCCATCTCTCGTGCCTTGATCTTCAGCACAGCCTCGGTTCGCCGATCCTCTCCTTCGTTATCCAGCAGCGCACGCAAGTAGTCCCAGGGGTTGCTCAGGGCCATCCACTGCATGGCGTCACGTAGGGTACGGGCCTGCTGCACTTCAGGCTTCTCGCCCAGAGCGAACAAGCCAGTGCCGACATGCTCGGGCAAAACTACTATGGTCTGGCGGTTCAGCAGCCCGGCTTCCTGTGCTTGGTCGAGGTAGGTAGCGAACTTCAACCGTAATCGCTCGCGGCTCTGATAGTCGGCCGGCATCAGTCGGGTCTCGATCCCGAGCAGGTTGCCGTTTTCTCCCGGCTGGCCCCGGCTCTCGATTGGCAGAACCCGAAGATCGGACAGCAAGGGACCACTGGGCCGGTCATGAGTCCAGTCGAGGTAGATGACGAGTGCCGCGAGGGCGAGCGTGGTGATGCCGAGCAATTTGCTGTAGGTGGGCATGGATTACAACGTTAGCAGCGTTCCACAGAGACTAGGCATCGCGCTGACGCTTGCCAAGCGTTTTGCGCATTTGAGTCAGGTAGTTGTGATTTTTGGTCATTGAGTGCGCGGCAAGCGCTGTTTATCGTCACGGCACTGCGACCGCGCCCATAGAGGCGTGGCGACCCAACCGATGTATATCTGGCACAGGCTGTGCCGCCTGATCGAGGAACGAACATGACTGCCTTTCCGCATCTGCTGGCTCCGCTGGACCTGGGTTTCACCACGCTGCGCAACCGCACACTGATGGGCTCGATGCACACCGGACTGGAAGAAATGCCCAATGGTTTCGAGCGCATGGCAGCCTTCTTCGCCGAGCGGGCGCGTGGAGGCGTAGGCTTGATCGTTACCGGCGGGGTAGGTCCGAACGAGGAAGGTTCGGTGCGAGCCGGAGCAGCCAAGTTGTCGACTCCCGAAGAAGCCGAAGAGCATAAGGTCGTTACCCAGGCAGTGCACGAGGCGGGTGGCAAGATCTGCATGCAGATCCTTCATGCCGGGCGTTATGCCTACAGCCCCCAGTTGGTAGGCCCGAGCGCCATCCAGGCGCCGATAAATCCCTTTACGCCACGCGAGCTGGATGAAGAGGGCATCGAGAAGCAGATTCGTGATTTCGTCAACTGCGCAGGTCTGGCTCAGAAAGCTGGCTATGACGGTGTGGAAATCATGGGCTCGGAGGGCTACTTCATCAACCAGTTCCTGGTAGCTCATACCAATCACCGGACTGACCGTTGGGGCGGCAGTTACGAAAACCGTATGCGTCTGCCGGTTGAAATCGTACGGCGTGTACGCGAAGCGGTTGGCCCCAGATTCATCATCATCTATCGGCTGTCGATGCTGGATCTCATGGAAGGCGGCAGTACATGGGACGAGGTGGTGATGCTCGCCAAATCCATCGAGCAGGCCGGGGCCACCTTGATCAATACGGGCATCGGTTGGCACGAGGCCCGCATTCCCACTATCGCCACCAAGGTGCCACGGGCGGCGTTTACCAAAGTGACGGCGAAGTTGCGCGGGCAGGTCGGTATTCCCCTCGTAACGACAAATCGGATCAATACGCCGGAAGTCGCCGAGCAAGTCTTGGCGGAAGGGGATGCGGACATGATTTCCATGGCACGTCCATTCCTTGCCGATCCGGATTTCGTCAACAAAGCGGCTGCGGATCGCAGTGACACCATTAACACCTGTATCGGCTGCAACCAGGCCTGCCTGGACCACACCTTCAGCGGGAAGTTGACAACCTGCTTGGTCAACCCGCGTGCCTGCTACGAGACCGAACTCAATTACATCCCTACCACCACGATCAAGAAGATTGCTGTCGTAGGGGCCGGTCCTGCTGGCCTTGCGGCTGCAACTGTCGCGGCGGAACGCGGCCATCAGGTGACGCTGTTCGATTCCTCGAATGAGATCGGAGGTCAGTTCAATATCGCCAAGCTTGTGCCGGGCAAGGAAGAGTTCTTCGAAACCCTGCGTTATTTCAAGAGCAAGCTGCAAAGCACAGGTGTCGACGTCCGCCTCAACACGCGCGTAAAGGCCGCCGATCTGCTAGCTGGTAGCTTCGACGAAATCATCCTGGCGACCGGCATCGCGCCCCGCACGCCTGATATCCCAGGCATCGATCATCCGATGGTGATCAGCTACATCGATGCGATCCTTCAACGCAAGCCGGTTGGGCAGCACGTGGCAGTCATCGGTGCCGGTGGGATCGGATTCGACGTATCCGAATTCATTACACACAACGGCCTCTCGACCAGCCTCGACAGAGAGGCGTTCTGGCGCGAGTGGGGTATTGACCTTGCGCTGGAAGCACGGGGTGGGGTGGCAGGCGTCCAGCCGGAGCCGCACGCGCCGGCACGGCAGGTCTATCTCTTGCAGCGCAAGAAGTCCAAGGTCGGCAACGGCCTGGGCAAGACCACCGGCTGGATTCACCGCACGGGGCTCAAGAACAAGCATGTGCAGATGATCAGCGCTGTTGAATACCTGGCGGTCGACGATAGAGGCCTGCACATTCGTGTGGCAGATGGTGAGCCGCAGGTGCTACCGGTTGATACGGTCATTGTCTGCGCTGGCCAGGACCCACTACGTGAGTTGCAGGCTGAGCTCGAGGCAGCGGGGCGCCAGGTTCATCTGATCGGCGGGGCTGACGTTGCCGCAGAGCTTGATGCCAAGCGCGCCATCAATCAGGGTTCACGGCTAGCCGCTGAAGTGTAACTCCTAAGCCCCGCTTCAAAGCGGGGCTTTTTGTTCAGGAGCAATGACATGAGCACATCGCTTTCGCTACAACAGGCCGCTGCCGCAACCTTGCAGCGATGGCATCAGATGATTAAAGCCCGCGATCTCAGCCAGTTACCTGAGCTGTTGCACCCGCAGGCGGTGTTTCGCTCGCCAATGGCGTTCACGCCCTACAAGAGCGCTAACGCGGTCAATCTCATCCTCAACACCGTTATGAAGGTACTAGAAGACTTCACTTATCACCGCGAGCTGGCCAGCACCGGCGGTTTGGACGTCGTGCTGGAGTTCAGCGCTCGCGTCGGCGATCGTCAACTAAAAGGCATTGACATGATTCGCTTCGATGAGGCGGGACTGATTGTCGAATTTGAAGTAATGGTCCGCCCGATGAGTGGGCTACAGGCGTTAGGCGAGGAGATGGGTCGGCGCCTGGCACCTCAGCTCGCGGTGTTAAATAGAACTGACGGGCTTTAGTCCGACCTGTTCACAATTTGTCTGAAGCGTTTTTGGCACCCCTTACCGCCACCAGAGTCGCTGCCAACCGAGTCACATTGCCGGTTTTGCTTTTTCCCTTACACTTGCGCCAGTCGCGGGTTGGCTGGATTCAATCGGCAACCTGTAAATTCGCTGGCCGTTCAAGCTGTTGAGGAAGCCGAGCATGCAGATCAAACCGCAGACGGTCGAAGCCGTGCTGTTCTTCAATGACGGCGGCGTCTGCAAGGAAATGCTCTATCCCGAATTCGAGGCCATGCTCGATGGCGTGGTGACCATGCCCGAGTTCGCCGACAAGCAGATGCGAGTCGTTTACCTGCTGGTCAACTCACGGCTGCAAATCCGTGCCGCTGTGTTCTTCTACCTTGACTTCAATGAAGACGGATCGGCCGACAATGGCTGGAATATCCCGCTGCGCAGCCTTGCCGAGCGTACAGGGCGCGGCCCGGATCTCGGCGCAGGGCCCATTCGTCTGGCTTGCCGCAGCCAGTGCCCGGTTTCCTGGTATCAGATGCACCTGTGGGACCCGCAGGTAGCGCAGGGCAACAACCATTTCGTCATGTTGCGAGATCGCATCAAGCGTAACCAGTTGGGTCTGCTGGTTGAAGAGGAAGCTCCGCAGGCAGTGCCGACCGAACGCCTCCAAATGGTGGCGGAAGACACCTGGTACTCGCCTGATATGGCCAAGCAAGCCGCCACGCATCGTTCCGAGCAATTGCAACAGGAGCAGCGGCAGAAAGCGGCTCAGTTGATCAAACAGCAGCGCTTGCGAATTGCCAACCTTGAGCAATTACGCGAAGCAGATGTTGCCAAGCTGCGCGAGGCGGCAGCGCAGCAACAGACAAAGTTGCAAAACGAGATTGCCGAGTTGCGCAGTGCGCTGCTCAAGCAGGAGCAGCACGCCGCTGATCTCCGTAATCAACTGGCAGCTCAGGCCGAGGTTTTTCAAAGTAATCGCGAAGAGATGAGCAAGCAGTTGCGAGCCCTTGAGCAAAACAGTCGTGAAGAAGCTGAAGCTGCGAGGGTTCGCTTCAGCTCCGATCTACAGGTGCAGGTAGCCGCAGCAGTCGCTGAATATAAAGAGCAGATTGCCATCCGTGATGTCGAGTTGGCTTACCGCAATGAGCTAGACGCGCAGCTTCAGGAAGAAATCGAAGCCTTACAGAAACAATGCACCGTGCTGGCCGAGCAGAGTGGAGATCGCACGCTTGAACGGCTCTCGCGGCTCGGTGTGGTGTTCATGGCCTATCATCCTGGCGCCGGCCATCTAACCATTCCGCTTCAGGATCTGACCCGCTATCAACATGACCCGCTGGCCTACGCGGCCGCTAAGTGCTCGGTTTCAGCAGAGCAGTACCGGCAATGGGTCGATCATTTTCAACAGCCGACCTGCGTGGCGGCCTTGACCAGTGGTGAGCGCTGCAACATGCCATTGGACAAGATCGATTCACCCGCTCGTTTCGTAACCGGCGAATCCAACTGCTGCGCCAGACACCGGTCTCAAGGTCGCATGCGTACCGGTAGTTGAAAGGATCACGCCCATCTCTTTCATCGCGCCGAGCCTGATTCATGCGCCCCTTCAACCGCTCGTTTTGCCCTGGTTGAGTGACGCTGGCCTAAGCGTCGCCGTGCTGCGTCTCGATCTTGTGGATTCTGAGTTGTCCGGCAACAAGTGGTTCAAACTCACCAATCACTTGGCCGCTGCTCTTTCGCGCGGCGCGCCGGGACTTGTTAGCCTCGGCGGTCCACATTCGAACCATCTCCATGCCCTCGCGGCAGCTGCCCAGCGTTATGGCCTGGCCAGTGTCGGTTTGCTTCGCGGCCATCCGCAGCAGACTGCGACGGTTGAAGATCTTCAGCGCTTCGGTATGCAGCTGCACTGGCTTGGCTATGGCGGCTATCGTGAGAGGCACAGAGCTGATTTTTTCGATGCGTGGCTCGATCGTTATCCAGGCTATTACGGCGTGCCCGAGGGCGGAGGCGGGCTTGACGGCGCTCTAGGTTGTGTCCCGCTTGTGGCGCACGTTCAGTCTAGGCTCGCCGATGTTGGATGGTGCGACTACGACGGTTGGTGGCTTGCGGCCGGCACTGGTACCACGCTGGCTGGCTTGGTTATCGGTGAGGCGCAGCAACGTGGAAAGGTAGTCCATGGCGCGCTTGCGGGCCCTCTTTCGCACCGCGTGGCGGAGGGTATAGGCCGACTCCTTCTCGATGCCGGGGCCGCGGATGCGGGCTATAAGCTTTTCGATGCCAGTCGTGGTGGCTTTGGTCGTTTTGACCCATCACTTGCCCGCTTTCTCGTGGAAACGGAGGCTAAGTCGGGGCTACCACTGGAGCCCGTATACACAGCAAAAGCGATAATGGCATTGCGCCTTCAAGCGCAGGCCGGGTATTTTGCGCCAGGCACCCGGCTTATCTTCGTCCACACCGGTGGATTACAAGGTCGTAGAGCTGCCGAGGCGCAGCTGGCCGATCTGCTGTGCTGATAATCCCGTCCTCTGGAACTCATGGATGAACAAGCCGCTGCTTCCTGACCTATTCCACCGCCTGGTCCCGCTCAATACCCTGTCTCCGCGTCAGTTGCAGCTGCTTCGTCAACGACTCGAGCACCGAGCGCTGGCCGCCGGCGAGTCCCTGTTTGACAAGGCCCAGCCCTCGGGCCTGAGCTATTTTCTGCTCAGCGGCACATTGGCTGTCTGCGGCCCAGAGGGCGAATCGTTCGTGGTTGCAGGATCGCCTGAGAGCTGTCACCCATTGGCTGCAAGCACTCGTCTCTATAGCGCACGCGCCGTGGAAGCGGCAACTGTGCTCTGTATCGATAGTGCACAGCTGGACCAGCTGGTGTCTTGTCATCACGCAAAAGCCGATCTGTTGCTTGAACTGGCTACGGCTGGAGAGCTCACTGATTGGCTTGAAGCTCTTCTCGAAAATCCGCTGTTCGCCAAGGTGCCGCCTGTGAATGTGCGAGACATGCTTGGCAGGCTTTCTCCCATCGATCTGCCGGCGGGCTATGTGCTCTTGCGTGAAGGTGAGGCGGGCGAGTGCTGTTATTTTCTCAAAAGTGGGCGGGCTGAAGTCGTGACTGGCCATGGTCGCGACGGGCAGGTGGTGGCAGAGCTGGACGTTGGGGCCTGTTTCGGCGAGGAGGCGCTGATTACCGACAGTCCGCGCAATGCCACCGTGACGCTGATCGAAGACGGCTGCGTATTGAAGCTGGCGCGTGAGGATTTCCTTGCGCTACTGAAGGCGCCGGTGGTGGACGAGCTGGGTCTTGAAGAGGCAAGCGTGCTGGTTGCCAATGGAGCTCAGTGGCTTGATGTGCGTCTCTTGGAAGAATACGAGCAAGGGCACGCTGAACAAGCGTTGAATATGCCGTTGCACTTGTTGCGGCTGAAAACGCGGTTGCTGAAGCAGGGGCGGTTGTATCTGTGTTACTGCGACAGCGGCAAGCGCAGCGCCAGTGCTGTCTTTCTGCTGACCCAACTGGGTTTCAATGCCTATGCGCTTCGTGATGGTCTAGATGGGCTTTCAGTCGAAGCCTACTCATCATTTCTGTGCGAACAGGGTCGCGGTTATCTCGCGCGCTCTGGAGGCCGTACCGAGCGCAGTGCTTGAACCGACTCGCTAGGTAACGACTGCGAGCAGCCAGCCGGCTGCGCCTCCAGCCAGTACAACGAGCCATGGCGGCAACTTCCAGACCATGAGTGCGACGAGTGCAATCAGTGCCAGGGCGAAATCGACTGCGCTGAAAATGGCGCTGGTCCATACCGGATTGTACAGCGCCGCTAGCAATAACCCGACGACGGCGGCATTGACGCCCCCCAGTGCCGCCTGCATATGCCCGTTGGCACGCAGACGATCCCAGAACGGCAGGGCGCCGAACACCAATAGAAATGACGGAACGAATACAGCCAGCAGGCACACCGCGGCGTTGATCAGCCCGCCATTGCCACCCTCGATTGACGCACCGAGAAAGGAAGAGAACGTGAACAATGGGCCAGGAACGGCCTGCGCTGCGCCATAGCCGGCAAGAAAGGTATCGTTGCTGACCCATCCGCTCGGGACGACCTCTGCCTGCAGAAGTGGTAGTACGACATGCCCGCCGCCGAATACCAGCGCGCCGGCGCGGTAGAAGCTATCAATCATGGCTAGCGTCAGGCTTGAGGAGGCAGCCGCCAGTGCCGGTAATGCGAACAAGAGGATGAAGAAGATGAGCAGGGCGAGAACACCTGTCAGGCGTTTCGCCCTCGGTCGAAAGGGCACCAGATCCGCAGCCTTGTTAGACTGGAACATCAGCAGGCCAGCGACGCCGGCCAGGACAATCACGAGAAGTTGCGCCCAAGGCCCAGAGGCCAGCAGAACCACGCAGGCTGCCAGCACTGCCAAGGTGATCCGTAGCCCATCCGTGCAAAGGTTGCGCGCCATTCCCCATACCGCCTGTGCCACAACGGCGACCGCGACGATCTTCAGGCCATGAAGGAGCCCGTCTGGGACGGCATCGCCCCAGCGGCTGATACCCAGCGCGAACAGGGCCAGTGCAATAGCCGAGGGGAGAGTGAAGCCGCTCCAGGCAGCCAGCGAGCCACGATAACCACCACGCAGCAAGCCGATGGCAATGCCGACCTGGCTGCTGGCTGGGCCAGGAAGAAACTGGCAGAGCGCGACCAGATCTGCATAACCCTGCTCGTCGAGCCAGCGCCTGCGATGGACGAACTCTTCTCGGAAATAACCAAGATGGGCGACTGGCCCGCCGAATGAGGTCAGGCCCAGGCGTAAAAACACCAGGAAGATAGCCCAGGGTTTGGACTGTTCCAGCGGAGGTGATCCGGTTTCGTTCGCACCCATTAACAGGAAACTCTAACGGTATTAAAGACTTCAGGACTTCCGTCGTTGAGTGTGCCGGATACACGTGACATTTTCACGAAGCCAGGCGCTGGTCACATGGCTGGCCAGCAGTTAGGCACTAGAAACAGACGTTCTTGCTCAAGCCAGTTCCCGTTCGGTTCTGCCTCAAGACGGACCAGGAGCTTTGCCTGGCGCTGGCCTTCGATGTCATCAACCCACTGGTCAAAATCCGGTCGTGACCAGACCGCGTCTGCCTTCATGTCGGCTGGTGCGAGCCAGGCGTGGCGAGGCAGAGGCTGCCAGCAGGCCTTAGCGTCGCCGGCGACAAAGCCCTGCCAGTCCTGATGGCGCACCCAGCGCCCGCCAAGATGATGTGGGTTGGCGCCAGCCGGTGGGACACAACCCTGTACCGGCTGGAACAGGTAACCGCCGAGCCAGAGTGCGCTCTGGATTTCGCGGCAGGTCAGCTCACTCAATAAGCTCTTGGCGGCAGGCGTGCTGGGTAGCTTGAGTTGATGCTCGCGCAGCCGTTCTAGCTTGATATCGAGCCGATCGTGACTGCCGGGGCCGAACCAACGCTCATGCGTCGCCGTCTGGTCGCCAAGCCCGAGGTAGAACTTCACTGCCAGCTCCAGGTGATGAACGCCCTCCTGATCGCGAACCAGCAGGTCCAGTTCGCCGAGCGTCTGCCCGTCCTGGTGGATGGCCAGGTTTGCTACCAACAGGTCGACATCAGGTGCCTGGCACAACGCGAATTGCCAGAGTCGCTCGTAATAGAGGCCGAGGCGCCTGATGCTGCGCTGCGCGAGCCACGTCTCAAGAATCGAGGGCTGCTTGTCGAGCAGGCAAAGCCAGTCGGCCAACTCATCGGGTCGTTCGGTCCAGCGGCTGGCCGACAGCGGGTGTCGCTGCGGGGCCGGCGGGTTGTTCAGAAGCGGCGGAGAAAGCAGCGTCCAGGTCAGGTCTCGTACCTGAGGGTGCGAGAGTTCTCCGAGCAGGGCAGTCAGGTTGGGAAGTGTCATGCAACCAGCATAGCCGACGATGGTTTGCTGCCACTTCCAGCTTTCGCCCATAATTCGGCAGCCGCACTGAACTCGACCGCGCCCGCGCGACACCAATCTAGTGCCTGTTACGCTTCGGCCGGGCCCAGCGTTTTCCGACCCAGCACCCGCCTGTCATCCGTCACGCCAACAGGGAGTTTCAATGGACCAGTTCCGCAACATTGGCATCATCGGTCGCCTGGGTAGTTCCCAGGTGCTGGATACCATTCGCCGGTTGAAGAAATTCCTCGTGGAGCGTCATCTTCACGTGATTCTCGAAGAAAACATCGCCGAGGTGCTCCCAGGTCATGGGATGCAGACGTCTTCGCGGCAGCGTTTGGGCGACTCCTGCGATCTGGTGATCGTGGTGGGGGGTGACGGCAGTTTGCTGGGCGCAGCCCGGGCGTTGGCCAAGCATCGCGTCCCGGTATTGGGCATTAACCGTGGCAGCCTCGGGTTTCTTACCGACATTCGGCCCGATGAGCTGGAAGAGAAGGTTTCCGAAGTGCTCAGCGGGCAATACACGCTGGAAAACCGCTTTCTGCTCGAGGCCCAAGTGCGTCGCTTCGAGGAGTCCATAGGGGAGGGCGACGCGCTTAACGATGTTGTCCTGCATCCTGGAAAATCGACGCGGATGATCGAATTTGAGCTGTATATAGACGGCCAGTTCGTTTGCAGCCAAAAAGCCGACGGCCTCATCATCGCCACCCCTACCGGCTCAACGGCATACTCCTTGTCCGCTGGGGGGCCGATCATGCACCCACGGCTGGATGCCATCGTTGTCGTGCCCATGTATCCGCATACGCTGTCCAGCCGACCGATTGTGGTGGATGGCAACAGCGAGCTGAAAATCGTGGTCTCACCGAATATGCAGATCTATCCGCAGGTTTCGTGTGACGGGCAGAACCACTTCACCTGCGCGCCCGGCGACACGGTCACGGTCCGCAAGAAGCCGCAGAAGCTGCATTTGATCCATCCGCTTGATCACAACTACTACGAGGTCTGCCGCACCAAACTTGGCTGGGGTAGTCGCCTCGGTGGAGGGGAATAGTGCTCGTCGACCCGGAGCGCAGCTACGACCTTATCGGCGATGTGCACGGCTGTGCGCATACGCTGATGCGTCTGCTCGAGCAGCTGGGCTATAGCCGGCACGGTGATGTATGGCGGCATCCGCGACGGCAGGTGATCTTTCTTGGCGACATCATCGACCGCGGCCCGCATATCCGTGAGGCGCTGCATCTGGTGCATGCCATGGTCGAAGCAGGCCAGGCCCACTGCATCATGGGCAATCATGAATTCAATGCGCTGGGTTGGTACACCCCGGCGCCATCCGAGAGCGGCAAAACATTCGTTCGCGACCATACGCCGCGCTACGCCATGCTGTTGCAGCAGACGTTCCAGCAGTTCGATCAATACCCGGAGGAGTGGACAGCGTTCCGGGAGTGGTTCATGACATTGCCGCTTTATCTTGACGGCGAACGTTTCCGCGTTGTTCACGCCTGCTGGGACAATACGGTGATCGCCCAACTGCGAGAGCGGTTGAGTCATGGGCGTGTCGATCAAGAGTTCCTGCGCGATGCGGCGTTCAGTCAGGGCTTTGCAGCCAAGGCGCTCGACAGGCTCCTGCGCGGTACGGATATGCCGCTACCCGAAGGGCTTACCCTTACCAGCGCCGAAGGATTCACCCGCAGCTTTTTCCGGACCAAGTTCTGGGAAGAGAATCCGCAAACGTACGGTGATGTCGTGTTTCAGCCTGACGGCCTGCCAGAGAAGGCGGCGCGGGTGCCCCTCAGCGAGAGTCAGAAAAATAAACTGTTTCTCTACGGCCCGAATGACCCGTTACTGTTCGTCGGGCATTACTGGCGTCGTGGTACGCCAGCGCCAATACGGCCGAACCTCGCGTGCCTCGATTACAGTGCGGTCAAATATGGCAAGCTCGTCGCCTATCGGCTCGATGAGGAAACCAGCCTGGACCCGGCGAAGTTCGTCTGGGTGGACGTGGAGCGATAAATGAGTGCAGTAGAGGCTTTACGACTGCCTTTGTCCGAAGACTTGAGTGGTTTCATTGCGCTGTTGAGACGCTTGCAGGTGCCTTGTCGCGTGTCGGAAGAAGCCGGTCAACAGGTGCTCAGAGTGCCGGCAGAAACCGCTGAGCAAGTTCGCGAGCTTTATCAGCGCTACCCTCACGGGGATGACGCTGTGGTGGCTGAACAACCCCGACGTCGCAACGGAGGATTCGTCGCCAGCCTGCGCCGCAGCCCGCTGACAGCGACAGTCTTGCTGCTGACGCTGATCGCAGCGGCAATCTCCATGCTCGGCGAGAACCTCGAGACTGTTCGCTGGTTGAGCTTTACCGACTTCCGCATCGAGGGTGAATACGGCTATTTCGCCACGCTGGAGCAGACCCTTGCCGAAGGACAGTGGTGGCGACTGGTAACGCCGATCTTCGTACACTTCGGCTTTCTTCATCTGGCGATGAACTCCATGTGGTACTGGGAGCTCGGTCGGCGAATCGAATCCCGCCAGGGCGCATTCATGCTGGTCGGCCTGACGCTGCTGTTTGGCGTCGTTTCCAACGTCGCACAATACAGCTTTGGCGGGCCGGGAATTTTCGGCGGGCTTTCCGGCGTGCTCTACGGGTTGCTGGGCCATTGTTGGTTGTTCCAGAAGGTGTCGCCGGATGCGGCTTATCGCTTGCCGCCAGGCGTGGTGGTGCTGATGCTGGTATGGCTGGTGGTCTGTTTGACTGGCGTGATCGAAGTGGTGAGCTTTGGTGCCCTGGCAATTGCCAACGCGGCGCATGTCGGTGGCCTGGTAGCCGGCTGCGTGACCGGGGTCATCGGCGGGCTGATGTCGCGTCGCCTGAGTCGCGGCCACCGGCAGCTTTAAGACTGTTCGTTTTCCCTTAAGCGGCGCCGCTCGGTAGAATGCCCGCTTGATCCTTTGGGAGCCGGCCATGTCGTCCTTTATCGAAGCCATCGAAAACATCACCCCCGAAATCTACGAAAACCTGAAAACTGCCGTCGAGCTGGGCAAGTGGAGCGACGGCCGTAAGCTGACACCCGAGCAGAAGGAAACCTGCCTCAGCGCGATGATTGCCTGGGAAATCAAAAACCTCCCCGAAGAGGAGCGCACCGGCTACATGGGTGGTCAGGAATGCGCCTCCAAGAGCAAGAACAAGGCACCCATCGATACCAGCCTGTTTGCCCCCGCTTCGGGAACGCGCCACTGATGCTTGAGCTCGGACGCGGCGCCCTCAGCAAAATGTCGATTCAGCTGGGCGCGCCGGCGCAGTACTCATTCCGTCTGAATGACGAGCTGGTGCCAGTGAATCCTCTGATCGGCAAAAGCTTGAGGTTGGAATACCTTGGCGCCATCCACTGTACCCACTGCGGGCGCAAGACCAACAAGAGCTTCAGCCAGGGCTATTGCTACCCCTGTTTCAAGAAGCTGCCGCAGTGCGACGTCTGCATCATGAGCCCAGAGAAATGCCACCACGACTTCGGCACCTGCCGCGATCCGCAATGGGGCATGGACTTTTGCATGACCGATCACGTGGTGTATTTGGCAAACTCGTCGGGCATTAAAGTTGGCATCACGCGTGCCTCGCAGTTGCCGACGCGCTGGCTCGACCAAGGCGCCAGCCAGGCGCTGCCGATCATGCGCGTCGCCACTCGCCAGCAGTCCGGCATGGTCGAAGACCTGCTGCGCAGCCAGGTCGCGGATCGCACCAACTGGCGCGCGCTGCTCAAGGGCGACGCCGAGCCCATTGATCTGATCGCAATGCGCGAGCAGGTTTTTGATGCATGTGCCGACGGGCTACGCGAGCTTCAACAGCGCTATGGCTTGCAGGCGATCCAGCCAGTGGCGGATGCCGAGGTGTTGGAGATTCGCTATCCCGTGGAGGCATATCCCACCAAGGTCGTCAGCCTGGACTTGGAAAAGACCCCCGTTGTGGAAGGCACCCTGCGTGGTATCAAAGGTCAATATCTGATTCTCGATACGGGCGTGATAAATATCCGCAAGTTCACGGCTTATCATGTCGCAGCCAGCGCTGCGGCATAAGCCAGGCGGTTACTGACGTGCCCGCGACCGAGGGCGACGTCAGGATCGTCACCGACAATTCGCAGCCTCAAGCTCGCGCTTGGGGCTGCCTCCAGGAGGCTCAGCCAATGCGAACCGAACAGCCGAAAGTCATTCATCTCAAGGACTATCAGGTTCCGGATTACCTGATCGATGAAACTCACCTGACCTTCGAGTTGTACGAAGATCGCACCCTGGTCCATGCGCAGCTGGTCATGCGGCGCAACCCGGAGGCCGGTGCCGGTTTGCCGTCACTGCGGCTGGATGGACAAGATCTTGAACTGATCTCCCTGTCGATCAACGACCGTCAACTTGGCCTGGGCGACTACGAAGTTGCTGAGGAAAGCCTGACGCTGCAGCCCGATGCGGCGAGCTTCACCCTCGACAGCACGGTGGTGATTCATCCCGAAAGCAACACGGCGCTGGAAGGTCTCTACAAGTCCGGCAGCATGTTCTGCACCCAGTGCGAGGCCGAGGGGTTCCGCAAGATCACCTATTACCTCGACCGCCCGGACGTGATGAGCAAGTTCACCACGACGGTCAGCGCCGAGAAGCAGTCCTATCCAATCCTACTGTCCAACGGCAACCCCATCGCCACTGGCGAAGAAGAGGATGGCCGTCACTGGGCGACCTGGGAAGACCCGTTCAAAAAGCCCGCCTATCTCTTCGCCCTGGTGGCCGGCGACCTCTGGTGTGTCGAGGACAGCTTCACCACCATGAGCGGTCGCGACGTGGCGCTGCGCATCTATGTCGAGCCAGAGAATATCGACAAGTGCCAACACGCCATGGACAGTCTCAAGAAGTCGATGAAATGGGACGAGGAGGCCTATGGTCGGGAATACGATCTGGACATCTTCATGATCGTCGCTGTGAATGACTTCAACATGGGCGCCATGGAAAACAAGGGCCTCAACATCTTCAACTCCAGCGCCGTGCTCGCGCGTGCCGAAACCGCTACGGACGCTGCGCACCAGCGGGTCGAGGCCATCGTCGCCCACGAGTATTTTCACAATTGGTCGGGCAACCGCGTGACCTGTCGAGACTGGTTTCAACTGTCCCTGAAAGAGGGCTTCACGGTTTTCCGCGATTCGCAGTTCTCTGCCGACATGAACTCGCCGACCGTCAAGCGCGTCGAGGATGTGTCCTATCTGCGCACTCACCAATTCGCGGAAGACGCCGGTCCGATGGCCCATTCGGTGCGTCCGGAATCCTTCATCGAAATTTCCAACTTCTACACGTTGACCGTCTACGAGAAGGGCGCCGAAGTGGTGCGCATGATCCAGACGCTGTTGGGCGAGGAGGGCTTCCGTAAGGGCAGTGACCTGTACTTCGAAAGGCACGACGGCCAAGCTGTAACCGTCGATGATTTCGTCAAAGCGATGGAAGATGCCAACGGTGCCGATCTGACTCAGTTCAAGCGCTGGTACAGCCAGGCCGGCACCCCACGACTCGCCGTCAGCGAGCGGTACGACGCCACTGCCAAAACCTATAGCCTGACATTCCGCCAGAGTTGCCCGCCCACGCCTGGGCAGGGCGAGAAGCACGCATTTGTCATCCCCGTCTCGCTGGGCCTGCTGGATGGGCAGGGCACCGAAATCGCGCTGCGCCTGCAGGGCGAGGATGCAGCGGTCGGTACTACCCGTGTGCTGGCAGTCGACGAGCCCGAGCAGACCTTCACCTTTGTCGATGTGCCGGAGCAGCCGCTGCCGTCGCTGCTGCGCGGTTTCTCCGCGCCGGTGAAACTGGACTTCCCCTACAGCCGCGATCAGCTGATGTTCCTGATGCAGCATGATTCCGATGGTTTCAACCGTTGGGAAGCGGGCCAACAGCTGTCGGTGCAGGTCCTGCAGGACATGATCGGCCAGCACCAGCGCGGCGAAGCGCTGCAGCTCGATCAGCGCTTGGTGGAGGCGCTGCGCAGCCAGTTGGAAGACGAGAGCCTTGACCAGGCAATGGTCGCGGAAATGCTGTCGCTGCCGAGCGAGGCCTACCTGACCGAGATCAGCGAAGTAGCGGACGTGGACGCTATTCACGCCGCGCGTGACTTCGCACGTCGAAGTATCGCCACGGCACTCTCCGATCTGCTCTGGCAGCGCTACCAGGCGAACCGCGAAGTATCTCGACAGACACCTTATGTCGCCGAAGCGGCGCACTTTGCCCGTCGTGCACTGCAGAACATCGCGCTGTCCTACCTCATGCTCAGCGGCAAGCCTGAAGTGGTCGCTTCGTGCGTTGACCAGTTCGAGGAGGCGGACAACATGACAGAGCGCCTGACGGCGCTCGCGGTGCTGGTCAATTCAGGCTTTGAGGCTGAGCGCGACAAGGCGCTGGCTTCGTTTGCAGAGCACTTCAAGGACAACCCGCTGGTGATGGATCAGTGGTTCAGTGTCCAGGCCGGGAATACGCAGCCGGGTGGTCTGGAACGCGTCCAGCATCTCATGCAGCATCCGGCGTTCACGTTGAAGAATCCGAACAAGGTCCGTGCGCTGATCGGAGCATTTGCCAACCAGAACCTGGTCAACTTCCACCGTGCCGATGGTGCTGGCTACCGCTTCCTGGCCGACCAAGTCATTGTGTTGAATACGCTCAACCCGCAGATTGCGTCGCGGCTGTTGGCGCCCCTCACTCGCTGGCGCAAATACGACCTCAGCCGCCAGGGTCTGATGAAGGCCGAGCTTGAGCGGATTATGGCGTCCGGTGAGCTGTCCAGTGATGTCTACGAGGTGGTGAGCAAAAGCCTCGCTTGACGGTCGGAAGATCGCTCGCTGGGTCACCGATAACATCCCGCGCAATGCGCGGGATGTTCGTTTTCGAGGTGTGACAGTCCGTCCCAGATGCAGGGCGTCGGGCGCCCAGAGGCCCCGTGCCATAAGGCGTACCTATCATGCAATATCAATCAGCCCGGTTTAACAAAACATAACGTCCAGGCAATTGCCGTCGCTTTCGAAAGCCCTATAGCATGGATTCGCCTGTCTCCATACGCAGGCCCTACCTAATAAAAATAAAGGGGGTATGTATGAGTGAGCCCGTCATGTGGCGCACACCGTTTGGCCGCGTGGTAGAAACTTCCCGCACGCCAATCTCTAGCAGTCGATCGCCGCTGGCAAGAACGCTCTCGCTCTGCAGTGTTCTATCCGTCCTTCTTTTTACGGTCACTCCGGCTCAGGCCCAAAGCTCCACCGAGCCAGGCGTCCGCTATGCGATCGAATCGCAGAAAGCGGCCTCCACGTTGCTGCTTGATATCGCTCATGCCGGCAATCGTCTGGTCGCTGTTGGAGACCGAGGCCACATTCTCTACTCCGATGACGCAGGGACCAGCTGGACGCAGGCGAAGGTGCCAACTCGCCAGCTGCTTACAGCGGTGACCTTTGCTGATGACAAGCACGGCTGGGCGGTTGGTCACGATGCCTTGATTCTGGCCACCAGCGACGGTGGTCAAACCTGGACCCGGCAGTACGAAGACCGCGAAGGTGAGGTGCCGCTCCTCGACGTCTGGTTCGAGAATGCACAGCACGGCTTAGCCACCGGCGCCTACGGTGTTCTACTGGAAACCACCGATGGCGGGCAGAACTGGGAAGACGTGGCTGGTCGTCTCGACAACGAGGACGGCACGCACCTCAACGCCATCGCTGAGATCGCCGGTTCCGGCGTGTTCATCGTGGGTGAGATGGGGGGCATGTTCCGCTCCGCCGACATGGGTGAGACCTGGGAACGTGTCGACTCGCCTTACCAAGGGTCCTTTTTTGGCGTTGTAGGCGGGGGAGAGCCCGGCGTCGTCGTGGCCTTTGGTCTGCGCGGTAACCTGTTCCGCTCCACGGACTTCGGGGATACCTGGCAGGCCATTGAACTGCGCGACGAGAATGACCCCCTGGAAACCGGTTTGGCCGATGGCAATCTGCTTTCGGACGGCCGTGTTGTGGTCGTGGGGCATGGCGGCACGGTGCTCAGCAGCGACGACAAGGGACAGACCTTCTCGCTGTTCAGCCGGCCGGATCGGCGCTCATTGTCAGGTGTGGTTGCTAACGCGGACGGCAACCTCGTCCTCGTCGGGCAAAGCGGCGTGAGGGTCGTGGCGCCCACCGGCGCAAACCTGCCCGTAAAACAACAATAAGCCGGAGCCAACATGACCAAGCATCAGCAGAAGCCGGCGTCCTTTCTGGAGCGCCTGATTTTCAATAATCGACCGGCGGTGATCCTTCTCTGCCTGTTGATCAGTGTCCTTCTGTTTTATCAGGCGGCCCAGGTTCGGCCGTCGACCAGCTTCGAAAAGATGATCCCGCTGGGACACCCGTACATTCAGAACATGCTCCAGCACAGGGATGACCTGGCCAACCTGGGCAACACGGTACGCATCTCTGTGGCGGCTAAGGATGGCGACATCTTTTCCAAGGAATACATGGAAACGCTGCGTCAGATTCATGACGAGGTGTTTTATATACAGGGCGTTGACCGCTCAAACATGAAGTCGCTCTGGAGCCCCAGCGTACGCTGGACCGAGGTGACCGAGCAGGGCTTCGCCGGCGGAGAGGTCATCCCGCAAACCTATGACGGCTCGCCGGAAAGCCTCGACGACTTGCGTAGCAATATCCTCAAGTCCGGGCAGATCGGTCGTCTGGTTGCCAACGACTTCAAATCCAGCATCATCGACGTGCCGCTGATGGAGTCCTATTCGGACCCGGATGATCGCAGCAAGCAGATCGTGCTCGACTATCAGAAGTTCTCCCACGAGCTGGAAGAAAAGATTCGCGACAAGTACGAGGCGCAAAACCCGAATGTGGAAATCCACATTATTGGTTTCGCCAAGAAAGTGGGTGACCTGATTGACGGCCTGGTTGGCGTCGCGTTGTTCTTCTTTGTAGCCATCGGCATCACCCTGGCCCTGCTGCTGTGGTTTACCCGCTGCTTCAAGAGCACCATCGCTGTCGTGGTGACCACGCTGATCGCCGTTGTCTGGCAGCTCGGCCTGCTGCACACGCTGGGCTTTGGGCTCGATCCGTACTCGATGCTGGTGCCGTTCCTGGTCTTCGCCATCGGTATCTCCCACGGGGTGCAGAAGATCAACGGCATCGCCATGGCGTCGGGTGAGACTAATGACCCGCTGGCAGCGGCGCGGATGGCATTCCGGCAGCTTTTCATCCCGGGCATGGTGGCGCTGGCGTCCGATGCCGTCGGTTTTGTGACCCTGCTGCTGATCGACATCGGTGTGATCCGCGAACTGGCTATCGGTGCTTCGCTGGGTGTGGCGGTCATCATCCTGACCAACTTGATTTTGCTGCCGGTAGCCATTTCCTATCTGGGTATCAGTCAGCGGGCGGTGAAACAGGCTCGTGACGAAGCGTCGCGCGATCATCCCTTCTGGCGTACGCTTTCCGGCTTTGCCAGTCCCAAGGTCGCGCCCATTTCCTTGGTCATCGCCTTGCTCGCGGTCGGCGGCGGGCTGTGGTACGGCCAGAACCTCCAGATCGGCGACCTTGATCAGGGCGCGCCCGAATTGCACCCGGATTCGCGCTACAACCTCGACAACGACTTTGTCATCAGAAACTACTCGACCAGCTCCGACGTGCTGGTGGTCATGGTCAAGACGGCGCCAGAAGGTTGTGCCCATTACGACACGCTCGCGGCTATGGACGAGCTGATGTGGAAGATGGAGAACACCGAGGGCGTGCAGTCGGCGGTATCGATGGTCACTGTCGCACGGCAGAGCATCAAGGGCATGAACGAGGGCAGCCTGAAATGGGAAACCCTGTCGCGTAACCAGTTCGTGCTGAACAGCTCCATCGCTCGCGCCGAAGGCATGTACAACAGCAATTGCTCGCTGGCCCCGGTACTGGTGTTCCTCAACGACCACAAGGCGGAAACGCTGGAGCACGTAGTCTCCGCGGCACGCGAGTTTGCTGAGGAAAACAATCGCGAAGGCCTCGAGTTCGTTCTTGCTGCCGGTAACGCGGGGATCGAAGCGGCGACCAACGAGGTGATCGCGGCTTCCGAAACCACCATGTTGATCGCGGTATACGCAGCTGTGAGCTTCATGTGCCTGCTGACCTTCCGCTCCGTCGCGGCCACCCTGTGCGTGATCCTGCCGCTGGTGCTGACCTCGATACTGGGCAATGCGCTGATGGCCTTCATGGGAATCGGCGTAAAGGTGGCGACGCTGCCGGTAATCGCGCTGGGTGTGGGCATCGGTGTTGACTACGGCATCTATATCTACAGCCGTCTGGAGTCGTATCTGCGGCAGGGTATGACGCTCCAGGAAGCGTACTACCAGACCCTGAAGTCCACCGGTAAGGCGGTAATCTTCACCGGTATCTGTCTGGCAATCGGTGTATTCACCTGGGTGTTCTCTGCGATCAAGTTCCAGGCGGACATGGGCTTGATGCTGACGTTCATGTTCCTTTGGAACATGGTCGGTGCGATCTGGCTGCTGCCAGCACTGGCACGCTTCCTGATCAAACCGGAGAAGCTGCGGCAGAAGGCGTAATGTTCGGGTAGGTACTCAAACCGCGGCCACTGTGCCGCGGTTTTTATTGGTCTGGATAAAGCTGGCCTTGCGCTTCGCGCCAGTCAGCGACTTGCAAGTTCGGCTTACGGCATGACTGGCATCTCATGGCAGGTTAGGCCGTTTGGCTCAGCGCGTAGGTGACCGCTTGCGCCGCGACTTCACCAATCACCAGAATCGCCGGGCTCTTGAGCTTGAAGCCGAGGGCGTCTGCACACATGGCGCCGACGTTGGAGCGGCATTCACGTTGCTGCGGTAGCGAGGCGTTTTCAATCATGGCCACCGGGGTGCTGGCTGGCAGACCGCCTTCGATCAGGCCTGTCTGCACCTGCTCCAGACTGCTCACGCCCATATAGACGACCAGTGTGGTACCGGTTTTGGCCAGCGCGTGCCACTCGGGACTGCTGCCGTCGAGCGTATGGGCCGTAACCAGCGTGACGCCACGTGCCACGCCTCGTTGAGTCAGGGAAATGCCACAGCCGGTCGCACCGGCTAGGCCAGCGGTGATCCCATTGACCAGTTGGACCTCGATTCCACGCTCGGCCAGCCACTCGGCTTCTTCGCCACCGCGGCCAAAGATGAACGGGTCGCCGCCTTTCAGACGTACTACACACTTACCCTGGCGCGCATAGCGTAGCATCAGCCGATGGATGAACGCCTGTGGCGTGGAGCGACAGCCGCCGCGCTTGCCTACCGGGATTACCCGTGCGTTGGGGCAGTGTTCGAGCACGGCAGGGTTGACCAGATCATCGATCAGCACCACCTGCGCCTCGCCCAGGGCACGTACGGCCTTGAGTGTCAGCAGCTCTGGATCACCGGGACCCGCACCCACCAGCCAGACTTTTGCGCTCATGTCTTACCTCTCGTGCTGCTGTGATGGACATGCGATGCGTTGTGCATCGCTTCGCTTTTGAAGTGTTACCTCAAGCTACCGCGGGTTGCTTAACCAGCAGCCGCTTGATTTCCGGTACACAGGAACCACAGCGGGTGCCGCAGCCCAACTCTTGCTTCAAACCGTTCAGATCCAGGCCCCGTTCGATGCCAGCGCAAACGGCGTCCTCGCTGACATTCATGCAGTTGCACAAGGTCTTGCCTGAGCGCACTTCGCCGCCTGGTGGTGTACTCAAGGGTGCAAGCAACCAGCGGCGCAACGCCTGGTCGGCCTTGCCGTCATGCCACAGCTGCTTGAGCCAGCTGCGCGCTGCGGTTTCCCCTGACAGGCTGAGAGCAACGATGCGGTCATCTTCGATGCGTACCCGTTTGCCAATGGCTCGGCGTGGGTCTTCGTAAATCAGCACCGGACCGTCGTCCAGCCCCAGCAACTGCTCAAGCTGCGCCAGTTGCGCTTGGCTCGGTGCCTCGTGGCACGCCGCACGGATGACCAGTGCTGGCCGGTCTCGGCCTGTCAGGCTGAAGCTGGCGTAGGCGAACCCCTCGAAGAATGGCCGCAGGGCTTCGAAACGCTTCTGCACCGAACCTTCAACGAGCGCAAAGAATTGCCACGGCAACTCGACTTTCTCCACCTCGATGCCGGCGTGCTTGAGCTCGGGTTGCTTGGAGATCGGATCGAACGCTGGCAGCGTGAGCCTGTTTATGCCCAGCCCCTTGAGAAACCGATCGCCCCAGTGCATCGGCATGAAGGCCTGACCCGGCCGCAGGCTGTCGTCCTTCTGAACTGGAAGCAGCAGTTCGCCACGATGGCTGCGTACCTTCACCAACTGACCATCGAGCAGGTGACGACGGTGCATGTCGTCGCCGCTCATGCTGAGCAGCGCTTCTTCGACGTGGCCGAACAGGCGCGCGGCAGTGCCGGTGCGGCTCATGCCATGCCAGTGGTCGCGCAGGCGACCGGTGTTCAGCGTGAGCGGGAAGCGCGCCTCGCGCTTCTCCTTTGGTGCCTGGTATTGCTCAGCGAGGAAGCGCGCCCGTCCGTGCTCTGTTGGAAACACGCCGTCTTCGTAGAGTCGCTGCGTTCCGCTCTGGCTGCCCTCGGGAAAGGGCCATTGCTGTGGGCCGAGTTGGTCGATCAGCGCGTGGCTGAGACCGGATAGATCGAGGTCGCGGCCCCGGGTGAGCAGCTTGTATTCCTCGAACAGTGCGGCAGGATTATCGAAGTTGAACAGGCCCGGCTGACCGGGGCGCATCCGCTTTTCCAGCCGGTGTGCAAAGTCACAGGTGATCGACCAGTCGGGGCGCGCTTCACCCGGTGCTGCCACAGCCGACCGCACATGGCTGATCCGGCGTTCGGAGTTGGTCACGGTGCCTTCCTTCTCGCCCCAGCTGGCGGCGGGTAACAGGAGGTCGGCGTAGCGACAGGTTTCAGTGGTAGAGAAGGCTTCCTGGAGCACGACGAATGGACAGGCCGCCAATGCTTCATGAATCTTTTGCTGGTCCGGCATTGACTGCGCGGGGTTGGTACAGGCGATCCACAGCGCCTTGATCTTGCCGTTGCGCACGGCCTCGAACAGCTCAATGGCGGAGAGCCCTGGCGTTTCGGGAAGGTCCGATACACCCCAGTACCTGGCGACTTCGCTGCGGTGTGCGGCGCTGGCGGCGTCGCGGTGGCCTGGCAGCAGATTCGACAGGCTGCCGGTTTCACGTCCACCCATGGCATTGGGTTGACCGGTCAGCGAGAAGGGTCCGGCGCCCGGCTTGCCGATCTGGCCGGTGGCCAGATGCAGGTTGATCAAAGCGCTGTTTTTGGCGCTGCCGGAGGTGGACTGGTTGACACCCATGCACCACAGCGACAGGAAGCTTGGGGCGTTACCGATCATCCGTGCGCAGCTTTGCAGGTCGTGAACGCTGATGCCGCACAGGTCGGCCACGACAGCCGGGCTGTAATCGCGCACCATGCTTTTCAGCTCGTCGAAGCCCTCCGTGTGAGCCTCGATGAAGTTTCGGTCGATCCAGCCTTCCCACAGCAGCAGGTGCAAGATGCCGTGGAACAGCGCGACGTCCGTACCGGGCAGAATTGGCAAGTGCAGGTCGGCCAGCTCGCCAGTATCGGTGCGGCGCGGGTCGACGACGATGATTTGCATGTCCGGGCGCTTGGCCTTGGCTTCCTCCAGCCGGCGAAACAGCACCGGGTGGGCGTACGCCATATTGCTGCCGACGATCAGCACGCAATCGCTCAGCTCGATGTCTTCATAGCTGCAGGGCGGCGCGTCGGCACCGAGGCTGCGCTTGTAGCCGACCACGGCAGAGGACATGCACAGGCGGGAGTTCGAATCGATATTGTTGGTGCCGATCAGCGCTCGGGCGAGCTTGTTGAATGCGTAGTAGTCCTCGGTCAGCAGTTGGCCGGAGATATAGAAGGCGACACTGTCCGGCCCGTGCTCGGCAATGGTCTCGGCAAATATGTTGGCGGCATGATCGAGTGCGCTGTCCCAACTGCTCCGTGCACGGGCAAGCCCTTTGCCCAATCGTAGCTCGGGATAAAGCGCGCGCGCGTCGAGGTCGCCGGTCAGGTGCAGCGTCGAGCCTTTGCTGCACAACTTGCCGAAGTTGGCGGGATGGCTCGGGTCGCCCGCGACATCGAGGATGCGCTCGCCGTCGTGCTCGATCAGCACACCACAGCCCACGCCGCAGTAACAGCAGGTTGAGGCGGTTGTCTGGGTCGGCCGGCTCATGCAATCGCTCCGTTTCTTAGTGTGGTTGTCGATAACGCGGTCACTCAGGCGCACCCGTTTGCACTGTTGAGTGAGAGCAATACTCGGCCGTTCTCGACTCGAGCCTGATGACGGTGTGCACAGCCGACATCGGGCGCGACGGCTTCACCACTATCGAGATTGATCTGCCAGTTGTGCAGCGGGCAGGCAACCTGCTTGCCGAAAACGATGCCTTGGGACAGCGGGCCACCCTTGTGCGGGCACCGGTCATCCAGCGCGAACACTTGATCATCCGCGGTGCGGAACACTGCGATGTTGCCCTTGGGGCCGGCGACGATTCGCGCGCCAAGCGGGTTGATCTCGTCCAGTGAACAGATGTCGAACCATGTCATGGCAGTGTCCTCGCAATTCGGTTGAGCCAGTGTCTTTTGCGCGGGGACGAGTCGATCGCCTCCGACATGAATGGTCATGCAGGCTCGATCTGGGCCAGCTGGATCGTTTCGTATTCTTTCTTCAGCGATTGTTCGGCGATGGCCTTTTTCCAGCCGTCTCCTTCGAAGCTCAGCGAGAACATCAACCGTTGGGCAAGTGCCTTGCGCCGGCCTTCGTCTTCAAGCACCGCTTTCTTGATGTAATCGAGGCCGACACGCTGCATGTAATGCACGGTACGCTCGAGGTAGAAGCCTTCCTCGCGGTAGAGCTGGAGAAAGGCGAAGCTGTACTCGGCGACTTCCTCGGCCGTCTTGACCTTGGCGAAGAATTCCCCGGCCTCGGTCTTGATGCCCCCATTACCCCCGATGTACAACTCCCAGCCGGAATCCACACCGATGATGCCGACGTCCTTGATGCCGGATTCGGCGCAGTTGCGCGGGCAGGCGGAAACGGCCAGCTTGACCTTGTGCGGCGAGTACATGCCGAACAGGGCCTTCTCCAGATCGATGCCCAGCCCGGTCGAGTTCTGGGTGCCGAAGCGGCAGAATTCCTGGCCCACGCAGGTCTTCACCGTGCGGATGGATTTGCCATAGGCGTGACCGTCGGGCATGTCGAGGTCCTGCCAAACCTTCGGCAGGTCGTCCTTCTTGATTCCGAGCAGGTCGATGCGCTGTCCGCCGGTGACCTTCACCAGCGGCACCTTGTACTTGTCTGCAACATCGGCGATGCGGCGCAACTCGGCCGCGTTGGTCACGCCGCCGAACATTCTTGGGACGACTGAATAGGTGCCGTCCTTCTGGATATTGGCGTGGGCGCGTTCGTTGATGAAGCGCGACTGCGGGTCATCCTTGGCTTCGCCCGGCCAGGAAGAGATCAGGTAGTAATTCAGTGCCGGGCGGCAGGTGGCGCAGCCGTTGGGGGTGCGCCAGTTCATGTAGCTCATCGCCTCTGGAATGCTGATCAGGTGCTGATCGACGATGGCCTTGCGCACCTGGCCGTGGTTGAGATCGCTGCAGCCGCAGATGGCTTTTTCGCTTTTCGGCTTCACATCCGCGGCGCCGCCGACAGTGCTCATCAGGATTTGTTCGACCAGCCCGGCGCAGGAGCCGCACGAACTTGCGGCCTTGGTGTGCTTCTTCACATCGTCGACGGAGAACAGCCCGTGTTCCTGGATCGCCTTGACGATGGTGCCTTTGCACACGCCGTTGCAGCCGCAGACTTCCATGGTGTCGGGCATGGCCATGGCCTTATTCTGGCCCTGGTGGCCAGTATCGCCGATGGCGCCTTCACCAAACATGAGTTGATCGCGAATTTCGCTGACGTTGTGGCCTTCGCGCACCTGGCGGAAATACCAGCCACCGTCGGCCGTGTCGCCGTACAGGCAAGCACCGACAAGGATATCGTCCTTGATCACCAGCTTCTTGTACACCCCGCCAATGGGGTCGGAGAGGGTGATGGTTTCGGTGCCTTCACCGCCGAGGAAATCGCCAGCGGAGAACAGGTCGATGCCAGTGACCTTGAGCTTGGTCGAGGTCACCGAGCCGAGGTAACGGGAAAAACCGAGCATCGCGAGGTGGTTGGCGCAGACTTTGGCCTGCTCGAACAATGGAGCAACCAGCCCATAGGCGATGCCACGATGGTTGGCACACTCGCCGACGGCGTAAACCCGCGGGTCATAGGTCTGCAGGGTGTCGTTGACCAGGATGCCGCGATTACAAGGAATACCGGCCTTTTCCGCCAGCTCGCTGTTGGGGCGGATGCCGGCCGCCATGACCACCAGGTCGGCATCGATGACTTCGTCATCGGCGAAGCGCACGGCTTTGACCCGGCCGGCTTCGTTGCCAATCAGCTCTGCGGTCTGCTTTTTCATCTTGAAGCTCAACCCGCGGCTTTCCAATGCCGTCTGCAAGAGGGTGCCTGCCGTCTTGTCGAGTTGGCGCTCCATCGGCCATTCCCCTATGTGCACCACTGTCACATCCATGCCGCGCAGTTTCAGGCCGTTCGCGGCTTCCAGTCCGAGCAGTCCACCACCGATCACCACCGCGTGCTTGTGGGTTTTGGCGGCATCCATCATCGCCTGGGTGTCGGCGATGTCGCGGTAGCCGATCACGCCATCCAGGTTGTTGCCGGGAATCGGGAGCATGAAGGGATTCGACCCCGTAGCGATCAGCAGCCTGTCGTACTCTGCTTCGCTACCGTCTTCGGCGATAACGCGACGCTTGACCCTGTCGATCTGGACCACCTTGCGGTTCAGCATCAGACGGATGTTGTTGTCGCTGTACCACGTGAGATCGTTGAGTACGATTTCCTCGAAGGTCTGCTCGCCGGCCAGCACTGGGGAAAGCAGGATGCGGTTGTAGTTGGGATGCGGCTCAGCACCAAAAACCGTGATCTCGTAGAGCTCGGGGGCGAGCTTGATCAGCTCCTCTAACGTACGCACCCCGGCCATGCCGTTTCCGACCACCACAAGCTTGAGCTTCTTCATGCCGTTCTCCCCACCGGGCCGTTCAGCCGACCGCTACGTGACTGTGCATATGGAAAATCCAAACGAAAAAAGGCGTCCCACTGATCTCCCAGTGAGGACGCCTTTGTCCTTGTCTTTCCGTATTCGGAGCCAGACCCTCCACGTTGAAGGTCCAGCCTAAGTATCGAAGCTAATGCAGAGGTTATGCCAACAGCGCTTTTAGCGTGTTCACAGCGGTTGGAGGCAGTTAGGTAAGGAGGCTTTCGAGGTTTATCGCACCCTGATGAATCGCTCTGCGCAGCACTGGTGCAGGCAGGCGCCAGGACATGGTAAAAAATGACCGTTGACAGCGGCCGGGTCGCTTTTCTATTGTTTCGTCCATGCGCCGATTTAGTCAGCTACTTGCGGGGCGCCTGGAGCCAAGGCTTCGAAATACCGCTAAAGCGCTGGTTCGGTGTCGCCTCCCACCGCTGCCCAGCGGAATTCTTGAGGCGGGACTTCTCCCAATGACTGCACTGCAACATGCTCCTCTACGCTTGGCCCCGATCACCAGCGGGCTGGTCCAAAGCAACCCGAAAATTCTTCTGGGCGGTAGCCACCAACCCTCGTTGTTGCGCTACTTGGATGGCTGGCCGGCGCGCTGGGGCAAGCCGCGCGCTTTTCTCGTTCAGTTCACCGGTGCCGATGAATCGTTGGCGCATTTCTCAACCAACAGTTTCGACCTGGCCGTGATCCAGGCGCCAAGCGCGGAACGTCTGGAAGAGTGCGTGCGGCAACTGACGCGTGTGGCGCGGCAAGGTTTGATCGTCCGGCGCGCGTCCATCTGATCACGAGGCGATCGGCTAACTTCCTTTGGCGAGCCACACCAGCAAGGCCAGATTCAGCAGCATCGACACCAGTGCGAGGGCGCGCCAGACCTTCAATGGCTCGCGTTCCAGCAGTGGCAGCTTGGCCACGTTGTTTGGCACGCGCTCACCTTGTTCGAGCGTCAGGAGCCATTCTTCAGCCGTTTCGTAGCGCTGCTTGGGATCGGCCGCAACGGCGCGTTTGAGCATTTCATCCAGCCACTGGGGGAGGTCGGGGCGATAGCGACTGGCTGGAACGGGTATGCCGAAACGCGGCCGCTGAAATGCCTCGACTTCACCATAGGGGTAGTGGCCGGTGAGCACGTAGTAAAGTGTGACGCCTGCGGCGTACAGATCCTGTTCCCGACTTGGCGCTGCGCCGGCGAATGCTTCCGGAGCGATATAGCTCGGCGTGCCCGGCAGGCTATGCGGTACGTCTTGGGACAGACCCGGACAGTAGGCCAGGCCGAAATCGAGCACGCGCAGTTCGCCGTCTTCGCCCATGTGCAGGTTCTCCGGCTTTATATCGCGGTGCAGGATGTTGCGCCGGTGCAGCATGCCCAGCGCGCGTATCAGACGCGGAGCCAGCTGTAGCCAATCCGGCAGCGGCATTGGTCCCTGGCGATCAAGGTACTGGGCGAGCGTCTGGCCGCTGTGTTCACGCTGCACGTAGTACAGGTGCTGGCGCTGCGGCAAAGCATGCGTCTCAGGGAAGTGCCGACCGGCAACCCGACGCAGAAACCATTCCTCCTGGAGCAGTGCGGGTCCCGCGTGCGGTTCGTTATCGCGGCTGGGTGGGAGCGTCTTCAATATCCAGGGTTGACCCTGCTTATCAGCTACTCGGTACACCAGCGATTGTCGCGACTCGGCCAACAATGCCTTGATCGCCCACCCTTCAAAAAGCTGGTCCGGTCGCAGCCTTGGAGGCAGCGGCCAGTCTGGCAGTTGAGCAAGTGAGTCGGCCAGCGCCGCTTCCGGCAATTCGTCGACCCGCAGCAGCAGCGCGCTGGCGTTATCCTGGCCGCCAGTCTGGTGTGCAAGATGGACCAGCGCATTGGCGGCGCGCGCGAGATCCGGCTCGGCTCGCAAAATGTTTTGGATATCGCCCTCGGTAATGCTGGCCCAGACGCCGTCGCTGAGCAGGACAAAGCTTTCACCGAGTCTTAGCTCTCCGTCGAGATAATCCACCACCAGGTGTTGGTCCAATCCCATGGCACGCTTGAGCACGTGCTGCATGTTCGGCTGCTCCCACACGTGGTCCTCGCTCAGCCGCTGGAATTCGCCGTCATGCCAGCGGTAGGCGCGGCAGTCGCCGACATGAGCGAGGGTGAAGCGCCGACCGCGCAGTACCAGCGCCGTCAGGGTGGTCAGCAGGGGTTGACCGCCGCCATTGGCTTGCAGCCAGCGATTGTGGGCGACTAGCAACCGGTCCAACGATTGCGTGACGCTCCAGGTTTCTGGCGTGGCGTAGTAATCGGTCGCCAGCGCCTGCAGTGTCGCGCGTGCTGCGAGTCCGCCGTCCGCACATTGGCTGACGCCATCTGCGATGGCGAATAATGCTCCTTTGCTCGCGGCGAGGCCGGGTGTCGGTGTGACGATGCGCAGCGCGTCCTGGTTTTCTTCACGAGGACCGGTGGCGGTGGCTTCGCCGAATGACAACTGCAAGGGCATCAAGGATCTCTCGGAAGGGCGCGAAGTGGAGTGGCGTGAAATGACGAGGCAGGCCCGGTAAGCCTGCCTTTCAGTCGCCCAGTGAAACCTAGACCCGCGCGGCGGTCATCGCCGCAGAGCCCCAGGTGGTTCTCCAGCGACGCTTCACACCATAAAGGCCAAACCACGCCAGCGCCCCCAGGCTCGCGAACAGCCAGAGCCCCATTTGGTAATCACCGGTCGCTTGTTTGACCGCGCCCAGCCCGGCGGTCAGCAGAAAGCCACCGATGCCGCCCGCCATTCCGACCAGCCCGGTCATCACACCGATCTCCTTGTTGAAGCGCTGCGGCACCAATTGAAATACCGCACCGTTGCCGGCGCCGAGGCTGAGCATAGCGACCACGAACAGCGCCAGCGCAGCCGTCGAACTCGGCAGGTTGAACCCGACGACGAACAGGCAGGCGGCGGCAATCGTGTACATGATCAGCAGCGAGCGGATTCCACCAATCCGGTCGGCCAGCGCGCCGCCGAGCGGGCGCAGCAGGCTGCCAGCAAATACGCAAGCGGCGGTGTAGTAGCCGGCCTTGACCGGATCGAAGGCGTACTGGTCGTGAAAGTAGCCGGGCAGGGTACTGGCCAGGCCGAGAAAGCCGCCAAAGGTGACGCTGTAGAAAAACATGAACCACCAGCTGTCGCGGTCGCCCAATGCCTTCATGTAATCGGCGAAGGATTTCGGCGCGGGGCGGTTCGGCGCGTTCTTGGCGAACGTGGCAAAGATGATCAGCGTGAGCACCAGGGGAATCAAAGCCAGGCCAAACACGTTGCTCCAGCCGAACATACTGGCCAACACCGGAGCGAACAGCGCCGCGAACACAGTGCCTGAGTTGCCCGCACCGGCGATGCCCATGGCCTTGCCCTGATGCTGCGGCGGATACCACTGCGAGGCCAGCGGCAGGGCGACGGCGAAGGAGGCGCCTGCCATGCCGAGGAACAGCCCGAGCAGCAGGGCTTGCTCATAGCTGTGAACTCCATTCAGCCAGGCTACGAACAAGGCTGCGATCACCACTATCTGACCGAACAGTCCGGCAGTCTTCGGCGAAGTGCGATCGGCGAGCATGCCTAGGACCAGTCGCAGAACGGCCCCGGAAAGAATGGGCGTCGCTACCATGAAGGCACGCTGCTGCGTGGTCAGGCCAAGGTCAGCTGCAATCTGCACGCCCATCGGGCCGAGTACATACCAGACCATGAAACTCAGGTCGAAGTAGAGAAAGGCGGAGAACAGTGTCGGCGTGTGGCCGGCTTTCCAGAAACTCGTATTCATCAAACACCTCATTAGACAAGTTGTACCGGCGTGCCAGCTGGCCGTCGGGTAATGCCTCCGCCCCAGCGCGTTGGGGCCAAACGAAAAAGGCGCCGCGAACCACCGTCAGTCTCAACGGGGGCAACGCGACGCCTTTGTCATGTCTGTGAGTAACCGCCTTTGGCTACCTGACTTGCGCTAAGCAGAAGCTGTGCCAACAGCCAAGGGCGCCTGGATGGGCGGGCTCGAACGTGATCTGGGTTCTGAAGGGAGTCAGCAAGCGCGCATCCGTGGTGCGCGGTGCTTCGAAGTAGGGCGCATCAGGCGATGCGGTTGACCTTTGGAAATTTCGCCTCGAACTCGGCTGGCATGCGTACCACCCGGGTCTCTTGATAGTTGTAGAAAACAAAGCCGGACTTGGCCATGGCGATCAAGGTGGCATCGGCAGGACGGGTAATTCGAAAGATGATGTCGCCACCGTACGGGTTGAAATCCATCACGCCGACTTCGAACAGCAAGGCGTCCCGCGCATGGGCCTCGGCTTTGTACGTGGTCGCCAGGTCGGTGACGATAATGCCGCTGCCGTCCTTGCTGGTCTCGGCAATGCCGTAGGCGAACAGGAAGCGTGCGCGGGCTTCGGAAATCATGGAGATCATCGAATCGTTTGCCAGGTGATTGCCAGCATTGATGTCGGTGATGCGAACGGTCAACTGCGTGGAAAAGCAGAACTGGTCTTCTGGGAACTTGAGGGTCAGGCGGGCCATGGTGTTCTCGTATTGCTGAAGGCTTGGTGCGGGGCGTTGTGCCGAAGGTCGGCGCCATGCGGACGGTGATTCTACGCGCCCACATGGCGGGACGAAGCATGATTCAAGGGGTTGATAGTCTGTAAGACCGCCCAGTGCCATCCTGACCCACTTGCTCAATGTCGTGCGTCCGGGTGCCCTGTCATGTATACGGGTACGAGATGCACTCGTGTTCTTAGAACGATCAGTAGGGCGGCGACTTCGTCTCTATTGGCGTTTGGCCCAGACAAGCAGGCTGCGCAATCGCTGAAGTCATTCGCCGGCGGCATGCCAGTGATCACTGCATGAGTCGGGGCCGCCTATTGCCCCAGCAGATCGTTCATGGCAATGATCTGCTCAGCGACCTGAATAAGTTTTTGCTGGCGGCTCATAGCCTGGCGGCGCATGAGGGTGTAAGCCTCTTCCTCGTTGCAGCTGCGCATTTTCATCAGCATGCCCTTGGCCAACTCGATGCGCTTGCGTTCCGCCAGTTGCTGATCGCGCGCCTGCAGCTGCGCGCGGATCGCCTGATCGCTCTCGAAACGAGCCATGGCGACGTCGAGGATCGGTTTCAAACGCTGGGCCTGTATGCCCTCCACAATGTAAGCGCTGACACCGGCACGGATCGCGTGCCGCATGGCATCGGGGTTGCTGTCGTCAGTGAACATCACGATAGGTCGCGGTTGGTCGCGGCTGACCATCACCACCTGCTCCATCACGTCGCGGCCGGGCGAATCGGTATCGATCAGGACCACATCCGGGCGAACGGCTTCGACCCGTTCGGGCAGATCGATCGTCAGGCCGGACTCTTCGATCACCTCGAATCCGGCTTCGATCAGGGCAGTGCGCAGGCGACCGACCTTGCGCGGCGTATCGTCGATAAGAAGCACGCGGAGCATGGCTGTCTCCCTTTTCAAGGCTTACGAGGCGGCGAAGGGTCCGCCAGGGCATGTAAGGCAAAGCCTCGTGCATAGCCGGCAGGATCGCTGCCGTCCCAATGGCTGCCGTCCATGAGCGTCGCACTGCGCATGGACGAGGCGGGGACTGGAATGCCTAACGTAGCCGCTGCGTCGCGGTACAGGCTGGTTTGCTGCACGCGCTGCGCTACGGCGAAGTAATCCGGATCGTCGCGTAGCAGACCCCAGCGGCGCAGCTGCGTCATGAACCAGAGGCCGTCGGAGTGATAGGGCATGTTCACTTCGCCGTCGCCGAAGAAGCGCAGCGGGTGTTTGTCCAGCCAGGCATGACCAAGGCCATCTTCATAACGACCAAGGAAGCGCGGCTCGATGGCGGCAACGGGCGCGTCGACATACTCTCGCCCCGAGATCAGCTGTGCCGTGCTACGGCGGTTTTCCTCACTCTCGTCAATGAAGCGGCTGGCTTCGAGGATGGTCATGACCAACGCTCGGGCTGTGTTGGGGTACTGGTCGACGAATTCACGGGTACAGCCGAGCACTTTCTCAGGGTGATTAGCCCAGATGGATTGGCTGGTCGCGATGGTGAAGCCCATTTCTTCCTCGATGGCCTGCGCGCCCCAGGGCTCACCCGCGCAAAACCCATCGATGCGACGCGCCCGCAAATGGGCAACCATCTGAGAAGGCGGCACTACCAGCGTGCGAACATCCTGCAACGGATGGATGCCTTTGGCCGCCAGCCAGTAATAAAGCCAGAGCGCATGCGTGCCGGTGGGAAAGGTCTGAGCGAGGGTGAGCTTTGCACCGCTTTGGCGCACACAATTGCTCAGCGCATCGGGATCGGTCACGCCAGCCGACTTCAGCTCGCTTGAAAGGCTGATGCTCTGCCCGTTTTGCGCCAGGCCCATGAGCACCGCCATGTCCTTCGGGGCGCTACCGCCAATGCCGAGATGGATTGCATAGATCAACCCATATAGACCGTGAGCGGCGTCGAGCTCGCCTTCGACCAACTTGTCCCTCACGCTTGACCAGGAACTCTGGCGCTGGAGCTTGAGCGTGAGGCCGTAGGGCTGGGCGAAGCCCTGGGTCGCCGCGACAATCAGCGATGCAGCATCGGTCAATGCCATGAAGCCGAGGTTGACGACGTGCTTTTCCGGCGCGTCACTTCCGGCAACCCAGGCCCGTGGATCGGGGCAGGGCGAGGAGGATAGATCGGTCATGCTGAAGAGCGCCTTTGCCATGCGGGCTGCATACCGCCCCATCGTGAGGGACCGCTGCATGCCGGGAAACCTAACCCAGGTTTAGCAAGCCACATGCCAAGCAAAGGACACGATATGGCGAGCCTGGGGCCGGGCCATCCCAGGCGAGGCATCCTGCGAAAGCCTAGGACAGCGGCATGTTGTTCAGCGTGGATATAGGGGCGGAAGCGCCCCGGATTCCTGCTCAGTATCGCCCGACTGGCTTGCCGGCAGACTCTGGATAGCCTGCCAGAGGGCTTCGCCTTGCCAACGCTGCCCGGTCTCGCTGTATAGCGCACCGTTCAACCCATCAAGTGCATCGGACAACGGCTGGAAACGCGCCGCCATGTCGGCCAGTGTTTCAGGCTGCTGGCGCGCCCAGGCATCAAGCGCATGGCGAGTGGTTTGGGTGTCGTTGGCCAGGCAGGCTCGCTTGAGATCCTCAAGCAGACTGCGAGGCGTCGGTCCGGCCTGCACGGTACGAATTACCGCTGGTTGGTTGCGGGCATGCAGCCACAGGCCAAACCCGAGAACGGTCGTCAGTGCCAGCAGCGCGCTGCTCAGCTGCCAGGGCCACAACCGTGCTGCGTCCCGTTGCTCAGGCTCGTCCTGCATTTCGATTGCTGGAAGTTGGATGTCCGGGTTTTCGGCGACCGCCAAGGTGCGTGCGGGCAGTACGCTTCGTTCGAGGCGATCCTCTACAGTGTTCCACCAGACCAGTTCGACCGGTTGAAGCGCAAAATCCCCCGTATGGGTCGCTACCAGGGCTTCGCGCTGCTCACGAGTGCCACTGACACCATTGGCAGTGACTTCGTTTGTCAGGGTTGGCTGATCGGGATAGCTGCGCAGGCCGGGCACCTTCGTCGACTCGACAGGGGGGAGCTGGGTGCCGGTCAAACCGTCAGCCTTCAGCAGCACACTGCGGGTCAGGGCTTCACCCAGTAGAGCATCTGCGGGTTCCGGACTCCACGCTTCGACCATCGTCAAGCTGCGGGCAGGCAGCCAGGGCGCGTCGGCCGGATACTCGGCCGGCTTGGGTCTGACAATCAGGGGAATCGTGGGCGATTTGACTTGGGTCGAACGCCCGAACCGCGACCCGTAACGATCACCGGTGGCGGGTGCCACGGTGGTGGCGCTGAACAGCTGCGCCGGAATCGTCAGCTGGCCGCTTTTCTGTGGGAACACGGCATAGCGGATCTCGATAACGCCATGGCGCACGCCGTTGATGTCTTTCTCATAGGTACGCGGCTCACCCAGCCGCTCCACCAGCGCATCACTCATTTGAAGTGGCGAAAGGGTGCTGTCGTCATAAAGTGAGACCGAATGATAGATACGCAGGGTCAGCACGACCTGCGCTTGAACATAGACCTCATCCTGGTCGAGGCTGGCATCGATGAAGATTGGGGCGAGCAGCTCGCTGTCGCTGATGCTCGGTTCGGTGACATGCAAGGTGATCGGGTCACTATGGGCATCGCCAAGTTGCAGCGGAGGGATCACGACGTAACCCGTCTGAAGCGGTTGGAGCGTGACCTGCCATTGCGTGATTGCGCGCGCTTCGCCGTTCGCTCCCGACAACTGATTGATCTGGCGCGTGCCGAACACCTTGAACAGGTTGGCGAGAGGCTGCAGGTCTGGCTTGCCGAACGCAGTGGAGTCGGCTGTTTCCAAGGTCAGCTCGACCGTTTCGTCCAAGCTCAACTGGGTGCGATCGACCCGAGCGGTCAGTGTCGAAGCGTGTGCTTGCACGCTAAGCAGGAACAGCAACACCCATGTCATCCACCGCTTCATCGGGTCAGTTCCTGGCGTTTGTGTTGTTCATAGAGAAATTTCCTGCGTAGCAGCTCGCCGGGGTCGTCGGGAATCTTGCGCAGCCACTGTTCCATCGCCTGGTCCTGTTCGGGATCGAAGGGGGCTTCCTGCGCACGGGCCAACGCCTGTTCGTCAGAAGCGGGCTGGGATTCGGCTGGCGACTCATTCAGCGTTTCGCTCGATGCTACGTCTCCTTCGTTCGGTGGAGACTGGGTCTGGGTCTCGCTGGGCTTTTCTGTCGCCGCGGCGGAGCCTTTGCTGCTCTGTGCCTGTTTGGCCGGTTCGTCTTCTGGAGTTCGTTCTTGCTGGGTTGGCTCGGCTGGTGGTGGATCATCCCTGGTTTGCAGCTGGCGCAGGGCTTCTTCGACGGCCGCCTTGTTACGCCTAGCGACCTCCAGGTCGGGGTCCAGCTCCAAGGCTTGCTCATAGGCTTCGATTGCCGCCTGAAGCTCGTCATTGCGGGCCAGGGCATTGCCCCGGTTGTAATGATCAGCGGCAGAGTCCCCTTTGCTGAATTGTTCAGCCGCACCCGCGAAGTCGCCTGCCTGATAGCGAGCATAGCCTTGCCACTGGTGATCCTCGAAGTGCTGGGCGGCTTCGTCCGGGCGGGATGATTGCAGCAGACGCATACCCTGTTGATCGGGCCGGCGCCAAAGGTCCTCCATGCTGAAAGCGCTGGCTGGCGGGGGTACGAGTAGGAAAAGCGGCAGGCAGAAAAGCCATCCCCGACGTCCGGCACAGGCGGCAAGCAGGAGCAGCGGCAGAAGCAACCAGTAGCCCTGATCCAGCCAGGTGTCGAGACGGGTAGTGTTCTCCTGGGCCTCCAGGTCGCCGCTGCGTTCGAGCAAACCAAGCGTTCGCAAGTCCATGTCGTCGACGCGAGCCTGTTGGTAGCGCCCGCCGATGCGGCTCGCAAACTGGCGCATGATATTATCGTCCAAACGAGGAATGACGATGGCGCCCTTGTCGTCCTTGAGAAAGCTGCCGTCCTCGCGGGGGATCGGGGCACCCTGCTCGGTCCCGATGCCCAGCACAAGAAACTTGTTATCGCTGCCGTTCAGCAGCCGCTCTATCGCCAGACGCTCAGCTTCGTCCAGGCTGCTGCCGATCAGCAGTAGCCGTCCGTGGCCGTTGGCGCCGTGTTGAAGAAGGTCGATGCCATGCGCCACTGCCAGGTCGGCGCGATGTCCAGGCTCGGGCATCAGCTCAGGCTTCAACGCGCCCAGCAGGTTCTGTGTGGTGGCCATGTCATTGGACAGAGGCACCAGCGTGTGGGCGCTGCCAGCGAAGACCACCACAGCCGTCTGTGCGTCTTCGCGGGTCTGCAGCAGATCAACAATCTTGCGTTTGGCCTGCTCGAGCCGGCTCGGATGCACGTCTGTCGCCAGCATGGCGGGCGTCGTTTCCAGCAGAATCACCAGAGGATCCGCGCGAGACATGCTGGGCTGCTCGAGCTTATGCCAGCTGGGTCCAAGCAGCGCCAGACTCGCCAGTAGCCAGGCACAGCCGAGCAGAATCCACGGAAGCTTGCTATTGCGCAGCCTGCCTCTGGTCAGCAGTGCCGCATGAAAGGCTTCAGGCAACAGGCGTTGCCAACGCCCGGTTTGGCGCTGTCGGCGCCACAAATGCCACAGCAACCATATCGGCAAAGGCATCATCAGCAGCCAGAACGGACGTAGCAGATGGGGTATCCAGTCGATCACGACGGTCTGCTCCGAGGGAAGAAGCTACGCGGAGATCGATGCCAGATGCTACGTGCCACCATCAGCCAGCTGATCAGCAATGCGATAGCCAGCGGCCAGGGATAAAGCGCCGTAGCCATCCGAGCCTGCGCGGGTCGTTGCGCTGCGGGCTCGAGCTTATCAAGTGTGGTGCCCACCGCTTTGAGTTCTTCGTTGGAGCGCACGCGGAAATATTCGCCGCCTGTTTCGTAGGCAATCATGCGGAGGGTCGTCTCGTCCAGATCGCCACCGGGGTTGAAGCCGAAGCGGGCAATCATGCTGTCGTCCGCTTCGGCACCGATACCAATGGTATGCACCTTGATGCCTGCGGCCGCAGCGAGGCGAGCGGCCTGTAACGGCTCGATTTCGCCTCCATTGTTTGCACCATCGGTTATCAGGACCAGCACGCGACTCTTGGCTGGCCGGTCACGCAGGCGCTTGACCGCCAGGCCGATGGCGTCACCCACAGCAGTGTTGCTGCCGGCAATACCAATTACCGCTTCATCGAGCCAGATTCGCACGGTTTCTCTGTCAAACGTCAGCGGCGCTTGTAGGTAGGCTTTACTGCCAAACAGGATCAAGCCGACGCGGTCGCCGCGCCGTTCGGCGATGAACTCGCCCACCAGATGCTTGACCAGCTCCAGACGACTGATTTCTTCGCCCTTCCACTGCATATCCGGAAACTCCATGGATCCCGACACATCGACCGCAAGCAGAAGATCGCGGCCGTTGGTTGGCATGGGCAGTGGTTCGCCGAGCCATTGCGGTCTGGAAGCGGCGGACAGCAACAACAACCAGATGAACAGATAAGGCAGCTGTTGCCGCCAAGCGGGAAGGGCGATCGCGGCGCGGCGCCCGGCGAGATGCTCCAGTTCGGCTAGAAAACTGACTTTCAACGCAGCGTCGCTGCTTTCCGATACCGGTAGTAACCAGCGCAACAGCCAGGGCAGGGGAAGTAGTAGCCAGACCCACGGCCAAGCCAGCTCAAACATGCTTGCGAATCCAGATCTGCACGGAAGACTCCAGGCCCTGTATGGCCTTGTCGTCCAGCCGGCACTCGGCTCGGTAAGCGCCCTCGACCAGCACCATCCAGCGCGTCAGGCCCGCGGCCGGGCACCGATTATCCAGAAACGCCAGCCAGGCGCGTCCGCTTAGAGTGTGGGGATGGTCATCTGGATAGCGAATCCGGCACAGACGTTTGAGCAGTGCGTTTATCTGCTGCAGCCAATGACTCGCGGGCTGGCCGCCATAGGGCTTGGAGAGCTGAGCGAGTTCCTGCAGTGCGGTTTGCCGTTGCGGGTCCAGGCTTGTCTCGGCAGGTGCGATGGCTTTGCCTTTCCATCGCCGCCAAGGGCGCAATCGCACCAGCAGTACGAGACTTAGCAACAGCGCAGCCAGAAACCACCAGCCAGGCGCCAGCGGCCACCAGCTCACCGGTGCGGGCGCAATGAGTGGTTCCAGCGGGAGCGCATTCATCGCCGTGCTCCAGGATGCTGCACGCTGAGGTGCTCGCGAAACTGGTCCACCAGCTCCAGCTGGGTGTTCAGCGGCATGAACGGGAGGCGAAGCCGTTCTGCCAGGCGCTTCCAGCGTGCGCTGCGGGCCTCGCCTTGCTGCCGATAGCGCTGCCTTAACGTTGTGTCATGAGTGTCCATCTCCAGCCGTGCGCCCAGCTGCGCGAAACGCAGCAGACCCGCTGGGGGTAGATCGTGGTCGAGCGGGTCGCACACCGGAATCAGCAGCAGGTCGACATGACGCGCTAGCAAGGTCAGCTGTTGTTCGGCGGCATCGTCCAGTGCGCGCTCGTCGCAGAGGATCACCGCCAGGCTACCTGGACGAAGTACCTCGCGCGCGCGCCTGAGGGCCTGGCCTAACGCGTGCGGTTCGTGCGGTTGGTCGGCCTCAAGGCTGGCATTGGCGCGGGCCAGACGGTCAAGCAATTGCAACAGGCTCTGCTTGCTGCGCCGGGGTTTGATTTCGTGTTGTTCACCGTGCCCGAACACAAGACCACCGACACGGTCGTTGTGGCTCAGCGCAGCCCAGCCCACCAGGGCTGCGGCCTGCGCGACGACCACTGATTTGAATGCGCGCCCGCTGCCGAAGAACAAGCGCGAACTCTGCTCGGCGAGCAGGTAGATGGGGCGTTCTCGCTCCTCGTGGAACAGCTTCGTGTGGGGTTCCTGGGTGCGCGCTGTCACTCGCCAGTCTATGGTGCGAACATCGTCGCCCGCCTGGTAGATGCGCACTTGGTCGAAGTCCACCCCACGCCCCCGCAGCTTCGAGTGATGCAGGCCGACCAGTTGGCTTCGCCGTTGCGGACTGGAGAACAGCGGGACTTCGCGGACTCGATGACGCATGTCGATCAGCTCGGCAAGGCTCACCCGTATGCCGTCGCCTGGCTTCTGGGCGGACGTGTCATCGATGGACCGCGTGGGGTGCATCAGGCCACCGCAACCACGTCGAGAATGCGTTGTAACACCCGGTCTTGATCGATACCGGCTGCTTCCGCCTCGAACGAGAGGATCAGGCGATGGCGCAGGACATCGAAGAATACCGCCTGGATGTCTTCCGGACTGACGAAATCCCGGCCCGCCAGCCAGGCATGGGCACGGGCACAGCGATCCAGCGAAATCGAGCCCCGAGGGCTGGAGCCGTATGCAATCCAGCCAGCAAGCTCGGCATCGAACTTGGCCGGGGTTCGGGTCGCCATGACCAGCTGCACCAGATATTCCTCGACCGCGTCGGCCATGTACAGGCCGAGAATTTCCTTGCGAGCCGCAAAGATCGCTTGTTGAGAAACCCGGTGTTCGGCTGGCGTCTCGCCATTGATCGCCTCGCCGCGCGCTTGCTGTAGGATTCGGCGCTCCACCGAAGCGTCTGGAAAACCCAATCTGACGTGCAACAGGAAGCGGTCAAGCTGCGCTTCGGGCAGTGGGTAGGTGCCTTCCTGCTCAATGGGGTTCTGCGTCGCCATCACCAGGAACAACGGTGAAAGATCATAAGTGCTGCGTCCAACACTGACCTGCCGCTCGGCCATGGCTTCGAGCAGCGCTGACTGCACCTTCGCCGGAGCCCGGTTGATTTCATCGGCCAGGACCAGGTTGTGAAAGATCGGACCCTGCTGAAAAACGAAGCTGCCGGTTTCCGGGCGGTAAATCTCCGTGCCCGTGATGTCGGCAGGCAACAGGTCGGGGGTAAACTGGATTCGGTGGAACTCCGCTTCGATCCCTCCTGCCAGCTCCTTGATTGCACGTGTCTTGGCAAGACCTGGTGCGCCTTCGACAAGCAGGTGGCCATCGGCAAGCAAGGCAATCAGCAGCCGCTCTATCAGCCGTTCCTGGCCGAGAATCTGGGTAGAAAGAAACTGTCGCAGCGCGACTATGGCTTCACGGTGATCCATCGCAGAGCTCTTTTGAAGGGGCGTGTCGGGGCGAGTGCTCGACGACCACGACTTTAATTCATTTGCCAATGCACAGGCTATGCGCGGCTCGGCAACTTCGCAGTTTGGACCCCGCCGTTTTTTATGCATCGTGACCGGAAGCAGCCTTGTCTGGCTGTGTAAAACGGGCAGGCCGGTGACGTTGACGGAGGTTCTGCGGGGCTCGATGCGCTGACCTCGCTATTGTTGGTGATGTACTCGTGATAAATGTGACCACTAAGCCACTGGTAACGCCAGATAGAGGTAAGGCCGCGTTAAGCACTCGTTGTTTTGCTGAACTAACGTGGAACTTACACGTTGCGTGACCAGTCAGGTGCCGCGACTGCCCTAGTCGAATTCCAAGCCAGAACGGAGCGAAAAAATGGCGTTCTTTACAGCTGCCAGCAAAGCCGACTTCCAGCAACAACTGCAAGTCGCGTTGGCGCAGCATGTCGACGAAAAACTTCTGCCACAAGTGGGACTTTTCGCCGAGCAGTTCTTCGGTATCGTCGCGCTTCCCGAACTCACCCAGCGACGCATGACCGACCTGGTAGGCTCCACGCTGGCCAGTTGGCGATTGTTGGAGCGTTTCGATCCGGGCAGTCCGGAAGTACATGTCTTCAACCCTGATTACGAAAAGCATGGCTGGCAGTCGACCCACAGCGTGGTCGAGGTACTGCATCCGGATATGCCGTTTCTCGTTGACTCTGTGCGGATGGAACTGACCCGCCGCGGCTACGCGATTCATACCCTGCAGAACAGCGTGTTGCAGGTACGCCGTGACACCGATGGCAGCTTGATCGAACTGCTCCCCAAGGGTAGCTCCGGCGAGGGCAGTGGCGCTGAGTCTCTGATATTCGTCGAGATCGATCGCTGTGCCAGTGCTGCTGCCTTGCGTGAGCTGGAGCAGTCCCTTCATGGCGTGCTTGCGGAAGTGCGCTTGGCCGTCACCGATTTCCCGGCCATGAAGGCCAAGGCCGAAGAGCATCATGCTCGCCTGGGCACGCTGCAGCTTGCAGATGAGGCGCAACTGTCCGAGAGCATGGACTTTATGCGCTGGCTGGCTGACGATCATTTCACCTTTCTCGGTTACGAAGAGTTCACGGTCGTCGATCAGGGCGATGGCGGTCGCATCCTCTATGACGAGTCGTCACTCCTTGGCCTGTCGCGCACGCTGCGGACTGGCCTTGAAGAGGATGATCAGCTGATCATGCCGACAGCGCTGAGTTACCTGCGCGAGCCGTTGCTGCTGTCCTTCGCCAAGGCGGCAACACCGAGCCGGGTGCATCGGCCGGCGTATCCTGACTTCGTATCCATCCGGGAATTCGACGAGGAGGGACGGGTCACTCGCGAATGCCGCTTCCTCGGGCTGTTCACCTCGTCGGTCTATACCCAGAGTGTTCGGCGGATTCCCTACATCCGCAGCAAGGTAGCGGAAGTGGTCGATCGCTCGCAGTTCGATGATTCGGCTCACCTGGCCAAGGAGCTGATCCAGGTGCTGGAAGTGCTGCCGCGCGATGAGCTGTTCCAGATGACCCTGGACCAGCTGTTCAGCACCGCTATCGCCATTGTGCAGATCCAGGAGCGCAACAAGCTTCGCCTGTTCCTGCGTATCGACCCCTACGGCCGGTTCTGCTATTGCCTGGCCTATGTCCCTCGCGACAGCTACTCCACCGAAACACGCTTACGCATCCAGCAGGTTCTGGTCGATCGCCTGGAGGCCAGCGGTTGCGAATTCTCTACGTACTTCTCAGAGTCCGTGCTGATTCGCGTGCAGTTCCTGCTGCGCCTGGATCCGCACAAGCAGGTCCAGTTCGATCCGGTGCAGCTGGAGAACGAAGTCGTTCAGGCTTGCCGGACCTGGCAGGACGATTACACCAGTGTGGTCATCGAGCGCTTCGGTGAAGGGCAGGGCACCGGCATTCTGGCTGACTTCCCGAAGGGTTTCCCGGCCGGTTATCGCGAGCGCTTCGCCCCGCATTCGGCAGCGGTCGATATGCAGCACGTGCTCAGCCTGAGCGAAGAGCGCCCGCTGGTCATGAGCTTCTACCAGCCGATCACGGCGGTGGAAAATCGCCTGCATTGCAAGCTCTATCACATGAACACGCCGCTGCCGTTGTCGGACATGCTGCCGATTCTCGAAAACCTCGGGCTGCGTGTGCTCGGCGAGTTTCCGTTCCATCTGCGTCGCAAAGACGGCCGCGAATACTGGATTCATGATTTCGCGTTCACCTACGCCGAAGGGCTCGAAATCAATCTGATGGAGATCAATGAGCCGCTGCAGGATGCGTTCATCGCCATTCACAACGGCCAGGCGGAAAACGATGCCTTCAACCGGCTTGTATTGACCGCAGGCCTGACCTGGCGCGAAGTTGCGCTGTTGCGAGCGTACGGCCGCTACCTCAAACAGATCCGCATGGGCTTCGACCTTGGCTACATCGCCAGCGCCTTGCTCAACCATACGACGATCGCTCGTGAGCTGGTGCGTCTGTTCAAGATGCGCTTCTATCTGGCGCGCAAACTTGGCGAAGATGATCTGGCTGACAAACAGGCGCGGCTGGAGCAGGCAATCGTCGCGGCATTGGACGATGTCGCGGTGCTTAATGAAGACCGCATCCTGCGTCGCTATCTGGCGTTGATAAAAGCAACGCTGCGGACCAATTTCTACCAGACCGATGCGAGCGGAAAGCCCAAGGGCTACTTCAGCTTCAAGCTTGACCCGCGGGCGATTCCGGAGATGCCGCGCCCGGCGCCGAAGTTCGAGATCTTCGTGTATTCGCCACGGGTCGAAGGCGTCCATCTGCGCGGTGGCAAGGTGGCTCGCGGCGGCTTGCGCTGGTCCGATCGCGAAGAGGACTACCGCACCGAAGTGTTGGGCCTTGTGAAAGCGCAGCAGGTGAAAAACGCCATTATCGTGCCGGGTGGCGCCAAGGGCGGTTTCGTGCCGCGTCGCCTGCCCACCAGCGGCTCCCGGGATGACGTGTTGGCCGAGGGGATTGCCTGCTACCGGATTTTCATCAGCGGCTTGCTGGACATCACAGACAACCTCAAGGATGGCAACGTGGTGCCGCCTGCAAACGTGCTGCGCTATGACGAGGATGACCCCTATCTTGTCGTAGCGGCTGACAAGGGCACCGCGACCTTCTCCGACATCGCCAACGGTATCGCTGCCGAGTACGACTTCTGGTTGGGTGATGCCTTTGCGTCCGGCGGTTCCGCCGGTTACGACCATAAAAAGATGGGGATCACGGCCAAAGGTGCCTGGGTTTCCGTGCAGCGGCATTTCCGCGAACGTGGCATCGATGTGCAGCGTGACCCTGTCACGGTGATCGGCATTGGTGATATGGCCGGTGACGTCTTCGGCAATGGCTTGCTGATGTCCGAGACACTTCAACTGGTCGCGGCATTCAATCATCTGCACATCTTCATTGATCCGAACCCGGATGCGGCGCGTAGCTTCCTTGAGCGCAAGCGTCTGTTCGATCTGCCGCGCTCGTCCTGGACAGATTACGACCCTTCGCTTATCTCCGCAGGCGGTGGCGTGTTTCCACGGTCGGCCAAGCGCATCGCCATCACCCCGCAGATGAAGGCCCGCTTCGATATCGAGGCAGAACAGCTCACGCCTGCAGAACTGATTCATGCGTTGCTCAAGGCGCCGGTCGATCTGCTGTGGAACGGCGGTATCGGGACCTACGTGAAGAGCACAGCGGAGACCCATGCGGATGTCGGCGATAAGGCAAATGACGTCTTGCGGGTCAACGGAAACGAGCTGCGCGCCAAGGTCATCGGTGAAGGTGGCAACCTGGGGATCACTCAGCTGGGGCGCGTGGAGTACTGCCTGCATGGCGGTGCCGCGAATACCGACTTCATCGATAATGCCGGAGGCGTGAACTGCTCCGACCATGAGGTCAACATCAAGATTCTGCTCAACGAGATCGTCAGTGCTGGCGACATGACGAGCAAACAGCGTGACCAGCTGTTGTTTGAAATGACCGATGCGGTTTCCGAGCTCGTATTGCACGACAACTACAAACAGACCCAGGCGCTGTCCCAGGCAGAGCATCGCGCTCGCGAAGGGGGCGCCGAATACAAGCGGCTGATCAGTGCGCTTGAAACCGATGGCTTGCTGGATAGGGCGCTGGAGTTCCTGCCGAGCGACGAAGTTCTGGCAGACCGAGCATCCCTTGGCAAGGGACTGACCCGAGCAGAGCTGTCTGTGCTCATTTCCTACAGCAAGATTCACCTGAAGGAAGCGCTACTGCAGTCGCGGGTACCAGACGATGCTTATCTGGCTCGGGAGATGGAAAGCGCGTTCCCACAGATGTTGGCTGAGCAATACCGCGGCGCGATGCTGCAGCATCGTCTGAAGCGCGAGATTGTCAGTACCCAGATCGCCAACGATCTGATCAACAACATGGGCATCACCTTCGTTCAGCGTCTGCATGAAGCGACCGGATTGAGTGCGGCGAACGTAGCAGGCGCGTATGTGATCGTGCGGGACATCTTCCATCTGCCGCACTGGTTCCGCCAGATTGAGGCGCTGGATTACAAAGTCCCGGCCGAGCTGCAATTGACGCTCATGGAAGAACTCATGCGGCTGGGGCGCCGGGCTACGCGCTGGTTCTTGCGTAACCGCCGCAGCGAGCTCGATGCTGCCCGCGATGTAGCCCATTTCGGACCTCGAGTCGCGGCGCTCGGGCTGAAGCTCGATTCCTTGCTGCAAGGCGCCACCCGAGACCTGTGGCAAGCGCGCTACGAGCGGTATACCGAGGCGGGCGTGCCTGAGCTATTGGCGCGAATGGTGGCTGGCACCAATCACCTGTATACGTTACTGCCCATTCTTGAAGCGGCGGATGAAACCGGACAGCCCCCGGCTGACGTTGCGGCAGCCTACTTCGCAGTGGGTGGTGCGCTGGAGCTGCCGTGGTATCTGCAGCAGGTCACCAGCCTGCCGGTGGAAAACAACTGGCAGGCGCTGGCGCGCGAAAGCTTCCGTGACGATCTGGACGGACAGCAGCGTGCGATCACCGTATCGGTGCTGCAGATGAGCGGGGCGCCCGAGGACATCGATACTCGCGTTCAGCTGTGGCTTGAGCAGCGGCAGTATCAGGTCGAACGCTGGCGCAAGATGCTGGTCGAGTTGCGCAGCGCCAGCAGCGTGGATTACGCCATGTACGCAGTAGCCGGTCGTGAACTGCAGGATCTGGCATTGGAGAGTGCAAGACGCTAGGTGCGAGCTGCCAGGCCTCTGGCAGCTGACGCTGAAAACCCAAACGCCGGTGCATTTGCACCGGCGTTTTTGTTTGTTGCGCTTGGGAAGATTAGCCTGAGCCTGCGCCGGCAGGCAGGCAGGCTGTTCAGTGATCTACACCGTTCGGTTGCCCAGGCGGAAGCGAGTTATCTGAGGGAGGTCACGCAGGTAGCGAACCAGATCCGGGGCTCCGGCGAGCTTGAGTCCTTCTCCCAGAGCGTCGGCAGAGGGTTGACGCTTGTCCAGCAGGAGGAGTTCGGAATTGTTGGCGTTGCGTAAAAGCGTCAGGCGGGCATATGGGGTTTTCGCTTCGAGCAACAGCCCCATGAATTCCCGATTACTCCAGGCTTGTGCTGGCATTGTGATTGCGTGGTAGTCATCATCAAGAGCTTGCAGGCCGCCTGCATCGAGCCGGTAATCAGTGAGTTCGCAGGGCAAATTCACTTCGAGCCCTCGAAGCCGGGCGTAAGCGATCGCACAGGCAAAGGCCTCGGCATGATGCTCGCCGCTCCAGTAGATGCGTTCGCCGAGCCAACTGGCTTGACGAAGCTCTATTGGGGCCTGTGTCTTGAAGCCAGGCAGTGCCGCAGTGAGGGTTCGCACAAAGTCCTTGTAGCTGATCACCCGCAACTGGCGACAGGCAGGGGTAGCCGCTAGGGCTTCAAAGGTGGAGTAGGCTGCGCCATCGCAGCTTTGTCCGCCGAGCCCATCGACCTGACGCAGATCGAGTGCCGGATGGAAGCTCTGTTCTTCGCGTACCAATCGTGTCAAAGCCGCATGTGCTCTGGCCTTGTCTTCCTGGACCGGGCCGGAAAGCGCATTTCTGGGTAGATCGACGAATCGCTGGAGACAGGGGCCGTCGTGCCAGAAGATACTCGGCGGCGGTTCCGGGAGCGGGGCGAAAGGCAACCTGAGCTGGCTGGCGTGCTCAAGAATCTGGCGCGGCGAGGTGCCGGTCAATCCAAGGCGTTGAGCAAATCTGACGATTCGGGAAGTCACGGGCGGCACCGGCTCGGTCAGGCTCATCATCGTGTATGAGCACAAAGGGCAACGGCCGAAGTGTGGCAGAGCCAATCACGCCGCGCACTGTATTTGCCGAGCTTTTGTTTGTTTATCGGATCGGATGTCAGTGCAGGGGCACTGGCCGCACGCCTATGTGGCAAAATCGCTGTGCTGATCAATGAGGAGCCTCCATGCCAAGCCTCGTGCTGGATATTGCACTGCCTGCTGAAAAACTGTTGGCGGTCTATCAGGGGCGTGCCAATCGTATCCTGATCAAGAGCCGGGAAGGAACGAGCGTTAGCTTGCCGGCACATCATCTGCGACCCTTTTTGACTAATGCGGGTGTATTTGGTTCATTTGAGATGGTATTCGCTCCGGAGGGCAAGCTGCTCAAATTGCGACGACTCGACTAGAAGTTGTTAGGGACCGACCCCGCTCGGGGTTTTGCGTTTGGACGCTGTAGCTGGTTCCGCCTGCTATAATCCCGCGCCACACTCCCCAGGATCTAGGCTGCATATGTATAACCTGGCCCGCCAGCTGCTGTTCAAGTTCACCCCTGAGACGTCCCATGAACTGTCCCTCGATCTTATCGGCGCGGGCGGACGTTTAGGCATCAATGCCATGTTGAGCAAAGCTCCGGCTAGTTTGCCAGTTCGGGTGATGGGTCTGGATTTCCCCAACCCGGTAGGGCTAGCGGCAGGGTTGGATAAGAACGGTGAGGCGATACGCGGGATGTCTCAACTGGGGTTCGGGTTCGTTGAGGTAGGCACCGTGACTCCGAGACCGCAGCCAGGCAATCCGAAACCGCGTGTTTTTCGACTGCCCGAAGCCGAAGCGATCATTAATCGAATGGGTTTCAACAACCAGGGCGTTGATGCGTTGCTGGAGCGGGTCGATGCGGCTCAATTCAAGGGCATCCTGGGGATCAACATCGGCAAGAACTTCGATACCCCGGTCGAACGAGCGCAGGATGACTACCTGGCGTGCCTGGATAAGGTTTATCACCGGGCGAGCTACGTCACGGTGAACGTCAGTTCGCCCAATACGCCGGGTTTGCGCAGCCTGCAGTTCGGTGACTTCCTCAAGCAATTGCTTGACGCACTGGGGCAGCGCCGTGAAGAACTCGCCGTGCTTCACGGAAAGCGTGTACCGCTGGCGATAAAGATCGCGCCGGACATGTCCGAAGAGGAGACTAGGCTGGTTGCCGAAGCGATTTTCCAGTCCGGAATGGATGCGGTCATTGCAACCAATACGACGTTGGGGCGTGAGGGTGTCGCTGGGCTTGCGCATGCTGACGAAGCCGGTGGGCTGTCTGGCGCACCGGTGCGTGAGAAAAGCACGCAGGCTGTCCGGATACTGGCAGACACCCTGGTTGGTCGCCTGCCGATCATTGCGGTCGGCGGCATCACCGAAGGGCGGCACGCAGCTGAAAAAATCGAGGCAGGAGCAAGCCTGGTGCAGCTCTATACAGGCTTTATCTACAAAGGGCCTGCGCTGATTCGCGAGGCGGTCGATGCGGTGGCTGCGCTGAAATCTCGACAGGACGTGAGTGGTTAGAGAGTTGCCCGGTGGGGCTCCCCTTAGGAGCCCCGGGCTTCAAGCCCGCCGCCCGGGTGGGGCGTGCTAGTTGAAGTCGGTGTGATTGTGTCAGCCGACTGCGTGAAGTTCGTTTAATCGATGAATACCGGCCGCGCCAGTCAAGCCGTCCCAGTTATCGCCGCGACCCTCCCGCCAGCCGTTTATCCAGGCTTGACGCACTTCAGGATGGGAAAAAGGACATAAATCTCTAGATTTGCCGTGTAAACCGTGCTGATAACCGCGTAGAAATGCTCGTTCCATCGGATCACGCTTGAGTCTTCTCATTGGGTATTGCCCTCAGTGGTTGACTGGTGTTCCTGTTGACCTCTGGTTTGAGGTCGGCAGATAGACTGCCAGCGAAGCCCGCTGCCGGCGTGGCGGGTCTCTACCGATCATCATTGCGATGCCGGCTGAGTCGAGTTCTAACCCAAATGCTTCAGGCGCGGGAATGACCGTTTTGTAATAAGCAAGTAATCGAACTGTAGCGCTACCCATAAGGCGCGCGAGGCGTGACGTTCATGAGCGATACCTCGCGCCGCCTGTTCAGCTTCTCGACGAAACAGTCCGAGCGGCACAAATTTCGAACCAGGATCTGCAGGCGTCACTTCCGCGATCCGATACATTGGACATGCCATGACTGACCGCCACGAACTTATCCTCACCTGCCCCAAGGGGCTTGAAGGCCTGTTGATCGAAGAGGCCACTGGCCTTGGGCTGGAGGAAGCGCGAGAGCAGACCTCGGCGATCCGCGGTTTTGCTGATATGGAGGTCGCTTACCGTCTCTGCTTGTGGTCGCGCCTGGCCAATCGCGTGCTGCTGGTCATCGGTCGTTTCGCCACGACAGATGCCGAAACCCTGTATGAAGGCGTTCATCAGGTCGACTGGAGCGAGCATCTGGAGGCGACGGGTAGCCTGGCAGTCGAGTTCAGTGGCCATGGGTCAGGAATCGACAATACGCACTTCGGGGCACTCAAGGTCAAGGACGCCATCGTAGATCGACTCCGTACACCGGCGGGTGAGCGACCCAGCGTCGACAAGCTGAATCCGGACCTGCGTGTCCATTTGCGGCTCGACCGAGGCCAGGCAGTTCTGTCCCTGGACTTATCGGGGCACAGCCTGCATCAGCGGGGCTATCGTCTGCAGCAGGGTGCTGCGCCTCTCAAGGAAAACCTCGCCGCTGCCGTGCTCATTCGCGCCGGCTGGCCACGCATTGCAGCTGCGGGCGGCGCGCTCACCGACCCTATGTGTGGCGTCGGCACCTTCCTCATTGAGGGGGCTATGATGGCCGCTGACATTGCGCCCAATTTGCGCCGCGAGCGCTGGGGCTTCAGTGCCTGGCTCGGACACGTTCCTGCACTATGGAATCGACTGCATGCCGAGGCGCAAGCGCGTGCCGAGGCAGGGATGGCCAAGCCACCTCTCTGGATCCGCGGCTACGAAGCCGACCCACGCCTTATCCAGCCAGCCAAGAACAATATCGAGCGTGCCGGATTAGCCAACTGGATCCGGGTCTATCAAGGGGATGTGGCGGCATTCGAACCCCGTCCGGACCAGAATCAGAAAGGGTTGGTCATCTGTAACCCACCGTACGGCGAGCGTCTGGGTGATGAGGCGAGTCTGGTCTATCTCTATCAGAACTTCGGCGAACGGCTGCGCCAGGCCTGCCTCGGCTGGGAGGCTGCGGTACTGACGTCTGCGCCCGATCTGGGCAAGCGGATGGGTATCCGCAGCCACAAGCAATACGCGTTCTGGAACGGAGCACTACCTTGCAAGCTGCTGTTGATCAAGGTCGAGCTGGATCAGTTCGTGACCGGTCAACGAGCGGCCACTGCCGAGCATAAGAGCGAAGCGCAACCCGCCACCGAGTTGGCGCGCCTCAGTGAAGGCGGACAGATGTTCGCCAATCGTCTGCAGAAGAACCTGCGGCTGTTAGGTAAATGGGCGCGCAAGGAAGGCATTCAGTGCTACCGCCTTTACGATGCCGACATGCCTGAGTATGCGCTGGCGATCGATTTATACGGTGACTGGGTGCACGTGCAAGAATATGCACCGCCACGCTCGATCGATCCGGAAAAGGCACAAGCAAGGCTGTATGACGCCCTTGGCGCTATCCCCCAAGCGCTGGGCATTTCTCGTGATCGTGTAGTCGTCAAACGTCGAGAGCGTCAGAGCGGGACGCGGCAGTACGAGCGCCAGGCCAGTCAGGGCGCATTTCTCGAAGTAAAGGAGGGCGACGTCAAACTCCTGGTGAATCTCACCGATTATCTCGATACCGGGCTGTTTCTCGATCATCGACCGATACGCCAGCGCATCGCGCGCGAAGCAGCGGGTAAGCGCTTCCTGAATCTGTATTGCTACACCGCAACCGCAACTGTCCATGCGGCCAAGGGCGGCGCGCGCAGCACGACCAGTGTCGACCTGTCGAAAACCTATCTTGACTGGGCGCGGCGCAATCTGGCGCTTAACGGCCTTTCGGACAGGCAGCGCCTGGAGCAAGCTGACGTCATGACCTGGTTGGAAGCCAGCCGCGATGAGTACGATCTGATTTTCATCGACCCGCCGACATTCTCCAACTCGAAGCGCATGGAAGGGGTGTTCGACGTCCAGCGCGATCATGTCGCCTTGCTCGACCTTGCGATGGCACGGTTGGCTGCGGGTGGCACGCTCTATTTTTCCAACAACTTCCGCAAGTTTGTCCTCGACCCTGGCGTGGCCGAATGCTACGACGTTGAGGAAATCACCGCGGCAACCCTCGACGAGGATTTCCGTCGGAACAGCAAAATACATCGGGCCTGGAAACTTCAGGCCCGGTGATCCTCCGGCTGAGGAGGCGGGTGGGGAGGTTGCGGCGCGTTTTATGCCATCGCTGATCGCGCTCTTGCTACTCGGGGGAATGAGGTAATCCTCCCTGATCACCTCATGAAGCATTTCGCGGTCAACCTGGGTCAGCGTTGCGCAGTGCTGTCGTTAGTCGGGCGGTTATAAAGGCTGACCAGCACCTGGTCCAGCACCGATGATGCCCCCCAGGGACGAGGGTGGTTGAGTATCGCGACAACTGCCCAGGTGTTGCCGTCGTTGTCGCGGCTGTATCCGGCAATCGCGCGCACCGTGTTCAAGGTCCCGGTCTTGACGTGTGCCTTGCCGGCCACTCCAGTATTGCGCAGACGCTTGCGCATGGTGCCGTCCACCGCAGCAAGGGGCATCGATGAGATGAACTCCGCTGCATAGGGGCTTTGCCAGGCGGCTTGTAGCAAGCTCGCCAGCTCTCTTGCGCTGACGCGTTCTGCTCGCGACAGGCCCGAACCGTTCTCGATGACGAGATGCGGTGAAATCAAACCTTTCTTCGCCAGCCACTGGCGGATCACGCGCTGTGCGGCCATTGAGTCGTCTGCATCCGCTTCGTTTCGGAATTCCGCACCCAGGCTCAGAAACAATTGCCGCGCCATGGTGTTGTTGCTGTATTTGTTGATGTCTCGAATGATCTCGACCAGATCAGGCGAATAGGCGCGTGCGACCATCTTGGCGTTCTTGGCTACTGGCGCCACTCGGTCTACGCCAATAATTTTGCCCCCCAGCTCCTGCCAGATCGCCCGTACCGCGCCAGCAGCGTAGCGCTGATGGTCGAGCAGCGACAGGTAAGTCTGCCCACTGCAGCCAGCCGGAAGCTTGCCGGTTACCACAACGGTCACGCCTTCACCGTTCTCGACCGGGTTATAGCGAATGTCTGGCCATCCCGGGCATTTGGCTTTCGGCAGCGCCTGGATGCGATTGTCGATCTGGACCGCAGCGATCGGCGGCTCGACGATCACGTTGACATCGCCATTGTCGTTTCGGGCAATGAAGCGGAGTGCCTTTAGATTGACCAGCAGTGAATCCGGGCCGACCAGGAAAGGCTTGTTCTTGTCATTGCCATCATCGTCGAAGACCGGCAGTGACGGCTGTACGAAATGGCTGCGGTCCAGCACGAGATCACCGGTCACAGTCTGGACGCCGTTGGCGCGAAGGTCGCGAAGCAACAGCCAGAGCTTCTCCATATTGAGTTTCGGATCACCTCCGCCCTTTAGGTAGAGGTTGCCGTTCAGCGTGCCATTTTCGATCGGACCGTCTGCATAAAACTCTGTTTTCCATTGATGGTTGGGGCCGAGCAGCTCCAGAGCGGCGTACGTCGTCACCAACTTCATGGTCGAGGCGGGGTTAACCGAGACATCCGCATTGACGAAGGTGGGCGCCCCCTTTCCGTTGAGCGGTAGCATCACAACGGAAAGGGCACTGCTTTCTATCTTGTTCGCCTTGAGCGCCTGGGCGACACGGGGCGGCAAGGTCTGGTTGACCGTTTCAGCGATGGCGGGGAAGGCCAGTGGCAGAACTAACGCGGCAGCGGCAATACGGGACAGCAATTTGCCAACGGCTCTGCCCTGATTGGCTTGGGCAGGCAGGCTTGAAATCAATAGCATGATGAAGGTTCCCTACAGCGTTCAGGGAAAAGGGCGGGCCATTATGCCCACGTCCGAGAAGTGACGTGCTTCTCATCCGACAAGCGTAGACGTCAGGGTCGTTTCCCTGCAAAAAAATGTAGTCAGATTAAGCTTTCAGCAAAGAGCGGGCCCGGTGGATTGCCTCTGCAATCGCGAAAGCCCGCCGTTGCTGTTAGAGTGCGCGCCGTTATCACCGTTATATAAAGGACCGAATCAATGGCTACTAACCGCTCGCGTCGCTTGCGCAAAAAACTCTGTGTCGACGAATTCCAGGAACTGGGTTTCGAAGTCAATCTGACCTACCGTGACGGCCTCGATAGCAAAGCAGTTGATACCTTCCTCGAGGCCTTCCTGAACGAAGCCATCGAGGCCAACGGACTAGGCTATATCGGTGGCGAAGATTACGGTTTCGTCTGCCTGTCGAGCCGCGGCTCTGTTAACGAAGAGCAGCGCGGTCAAGTCGATTCGTGGCTCAAGGGGCGCGACGAACTTTCCGAATTCAACGTGAGCCCCTTGATGGACGTCTGGTATCCAGAGAACGAGATCAACGCTAAGGCATGATCGAGTCGTTGCTGCCCTGATCGGTTTTGGCTGTTTGCCCGGATTTGCGCAATGCAATTCGGGCGATCAGCTGGCGGAGCCAATGCATCAGCAAGGTCACGGTCAGCGCTACCCCCACACCAATGGCCGCGTTGACCAGGCGTACCTGCGGCAGCCCCCAATCTTGCGCAAGGGTTTCGGCTAGCAGTACGAAGCTCAATGTTGTCTGCAGAACGAAAAGTCCGTAATGGTGGGCCTGGAATGCTCGACTGAGCATCACCAGCGGTAGCATGATCATGACCATTACCGGCGGGTCGGCCAGGCTGTGACCCATATAGATCAGCACTGCCGCTGCACAGAAAATTCCGATACTGGCTTGCAGAGCGCGCGTAACGCTGCGCTGGACGTCCATCTGCAGCGTTGTGAACACCGCCAGTGTCAGCCAGTAGCCACGCGGTAGGTCAGCCAAAGTCACGATCAGGCCGCCAACGGAGGCGGCGAGGACATAAGTCAGTGCATGGAGTCGCCATCGGCGAATCGGCGTTCTTCGAGCTCGGCGCCGCAACACTTTGAACAAGCTTAACAGCCGAGGCATGTAAGGCCACATGCGAAGGCCATGCATGCCTCGAAGACCGAAGGCTAGAAGCGTGACCCAGAGCCCTCCCAGGGCAAATAGCACAGCAATTGCCTGAGGGTTGTTGAAGTCACCAATGCCATACTGCCCCTGACCAAGGCAAAGGCAGATCGCGAGTCCTATCCCCAGTTTTCCGGCCTCGCTGCCATACCGTTGTAACCACGCCAACAGTAGGCCATAGAAGGCGAACAATCCGAGGCTTATTATCGGGTGAGTGGCTGACCAGAAGCCAAGTCCAGCGCTGACGGCGCCAAGGCCAATCAGCAGCAGCATCCTCAGCATGCCGAGACGGTGGAGCGGGTTTGCCTTTGCCGCCTGGAACGCACCAACCGTTGCCCAGAGGAAACCTGTATGTCCGCTGAAGAGGCCGAGCAGAAGTGGCAAAGCGCACCCGAGGCCTGCCACCATCGCAGCACCCCAGGCGGGGCGGCCTGGCTGCCAGCCAATCAACTTTCGCAGAGGCTTCCTCATAACGATCACGTTGGGCTCGAGCGCCCAGTCATTTCGCTCGCCATTTCCGTTGCGTAGCTGTCGGTCATGCCTGCGATGAAGTCGATCATACGAATGAATGATTGGTACAGTGGCCAGCCGGGGTCTGGTGCGTTGTTTCCAAGCAGGTCGAGTATGCGGCGATTCTTGAACGACGGTGTACGGCCGCCGTGTTGTTCGAGCGCTGCGCAACAGAAGGCGTTCAGTAAGATCTCGAGCGTGGTGTATGCCCCGATTTCATGCAATGTTTTGCGCTTGTCCTGAAATATCTTCTCGCGAGCCATCGCCTTGGCTTGCAACACGCATCGTTTGGCTGCGCCATGCATATGTTCAACCAGATCGCCGGAGAGATGGCCAGCCAGCAACGCCTGCTGTTGCTCGACGAACGCCTCCGCCGCTGCGTTGGTTAGATGCTCTATTGCCTTGCCTCTGAGAATTGCCAGTTTTCGCCTGCGCGAATCCGTCGGGCCGAGCTGTCGATAGGTTTCAGGCAAGTCGTCACCGACCAGGTCCAGAAGCAGAGCTTCTACTTCGGCATACTCCAGCAGATCCATCTCAAGCCCATCCTCGAGATCGATCAGCCCGTAGCAGATGTCATCGGCGGCCTCCATCAGATAAACCAGCGGGTGCCGAGCCCAGCGCTGGTCGTCCAGTTTCGGAAGGTCGAGCTTGGTGGCTATCTGCTCAAGTAGCGGGAGCTCGCTCTGGTAGCAACCGAACTTGTTTTTCTTGTAACCGAGGGCCTCTGCATGACGTGACGTCCAGGGGTACTTGAGGTAGGTTCCGAGCGTGGCGTAGGTTAGTCGCGTACCTCCATCAAACTGGTGGTACTCGAGCTGCGTGAGTACTCGGAATCCTTGCGCATTGCCCTCGAAATTCAGGAAATCAGCCCGCTCCTCATCGCTCATGTCATCGAGCCAGCCCCGCGCAGCGGCCTGTTGGAACCAATGACGAATGGCATCTTCACCGGAGTGGCCGAATGGGGGATTACCAATGTCGTGAGCCAGGCAAGCGGACTGGATGACCATGCCGAGATCTGCGGGGGTACACCATTCAGGCAGGCCCTCACGCAGCACTTCACCCACACGCATGCCAAGCGATCGCCCGACACAGCTGACCTCCAGGGAGTGGGTCAGGCGCGTATGGATGTGGTCGTTGCTTGATACGGGGTGCACTTGGGTTTTACGCCCAAGTCGGCGGAACGCGCCGGAGAAAATGATTCTGTCGTGGTCCTTGTGAAACGGACTTCGGCCCAGCTCTTCATTGCTTTGTACGGATTTCCCAAGCCGCTCGCGATTCAGCAGCGTATGCCAGTCCAAAGAGCAACCTCCTTGATGTCGCCAGTAAGGGTGGCGTCGCCCACCGATACACTCGATGAGGGGCAACCGCACAGATTTATCGGCCAGTCGTTTGCTGTGAATCAGCCTACAGCAAATAGCGAGCGCCATGCCATACGGTGTGGCATGGCATGGACTACGTTGAGGAACGGACGATACCGTTATCTCACTAGTGGCGGAGCCTACGCACGAGCGGGTAGAGCATCATGCCTACTTTGGCCAACTTGCCGAGCTTGCCCAGTCGGCGACCGAACAGGCTGAGCCCTACAGTCGCAGCAATGAGCAATGGGCCTTTCCCAACGTGATGGTCCGAGTCTCCGGTGCTCGAGACCATTCCCTTAATCCGCTGGAAAGGGTGAGCCAGTGGCTGCGAGTGATAAAGGATTTGTTGGCGATTCATCTCCATGCGCAAGCGAACTAGGTCCTTGCGCATGGCTAAATCGGCTGAACTGCTTAACGGTAGGCTCATGGCAGTAAACGCTCCCGGTTACGGGCCAGTTCCTCGACAGTAGCGTGGAAGGGCGAGGCGCTCTCTTTGGCTAGACGGATTGCGCGGCTGATGCAAACGCCCATCACGACCGCGTAGAGCGCACAGAGAACCAGAATCGCTGCGATAGGGTTGCTGTCCCAGAAGGCAATCACAATCGCGGACGAAAGCCCGACGAGAATCAGCAATCCGAGTATCAGGCTCATGCTAGCCAGCAAAAACAGCTTGAATGCCCGGGCTCGTTCTTCCTGGATTTCAATGCCGATGAGCTCCAAATGCCCTTGCACGAGTCCAGCCAGCGCACTGCCCATCTTCTTGATAGAAGGGGCAGGGGCTTCGTCAGCGTGTCTGGTTTCCATTGGATCGGTTCCCCACATATCAGCGGCGGGTGATCAGGCCGAAGAGAAAGCCAACTCCTGCCGCTATGCCAATCGATTGCCACGGGTGAGTATGAACATACTCTTCAGTGCACTGGATAGCTGCCTGGCCCTGTTCCCGAAGACTGCCTTCCTGCTCTTTAAGCATCTGCCGAGCACGGGTCAGGTTCGCATTGATCTTGCCGCGAAGCTCTTCGGTTTGAGTCCCGGCGGTGTCCTGCGTGTGTTTGAGCAGACGCTCTGTATCACCGATAAGTGTATGAAACTCTTCGATGAGCGCGTTCTGAGCCGCCTGCAGGTTGCGGCGATGCGCTGACTTGTCAATCAGCGGGGATGCATGAGTTCCGGCTGTTCCATCAGGGATCGGCGTATTGTCATTGGTCCCAAAAGTCGATTCGGTAGACATCTGCAGCTCCTTTTTTCAGTATTGCGGGAACGAAGGTCCCGGCGCCTAAGAGTTTCGAGCATGTAGGCGGTGCAAGGTTCCCGCTTCGTTTGGAGCAATGTGCCGCGTCGTCTTCTCCTGCTCTGGTTGGCTCTGTGAAATTACGAAAGCTGAAACAAGAAAACCCGCCGAAGCGGGTTTTCTTTCTACTGCGTTTTCAGGCTACGCCGCTATTACATCAGCGGAATGGTGTAGCTGACGATCAGGCGGTTCTGATCAATATCGTCAGCTGTGCCGTTGCTACGGAAGGTAGCGTTACGCCACTTGATGTTGAGGTTTTTCAACGCACCTTCCTGGAAGGTGTAGGCGATGTCAGTGTCACGTTCCCACTCTTTGCCTTCCGATACGCCGGCACGCTCGAAGTTATCACCGGTGATGTAGCGAGTCATGAAGGTCAGACCCGGAATACCAATAGCGGCGAAGTTGTAGTCATAACGCGCCTGCCAAGAACGCTCGTCCGCTTTGGCAAAGTCACCAATCTGGACGAAGTTAACCAGGTATGGGTCGATGTTGCCGCCTACATAAGCAAAGCCGGTATCGCCAGACATTTTCTGGTAACCCAGGCCGAAACCATGCCCGCTCAGGGAGTAGGTAACCATTGCACCGAAGGCCTTGTTGTCGACGTTAGTGTTGCCGTCGTCCGTCGAGCGCTGGTAGCGCAGGTCGGTCTTCAATGATTGATCTTTGCCGATAGGCAACACATGCACCAGGTTCAGCGCGTGTTGCTTGTAGAAGTCTTCCAGGTTGCTGTAGTAGTACGAAGTGCTCAGATCTTTGGTGACCTTGTAGGTGCCACCAAGATAGACAAACTCGTCCGACTCTACACCGCTAGTTCCGGTGATGCTTTTCCCGGAAGTATTGATGCCCATGTCTTCATAGTTAGTCGAGTTGCGGTTGTTGATCTGGTCAACGTACCCCAAGTCGAGCGTCAGGCCGTCAATTTCGTTGGAAACGACTTGTGCGCCGCGCATGACCGCAGGCAGCAGGCGGCTGTCACTGGTGGCAATCGCCGGGTTTTTCAGCTGCAACGTGCCAACTTTCAGAACGCTGTTCGAAACTTTCGCCTTTGCAGTCAAGCCTAGCTGAGAGTAATCGTCCGGTGCGCCAGATGCGCCGACAGGCAGCAGGCCTGTGCCGGTGCGACGGTCCTTGCCGCTGCCGCCCGAATCCAGTTTCAGACCCAGCAGGCCGAGCGCATCGACGCCGAAACCAACAGTACCTTCCGTGTAACCGGACTGAACGCGAAGAATGAATCCCTGCGCCCACTCGTCCTGCTTGGACTGGCCTGCGCCTTCTTGGCGGTAATCACTGTTGAAGTAAAAGTTACGCAGTTCCAGGCCAGCTTTGGTGTCTTCAACAAAAGCAGCTTGAGCCAGTGTTGGAACAGCCAGTGTTGCTCCCAGAGTGGCTAGGGCCACGCCCCGGGCGATTGGGGTCTTGAGCATTTCTTATTTCTCCTCGTTGGATGATGCTCTGAAGTCGCTATTTGGCGCCGTGTAATAAAACACTACCTCAGCATTTGAGCCCTTAGACTTTAGTCATTCGGACTTAAGCGTGGATGTGTCGGCTAACTCACCCGGTAGTAGGCCGACTTGTTGCAAGCCTAAGTTGCTACCGATACGCGCATACACCTCCGGCCCCGCAGCTCTCTGACCGCTTGGGCTGCAGCATCCTAGCCGTTTGTTAGCGTCGAGTCGATTGCCAAAATCAAACCGTCTTTCGACTGAGTTCAAAATCACACTTTTCCCTAGGGTTTGGTTCGAAATAACTAAGCTGGGCGGCAGCTGCAGCGTGACCTGCCTGCTAGACTCGCATTGCCAATTTGGAAGAGCCCGAGTTATGCATCTGCCGGAATGTCAACTGTTTGGAACGCTGGGTTGCCACCTGTGTGAGCAAGCCGAGGCGGTCGTTTTGCCTCTGGTTGAGAGTGGCTTGCTTGTGGAAGTGCTTGATATAGCGGAGCGTCCGGAGTGGTTTGAAGATTACGGGCTTCGTATACCAGTACTGCGACGGATAGACACGGGGATGGAGCTTGATTGGCCGTTCGAGCTGGAACAGGTCGTATGGTTCCTGCAGCGATGAGTTGAAGGGCAAAGGGACGAGCTGTGGTCGTGGCAATTGTTCACGACGTTTGGGAGTGCTTCAGCTTAGTTTGTTGTGACCCTCCGTTAGATTTGAGGCACAAAAAAAACCGGCGCGTGGCCGGTTTTTTTTTGATCATTATCGGGATGTTGGTCGGAGCGACTGGATTCGAACCAGCGACCTTCTCGTCCCGAACGAGACGCGCTACCAAGCTGCGCTACGCTCCGAAGATGGCGCGCATTTTACAGAAAAAGTTTTGCTTCACAAGCACCCAGCGGCTGATTTTCAACGGTCCGAACCAAGGCGCTAGGCGCCAGGAAACGCCATCAGTGCTACAGCTCTTGGACGGTGCGCACCTGGTCCTTGTTTACTCGTCCCGGCTTGCCATCGAGACCTTCAAACTCGTAGAACCCAGCCTCGTCATCGTACTCAGGCTGGTCCAGCGTTTGGATCTCGCGGCCGTCGTTGAGTGTAATTACGCTGGGACTCGAGCAGCCAGCAACGAGGCTCATTCCGGCAAGTAGAATCAGCGTAGGTCCGGTTATGGTTCGCATGTTAATTCTCCTCTGTAGTGCCGTCTGTGACGATGTCCCGAAGCGCTAAGTTCCCTTTGGCGGCGGCTGTTCCAAGAGCAGCTCCGGTGAATTCATGTTTGCTATTCGGGGGTCGTCGATATCAAGTTCGAGCGCTCTGGCTTCGAGAGAAGCCAGAATTCTTCTGTTGCTTCGCTCTCCCTTTCGCCAGGCCTCTTCGATAGCTGGAGCAACACTGACTGGGATGATGCAGAACAACGGCTCCCACTGCGTGCCCCGCCGCGCCATCAGCGGGACGTCCGGCTGTTCTTGTGATTTGGTGTACAGCGCTGCCAGAAGTGCTTCGTCAATGAGCGGGGCATCACATGGCAATACCATTACCGTTGGGTGGCGAGCAACTGCCAAGCCCGCGCGTATGCCTGCCAGTGGGCCGGGAAAATCCGTTTCGGCGTCTCGGACCAAGCGGTCGGCGAACGCCCTGTACTGCGGCAGGTTACGATTGCAGGAGATGAGAAGATCGTCAGTCAACGGGCGGGTGATGCGGTGCAGCCAGGCCACCAGGGGTCTGCCGTGCCAGGATACAAGCCCCTTGTCTTGACCACCCATTCGACGCCCGCGCCCACCCGCCAGCAGCAAAATGGAACATTTGTCGAGCTTGGGTTGAGGCATCGCTGGCTCCGCCGAAACATGCCATATAACACTCGAAGCGAAACTCCGGCAACCATGAGGTCGGGCCCCGCGGCATGGCCATCGGGCTGTCGATTTGACTTTGTTTCGTTCCGTACACCAGTTCGGGGCTAGGGTTTGCCGCACTTGCAGATCGGAAACGCTTGGTCTGCGCATGGCTGCGGCCTACAGCTTTCCCAACAGTCCAAACTTTGCACTTGCTAGGTTTTTTGGCGCGCCTCGCCCAAGCAGTCAGAGGCGTTACGTCGGGCAGTCAGGGCTGAATAACAAACTGAACGCATTTTTTACTGTCTACCTGCTTCGCCGTTGCGAGCGCCGGCTGTGATGTCGCTGGAGCTGCCCCATCATAAGGAGAAATGTGATGCAGGAGAGAAATGCCTGGGTCGATTACGCCAAAGCCATCGGGATCATTCTGGTGGTCTATGGACACGTGGCGCGTGGCGTCTACAACGCGGGCTTACCGATGGATGAGAGCCTATATCTACTCGTAGATAGCATCATCTATAGCTTTCACATGCCGCTTTTCTTCTTTCTTTCTGGCTTGTTCTTTTACGACTCACTGATGAAGCGAGGCAAAGCCGGGCTGATCGTGAACAAGGTGGACACCATTGTCTATCCATTCATCGTTTGGTCATTACTGCAAGGTGTGATTGAGGTTGTACTGTCGAATTACACCAACGGTGAGGTCACGTTAGGGCAGGTTTTCTCCCTGCTATGGTCGCCGCGCGCGCAGTTCTGGTTTCTGTACGCCCTGTTCCTCGTGTTTGTGGTGTGCTCCTTTGCCTATTGGAAGGCTGATCGTCGCTATTTTCTTCCGTTATGGCTGGTGTTTGGTGGGTTATACGTGCTGAGCAGAGAGTTCGAGGTAGGCAGTATCGGTAGATTTATCTTTGGTAATGCAGTGTTTTTTGCGCTTGGTGTCTGGTTCAACGAAATACGGAGTTTCTTCCTTTCCCGTTATGTATCGCTCACCTTGTTTTGGGGGGCGTTGTTCGTGATCGGTCAGTATCTGTTCCACATGACGTTCGGCTTGAATTGGGAGGTTGGTGGTTTGCCGGTGCTTAGCCTGGCTACCGTTTCGATCTTCTTCATGGTCTCCCTGTCAATGTGGTTGGGTCAGGCTCGGATGGAATGGCTATTGTTCATCGGTGCCTCTTCGATGACTATCTATCTGATGCACATTCTTGCCGGAAGTGGCGTCCGAGTGCTGCTTGGCAGTTTCATGGGTATCGATTCGATTCCCGTGCATTTGATAGTGGGTACTCTGATAGGGCTGGGCGCGCCGCTTGTGGCACAGGTGATCATCAAGCGCTACGATTTATATTTCTTGTTAGCTCCGCCTAAATCATTTTCCGCTTCCACCCTACGGGCGCGTAAGGCAGCGGTTTCCTGACGCGACGTATCGGAGCCGCTGCCCGGAGCTGTCTCGTTTCTAATGCGACAACCACCAATAATTCAAGAAACGTCCTTTGGAAGTCGCTCGTCGTCGATGCGGCGACGACGTCTTCTGCCGGAAGATCGGCGCTGGCGCCGGCTCGACGTTTTTTGATCCGCCTGCTTTAGCTGGGTGGCGCCGAGGCCGGTCAGGATGCCGACAATATTGATGGTTAAGTCCGCCAGGGACGGAGTGCGGAAAGGCGAAAGGGCCTGCAGCAACTCTATCGAAGCGCCGCCAATTAGAATCCAGACGAACAACGAGCCAAGTCGCACCCGTGGAAACGCTAGATGAGCCGTATAGGTGAGAACGCTGAATCCAATCCAGTGGTAAAGCTTATCGGCGCCGACATAGAGCTCAGAAGTGGGTGAGTCCTTCAATGCCAACACGGCAAGAGAGAGTAGGGCGAGTGCAAATATGGCAATTCTGCTTGTCTGTCGGTAGTGCATCCTGACTTCGGCTCGTAGGTCATTTGGTCGCGTACAGCTTGGGGCGGCCACGTTCGAAGGGCGCTCATCGGTAAGATGATGGCAATTAGCTTTTACTAGCCTACTTGCCGTTCCGCTCGCCCTTCAACCTCCGAACGGGTTTCCAGGTATTTATACGACCGGTGGTGCTCCGTTACCCGCAATTGACTTTTTGAATTACTAGGGCTTTGTCAGTAGAGAGCGTCAGGCGCTTGGGGTTGTATTCAAGCGTTACGATATCGTCAGGACGAACAATGCGAACGGTCGCAGCGCCGCTTTCACGCCGAACCTGATCCCGAATCGCCGGACTCGCCTGTTGCCCGACGAACCTCTCTACAGCGGAGGCGTCGCATTGTCCTTTGGTCTGTCCTGAAGCCGATTCTTCCCTAGGGGTCGATTTACAGCCGATGAGGATAAGGCTGAGCATCATCATGATGGTTGAGCGGTAGGCTGGCATAACGTCTCCAAGCGGCGAATGTACGCGATGATGAGATTGCGGGTTGGTTCAAACATTAACCACCGAACCCTAGGCTGCAAGGGAACTGGCGGAACGACATCCCCGTCTTAGGTTTGACGCTCGGTACGAATCGCACTGGGTAAAAACAAAATAAGGAGTTCCGCCATGTTCAATTCCTCCCTGATGAAGCGTGTAGCAACCCTGTTGGCAGCGTTGCACTTCATGTTGTTTGCGCAGATCCCGTTGGCCCAGGCGGCGATGATCGGAACTCCGGAGGTGGTTGCTGAACACCAACATCAGGTCGATCGCCAGCAGCTGATGACCATGCTCGAAGACAAAGATGTCCAGGAGAAACTGGTCTCGATGGGTGTAGATCGCGATCAGGTCGAGCAGCGAATCAACAGTCTCACACCGGCAGAGCTGGCGCAGTTCAATCAGCAGCTGGATCAGGCGCCGGCCGGGGCTGGGGTCGTCGGGATTATCGTTCTGTTCCTGGTGATATTCATCGTTACCGACCTGCTTTGCGCCACTAACATTTTCAACTTCGTCAATTGCATCAATCGTTGATTCGGCGACTGGCGTTACTGGTCGCCATAGTACTGCTTGGCGCATGTGCGCAGGCCCCGATCGTTCCGGTCGGGGTCGAGGGGCTTCCTGAGCGGGTTGAGCTGCAGGAAGTTAATTTCTTCCCTCAGCAGGACTATCAGTGTGGCCCGGCTGCATTGGCCACGATGCTTACCCATCGCGGCATTGATACCAGCCCTGAACAGCTTGTCGAACGGGTCTACCTTCCTCAGCGCAGGGGTAGCCTGCAGGTCGAAATGGTTGCTGCCGCTCGTTCACACGATTTGCTGGTGTATCCGCTCGATCGGCGGTTGGAGGCGGTGCTGTCGGAAGTGGCCGCGGGTAACCCCGTTCTGGTTCTTCAGAATCTTGCGTTTGATCGCTGGCCCCAATGGCACTTCGCGGTTGTGGTGGGGTACGACCTGACAGATCAGACCCTTGTGCTGCGGTCAGGCACCACTCGCCGCTGGATAGCGACTTTCCGTCAGTTCGAGCGGAGCTGGGCCAAGGGAGATCGCTGGGCGGTGGTGACCGTTGCGCCTGATTCGCTGCCCAGTACTGCCAGGGAAACAGTATGGATTAACGCTGCGAGTGATCTGGAGCAAACCGGCCGGCAAGGCGCGGCCCTCCGGGCCTACGAGGCGGCCGCGGAGCATTGGTCCAGCGGCTTGTCCTGGTTTGCGCTCGCCAATGCGCAGTACGCGCAAGGCGACAAACAGGCCGCACAGCGAGCGCTGAGCACCAGCGTTCAGCAAGACGGCTCCTTCGCAGCAGGTTGGTTCAACTTATCTCAAGTACTGGCAGAGCAGGGGTGTCACGCCCAGGCATCCGCCGCGCGCAACTGTGCGCTCCGGTTGGCCCCGAACGATGAGCGATTCCAGGCGGCATTGCCCTCGGCGGGTGAAGGTACAGCTAAGTGTGAAGCGCCGCCTGCTTGCCCTGTTCGATGAATTGTTAAAACCCTATCCTGTCGCGCAAGTTGTAATAAAGAGCACCGAGAGCACTTAGTGGCGCGCTAAAAGTCTGCCCCCCTGGGAAAGGGTAATGCGGCAGGCTGGCGAAGGCGTCAAAGCGTTCGGCCTGCCCTCGAAGCGCTTCAGCGATGACTTTTCCGGCGACATGAGTATAGGTAACACCGTGGCCACTGCAGCCTTGTGAGTAATAGAGATTGCCATCAAGCCGCCCGACTTGCGGTAAGCGAGACAGGGTCATCAGAAAATTGCCAGTCCAGGCAAAATCGATTCTCGTACCCTCCAACTGCGGGAACGTCTTGAGCATTTTAGGTCGGATGATCGATTCGATATCGGCTGGATCGCGTGCCCCGTAGACCACCCCACCGCCGTAGATCAAGCGCCTGTCGGCCGACAGGCGGTAATAGTCCAGCAAATAATTACAATCCTCTACGCAATAATCTTGCGGGAGTAATGTCGCCGCAAGCGCCGGGTCGAGAGGCTCCGTAGTGATCACTTGGGTCCCGCAGGGCATGGACTTCGCTGCCAGCTCAGGAACCAGCCCACCGAGGTAAGCATTTCCAGCGACAACCACAAATTTGGCGCTTACATGACCATGCGGCGTATGAACACGCGGGTTGGCGCCTCGGTCGATGCGGACTGCCGGGCTCTGTTCGTAGATGACGCCGCCAAGTGATTCAACAGCTGCCGCTTCGCCTAGCGCGAGATTGAGCGGATGAATATGCCCGCCTCCGTGATCCAGCATGCCTCCGCTGTATCGCTCGCACGCTACAACATTCCGAATGCCGTCGTGGTCTAGCATTTCCAACTGATCGTAGCCGTATCGCTCCCACAGCTTTTTCTGCGCCTCGAGGTGATGCATTTGCTTGGCATTGAAAGCGGCGAACACGCCGCCATCCTTCAAATCGCATTCAATACCATAGCGAGCGACACGGTCGCGAATGATCCGCCCGCCTTCGAATGCCATTGCGCCGATCAGTCGTGCTTCGTCACTGCCTACGCTGCGCTCGACAGTGTCGATATCTCGGCTGTAGCTATTGACGATCTGTCCACCGTTGCGGCCTGAAGCGCCGAAGCCAACCTTGGCAGCCTCCAGTATGGCGACCCGAAACCCATGTTCGAGGAGGAACAGCGCTGTGGATAATCCCGTGTAGCCGGCACCGATTACGCAGACATCCGTCTCGATACCGCCGCGCAGGGCGGCGCGATCTAGTGTCGGGTTCGCTGAGGCGGCGTAGTAGGACGAGGGATAAGGGGTGTGCGACATTCTGATTACCCTGTTCCGAATATTTGACGCGATGCTATCTCGACTGGTCCCTATGAAGCCATAGCTTCATAAGTGCAGCGCTTAGTTCAAAAATCACCAATATCAGTGGGTTAGCAAAAAAATGCTTGACTCTATTGGGCGTACCTCTAGAATGCGCGTCCATCGGAGGCACATAGCTCAGTTGGTTAGAGCACCACCTTGACATGGTGGGGGTCGTTGGTTCGAATCCAATTGTGCCTACCAATTCCGAAAAGGGTCGCGCTAGCGACCCTTTTTTTATGCCTTGCTTGTCAGCGCGGTGGCTTTCTGAAAGCATCCGTGCTCCCCATGTTTCCAGTGACTTCGGCTCGCGTCGATCAGCCTCAGGGCTCCTGCCACTGTGCGGCAGGTAATTCGGCGAGTCGCTTTCCTGGCTCATCCCAACCCACGTGGCCTTTGGTAGGGGTCACCACTAGGAGAGGAGGCGCCATGCCCACCATTACTCTTCCTGACGGCAGTCAGCGTTCGTTCGATCATGCGGTATCCGTGGCCGAAGTGGCTCAGTCCATTGGTGCGGGCCTGGCCAAGGCCACCCTTGCCGGCAAGGTGAATGGTCGTCTGGTCGATGCCTGCGATCTGATCGAAGGCGACGCGAGCCTGCAGATCATTACGCCCAAGGATGAAGAAGGGCTGGAAATCATTCGCCACTCTTGCGCGCATCTGGTCGGGCACGCCGTCAAGCAGCTCTACCCAACCGCGAAAATGGTTATTGGCCCGGTCATCGCAGAAGGCTTCTACTACGACATCGCGTTCGAGCGGCCTTTTACGCCGGATGACATGGCTGCAATCGAACAGCGCATGAAGCAGCTGATCGATACCGAGTACGACGTGATCAAGAAGGTCACGCCGCGCGCTGAAGTCATCGAGGTGTTCCGGGCGCGCGGCGAGGATTACAAGCTGCGTCTGGTCGAGGATATGCCGGACGAGCAGGCGATGGGGCTGTACTACCACGAAGAATACGTCGACATGTGCCGTGGTCCGCATGTGCCCAATACCCGCTTTCTCAAATCCTTCAAGTTGACCAAGCTGTCCGGCGCCTACTGGCGTGGAGATGCAAAGAACGAACAACTGCAGCGGGTTTATGGCACCGCATGGGCGGACAAGAAGCAGCTCGCGGCCTACATCCAGCGCATTGAAGAGGCCGAAAAGCGCGACCATCGCAAGATCGGCAAGCGGCTGGACCTGTTCCATACCCAGGAAGAAGCGCCGGGAATGGTGTTCTGGCACCCCAATGGCTGGACGCTGTATCAAGTGCTTGAGCAGTACATGCGAGTCGTGCAGCGTGAAAACGGTTATCAGGAGATCCGCACGCCCCAGGTTGTTGATCGCAGTCTGTGGGAGAAGTCCGGTCACTGGGCGAACTACGCGGAAAACATGTTCACGACCGAGTCGGAGAGCCGTGACTACGCGATCAAGCCGATGAACTGCCCTTGTCACGTGCAGGTGTACAACCAGGGCCTCAAAAGCTATCGCGAGCTGCCGTTGCGCCTCGCCGAGTTCGGTGCCTGCCATCGCAACGAGCCGTCGGGCGCCTTGCACGGTATCATGCGGGTGCGTGGTTTTACCCAGGATGATGCGCATATCTTCTGTACCGAAGAGCAAATGCAGTCCGAGTCGGCCGCATTCATCAAACTGACCCAGGCGGTCTACGCCGATTTCGGCTTCGAGAACATTGAGCTCAAGCTGTCGACCCGGCCGGAGAAGCGAGTCGGTTCCGATGATTTGTGGGATCGGGCTGAGACAGCCTTGGCGGCTGCGTTGGATAGCGCAGGTCTGCCCTACGATCTGCAGCCTGGTGAAGGTGCATTCTACGGACCGAAGATCGAATTCTCCCTGAAGGACTGTCTTGGCCGTGTATGGCAGTGCGGCACCCTTCAGCTTGATTTCAATCTGCCGATTCGCCTGGGCGCGGAGTACGTCAGCGAGAACAACGATCGCCAGCATCCGGTGATGCTGCATCGGGCCATCCTTGGATCGTTCGAGCGTTTCATCGGGATTCTGATCGAGCACTATGAAGGCGCGTTTCCGGCCTGGCTGGCGCCGACGCAAGCGGTAGTGATGAATATCACCGATAAGCAGGCGGATTTCGCGTTGGAAGTGGTGGAAACACTCAATCAAAGCGGCTTCCGTGCCAAGTCCGACTTGAGAAACGAAAAGATCGGCTTTAAAATCCGCGAGCATACCTTGCTCAAGGTTCCCTATCTCTTGGTTATTGGAGACAGGGAAGTTGAGACACGAGCCGTTGCTGTGCGCACCCGTGAAGGCGTCGATCTGGGCTCCATGCCCCTGGATGACTTCGCGCAGCTGCTGACACAAGCGGTTTCCCGGCGTGGTCGCCAAGAATTGGAGTAATGACTATTAAGCGTGAAATGAGACAGGATAAACGAGCTGCACCCAAGGCCCCGATCAACGAGAATATCTCGGCTCGTGAGGTCCGTTTGATTGGTGCTGATGGCGAGCAGGTTGGCATCGTCTCGATTGATGAAGCGCTTCGTATAGCTGAAGAAGCGAAATTGGATCTGGTGGAAATTTCTGCCGACGCGGTTCCTCCCGTATGCCGAATCATGGACTACGGCAAGCATCTTTTTGAAAAGAAGAAGCAGGTTGCTGCGGCGAAGAAGAACCAGAAGCAGATCCAGGTTAAAGAAGTAAAGTTTCGTCCAGGGACGGAAGAGGGTGACTATCAGGTCAAGCTACGCAACCTGGTACGTTTCCTTAGTGATGGGGACAGGGCCAAGGTTTCGTTGAGATTCCGCGGCCGTGAGATGGCGCATCAGGAGCTGGGGATGGAACTGTTGAAGCGGGTCGAAGGTGACCTGGCGGAATACGGTTCGGTCGAACAGCATCCAAAGATGGAAGGACGCCAACTGATCATGGTCATCGCTCCCAAGAAGAAAAAGTAACCACCAGGGCACTGGCAGGCCTTGCGGTTATTTGATATCACCCACAATGTGGAGTACCGAACATGCCAAAGATGAAGACTAAAAGTGGCGCTGCGAAGCGCTTCAAAAAGACGGCGAATGGCTACAAGCACAAGCACGCTTTCAAGAGCCACATCCTGACCAAAATGTCTACCAAGCGTAAGCGTCAGCTGCGTGGTACATCTCTGATGCACCCGTCTGATAACGCAAAAGTAGAGCGCATGCTGCGCGTTCGTTAATTCGGTCAAGACTCAGAGGAATAACTCATGGCTCGTGTTAAGCGTGGCGTCGTCGCTCGTCGCCGTCACAAGAAAATTCTGAAACTCGCCAAAGGCTACTACGGCGCTCGTTCGCGCGTGTTCCGTGTTGCCAAGCAGGCGGTGATCAAGGCTGGCCAGTATGCCTACCGTGACCGCCGTCAGCGGAAGCGTCAGTTCCGCGCTCTTTGGATCGCTCGTATCAACGCTGGTGCACGTGTAAATGGCCTGTCCTACAGCCGTTTCATTGCTGGCCTGAAAAAAGCAGCCATCGAAATCGACCGTAAGGTTCTGGCCGAGTTGGCAGTTAACGAAAAAGCAGCTTTCGCTGCGATTGTCGAAAAAGCCAAAGCTTCTCTGGCCTAAGCCCATCGACAATCGGATCTTCGGATTCGTAGTGACACCGATAGGGGAAGAGCTTTGTGCTCTTCCCCTATTTCGTATCTGAAGGGGCATTTGCAAAAGTGCACCCTGGCAACGTGATCGCGTATGCCGGGTGCGGTTCTGCAAGAACCTCTGGAGGTTGTACATGGAAAACCTGGATGCACGGGTCTCGCAAGCGATCGAGGCGGTGCAGCATAGTCAAGACATCAACACCCTGGAGCAGATCCGTGTCCAGTATCTGGGTAAAAAGGGTGAGTTGACGCTGCTCATGCAGAGTTTGGGCAAGCTCTCCGCCGAAGAGCGCCCCCAGGCTGGTGCCTTGATCAACGCAGCCAAAGCTCAAGTTCAGAATGCACTGAGCGCCAAAAAGGCCGAGCTAGAAGAGGCGGCACTGGGCGCCAAGCTCGCAGCAGAGCGGATCGATGTCACCTTACCCGGACGTGGCGAGGCCTCGGGTGGCTTGCATCCAATCACCCGCACGCTGGAACGCATCGAGCAGATTTTCTCGCATATCGGTTACAGCGTTGCAGAAGGTCCGGAAGTCGAAGACGACTATCACAACTTTGAAGCACTCAATATTCCCGGCCATCACCCGGCCAGGGCTATGCATGACACCTTCTACTTCAACGCCAACATGCTGCTTCGTACCCATACCTCTCCGGTCCAGGTACGCACGATGGAATCAAGCCAGCCGCCGATTCGTATCATTTGCCCTGGCCGCGTCTATCGTTGCGATTCGGATCAGACCCATTCGCCAATGTTCCATCAGGTAGAAGGGTTGCTGATCGACGAGAACATCAGTTTCGCCGACCTCAAGGGCACCATCGAACAGTTCCTGCGAGCGTTCTTTGAGGCTGACCTCGAAGTGCGCTTCCGTCCATCGTTCTTCCCATTTACCGAGCCGTCGGCCGAGGTCGACATCCGCCGTGTGGTTCGCAAGGGCGATCAGGAGTCGCAATCCTGGCTTGAGGTTTTGGGCTGCGGAATGGTTCATCCGGATGTGCTGCGGATGTCAGGTATCGACCCGGAGCGCTATCAGGGCTTTGCATTCGGTATGGGCGCCGAACGGCTGACAATGCTGCGTTATGGCGTCAATGACCTGCGCATCTTCTTCGATAACGACCTGCGCTTTCTCGAGCAGTTTCGCTAGCCGCAGACCGTCAAACACGTTTAGGAGAGCAGGATGAAGTTCAGTGAACAGTGGTTGCGGAGCTGGGTCAATCCGCAGGTTTCCCATGCCGAGCTGGTTGCTCGGTTGTCGATGGTCGGGCTTGAAGTCGATGGTGTAGAGCCAGTTGCAGGTCAATTCAGCGGCGTTGTAGTGGGTGAAGTGCTCAGTACCGAGCAGCATCCGGATGCCGACAAACTACGGGTCTGTCAGGTCAGTAACGGCAGCGAAACGTATCAGGTGGTCTGTGGCGCCCCAAATGTCAGGCCGGGTCTGAAGGTTCCTTTTGCCATGATTGGCGCTGTGCTTCCTGGCGATTTCAAGATCAAGAAGGCCAAGTTGCGTGGCGTCGAGTCAAACGGAATGCTGTGTTCGGCTTCGGAGCTGCAAATCTCCGACGATAATAGCGGGCTGTTGGAGCTCGCTGCGGAGCTGCCGGCGGGGGCTGATATTCGAGCTGCGCTGAATCTCGATGATGCCAGTATCGAAATCGGTCTTACCCCTAATCGGGGTGATTGCTTGTCAATTGCGGGGCTCGCCCGTGAGGTGGGAGCTATCTACGGCGTCCCGGTAGCGCCGGTCGACGTTGAGACAGTAAGTGCTGTCCACCACGATACCAGGCCTGTCGAGGTGCTCGCTGGGGATGCATGCCCTCGTTATCTGGGTCGTGTCATCCATAACGTCGACCCATCGCGGGCAACGCCAACATGGATGGTCGAGCGTCTTCGCCGCTCAGGGATACGCTCTATCGATGCCATCGTAGACGTCACTAACTATGTGATGCTCGAGCTTGGCCAGCCCCTGCACGCATTTGACCTCGCTGAGGTCAACACCGGTATTCGGGTGCGCATGGCCGCAGAAGGCGAGTTGCTAGTTTTGCTAGATGGCCAAACCATCAAGCTGCGTCCTGACACGCTGGTTATTGCTGACCATGAGCGCGCATTGGCTATTGCTGGTGTCATGGGGGGTGAACACAGCGGTGTTAACGTACAAACCCAAAGCATCTTCCTCGAGAGTGCATATTTCGACAGCATTGCCTTGGCCGGCAAGGCGCGTTCATACGGCCTGCACACTGATGCCTCGCATCGGTATGAGCGTGGTGTAGATCCACTGTTGGCCCGCAAGGCCATGGAGCGCACTACCGCACTGTTGCTAGAAATCGTAGGTGGCGAGCCGGGTCCCGTCATCGAAGTGGCCAATGAGCAGGCTCTGCCGCAGACCGCGCCTATCGTGTTGCGCAGCGAGCGTGTCAACCAGATGCTTGGTCTCGAGCTCGCTGGTGCAGATGTCGAGAAGATGCTGAGCCCGTTGGGTTTGAGGCTCACGAGCGAAGGTGAGGGTACATGGCGTGTCGATGTGCCGAGTCACCGCTTCGATATTTCACTTGAGGTCGATCTTATCGAAGAGATAGGCCGTCTTTACGGTTACGATCGTTTGCCCGTGCGCTTCCCGCAGGCACGCCTCGCACCCACGTCTACCCCTGAAGGTCGGGTAACTGTCCCTTCTCTCCGTCGGCTGCTGGTGGCTCGAGGTTACCAGGAGGCGATTACTTACAGCTTTATTGATCCGAAGCTCTTTGAGCTCTTTTCGCCTGGCATAGAACCGCTGATGCTCGCCAATCCGATTTCGGTAGAGATGAGTGCGATGCGCGCCTCTTTGTGGCCCGGGCTGGTAACTGCGCTTCAGTACAATCTCAACCGTCAGCAAACACGAGTTCGTCTGTTCGAGAGTGGCCTGCGGTTCGTCGGGCAACTTGGTGAGCTCAAGCAAGAAGCCATGCTTGCTGGTCTCGTAACCGGCGCTCGGTTCAGCGAGGCCTGGAGTAACGGTCGGGACGCCGTGGATTTCTACGATGTGAAGGCTGATATCGAGGCCTTGCTGAACGGGGCGGGCGGTGACCAAGCGTTCAATTTCGTTGTAGGCGAACATCCTGCACTTCATCCTGGGCAGTGCGCACGTATCGAGCGAAAGGGGCTGCTGGTTGGTTACCTCGGCAGCCTGCATCCTCAGCTCGCAGCCGGCCTTGGTATCGATCAGCCGGTTTATCTGTTTGAGCTCCTGCTTTCAGAGATCACAGAAGGGCATCTCCCTCGTTTTGCCGAATTGTCGCGCTTCCCTGAGGTGCGTCGCGACTTGGCAATCCTTGTCTCGAAAGAGATTTCGGCCGAAGCGGTGCTCGGGAGCATCAGAGATGCCGCGGGGGAATACCTTACGGACCTCAAGCTTTTTGATGTCTACCAAGGTAAAGGTATTGATCCGCTTAGCAAAAGTGTGGCAGTCGGCTTGACCTGGCAACACCCATCGCGCACTCTAAACGACGATGAGGTAAGCGGTGCAATGCAACATATTCTCGCTTCCCTGGAAAAAAGGTTCCACGCCACGTTAAGGAAATAGCGTATGGGGGCTCTGACGAAAGCTGAAATGGCGGAACGTCTTTATGAAGAGCTAGGCTTGAACAAGCGCGAGGCCAAGGAGCTGGTTGAGCTGTTTTTCGAAGAGATTCGCCAGGCGCTTGAGCACAACGAGCAGGTCAAATTGTCAGGTTTTGGCAACTTTGATCTGCGCGACAAGCGACAGCGGCCTGGGCGAAACCCGAAAACCGGAGAGGAAATCCCGATCACGGCGCGTCGCGTTGTGACGTTCCGGCCAGGGCAAAAATTAAAAGCCAGAGTCGAAGCCTATGCTGGAACCAAGTCATAACGACGAGTTGCCCACCATTCCCGGCAAACGCTACTTCACGATTGGCGAAGTGAGCGAGCTGTGTGCAGTTAAGCCGCACGTACTGCGCTATTGGGAGCAGGAATTTCCACAGCTTAACCCTGTCAAGCGGCGCGGTAATCGGCGCTACTATCAGCGACAGGACGTGCTGATGATTCGTCAGATTCGGTCACTGCTTTATGAGCATGGCTTTACCATTGGCGGTGCGCGTCAGCGGATGTCTGGCGACGAAGCTCGTGACGACACTACGCAGTATAAGCAGCTGATTAGGCAGATGATCACTGAGCTGGAAGAAGTCCTTCACGTACTTAAGAATTAGCAGCAATGTCAGAAAAAACTTTCACGGATTCAGTCATTTAAGGTATAGTGCGATCCGCTTTCAGCAGTGCTGAAGGCTCTAGTCGGGGCGTAGCGCAGCCTGGTAGCGCACTTGCATGGGGTGCAAGGGGTCGAGTGTTCGAATCACTCCGTCCCGACCAAAATCCCTAGAAAATCCAGTCACCTAGCGGTGGCTGGATTTTTTTTGTGCAAGTTATAAGAAGCACAAGCAAGAGGCTAGGTCTTGCTGGCTCTCAGTGCGAGCCGGTTAGCGTTAGCGAGCGCCCTTCGATAGCGGTATTCGTGCCTAGTTTGGCCTGACCGAAATAGAGCAGTATCGCGACACCTGCTTATACCCCCTACGCTATGCTTGGTAACGATTATCCTGCTGGCTGGAGGTCGATGATGCCTCGGTAGGGCTCGCCCAGCAGCGGTCAGGTGATTCTCTTGCGCACTTCGGCCTGGCGCCTGCGCATCTACTTTCGGCCGGTTTACCTCTCTGTGAGCGCTTGTGGCGGTGTTGGTCCGGAGTTGTCATTTGTATGCGGTTTCAGCCTATATGCTCGTCCGGCGGCTCAGTGAACAAAGCTTCGCCAGCCCGGGTGTGTTGCAGGGCAGTGGATCGCGCAGGCCTCCAGGTTCAGCCTTTTGATGGCAACATCCGCCTGTAGCTCTCTGTATATAACGGAGCGTTAACGTATCGAAAGTTGTTCTAGGCTGCCTCGCACGGGGCCTGGGCTTGGTGTGCGTGTTGGCTAACGCCAGCTCGGTGACTAGCGAGGAGGGGTGCTGGCTTCCGTTGAAAAAAACACCTGGGAAAGTCAAAACGCCCGATGCATCGCATCGGGCGTTTTGAATGGCAGCTAGCCCTAAAAAGGTTTTAGCCTATCCGGGGCTGAGTACCTTACCGGTCAAGATCGCGCTGGGGGTGGCCGGTGTACAGCTGACGTGGGCGGCCGATCTTCTGGCCGGACGCAATCATTTCCTTCCAATGCGAGATCCAGCCGACCGTGCGAGCAAGCGCGAAGATAACGGTGAACATGCTGGTGGGAATGCCGATAGCCTTGAGAATAATGCCCGAGTAGAAATCGACGTTCGGGTACAGGTTACGCTCCGCGAAGTAGGGGTCGTTCAGCGCAATTTCTTCAAGCTTCATTGCAAGCTCGAGTTGTGGGTCGTTGATACCGAGCTCGCCTAGAACCTCATCGCAGGTTTGCTTCATGACCTTGGCGCGTGGGTCGAAGTTCTTGTAGACGCGGTGGCCAAAGCCCATCAGCTTGAACGGATCGTTCTTGTCCTTAGCCTTGGCCAGGAATTTCTCGATGTTCGAAACGTCGCCGATTTCGTCCAGCATGGTAAGTACAGCTTCGTTGGCGCCGCCGTGCGCAGGCCCCCAGAGCGCAGCGATACCGGCTGCAATGCAAGCAAATGGGTTGGCGCCGGTGGAGCCTGCCAGCCGAACGGTAGAGGTCGAAGCGTTCTGCTCGTGGTCCGCATGAAGAATGAAGATGCGGTCCATGGCCTTGGCCAGAACAGGGCTGATCGGCTTCACTTCGCATGGAGTGTTGAACATCATGTGAAGGAAGTTTTCAGCGTAGTTCAGGTCGTTGCGTGGATACATCATCGGCTGCCCCATGGAGTACTTGTACACCATGGCCGCCAGTGTTGGCATCTTGGCGACCAGGCGCACGGCGGAGATCTCGCGGTGGTGAGGGTCGTTGATGTCCAAAGAGTCGTGATAGAAAGCAGAGAGAGCTCCTACAACGCCACACATGATCGCCATGGGATGAGCGTCACGACGAAAGCCGTTAAGGAACGACTTGAGTTGTTCGTGAACCATGGTGTGGTTCTTGACGGTGCTGATGAACTTCGCTTTTTCCTCGGCGGTAGGCAGTTCGCCGTTCAGCAGTAGGTAGCAGGTCTCGAGATAGTCAGCCTTTTCGGCCAGCTGTTCGATCGGGTAGCCGCGATGCAGCAGAACGCCCTTATCACCGTCAATGTAGGTGATCTTGGATTCGCAAGAGGCAGTGGACATGAAGCCTGGGTCGAAGGTGAAGCGACCCGTGGAGGTCAAGCCTCGTACATCGATTACGTCGGGCCCTACGGTGCCGGTTAGAACGGGCAGTTCGATGGCGTCTGCGCCTTCGATGATCAACTGCGCTTTTTTGTCAGCCATGTATGGCCTCCTGTTTTATGCTTGGAATCATCATGGCCCCCCACGCAGGGCCCGCATCACTATAGTGAGATAAATCACAAAGTCAATTTGCGCGGACCCCCGCTGCAGCGGGCATTCTAGGGTAAATTCGCTAACACAGATTGTCTGTTTACGGCATTTATACAGGGGTCGCCATCCGCCTTTAGTGGCACTTCACCACATTGTCATTAGCCACCTAACTGTTTATAATCGGCGACCGACCGGCAGGGGCCTTACAGGCAGTTTCCTGTAGGTTGTCACTCGTGGGTGGCGGGTACCGCTGCGTGCTCTTCCCAACAACTTTGCCCTGCTGTTCGGGGCTCTCAAGTGTGAAAAAAAAGCCGTGAAAAGCCAACGACCTGTAAACCTAGATCTTAGGACAATAAAACTTCCAATAACTGCCTACACCTCAATCCTGCATCGCATATCTGGCGTAGTCCTGTTTGTTGGTGTGGCCATCCTGTTGCTTGCGCTTGATACCTCCTTGTCTTCAGCTGAAGGCTTCGATGAGGTGAAAGCGTACCTCGGTAGCCCACTGGCGAAGCTGGTGGTATGGGCGCTTCTCGCTGCGCTGCTCTATCACTTGGTAGCAGGCGTGCGGCATCTGATCATGGATTCCGGGCACGGCGAGACGCTGGAAGGCGGAAAGCTTGGCTCGAAAATCGTTCTGGCCGTTTCGGCGGTATTGATCGTCCTGGCGGGAGTCTGGATATGGTAACCAACGTCACCAACTTTTCCCGGTCTGGTCTGTACGATTGGATGGCCCAGCGTGTTTCCGCTGTGGTCCTCGCGGCTTATTTCCTGTTCCTGATTGGATACCTCGTTGCGAATCCGGGGCTGGATTACGCTCAGTGGCATGGGCTGTTCTCTGCTCAGTGGATGCGGATCTTCAGTCTTCTCGCGCTCGTTGCGCTCAGCGTTCATGCCTGGGTTGGTATGTGGACCATCTCCACCGATTACCTGACCAACATGGCAGTAGGCAAGTGGGCTACCGGCGTGCGTTTTCTGTTTCAGGCAGTGTGTGGCATAGCCATGTTCACTTTCTTTGTCTGGGGCGTGCAGATTCTTTGGGGTATCTGATTCATGGCTAGCATTCGTACTCTTTCTTATGACGCCATCATTATCGGTGGCGGCGGCGCGGGCATGCGCGCTGCGTTGCAGTTGGCCCAGGGTGGGCATAAAACTGCAGTGGTAACCAAGGTTTTCCCTACTCGTTCTCACACTGTTTCCGCTCAGGGTGGCATTACTTGTGCCATCGCGTCGGCTGATCCGAATGACGACTGGCGCTGGCACATGTACGACACCGTCAAGGGCTCCGATTATATCGGTGACCAAGACGCCATCGAGTACATGTGTTCCGTCGGCCCCGAGGCTGTGTTCGAGCTGGAGCACATGGGACTGCCGTTCTCTCGTACCGAGCAGGGACGCATCTACCAACGTCCGTTTGGCGGTCAATCGAAGGATTACGGCAAGGGTGGTCAGGCCGCTCGTACGTGCGCGGCTGCAGACCGTACCGGTCATGCGCTGCTGCATACGCTCTATCAGGCCAACCTGAAGGCCGGGACATCATTCCTTAACGAATGGTATGGCGTCGATCTTGTGAAAAACCAGGATGGTGCCGTTGTTGGCATCATCGCTATCTGCATCGAAAACGGCGAAACCGTTTACATCCGCTCCAAGGCCGTTGTGCTGGCAACCGGTGGCGCAGGCCGTATTTATGCGTCGACTACCAATGCGCTGATCAATACGGGTGACGGCATTGGCATGGCTTTGCGCGCGGGTGTGCCGGTGCAGGACATCGAAATGTGGCAGTTCCATCCGACCGGTATTGCTGGTGCCGGTGTGCTGGTAACGGAAGGCTGCCGTGGTGAAGGTGGTTACCTGATCAACAAGCACGGTGAGCGCTTCATGGAGCGTTACGCTCCGAACGCTAAAGACCTGGCTGGTCGCGATGTGGTCGCCCGTTCCATGGTCAAGGAGATCCTGGCCGGCAATGGCTGCGGTCCAGACGGCGATCACGTAATGCTGAAACTCGACCACCTGGGTGAGGAAGTGCTGCACAGCCGTTTGCCCGGTATCTGCGAGCTGTCCAAGACGTTTGCACACGTTGATCCGGTCACCGCTCCGGTACCAGTGGTTCCGACCTGCCATTACATGATGGGTGGTGTCGCCACCAATATCCATGGTCAGGCGATCACCCAGGATGCCAGTGGTAACGACAAGATTATCGATGGCCTGTTCGCAGTGGGCGAAGTGGCATGCGTGTCGGTACACGGGGCAAACCGTCTGGGCGGAAATTCTCTGCTCGATCTGGTTGTGTTCGGCCGTGCAGCCGGTCTGCACCTCGAGAAGGCGCTGAAGGAAGGTGTAGAGCACCGCGGTGCGACCGAAACCGATCTGGACGTTGCACTGAATCGACTGGCGAGCTTGAACGAGCGGACTGAAGGCGAGGATGTCGCTTCTTTGCGTAAAGAGCTGCAGAGCTGTATGCAGAACTACTTCGGTGTGTTCCGTACAGGCGAATATATGCAAAAGGGCATCGCCCAGCTTGCTGACCTTCGCCAGCGCATCGCTAACGTAAAAATTAACGACAAGAGCCAAGCGTTCAATACCGCACGTATCGAAGCGCTGGAGCTGCAGAACCTTCTTGAGGTTGCTGAGGCAACTGCCGTTGCAGCAGAAAGCCGCAAGGAGTCACGTGGCGCTCATGCCCGTGAAGATTTTGAAGAGCGTGATGATGAGAACTGGCTGTGCCACACCTTGTATTTCCCAGGTGAAAAGCGCGTAGCCAAGCGTGCCGTGAACTTCTCTCCGAAGACAGTTCCGACTTTCGAACCCAAGGTCCGGACTTACTGAGGTCGCCGATATGTTGCAAGTGAGCGTTTACCGCTACAACCCGGATAAAGACGAAAAGCCGTACATGCAGGACTTTCAGGTCAATACCGATGGTAAAGACCTGATGGTGCTGGACGTGCTGGCTCTCATCAAGGAGCAGGATGAAGGGTTCTCTTACCGTCGCTCCTGCCGTGAAGGTGTATGTGGCTCGGACGGCATGAACCTGAACGGTAAAAACGGACTTGCCTGTATCACCCCGCTGTCGTCTGTTGTCAAAGGCAACAAGTTAGTGGTGCGTCCGCTACCAGGTTTGCCGGTGATTCGTGACTTGGCTGTAGATATGGGCATCTTCTATAAGCAATACGAGAAGGTTCGTCCTTATCTGATGAACGATACGCCTGCTCCGGCTATCGAACGTCTGCAGAGCCCAGAGGATCGGGAAAAGCTTGATGGCCTGTATGAGTGCATTCTGTGTGCTTGCTGCTCGACCAGCTGTCCGTCCTTCTGGTGGAACCCGGATAAGTTCCTTGGTCCTGCTGCGCTACTTCAGGCCTATCGTTTCCTGGCTGACAGTCGCGACACTGAGACCGTGAACCGTCTGTCTGCATTGGACGATCCGTTCAGCGTGTTTCGTTGCCGGGGCATCATGAACTGCGTGAGCGTATGTCCGAAGGGGCTGAATCCGACCAAGGCCATTGGCCATGTCCGGAACATGCTGCTGCAGAGTGCAACCTGATGTGCCCTAGGGGTTTGTGATTACTAGAAGTAGTCGCAAGCCCTGAACTGTTTCACCGCGACACCTACGGCGCCGGAGTCCAAACTCGGCGCCGTAGTCATAGTAGGAATCCCAGCTTACAAGGCCGGGGATTTGCTCTGAAATTTGAAGACCAGCAGGAGCATCCGGGGTGGTTCTCGGAAACTATCTGCGCGGTCCGTGGTGGCTTTACCTGGGTCGCTGCTTCAGAACTTGGGAAGTCATGCTGCGGTCTCCACGCTGGTGGTGTCTCCTTATCGAAGGTGACCAGACATGCAAGAAAGCGTAATGCAGCGCATGTGGGACAGCGCCCACCTATCCGGTGGTAACGCTGCCTATGTGGAAGAGCTTTATGAGCTCTACCTGCACGATCCCAACGCTGTGCCCGAAGAGTGGCGCACCTACTTCCAGAAGCTGCCTGTCAGCGGCGGCGCTGCGGCCGACGTTTCGCACTCGACAATACGCGATCATTTCGTGCTGCTGGCTAAGAACCAGCGCCGCGCGCAGCCTGTTTCTGCGGGTAGCGTCAGCAGTGAGCATGAAAAGAAGCAGGTCGAAGTCCTGCGTTTGATTCAGGCCTATCGGATGCGTGGCCACCAGGCCGCACAGCTCGATCCGCTTGGCTTGCAGCAGCGTGTGGCTCCGGCTGACCTCGCAATCAGCAACTACGCACTCACCGATGCTGATCTCGATACGGTATTCCGTACCGGCGACCTCGCAATGGGCAAAGATCAGGCAACATTGCGTGAAATTCATCAGGCGCTGCAAGAGACCTATTGCCGCACCATCGGGGCGGAATTTACGCATATCGTTGATTCTGATCAGCGCAACTGGTTCATTCAGCGGCTGGAAAGCGTTCGCGGCCGTCCATCCTTCTCAGCTGAAATCAAGAGCCATTTGCTTGAACGCTTAACCGCTGCAGAGGGACTCGAGAAGTATCTGGGTACCAAATATCCGGGTACGAAGCGCTTTGGCCTCGAAGGCGGCGAGAGTCTCATTCCGTTGCTGGATGAGATCATTCAGCGGTCCGGTTCTTACGGCACGAAAGAAATTGTCATTGGTATGGCTCACCGAGGCCGTCTCAATGTGCTTGTCAACACGTTTGGCAAGAACCCACGCGACCTCTTCGACGAGTTTGAGGGTAAGAAGGTCGAAGGCCTGAGTTCCGGTGACGTAAAGTACCACCAGGGCTTTTCCTCGAACGTGATGACACCTGGTGGCGAAATCCACCTGGCAATGGCATTCAATCCATCGCACCTCGAAATCGTTTCGCCGGTAGTTGAAGGGTCTGTCCGCGCACGTCAGGATCGCCGTTGCGATGCGGTTGGTGACAAGGTTCTGCCAGTAACCATTCACGGCGATGCCGCTGTGGCGGGGCAGGGCGTGGTCATGGAAACGTTCCAGATGTCCCAAACCCGTGCTTATCGCACGGGCGGTACCATTCGGATCGTGATCAACAACCAGGTTGGTTTCACCACCAACAAGCAGGAAGACGCTCGCTCTACCGAATATGCAACTGACGTTGCAAAGATGATCCAGGCTCCCATCTTCCATGTGAATGCGGATGATCCTGAAGCGGTGCTGTTCGTCACCCAGCTCGCTGTCGACTATCGCATGCAGTTCAAGCGCGACATCGTCATTGACCTGATCTGTTACCGTCGTCGTGGTCACAACGAAGCAGACGAGCCTAGCGGTACTCAACCGCTTATGTATCAGAAGATCGCCAAGCAGCGCACTACGCGTGAGCTTTATGCTGATGCGCTGACTCAGTCGAACGTGCTCGACAATGATCAGGTCCAGGCTAAGGTCGATGAATATCGGACCGCTCTGGATAACGGTCTGCACGTCGTTAAAAGCCTGGTTAAGGAGCCGAACAAGGAACTGTTCGTCGATTGGCGTCCATATCTGGGCCACGCCTGGACCGCTCGTTACGACACGCGATTCGAGCTGAAAGCGCTTCAGGAGCTCTCTAACAAGATGCTGGCGGTGCCTGAAGGCTTCGTCGTGCAGCGTCAGGTTTCAAAGATACTCGAAGACCGTCAGAAGATGGGCGCCGGCGCGCTGGCCATCAACTGGGGTTATGCCGAAACGCTGGCCTACGCTACGCTTCTGTTTGAAGGTCATCCGGTTCGCATCAGCGGTCAAGACGTAGGTCGCGGTACCTTCTCGCATCGTCATGCGGCGTTGCACAACCAGAAAGATGGCAGCACCTACATCCCGCTACAGCACTTGTACGAAGGGCAACCCCGTTTCGACCTGTACGATTCGTTCCTCTCGGAAGAAGCGGTACTGGCATTTGAATACGGCTACGCGACCACCATGCCGAACGCGCTGGTGATCTGGGAGGCTCAGTTCGGTGACTTCGCCAACGGTGCACAGGTCGTGATCGACCAGTTCATTACCAGCGGCGAACACAAGTGGGGACGCCTGTGTGGGCTGACCATGCTGTTGCCCCATGGCTACGAAGGGCAGGGGCCAGAGCATTCCTCGGCTCGCTTGGAGCGTTACCTGCAGCTATGCGCTGAGCACAACATTCAAGTTTGCGTCCCGACCACGCCTGCGCAGGTCTACCATATGCTGCGTCGGCAGGCGATCCGCCCGCTGCGCAAGCCGTTGGTAGCACTAACGCCCAAATCGTTGTTGCGTCACAAGCTTGCCACTTCGACGCTGGAAGATCTGACCCAGGGTTCCTTCCTGACCGTGATCCCAGAGATCGATCAGATTGATCCGAACAAGGTCGAACGCCTGGTCATGTGCAGCGGCAAGGTGTACTACGACTTGCTCGACAAGCGCCGCAACGAAGGGCGTGAAGACATTGCGATTGTTCGTCTGGAGCAGCTCTATCCATTTCCGGAAGAGGATCTGGCCGAGGTGCTTGCGCCTTACCAAAACCTCAAGAGCATCGTCTGGTGTCAGGAAGAACCGATGAACCAGGGCGCCTGGTATTGCAGTCAGCACCATATGCGTCGCGTCGCCGTTGCGCATAAGAAGGAGTTGTTCCTGCAATACGCGGGTCGTGAAGCCTCAGCAGCGCCTGCAGTCGGTTACGCCTCCATGCACGCCGAACAGCAGGAAAAGCTGCTGCAGGACGCCTTCACCGTTTAATTATTTTTGCTAGAGGCCGCGAATGACGCGGCCTCGATGTAACCCGAATCAAAGGACCCGAGCTAATGGCTATCGAGATCAAAGCCCCCCAATTTCCGGAATCGGTTGCTGACGGCACTGTTGCCACTTGGCACAAGCAGCCGGGCGAAGCGGTAAAGCGTGACGAGCTGATTGTAGACATCGAGACTGATAAGGTCGTCATGGAAGTGCTTGCCGAAGCGGACGGTGTGCTGACCGAAATCGTCAAGAACGAAGGCGATACCGTGCTCAGCGGTGAGCTGCTTGGTAAGCTCGATGCAGGCGCTACAGCTTCTGCTTCTGCTCCTGCCGCATCAGCACCAGCCGCAACCGCAGCTACTTCAGCTCCGACCACCGCTGGCAGCGAAGATGCCATCCTGGCGCCTGCCGCTCGCAAACTGGCCGAAGAAAACGGCATTGACCCTAACAGCGTGAAGGGCACCGGCAAAGATGGCCGTGTCACCAAGGAAGATCTAGTCGCCGCCATCGAGGCGAAGAAGTCGGCTCCGGCTGCAAGCAAGCCTGCTGCCACCTCAGCGGCTGCCCCTGTTGCAGCCGCTGGCGATCGCACCGAGAAGCGCGTGCCGATGACCCGCCTGCGTGCCAAGGTTGCGGAGCGTCTGGTCGAAGCTCAGTCGAACATGGCGATGCTGACGACCTTCAACGAAGTCGACATGACCGAAGTCATGGCCCTTCGCTCGAAGTACAAGGATCTTTTCGAAAAGACTCACAACGGCGTGCGTCTAGGCTTCATGTCTTTCTTCGTTAAAGCCTCTGTCGAAGCGTTGAAGCGTTTCCCAGCGGTCAACGCTTCGATCGACGGTAACGATATCGTTTACCACGGCTATCAGGACATCGGTGTCGCTGTTTCCAGCGATCGTGGCCTGGTCGTTCCGGTTCTGCGAAATGCGGAGCTCATGAGTCTGGCCGAAGTCGAAAACGGCATCGCTACCTTTGGCAAAAAGGCTCGCGACGGCAAGTTGTCGATCGATGAGATGACCGGCGGCACCTTCACCATCACAAATGGCGGCACGTTCGGTTCGATGATGTCGACCCCGATCGTCAACCCGCCGCAAGCCGCTATCCTCGGCATGCATAACATTCTGCAGCGTCCGATGGCCGTCAATGGTCAGGTAGTCATTCGACCAATGATGTACTTGGCGCTGTCCTATGACCATCGCCTGATCGATGGCAAGGAAGCTGTAAGCTTCCTGGTGACGATCAAAAATCTGTTGGAAGATCCGGCTCGCCTGCTGCTGGACATCTAACAAGCGTCACGGGCTGCAGCTGGTAGGCTAGGCAAATGCTGGGCCTGCTGCTGTGGCCTTTGGTTTTTTAGCTGCACTCAAGAGGATTCGTAATGAGCCAGAAATTCGACGTCGTCGTGATCGGTGCCGGCCCCGGCGGTTATGTTGCAGCCATTCGTGCAGCACAATTGGGTCTCAAGACCGCCTGTATCGAAAAATATCAGGGCAAGGAAGGCAAGACTGCACTTGGCGGCACCTGCCTGAACGTCGGCTGCATTCCGTCCAAGGCACTGCTGGACAGCTCCTACAAGTTTCATGAAGCGCATGAAAGCTTCAAGGTTCACGGTATCAGTACTGGCGAAGTGGCCATGGACGTTCCGACCATGGTGGCGCGCAAGGACCAGATCGTCAAAAACCTCACCGGCGGTGTGGCGGGTCTGATGAAGGCAAACGGCGTGACCGTTTTCGAAGGTCATGGCAAGTTGCTGAGCGGTAAGCAGGTTGAAGTGACCGCACTGGACGGCAGCAGCCAGGTGCTCGGCGCGGAGAACGTGATTCTTGCATCCGGCTCCAAGCCGGTGGACATTCCGCCCGCACCGGTCGACCAGAAGACCATCGTCGATTCCACCGGCGCGTTGGACTTCCAGAGCGTGCCCAAGAAGCTGGGCGTCATTGGTGCCGGGGTCATTGGTCTGGAGCTGGGTTCGGTCTGGGCTCGCCTGGGCGCGGAAGTCACGGTTCTGGAAGCCATGGACAAGTTCCTGCCGGCTGCAGACGATCAGATTTCCAAGGAAGCCTTCAAGGTATTGAGCAAGCAGGGGCTGAATATCCTGCTGGGCGCGCGCGTTACGGGTTCCCAGGTCAATGGGGACCAGGTCACCGTCAACTTCACCAACGCAGAAGGCGAGCAGCAGCAGACCTTTGACAAGCTGATCGTAGCGGTTGGCCGTCGTCCGGTTACTACCGACCTGCTGGCTGCTGATGCGGGTGTTGATATGGATGAGCGCGGTTTCATCTTCGTTGATGATTACTGCGCAACCAGCGTCCCGGGCGTTTACGCGATTGGGGACGTGGTGCGCGGCGCGATGCTCGCTCACAAGGCCTCGGAAGAAGGCGTAATGGTTGCAGAGCGCATTGCTGGACATAAGTCGCAAATGAACTACGACCTGGTTCCGTCGGTCATCTATACCCATCCGGAAATCGCGTGGGTCGGTAAGACCGAACAGGTCTTGAAGAGCGAAGGCGTTGAGATCAATGTCGGTACATTCCCCTTCGCTGCCAGCGGTCGTGCCATGGCGGCTAACGACACGGCAGGGCTTGTGAAGGTTATCGCTGACGCCAAGACTGACCGCGTTCTGGGTGTTCATGTCATGGGGCCTGCTGCGGCTGAGCTGGTTCAGCAGGGTGCGATCGGGATGGAGTTCGGTACCAGTGCCGAAGATCTCGGCATGATGGTCTTCTCGCACCCGACCATGTCTGAAGCACTGCACGAAGCGGCGCTGGCAGTGAATGGCCATGCCATCCACATCGCCAACCGCAAAAAGCGCTGATAGCGCAGTAGCCTTGGTGTTGCGTCTGGCCTTTCAAAAAAGGTCAGGCGCAACCGCCGAACACCTTGCGCAAGTTATGACAGGTCCTTGAAAGGTATCTTCGATAGTTTTCAGCGACTTGAGGTGACACCGCTAAAAGCGGCGTCTGATGCACATCAAACCGAACGGTAGCTAAGATGAATCTTCATGAATATCAGGGTAAGCAACTGTTTGCTGAATACGGATTGCCAGTTTCCAAAGGCTACGCGGTAGATAGCCCCAAGGAAGCGGCAGAAGCTTGTGACCAGATCGGCGGTACTGAGTGGGTTGTTAAAGCCCAGGTACATGCGGGTGGTCGCGGCAAGGCTGGCGGTGTAAAGCTGGTTCGCAGCAAGGATGAAGCTCGTGCATTTGCCGAGCAGTGGCTGGATAAGCGCTTGGTAACGTACCAGACAGACGCTAATGGTCAGCCCGTCAGCCGCATTCTCGTTGAGGCGTGCACTGATATCGAGAAAGAGCTGTACCTGGGCGCCGTGGTTGATCGCGCTACCCGTCGCGTCGTTTTCATGGCATCCACCGAAGGCGGCGTGGACATCGAAAAGGTTGCTCACGACACGCCGGAAAAAATCCTCAAGGCGACCATCGACCCGCTGGTTGGTGCTCAGCCGTTCCAAGGGCGTGAGCTTGCATTCAAGCTCGGTCTCAAAGGCGATCAGGTCAAGCAGTTTGTCCATATTTTTGTGGGGCTGGCCAAGCTGTTCGTTGATTACGACCTCGCCTTGCTGGAAGTCAACCCGCTAGTCATCAAGAAAGACGGCAACCTGCACTGCCTGGATGCAAAGCTGAACATCGACAGCAACGCCATCTATCGTCAGCCGAAGCTGCGGGGCATGCAGGATCCTTCCCAGGATGACCCACGTGAGGCGCACGCTGCCAAGTGGGAACTCAACTACGTCGCCCTTGACGGCAACATCGGCTGCATGGTCAACGGCGCCGGGCTGGCAATGGGTACGATGGACATTGTCAATCTGCACGGCGGCAAGCCTGCGAATTTCCTGGACGTCGGTGGTGGCGCGACCGAAGAACGCGTGACCGAAGCGTTCAAGATCATCCTCTCCGACGACAACGTCGCAGCAGTGCTGGTCAATATCTTCGGCGGTATCGTCCGTTGCGACATGATTGCCGAAGGCATTATCGGGGCGGTTAAGGAAGTCGGCGTCAAGGTTCCGGTGGTCGTCCGTCTCGAAGGCAACAATGCTGAGCTCGGCGCCAAGATGCTGGGTGAAAGTGGTCTTAACATCATTGGTGCGACGAGCCTGACCGATGCGGCCATTCAAGTCGTCAAAGCCGCGGAGGGCAAATAATGAGCGTCCTGATCAATAAAGACACCAAGGTTATCTGCCAGGGTTTCACCGGTTCGCAAGGTACTTTCCACTCTGAGCAGGCCATCGAATACGGCACCAAAATGGTCGGCGGTGTAACTCCCGGTAAGGGCGGCACGACTCACCTGGGTCTGCCGGTCTTCAACACGGTCAAGGAAGCTGTCGAAGCGACTGGCGCGGACGCGTCGGTGATCTACGTTCCGGCTCCCTTCTGCAAGGATTCCATCCTTGAAGCGGTGTTTGGCGGCATCAAGCTCATCGTCTGCATTACCGAAGGCATCCCAACGCTCGACATGCTTGAAGTGAAGATCAAGTGCGACGAGATGGGCGTCCGCCTGATCGGCCCGAACTGCCCGGGCGTGATTACTCCGGGCGAATGCAAGATCGGTATCCAGCCGGGTCACATCCATATGCCAGGCAAGGTTGGTATCGTGTCCCGTTCGGGCACGCTGACCTACGAAGCGGTCAAGCAGACAACGGATGCCGGTTTCGGTCAGTCCACCTGCGTGGGTATTGGTGGCGACCCGATTCCGGGGTCCACGTTCCTCGATATCCTCAAGCTTTTCCAGGAGGACCCGCAGACCGAAGCCATCGTCATGATTGGCGAAATCGGTGGTTCAGCTGAGGAAGAAGCTGCTGCATACATCAAGGCAAATGTTACTAAGCCGGTCGTTTCCTATATTGCTGGGGTGACCGCTCCGGCTGGTAAGCGTATGGGCCATGCAGGCGCGATTATCTCTGGAGGCAAGGGTACTGCCGACGAGAAGTTCGCAGCGCTGCAGGACGCTGGCGTTAAAACCGTACGTTCGCTCGCTGACATCGGCAAAGCGCTTGCCGAGGTGACCGGCTGGGACGTCAAGCAAGCCTGATTAGGTTTCGCTTCTTGAAAAGGCCAGTCAGGAGTACCTGACTGGCCTTTTTTCATTTCCGTGTCCCGTCCTAAATAAGGTTTACACCTTCTGCCTGCGAATTTGGAGAGTTCGATGGAGCAAGGTGTTAAGCGTACACAGCGTGATTATTCGCTGACCTTTAAATTGGCGGTGGTTGATCAGGTCGAAAAAGGCGAGCTGACCTACAAACAGGCTCAGCAGCGCTACGGCATTCAGGGCCGATCCACCGTTTTGGTATGGTTGCGTAAGCATGGTCGGCAGGATTGGAGCCAGGGGGCATCCATTCGAGCCGACAGGAGCCAAGCCGTGACCGATCCCAAAGACCTTACGCCTGAGCAACGTATCAAGGAGCTGGAGCAACAACTTCAGTTCACGAGTCAGAAGGCCCAGTTTTTCGAAGCCGTGGTCGATGTGCTGGAGAAGGATTACGGCGTCTCGATCGTAAAAAAGCGACCCGGCAAGTCCTCTCGCAAGAACAAATCCAAGGGCTGACCATCGTCAGGGCTTGCCAGTTTCTATCCATCAGTCGTCAGGCTTACTACAAGCGCAACCGTGTTGCTGATGAGCGTCATAGACAGGATGAACAGGTCGCGCAATATGTTCAGCGCATAAGGCTGCGCCAAGCGCGGATCGGTACGCGCAAGCTGCATTATCTTCTGCGCAGCCAGGCCAATGACCGCTTGAAAGTGGGGCGTGATCGGCTGTTCAGGATCCTGGCAGAGCGCCGGTTATTGATCCAGCCCAAGCGTGCCTATCACAAGACCACCCAGAGTTTTCATCGCTTTTATCGGCACCCAAACCTGCTCAAATCAGGGCCTGATCAGGTCAAGGCGAAAGCGCCCAACCACGTGTGGGTAGCGGATATCACATACCTGCCAGGTCGAAACGGCCCTCTGTATCTGAGCTTGGTCACTGATGCCTACTCACGAAAAATCGTCGGCTATCACGTCCATGAGGGCTTGCAAGCAGAATCAGTGGCGGTCGCGTTCCGGCAGGCATTGAAAGAGCGGCAGGGTAATCATGCACTCGTCCATCACTCCGACCGAGGAATACAGTATTGCTCGGCTCTCTACCAGGCGCTGCACAAGCGCCATGGCGTCCAGTGTTCGATGACAGATGGATACGACTGCTATCAGAACGCGCTTGCGGAGCGGGTGAATGGAGTTCTGAAGAACGAATTACTGTTAGCGAGTCCCGATGACCTGATACAGGCCAGATCGATGGTCAGCGAGGCCATCAGGATCTACAACACAGAGCGACCGCATATGGCCCTGAAATACAAAACGCCCGATGCAGTGCATCGAGCGTTCTAGATAACGCAAATCTAGGCGAAACAGGTGTAAACCTATTTCAGGACTAGACACCGAGATTGTTGGTCGGTTCGCGAGCCGATTTGTCGTGTCTGCGTTCTTCGCCGCAGGAGACGGCATTTGCTCGCCTGTACTCGGCAATTCCTTTAAGGTGCAGGCTTTTTTTCGAACATGGCGCGTTAGCGCCAGCGTGTCGGAACTGTCTGGGTACGCTGGGCGTACCGAAACCCATCGCAGTTGGTATCGTAAAATGACTCGATTGAAAGGCCTGGATTTGTTGGCCCTTGGATTCATGACGTTCGCACTGTTTCTCGGTGCCGGCAATATTATCTTCCCACCCAGCGCTGGGCTTGCAGCTGGGCATAACTTCTGGCCGGCTGCTATGGGTTTTCTGTTGACTGGTGTCGGCTTGCCTTTGTTGACAGTGGTCGCGCTGGCTCGTGTCGGTGGCGGAATGGATCTTTTGACCGCTCCGCTGGGTCGCATTGCCGGAGTATCGCTAGCCGTTGCTGTTTATCTTGCGATTGGTCCGCTTTTCGCTACTCCAAGAACGGCTGTGGTCTCGTTCGAAATGGGCGTCGCTCCGTTTAGTGGCAATTCCGCGATTCCGCTGTTCATCTATACCGTTGCGTTCTTTTTGGCGACGCTATTGCTTGTGCTCAACCCTGGCCAGCTCATCAATCGCGTCGGCAAATTCATCACCCCGGTTCTCCTTGCCGCGCTATTGGTGCTGGGTGGTGCCGCGATTATTGCGCCAGCCGGAGAGGTCGGCGTTACCGCGGAAAGCTATCGCAACGGCCCACTGCTCAAGGGGTTTCTTGATGGCTATCTGACGATGGATACGCTCGGGGCTCTGGTCTTCGGCATCGTCATCGCTACGGCAATTCGTGACCGTGGCGTATCCGAGCCTGCCCTGGTCACACGCTATTCGATCATCGCAGGTGCGATTGCTGCCGCCGGGCTTTCACTGGTTTATCTGGCTCTGTTCTATCTCGGTGCGACTAGTCAGGAGATAGCGGGGGACGCCCAGAATGGCGTGCAGATTCTGACAAGCTACGTGCAACATACCTTTGGCACGCCCGGTAGCCTATTGCTAGCGGTTGTAATCGCGTTGGCCTGCTTGACGACGGCCGTTGGGCTGACGACGGCTTGTGGTGAGTTTTTCAGCCAGCTGCTTCCGGTCAGCTACCGTACAGTTGTCGTGGTGTTCACCTTGTTCAGTCTGGCCGTAGCGAATCAGGGGCTAACCCAACTGATCAATGTGTCGGTGCCGGTATTGGTCGGCTTGTATCCACTGGCGATCGCGTTGATTGTGCTGAGTTTGCTTGATCGCTTATGGATATCACCAAGCCGTGTGTTCGTGCCGGTCATGGTTGTCACGCTGCTGTTCGGTATCGTAGACGGGCTCGCCGCAGCCGGGTTCAAGAGCCTGGTGCCGGGCCTGTTTACCGAACTTCCGCTGGCAGCTGAGAGCATGGGCTGGCTTGTTCCGGTCCTCGTGACGTTGGTGGCCTCAGCTCTGGTTGATCGAGTGCTCGGCTTACGCCGCGTCTCTGCATGACGTCTAGGTGGTCCACAGGAAATTCGGCGTTTCGCTGGCTATAATCAGGCGCAGTTGTTCGAGAGGTTTCTCATGTTCGTTCCGAGTCACCTGCTGCCGCATATTATCGCCGTTGCTTGGTTCATTCTGTGCTGGGCCGGTTATACCCGTTATGCCAGTTGGCGAGGCCGTGATACGGCTTGCCTGGCCAGCGTCCTGCATCTGTATCGGCAGGACTGGATGCGGCGGATGTTGCTGCGTGACAACCGTATTGCTGATGCTAACGTGATCGGTAATCTGGAGCGTAATGCTGCATTTTTCGCATCCAGTACACTGATTATCCTGGCCGGTATCCTGACTGCCTTGGGCGCATCGGAACGGGCTGTCTCGCTGTTGGCAGATCTGCCATTCGCCCAACCGGTCAGTCGCGGACTTTCGGAGATCAAATTACTGGCCCTGGCGGTGGTGTTCGTTTACGCGTTTTTCACGTTCAGCTGGTGCATGCGGCAATACAACTTCGCAGCCGTGTTGGTAGCCTCGGCACCCATGGCTGGAGAACGCAATGTCAGTGACCTGGAGCGAAAGTCATTCGCCGAGCGGGCCGCCAGGGTCATTTCGATGGCAGCGAACCAGTTCAATTTCGGGTTGCGAGCTTATTACTTCGGGATGGCGACCTTGTCCTGGTTTATTCATCCCTGGTTTTTTATGGCTGTAACCACCGGCGTGGTGCTGGTCTTGTATCGCCGTGAGTTTCATTCCGACGTGCTGAAGGTCATGGTGTTCACACCCACCTTGCCCACCTCGCCAGTCGACCAGCCTAAGGAGTAGGGCAGGGGCAAGCCGCGCGGTAAACTATGCGGCTTGATCTTTCCCGAGAGTCGGCATGAGCGATAGTCAGATACTTGAGCGTACCCAGCGCTTTCTTGGCCTTTTACGTCACTGTCAGGTCCTAGGTATGAGCGTCGAGCACGCCGGTCCCCAGGGGCTCACCCTGCGTCTTCCTTATAGTGAAAAGATTGTCAGCGATCCTGAAAGCGGCCGGGTGCATGGTGGCGCCATTACGACTCTTATGGATACAACCTGTGGCATCTCGACGGCATGTGCCTTGCCCGAGCTCGAGATATGCCCGACGCTCGATCTACGCATCGATTACATGCACCCTGCGGAGCCGAACCTTGACGTGTTCGGCTTTGCCGAATGCTATCGGGTTACGCCAACGGTCATCTTTACACGTGGTGTTGCGTATCAGCGCGATATCAACGAGCCGATCGCGCATGTTGTTGGTGCTTTCATGCGGATGGGCAACAACGCCGTCTTAACCGGGCGGGAGTTCCCACGATGAGCGCTCTGGACCTTGATGCACTGGTCAGCGAGGCTCACGCCAGTAACGACTACGATGCACTTTTGAAGGCCGTACCTTATGCAAGGCTCATCGGTATCGAGTGCCTGCGACTGGGTGATGAGATGGTGTTCCGGTTGCCGAAAAATCAGGACAATATCGGCAACCCAACACTTCCGGCCATTCATGGGGGTGTAATTGCTGGCTTTATGGAGCACGCGGCAATGCTCCATCTGTTGATGTTCATGGGTTCGCCGCATTTACCCAAAATCATCGACTTCTCGATAGATTATCTCCGGGCAGGTCACTATCGTGACACCTTTGCCGCTTGCCAGGTCTGGCGCCAGGGACGACGTGTCGCCAACGTCTCGATTACAGCCTGGCAAACGAATCAGGCCGAGCCGATCGCTACCGCGCGTTGCCATTTCAAAATCAACGAGCCCTGATGGATCTGGCCGGCACCACTGTAGCTGGATCGAAGGTGTTGAATGGATGCGTTGCTGATACTGGTTGGAGTACTGCTGGTTGCAGCAGGTCTAATCTGGTTGATTATTCTGGCGTTCGGTACAGGTTTGTTATGGGGTATCTCCAGTCTGCTACCGCCCCTCACCTTGGTTTATGTTGTGCGTCACTGGGCTGTCGCCCGAAAGGCTGTAGGTCTGGCTGGGTTGGGATTTATTCCGTTGGTGGTCGGTTTTACCTTGCTCGCCAGCCATGATCCGGAACGAATAGAGGCTATCGCCAGCCTTGAATGGCTCCAGCCGGACCTGCAAGCGCAAGGCCACGAATTGGCTATGAGCTTGCATGGGCAACTTCATGGCAAATCATTCAAACCACACGTTGGACGGTACAGGGATGGCGTGCTTGTTCTGCGTGAGGGGGATGAGCTGTTCGCACGTCAGGAAGTAACGATCCGTCTCGGTGCAGTGCCGTCTGAAGCTGTGGAGGTCGATGTCCTGCCCGGCGATGCGGGCCCCTTACCCGAGGTCGAAATCAGCTGGATGGGCATCGAGCAGGAGCTTCCCGAAGCACGCAGGGTTCAAAGCGGTTACACGTTGCATCTGGATCTTCAGCCGGAGCCGCCAAACAAGCTGGTCGGTGCATTCCACCTGGTCCTGCCTGCTCATTATCAAACGAGCCTCAGTGGGCGCGTCGAATTGTTGACCAATGACCTGCGTTACCGTGACGGACAAGTCGATCTCACCCATGACGCGATGGACACAATCGAATATCTGGTGAAGGACCATTTGCAGCGCCGCTTCAAAACCCGATCAGTAAACGTCAAAACTCTTTCGCCAGTTCATTTTCCGACTTTGCAGGCCGATCTTTCGGTGCAGGCTGTGGTAGACGGCGAGTCCAAGCCTTTCGAGCTGGATATCACCAAAGGCAAACAGGGCTGGGCGATCGTTAATGACGTTTATCCGGCACTGCCTGATCCGATGCCGATAAAGGAGGATGTGAAGGCGGTTCAACCGATAGCATCCTTGAGCAACCAGCCTTTGACTGGAATAGATCGTCGCCATCGGTTTTCTCTGGCACGGTTGCTACGCGATCCTGCGCGCTACGAGCAGCTGCAGGTACGCGCTCATACCGAGCGTGGCGCGGTCGCCGAAGGGCGTTTCGTAGGGCTGGATCGAGATGGCTATCTGGCCATTCGCCAGCGGGTAAAGGGGCCTGGGGAAGTTGCATTTAATCTCAACCCCGACGATATCGTTTTGCTCGAATTACTCGATCCTTAACGGAGGGTCGTCTGACTGGCCCAGCCACTCGTGCTCTGCACTTGAATTCCACCTCCAAGCCCCCATCTGCTTGTCATCGCCGCAGTCGCGGTCCGTGCCATTGACGAAGTGGAGTTTGCAAGACGATGAGTGTGGAGACTCAAAACAAAGAAACCCTGGGCTTCCAGACCGAGGTGAAGCAACTGCTTCACCTCATGATTCATTCCTTGTATTCAAACAAGGAAATCTTTCTTCGCGAACTGATTTCCAACGCCTCGGACGCCGCCGACAAGCTTCGTTTCGAAGCGTTGGCCAAGCCTGAATTGCTTGAGGGCGGGGCCGATCTGAAGATTCGTGTGAGCTTCGATAAGGATGCCAAGACCGTCACGCTTGATGACAACGGTATCGGCATGAACCGGGAAGATGTCATTACCCATCTGGGCACGATTGCCAAGTCGGGTACGGCTGATTTCATGAAGCATCTGACCGGTGACCAGAAGAAGGACTCGCACCTGATTGGCCAGTTTGGCGTTGGCTTCTATTCCGCCTTCATCGTCGCGGAGCAGGTCGAGGTGTTCAGCCGCCGCGCAGGCACTGCTCCCGAAGAGGGTGTGTACTGGTCCTCGAAGGGAGAGGGCGATTTCGAGGTTGCGAACATTGAAAAGCCAGAGCGTGGCACCCGCATCGTTCTGCACCTCAAGTCCGGAGAGGAAGAGTTTGCTGACGGTTGGCGTCTTCGTAACATCATCAAGAAATATTCCGATCACATCGCGCTGCCAATCGAGTTGCCTAAAGAGTTTCGCGGGGAGGAGAAGGACAAACCCGCCGAGACTGAATGGGAAACGGTCAACCGAGCCAGCGCACTGTGGACCCGTCCACGCACCGAAGTGAAGGACGAGGAATATCAGGAATTCTACAAGCACGTCGGTCACGACTTTGAAAATCCGTTGGCTTGGAGCCACAACAAGGTCGAGGGCAAGCTTGAGTACACCTCGCTGCTGTTCGTGCCTGGCCGTGCACCGTTTGACCTATACCAGCGTGAAGCGCCCAAGGGCCTAAAGCTCTATGTACAGCGCGTCTTCATCATGGACCAGGCGGATGAGTTTTTGCCGTTGTACCTGCGCTTCATCAAGGGGGTGGTCGATTCCAACGATCTTTCCCTGAACGTATCTCGCGAGATCCTGCAGAAGGACCCGGTGATCGATTCGATGAAGTCGGCATTGACCAAGCGCGTGCTGGACATGCTGGACAAGCTGGCCAAGGACAAACCCGAAGACTACAAGAACTTCTGGAAGCAGTTCGGTCAGGTATTGAAAGAGGGCCCGGCTGAAGACTTCGCCAACAAGGAGAAGATTGCCGGCCTGCTGCGTTTCGCCTCTACCCATGATGGTTCTGGTGAGCAGAGCGTGTCGCTCGCCGATTATTTGGGCCGTGTGAAGGAAGGCCAGGACAAGGTTTACTACCTCACCGGCGAATCCTATGCACAGGTCAAGAATAGCCCGCACCTGGAGGTCTTCCGCAAAAAAGGCATTGAAGTATTGTTGCTAACCGATCGCATCGACGAGTGGCTGATGAGCTACCTGACCGAGTTCGATGGCAAGCAGTTCGTCGATGTTGCTCGTGGCGATCTCGACCTTGGCAAGCTCGACTCCGAAGAGGACAAAAAGGCCCAGGAAGAAATTGCCAAGGCGAAGGAAGGCTTGGTCGAGCGCCTGAAAGCTGCGCTCGGCGATGAGGTTGCTGAGGTACGTGTATCCCATCGACTAACCGACTCCCCGGCTATTCTGGCTATCGGCGAGCAAGACCTTGGTTTGCAGATGCGTCAGATCCTTGAAGCCAGCGGGCAGAAAGTGCCGGAATCGAAGCCCATCTTCGAGATCAACCCTGCACATCCGCTGATCGAGAAGCTCGACGCCGAGCCGGATGAAGACCGGTTCGAAGACCTGTCGCACATCTTGTTCGATCAGGCCGCGCTGGCAGCGGGGGATAGCTTGAAAGATCCGGCAGCGTACGTGCAGCGTCTCAACAAGTTGCTGGTTGAGCTGTCCGCCTAACCGTAGCCGCCCCTTGAAAGGCCCGTCATTGACGGGCCTTTTTTATTGCTGGCGTGCGTATGGAATCAGCGGGGGAAATGTTTCGGCAATCTGGCAGGAGGCAAGGTTTATGAACCGTCTGCCAGCGGAACGGTCTATGCGCATGTTCATCAGGAGGACATCGGTTGTTCAATATACGAAGCTATCTTGCCGCTCTTTGCCTGGTTGTCTCAGTAGCGCCTGCGCAGGCACGTGACTACCACTACAGTGATTCACATCTGCATTTCGTCGATTTCTTTCAAGAAAGCGATGGCATGGAGCAACTGCTCACAGCCATGGACAAGGCCAACATTGATCACGTCATGATCAGCGGCATCCCGGTTGCTAAAAAATGGCACGAGAACGAGCCCAAACGTCCTCGCTACTACGCCGGTGACGATGCTGCGGTGTACTGGTACAGCGCGACCGATGTATTAGTAGCCGCTGCGCTTAAAGAGCTGGATGCCGACCAGCGCAAACGCTTTCATCCCTTCCTGTCAGGCTTCAACCCGAATGACAAGAATGCCGATGCGCATATCCGGCGCATGCTTGATCTCGACCCAGGGCTCTGGCAGGGGCTTGGGGAGGTTTTCACTCGACATGACGATATAACGGCGTTGACTCAGGGTGATACGCCGCGCGCTAACAACGAGGCGCTCACGCGTGTTTATCACCTTGCTGCGGAGTTCGATTTGCCGGTGATGCTTCATTCGAACATCACCTCCAAACGTGAGCGCAACCCGCTCTATTTAGAAGAGCTGGAAGCACCTTTGCGGAATCATCCGCACACGCGTTTCATCTGGGCCCATGCCGGGACGAGCATGGAACTGTATCGGCATCAGAAGAAGCTCGACTTTCTACTACCGACCGTCAAGCGGTTGCTGGGCGACTATCCCAACCTTTATATCGATCTGTCGTGGACGATGCTCAAGCCCTACCTGCTGAACAGCTCGGGTAAGCCCGATCCAGATTGGGTCGCTTTGGTCGAACGGCACCCAACGCGCTTCATGATTGGATCGGACGTGGTTGGCCGTTTCGACGGGCTGGGTGAGGCGATGCGCGCATTTGATCCGTTTCTTGATGCGCTGCCCGATCAGGTGGCACGCAAGGTGGCACGCGACAACTTCCTAAATATATTGCCGCGCAGCGCCCAGCCGGAGGCGCGCTAGCCTGGGACGATTTGAAACCGGTTGAGCGGGGCGACCATCCGTCGCGCTCTTGCCGCAACCGCAATATTTTTGGCGTCAAATATTCAAGGTTTTTAGACCTGCTCCGATAGTTGCTGGAAGAATCGCTGCGATCCTGCAGCGAAATCATGGAGCAGGAATTGCCGTGTCGATTCGCAACTTGAACGTCTCCGCTCGTTCCGCAGTAAGTTTTGGTCTGATCGGGGTGATGGTCCTTTTGCTTGGCCTCTTTGCCCTTAAACAGATGGCGGATATGCGTAAGGAGTCCAACGAAGTAGATCAGAACTGGTTACCTAGCATCGTCAGTCTGGGCGACCTGAACGCGGCGATGTTACGCATCCGTGCCTTGACGATGCGGACGATGCTTGTTGACGGCGAAGCCCTTACCACGTCCATACAGTCGTTGACCAAACTTGTCGAGGATGTGCGCACACTCAACGCCGCCTACGCGAAGCGCCTCGTCACCGCCGAGGATAAGGCGGCCTATGAGCGGTTCACGAAAGCCCAAGCTCAATATTTCACCGAGCAGCATAAAGTCGTCGACTTGGTCAGTCAGGGCGAACGGGAGCAGGCGATTCAGGTTATGAGCGGCCCGATCAATACCTATGCCGATGAGATGACCCGGGCTCTGCTCGATCTCCAGCGCTTGACTGGTAAAGAGGCTGGTAACGCGGCTGCTCGCGCATTAGAAGCGTATGAAACGGCATTTACCTGGGTAATCGTGACGATCGTATTGGCAGCTATCGCTACCGTTGCACTGGCTGTCTGGTTCACCGGCAGTATCGTCAGGCCTCTGAGCCAGGCCGTAGCGGTTGCCGAGGGCGTGGCGTCTGGTGATCTGACTCGCGATTTTTCAGTCGAAGGAAAGGATGAACCTGCACGGCTATTGGCGGCGCTGAAAACCATGCAGCAGAGCCTGCGCACCACCATCAAAGGGATTGCTGACTCGTCCAACCAACTGGCGTCTGCGGCTGAAGAGCTCAATGCGGTTACCGAGGATTCAACCCGCGGCTTGCATCAACAGAATCATGAAATCGAATCAGCCGCGACCGCTGTAAACGAGATGACCGCTGCGGTGGATGAGGTGGCCCGCAACGCGGTAGCGACCTCTGAGGCTTCGCGCGAGTCCGACGCAACGGCGCAGCATGGCCGTCAGCAGGTTATCAAGACTGTTGAGTCTATTGATCTGCTGGCAGGCGACGTGACTAGCACTGCAACACAGGTTGAACAACTTGCGGGACAGGTGCGTGACATAAGCAAAGTGCTGGATGTGATCCGCTCGATCGCCGAGCAGACCAATCTGCTCGCGCTGAACGCTGCAATCGAAGCAGCACGAGCTGGAGATGCGGGGCGGGGCTTTGCTGTGGTCGCTGATGAAGTAAGAGCGCTGGCGCATCGTACCCAGCAATCCACTCAGGAAATCGAGCAGATGATAGGCGACGTTCATCAAGGTACCGATAAGGCTGTGAAGGCCATGCAGACCAGCAACGAGCGCGCTCGGACTACATTGGAGATTGCCCGTACCGCTGGCGAGGCGCTAGAAGGTATTACGCGTGCCATCACTCAGATCAGCGAACGTAACCTGGTGATTGCCAGCGCATCGGAGGAGCAGGCTCAGGTTGCGCGTGAAGTGGATCGCAACTTGGTGAACATTCGCGACCTGTCGCTTCAAACATCCGCTGGTGCCAATCAGACGAGCGCAGCGAGTCAGGAGCTGGCCTCACTGGCAATCAACCTCAACGAACTAGTGGCACGGTTTCGCGTTTGACCGGCGCTTGTTTTCGCGTGGCCCCGACAAGGGGCTTCGCTTTTCAATGCTGCCGCTGCAGAACTCGCCTATCCGTTTCGTCCTTAAAGCTGGGCAGAACGGGTGGAGATGCGTACCATTCGGCGTTTTTCGCAGGCACCGACTGTCGCTCCTGTAGCGACCGGCCTCGCCTGATCCCGCCGTCTACGCCGAGACTCCGAAATGTCCAATTCCCCCTCTACTTTATTCCGAGCTTACAAGCGTGTCGGGCTTGTCACGCAGATTGTGGTCGGCCTCGTTGCAGGCTGTCTGCTGGCTTGGCTTTGGCCCGAGGCTGCAGCCTCGGTCAGTTTGCTGGGCAGTCTGTTCGTCGGTGGGTTGAAGGCTGTCGCGCCGGTGCTGGTGTTCGTTCTGGTAACTGCCTCGCTGGCCAATCACAAGCGCGGACAGCCGACGCACATCCGTCCGATTCTGTTTCTCTATGCGTTGGGCACGATCAGCGCCGCGGCCGTTGCGGTCATCGCTAGCTTTATGTTCCCGACGAGCCTGACACTGGTCAGTCAGGCGAACGACGTTGTACCGCCTGCAGGTGTAAGCGCGGTCCTGCAAACGTTGCTGTTCAACATCGTGGATAACCCGATCCATGCGCTGATCAACGGCAACTTCATCGGCATCCTGGCGTGGGCGATTGGGCTAGGGTTTGCGTTTCGGTATGCCCGTCAGAGCACTCGTGATCTCATTGCCGATATGGCGGATGGCGTAACCTTGATTGTAAAAGTCGTCATCGGTTTTGCCCCGCTGGGTATCTTTGGCCTGGTCGCTGGCACCTTGGCTGAGTCCGGCTTTGCTGCGCTAGCCAGTTACCTGCAGCTTCTGCTCGTGTTGGTGGGCAGCATGCTGTTCATGGCGTTGGTGGTAAACCCGCTGATCGTGTTCTGGCAGCTCCGCGCCAATCCTTACCCATTGGTGTTCACCTGTCTGAGGGAGAGCGGTATCACTGCGTTCTTCACCCGCAGTTCAGCAGCCAACATTCCAGTAAACATGCAGTTGTGCGAGCGGCTGGGGCTACACAAGGACACTTACTCGGTTTCGATCCCGCTGGGTGCGACCATCAATATGGGCGGTGCGGCTATCACCATCACCGTACTAACACTGGCGGCGGTCAACACGCTGGGTATCGTCGTGGATGTCCCCACCGCTATCCTGCTCAGCTTGCTTGCGGCTGTATGTGCATGCGGTGCTTCGGGCGTCGCTGGCGGTTCGCTGCTGCTGATTCCGCTGGCTTGCAGCTTGTTCGGGATATCCAACGATCTGGCGATGCAGGTCGTAGCCGTCGGATTTATTATCGGAGTCATCCAGGATTCGGCCGAGACCGCGCTGAATTCTTCGACGGATGCGCTGTTCACTGCGGCATCATGCATGGCGCATGGAGACGTGACCGAACAATCGCAGACTGCCTGATTCAAGCGCTCTGGTCTGGTCGCGTTCCCGTGTGGCTCCACGACCTGCCAGAACACAGCGCATCAGAAACAACAACGGCGCCCCTGAGGCGCCGTTGTTGTTTGTAGCGGTGTATCGATCAGCCTTTCCAGCGTTTCAGAACCAGCGTTGCATTGGTACCGCCGAAGCCGAAGCTGTTGCTCATGATGGTATCGATCTTGGCATCTTCGCGGGTTTCACGGACGATCGGCAGATCGGCAACTTCCGGGTCCAGCTCGTCGATGTTGGCCGAACCGGCGATGAAGTTTCCTTGCATCATCAACATGCAGTAGATCGCTTCATGCACGCCTGCGGCGCCCAACGAGTGACCTGACAGGCTCTTGGTCGAGCTGATGGCTGGAATCTTGTCGCCGAACATGTTGCGTACGGCCTTGCTTTCAGCGACGTCACCCACCGGAGTGGAGGTGCCATGGGTGTTCAGGTAATCGACGTCACCTTCAACCGTGGCCATTGCCTGCTGCATGCAGCGCAGTGCGCCTTCACCGCTCGGGGCGACCATGTCGTAGCCGTCGGACGTAGCGCCGTAGCCAACGATTTCTGCATAGATCTTGGCGCCGCGCTTGAGCGCATGCTCCAGTTCCTCTACCACCACCATGCCGCCGCCGCCCGCAATGACGAATCCGTCGCGATTGGCGTCATAGGCGCGAGAGGCTTTCTCAGGCGTTTCGTTGTACTGGCTGGAGAGGGCGCCCATCGCATCGAACAGGCAGCTCTGGCTCCAATGTTCTTCTTCACCGCCGCCGGCGAAGACAACATCCTGCTTGCCCATCTGAATCTGCTCCATCGCGTGCCCGATGCAATGTGCACTGGTAGCGCAGGCTGAGGCGATGGAGTAGTTGATGCCCTTGATACGGAACGGCGTTGCCAGGCAAGCGGAAACCGTGCTGCTCATCGTGCGAGGCACGCGATACGGGCCAATGCGCTTCACGCCTTTGTCGCGCAGGATATCGATGGCTTCCATCTGATTGATGGTGGAAGCGCCGCCGGAGCCTGCGATCAGACCGATGCGCGGATTGGAAATCTCATCAGCGCTGAGGCCGGAATCTTCCAGAGCCTGTTGCATCGCCAGGTAGGCATATGCCGCCGCGTCGCCCATGAAGCGCAGGACCTTGCGGTCGATCAATTCTTCAAGGTTCAGGTCGACCGAACCCGATACCTGACTGCGCAAGCCCATGTCAGCATAGGCCTGGTTGAAGCGAATGCCGGGGCGACTGGCCCGAAGGTTGGCGGAAACGGTGTCTTTGTCATTGCCAAGGCAGGAAACGATACCCAGGCCGGTGATTACGACGCGACGCATGCGGAAATCCTTCAGAAGCTATCAGTAGAGGTAAACAGGCCGACACGCAAGCCTTCGGCACTGTAGATCTCGCGACCATCGACGCTGACCGTTCCATCGGCAATCCCGAGGATCAATGAGCGGCTGATGGTGCGTTTGATATGAATGTTATAGGTGACCTTCTTGGCGGTCGGCAGAACCTGACCGAAGAATTTGACCTCGCCAGAACCCAGTGCACGACCGCGGCCCGGGTTGCCCTGCCAGCCTAGATAGAAGCCGACCAGCTGCCACATGGCATCGAGGCCCAGGCAGCCAGGCATGACCGGGTCACCCTCGAAATGGCAGGCAAAGAACCAGAGATCAGGGTTGATATCCAGCTCAGCAACCAGTTCGCCTTTGCCGTACTTGCCGCCGACTTCGCTGATATGAACGATGCGGTCGACCATTAGCATGTTCGGCGCGGGCAGTTGCGCATTACCGGGGCCGAACAGCTCGCCGCGGCTGCAACGAAGCAGATCTTCCCGAGTAAAGGCCTGTTGTTTGGTCATGCGTATTCCTCAATGGTCCCTTTATGGAGGGCTTGCTGCTGTCATCCGACTCAAAATCGCGAGTCTGGTCATAAGACTAGTCATAGACTGCAGCCTTGCGCTGAAAGTCACAGCGCATGGCTTTGATACCGATTGTTCCGCCACCTACTAGCCGACCGAGGCAGAAACGGGCCAATACTTTAACACTCCTGTCCTTTGACAACGACCATGTGACGTTCTGCCTCGCATGAACCGTAGGGAGGGGCGCTCTTTACGTTGCGGCAAAACGGGCTTCGGCTGAAGGCTATCGCAGTCGGTGGCCACCGTTTGAAACTGTAACCTGATGATTCCACAAGGATCTTGGATTGGACTGGCTGCTCTCGGAGCGCTACGTATAATGCCGACCATTGTCACTCGGCAGTTGATAACGGATTCCACATGACTGAACAGCAACCCATCGCGGTGCTAGGCGGCGGCAGCTTCGGCACTGCTATCGCGAATCTCCTGGCCGAGAACGGACACAGCGTTCGTTTATGGATGCGCGATGCCGAGCAGGCCGAAAGCATTCGTATACACCGCCAAAACCCTCGTTATTTGAAGGGAGTGACGGTGCTCCCGCCCGTCACTCCGGTCAGCGATATCGGACCAACCCTGGCTGAGTGCGAGCTGATCTTCGTCGCGTTGCCATCCAGCGCGTTGCGCGATGCGCTATCTCCCTTCGCCGACCAGTTGTCGGGCAAGATGCTGGTCAGCACGACCAAGGGTATCGAAGCGCAGGGCTTCACGCTGATGAGCCAAATTCTGGAAGAGATCGCACCGCAGGCCCGGATCGGGGTGATATCCGGGCCAAATCTGGCGCGGGAAGTGGCCGAGCATGCGTTGACCGCAACGGTGGTTGCCAGTCACGACGAGGCGCTTTGCCGTAGCGTGCAGCAGGCGCTGCATGGGCGGACCTTTCGTGTGTATGCGAGCTCAGATCGTTTCGGTGTGGAGCTTGGCGGAGCATTGAAGAATGTTTATGCCATCATGGCTGGGATGGCCGCAGCGCTCGGCATGGGCGAAAATACCAGAAGTATGTTGATTACTCGGGCTCTTGCGGAAATGACGCGCTTCGCCGTCAGGTTGGGTGCCAACCCGATGACGTTCCTGGGGCTGGCCGGTGTTGGTGATCTGATAGTCACCTGTACTTCGCCCAAAAGCCGCAACTTCCAGGTCGGTTATGCGCTTGGCGAAGGACTGAGGCTCGACGAGGCTGTATCCCGGCTGGGCGAGGTGGCGGAAGGCGTCAACACTATCAAAGTGTTGAAGTGCAAAGCCGAGGAGCTGCAGGTTTATATGCCACTTGTCGCTGGGCTGCATGCCATTCTTTTCGAGGGGCGTACGCTCGAGCAGGTCATCGCGCTATTGATGCGCGGCGAACCCAAAACCGATGTGGATTTCATCTCCACGGAAGGTTTCTGAAAAACGATACCGGAGTCATCATGAGCACATCACAACGCGATGCAGATCGTGAGTCGCTGATACTGCGAGCGATCTGGATGCTGGTTTTCTTTTTTGTCTGGCAACTGGCCGAGATAGCGCTGCTGGTAGTAGTGGTCGCTCAGCTGATCATGCGAGCTGTCAACGGAAGGCCCAATGAAAGTTTGCAGGGCTTTGGCGATAGTCTGAGTCAGTACGTTGCGCAGATCGGCCGTTTCGGTACCTTCAATACTGATCGCAAGCCCTGGCCGTTGTCCGAGTGGCCATCGCCACGCCCGGCGGATCTGGAAAAAGCCGATCCGGTGGCGCCCGCCCCGCCCAAACAGGAGCCTCAGGCATGAAGTTATGGTTGTTACGTCATGGCGAAGCTGAGCCGCGGGCCCGCACCGATGCTGAACGCAACCTGACTGAAACCGGCCGGAAGGAGGTAGAAGTTAGCGCACGGCATCTGCAGGGCGAACAGCTGGATGTGATTCTTGTCAGCCCTTATCAGCGAGCACAGCAAACCGCCGATGTTGCTCGACAAGTGCTGGGATTCTCCGGGCCCGTCGAAACGGTACCGTGGCTGACACCAGAAGCCGATCCAAAGGACGCCATGCTCTACCTGGATCGTCGCAGCGAGCAGAATCTTCTGCTGGTTACCCACCAGCCATTCGTCGGCGCGTTGGGCGGCTTGCTGTTCAGTGGTAATCGCGATTCGCCTTTGCCGATGGCGACCGCGAGCCTCGCCAGGCTGGAAGGTGAGCACGTTGCAGCAGGGCTTTTTCGTCTGGAAGATCTCCGGCATCCCCGTTAGCCCTGTTCAAGGCGTCTCGGTTCCAACACAACAATAAACTGGAGCGAACATTTGGGCATCTGGCAGCAACAACCTGACCTTGAGCAATTGAACGCCAGCCGAGCAGGCACCATCGTCGAGCTGCTCGATATCCGTTTCGAAGCCGTCGACGACGATTCGATGACCGCCAGTATGGTGATCGATTCCCGGACCCATCAGCCCTACGGCTTGCTTCACGGCGGCGCCTCGGTCGTACTCGCCGAAACAGTCGGATCCATGGCCAGCTACCACTGCATTGATTCGAGCCGCTTTTATTGTGTTGGGCTTGAGGTAAACGCCAACCATCTTCGCGCGCTGCGCACCGGGCGGGTGACTGCGGTCTGTCGTCCCGTGCATCTGGGGCGCTCCAGTCATGTATGGGATATCCGTCTGGCTGGAGACGATGGCAAGCCGAGCTGCATTTCTCGACTCACCGTTGCAGTCGTCCCCATCAGTCAAAGCAGCCCTGGCGCCTGACCTCGGCGCGGCAGACGCCATATTTGGCATGACTGCCTTTCGATAAGCCGCTGCGACCGATTGCCCGACAGGGGGCGGAACCAGACAATGGTTGCCTTTCTTCGGTCGCATCGAACCTATGACGCAGCGCATTTTTTTTGCCCACGCCAACGGCTTTCCATCCGGGACCTATCGCAAGCTGTTCGCTGCGCTGGCGCCGGACTACAGTGTGACGCACCTCGACCAGCATGGTCATGATCCCCGGTTCCCGGTAGACGATAACTGGCATAACCTCGTCCAGGAATTGCTTGAGCAGTTGGAGGCGCTTTACGAGCCGGTGTGGGGCGTGGGCCACTCCCTCGGCGGCATGCTGCATTATCACGCCGCTTTAAAGAGGCCCGAACTCTATCGTGGTGTCGTGATGCTCGATTCGCCTATGCCGACCTGGTTCGATCAGACCGTCATCTGGGCTGCAAAACGCTTTGGCTTCATCGATCGGCTGACACCGGCTGGCCGTACCTTGGGACGTCGCGAAGAGTTCGAGTGCGCTGAAGACGCCAGGCGTTACTTCTCAAGCAAGCCGTTGTTCAAGCGATTCGATCCCGATTGCCTGAATGCGTACGTCGAGCACGGGCTTGAGCCGAGCGACAACGGAGTACGCCTGCGTTTCGATCCCGAAACCGAAATCCGCATCTACCGCAGCGTGCCGCATGTCACGCCTGGCTGGCCGCACGCATTGAAGATTCCTCTGGCGGTGGTGCGTGGCCGGCAGAGTCGGGTCGTGTTGCCTCATCATGCATACCTGCTGCGCCTGGTTGCACATGGCGAAGCGCATACATTGCCAGGTGGGCATATGTTTCCGCTTGAACATCCAAATGACACTGCAATGTTGCTTCGGCAACTCTTCGGTCGATGGGGTGGAATGAGCCAACGAGGTGCCGCATGACCGTCGCGTTCGAAGAGGTTCGCCTAAGACTGCCGCATATCGAGGTGGCGGCGCATCTATACGGCCCGGAGAACGGGCGACCCGTCATCGCGCTGCATGGTTGGCTGGATAATGCAGCGACCTTTAGCCGTTTGGCGCCATTACTTGAAGGGTTGCGGATCGTTGCGCTGGATCTGCCGGGTCACGGTCATTCGGATCATCGGCCTGTCGGCGCGTCCTATAACATCTGGGACTACGCACACGATGTGCTACAGACTGCGGAGCAATTCGGCTGGAAGCGATTCGCGCTACTCGGACATTCTATGGGTGCGATTGCTTCGGTCCTGCTTGCTGGTTCGATGCCTGAGCGGGTAGAGCGGCTGGCTTTGATCGACGGTGTTATTCCTTATACCGGCGAAGCCGAAACGGCCCCGCAAAAGCTTGGCGAATCGTTGCAGGCACTCCTTCAGGTGGATGCCAAGCGCAAGCCGGTCTACGAAACATTCGAGCAGGCAGTGGCGGCAAGAATGAAGGGCGTCGGCGCGGTCAGTCACGAGGCTGCCGAGCTGCTTGCTCAGCGTGGGCTGATGCCCGTTCCGGGAGGCTACACCTGGCGCACGGATGCTCGTCTGATGTTGCCATCTCCGATGCGCTTGAGCCGTGCGCATGCCATGGCGTTCGTCAATCGAGTGGCGTGTCCGGCTAGCCTGATATTGGCCGAGCAAGGGTTGATGACCGACCCGGCCATGTTGAAGCTTGCCAAGGGCCTTCCGTTTGAGCTGAATCGTCTTGCTGGTGGCCATCACCTACATTTGGATGATGTCGTTGGTGCGCGGGCTGTTGCCGCGGTGTTCAATCCTTTCTTATCGCGCTGACCGGCTGCTTCACGTTTCGCAAGAATCTGTCGCAAACCCTTGCTTGACTTGCATTTGCCAACTGGCGAGGCTGACGCCTTGCTTAAGCAAGGAATCCCAAAATGATCGAATCGCTTACCGCCGCATCTTCTGGTGGTCTGGCTTTGGCTATTTTCAATAGTGGCACGTTCCACCAGGCCCAACAGTCCAAGGGCGCCCGTTGATGGGTTGTATGCGAGGGGCCTGGATTGCTGCGCTGGCATTGACGGCGAGCCTGTCCAATGCTGCCGACGTACCCGGCAGCAGCGACATCGACGCCGTGCCACGGTACCCGCAGGCAGAAATCGCCGTGTTCAAGGATCGGCCGGTGGTGGAGCGAACCTATCCACTGGATTCGATCCGCCGCATTAGCGGACGGCTGCGGATGAGCGATCAGATCAGCGCCCCCGGTCATCTCACTGCAGTCACTTATCAGTTGCCCAGCGTGCACACCGGCATCGAGGCCTTCGAGCGGACACGCAGTCATTTACTGGAACAAGGTGCAGAGTTGTTGTTCTGGTGTGAAGGGCGCGATTGTGGGTCGAGCAGTCTGTGGGCGAATAATATCTTCGAGCTGTCGACGCTTTACGGTCCTGAGGCACGGCAGGCGTATCTGCTGGCACGCCTCCCGGGTGACTCGGATCGGCTCATCGCGCTCTATGGCATAACCCGGGGCAATGGCCGTCCGTACCTGCACGTCGAGCAATTCACCCCCGAGACACCGCTCGGCGTGATATTGCCGAGCCCCGCAACATTGCTCCGTCAGCTGAAAAGCACCGGCGAGTTGTGGCTGCCTCGACTGCCAGATGAGCCTACTGCGGACTGGGGCGCTTTGCTTGCGAACGTGCTGCGCCTAGACAGCACGGTACGTGTGGAGCTGCTAGGAAGAGGGGCAGCGGCCTGGTATGAAGCATTGACGACCGAGCGAATCAAGGCGCGCAGATTGGAGGCGTCTGCCTCTGACGAAGCGGGTTTGCGTCTGCGCCTATTGCGCTGAGCGCACCTTTCAGACTGCAATACAACTGTCTCGTGCGCCTTGTTCAAGGCGCACCGCGTTTCTTCGATAGGTAGCCTGATGCTCAACAATGATCGTTTGCTGGTGCAGATTCTGCTCCTGGTGCTACTCGGTGCCTGCGTGTGGGTGCTAGCTCCGTTCGTTTCGGCGCTTTTCTGGGCAGCCGTACTGGCGTTTGCCAGTTGGCCAGTCATGCGGGTGCTGACGCGCTGGTTGAACGGTAATTCGACGTTAGCGGCAACATTGCTCACGTTTGGCTGGATGGTGCTCGTAGCCATTCCGCTGGTGTGGTTGGGGCTCAACATCGCCGACCAGATTCGCGACGTGAACGTGCTCGTGCACAATCTTCAAGTACAGGGCTTGCCGGCGCCGCCTACATGGCTGGGGGAGTTGCCGCTGATTGGCGGCAGCCTCCTTAATATGTGGAATACCCTGGACGAGCAGGGCTCGGCCTTCTTCGCTACGATCCGGCCGTACGTAGGTCAGGTGGGCAATTGGTTGCTGGTGCGTAGCGCACGGATTGGCGGCGGAATGCTGGAACTGGCGTTGAGTCTGGTACTGGTGTTTTTCTTCTACCGTGACGGGCCGAAACTCGCCGCGTTCGTTCACAGCCTGTTGCATCGCCTGATCGGCAACCGGGCCGACCATTACCTGGAATTGGTTGCTGGAACGGTACAGCGCGTTGTCAACGGAGTGATCGGCACTGCTGCCGCTCAGGCAATTCTGGCCTATGTCGGATTCAGCATCGCGGGTGTCCCGGGCGCGTTGATTCTGGGACTGCTGACCTTTGCGTTCAGCTTCCTGATGGTACCGCCGCTGGTCTGGGGGCCTGCGGTGGCCTGGCTCGCCTGGCAGGGCCAGTACGGTATGGCGATTTTCCTCGGTATCTGGGGCATGTTCATCATCAGCGGGGTGGACAACGTGTTGAAGCCCTACCTGATCAGTCGTGGTGGCAACCTACCGCTTGTGGTCGTACTGCTCGGAGTATTCGGCGGCGTATTGGCGTTCGGCTTCATGGGCCTGTTTTTGGGACCGACGCTACTGGCAGTCGCTTATAGCCTGCTAAGCGATTGGCTGATCAAAGAGGTGCCGGAAGCCGCGGGTCACGAAACGCTGCCGGCTGGGCGCGTTGATCAAAACTGATGCCGCCGCTCTATAGCTGTTCCTGCTCGTACTTGTCCAAGGCGTCGCTGGCGACGATCCGCCCGAGCTGGATCAGTTCGGGGGCCTTGTAGAACTCGTAGAAGCGGCATGCGCGTTTGGGAATGTTGATCAAGACGTTGGGTGGATAGCCTGCGATCTTGTACTGCGACAGTGATGACTGCATGACTTCGAAACTCTGGTTGATCAACTCCAGTAGCGATGCCGGGCCCCCTACGTCGATTACCATCGAGCCCTCTGCGGACTTGGGCGCGCTCTGACCGGTAGGCGCGCCGGGCGGCTGGCCATCGCGAGCAAGCTCGCCTGCCTGGAGTTCGGCAACCTGCTCATCTAGCGTGTTGTCCCGACGCCAGAAAGGGAGGTGCGAGCTTATGGAGTTGAACATCGCGTCGAAACGGCCCGGACGTAGGATTTCCGGCAAGGGATATTGACGATGGTTGTTGGCGTTGAGGTTGACTGCGATGATGATGTCGCTGTGGCTCGACACGACCGGCACGATGGGCAGCGGATTCAGAATGCCGCCGTCGACAAGCATCCGATTGCCCTGCATGACCGGGGTGAACAAACTCGGGATGGCCGCTGAAGCGCGCATCGCTAGTTCCAGGTTGCCTTCCTGAAACCAGATTTCCTGCTGATTGGTCAGGTCGGCGGCGACGGCCGTATAGGGAATGGGCAAGTCCTCGATGTTTAGCGACCCGAGCATCTCGCGTATCCGTCCGAATATCTTCTCGCCACGTATCGCGCCAAGGCTGAAGGTCGGGTCGACGAGGCGAAGCATGTCGAGATAATCCAGACTCTCGATCCACTCCCGATATTCCTCCAGCTTGCCTGCCGCATAGATACCGCCCACCACTGCGCCCATGGAGCACCCAGCGATGCAGCTGATCTCATAGCCACGCGAGCTTAGCTCTTCGATGACACCGATATGCGCATAGCCCCGTGCGCCCCCTGAACCTAAAACCAGCGCGACCTTGTTGCCCATGCAATTCTCCCTGTGCAGGGGCGCTAGCTTCATGCTAACCGCATTAAGCTTCAAGTCTTCTGACAATCGGAAAGTGTGCGCAGGTGCAGATGGTCGTCGTGTTGCCCTCGGCTTACTTCCAAGCCTCGTCCTGCATTGCCAGGATGCCGCGAGTGCCTGGCCTTCTTGCTACAATCTGCGCCCGTTTTGCCAGCATCACGAGACCGTCCAGATGAGCGAACCGATCCGCCTTACTCAATACAGCCATGGTGCCGGTTGCGGCTGCAAGATCTCGCCCAAGGTGCTGGACGTGATTCTTGCGGGCAGCGGCGCCCAGCATCTCGATCCGCGTCTTTGGGTCGGCAATGCCTCCCGCGACGATGCCGCCGTGTACGGCATCGACGAACAACGCGGTGTGGTATCAACCACCGATTTCTTCATGCCGATTGTTGATGATCCCTTCGATTTCGGCCGCATCGCCGCCACCAACGCCATCAGTGACATCTACGCCATGGGCGGTGACCCGCTGATGGCTATCGCCATTTTGGGTTGGCCCGTCAATGTACTGCCGCCGGAGGTGGCTCGTGAAGTCATCGCGGGTGGGCGAGCGGTATGCGATACGGCAGGCATTCCGCTGGCCGGTGGGCATTCCATCGACGCGCCCGAGCCTATCTTCGGCCTGGCTGTGACGGGGCTGGTCAACAAGAGCCAGATGAAGCGTAACGACACGGCATCGGTTGGCTGCAAGCTCTACCTGACCAAGCCATTGGGCATAGGCATACTCACCACTGCGGAAAAGCAGGCCAAATTGCGTTCGGAGGACGTGGGGCTGGCGCGCGACTGGATGTGTACCTTGAACTCGCCGGGTAGTCGTTTCGGCAAGCTTTCAGGCGTGCGCGCCATGACCGACGTCACGGGCTTCGGGCTGCTTGGCCACCTGGTGGAAATGGCCGACGGCAGCGGACTGACCGCACGTATCGACTACGCCCGCGTGCCTCGGCTGAAGAGCGTCGAGTATTACCTTGACCAAGGCTGTGTGCCGGGTGGCACCGGCCGCAACTACGAGAGTTACGGTGAACGCATTGCGGCGCTCGATGAACGTCATAAGCAGCTGCTGTGCGATCCGCAAACCAGTGGCGGGTTGCTGGTAGCGGTGGCTCCGGAAGGCGAGGGGGAATTTCTTTCGGTCGCGGCGGAACTTGGGCTTTCGCTCGAGCCGATCGGCGATCTTATCAAGGCCGGCTCGTTTGCGGTCGAGGTCCGTTGATGCGCGGCGATACTGATAACTACCGAGAGTTGTTCCTCAACGATACGCCGATGATGGATGCGCGCGCGCCTGTGGAGTTTTCCAAAGGCGCTTTCCCCGGCGTGGTCAATCTGCCATTGATGAATGACATCGAGCGGCAGAAGGTGGGGACCTGTTACAAGCAACATGGGCAGCAGGCGGCGATCGAACTGGGCCATCGTCTTGTCAGTGGCGCGGTCAAGGCTGAGCGTATTCAGGCGTGGGCAGATTTTGCCAAAAGCAATCCCCACGGCTACATCTATTGCTTCCGGGGCGGGTTGCGCTCCCAACTGGTCCAGCAATGGCTCAAGGCCGAAGCCGGTATCGAATACCCGAGGGTAACCGGCGGCTACAAGGCGATGCGTCACTTCCTGTTGGAGGTGATCGAAAAAGCGGCGGTGCAGGATGACTTCGTTCTGGTCGGCGGCATGACCGGAACCGGCAAAACCGAAGTGCTGGCACGGCTCGACCACGCAGTGGATTTGGAAGGCATCGCCAATCACCGTGGGTCGAGCTTTGGCAAGCGTGCCACGCCCCAACCGGTGCAGATTGATTTTGAGAATATGCTCGCCGTGCGCCTGTTGAAAATGCAGGCTGCCGGCGCCAAACAGTTCGTTCTTGAAGATGAGGCGCGCCTGGTCGGGCGCTGCTCAATTCCGCTGCCCCTGTTTCAGGGCATGCAGCAGTATCCGCTGGTCTGGCTGGAGGACAGCTTGGAAGGGCGGGTCGATCGAATCCTCAAGGATTACGTCGTTGACCTCTGCGCGGAATTCATCGCTGAGCAAGGCGGCAACGGATTTGCTGCCTTCGCCGAGCGTTTGCGGCAAAGCCTGGTCAATATCAGCAAGCGGCTCGGCGGCGAAGGCTACAAACGCCTGGCGGCGATCATGGACCAAGCACTTGCGGAGCAGGCTAACACCGGTGCAGTCGACTTGCATCGTGGCTGGATCGAGGCGTTACTAAAGCAGTATTACGACCCGATGTACGCATACCAGCGGCAAAGCAAGGCGTCTCGAATCGAGTTTGCCGGTGAGCAAGATGCCGTGGTCGAATTTTTGCGCGCTCGAGCTGCGAGCAAGCAAATGTGAGCAGAAATCGAAAACGAGGATGTATCGATGAAAAACATGATCTGTTTGTCGCTGTTGGCGTTGGCGCTGACAGGCTGCGCCGGCAAAACGGCCTATCGGGATAGCTGCGCGTCGCAGTTGAACGCGGCCTGGGAAGAGCAGAGCCTGGCAGAAGCAGAAGGCTTTGCCGGTACCGTGAGTTACTCCAAGGCGATGGCGCTTCTGACCGGAGCCAAGACTCAACAGCAGTTCGAGGCTTATGAAGGCTGCGTCGAAAAAGCCAAAAAGGCGCGCTTCTACCTACGGGAGTCACGCGCTGGGCGCTGATTCCGCTGCACTCCTGTGGCAGCCGCTCTGGCTGCCACATTCAACTCCCGGTTCTGTTCGCCTTTCGGACCGTCTTGTCAGGACATCTCATGCAACTCGACTTTTCCACGCTGGCGCCAATCGACGCCTACCGCTGGCTGGCATCGACCGTCACGCCGAGACCGATTGCCTGGGTCTCGACTTGTTCGATGGACGGCGTTAGCAACCTCGCGCCCTTCAGCTTCTTTCAAGTCATCAGCAGCAATCCGCCGACGCTGCTCATCAACGTCGGCCTCAAAGACGGGCAGCCCAAGGACACAGCCCGCAACGCGCGGGACACTGGCGAACTGGTGGTGCAGCTCGTCAACGCTGAGCAGGCCGAAGCGATGAATGCTTCTGCTGCAGCTTTGCCTCACGGTATAAGCGAATTCGAACACTGTGCAATCGCCAGCGAACCGGCTATCCGAGTCAAGGCGCAGCGAGTGGCTGGCGCACCGGTTGCCTTCGAATGCCGCGTTGCCCAGATCCTGCCGTACCCGGCCGAATCACCCAATTGCCAGCTCATCTTCGCTGAAGTCCTGTTGGCGCATATCGATGACAGCGTGCTCGATGAACGCGGTCGAGTCGATTCGGCGCGGCTCGATCTTGTCGGCCGTCTTGGTGGCGCAACCTATAGCTACACCCGTGAGCGTTTCGATATGCAGCGGCCCTAGTCGCCACAGGATCGTGCGGCTGTCAGATGTTGTGGCCAAACAAGAGGCGCTTACCAGTCAGGCAGGCCAGGACCAAGCGCGAAGTCACAACTTCGTCACAGCGGATTTCCAGCGCTTTGCCTGAGCGCGCCCGGTCAGTAGGATCAGCGCAACCAATAAGGAGAGTCGCATGCGTGCAAGATTGGATGTCTGCCTGGGAGCGGTGAACGAGGTACTGCTCGGCAAGCAATCACAGGTGAAGTTGGCAATGGCGTGCCTGCTGGCTAGAGGTCACCTGTTGGTCGAAGACCTGCCGGGGATGGGCAAGACCACATTGAGCCATGCACTTGCCAAAGTGATGGGGCTCGAATTTCAACGCATCCAGTTCACCTCCGATTTATTGCCTGGCGACATCCTCGGTACCTCTGTCTTCGACAAGGACAGCGGCCAGTTCGTGTTTCACCCAGGCCCAATCTTCGCTGAGCTGGTACTGGCCGACGAGATCAACCGTGCCACGCCGAAAAGCCAGAGCGCCCTGCTCGAAGCCATGGAAGAAGGGCAGGTCACCATCGAGGGCGCGACGCGGCCGTTGCCTGAGCCGTTTTTTGTCATCGCAACGCAGAATCCGGTGAGTTCCGGTGGCACCTTTGCGTTACCTGAATCGCAGCTCGACCGTTTTCTCATGCGTCTGTCGCTGGGGTATCCAGCCAAGGCGGCGGAAAAAGCGCTGCTTCTCGGCGACTCGCGCCGTGACCTACTAACCCGACTTCAACCCCAGCTGGACCGTGCCGGGCTGTCGGCGATTCAAGACGCTGTGAGTGATGTACGCGTCAGCGATGCATTAGTCGATTACGTGCTGCGGCTGGTTGAGGCGACTCGCACGCAGCCACAGTTCGCGTGGGGCTTGTCGCCTCGAGCCAGCCTTGCGCTGTTGGCTGCAGCACGGGCATGGGCCTTTCTCGACGGGCGGGATTACGTCATCCCCGAGGACGTCCAGGCGGTGCTGCCTTCCGTGGTGGGACACCGGTTGCGCGAGCGTGCCGATGCCACAGGCCACGGCGGTGGTGCTCTGGTGCAATGGCTGCTACGCGAAATTCCGGCGCTGTGACGCTGCCTGGTCAGGCCTGAGGGGAGGCGTCCATGCGAGTGCTACCGCGAATACGCGATCGCTGGCTGCTGAAGCGGATCCCCCCAGGCCCGAGCGTGCGCCTCGACCAGCGACGCATTTTCATCATGCCGACCGCTGTCGGTATGACCTATATCCTGGCGTTGCTGTTGATGCTCATCGCAGCGATCAACTACCAGAACAGTCTGGCCTATGCGCTGACCTTCTTGCTTGGGTCGGTATTCGTTGTTGCGATTCTTCATACATGGCGAAATCTGGCGGGCCTGGTGCTGCAGGCAGGCGGTTCTGAACCGGTATTTCTGGATGAGCAGGCGCGTCTGCGGGTGCGTCTGGAAAGCCGAGGGCGTCTCTACCAATCCGTCTCGGTCGGATGGCCCCAAAGTGGTCTGCAACAGGTCGACGTGCCAGCCGGCGGGACCTGCGAACTGGAGCTGAGCCTGCCAACCGAACGACGTGGCTGGTTGCGGCCTGGGCGGTTGCGGGTTGAGAGTCGTTTCCCGCTGGGCATTCTGGTGGCGTGGAGTTGGGTCGATCTGCAGCTATGCACACTGGTTTACCCACGCCCGCTTGAAGGGGATCTGCCGCAGTCTGGAGGGATTGACGAGGGGGAGGACGAAGGGGCCCGCGTGTCTGGTGCCGGCATTGATGACTATCAGGGTTTGCGGCCCTGGCAGCCGGGCGACTCACGAAAACGCCTGAATTGGAAAGCTTTCTCGCGCGGCCAAGGGCTGCTGGTGAAAGACTTCAGTGCGCTGGCCGGAGAGGACCCGTTGCTCGACTTCGACATGCTCGACGGCGATATCGAGTCCCGCTTGTCGCTGCTCTGCTATTGGGTGGTAGAGCTATCGGCGCGTCAGCAACCCTTTGCGCTGCACGTTTCGGGAGCCACCCTTGAGGCGGCAGTTGGCAATGAACATTGCAGCCGCTGTCTGCGTGAATTGGCCCTGTTTGGTCAGCAGGCCGAGGACAAGCGATGAGCACCATTCAGCCCATCCCGCGCAACGGTCTCCTCTGGCTGCTGATCGCTCAGGTGCTGGTGATCCTGCCGCATTTGGGCCATCTGCCGTTGTGGATCATTGGCCTCTGGGTCGGTTGCGCCGCCTGGCGCGTTCAGATTTTCCGCATGCGTGCTCGTTACCCGCGTGCATGGGCCAAGGCCATGCTCATGCTTGGCGCCGCGTTTGGCGTTTATCTGTCGCGCGGTAGCTTGATCGGGCTGGACGCTGGCGTGGTGCTGCTGATTGCTGCGTTCATACTAAAACTGGTTGAAATGCGCAGCAGACGCGATGCGCTGGTGCTGGTCTTCCTGGGCTTTTTTGCTGTCGTCACCAGCTACCTGTTCAACGACAGCTTGCTAGCCGGCGTTTATAGCCTAGCGCCGATCACCGCCTTGCTAGCGGCCATGATCGGCTTGCAGCAGAGTGCTGCGGGTACACATCCATGGCCGACGCTTAGGACAGCCGGCTCATTGCTGCTCCAGGCCATCCCGCTGATGCTGGTGCTTTTCGTCCTGTTTCCGCGCCTGGGGCCCCTCTGGTCTTTGCCACAACCCAAAGACCGCGGTGTAACCGGCTTGGCCGATAGCATGTCGCCGGGCGATATTGCGGAACTGAGCCGCTCGAGCGCGCTTGCGTTTCGTGCCAGCTTCGAAGGCCCCATTCCGGAACGCGACAAACTTTACTGGCGGGCGGTTACCTTTGAACGTTTCGATGGGCGGCGCTGGTCGCAGTCCTTCTTGTCCCAGCTGCCACAGGCGCCGGAATGGTCGCCACGTGGTGCTCCTGTTGAGTACAGCGTTGTCATGCAGCCCAGCGGGCGGCCCTGGCTCTATGCTCTGGATGTGGCACAGCTTGAGTCCGGCGACGCGCGACTGATGGCCGACTTTCACCTGGAGCGGCCCCGCACAGTAGAAAAACCGCTGCTGTACCGGGCGACCTCCTGGCCGCAGGCGCTCCGCGAGCCAAACGCCGGGCCGCAAGTGCTGGGCAGGGCTTTGGAACTCCCGCCTGAAGGCAACTTACGCAGCAGGGCGTGGGCGGCAGACCTGCGCCGTCAGCACCAGACGGCTGAAGCTACGGTGCAGGCGTTGCTCCGCCATTTCAACCAGCAGCCTTATCGCTACACGCTACGTCCGCCACCCGTTGGCGAGGACATCGTCGACGGCTTCCTGTTCGATACCCAGAGCGGATTCTGCATTCATTATGCGGGCGCGATGACTTTCGTGCTGCGTGCCGCCGGCATCCCCGCCCGTGTGGTGGCAGGTTATCAGGGCGGTGAGATCAACCCGTCGGGCAATTATCTGACGGTGCGTCAGTTGGACGCCCATGCCTGGGTAGAATACTGGGATGCAGCTAGCGGTTGGATCAGCGTCGATCCGACTTTTCAGGTCGCGCCCGAGCGAATCGAGCAAGGGCTGGAGGCGGCGCTTGCAACGGAGCAGGACTTGATCCAGGACGCCTTGCTGGATCTTCGGCGTTATCGCGACGTTGGCTGGCTGAACGACTTGCGGTTTGGCTGGGATAGCCTGAATTACGGCTGGCAGCGTTGGGTCCTTAACTACCAGGGCGAACGCCAGCTGGAGGTGTTGCAGGGACTGTTTGGCAAAGCCGACCCGCGCAAGCTCGGATTGCTGACGATCGCGATTGGAGCGCTGCTAATGGCGGTACTGGGACTGCTGCTGCTCAAGCCCTGGCGCCGTGAGCGGGATGCACAGTTACGCCAGTTTCATCGCTTCGAACGGCTGCTAGCACGTCAGGGCATTGCACTAGCGCCAGGCGAGGGCGCACGTGACTTCGCGCAGCGCGCAGCAGAACGGCTGCCAGCCGCAGCGGGTCCTATTTTGGAGTTTGCTCGCCTGTATGAGCATGCACGTTATGCAGGGCAATCGGCCAGCCGGGCTGAGATGAACGCCGCGCTCAGCAGGATTCGGCGTCAGCTGCCATGGCGCACCAGTATCGTCGCGCGCAAGGATGAGGCCGGCAGGGAAGGGCTATAGCTACCCGCAATGACTCGATATCACCGTTCATTGAGCATCGCTCGAGCCCTTGCCAGGGCGATATGATCTATCCAATTAGAACGAGTAGAGGTGGGGAATGAACCTGTCCGAACTGATTCAAGCCGTGCGTGAGACACCCCAGCATGTCGTCGTGCCTGCCAGCTGGGGGCAAGGGCGGGCGGGCTTCGGTGGTTTGGCTGCAGCGCTCGTTTATGAGGCGATGCAGGCACAGGTAGTCGATGACCGCCCGGTGCGGTCGCTGGCCATTACCTTTGTGGGCCCGCTCGCGGTCGATATGCCAGTCAGTTTCGAGGCCGAAGTGCTGCGTGAGGGCAAGGCTGTGAGCCAAGTACTTGGCCGGGCCATCCAGAACGGACAGGTAGTGACGTTGGTGCAGGGCAGCTTCGGCGCCTCGCGTGTGTCTGCCGTTCGGGTCGGGGCTGAACCGGCCCCTGAACTACCACCGGTGGAGAGCTGCCAGGAGTTGCCTTATATCAGCGGTGCTACACCGGAATTTACCCGCCATCTGGCCATGCGCTGGGGGATCGGTGGGTTGCCATTTTCAGGCAACACGTCGCGTCAGATGGGCGGCTGGGTTCGCCTGCGCGACGATGAGGTTAGGGAATCCGTTACCGTTTCGCATCTGCTGGCCCTCGTTGACGCATGGCCTCCAGCCGTATTGCCGCACCTGAAGAGCTTCGCTCCGGGTAGCTCGCTGACCTGGACGATCGAGTTCGTCCAGCCACTGCCCACACTCGACACCCGAGAATGGTGCAGGTACAGGGCCGTGATCGAGCATGCGCAGGACGGTTATGGTCATTGCTCTGCGGCATTGTGGACTGGCAATGGCGAGCTCATCGCAATGAGTCGGCAGACAGTCACCGTCTTTGGCTAGGTTAGAGACAGCTTCGACGAGGAAACACGAGCGAGGGTATGCACTCGCTCGTGCAGCATAGACGGCTAGAGCTTCAGTTGAAGAATCGCCTTACTGAGCTCGCCTGATAGCGATGCCAGCTCGGCGCTGGTATTCGCCGACGCAACCGTCTGCTGTACGGTTTGCTCGGTGACGTCGCGGATGCCGGTGACCGACCGGTTCAGTTCCTCGGCCACTTCGCTCTGCTGCTCTGCTGCCACGGCGATCTGGGTATTGCTGTCACGCATTTGTGCGACGGCAGCAGTGATGGCTTCAAGTGCAACACCTGCCTCGCGCGCTTCCCGTACGCAGTCGTCCGCCTTGATCGAGCTCTCCTGCATGAATTCCACTGCGTCGCGGGTCATGCCCTGTAGCCCGGAAACCATTTGCGTGATTTCGTCGGTCGACACTTGGACGCGTTTGGCCAGACTCCGAACTTCGTCCGCGACCACTGCGAAGCCGCGACCCATTTCACCGGCACGCGCGGCCTCGATTGCGGCGTTAAGGGCCAGCAGGTTGGTTTGTTCAGCGATGCTGTGAATGACGCTGACCACCCCGTTGATTTTCTGGCTGTCTGCAGCGAGCTGCTCGATGGTTTCTGCAGTCTGCTGGACGCCCTGCGACAGGTTGGCTATCGATCGCTCGACTCGTCCGACGACATCCTGACCGCTTCCGGCCAGGCGATCTGCATTCTGCGACTGGTCGCGGGTTTCTTTGGCATGTTCGGCAATATGGTGGACAGTCGCGGTCATCTCATTGATGGCAGTTGCAGCCTGGTCGGTTTCGCTCTGCTGGCCGAGCATGCCATGGCGGACCTCACCCATGCTCGACGCCAGCCGGGCGGCGCCTTCGTCCAGGCGTGTCGCGGCCTGTGCAACGGTGCTGACGATGCGGTGATAACCCGCTTGCATTGCGTTGAACGCAGCCGCCATTTCGCCCACTTCATCGCGGCTATCCAGTGGTACACGCACCGACAGGTCGCCGCTGCGCTCAACGTGCACCATGACGTTCTTGAGTGTATTGAGATGGCTGAGCAGGAAATGGATCAACAACTGCGAAGCCGCTAGAAGCATCAACATCAGCACGGCGACAGCGGCGGCGTAGCTGAAAAGATGCTGTGCAAGAAGTTGGATAACACTGGACGCATGCGCCATTACGGCAATGGTTTCACCGCCCGGTCTGGGTACCAACTGGACTCCAATCACCGGTGTGGTGGCGAGCAGTCGATCGTGCTCGACTTGAACCCAGCCTTGGCGAGCGCTGACAGGATGGCCTTCGATGGCAATGGACTGTCCGGCTTGGAAGGCGCGGATGTCCGGGTGCTGCGGCAACGTTGCGCCTTCAGGCCAGCTCTGCAGCAGTGCGCCGAGTTGCTGCGCATTGGTCTGCGCGGCGTCGCTTCGCGATTGCTGTTCAAGCTGCAGCGCAAAGAGTACCAGCAGTAGCGTAGTGGCAAACGCTACCAGGTTCAGAGCCCAGAACTTGTACTTCAGTGAGAGATCGCGAATCCATAAAGCCATTGCATGCTCTTCTTAGTGTCGATGACCGGAACGGTTCGTTATTCGGCGGCGCCATTATATGAACCCGTTCTGTTAACGGCCGAAAAGTGTCTGGCTTGAACCCGTTACAGTTGTTTCAACGGCTCGATTCGAAAGAAGTCCTGCGCGCAGCGGGTCGTGCTGAGTGCCAGCGCATCTTCGCTTACGCCACGGTGCCGGGCGACTTCACGAAGGACTTCAGGGAGAAACGCTGGCTCGTTCTGGCCACCCTTGGGTTTGGGCCGTAGTGTGCGTGGGAGCAGGTAAGGTGCATCGCTTTCAAGCATCAACCGGGTCGCCGGGATATCCCGAACCAGCGGATGAAGGTGAGTGCCACGGCGCTCATCGCAGATCCAACCGGTAATGCCAATGTGCAGATCGAGATCAAGATACGCATAGAGCGCCCGTTTCTCACCGGTGAAGCAGTGCACAACGGCTGCGCTGAGCTGGTCACGGAACGGACGAAGGATTTCCACCATGCGCTGATCTGCGTCGCGCTCGTGCAAAAACACGGGTAGGCCTGTCTCGACGGCCAGCTGCAGGTGCTCTTCCAGAACGCGCTCCTGCTGAGTGCGGGGTGACAGGTCCCGGTTGAAATCCAGTCCGCATTCACCCACCGCCCGCGCCTCGGTTTCGGTGAGCAGTGCCCTGAGCTGCGCTCCGGTCTCGGAGGTCCATTGTCCGGCGTCGTGGGGGTGAATGCCTGCGGTGCAGAACAGCCGTTTTCCGCTTTCGTCCAGCGCTCGGCATAATTTCAATGCCGCTTCGCTTTCGCTAACGCTGGTGCCCGTCAAGACGAGCTGGGTGACGCCTGTTGCATAGGCGCGTTCCACGACCGCACGGGGATCGCCTGCAAAGGTCGGGTGAGTCAGATTAACGCCGATGTCGACAAGCTGCATGGTCGTCTCGCTTACGAAGTGAAAAGCTAATGTGAAAAATCATCGGTTTGAAAGGAATCTTCAGCGTTCCTTGAGTTGTGATGCTGGCCGCTCATTAGGTAGCTGTGAGAATCTTCGCCGCTTGCCCTGTACTTTGCCTCACCCGAGTCGATAACCCGACATGATCCGACTTCTTCTGTTGCTGTTTAGCGTGCTGGTGCTTGCACCCTGGCCAGCGGTCGCGCGGGTGATGGGGCCGCCCGCCTGGCAGTCTACGGACACCGTACGCGATCTGGCGGAAATACGCCGCAGCGGCGTGCTTAGGGTTCTGGTCAACCAGAGCCGCAACAGTTCTGGAGAGGTCAGGGGCGAAGCCATCGGAGTTGAGTACGTCCGCTTGCGTGCGTTCGAGCAGTTTCTCAACCGGGGTTCAAAGGGACCCCCAATTACTTTGAAGGTGGTGCCCAGAGCCAAAGACCAACTGCTGGGTGCGCTGCAGCGGGGAGAGGGGGATCTGGTTGCGCCAGGAGAACTTTTGCAACAAGGTTCGGCGCGCCGGGTCAGCCGCAGTCGGCCTGTAGTGGGTCAGGTTTCGATGGTGTTGGTGACCCGTCAAGGAAGCGCTCGCTATAACAGTTTTGAGCAGCTGTCCGGACGCAGTTTGGCCTTATCGGCTGGCAGCGCCGCTGGCGCCGCCTTGGATCAGATAAACCGGACCTTGATGCAAGCCGGGCGGTCGCCGATCGTCATCGAGTGGGTCGATCCGACCCTGGCGGTTGAGGACGTGCTGGAGATGGTACAGGCAGGTGTCTATACGGCCACCGTAGTCGAGCAGACGATTGCGGAACGCTGGCAGAAGGTATTGCCCAAACTGCGTATCGAGTCCCAGCTCAAGCTGGGTGATCCTGCCGACATGCATTGGTTTGTGCGAAAAGACGCGGGTATGTTGCGTGCGAGCGTCGATCGTTTCCTGAAGGCTTATAGTGCACCGGATAACCAGGATGCAGCATTTGTTCGGGTCTACCGAAGGCTGTACCGAGTGCAGTATCCGCTAGACCGTACAGGTCGGCAGCGCCTGGAAAAGGTGCGGCCGACCCTGCAGCGGCATGCTGAGAAACAGAATATCGATTGGCTCAACTTGGCAGCGCTGGCGTTCAAGGAGTCGACGCTTAACCCATCCGCACGCGGTGCGTCGGGAGCCACCGGCCTGATGCAGGTGACGCCTGCAACCGCTCGCAGCATGGGCGTAAAAAACATCGGCGAGCTGGACGACAATGTTCTCGCTAGCGCGAAATACCTGGCGAACATTCGCACATCGTTCTTTTCCAGCCCCAGATTGAATGAACGTGAACGCATGGCGTTCGTGCTGGCGGCATACAACCTCGGGCCGCAGCGGGTTCAGAGTCTCCGAGCAGAGGCCCGCCGTCGAGGGCTGAACCCCGATCAGTGGTTCTTCCAGGTCGAGCGGGTTGCGATGTCGACCATGGGCATGGGAGTGGTCAGCTACGTCAATGCGGTTAACAAATATTACCTGGCATACAATCGAGAACGTTATCTGCTCGAGGGCGGGCCACAAAGCGCGTCCAATTGATCAGTCAGCCTTGGCTGTGAGCAGCTGTTCTGCGGCTTCCAGTCGCAAACGCTCGTTTTCATCGAATCGTTCAGTCGAGAGGCGTCCAATCGAAGCGAGTTTGTCGGCGTCACTTAGACCGCGACTAGCTTCGATGCGGATTTTAGCCGCTCTATAGGCTTGGACGCGCTGCTTCCAGTCTTGGCGGCTGCGATCCATCTGTTCAAGGCGAGCGGTCGCGGCAGTGCCGACCAATTGCTGGCGAAGTTCTCGGATCTGCCCTGGAGTCGCGCCCCTGGATTTGAGTTCCAGGGTCTGCTCATGCAGCTCGGCTTGCAGTTGCGGCGCCAAGCTGTCCAGCAATTCGGAGGGTAACCCGCTTTGTAGCTGGTCGATTGCGGCCCCTTTCGCTGCAGCATCCAGACTGCGGTCCTGGCGAATCGCGAGCCGGTCCAACGTGAAGCGGTCCGCTGCTTCTTCCAGTGCGAACAACGCATGGTGCACCTGATCGCCGAAGACCCCGGCGCGCAAGTCTTGAGCGGCCTGCAGCCGTGCGCGCATGGCGTCCAGGCTGGCCGGGTGGTTGTGCTCCTGTTCGAGAACCAGCAACTGCCGCTTATAGTCCAGATACCGACTCAGTAGCGTTAGCGCCTGAGCTTCTGCAGGCTGAGCCAGTTGCTGCTCAATATACTGACGCAGTCGGGTAACGCTTATTTCGACGGTGTTTTCGCCGATGGCAGCCAGGAAATAGTCGAAGACGCGCCGAACCTGTGCATCGATAATGAAGTTGCCGTCGGCGTCGGTTCGCAGCTGGCCATCGACCTGGGTGCCGGCAAACGAGGGCGGCATTCTTTGAAGATCTGCGACTTGACGGTTCAGCTCATCTGAGCGCTGGGCTGCGTTGTCGGCAGGTAGGGCCGAATGGGGCATCTCAGGCGACTTGTCAGTGGTTGCTTGGGCTGGTCCCGGTGCGTCCGGGGTACGCCAGAAGTTCGCGATGCCGATGGTTAGCGCCATCAGAAACAGTGCAGCAAATGATTTCATCTACGGTGTCCTGCGGGATAACCGGGGCGGTTCGCCCCGGTGAAGATCAAAGACCGGCGTTCTTCAAGCGGTTGGCATGTTGGCGATAGACCGTTATCGGGTCGGTCTCGAACAGGCTGGTGAGGCCCAGTACTTGATTGACCTCGTCCAGATGATTCATGCGGTAATTGTCTCGGATGACCCTGCCAAGGTGCGAACTGCATCGCCCGACCAAGCCATCGTTTGGCTCATCGAACGCAAGGGAGCCAGCGCCCATGAGCGTGTCACTGACGTCCAGCGGATTGGTTAGCGGACTGGTTCCGCTCCAGGAGTAATAGCGGACACCATTGACGCTATATGCGCCTTCACCACAAGCACTGGTCGGGATTCCCTGGGAATATTTCGCGTTGAAGCGGGCTGCACCCTCGCTATTGAGCGACTCGAGTGAACCTAAAGAGTTTTGCGGTGCGCTGCTGGAGCTGTCCGACAGGAAATTGATCAGCGCACCCATCCCGTTGACTATCCCGGCGATAATCGCTTCGCCTCCTGAGCCCTCCGGGATTTTGCGGATCAAGTCGGCCACATCCGATCCCTTGTGTGGTGCGCCGACACTCGTGACGGAGGCGATCAGATCCGGTCGCACCGCAGCGACATAACGCACGGTCGGACCGCCGTGGCTGTGGCCGATGAGGTTGACCTTCGACTTTCCACTGATTGCAACGATTTCCTCAACCTGGGCGAGCAATTCTTCTCCCCGTAGCTCCGAGGTGTTGAGCTGACTGACTTCGGTCACGTAAACCTCCGCACCGTCACGCCGTAGCGCTCTCGGGATGCCGTACCAATAGTCGACGCCAAGAAGGCTGTCGAAGCCAAGCATTCCATGTGCGAGGACAATGGGATAACGCGTCTGTGTATAACCGCTGGAGTTGAAAAGGCTTGCGTGTACCTGGCTGGCTAACGTCAAGGAAGCGAGAGAGAAGCTAAGGGAGAGGGAGAGCAGAGTTTTGTTTTTATTCATGGTGCACTCGATCAGTAAGGTGGGCCGGAAGTTGGGCAATCCCTCGCCATCCACCGCGCGCTGCGCGTACTGCAGGTGCAACTAGCGCAGCAATCATGCCAACGGCTGCGTTAGTCAAAGCGTCCGCTCTGGGCAGGGCATATCGGACGCGAGATAAAGATGGGCCGCTTGGTTCGATCGCTTGGCGTGTTACCGGATGAAACAGAGCTTGAGTAGTTAAGTAGAGGTTTGAGCAAGTTGTCGGACGATGACAAGTGTTTCAGTGGAGATCGAGACTGTTCAGTCGGAATTAAACTCCTGGGTCACGGATATTCGATTGAGACGATGTACCATAGCTTCGGTCCGGTCGGAGTCTGAACCTGTACCTCGGCATCGAGTGGCTTACCGACCAGCGCCCGAGCCAGGGGCGAGTCGATGCTGATCAACCCTTGGCGCAAGTCCAGCTCATCAGGCCCAACGATGCGGTAACGCGCCTGTTCGCCATCTTCGTCTTCGATTGTTACCCAAGCGCCAAAGTAGACCTTACCCGGATCGCTGGGTCTTTCTGCAACTACCTTGAGTTTTTCCAGCCTTTTGGTCAAAAAACGTACGCGACTGTCTATTTCGCGCAGCATTTTTTTCCCATAGGTGTACTCGGCGTTCTCCGAACGGTCTCCCTGCGCCGCCGCCTCGCTGACCGCCTGGGTCACTTGGGGACGTCTGACATGCCAAAGCTCGTGCAGCTCGGCTCGCAGCCGCGCCTCGCCTTCGGGCGTGATAAGGGGAGTGCCGGCAGGGCGAGGCGGACGGTAGCGGCTCATGGGTTCTTCCACTCCCGGCGTGGGTTGCGCATTTCAAAGGGTGCCAAAGGTGCTGCCTCGCCCGGTCAGTTTTCACGTAGCACATTCAGAGGACTGGCATTCAATGCTCGCCGCGTGCCCAGCACCCCGGCCGCTCCAACCAGCAGTGCGCCTATCAGGGGTAACAGTAACAGCCATGGGTGAGGCTGCCAGCGAAGATTGAAGACAAAATGATAGAGCAGGGCGCTGACCAGTTCGCAGCCAAGTGCTGCGAGTACACCGCTGGCGGCGCCGAGGATGCCGAACTCGGCGCGTCTGGCTCTGAGCAACAGTTTCCGCTCTGCTCCTAGCGCTCTCAGCAACGCGCCTTGGCGGATGCGTTCGTCCAGGGTTGATTGCAGCCCCGCGAACAGTACGGCCAGGCCTGCCGCAAGCACGAACATCAATACGTATTCAACTGCCAGTGACACCTGAGCCAGGATGCTGCGCAACTGGCTGAGCAACGCTTCGACCTGCAATATCGTCGCGGATGGGAAATCCCGGGCCAATTGCACCAATTCCCGATCTTTGCCTTGAGGGAGATGGAAGCTGGTCATGTAGGTTGCAGGCACGTCCTGCAAGGTCTGCGGCTCGAAAATCATGTAGAAGTTGGGCTGAAAACTATCCCAATTCACTTCACGCAAGCTCGTCACTACGGCGTCACGAGTAAGCCCGCCGACCGTAAAGCTGAGCCGGTCACCCAATCCGACCTGAAGACTCTCGGCCAGCTCAGCTTCCACCGAAACGCCAGGTAGTTCGCCTTTCTTTCCACCCCACCACTGGCCTGCTGTTAACCGATTATCGGACGGCAGCTGCTGTGCCCAGGTCAGGCTCAGGTCGCGCTGAATTGCACGTTCACCTCGGCTTTCCTTGCTTACCAACTGGCGAACCGGTTCGCCGTTGATCGCGACAAGGCGGCCCGGCACTACCGGATACAACGGGGCGGCATAATCAGAAAGAGCCTCAATGCGCGCGGCGAAAGCGTCCCGGTCAGCAGGTAGGACATTCAATACGAAGTGGTTGGGTGCATCCTCAGGCAGCTGGTCCTGCCAGGTATCGAGCAGTTCGCCGCGCAACAAGGCAATCAGCGCCATCGCGAGCAATATCAGGCCGAACGCCAGCGATTGCCCGGCAGCAGCGAGCGGATGCCGGAGGAGTTGCCTAAGCCCCAGCCGCCATGTCAACGATGCGCCCGATAGCAGGCGACGCAGCCCCTTCAAGGCTAACAAGAGCAGTCCGCCGAGAATGACAGTGGCGAGCAGCCCGCCGCCTAGCAGCGCGACGGTGATCTTTAGATCAAGGCTGAGCCTCCACATGATCAAACCAAGGGCGATAACGGCAGCCCCGTAAACCAGCCAGGAGCTTGGCGGGATCGGTAGCATGTCGCGGCGCAGAACCCGCAGCGGTGGCACGCGTCCCAGCGCGGCGAGGGGCGGTAAGGCGAAACCGGCCAGCGCAACCAGACCCGTTGCGATCCCCGCGAGGGCCGGCCACAGCGTGGCCGGAGGCACTTCGCTGACCACGAGGTTTCGCAGCAGGAAGAACAACCCGTGCTGCGCCGCCCAGCCGAGCAAGGCGCCAGCCAAACTGGCAGCCAGGCCCAGGTAGGCCAGTTGCAACGTATACAGCGCCAGCGCTTCGCGGCGCGACAGCCCCAGACAGCGCAAGAGCGCACTGGCATCGAAGCGACGTGCTGCAAAGCGTACTGCTGACAGAGCCACTGCCACGCCTGCAAGCAGCACGGCGGCCAAGCTGGCGAGGTTCAGGTAGCGCTCGGCGCGCCCCAGCGCCCCGCCGATCTGGCGGTTGCCATCTTTTGCCGTCTCGATGCGTTGATGGGGCTGAAGCTCAGCTTTGATGGCCTCTTGATAAGCAGACAACTGCCCGGGCGAGCCGCGCCAGAGCTCTCGATAGCGCACGCGGCTGCCAGGCTGTACTACGCCGGTCGCGTCGAGATCGTCCAGATGCATCAGGACACGTGGGGTCAAACTGTAAAAATCGCCGACACGATCAGGTTCGTAGGTCAACACGCGGGTCAGGCGTAACGGCTTGTTGCCTACCTCGATCTGATCGCCGATTTGCAGGTTCAAAGCGGCAAACAGTCGGGCTTCGGCCCAGGCTTCGCCCGGCAGGGGGCCTGGTCCGGGCTGTTCTGGCTGGTATGGTGCGGCTGCGCTGCGAAGCTCGCCGCGCAAGGGGTAGTTATCGTCGGCGGCCTTGACACTGGTTAGCTGCAGGTTGTCTTCCGTTGCGACAACGCTCGAGAATTCCACCACCTGAGCGTGTTCTAGTTTTAGGTCCTTTCCCGCTTCGATCTGCTGAGGTTCAGCGGGCGCGCTGCCGCGTAGCACCAGATCTGCACCCAGAAACTCGGTCGCGCGCAGCATCATGGCGTCGTTCAGGCGTGCGCCGAAATATCCGATGGCAGTGCTGGCCGCAACGGCAATCAACAGCGCGAAGAACAGGACGCGCAGCTCACCGGCGCGCGCGTCGCGCAACAGCTGGCGCAGCGCCAGCGAAGCCAGTCGGCCAAAGGGTGCCTGTCTCATCGGCTCTGCTCGTCCAGCAGCTGACGGCCGCCCTCGAGGCGCAGCAAGCGCTGGCAGCGTGTTGCGAGTCGCTCGTCATGGGTGACCAGCACCAGTGTCGTGCCGCGCTCCCTGTTGAGTTCGAACAGCAGCTCAGTGATGGTTGCGCCTGTGTGGCTGTCGAGGTTGCCGGTTGGCTCGTCGGCAAAGAGCACCGCAGGTTCTGCGGCAAATGCCCGAGCGACAGCGACGCGCTGCTGTTCACCGCCCGACAATTGCCTCGGATAGTGGTGCAGGCGAGCCCCCAGCCCGACTCGGTCAAGCAACGCGTTGGCTTTCGCCTGTGCGTCACGGCGACCGTGCAGTTCCAGCGGCAGCATGACGTTTTCCAGCGCATTGAGGCTGTCCAGCAATTGGAAAGACTGGAAAACGAAGCCGACGTGTTCGGCCCGCACACGTGCCCGCTGGTCTTCGTCTAGTGCGCCGAGCAGATGACCGGCGAGATGCACTTCGCCAGAGCTGGGCAGGTCCAGGCCGGCTAATAAGCCGAGTAGCGTCGATTTGCCTGAGCCCGATGTGCCGACAATTGCCAGGCTGTCGCCTTTGTCGAGGCTTAACGAGACATCATCCAGTATGACCAGCTCGCCTTCCGCGCTGGGTACCGCTTTGCTAAGGTTCCGGGCGTAAAGAATGCTGGCGCTCATGGAGATTCCGATGCGAGATTGGCTGAGAAGTGGGGTCCTGGTGTTGCTGTGCTGGGCTCAAGGCGCGATGGCAGGAACGGTATTGGTGGTCGGCGATAGTATCAGCGCCGCTTTCGGGCTGGAAACCAGTGAGGGCTGGGTGCATATGCTGCAGCAACGCCTTGATACAGAGAAATACGATTATCGCGTTGTGAACGCCTCCATCAGTGGCGACACCAGTAGCGGTGGCCTGGCAAGGCTGCCCGCACTGCTTGAGGAATACGATCCGGAAGTTGTGGTTATCGAGCTTGGGGGCAATGATGGACTGCGGGGTCAGCCGCCAGCGCAGCTGAACCGGAATCTCGCGGCCATGGTCGAGTTATCGCGCGAGGCGGATGCGGAGGTGGTACTGCTCGGTATGCGGTTGCCACCAAACCTGGGACAACGTTATACGAGCGCTTTTGCCCAGGCGTTCGACTCCCTTGCTGATGAGCGGGACCTACCATACGTGCCGTTTTTGCTCGAAGGTGTCGGCGGGGTTGAGGGGATGATGCAGGCGGATGGCATCCATCCCACAGCAGGCGCCCAGCAAAGGCTCCTGGACAACGTCTGGCCGGTGCTTGAGCCCTTGCTTTGAGCGGCGCGCGCGGCTACTGTCGCGCCCCACGAATCGGAGCCTCAGATGCCGCGCCCAGCCTGGACCCTTTTTGCCTATCGCCTCATTGTTCCCGACGAGCAGTTCGACCTGTTTGCCTGTCGCGAAAATCGGCTGCACCTGGCATTACGGCAACTCGAGTTGAGCGGGCAGGTTGATCGCACGCTCTGTGGTGGTTTCCTTCCGGCGCGCCCGCGCTGGAGAGACATCGAACGGACGGTTTTGAAAGATCGGCGTCTCTGTCCTGCCTGCCGCGATGCCCTAAGCGCGCAGCGTAAAGGCCTTCCGTCTGCCGTCAGCGCCTGGTAACTCCGCGCCCGTCAACGCTTCGAGTACAATCGCGGGTAACACGAACACTTTTCCAAAGGAATTCCCTGAATGCTCTCGCGTGCGTTTGCAGTCGCAACCAGTGTGTCATTCGCAGCTTTATTTTCGGCCGGTCAGTCTGTTGCGCTTGAGTTACCTCTGCCTCCAGAGGGAGAGGACGTGGTTGGCCAGATTCAGGTGATCAAAGCCAAGTACGAAGATACATTTGCGGCGCTTGGTGAAACGCATGACCTGGGTTACCTGGAGCTGGTTGCGGCCAATCCCGGTGTGGACCCCTGGTTGCCGGGGGAGGGAACCGACATCATCTTGCCGACGCGTTACATCCTCCCGCCCGGCCCGCGTGAAGGGATCGTGATCAATCTGGCCGAGTACCGACTTTACTATTATCCGCAGGGCCAGAACGTCGTTCATACCTTTCCGCTCGGCATCGGGCGCGAGGGTTGGGGCTCCCCGGTAGGCAATACACACATTACGGCAATGATCAGCAATCCGGCGTGGTACCCACCGCAGTCTATCCGCGACGAGCACGCGGCCGAAGGCGACCCTTTGCCAAAGGTCGTACCTCCAGGGCCGGACAATCCGCTTGGTCCCTATAAGATGAGCTTGGCTCTGCCCGGTTATCTAATTCATGGGTCGAACAAAAAATTTGGCATTGGCATGCGGGTGAGCCATGGCTGTTTCAGAATGCTCAATCACAACGTGCTCGAGCTGGCTGGACTGGTAAAGGTCGGAACGCCGGTACGCATCATCGATGAGCCTTATAAATTTGGTGTAAGCCAAGGCAAGGTGTACCTGGAAGCTCACACCCCTCTGCAGGACGAAGACAAGCACATGACGTTGATGGATAAGCATGCCGTGGTCATCAACACGCTGTTGAAGCGAGACGAAACGGCAGGCGTACTGCAGCTGGATTGGGAGATGGTTCGAGACATCATTGCTGGAGAGGATGGCTTACCGATCCAGATCGCCGAGCAAGGGCAGGCGCTGGCTAACCATGAGGAGCCTGTTTTCTAGTTCGGCCGATATTGTGACGTCCACAAAAAAGCCGACCTGATTGCAGGTCGGCTTTTTTCGTCGCCTGAAGCTTTACTTGCGGCTGGCGCGTTCCAGCATACGCAGCGCACGCTCGTTGGCTTCGTCAGCAGTTTGCTGGGCCTTCTGAGCAGCCTGCAGAGCCTCGTCGGCGCGGCTGTACGCTTCATCAGCACGAGCCTGAGCGCGGGCAGCGGAGTCTTCGGTCGCGGTCAGGCGAGCTTCGCTTTCTTTGGTCATGCTGTTGCTGCAACCAGTAGCCAGAACTGCGGCGAAAGCCAGAGCAGAAAATTTCAGAACGTTGTTCATCGTGTTCCCCTTAAGGATGAAATCCATGGCAACTTCCGTTATGGAAAGTTGGCGCGCACATACTACCGATTAGTTGCGCTAAGTAAACTGAGCCAGGCAGCTGCTAATGCAATTTTTCTGCATGCTCATATCGTTGTACGGTTTTCGCTAGCCAGGCTGATCGAAAAATCATCAAAGCCAGCCGCCGCACTCGAAACATGGACCGTCAGAAGATGCGAAAAGTTGCAGCTGGCATGACGTCTGCCAATGGATCGCATTCTGTTTGCCTACCGCGCGCAGCAGCGATATTAGAATTGAAGCCAAGTCTTCTCTGGCGGTAGCATGCTCCGTCCAGCTAACAATAAGAACTTGGAAGGCGTGCGGGTAGCGCACGTAACTTCCTACTAAGGCAGGTCCAGCCTGCACAGGAGGCGAGATGACCGACAAGCTAACTATTCATCATGATCGAACGAGCCACCAGTTCGAGACCACGGTGGACGGCAATCGCGCTTACCTGGCTTATGTTGATCTTGGGAAACAAACCTTGGATATCTACCGGACCTTCGTCCCCGACGCGCTTCGCGGCCGGGGCGTCGCGGCCGTTCTGACGCAGCACGCGCTGGATTACGCCGCTCGGGAAGGCTATACGGTTATTCCGTCCTGTTCGTATGTGGAGTGGTATATCGAGCGGCAGAGTTCCACCGGTGACGTCGACAAGGAATAAAAAAACGCCGCAAGCGGCGTTTTTCTAGACTAGGGGGCGTCAGTTGCGTACGCGCTTCGGCAATACGTCCTTCAGCTTTTTATGCATACCCAGAATGGCTTTTTCGGTAGCGTCCCAGTCGATACAGGCGTCTGTGACCGAGACGCCATACTTCAGATCGTTGAGGTCTTTTGGAATGGGCTGGTTACCCCAGCCTAGATGGCTTTCAACCATCAGGCCGACAATCGAGTTGTTGCCCTCGATGATCTGATTGGCCACGTTATCCATCACCAGAGGTTGCAGGGCAGGATCCTTGTTTGAATTTGCATGGCTGCAGTCCACCATAATGTTGGGTTTGATCCCAGCCTTGTTCAATTCCTGCTCACATACCGCCACACTCACCGAATCATAGTTCGGCTTGCCGTTACCGCCTCGCAGCACTACGTGACCGTAGGCGTTACCTTTCGTTGTGACGATGGAAACACCGCCGGACTGGTTGATACCGAGGAATCGATGCGGGCTGGAAACCGATTGCAGCGCGTTAATTGCAACTGTCAGGCTGCCATCGGTGCCATTCTTGAAGCCCACCGAGGACGACAGGCCCGAAGCCATTTCACGGTGCGTTTGAGATTCCGTGGTGCGCGCACCAATTGCCGACCAGCTGATCAGGTCTTGCAGATATTGCGGTGAGATGGGGTCCAGCGCTTCGGTAGCGGTTGGCAGGCCCATCTCTGCAAGATCCAGCAGCAATTGCCGGCCGATCCGCAGGCCGTCCTGGATCTTAAACGAGTCGTCCATGTAAGGATCGTTGATCAAGCCTTTCCAGCCGACCGTTGTGCGGGGCTTCTCGAAGTAAACCCGCATGACCAGGAACAAGCTGTCGGAGACGCTCTCGGCCAGTTGCTTGAGGCGTTCGGCATATTCATGCGCGGCTTTGAGGTCGTGGATGGAGCAGGGACCTACCACGACAAACAGGCGATGATCCTTGCCGTCCAGAATGTTACGTACTACCTGGCGCCCTTCGGAGACGGTTTTCAACGCGGTACCGGTCAGCGGTATCTCACGCTTCAACTGCTCCGGCGTGATGAGTGTCTCGTTAGAGGAAACGTTTAGGTCATCAATCGGTAAATCAGCCATCGTGTTCTCGTCAAGGTCACAGTACCGTCCGCCAACCAATCCCGGTGCGGCGGAGCAGAGCTATAGAGGCGCAGCGGGAGCGGAACCTTATCGCGTATTGCGTCACCTCGACAATGACCTTGAGGTCGTAACACGACCCCAATATCGACGGCAGTTATCGAGTTTGATCTGACTGCGCGGCCTCTGTGCGCTGGACGGGGACGCTGATAAGGTGGCTGATTTTAGCGTGCCCTTGCGGGACCCCCGTCGATCTGCAGCTGGAGTAGCTTGTATGACCTTACCCAAACCCCGAATCGGAATCATCGGCTCTGGCGCCATTGGCGGCTTCTACGGGTTGATGTTGGCCCGAGCTGGCTACGACGTGCATTTTCTGTTGCGTAGCGAGTACGAGGCGGTCAAACAGAATGGCTTGCAGGTGAACAGCACTGTGCATGGTTCGTTGCACTTGGATTCGGTGCAGGCCTACCGCAGCGCAGCGGACATGCCCAAATGCGATTGGCTGCTGATCGGTGCGAAAAGCACCAGTAATGCAGAGCTGGCCCCTTTGATCGTCGAGGCGGCAACGGAAGATGCAAAGGTCGTTGTGTTACAGAACGGTCTGGGAGTAGAGACCGACCTGCGTCAGATGCTTCCAGACTACCTTCACTTGCTTGGTGGGCTCTGCTTCATCTGTGTGCACCGCTCGGCATTGGGTGTCATAGAGCACCAGGCGCTTGGTGGCGTAAACATCGGCTACCATTCGGGGCCGACTGAACACTCGGAACAGCAGCATGCACTGGTTGAGCAGGGCGTAGCGATGTTCCGTGCGGTGGGAGTCGATTCCAATCCAGCCGCCAATCTTGACCAGGCTCGCTGGCAGAAATTAGTGTGGAATCTGCCTTATAACGGGCTTTCAGTGTTGCTCAATGCGGGAACTGAAGCCTTGATGGCTGACCCGGACAGCCGGGGGCTGATCAGATCGATCATGCTGGAAGCCTGCGGTGCCGCTGCCGCCTGTGGCCATCCGCTGCCTGATGGGCTAGTGGATCGCATGTTGGCTGTCACTGACCACATGCCTAACTACCTGCCTAGCATGTATCACGATCATGCGAACGGGCGTCCGATGGAACTCGATGCAATCTACGCTGCGACACTTGCCGCGGCGGCAGGTGTTGGGTTTGCCATGCCAAAGACCGAAGCTCTTAATCAAATGCTGCGTTTTCTCTCGGCTCACAACCGCTAACAAAGTCATCGTCACGGGTGGTGACTCCGTCCGATAATCGGTCCGTTGCGGCTGCTAAGCTTGTTCAGAGCGAGGAGATGTCCGCTCGAGCGTTGAGCTGTGCGGAGATAAGCGAGGCGGCGGGTGTGTCCGGGGTCCGGGCAGACCATACGGAAATGACCTAGACTTCCATCGCTGTGGTGCACAAAGTTATAAACAATGGTGGCGTACGGGCGCCATTGGCCTTTGAGGGATCTCTATGAAGCTTCAGCAACTGCGTTACATCTGGGAAGTAGCGCACCACGACCTCAATGTCTCGGCAACAGCGCAAAGCCTGTTCACCTCGCAGCCCGGTATCAGCAAGCAGATTCGGTTGTTGGAAGACGAGTTGGGCGTAGAGGTCTTCGCGCGAAGCGGTAAGCATCTGACCAGGGTCACCCCCGCTGGTGAACGCATCATCGTCACCGCCGGAGAAATTCTGCGCAAATGTGAAAGCATCAAACAGATTGCCCAGGAGTTCTCCAACGAAAAGCGCGGCACCTTGAGTATCGCGACCACCCATACCCAGGCACGCTACGCGTTGCCGCCCGTCATCAGTGCTTTCATCAAGCAGTACCCCGACGTCTCGCTGCATATGCATCAGGGCACACCGATGCAGATCGCGGAAATGGCGGCTGACGGAACCGTGGATTTCGCCATTGCAACAGAGGGGCTGGAACTGTTCGGCGACCTTGTGATGATGCCGTGCTACCGGTGGAATCGCTGCGTTGTCGTCCCGCAGGGGCATCCCTTGGCGAAGCTCGACAAACTGACCCTGGATGCCCTGGCAGAATACCCGATCGTTACTTACGTTTTCGGCTTTACGGGGCGTTCCAAGCTTGATGAAGCGTTCAGCCATCGCGGACTCTCGCCGAAGGTCGTCTTCACCGCGGCGGACGCCGACGTCATCAAGACTTACGTGAGGTTGGGGCTGGGGGTTGGGATCGTTGCGCGGATGGCGGTGGATGCCAAGCTCGACCCTGATCTCGTGGTACTCGATGCTAGCGAGCTATTCGAGTCCAGCGTTACCAAGATCGGCTTCCGGCGCGGCACCTTCCTGCGTGGTTTCATGTGCGACTTCATCGAGACCTTCGCACCCCACCTTGATCGGGAGATGATCGAAAAGGCCGTTCATTGCCGCAACAAGGTTGAGCTGGATGATCTCTTTGCAGATGTAGATCTGCCGACATTCTAGGTCAGCAGTTTCGATCGAAACTTCGGCTACGAGCATGATCAGATTCGCTCGTAGCCTTTCGCATGCTGCGCTTGGTCAGGCTTTTGCAATCAGATTGCCAGCGTGTAAGCCACACTCTTTCTGCGTTGCCTCTTCCCACCACCAGCGACCTTCACGTTCGTGTTGGTTAGGCAGCACGGGGCGGGTGCAGGGTTCGCAGCCGATGCTGATAAAGCCGCGCTCGTGCAGGCTGTTGTAGGGCACTTCGAGCATGCGGATGTAGGCCCAGACCTCTTCGCTGGTCATTTGCGCTAATGGGTTAAACTTGTACAGCGTGTGATCAGGCGTCGAGAACGCGCCGTCGAGTTCCAATACCGAAACCTGTCCACGGGTGCCTGGGCTTTGATCACGTCGCTGGCCTGTCGCCCATGCCCGGACGTTCGACAACTTTCGTCGCAGTGGCTCGATTTTGCGGATGCCGCAGCATTCGCCATGACCGTCGCGGTAGAAGCTGAACAGTCCCTTTTCGTTGACCATCGGCTGCAGCAACGCAGGATCCGGCGTCATGATCTCGATTGGAATGCCATAGTGCTCACGGACCTGCTCAATGAAGCGATAGGTTTCGCTATGCAGGCGTCCAGTATCCAGGCTGAACACCTTGACGTTCTTGTTCAGCTTCCAGGCCATGTCGACGAGGACAACGTCTTCTGCACCACTGAAAGATACCCACAGGTCGTCACCAAATAGGTCAAATGCGAGCTTGAGGATGTCTTGCGGAGATTTGCTGGCGTAAGCGGCAGCCAGTTCGGCTACATCGATAGTTTGGCTCATCAGGCGGCTTCCTTGGTTGGCGCTTGGCGCGCTCTGCTGGCCGCGGATGTTATCAAACACTCTTTATTACGCTAAATAACGTTTCGGGTGAGAGGCCCATGCTTTCCGGAATAAGCGTCGCGTTGCTTCACTGGGCCCTTGCCGTTAGAGTGCCGCTTTCGAATTTTACTGCTTTGAGGAGTGGCCCGTGGAAATAGCCTGTCTCGACCTGGAGGGTGTATTGGTTCCGGAAATCTGGATCGCCTTCGCCGAGGCCACCGGAATCGAATCGCTCCGGGCGACCACGCGCGACATTCCTGACTACGACGTTCTGATGAAGCAGCGGCTGCGTATTCTTGATGAGCACAAGCTGAAGCTTTCTGACATTCAGAACGTTATCGCCACGCTGAAGCCGCTCGATGGCGCCACTGAATTCGTCGACTGGCTGCGTGAGCGTTTTCAGGTGGTCATTCTGTCCGACACATTCTATGAATTCTCCCAGCCGCTGATGCGTCAGCTGGGATTCCCGACGCTGCTGTGCCACCGTCTGATCACTGACGATTCGGACCGGGTTGTGGATTACCAGCTGCGCCAGAAAGATCCCAAGCGCCAGTCTGTTATCGCACTCAAGAGCCTCTATTACCGCATCATCGCGGCGGGCGACTCCTATAATGACACCACGATGCTCGCCGAAGCGCATGCCGGGATTCTGTTCCACGCGCCTGACAACGTGATACGCGAATTCCCGCAGTTTCCCGCGGTGCATACCTTCGAAGCGCTCAAGCAAGAATTTATCAAAGCATCCAACCGTAAGCTGTCTCTGTAAAAAACGTGGCTTCACGGTTTGCGCTTCTGGCCGTGGAGCCTCAACGCTGGAGAGTCGCCTCCAGCGTTGTCAGCAATAGGCTCACCTTGTCCAGCGTCTCCTGATACTCGGCCTCCCACGCGGAGTCGGCGACGATACCGCCGCCACCCCAGCAGTACACCTCTTCCTTTGTGAACAACAAGGTGCGGATCGCAATCGAACTGTCCATTTCGCCGCGCACATCGAGATAGAGCAGCGAGCCACAGTAGATGGAGCGCCGGGTAGGTTCCAATTCATCGATGATCTGCATCGAGCGGATCTTGGGTGCGCCGGTGATCGAGCCGCCTGGGAAACCGCCCGCTATCAGGTCAAGCGCATCCTTATCTGCTGCAAGCCGCCCAGAGACGCTGCTGACCAGATGATGGACATTGGGGTAGGTTTCCAGCGAGAACAACTCTGGCACCCGGACACTGCCGATTTCGCAGCTGCGACCAAGATCGTTCCGCAGCAGGTCAACGATCATCAGGTTCTCTGCGCGATCCTTCGTGCTGACCAGTAGCGCCTCGGCTTGTGCCTGGTCGGCCTGAGGATCAAGCTTTCGGGGGCGGGTTCCCTTTATGGGGCGGGTCTCGACCGTTCTGTCGACCACCCTCAGGAAGCGCTCGGGGGAGAGGCTGACGATGGCGCCGTCGTCTACTGCCATGAAGCCGGAGAAGGGTGTGGAGCATGCACTGCGCAGGAGGCGGAACGCCTGCCACGGGTCGCCATCGTACGTTGCCCGGAAACGCTGGGCGAAGTTCACCTGATAGCAGTCACCCGCCTGGATGTAGCGCTGGATACGCTCAATTGCGCTCCGGTAGTCGCTGGCTCTGAGGTCGGCCTTGAATGCTGAAGACAGGCTGAAAGCTGATTGCTCATGTCCCGGATCCGTTTCGAACAGGGTGGTTAGGCGGTCGCGCTCGTTCTCGCCTAGTGTTGGGTGGAAAACAAGGTGTGCAGTTTGGCGCTCATGATCATTTATCAGCGCCCAGTTGTAGAGACCGAGTCGAGCTAGGGGGAGCCCCAGATCATCAGCAGCAGCGTCTGGTAAACGTTCCAGGCGCGAGCCGAAGTCATAGCTCAGATAACCCAGTAGACCGCCTACGAAAGGAAGTTCGACGCTGTCTGGTGCTTCGGCGTGCCCCAGTGAACGGAGTGCCGCTCGAAGTCTTGTGAAGAAACCTGTGCCTGTCTCCGATGCAGCAGGTTCAAGCATTTGCGTCGGCCAAGCGCTGAGCAGATCGTAGCGTCCACGCTCGGCTATGGGGCGCCCTGAGTCGAGCAGAATCGCGCCGGGCGCGTGTCGAATGCGTTCAAACCACGCGGCAGGGTCGGGTCGATAAGGTAGGGCGTGAAGGGTGCAAAACGGCATGAGTGCTTCGGTATGGAGAGCGCCCGGCTATTGGCCGGGCTGAGGCTCAGTTGCGAGCCGGAATGTGGCCAAACAGCTCTTGTGCAAACCGAACGCGTTCTTCGGGTGTTTCCTGAATGTCCTTTTCCTTCAGCTCGGCGATGCGGTTCTCCACTGCATGGGCGCGATGGGTCAGTCCGCAATCGTTGGCGATCTGGATGTTCAGGCCGGGACGAGCGTTCAGCTCGAGAATCAGCGGCCCCTTGTCCTGGTCGAGTACCATGTCGACGCCGATGTAACCCAAGCCGCACAGCTCATAGCAACCGGCTGCCAGCTTCATGAAGCCGTCCCAGTTTGGCAGCTGCACGCCATCCACCGCATTAGTGGTGTCGGGGTGTTTGGTAATCTTGTTGTTCAGCCAGGTGCCGCGCAGCGTGATGCCGGTCGCGAGATCGACACCAACGCCGATGGCGCCCTGGTGCAGGTTCGCCTTGCCCCCGGACTGACGGGTTGGCAGTCGCAGCATGGCCATGACGGGGTAACCCATCAGCACGATGATGCGGATGTCCGGTACGCCTTCGTAGCTGATGCTTTTGAAGATGGGGTCGGGCGTAACCCGGTACTCGATCAAAGCCCGGTCGCGGTGGCCACCGAGCGAATAAAGGCCCGTAAGAATGTTCGAGATCTGATGTTCGATCTCTTCGTGCGCCATGATCTTGCCTGACACCGTGCGATAGCGGCCTTCGAAGCGATCGGCAATGACCAGGATACCGTCACCGCCCGCGCCCTGAGCCGGCTTGACCACGAAGTCCGGGTGGTCCTTGACGATATCCTTCAGCTTGTCGATGTCTTTCTCGGTTTCGATGATCCCGTACATTTCCGGTACGTGAATCCCTGCCTCGATCGCTCGCTCCTTGGTGATGATCTTGTCATCCACGATGGGGTAGAGGTGCCGCTTGTTGTACTTGAGCACATAGTCCGCGTTGCGGCGGTTGATACCCATGATGCCCTTGGCTTCAAGGGCCTTCCACGTCTTGATCAGACCGAACATGGCTCAATCCTTCAGAAAGGCTTTGAATCGGAACAGCTCGGTCAAGCGGTAGCCGCGGTAGCGACCCATCGCGAGCATGAAGCCAACCATGATCAGCAATACTGCCGGGAAGGTGAACATGAAGTACACCAGCTCCGGAATGCTCATCAACATATGCGCCAATGTTGCTGCGATCAATGTTCCGACAGCAACCTTGAAGGCATGACCGGCTCCGCGCTCTTCCCAAGTGATGGAGAGGCGTTCGATGGTCATGGTCAGGATCACCATTGGGAACAGTGCGACTGACAGGCCTCGCTCAAGGCCGAGCTTATGGCTAAACAGGCTAATCACCGCGATCAGTACCACCACGAAGGTCAGCACCACCGACAGGCGCGGCAGCATCTGCAGTTTCAGGTGTTCGAGATAGGAGCGCAGCGAGAGGCCTAGCGCAGTGATCACTGTGAACAGGATGATCCCAAAGCCGAGCTGGGTTTCACGGAACGCCAGAGCAATCAGAACCGGGGTAAAAGTACCGAGGGTCTGCAGGCCGCCCAGGTTACGCAGGATCAGGATTACCAGTACGCCGATCGGGATCATGATCATGATCTGGTAAGTCTGCTGGGTCTGCAGCGGCAAGCCGTACAGGGAATATTCAAGAAAATCGGCGTCGGTGGTTTCGTCTGTAAGTTTCGCTAGGCGGATAGCGTTCATCTCGCTGCTGTTCAGCGTGAACGTCACTTGAGGGTTACGGCCGCCTTCCAGGCTGATCAACGGCTCGTTGCCAGTCCACCAGACCAGGCGATCTGCGGGCAGGCCTTGCTCCCCTGTCTCGGGGTTGAAGTACAGCCATTTGTCCCCGTTGAAGCTGCGTAGCCACAGTTCGGGGGACTGCGCGACGTCCGCTGCGAGGCGGACGGTATGAACGCGCTCCATCGGTACGTGAGCAATTGACAGCAGTAGCTCTATGACGCGCGCCTTGTTGGCTGTCGATGGATCGCCGCCAAGCAGCAGTTTGACGTTGTCGTCATTGGCGTTGTTAACGCGCTTGATCGCTTCGCTGATAAAGGTTTCGACGTCCGCCGAGTGCTGCCGAATTGGAGACAGCAGCGCTTCGGCGGCGATTTTCTCAGCCCCTTCTACCGGGATGCTGTCGCGGAAGATCGGTCCGGTCGCTTTGGTCTGTTCGCCGCTGTAACGGCGTGTCAGCACCAGTCGATAGTAGAGCGTCTGGTTGCCGTTTACCCGGCGAGCCGACCACGTGACGCGACGGTTACCGTCGGTGCGGTTGATGCTTACGCCATAGTTATTTGAAATGAAGCTCTCATTGAGACTGACAAATTCCTGATTCAGCGGCGGCACGTACATCTGCAATTTGACCGGCTCACGTGCGTTGGCCTGGAATTCGACCTTGGCGTCGATGTTCCACAGGTCGTCTGTTTCATCTTCCGTAACCGGGATGCCGAGGATAAAGATCTGGTAGGCGGTAATTGCGATGCCCAGCGAGACGAGCACAAAAATCAGAACTTTCAAATGAAGGGTAAGCGCGCGCATAGGGTCACTCGTCAGCGTCGGATTCGGTGAGGCAGCCGGGCTTGCCAGCAGCGTAAGTTTGGCTTGGATCGACCAGGGCGCCGAAGCGAGTAAGCGCATCGGAACCAATCAGAAGTGGGTATTGGAATGCGCTTCGGTCTGTGAGGTTCACTTCGATGCTACGTTTGGCCTTGCCCATGCAAAGTTCCATTACAACGACGGGCCGCGGCGTATAGGTTTTCTCTTCTTCCGGATCGAAGTCGCCGGAGCGGCGTTTGATCTTGCTGATGCGCTTGAGCGGCAGTTCTATCGGTTTACTGTGCGCTTCGTCAATGGCGAGGTAGAAGCGCACCCAGCTCTTGCCGTTTCGCTTGAACCGCTCGATATCCCTGGCACTGAGCGATGCGGTCTGCGCGCCAGTGTCCAGCTTGGCTGGAACCTCCAATTCGAATTCAGGCAGTGCTATATGCTCATTGAGGCCGTAGATCGTTTTGTCTCCGGCGTGGGCAAGTGCTGCTGGAAGCAACCACATAAGAAGCAGATAGGGTTTGAAGCTCATAGATCCATGCGAATTCGAGTCGGAGGGAGCATGGGCGAACGGCGACCCATGGGCTGAATGATCGGCGAAGCGAGCTTCAGCCGTGAAATATAGCGCGGCATTCTAACACGGGCCCCGATTCGCGCGACTACGCTTACTACATAAGCGCTTGCCAGGCCTGCTAACGAACCGAGGGTGCCAGCGGCTCACTGACTGTCGACAATCTACTTTCGTACAAGTTGACCTTTCAGTGCATCAGGGCGTAGGGTTCGCGAAATTGCCTTTGGATTGTCAACAATCATGCTCGATGCTTTGCTCTCTTCGCCATCGGCCCCAACGGACACCGGCACGCTTTCTGAGCATGTATTTCGGTTGATTCAGGCTGCCATCATCAGGGGCGATATTGCGCCGGGCAGCAAAATCTCTGAGCCCGAGCTGGCGCGGACTTATGGCATCAGCCGCGGTCCGCTACGTGAAGCGATTCATCGGCTCGAGGGCCAGAAATTATTGGTCCGCGTCCCGCATGTCGGGGCCAGGGTGGTTTCCCTTAGTCATGCCGAGCTCATCGAGCTGTACGAGATTCGCGAGTCGCTCGAGGGAATGGCTTGCCGCCTGGCCGCCGAACGCATGAGCGAGACCGAGATCGGTGAATTGCGGCGAGTGCTGGATACCCACGAGCGCGACGAGGCCTTCCAGGCCGGTGTCGGTTATTACCAGCAGGAGGGCGACTTCGACTTCCACTATCGGATCATTCAGGGCAGCGGCAATCGCACCCTGAGTCAGATGTTGTGCGGCGAGCTGTATCAGCTTGTGCGCATGTACCGCATCCAGTTTTCGGCGACACCCAACCGACCGCGCCAGGCCTTTGCCGAACACCATCGCATTCTCGACGCAATCGCTGACCGTGACGGCGAACTCGCCGAGCTACTGATGCGTCGGCATATATGCGCCTCCAAGCGCAACATCGAGCGTCACTACCTGGCCGCTCAGGAACAGACACCACAAACACGAGGTGAGGCATGACACTTTCTACCCCTGGTCAGCGTTTCCGTGACGCGGTTGCCAACGAACACCCGTTGCAGGTGGTTGGCGCGATCAATGCCAATCATGCACTGCTAGCCAAGCGCGCCGGCTTCAAAGCCATCTATCTGTCCGGCGGCGGTGTGGCGGCCGGTTCGCTCGGTCTGCCTGATCTTGGCATCAGTGGTCTGGATGATGTGCTGACGGATGTGCGTCGTATCACCGACGTCTGCGATCTGCCATTGCTGGTGGATGTCGACACTGGCTTTGGCTCCTCTGCATTCAACGTGGCGCGGACGGTCAAGTCGATGATCAAGTTTGGCGCCGCGGCCATTCATATCGAGGATCAGGTAGGCGCCAAACGTTGCGGTCATCGCCCGAACAAGGAAATCGTATCCCAGCAGGAAATGGTTGACCGGATCAAGGCTGCGGTCGATGCCCGTACCGATGACAGCTTCGTGATCATGGCCCGCACCGACGCCCTCGCAGTGGAAGGGTTGGAGGCTGCTCTTGAGCGCGCCCAAGCGTGCATCGAAGCGGGCGCGGACATGGTATTCCCCGAGGCGATCACTGAGCTTGCGATGTACAAGCAGTTCGCCGACAAGGTCGGTGCGCCGATCCTTGCCAACATCACGGAGTTCGGTGCCACGCCGCTTTACACCACCGAAGAACTGGCCAGCGTCGACGTTTCGCTGGTGCTGTATCCACTGTCGGCGTTCCGAGCGATGAACAAGGCCGCGGAGAACGTTTACACCGCCATTCGCCGCGACGGCACCCAGAAGAATGTGGTCGACACCATGCAGACGCGAATGGAGCTGTACGAGCGCATCAACTACCACGCGTTCGAGCAAAGTCTTGACGCGTTGTTTGCACAGAAAAAAGGCTGAGATGAACAGGGTGCCCTCGCTGGGCCGCCCGACCTGATGAGCAACTTTGCAGTATCCAGAATAAATCCAATAAGGAGAAAGCAAATGGCTGAAGCGAAAGTATTGAGTGGCGCAGGCCTGCGCGGCCAAGTGGCTGGGCAGACAGCGCTGTGCACCGTCGGCAAGACCGGAGCTGGACTGACCTACCGGGGCTATGACGTCCGCGAACTGGCCGAGCACGCCGAATTCGAAGAGGTTGCTTATCTGCTGTTTTATGGTGAGCTTCCAACCGCACAACAGCTGGCCCAGTACAAGGCGCGCCTGAAAACGATGCGTGATCTGCCTCCTGCGCTGAAAGAAGTGCTGGAGCGCATCCCGGCCGATGCCCATCCCATGGATGTGATGCGTACCGGGGCGTCGATGCTTGGCACATTGGAGCCTGAGCATTCGTTCGACCAGCAGCGCGATGTCGCCGAGCGTCTGATGGCAGCGTTCCCTGCAATCATGTGCTACTGGTACCGCTTCACGCACGAGCAGAAGCGGATCGAGTGCAGCAGCGACGAGGACACGCTAGGCGGCCATTTCCTTGCCTTGCTGCATGGTAAGAAGCCGAGCGAGCTGCATGTCAAAGTCATGAACGTTTCGTTTATTCTCTATGCGGAACACGAGTTCAACGCTTCGACGTTCACCGCGCGCGTATGCGCCTCGACGCTATCGGACATGTATTCCTGTGTGACCGGAGCGATCGGTTCGCTACGCGGGCCGCTGCATGGCGGGGCCAACGAAGCCGCGATGGACATGATCCAGCAATGGGATTCGCCCGAGTCAGCGGTGCAGGGCATCCTCGGCATGCTGGAGCGTAAGGACAAGATCATGGGCTTTGGCCATGCGATCTACAAAGAGTCCGACCCGCGTAACGAAGTCATCAAGGTATGGGCGAAAAAGCTCGCCGACGAGGTCGGTGATACCGTTCTCTATCCTGTCTCGGTCGCGGTCGACGAAACCATGTGGGAACAAAAGAAGCTGTTTCCCAACGCTGATTTCTACCATGCATCCGCGTATCACTTCATGGGCATCCCAACCAAACTGTTCACGCCGATCTTTGTATGTTCGCGTGTGACCGGCTGGTCGTCTCACGTAATCGAGCAGCGCGCCAACAATCGCATCATTCGTCCGAGTGCCGACTACGTCGGGCCGGAGCAGCGCAAGGTCATCCCAATCGCCGAACGCTGATCGACAAAGGGGAGGCCGTGCGGCCTCCTGCTCTCGCATTTACATATCCACTGGTTGAGTCCTTCCGGCATGAATACTGAACACCGCAAACCCTTGCCTGGCACCCAGCTGGACTACTTCGACACTCGAGAAGCGGTCGAGGCAATCCAGCCGGGCGCTTACGACACGCTGCCCTACACCTCTCGCGTGCTGGCTGAGCAGCTTGTACGTCGCTGCGACCCAGCAATGCTGATCGACTCGTTAAAGCAGATCATCGAGCGCAAGCGTCACCTCGATTTTCCTTGGTATCCCGCACGTGTGGTCTGTCATGACATCCTTGGCCAGACGGCCCTGGTGGACCTCGCCGGTTTGCGCGACGCCATCGCCGAGCAGGGCGGTGACCCCTCGAAGGTAAACCCCGTTGTGCCAACGCAGCTGATCGTCGACCACTCGCTGGCGGTCGAATTCGCCGGGTTCGACCCGGACGCGTTCGAGAAAAACCGCGCCATTGAAGAGCGCCGCAATGAGGACCGCTTCCATTTCATCGAGTGGACCAAGACGGCGTTCAAGAACGTGGATGTCATCCCGGCCGGTAACGGGATCATGCACCAGATCAATCTGGAGAAGATGTCGCCGGTCATTCAGGCTCGTGACGGCATTGCGTTCCCGGATACCTGCGTTGGTACCGACAGCCACACGCCGCATGTCGATGCCCTTGGCGTCATTGCTATTGGTGTCGGCGGTCTTGAAGCCGAAACGGTGATGCTGGGCCGGGCTTCGATGATGCGACTCCCGGACATCGTCGGCGTCAAGCTGACGGGCAAGCGTCAGCCAGGCATTACCGCAACCGATATCGTCCTGGCATTGACTGAGTTTCTGCGCAAGGAGCGCGTCGTTGGTGCCTATGTAGAGTTCTTTGGCGAGGGCGCTGCGAGTCTGACCATTGGTGACCGCGCCACGATTTCCAACATGTGCCCCGAGTACGGCGCAACCGCCTCGATGTTTTACATCGACCAGCAAACCATCGATTACCTCAAGTTGACCGGCCGCGAACCAGAGCAGGTGCAGCTGGTCGAGCACTACGCCAAAACGACCGGGCTCTGGGCCGACGCGCTAGTCAACGCCGAGTACGAACGTGTGCTCGAGTTTGATCTTTCCGCCGTCGTGCGGACCATGGCCGGTCCGTCCAACCCGCACCGCCGGTTGCCGACCTCGGCCCTGCATGAGCGGGGTATCGCAGCTGATCTGGACAAGGCATTGGCTGAGGAAGCGCAGGGGCTTATGCCGGACGGGGCCGTCATCATCGCTGCGATTACCAGCTGTACCAATACGTCAAATCCTCGCAATGTGGTTGCAGCCGGTTTGTTGGCCAAGAAGGCTAACCAACTTGGGCTGGTTCGCAAGCCATGGGTCAAGACATCCTTTGCGCCAGGCTCCAAGGTTGCCAAACTCTACCTTGAAGACGCCGGCCTGCTGACGGAGCTGGAAAAACTTGGTTTCGGCATCGTCGCCTATGCCTGCACGACCTGTAACGGGATGTCCGGAGCCTTGGATCCTGCGATCCAGCAGGAAATCATCGAAAGGGACCTGTATGCGACCGCAGTGCTCTCGGGCAACCGTAACTTCGACGGCCGTATTCATCCGTACGCCAAGCAAGCGTTCCTCGCGTCGCCACCGTTGGTGGTCGCCTATGCCATCGCCGGAACCGTACGGTTTGATATCGAACAAGACATCCTGGGTCATGACTCGGCTGGCAATCCGGTAACCCTGAAAGACCTCTGGCCGAGCGACGAAGAAATCGACGCCATCGTTGCCGCCTCGGTAAAGCCCGAGCAGTTCAAGCAGATCTATATTCCGATGTTCGACCTGGGCGCAGTAGAGGAAGCGGAGAGCCCGCTGTATGACTGGCGGCCTACATCCACCTATATCCGTCGGCCACCGTACTGGGAAGGTGCGCTGGCAGGCGAGCGCTCGTTGAAGGGGATGCGTCCGTTGGCGGTGTTGCCCGACAACATCACAACGGATCATCTGTCGCCTTCCAATGCCATCCTGCCGGACAGCGCCGCCGGTGAGTACCTGGCCAAGATGGGATTGCCGGAAGAGGACTTCAATTCCTACGCAACGCACCGGGGTGACCACCTGACCGCGCAGCGTGCCACCTTCGCCAACCCGCAGTTGGTCAACGAGATGGCGGTTGTGGACGGCGAAGTGAAGAAGGGCTCGCTGACCCGAGTCGAGCCGGACGGCAAGGTCATGCGCATGTGGGAGGCAATCGAAACCTACATGCAGCGCAAGCAGCCGCTGATCATCATCGCGGGTGCCGACTACGGTCAGGGCTCGTCCCGTGACTGGGCGGCCAAGGGCGTTCGCCTGGCCGGCGTGGAGGTGATTGTGGCAGAGGGCTTCGAGCGCATCCATCGCACAAATCTGGTGGGTATGGGTGTGCTGCCTTTGGAGTTCGAGCCGGGCACGACACGCTTGTCACTGGCCATCGATGGTAGCGAAACCTACGACGTGGTCGGTGAAAGAAGGCCTCGCGCTACGCTGACGCTGGTGGTGACTCGGAAGAACGGCGAGCGGCTTGAAGTGCCCGTCATCTGCCGCCTCGATACCGCTGAGGAAGTGTCGATCTATGACGCTGGCGGCGTCTTGCAGCGTTTCGCAAAAGACTTTCTCAACCAGTCGGCCTAAGGCTGCTGGCGGGCGGGGCTGCGTTCGCGGTCCTCGCTCGCCTTCAGACAAAATACCTGCTGCGGCCAACCGCCGGGCATTCGAAAAGAGCGACCGTTCCTATGGCACATGCACCGCAAATCAAGATTCCGGCTACGTATATGCGCGGGGGTACGAGTAAAGGCGTTTTCTTTCGACTCCAGGATTTGCCGCCAGCGGCGCAGACCCCGGGCGAGGCGCGCGACAAGCTGTTCATGCGCGTTATCGGCAGTCCGGACCCTTACGGTAAGCATACAGACGGGATGGGTGGCGCGACCTCCAGCACAAGCAAGTGCGTGATCCTGTCCAAGAGTGATCGGCCCGAGCACGACGTTGAGTACCTGTACGGACAGGTTTCGATCGACAACGCATTTGTCGATTGGAGCGGCAACTGTGGAAACCTGTCCACCGCCGCTGGGGCTTTTGCCTTGCATGCGGGGCTGGTCGATCCGGCACGTGTTCCGCGCGACGGGATATGCAGCGTGCGGATCTGGCAGGCCAATATCGGCAAAACGATCATTGCGCACGTCCCCGTCAGCAATGGCGAAGTACAGGAAACGGGTGACTTCGAGCTCGATGGAGTGACCTTTCCTTCAGCCGAGATCGTGCTGGATTTTCTGGAACCCGCAGATGAAGGTGAGGGTGAGGGTGAGGGTGAGGGTGAGGGTGGGGGGGCGATGTTCCCCACCGGAAATCTGGTGGACGAGCTCGAGGTGCCGGGCGTCGGCACATTGAGGGCCACAATGATCAACGCAGGTATCCCGACGGTTTTCATCAATGCACAAGACATTGGCTTTACCGGAACGGAATTGCAGGATGCTATTAATGGCGATCTAAAAACGCTGGCGATGTTCGAGCTTATCCGGGCCCACGGCGCGCTGCATATGGGCCTTATCAAGGAAATCGGCGAGGCTGCCAAGCGGCAACACACCCCTAAGGTCGCGTTTGTAGCCAAACCTGCCGATTACACCTCTTCGAGCGGCAAGGTTGTTCGAGCTCAGGATGTCGACCTGTTGGTGCGTGCGCTCTCGATGGGCAAGTTACACCACGCGATGATGGGCACCGCTGCTGTCGCCATCGGAACGGCGGCATCCATTCCAGGCACTTTGGTTAACCTCGCAGCAGGAGGTGGAGATCGTTCTGAAGTCGTGTTTGGACATCCCTCCGGCACCCTGCGCGTAGGTGCCGAAGCGCGCAAAGTAGACGGCGAATGGACGGTGTTGAAAGCAAGCATGAGCCGGAGCGCGCGCATCCTGATGGAAGGTTGGGTACGCATACCTAGCGAGGGTGTCTGAGCAGGTTCATACATAGGATCGAGTCGCCGATGACAGTTGGGCGAAGCGAAAGGATCGAAAGGATCAGCAAAAATGTAATTGGCAAAACAGAAAAGTCCGCACTAAGCGGACTTTTCGTTGTCTAGCGAAGCGGCACTTATTTGAGACGGCGCTCGACGCCTTTCTCGACAAGGATCTTGGCGGATATTTCCTCAACGGAAAAGTGAGTCGAGTTGATGTAGTTGATGTTCTCGCGGCGAAAGAGATTCTCAACCTCGCGAACTTCAAACTCGCACTGTGCATAACTGGCGTAGCGACTGTTGGGTTTACGCTCGTTGCGAATAGCGGTCAGGCGATCCGGGTCGATGGTCAGCCCAAAAAGCTTGTCGCGGTGCGTCTTGAGCGCGGGCGGGAGTTGCAAGCGCTCCATGTCGTCTTCTGTCAGCGGGTAGTTGGCGGCTCGTATGCCGTACTGCATCGCCATGTAGAGACAGGTAGGCGTTTTGCCGCACCTGGAGACGCCGACCAAAATGAGATCCGCCTTGTCGTAGTAGTGCGTACGGGCGCCATCATCGTTGTCCAGAGCGAAATTGACAGCGTCGATTCGCTCCATGTAGTTGGTGTTATGGCTGATCGAATGGGATTTGCCGACCGAATAGGACGAGCGTGACATCAGTTCATGTTCAAGCGGAGCAAGGAAGGATGAAAAGATGTCGATCATGAACCCATTGGATTCCGCCAGAATGTCGCGGATTTCCTGGTTCACCAACGTATCGAATATGATCGGCCGCGCTCCGTCGCTTTCCGCCGCTTTATTGATTTGCTGTACCATCGCCCGCGCTTTTTCGGCTGTGTCGATATACGGTCGGGTGAGCTTGGTGAAGCTGATCGTTTCGAACTGTGCCAACAGGCTCTGGCCAAGTGTTTCGGCCGTGATTCCGGTACCGTCGGAGATGAAAAAGGCAGTTCGTTTCATTGCGCCTGGGACCTTAAGTCAAGAACTATTCTCAGCTATAGTAGGCCCCTTCGCCGAGCCTCGATTGGCTGGCATTGTTACTTATTTCGCAGGGCCAGGCCACCGTGCTTCGGATGGGCACGAACCGAGTTTCCAACACAACGTGGAGAGATCACCTTGGTAGAGTACGTAGTTTCCCTCGATAAGCTCGGCAATCACGATGTTGAGCGCGTAGGGGGCAAGAACGCCTCCCTCGGCGAGATGATCAGCAACCTCGCAGGTGCGGGTGTTTCGGTACCTGGTGGTTTCGCCACTACGGCGCAGGCCTATCGTGATTTCATGGAGCTCAGCGGTCTTAACGAGCAGATCCATGCACTTCTCGATTCGTTGGACGTCGACGACGTCAACGCCCTTGCCAAAGCCGGCTCGCAAATCCGTGGCTGGGTCATGGAAGCCGAATTCCCTCCCAAGCTAGATGCGGACATCCGTGCCGCCTTTGCCGAGATGTCAGCCGGCAACGACAACATGGCCGTAGCGGTTCGCTCATCGGCAACGGCTGAAGACCTGCCGGATGCCTCGTTTGCCGGCCAGCAGGAAACCTTCCTGAACATTCGCGGCGTCGACAACGTCATCCGCGCCGCCAAAGAGGTTTTCGCCTCTCTTTTCAACGACCGTGCCATTGCCTATCGTGTCCACCAGGGGTTCGATCACAAGCTGGTCGCTCTGTCCGCTGGCGTCCAGCGCATGGTTCGCTCCGAAACCGGAACGGCCGGCGTCATGTTTACCCTGGACACTGAGTCGGGCTTCCGCGACGTCGTGTTCATCACCGGTGCATACGGCCTCGGTGAAACCGTTGTACAGGGCGCAGTCAACCCTGACGAATTCTATGTTCACAAGCACACGCTTGAAGCCGGCCGTCCAGCGATCCTACGCCGTAACCTCGGCAGCAAGGCAATCAAAATGGTATATGGCGAAGAAGCCAGTGCCGGTAAGTCGGTCAAGACGGTTGACGTCGAGCAGGCTGACCGTATGCGTTTCTGCTTGAGCGATGAAGAAGTCGCCAATCTCGCCAAGCAAGCGATGATCATCGAAAAACACTACGGCCGCCCAATGGATATCGAGTGGGCCAAAGACGGTGACGACAACCAGCTGTACATCGTCCAGGCGCGTCCGGAAACGGTTAAGAGCCGCAGCAGCGCCAACGTCATGGAGCGTTATCTGCTGAAAGAGAAGGGCAAGGTACTCGTCGAGGGACGCGCCATCGGTCAACGCATCGGCGCGGGCCCTGTGAAAATCATCCACGACGTATCCGAGATGGACAAGGTTCAGCCCGGCGACGTGCTTGTGTCAGACATGACCGATCCGGATTGGGAACCTGTGATGAAACGCGCCAGCGCGATCGTCACCAACCGCGGCGGACGTACCTGCCACGCAGCCATCATTGCTCGAGAGCTGGGCATTCCGGCGGTTGTCGGCTGCGGTAACGCAACCGAACTGCTCGAGGATGGCCAGCGCGTCACAGTCACCTGCGCCGAAGGCGATACCGGGCTGATCTTCGAGGGCGAACTGGGCTTCGATGTCCGTCAGAACTCGATCGACGCGATGCCGGAGCTACCGTTCAAAATCATGATGAACGTCGGCAACCCCGATCGTGCGTTCGATTTCGCCCAATTACCGAACGAAGGCGTCGGCCTTGCCCGTCTCGAATTCATCATCAATCGCATGATCGGGGTTCACCCCAAGGCGCTGCTGAATTTCGACGGTCTACCGGCCGATATTAAAGGCAGCGTCGAGAAGCGTATTGCGGGCTACGGCGATCCGGTCGATTTCTATGTCGAAAAGCTGGTCGAAGGCGTGAGCACCCTGGCTGCTGCGTTTTGGCCGAAGAAAGTTATTGTGCGGCTGTCCGACTTCAAGTCCAACGAGTATGCCAACCTGATCGGCGGCAAGCTCTACGAGCCGGAAGAAGAAAACCCGATGCTCGGCTTCCGCGGTGCTTCCCGCTATATCAGCGAATCTTTCCGCGACTGTTTCGAACTCGAGTGCCGCGCAATGCGCAAGGTTCGCGAGGAAATGGGGCTGACCAACGTGGAACTGATGGTTCCGTTCGTTCGTACGTTGGGTGAGGCATCGCAGGTAATCGACATTCTGGGCCAGTTCGGCCTGAAACGCGGCGAGAACGGCCTGCGCATCATCATGATGTGCGAGCTGCCTTCTAACGCACTGCTGGCTGATGAGTTCCTGGAATTCTTCGACGGTTTCTCAATCGGTTCCAACGACATGACCCAGCTTGCGCTTGGCCTGGACCGCGACTCCGGCATCATTGCGCACCTGTTCGATGAGCGGAATCCTGCAGTGAAGAAGCTGCTGGCCAATGCGATCGAAGCCTGCAACAAGGCGGGTAAATACATCGGCATTTGCGGCCAGGGACCGTCAGACCATCCGGACCTGGCCAAATGGCTGATGGAACAGGGCATCGAGAGCGTTTCGCTGAACCCGGACTCCGTACTGGATACCTGGTTCTTCTTGGCTGACGCTGAGATGGAATGAGTTAGATGGTGAAGAGCAAGGGGCGGATATCCGCCCCTTTTGCTGTCTGCGAGCCGGAGCGGGTGTTCGTTCGACCTTTCAAGGCGGGGCGTCGATGTAGAGGCAAAAGCTAGCTTGCAGACAGATTCAATGCAGTTATTGGTAAGGAGGTTTCCATGCAATACGTCACTCCCGATCTATGCGACGCCTATCCTGATCTCGTTCAAGTCGTCGAGCCTATTTTCAGCAACTTTGGCGGCCGTGATTCGTTCGGTGGCCAGATTGTCACTATCAAATGTTTTGAAGACAATTCGCTGGTCAAAGAGCAGGTGGACACAGAGGGCACAGGCAAAGTACTCGTTGTCGATGGCGGTGGCTCTCTGCGCCGAGCGCTGTTGGGTGATATGTTGGCAGAGAAGGCCGCTCGAAACGGATGGGAAGGCTTGGTGATATATGGCTGCATCCGAGACGTAGACGTGATCGCGCAAACCGAACTGGGTGTGCAGGCGCTCGCGACTCATCCTATGAAAACCGACAAGCGCGGTATCGGTGACCTGAACGTGCCGGTGACCTTTTGCGGCGTCACGTTCCGGCCGGGCGAATACATCTATGCGGACAATAACGGCATCATTGTTTCGCCTGAGCTATTGAAAATGCCGGATTAAGCCCCACATTTTGCCGTTCCGAGCCCGGCCTTGCCGGGTTTTTTAATTTGAGCGAGACAGATGTTCCCAGAGCCGACCTCACAATCAGGGCTGTTGCACGCTTTAGTGCTCGATGGGCAAGGAGGCGCACGCTCGATCTCCTACAGCGATATCGCGTCGGTCGAGTTAACTGATGCAGAAAGCCTCTGGCTGCACTGGGATCGAGGGCAGTCGAGTTCGAAAGACTGGCTGCGCAAACAGAGCGGGCTCAACGCTTTTGCCTGCGATGTTCTGCTCGAGGAGAACACGCGGCCACGGATGTTGGCGTTGGCAAACGACGAGCTGTTGTTGTTCCTTCGAGGGGTTAATCTAAACCCTGACGCCGAGCCGGAAGACATGGTCTCCTTGCGCGTCTTCGCCGATTCACGCCGAGTCATTTCCCTGCGCCTGCGTCCGTTGCGCTCCACTGAAACGGTCATTCAACAGCTTGAAGCAGGTGTCGGGCCGAAGACCTCTTCAGAGGTGCTCCTGGCGCTTGCTGATGCGCTTACCAATCGAGTCGATGATCTTGTCGAGATGCTTACGGAGAAGCTCGACGAAGAAGAAGATCGCGTCGAGGTTGATGATCGTTACTCGCCAGCGCAGGACAGGATGCTCTCGATGCGCCGTCAAGCGGCTAGCCTGCGCCGGTTTTTGCTACCGCAGCGGGAGATCTACAGCCAGCTGACGCGCAACCGTTTGCCATGGTTCGTCGAGGACGATACGGATTACTGGAACGAGCTGAGCAACCGGTTGATTCGTTATCTCGAGGAGTTGGAGCTCGTTCGGGAACGGGTCAACCTCGTTCTTGAGGCCGAAGAGAGGCGTATGCGCGAGCGAATGAACAGGACCATGTACCTGCTCGGAATCATCACAGGCTTTTTCCTCCCGATGAGCTTTGTCACCGGTTTGCTGGGTATCAATGTTGGCGGGATCCCTGGTTCCGAACACCCCTATGGGTTTTACCTGGCATGCGCTGCTATAGCAGGAGTTGCTGGCGGTCAGTGGTTGATCTTCCGTCGCCTCAAATGGATCTGAAATGTGACTTAGGCGTACCAGTGGGCCGTCTAGGTGACACTGCTTAACGAGGTTCAAAATGCGCGATCCCTTTGAAGAGTCGCTGCGCGACATGCTCAATGCGCAATCCCCCCATGACGACAATGCATGTCTCGACCGTGTGTTGAAGACTGCCAACCGACAAGTTGGGGCTGGAGACCTGTTCGGTCTGATGGGGAATTGGCTGCAGACCGTTCTGATCGCCGCCAGCGGCCGCCCGAGCCAAGCTAAAGCGACTACGCGGCGTCAATCCAATCAAGCCACCCCTCACCATAAGGCCAATTGATCATGGAATTCGATCCTTGGAGCCAGAGCCTGCTGGGCGCTATGAACGCCTTGTGGGCCCCGATTGCGGCATTCATTCCTCGCCTGTTTGGCGCACTGCTCGTTGTGGCGATTGGTTTCGTTGTTGCCAAGCTGCTCGATACGTTGCTGTCGAAGTTGCTCGCGAAGGTTGGGCTCGACCGTCTGGTTGCAGGAACCGGGGTAAATAAGCTGCTCGCCAGAGCAGGAATACGGGTTCCCGCTTCAGCCCTGATCGGCAAGATCGTCTATTGGTTCGTGTTATTGGTATTCCTCGTCTCGGCAGCTGAATCCCTCGGGCTTGCTCGGGTATCAGCGGTGCTCGACATGTTGGCGCTGTACGTGCCGAAGGTTTTCGGTGCTGCGCTGATCCTGCTCGCCGGGGTGCTACTTGCCCAGGTGGTTAACGGACTAGTGCGTGGGGCTGCCGAAGGGGTCGGCCTGGAGTATGCCAGTGGGCTCGGTCGCATCGCTCAAGGGCTGGTGATTATCATCAGCATATCGGTGGCGATTGGTCAGCTCGAAGTCAAGACCGAGCTGCTCAACTATGTAATTGCCATCGCCCTGATCTCGGTAGGCCTGGCCGTTGCGTTGGCGTTTGGTCTGGGAAGCCGTGAACTTGTAAGCCAAATCCTGGCAGGCATATATGCTCGCGAGCTTTATGAGGTCGGTCAGCGCGTCCGGATAGAGAGCCTCGATCTCGAAGGCGAAATCGAAGAAATCGGAACGGCTAAGACGTTGATCCTGACAGACGAAGGTGAATTGGTCTCGGTTGCAAATAGAGTGCTGCTTGAGCAGCGTGTAGCCAGCCGTTAGGCCCGGCATTCTGTTAAAGTGCGCCGCCCCTTTTGCGGGTAATGCGAAGGGCTGCCACGACTACTGCCGGTTCGAAGCGTCTTGACTAAACACCATCCGCCGACGATGAACTATGACCCCCGCCAGCTCTCCGATGAGGAGCTGGTGCAGCGTGCTCATGTCGAACTTTTCCATATAACGCGTGCTTATGAAGAGTTGATGCGCCGATATCAGCGGACGCTGTTTAACGTATGTGCACGTTACTTGGGGAATGATCGGGACGCCGATGATGTCTGTCAGGAAGTGATGCTCAAGGTTTTATACGGGTTAAAAAACTTCGAGGGGAAATCAAAGTTCAAGACATGGCTATATAGCATTACTTATAATGAGTGTATTACCCAATATCGGAAAGAGCGACGCAAGCGCCGCTTGCTTGATGCACTGAGCCTTGACCCGATCGAGGAAGCCTCGGATGAAAAATCGCCGAGTGTCGAGGAGCGGCCTGAACTAGACAAATGGCTAGTTCACGTAAACCAGATTGACCGGGAGATCCTTGTTCTGCGCTTCGTAGCAGAGCTGGAGTTTCAGGAGATCGCGGATATCATGCATATGGGACTAAGCGCAACGAAGATGCGCTACAAGCGAGCGCTGGATAAACTACGAGAAAAATTCTCGGGACTTGCTGAAACTTAATCGCGTAAAGCTGTCTTACTGTTAGCGAACAGCTTGGGCCTACAGACAGCCGGTTTCCTTAGATTGTTCTGATACTCACCACCAGATGGGGATTTACGGATGAAACTTAAAAATACCTTGGGCGTTGTAATCAGCTCATTGGTTGCTGCCACTTCTCTTAACGCACTCGCACAAGGCCAGGGCGCTGTAGAGGTTGAGGCTTTCGGCAAGCATTATTTTTCTGACAGCTCGCGTGACTTTGAAGACGAAGGTGAGCTCTATGGCGCTGGCGTAAGCTACTTCCTCACCGATGATGTTTCCCTGGGCCTGTCCTACGGTGAATACCATGACGTCACTTCGGACGAGCCGGTAGCTGGCGGCGGACATAAAAACATCAAAGGCAGCCTGACCTCGCTCGATGCGGCTTACCACTTCGGTCAGCCTGGTGTCGGCCTGCGTCCTTATGTATCCGCTGGCGTGGCTCATCAGAGCATTGGTCAAGCTGCACGTAGCGGTCGTGATCACAGTACGTTTGCCAATATCGGCGCGGGCGTGAAGTATTACTTCACCGAGAATTTCTTTGCTAAAGCTAGCGTCGACGGCATGCACAACATCGACGCTGGTGATAGCGAATGGATGGCTGGCGTTGGTGTAGGTCTGAATTTCGGTGGCGGCGGACAGCAGCAGCAAGTTGCCCAGGTCGAGCCGACTCCCGCTCCGGCCCCAGCACCAATGGTCGATAACGAGCCGGAGCCAGAACCGGAAATCGTCCGTGTCGAACTGGACGTCAAGTTTGACTTCGACGAGGCCCGTGTTCGCGAGGAAAGCTACGACGACATCAAGAACCTGGCTGATTTCATGCAGCAGTATCCTCAGACCAATACGACCGTCGCCGGTCACACTGACTCCATCGGTACTGACCAATACAATCAGCGTCTGTCCGAACGTCGTGCTCAGGCCGTACGTGAAGTATTGGTTAATCAGTACGGTGTCGGTGGCGAGCGTGTCGACTCGGTCGGTTACGGCGAATCCCGTCCGGTTGCTGACAACAGCACCGAAGAAGGCCGTCAGATCAACCGTCGTGTAGAAGCGGAAGTCGAAGCGCAGGTTCGTTAATCGGGTCTTGTTTCGCTAGCTCCAGGCAACGCTAAATAGTCGGTTTTTATCGAGCTTGCCCCAATCCGATGCCAGTAATGGCATCGGATTTTTTTTGCCTTCGAAATAGTCAATGGTGGTCGTGCTGTCGTCTGTGGGCGGCTTTAGTATGCGAACCACATCATCTACGATGACATAGCAGATCTCACACCATCCGGTTACCGCTGGGTACCGAGCTTTCCTCTCGGGCAAGGTAAGTTGATCGTCTAGCTAGAAAATGCCTGACTCGCGTGCCGGGCATAACCTGGAAGAGGCGTCGACGTCGTAGCGTGACATTGGCCCCAGGCCATGCCGGAGGTCCGGCGATGCACTTCTATGTAACCGGCCAGGATCTGGCGCGGCGTATTCTGGCGTGACCTCGTTCCGGCTCGCTGCGCTGTTGACTAAACAGTGTCCGCAGCTGTCGCGCTAGTTCAACGGCTGGTGGATTGATCGATCATGCGTCGCTCGCATGGGTGGCTTGCGATATGGCGTATCGGGATCTATCGAGATGTGGGCGGGGTTAATGGATGGATTCGCCTGGCAGCCAGGATTGATGAGATTGCTGCACGGACAGTGCACAAAAAAAAGCTGCTCCTTTAGAGGGAGCAGCTTTCTGTCGATGCCGTAGCACCTTTTCACCACTGGCGCCCGAATGGTGGTCCGGGCGCTACACAGCTCTTAGTGGAACTGGTTCATGGTGTTGTCTTTACCGCTAGCCTTCAGAGCGGCTTCGCCAGCGAAGTACTCCTTGTGGTTGTCGCCTATGTCAGAACCGGCCATGTTCTGGTGTTTGACGCAGGCGATGCCCTGACGCAGTTCTTCACGCTGAACGCCTTTGACGTAAGCCAGCATGCCCAGGTCAGCGAAGTATCCTTTTGCCAGGTTGTCGGTCGACAGGGCTGCGGTGTGGTAAGTCGGCAGGGTGATCAGGTGGTGGAAGATACCGGCATGAGCGGAGCCATCCTTCTGGAAGGTGCGGATCTTCTCGTCGGCAATCTGGGCCAGTTCGGTTTCGTCGTATTCGACGCTCATCAGCTTGGCGCGATCGTAGGCGGATACGTCCTTGCCTTCGGCAACCATGGTATCGAATACCTGCTGGCGGAAGTTCAGCGTCCAGTTGAAAGACGGGCTGTTGTTGTAAACCAGCTTCGCGTTCGGAATGACTTCGCGGATGCGGTCAACCATGCCCTTGATCTGGCCTACGTGCGGCTTCTCGGTTTCGATCCACAGCATGTCTGCGCCATTTTGCAGCGACGTGATGCAGTCGAGGACACAACGGTCTTCACCGGTACCTTTGCGGAACTGGAAGAGGTTGCTTGGAAGGCGCTTCGGACGCAGTAGCTTGCCTTCGCGCTTGATGACGACGTCGCCGTTACCAAGATCGGCCTCGGAGATTTCGTCACAGTCCAGGAACGAGTTGTACAGATCACCCAGGTCGCCCGGCTCTTTGGTTACGGCGATTTGCTTGGTCAGGCCAGCACCCAGGGAGTCGGTACGCGCTACGATGACGCCGTTGTCGATGCCCAGTTCGAGGAACGCGTAACGAACGGCGGCAATTTTGGCGAGAAAGTCAGCGTGAGGAACGGTAACTTTACCGTCCTGGTGGCCACACTGCTTCTCGTCGGAAACCTGATTTTCGATCTGGATGCAGCATGCACCCGCTTCGATCATGCGCTTGGCCAGCAGGTAAGTCGCTTCCGGGTTACCGAAACCGGCGTCGATGTCGGCAATGATCGGGACGATATGGGTCTCGTAGTTGTCGATCTGATTCTGGATGTCTGCAGCTTTGGCGCTGTCACCAGCAGCACGAGCGGCATCCAACGCGGTAAACAGAAGGTCCAGCTCGCGGCTGTCAGCCTGCCGCAGGAACGTGTACAGCTCTTCGATCAGGTCCGAGACTGCTGTTTTTTCGTGCATGGACTGGTCCGGCAGCGGGCCGAACTCGGAGCGCAGGGCAGCAACCATCCAACCCGACAGGTAGAGGTAGCGCTTGTTAGTGGTCTTCAGATGCTTCTTGATGGAGATCAGCTTCTGCTGGCCGATGAACCCATGCCAGCAGCCTAGCGACTGTGTGTAGGCGGACGTATCGGCATCGTACTCAGCCATGTCCTTACGCATGATGTCGGCGGTGTATTGGGCGATTTCCAGACCGGTTTTGAAGCGGTTCTGAGCGCGCATACGTGCCACGGACTCAGGGTTGATCGCACTCCAGCTGCTTCCAGCTGCTTCTTTCAGAGCGGCAACGGCTTTGATGTCGTTTTGATAAGCGGACATGGTCAATCCTTTAAAGATATTCGTGTTTGGTTGAGCACCGACTTTTCCCACCGAAACCTGCGTGCTTACACTGATGATGCGCGCTACACGTGGCAGAACGTCGAGATATCGACCGAGACGAGGATTGAACCAAGGAGAGGAGGGTGTGCAGTTACGATCGCAAGAGCAATCGGTTGGCTGTGGAATGATCGTGGCATTCCCCACACAGCGGCACTGGGCCGTTATGTGATCAGCAGAACTGACGTCTCGAGCTGATGCGTTAATCGCTTCCCCGTCCCTCAGGACGACTCGTTCCAGTCGCAACCTCGTCAGTCCGCCTTGTGGGCAGTACAGTCACGGAACGCCTCTGCTGGTTGGCTGAGTGCGATCCGGAGACCTTTTTAGGGCCTCTGGTTAGCGGGAGCGGGGCCATCATGCTCCGGCTAAAATGGTTCGTCAAATGTTTTGTAGTGAAATTTTGAGAGCACTACATTTTTTAACGGAGCGTGATTTTTGCTCTGAACCTTCTCAGTTAAGCGTGTCTACTTTTAGTCGTAGTGAAAGGTCCTGACGGCCTTGGGTGGAATATCTGCGCAGCATGCCGCTCTCGGTAGAGCTTGCAGATTCGTCGACTCCGCCGAGCTCGATCCATTCACCAAGCCGGCCGCTGACTCGCGTATCGGTTTGCTGAACGTTGATTGCACCGGGCTGAGAGCTGCTCATACGGTCGTTATGGCTGCTGATCGTAACTTGCACCTGGTCGCCCTGAATCGTTGCGGTGGCGTAGAAGCCGCGAGTGATATCTCGGTAATGAGTTTGCTGGTAGAGCTGCCCATAGCCATCCCCTTGTGTAGTGGTGATTGGGACGCTCTGGCCTATCTGGATGAGTGCCGGATAGCCCTCGGTGGCCTGGACTTGCTGCACGCCTCCGCCTTGGCTGTTGGTGCTGTGACGAATGACACGCGCCTGGTCCCTACCGCCTATGTCGCCGCGGCCGGTCTGCAATTCGACATCACCGATGCGCGTTGAGCTGTCGACCCGATAGCCGCTTTCACTGCCGGCAGCCGAGTTTTGCGTATCTACACTGATGAGCAGTCTACGGGGTTCGGTATCAAGCTTGGACAAGACATCTCTGAGCTCGCTGATCACCGCCGATGGCGCGTTGACAATCAGCTGATTGCCATACGCATTCACCTTGCCTTGATCACCTATCACTGACTGGGCAATCGGTAGTACGTCCTCCGCCATTCGGAAGTTCAGCGGGATCACCTCTGTTGCGGCATAAAGCACAGAGCTGACCAATAGCAGGCAGGCAGCGATGAAGTGGCGAGTCATAGCAGAAAACTCCGCATGTCAGGGTCGGTAAGGCTCCGGTCCCAGGCGGCATCAAATAGCCGTAGCTGCTGGCGGGCGCGGACGGGATCTCGGTACAGCGCATGGCCGGAGTATTGTTCGGCGTTCGGGCGTATCAGCATGCCGCACTCATCAGCTACGAGAAAGGTGGAGGCGTTGACTGGGTAATCCGGATGGACCTTACGGACGAAGAAATTGCTGGTCAACCTGCGGCTCAGGGTGACCAGGCGGTGACCTTCCTTGACTGCGCGAGTCGAATCGCTGACCAGGATACGTAAGCGATTACGTGGATGGGACAGGAGAAACCGCGAGCAAGCTTTTTGGATGCTGCTGTGGTTGTACAGCCAAGGTTCCAGGTCGGGCGTATAGATGGTCAGGCTGCGCCTGACCTGCTGGATCAAAGCAAGCGCGTGCTGGCGAGCTTCACCCATGTCATTGAAAGCCTGGGCTTCGGTGCTAACCCCTAGCAAGAAAGGTGCAGCGCTCCTTTCTTCTGGAAGGGCCGACTGCAACTCAGGGTTATCAATCTTGAAGCGACCCGGTGACTGGAATTCGATCAGCGAAAGTTCTTCTTCGTTGAGCGCGTGATCCGGGTCGTCGTGCGCCATGCTGTTATCGGCTCTTTCGTAGCATATCGACGTGGGGAAGGCCGGCCTCAAGGAACTCTTCGCTGACGACTTCAAAGCCGAGACGCTCATAGAACGATGTGGCGTGCACCTGTGCAGTCAGGCGTTGTTCGACGAGGCCACGGCGCTCGGCTTCTTCGATGACTGCACGCATCAATACGCCTCCAACATTCATCCCACGCCAGTCGCGCAAAACTGAAACACGGCCGATGTGTCCGTCATGAAGCAGTCGAGCGGTACCGATTGGATAGCCGCTCTCCGAAGCAAGGAAATGAACTGCTTCCACGTCGTCCGTGTCCCACTCCAGCTCCGGAGGTACCGATTGCTCAGCGATGAACACCGCCTCCCGGATTCTTCGGAGGTCGGCATTGTCCTGCTGCCAGTCGGCGATGCGAACTTCGATGTCACTCATCAGCGAACTCCAGACTTCCTTGTTTAACCAGCTGCAGCACCAGATTACGCCCATCCTCGTCGTTCAGCCAGTTGGCGAGGTTGTCTGCATGCAAGGCATCGGCTGAGCAGACCAACTTCAACAGGTCCTTCAGATGGGCTGGAAGCAATCGGCTCTGGCCGCTGGCAAACAACAGCAAGCCGATGTCCACCTCGCTCCAGGCCAGGCGTGCGCTCAGGTTTCGTACGAGTATGGCGCCATCCTGCAGGGCTTGAAGCATGTCATGGTCTTCGATCTCCGGTCCCTGCACTCGCTCGGGGTAGCGAGGCTCTGTCATGAATTGACCGAACCAAGTGAGCAGCAGACGCTCGTCGCCCATATGTTCGGCCAGCATCTTGCGCAGACGATCCAGCGCATCGCTTTGGATCTGGTGAGGATCTTCGATCGGAGCCATGTCAGCATCACTGTAACGCTCTTCGTCAGGTAAAAACTGCGCGAGGAAATCAGTGAAATGTGTCAGTACTTCTGCTGCGCTGGGCGCTCTGAAGCCAAGCGAGTAAGTCATACAGGCATCTTCAGCCGTGCCGTAGTGCGCGAGCTTAGGTGGCAAATAGAGCATGTCGCCTGGCTCGAGGACCCATTCGTCGGTGCCTTGAAAGTCTGCAAGTATTCGCAGGTCGGCATGCTGGAGCGTTGGGCTCTCGCTGTCGCACACTTGTCCTACGCGCCAGCGCCGCTGGCCGTGTGCCTGCAGCAGGAAAACGTCGTAGTTGTCGAAATGCGGGCCGACCCCGCCGCCCGGCGCCGCGAAGCTGACCATTACATCGTCGATGCGCCAGTTCGGCAGGAACCGAAAATGCTCAATGAGCTCAGCCACTTCCGGGACCAGCTGATCGACTGCCTGTACCAGCAGTGTCCAGTCCCGTTCTGGCAGGTTCTGGTAGGTATCTTCGCTGAAAGGGCCGCGGCGCAGCTCCCATGGCGTGTCGCCATGCTCGACGACCAGGCGCGACTCTACCTCATCTTCTAAGGACAAGCCGGCCAGCTCATCTGGAGAAACCGGGCTTTCGAAGTTCGGGATCGCCTGACGAATCAAAAGCGGCTTTTTTTGCCAGTAGTCGCGGAGGAATTCGCGTGCGCTGATGCCGCCTAGAATCTGCAAAGGGGTGTCGGAAGTCATGCCAGTTACCTTGCTCTGTTAAAGAGCTGCAAATAAAAACGCCCGGCACAGCCGGGCGTGCAAATAATAGAATCCGCTCAGATCCGCTTGGCCTGCTCGGCGGCGTTGCCGATATAAGCGGCAGGGGTCAGTTTGCGCAGTGCCTGCTTGGCCTCGACCGGCATATCCAGACCGTCAATAAAAGTCTGCAGCGCCTCGGGGCTGATGCCTTTGCCACGGGTCAATTCCTTGAGCTTCTCGTAAGGATTCTCAATGGCATAGCGGCGCATCACGGTCTGGATCGGCTCGGCCAGTACTTCCCAGCACGCATCCAGGTCTTCTGCGATACGCGCTTCGTTGAGCTCCAGTTTGCCGATACCCTTGAGGCTCGCCTCGTACGCGATGACGCTGTGAGCAAAACCGACACCCAGATTGCGCAATACGGTGGAATCGGTCAGGTCGCGTTGCCAGCGGGAAATCGGCAATTTGCTCGCCAAGTGATTGAGCAGTGCATTGGCGATGCCGAGATTGCCTTCGGAATTTTCAAAGTCGATCGGGTTGACCTTGTGCGGCATGGTTGAGGAACCGATCTCGCCAGCGACGGTGCGCTGCTTGAAGTAGCCCAACGAAATGTAGCCCCAGATGTCACGGTCGAAATCGATAAGGATGGTATTGAAGCGAGCAACGGCATCGAACAGCTCGGCTATGTAATCGTGAGGCTCGATCTGGGTCGTGTACGGGTTCCAGGAAAGGCCAAGATCGCGTTCGATGAATTCCCGTGCATTAGCTTCCCAATCAACGTCTGGGTAAGCCGACAGATGAGCGTTGTAGTTTCCGACGGCGCCGTTGATCTTGCCGAGCAGCGGCACTGCCGCAATCTGCGCTATCTGACGCTCGAGACGATACACCACGTTAGCCAGTTCCTTGCCCAACGTAGTGGGCGAGGCTGGCTGACCATGCGTGCGTGAGAGCATCGGTACGTCTGAATGCGTGACAGCCAGGGTGCGAATCGCGTCCGCCAGTTGGCGCATCAGCGGCAGCAGAACCTCATCGCGACCCTGTCGCAGCATCAGCGCATGGGACAGATTATTGATGTCTTCGCTGGTGCAGGCGAAATGGATGAACTCGTTGACCTTGGCCAACTCGGGGAGCTGCTTGGCCTGCTCTTTGAGCAGATATTCCACTGCCTTTACGTCGTGGTTGGTCGTGCGTTCGAATTCCTTCACGCGCTCGGCATGCTCAAGCTGAAAATTCTCGGCGAGCTGATCGAGGAGTGCGTTGGCCTCCTTGGAGAATGGCGCTACCTCTGGGATACCGGCATGTGCTGCCAGGCGCTGTAGCCAGCGGACTTCGACCTGAACGCGGCAGCGAATCAGACCGAACTCGCTGAAAATGGGGCGCAGAGCGCTTGTTTTGCTGGCATAGCGGCCATCGACAGGGGAGACCGCGGTGAGCGAGGAAAGCTGCATAGAGGGCATTCTCGGACAGTCGAACGACGAAAAGAGGGCGCAGATTATACACGAAAGCCGGCGATTGATTTGCCGCTGTGGTGAGCACGACCTTGCGCTTAGCGTCGCGGCTATTCCGATCTCAGCATGGGGTATAGCGAGTCGAGCATTTTTCGCCTGCTGAATATCATCTGCCAGCGGTGCCCGCCCAGTTGCCGCCAGAGCCGAGCTGACCGAATCCCCGCTAGCAATAGCGCACGGATTTTCGCGGCGTTATCGCTTTGCTGCAAATGACGCATGTCGCCCTGCACCTGAATTCGTTGGCGGAAGGTGCTTAACGTGTCCTGGTACAAGCCGCCGAATGAAGCGACCACGTTTTCATGAGTCAGTCCGAAATGATCGACTTGCAGCTGTATCTGATCCAGGCGACTGCCGATTACCTGAAGCAGGTCGCGCCGTTTATCCAGCTGACGCTCCAGCCCGATCATCGCCAGCGCATAGCGCAACGGCTCGCGTTGCAAGGCGCTGGTATCTCGCTCCAGCGCGCCGACCAAGGCTCGATAGCCTTCGCGCAGGTTAAGGTCGTCCCCGCCGTAGATGTCCAGCGCCGGAGCGTTTTCACGAACCAAGAGACTGCCGAGCATGGTGCCCAGAGCCGCGTTGGGCACCTGGCCGGTCCTGGCGATTCTATCAACCAGCGCTGCGGCTTCGAACACAGCCCCGAGGGCTACCAGTTGCTCCTGCTGCGGTGTCATGGGCGGGCTCCGGCGAACCATGGCTCCGCGGTCTCGATTACACCGCCGCCCAGGCAGATATCACCGTCATAGAACACCACGGACTGGCCAGGCGTGACGGCGCGCTGAGGCTCATCGAAGACGGCTCGATAGCCATCCGATGTTTGCTCCAGCGTGCAAGCCTGGTCGCTTTGGCGATAGCGAACCTTGGCTGACAACCGCATCGGGGCAGACAGTTCCAAAGGGTTGACCCAGTAGATTTCCGAAGCGAGCAGGGCACGGGAGAACAGCCAGGGATGATCGTTACCCTGGCCCACGACGAGCACGTTGCGCTCAAGATCCTTGCTCAGAACGTACCAGGGCTCGTCACTCGAATCTTTCAGGCCGCCAATACCCAGACCCTGACGCTGGCCGATGGTGTGGTACATGAGGCCGTGGTGGCGGCCTATGACTTCACCGTCTATCGTTTCGATGTTGCCTGGCTGCGCTGGCAGGTACTGTTTGAGAAAGTCGCTGAAACGGCGTTCGCCGATGAAACAGATGCCAGTGGAGTCCTTCTTTTTCGCCGTTGCCAGACCGTGCTTCTCGGCAACTGCCCGGACCGCCGGTTTTTCCAGTTCGCCGACCGGAAATAATGTCTTGCTCAACTGGTCGCCGCCTACCGCATGCAGGAAATAACTCTGGTCCTTGTTTGCGTCCAGCCCCTTGAGCAACTCGCTGCTCCCGTCAACGTCACGGCGTCGCACATAGTGTCCGGTCGCGATCATGTCGGCGCCGAGCGCCAGCGCGTATTCGAGGAAGGCCTTGAACTTGATTTCCCGGTTGCAGAGGATGTCCGGATTCGGTGTCCTTCCGGCTTTGTACTCAGCGAGGAAATGTTCGAATACGTTGTCCCAGTATTCGGCGGCAAAGTTTGCCGTATGCAACTTTATGCCGATCCGGTCGCAGACAGCCTGTGCGTCAGCCAGATCTTCGCGAGCGGTGCAGTATTCCGTGCCGTCATCTTCTTCCCAGTTTTTCATGAACAAGCCTTCGACTTGATATCCCTGTTCAAGCAGAAGCAGGGCGGAAACCGAAGAATCGACGCCGCCGGACATGCCGACGATGACGCGAAGGTTTTCTGGGGCAACGAACGGTGAATCAGACATAAGGACTCAGGGTCAACTGCAAAGCGGGGGATTCTAACAGGCCGGCTCAGTCAAAGGCTAAAGACGATCAATCCCGAACCACGCCAAGGTCGTATATGGGTCCGGCGAGGTAGTCGTCGATGCAGCGCAGGATCAACTCGCTGCGCCAGCGCTCCGGTTGCTCGACCAATTCCTCTCGGGTCATCCAGTGCGCCGCTACGATGCCGGTATCGAGTGTGGGCTGCGGGTCGCGGCGCAGCGGCGAGGCCGCGAAGCAGACGCGCTGATAGGTCACGCCGTTGCTAGGCGCCGTATACAGGTATACCCCCACGACGCCTTCCAGCTTGACCTCCCAACCTGTTTCTTCACGGGTTTCGCGTATTGCTGCATCGCGCAGGGTCTCGTCGGGCTCAAGGTGGCCAGCAGGTTGATTCAGTACCAGTCGGCCTCCTTTTGCTTCCTCCACCATCAGGAAGCGCCCGTCAGCTTCGACAATGGTCGCCACGGTTATGTGTGGATGCCAGGTCATGTTCGGCCTCAGCTCGTCTACAAAAAAATATGCTGGCGCATTGTTTGCGTCGTAAAAAAAGAACCCCGGCGTAGCGCCGGGGTTCCTTATCTCATGAAGCGGTATCGCCAGTTAAGGTCATGCCAGGGCGGCGAGCGCAGCGTTGAACGTTGCGCTGGGGCGCATCGCCTTGCTGGTCAGCTCTGGATTGGAGCGGTAGTAACCGCCGATCTCCACTGGTTTGCCCTGAACTTCAGTGAGCTCAGCAACAATCGCTTCCTCGTTATCCTGTAGCTGCTTGGCCAATGGTGCGAAATGGGCCTGCAGCTCAGTGTCTTCGGTTTGTGCTGCGAGTTCCTGCGCCCAGTACAGAGCCAGATAGAAGTGACTGCCGCGATTGTCCAGCTCGCCAGTACGGCGAGAGGGCGACTTGTTATTGTCGAGCAGCTTGCCGGTAGCCGCATCCAGGGTTTTGCCTAGCAGCTTGGCTTTGCTATTGCCGGTTTTGATGCCGGTCTCTTCCAGCGATACTGCCAATGCCAGGAACTCACCGAGCGAATCCCAGCGCAGGTGGTTCTCCTCGATCAGCTGCTGGACGTGCTTCGGTGCCGAGCCGCCAGCACCGGTTTCGTACATGCCGCCACCCGCCATCAGCGGAACGATCGAGAGCATTTTGGCAGATGTGCCCAACTCCATGATCGGGAACAGGTCGGTCAGGTAATCACGAAGCACGTTGCCGGTTACGGAGATCGTGTCTTGGCCGCGAACCAGACGCTCCATGCTCACGCGGATGGCTTCGTTGTAGCCCATCATGCGGATGTCCAGACCGGTCAGATCGTGATCCTGCAGGTAGGTTTCTACTTTTTTCTGTAGCTGGCGATCGTGGGCGCGCTCCGGATCAAGCCAGAAGATCGCTGGCGTATCCGATTGGCGGGCGCGGGTAACAGCCAGTTTGACCCAGTCGCGAATCGGCGCGTCCTTGGTCTGGCATGCGCGCCAGATGTCACCTTTTTCGACTTCGTGCTGCATCAGCACGGTGCCATCTGCCAGCACGACGCGCATGGTGCCGTCAGCTTGCATCTCGAAGGTCTTGTCGTGCGAGCCGTACTCTTCGGCCTTCTGCGCCATGAGGCCGACGTTGGGTACGCTGCCCATGGTGACGGGATCGAACGCACCGTTGGTCTTGCAGAAGTTGATCATCTCTTGATAGATGCGGGCGTAGGTGCTTTCCGGCATTACCGCCTTGGTGTCTTTCTGCTTGCCATCCTTGCCCCACATCTGACCAGAGTTGCGAATCATGGCTGGCATGGAGGCGTCGACGATCACGTCGCTTGGAATGTGAAGGTTGGTGATCCCCTTGACCGAGTCAACCATCGCCATCTCGGGACGCTCTGCATAGCAGGCATGGATGTCGTGAAGGATTTCTTCCTGCTGCGAGTCCGGTAGCGATTTGATCTTGTCGTAAACACTGCTGATGCCGTTGTTCGGATTTACGCCCAATTCTTTGAACAGCTCACCGTACTTGTCGAAAACGTCTTTGTAGTAAACGCTGACGGCATGGCCGAATACGATCGGATGGGAAATCTTCATCATGGTGGCCTTGACGTGCAGGGACCACATAACGCCGGTTGCCTTGCAGTCCTGCAGCGTCTCTTCGAAGAACGCCCGCAGCTTGTTGCAGCTCATGAACATCCCGTCCAGCACTTCGCCTTCCTGTAGAGCGAGCTGCTTCTTGACTTCGACCTTGCCGTCTTTGCCCACGAACTCAATGCGCACATCACCGGCTTTATCCATGGTGATCGACTGTTCGCTGGAGAAGAAGTCGCCGCCACGCATGTAGTCAGCATGAGACTGCGAAGCTTTGCTCCACTTGCCCATGGAATGCGGATGCTTACGGGCGAAGGCCTTTACAGCTGCCGGGGCGCGTCGATCGGAATTGCCTTCGCGCAGAACCGGGTTCACCGCGCTACCGAGTACCTTGCCATAACGCGCCCGTACGTCCTTGTCTGCGTCGGTCTGCGGATCTTCCGGGAAGTTTGGGATGTTGTAGCCGAGCGCTTGCAGCTCGGCAATCGCCGCCTTGAGCTGGGGTATGGAGGCGCTGATGTTCGGCAGCTTGATAATGTTGGCGTCGGGTTGGCTGGTCAGCTCGGCCAGCTTGGCCAGGTCATCTTCAACGACTTTATCAGCATCAAGCTGGTCGGCAAAACTGGCAAGGATGCGCCCTGCGAGAGAGATGTCACGGGTTTCGACGGCTATATCAGCGGAGGCGGCAAAGGCTTCTACGATGGGCAGAAGCGAATAGGTGGCCAGCGCCGGGGCTTCGTCAGTGAAGGTGTAGATAATCTTCGAGCGGGTGGACATGTAGAGTTGACTCTCTCTTGCTGAGCGTGCACAGAATCCCGAGTTGCGCAGGTAGGCGCCTGGCTGCGTTTGCCGTGCCAGTCACGAGATTCGCCGCGATGATGTTGGATGCAGCACCACTTGAGTGTTGAGTGTTTTAACCCGACCGGCTGCGGTTGGCAGTCTGGCGGTGCAGAGGCATCAATCTCCTTAGAGATTGGCTGCCGCTCATGACTCGTTAGTCACCTAAGCAGTATATCACCGCTGCCTGTTGTCAAAGAATGCCCGGGCCATACGACGAACGAACATATGGTTCGGGCCGATTCAACTGGGTTACTCTTCGACGATGACCACTGTTTAATGTTTAACCACAAAAACGGAGTCCAGCATGGGATACCAAAAGATCCAGGTGCCTGCCAACGGTGACAAAATCACCGTCAATAGCGATAACACCCTGAATGTCCCGAATAATCCGATCATCCCCTATATAGAGGGTGACGGCATTGGCGTGGATATCAGCCCGGTCATGATCAAGGTAGTCGACGCGGCTGTAGAGAAAGCCTACGGCGGTGAGCGCAAGATCGCCTGGATGGAGGTCTATGCCGGTGAAAAGGCGACCCAGGTGTATGACCAGGATACTTGGCTACCCAAGGAAACGCTGGAGGTTGTCCGTGATTACGTGGTTTCAATCAAAGGGCCACTGACCACTCCCGTCGGTGGCGGGATACGCTCTTTGAACGTTGCTCTGCGGCAGGAGCTCGATCTTTATGTGTGCCAGCGCCCTGTTCGCTGGTTTACCGGTGTGCCCAGCCCAGTCAAGAAGCCCGCCGATGTGGATATGGTCATTTTTCGGGAGAACTCCGAAGATATCTACGCTGGCGTGGAGTGGAAAGCCGGTTCGCCTGAGTGCGAGAAAGTGATCAAATTCCTCACTGAGGAAATGGGCGTCAAGAAAATTCGCTTCACCGAAAATTGCGGGATCGGTATCAAGCCAGTGTCGCTCGAAGGTACCAAGCGGTTAGTGCGCAAAGCACTGCAATACGCAGTCGACAACGATCGCAGTTCGGTTACCTTGGTCCACAAAGGCAACATCATGAAGTTTACCGAGGGCGCATTCAAAGAGTGGGGCTACGAGGTTGCGCGCGATGAATTCGGTGCCGAGCTATTGGATGGCGGCCCTTGGATGCAGTTCAAGAACCCCACCACTGGCAAGAATATTGTCGTGAAGGACGCTATCGCGGACGCCATGCTTCAGCAGATCCTGCTGCGTCCGGCCGACTACGATGTGATCGCCACGCTAAACCTCAATGGCGACTACCTGTCTGACGCGCTAGCCGCAGAAGTGGGCGGTATCGGCATCGCCCCCGGGGCCAATCTGTCTGATACTGTCGCCATGTTCGAGGCCACTCACGGCACGGCACCGAAATACGCCGGTCAGGATAAAGTCAACCCGGGGTCGCTGATCCTGTCGGCTGAAATGATGCTGCGTCACATGGGCTGGGTGGAAGCGGCGGAGCTGATCATCAAATCGACCGAAGGTGCCATCGCCGCCAAGACTGTGACCTACGACTTCGAGCGTCTAATGGATGGCGCGAAGCTGATGTCCTGCTCGGAGTTCGGCGACGCCATGATCTCCCATATGTAATTTTGCGGCAGCAACACAAAAAGGCCGATCGATGATCGGCCTTTTTGTCGCCTAGAGATCAGGCGTCCACCGTCGCCCCCTGTGAGGCAGGTGCTACCACCTCAGCAGCGGTCTGCAGCGACCGGATGTTAGTTGCGTGCAAGCCCTTGGGACCTTGCAGGATGTCGAATATGACCGCTTGCCCAGCTTTCAGAGTTCTGTACCCTTCCATCTGAATGGCAGAGTAATGGGCGAACAGGTCCTCATCGCCGCCGTCTGCTACGATGAAACCATAGCCTTTAGCGTTGTTGAACCACTTGACCTTACCGCTTAGCATGCTGTTATCCCTCTGCAAAGGAGTCCATCACTGGAGTAACATCCATTTCATTCCGCGCTGATGCAGCACATGGCCCACATGCGCAGCCCGTTGCCGTTGTGGCACATACTGTTTGTATCATCGTTTTGCGGATAGTCAAGGCGACTCGTCAGGTGGCTGTGAAGCCCTTCTATTTACCGGCCTCGGCGCCCCGATCTAGAACTGTTATACGCATGCGTGCATTTCCCGAGATTCGACTAACATTCAATCAGGATCGTCCGAAACCGTCGGACGATGACTCTTCCGGTCTGGCTGTCGAAGAAGCCAAGCCGCAGCTGAAGGCACCACCGATGTTTAAAGTTGTCATGTTCAATGACGACTACACGCCGATGGATTTTGTCGTGGAGGTGCTCGAAGGAATTTTCAATCACAATCGGGAGCTCGCCACCAAGATCATGCTGGCGGTTCATACCGAGGGGCGAGCCGTTTGTGGGGTCTACACACGCGACGTTGCTGAAACCAAAGCAATGCAGGTCAATCAATATGCAAGGGAATGCCAGCATCCGTTGCTTTGTGAGATCGAGAAGGACGGTTAAACCCGACTGCTGGGTAAGAGGTGAAAGCTATGTTGAACCGTGAGCTCGAAGTCACTCTGAATCTGGCTTTCAAGGAGGCACGTACCAAGCGTCATGAGTTCATGACGGTTGAGCACCTTCTGCTAGCCCTGCTGGATAACGAAGCAGCCGCAACAGTCTTGCGCGCCTGTGGAGCCAGCCTCGATAAACTGCGTCATGACCTACAGGAGTTCATAGATTCCACCACTCCTCTCATTCCCCAGCATGACGAAGAGCGTGAAACTCAGCCTACGCTCGGGTTTCAGCGTGTGCTTCAGCGCGCCGTTTTTCATGTCCAGAGTTCGGGTAAGCGGGAAGTGACTGGCGCCAACGTTCTGGTTGCGATCTTCAGCGAGCAAGAGAGTCAGGCGGTTTTTCTGCTCAAGCAGCAAAATGTCGCCCGCATCGATGTCGTCAACTACATTGCTCATGGTATTTCAAAGGTGCCGGGCAATAATGGCAGTCCTGACAGCGATGCGGAGATGCAGGATGAGGAGGGCGGAGAGTCGTCAACCGCTGGAAATCCTCTCGATGCCTATGCAAGCAATCTGAACGATCTGGCTCGCCAGGGCCGGATTGATCCATTGGTTGGCCGGGAGCACGAGGTTGAGCGAGTCGCGCAGATTCTGGCGCGCCGGAGAAAGAACAACCCACTCCTCGTCGGAGAGGCCGGCGTCGGTAAAACTGCAATTGCAGAGGGGCTTGCCAAGCGTATCGTTGACAACCAAGTACCAGAGCTACTGGCAGACAGCGTGGTCTATTCGCTCGATCTCGGCGCGTTGCTGGCAGGTACCAAGTATCGTGGTGATTTCGAAAAGCGCTTCAAGGCGCTCCTGAGCGAGCTGCGCAAGCGGCCTCATGCCGTCCTGTTCATAGATGAAATCCATACCATCATAGGTGCTGGTGCTGCTTCGGGCGGCGTCATGGATGCCTCCAATCTGCTGAAGCCGCTATTGTCATCGGGTGAGATCCGGTGCATTGGATCAACCACGTTCCAAGAGTTTCGGGGGATTTTCGAAAAGGATCGGGCTCTCGCTCGGCGCTTCCAGAAGGTTGACGTATCGGAGCCTTCGGTTGAAGACACCATTGGCATCCTCAGGGGGCTCAAGGGCCGCTTTGAGCAACATCACAACATCGAATACAGCGACGAGTCGCTTCGTGCGGCGGCAGAGCTTGCCTCTCGCTACATCAATGATCGGCACATGCCCGATAAGGCAATCGATGTGATCGATGAAGCGGGTGCGTATCAGCGGTTGCAACCTGAAGACAAGCGAGTATCTCGCATTGATGTAGAGCAGGTTGAAGATATCGTAGCCAAGATTGCCCGCATCCCTCCGAAGCATGTCAGCACGTCTGACAAGGAGCTGTTGCGCAATCTGGAGCGTGATCTGAAGTTGACGGTCTTTGGGCAGGATGACGCGATTGATTCGCTTGCCACGGCCATCAAGCTCTCTCGTGCAGGGCTCAAGGCTCCAGATAAGCCGGTGGGGTCCTTCCTGTTCGCCGGTCCTACGGGCGTTGGTAAGACAGAAGCAGCGCGTCAGCTGGCTCGGGCGCTTGGTGTCGAGTTGGTGCGCTTCGACATGTCCGAGTACATGGAGCGTCACACGGTGTCTCGCCTCATTGGTGCGCCGCCTGGCTACGTGGGATTTGATCAGGGTGGTTTGCTGACCGAGGCAATAACCAAGCAGCCACACTGCGTTCTGCTTCTCGATGAGATCGAGAAGGCGCACCCTGAAGTCTTCAACCTGCTCCTACAGGTGATGGATCACGGGACCCTGACCGACAATAACGGGCGCAAGGCGGATTTCCGCAATGTCATCATTATCATGACGACGAACGCGGGCGCGGAAACCGCAGCGAGAGCTTCGATTGGCTTCACCCATCAGGATCATGCTTCTGATGCGATGGAAGTGATCAAGAAGAGCTTTACGCCGGAATTCCGTAACCGTCTGGACACCATCATTCAGTTCGGTCGCCTTAGTCACGAAGTCATCAAGAGCATTGTCGATAAGTTTCTCATCGAGTTGCAGACGCAGCTTGAAGACAAGCATGTCACGCTTGAGGTGTCCGATGCGGCGCGAAGCTGGTTGGCTGAGCGTGGCTACGACGTGCAAATGGGCGCCCGCCCAATGGCTCGATTGATTCAGGACAAGATCAAGCGGCCGCTAGCTGAAGAAATACTGTTCGGGGAATTGGCTGAGCATGGCGGAGTGGTGCACATCGATATCCGCGACGGAGAGCCGTACTTCGACTTCGAGACATCCGCTGAGCTGGCTTAGTGCGGAGTGGAACGCTGATAACAGAAACGCCCGGTATTGCCGGGCGTTTTTGTTACAGCTCATCGCTCAGCTTGCGCCAGGTGGTTGCGGTCCGGCGCGGTTGTGCCGGAGCTGGTAGGGTCTGGCTGTCCGGTCCGCAGAAAACAAAAAGCCCGGTAATGACCGGGCGTTCATGCTCGCGTCCTGTCAGCGGGCGCGGTACGTGATGCGGCCTTTGCTCAGGTCGTAAGGTGTAAGTTCCACGCGAACCTTGTCACCGGTAAGAATCCGGATGTAGTTCTTGCGCATCTTGCCAGAGATGTGCGCAGTAACGACGTGCCCATTTTCCAACTCCACTCGAAACATGGTGTTGGGCAGGGTGTCGACGACAGTACCTTCCATTTCGAAGCTGTCTTCTTTCGACATTCAGTAAAGCCCTCGGTGTCCGATGATAGACCCGGCGCGAAGAATGCCCGGGTAAAAGCGGCAAGTATTGTGCCTGAAAGGGTCACGAGAGCCAAGGGTCAGGTCAGCGTTATCCAGCGTTGGTTAACCAGTAATTCAATAGGACGGTATTCGGTTTTGTAGTTCATCTTGCGGCAGTTCTTGATCCAGTACCCTAGGTAAACAGCCTTCAGCCCGAGGCGGGCAGCCTCGCTGATCTGCCAGAGGATTGCGAAACGGCCGAGGCTGCGACGCTCTTCGCTGGGATCATAAAAGGTGTAGACGGCAGAGAGGCCGTTGGGTAGCAGGTCGGTGACGGCAAGGGCGAGCAGGCGGCCTTCCAATCGGAACTCGTAGAAGCGGGAAAACGGAAGCTCACGGACCAGGAAGGTCTGGAATTGGTCTCTGCTTGGGGGGTACATGTCGCCATCCGCGTGACGCTGCTCGATATAAGTCGCGTAAAGCGCGTAGTACTCTTCAGTAAACGAAGGCCTTACGTCTCGAACGGTTAAATCGGCGTTGCGTTTGAGGATGCGTTTCTGCTGGCGACTGAGTTGCACGCCTTCAGCAGGTATCCGGGCAGGAATGCAGGCGGTGCAGCGTTGGCAGTGGGGACGATAGAGATGATCACCGCTGCGGCGGAAGCCCATCTCGGAAAGCTCTGCGTAGACCTGTACGTCCATTGGCTGGCTGGGGTCAAGGAAGAGCGTAGTGGCCTGTTCATCTGGCAGATAGCTGCAGGCGTGAGGCTGGGTGGCGTAGAACTTGAGACGAGCCAGTGAAGTCATGGTCAGCTCTCGAAAATCCTGAATTCAGTGTAGGTCAGCTTGGCTTCGTCGACTAGGACCCCCATCGGGCTGTGCTGGGTTCGTCCAGATAGCGTGCAAGTGTCTTGGCGAAGATCTGGCGAGGTATGCTCCTGGCACCGAAACTGACCAAGTGTTGCGTTTGCATCTGACAGTCAATCAATTGGAATCCCCATTCTCGGAGACGTTCCACTAGTGCCACGAATCCCACCTTGGATGCATCAGTAGTACGACTGAACATCGATTCGCCGAAGAATAGTCGACCCATGGCGAGTCCATAGAGGCCGCCGACCAACCGTTCGTCTTGCCAGACTTCCACCGAATGAGCGATGCCAAGTTGATGCAGTTGTGTGTAAGCGGTCTGCATTGGCGTCGTGATCCATGTGCCGTCGGTGTAATTGCGAGGGCCTGCGCAGCCTTCGATCACGTCCCGGAAGGCTTTGTCGAAAGTAATGCTGAAGGTTTCCTGGCGTATTGTTTTTCTCAGGCTGCGAGAGACATGTAATTCTTCCGGGTACAGAACTGTACGTGGGTCAGGTGACCACCAGAGCACCGGTTGCCCGTCCTGGTACCACGGAAAACAGCCATGGCGGTAGGCGGCCAGTAAACGTTCAGGCGATAGGTCGCCTCCAGCGGCAAGCAGCCCGTTGGGCTCGCGCATGGCTTTGTCCAATGGTGGAAACGACAGGTCGTCGCGCTGCAGCCAGGTAAGCATATTGATTGATCACATAGGCGGATGCAGGCATCCGCCTTGAGCAGGGTTACAGGTCCAGGAACTTCTCGGCATCCAGCGCAGCCATGCAGCCAGCGCCGGCCGAGGTGATGGCTTGACGATAAACGTGATCGGCCACGTCGCCTGCTGCAAATACGCCCGGGATTGTAGTGCTGGTAGCGTCTCCCTCGTTGCCCCCTTTGATCAAAAGATAACCATCCTTCATCTCGAGCTGGCCTTGGAAAAGGTCTGTGTTGGGCTTGTGCCCGATGGCTATGAATACGCCTGCCAGTGCCAGTTCTTTCTCCTCTCCGGATTCGGTGCTCTTCAGCCTGACCCCTGTCACGCCACTCGCGTCGCCAAGCACCTCTTCCAGGGTGTGGTTCCAGTGCAGACGAATATTGCCGTTCGCTGCTTTCTCCATGATCTTGTCCTGCAAAATCTTTTCGGAGCGAAGCTTGTCGCGGCGGTGTATCAGGTGGACTTCCTTGGCAATGTTCGACAGATAAAGCGCTTCTTCGACCGCTGTATTGCCTCCACCAATCACAGCCACGACCTGGTTGCGATAAAAGAAGCCGTCGCAGGTCGCGCATGCCGACACGCCTCGCCCGGCAAACGCTTCCTCCGAGGGCAGTCCGAGATATTGGGCAGACGCCCCAGTTGCGATGATCAACGCATCGCAACTATAGGTTGCGCTGTCGCCCTTGAGGATAAACGGACGCTGTTGCAGTTCAGCCGTGTGGATGTGGTCAAACACCACCTCTGTATCGAAGCGTTCTGCATGTTTCTGCATTCGCTCCATCAGCGCCGGGCCGGTCAGACCTTCAACGTCTCCTGGCCAGTTGTCGACTTCGGTGGTGGTGGTCAGCTGGCCGCCGGGCTGAATGCCTGTGATCATCAACGGTTTCAGGTTGGCACGGGCTGCATATACGGCTGCGGTATAGCCGGCCGGGCCCGAGCCGAGGATGATCAGACGTGAATGCTTGACTTCATTCATAAAAAGCCCTCATAAGCCTCTGTTGCAAATGGATAAGCGTGCTCCAGTCGAGTCACACTTTAAAAACTGGCGTTTATGCTACACCGAAGCACTTAGAAAAGCCCAAGCCGGCACGGAACCGGCAATGCCATCGAATCGACAAACCCGTACAATGTGCAAGTTCAGGCTGACTACGGTTCATAGAGCGCGCCGCGGGCGCAGGAAATAAAGCGTTTTGAAGAATACCTCCTCTACCGCGCCAGCTTCCGTCTGGCGACAGCAGTTGCATTACCGTCTGAAAGAGGGCGCTTTGATCGCGCTCGGTGCACTTTGCGCCTATCTCTGGATGGCATTGCTCACTTACGACCCTGCCGATCCTGGTTGGACACATACAAGTAATGTTCAGCAGGTCCACAACGCTGCTGGCCGCGCCGGCGCCTGGTTCGCTGACGTGCTGTTCATGGCGCTTGGCTATTTCGCCTTTCTGTTTCCGTTGTTGTTAGGGGTCAAGACCTGGCAGGTCTTTCGTGCACGGCATCAACCCTGGACCTGGAATGGGTGGCTGTTCTCCTGGAGGCTGATCGGGCTCGTCTTTTTGATCCTCTCTGGGTCGGCCCTCGCTTATATCCACTTCCAGTTTGCCAACAGCCTTCCAGCATCTGCGGGCGGCGCTCTGGGCGAAAGCCTCGGCCAGCTCGCCGAGGCTGCGCTGAACGTACAGGGCAGCACATTACTGTTGTTGGCGTTCTTCCTGTTCGGTCTGACGGTATTCACTGACCTGTCTTGGTTCAAGGTGATGGACCTGACGGGCAAGATTACGCTTGATCTGATAGAGCTGATTCAGAGCTTTTTCAGTCGATGGTGGTCCGCTCGTAACGAACGCAAACAGATTGTTGCGCAGTTGCGCGAAGCCGATGAGGTCGTCAATGACGTTGCAGGTTCGCTTCCTGATCAACGTGAACGTGCCAAGGTCAAAGAGCGGCTTCTTGAGCGCGAGGAGTCGCTTAACAAGCATATGACCGAGCGTGAAAAGCGACCCTCATTGGTCATTCCGCCTCCGCCGACAGCCAAACCGGTCGAGCAGAGCAAGCGCGTATATAAGGAAAAGCAGGCCAACCTGTTCGTTGATCCGATGATCGAGGGCAGTGTCCCGCCACTGTCGCTTCTCGATGTCGCTGAAAAACAACAGAAGCAGTACTCGCCCGAGTCTCTTGAAGCAATGTCGCGGCTGCTGGAGATCAAGCTGAAGGAATTCGGCGTAGAGGTCATCGTCGAGTCGGTTCATCCGGGCCCTGTGATCACGCGTTTCGAGATTCAGCCCGCCGCAGGCGTGAAGGTCAGTCGAATATCCAACCTGGCGAAGGACCTTGCGCGCTCGCTAGCGGTGATCAGCGTTCGCGTTGTCGAGGTGATTCCGGGTAAAACGACCGTAGGTATCGAGATACCCAACGAAGATCGTCAGATCGTACGTTTTTCGGAAGTGCTGTCCTCGGCGCCTTACGATGACGCAAAGTCGCCTGTGACGATCGCGTTAGGGCACGATATCGGCGGTAAGCCAGTCATCGCTGACCTCGCAAAAATGCCGCATCTTCTGGTCGCCGGAACCACCGGTTCGGGTAAATCCGTCGGTGTGAACGCGATGATCCTTTCGATCCTATTCAAATCTACGCCCGAAGATGCGCGGCTGATCATGATCGACCCGAAGATGCTCGAGCTCTCTATCTACGAAGGCATCCCCCACCTCCTGTGTCCGGTGGTGACCGACATGAAAGAGGCGGCTAATGCTCTACGGTGGAGCGTTGCCGAAATGGAGCGTCGCTACAAACTGATGGCGGCGATGGGCGTGCGGAACCTGGCCGGCTTCAACCGCAAGATCAAGGATGCCGAAGAGGCCGGCACACCATTGACCGATCCGCTGTATCGCCGCGAAAGCATGGAAGATGAGGCGCCGCTGCTGCATAAGCTGCCTACCATCGTCGTGGTCGTCGATGAGTTTGCCGACATGATGATGATCGTCGGTAAGAAAGTTGAAGAACTGATTGCGCGTATCGCTCAGAAGGCTCGGGCAGCAGGCATTCACTTGATCCTGGCGACCCAGCGGCCTTCGGTCGATGTCATCACCGGTTTGATCAAGGCGAATATACCAACGCGTATGGCGTTTCAGGTATCAAGCAAGATCGACTCCCGGACCATCCTCGACCAGGGTGGAGCCGAGCAGCTGCTTGGGCACGGCGACATGCTTTATCTGCCGCCGGGTACCGGCCTGCCAATACGCGTCCACGGTGCCTTTGTCTCTGATGATGAGGTTCATCGTGTCGTCGAAGCCTGGAAAGCACGCGGCGCGCCCGATTACATTGAAGAAATTCTAGTGGGCGTGGAAGATTCCGGCAGCGGCTTCGATGGGGGTGGCGGCGAGAGCGGCAGCGGCGAGGGCAGTGAAGAGGATCCGCTTTATGACGAGGCGGTCCGTTTCGTAACCGAAAGCCGCCGCGCCTCGATTTCTGCTGTCCAGCGCAAACTCAAGATTGGTTACAACCGCGCCGCGCGAATGATCGAAGCCATGGAAATGGCCGGCGTCGTGACCTCCATGAATACCAACGGCTCGCGCGAAGTGCTCGCGCCGCCACCTACCCGCGACTGAGTCGCTGAGGGCCTCATGCAATTGATTCGTGCGTTGTTTGCATCCGCTCTGCTGTTCTCCATGGTGCCGGCACAGGCTGACCAGGCTGCCTCTGTGCAACGCCTCACCGGGCTCCTGCAGAAGGCGGAGACCCTTACCGGGCGCTTTTCTCAGCTGTCCTTGGACGGCACCGGGACCCAGCTGCAGGAAACCTCCGGCGAGATGGCGTTGAAACGTCCAGGCCAGTTCCGCTGGCATACCGATGAGCCGATGGAGCAGTTGCTGGTCTCCAACGGCAGGAAGGTCTGGCTGTTCGATCCGGACCTGGAGCAGGTCACTATCCAGACGCTTGATCAACGCCTGACGCACACGCCCGCGTTGCTGTTGTCCGGTGATGTCTCGGCGATCAGTGAGAATTTCGATGTGTCGCACAAGGAAGCCGGTGATGTTGTCGACTTCACGCTCAAGCCGAAAGCCACGGACACCCTGTTCGACAGTCTCCGTCTGTCCTTTCGCGGCGGGGTCATCAACGATATGCAGATGATCGACGGTGTTGGGCAGCGCACCAACATCCTGTTTCAGGGCGTCAAGTTGAATCAGCCGCTCAAGTCGGATCTGTTTACTTTCGAGATTCCTGAGGGAGCCGATGTAATCTCCGAATGAGCATTCGCCACTCGCCTATTCCGTTCACAAATACGGCCTGCTTAGCGCAGGCCGTTTGCATGAGAGGCCAGCGTCGCTGATGGACCTGTTCAGTCGCGAACCTGTTGCCCAACCTTTGGCTGCACGTCTGCGCGCCGCTAGCCTTGACGAGTATGTCGGGCAGGAGCACCTGCTGGCGCGCGGTAAGCCACTCCGCGAGGCACTGGAGCAGGGCGCTTTGCACTCGATGGTGTTTTGGGGGCCGCCGGGTGTTGGCAAGACGACGCTGGCTCGGTTGTTGGCTAAGGTCTCTGACGCTCATTTCGAAACTGTTTCCGCAGTGCTCGCTGGTGTGAAGGAGATTCGGCAAGCAGTCGAAATAGCCAAACAACAGGCGGCCCAGTATGGGCGACGTACCATTCTCTTCGTTGACGAAGTTCATCGCTTCAACAAGTCCCAGCAGGATGCCTTCCTGCCTTATGTTGAAGATGGCACGCTGATCTTTATCGGTGCGACCACCGAAAATCCGTCGTTCGAGCTGAACAATGCGTTGCTCTCACGTGCTCGCGTCTATGTGCTGAAGAGTCTCGACGAAGCCGCGCTGCGCCGGCTGGTCACGCGCGCCTTGACTGAACCGAAAGGCCTCGGAGCGTTGCATCTGAGCCTGCCGGACGAAAGCTTTCGAATGCTCATGGCCGCTGCGGATGGTGATGGCCGTCGTTTGCTGAATCTCCTTGAAAACGCCTCTGATCTGGCGGAAGAGGGCGGTGAGATCACCGTTGGGTTGCTGCAGGATCTGCTGGGTGACAGCCGGCGTCGCTTCGACAAAGGCGGAGAAGCCTTCTATGACCAGATTTCCGCACTGCACAAATCGGTCCGCGGCTCGAACCCGGATGCGTCGCTGTACTGGTTCGCGCGGATGATCGATGGCGGCTGCGACCCGCTGTACATCGCGCGGCGTGTGGTGCGCATGGCCAGTGAAGAAGTGGGCAATGCCGATCCGCGAGCGCTGAGCTTGTGTCTATCGGCGTGGGATGTACAGGAACGGCTTGGCAGTCCAGAGGGTGAGCTGGCTGTGGCACAGGCAATCGTCTATCTCGCATGCGCACCCAAAAGTAATGCGGTGTATAGCGCCTTCAATGCCGCAATGCGTGATGTTCGTGAAAACGGCTCCCAAGAGGTCCCGCTCCACCTGCGCAATGCGCCGACCCGGTTGATGAAAGAGCTGGGTTATGGTGAAGAATATCGCTATGCACACGACGAGCCCGGCGCGTATGCCGCTGGCGAAGATTATTTTCCCGATACGATCGAGCCGCGCCACTACTACCATCCTGTCCCCCGCGGGTTGGAGAGCAAGATCCGCGAAAAACTCGATCATCTGGCGCAGCTGGACCGGCAAAGTCCCCGTCAGCGGAGGAAGACATGATTCGCATGGTGCTGGCCGTGGTTGCGGGCGGGGTTGTCGGTACGCTGATTCGCTTCGGTGTTTCTGCCTGGGCTTCGGTTTTTTGGCCGAAGCACTTCTACCTGGCAACCCTGGCAGTCAACCTGCTCGGTTGCTTGCTGATTGGCTACCTTTACGCCACGTTTCTGCACCGGCCTGACCTTTCTCCGGAGCTGAAAAGCGGCCTGATCATTGGCTTCCTCGGGGCGTTAACCACCTTTTCCAGCTTTTCTCTCGACGGATTGCGTCTGCTGGAAAGCGGTCAGGCTGCAACAGCGTTCACCTATATCGGCATGAGTGTGTGCGGTGGTCTGCTGGCTACCTGGGCAGGGCTTACGCTTGGCCGGTTATGAACCTGGAACATATCGCAGTAAACTTCCGATCCTCTTCGCCTTTCCTCAAAGCTTTCACAGACGAGACCCACCATGCTTGATTCGAAACTGGTACGCACACAGCTGCACGATGTGGCAGAGCGCCTCGCTACTCGCGGCTATCAGCTGGATGTAGCGCGTATCGAGGCGCTGGAAGCCCAGCGTAAAACCGTGCAGACCCGTACCGAGCAACTTCAGGCTGAGCGTAACGCTCGCTCCAAAACCATCGGTCAGGCGAAACAGCGCGGTGAAGACATTGCACCAATGCTTGCCGACGTTGATCGCATGGGTACCGAACTCGAAGCCGGAAAGGCGGAACTTGAGAACATCCAGAGCGAACTGGATCAACTGATGCTCAGCCTGCCGAACCTCCCACACGAGTCGGTCCCCGTCGGCAAGGACGAGGATGAAAACGTCGAAGTGCGTCGGTGGGGTAATCCGAGGTCATTCGACTTCGAAGTCAAAGACCACGTCGCGCTGGGCGAGCAACACGGCTGGCTGGATTTCGAGACGGCGGCGAAGCTCTCCGGTGCGCGCTTTGCGCTTATGCGCGGACCGATTGCCCGTCTGCACCGTGCGCTAGCGCAATTCATGATCGATCTGCACACGCGCGAGCACGGCTATGAAGAGGCCTACACGCCTTATCTGGTCCAGGCACCGGCATTGCAAGGCACCGGCCAGTTGCCCAAGTTCGAGGAAGACCTGTTCAAGATCAGTCGCGAAAACGAAGCGGATCTCTACCTGATCCCGACAGCAGAGGTCTCGCTGACCAACATCGTTGCCGGTGAGATCCTCGACGCCAAACTTTTACCGCTGAAGTTCGTTGCGCATACACCGTGCTTCCGTAGCGAGGCGGGGGCCTCGGGGCGCGACACGCGCGGCATGATTCGTCAGCATCAGTTCGACAAGGTTGAAATGGTGCAGATTGTGGAGCCGAGCCAGTCACTCGATGCGCTCGAAGGCCTGACCGCAAATGCCGAGAAGGTCCTTCAGGCTCTGGAATTGCCTTACCGGGTCTTGGCTTTGTGTACGGGTGATATGGGCTTTGGCGCTACGAAGACATACGACCTGGAAGTGTGGGTGCCAAGCCAGGACAAGTACCGCGAAATTTCCTCGTGCTCTAGCTGTGGTGACTTCCAGGCTCGTCGTATGCAGGCGCGCTACCGCAATCCGGAAACCGGAAAGCCCGAACTTGTGCATACATTAAACGGTTCCGGACTCGCTGTTGGCCGGACGCTGGTTGCCGTGTTGGAGAACTACCAGCAGGCCGATGGCACCATTCGCGTGCCGGAAGCGCTCATGCCATACATGGGCGGGATTGAAGTAATCGGTTGATTGGACGGGTCGTGCTTCCGTGGGCCTGAGCGTCGGTCGAGCATGCTAGCCGTTGCGCAACGGCCCCGTCCGGACGCCTTGATTCTCGCCGAAGGCCATCTCAGTCGTCGCGGCTGAGGTGGCCTCTCACTATGTCACCAGGACTTGCTCATGGATTTTCTGCCGCTTTTCCACAACCTGAATGGCCGTACTGTGCTGGTCGTCGGCGGCGGCGAGATCGCGCTGCGCAAGGCGCGGTTGTTGTCAGAGGCGGGCGCTGTGCTGCGGGTTGTTGCGCCTGAAATAGAAGCACAGCTGAACGAACTGATCACCGAAGGCAGTGGTCAGGCTCTGGTCCGCGGTTACGTCTCCAGCGATCTGTCAGGCTGCGTGCTTGCCATTGCGGCGACTGATGATGAGCCGTTGAACGCGAGGGTTTCTGAAGATGCCCGAGCGCTTGGCATACCGGTCAACGTGGTCGACTCGCCCGATCTGTGTACGGTGATCTTCCCCGCGATTGTTGATCGCTCTCCGTTGATGATCGCAGTCTCAAGCGGGGGTGACGCTCCGGTGCTGGCGCGACTCATGCGTGCGCGCATCGAAACCTGGGTGCCCTCGGTTTACGGCGAGTTGGCTGGTCTGGCCAAAAGATTCCGCGGGCAGGTCAAAGCCCGGTTCGCCGACGTGCAGCAACGTCGCGTGTTCTGGGAAGAGGTTTTCCAGGGCCCGGTTGCGGAGCGGGCCCTGGCCGGACAGCAGCAGGAGGCTGAGCGATTGCTCGTTGAGAAGCTGTCCGGCGCCGAGCCGAAAAGCCTCGGTGAGGTCTATCTGGTCGGAGCCGGCCCAGGAGATCCTGATCTGTTGACGTTTCGCGCGCTGCGTTTGATGCAGCAAGCTGACGTGGTGCTATATGACCGTCTCGTCGCGCCAGCCATCCTCGATCTGTGCCGTCGTGACGCGGACCGTATCTATGTCGGTAAGCAGCGCGCAGCGCACGCGGTGCCGCAGGAACAGATCAACCAGCTGCTGGTGACCTTGGCCAGGGAGGGCAAGCGTGTGTTGCGCCTGAAGGGTGGAGACCCCTTCATTTTCGGGCGGGGAGGTGAGGAGATCGAGGAGCTGGCTGCTCACGACGTGCCGTTCCAGGTCGTGCCGGGGATTACTGCAGCAAGCGGTTGTGCCGCCTATGCAGGTATTCCGCTGACCCACCGAGACCACGCCCAGTCGGTGCGCTTTGTTACCGGGCATTTGAAGGATGGCAGTTGTGATCTGGCCTGGTCGGAACTGGTTGCACCCAGTCAGACGCTTGTCTTTTATATGGGCTTGGTCGGGTTGCCCGTTATCTGCCAGCAGTTGATCGCCCATGGTCGCGCAGCCGATACGCCCGCCGCACTGGTTCAGCAAGGTACGACTGTGAACCAGCGGGTCTTTACCGGAACGCTTGCCAATCTAGCTGAGCGGGTAGCCAGTGAGCAGGTGCAAGCGCCTACTCTGGTCATCGTTGGTGAGGTTGTGCAATTGCGCGAGAAGCTCGCCTGGTTCGAAGGCGCTCAGAACCGCGACAGGTGATCTACCGCGACCAAATGCCTTTGCCAGCAAGACGGTCGCGGTTATGCGCGCGGCAGAGCGCCTGCTCAGGACCTTTGGGTACAATGCCATTAGCGTTGATATGCCGGTGACTGGCGTAGTAATGATGCTTGATATGGTTGAAGTCAACCGTTTCGGCAATGCCTGGCCATTGGTAGAGCTCGCGTAGCCAGTTTGAAAGGTTAGGGTAGTCTTCGATGCGGCGAAGGTTGCACTTGAAATGACCATGGTAGACCGGATCAAAGCGGATGATCGTGGTGAATAAACGCCAATCGGCTTCGGTCAGGTATTCACCAGCCAGGTATCGCCGTGCATCGAGGCGTTGCTCTAGCCAGTCGAGTTCCGCGAACACTTCATCGAAGGCTGCCTCATAAGCCTTTTGGGTCGAAGCGAAGCCAGCACGATAGACGCCGTTGTTGATGCGCGGATAGATGCGCTCGTTGAGCATATCGATCTCGGCACGTAGCGGCTCCGGATAGAGATCCAGTGTCGAACCGGTCAGCTCATCGAAAGCGGTGTTGAAGATTCGGATCAGCTCGGCGGACTCGTTGTTGACGATCCGGTGCTGCTGCCGGTCCCATAAGACGGGAACCGTTACACGCCCGGTATAGCGTTCGTCGTCTGCGGTATAACGCTGATGCAAGTAGGTCAGCCCGTCCAGTGCGTCGCCGCTGGATCCTTTATCCCTGTCGAACGTCCAGCCGTGTTCGGCCATGAGCCAGCTGACTACCGAAACATCAATAAGCGATTCGAGCCCCTTGAGCTTGCGGTAGATAAGGGTGCGATGGGCCCAGGGGCAAGCCAGCGATACATAGAGATGATAGCGACCGGCTTGCGCCTGGACGGCGGGACGGTCATCCGGGCCCGGTAATCCGTCTGCGGTTATCCAGTCTCGCCGTTGGGCCTGCTCTCGCTGAAATTCCCCGTCTTTGCTGTTTTCATACCACCGGTCTTGCCACTGACCCTTTACGAGAAGTCCCATGCGTGCCTCCAATGTTTCGAATTGGAAACAGTTTAGGTGGTAGGGTTCGATGGATGAGTCGTAATGCCGGGTCAAACCAATCGTTCAGACTGATAGATTTCGCTGCGCCCAGAACTCACGGGCCTGGACGAATGCGGCGTCGCGTGGCTGTCCAAGGCCTCGCAGCGCTAGCGCCATGGTCGCAACGACTGCAAGTTCGCCATACGCATCTTCAGCGCCTTGCCAGACAGCGAGCAGGTGCAGCGGATCGAGTTGTGCCGGCTTGACGTGGCGATGAGGTGATAGGGCTGGCCAGTCTTCGTCCCAGGACTCGCTCGCTTGTGTGCCGTAAAGATGGGCGACGCCGTCAGGGTTGACCTCGATTTCGCCACCTTCGCCCTTGATGACAATCGAGGTATCGCCCAGTAGCCGGCTGGCTTCTCGGTGATTGGCCTGATAGCCGGGATGGAAGATGCTCTGCAGGCCGCAGCGTGCACCAAGGGGATTGAGGATTCGGGCCAGCGAATGAATAGGCGAACGCAGGCCGAGAATGTTGCGTTGATCGATCATGCGCTGAAGGCCTGGCATCCAGGCACCGAGCGGCATGAACGCGAGATTGTCGCGATCCAGCGCTGCACCAGCGTCGGCCCAGGTCTCGCAGCGAGGAATGTCCAGCGGCTCGAGCTGCTGCTCGGTGTACATGCGCCCTGCGGTATGCGCGCCACCGCCGTGCATGAAAATCCGCACGCCATTGCGTGCCAGGCACTTCGCTGCCAGCAGGTACCACGGCAGATGCCGTCTCTTGCCCGCATAGGTCGGCCAGTCGATGTCCACCGCTATTGCGGGTGCTTGCAGGCGTTCGCGCACGGCTTCGGTGAAGCCGGCTAGCTCTTCTGCGCTTTCTTCCTTGTGGCGTAACAGCATGAGGAAGGCGCCGAGCTGAGTATCCTCGGTCTTCCCGTCTAGCAACATACCCATGGCTTCACGCGCCTCTTCACGGGTGAGGTCGCGCGCGCCGCGCTTGCCTTTTCCGAGAATACGGACGAAAACGGCAAAGGGATGTTCAGCAGGAGTGATGGCGCTCATATGCAATTGCTCGGTTTAGGCAGGCCCGCCAGCTTTGCAGCTAGCTTGGCGGGGGTGCCTTTGAATAGACGGTTCAGGTGCATGCTGTTGCCCTTGTCCGGGCCGAGCTTCAGTGCGGTGTACTTGATCAGCGGGCGCGTCGCGGGTGACAGCTCAAATTCCCGATAGAACTCGCGCAGCAGCTGAAGAATTTCCCGGTGTTCGTTTTGGAGTTCGATTCCTTCGGCGGCTGCCAGCGCTTCGGCGACGGGTTCGCTCCAGTCGTTGAGATCAACCAGAAAACCTTCCTGATCCACTGCAATGCTCATGCCGTTGACGTTCAGCCTGTTCATAGCCAGGAGTTGGTCCGGTCATAACGGCAGCAGAGTTCGACGAAGCCGTCATAGTCGACCTGCTGCAGGCGCGATGGCAAAGAATTCAGGGCACGGGCGGCCACGTCTTCCTCAAGCGCAAATAGTGCGATGCTGTTGTGCATCAGATTCAATGCTTGCCGCTGGGTGGTGCCGTCCTGCAGCGCGTAGACCGCATCGCCGCAGAGCAGCAGGGCGTCGTCTGCGGTCAGCAAGTGCAGGCAGCTAGCCAGGCGGCCATCCGAAAATGGGGAATGGGAAAGCAGGTGCAGGGTTGCCATCAGAGCGTGATCACATGGTCGTAGCGGTTGATAAGAGCGCTGAGGCCTGCATCGTCCAGCAATTCAACGGGTAGAGACAATCCTGAATCATCCAAACCGCGCTCACTGAGGCTGCGTTTCGATGCATACAGCGACTCGATGCCGAACATCGGCAAAGCCTGCAAGTTAGCGGTCAGGTCCTTCTGCTCCAGCCGAGCAGCTCGCTGTTCAGATACCAGTTGAAACACCCCGTCATCGAGAAATAGCAGACCGAGCGGAAGCTCAAATGCACCGCCTGCCAGCACGATATCCAGTGCCTCGCGTGCAGATGGACCAGACCACGGAGATTGGCGCGTGATGATGAGCATCGAGCGGGCCATCAATGACCTCCAAAGCAGACGAGCCGATCGGCTTGCTGGCTGGCTTCGTGCAGTTGACCCAGACCGGACAGCTCCCACCCTGCAGCCAGGTTCGCCGCCGGACGCTGATACCGGTTCGCCTCCTGTCGATCCAGCACGCCCCGGCGCAGGCCGGCAGCAATGCAGACGACTCCATCAAGCCCATGGTGAGCGATGAACCGTGCCCACTGTTCGCCAACGTCAAGCTCGTCCTGCGCAGCGACAATGTTGGCAGAAGCACTGTGCACGCCATCCTGATAAAGAAACAGCCGGACAATCTCGTGGCCGCCCGCCAGCACTGCCTCCGCAAAGCGCAATGCGCGCCGTGAGGCTGGGGAATGGGGAGATGAAAACAGAGCGATTGCGAATTTCATGGGCCACCGTGTCATGACTGCCGACATGATACGCCAGCTTCTGAAACGAAAAAGCCCGCCGAAGCGGGCTTGATCGTGGATCGGCTATCAGTCGTCGCCGCCCATGATGCCCATCAGCTGCAGCAGGCTGATGAACAGGTTGTAGATCGATACATACAGGCCAATGGTAGCCATGATGTAGTTACGCTCGCCGCCATGGATGATGGCGCTGGTCTGGTAGAGGATACAAACCGACGAGAACAGCACGAAGCCAGCGCTGATTGCCAGTTGCAGGCCGCTGATCTGAAAGAAGAAGCTAGCAACCATCGCACCTAGCAGGACAAAGAAACCGGCGGTGATGAAGCCGCTGAGGAAGCTCATGTCCTTGCGCGTGATCAGCACGAAAGCCGACAAACCAAAGAACACCAGGGCGGTCATCGACAGTGCGGAGGCAATCAGCTCACCACCGTTGGCGGTACCCAGGTACATGTTGAGGATCGGCCCCAGCGTGTACCCCATGAAACCCGTCAAGGCGAAAGTCGAAAGCAGTCCCCACGCCGAGTTGCGGAGTTTGACCGTGAGGAAGAACAGGCCGTAGAAACCGACCAGCACCACGAAAATGTTTGGATAGGCAGCATTGGCCTGCATCGCCATGTAGGCGACGAGGGCACTGAAGCCCAGCGTGATGGCCAGAAGACCATAGGTGTTACGCAGGACGCGGCTGACTTCCTTTTGTTCAACCTGCGTATGCGTAGGTGCGTACTGTTGCTTGAGCATGGCGACACTCCTGTAAGTGGATCAGCCTGTAACTAACTGACACCGATCATAGCAGAGCTTTTGTTTCATCCTAACAAGAGTGTTTGACAGTGTGTGTCGTTCGGGTACTATGGCGCCCGCTCTCTGCGGAGGAGTGGCAGAGCGGTTGAATGCAACGGTCTTGAAAACCGTCGAAGGGGAAACTCTTCCGTGAGTTCGAATCTCACCTCCTCCGCCATATCAGAAAAAGGCCCCGATATCGGGGCCTTTTTCGTTTCTGGACTTACGCGTGTCTTTCAGGCATGACGCACAGACGCGACGCTTGTCGCGCCAACCTCCTCGGCGTAGTGGCATGCAACCAGCCTGTCATCCAGTGGCCGGAACGCCGGTACTTCAGCGCTGCATCGTTCGGTGGCGTGTGGGCAGCGTGTGTGGAAGACACAACCGCTCGGCGGGTCGAGTGGGTTAGGCAGTTCACCACTGGCGCGGATCTTCGGCCTTGCCGGATCGGGGCGGATGCTCGGCGTAGCGGCCAGCAACACCTGGGTATAGGGGTGAAGCGGCCGGGTGTAGATCAGCTCGGCAGGACCCATTTCCATCGGGCTGCCGAAGTACATCACCAACACCTTGTCGGCGACGTGGCGAACCACAGCCAGATCATGTGAGATGAAGACGTAGCCGGCGTTGAACTGCTCCTGCAGGTCCATAAACAGATTGAGTACCTGCGCCTGAATCGATACGTCGAGTGCGGAGGTGGGCTCGTCGGCAATCAGGACCTTGGGGTTCAGCATCATGGCGCGGGCCAGGGCGATGCGTTGGCGCTGTCCGCCGGAGAACATATGCGGATAGCGCTGGTAGTGCTCGGGCCGCAGACCGACCTGCTGCATCATCGTCTGCACCCGCTCATGGCGTTCGCTGCGTGACAGCCCGGTATTGATGACCAGGGGTTCGCCTAGCTGGTCGCCGATCTTCTGTCTCGGATTCAACGAGGCGTAGGGGTTCTGAAAGACCATCTGCACGTCGCGGCGCAGTTGTTTGCGTTGGGCCTTGTCAGCCCCTGCGACTTCCTGGCCGGCAATCTGCAGCGATCCGGACGTGGGCTCCTCGATGAGCGTCAAAGCGCGCGCAAGTGTGGACTTGCCGCAGCCAGATTCGCCCACTACCGCAAGCGTTTCGCCGGCCGCCAGTTCGAACGACACGCCGTTGAGGGCGCGTACGGTGGCGTTTGGTTTGAACAGCCCACGTGAAATCTCGTAATGGCGGGTGAGCTCGCGTGCGGACAGCACGCTGCCTGTCGATGCCTCAATAGACATGATGTTCTCCAGGTGGCTGGCTCGGGCGCTGGGCCTCCGGCAATACTTCAGGTGCTTCGCCAGGGGTCATGTTGCGAGGGAAGAAGCAGCGAACTTCGCCACGGTCATACGGCTCGAGCGCCGGTCGTTCTTCGCACCGCGGCTGGGCATACGGACAGCGTGGTGAGAGAAGGCAGCCGGCGGGGCGGTCGTATCGGCCCGGTACGATGCCTGGCAAGGTCGCAAGGCGCCGGTTGTCGGAGTGCTCAGGGATCGAGGCCAGCAACGCCTCGGTATATGGATGAGCCGGAGCGTCGAAAAGGGCCGGCACGCGCCCGGTCTCGACCGCCTGGCCCGCATACATTACGCAGACGCGCTGAGCGGTTTCGGCTACCACCGCCAGATCGTGGGTGATGAGGATCAGCGCCATGTTCTGATCGCGCTGCAAGCTCAAAAGCAGCTCCATGATCTGTGCCTGAATAGTCACATCGAGGGCGGTAGTGGGCTCGTCCGCGATCAGCAGCTGCGGCTCGCCGGCGATGGCCATTGCAATGGCGACCCTTTGGCTCATGCCGCCGGAGAGCTGATGCGGATAGGCGTCGAGGCGACTGGACGCGCCCGGGATTTCGACACGTTCGAGCAATTCGAGCGCTCGCTGCCGAGCCGCTTTGCCCTTGAGACCCAAGTGCTGCCGCAACACTTCCTCGATCTGAAACCCCACTGTGTAGCTGGGGTTGAGTGCGGTCATGGGGTCTTGGAAAACCATGGCCAGATCTTTGCCGATCAATCGACGACGCTGGCGTCCTTTTAGAGTCAGCAAGTCCTGATTGGAGAACCGGAGACGATCGGCCGCTACCTTGCCCGGCGCGTCGATCAATCCCATCAAGGCCATCATGGTGACGGATTTGCCTGAACCGGATTCGCCGACGATGGCCAGCACTTCGCCCCGATCAACGCTGAGGTCGAGCCCGTCGACCACAGGTGGCGCGCTGTCGTCACCGAAACGTACTGACAGATTCTGAATTTCGAGGAGGCTCATGGTTGAGGGTCCCCCATTGACATTGAATCAAGCATCGGTGAGCCCCTCATGCGGCATTCTTGAGCTTCGGATCCAGCGCATCGCGCAGACCGTCGCCGAGCAGGTTGATCGCCAGCACACTGAGCAGTATTGCCAGGCCCGGTAGTGAAACCACCCACCAGGCGCGCTCGATGTAGTCCCTGGCTGAAGCCAGCATCGTTCCCCATTCGGGGGTTGGCGGTTGAACACCGAGCCCGAGAAAGCCCAGCGCGGCGGCGTCCAGAATGGCCGAAGAAAAACTCAGTGTGGCCTGCACGATCAAGGGCGCCATGCAGTTCGGCAGTACACTGATAAACATCAGCCGGAGCGTGCCGGCACCCGCCAGTCGGGACGCCGTGACGTAGTCGCGATTGAGCTCGGTCATCACCGCCGCGCGGGTCAGACGCACGTAAGACGGTAGCGACACAATGGCGATGGCAAAGATGGTGTTGATCAGGCCCGGCCCGAGGATCGCCACGATGGCAACCGCTAGGAGCAGTGAAGGCAGGGCCAGCATGATGTCCATCAAACGCATGATGAACGGGCCCAGCCGAGTCGGGGAAAAGCCTGCCAACAGCCCGAGCAGGATGCCCGGCAGCAGCGAGAAGACGACAGAGGCCAGGCCAATCAATAGTGAGAGACGCGCGCCGTGAATCAGACGGGACAGCATATCCCGCCCTAGTTCGTCGGTGCCGAGTAGGAATTGGGACGTACCGCTTTCCTGCCAGACGGGCGGCGTCAGCAGGAAATCCCGGAACTGCTCGGTGGGGTTGTAGGGCGCTAGCACCGAGGCGAACAAGGCACAGATCACCAGCAGCAACATGAAGATCAGGCCACCCAGCGCGCCCTTGTTACGTTTGAATGCGGTCCAAAACTCTCGGAGCGGCGAGGGGTAATAGGTCGTCGGCTCGGCAGCCGGCAGGGTTTCAATACTGCTCATCGTCCGGCCTCTTAGCGTTGATGACGAATGCGGGGGTTGGCCAGGCCGTAGAGGATGTCCACGGTGAAGTTGACCAGGATGACCAGGCAGGCGACCAGCAGGATGCCGTTCTGCACAACCGGGTAGTCGCGAGCGCCGATGGATTCGATCAGCCACTTGCCGATGCCGGGCCAGGAGAAAATCGTCTCGGTCAGCACCGCTCCAGCCAGCAGTGTGCCGATCTGTAAGCCGAATACGGTAAGGACCGGAATCAGCGCGTTGCGCAGGCCATGAACGAACACAACTCGGTTCGGCGACAAACCTTTCGCCCGAGCCGTGCGGACGTAATCTTCACGCAGCACTTCGAGCATGGCCGAGCGGGTCATGCGCGCTATGACCGCCAGCGGCACGGTCGCGAGCACGATCGCTGGCAAAATCATGTGGTGCAGAGCGTCCAGGAACGCACCTTCTTCTTCGCTGAGCAGGGTGTCGATCAGCATGAAGCCGGTAACGGGCGGTACGTCGTAGAGCAGGTCGATTCGCCCCGAAACAGGCGTCCAGCCGAGGCCTACGGAGAAAAACATGATGAGGATCAGCCCCCACCAGAAGATCGGCATCGAATAGCCAACCAGCGAAATGCCCATGACGCCATGGTCGAACAGCGAACCGCGTTTCAGCGCGGCGACCACGCCGGCCAGCAGGCCCAGGGTGCCGGCGATGATCAGTGCCGCTAAGGCAAGCTCGAGGGTGGCGGGAAACAGGGTAGTGAACTCTTTCCAGACGCTGGTGCGTGTACGCAGCGACTCGCCGAGATCGCCTTGCGCCAGATTGCCGATGTAATCGAAATACTGCAGGTAGAGTGGCTTGTTCAGACCCAGCCGCTCCATGGCCTGGGCATGCATCTCCGGATCGACTTTTCGTTCTCCCATCATCACTTCCACCGGATCCCCTGGGATCATGCGAATCAGGGCAAAGGTGAGTAGCGTGATGCCGAAAAAGGTGGGAATCAGCAGACCCACGCGGCGGGCTATGAAGCTGAACATCGCAGAACTCCTGGTAAAGCTATGGTTACGCGGCAGCACAGCCACGATCGCCATTCTCAAATTCGCGGCTATCGTTGGGCTGAGGACGCTTGGCTATGCAGACCGGCCGTCGAAAAACATGCAAAGGAGGCCAGCCAGGCATGCCCGTGGGCAGGCCTGGCTTCGCTACTATCAGCGCTTGTTTTCTACGCCATAGAAGGAGTTGCGCCCGAAGGGGCTGATCTGGAAGCCCTCCACGCTGCTGCGCATCGGTTGATAGACGGTGGAGTGGGCGATAGGCGTGATGGGCACCTGCTCTTGAATGATCTGCTGCGCCTGTTCATACAGTTTGGTGCGCTCAGCCTGATCCGTAATGCGCTTGGCATCCTTGACCACTTTGTCGTACGTCGCGTCGCACCATCTGGACCAGTTGTTGCCATTTATGGCATCACAGCCATACAGGGTGTTCATCCAGTTGTCCGGGTCACCATTATCTCCAGTCCAGCCTATTAGCATGGCGTCATGTTCCCCTGCATGGCCGCGCTTGATGTATTCGCCCCACTCGTAGCTCACGATGCGTGTTTTGATCCCGATCTTAGCCCAATCGGCCTGGATCATTTGTGCCATCAGCTGGGCGTTGGGGTTGTAGGGGCGCTGCACGGGCATTGCCCACAGGGTGATTTCGGTGCCTTCCTTGACGCCTGCCTGTTTAAGCAATTCGCGCGCTCTGTCCGGGTTGTATTCGGTGCCCTTGATGCTCTCGTCATAAGACCATTGGGTTGGCGGAAGCGCGTTCACTGCCAGTTGGCCGGATCCTTGATAGACGGCTTCGATGATGGATTTCTTGTCGACCGCCATGTCCAACGCCTTGCGCACCTCAAGCTTGTCGAGTGGCTCGTGCTCAACGTTGTAGGCGATGTAACCGAGGTTAAAGCCGGGTTGGCTCGGTACCTCGATGTTGGGATCTTTCTGCAACGCTTCGAGGTCAGCAGGGCGAGGGTTGAGCGTGACCTGGCATTCCCCGGCACGAAGCTTCTGCGCACGGACTGAGGCGTCGGTAGTAATGGCAAAAATCAGGTTATCGATCTTTACGTCTTCAGGTTTCCAGTATTCCTTGTTGCCCTTGAAGCGGATCTGAGCGTCTTTTTGGTAGCGGCTGAACACGAACGGCCCGGTGCCAATCGGCTTCTGGTTGATCTGCTCGCTATTGCCAGCTTTGAGCAACTGATCGGCATATTCAGCTGAATGGATCGCGGCGAAGTTCATCGCGAGGTTCTGTATGAAGGCCGCATCTACTTTGTCGAGGGTAAAGCGGACCGTCATGTCGTCGAGCTTCTCGACCTTCAGGATGTTCTTGTCCATGCCCATGTCGACGAAATAGGGGAACTCGCTGGCGTACGCCTTGCGGAACGGGTGCTCCTTGTCGAGCATGCGCTGGAAGGTGAAGAGGACGTCGTCGGCATTGAATTCGCGGCTGGGTTTGAAGTAGTCAGTGGTATGAAACTTGACCCCAGGACGCAGATGGAAGGTATAGGTGAGGCCATCATCGCTGACCTCCCATTTGGTCGCCAGCGCGGGGAGGGCGCGAGTGCCGCCTCGTTCGAATTGGGCGAGACGATTGAATACGGTCTCGGAGGCCGCGTCGAAATCAGTACCAGTGGTGTACTGGCCAGGATCGAATCCGGCTGGGCTGCCTTCGGAGCAATACACGAGACTGCTGGCGGCGAAGCTAAGGGGCGAGCCGAGGATCAGTCCTGCGGCGAGCAATGCTCGGATGGAGATGTTGTTTCGCATGCAAACCTCATTCTTTTTTATGTCTATCGAGGGTTGGTCTGGTGGACCGAACAGTGGCTCACTGCACGCCGGTGTCGCCGTGGGGGTTCGCCCGCTCGGCGTAGAACACTGTTGGGTGGCTGCCTCTCGTAGAGCACAGCCTGGCCTGCCTCGAAATTAAGTCATGCTGAAAACCCGGTCAACAGAAATTAAGCGCAGCTAAACTTCGCTTGCGAGCTTCAGGTGTCGAGGTCAAGCAATAGCGGTGCCAGTTAGCGAGTGGTTAAATCGTCAAAGAGGCCCATAGTCGTTACGGTGAGCACTTCGGCTGGCTGATCGCCTACATTGGCCAGGCGATGAGGCTTTCCGGCATCGAAATGGATCGAGTCACCGCTGGCTAACGGATAGTCGCGGCCGTCCACGGTGTAGACGATCCTTCCGGTTAGCACATAGGCAAACTCAGCGCCTTCGTGCGCGATGAGTTCGGACTGATAGCCCACGGGCATGCTGACTTTGACGGCGTTCAGCAGATTGCCCGGAAAGCTGGTAGACAGGCGCTCATATGCCAGTGGCTGCCCTTCGATGGTGTATCGAACACGTTCGCCCTGATGTGAGTCGGGCTGCGATTGGCTGGGCTGATCGAACAGCGAGTTAAGGGGTACTCCAAGTGATTTTGCGATGTTTGCAAGGGAGGAAATCGAAACGCCCGTAAGGTTACGTTCGGCCTGTGACAGGAAGCTCGCTGTCAGTCCTGACTCCTTGGCTACCTGGTTCAAGGTCTTGTTCGCGGCACGCCTGTGACGGCGCAATCGCTCACCGATACGGTCGACTGTCATGGAATTCGCCTTGTGAAAGTGGCCAGTATACGGCCAGCCGGACAGACTCACGCCAGCCTTGATTTCGTGTTTTACACGGCATTAAGGAAAAAAGCTTTGCCAGAAAAATTAAGCTGTACTTAAATTCAGCGGACATTTTTGGCTGGTTTCGGGAGAACGGGCATGACTATCGGTGTCGGCGGCAGTACGCAGGAAGAGGCGCTTGGGCGCCTGCGCAACATGCTGGATGGCGTCGAGCCGATAGCGCTGGGTGAGTACCAAGTCCGTATCGACAAGGCGCAGGGACGCATGAGGCAACTTGGTCTGGACGCCGTTTTTCTCAGCGCGGGCGCCAACCTTGAATACTTTACCGGCGTCCGCTGGAGCCCGAGCGAGCGCATGGTTGGTGCATTGCTGCCCGCGAGTGGTGCGTTGCAGTACCTGGCACCTGCGTTTGAAGAGGGTACGATTCGCGACTTCATGGTGGTCGATGGTGTCGTCAACGGATGGCAGGAGCACGAGAGTCCCTATCGTTTGCTGTTCGACTGCCTGCAGCGCATGGGCATCCATCCGAACACCAGTCTTCGTCCATGCATCGGCCTCTGCCCATCTTTGCCATTCTTCATGTTCAATGGTCTTCGCTTGCTTGACCCAGGCTATGCCTTCACCGATGCGAGTGTGGTGACGGGCTATTGCCGTCAGCGTAAATCGAGTGCCGAGATTGCGCTGATGCAGCGGGCGAAGGACATGACGCTCGAGGTGCACAAGGCGGCCGCGAGCATCCTGCATGAGGGCATTAGCACTACCGAAGTGGTTCGGTTCATCGAGCTCGCGCATCGGGCAGTTGGGGCACCGGGGTCGACCTTCTGCATCGTACTGTTTGGCGAGGCGAGTGCGTATCCCCATGGGGTGAAGCATCCTCAGACGCTCAAACGCGGCGACATGGTCCTTATTGACACGGGTTGCCGAGTCCACAGCTACTTGTCGGACATCACGCGCAGTTATGTCTTCGGCGAGCCGAGCGAGCACCAGCGGGCATTGTGGGCATTTGAAAAGGATGCACAGTTGGCCGCGTTCACTGCGGCACAATTGGGTACGCGCTGCGAGGAAGTAGACGAGGCGGCGCGCAGCTCGCTCGAAGCCTGCGGTCTCGGTCCGGACTATCAGTTGCCGGGCCTCCCGCACCGCACCGGTCACGGGATCGGGTTGGAGATCCATGAGAGCCCCTACCTCGTCCGTGGTGACCAGACGCCTATCGATGTCGGGATGTGCTTCAGCAATGAGCCCATGATCTGCGTTCCCGGTGAGTTCGGCATTCGTTTAGAGGATCACTTCTACATGAGCGAGAGCGGGCCGCGCTGGTTCACCGAACCGAGCTACAGCATTGATGACCCTTTCGGGCTTGATCGCTGAACAAGTGCGGTGCGGCAACTGCACCGCTAAACAAAAAACCGACTGTACATATCTCCGGCGTGTGGGCTATCTAGAATGGACTTTCTCGTAAACTCTCCGAGCCTCGCCACATGTCTTCGCACCGCTTCCCGCTGTTGCTCGTGGGCGCTTTTCTCGCCCTTTACCTGATCTGGGGTTCGACCTATTTCGTAATCCGTATTGGCGTCCAGTCGTGGCCGCCAATGCTTCTGGCCGGGTTGCGCTTTGTGATCGCCGGTAGCCTGATGTTTGTATGGCTGCGCTGGCGCGGTGTGGCACTGCCCACCATGCGAGAGTGGCGGTCTTGTGCGGTTGTGGGATTTCTATTGCTCAGCTGCGGTAACGGCGGCGTAACCATTGCGGAACATCTCGGTGTGGCTTCTGCAGTTGCAGCATTAGCGATCGCAACGGTGCCGTTGTTTGCCTTGGTTTTTGGCTTGATATGGGGGCAGCGGACGACTGGGCTGGAGTGGGGCGGTATTCTGCTGGGACTGACGGGCATCGGCTTGCTCAACCTCGGGCACAACCTGCAGGCCAGCCCGCTCGGGGCTGTGATTGTACTGATCGCGGCAGCAAGCTGGGCGTTTGGCTCGATGTGGAGCAGGCATCTCAGTTTGCCGAGCGGGGCGATGGCGAGCGCCGCGCAGATGCTGATAGGTGGCGCTGTACTGTTGGTCGGCAGCGCAGCCAGCGGAGAACGCTTGCAGCACATGCCGGATTTTGCCGGTTGGCTTGCCCTCATGTACCTAACCTTGCTCGGCTCGATAGTTGCGTTCAGCGCATATCTTTACCTGCTCAAACATGTACGTCCCGCGGCGGCCACGAGTTATGCCTACGTAAATCCGGTGGTAGCGGTGCTGTTGGGTATTACATTTGCCGGTGAACGAATCGGCGTGGAGGAATGGCTGGCGATGACGGTAATTGTCAGCGCGGTCGTTTTGATTGGGTTACCTCAGTGGCGTCGACCAAAAGCGACCGTTGCGCCGAAACCCGCCTGAATGGAGCGCCATCAAGCGTTCCGCAGTTGTATGATGAGTGCGTTTGGCCAGGATCGAATGGCACCGATTCCGTCGTGACCCGGTGAGCATATAGGCGCGACGATGATTGTCGTCGCGTGCGGACTGGCTACCGTCCTTTTCAGATACCAACAGGCGACCCGATGCCCGCTGCAAAAAACGCTGATTCTCGCGACACTTTTTTCATCCTGTCGCTGGTCGTTTTTAACTTCATCTCGTTTATTTCCATCGGTATTCCCCTGGCATCGCTACCCGGTTTCGTCCATGACACCCTTGGGTTCAGCACTACTGTGGCCGGCATCGTCATTGGCGCTCAGTACCTGACTACGCTGCTCTGCCGACCGCTGGCGGGGCGTCTGGCAGACGAGCGGGGGGCGAAAAAAACCGTTTTGCTCGGCATGGCATCGGGCCTGGTCAGTGGCTTGCTTCTGCTTGCGTCAGCCGTTCTCGACTCCTGGCCTATGGCGAGCATTGGCGTAATGCTGGCGAGCCGTTTGATCCTGGGCTTTGCACAAAGTCTCGTGGGAATTTCGGCCATCAGTTGGGGGATCACCCGGCTAGGGCCTGAGAGCACCGCGCGAATGATTTCCTGGAACGGCATCGCTGCTTACGGTGGAGTCGGTATTGGTGCACCGCTGGGCGTATTTCTCGCCCAGTCGCTGGGACTGTGGAGTCTCGGTGCGGTCACGATGCTGCTGGCCACGACCGGCTTGATCTTGGCGTGGCATCGCGGTGACGCGCCGCTCAATCCTGGCGAACGCCTGCCATTCGGCAAAGTATTGTGGAAGGTGGCGCCACCCGGAATCAGCCTGGCACTTGCAACCATTGGCTATGGCACCCTGACTGCGTTTATCGCGCTTTATTACGCCGCTCGAGGCTGGGATGGCGCCGCCTGGTGTTTGACCGCTTTTGCGTTTGCCTTCATAGGGACGCGACTGGCATTCCCCAATTTGATCAATCGAGTCGGGGGCTATTCGGTAGCAGTTGTATGCCTTGCGGTTGAGATACTCGGGCTTACGCTACTTTGGTTGGCCGAGACGCCAGCTTTTGCACTGGCCGGTTCGGCACTGACTGGCTGTGGTCTGTCGTTGCTTTATCCAGCCTTGGGGGTAGGGGTTGTGTCGCGTGTTGGGGTCGCCAATCGGAGCTCGGGCCTCAGCGTATTTGCCATGTTTTTCGATCTGGCGCTGGGGCTGTCCGGTGCAATCATGGGGGCTCTGGCGACTTATATCGGTATGCAGAGCATTTTTTTAGGCGCGGCGTTCATGGCGATGGCCGGGCTGTTCATCGTTTGGCTCCTGCTCCGGCAGGAACGCAGGGCCGTAAGCTGACCCGTTAGAGGCTCCTGCCGCGCCGGGCTCAATGGCCAGGGGCGCAGATGCCCAGGTCCAGCGAGGCGCGTTTGGCGAGTGCAGCGGCGCTTGGCCGGTAATCGCGCTTACTGCGGCGCAACTGCTTCCAGAGCTCCAGCGGCTGTTTGGTGCTGAGGTCGGATTGCTTCACCAGGTTTTCCAGCGTTTTGCTGCTCATATGGCCTCCAATGTCTCGGTCGAGTGGTTGGTGGTCCTGAAAAAGGTCGCATCCTTGCGCCAGCCGTCGCGGCTTTCCTTGACTCCGAGACTGCCCGGATTGGGTTACAGGTTGTTGACAAAAGGTGTTGATTTCCCTGACCCGATGAGCGGCTTATGTTTGACCTTAACTGTGTAATGAGTAATCAGATGCTAAGCGGCACATATGTATAGTGCGAACTAGCGCCTGCTAGGCATTTGCCGTTTCGTTGCTATTTAAATGCGATCATAGTCGGCTTAAGCGTTGCGATCGTAATGGCATTTTGGATCAACCACCGTTCATCGACCTATAATGTTTTAATAGAACTCTTCGGCCGTTCCTGGCCTCGGATATAGTGAGGCGGCTGCAGAGCGGTTGCCATTTTTAAGTTCCACCAAGTAACTGGAGTAATCTCATGTCGAACGATAAGAGCGGAAATCCGGGTAACTTTGCAAACGATCGCGAGAAGGCCTCCGAAGCTGGTCAAAAGGGCGGTCACAACAGCGGCGGCAACTTTGCCAACGATCCGCAGCGCGCCTCCGAAGCTGGCCAGAAAGGCGGCCAGAACAGCGGCGGAAACTTCGCTAACGACCGCGAGAAAGCTTCTGAAGCCGGCCAGAAAGGCGGCCAGAACAGCGGTGGCAACTTTGCCAATGACCGCGAAAAGGCCTCTGAAGCCGGTAAGAAAGGCGGTCAGAACAGCCACGGTGGTGGTCGCAATTCGTAAGGCGTTAATGCGTTATTGCTAACGTAAGCGAATAAAAGCGGAACTTGCCATGCAAGTTCCGCTTTTTCATTTTTCGGATAGCCTGCACTATAAAACAGAATAAGCTCCTAGAGTGTTAGTTGTACAAGTTGCGTCGAATATACACCCGTAATATTAATATCGCTGTTTCGTTTTCGGCAATTGCATGCCGTGGCTGATAACGTTTAAATCAGCGAAACGGGTAGGGGATCCAACGGCATCCTGCCGCATCTAGAGCCAGTTGCGATGAGGAGGACCACATGAGTGACGCCAACGAACACGAACACGAACACGAACACGATTGCCTTGAACAGGTGATCGACGGTGTCGTCGAGTTGGGTGATGACCAGCCAAAGGTATCTGTCGGAGACATCCAAAACAAAATTGGCCAGCGCAGTTTCGGGCCGTTCCTGTTCGTTCCAGCCATCATCGAGATCAGCCCGGTTGGAGGTATTCCCGGCGTGCCGACCATGCTCGCGCTGATCGTCTCGTTATTCGCCATCCAGCTATTGTTGGGCCGACATCATTTCTGGATGCCAGGCTTTCTCGCGCATCGCTCCGTCAGCGGCCAGAAGCTTGAGAAGGGTCTCAACAAAATCCGGCCGGTGGTGCGCTGGCTGGATAAGGTGAGCAGACGGCGTTTGGCCTGGGCTACCCGTAAGAATTTCCTGCGTTTTATCGCCGTGCTATGCATCGTGCTGGCCACGTCAGTGCCACCGCTGGAATTATTGCCTTTTGCCTCAACTGTTCCGTTCTCTGCAATATGTCTGTTCGGTCTCGGCATCACTACGCGGGACGGCGCCGCCATTGTGTTGGGACTGGTCCTTTCTGTTGGTGCCTTCGTGCTTGCGGGCATGGGGCTGATTGGCTGATGGACTCCCATCCCGGCTCGGCACGGCCCATTTGCGTGTTATTGGCTCAGGCAGATTACTCGTCAAGATGAGCGCTGTTCCGTGGCGCCGCGTCGGGGTTGCGTGAATACAGACGCGACAGCGGCGCCGCGGATGCGCCATGAACCATAATTGACGCGAAAATCAATGCGCTTGCCGCATGCCAGTAGAGCGGATCGTGCAAATGGCTGTGCGCGAGCGCGGCATAGTAGATCGCGGCGATGCCCAGCGGGCCGAACCAGCCAAGGTAGAGGGAGTCGTGGGAATTGAGCGAATTACGCCAGGCGACTGAAGCCAACATGACCACCGGCGGTCGCCGCAACAGCAGAACCAGCACAGCCGCTGCTACCAGCGGCCACCCCAGCGTAGTCCACTCGTGCAAGGGAAGGGCAATACCGAAAATCACGAACATCGGCAGCGTGAACAGTTTTGCCACTGCCTCCTGAATGTTCTCCTCCTCTTGCTCGTCGTGCTTTTCGCTAGAGAGGTTGAAGGCCAGCCCCGCTGCGAATACCGCTAGTACGCCATCTGTTTGCAGTAGCTTGGCGAGGCCCAGCGTTAGCAGCGAGAAAGCCACGGTGTAACCCAGCAGTGAAGAGCTGGCTACCAGCTTCTTGTGCTCGGAAAAGGCCAGCAGCTTGGCTGCTGCGAAACCCACCACTGCACCCATGAGCGCGGCGCCACCGATCCCTATCAATACAGACTCGATGAGCCAACGCGACCAGGCCTGATCAGGCGCATGGCTGAGCATGAGGATTGGCAGCATGATAAAGGCGTAGGCCAAGCCGTCGTTGGCTCCGGATTCAGCTGACAGGGTGTCGCGCAGGCGCAAGGGCAAATGCTTCTTGGCGAACTTGCCGGTAACGATCGAGCTGGCGACTACCGGGTCGGTGGGTGTGATCACCGCGCCCAGCAGCAGGGCCGCCCATAGCGACAAACCCAGCAGCCAACCGGCCAGCATAGATGACACCATCCACATACCGAGCATGACGAAGCTCAGCAAAAGCATGACGGGCTTGAACATGGTCTTGAGCGCCGTTCTTTGCAGACGCAGTGCAACACCCATTAGCCCGATCGCTAGGGTAAGCCGCGCCGCTTGCTCAAGAATGCTGAAGGTGTCGCCCCAGCGTGCAAGATCGAGCCAACTTAAACCGTAGGGACCGACAGCAAGGCCGACCAGCACGGCGAGCGCCGGCTCGGATACGGGGCTACGCTTGATCAGCGTCGACAGCAAGGCGATACAGACAGCAACGCCGCCCATGATGACAAGTGCAACGTTCAGCTGGGACATGAAGGCTCCGAATTCGCAGTACCTCTACTGCGAGGGGGGCAATGACTAAATGTTCCCGCTAGCGGCCTGCGCGTTTCATGCACGCCAGATGGCGATCATTGACCCTATTTGCAAACCAGGCCGTGGTCAGGTTGCGTGTGATCTTCGGACTCTCCAGGCGAATTCCGGGCAGCATCGCGCGGGGCAGTGGCTTTCCGGCACGCTTTTCAGCCAACGCGAACACGCGTTCATACAAGGTGGTTTTCTCGAATCCGTGCGTATCGCCGCGTTCCAGTGCGTTGCGAATGGCTGTCTCGGTCATGTCGAGCTTGCCCGCCAGCGAGCGAACCGCACGTTCGGTCTGGCCGGCTTTGCTGCTGCCATGAATGATCAAATCGCCATCGAGGGTCAGCTTGATGCCACTGGCGCGGCTGACTGCGGCCTGGAAGGCGGCGTTGCGGCTGGCATACCAGCCGGCGTTGAAGTCAGCGAAGCGGTACAGCGGCTTGGTGTAACTCGCCGGATAATCCAGCAGATGCGCAATGCCGAAATACATACCGCCGCGGCGGGTGAACACCTCGTCTCTGATAGATCCTTCTCGACGATAGGGATAGTCTCGCGCACGGTCTTCAGCGAAGGCGATGCTGACTTGCATTGGGCCACCGGTCTTGACCGGGTTGAGCGTGCCGAACAGTTGCTTGCCGAGCGGCATGATGCCGAGGAAATCATCAAAAATGGCGCTCAGTTGCTCTTCGGTGCGCACCGCTGCAAGTCGCTGGCTGTACGTCTTGCCGTTGGGGGATTCAACGTCCAGGGCTGCATCTACGATGAAGCGCGGGACATGAAGTCGGGACGCGCGCCGGTAGATCTCTTCGCGGGCGATTTTCGCCAGCCCCGGGACCGGTGGCGTCGCCTGAAAGGTAGATTCCTGCACCGTGACGGCTAGGACGGCGCAGAGGTTTTCATCAGTCGGCGGGATAGCCAGCGCATCGAATGCAGCGTAGATGTCGGTGGCCCAGCCATGGCGATTCGGAATGCTGCTAGGGATTAGCCGGACGATTTTGGCGCGGACTTCGTCCGGCCTGGGCGCCGGCACGTCTGGTTTTTGCGTGCCGCAGCCGGCCAGGCTCAGCAGCAAGGCGCTGGCGAGCGTAACGGCGGGCCGGCGCGTGGCTCGACTGGATAGGGTCTGCAGGTTCGCGTGCGAGTCGGCGATCGAACCCAGTCGCTTGAAGGACTGAAAAATCATGCGGTCTCATCTGGATATGTTGTCCCAATTTCGACAGCAAAACAGACGCAGCCGTTCTGCTGTCGCTGAGCCACTGACGCGACAACGGGTGAACTTGTTTGGCCCGCGCTGTCCGAAAACTGATAAGCCGCCGGGTGTACCGGCGACGCCTACCTTAGACGAGCACCTGACTTCATGAGCGAATCGCACTTCGACGTTCGGCGACTCGAACGCTACGACAGCACCACCCGTGAATACATGCTGGCCATCATCACCGATGAGGATCACGCGTCCCAGGTCGAATTGGATGGCGGCCAGATCGCTTGGAGGTCGACCCTGCGCCACGATCGGTTGCTCCGTGACGTTGATCTGCAGACGGGCAAAGCACGCTTCCGTTTCGAGGACATTCCGGAGCACGAGGGCGGCGAGTTCCAGCTTGTCAGTCTCATCGCCGAGGGTGGCCGCGGTGCCGAATTTTCCGAACTGGTCATGTTCGGCAAACGCTTGGTCACCTTCGACGACCGCACCGGTTTGGTCTGCGAGATCCGCGACCAGAACCAGTTGGTGCCCCGAAACATCCTCATGACCGGCAGCGGTGATGAGGCGTTCAAGGGTTTCAAAGCGGAGTGGGCCACGCTCTATTACGACCAATTGGTGGTCGGCAGCCACGGCAAGAAGGCGCCGGAGGAATGGGTAAAGCTGCTCGACCGCCAATACGCCGTACAAAGCGTGAATTGGTCGGATCGCTATCAACGTATCCGCGAAGCGGTCGGCGTTGGGCCGGACGGTTATGTCATTCACGAAGCGGCCGAATGGCATCCGTATCGCCGCGAATGGCTTTTCTTCCCTCGCAAAATCTCGACTGAACCATTCGACGAGGCGATCGATGAGCGGGAGCGTGGCGCCAACACATTGATCATTGCCAACGAAGACTTCAGCCAGATCCGAACCCTTGAAATTGGCCAGCGTATCCCAGAACGCGGAATCTCATCCTTCAAGATCCTGCCGGGCTATCCGAATGAGTGCGTTGGCCTGAAAAGCGTCGAGATTGGTGATCGGACCGAGAGCTACCTGTTCTGCTTCAACCTCGACGGTGAGGTGCTACAGGACGACATCTTTATCGGCGACTACAAGTGTGAGGGGCTGGAAATTCTCTAAAAAACCGCGCCTGCCGGTGTTCGAACGGCCACGGCATGGAGAAAAAAAGAAAGGGTTGCCGATCGGATGATCCGATTTCAGCTACGCTGAGGTTCCGTACCCGCCGTTATAGAATCATGCATCAGCACCTCCTTGCCCCGTCTCGTTCAGCATCAGGTTCCAGCTTCTGGCGCGACGAGGCGCTGCCGTTCATCGAGTCGCGCAGCGTGGAAGACGGCCGCCGCGTCTGTTATGCGCGGCACAGCCACGAAACCTTCTCCATCGGGCTGATCGACAGTGGCGCCAGCACCTACATCAACGGCGACCGTGAGTGCCGCATCGAAGCCGGTACGCTGGTGCTGATGAACCCCGGAGACGTACACGCCTGCAACCCTATCCACAACCAGCCATGGGCGTATCGCATGCTTTATGTCGATGCTGGCTGGCTGAGCGAACTGCAAGACGAATTGGGCATGGGTGGCGCCGGCTTTCGCTGCTTCGCCCCAATAATGACGCATGATCGGCTGCTACAGTCGGGCTTTCGCTGCCTTCACGCGGTACTTATCGACGGTAACGCCGACCTGATGCAAAAGGAAGCGGCCACCGTATCGTTCTTCTCTCAGCTACACGAGCGGCTGGGACTCGAAAAGAGCGTTCCTCTGAACGACTTGAAACTGCAGCGCGCCGCCGAGTTCATCGCCGACAACTATCAGCGCTCCCTCAAACTGGACGAAATCAGTTTGATGGCAGGCATCTCACCGTCGGGTCTCATTCGCGCCTTCAAGAAGCATTTCGGGATGACCCCGCATGCTTATCTGACCAACCGGCGCGTGCAGTTCGCCCGCGCCGAGCTGCGGCGGGGCCGGCCTATTGCAGATGTGGCGCTGGCTGCGGGTTTTGCCGACCAGGCGCACCTGCAGCGCGCTTTCAAGCAACTGCTTGCCGCCACGCCCGGACACTACCGGAGCCTAAGCTCAGGCATGCGCTACGAAACCCGTCAGGTCAACAACAGGTAAGCCGCGCAGGCGACCAGCAACGCAGCCATTACCCGGTTGAACAGCCGTACCCGTGCCGGCTCGTTGAGATAATGCCGAAGAAATGTACCGGCATATGCCCAGCAGGCCAGCGAGGCATAGCAAATCACGAAGTAAATCGCGGCGAAGCGCCATACCGAAGGCGCGTCGCCCGCTGATGCGAACAGCCCCATGCCCGCAACCGAGGCCAGCCAGGCCTTGGGATTGAGCCACTGCATGGTTGCGCCATACAGCATCGTCGGTTGCAACGCGGGCTTGTCTGCATTCAAGCGACCATCGTCCGCTGCCAACCGAAACGCCATGTACAGCAGAAACGCCACGCCGGCCAGCTTGATCGAATCGGTCAGCCAAGGCCAATGATCGAGCAGTTCGTTCAGACCCAGCCCGATTAGTAACAACAACAGCGTGAAGCCAAGGGTAGCGCCGCTCACGTGACGCATGGCTGGCCGTAAGCCGAACTGCGCCCCGGCGCTGAGCGCGACGATGTTGACTGGGCCGGGCGAAATGGAGGACGCCAGCGCAAAAGCGGCCATGGAGAGTAGTAGGCTCATCGAAACTCCTGGATTCTTGCAGAGAAGACGGCCTGAAGATAGGAGTTGGCGGAGCGCGTGTATTGAAGGAAATGCGCGACTGCCTGCGCAACAGTTGGGGCCCGGCAGCGAATGACGGCTCCCTAGTTATTTCGCGCGACCCATATCACGATCCGCCTCTGCACCTTCGAGCATCAGGGTAGTTTCTTCAACCCGTAAGAAACGCCCTTTGGAATCCAGTTTTGCGAACAGGTACACCTCCTGCACGACGTGCGTGCCATCGCGTTTTGTAACGTAGACACGATGGCGGTCGGCGTAGCGTGCGCCGTCGCGCAATTCATCCAGCACTTCAATGCGGGCCGATGCTATGACCTCACGCAATTTGCGGGCGTGCTGGCAAAACGCCGCGCGGTCGTCCCAGTGCCCATTGGTTCGCTGTCGATATTCTGGGCTGAAATGACGATCAAGCACATCTTCAAGCGGGCGGTGAGGGTGATTGAGGATGTCATCCAGAGCGGAGCGAATGTTGGTCGGTTGCATGTGGATTTCTGCCTGTTAGTGGAAGCAACACTGTAGGCAGCCAAAGATGGCGCTGGTACGGTATGTAAGCCATTTAATGTAAGTTTGAAGCCAAGCATGTCTCAGCCGATGATTTTGCCGACATCAGCCTCTTCCTCCGATGGTCCGCTGTTGAGGGCCACAATGCGTCTATCCTCCAGCGTGCGGGTAACAGGGCGCCATCGCCATGCTCGAGGGCAATTGTTGGGCTCGACGCAAGGGCTGTTGACAGTCGATGCTGGAGATAGCCGCTGGGTGGTGCCTGCCAGTCATTCCGTCTGGATACCGCCGGGTGTGCCGCATGAGGTTCGTTCGCATGGGCCCTTTTCAGGCTGGAGTCTGTACGTGGCACCGACCGTTTGCGCCGAGCTGCACAGCGAGCCCTGCGTCCTAACAGTCTCGGGTCTGCTGCGCGAGGCCGTTGCGCGAGCCGCCTCCTGGACCACCGATGCGCTCGATGCGACGCAGTCTCGGCTGGCAGGCGTGATTTTCGACGAAATTCGTTCGGCTCCGCACGTGGCTCTTAGCCTGCCCATGCCGCGGGACACACGCGTGCGCAGGATTGCTCAAGCCCTGGTCGAACGGCCTGATGACGACCGGCGATTGAAGGAGTGGGGTGATTGGGCGGGCGTTGCGCCACGGACACTGACCCGCCTGTTTATCACCGAAACCGGGTTTACGTTCACTGAATGGCGCCAGCGTGTGCGCTTGTCGAAAGCGTTGGAGATGCTAGCCACTGGTAGATCGGTGACTGCGATCGCGCTGGACCTCGGCTATGACAATGTAAGCGCTTTCATTGCCTTGTTCCGCCGTGTGTTCGGCGTCACGCCGGGCCGGTATTGATGGAAGCCCCTGCGCTATGCAGCGCTAGGTCGGAGGGGCGACAGTCGGCGCGGAACTTGCTGTGCCGGCATGCCAGCGCAGTAGCAGCCGGTAGCGATTCGCTGACGATGCGTGATGAAGGCCTTGATGATGCGGTAAAACTCGCCCGGTTTGTTGCAGTCCAAGGCCTGCCTTCGCTGTGGAGGCATTGCACGCCAAGCGTGCTTCACCCGAGGGAGACCCGATGGCTATCATTGACTTACTGATCAGCGACTGCGATGGCGTGATCGTCGACAGCGAAATCATCAGCCACCGCGTGCTGTTCGAGGCACTGAGCCTTCACGTTCCGGCCGAACGCCTGCATGAAGCGCTGGAGGGTACTTTCGGCCTAACGGTCCCCAGCATCATCGATCTGATCGAAAAACGCTTCGGCCTTACATTGCCAGCAAGCTTCGACAGCGACCTTCGTCAGCAATCGGAGAAGGTGGTCGCCGAGGAGGTGCAGGCCATTCCCGGCGTCCGAGAGGCGCTGATGTCGATCGATTTGCCATTGGCGGTGGCGTCCAACAGCCGGCGACATAATGTCGAGTCGTCACTGCGCCGCGCCGGCTTGACCGAGCGAGTCGCCGGCAACATTTTCTGTGCAGAGATGGTTCGTTCGCCGAAGCCTGCGCCGGATGTCTATCTTCTGGCGGCGGAGCGGATGGGGGTTGCGCCAGGGCGCTGCCTGGTCGTAGAGGACAGCCCAACCGGTGTGCTGGCGGCGCGTACCGCAGGGATGCAGGTAATCGGTTTTACCGGGGCCAGCCACATTCCTGCCGGGCATGGTCAGGCGTTGCGGGAAATGGGCGTTTCGGCGGTCATCAATGACATGCGCGACCTGCCGGCAACGGTGGCCAGCCTAGTGGCTGACTAAGGTGCAGACCGGCTATACGAAGATTCCAGCAAAGTCACGCAACGGTCCTCCGACGTGCTTGTCTGTACTGAAACAGACGTAGTGCGAGCGACAAATGATCGAGCGTTGGAAGTGGTTTCTCATCCGCATCAGCAAGCGACCCTGGTTCCGGGCCAGCTTGTATTCAGTGTTGGGGATTGCTACCGCGCTGGTAGCGCTGGTAGCGGCTCCGTACATTCCTGATGACGTACCGACCAAGATCGGTTCCGATGCGGTCGACAATATTCTCGGTGTGTTGGCATCCAGCATGCTTGCCGTCACCACCTTCTCCCTGAGCATTATGGTGGCGGCTTACGGCTCGGCAACGAACAACGTTACGCCGCGCGCCATTTCCCTGTTGGTCGAAGACCCAACCACACAGAACACGCTTTCAACCTTTGTCGGCTCGTTCATTTTCAGCCTGGTCGGCATCATCGCTTTGAGTACCGGCCTTTATGGCGACAATGGCCGCGTAGTGCTGTTCGCCGCCACGATCCTCGTGGTCATTCTGGTGCTCTACGCACTGTTGCGCTGGATCGATCAGTTGTCGGGGCTGGGCCGCGTTGCGGAGACTACGGCCAGGGTCGAGAAGGCGGCGACCCAGGCGCTGTGCCAACGAATGGAGCAGCCGTTTCTGGGGGGACGGCCGCTGGAAGTGGATCCAAAGGTCTTGCCGGGCGCACGCCCTCTGTACCCCGACAAGATTGGTTTCGTGCAGCACATCGACATGCCTGCGCTGGGCGAACTGACCAAGGCGGAAGAGCGCGCGGTCTATGTCTGCGTATTGCCAGGGATATTCGTCGAGCCGTCGCAACCCATCGCCTGGTCGGTGGGGATTGCTGAGGACTGTGACGGCGCGCTGCGCGATGCTTTTGTGATTGGCGCGCAGCGCACCTTCGACCGAGACCCCCGGTACGGCATTATCGTCCTGGCCGAGGTCGCGTCCCGGGCGCTGTCGCCAGGCATCAACGACCAGGGCACAGCGGTTGACGTCATCGGCCGGGGCGTCCGGGTACTGTCTCACCTGTCCAGGCCAACGCCGCCAGAAGAACCGACGTTCGATCGTGTCTTCGCGCCGGGGCTGAGCGTAGAGCACATGCTCGATGATTTCTTTACGCCCATCGCGCGCGATGGCGCCGCCATCGTCGAGGTGTGTATACGACTGCAGCAGGCCCTTGCGTCACTGGGACGACTTGGGGATGCAGCCGTTGCCTTGGCGGCGAACCGACATGCGGAGATGGCACTCAAACGTGCGGAGGCGGCGTTGACGGTGCCAGATGACTACCGGCGTGTGTGTCAAGCTGCAAACGCAGCGGGGCTGCTGGAAACCGCGGACTAGAGGGGCAGACTGGTTTTGGGGATCATGGATCTGCTTGGGACCCTGGCAAAACCTTACTTTTCCTTTACGCCCGCTACACACCAAGCTGACTGTCTTCGGCGTAAAGTCTGGATCAGGCTGACGGAACAGCTAGCTCCTTTGGGTGGGTTTGCCGCAACGCGGCTGTCGGCTTAGAGTCAGCCATTGTGCATGCGGCAACCCGCTGCTTTTTTGACCAGGAATCGGCTGTGGCGCGAGACCGGTCGTGTTCAACCCATTCTTTCATCGTGGAGAGACCAGTCACTATGATTCTTCGTAGAAACTTTCTGGCTGCAGTGGCCGGCGTAGCGCTGTTTGGACAGACGCTACTCGCCCATGCCGACCTGCCAGATTTCACCCCGCTTGTAGAGGACGCATCGCCTGCGGTGGTGAATATCAGCACCAAGCAGAAGCAGCCGATGCGCGGCAACGCGCAAGCCCAAATGCCTGATCTTGAAGGCATCCCACCCATGTTCCGTGAATTTTTCGAGCGTGGAATGCCGCAGCAACCCGAGCGTCGCCGCGAAGCGCAGTCGCTGGGTTCAGGTTTCATCATTTCCGAAGACGGTTACGTTCTGACCAACAACCACGTTGTCGCTGACGCTGAAGAAATCATGGTGCGCCTGCCGGATCGTAGCGAGATGCAAGCCAAGCTGGTGGGTGCCGACCCGCGCAGCGACGTGGCTTTGCTGAAAATCGAAGGGGATGGTCTGCCAACCGTCAAGATTGGCAGTTCAGAGGAGTTGAAAGCAGGCGAATGGGTCGTCGCGATTGGCTCCCCGTTCGGTTTCGACCATACCGTTACAGCAGGTGTGGTCAGTGCCAAAGGTCGCAGTCTGCCGAACGAGAGCTATGTGCCGTTCATCCAGACTGACGTGGCGATCAACCCGGGTAACTCAGGCGGTCCGCTGTTCAACCTGGAAGGCGAAGTTGTAGGCATCAATTCCCAGATCTTCACCCGCTCCGGTGGCTTCATGGGATTGTCGTTTGCCATCCCGATTGACGTTGCCATGGACGTGGCTAACCAGTTGCGTGAAGACGGCAAGGTCAGCCGCGGGTGGCTTGGCGTGGTCATTCAGGAAGTGAACAAGGATCTGGCCGAGTCGTTCGGGCTTGATCGTCCCGCTGGTGCGCTGGTCGCACAAGTCATGGATGGCGGCCCGGCAGCGAAGGGCGGCCTGAAAGTCGGCGACGTGATCCTGAGCGTCAATGGCAAGTCGATCGACATGTCCGGTGATCTGCCGCACCTGGTAGGCGCAATGAAGCCAGGCAGCAAAGCCAGGCTTGAAGTGGTGCGTGATGGCCAGCGCAAGACGCTGAACATCGACATCGGTGCGCTGCCGGAGGATGGCGACGTACTGGCCTCCGCAGAGGGTCCGAGCGCCAAGACTCAAAGCAACAATCGCCTGGGTGTTTCGGTAACCGAGCTCACTGACGCGCAACGCCAGGCGCTGGAAATCTCCGGCGGCGTGGTGATCAGCGACATCAGCCAGGGCCCCGCAGCGATGATCGGTCTGCGTCCGGGTGACGTCATCACTCACTTGAACAACGAGGCGATCGATTCGGTGAAGAAATTCAGCCAGGTGGTAAAAGACCTGCCGAAGAACCGCTCCGTATCGATGCGTGTACTGCGTGAAGGTCGCGCCAGCTTCATCACCTTCAAACTGCCGAAGTAACCCGTCGGCAAGCAAAACGAGAGGCCCGCCTTGTGCGGGCCTTTTTGCGTCTGGACCCTATTCAAAGATGACTTCGCTTTGATGCGCGGGCGGCGAATCGGATTAACTCCGAACTCCAGCATCGGCTGGCAGCTCCATATGGTTTGGATGAACCGAGGAGGTTGCTATGAACCCGTCTTTAACGTTGGGGTTGCTCTTGCTGTCGGCTGTGGCGATAGCTGCGCCGTTGGAGTTGGAGCGTGAGCTGAACGAGCTGCGTGTCGATGTGGAGGTGAGTGAACTGGACACCTATACCGAGCCTGGAATCGAGTCTGGGCGCGTGCAGGTGCTTATCACCAATCACGAGCGCTTCAAGGTGGCGTGCCAGCTGCATCCAGGCGAGACCGAAGCGTCTCCTGGTCTGGATAGCACGCCAATCACCATCATCGCGCCCGAAGGGCGGCGTGCGCTAACGATGAGCGGCGAGTACGGTGACTCGACACTCAACGCGCTGTTGACCTGTATTCGCGACGAATGAGTGCGCCGGGTATGGTCAGACGGGTGCCTGACCGAACCCGCATGCGGCTAAAGTCATCAACTGCCCAATGCTCACTTCATCCGGATCGCTTAAGCTACAGCGCTTCGCTTGTTTGATATCAATGTATAGACGTTTCTGAAACTCTGCCAAGCGGAGCACCGGGGGTAGGAATATCTTGACTGAGGCGAATGGCGCCAGGCCGGTGCGGTCCGTACCGTTGCGCAGCCGGCTGCTGACGATTGCGCTGGCCGGGATCTTGCCACTTGCCCTGGTGGCGGGGCTGGGTCTGCTGTCAATCGTCAATGAGCAGAAAGCGCTAGCCAAGCAGCGCAGCCTGGAAGCAACGCGCCTTGCCGCGACAGCGGTCGAGGTCGAGCTGAGTCGATCGCTGAATGTGCTGCAAGCGCTGTCACAATCGCCGCTTCTGGACCGTGGAGATATCGATACCTTTGCTGACATGGTTCGACGTGTGCTGCCCTCCGTTCCGAGCTGGCATGCGCTGCTGGTGATCAGCATCGACGGCCAAGTACTACGGCGAGTCTCGCTGCACAATTCGCCAGATTCCCCGACGATGGCCGATCCTCAAAGTTTCACCGACTTTATGCGTTCAGCCGACTTGCAGGTCGGCAATATGGCACAGGGGCCAAGTGGTGCGTGGGGCATGCCCTTGCGGGTGCCAGTCCAGGTCGGATCCGAGATCCGTTACGTGCTGACGGCGGTGGTTAAACCCCAAGCCATCGCCGATGTAATCAACAACCGCAGGCTACCGCCAGGCTGGGTCAATACCGTTATTGACGGTAATGGCGTACGTATTGCTCGGTCGCTGCGCCACGAGGAAACGCTGGGTCAACCTGCTTCGCCTTCACTTGCGCAACTGCTGGCCGAGGACCCAAGCGAAGAAGGCATGGGCGTCTCCACAACGATGGAAGGAACTGTAGCCTATACATCGTTTGTAAGGTTGCAGCCATCCGGGTGGGTCATAGCCACCGGCGTACCCACGGAGGTGGTGGAGGCGGGCGCGGCGCGGGCGTACACCTTGTATGGCGGGGGCTTGCTGTTGTCTCTGCTGTTTGCAGTGTCTGCAGCGCTATTCGCCACCCGCAGCATCAACGTCCCGATGCGACATCTGCGACGCGCTGCGCAGGCGATCGGCCAAGGCCAGATGGTGCAGGCGCCTGACAGCGAGATTGTTGAGATTCGAGAGGTTGGGCGCGCACTAGAACGCGCAGCGCGGGCTCGCTATGAGAGCGAGTCCGAGCGTGATGCCACCTTGTTCCAGCTGGAGCTGACGCAGCAGGACCTGACCCAGCAGGTGAGCGACCTGAAGCTGGTGCAGGACCTCAGTCGCCGGCTGCTGCAGATGCCTGAGTTAGACGTTCAACTGGACGCCATCCTCGATGCGCTCTGCACGCTCCACGGCGCGTCCCACGGGTTGTTGATGATCAGTGATGGGCCGTCCCTGCGTATTCATGCTTCGAAGGGCTTCTCAGCCGATTCATTGGCGAAAATGGATAACCTGCAGCCTGGCAATGGCCCCTGCGGCATGGCAGTGGAAAAAGGGTCACGTGTTGTAGTGGCTGACACCGAAACTGACCCAGGCTTCTATGAGCTACTCCCCATATCGCGTAGCGAGGGGTTTCGCTCGGTCCATAGCACGCCCATTCGTCATAGCGATGACAGTGTGCTTGGGACCATCACGGTGCAGCTCAAAGAGCCTCGGTTGCCTACCGAGCGGGAGATTCGACTGGCCGATCTTGTTGCTGGAATCGCTGCGGTGTTCATCGACCGGGCGCGGGCGCAATCGAAGGTCGGCATGCTTGAGCGACGCCTGCAGGTGGCGCTGGATTCGTCCACGGTGCCCTTTGCAATCGTCTCGCCTGCGAATGATGGTACGGTGCAACCGAACGATTTCATTATCGACTTCATCAACGCAACCGGCGCCGCCGCCTTGCAGGGCACGGTTTCTGGCTTGATGAAACGTCGCCTGGCAGAGGTGCTGGGTCCAAGCGCCAACCCACAAGCCGTTGAGGCCTTGCAAGACGTCAGTCGCTTCCGGGAGCCTCGTGATGTGGAGCTGCGAAGCACTGCGTTTGAAAAGGATCGCTGGGTTCGGATGGTCGCAACACCCTTCGAAAACAGTATCGCTGTGTGGTTTGCTGATATCACTGATGCCAAGCATCAGGAGGCGGCGATCCTTGAGTCGGACCGGCGCAAGGATGAGTTTCTCGCCACCCTTGCACATGAGTTGCGCAATCCGCTCGCGCCGATTCGCCTGGCTGCCGGCATTTTCGGTTCGCCAGGCGCCTCGGAAGCGCAAAAGTCCCGTAGTCAGCAGATCATCGAGCGGCAGGTGCGACATATGGCGCTGTTGCTCGACGATCTATTCGACATCTCACGCATCACTCTCGGTAAGTTGGTCCTGCGCAAGGAGCGGCTGGACCTGCGCAAGGTCATCGAGGCCGCCATCGAAACCACTCGGGTGAAGATCGAGACGAAGCAGCATCAGTTGGTTGTGAACCTGCCGGAAACACCAATCCTGGTCGACGCGGATCCGTTACGCCTCGAACAGATCCTGACGAACCTTCTCAATAATGCAGCGAAGTTCACGCCTAACGGCGGGTGTATTCGCATCACGGCGACACGGGATGGCGACAGCGCCATGGTATCGGTCAGCGATAACGGCCTCGGGATCGCGCGGGAAAACCTGAGGGTGATCTTCGAGCGATTTGCCCAGGTGCCGATTGCAGGCAGCCAGATCAATACCGGCCTTGGGATCGGCCTGGCGCTGGCCAAGGGCCTGGCGAAGCTGCACGAGGCGGACTTACGGGTGCGCAGTGAAGGGTTGGGGCAGGGCGCCGAGTTCAATCTGACCCTGCCGGTTCTTTCTGAAGGCGCGCTCGATACGAGTTCCAATACTCACCAGGGCGTCACGCTGAACAAGCGGAGAATCCTACTGGCCGACGACAACCGTGATATCGCTGAGACCATGGCTGAAATACTCCGGCTCGAAGGCCATGAGGTGCATGTCGCCTTCGATGGCATCGAGGCGCTCGAGCGTTACCAGCACGTCGATCCGGAAGTCGTATTGCTGGATGTCGGCATGCCGGGGCTGCGCGGTGACGAGGTGGCACGGATGATTCGTGCCCAGTCGGACTCCGTAAGGCTTATCGCCATCACGGGCTGGGGGCAGCCGAGCGACAAGGCTAGCGCGGTGTCTGCGGGCTTCGATATACACATGACCAAGCCAGTGGACATTTCCCGGCTGATCGACGTGGTGGGCGAATGATGTAATTACATGCCGGGGCTATCTTCCGCCTGGCAACTGCTGTAAAAAGCGATTCGCTTCGGCACTGCGTGCGCTTTATTCCGTGCAATGCGACAAGAATGGTGGCGCTGCGGTAGATGTACGACTTGGTGAAGGATTTCCCTGGCACGCAGCCTGCCTAAGTTTTACCTGCCGGATGCTGTTAGCTGAAGGCAGTGATGTGGTATCGGGAGAGACTGTGCGGCCACGCCGTCACAGCGCCGAAGGAGCAACCGCCCCGGAAACTCTCAGGCAAAAGGACCGTTACCACCGGTGAACTCTGAAGAGCCGTCGGGCCGTCGTCGCCCGCCGCACCGAAGGAGCAAGCGAGCCGAGCTCGTGAATCTCTCAGGTCCAGGACAGAGGGGGCGCTTGATCCGCGTGACGCGGACGGGCTCTAACCTGTGACGTTCTGGAATTGCACGATGAAGAAGATTGCTGTTGTGGGTGGTGGTATTACCGGTATCACCACCGCCTATGCGCTGGCCAAGCGCGGTTTCTCCGTAACCCTGTTCGAAAAGCACCGCTACGCGGCGATGGAGACCTCGTTCGCTAACGGTGGCCAACTGTCCGCTTCGAATGCTGAGGTCTGGACCCATTGGTCGACCATCCTCAAAGGCATCAAGTGGATGCTCAAGAGCGATGCGCCGTTGCTGGTCAATCCCAAGCCCAGCTGGCACAAGCTGTCCTGGTTCGCCGAGTTCATCGGCTCCATCCCGCAATATCGTCAGAACACCATCGAAACGGCTCGCATGGCTATCGCCGCGCGCGTGCACCTGTTCGCCTGGGCCGAGGAGGAGGGTATCGACTTCGATCTGAAGAAGGCCGGCATTCTCCACATCTACCGCGACAAAGCCGGGTTTGACCATGCCGGCAAGGTGTCCGCATTGCTGGCTGACGGCGGATTGCCCCGTCGCAGTGTGACGCCGGATGAAATGCGCGCCATCGAGCCAACCCTGGCAGGCCAGTATTACGGTGGCTATTTCACCGAGTGCGACTCTACCGGCGACATTCATATGTTCACCCATGGTCTGGCTGCGGCGGCCATTCGTCTGGGTGTCGATTGCCGCTACGGTCAGGACGTTCGCCGGGTTGCGACCGATGGCCAGGGTGCCAGCGTAACAATCGGAGTGCCAGGGGGCGAGGAAAGGCTACAGTTCGACGCCATCGTTGTATGCGCCGGAACCGCGAGTCGCGAGCTGGCTGCACAACTGGGTGATCGGGTGAACATCTACCCGGTCAAAGGCTATTCGATCACGGTCAACCTCAAGGACGAGGCGAGCCGTGCCGCTGCGCCCACCGTTAGCCTGTTGGATGACGAAACCAAGCTGGTCACCAGCCGCCTTGGCGACAGCCGCCTGCGCGTGGCCGGCACTGCCGAGTTCAACGGTTATAACCGTGATATCCGTGCGGACCGGATTCGGCCGCTGGTGGATTGGGTCGCAGAATGCTTTCCGGGCGTCAGTACCCAGAGCGTGGTGCCCTGGGCGGGCCTGCGCCCGATGATGCCGAACATGATGCCCAAGATCGGCCGTGGTCGCTCACCGTGTGTGTTCTACAACACCGGTCATGGCCATCTTGGCTGGACACTTTGCGCCATTACAGCCGACATGCTGGGCGACGTAGTGAGCGATACGATGGGCGCTACGGTGCCGAGAGCGACTGTTGCTCGTTCCGCTCACGCCTGATCAGGCTCGGCAAAGTTATCCGGAAGCGGTGGCGACATCGTCAGTCAGCCATCGCGACGGGTCACCGTCGCGATGGCCTGCATCAGCGCCGCCTGGGAGAAAGGCTTGGACAGCAGCGGCAGCTGTTCCGCGGCGGTACCCGCAGGGATTTCGGCGTAGCCACTGACCAGCAGAATCGGCAGGTCCGGCAGTACCCGGCGCACTTCGAGCGCCAACTGCGCACCTGTCATCTTTGGCATGGCGTGATCGGTGATCAGCAGATCAAATCGGTTCTCGCTTAGCAGCTCCAGCGCTTGCGCGGCGGAATGGGCAGTGGTGACCTGATATCCCTCATCACGCAGCATTTCGGCGGTGTTGAACAACACCAGTACGTCGTCATCTACAGCAAGAATGTTGAGTCGGGCGGGGTCTGCTAACACGGGCCCCTCCCGATCAGCTTCGAGCGGTTGCAGCAACAGGCTGTCCTCAATGGCCGGTAACCATATCTGCGCGGTCGTACCTACCCCCACTTCACTGCGAAGTATCAGCGCGCCGCCGGACTGCTGGGCGAAGCCGTGCACGATGGAAAGCCCGAGCCCTGTCCCCTTGCCAACACCCTTGGTGGTAAAGAAGGGTTCGGTGGCGCGCTTGAGCGTGGCTTCGTCCATGCCTTCGCCCTCATCGGTTACCGACAGGCACAGGTATTCGCCCGGCGCGATGCCATGTTGACCTTCCGAGCGCTGATGGTGAGCGCTGATGATCAAGGTCCCCTGTCCGCAGATGGCATCACGGCCGTTCAGCGCAAGGTTGAGCAATGCAGTCTGCAGCTGATTGGGGTCGGCCTCGATCTCTGGCAATTTCGGGGCGACGCAGGTTTCGATGGTTACCGTCGGATCAAGCGAGCGCTCCAGCAGTTCGGTCATCTCAGCAATCAATCTGCCGGGCTGGATGCGTTCGGCCAGCAGATCCTGCTTGCGGGCGAAGGTCAGCATTCGACGCGTCAGCGAAGCACCACGCTCGGCGCCAATCCGCGCATTGTCAATGAGCCGCAGCAGGGATGAGTCTTCCGGCACACGTTTGCGAAGCAGTTCGAGGTTACCCATTACCGCCGTCAGCAGATTATTGAAGTCGTGCGCAATGCCACCGGTCAGGTTACCCAGCGCCTCCATTTTCTGCGCTTGCTGCAAGGCCTGCTCAGCCTCCAATCGTGCGGTGCTGTCTACGGCCTCCGGCACGATGCCGACGACCGAGCCGGCTTCATCCAAAACCGGCCTGATGGAAAAGTCGAACGACCGTGTCCCTTTTGGAAGCTGCAGTCGCATGCTCAGGTTATCGCTATTGCCTTCGCTGGCTGAGGCCACGCAAGCCATGACCATGCTGTGCATGCCGGGGGTGTGCCTGAACCAGGGGGTATCCCAGAACGCCTCACCGACCACGTCCGGTGCCGTGGCGTCAATCCCGGTGAGAGAGGTGGGATTGGCGTAAACGACGGTTCCGTCGGTACTCAATAGCCACTGGTACAGGTGCGAGCTGGCCGCAACGGTACGAATCTGCGCCTCGCTCTGTGCGAGCGCAGCGGTACGCTCGGCCACCTGGCGTTCGAGTTCATGGCGAAAGCGTTGCTCAGCCAGTCGAACGGCGGCCTCGGAGCGTACGCGCTCGATATGGGCCCAGGAACGCTCCGTTACCTCGGTGAGCAGGGCCAGCTCTTCTGCCGTCCAGACCCTTGGCTTGGTGTCATGGATGGCCATCAGCGCGGTGAGTTTGCCTTCCTTGATCAGGGGTAGGCAGATCGTGGCCGCAAGGTCGAGACGAATGAACGTGTTCGCCTCATGGGCGGGCAATTGTCTCGCCGTGTCGTTGAGGACAAGTGGCTGGCCTGCAGATAGATTGGTCACGGCGAGCTGCCCGAAAGCGGCGAGGCTGTAATGACCAACGATGCCGTGCGCGCCAGGAGCAGCCCAGTTGCCACGGATCGTAAAGCCGTCTTCATCCGGGTCCATGTCAGCGTACGCGCAGACGGAGACGCCAAGGTGTTCGCCGAGCAGCCGAGTTGTGGTGGCAAGAATAGTGTCAGCGTCAGTGCTGGCCGCTGTGGCCTCGCCCAGTGCGTCCAGAAAGCGCATTCGACGTTCTGCCAGCGCGCGCTGTGTGACGTCGTGCCCCTGTATGAAAATTCCGGTGACAGTGCCTTGGTTGTTGATAACGGGCTGGAAGACAAAATCCAGGATATAGGTTTCCTCGGCTTCCGGCGTGTGCAAGATGTTCAATTCGACAGAGCTGCCGACATAGGCAACGCCGGTCCGGTAGACCTGATCGAGCAACTCGACGAACCCTTGCCGAGCGATTTCAGGGAGCGCATCGCGCACCGGTATACCGATGAGTTCCCGGTTGCCGATCAGGTTGACGTAGGCAGGGTTTGCCATTTCGTAGCGGTGCTCCGGACCGCTCAGCATGGCCATGATACCGGGCGCCTGTTGGAACAGCAGGGTCAGTCTGTGCTTTTCGGCGAGTAAGTGACGTTCCGCTTTGACGCGTTCGGTCGTCTCTACAACGAAGGCGATAACCCCAGCGGGCTGCCCCGACTCGTCCAGCACCGGTGAGTAGTCCAGGTTCATCCAGACCTGTTCAGGCTGGCCATTGCGGAGCAAGGTCAGCTCCTGGTCCCGGTAGGCGAGGGTCCCGCCCGCCAGGCAGACCCTCATGACGCGGTCATTGAACTCTGCCACCTCTGGCCAGCCCGCCCTCACTTCCGAGCCGAGGAGCTTGGGGTGTCTACCTGCAGCGAACACCGAATACGCATCGTTGTAGAGCATGATGCCCTTGGTTCCCCATAGCAGGACGATGGGGACGGGCGATGACAACAACATCGAAGTGATGGTTTTCAGGCTTTGCGGCCATTGTTCCGGAGGGCCGAGTTCTGTGCGAGACCAGTCGTGAGCGCGGATGAGTTCGCCCAGCTTGCCGCCTTCGATGGGAAAGGCGGCTTGGCGAACGGCAGCGGGCGCCGTGGGAACTTCTGCTGTCATCGACGGGTTCGTTTTAGATTCGAAAGGAGAAAGAAATACTGGCCTGTTGCCTGCAGTCTACGCTGCAGAGGAATCGGCTGGTTAGCGAAACACGTTGAAAACCGGTGTCTGCAAACGCTTTGATTGCAGCGAGCCGGCAAAGTTGGGCGTGTCCCTGCTGTTTGTGCGAGGCTTCACGTTCAATCGTCGCGGGTAAGCACTTCGAGCAGCTCGATTTCGAACATCAGATTCGAGTTCGGTTTGATGTGTTCACCGATCTGACGATCGCCATAGGCGAGATGGGCGGGCACAAAGAGCTTTCGTTTACCGCCGACTTTCATGCCCATCAGGCCGATATCCCAGCCCTTGATTACCCGACCCGTTCCGATCACGCACTGGAAGGGTTTGCCCCGGTCATAGGAAGAGTCGAAGGTAGTGCCGTCATCAAGCTGACCGTGATAGTGGGTGGTAATCAACGCGCCTTTGACGACGGCCTTTCCGTCGCCGAGCTGGATGTCTTCGATCTGTAATTCGTCGCTCATCGTCTCTCTCGATCATGTGGGCTAGACCAGTACCTGGCGGGTACTGGCAATGAGTTGGTGCACTTGTTTTTCCACTTGGGGCGAGGTGGGCGATTCCGGGCCGCGACCCCGTGGACAAGGCAGGCTGGGCGTTGTACCGAACAACCGACAGATCAGCGGGCGTTCGTCATAGACCTCGCAGCCGTCGGGGCCCAAATGCACACAGTTCCACTGTTCCAGTGCGGCGCCATGTTCCGCAGCGCTTTTATGAGGCAGCCGGGCCATTTCCTCCGATGAGGCGGTAACAGGGCCGCAGCAGTCATGGCAGCCTGGCTCACAGGCAAAGCCCGGGATGCGTCGGCGGAGGTGATCTATCGTGCGGTCGGTACAGCTCATACGCGGTGCTTCAGCCAAAGGGGGGCGCATGGTAGCGCCCCGCGCGGGCCGTGCCTGCCCCCCGCTATGTTATTGGGCGTCGATGATGTCGTCCCAGTCGTGATGCTTGTTCACATACGCAGCCACGAACTCGCAGACCGGCACGATGCGCTTGCCGCTTTGACGCGTATCTTCCAGTGCTTCGCGGACCAGCTTGCTACCCATTCCCTTACCCTCAAGGCTCGGGTCAACCTCGGTGTGGGTAAAGATCCTACGTTGCCCGTCATCCTGATAGCCGGCCATACCCAGCTGTTCGCCCCCGACCTCGAGTACGTAACGTTGCTCGGTTTCGTCATGGCGCACGTTGGCGTTGGTGTCGTTCATCGATAAACCCTCCGGTTTGTTCGGGCAGTATCAAGCTGCCGGTAGAGTGGACGTTATGAAGCCGTTTGGTCGGCTGGCTAGAGCGCATCGACCAAGCGTTTGCCCAGCTCTGTTCCGCGCGCCAGGGCTTCTTCGTAGCTGCGGTAGTGTTGCGTGTGGTCCACGCTCACCGGGACGATGATCTCGAAACCCTTGACCACTTCCGCGCCAACGGCCCAGAGCGTTTCGCCAAAGGTTTCGTATTCATAGCCGGTTAGGTGCACGATCACGTCATGGTCTCGGTAGGCCAGTCGGTGGCTATGCGGAATTTGGTGATCGCTGCCGTCGGGGATGTGCGCTGGCGTATCGAAATACGGTTGTTCGGCGTCCGGTTTGACTGCCTTGGTCATCGCTGGGCCTCCGCTGTGTTGTCTAGCTTGGGCCGGGTCTTGGCATGCATCGTTCCGTCAGGACCGAAGCGCGCGACGGGCGCATCACTCAGCAGGGCGTGCCATCCCCTGTTAACGGGTGCGGACGCCTTGACTGCAGGGACACCCAAGGTGCGCCTGCCGCCATGACAAGAGCAGTGCCGCGCCAGACAGAAATAGACCGTCAGGTTCTGCAAATACGCAGAGTATTTCTGGACTGCTGCGTATTGCTCTCCTGGTTGATCCGGCTAGGATCGGGTCCTGGCTTGCCAAACGGATCAAAGCTCATGGCTCAACGCGACATTGTAATAGTCGGCGCGGTGCGCACGGCGATTGGCTCTTTTGGCGGCGGGCTGAAGGATGTCGACCTGATTTCTCTCGCCACTACTGCCTGTCGCGGCGCACTGGAGCGCTCTGGTACGCCGCCCGATGCGGTCGGCCACGTCGTCATGGGCAATGTCATACCCACCGAACCACGGGATGGCTACCTGGCGCGCGTCGCTGCGGTCGACGCCGGCATCCCGTTGAAGACGCCCGCATTCAATGTCAATCGCTTGTGCGGCTCTGGCCTGCAGGCCGTCATTTCAGCGGCGCAGGCGATTCTGCTGGGCGATACCGATGTGGCGATCGCTGGCGGCGCTGAAAGCATGAGCCGCGGGCCGTTCATCCTGCCGAACATGCGGTGGGGCGCACGGTTGGGGGACGGTCAGGCGATCGACTATATGAACACGCTCTTGCATGACCCTTGGGGCAAATTCCATATGGGCGTGACGGCCGAAAACGTGGCCGAGCGCTACGGCATCAGCCGTAAGCAGCAAGATGAGCTGGCGCTGGAAAGCCAGCAACGCGCGGCGCGAGCGGTGGAGGACGGTCGTTTCCGCGGTCAGATCGTCCCGGTGGCCGTCACGACTCGCAAGGGGAGCGTTCTATTCGATACCGACGAGCACCTTCGCTCAGACCTGACCGCTGAGCGACTCGCCGCGTTGAAACCAGTCTTCCGCAAGGAGAACGGCACCGTGACAGCCGGTAACGCCTCCGGTCTGAACGATGGTGCCGCTGCGCTGGTACTTGCAGAGGCTGGTCGAGCCCAAGCGTTGGGACTCAAGCCCATGGCTCGGTTGGTCGGGTATGCCCATGCGGGTGTAGACCCGGCGTACATGGGAATAGGGCCTGTGCCTGCGGTGCGCATGGTGCTGGAGCGCACGGGGCTCAGTCTGGAGGATATGGACCTGATCGAGGCCAACGAGGCCTTTGCTGCCCAGGCCTGCGCCGTGATGAAAGAGTTGGGCATGGACCCGGCGAAGGTCAATCCGAATGGCTCTGGCATATCGCTTGGGCATCCGGTGGGTGCGACCGGCGCGATCATCTCCGTCAAAGCGGTGCATGAGCTGCAGCGCATCCAGGGTCGCTACGCGCTGGTCACCATGTGCATTGGCGGCGGACAGGGTATCGCGGCGGTATTCGAGCGCGTCTGATCAGTGCTATGCGGACATCTCGTCGGCTTGCGCAGCGGGCGACTGAAGATTTTTCGTCTCTTGCCGACAAGCCGGTAGCGAGGTGATATCTCCGCTCGAGACCGGCTTTCTCATCAGGACGACCCATGAACAACGTATCCGCCACCGACTCCTTATCGCTTCTGCTGTTCACGCTTCGCAGCGGCAAGCAGATGGCGATCAACCTGTTGAAGGTCAGCGAAATCATTCCGACGCCCTCGCTGACGCGCCTGCCTGAATCGCACCCGCATGTACGTGGTGTCGCCACGCTTCGCGGTCAGCCGTTGTCGGTGATTGATTTGAGCCTGGCCATCGGCATGGCGCCGTTGCAGGACCCCAAGGGCGGTTGTCTGATCGTCACCGAAATCAGCCGCTCCAAGCAGGGGCTGCACGTGCAATCGGTGGTGAGGATCGTACATATCCAGTCATCAAAGATTCTGCCGCCGCCCTACGGCGCACGCTCAAGCTCGTTCATCACGGGCACGGCGGATGTGGATGGGGAATTGATTCAGATCCTCGATGTGGAAAAGGTCATCCATAACATCTCGCCGATACCGGTCGAGGCCGATCTCTCCGATCTGGATGATCAGGATGCCCAGCTGCTGACCGAAACCCGTGCGCTGGTCGTCGATGACAGCCAGGTTGCCATCCACATGTCCGTCTCGGCGCTGAGCAAAATGGGCGTCACCTGCCATGCGGTGCGCAGCGCCCGAGAGGCATTCGAGAAACTGGACAGCCTCAAGGGCAGCTACGATGCGATCAACATGGTGGTCTCGGATATCGAGATGCCGGAAATGGATGGCTATTCGTTCACTCAGGCATTACGCAAACACCCCGATTACGCATCGCTCTATGTGCTGCTGCATACTTCGCTGGACAGCACCATTAGCACCGACAAGGCCAAGGCCGCCGGCGCCAACGACATCCTGACAAAGTTCTCCCCACCGGAAATGGCCAAATGCATGCTGCGCGCTGCGCGGGTCATTCACCAGGGTGAAGAGTCCTCCGTCGCCTGACCTGCTCGCGCATTCTGATGCGCTTCCGCTCTGTAGGCGCGAGCTTGCTCGCGATCACCTCTAGCCGGTGCGTATCCGATCGCGAGCAAACGCTATATACAACGCGGAGTCTGATGAGGCGCGCCACCGTTCAGGTGGCGGATTTACCGAAGGTCGCGTCACGCGTGTTGACGTACAGGGCATAGAGCGAATGGCTGCTGGCCATGAACAGGCGGTTGCCCTTAGCCCCGCCGAAGCACAGGTTGGCGCAGCGTTCCGGTAGCCGAATCTTGCCAATGGCCTTGCCCTGCGGGTTGAATATCATCACGCCATCGAGATCGGCCGTCACTGCTTCCGGTGCGCCCGAACTGCCCCAGCCACACCACAGGTTGCCGTCTTCGTCGCACTTGATTCCATCCAGCGCGCCATAGGCCGATGCTTCGATGTGCTTGCGACGCTCGCCCAAGGTGCCGTCGTCATTGACCGGGTAGGCCCAGACCAGGCGGTTCGGCTTTGCACGGCCTTCGACGACGTACAAGGTCTTTTGATCCGGCGAGAAGCAGAGCCCGTTGGGACCGGAGATTTGGTCGACTACGCGCGTTACGGTGCCGGTTTCCCCATCGATGCGGTAGACGGCGTCTGGCAGCTCGGTTTCGATCTTGTGCCCTTCGTAGAAATTGCTGGTCTGGAAGGGCGGGTCGGTGAACCAGATCGAGCCGTCCATGTGAACTGCCAGATCATTCGGCGAATTGAAGCGCTTGCCTTCGAATTCCTCGGCCAGCACAGTGATGCTGCCATCGGTTTCGGTGCGTGTTACACGCCGGCCTTGGCCGTTAGTAGTCGAGCCTTCGCATGTCAGCAGTCTGCCTTGAAGATCTCGCGCCAGCCCGTTGGAGTGATTGGACGGCTGGCGGTAGACGTCGAACGAACCGGTTATCTCATCCCAGCGCATGATTCGGTTTTCAGGAATATCGCTGACCAGCAGGTAGCGGCCATCGCCAATCCATACCGGCCCCTCTGCCCAGCGCATGCCGCTGGCCAGCCGCTCGACGCTGGCATTGAACAACCGATACTTGGCAAAGCTTTCATCGAGTATCTCCACCAGTTCGTCCGGGTAGCGCTGGGTCAGCGGCTCGGCAGCCACCAGGCGTGTCAGACCGAGGCTGCCAACCGAGGCAACGCCGGCCGTGACCATCAGTGAATGTTTCAGGAAGCTCCGACGGGAGTCGAGTGTCTCGTCGACTCGTGAATCGGTGATGCGTGTGGTCATGTGAAGTTTCCATTGTTGTTATTCGTATAGTCGTCGTATGACCTGGTCGAGTATTGCAGCGATATCGAGCCTGTCAACGCAGAAAAGTCGCTGTATGAGGCTCTTGAGCGTCATGGATTCAAAGGTGTCGTATGATGACTTGATAAGTCTCTTGCCCGACCCGGCGCTTCAGCACCGCGGTAGAATGGGCGTTCAAACAGGCTCGGACGGGAAACGCGGTGGATTTACAGCAGGGCTTCGTCCTGACCCGGCATTGGCGCGACACGGCAGCTGGCACAGAAGTGGAGTTCTGGGTGGCGACCGACGCCGGGCCGCGCCGACTTCGTGTCCCGTATCAGCCGTCGGTTGCGTTCGTCCCGGTGGCGCAACAGCGTAAAGCGGAAATGCTGCTCAAGGGTGAGCTCGACGTAGAGCTGCGGCCGCTGGGGCTTACCGATTTTCGACACAGGCCGGTGGTGGGCCTGTATTGCAAGCAACACCGTCAGCTGGTGACGCTGGACAAGCGACTGGGGGGGGCGGGGCTCGACGTCTATGAGGGAGACATCCGCCCACCGGAGCGTTATCTGATGGAGCGATTCATCACCGCTCCGGTCAGCTTCGTGGGTGAGCCGGACGCTGACGGTGTGCTCCTCAATGCGCAGATCAAACCGTCACCCGATTATCGACCACGGCTCAGACTGGCCTCCCTGGACATCGAAACCACCATGCGTGGTGAGCTGTACTCCATCGCGGTGGAGGGGTGCGGTCAGCGGCAGGTCTACATGCTCGGCCCAGCCAACGGCGATGCAGGCACGGTGGATTTTCAGCTCGAATACTGCGATAGCCGTCGGCAACTGGTCGAACGGCTCAATGAATGGATGGCGCTGCACGACCCGGACGCCATCATTGGCTGGAATCTGGTTCAGTTCGACTTGCGTGTGCTGCGCGAACAGGCCCAGCGTTATCAGGTCCCGCTACGCCTGGGCCGTGGCGGGGAGGAAATGGCGTGGCGCGAGCATGGCGGTCGAGGCAACCATTTTTTCGCTGCGGCAGCGGGGCGCTTGATAATCGATGGTATCGAGGCGCTGCGCTCGGCTACCTGGAGCTTCAACTCGTTCAGCTTGGAAAACGTGGCTCAAACGCTGCTCGGTGAAGGTAAGGCCATCGACACGCCTTACCACCGCATGGACGAAATCAACCGCATGTTCGCCGAGGACAAGCCGGCCTTGGCGCGCTACAACCTCAAAGACTGCGAGCTGGTTACCCGAATCTTCCACAAGACCGAACTGCTGACCTTCCTGCTCGAGCGCGCCACGGTCACTGGTCTGCCTGTGGACCGTATGGGTGGTTCGGTGGCTGCGTTCGAACATCTCTATATTCCATTGATGCACCGCCAGGGCTTCGTTGCACCGAACCTCGGCGAGCGGCCACCCGAGGCTAGCCCTGGCGGCTTCGTGATGAATTCGCAGCCGGGCCTGTACGAATCAGTGCTGGTGCTGGATTACAAAAGCCTTTACCCGTCGATCATCCGGACCTTTCTCATCGACCCGGTGGGGCTGGTCGAAGGCATGCGCCAGCCCGATGACAGCGAATCGGTTCCGGGTTTTCGCGGCGCACGCTTCTCGCGAACGCGGCATTGCCTGCCGGCGATAGTCGAGCGCGTCTGGGAAGGTCGTGAGGCGGCCAAGCGGGAAGACAACAAGCCGCTGTCCCAAGCACTGAAAATCATCATGAACGCGTTCTATGGGGTGCTCGGCTCCAGTGGTTGTCGGTTTTTCGACCCGCGCCTGGCATCGTCCATCACCTTGCGTGGCCATGAGATCATGCGGCGCACCCGCGAGCTGATCGAAGCCGAGGGCTACAGCGTGATCTACGGCGACACCGATTCGACCTTCGTCTGGCTCAAGTGCGCTCACAACGATGAGGACGCGGCGCGTATCGGCCAACGCCTGGTTCAGCAGATCAACCAGTGGTGGCGCGAGCATCTGCTGGAGGAATACGGGCTGCAAAGCGCGCTGGAACTGCAATTTGAAAACCATTTCAGACGCTTCCTGATGCCGACTATCCGTGGCGCGGAAGAGGGCAGCAAGAAACGCTACGCTGGGCTGGTCACGCGGCCCGACGGCAGTGATGGGCTGGTTTTCAAAGGATTGGAAACGGTGCGAACCGACTGGTCACCGCTGGCGCAGCAATTTCAGCAGGAGCTGTACCGGCGCATCTTCAACCGCGAACCCTATCAGGACTACGTGCGCAGCTATGTTCAACGCACGCTGGGCGGTGAGCTTGATGAGCTGCTGATCTTTCGCAAGCGCTTGCGTCGTCGTTTGGACGACTACGAACGCAACGTACCCCCGCATGTACGTGCTGCGCGGATCGCCGACGAATATAACCTGCAGCAGGGGCGTCAGCGGCAATACCAGAATGGTGGCTGGATCAGCTACGTGATCACAGTCGCCGGACCGGAGCCTTTGGAGGTCCGCCGTGCAGCCATTGATTACGACCACTACGTCTCTCGGCAGCTGAAACCGATTGCCGACGCCATCCTGCCATTCGTGAACGACTGTTTTTCCGCTTTGATCGATGAACAGCTGGGGCTGTTTTGAGGTTTAGTCAGCCGAGCTGGCTTTTCGCGAGCACCATCGCGACCCCGGAGAAATAGAGCACGATCAGCGTCACGCTCTCGAAGCCGATCTTGCCAAGGCCGTGTTTCTCTCGGCGTAACAGGCCCATCAGCAGCACAGCTGTCATGAGGATCGACAGCGCCACCCAAAGCAGAACGCTGCTCGATATATGGTGGTAGATCGAGCCGTCTCGATAGGCGACATCCGAAGCCGCGACGAACAGGGTGTCGAACGCATTACCTCCGATGATCCCGCCCACGGCCAGGGTCAAAGCGCCTCGCTTGACCGCGGCAACCGAGGTAACCAGCTCCGGCAGGGAGGTCACCACAGCGGTCATCAGGACCCCTACAGCCGCTTCGCTGAGCCATGTGCGGGCTGCTATTCCGCTTGCCGAGGCTTCCAGCAGCCAGCCGCTGATGCCGAGTATCCCGGCCATGATCACGAATCGGATCCAAAGCGAAGCCAGCGAGTGTTCCGATGGTCCCTCATCCGGTGTGTCTTCACGGGTTTCCCGCGTTCGGGCCGGAAGCCACATGGCTTCACGTTGACCTTTGGCTATCACGCGTAAACCGTAGAGATAGCCGATCAGCAGCAGCGGGGTAACTGGATGAATGCTCCAGACGGCTACATCTGGTGAGAAGGCGCCAACGAGAATCAGTGATAGCAGGCACAAGACCAAAGTGCCTTGCATGAGATTTCCCATCGAAGCGGCCGCGTGCTCAAGATTGACCCGTCGCAACGCAAGGTCGGCAACCGTAAGAAACAGCGTCTGCACCGCGATGCCACCGAGGGCGTTGCTCATCGCCAGTTCCGGTTGTCCCTGCCAGGCTGCGGTAATCGACAGGACGATGCCAGACAGCGACGTCGCCATTCCCAGCAGAATCGCGCCCGCCATCGCTTCGCCCATGCCTGTTCGATCAGCAAGTTCATCGACGACCTTGGTCAGACGGGTCCCTACGACGCCAATCACCACCGCGCAGGCGATCAGGAGGCCCACGCTTGTCGGCAGATCCATTGCGTCTAGATCAAGCAAACAGTTTCTCTCCGGAATGCCCGCTTCGGTGCGGGGGATAGAAACTGTAGAGACAGTCGAGCGGTCAGAGTTCAGCAGTCGGCCAATTCGGCAGCTCAGCCGTGCTTGCGTGCGTTGTATTGTCGAGCGAGGCGGTCAGCCGGAACGCCGCAGGCGAACTTCAGCGCCAGGATGCGGTTGCGTAGAGAACGCTGCCACCAGCCGTCGCGTTGCCAGCGACGAGGGTCGACTCGAACACCGTCATCCAAGCGTACGAATCTACCCTGTCGACGGAGCTTTTTCACCAGCTCCACTTCCTCAAACAGCTGCCAAGGGCTGTGCTGACCGCAGATCTGATACTGCGCGGCGTCGACGAACAGTCCTTGGTCGCCATACGGCACGCCGAGGCGGCAGCGCCAGTTGATCAAGCGTTCGAGCACGGAGCCCTGCCAGCTGGGTGCACCAGCGAAGCGGAACCGAAAGTAGCCGCCCACAGCTCCGTTGCCTGTGGCGGCCAGCATCGCGCCCAGCGGCTCGCCTGCTAGTTCGGCGTCAGCGTGAAGGAACCACAACAGCGGGTAGCGGGCATGGCTGGCGCCGAGCCTTAACTGCTTACCGCGACAGGGCTCGGACGGCAGCCAGTGGGCGGCGAAACGCTCGCACAGCTGCTTGCAGGTTTCGCTATTGGCCCCGTCCACGACGATTATTTCACCAGGAACAGCCGCGGTAATGAATACGCAGACCAGACGGTCCAACAGTCGCGCCAATGCGCGCTCATCCCGCCAACAGGGGATGATTACGCTGATTGATCGGTGGTTACGCATTGCTCTGAATCTGTAAGTGATCCAGCAGGCGGCGTCGCGCGGGGCGGGGATCGTTCGTCAAGGCTTCTTGAAGCAATGGCAGATCGGCCGCGATGTCGATATCAAAGGACTCGCCAGCAACGGCAACCCGCTGCCCCGCCAGTCGACACAGCTGTGCTAGTGCAGCCCCCAGATCACCAGTGCTCCAGGGAAGTGAAGTAAGGTCGGGCCAGGGCTGATTCGAGGCCATCAGCACGACGCCGCCATCACGTGCATTGAGCAGAACGGTGTCGAAGTCCTGAAGGAGGCTTTTGACGTTGCGGTAGTCGCCCGGCGTCAGAGCAGGGCAATCGCTGCCAATGAACATCAGCTGACGCATGCCTTGATTGCGTAGGTTGATGTCCAGCGCGTTTAGACGCTGGCCCAGGTTGCCTTCCGCTTGCGCTAAGCAGTGGGCGCCTGGGGCCAGTGAGCGCGCCCATTCCAGGTGCACAGAGTTGTCAGGCGCGATAACGCTTGCGCCGGGCCACTGGCACAGGTCCTCCAAAGCGCACTCGAGTAACGCGTTCGCCAATATTAGCGCACGCTCCTTACCCAGCGTCGCTGCCAATCGCTGCTTGGCGTGACCGAGGGCTGGTCGCTTGCACAACAGGACCAGGCCGGGCACGGCGGCGTCAGGCGCATCGGCAGGCAAGGCACGGCTGTTCACCATCTGGTTTCCACCAATAGCTTTCGAATCTTCACTGATGATCTGACTCAGCGCCGCGACCAGCGTTGCCGATACAAGGCCAGTTCATGACAGTCAGGCTATTGATACCACCCACGGGAACATATGTGCCCAAAGGAAAGTTATACATAAGCGTATTTAAAACTTGAAGTTATTCGTATGCGTAGTAGCCTATAGCTAGTTTCAACTCACCAGGCGGAGTCCACATGAAGCTCGAACAGGCGGTCAGCAAGCCCGACATTACCTCGCCCGACGCGGGCCGAGTGGCGCTGACGTTCTTCTTCAATCTGATGGGATTGTGGAAGTGCAGCGCCGAACAACAGCGGGTGCTCCTGGGGTCGGTCGGTAATACCACTTACTTCAAATACAAGAAACTGCCGGAAGTGCGTTTGCCACGTGACACGCTGGAGCGCATTTCCTATCTGATGGGGATTCACAAGGCGCTGCGGATCATCTTCAGCAACAAGAGCGAGCGCGCCTATGAGTGGGTGCACAAAGCCAACGATGCTGCACCGTTCAATGGCAAAAGCGCACTGGACTACATGTTGGGTGGTCAGGTTGTCGATCTGGCGGACGTGCGCCGTTATCTGGACGGGGTTCGGGGCTGATGCCGCCGCCATCGGTATTGCCGGCCTGGCGAAAGGCTTATCGGCTGGTCAACAGTTCGTTTCCCCCGCTCGGCGTGTTTGAAGACACGCTCGATCCCGATGACCTGGACATGGCGTTTGCCATCGAGGCGATGACCAACGACCGGCTTCGTGAAGAGGCGGGAATGCTGCAGCGCGTGGCACCGGGCGACCGGGTCAGCGGGCCGGGCTCGACGGCAGTGATGGCCGCGTTCACCCATATCGGCAATCCAAGTCGGTTTAGTGACGGCACCTATGGTGTCTATTACTGCGCCAGTTCGGTCGATGCCGCGATTGCCGAAACCAAATTTCACCAGGAGCGCTTCCTCGCCGCGACCCGTGAAGCCAACGTCGAAATCACCATGCGCGCCTACGTCAACAAGGTGATCAAGCCGGTGTTAGACGTACGCGACCATCCTGAACTCCATCAACCGGACCTGACCACTTACGTTGCCAGTCAGGCTTTCGCACGTGAGCATCGCGACGGCAAGACCTGGGGGCTGCTCTATCGAAGCGTGAGGCTGGAAGGGCATGAGTGTGTCGCAGCCTTTCGTCCGCAGGCGGTTTCGCTCCCTGTACAAGGTGCGCATTTTCGCTATGTCTGGGACGCCAAGATGGGCGCGATCACCCACGTGATGGAACTGACCGAGGTCAAAGTCTGAGATCAGAGGGCTCTTGAGCCGGATCAAGTCCGTCAAAGGCTGAGCTGGTTAGCCTGACCGCTCATTTCCATGCGACGACCGAGGCCTGCGATGGCCAAGAAATTTCCGCTGAACCCGCCGCACCCCGAGCGCATCTGCTGGGGGTGCGATCGCTATTGCCCCGCCGACTCGCTGGCCTGCGGCAACGGTGCAGGCCGAACCCAGCATCCAGCTGAAATGATGGGGGACGATTGGTACAAGTTCGGCGACTGGGAAGACCTGATCGCGACCGACAAGCATGAAACAAAGCACTGACGCGCGCTGCCGGCGTTGCGGCCCGATCAGCCAGCAGCAGACGTCGCTGTCTGATCGAGCATCTGCCGCACTTTACCGAGCAGCTCGCCAATCTGGAACGGCTTGACCACCATATCCATTCCGGCGGCGAGAAAGCGATCGCGGCGGACCGCGTTTTCCGCGTAACCCGTCATGAACAACACGGGTAGAGCAGGGCGATGCGCTCGCGCTGCGTCAGCCAGCTCCCGTCCGGAAAGCTGAGGAAGCCCCACGTCGGTCAACAGCAAATTGACGCTGGGGTCGTCCTGCAGCACTGACAATGCGGTAGCGACGTCACCGGCTTCACTGCATCGATAGCCAGCCTCGCTCAGCATCTCAGCGACCAGCATACGGACGGCCGGCATGTCCTCGACGATGAGAACATGCTCCCCGTTGCCCTGCGGCAGGTCATTGCCCGAGGCGATGACCGTTTGGGTGGTAACGGCGGCTGCTGGAAGCACCAGCGAGACTTCGGTGCCCTCACCGACAACGCTGCTCAGCCTGGCTTCGCCGCCGGATTGCCGGGCGAATCCATAAATCGATGACAAACCCAGGCCGGTACCTTGGCCAAGCGGTTTCGTGGTGAAGAAGGGGTCGAAGACCTTGCCAAGGATATCCGGTGCGATGCCGGTACCATCATCCTTCACGGTCAGCACGACATAGTTTCCGTCAGCCAGGTCTGGATCATGCTCAGACCGTAAGGCAGCTGTGCGGATGGTGATATTGCCGCCACGGGGCAGGGCATCGCGCGCATTGATGACCAGATTGAGGATGGCGCTTTCAAGCTGATTCGCATCGACCTGGGCCACCGCGCTTTGCTCAGACAGCTCCAGATTCAGCGATATGTGCTCGCCGATGGTTCGCTGCAGCAGCTCTTCGAGCGAGCGGATCTGGTCGTTGAGGTTTGCCGGACGCGCATCCAGCGGTTGCTGCCGGGCGAAGGCCAATAGACGGTTGGTCATCGACGCGGCACTGCGAGCCGAGTTGAGCGCTGTATCGGCAAAACGCAGGACGGCATCGGTGCGGCCTTCTTGCAGGCGCTTCTTGAGCAGTTCGATGCCAGTAATGATACCGGTCAGCAGGTTGTTGAAGTCGTGCGCGATGCCACCGGTCAGTTTGCCCAGCGCGTCCATCTTCTGCGCCTGCATCAGCTGCCCTTCGGTGCGGACGCGCTCGGCGACTTCGCGAGCAAGCTCGTTGTTGGCGTTGTCGAGTTGCTGCCGTTGCGATCGCTCGCGTTGACGCTGTTCGGTAATGTCTTCGATGACCACCAGGCCGAGTTCAGACGATCTGTAGGGTGAAACCTGCCACTTGGTTTCGCGATGCTCGCCCGCCACATGCATGATCAAGGTGTCATGCCAGCGGGAGCCACTCGCCAGACTGTCCCGCAGCGTCTGCAACTTGGCGTCTTGCCCCTCGGCAAGGCTCGCAGTCAATGCGGTTGGTTCCGGTTGATCGCGGAGCAACAGGGAAAGCGCACGGTTGCTTTCATGGATCCGCAACTGTGGGTCGATAACCGCAATTGGCGCCGACACCTGGGAGAAAATCTCACGAAACCGCGCCTCGCTTTCACGTAGCGCATGCTCGGTATCTCGCACACGCAACAGCGTACGCAGGGTAGCCAGGAGCACGTCCGGGTCGACCGGATGGATGAGATAGGCGTCGGCTCCTGCATCCAGGCCGGTAATGATGTCGCCGGTCTGGATCGATGCTGCGGAAACGTGAATCACCGGAAGCAGACGCGTGCGGTCATCGGTTCGCAGCTGGCGCACGATATCGAAGCCGCTCATGTCGGGGAGATTCACGTCGAGGATCAGCGCGTCTATTTCCCCGGAGGCGATCAGGCCCAGTCCTTCGGTGCCCGTTCCGGCTTCGAGCGCGGCGTAACCGTGGCGCTCCAGCACCCGGCGTATTGCATAGCGGGTCGCAGCATTGTCGTCGACGATCAGCAGCCGGCTTTTATGCTCCATCTGGGCGCTCCGTGGAAATCGCGACGGGAATGACTACGTAGAATGTCGATCCCACCCCCGGCTTGCTGTCGACACCAACGCGGCCACCCAGCAGCTCGGCGAAGCGTTTGCACAGCGACAGCCCCAGGCCGGTGCCACGAAGGCGCTTCTGCAACGGGGTATCGATCTGGACGAAGTCTTCGAACAGATTGACGTGCATGTCTTCCGGAATACCGATGCCTGTGTCCGTCACGGCGAAGCGAACCTCGCCGTCGCCTTCGGCACAGGCGGAAATACGCACCTCGCCGTTCTGGGTGAACTTGAGCGCATTGGAAATGAAATTGCGCAGGATCTGCGCGAGCTTCTTGTCGTCCGTATAGAGCCGTGGCATGTGTTGCGGCTCTTCGAAGATCAGGTCCACCGCGTTGGCGTCGACGATCGGGCGAAACATCCCGCGCAACGCAGCGAACAGGTCCAACATGTCGAACCAGGCCGGGGAAATGGTGATGCGACCTGCTTCGATCTTGGCCAGATCGAGCAGATCATCGACCATGTCGCTGAGCTCGCCGGCTGCGCCACTGATGAACAGCACCTGTTTGTGCTGTTCCGGGCTGAGCGGACCGTCAAGCTCATCGCTGAGCAGACGGGTAATACTGCGAATGGAGCCCAGCGGCGTACGGAACTCGTGGCTCATGTACGACAAAAAGCGACTTTTCAGATCTGAGGCCTGACGCAACTGCTCGGCCTGGGTGTCGAGTTCGGCATAAAGCGCGAGGACGCCCTGGTTGGTTTCTTCGAGTTCGGCGCGTAAGAGGTCGTTCTCGTTGCGCAGCTGGTCAATAAGATCGTTCGTGTTCGAGTCAGTCAACGATTGCCTCCAGCGCAATCACCATGACGGTCACGTCGTCGCGGCCACGGCAGAAGTCGCGGTGTAACAGCGCAGCGATAATGGCCGGGTGACGATGCACCAGACCAGGGTAGTCGCGCAGGTCCCAACGCGACTGTAGCCCATCGCTAAACATGACCAGAAGCTGCCGCGAGTCGATGGGGTAGTCGAACGCAACGGCCTTGCGAAATTGAGAACCAACGATGCCAGGATGAGACGCCATGCCGCGACTCTTTTCGGATGTCAGCAGGCAAGCCCCGATGTTGCCAATTCCGGCGAAACGCACCTTGCCAGCGTCGAACAACGAGATGGCTGCTGCGCCACCGCGTGTGCCGATCATCGCCTGGTGCAGGTCGAGCATGCTGATCGCTGGGTCGGCAAACGGGGTCTCGGCAAAAGCGGCAGCACCGGCCAGACCGGCCTCCTCAGCATCTTCACCATGTCCGATGCCGTCGATGACCAGCGCACTAAGCTTTGAGCCATCTATAGCCAGGTGCCAGACGTCACCGCAGGCCGGGTCGTCCTTTAGCGAATGCTGACTGACCCCGAACCGAAGTGGCAGCGCCGAAACGCGACGAGGGTACAGCTGCGCCAGCACTACCGAGCCTCTGCTGTCGGAATAAATATCGAACAGCTGTGTCTGCCGCGTCAACGCACCGAGCCCTGTCCCCTGAGTGCCACCGGTGGAGAACCCATCGGCCAGGCATTCGTTGGGGTTGAATCCTGGGCCACGGTCTATGGCGATCAGCTCGATTCCTTGACCGCTCAGCGCCGGTAACTTGCGCAGATGCAAAGCGCCATGGTGCGCATGTTTGAGCAGGTTGGTCGCCAGCTCCGTTGCAACCAGTGCGACGCGACCGGCATCGGTCTTGTCGAACGCAAGCTCGACGGCCAGTGATTGTGCGACGCGCCGCGCATGGCCGATCTGGCTTTCGTCTTCAATCGGCAGAACGGTGGTGACGGACCCCTGGATGTTCATGACCATTTGGTAATGCTGATGCGTGTGCCGATGCCCGGTGTACTGTCGAGTTCGAAGTCGTCCACCAGACGCCTGGCGCCGGTCAGCCCGAGCCCGAGGCCGCCGCCAGAGGTCCAGCCATCGGTTAGCGCCAGTTTGATGTCAGCGATGCCTGGTCCCTCGTCACGAAAGGTCAGGCGAATGCCGGTCCGCGGGCCTTCATCCAGTACCTCCCAGTCCATATCGCCACCGCCGCCGTAGACGACGGTGTTACGGGCCAATTCGCTGACCGCGGTGACGAGCTTGGTCTGGTCGATCAAGCGCATGCCACAGTCTTGCGCCAGTTTGCGAACCGCCTGGCGCGCCATGACCACGTCCTGTTCGATTCGTACCGGGGTGCTGCCGCTGGTGCGAACGGTCATTTAGCGGCCATCCGTTTATGCAGCAGCTGCATGCCTCTTTCGACGTTGAGCGCAGTGCTCACGCCTTGCAGCGTCAGCCCCAATTCGACCAGCGTGATTGCCACTGCGGGCTGCATGCCAACCACGACCGTTTCGGCGTCCATGATGCGGGATAGCCCTGAGATCGAGCTGATCATGCGGCCAATGAACGAATCGACCATGTCCAGCGCGGAGATGTCGATCAGCACCGCTTTGGCAGACGTCGAGCTGATGCGCTCGGCCAGATCGTCCTGCAGGGTCAGTGCCAATTGGTCGTGCATGTCGACCTGAATGGTGACGAGCAGAAACTCGCCCATTCGTAGTATTGGAATGCGCTCCATTACACCGCCTTGCTGACAGTCAGCCCGGAGCGACGCAGCGCAAGCGCCAGCGCATCAGCCAGAGAAGCCTTGGTGACGATGCCCTGAAGATCGAGCCCCAGGTGCACGATGGTCTGCGCGATCTGTGGCCGTACCCCACTGATGATTGCATCGGCACCCATCAGGCGAATGGCCGTGACCGTCTTCAGCAAGTGTTGGGCGACCAGTGTGTCCACAGTCGGCACGCCGGTGATGTCGATGATGGCAATTTCCGAACCGGTATCGACGATTCGTTGCAGCAGCGACTCCATTACCACCTGAGTGCGCTGAGAGTCGAGGGTGCCGATCATCGGCAGCGCGAGGACGCCGTCCCATAGCTTGACCACAGGGGTGGACAGCTCGAGCAGCTCCTCCTGCTGACGCTTGATGACTGCTTCACGGGATTTCTGGAAGGTGCGCACGGTGTGCAAGCCGAGTTGGTCGATCAGCTCGGAGAGCGTCCAGAGTTGTTCAGCAAGCAAAGCCGGCTCGTCGGCGTATTCGTCCTGCAGCAGCGGCATCAATGGGCGCTTGAACGAGAAGATGAAGCCAGCCGTTTGCTGCGAATCGAATCCCAGCAGCACGCGGCTGCGTGACAGCTGCTCGAGAAACAGGCGCATCTCTTCCCAGCTACCCGCGCGCAGATCGGTGGTTTCGGCCTGGCCAGCCCCTTCGATCAGCAAACGGATGAATTCGGCGGTCTGCTGGCGAAACTCTTCGATCTTGACGTTGCGATACATGCCGCTGGCTTCAAGCTCTCGGGTCCAGCTGTCGAGCAGCTCGTGCTGTTTCTTGGCAATTACGGAGAAGGTGCGTTGTTGCAATGAGGCCATTGGCGCGGGTCCTTGTAGGAAGTGCAGCGGTATCGAGTTTGATCCGAATTGATGGCAGGCGTTCCGGTGGGGCAGAACTGCCCCTGGCCGATCAGCGGCCAGACGGCACAAGTGTTTGAAAGCAATACAGAGCGGAACGAGCCGAGGGCGTGACCAAGCACACCCACCCGGGATGTATAGCGGGATCGAACCGTGTAGCACGCTGGTGCGGCGCTTAGCCCAGTCCTCATGACGACAAAGTGGCCGCATTTCGCCTCAAGTTCGGTCGTTCGGTCAAGTTTAATGGCGCGAACGTGACGGTTGGTCGAGGCCCATGGTCGAGTAGGTCCAAGACCGTTTGGCAGATATCCGTGCCCTCTACTCCAGCCATCCGAGACGAAACCGATACAGCGAACAGAACCAGAGCAAACAGCTCAGGCTTGGTTGCCGCTAGCAGTGCTTCATAGATGGCACTTAGCCTTCATTGGGTTTTTCAGTCAAGATCACGTTTCGTTTCTGGGAAGGAAGGCCAATGCTGGTCGGTAGCTATAACGAGATTCTCGTTTTCTTTTCGTTTGTTGTGGCCATGTTGGCCTCCTACACAGCGTTGGACATGGCAGGCCGTGTTGCGACGTCGGCTGGCCGCGCGGCGAGGTGGTGGTTACTCGGCGGTGCGTTCTCGATGGGGCTGGGAATCTGGTCGATGCACTTTATCGGCATGCTGGCCTTCGATCTGCCGATTCCGCTGGGTTATGACCCCTTGATAACGGCGGGCTCGCTACTGATCTCCATCGGCGCTTCCGCGCTGGCGCTATGGCTGGTCTGTCAAAGCGAGCTCCCCTGGAATCGTCTTGTCCAAGGTGCGCTGCTGATCGGAGCGGGTATCTCAGCGATGCATTACAGCGGGATGGCGGCGCTGCGCATACAACCCGGTATCGTCTATGACATTGCGTGGCTGATCGCTTCGGTGGTGGTCGCCGTAGTCGCGTCTGGCGCTGCCCTGTTGTTGGCCTTCCGGCTGCGGTCCAATGTGCAGCACGTGCGGATCTGGCGCGGTGCTGCGGCACTGGTGATGGGCCTGGCAATAGTTGGGATGCACTACACCGGCATGGCAGCGGCGGGCTTTCCGGAGGGGAGTTTCTGCGGGGCGGCCAACGGCGTAAATACCAACTGGCTGGCGCTACTGGTCATTGTGGTAACGCTCGCGGTGCTGGCAATCACCCTGATCGTTTCGGTGCTGGATGCGCGGCTGCAGGCTCGGACCTCGGTGTTGGCAAGCTCGTTGGAAAAAGCCAATGGCGAGCTGCTGCAGCTGGCGCTTCACGACAACCTGACCCGACTGCCGAACCGATTGTTGCTCGAGGACCGCATGAGCCAGGCTCTCAAGGTGGCGCAGCGTGAACGGTCCTGCTTCGCGGTGATGTTCATGGATCTGGACGGCTTCAAGGCGGTGAACGATGCCTATGGTCATCACCTGGGCGACCAGTTGCTGATCAGCGTGACCGAGCGCCTTCGCGCCCGCATTCGTGCCCAGGACACCTTGGCGCGACTGGGAGGAGACGAGTTCGTGCTGCTGGCGACCATCACCGATCCCAACGACGCAGCCACCCTGGCTGCCGAGCTGGTGCAGACCGTCGGCGAGCCGTTCGTCCTCTCGCGCTATGCCCTCAGCGTTTCGTTGAGCATTGGTATTGCTGTCTACCCAGGTGACGGTCAGACCGAGCGCGATCTGCTGTTGCATGCTGACGCAGCGATGTACCACACCAAAAGCGCGGGCCGAAATGGTTACAGTTTTTTCGAAGCCTCGATGAATGCCAATGCGGTTGAACAGTTGCAGCTGTTGCATGACTTGAGGCTGGCTGAATCCAACGGCGAGTTGCGCCTGCACTACCAGCCCAAGTTCGAAGCGCCGGCCGGGCCGGTGCGAGGTTTCGAGGCCTTGTTGCGCTGGCAGCATCCGCAGCGTGGCCTGCTGTCACCTGATGTCTTCCTGCCGATGGCGGAGAAGACCGGCTTGATCATCCCAATGGGTAAATGGGTACTCAATGAGGCTTGCCAGCAGCTCAGGGCGTGGCACAAGCAGGGCTTTGGTGATTGGACGATGGCGGTCAACCTTTCGGCGGTTCAGTTCGATCAACCCGACCTGGTCGGCACGGTGATCGAAGCGATCGAGCGACACGGCATTGCGCCGGAGATGCTCACCATTGAAGTGACCGAAACCGTGGCCATGCGCAGCCCGGAGACCACAATCGAAACGCTGGAAAAACTCACGCAGCTGGGCGTGAAGGCCTCCATAGATGATTTCGGCACGGGCTACTCGAGCTTGCTTTACCTCAAACGTCTGCCGGCCAGCGAGCTGAAAATCGACCGGGCTTTCGTCAAGGAGATGAGTGTCGGCAATGAAGACTCGGTCATCGTTTCGGCCATCATTGCGCTAGCCAAAGCGCTGGGCCTGGAGGTGGTAGCCGAAGGCGTCGAAACAGCCGAGCAGCAGGCATTTCTCACCCGGCTCGGTTGCGAGACACTGCAGGGCTTTCTCCTGGACAGACCGATGACGCCAGAACAAATTCTGGAACGCACTGGTCAGTCCGAGTTTGCCCCTTCGGCATTCCAACCATCCGAGCCTGAGCGAGTCGTCGAACCGAGTTGAGTTCCGCTCGATTCGCTCTAATCAGAACCAGCGGTCGTTACGCTTGCGACCGCGGGTCATGGCGGGAAGTATCAGGCCCACCAGCAGTCCGGCGCCAGCAATGCTGCCGCCATAGACCATGTAGCGCATCAGTACCTGATTGTTCTCGTCGCCCAGGCGCGCCTCGGCTTCGCGCAGGTCGGATTCGGTGGCCGTCAGCGCTTGATCCAAAGCCTTGCGTCGTGCCTCCAGTTCATCGATGAGCGCCTTGCGCGAATCAAGGGTTTCTTGCATGCCCTGAACGCGGGTTTTCCAGGATTCGTCGATGGTTTTCAGTTCTTCGCTGAGCTCGGCAACCTGCTGCTCGAGCTGCGGCACACGTTCGGCCTGACCCGGGAGTTCCTGCAGATCGCTGCTGCGAATCCAGACGCGATCGCCGTTCTCGCCGCGTACCTGGCTGTAGTCACCGCTGGTATCCAGCAGCTCCACCTTCTGGCCTGAGGTGAGGCTGCCAACGATGCGATACCCATCAGTAGGGCCGCTGCGTACGTAGGTGGAGAGCGTGTCGCTGACCCAGCGATCATTGGTCGCCTGTTGAGCGTGAGCTGGCGCGATGACTGCCAGCAACGTACCGACTAGGCCGGCTTTGTAGGCACGGCGCTGAACAACGGTCCAGTTGATACGGGATAGGAGTGCAACGAGATGACGAGATAAGGGCATGAATAATGTTCGCGCTGGCAAAGATGAAGGCCCCGGTGAACGGGCCGAAACATAGGCGGAATTCCGGTCTGGCTAAGTGCGTCAGCTGCATGCTTCGATAGGTCGAACAACAGCGCTCCGGAAATGCCGATCATAAGCGGGAGGGTGCTTTCTCCCTGTGTGGGCCACTGGCCCTTGTAGTCCTGCAGACTGGACTGACAATGGAAACCCCGGCGGGTTCATTAAAATTTCACGGTTCTGTGCGCAGCGGCATGGTTGCGATGGACCAGAAACAGCAAAGCCCGCCGCAAATACCCGGAATGAATGTCTTCTACTAGGTGGTCATCAAGTGAATTGGCGCCCCGAGTGGCGTCGCCGCTTAGAGCACTTCAACGGCCTGCACACGTATCAGAATGTGCTCCTGGCGAAAGCGGGTCTCCAGCGACGCGCGAAATTCGCTCCACCAGGCACGGTCAAGCTCGGCCGTCATCACTTCATAGATCACCAGGTCGTCGCGCACGGCACGGCGGCCATCCTCTTGCCAGAGCCCATCGACAGGGGCTCGGCTATGGGCGGTAAGGCCGCCAAACTCATTGACGAGTTCGTCCCGAACTTCAGCAAACAGCGCCTTGGGCAATGCGCGCTGGTCGTTGTCGTACAATGGCAGAAAGAGATTGATCAGGTGCATGCAGAGGTTCCGGGCAAGTAGCGTGCTTTCTGATACGACCACAAGCGCGTGCGCTCGATGCGAAAGCGGGGCTCCAAGGCCCAGTTTTGGCGTCTAGAAGCCATCGGGACTATCGCTGCGCCTGAGCCATTTGGTCAGGCCGCCAGGCACAGGGGTTGGCAACGCCAGTTTCGCCGTAATGCCGCGCTCTGCCAGCAGTTGTTCTGCCGCGAGCGCGCCAGCACGTGTCGCGCTTTCCATACAGAACGGCAGCCCGGTATTGGCCCAGTCGCCAGCGATGAACAGTCCTTTTTCCTGTTGTATGGCAGGTCGGCTGGTTTCGATTCCAGGTGCCGCACAGGGGACTGACATCGGTATGTGGTGTACGGCTGTGCCTACCACGTTGGCCTGTCGTACTGCTGGAGCGAAGTCGGCGATTTCCGCGAGCGTTGCGTCGATGATTTCCCGGTCCGACAGCTCGGCGGCGCGGTGGCTCCAGATGATGTTGGTGGCAATCATTGAGCCTGGACCGGTCGCGCCGTCGCGAATGTTCGCCAGGTCATAGAAGTCCGTGTTGAAGCACTCCGGAGACCATGGGCGCGCCCAGAAGCGAGCGTCGCTGAGTGTGCGATCAAACCATAGGTAGCAACTGATATAAGGGCTGGGCTCGAAGCGGGCCGCGGTCTTAGTCAGCAAGTGGTGGCGAGGCAGTACCGATTCAATTGCGGTGGGCGGCACGGCGAGCACGACCGCTGATGCTTCGATACTGGAACTATCAGCAAGCGTCACCCCGCGCACGTCCGATCCGAGCCGATCCAGGCCGTTAACGGCGCAGCCGAAGCGTATTTGACAGCCGTTGCGTTGTAGCAACCGAATCGCCGGCCAGGCATAGAGGTCGCTCAGGCCTACCTTTGGGAAGCCGAAGGCCAGGTCGTTGTGCCCCAGGCCCTGCGCCAGCAGGCGCATCAGTGAGGCGGCCGAGCATTGTTCGACGGGCAAGTTGAGAAACGCCATGGAGGCCGACGCCCAGAACCAATCGATAAATCCGGGGCTGACACCGCTGCTCAGCAGGTAGTCGCGGCCGTTACGGTCGTCCAGCATCATCAGCTCGCGCGGCGAGCTGCGCATGGTTCGCCAACCCAAGCGGACATTGCTGAGCAGATGACGCAGCGGAACGTTGCGCAGCATTTGCCGCAGATTGCGCGCATAGTGCAGTGGTGCGGGCAGACCGCCGACCTTGAATCGTAGATGCTTGCCCCGGTCGAGCACTGTCAGCAATTCCTCCGTTTGCCAGCAGATCTGATGGGCCGTGCCCAGGCGTTCCAGCAGGGCCTGCATGTTCGCGTACTTATTGAGCAGCACATGGGGGCCGATATCGACATCGAGACCCGTGGTGGGGTCTGCCCAGCTGCGCGCGCGACCGCCCGGAACGTCACTGCTCTCCAATACGATGACACGCAAGCCAGCATCGGCCAGGCGTACCGCACAGGAAAGTCCGGCAATACCTGCGCCGACGATGACCACATCGGCGTTCTGGCTGGACTGTTTTGAAGTCAAGATTAGGCCTCGCCATCGGAAGAGCGGAAGGATCAAAGCAAACAGAGCCGTTTTTGATCTGGCACCGCATCTTGAGCACGCGTTCCGATAAGGGGCCGAACGGCAGGTTGGCAATCACCCCTTTATTCGACGGCACATCTGCAGCATCAACGCTTCGGCTGATCGGCGGGGCGAATTTGCAGGTGCTGCAGCACTCCAAGCAAAACAAGCATTAGCTGGAGGTAACCCCAAGATGGACTCGTCTAACCCCTCAGTAACCGCCTTGCAGAAAGCACAGGACATCACGTCGCGCTGGGCCGACGGCGAGCTGGGCGTCGAGCAGGCGCAGCACGCGCTCAAATCGGTCTTCGATCAGTGGCAGCCCGTTGACGCCACGACCGAGGCTGAGCAGGTCGCTGAGTCATCGCTGACTGCGGCGCGTATCGCGTTTCAGGATTGGCAGCAGCGCGGCGAAAATTGTGAGGAGCTCGTAACGCAACTGCGCTGGATTCTCGACCCTTCGAAAGATGGCATTACCGATCCGGAACTCAACGTTTACGCGCCGCAACGACCGGATTGATGCTTAGCGTACGAGCAACACGATCACGGCAATCATCAGCAGCAGTGAAACGCCTTTCCAGAACAGCACCGGGTTGCGTTCCAGAAGAGGCGGGCGCGCCTTGTTTAGAAAAGACTGGTTTGGCTGGCGCAGCTCGAAGACAAATTCCGACATGTCCTCATAGCGTTTGTACGGGTCTGGATGCAGCGCCTTACGCAGGACGTCATCGATCCAGGCCGGTACGCCGCGGTCGTGCTCGCGGATTGGTCGATAGCTGAGCTTGTTTTGCGCCGCGCGGGTGCGGCAGCTGGCGACCTGAGTGCCATATGGCAACGCGCCTGTCAGCATCTGGTAGGTGATTACCGCCAGCGAAAACATGTCAGAACGAGGGGTGCCACTCTCGCCAAGAAAGTACTCAGGCGCCGTGTACTGCGCGGTGCCTAGCAGCTCGTTGCGTGCGATGGGCGAAGCCACTTCCATGAGGCCGGCAACGCGAGTGGAGCCGAAATCGATGATTTTCACCGTGCCGGTGCCGTCGATCATGATGTTGGCCGGACGCAGATCCTGATGCAGCATTTCCAGACGGTGAAAGGCTCGGACGCCTTTGGCGATCTGCTCGACGATGCCACGCACGGTTTCCAGGTCGGGGCGGGGATTGTCGATCATCCATTGCGCCAGCGTCTGGCCTTCGACGTATTCACTGACGCTGTACAGGTAGTTGCGCTTGCGCGTCTGCATGCACGGCTTGGCTACATTCGCGCTGTCGATGCGGCGCGCCACCCAGTCCTCCATGAGGAAGCGTTCCAGATACTGCACGTCCCGTTGCAGGTCCATCGAGGGCGTCTTGATGATCACCGTCGTGTGGCTTTCATCATCGGTGGCGAGGTAGACATGGCTGCGGCTGCTGGCGTGCACTTCACGCACGATGGTGTAGCCGTCGAATGACGCGCGCGCTTCAAGAATGGGCGGGAAGGGGAGTTCGGTCAGCTGCTGGAACAGCTCCTCGGCGGCCTGTAACGGAAGCGCGTCGATGCGCAGGATCTGCACCGTGAGGTTGTCGTCGCTGCCCTGTTCAAGCGCTTGCTCGACGATGGCCCGCGCGGCTGCGTCGAGGTCGTTACTGTGGTGGGCTACGGCACCGAGCATTGACGACGCGCTGATCCACTCGTAGATGCCGTCGGTAGCAAGGATGAAGGTGTCGCCCACCTCGACCGGCTCGGCTCGGTAGTCCAAATCGAGCTGCGGATGGATACCCAATGCCCGGCTCAGGTAGCTCTTGTCTTCCGAGAGCCACATGCGGTGGTCGTTGGTCAGTTGCTCCAGCGCAGCACCCTGGACCCGGTAGATGCGAGAGTCGCCCGCGTGGAACAGGTGCGCGGTGGTCGACTTGATAATCAGCGCACTGAAGGTACACACGTAGCCACGATCCGGATCGAATCGATAAGGGCTCTGTTGGCCCTGGGCATGCAGCCAGGAATTGGTCGCCATCAAAACGCGTTGCGCCGAGGTTTTCACCGACCAGGCGTCAGAGGTGCTGTAGTAGTCAGCGAAGAAGCCGCTGACGGCCGACTCGCTGGCGATGTGACTGACGGCGCTGCTGCTGATGCCATCAGCCAGGGCGATGGCGATGCCCTTGGTGCTCAGTTGGGGTTCGTTGGGAATGTAGACGCCATGGAAATCCTGATTGGTTTCCTTGACGCCCTTGTCGGTGTGTTGGCCCACCGAAACCTTGAGTTGACTGCTCATTTGCTCGACATCTAACCCAACCAATCTTGCGTAAGCGGCGCAACAACCTGATCGCGAGCAAGCTTGCTCCTACAGGGGGTGTGCCTGATCTCGAGTGACGTTACCGCTGCCTTTGTAAGAGCCAGCTTGCTGGCGAAGCTGCTCCAGCGTCACGCTGCTTTCGTGATATCGGCCAGCTATTCGCGAGCAAGCTCACTCCTACGGGATGTTGCTCGATCTCGAGTGACGTCACCGCCGCCTTTCGTAGGAGCCGGCTTGCTGGCGAAGCTGCTCCAGCGTCACGCTGGCTTGTGGTATCGGCCAGTTATTCGCGAGCAAGCTCGTTCCTACAGGATGTGTTGCTGATCTCGAGTGACGTCACCGCCGCCTTTCGTAGGAGCCAGCTTGCTGGCGAAGCTGCTCCGGCGTCACGCTTGCTTCATGGTATCGGCCAGTTATCGCGAGCAAGCTCGCTCCTACAGGATGTGTGCCTGACTTGAGTGACGTCACCGTTGCCTTTTGTAGGAGCCAGCTTGCTGGCGAAGCTGCTCCAGCGTCACGCTGGCTTGTGGTATCGGCCAGCTATTGGCGAGCAAGCTCGCTCCTACAGGGGGTGTGCCCGATCTCGAGTGATGTCACCGCTGCCTTTGTAGGAGCCAGCTTGCTGGCGAAGCTGTTCCCAGCGTCACGCTTGCTTCGTGGTATCGGCCAGCTATTCGCGAGCAAGCTCGCTCCTACAGGATGTGTTGCTGATCTCGAGTGACGTCACCGCCGCCTTTCGTAGGAGCCAGCTTGCTGGCGAAGCTGTTCCCAACGTCACGCTGGCTTGTGGTATCGGCCAGCTATTGGCGAGCAAGCTCGCTCTTACAGCATGTGTGCCTGACCTCCAGTGACGTCACCGCCGCCTTTGTAGGAGCCAGCTTGCTGGCGAAGCAGTTGGATCGCTCTATTGCCGTCTCAACGCGCCAGTGCGCGCTTCGGTGCGGTCCGGACGTGGGTTGTGTAGAGCGTCAGGCCAGTGAAGGCCAGACCGCCCACCAGATTGCCCAGCGCGGTCGGGATTTCGTTCCAGACCATGTAATCCATGACCGAGAAATTGCCGCCCATGATCATCGCCGAGGGGAAGAGGAACATGTTCACGACCGAATGCTCGAAGCCCATGAAGAAGAACAGCATGATCGGCATCCACATGGCGATGACCTTGCCACTGACGGAAGTGGAAATCATCGCGCCAACCACGCCCATCGAGACCATCCAGTTACACAGCATGCCGCGCAGGAAGATGGTGAACCAGCCAGCGGCGCCGAACTCGGCGTAGCCCAGGGTACGCGACTCACCGACGTGAGAGATCTTTTCGCCAACGGGGCCCGGATCGGTGGAAAAGCCCATGGTGAACACGAAGGCCATCATGAAGGCGACGGTGAGCGCTCCACCGAAGTTACCCAGAAACACCAGCCCCCAGTTGCGCAGCACGCCGTTGACGGTCACGCCCGGGCGCTTGTCCAGAAGCGCCAGCGGCGCGAGGACAAAGACGCCGGTGAGCAGGTCGAACCCCATCAGGTAAAGCATGACGAAACCGACCGGGAACAACATCGCGCCCACCAGCGGCGAGCCGGTCTGCACGGTGATGGTCACGGCGAATACCGCGGCCAGAGCCAGGATGGCGCCCGCCATGAAGGCGCGAATCAGCGTATCCCGTGTGGACATGAAAATCTTGGACTCACCGGCGTCGACCATCTTGGTGACGAATTCCGAAGGAATGATGTAGGACATGACGGTTTCCCTGTGGGCGTTTTAGAGCCCGACCAAAGGGGGCGGGCTGGATTCGTGTCTGGCCCGGCGAATCGCCGGGCAGTGCGTGCGCTAACTGTTAGAAAAAAACTCCCGGTCAGGACCGCTCCCCCTGTGGGCCTGATCGTGGAAGCACTGGGGAGCGCTCTCAACCGCAGGAAATTCACTCGACGGCGATTTCCACTGCATCGCCATTGAGGCGTGCTGGCCAAACCTGCAATTGCTGTTCCGGATATTCCAGGCAGCTGCCGTCAGTCAGGCGGAAGTGCTGCTTGTACAGCGGCGACGCAATCACCAGGTCGCCCTTCAGCTGCCCCAAAATGCCGCGACCGATCACATTGGCGCCCGATTTCGGGTCCTTGTTGGAGATGGCGAACACCTGCTCGCCGGTCTCCGTTTCAGGCAGGTGAAACAGCGCCACCTGCTTGCCGTCCAGCCAGGTGACCACGCCTGAATTGGCGACCAGATCGCGGCGGCTGCACAGCGCGCGCCAGCAGACGGACTCGGTTGGTTGCTTGCCGATAGCGTTGGGCTGGCTCATCAGAGCACCTCCTCGGTGACGGGAATCAGATGAAGTTCGGATGCGTGCGCGGGTCGGCGCTGGCCGCGTTCCTTGACGAAGTGAATGTCCGGATCGCCGCGCTGGTCGTTCACGAAGGTGCGGAAGCGCTTGAGCTTTTCCGGGTCCTTGATGGCGTTGGCCCATTCGCACTCATAGCGATCGACCACCCGCTGCATCTGTGCTTCCAGCTCGGCGGCGAGGTTCAGGCTGTCGTCGATGATGACGTCCTTGAGGTAGTCGAGGCCGCCCTCGAGCGACTCACGCCAGACGGAGGTGCGCTGAAGCTTGTCGGCGGTGCGGATGTAGAACATCAGGAAGCGGTCGATGTAGCGGATCAGGGTTTCGTCATCCAGATCCGTGGCAAAGAGTTCGGCGTGGCGCGGACGCATGCCGCCGTTGCCTGCAACGTAGAGGTTCCAGCCGTTTTCCGTAGCGATGACGCCGATGTCCTTGCTTTGCGCCTCGGCGCATTCACGGGTGCAGCCGGAAACGCCAAACTTGATCTTGTGCGGCGCGCGCAGCCCCTTGTAGCGATCCTCCAAACGCAGCGCCATGCCCACGCTGTCCTGCACGCCGTAGCGGCACCAGGTGCTGCCGACGCAGGACTTCACCGTTCGCAGCGACTTTCCGTACGCATGGCCGGTCTCGAAACCCGCTTCGATCAGCTCGCCCCAGATGTCCGGCAGCTCATGCAGCTGGGCGCCGAACAGGTCGATGCGCTGACCACCGGTAATCTTCGTGTAGAGGTCGTATTTCTTGGCGACGGCGCCCAGGGCGATCAGCTTGTCCGGGGTGATTTCACCGCCGGCGATGCGCGGCACCACGGAGTAGGTGCCGTTCTTCTGCATGTTCGCCATGAAGGTATCGTTGGTGTCCTGCAGCGGAATCAAACCGGGATCGGTGATCGGCTGGTTCCAGCAAGAGGCGAGAATCGAGCCCACGGCGGGCTTGCAGATGTCGCAGCCGGTGTGGCCGCGGCCATGCTTGGCCAGCAACTCTTCGAAGCTGAGGATGCCTTCGACGCGCACGATGCCGTACAGCGCCTGGCGGGTGTGGGCGAAGTGCTCGCACAGGCTCTTGTCGACTTCCACGCCACGGGCGGTCAGCTCATGCTCGAAGACTTGCTTGAGCAAGGCGCTGCAACCGCCGCAACCGGTGCCGGCTTTGGTGGCAGCTTTGAGTTCGCCGAGATCGATAACGCCAGCATCGACCTGACAGCAGACTGCGCCTTTGGTGACGTTGTGGCATGAGCAGAGCGTCGCGGTGTCGGGCAGGGCGTCCGCGCCCAGCGTCGGAGCTCCATCGGACAAGGGCAATATCAGGCTGGACGGATCGGCCGGAAGCTTGATGCCGTTCTGCGCGTACTGAAGCAGGGTGTCGTAGTAGCTGTTGTCGCCAATCAGCACCGCGCCGATGACCCGTTTGCCGTCTGCGGATAGCACCAGACGTCGATAGCTGGCGTTGGCTTCGTCGATGAAACGGTAGCTCTTGGCACCAGGCGTGGCGGCATGAGCGTCCCCGATGGACCCGACGTCGACGCCGAGCAGCTTGAGCTTGGTCGACATGTCGGCGCCGCTGAACGGCTGATGCGGTGCGCCGGTGAGCAGGGCGGCCAGGTTGCGTGCCATTGTGTAACCAGGGGCGACCAGGCCGAAGACCATGCCGTTCCAGGACGCACATTCGCCAATGGCGAAGATCGAATGGTCGCTGGTGCGGTAGTCGGAGTCGATCACTACACCGCCGCGTGGCGCGATTTCCAGATCAGCGCTGCGGCCCAGGGCGTCCTGCGGGCGGATACCGGCGGAGAAGACAATCAGGTCGGTTTCAAGAAACTCGCCGTCGTTGAAATTCATCCGATAGGCATATTCCTCGCCGACTACGATTTCCTGAGTGGCGCGTGACAGGTGCACGCCGACGCCCAGCGCCTCGATGCGAGCCTTGAGTGCCTCGCCGCCTTCCTCATCGAGCTGCACCGGCATCAGGCGCGGGGCGAACTCGACCACATGGGCTTCGAGGCCGAGCGACTTGAGCGCGTTGGCGGCTTCCAGCCCGAGCAGCCCGCCACCGATGACTACGCCGCGTTGAGCGTTGCTGGCGGCAGCGCGGATGGCGTCGAGATCATCCAGGGTGCGATAGACCAGGCGCGCATTACCGTCAGCGCCAGGGATCGGCGGCACGAAGGGATAGGAGCCGGTCGCCAGGACCAGTTTGTCGTAGGCCTGACGGCCTTCGCTGGTGACCACCTCCTTGCGTTCCCGGTCAATTTCCAGCACCTGCACATTCAGGTGCAGATTCACGCCGTGGGTGGCGTAGTAGTCGGCCTCGCACAGGGCCAGTGAATCGGCATCGCGGCCACCGAAATATTCGGAGAGGTGCACGCGGTCATAGGCGCGTTGGCGCTCTTCACCATACACATGGATTTGGTACTGACCCAGCGCGCCGCGCTCGACGAGCTGCTCGACGCAGTGGTGGCCGACCATTCCGTTGCCGATAACGACCAGCGTTTCACTCTTGATCGGGGTGACGATTGCGTTCATGACCGGTTCCTCCGTCGAAGCCGCGTGCGACTCCGTCGTACAAAAACAAAAAAGGCGCCTGGAGCCGTCGGGCAGCTCCAGGCGCCTTTGCCTGGTATTCGTATGGTATGGAGGTGACTGTCGAGCCTCGTTGCCCGTTGCACCTGTCCCGCGCCGTTTACGGCTAGTGGTCTTCGCTGACCGTGGGAGGCTCTGCCGAATCGCTCGGCAGGCGTTGCCTAAGCCATAGCAGGTTGCGTGCCAGCGACCCTGAGAAAGGGCGGAGCTGCGCAGTACTGGCGGGCTAAAGCCCGCCCTACGGAATACGGCATCTGGCTGTAGCCCCGCCAGAGTCGAACCACAAAGGTGCGGTACTCGCCGAGCGATCCCTTTTTTGGGGCGATAGCTGCTCACGGCCGTTCGCGTGTCATGAGTGTGGCCACTCACCCCGCCGCCAATCGGTTCGCGCTGGTTTGGCATCGCAGGCTGCCCGGCGCAGTTGGTACCGAGCTTGAACAGCTAGCGGTGAAAGCGGCGCGATGAGGGCTTGAACGGTACCAACCTGCTGCTTGATACCCGCGCCTGGTTCAACCTCGCCCAGGCAGCGAGTCGCATTACGTCGCCTGAAACCCTGCCAGTCCTAGCCGGATGCTGTCTTCGCAAGCTGTTGCGCCGTTATGTCGACACTTCTTCAGTTTTTAGCCATATTCCTGACACAGTCAGTTTCTATGGTTGGTCTCCGATGCCAGAGCGTCGTGCATGTCGCGCAGCGCCGGCTCCGACTGGATGGAGAACCCTACATGCGAATCCTTAAGCCGCTGGTCGTAGCGCTTGCCGCTGCGATCTCCGCTCCGGCCATGGCCGCCAGCAACACCTTGGTGGGGTGGGCAATGATGCCGGCCGATACCTTCTCAGATGGCCCGACTTCGGGGCAGATGGCCAGCGCGAACCCCTACGGGACTTTCGCGCCACCGTATGAAAACCGCCAACCGGTCCAGGGCTTCTCCGCAGTGCTGCCGGGTGCGGATGAAAACAGCTTCATATTCATGACCGACAACGGTTTCGGCGGTCAGACCAACTCTGCAGACACCTTGTTGCGGCTCTACAGCGTCCGGCCGGATTTCCGTACAGCTACTGGCGGCAGCGGCAAGGTCAGCGCGAGCGACTACCTCAGCGGTGCACCCCTGGCGCGTTTCACCCATCCGTCGCGCCTGACGCTTAACGATGTCAATCAGAAGCTGGGACTGCCGATCCAGGCCGATTACCGCTTTTATTACAACGACGGCTCCAAGCCGCGCGTGGACAGCGCCATCAACTTTGGTCGGCTGTTGACCGGCGCCGACCTGGACGTCGAGTCGGTGCGCCGCGACAAGAACTGCGCGATGTGGTTTGGCGATGAGTTCGGCCCGTACCTGGTCAAGACCGATGCGTCTGGCACCGTTACTCGCAGCGCCATCTCGCTGCCGGGTGTCTACGCCCCGCAGCACGCCGACGTCGTAGCGGGGCGCGCGACTGCCAACCTGAACGGTTCGGGCGGTTTCGAAGGGATGGCAATCAACCCGCGTGGCGACCGTCTGTATGCGCTGTTGGAAAAGACCGTCAATGGCGATCCTGCCGGCACGCTGCGTATCAATGAGTTCGACATCGATCAGGAGCGCTACACCGGAAAGGTGTTCTTTTATCGCCTGCAAGCGCCCGATCACGCCATCGGCGACATGACCGCTGTCGACGAGACACGCTTTCTGGTTATCGAACGCAACGGAGCGACGGCCACCAATGGCACACCGTTCAAAAAAATCTACCTGATCGACACGCGTGGTGTCGCAAGCGGCGGGGCTGTTCACAAGACTGAAGTGGTCGACCTCATGCAGCTTGCCGACCCAGACGACCTGAACCGTGACGGCCTGCGTTCGTTCACCTTTCCGTACGTGACTATAGAAAGCGTGTTGCCGCTGGACTCGCGCACCTTGCTGGTGGCCAACGACAACAACTTCCCCTACGGCGGCGGTAGGGGCCTTAACGCAGACGCCACCGAGTTCCTGAAAATCCGGCTGGCCAAGCCAATCCCCGGCGTACGCCCGCCGCACTTGCAACAGGCGAGGGATGCGCGGCGTTGTGAGATGTCCGCCGGGTTGGGGCAGGGCTGAAAGATCCCGATGCATCGCGCTGCGCTTGACAGAGGTGGGCGGATCGCGAGCAAGCGCGCTGCTACAAACAGCATGCGGTTTCGCTAGTGCATCTGTAAGAGCGAGCGGGATAATGAGTCTTGCTGGCGGAGTCGGCGATACATTGAGGATTGGGTTTCGCCGACTTGCGTTTCGACCGTTGGGGCTGGCGTTTACGCTCCAGCCCCCCCCCAAAAAAAACAAGCCGGCGTCTTATGCGCCCCGAATGGCCAGAAAGGACTCAGGCCTCGCCAACCTGCACGACCAACTTTCCGAAGTTCTTGCCTTCAAGCAGGCCGATAAACGCCTCGGGCGCATTCTCCAGGCCCTGTACGATCTGCTCGCGATATTTGACCTTGCCTTCGGCATACCAGGCGCTCATGTCTCGGGCAAACTCGTCGTAGCGGTGACCGTAGTCGTTGAAGATGATGAAGCCCTGCATGCGCATGCGCTTTTTCAGAAGGGTGTCGAGCAGCAATGGCAGGCGGTCCGGGCCGTCTGGCAGATCGGTGCTGTTGTACTGGGCAACGACCCCGCAGACCGGCACCCGTGCGCTGGTGTTGAGTAGTGGTAGCACGGCATCGAATACCTTGCCGCCGACGTTTTCAAAGTAAATGTCGATGCCATGGGGACAGTGCTGGGCCAGCCGATCTGGAAAGTCACTGGCCCGGTGATCGACACAGGCATCGAAGCCGAGCGTCTCGACAGCATGCCGGCATTTTTCAGCCCCACCGGCAATGCCCACGACCCGGCAGCCTTTAAGCTTGCCGATTTGTCCAACTGTCGCTCCGACCGGGCCGGTGGCCGCCGCAACCACCAACGTTTCCCCAGCCTTGGGCTGGCCAATGTCGAGCAGCCCCATATAGGCAGTGAACCCAGGCATGCCCAGCACGCCGAGGGCATGCGAAGGGTGCTGCATGTTGCGGTCGAGCTTGATCAGCCCTTGTCCATCGGACAGCGCATAGTCCTGCCAGCCATTGCCAGCGAGCACCCAGTCGCCTTCCTGATAATCCGCATGACGTGACTCGACGACGCGGCATACCGTACCGCCAACCATCACATCGCCGACCTCCATCGGCGGGGCGTATGAGGGGCCGGCACTCATGCGGCCGCGCATATAGGGGTCCAGTGAAAGATAGACCGTGCGCAGTAATAGCTGGCCGTCGCCTGGGCTCGGTAACGGATGGGTTTCGAGCCGGAAGTTGTCGCGCGTTGGCGCGCCATGCGGACGCGAAGCGAGGCGGATGCTGCGGTTGTGTTGCGATTGTTGCGCCATCGAGGTTCTCCGATTGATTGATCAACAGATCAAAATGGGAGCCTGGGGTGGGCGGGACGTTCCATTCGCGGGCGGCTGGGCTCACGCTGAAGAAAAAACCTGACGCCTGAAACGAGACCACCCCCGAGAGGGGGTGGTTACTACATGGTAAAGACTGGAGCCGCGGTGCTAGACGTCGAGCCAACCTCCGTCGCCCGAGTCATCGCGGAACCGGTTGTACTCATCCTCGTTCCAGTCACCGCTCTTGTCGCTGTCATAGGTGTTATAGACACCTTGGCCGTACTCATCGTTGGTCAGGACACCGTCTCTGTCCGCATCCCAGCGTGAAAACATGCCATCGTTATCGAAGCGGGTGCCCCACTCGTTGTAATCCACGGAGCCAGACTTATCGGCATCCCAGGTGTTGTAGTCCGTGTCGGCCGCGTGAGTCATGGTCGATCCAGCCGCCAGGGCAGTTGCCAGAGCGATACCGCCAACGGTTCTTTGCCATTTCAGGTTCATGCTGCTTCTCCTCTGCAATTTTCTGGGAAGTCATCACCAGAGGATGGCGCTGACATGAATTTCGTACCCCATCATCCATGAGAGTTCTGGGCGGAGGCTCATTACCGACGGTCGGCCATTCAGGCGCAACGCCTACTGGCCAATCAAATTGATCGTGCTGTTGATGGGCATGTTCTCAACGGATTGAGCTTGGGCCAGCAATTGCGAAACCATCGACAGCACGGCTCCGGACTGCCCGCCGTCTGGTCCTTTGGGAATCCAGTAGCGATCGCCCGCGAATTCGGTGCTGACTACCGCGTTCGTCGTCATGCCTTTTTGCACGCGAATGATGGGTTGTGGCCCTAGGTGGGTTCTGATCGTAAGCAATGAGCCTTGCGCTTCCTGTTCGCGCACGCACTCCCCGAGATAGTCGAACACTTCGGCCAGCGAGCGGGTGTGCAGCTCGACCTTGCCGATGCCTTTGGCTTCGAAATACACCCGGCCGCCACCCACGCTGCCGAAGAAGTCCGAGTCGCCTAGCTGGAACTCCTTGCGACCTTCAAGCTTGCAGCGTGCAAGCTTGAACAGCTCTTCCTTAGGGCGGACGAAGCAGAACCGGGCGCTTTCAACCGACTCGGTGAGCTGATAGCGGTTGTTGCCGCTCGAACTGATTGCCAGGTCCTCCTTGCGAACTGAAATCAGCTGATCGATGGAGGGGGGCTGCTTGAGCTCGAGCTCCGGACCAAAGTTGCTGACAAGAAAGGCGGTTTCCATGGTGATGCCCTGATCGACAAGGCGGTTTATCAGGTTCTGGAAGCGCTCGAAGTCGACCACCTTGGACGGATTGTTGTAGAAACGCTCCGTTCCGTTCGGCCCTTCGATCTGTGCGCTCTCGAGGAAAAGCGAGAGTATCAGCTCCGGTGCATAGTCCTGGCGCAACATGAACGCCAGCGAGACAGTGCTGATCGGTGCCACATAGCCGCGGTAAAACTCCTGGTTATCCTGAGTCGACACGTCGAACCCCGGGCCTTGTTCGACCGACATATGGGGATTGAAGCTGAAGTCCGAGGGCGCCTGCCCGCCGAATGGAAGTGTCAGGTTGGCTCCTGCGAAAAAACGGCTCCGGCCACGGATGGTGGTCACCGTTGTGAAGTGGGCGGGTAGCGAGACGCTGCGACGTACGATATTCAGCAGCAGCGCTTCGTCTTGCAGGCGGCTGTAATCCTGATTGATGGTTGCGACTGCCGAGTCGAGGCGTTCGGTCCCGGTGCAGCCTGTCAACAGGCCGAGCAAAGCAGTAGCCACTAGTCGTCCAGCCAGCGTCGAGCGGCTCATTCGGTTGCGTTCCGTGATTCGATCAAAGCGTTATAGAAAAATTGACGCGGTCTGCTGGTATACAGAGCGTTTCGTATAACAAAACAGGGCGAGCAATTCGCTGCTCGGCCCTGTCTCCCAGTCCCAACGGCTGCTGGCTGCTTCCAGCCAACCCGTGGACGGTTGGTTATTCGATTTCGCCCGGCGTTGCCGAGGCGTGCGGCGGGTCGGCTGTGACAGTCTCTTGTTCGGTACGGTGCATGTTTCTATTAGGTACCGAATCGTCTTCTGGCATGCCCCTAACTCGACGTCCATCCTCGGTCACGATCTGACCCTGCTCGTTTCGGTAGGTTTCGAGCTTTTCCGTGGGGGTGGGGTTGCCCATTGGGCTTGGCCGCGCGCCGGTGTCTTCACGGGGCGTGCCTGCCGGCCATTGCGCGAGAACTGGCTGAGCAGCAGCGGCAAGCAGCGTGGCCAATGCCAGCGACTTCATGATGGATCTGTTCATGACGTTCTCCTCGTTCTGTAAGCCGACGAATCGGCATAGATGCCCGCTTAACTCACTGCAGACAAGACGCTTCGGTTCAGCGATTCGGAACACCCTCTGGTTTACACACCAGTAAGGCGATAGGTCCGCCCGCCGAATACTTACCCGGCACTCTCATGACAGCTTGCTCGTTTGGGCTGATGGAAGCGGCCGGCGCTGCCGTCATCACCGTCTCCTCGGGTAATGCGTGAAACTGGCAGGAGGCAATCTCCCCGCTGCGATTGGTGACTCTGATCGCCAGCACGCCTTTAAGGTCTACCTTGTCGGAAGACGCCGAAGGTACGCCCAGTTCTTCAATCTCCAGGTCCATGCCATTCAATTGTGTGGCTACTAACGGGTCCTGTCCTAGCGCAGGCACTGCAAACGTCAGGCTAACCAGCGCCAATAAACGTCTATTCATCCAGCTTCTCCGTTTTGGCTATCAGAACATCTGAACAGGCCCCGGACATTGAGTTCGCCACGCGTGTCGTATTGTGGTGGGTTCAGTGATCGGTCGAGCGACGCGGGTGCTCGTTGCAGCCAGCGCGATGCATCCGTTTATCTCATCGAGTCCGTCCGTGGCGTCTGGCGCGGGGTTTTTGTCCGGTTCGGCAGGTGGGAACGTATGGCCGAAAGCGCAATATATTTCGTTGCAATTTAGTGAACCCTCTTGAAGCAACTGAGTCTGAGCTGTGCGTCATGGCTAAAGCCCATCACGCCACCGCAGCTCATCTCCGTCGCGCCACGCGAACCGGTAAGTGCATTGCTGTCTGGGTGCAATTTTCTGCCTTGTTGAATTGAACCGAGCGTTTCAATGGATCAGATATACGCAGTCGTGCTGTCGTACAAACGCAAGGACCTGCTAAAGCGCTGCCTGGACGGGATTCATGCACAGACCCGCCCATGCGCGGGCATCATCGTCGTGGACAATGCCAGTAATGACGGCACAGACCAGATGCTGTTGCAGTCGGAGCTACCCAACCTAAAGGTTTATGTGCTGTCGCATAACACTGGCGCTTCAGGAGGCTTCAGCGCGGGCTTTCGGCTCGCTTATCAACAGGGTGCGGACTTCATCTGGATGATGGACGACGACGTGATACCCGAGCCGGATGCGCTTGAGCAGTTGATGCAGGGTGGGGAGCGTCTCGCTGAGCGGAAACAGCCATATGCGTACCTGCTCTCGATGGCCTACACCGAAAGCGGTTTGCTCACCAACGTGCCTCGGGTCGATGAGCGTACCAATTCCATCGATTACGAAAACTGGCCTGCTTTGCTGGACATCGGCGTCATTCCGGTGCGCCCGGCCACTTATGTGTCCATTCTGGTTCCGCGCAGCTCACTGGCTCAGCATGGCTTGCCGCTGGCCCCCATGTTCATGTGGGGGGACGATACCGAATTCACCATGCGCATCAGCCAGAACGTGCCGGGCTACCTGGTGGCTGCCAGCAAGGTACTGCACCTGCGGCGCGTCAGTGGCGCGATCGATATCCTGCGAGAGCCAGATCCCGCCCGCATCGCACTTCACCGACATCTCGTGCGTAACGAGATTTTCGTTGCTCGAAAGTACTTCCGAAAACGACGCGTGCTGGGCCTCTTCGCGTCCCGGCTCAGTCTGATCGCTGCGATGCTGGTCCGAGGTCAGTTCGCCAAAGCACGCATCATCGCGGCTGGGCTGATGGAGAGCTTCAGCTTTTCGCCGGTTCCGGAGCCGGCCGATGCGCCGGTTGAGGCGCTGGGCGTGACAGTGCGCGAGCTATTCCCAAAGGGGGCGGGCGAGACGAATGAACAGCGGCCCAAAGCTGCCTCTAAAACCGTTACCTGTACTGACGCGTCTGTTGTCGGGCTCTCTCGTGCGTTAGAAGACAACATGCGAATTCTTGTATGTGGTGCCGAAGGGCAGGTCGGTTATTGCCTGATAAATCAGGCTGCGAGCTTTGGGCTGGATGCAATCGGTTTGTCTCGCCGTGCCCTGGACATCACCCGCGCAGACCTCGTTTACGAGGCGGTCGAGCGCTACAAACCGGCGCTTATCATCAACGTTGCAGCCTATACCAACCTGGATCACGCCGAGGCGGAAGTGGCACAGGCTGAGGCGGTCAACCGCGACGGTGCGGCCAACCTGGCTGCCGCCGCCCGCCAGTTCGATATCCCCTTGTTCCATCTGTCCAGCGAATACGTGTTTTCAGGCGACGGTACCGAGCCGTACCGTGAAACCGATCAGCCGATGCCGAACAGCGTATACGGCTCCACTCGTCACGCAGGCGAGCAAGCCATCAGCCAGACGCTGCATCGCTTCCTCATCTTGCGAACCAGCTGGATCTACGGTGAGCGGGGCAACAATTTCGTCAAAACGATGCTCAATCTGGGCGGCAAGACCGACGAAGTTTCAGTGGTCAGCGATCAGGTCGGCTGCCCGACCCGCGCGCGCAGCGTTGCGCGTGTACTGATCGAGCTGGCTCTGCGCTACTGCCGCGACGGTGATCTGGAGTGGGGGCTGTATCACTACAGCGGTTCATCATCCTGCAGCTGGGCGGAGTTCGCCACGGAGATATTCCGTGAAGCCGAACTGGTCGGGCTGATCGAGCAAGCCCCTCGCGTTGTGCCGGTAGCCAGCGATCGATTGCCTCGCGCCGCCATGCGGCCCGCCTGGTCAGTGCTGGACTGCTCGCTAATCGAAACGACCTTCGGCATTCGGCCAAAACACTGGCGGGATGAGCTACGCCACGTCATTCGCCGCATGAGCGATCTGCCAGCAGAACCGTGCGGACCTGCGCCCAGCAGAGTCCCTTTCAAGGCCTACCCGTTCAGCATTGGAGAACCAGCGCAGCTATCGGTTAGCCAGGCGGTGAATCAAAACTGATTAGGCCGAATGGTCGAGTCGCAAAACATATCCAACTGTTAGGGTCGGAAGGCCTGAGCTTTGCAAAAGGATTTCAGAAATGACAGACGCAACGATCAAAAGGGTGGGTGTTTCGGGTACAGGGATGATCTCGCACTGCTTCGTTCGCCTGATCATGCAGCACTACCAGGACATGACGATCAGTCGTGTTCTAACCCGCAGACGAATCGACAGCTTGGGCGACTTTCCGCTAAAGGACGCGCTGACCAACTCGATCGATGATCTGCTTGAGAACTCCGACATCATTGTCGAATGTACGGGCGATGTGTTCTTTGGCACTGAAGTGATCGAGCGTGCATTTGAAGCCGGTTTACCGGTTGTTACCATCAATGCCGAACTGCAGGTCACCACCGGGTCCCACCTGGCGGGCAAAGGCTTCCTGACCGAAGCCGAAGGCGACCAGCCCGGCTCTCTGGCGGCTTTGCACGAAGAAGCGATACAGATGGGTTTCAAGCCCCTTGTGTACGGCAACATGAAGGGCTATCTGAACCACAACCCCAGCCTTGAAGACATGACGTACTGGTCCAAGCGCCAGGGCATCAGCATCAACCAAACCACCTCGTTCACTGATGGCACCAAGGTGCAGATAGAGCAGGTTGTAGTCGGCAACGGATTCGGCGCGACCATCACCCGCCGTGGTCTGGAAGGGCTTGCGTCGACCGACCTCAACCTCAGCGGCAACGTGCTCGGCCTGATTGCCGATGGCATGGCGCAGCCAATCGTCGACTATGTAATTCCGAGTGGTTATCCGGCTGGCGGCGTGTTTCTGGTGTGCCGTCATGACGAAAACCAGGCGCCCGCCATCGAGTACTTCAAGCTCGGCCCTGGCCCGTATTACGTGCTGACGCGTCCATTCCATCTGTGTTCGCTTGAGGTCGGTAAAACCGTTCGACGCGTGCTAGCCGGTGGCAGTGTATTGCTCAACAACTCCGTCAAACCGACTCTGGGTGTCGCCGCGATTGCAAAGCGCGATATGAAAGCAGGCGAAATGATAGGTCGTGGTATCGGCGGTTTCGACGTACGAGGCGAGGCGGTACGCCTGGCAGACGAGCTGGACCATGTGCCCATCGGTCTGCTGCGTAATACCGTACTCAAGCGAGCCGTGGAACCGGGCCAATTGCTGACGTTTGACGATATCGAGATTCAACCAAGCCGGGTCTTCGACATCATCGACCAGCAGCGTCAGAAGCTCATTCAACAGTCGCAGGCGCCATGCAGCACGATCAATGCGGTACAGCAGGCGCTACGATAAGACGGGTCCGGAACGAGGGCGAAGTCCGGGCCTACGGCTCGTCCCGTATCGCGATGAGTACAGGCCGTCTGGATCGCATTTGCTTGCGCCTGTAGCGGACATCAGAGTGCGACAACGCTGCAAACTGAATGTGCCGGGTCACGTCGGATTCCAACGTGTAACCCTCGGCAGCAGGCCAACGGGTGCGGGGTGAAACTTCGGCAGGCTGGATCGTTCTTAGCATCGCACGCAGGTGTGCATACCGGAGACAGCCATGAGCCGAAAGCGTCATATCAAGCAGCCGAAACCCAATCGCGTTCCTATGATGATGTTTATCGTTAGCCTTTGTATTGCCTGTGCCTACATGGCGGCGCCGCATATCAGACGAATCATCTGGTAGCGGGGCGCGCCCGAAGCTGCTCAGGTGCGAGACTCGGTTGGATGCAAAGCTGAGGACAACAGGCGAAGCCGGATGCCTATCTGGGAAGGGCTCTTCGCGTCGCGCAACGGTTGGTAGATCCGTTGCGCTGCGTAGAGGTGGCTCAACAGGTCTCGGCAGAGGCACCTGTATCGCAAAGGGCTGACCATAGGTTTCGGGCAACCCGAACCACGGCGCCGCCGAAGCTGGACGCTTCGTTTTGAGCGTCCAGCTCATTCTCAAACAACGCCAGCACGCTGCCGTAGGAATAAACGACACCCCACTGCTCAGCCTCTGGCATATCCACTGTTGTTGTGCCCATTTCTGTGTGTACCTAGCGAATTGTTTCGATATGTGACGGAATCACGTCGCATAAATATCATGCCGTCAAAAACTAGACAATCGCCGTTCGGCGGCAGCGTCCTTTGTGTGTCGAATCTGTCGGATGGCCGCCCTACAGATGGCCAATCACCTCAGGAGAGAGAACGGGCACTGTCGCCAGCGACTCAGGGTTAATGCCCCATCAAGTACCCGCTTACCGCGGCACGCTGCGCTCGCCAGGGTGCGTTTCGTGGCCCATCGGCGTCGTGTCAGGCATCGTTGTCTGCGGCTCGTCGAAATCAGGGCTATGAACTTCCGAGTCGAGCGGCATGTGGGCGTAGCGCTCCTTCTGCACTGGATTGTGCTGCGGTACGTTCTGGCGATGCTGAGCGTTTTGGGTGAGTACTCGCTTGGCCTCACAGCGGCCACTGATCCCACGAGCCAACGCCATACCGCCCATTGCCAGCTGAACGATGCCACTCAGCCCGCCGCGGTGCAGCCCTTTGCGGATCAGCATCAAGCCGCTCGCCAGCGAAGCGGTACGCTCCCAGCCGTGGACGTTCTGGGAAGCAGTCTTGTCGAAGAGTCGGTTCATGTCTTTTCCTTAGCTCGTCATCATCAGGGTTGGTGGCGGGCAGCGACGACGCCCGGCGCGGTCACATCGCTCGGGATCACCCCAGCGGGCTCTCGTCCCGATCGGGCCGCTCGTCGGTGCCAGTGGTATCGGCTGAGTCAGGCACATCGCCGTATTCGTCGTAGTCAGGTTGGGTTTGGTCTTCGTTCGGGTGGGCGTTTTCAGCGTTCATGGGTTTACCTCGCTCTGTGTTGCGTTCGGCAACGCGGCTCGGTTCTTTGTTCTGATTGGCGGATAAGCGGGCAGCAGACGAGTGGCGTAACGAAACAGTGGATTGCTGAAATCAACACTGCCCACGTGCAACGCGTCGGCGCTTGACACCTGTGCTTCAGTCGAGCAAATTCCACTAAACGTAATTTGATTACGCAAAAATAAAAGCGCGCTAACTAAACGCGAGCCTGCAGGTCTGATTCGCCATGGAACTTCATACTTATTACCGCTCCACGTCCTCCTACCGCGCGCGTATTGCGCTTGCGTTGAAGGGGCTGGATTACCGTTCGATGCCGGTCAACCTGATACGTGAAGGAGGCGAGCACCGCCAACCGGCATATCTGTCGCTGAATCCTCAAGGACGGGTGCCGATGCTCACCACCGATGAAGGGGAGCGGGTGATCCAGTCACCGGCCATCATCGAGTATCTCGAGGAACGCTATCCCGAAACGCCGCTGCTACCTGCCGACCTGTTGGCGCGTGCTCGCCACCGTGCGGTGGCTGCCCTGATCGGCTGTGATATTCACCCCTTGCACAACGTGGCGGTACTCAACCGCCTGCGCGGTCTGCACGTCGCCGAAGACGATGTGATGGCCTGGATCGGCCATTGGGTCGGCGAGGGTCTCAAGGCGGTGGAAGCCTTGATTGGTGACGAAGGCTTTTGTTTTGGGGAGCCGGGCCTGGCCGATGTCTATCTGCTTCCGCAGCTCTATGCAGCGCGGCGATTCAACGTGGACCTGAGTGCGCTTCCAAGAATCCAGCGTGTCGAGCAACTGGCGTTGGCGCACCCAGCGTTCCAGCAAGCCCATCCGGATGTCCAGCCAGATACACCGGCATCATGAAAATCCTTGGCTTCCGACTGACCCTCGGCGACCACCTCGGTCGCAGTGTTCGAGGCATCTCCTGTGCGCCGCCGGGGTGACGTTTCCTCACGTCACTCCAATCAATGCACAGTTAGTCAAGGAGCCAATCATGGCCGACCTGTTTGAAAACCCGATGGGCCTCATGGGCTTCGAATTTATCGAATTTGCCTCGCCCACCCCGAACGTCATCGAGCCGGTGCTGGAGAGCATGGGCTTCACCCACGTCGCCAATCATCGGTCCAAGGATGTGGCGTTGTATCGCCAAGGCGAAATCAATGCCATCGTCAATCGCGAGGCGAAAGGTCTACCTGCCTTTTTCGCAGCCGAGCATGGGCCGTCCGTGTGTGGCATGGCGTTTCGAGTGAAAGACGCACAAAAGGCCTATTCGCGCGCGCTGGAGCTGGGTGCGCAGGCCGTAGAGCTGCCTACCGGCCCGATGGAATTGCGGCTGCCTGCGATCAAGGGCATCGGCGGTGCGCCGCTGTATCTGATCGACCGCTTCGGTGAAGGTAGCTCGATCTATGACATCGATTTCGTGTTCCTCGAAGGCGTTGACCGTCATCCAGTCGGTGCCGGTCTGAAGTTGATCGATCACCTGACCCATAACGTCTATCGTGGCCGCATGGCCTACTGGGCGGACTTCTACGAGAAGTTGTTCAACTTCCGTGAAATCCGCTATTTCGATATCAAGGGTGAGTACACCGGCCTGACGTCCAAGGCCATGACTGCGCCGGACGGCATGATCCGCATCCCGCTCAACGAAGAATCATCGAAGGGCGCCGGGCAGATCGAGGAATTCCTCATGCAGTTCAACGGCGAGGGCATCCAGCACGTCGCCTTCCTGACCGACAACCTGATCGAGACCTGGGACAAACTGAAGGCTGGCGGCACGGTATTCATGACCGCACCGCCGGAAACCTACTACCAGATGCTCGAAGAGCGGCTGCCCAACCACGGCGAGCCGGTGGAGGAGCTCAAGTCGCGTGGCATCCTGCTTGATGGCGCGGAGGAAAACGGCGAACAGCGCCTGTTGCTACAGATTTTCTCCGGTACGGTACTGGGCCCGGTGTTCTTCGAGTTCATCCAGCGCAAAGGCGATAGCGGCTTTGGCGAAGGCAACTTCAAGGCGCTGTTCGAATCCATCGAGCGCGACCAGATCCAGCGCGGTGTGCTCAGCACTGCCGAGTGATACCGGGTAGGGCCGCTTGCCGGTGACCGTGAGATTATGAGATCGGATCACCGGCGAGCTGGCTCATGCTCGATCCGCACGTTTAGCGTTTAATTGGCCGAGATCAGCGGCAGCCAGAATGCGAGCGCTGTCAGCGTCACCAGCAAGACAGGCGGCGTGATGATCAGGCCCACCTTGACGTACTGACCCCAGGTGATGCGGTAGCCTTTTCCTGCCAGTACATGCAGCCAGAGCAAGGTTGCTAGGCTACCGATGGGTGTGAATTTCGGCCCCAGGTCATTACCAATGACGTTGGCGTAGATCATCAACTCCTGGGTGAGCGGCGCGACCTGGGCCTGATCGATAGCCAGGGCGCCGATCAAGGTTGCGGGCAGGTTGTTCATGATCGAGGCGAGGATCGCCACCGCGAAGCCGGTCCCCAGGGTCGCAATAAGGTCACCCTGCAGCGCCAACCAGGCCAGAACGCCAGCGGACCAGTCTGTCAGCCACGCATTGCCCAGCCCATAAACGACCAGATACATCCCCACCGAGAACAGCACGATCTGCCATGGCGCATTGGTCAATACGGCTCGCATGGAGACGACGTGCCCTTTGCCGAACGACAGCCAGCGACCCGCAATCGCCATCAACACCAACGCAGCGCTGCCCATGATGAAGGCGATCGGGATCTCCCAGCGGGCCGTAACGAACAGGCACACCAGCAGTAGACCGAGCAGCGGAAACGCGGCGCGGAATACCCGATGGTCACGGATCGCCGAGGCGGGGTCTTCCAGCCGATCGACAGGGTAGCGAAGCGGTATCTCGCGGCGGAAATACAGCCAGACCACTGCCAGCGTCGCCAACAACGACACCATGTTGACCGGCACCATGACCAGCGCGTAGCGGGAGAACGACACGCCGAAATAGTTGGCGGTGACGATGTTGACCAAGTTGGATGTCACCAGCGGCAGGCTGGTGGTGTCTGCCACGAAGCCCGTGGCGATGATGAAGGCCAGCGCTGCGGGCGGGCTGAAGTCGAGCCGCAACAGAATCGCCAGCACGATTGGCGTCAGCAGCAGTGCAGCACCATCGTTGGCAAAGAGCGCGGCGATCACTGCGCCGAGCACAATAATCAAGGGAAACAGCAGCCGTCCGCGCCCACCACCCCAGCGGGCGATGTGCAGGGCTGCCCAGGCAAAAAACCCCGCTTCGTCCAGGATCAGCGAGATGATGATCAACGCGACGAAGGTGAAGGTCGCATCCCAGACGATATCCCATACGACCGCAACATCCTGCAGGCCGACCACGCCAGTGGCCAGCGCCACCAGGGCTCCGGCCAGTGCGCTCCAGCCAATGCCGAGCCCCTTGGGCTGCCAGATGACGAAAACCAACGTGATGATGAAGATGACGAACGCGAGCATCGGTGAGTCCAGTCGGAAGAAAACAGCCTGTGCCTTTCGTCAGCGAATGCGAAAGGGCAGCGGGTAAGAGAGGAGAGCCCAGCGAGGCAAACGGCACATTCCCGTTCGCTGCACCTTTCGCCAACCAGCCGTGGGGAGGCTGACATGGTCCGGCCCGGGCGCGATTTTAAGCCATCGGCTGCCAGTCGCTATCAGCCCCACAATACTTTTGCGTACGCAGGAGCGGGTCAGACTTGGCTTGGCTTGGCTTGGCTGGCATCGGCTAAAGAGCGAGCGGAGTGTTGGGAATTGAGGAAACGTCACTGCTTCGTCTCACTCACGCAGTACTAGCCTTAGCTGTCGTTGACGTCTTCTTTTTCAGTGCATTGCTCAGTAGCGCTGGTTTCCTGGCCGTCAGCGGCAATTCGATCATGCGTGAAGCGCTGGGTCGGCCCGAAGGAGGGCAGCCAGGATTCACGGCGGGTCGTCCAGCATTCATATGTAGGCTTCAGTTGGTCCGGCAAATCGAGCGCACCCAAGTGCACTTCAATCTCGTCACCGGTGCGGGCAAAAACGGACGAGCCGCAGCGAGGACAGAAATGCCGGCCGGCGTAATCATGCGTTTCACCCTCAACCGAGATGGCATGTTCTGGAAATACCGCAGCAGCGAAAAAGAGCACGCCGTGGTGTTTCCTGCAATCGAGGCAATGGCAAACGCCAACTCGAAATGGGCGACCAGAGGCCACGATGCGAACGTCTCCGCAAAGGCAGCCACCGGTAAATTGATCCATGTAGCGTCTCCTCTTGGTGTACCAAGGCTGATCCTTGAATCCAGCGAAGCGCACTCCCTCCTAAGCGCTCGTAACGTCAGTATTGATGCACGGGTGAATTCCGCTAGGCGTTGCAAGCCGGTAACTGTCGCGGCCCGATTGCCACCTAGCTCAGCTTACAGAGACGAAGATATTTGACGAGTGGCTTGCCGGCGTAGGTCGACGGCCTCATCGTCCGGTGCGTCTTAATAGAATTTCTTTGGTCAGCAACTGCAGGCAAGCCGGTGAGCGTCTGCGTGTCGGCTGTAACTGGTAGTACCGCTGTAACAGCGATATAGAGAAGCCGGCAGGAGAGGGCGAGGCCAACCTCCGTCACAGCATGCGAAGCGGCCAGTAGTCTCTTGGGCGGCTAAGGCGTAATGTCGGCTTCTGTTCGTAGGCGCTTATGGCGCACCACAGGCCATAGGCTGCTGGTGTATAACTGCCTTATACCGTCACCGGAGCGCCAAGATCCCTGATCTAGACGGGTTCAGCCACGATGCTCAAGAATGTTATACACCACGCCCGTCCGGCGTCTTATACACCACTTGGTGTCTAATTATAGTTAGGCGCATATGAAACCACGAGTTCGCTTCACCAAAGTCTGGTCGGACGACGACATTATCGAACTTACCGTGGAAGTGAGCGACGGAAGGTCCTCGTTTCTGAACGAGGTTTACGTACCGACATCTTGGCCGGAAGAGACTGCTGCCTCGCTTCAGGTCTTTCGAACACAGATATATGGTGGTTTGCACGATATGGAGCTTGGAAAGAGCGGTCCGGAATACGCGAGTGGTGCATTTTCCGCGAGACTGCATTTCCAAGTGCCCGAGATTTTGTACATTTCAACATATCAACAGGCGGAACACGTAAAGTACAAGACCCGGGAGGAGGCGGCTGAAGCACGCTTTTTTCTGAAAACGGAGCCTGTGCTACTAGATAGGTTCATCGAAGAGCTGGAGTCTATGTCGCGCCGCGCAATAGACGAGGTTACTCTGGAATGCGCCTAACCAGTGGTTCGAGTCGTTCGCTACGCTCTCTGGGACGGGCCAAGCCCGCCCCTCAACCAAACGTTAGAAGCCAAAGGATTGATCTGTGTTCACCAAAAACCGAAATCCCGACAACCACCTACTCGACCCTTTAGTAAAACCGCTCGCATCTAGAGCTTTCTTGGTTGTTATTTCCCTCGTTGCCATTGGCGCAGGAATCTTCACTTCTGTTATCCATAAAGATTGGTCATGGATCAATAGATTTGGGGCGGTAGTAATAGTGGTCGGCCTCCTGTTCACAATGTCCCCACTATTCTCAAATGGCATCTATAAGTCGCAGTCCGGTGCCGGCCGCTTTGCTGATCTCCACACTGACGGCACGCTAATTACCACAATCCTTGAAGAACGAAAAATTGGCAACAACGTCATATTAGGCATAGTTGTTACAGCCATTGGAACTTTAACAAATGCGTTTGGCGATTTGCTGGGAGCTTGCGTATATGGCTTCTAACTATGCGCTCAAAGCGCTCACTCCGTTCGCTGGGACCGGCGAAGCCGGCCCCTTAGCTTAAACGTTAGGCGCTTAAACATGAGAGACCCAGAACGCATCGACGAGATGCTGGAATTAATTCGTGAAGTTTGGCAGGACAATCCGGATCTACGGCTTGGTCAACTAATCATGAATGCAGCCCATATGCGTGAGCCCACAGCCGAAAACATCTTCTATATCGAAGATGCAAGTCTTGAAAAGGGCTTAAGGCGTTATCTAGAACTGGTTAAAACAAAAGAGTAATTTCCTTGTTCAAGGCTGGGAGCCTTAACTTTTAGCACTCTATGTGCCCGGCTCAGTACAGCGTCTAACTACTGGTTCAAATCGTTCGCTTCGCTCACTGGGACGGGCTAAAGCCCGCCCCTTAACCAAACGTTAAGTAACAATATGCTCCGAAACCTAATTTCTCGCCTACGAAGCATGAAGCGCGACGAAATAACTCCACCTCAAGGGTCATGGTCAGTCACGACTGCGGCTCTAGGTGAAGAGTCTTTAATAATTAGGTTTCGCGTTAATGCGGCTGAGCAGCTGGGCAAAGCACACTTCCCTAATGTTAATGCTATTAGCTGGGCATTTGAGTCCCTGTCGCCGGGAACCCAAGAGGCTATGAATAACCTAGAGGACACACTTACAGATGCCGTTGAAAAACAAGGAACTGCATATTTAACAGCCATCGTCACTGGCCCAGATTCACGAGAATGGCAGTACTATGCAAAAAGCCATGATGATTTCATGAAAATTCTCAATTAGTCTTTATCGTGCTTCCCAGCATTCCCGATAAACATTTCATCTTTTAGTGATCCGGAATGGGAAGCATATTCACGGTTAGCAGGCAGTGAGTTGTCGCCTAACTAGTGGTTCAAATCGTTCGCTTCGCTCTCTGGGACGGGCTAAAGCCCGCCCCTTAACCAAACGTTAGCTGAGCAACCATGGATAGTATCGGGCAAGAACTCATTAACTTATTGCGATACCTGCTCCCAGGCTTCCTCTCAGCCTGGGTGTATTACGGACTTACTTCGTTTTCACTTCCATCGCAATTTGAACGCGTGGTACAAGCCCTAATATTTACGCTATTAATACAACCATTAGCGTATACATTCAAAGCACTTGCATTATTCATAGGAAAACTTGCATCACTAGGGGTATGGTCGCAAAATTCCGAATTAACAACATCAGTCATTTCAGCAATAGTACTCGGTATCGCTTTTGCCTACTTCACGAACAATGACAAATTTCATCGTCTAATGAGATTCTTTAAAATCACAAGAGAAACATCCTACCCTTCTGAGTGGTTCGGTGCCTTTGATAAAAATATCACTTATGTAGTATTGCATCTAAATGACGGCAATCGAATTTACGGATGGCCAACCGAATGGCCATCACAGGCGGGTTCTGGACACTTCCTTCTGGAAGACTCATCATGGCTTGACGATGACAACAATGAAATACCCATGTTAAATGTTAAGAACATTCTAATCCCTGCCGGCAATGTAATACTTGTTGAGTTCATGGAGCTTAAAAATGTCAAAGAAAGCGCCTAATCCTCCACCACCAAGAACGCCAGTTAATAACGGAATTAACGGTGGTATAACCGTTAACCCCACTCAACCCACAAACGTAAAACCACCACCTCCTCCGCCGCCACCTCGGCGCAGCTAACAACTGGTATATGGACTCTCCCCACAAGCGATGAGGATAGCTTTTTCGATCCAGTCGTCAGCGCGGTTGCATTCGTATATCCGGCCTGTTCTGGGCACTGCCCTGGCCATTCTGTAGTTCGCGCAGCAGGGGCCAAGCGTTCAAGCGATCACTAAGATCATCATTGTTATCGGCCTTGCTCTGCTGCAGGACTCGCCTGTTCCGACAGTCTCGCTTCTCACCACAACCACTAGAATTCACTTCATCGTTAACCCCGCCGTCAGGCGGGCTTTGTGCTTTGCCAGTTGCCGCTGAACCGACGCTCATGGCACCACACCGCCCAACAGATCCGTACCAGCTTGTTTGCCAGCGCCACGGCGGCTTTGTTGTGGCCGATGCGGTCGGCTGTGTCCAAGGCCCAACGCTGTAGTTGAGTCAGCCTTTCAGGCGTTTTTGATTGGCAGCGTTTAGCGGCCAACAGCGCGGCTCGCGCGCCGTGGATGAACAAAGTGCGCACATAGACGTTGCCCTTGCAGCTGATCCGCCCGAGCCGTCGCCGTTCGCCACTGCTGTATTCGTTCGGCGTCATGCCCAGCCAGGCGCTCAGATGTCGGCCGCTGGCGAAGCGCTCGGGTCTGCCGACGGCGGTCTTCAAAGCACTTGCGGTCAGCAGACCAATGCCGCTGACTTCGTCGAGCTTGTGCACGATTTCATCGTCGGCATGCCAGCGAGCCAGTTGCTGTTCGCATTCGCGCATCGATTGCTCATCTATGTTGATCTCAGCCAGCACCACTTGCAGCGCGCCGCGCAGCGCCTGCACTTCAGGCCGTTCGATCAGTTCGCACGCTTGGCGCAGAAAGGGCTTGATGCTGGTCGGCATTTCAACCCCAGCCTCGCGCAGGATGCCGCGCAACAGGTTGATGCGTTGCACTCGAGATTTCTGCCAGCCCTAGCGCACTTATGCAGCTGCTGGACCTGCTGCTGTTGCACACTCTTAACCGGAACCGGGCGGATCTCTTGGCAGCGCGCGGCTTCCAGGAGCGCGTCGCAGTCGTTGCGATCGGTCTTGTTCCGTCGCCGATACGGGCGCACGTAACGGGGGTGCAAGAGCACGACGCGATGCCCACTGTCCCGCATCAACCGACCCCAATGGTGAGCCGTGCCACAGGCTTCCATCACCCACTCGACAGGCTCGAGCTGCTCCTGTACATATCGCGCAAACGCCCCGGAATCGAGCCGCTTGCGCCGATCCACCCGGCCGACCTGGACACTCTCGGCAACCTGGTAAACGGACTTGGCCAAATCAACGCTATGCGTCTCATCGAACCTCTCCCAGCGAACAGTCACCACGGTGTTATAGAAGAAACGTGGTGCGGGGAGAGTCCATTACAGCCTTCAAGTCGTTCGCTCCGCTCACTCGGGACCGGCTAAAGCCGGCCCCTTAGCTTAATCGTTAAAGACTCCTAAAGTCGTACACAGGCTATCAGCGCCATGAAACCACTAAGAATCACGCTTAAAATTTCAGTATTTCTGCTCTGGCTAGCCGCTGGCATTTTCGTCATAGGCGGAACTATAGCTGTAATTTTATTTCCAAAATTCTTCAATGCTCTGTTTATATCTTCGATAGCTACAGCCGCTCTTTCTGTGCCATTTACTATCGCAAGCCTGGCCTTAGCATATAAAGAAAGATAATTACTAAAGGCTATGTTTTATTTTCAATTGTTTTTTCATGCTTTGTTGCCGGGCTTGGCTGGTTCGTAATTCCCTTTCTTTTGAAAAAAGATATTGAATCTCTAGAGCCGCAAGCAGAGGGCGCAGCGCTCTAACCATTGGTTCAAATCGCTCGCTTCGCTCACTGGGACGGGCTAAAGCCCGCCCCTTAACCAAACGTTAGGCCCGTGAGTACACCCTAATGACCACTGACCGCGTAACACAGCTAATACTAAGCGCACTGAGCCTAGTTCTCTTTACGCCAGTTCTTTTAAGTCATTTCTCATACATTGAAATCCCATTACTGATTCAGTTGTTGTTATCGGCAGTATCCATGCTATTTCTTCTTGCTGCATGGGCAACAAAAGCAAGTTTTAGAGAAAAGTTTATTACAGAGCTTCCTTGGCTTTTTCCAGGTGGCAAGTAGCCTAACTAGCGTATATGGACTCTCCCCACAAGCGATGAGGAATAGCTTTTTCGATCCTGTCGTCAGTGCGGTTGAATTCGTATATCCGGCGTGTTCTGGGCACTGCCCTGGCCATTCTGTAGTTCGCGCAGCAGGGGCCACGCGTTCAAGCGATCGCGAAGATCATCATTGTTATCGGCCTTGCTCTGCTGCAGGACTCGCCTGTTCCGACAGTCTCGCTTCTCACCACAACCACTTGGACTCACTTCATGGTTAACCCCGCCGTCAGGCGGGCTCTGTGCTGTGCCAGTTGCCGCTAAGGGTTCAAGCCGTTTGCTTCACTCGAGTCGGGCTAAACCCCGTCCGTTAGTCAAACGGTCGGCTGCAGAGGTCGTGCTACGTCATGACGGCGCATCACGACAGCCACGCCCTTGCTCCGGCGCTCATGTCAAAGGTTGGCACCACGGAAGATTCAGAAATGCTCAATATGCTTGCGAAAAACTCATCGTTTTCAATGCGTGTTCTCATTTTCTCAACAAGGCTCTCATAAAAAGCTGAACGCCTGTATTCACGTAGCGTTAGATGCATTAAATGCTCTGAGTGCAGCAAAACGGGGCTCGTCACAATTGTTCAACCTAGCCCTTAATCCGGCTGATCTCGGCGGCTGTTCGATCGCACTTGGTCAAATCATTCAAGCCAAAAGCAAGAGGTAGGTGATGCTGAATCATGAATACGGCGCGACTGGGGAAGCAATCAACGAGCCGCAGAAGCGGTTAACTTCCCGTATCAACGACGTGAGAGATGCCGGGCAGACACGCCGCCCTTTGCTGTACGGGCTCATCACCGCCGCGCTACTGGCGGTCGCGAGCGCATCGCAGGCCGACGCTGCGCAACGCCTGCGTGCCGCGGACTATGTGCCGGTACCACTGCATGCCTCGATCGACCGGGTGCAGCCTATGACCGGCGTCGTGTTGTGGAACGACAACATCAATGGCCTCGCCATGCTCGGCGATGACGTGCAATTGGAATTTGCCTACTTCAAGTACAGCGATGTCGTTAACGAGTCGGGCGTCTACGACTGGTCGCGGGTTGATGCGGCGCTGGCGTCATCGGCGGGGCGCGGTCATCAGATGATCTTGCGCTTTCACGACACCTATCCTGGGCACACCAAGGTCTCGATTCCTGCCCACGTCGCAGGCGCGCCCGATCACGCGCTGCGCTACCACAAGATTGAAGGCCAGCGCACGTTCGTGCCGGACTGGCGTTCGCCCACGCTACAGGCCTTCATCCTCGAGTTCTACAGCCGGTTTGCGCAGCGCTACGACGAGGATTCACGGCTTGCCTTCCTGCAGGTCGGTTTCGGCTCCTATGCCGAATATCACCTTTGGGATGGACCCTTGAAGCTCGGCACGACGTTTCCGTCGAAGGCCTTCCAACAGAAGTTTCTGACGCACCTGGGCGGTAAATTCGTAGAAACACCGTGGTCGCTGTCGATCGACGCTGCTAGCGCCACGTACACGCCGTTCTCGGCAGTTCCGGCCCTGCGGCAGCTGCAGTTTGGCCTGTTCGACGATTCTTTCATGCACGAGACGCATTCGCAGAGCGATCAGGAATACAACCGCGCCTCCTGGCTGTTCTTCGGCAGCACGCGTTATCGCTCCAGCCCCGCGGGCGGCGAATTCAACTACTACAGCGATTACGACCAAAAGAATGTGCTGGCCCCGAACGGTCCCTGGGGACGGAGCTTCGAGTCACTCGCGGCGCAATATCACATCAGCTACATGATCGGAAACGATCAGCCTGACTATCAGCCGCGCTGGCGTATTCGCGAGGCGTCGATGGCGACCGGCTACGCGTTTCGGATCACGTCGCTCACCAGCAATGGCGACTGCGTGCGTCTGACGGTGCGCAACGAAGGCGTGGCGCCGATCTACTACGACGCCTGGCCAGCCGCGAATGGTCAACGCATGGGCACTTCATTGAAGGGATTGTTGCCCGGCGCGAATCGGACCGCCGCGGCATGTATTGGCGCGCATGCGCGGGCGGGATTGCAGATCAGCATAGAAAGCGATCGCCTAGTGCCAGGCCAGCGCATCCAGTACAACGCATCGTTGCCGTAGGTGCGTCTATTGGGCTACGAGGCTTTATCAGTAGCCTAAACCGGCATTCAATACCACGCTCGGTTAGGCGCGCCGTCTGGCGTGACCAGCGTGGTATCGGGCAGTCTGGCGGCGCCGAGCGATACGGTAGGGCCAAGGTGCCGCTGGCGGCCGGTCAGATCGCTACCGCTGCCGCCACCCGAAGGAGGGTTGGCCGGCGCCGATCAGACTGCGGTACCCGTCCGAATCGAACGGTGTTTCAGGGGGATCTGCTCATCGCACCTTTCCCCGAGAGCAGGCACCACGGCGTTATTGAGGAAACGGGGTGGAGGGAGAGGCCATTGCAGCCCTGCGATTATCCGCCTCGCTCCGAACGCACCAGTAGAACCGGTTATCCAAACCAAAATTAGGGATTAGTAATTGAGCATTATCTATCTCGTGAAGAAAAATGATGATTTGATCTCTCATTGTCATTGTGACGAGTCATTGGTTTCTTACCCCGGTCAGCTCGATTGTCCTTGGTGTGGTTGTGGCTGGTTGTTTTTCTGCACCAAATGCAGAAAAGCTTTCACCTTTGCTACAGCTGTTGAGGTTGAAAAGACATGGGAAGAAATTGCCAAGGAAGATCTTGTCGGTTATAGCAAACAAGAGCCTAGCGATGAAGAGGTCGCTGAATGGGTAGCGTACATGAAGGAAATGTTGGGACACATCGAACCGGGTCGTGATTACGTTTACCTTGACGGTCATGTTATCCCTACTGACGAGGGTCAATTCGAAGCGGAGGGGTGGCATCCAAAGCACGTCTTTCCGGAGCCTCCTCAGTTAACAGCGATGACCCAGTCCGAGGTCATCGACACTGTTTTGTCGAACCGAGAATATTGGTACGGGGCAAAGCTCTAACAGCTTGTGCCAGTTAACGGTGCTGCCACCGCTCTACGCAGTAACGAATTTGTTATCCAATATTTTTGCCTATGTTCATTATAGGATAACTAATTGCTTTTCATACATCGGCCTCGTTTTTGCTGAGAAATGCCCGTATGGCTTCGATCACGCGTTCCGGCTGCTCACGATGCGGTACATGGTGGCAGCCGTCCAGCAGCAGCGTTGTCACGTTGCCGCTGGCTAACGCAGCGACGCGGTGTATGTGGGCGGGTGATCCGTATTCATCTTCGGAACCATGGATAGCCAATAGCGGGCAGGCAATGCTGGGTGCGCTGGTTTCGATGGTCCAATCGGCATAGCTATCCGATAGCCAGGTCTCGATCCAGGCCCAGAGTATCCATTCGGCTTTATCGCCGTGGTATTTGCGAAGCCGCTCCAGTTGGTCAGGTTCGACGAAGGCCGCTTGGGTCTGAAGAATGCCTTGGCGGGTACGGTCTTCGACGAAGGCGAGGGCGGCAATGGTGATCAGAGCGAGGCATTGGCGCGGTTGGTGTGCTGCGAGGCTGGCGGCCATGATTCCGCCGACGCTGTGGCCAAGGGCGATGAAATGCTCGATGTCCAACGCATGCCACACAGGCGGAAAGAAGCGTTCGGCCTCGTCTCGTATGAAGTGGTTCGACCAGCCCCCAGGATGGGGTGCGGATTGGCCAAAGCCCAGGCGGTCGTAGGCGATCACGTCGCGCTCGGTAGCCGCGGCAAGTCGCTCGGGAAAGTCTCGCCAGAGTTCGACGCAACCGAGCGAGTCGTGCATCAGCACGATGGGGATGTTGTGGGAATGGTTGGTGCGCCAACGACGTGTGAACACCTCGCCATGTTTGGTGGGCAGGTGACGATCTTCCGTCGAAACGATCATGAATGTTCCTTCAGCAAGGCTATTGGAGCATCCCTCTGTATGCCCTTGTACGGTCTCAATCTGAATGGCTGTACAGGCGATCCGGAATGCTCAGCGCATATGCAAAAAATGCGGCCTCGATGGGCCGCATAAGTCGTCGTGCTACAGGCCGATAACGCTGATGCTGAAAGCCGGACGCAACGAGCTGCTACGCAACCTCGCTCGCCCCGCGCTCAGCTAACTGCCGCCGCCGTTGACTGCTGCGCAGTTTTCTCCCGATCACGCAGCAGGAAGCGTTGAATCTTGCCGCTTGGGGTTTTGGGAAGCTCGCTGACGAATTCGATCTCGCGCGGGTAGGCGTGAGCGGACAAGCGCTGCCGTACGTGCTGCTGTAACGCATCGGCCAGCGCGTTGTCGCCTTGGTAGCTGCCGTGCAGTACGACGAACGCTTTCACAAGCTCCGTGCGTTCCGGGTCTGGCTTGCCGATGACGGCTGCTTCGATCACGGCCGGATGTTCCAACAGCGCGCTTTCCACATCGAAGGGACCCACACGGTAGCCGGAGGTGGTGATCACGTCATCCGCGCGCCCCACGAAGCTGATGCTGCCGTCTGCGTTCATCTCCACCGTGTCACCGCTCAGGTAGTAGTCGCCCACGAACGCTTTGGTTTTGGTGCCCACGTAGCCTGCAAACCAGAGCAAGGGCGAACGCTGGCGGTCCAGGGCGAGCATGCCGGGTGTACCAGCTGACAGCTCCCGTTGTTCATCATCCAGCACGACTACACGGTGCCCCGGCATGGCGTAGCCCGCCGTGCCGATGCTGACGGGATGGCTTAGCGCATGGTGGTTGCACAGGACCATGCCAAGTTCGGTCTGGCCGTAGTGGTCGTGGATGGTGCAGCCGAGGCCGCTCTTGAACCAGCGGATGACTTCCGGCGTGAGCGGTTCGCCAGCGCTGCTAACGGCCCGCAGCTTATCCTTGACGCAGGCTTCGACTTCTTGACGCGATGCCATCAGCAGGCGATAGGCCGTGGGTGAGCCCGCCATGTTGGTAATGCCGTATTCATTGACGATGCGGCAGGTGCTGTCGACGGTAAAGCTGCCTTCATAGAACAGCGTTGCGTGGCCCATGGCGAGTGGGCCGGTGACGGCGTAATAGAGCCCATAAGCCCAACCGGGATCGGCGATGTTCCAGAAATTGTCCTCCGGCCGGAGGTCCACGGCATCGCGCATATAGGTCACGAAGGCCACGATGGCTTTGAGCGGCACGTGTAGCTGCTTTGCCGGCCCGGTAGTGCCTGAGGTGAACATCGCCAGAAAGGGCGCATCTCCACTGAGCTGCACGGGTTCAAACTCATTGGCTTGGGCTTTTACCTGGCTCCAGAAATTATCGACGCTATTTCCTACAACCAGGCGCCGAGGTGCTGTGTCGATGTCATCCAGTTTTTCACTGTTGGCCGTATCGGTGACAACGAGCTTGGCGCCGGATTGCGTGATGCGGTGCTCGACAGCTTTAGGGCCGAATGCGGTGAACAGCGGCTGGTAGATAGCGCCGATGCGCCAGGTGCCGAGGATGGTAATGAGCAGTTCAGGTGTGCGAGGCAGCAAGCCTGCAACGGTGTCGCCTGGCTTGATACCGTAGCTGTGCAGAAGGTTGGCAAAGCGCGCGGACGCTTCCTTGAGCTGCGCAAAGGTCCAGGTGGCGCGCTGACCGTCTCGGCCTTCCCAGATGAGTGCAACCTTGCCGGACTCTGCATGACGGTCGCAGCACTCGACGCAGGCGTTCAGGGCAGCAAGATCGCCCGATAGGATGGCAGAGACCGTTTGATCGTAGTCGAACTCACTGGCCGCTGTTGCATGATCGCGCATGGCTGGCTCCTGGGTTTCTTGTTATTGGTTTCCGGATATTGGCGCTGGGACTGACGCTCAACAATGGCAAAAGCCATCAAGCTGGATGAGCGCTTTGGACAAACGACCAGGCGGGACAGGGCGCTTTGGGCGTGATCGTCGCCGCGCTGGAACGCATCGGGCTTGTGATCGCCTGTTTGGGGCGCCCCGAACGCTACGGAGCACGCCGGCGCGACGTGCGGCAAGCACTTACCAGCTGCAACAGCCTCGAAGCTATGAGCATCTATCGCTCAACCGGAGGTGATCCATGAGTATCGATCCGCTCGACAGGCCCCACGACCAGCAACCGGTGCCGGGCCAGCAACAGAACCCTAGCCATTCCCCGGAGCCGGACTTCATCACTGACAACCCGGACGTTCAGCCTGGCGCTGGTAGCGACACCCAGCCTGGAAAGCGGCCGGGCAGGGCGTCTGAGCCAGACCCGAACGAACCGGGACTTGGCAATCCATTGCCTTGAATCCATGACCGGGAACAGAGCCCAGCCTAGCGCTGGGCTCTTTTGCTATTCAGGCATGACTAACATCGAGCGACATGCGGCTCGGCATTGGCTGGGGCGGCGGCAGGCTTACTAGCACATCTGCGCCTGTAGCCTGCACCCGCTGATGCTTTCCGTGGATTCATCTCGCCGCCGCCTGCTGTAACCCTGCGCGACAGCCTTTCACTCGGTCGGCGAGGGTCGTATAGCCCGGCCGAGCTTCTTGCCTTACGATATATGAGAATCATTATCTTCTGGCATGGGTGTAGCTCACCCGACAGGGAGTCGAGATGGGAGCGTATCTGGCTGAAGTGTTGGTTATCGAGGACGACCAGGTGCTGAGCGCGCAGCTCGGAGAGTTGCTTCGCCTGCAAGGCTACATGGTGCGCTTGAGCCAGCTGGGCGAGAGTGGCCTGGCAATGGCGCTGGCCAACGCGCCGGATCTGGTATTGCTGGATGTGATGTTGCCGGACGTAAACGGTTTCTCCGTGTTACGTCGCTTGCGCGAACAGCAACAGACGCCGGTGATCATGCTGACCGCTTGCGGCGCTGAGGAGGAGCGTATTCGCGGGTTGCGCCACGGCGCGGATGATTACCTCGCCAAACCCTTCAACGTGACGGAATTGCAGCTGCGCATCGATGCCATATTGCGGCGTACGCGCAGCGTCGACAATCGAGCGGTCCAGCCACCTTGTTTGACTATAGACGCTCTAGTGTTGGACAGGCACAGGCAGCATGCCCGCGTCGGCGAGCAGGATCTGGCGCTGACGCCCTTGCAGTTCCGGTTGCTCTGGCAATTGATGCTGCAGCGCGGTGAGGTGCTGACCAAGCCCTATCTGTATCGGGTCGTGTTCGAGCGAGAGCACAGCGGCTACGACCGCAGCCTCGATATGCACATCAGCCGCATTCGCCGACGACTGACCGAAGCCGGGCTGGCTGCCGATCGGCTGCAGACCCTTCATGGCCGCGGTTACAGCTTCCAATGAACCGACGATTGTTTTGGAAGTTGTGCCTGGGCGTTGCCCTCGGAAGTGTGGCGCTGTTCTGGGTAATCGCACGGCTGAGCGGCCAGGCTGAAGAGCAGATGAGTTTCATCGACGACGAGCATCAGCGGACGCTGCGTGAATACGGCGCGCAGGCCGAAGCCCTGTACCGCGCCGGTGATGAGCGTGCGTTGCAGCACTGGCTGCGTGAGCTTCAGCAACGGGAGCAGACCTGGGCGGCGATCGTCGATCCGCAGTTACATGCGCTTGCTGGCAGCGTGCTGTCCGAACGGTTCTTGCGGGAATTCAGCCTTGGGCGGGACCCGTCCTGGAAGATCCATCTCTACTTTCAGGAGAACCCGATCATGGACGTGCCCTTTACCGATGGTCAGCTTCGCTTCCTGATCCAGCTGCCACAGCGCATGCGGCCAGGGCATTACTGGTATCCGGCTCGGTTGATACTCGAATTGGTGTTGCCCCTGGTGTTGTTGGTCTGTGGCTGCTTATTGCTCTATCGCCATCTGATGCAACCGCTGCGACGGTTGGAGCAGGCGACCCGGCAGTTCAGCGAAGGGGATTACTCGGCCCGTGCGGGAGCGCTGTTGGGTTCGAGGCGTGACGAGCTGGCCGGGGTAGCCGAGACGTTTGACGCCATGGCTGAACGCATCGGTGGTTTGATCATCGATCAGCGCCAGCGGCTGGCTGAAATGTCACACGAGCTTCGTACACCGCTGGCCCGCATCGAGATGGCGGTCAGTCTTGCGGAGCAGGGCGGCGACACAACTGCGCTGCTGCCCCGCATTCGCCAGGATTGTTCGGCAATGCGTCGTTTGGTCGAGGATGCGCTGACGCTCAGTTGGCTGGAGACGGAGCGGCCAAGGCTGCGTGACGAAACGCTGGATCTGACGGACCTGCTGGACAGCATTCTTGACGACGCGCAATTCGAATATCCGGATCGCCGAATCGATAAGCAATTGCCAGCCGAAGCAGAGCTGGTTGGCAGTTGCCATCGCGCACTCGGTCAGGCGATTGAAAATATCGTGCGCAACGCACTCGACCATACGCCGCCGGGCAAAAAGGTGCGAGTTGAGCTCCAATCCGACCCCCAGACCTATCGGCTGGAGATCACCGACCAGGGGCCGGGCGTACCAGCGCAATGGCTCGAAAGAATCTTTCAGCCGTTCGAGCGTGTCAGCAGTGATCGGCCCGGTTTTGGCCTGGGCCTGGCGTTGGCCCAACGGCAGATCCGCGCGATCGGCGGGCGTCTGGCGGCGATCAATCACGAGCAGGGCGGGCTATGCATGACCATCTGGCTGCCTCGAAGCGGGGACACAACGTAACAGTTGTAAAAGTGATACGCGGCAACTGCGTTATAGGGCCAGAATCATGAATACGAAACGTTCGCATTCATGTTAGAGGCTCTTCATGCAACACTGTCCTATTCCGCTATCCCTTCTCGGTTCGCTGTCTTTTGCTGCGCTGATCGGCGCCATGCCTTGCCTGGCGCAAGCGCAGCCCAAGGAGCCGTTGGAGCTGAGCGGCAGTGAGGTGACTGCTCGCCATGTACAAGGCGACAGCGTCGAAGCCGAGCAGCTGCAGCATTATCAAGCCGCTGATCTGCGAGATGTATTCGAAGCCAGCCCAGAGGTGTCGGTCGGCGGCGGCCCCGGTGTTGCTCAGAAACTGTATCTGCGTGGTCTCGAAGACACACTGCTGAACATCACCATCGATGGTGCTAACCAGCCGGGCCAGACCTTCCACCATACGGGGCGCATTGGTATAGAGCCCGAGCTGCTCAAACGAGCCGAGGTCCAGCCCGGAACGGGCGACGCAACAGCAGGGCCCGGTGCGCTGGGCGGTTCGATCCGGTTCGTCACCAAAGATCCTGACGATCTGCTGCGTGCTGAGGAGCGCGTCGGCGCGCTGGTCAAAGGCACTTATTTCAGTAACGCCGAAGGGTACAAGACGAGCACCAGCCTGTTCGGCAGATTCAACGACTCGTGGTCTGCCCTGGCCATGGCCACTTACCAGGACCAGAACGACTACGAGGACGGCAACGGGCGGGACGTGCTAGGGACCGGAGCGCGGCAGCAGTTGGGGTTCGCCAAGTTGGTCGGCCACCTGACGGATGAGCAAACCTTTCGCCTGGCTTATGAGCGGCGTACCGACGAGGGCGAACGCAGCCAGCGTCCTCAGTGGATACCAAGCAGCTTCAACCCGCTGTTCCCCCTGGAGACGGAGCGGGAAACCTGGACGCTGAATTACGGCTGGAACCCGCTGGGCCACGACCTGCTCGATGTTGAAGTAACCACCTATCACACCTCTACGGAGCTGCAGCAGGATGGTCGTTATGGCCTGTATTTCGGCGATACCACCAGTGCGGGTCTGGATGTGCGGAATACCAGCGAACTGGGCGCTCATCGCATCACCTACGGCATCGACTACCGCGACGACCGGGCCCGTCTGGGACCGGACGGCGATCGCAACCTGGATGAGGAGAACGGCGATGTGCTGGGCGTCTATCTGCAGGACCGATACCAGGTCACCGGCAAGCTGCTCCTCGGAATGGGGCTGCGCTACGACCGCTACCGCCTCGACGACCGTGACGGCCAGTCGTTCTCTGATTCGGGCGTCAGCCCTAACATCAGCATTCGGTATCAACTGACTCCTGAGCTGGCACTCCTCGCCAGCCATGCCCAGGCGTTACGCGGCGTACAGATCCGCGATGCCTTCAAGCTTGATGCGGCCGGCAACGATCCGGAACTCGATGCCGAGAAGGCACGCACCCATGAGGTGGGTTTCGAGTATCGCCTGAACCGTCTGGAGCTTTCCGGGCGGGTGTATGACACCCGCGTACGTGACGCTATCTATGATCCAAGCGGCCGTCCCAACCTCTACGTCAACGGTGGGACGCTGCAAACGCAAGGCGTGCTTCTGCGAAGCGCCTATCACTGGCAGCAGTTGAGCGTTGGACTGAGCTACCACCACAACGACGTGGAGTTGGACGGTGAGGCACTGAACGTCTATGAGCACAACGGACTGGGCACGACACTGGGCGACACCTGGACCGGTTTTGCCGACTACCGTGCCACTGAGACGTTGACCTTTGGATGGCAGGGACGCTTCGTCACGGCGGTTGATTCGTTGCGGACCGGTGTCGGCACAGTTGCGAAGCCAGGCTATGGGGTACATGACCTCTACGCTCAATGGGCGGCGTTGAGCGACGACCGGCTCTTGTTCAACCTGACGGTGAAGAACCTGTTCGATAAACAGTATCTGGATCACGCCAGCAACGAGGATTTCGAAGGTATTGCAGGTTACGAAGGTGTACGCGGCAGCTACGAGCCGGGTCGCGAGCTGCGCCTGGGCGTGGCGCTACGTATCTGAGCCGTAAAAAGAACGCGGCAGGGGACACGGCGTCTGGCGCCGTCACCCCTGCCTCAAGCGTTCAGCCAGCCTGGCTGTGGAATTGACGGTCGGTTGGAAGATCGGGCAGATGATGGGGCGCTGATAACCGTGCCTCGAGGAGTTGGACGAAAGCACGCGCCTCGGACTCACTGCGGAACGTGACCTTGTTCCGGTCCATGCGGACTTCCCAGGTGCTGCCTTCGAATGACGTAAGCGGTCGGACTTGGATATCCATGATGCCTCCGGGTCTGGAAAAGACAGGCGAACGCTAGTCTTGTGCGAACTGCTCGTCAATTTGCAGAATTGACGCAGCACCACCACTCGTCTGCCACCCCGGACGGCCGTTGCTCAAGCGCCCATGCGGGCGCTTATGGTACGTGCTGTTTCCAGCAGACGCTTGGCCGCATTCCCCTCGGCCTCGGCCATGAAGCCGGGTGCGGCGCCGACAATGGTGATGACTCCCATCAGCTTGTTCCCATTGCCGAAAAGAGGCGCAGAAAGCGCATTGACGCCCGCCATCAGCAGGCCGTGGACGGCTTGTACATGGGTGCGTTGCAGTTCGCTCATCGCTGCAAGCAGGGCGTCGGAAGACGGGGCTGACGGCAGGTTCATCTCATCCTCGCGCAGCTGGGCAGTTTCAGCGTTCGGCATGAACGCGTTAAAAACCAGCCCAGTGGACGAGCCCAGCAGAGGCAATACCGATCCCACCTGAGTCACCAATGTCACGGCGCGCACGGCCTGTTCGACATGCACCACGGCCGGGCCACGGTTGCCCCATACCGCCAGAAAACAGGTCTCGTTGAGTTCGTCGCGCAGTTGCGCCAGATGGGGCGTCGCCAGCTTGACCACATCCAGCCGGCCCAGGGCTGCAAGCCCTACGAACAGGGCCGCACGGCCCAGACCGTAGTGATTGGTCAACGGGTCCTGTTCGGCAAAGCCGCTGGCCATCAATGCCTGTAGATAGCGATGCACCTTGCTGGCGGGCATCCCGACATGTTCGGCCAGACGCGACAACGAGGTCGCCGGGGCCAGTTCGGCGAGTGCCGTGAGGATGTCCGTGCCCACCTCGGCAGCCTGAACTTTCTGGCGGCGAGGTGCCGTATCGGCGTTGCTGTCTGTCGTCAATTCGAACTGCCTGTTAACCGCTCTCTAGGGAGGCGCTGTTTATAGCTTGACGCATCGGTTCAGTACAAATTACTTTTTGCGTAAACGCATTACGCTAAATGAGAGACGGCTATGCAACCACAACAACAAATGCGCGAAACCTCTCGATACCTGTCTGGCTTCGGCAATGAATTCAGCAGCGAGGCCTTGCCCGGCGCGCTACCGGTCGGGCAGAACTCACCGCAGAAGGTGCCGTACGGCCTCTACACGGAATTGCTATCCGGTACTGCTTTTACCGTGCCACGCAGCGAAGCACGCCGGACCTGGATGTATCGCATTCGGCCGTCAGCCAATCACGGACAGTATCAGCGCATGGGCCAACAGCTGGATAACGCGCTGGGCCCGGTCACGCCCAATCGGTTGCGTTGGAATCCAGAGCCGCTTCCAGAAAACCCGACGGACTTTCTCGGCGGGCTGAAGTGCGTCACGGCCAATGCCGAGCCCGGCCAGCCAGCCGGTGCGAGCATCTATCGCTACGCCGCGAATGTGTCGATGGAGCGGGTTTTTTTCAATGCCGACGGCGAGCTGTTGCTCGTGCCACAGCAGGGCACCTTGAAAGTGACCACTGAACTCGGTGTGCTCGAGGTAGCGCCTCTGGAAATAGCGGTTATCCCGCGCGGCATGCGCTTCCGTGTCGAGTTGCTGGATGCCACCGCGCGAGGCTACGTTTGCGAAAATCACGGTTGCGCGTTGCGCCTGCCTGACCTCGGGCCTATCGGCAGCAACGGGCTGGCCAATCCTCGGGACTTCCTTGCGCCGGTTGCACACTTCGAGGAGCGGGACGAACCCGTACAGCTGGTTCAGAAGTTCCTTGGTGAGCTCTGGGTGACCGAGCTGGATCACTCACCGCTGGACGTCGTCGCCTGGCACGGTAACAACGTGCCGTACAAGTACGACCTGCGCTGTTTCAATACCATCGGCACCGTCAGCTTTGATCATCCCGATCCGTCGATTTTCACGGTGCTGACCTCACCCAGCGCCATTCATGGCATGGCTAACATAGACTTCGTGATCTTCCCGCCGCGCTGGATGGTGGCGGAGAACACCTTCCGTCCGCCGTGGTTCCATCGCAATCTGATGAACGAGTTCATGGGCTTGATCGATGGCGCCTACGACGCCAAAGCTGACGGCTTCTCGCCTGGCGGCGCCTCGCTGCATAACTGCATGAGCGCTCACGGCCCGGATCATGTATCGACCGAACAGGCGATCAGGGCCGAACTCAAACCGCACAAGATCGACAACACCATGGCCTTCATGTTCGAGACCGGCCAGGTGCTTCGGCCCACACGCCAGGCATTGGAAAGCCCGCTACTGCAGACCGATTACGACAGCTGCTGGGCCGGCCTGGCCAAGACATTCGACAAGAACCAGAAATGACAGGACGGCACAAAACATGACCGTACAGAAAGAGCAACGCAGCTGGGTCGAGTCGGCCAATAGCCATTCGGATTTCCCCCTCGCCAACCTGCCGCTGGGCGTGTTCAGCCGTGACGGCGATGAGCTACGCGGCGGTGTCGCCATTGGTGATTTCATATTCGACCTGCGCGCTGCCTGCGAGGCGGGTCTGTTCGAAGGGCTGGCGCGTGAAGCGGCCAACGCGGCCAGCGCAAGCAGCCTCAACGACTTCTTTGCGCTAGGAACCGCCGCACGCAAAGCGCTTCGAGGCGCGCTGCAGGAGCTGCTGGGTGAGGGCAGCGCGCAGCGTGAGCGGCTTCAAGCCATGGGCGAATCGCTGCTTCAACCAATGAGCCACTGTCAAATGCACCTGCCCGCCAAGGTAGGCGACTACACCGATTTCTACGTGGGTATCCATCACGCCAACAACGTTGGCAAGCTGTTCCGTCCGGACAATCCCTTGTTGCCAAATTACAAGTATGTACCCATCGGCTATCACGGTCGTGCATCGACCATCGAGGTGTCCGGCGCGACCGTCAGACGCCCCAATGGCCAGACGATGCCGCCGGGCGCCAGCGAACCAGACTTCGGCCCGAGCAAGCGGCTCGATCACGAGCTGGAGCTGGGTATCTGGATTGGCCAGGGCAATGCGCGTGGCGAGTCGATCCCGGTCGGCGAGGCCAGTGGCCATGTGGCCGGCTTTTGCCTGCTGAACGACTGGTCCGCGCGCGACCTACAGGCCTGGGAATATCAGCCGCTTGGTCCGTTTCTCTCCAAGAGTTTCGCCACCAGCGTGTCGCCTTGGGTCGTAACGCCAGAAGCGCTGGCGCCGTTCCGGTGCGCGCAGCCATCGCGCCCTGAAGGCGATCCACAACCGTTGCCGTACCTCTACAATGAGCAGGATCAACAGCAGGGCGCCCTGGATATCGAACTCGAGGTGCTGCTGCTGACCGAGGCCATGCGCAATCAAGGCCAGCCGGCGCAGCGCATCGCCCTGAGCAGCACGAAGAATATGTACTGGACGGTCGCCCAGATGGTCGCGCACCACAGCGTTAACGGTTGCAGTTTGCAGCCCGGCGACCTCTTCGGGTCCGGAACCCTGTCCGGGAACAGCGCTGACAGCCTGGGCAGCCTGTTGGAGATCACCGCAGGCGGCAAGCAGCCGTTGGAGCTTCCAAACGGCGAAACCCGAACCTTTCTGGAAGACGGCGACGAGATCATCCTCAAGGCGCGGTGCCATCGGGATGGCCAGGTCTCGATCGGGTTTGGCGAGTGCCGCGGTCGCGTGATGCCCGCCTCGCGTTAAGCCACTTCAACCAAAGCCCGGCTGCGATCAACGCAGCCGGGTTTTTTCGTGAGGCGAGCAGTCAGGGAAGGACAGCGGTATCCATTGTGGTTGGCGCGCTCGGGCCGGTTGCCGCACGCTGCATCTGTTCGGCCAGTGCTTCGGTGAACGCCTGGGCAGCCGACCAGCGCAGGTGAACCGCGTCGACGAACGAACCCACCGGTGTGCTCCAGTCCTTGTCGGCGTTCCAGTAGGTGCCGCTGTCGCCGAGCGCATCGGCGATGCGCTGATCGAAGTTGGCGAGAAAGGTGCCGTCCGGGTCGTACCGTTCCTTCCATTCCGGGTGCAGTGGGGTGGAGACGACCATCAGATCCCGGCCTTCTCGCTGGAGCCGTTCGCCCATGGCTTGCAGCGCGCTGAAGCAGTTGTGGTCCAGTGCGTCGGGTTTGCCGTACATGAGTTCGCGGGTATTGCGGGTCCTCAGCGGGCCGTCCCCGAAGCGGTTGAACACCAGCGGGTCCCATTCGATCCGGCCTGCGCGTTGCGCCTTGACGGTCAGCGCGTTGCGGGCCAGTGACTTGGGCGCAAAGTAGCGCATGTAATAGCCCCAGCGTGACGTGTCTTCATAGACATAGGGGTCGACATGCTCGCGGTTGAACACGGCCGCCGGTACACGCCAGCAGCCGGCAAAGTCCTGCGGGTCGGCGATCATCACAACGCTGCGGATGCTCGGTTGGCGATCGAGCAACCAGTGCCCGACGTAGGTCGACTGGTTGGCGAACAGCCCACAGAAAGCACCATTCATGGGTCGCACTTCGGGCATGGCGTTGACCAGCGCATGGCCATCGACGTGCCGCCACGCAACCGATGAGCCAATCACCAGCAGGTTAGGGGAGTCGATGGGGTTGTCGCGCAGGAAAGCTAGTTTTTCATCGACGCACAGATTATTGGAGAATGCCGGCGGCGGTAGGTTGCCGGTCCGTTCCAAGGCGAAAAGCGTCAGACAGAACAGCGCCAGAGCCCCGAACAGCCCAACAAACAGGGAAACCAGATACCGCGAACGCACTTGCCCCGGCGCACGGGCCGTGCTCGCTGTTCCCTGTTCGGCGGAGCTCCCATCCCTGGGTACGTTTGCGGTATGGATCATGACCTACCTTCCTTCGAGCTTGGCGCCGATGACTTCGGCGAAATGGCCAACGTTGCGCAAGGATTCCAGCTCCGCGGTGCGGAACTTGATGCCAAAACGCTGCTCAGCGGCGACGGTGAGCATGACGTGGGTTTGGCTGTCCCAGCCGTCGATGTCCTGAGCGGTCATCTCCGGCGACAGGACGATGCTGTCGTCGTCGAACACATCGTGAAAAACCTGTGTGAGTTCCTTTAGTACGTCCGCTTCGGTCATGCCTTTACCTCGATGAAATGGCGTGAAGTGTCTGTGGATGTGAGCTCGTAGCGCCAGAAGGTCGCTTCGCTCGCGGCGTTGGCGGGTGCCGGGTGTTGGGCGAAGCCGAGTCGCGGATAATGCTCAGCGACCATGCCGTTACGTTCTGTGGGACGGAATTCGCCTATCAATGCTCGGTAACCTGCTGCTATGGCGAAATCGATGAGGACGTCGAGCACCGCCTCTTCGACCTGCCGACCCAATACGCGGCAGCTCATCAGCCAACTGTCGATCAGCAGTTCATCGTCCGCGACTGCTGCATCCGGGCGTGCCAGTACGACGCTGATCAGCCCGTTATCACCGAATTTGTCAGTCAGGCGGATCGCCAGTGCAACGGAGTGTGGGTCGGCGGCGATGCGCTCGACTTCGGCCTCGCTGTAGCGTCGTGTAGTGAGGTTGAACTGGTTGGTCTTGTTGATCAGCTGCGTGCTTCGGGCCAGCTCGGCCGGTCCGATTGGCGTTGCGGTCAGCACCATTTCCAAGCCGCGCAGGTAGCCTTCCATATCGGTGGCCTGACTCATCGCGGCTTTGCGTTCCGCGTTCAGCGCATAGTTGCGGCCGCGTGTGGCGTCGTCGGAGGTGAAGGAGACCGCTTCGAAATAACCGGCTGCTGCAACACGGGCGGGATAGTCGGCTACATCGTCGGGTAGCTCCGGCACGGCGACTTCTGGTAACTCGCGGCGCACGATGTCGCGCTCGGCCGGGTTGTCGTCGACGAAGACCAGGCTGTCCAGGCCTATGTCGAGCATCGAGGCGATACGGCGAAGATTTCCGGCCTTGTCTTCCCAGTTGGCAACAAAGGCGGCGATATCGCTGCGCTTGAGCGCCATGTCGGGGTGGTTAAAGGCCGCCTCGGCGACACTCAGATCATTTTTGCTGCACACCGCAAGAATGACTCCGCGGCGGGCCAGCAGCGCCGCGTAGCGCTGGAACGCGAGGAAGGCTTCACCACTTGGCGAGCCCTGACCAAGCTGAATGCCGTCCACGCCATCGTCACCGACCACGCCACCCCATAGGGTGTTATCCAGATCCAGCACCATGCACTTGCGCGAGAGGCCAACGCTGGCCGCGGCGATACGTGCCAGCTGATCGCCATAGAGCGGTGCCAGATTCGGGCTGACCAGCTGCTTGGCCTGGTGCCAGCGTACCGGCTCGGCCAAGCCATCGCCGTAGCTGCCGCGTGCGGCTTCCCAGGCGAGGTCCATCAGCAGTACGCCGTCTTCGCGCGCGGCGCTGCGGATGGCTGCGTTGAGCCGATCGATCAGCGCAAAGGGCGAGGCTGGGACCAGCGCTTCGAATGAGCCGAATAATGGTGGATCAGCTGGCACGATCGTCTGCTGCACAACCTGTGCTGCGTAGCGCTCCCGCGCGCGGCGCCAGAGCAAGCGCAGCTCGTCGACCCGCTCGGCAATTGCTGCATCCACGTCTTCCTGCGAGGCCTCCAGCGGGAGTTGTAATGGCGCGTCTCTGGCATCCAGCGCGAGCACGATCAGCTGGGGTGCAAAACTCGCAAGTTCTGGGTCATCCATCAGCAGTGCCTGACGGTACATGCCGTAGGGCGCGACATGCACGCTGAGCGCGAGGCGACGGTGCAACCCAGCGACACGAATGGCCGGTACCAAGTGGTCGACGGTGTGTGAAGAGAGCAGGGCGATGCGCAACGGTCCGAGCCCGCTGACTGTCGTTTCGCCACCCGTCACCGCGCGCAGGCCTTCACCCGCCAGCCGGTCTAGCCGCGTGGTCAGCGTGAAGTCGCGGCGGTAGGCGGCGAGCCCGGTCGCCAGGCCCAAGCGTGCAATTGGATCGGTCTCACGTTTGGCCTCGCCAAGGGCAGCGCCAAGATCGGGGTGTTGCGCTAACCAGAGAAGCTGATCCATTAGCGGTTAACTCCTTTTTTGCTAAAACGAAATTCAGAATTGGAAGTAGAGAAACTCGGTAGGGGCTACTGAGAACGCCACGGCCAGCGCAAAGAAGCCGAGCACGCCAACGGCGAGGCCTACTGCAGGCGTTGGTGACCAGGCGGCGATAGGGAACCAGCGCAGCAGCCAGTGCTCGCGTGGCTGGGCATCGAGGGCGGTGCGGAAACGCGCCATCCATTGCTGCACGTTGGGCATCAGCCAGACGAACGCCAGCAGCAGCGCGACGGTGATGTAGTCGGACTTGTCGAATTTGGTGCTCAGCTCGCTCAAGCCGACCATGCCCGACAGCATCGCCATCGCGGCTGTAACGCTGGATGCACGGAAGAACACCATCGCCACCACGACGCAGAGAAAGGTCAGCAGGACGGCGCCGGCGTGGTGCAGGAACTTGTCGCTGTCGAGCGGCAGGCCGCGGCGCGCCTTATAGGCACGGAAGCCGTGGGCAACCACCAGGTAGAAACCATGCAGCAGCCCGAACACCACGAACTGCCAGCCGGCGCCATGCCAGACGCCCGAAATAAACATGGTCAGCACTGTGGGATAGGCGATCAGCACGACGAAGGTCCCGAGACTCATCTTGCCGCGCCTTGGCAGGGGCTTGCCGGCAGCCATCCGCGAGCGAGTGATTCGCATGACGATGGGGTTGTAGATATAGGCCGTCAGGAAGCGCGTGAGCGTCATGTGCCAGCGCGACCAATAGTCGATCACGTTGTGTGCCTTGAACGGGCTATTGAAGTTCACCGGTAAGCGCAGGCCAAACAGCAGGCCCAGGCCGATCGCCATGTCGCTGTAACCAGAAAAATCGAAGTAGATCTGCAGGGTGTAGGTGAGCGCGCCAAACCAGGCGTCGTAGAGTGCCGGGACGGTGCCGTCTGCCGCCACTGCGAATATTGGCGATGCCTTGGCGCCCAGGGGATCGGCGATGATCACCTTCTTGAACAGGCCGAGCAGAAACACCGTCAGGCCCAGCGAAATGTTGTCCAGCCGCGGCCGGAAGGTGTTGTTGTCGTTGAACTGCTTGAGCATCTCCCCGTGGTGGGTGATGGGGCCGGCGATCAGTTGCGGGAAGAAACTGATGAACAGGCAGTAATTGACGAAGTCGTGCTCGGTGACCTCGCCGTCATGGGCATCAACCAGGTAAGCGATTTGCTGAAAGGTGAAGAACGAGATCGCCAGCGGCAAGAGGATGTCATCGACCGACCAGCCGAGGCCGAATGCTGTGTCTACAGCGCCGAAAAGGAACTCGGTGTACTTGTAGTAACCCAGCAGGGCGATGTTTGCGGAAACACCCAGGATCAATACCGCTCGCGATGGGCGTCGCATCAGGTAGCCGCCGATGAGGTAGTTCACCAGCATGCTTCCGGCCAGCAGTGGCACATATGAAGGATTCCACCAGCCATAGAAGACCAGTGACGTCAGCGTCAGCCAGATCGCTGCGTAACGTTGTTTGCCGCTGCCTGCAAGGAGGATGAAACCGAAAAGAACGACCGGAAGGAAACCGGCGATGAACACCATGGAGTTGAAGAGCATCTTCCCTTTCCTTTTATTTGAATCTCCACTACCGCTGCCTTCCGTTCAGGACAGCGATTGCATACTGAGTCGCTCATCGATGGTCTTCATCGATGCAAAGCCTCTCATCCCCAAAATTCAGCAAAAAGAACGGCTTTGCACTCGGGCATCAATTCTGTTGGCAACAGACGAGTTAAGGCCCGGACTGCAAGTTGCGACTTGGAGTTGTAAGGAAAAGTTGCGCCATTCGTCAGATGGAGGCGCTGGTTCTGACCGACGGAAACGCTGCTAAAACAAGCGAAACGGCCGGGTTTGAGCGTCGGCCTCTGCGTAATCATCAATCTCGCAGTAGTGGGCTATGCAGCAATGGGTCCTGCGACTTGCAGCCGGCAGTGGGGAGTGAAATGAGTCGTCCGTCTCATTCAGGAGCGTAGGTGGTGGTCTGGGTTGAACTTCTCTGGCGGACAGCCGATGACCTGTCAGTACCCACACACTTCGGATGTTTATCCAATGCGAATGACTCTGAGATTTAAGGTCCTGCTGCTCGCACTCGTCCCGGTCACCCTGTTCGCATTAGTGCTGAGCGGTGCAGCGGCGCAAATTCTCCACTCGCTTGCCGAGGAGGAAATTGAAACCACACGTGAACGACTGACCAACGAGGCTCGCGCTCGACTTGAGGACTACATGCGCATCGGCATCAGTAGCGTCGCGCACCTCTACGAGCCAGCCGCTCAAGGCGACTTGGCCAGTCGCGCCGAAGCGATTGCCATTCTGTCCAAGATCAAGTTTGGCAAAGACGGTTACTTCTTCGGCCACGATTCCAACGTGGTACGCCTGTTCCGAGGCCAAAGCCCGGTAGACGTTGGCGTCAACCTGAGCGACCGCCGTGACCCGAACGGTGTTTACATCAACCGTGAGTTGGTCGCAGTCGCCAAGAACAACACCTATTACGTCAACTATTCGTCCCCGCTGCCGAGCGACGAAACGGTGCTGGTTCCCAAGCTCGCCTATAGTTTTTACTTACCCAAGTGGGATATGGCAGTGGGCACCGCGGTTAATCTGGACAACATCGAAGCGGCGTTGGACGAGGAACGGCAGGAAATCGACAGCCGAGTGAACTCAATCCTCAGCAGTATCATCGTGATTGCCGGTCTCATGCTTGCAGCGCTGGGCATCGCCGGCGTGGTGATCAGCAACTCCATCGTCAAGCCGATCAAGGTCATCCGCGAACAGCTCGATGACATCGCTGCCGGTGACGGCGACCTCACTCACCGCCTGCCGGAGAACCGCAACGACGAACTAGGCCAGCTGGCCAGTTCCTTTAACCGTTTCGTCGGTAAGATTCACACCATGGTCAGCCAGGTCGCGGAAATGACTGGCCAGCTGACTGGCATGGTTGCTGAAGTGGCGGCCCAGGCACAGCGCTCCGAGAAAGCAATGGAGACCCAGCGACAGGAGACCGACCAGGTTGCCACCGCCATCAACGAGATGTCGGCTGCCGCGCAGGAAGTCGCCCACAGCGCTCAGGGTGCCGCTGAAGCTGCACAGAAAACCGACCAGGAAGGCCAGCAGGCCAAAGCGGTCGTCGATTCCAGCATCCGCCAGATTCATTCGCTGGTTGAGGAGATTCGTAGCAGCGGCACGTCGCTGGACGCTCTGCAGCAGGACGTCCATGCGATCGTCGGTGTACTCGACGTGATTCGCTCCATTGCTGAACAGACCAACCTGTTGGCGCTCAACGCTGCCATCGAAGCCGCTCGGGCCGGTGAAGCTGGACGCGGATTTGCAGTGGTTGCTGACGAGGTTCGTGCACTGGCCAGCCGTACCCAGCAGAGTACGCAGGAAATCCAGGGCATGATCGATCGCCTGCAGACCGGAGCCAAGCAGGCTGTCGCCGCCATGAGCCGCTCCAGCGAGGCGGGTGACGCCAGCAGCTCTCAAGCCAATCAGGCCGGCGCTTCACTGGATGCCATTGCCCAACTGATCGCCACGATCAACAGCATGAACGCGCAGATCGCCAGCGCTGCAGAAGAGCAAACCGCAGTAGCAGAAGAAATCAACCGCAGCGTTCATCAGATCGCCACGGCGGTTGAGAACGTCGCCGAGGAAACCCAGCAAGGCGCACAAACAGCGCGCAATCTGGCAAATGTTGGCGAGCGTCTGGGCGGTCTGGTTCGTCAGTTCCGGATCTGAAACAGCTGACCAGGCGAAATTGTTAGGTCGGTTGGAGCTTCAATCAAGACGCCGTGAGCATGTCTCGCGGCGTCTGCCGTTGTGGCGGATCGCTAGATTCGTCTAATCACGCTCAATGCGGCTATCGAAGCGGCTCGTGCAGGCGAGGCCGGTCGAGGATTTGCCGTTGTGGCCGATGAGGTGCGCTCATTGGCGCGGCGTACGCAACAGTCCACGTCCGAGATCGAACAGCTGATCGTTGCACTTCAGACCGGTACCGAAGGCGCAGTTCAAGTGATGGGCAAGAGCTGTGAGCTCGCCGATCAAACCGTCGAAGCCGCACAACTGGCGGGTGAAGCCCTCACTGCCATCAACGACGCGGTTTCGAGTATTCAGCAGATGAACCAGCAGATCGCGACAGCCTCTGAGCAGCAGAGCGCGGTTGCCGAAGAGATCAATCGGAGCGTGTCCAACATTCGTGAAGTTGCTGATCAGTCGGCTGCGGCCACTGAACAAACGTCTGCCGCCAGTTCCGATCTCGCACGGCTGGGTAGCGAACTGCAAGCCCAGGTCGGTCGGTTCCGCCTGGTCTGAAGCCAGAGGCGGCGCTTGTTGATCGATATTCAGTCCCGGTGACGGGGCGTTTGAAGCTGAGAGGGTGGGCCGTTGCGGCCCACCCCTTTTATTAGCCGAAAAAATACAGGCATCCCGAAATCACGAGGCCCGAGTACACCAGCATCAGCAGGCAATAGCCCATGATGTCGCGTGCGCCGAGGCCGACAATCCCGAGGATGGGCAACGCCCAGAACGGCTGGATCATGTTGGTCCAGGCATCTCCCCAGGCAATTGCCATGGCGGTCACTGCAGGCGCAACGCCAAGCGCCTGACCAGCGGGTAGCATGATCGGGCCTTGCACTGCCCATTGGCCGCCACCGGACGGCACGAAGACGTTGACCAGGCCGGCGCTGAGAAAGGCCAGCACCGGGAAGGAGTCAGCCGAAGACCAGGCGATGAAGGTGTCAGTGATCTGCCGGCCAAGCGACATGCCCTCGGCGTTGGCGCCCACCATCATCCCCATGATGCCGGCGTAGAAGGGAAACTGGATGACGATGCCGCTGATGCCCCCGATTCCGTCCTGTACCGCGCGCATGTAGCGTTCTGGCGAACCGTGCAATGCCAGGCCGATAAACAGGAACAGGCCGATGACGATATTCAGCGTGAGGGCGAAGCCGTTCTCGGCGAAGTAGTAACCGAAGTACACCACACCCAAGGCGACGATGATCAGGTTGAGGATGCGGCTGTCGTCCAGCCGCTGGGCCAGGGTGTTGCGCGGCAGCGCCTCATGAGTCGGGTCGAGCAGCTTCGCTGGGTCCGCAACCTTGGGGTCGTTAGGGTGCATCGCCCAGTTGAGGATGGGCAGGCCAATGACCAGTAACGCGATGATGGTCAGATTCATGGGCGTGAACAGCGTGTCGCCAACACCGATCGCCGCTGTGACGACGCCGCCGGTCATGCGTTCCAGATCCGCGCCGCCGGTGGCCAGCGACAGAGGAATCGAGCCAGACAGGCCGCCGTGCCAGATCAGAAAGCCCGAATAGGCCGCAGCGACCAGCAGCGGGTAGTCGACACCTTTCACTTCGCGAGCCAGCGCTCGGGCGAAGACCGCACCGATTACCAGACCGAACCCCCAGTTGATCCAGGAGCCGGCTAGTGCAACCAGTGTCACCATGACCACGGCGCGCCCAGGCGTACGAGCAATTCGTGCCAGCCCGGCCAGCAGGCGATGGATTGCCGGTGCGCTGGCCAGCGCATGACCGGTCACCAAGATCAAGGCCATCTGCATGGCAAAGGTGAGGAGATTCCAGAAGCCCGTGCCCCAATGCCGTGCCATCGAAGGCAGGCCCTGGCCGGTGACGAGCATGCTCGCGGCCAGCACGATGAGGCTGAGAATGATCGCAAAAACGAAAGGTGAGGGTAGGTATCGCTGGATGAGCTTGACGCTCAAGGCGGTAACTGAGCTGAGCATTGGTTGTGACCCTGTGTTGTTTTTCTTTTTTATAGGCGGCGCACGCGCATGGTGTGAGCCGCATCCTGATGGCTGCCGCAAGCGGCCATGCCAAGGCCGCAGTCGGTCCTCCCTATATGAGCTGGCCTTAGCCGTTCAGTTGCGTTCGATAGCCAGCGCAACGCCCTGACCGCCACCGATACACAGCGTGGCGAGGCCTTTCTTGGCATCGCGGCGGATCATTTCGTGTACCAGGGTGACCAGAACACGGCAGCCCGAGGCCCCGATGGGATGGCCGAGCGCGATGGCACCGCCATTGACATTGACCTTCTCGGCATCCCAGCCAAGCGCCTGACCGACCGAGAGCGCCTGGGCGGCGAAGGCCTCGTTGGCTTCGATCAGGTCCAGCTCGTCCAGCGACCAGCCTGCTTTGTCCAGACAGCGGCGGGTGGCAGAAACCGGGGCGATACCCATGATTGCCGGATCAACGCCCGCGTTGGCGTAGGCTTTGATGTGTGCCAGCACAGGCAGGCCGAGCGCCTTCGCTTTCCCCGCACTCATCAGCAGCACTGCCGCCGCGCCGTCATTAAGGCTGGACGCATTACCGGCGGTGACTGTCCCGTCTTTTTTGAAGGCCGGTTTGAGTTTGGCCAATGACTCGGCCGTGGTGCCGGCGCGTGGCTGTTCGTCGGTGTCGACACGCAGCGGATCACCCTTGCGCTGGAGGATTTCAATCGGTGTGATCTCGTCCTTGAAGCGTCCGGCCTCAATCGCGGCGACAGCCTTTTGCTGCGATGACGCGGCGAACGCGTCCTGTGCTTCACGGCTGATTCCGTACTGTTCGACCAGGTTTTCGGCGGTAATGCCCATGTGAAAATTGTTGAAGGCATCCCATAGGCCGTCGCTGATCATACTGTCGACCAGCTCGGCGTGCCCCATGCGCAGCCCGGTGCGCGCCTTGGGCAGCACGTAAGGCGCCAGGCTCATGTTTTCCTGGCCTCCTGCAATGATTACTTCGGCGTCGCCGCAGCGAATCGCCTGGGTCGCCAGATGCAGCGCCTTTAGGCCCGATCCGCAAACTTTGTTCAGCGTGAATGACGGCACTGCATGCGGCAGACCGGCCTTGATCGAGGCCTGACGCGCGGGGTTCTGCCCGGCGCCGGCAGTCAGCACCTGGCCGAGGATGACTTCGTCGACCTCAGCCGGGTTCACGCCGCTTTGCTCGATCAGGCGCTTGATGACAGCGGCGCCCAGGTCCGGCGCGGCGATGCTGGCCAAGGCGCCCTGAAAGGCCCCGATGGGGGTGCGAGTAGCGGCAACGATAACGACGTCTTGCATATCTGTGCTCCGGTTGGACTGTGGTGTGTTAAGGGCGGTGCCCGGCGGCTGCATGATCGCGAGCAAGCTCGCTGCTGCAACCGCGAGCGTTCACTCAAAACGTCATTTCCGGTACGTGGTCCGGTACCACAAGCTCGCCCGCAGTCTTGGCGACGATTTCCTCGACGCTCACGCCTGGGGCGCGTTCCTTCAGGATGAACGCGCCGTTCTCGATCTCCAGATAGGCCAGATCGGTCAGCACACGTTTGATGCAGCCGGCACCCGTCAGCGGCAGGTTACATCTGGGCAACAGCTTGGATTCGCTGTCCTTGGAGGCGTGGGTCATCAGCACGATGATATTTTCTGCGCCGGCGACCAGATCCATTGCGCCGCCCATGCCTTTGACCAGCTTGCCAGGGATCATCCACGAGGCGATGTTACCCTGGACGTCGACCTCGAAAGCGCCCAGCACGGTGAGGTCGATGTGGCCGCCGCGAATCATCGCGAAGGACTCGGCCGAGTTGAAAATGGACGCACCGACGCGTGCGGTGACCGTTTGTTTGCCGGCGTTGATCATGTCCGCATCAAGTTCGTCTTCGGTAGGGAACGCGCCCATGCCAAGCAAACCGTTTTCAGACTGCAGCATCACTTCCATGCCGTCGGGCACGTAGTTGGCGACCAGGGTCGGAATACCGATACCAAGGTTGACGTAGTAACCGTCCTGCAGCTCGCGGGCGACGCGCTGGGCCATTTGTTCACGGGAAAGTGCCATCGTCTATTCCTCTTATTCTTGTGAGCGGACGGTGCGCTTTTCGATGCGCTTTTCGAAGGTGCCGCAGATGATGCGGTCGACGTAGATGCCAGGCGTATGGATCTGGGTGGGGTCGATCTCGCCAGGCTCGACGATTTCCTCGACCTCGACGACTGTGATCTTCCCGGCCGCTGCGGCCAGCGGATTGAAGTTCTGTGCCGTGTGACGGTAGATGACGTTGCCGTAACGGTCGGCCTTCCAGCCTTTGACGATGGCAAAGTCACCGGTGATGGCATGTTCGAGGATGTGCGGGCGGCCGTTGAATTCGCGGACGTCCTTGCCTTCAGCGATAGGCGTGCCGTAGCCGGTGGCGGTATAGAACGCGGGGATGCCGGCACCGCCTGCGCGCATCTTTTCAGCCAGGGTGCCTTGGGGCGTCAGCTCAACTTCCAGTTCACCGTTGAGCAACTGCTTTTCGAACAACGCGTTCTCGCCCACGTAAGAGGCGATCATCTTGCGGATTTGCCGATCCTCCAGCAGCACCCCAAGACCGAACCCGTCTACGCCGCAGTTATTGGATACAACGGTGAGGTTGCGGGTGCCCTTGCGCTTGATCTCGGCGATCAGGTTTTCCGGAATACCGCACAGCCCGAAGCCGCCCGCCAGGACGGTCATGCCATCCTCGAGACCTTCGAGTGCTTCGGCATAGGAATTCACGCGCTTGTCGAAACCAGCCATAAACCATTCCTTCTTGTTGTTGGAGACCCGAAGGCCGTACCTCCGAGTGTCACTCCGTAGCGTCCATTTATTAAGTTGATTTTTAAGCACTATTGATTGATAAAATCAAATAAATCGGGCGGCTTGGCCGCGATCGTTACAACCGGAAGCACTGATGACCGTCAAACAACTGCGTGCCTTTCTGGCAGTTGCCCACACCCTGAACTTTGCGCAGGCATGCGAGCGTCTGCACCTGTCCCAATCAGCCCTGAGCCTGACCATCAAGGCGTTGGAGGAAGGATTGGGCGGCCGCTTGTTCAGCCGCACCACACGCGCCGTCAGCCTCACCCCGGAGGGCGAGGCGCTGCTGCCCTTGGCGCGTAGGTTGCTGGCCGACTGGGAGAACACCGAGGATGAGTTGCGTCAGCGCTTCACGCTGAAACAGGGCAGGGTGTCGCTGGCCTCGATGCCCTCGTTCGCCGGTAATCTGTTGCCAGCGGTGCTCCGCGCCTTCGCCGATCAATACCCGTCCATCAGCGTTACGGTGCACGACGTGATCAATGAACAGGTGATGGAGATGGTTCGCGACCGGCAGGTGGAGCTGGGTATCGCTTTCGAGCCGGAGCCGAGCATGCCGCTGACGTTCACGCCGCTCTATAGCGATCGCTTCGTTGCTGTGATCCCGGCAGGCTCGCCGCTAGCGGGCCTGCCTGAGATCACCTGGCATGCTTTGCTCGAACAACCTTTCATCACGCTGCAGAGGCCTTCCACCGTTCGCTTCATGCTCGAAGATCACCTCCGACAAAGGGGCGTTAGCCTTCCGGTTCAGTTCGAGAGTCACCAGTTGGCAACCGTTGGGCGGATGGTTGCCAGCGGGCTGGGCGTGAGCGCAGTTCCGGCCCTGTGCCGAGACCAGATGCTTGAACTGGGTGCTCGCTGCGTCGCGCTCAGCGATCCGGTGATCGAAAAGCCGGTCGGCATCCTGACCAAGCCGGGACACGAGCTTTCGGTGGCAGCACAGGCGATCGCTGACACGCTGCGCGCTGCGAATGCTTATCCAGATTAGATCGCCATAGACAGTACCATTGACTTCGATCAGGGAATGCGATTGCCGGTACTTAAGTACAGACTGAGCTAACCGATAAAAGCTACAAGGATTGGGTTGGCTCGACCACCTGTCCGCCAGCACCCCTGGGGTGCGTTGTTGGCTCATTCATGGATAGGTGACATATGTCTCTACGAAACTTTCGTATCGCGCCCCGGGCTGCCTTGGGGTTTGGTTTGGTCGCATTCTTTCTGCTGTGCATCGGCGTCTTTTCGCTCACGCAGATGGCGCGGATGGACAGCGCTTCAGATGACATCAGCAACAATTGGATGCCCTCTGTAACGACGCTCAAAGAGATGAACCAGTCGATTCTGCGGCAGCGCATTTTCACACTCCGGGCACTAATGCTTACCGACGCTGCATCGCTGGCCAAAACCACTGACACGATTCTGCAACTGAGGAACGAGGTGGCGCAGCAGTTCGAGGACTACAAGCGCTACGTGACGGGCGCCGAAGAGCAAGGGCTGTTCGACAGTCTCGCAAGCGCCTATGGCGTTTACCTGAACGACCAGAAACAGGTGCTCTCGCTGGTAGATCAAGGTCGGTCCGATGAGGCGCGCGATTATCTCAATGGAACGATGTCCGCTAACGCCGATGCGCTGATGAAAACTCTCATCACGCTCGGAGAGTTCAATACCAAAGGCATCAAGGCCGCAGCCGACATGTCCGCCGAGACGTACGACAGCTCTCGTATCTCGGTCATTACTTCGATTATCGTCGCCGCTCTGGTTACCGCGCTGCTTGCCTGGCTGTTGATCCGCAGCATCGTCCAGCCGCTGTCCGAAGCGGTGCGCGTTGCTGAGGTCATCGCCTCCGGAGACCTGACCCGGCCGATCGCCGTAGTGGGCAAGGACGAGCCGGCGCGGCTGCTCGATTCGATGAAAAACATGCAGGCCAACCTGCGCGACACTATCCAGCGCATATCCGATTCCTCCACCCAGCTCGCCTCTGCAGCCGAGGAACTCAATGTGGTCACTGAGGATTCCAGTCGTGGCCTGCAGCAACAGAACAGCGAAATTGAACTGGCTGCGACCGCCGTCAATCAGATGACAGCAGCCGTCGATGAGGTCGCGCGCAACGCCGTTACCACCTCAGAAGCCTCGAAACAATCGGAGCGTTCCGGTCGCGAAGGTCAGCAGCAAGTGGTTCGCACCGTCCAGTCGATTACTGATCTGGCCGAAGGCGTAACCGTAACGGCGGGGCAGGTTGGCGAACTCGCCGACAAGGTTCGTGATATCAGCAAGGTGCTCGATGTGATTCGTGCCATTGCGGAGCAGACCAACCTACTGGCCTTGAACGCCGCCATTGAGGCTGCTCGCGCAGGCGACGCGGGTCGCGGTTTCGCAGTCGTGGCCGACGAGGTCCGCGCGCTGGCTCACCGCACTCAGCAGTCGACGCAGGAAATCGAGGAGATGATTGGCGGCATCCAGCACGGCACTGATCGAGCGGTACAGGCGATGCAGCACAGCAATAGCCAGGCCCGCTCGACGTTGGTGGTCGCCCAGGCTGCCGGTGCAGCGCTTGACGAGATCGCAGCTGCCATCGCAACCATCAGCGAGCGCAACCTGCTGGTCGCCAGTGCTTCTGAGGAACAAGCGCAGGTTGCCCGTGAAGTGGATCGCAACCTGGTGAACATCCGCGACCTGTCCATGCAAACCTCCGCCGGCGCGAACCAGACGAGTGCCGCGAGCCAGGAACTGTCGCAGCTCGCCGTAGGGCTGCGCACCTTGGTCACCCGTTTCTCGATCTAAGTCCCTCCTGCCTATCTCGACGTGCTGTTGGCCACCCTGGTCACCGGCATGTCGAGTTACGCGTTTCGTCTGTTTCCTCTCTGAGCTAATCAACCGCAGGCGAGCTCGACGCCTTGGAATTTTGCCGCAGCCGGGGCAATAATCGAACACCTCTCCACGCCAGATGGTTCGCCATGACCGACGAAACCCGCCCGCGCCCGGTACGGATGGCGCCGGCGATTGTTGCTTCACCGGCCAAACGCATTGAAGCGTTTACAGGCGATCCGAATTTCATGACCTCTTTAGCGCGAGGCTTGGCTGTGATCCATGCGTTTCAGGAGCGCAAACGTCACCTGACCATCGCGCAAATCAGCCATCGCACCGAAATCCCACGCGCTGCGGTTCGCCGTTGTCTTCATACATTGATCAAGCTCGGCTATGCGACTACCGACGGACGCACCTATTCGCTTTTACCCAAGGTGCTGACGCTGGGACACGCGTATCTGTCCTCGACGCCACTGGCTGTGACCGCACAGCCCATACTCGATCAGCTCAGCGGTCAGCTGCACGAGGCCTGCTCCATGGCAACGCTGGAGGGCGAGGAAGTGCTCTACGTGGCACGCTCGGCCACGCCACAACGATTGATTTCGGTGGATCTCAGCGTAGGCAGCCGGTTACCCGCGTACTGCACGTCCACCGGGCGGATACTGCTGGCGGCGCTGGATGACGCGGCGCTGAACGACTATCTCGAACACGCCGAGCTGCAGATCAAAACCAGCCGCACCCTGCATACACCGGAAGCCATACGCGCCTCTATCGCCGAGATACGCCAGCAAGGCTGGGTGATGATCGATCAGGAGCTGGAAGTCGGCTTGCGTTCCCTGGCCGTGCCGCTGAAGGACTCCGCAGGGCTGGTGTTGGCTGCGCTCAACGTCAGTACTCATGCCAATCGCGTGAGTAAGCAGGAGCTGGAGTCGCGCTTCCTTCCGGTGCTACTCGAGGCGAGTAAAGAGCTAAGTACGCGCTTGTTTCATTGAATCGTGGGCGCCATGCAACGCTGAAAACAAAGGAAGTTGTTCGGTAATCGAACGGTGATTCGATTACCGGATTGTCCGGTCTGAGGTCGATGATTAGTGTGGATTAGCGCGAGGACACGTCCGCGCATTGGCACATCATTCCGAGACTGACCATGGCCGAGTTCCTCTCCCTTCATGAAGCAATAAATCGCTTCGTCAGCAATGGCGACACCGTCGCCCTTGAAGGCTTCACCCACCTCATTCCAACTGCGGCCGCCCATGAGCTGATCCGTCAGGACAAGAAGGACCTGACGCTGGTGCGGATGACGCCCGATCTGGTTTACGACCTGCTGATCGGCGCTGGGTGCGCGAAGAAACTGGTGTTCTCCTGGGGCGGCAATCCGGGTGTCGGCTCGCTGCACCGCTTGCGCGATGCCGTGGAAAAACAGTGGCCGCAGCCGCTGGAGATTCAGGAACACAGCCATGCTGACTTGGCCAACGCCTATGTCGCAGGCGCGTCTGGGCTGCCGTTTGCGGTATTGCGGGCGTATCTAGGCTCTGACCTGCCGAAGGTCAACCCGATGATCCGTTTCATCAAGTGTCCGTTCACCGGTGAAAAGCTTGCGGCCGTGCCTAGCGTGCGTCCGGACGTGACCGTTATCCATGCGCAGAAGGCCGACCGCAAGGGCAATGTGCTGATTCAAGGCATCCTCGGTGTGCAGAAGGAAGCGGCACTCGCGGCCAAGCGCTGCATCGTGACCGTGGAAGAGGTAGTCGATGACCTACAGGCGCCGATGAACGCCTGCGTGTTGCCCACCTGGGCGCTCACCGCTGTGTGTGTCGTGCCTGGCGGCGCGCACCCGTCTTACGCGCATGGTTACTACGAGCGCGACAATCGCTTCTATCAGCATTGGGACCCGATCGCTCGGGACCGTGACAGCTTCAGCGCCTGGGTCGATGAATTCATCCGCGGCACCGACGACTATTCGGCCTTTCAGGCCAAACTGGCCGCGCAGCAGGAGGCCGCTTCATGAACTATTCCACCCATGAAATGATGACGGTGGCTGCCTCCCGCTGGCTGAGAGACGGCAGTGTCTGCTTCGTCGGGATCGGCCTGCCCTCAAAGGCGGCGAATCTGGCGCGGCTGACCCACGCACCGGACGTGGTGCTGATCTACGAATCCGGTCCGATTGGCGCCAAGCCATCGGTTTTGCCGTTGTCCATAGGCGACGGCGAGCTGGCCGAGACTGCAGACACGGTGGTCCCCACCGCAGAGATCTTTCGTTACTGGCTGCAACGTGGCCGCATTGACGTCGGATTCCTGGGTGCCGCGCAGGTCGACAAGTTCGGCAACATCAACACCACGGTGATCGGCGACTATCACCAACCGAAAGTTCGCTTGCCAGGGGCGGGCGGGGCGCCGGAGATTGCCGGGTCGGCGAAAAAGGTGCTGATTATCCTCAAGCAATCGCACCGCACCTTTGTCGACAAGCTGGCGTTCATTACCTCGGTCGGTTTTGGCGAAGGTAATGATCATCGGCAGCGTCTGGGACTACCGGGGCAGGGCCCGGTGGGCATCATCACGGACCTGTGCATCATGGAGCCTGAGGCCGGGTCTAACGAGTTCGTGGTGACATCGCTACACCCTGGCGTGACCCGCGATCAGGTGATCGAGAACACGGGCTGGGCCATCCGTTTCGACGATCAACTGGGCGAAACCGAGGCACCGACCGAGACTGAATTGCTAGCGCTGCGCGCCTTGGAGGCACGCACCGCTACCGCCCACGGACAAGTTGGAGGTGACGAATGACACGCGACGTTTTCATCTGCGATGCGGTACGTACGCCCATAGGCCGGTTCGGCGGTTCGCTGGCCGCGGTGCGTGCGGACGACCTGGCGGCCACGCCAATCAAGGCGCTGCTGGAGCGCAACCCCGGGCTCGATCCGGCGGCAATCGAAGAAGTTTTCATGGGCAGCGCCAACCAGGCCGGCGAGGACAACCGCAACGTGGCGCGCATGGCCGCGCTGCTGGCCGGGCTACCGGAAACCGTGCCGGGCGTGACGCTCAATCGTCTTTGCGCTTCGGGAATGGATGCGGTGGGCAGCGCCTTTCGCGCGATTGCCTGCGGCGAGATGGACTTGGCCATCGCGGGCGGCGTCGAGTCCATGACCCGTGCGCCCTACGTGATGGGAAAGGCCGATACCGCCTTCGGCCGCACCCAGAAGATCGAGGACACCACCATCGGTTGGCGCTTCATCAACCCCAAGATGAAGGAGATGTACGGCGTCGATGCGATGCCGCAGACCGCCGACAACGTCGCCGAGGAACACAACATCAGCCGTGAGGACCAGGATGCGTTCGCGCTTCGCAGCCAGCAGCGCGCCGGCAAGGCACAAGCCGCTGGGTTCTTCGCCGAAGAAATCGTCCCGGTTGTGATTCAGGGTCGCAAGGGTGACACCGTCGTGGACACCGATGAGCACCCGCGGCCGGATACCACGGCCGACGCGCTTGCCAAATTAAAGCCGGTCAACGGCCCGGACAAGACGGTGACTGCGGGTAATGCGTCGGGCGTGAACGATGGTGCTGCGGCGTTGATTCTCGCCAGTGCTGAAGCCGTGCAGAAGTACGGCCTCAAGCCGCGCGCCAAGGTGCTCGGCATGGCCAGTGCCGGCGTGGCGCCACGTGTCATGGGCTACGGCCCGGTGCCGGCGGTGCGCAAGCTGTGTGAGCGGCTGAATCTTGCCGTGAGCGACTTCGACGTGATCGAGCTCAATGAAGCGTTCGCCGCACAGGCGCTAGCGGTGACCCGGGACCTGGGCCTGGAAGACGACAGCCCCAAGGTCAATCCACAGGGCGGTGCCATCGCCCTCGGTCACCCGCTGGGCATGAGCGGCGCGCGGCTGGTGCTGACGACGGTGCACGCGCTGGAAAAGAACGGCGGCAAGCTGGGCCTGGCAACCATGTGCGTGGGCGTGGGGCAGGGCTTGGCCCTGGCCATCGAGAAAGTCTGATGCATCACGCGGCTCGGGTATTCAAACACATGTTCTCAACACGTTGATGAGCGATGCCTTTGATTAGCCTGTATCCGTGCACTTCGTGGTTTGCTGTCTCAAGCCGACCCCCCGATTGACTGACGAGGTGCCGGCGCAGCTGATATCCAGTGCGCCGGGCTTTAGCTATCAATGACGGGCTATTCGGCTCCGCACGCAGACGAAACTCGAGGCAACATCCACATCGCCCTGACCACGATATCGAGGCCAGGTCGGGTAGCTGCATAGCGGGCGTGTGCGTCCGGGTACGGCTACGGTGTCGGTCACCGTCAGGCGTCTGGGCGCAATGCCCTGTTCGACCCAGTTCTCCAGCGCCGTCACCGAATCCCAGGCTGCATTGAATACGGTGCTGGCGGCGTGGGCATAGCCCGGAATCTCGTAATAGCGCATGAAATGCCGTGTTTTGCCGATGCCCATGTCACGTTGAACGCGCTCGTAGTAGTCAGCCGTGGCGCGGGTGCTGACGAGCTGGTCCGAGGTGCCATGCGCCATGAGTATCTTCCCGCCGTTAGCGGCGAATGCGGACAAATCGGTCTGATTGACATCCTGGCGCAACGACAGCGCATCGACCCGCGCTTGCCAGGGGCCGAGCTGGGTCGGGTCCAGTTCCAGTGAGTTGAAAGCGGGGTTGCGGGTCACGAAGTAGCGCACCCACTCGTCCCAGAAACCGGAATGGTAAGGCGCACCGTCGGCGAAACTGGTGCCGTGCACAGGCATCGGATAGTCCGGTTGCAAGGTATTGAGACCCAAGCGGTTAACCACCAGCTGTAACCCTTCGCCAGGACGGCCCAGATCGCTGCCCCAAGTATTGAATCCGGGGTAACCTCGCTCGCCGCTGGCCAGTGGTTGGCTGAATCTGATCGGTGTATCGAAGACTTTCAACGCATTGATCTGGGCGTCGGACAGGCAGCTGTCACCGGTGTCGGCTCCGCGATGGCAGCGCAACGGTCGTCCGTTCAGTTTGGCTTTGGCGGGATCGAAGCGGGCGTTGCACGCCGCCTGATTGCTGATGACGCGGTCCTGCGCCCCGTCGAGCGCGTCGCACGCCTGCATGGCTGCCTCCAGCAACGCCGAGCGCTTTTGCAAATTTGGATAAGCGCCCGGTGCTGCCAGAGCGCGGGTGATCCGGCCGAACTGCAGATCAAGTGCAGCGGCGTTATAGGCCGGGTAGAGGACGATCGCGCCTTGGAAATCCGTCGGCCATTGTTGAACCACCGCAAGCGCCTCGCGGCCACCCGTCGAGCCGCCTGCAAAGTAGCTGTGAGCGGGCGGGCGGCCGTAGCGCTGTTCGATTAGGTACATCGCAGCGTCACGGGTTTTCTTCAGCGCGTCATGCCCGTAGTTCGCCAGTGCTTCTTCATTCCAGGCGAAGTCGCCGGGATTGACCGGGTTGGCGACGTGGCCCGAGTCACTGGCGAACACTGCATAGCCCCGCCCGAGCGGGGTGGGCTGGTCAATGGGCCCTGCCGGAACATTACCCGTCACGTTGGGTACGATGCCGTTATAGCCCCCACCGCCATACATCATCGCTTTGCCGTTCCACTGTTCGGGCAGAACGATGCGCATCCTGATGGCTGGCGCGCTTGGGTCGATGGGAGCAATTGCCACGCTCAGATCGCAATACGGGCCGAACGTCTGCGGTGCGCTGCCGCCGGCTGGCGTCAGGGTGGCCGCTGTGACTCGCGCACCGGACGTCGGAAGCGTGATTGCGGCTGCAGGGATCTGGGCGCCGGACAGCTCGCTGCAGCTGGCAGCAATGGCCGGTTCCGAAATCGCCAACGCCACAAGAGCAGGACAAGCGAGCAGTAGTCGTGGTGGAAATACGCTGCGAATGTGCAGCGCAGGGGATGATGTTTTCATACGGGTTTCCTTGTTCTTGTTGTCATGCCCGTGTGGCTGAGGCCACAAGGTGATGCCCAAGGAACACTGGCTCAGGCCTGCTGACCTGAGCTAAAGCTGTGCCAGCGAAACCTGAGATGGCGGGGCAGCCGATAACCGGTCTTAAAGCTGCGTCCGGCTGCTCTAGCTCAGCGACGCTCGTTCCGCTTTGCGCCATCTGACGATACGAATCGAGTCCATGATCCAAGACATCATCACGTGGGATGTCGTCGCCGCTGGACACACTGTCTGGCAACGCTGACGTTTTGCGACAGAGGGTGCGAAGGATGTCGAATAAAGCCGCGTTCGAGCGTGACGGGGCGAGAGCGCGATGACGTCTCCCAGTGGATCAAGCAGGACGGCGTGATCCGTTGTTTAGTGCGGATAGATATGAAACACGACGCTGCTATATCCATAACCCGGCCTATACTTTCGTCTAGTGCATTCGATACGTGCATGTCCCGCCTACTTCGTAGAGATCCGCTCAACTAATGGAAACGCTTTACCTCATTTTCCTGCTGCTGCTCGCAGTGGGCGTAAGCCGTATCTTGGCTAATCTCGTGCCGCTGCCGTTGCCCATCCTGCAGATCATCATGGGTAGCCTATTGGCGCTTCCACCGTTCGGCATGGGAGTTGAGTTGCGGCCCGAAATTTTCATGCTGCTGTTCATTCCGCCGTTGTTGTTCTACGACGGTTGGAAGATACCCAAGCGCGAATTCACCGAGCACGGTGCGGAGATGACCGCCATGGCCCTGGTGCTCGTGCTGATCATCCTGGTGGTGGTGGGCTATTTCATTCACTGGTTACTGCCCGCCATTCCGCTTGGGGCCAGCTTCGCCCTGGCTGCGATTCTTTCGCCGACCGACGCGCTGGCGGTGATCGCTATCGCCCAGGGTCGCTTGCCGCGGCATATGTCTCACCAGCTTGAAGGTGAGGCGATGATGAATGACGCTACAGGCTTGGTCTCATTCAAGTTTGCGTTGGCTGCGGCTATCACCGGTTCTTTCTCGCTGGTCACCGTAACGGGTGAGTTCTTCGTCATCGCGCTGGGTGGCCTGGCGATTGGCGCGGGGCTGAGCTGGTCGGTGGGCAAGGCCAAACAGTGGATGACAGCGAGGGGCCTGTTCGATCCCTCGACCTATGTGGTGATGATCCTGCTGCTGCCGTTTGCCGCGTTCTTCCTGGCTGAACATGCTGGGATGTCCGGCATTCTTTCGGCGGTTGCGGCGGGGATGGTGCAGAGTCGCATCGACATGCTGCCGGTCAAGACCAGCACCCGCATCCTCAACCGCAGCATCTGGGAAATGCTTGATTTCAGCTTCAACGGCCTGGTGTTCCTGCTGCTGGGCTTGCAGTTCCCGCGGATTGTCGAGCGCGTCTGGGAGGCGGCGGGGCAGGAGAGCTACAGCATGCCAATGCTGGTGTTCAGCGCGCTGGCGATCATGGCACTTTTGTTGGTGGTGCGCTTCGTCTTTGTCTACGCCTATCACTGGAGCGAGGCGCGCGTGCGTCGCCTGCTCGGAAAGACAGTACAGCCCAAACCCCTTCGCTTGTTCTCTGCGCTAAGCGCTGTCGCTGGGGTGCGGGGTGCGATCACCCTGGCCGGTGTGCTCTCGATTCCACTGATGATCGGCGATACGCCGTTTCCGGGCCGGGACCTGATGATCTTCCTGGCAGCCGCGGTGATCATCCTGTCGTTGTTGGTGGGTGCGCTGGGCATTCCGTATTTCTTGAAACAGCTGCCCAACAACGATTTCGAAGAACACCGAGAAGAGCTGAAGAAAGCGCGACGGCTCGCCGCTCAGGCTGCGGTCAGCTGGCTCGAGGGTTGGAAGCAGGCCAACCCGGTCGAAGATGCGGACAGCGCGTTGCTGCGCAGCGAGGTGACCGCCCGGGTCACCGAGTCATACCGTCACGACATCGAGGCGTTGATGGATCATCACGGTCGGGAAAACCAGGCCCGTGAAACGATGGCCCTGGAACGAGACATTCGCCTTCAGGCCATCGGCGTGCAGCGCAAGGAAATGTACCGGATGAGAAAGCGGCACGAGATCGACGAGCAGATGCTGCAGACCCTGCTGCGCGAACTCGACTATGAGGAGGCCGCGCTGGGGGCTGGCGAGACCGCTTAACGGCCGACCAGATCCTGTTGTTGCTCGGGTTCAAGCACGGCGATCGTATGGTCGCTGTGCTTGAAGGACACCAGTTGGGTCAGCCAGGCCTGCAGCACAGGTGAATGCGCTTTCTGGTTGCGCATCGCAATCGACAGGATCTCGCGGGCAATCGTAACCACCGCGCTCTTGCTGCCGAGAAAATGCCAGTTGAACCAACCGTCCCCATAGGTCACCGGGGTCCTTTGGCCAGGCGCCAGCGGAATGTAGACCTTGACCGACAGGTCGAAGAGCACTTCGGGTTTGGAGATGATCAGCAACTTCACGTCTGTAACCTTGCTCAACCAGTAGCGGTGATCGAAACGGCCGCCGGTCAGCGCCGCGGATTCGCTCAGGGCTTCGTTGATCAACGCTCGGTTATCGATGAGTTGCACGATAGGGGCTTCCGTTTGCAGGGTTAGAACACGCATTTCGAGCTGCTGCGTCATGCAACAGGACGAAACCGGCGAGATAGGTGCCGCGCTCGGCTGTCCGCTTTAAACTGGCACGCTTCGCTTGGCTTGCCGGGTTATCGGTTGGTCGAGGGTTTTGTTTAGCCTCAAATGCACGAAAAGTTTCTCCGGCAGGCGGTCGTCGATCGCCGGGGGCCCTGTCTAACACGAGGCACCTAGGCAAAACGGACGGTTGTTCAGCCAAGCAAAGCAGCAGCACGGAAAACGGCTCGGAACGTCGAGGCGCCTTGCATCAGATGCCTGAACAGAAGGGCACAGGCGGGACGCCGTTTGGATGAGAATTTTCGCCACATGAACAACTGATCGTCTTATCGAGGCTATTACATGGATCGCTTATCAAGCCTGTTGACCCATTTCGGTATGCACGCTGGCCTGTATCACAGCGGGGATCTATGCGGGGTCGCAGCGTTCGAAACGGCTGATCAGGTGGGCTACATTCACGTCTTGCATCAAGGCAGCATGACCTTGCGGTTAGCGGACAACAGCGAGGTGAGGCTGACCGAGCCGACTGTGATGGTGTTTCCCCGTCCGTATCGTCACCGGATGTTGGCCAGCGAGTCGGACGGTGCGCGGCTGGTATGCGCCACGCTGCGTTTCGATGGAGGTGCGAACAACCCGCTCGCAGCGGCCTTGCCCGATGTGCTGTTGCTGCCGGTCGCCAAAACGCCGATTCTCGACGGCGCGCTGGCCTGGCTTTTCGAAGAAGCATTTGCCAGCTACTGCGGGCGTGAAGCGGTCATGGGACGTTTATTCGAGCTGCTCATGGTACAGATGCTGCGCCATCTGATGTCCAGTCAGACCATGAGCTCCGGGATGATGGCTGGGCTCGCCGACATGCGCCTGGCTCGCGCGCTAACGCTGATGCACGCCGAACCAGAGCGCCCATGGTCAGTGGCTGAACTGGCGGCCGAATCGAACATGTCGCGTGCCAGCTTCGCGGCCAGCTTCCGTGCCGTGGTCGGTCAGACGCCTGCCGACTACCTCACCAGCTGGCGGATCAGCCTTGCGCAAAAGCGTCTGCGCGAAGGAAGGCCGATTGCGCTGATCGCCGATGAAGTAGGTTACGACAGTCCATCGGCGCTGGCCCGCGCGTTCCGCCGCAAGACTGGATCAAGTCCGCGAGAATGGCAGGCCGCGGCAAATGCATAGGCCCGCATCGTCACTTGGCAAATAGCTGGCTCATGTCCTTGAACGCCTTGAATTCCAGAGCGTTGCCGCAGGGGTCGAAGAGAAACATCGTCGCCTGTTCGCCCACTTGTCCCTGAAATCGCACGTAGGGCTCAATCACGAACCGGGTGCCGCGGGCGCGCAGGCGGTCGGCCAGGGCTTCCCATTCGGGCCAGCTAAGCACGATGCCAAAATGCGGGACAGGGACGTCGTGGCCGTCCACCGCATTGGTGTGTGCGGCCTCTTGAGTAGCGGTGCGAGGATGTTCGTGGATCACCAGCTGGTGACCATAGAAGTCGAAGTCGACCCAGTGCTCGGACGAGCGACCTTCGGCGAGGCCAAAAACCTCACCGTAGAAGCGGCGCGCGGCTGGCAGGTCGTATACAGGTATCGCAAGGTGGAACGGGGAGAGGCTCATCAGGGCTTCCTTCTGTTATGTGCGCGTACGACATCTTGCCCGTTTGGCGTGGCAGCCTAAAGCGCATATCTTCTGAGTCGAGCCTCGAAAATTTCGATCAATCGAAGACCTTATGATTCGTGAACTGAAAACCTTTCTCGCGATTGCCCGGTGTGGCAGTTTCGCTGCAGCAGGCCAGCGTGTCGGGCTGACGCAGTCTGCAGTCAGCGCGCAAATGAGTAACCTTGAAAAGGCGCTGGGCCTTCGCCTATTCGATCGAACCGGTCGCTCCGCTCACCTTAATGCGGCCGGCCTGCGGGCTATTCCTCTGGCCGAGCAGATTCTCGAAACCTTCAATCTGATGGGCCAGCCCGACTCGCTCAGCGACTACCAAGGTGAGCTGCGCATCGGCGCCATTGGCACGGTGCAAACCGGATTGTTGCCTCGGGTACTGCTCCGTCTGCTGGAGCAAGCGCCTGGTGTTGCGCCCAAGCTGGTACCGGGCGTGTCTTTGAATCTGCTCGCGCAGATCGATGCTGGTGAGATCGATCTGGCCGTGATGATTCGGCCGCCGTTCGCGCTGCCCAAGGAACTTCACGCCGAACTGATCAAGCGCGAGCCGTTCGTGCTCATCGCACCGTTGGACGTACCTGGGAACGATCCGCTGCAGCTGCTGGTCGAGCAGCCGTTTGTGCGGTATGACCGCAGCTCGTTTGGCGGCCGGCAGGTGAGTCAGTTCCTCCGTAAACACCATCTGGACGTCCGTCCCGGTCTTGAGCTCGACGAACTGGATGCCATCGTCAAGATGGTCGCCTGTGGTTTGGGCGTGGCTTTGGTGCCGGAGGCCGGGTTGTGGCTCGAACGGGCGCCGACCGTCCGGGTTCTGCGGCTGGGCGAGGCAACCTTCTACCGGGAACTGGTCCTGATCGCACGGCACAGTGCTCGGAGACTGCCGGTGCAGCAGCTGTTTCGCTGTTGCGTATTGGAGGTGATGGAACACGAGGTGTCCTCATCTGGCGAGTTGCGCATGGGAATAGACGCTATTACGCGGAAAACCTGAGCCGAACGTCGGGAATGGGTCGGTTTTGAGCGGGCCCGAACTACCCATGCGCTAGCCTGATTACTAGACAAAGGCAGACAATCGCTGCGCGTCCGGCCGTCACGAAGAACAGCGACCTGCTATAGAGGTCAAAGCCCTAAGGCACTTACCACAGGTTGGATTACCGCATGACTCAGCCAGATCTCCGCTCGCGTCTTGCGTTCACGCTGCAGTCAGCCGGACTACTGGAGTGGTATGTCGAACTGGACGAGTCGCTGAACGATACGCGGGCGACGGTCGAAGCCGTCACCCATGCGCTGGACGCCTGTTCGCTGGGCAGTACCTCGCTCACCGAGTTTCTCGAGCACATTCATCCTGAGGATCGCGACTCGGTCGCCGAGCATGTGGCGATTGCGCTCTCGACGGGCGATGAGGTGCGCTTCGAATGCCGCGTCCTGGTAGGCGAAAGCGGCGTGCAATTGGTCAGCGTAACGGGGCGCTCCACGGCCCACCCAGAGCTCCGGGCGTTGCACTTCGTCAGCCAGGACGTTACCGATTGTCGCCGCTCCGAAGCCATTGCACAGGGGCAAATGCGATCGCTTGAACTGGCTGTGTCCGGAGCACCGCTCAATGAAGTACTGGTTGAACTCTCCCGATCCGCACAGAACCAATCTGCTGGCATGATTCGCGCCGCAGTCATGCGGCTGGACGAAGATGGCAAGCTGCGCTTTGTCGAAGCATCGAGCCTCCCTCCGGATTTCGTCGCCGCGCTCGATGGCATAGACGCAGGCTCGGATGTAACCACCTGCAGTGTGGCCGTACATACTGGCGAGCCCAGCATTACGGTCGATATCAGTACCGATCCGTCCTGGCAGCAGCTGCGAGACAAGGCGCTCGAACATGGTCTGCGTTCGTGCTGGTCTACGCCCATCCGTTCGCTGGACGGTGAGGTGATGGGTACGATCGCCTGTTACAGCAGCACCTGCGCAGCGCCGTCATCGCAGGAGCAGGAGGGCATCACTCTGCTGGCCAACACCGCTGCGCTGGTGGTACAGCGCGAGCGCGCCAACCGGGCGCGTGCCAGCGCGCAGCGAGAAATGGCTGCCAATGAGCGCCGCTTCAGGGGGCTGGTCAAGGCGACGAACAGCTTGGTCTGGTCAGCTTCTCCAGAGGTCGACCTGGTCGAGCCGCAGCAGGATTGGGCTGAGTTCACAGGGCAGACCTTTGAACAGTCGCAAGGTAAAGGCTGGCTGGAAGCCGTACATCCGGAAGACCGTCCTGAGCTTGAGGTCGTCGTCGAGGAAATGCGTTCGGTCTATACCAACAAGCGCGCGGAGTACCGCATCCGCCGGGCTGACGGTCAGTATCGGCATATGTTCGGCCATGCAGTGCCGATCTTCGACGACCAGGGGAAGATGAGAGAATGGTCCGGCGGACTGACCGACATCACCGACCGCAAGCAGGTAGAGCATCGGCTTCATCACATGGCGACCCATGATTCGCTGACGGGTCTGCCCAACCGCACCTATCTCAACGAGCACCTGCGGGCGCTGGTCAACTTCATACCCGAAGGCCAGCAGCTAATGATCATGCTGATCGATCTTGATCGTTTCAAGGAAGTGAACGACTCGATGGGTCACGGCTACGGGGACGTGTTGCTGGTTCAGATTGCTCATCGCCTGCGCGAGGCGCTGCCGTCCGGCGATCTGGTGGCGCGTCTGGGTGGGGACGAATTTGTCGTGGTGGCACATCTGCCTGACGGTATTCGTTCGGCGGAACTGCTCGCCAACGATCTATTGAACGCAATTCAGCTGCCTTGTGATGTGCTCGGCACCCGCTATTACCCGTCCGCATCGATGGGCATGTGCCTGTATCCCGACCCCGACACGAGCATTGACGAACTGCTTCAGCACGCTGATATCGCTATGTATCGAGCCAAGGACGCAGGCGGCACCGGAATGCAGATCTTCTCGGCGGAAATGAGCATCGAGACCAAGAACCGAATGGCCCTTGAACTCGACCTGCGCGAAGCACTGGAGCGAAACGAGTTCGTTCTGCACTATCAGCCACGCATCTGTCTCGACAACGACACAGCTTGCGGCGTCGAGGCACTGATCCGCTGGAACCACCCGAGCAAGGGGCTGGTTTCGCCGAGCGTCTTCATACCGATTGCCGAAGCGACCGGGCTCATCTTCAAGATCGGCAACTGGGTCTTGCGCCAGGCATGCAAGGATATCCAGCAGCTAACCGAACGCACCGGGGCCGAGTTGATGCTGTCGGTGAACGTGTCGCCCGTTCAGCTCAAGTCTCCGACGCTGTGCAGCGACGTCAGCCAGGCACTGCAGGCGGCCGGGATGGATACCCACTGTCTCGAACTGGAGCTGACCGAATCCGGGCTGATCGAGGACACCGACACGTCGCATGAGCTTCTGAAGAACCTGGGAGCCATCGGCGTGCGGCTTGCAATAGACGATTTCGGCACCGGATATGCTGGCATCGCCTACTTGCGGCAATACCCGATCAACGTCGTCAAGCTTGATCGAACCTTCCTTTGTCCAACAGCCAAGATCGACGGCTGTCTTGACTTCATCAAGGCGGTGACCGAGATGTGCCATTCACTTGGCATGCGCGTCGTCGCTGAAGGAGTAGAAGACGCCGATATGCTGCGGCAGCTCATGCGCTCGGCCTGCGATGAGGCGCAGGGCTACCTGTTCGCGAAGCCCATGCCCCTCGCCAAGCTCGGTGACTACATCCTTGACCGGCGGGCGAGTTGATTAGTCGCACCTGTCCGGATGTCGGGGCGGAAAGAGGCCGTGTCGTCTGCTTCGCTATATATCCTTCAACCGCAACATGACCGAACGGCGACGTATCGAACCTTCTGTGACTCGAGATCGTTCTGTACCATCAGGCCCAACGTTCAACATTACGATTTGGTTGGTCCATGCGCGGCGGCCAAGTCGTCTCTCCGCGATCGCCAATTTTTGGTTTGTTCCAGCCCGTAGTGGCTGCTGCGCCTTTTTCAGTGCTGCCACCGGACGCAACTGCCGCAGCGACTGACATTGAACCCAGTAATCATAGCCCCTTGCCAGCCAGATGAGTTCTGACGTGACTGCAGATATTTCCCTAGAGACCAAGCGGCTGCTGGTCGGTACAGGCTTCGACATCGAACACCCCCGAACGGTCCAGCTGTTGGTTGAAGAGGGGTATTCGATCTCCTTCTGCACAGATGAGAATGACCTGTTCGGCCAGCTGGACGGCCAGGTAGGCGCTGTGATCGTTACGGATAGTTTCGTGTCGACACACATGATGCCCGCTACCACGGGCAATCAGAATGATTGGACGGACGTTCCCTTTGTTGTGGTTGTCGAGAAGCCGATCGAATCGCGCGCGGGGCTCCACTCACTCCAGTCACGGATGCCTGAGTCTGTGACAGATCTGATTGTATTGGAGAAACCGCTGGCACCGGCGTCATTGCTCAGCACCGTTGCGATGGCTTCACGCTCTCGCGGGCGCCACCTCGCAACACAGGGTCGCTTGCTTGAACTGGGCCAACGACGCTTGATGCTTGAAAGCCTGATCGAGCACTTGCCCATTGGCATATGCCTGATCGATGCAAGTGGCGCGACCATCCTCAGCAATCCTTCGTATGAGCGATACGTGCCAAACCAGATGATACCTTCGGTAGATGGGAAACATGCCGAGCGGTGGTTGGGAGTGGACAGCCAGGGACAACCGATCGCGCGGGATCAGTTCGTAGGCGCTCGCGTGCTTCGTGGCGAAAAAGTGGCTGGTGTCGACTTTCGCTACCTCCCGGACGAAGGAGGCGAACTCTGGACCCGAGTCAGTGGCGTGCCGTTATACGACGCCCGGCAGCAGGTGATAGGCGCTGCGTTGGCCGTTGTCGACGTAAACGCCGGGAAGCAGAACGAAGAAACGCTGCGGCGGTTCAATGACGACCTTGAAGACCAGGTCGAGGCGCGAACCCAAGCACTGCAGGAAGCAATGGAAAAGCTGAAGCTGGAGAGCCACGAGCGTGCCCGAACCGAGGAGCAGCTGCGGCATTCCATGAAGATGGACGCGGTTGGCCAGCTTACCGGCGGTATCGCACACGACTTCAACAACATGCTCACCGGTGTAATCGGTGCGCTGGACCTGATGCGCCTTCGTATAGGCCGACAGCAGTACGCCGATCTGGACCGTTACATGACGGCGGCCCATACCTCCGCCAGCCGAGCGGCAGCGTTGACCCAGCGCCTGCTGGCCTTCTCCCGTCGCCAATCGCTGGAAGCACGCGCTGTTCCAGTCAACCCGCTGATCACGTCAATGTGCGACTTGCTCAGGCGAACCCTGACTGAGCGCATCAGGCTCGACGTTCAGCTCGATGACAAGGCCGGCCTTGCACTGGTTGATCCCAATCAGCTTGAGAACGCATTGCTGAATCTCTGCATCAACGCGCGTGATGCAATGCCGGATGGCGGCGTTCTGATAATCGCTACGACACGGGTTGACATCGATGCGGCGGAGGCGATGCGCCTTAACGGACAGGAAGGATGCTACGTCAGCATCAGGGTAGCGGATACGGGTGTAGGCATTCCTGCGGCCTTGCTGGACAAAATCTTCGAACCGTTTTTCACGACCAAGCCGCTGGGTCAGGGCACGGGGCTGGGCCTTTCGATGGTTTACGGCTTCGTTCAGCAGAGCAACGGTTTCGTCGCGGTAAACAGCCAGGAGGGGGCCGGTACGTCGATAACCTTGCATATTCCTTTGGCGCACACATCAGTGGATGACGTGTCTTCAACCACCTCGCGAAGGAACGTCACCAGCGGAAGAGGGCAGACTATCCTCGTGGTCGAAGACGACGATTCAGTTCGCCTGTTGCTCGCCGCTGCGCTCGGAGACTTGGGTTATCTGGTGCACATTGCTGAAGAGGGTCAGCAAGCGCTGGGTTTACTCGATGGTCTGAGTAGCTTGGACTTGCTGATAACCGACGTCGGATTACCCGGTCTGAATGGCCGCCAATTAGCTGAGATCTGCCAGCAGAAGCGGCCAGGTCTGCCGGTTCTGTTCATCAGCGGTTACGCCGAGAATGCCTCGATTCGCTCGGAGTTTCTCGGGATGGGTATGAGCATGATGACAAAGCCGTTCGCACTCGAACATCTGGCAGAAACGGTCTCAGCCGCGTTGGACGAACAATGGCCGGCCAAACCGAACCCGGGTTGAAGGGCAAAGGCGAGCCCGGTGAGCCGGAAGCCATCATGCTGGCTCCCGGAGCGATTAGCACCTGGGCGCGGCGACGCCCTCGGCCTGTTTATCAGCAAGCATCTGCTGGAACAGCAGGGGTGACATGGGGCGACCCAGGTAGAACCCCTGAGCCTGGTCACAGGAGAGTTCAGTCAACTTGTCCAGTTGCGCAAGGGTCTCGATACCTTCGGCGGTCACCGTCAGCGAGAGCGCGTGGCCCATGCTGACGATGGCATCAACGATCGCCTCGCTGCTCTGCGATTGATCGAGCCCCGAAATGAAGCTGCGGTCGATCTTGATACCGTCGAACGGATAGCTGCGCAGGTAACTCAGCGAGGAATAACCTGTGCCGAAATCGTCCATGGACAGGCGGATTCCCAACGCCTTCAGCTGGTTCATGGTCGTCAGCGCCGAGGCGGCGTCTTCGAGCATCACGCTTTCGGTGATCTCAAGCTCCAGACGTTGCGGCGCGATGCCGGTACTCTCGAGCACGGTGGCGATACGGTCAACCAGATCACTGCGCTGAAACTCGACCGGTGAAAGGTTTACCGAGACCATCAGCTCATCATTCCAGGTCAGTGCGTTCAGGCAGGCTTCCCGCAGGACCCAATCGCTTAGCTCCACGATCAGGCCGGTCTCTTCTGCCAATGGGATGAAACAGCCGGGGCTGAGCAGGTCACGGATCGGATGCTTCCAACGCACCAGTGCCTCAGCGCCGACGATGGTTTGCGAAGACGCATCGTAGCGAGGCTGGAAGTCGAGGCGGAACTCATGGCGGCGCAACGCCTGACGCATGTCCATTTCCAATTGCCGGCGCTCCATGATTCGCTCGTTCATCGCCGGCTCGTAGAACCTGAACAGATTACGGCCGCTGGACTTGGCCTCGTAGAGCGCGATGTCTGCGTAGCGCAGCAGCTCCTCTGCTGTAAGCCCGTCATAGGGCGCCGAGACGATACCAATGCTGGCGCCCACGCTGACGTCGTTCGTTCCGATTCGTATAGGCTGATTGATCTTCTCGATCAGGCGCTGGCAGAGCCGTTCTGCCTGTTCCTGGGTCCGGCAGTCGGTGGCCACCACAACGAATTCATCGCCGCCAAGCCTTGCTACGAGGTCCGTCTCTCGTGTGCAACCCTTGAGCGCGTTGGCCACTTCGCGCAGCACCAGGTCGCCCGCAGCATGGCCGAAGGTGTCATTAATGGGCTTGAAGCGGTCAAGGTCCAGCGCCAGAAGAAAGACGGGGCGATCACCACTCAGGCCTTGGCTGAGGCGGGCATTAAGAAAATGATTCAGGCGGTGGCGATTGGCTAACCCGGTCAGCGCGTCGTGCTGGCTGATGTGCTCGATGCGCGCCTTGGCTTCGATCTCCTCCGTGATATCGCAGACGGTACCCTGATATCCCTGTAAGCAGTCTGCGACTCGCACGGCACGGGCCGAAAGCTGGCAATAACGCAGACTCTGGTTGCTGTCGCGCATTTCGCAGGGGATTGGTTTACGCCCGGTAACGTTGCCGCTCTCGGCGGTCGCAGCCATCAGTTGTTTGTCATAGGACAGCAGATCGGTGAGGGGACGCCCGACCCAGACATGACAAGGCAAGCCCGTAACTTGGGTGAAGCGTTCTGACAGGTAAGTCAGTCTTTGCTCTGGATCGGTTTCCCAAATCCAATCCGATGACGCTTCGGAAATATGCTTGAAACGCTGCTCGCTCACCCGCAGTGCCTGCTGAACTGCATCGATCATGTCTGCTGCATGAATGATGCGTCTGCGTAACCAGAACATCAGCGCAGCGACAAATGTTCCGATCAGCAAAAGCATGGGCAGGAATTTCTTGAGAACAGACCGGCCCAGCTCCTCACTTTGCCATTGCAACGTGGTTGCGATGCCGATCTCTTCCTGCAGCGTCAGCTTCGGTCTCGCACCGTCCGGAACGGTACCGACGGTCGCTGTGAGGCCAGTCAGATCGAATGCTTCCTCTAACACCTTCAGCTTCGGGTTGGTCAGGACATCGACATAGACGAGATAGGACAGATTCTCGAAATCATTGTAGGAACTGTCCGGGCGTATCACCGCTGCCGACACTACAGCCGGCTTACCCATGACGGTGAAATAGACTTGGGTGACACCGTCTTCAGCTGACTTTTGGCGTGCGCTGGCCAACAGGGCAGGCAGGTCGCCGGCCATCCAGTCGTTGGCATCCATGTCGCTCAACTTGCCGTCGACGATGGCATAGCGGGTCGACGCGTCAGGACCCAGAACGAACACCCCGTCCAGGCCGTAGGTCGTAAATAGCGATGGGCCGATGTTGTCGCCATCGAAGGCCCAGGCGGCATCCACCTCGCCGTTCATGTACTTATAAGCGTCGTTCCAGAAGGCGTAGTCGGCCAGCGCGGTGCCGATCTTGTCTCGTCTGCTCTCCATGGCCTTGGCTGCGTCTGTTTCGCTGTGCTGCACCTGCTGCTCGTCCAGCGTGACGCACAGGTATACCAACGCCAGGGCGGCGGTAATGAAAAGCGCAGCGACGACATAGATGAAGCTGAGGGACGCCTTGCGGGTCAAGGCGGTATAGCCTGCCGCTTCATGGGAGGTGCTGATTGCGAGGGTAGAGGTCATTTGGATACGGCCGGCTCGACGGAGTTGCACTAGGTAACAGCTTGCACGGTTTGTATCGGCCGAAAGGGGGCGATGTTGCTGTTGTGGTTGACGAATTCCGACAAGTGGCGTGCGGGGTAACAATCGCTGCACAGATGTTCTAGCTCGCCTGGTCCTCAGTGAATCGATAATCTTCGTCGAATAGGCGCAGACCAAGAGCGGGGGCGACATGATTGATGGCAGTTGGGTCGACCTGACGCTGGATGCTGAAACGGGCATCGAGCTAATCCGCGCGCATTTCCAAGGGCACGCTTACGACCCGCATTGGCATGACAGCTACCTTGTCGGCTTTACCGAACAGGGGGTGCAGCAGTTCAACTGCCGCAAGACGCTGCATAGCAGCGTGGCGGGTCAAGCGTTCCTGCTCGAACCCGGTGAAATACACGACGGCCATGCACCGACGCCGGGCGGCTTCACCTATTCGATGCTTTACCTGCAGCCGCATTGGCTCGAGGCCCAGCTGCACGAGCTGTTCGACGACGTGCCTGATAACTGCCTCCCGAGCTTTACCGAAACCCTCGCCGATGAGCCCGAGCTGGTTAAGCACATCGCCTTTGCATTCAGCGCGCTGCATGCCGAGGAGCTGCGCATCATTCGCCACGCCGCGCTCGATGGGGTGCTGGAGAAACTGTCCGGACGGATGCGCTGGCGTCAACGCCTGGAAACCAACCCCCGGTTGCCGGTCGTTGCCGTCAGGGCCAGGGATTACCTGCATGCGCATCTGGACCGGGATGTGGGGCTCGATGAGCTAGCGCGGGCGGCCGGCGTGGATCGCTTTCGGCTAACGCGCGCGTTCAAAGCGTCATTCGGGCTCGCGCCGCATGCCTATCTGGTTCAGCTGCGGCTGAGCCTGGCACGCAAACGCCTGCGTCAGGGGCTGATGCCGGCGAGCGTTGCGGTGGAGTTGGGCTTTGCTGATCAGAGCCATCTGGGGCGCTGGTTCCGTCGTGCCTATGGACTCAGCCCGGCCGCTTACCGCAAACGCTGCACAAACCTTCCAGATCGCTGAAGGCTTCGGGCCTGAATATGGCGGAAACCCCCTAATAGGTGTTCCGTCATGATCACTTTCGTCTGCATAGGTCAGCGCAACCGGGTGGAGCGTTGCCGATGAGCCAGTTTCTGCCCTTCATTCTGTTTGCCTTCGTCGCGTCGATCACGCCGGGGCCAACCAACATCCTTGTGCTCAGCAGCAGCAGCCAGTATGGCTGGCGGGCTGCGCTATTGATCGTGTTTGGCGCCTGTGCCGGGGCGGCGACCATAGTGCTCCTGGTCGGGCTGGGGCTTGGCGAACTGGTGCTCGGACTGCCCTGGTTGCAACAGGCCATGGCGTGGCTGGGCGCGGGCTGGATCAGTCTGCTCGCCTGGCAGCTGTTTCGCAGCTCGGCTGCCGAAATCGATCCGCATGATGACCAGGACCGGGTCGGCGCGTGGGGAGGCGCCGGGCTGCAGCTGGTTAATCCGAAAACCTGGATGACGGCGCTTGCGGTGGTCAGCGTTTTTACCGGCGCCAACGCCGGTTGGTTGCACTACGGAACCTACGCATTGCTGTTCTTTCTCGTTGCAGTTCCCTGTTTGTGCGCATGGGCTGCGTTGGGGCAGGGTGCGGTGCGGCTCTTCAGATCAGCGCGATCGATCAAGCGATTCAATCAGTGCATGGCATTGTTGCTGCTGGCGTCTGCCTGGGCCGGCTTGCTCGTCTGATCTCGGTCTGTTGCAGGCCTCCAATCGCGCCATCTTCGCGGCAGCGGTGGCGCGCTCTATCATGCGTTGCCGATGCGCGTGCGCTTTCGATGCAGCAGTGGGGAACCAAAGCCCGAGGGTGCATGGTCGAAGCGCGTAGATAAATGCCGGCCACTACCGTCATTTTGCTTCCCGACACCCATCGGCAGACCCCAGGTTTCTGCCTGAATCGAACGACCGATCCCCCAAAGGAAAGACTGATGAGCCTCGACCTCAACGCAGGACGCCTCCCTGATGAACAGACCCTGACCAACATACCTCGGTTGATTTCGCGGTATTACAGCGAGCGCCCGGACCCATCCGATCCGGCGCAGCAAGTGGCTTTCGGCACCTCGGGTCACCGCGGCTCGTCACTGAAGAACAGCTTCAACGAGTGGCATATTCTGGCGACCACACAGGCGATCTGCGACTACCGCAAGGAGCAGGGCGTCAACGGACCGATCTTTGTCGGCATGGACACCCATGCGTTATCCGAACCCGCTTTCGTCTCCGCGCTGGAAGTGCTGGCGGCCAACGGCGTCGAGACACGCATCGACGCTGGCTGCAGCGAAACCCATGGCGAGCCCGGTTACACGCCGACGCCTGCCATCTCCAATGCGATCCTGGAATACAACGCAGGCCGCAGCAGCGGCCTGGCTGACGGTATCGTTATTACGCCGTCGCACAATCCGCCCGCCGACGGCGGCTTCAAGTACAACCCCACCAATGGTGGTCCGGCCGATACGGGCGTGACCAAATGGATTCAGGAGCGCGCCAATGCGCTACTGGTCGCCGGCCTCAAGGGCGTCCAGCGGATGGATTACGCACAGGCGCTGAAAGCGCCGACCACTCAGCGCTTCGATTTCATCGAAAACTATGTCGGTGGCCTGGAGCAGGTGATCGATCTCGAAGCGATCCGAAATTCAGGGTTGACGTTTGGCGTTGATCCGCTGGGCGGCGCTGGCGTGCACTATTGGACGCGCATCGCTGAGCGCTACAGCCTTCCGCTTGAAGTGCTCTCGACTCGGGTCGACCCAACTTTTCGCTTCATGCGCCTGGACTGGGACGGCAAGATCCGTATGGACTGCAGCTCGCCCCACGCCATGGCCGGTCTTATCGAGAACAAGGACCGCTTTGACGTCTCCTTTGCGTGCGACACCGACCACGACCGTCATGGCATCGTGGCGCGCTCGGTGGGTCTGCTGAACCCTAACCACTACCTGGCAGTTGCCATCGAATACCTGTTCACTCATCGCCCCGAATGGAGCGCTGGGGCGGGCATCGGCAAGACGCTAGTGTCGTCTTCGATGATCGACCGCGTCGCCAAGGGCATCGGTCGCAACGTCGTCGAGGTGCCGGTGGGCTTCAAGTGGTTTGTAGACGGTTTGATGGACGGCAGCTTGGGCTTCGGTGGTGAGGAGTCCGCTGGCGCATCTTTCCTGCGCAAGCAGGGCGGCGCCTGGTCCACCGACAAGGATGGCCTCATTCTTGGCTTGTTGGCCGCGGAGATCACCGCAGTGACTGGCAAGGACCCGGGCGAGCGCTATCAGGCGCTGACAGAGCGCTTTGGCGCCCCGGTTTACCAGCGCATCGATGCCCCCGCCAACCGCGAGCAAAAAGCCAAACTCGGCAAGCTTTCAGCTTCGCAGGTCACTGCAGGAGAGCTGGCTGGCCAGCCGATTACACAGATTCTTACCGAAGCACCGGGCAACGGCGCCGCGATCGGGGGCCTCAAGGTCGTGACCGACAATGGGTGGTTCGCCGCCCGTCCGTCCGGTACCGAGGACGTCTACAAGATTTATGCGGAAAGCTTCGAGGGCGACGCGCACCTCAAGCGCATTCAGGACGAGGCCAAGTCACTGGTTGACGCTGTGCTGAACAACTGAGACGCAAGATGCAGGTAAGCCGCCACCCGCAATGGGCGGCGGCTTTTTTATGGTTGAGAGGAGGCATCAGCCGGCAGATGACTCAGGCAATTTTGCGATCACCTTGATTTCGAACTGAAAGCCATAAAGCCAGGTCACCCCGACGGCTGTCACAGTAGGATGCGGTGCGCTGCCCCAGTATTGCGGCACGACACTCCAGACTCGCTCGAAGTTGGCCTGGGGATCGACCATGAAAACGGTCACGTCGACCACATCGTCAAAGGTACAGCCAGCAGCCTTTAGCACCGCGTTCAGATTTTCAAAGGCGAGCCCCACCTGAGCTTCGAGCTCAGGCTCCGGCGATCCGTCTTCACGGCTGCCGACTTGTCCGGATACGTACAGCATCCCGTTGGATCGAACGGCCGGCGAATAACGGTTACGCTCATACAACGCTTGTCGACCAGCAGGGAAAACCACGTCACGTGTGTTCATAACAGCCTCTTGCGTCAGTTGATATCGAGCAGGTAGTTGACGCAGAGACTGTAGGGTTGCCCGCTGGAGGGATAAACTCGCAAGCCTGATCAGCACTGTTCACAAACTCCAAACAATCCTAGCGCCGGAGCCGACATGGACCGCTTTGTTGCGATGCAGGCCTTTGCCCGTGTGGTCGAAACGGGCAGCTTCACCAAAGCGGCTGACACCCTGCATCTGAGCAAAACCAGCGTGACGCAACTGGTGCAACAGCTCGAAGCTCGGCTGCGCGTGAGGCTACTCAACCGAACGACACGCAAGGTCAATGTCATGGCTGATGGCGCCGCGTATTACGAGCGCGTGGTGCGGTTACTGGCGGATCTGGACGATGCTGAGACCAGCCTGTCCGGTGCATCGACGTCGCCTCGGGGTCGCCTGAGGGTGGATGTGCCCAGTCCATTCGCGCGGTCCATTCTGATACCGGCACTTCCTGCCTTTCATGCGAAATATCCAGAAATCCAGCTCGACCTGGGTGTCAGCGACCGGATGGTGGATCTGATCGATGAGAACGTCGATTGCGTTGTGCGCGGGGGCGAGCTCACCGACCTTTCCCTCATGGCTCGGCACATTGGCGACTTGCAACTGGGCGTATACGCAGCACCCAGCTACCTCGAACGAGCCGGTACGCCGTCCCACCCGCATGAACTCGAGAACACGCACCACCGCATCGTGGGCTTCCTCTGGGCGCGGACCGGAAAAGTGTTTCCCTACGCCATGCATCGCGATGATGAACGCGTTAGCGTAATGGGTCGTTACGTACTGTCGGTCGACGACGGCAATGCCTACCTGGCCGCCGGCTTGGCAGGCTTGGGTGTGTTATGGCTGCCGGACTATATGGCCAGCTCTCATCTGGACAGTGGGCAACTGATGCCGCTGTTCGACGATTGGCAACTCGAGCCAATGCCTATGTACGTTGCATTCCCGCCGAACCGGCACGTCAGCTTAAAGCTGCGGGTTTTCATCGATTGGATCGCCGAGTTGATGGCTCAGCAAGCGCCGGTTGTGCGTCGAGAGGGCGCCTAACCGCTGTCGCACCCTCCGGATGCTGTGCTGTCACACCGTAGAGCAGACAGAACGGGAGGATGCATGTCGGTCGAAGCGGATTTTTCATTGCTCGAATCACTCTTGCTAGCCCGCGGGCCAGGCGGCCAGGAAGAGGAAGTCCGGGCGGTGTGCCGCGCGGAACTCGAGTCGAGCTGCGATGAGGTCTGGGTGGATGCGGCGAACAACCTGATCGGGGTGATCCGTGCCGCAAATGTAGAACGAGAAACGGCGCAGTCACGAGCGATTCGGGTCATGGCACATCAGGATGAGATCGCCATGGTGGTCAAGCGCATCAGCGACGATGGTCGGCTTCACGTGGTTGCATTGGGCGGCGCCTTCCCGGTCAACTTCGGGATGTGCCCAGTGGATGTGATGGGCGAAGCGCAATACCTGCCGGGGGTTCTGTCGTTTGGAACCATGCACGGGACGACCGAATCGTCCCAGTCGATGCACATTCTCAGCGGCAACGTGCAATGGAACGATGTGCACGTCATCACCCGGCGAACCAAAGACGAGCTTGCGCAGAAAGGGGTAAGGCCGGGCTCCCGGGTCGTCCTGAGTCAACACTGGCGGCGGCCGTTCCGCGTGCATGACGCGATAGCGGGACACTTTCTCGATGACCGAGCGCCAGTAGTGGCTGTATTGCGTGCAGCCGAGCGGCTCGCGGAACACAGGGATGAACTCAAGCAAGACCTGTACTTCGTGCTGACCACCAACGAGGAGGAAACCAACTCGGGTGCGCAGTACGCAGCACGAACCTTGCCGGGTGACGTCTGCATCGCGGTGGAAGTAGGGCCCATCGCCGAGGAGTACGGTACCCGATTGTGCTCGGATCCGATCATTCTGACCGGGGACGAGAAGGGCTTGTATACAAAGTCCGTCTCCGATGACCTGCTGGGGGCGGCCATCCGCTGTGGCTACACCCCTCAACCTGCCCTGATGCCGGGCTTTGCGTCGGATGCCAGCGCAGTACTCGGCTCGGGTTCTTCGCCTCGCGCCGGCTGCCTGGCAATCCCGACTGAAAATACGCACGGGTACGAGCTGATTACAGAAGACGGCATGCACGCCTGCGCTCGCACTTTGATTGAATATCTACTGAACGCTGCGTAGGGGGAATTACCGCAGCAGCCCATCTCCCGGCGGTCATCAGATCGCCGCCAAAGCGAACGCGGGCCAGGCAGACCCGGGCGTAACGGAGCAGGTCGCTATGCCGGTTCTGGGAGGGTCTGACAGTCGCCTCTGGCCGTGAGGAACCCGTTGTGCTGCGGTCCAGCGGACCGGACACGCAGGACCGACCAATGTATATCAGAGCACGCATGTACAGATCGCTGGACATCGCGACCGCTTGCCTCACGCGGCGGCATGGGCCCCTGGCGGTTCATATGGCGCGGCGCAGGCGGCAACTCAGGCTCTTCCCATTCGACTGGAGGATTGGCACGGCTTTCGCTCTATAGCCAGGGTCCCGCCTGTCCGCACATGACGTTGCGAGACGGGCCCGCTGAACGTGGCAACCAGAACAATAAGGACCTTGCAATGACGCCCCTTTCCGACCTCACTGGTGCGCTAGCTCTACTCGCGCCATCTGCCCCGGCATTACCCGCCAGTTGCTCTAGTGCCCGACTTTCATTTACATACGCGGCACCGCCAGCGTCGACTGCGAGCGGAGACCGCCATGAAGCTCAATGGTAAGTCTGCTCTGGTCACCGGCTCGACCAGTGGGATAGGCCTGGGGGTCGCCTGCAAGCTGGCGGAGGCGGGGGCGAACGTGATGCTCAATGGCTTTGGTGACGTAGATGCCGCCTTGGCGCAAGTCTCAGCGTATGGCAGACGGGTGCTTCATCATCCGGCCGACGTGTCGGACGCCGATCAGATTGCCGAGATGGTCCTCATGACCGAGCGCGAATTCGGCACGCTGGACGTTCTGGTGAACAACGCCGGTATTCAACATGTGGCGCCGATCGAGGGCTTCCCTGTCGAGCGTTGGAACAGCATCATCGCTATCAACCTCTCTTCGGCTTTCCATACGATCCGCCTGGCCTTGCCCGGCATGCGTCAGCGCAACTGGGGCCGGATCATCAATGTATCGTCAGCGCACGGGTTGGTGGCTTCGGCTCAGAAGTCGGCGTACGTGGCCGCCAAGCACGGCCTGGTTGGGTTGACCAAGAGCGTCGCGCTGGAGACGGCCACGACGGGCATCACTTGCAATGCGATCTGCCCCGGTTGGGTGCTGACGCCTCTGGTTCAGCAGCAAATCGACAACAATGCCAAAGCCCACGGCGACCACCAGCGGGCGACCCGTGAACTACTCATGGAAAAACAGCCGTCACTGGACTTTGTGACGCCGGAACAGCTCGGTGAGCTGGCTCTGTTCCTGTGTAGCGATGCCGCGACTCAGGTCCGCGGTGTCGCCTGGAATATGGATGGCGGTTGGGTCGCGCAGTAGCGGACCGCACCGGCGGCGAGCGCGGGCGCTAGCGTTCGCTTAGCCCGTGCAGCTGCAGCTTGGAATACAGGCTCGCTCGGGAAATGCCCAGTTCAATCGCGGCCTTTCTCCGGTTGCCTTTGCACGCGAGCAGAGCGCTTTGCAAGGCACGTCGTTCCGCTTGGGCGATGCTTTCGGCGAGACGTTGCAGCGGCGTTTCCTCGGAGAGGTTCAGCGATGCGGGCGCTGCAGTTTCCTGAACTGCCGGTGCCCCTTGTATCGCCTTGCCGTTCTGGTCGGCCAACAGCGGAAGGAAATGCCTGGCTTCGAGCGGTGCGCCGTCCGTGCTCAGCTGTGCCCGTTCGAGCAGGTTGCCGAGCTCTCGCACGTTGCCTCGCCACGGTTGGGTGCGCAGCAGCGCAACGGCGTCCGCGGTCAGCTCCATTGGCGCTTGCCCCGAGCGGTTGGCAATGTCGTCGAGAAGATGTTCGATGACTGACGGGATGTCGCTGGCGCGTTCGCGAAGTGGCGGGACCTTCAGCGCCAGGACGTTGAGTCGGTAGTAAAGGTCGTCACGAAACTCGTTAGCCGCGACCTTGGCCTCCAAATCGATGTGTGTGGCGGCGATGACGCGAACATTGAGCGGCTTGACCTGATTGGAGCCCAGCGGCTCGATTTCCTGCTCCTGTAGCACGCGCAACAGTTTGGCTTGCAGGGCGAGCGGCAGGTCACCGATCTCGTCGAGGAACAGGGTGCCGCCATTGGCGAGTTCAAACTTGCCGATGCGGGCCTTGCGATCCGCTCCGGTAAAGGCACCGGGCGCGGTGCCGAACAGCTCGGCTTCGACCAGCGTCTCCGGAATCGCAGCGACGTTCACTGCAACGAAAGGTCCGTTGGCGCGCGGTGAGAGGTTATGGATGCCTTGGGCTAGCAGCTCCTTGCCTGTGCCGGTTTCGCCGCGAATCAACACCGTTGCGTCCAGCTGCGCGGCGCGGCGGGCCTGACGCTTCACTTCGCTAGCGGCGGGGCTGGTGCCGATGAACCCGGCAATGGTGTAACGGGCTCGCCGGGCTTTGGCCAGTTCGTTCTGGGTCGCCACCAGTTGCGTCTGCAACGTGGTGAATTTGGACATCAGTGGCTTGAGGTGCCGGGCACGGTCGAAGAGCACGAAGCCCAGCGCGCCCACCAGGGTCCCGTCTTCGTCCCGAAGTGGAATACGGGTCACGACGAAATGCTCGCTGCCGAAAGCCATCAGGTCGAGCATGCTGGGCTGGCCACTCTCAACCACTTCTCGAAGGCGGCTGGCGGGCAGCACTTCCTCGATTTTCTTGCCTAACACGCTGCGTGCATCGCTGATGCCGATCTTTTGCGCGTACTTGTCGTTGATCCAGACAATACGCGCCTGCCGATTCACCGCGATGGTGCCTTCGCACTGAGCGTTGAGATGGTCGAACAACAGCGGCATGGCGACCGCGCGAAAGCGTTCAGGAGAAACGCCGATCGTCAGGCCGTTTTGGTCAAGATCGTTGCGGGCAATGGCCATGAGCTGAACAGTCCGGTTGGAATCGGTCGATTATGAAAGGCGCTCAATACGCGGGGCAAGGCAGCCGAAACGAGAATTAAAGCAGCCGTTGGAACGTGGCGAGCCGCATAAGTGCAGCCATGCCACGCCGGTCGGTTTATTGGGCGTACACCTCGTTGGGGAGCCACGTGGCCAGTGGTGCGAAAACGAACACCAACGCCAGCCCCAGTAGCTGAATCAGGATGTAGGGCAGTACGCCAAGATAGACGTCGCGTGTGGTCACCTCGGGCGGACAGACGCCCTTGATGTAAAACAGCGCGAAGCCTACTGGCGGCGTGAGGAAGGATGTCTGCAGACAGAGCGCGAAGAGGATCGCGAACCAGAGCGGGTCAACGCCCATCGAGAACAGCACCGGCGCGACCAGTGGCAGGATGATCAACGTGATCTCCACCCAGTCGAGGAAGAAGCCGAGCAGGAAGGTGATCAGCAGCACGGTCAGCAACACGCCGGTCTGGCCGAACGGCAAGCCGGTCAGTGCGGCGCGGATGACATCATCACCGCCCAGCCCGCGCAGTACAGCCGCGAACACCGTGGCGCCGATGAAGATGCCGAAGATGAACGCCGCGGTCCGGCTGGTCTGGTATAGCGCTTCTTTGAGCACCGTCATGTTCAGTTTGCGGCTGCAAGCCGCCATGATGACCGCACCGAAGGCACCGACTGCGGAGGCCTCGGTGGTGGTGGCAATGCCAAAGAAGATCGAGCCCAACACCGCAAGGATCAGTACGAACGGCGGCACCACTGCCCAGAACACATCGATCAGGGCTTTTGCATCAAGCTTCTGGCGGTTGGTCGGAGCAGGCGCAAAGTCCTTCTTCAGCCAGGCCACGATGACGATATACAGGATGTACGTCGCCGCCAGCATCATGCCGGGGATCAACGCACCCATGAACAGTTTGCCTACCGAGGCTTCGGATGTGCCCAGGCGGTCGGCCATCAAGACCAACATGATGCTTGGCGGGATCAGAATGCCGAGCGTGCCGACCGAACAGGCCGTACCGACCGCCAGGCTCTTGTTGTACTTGGCCTGCAACATCGGACCGATCGACAGCATGCCAAGCAACGCAACCGAGGCACCGACGATGCCAGTGGATGCAGCCAGCAGAATGCCTACCAGCACCACTGTGACTGCATAGCCACCGCGCAACGGGCCGAGCACCCGGACAAGACTGTGCATCAGGCGTTCGGCAATGCCGGAGCGGTCAAGCATGATGCCCATGAAGATGAACAGTGGCAGCGCGACCATCAGCTCATTTGCAACGATGCCGTAGATGCGCGCATCGAGCACGCCGATAGTGCCGTCCCAGGTAAACCAGAGATCGGCATCGAAGTGCTCGACCAGTACATGACCGAGCACGGCGAACAGCAGCCCGATGCCGGCCAACGACCAGGCGACTGGGAAGCCAAGCAGCAACAGCCCCATGAACGTGGCGAACATGCTGATAACGAGAATTTCTTCCAGACCCATGATTACGGCTACTCCATCAGGGCTGCGCATGGCCGCGATCGCGGCCATTCGTTGGGGCGACGTAGCGCCCGTGGGAAGTTGAGAAGCAGCGTGCTGCAGCGCGTTGCCCGTGACAGGAGCGCCAGCGCCACCAAGGTCAACCCGATAGGCAGCACACTTTTGAAGATGAAACGGTGCGGCAATCCGCTCGGCGCCTGGGAGCGCTCGTCATAGATGAACGCTTGATAAGCGAAAGGCACCAGCGCATCGACCATCAGCACCACGATGGGCAAGGCCAGTACCAGAATGGCCAGCAGCTCGATAATGGCCTGGCTGCGCAGCGTGAACTTCTCGCGCAGCACATCGACGCGGACATGGTCGTCACGCACCACGGCGTAGGCGAGGGCAAGCATCAAGGCGGCACCGAACAGGTGCCAGGACAGTTCTTCCAGCGCGATGGACCCGCGGGATAGAACGAAGCGGCTGAACACGTTGGTCAGTACGACGGCCAACACCAGCAGCCAGATCCAGGCACTGGCTTCGCCAATGGCGACCAGCGCCCGGTCGAGCCACCAAGACAGCCTGTTGTGCGGCAATGCGCCTGACTCATCAGCGGGCAATGCATCATTTGGGGAAACGGGATGAACGGACACAGCCACCTCGGTAATCCGATACTCGGGGGTATGGCACGGCCAGTGGCCGTGCCGCGATCGGCCTGCGTAGGAAGCACGGTCACCTGAAGCGATAGGAGAGGGCCGAAGCTGCGCTTCACCATGGCAAGCCATGAGCGGTCGCAGCGTGTCCCGGAACTACGCCTGTGAAATGCGGTGGATCGGCCTCACACAAGTCGCCCATAGGGACGAGCAGCAGTCAGTCGTACTGGTAGAACTCGCGCGGCAGGTAGCCTTTGCCGTGCCAGATCGAGTGATGCTTCATGAAATCCCGCTGGCTGGTCAGGACGCGGTTGAACATCTCATCCTTGGCGGCGATTTCATCGAGCACCTCGTTGGTCACGCGCTCAAGCTCGCGCAGGACTTCATCGGGCAACACCTGTGCCTTCACCCCTTGCTTCTCGTACTCGCGCAAGGCGGTTGGCTGGGCCCACTCGCTTTCGGCGAAGCCTTTGAGCGTGGCCGATTCACAGCCCATCTCGATAAGCGCGCGGCTTTGCGGCTCCAACTTGTCCCACACGTCCTTGTTGACCAGCAGGTGGGAGGTGGTCAGCGTCTGGTGCCAGCCGGGCATGATGTAATTCTTGATGATCTGGTCCAGGCCCAGCATCTTGTCCACGGCCGGCTGCGAGAACTCGGTGGCGTCGATCGTCTTGCGTTCAAGCGCCTGGTAGATTTCCCCGCCGGGGATCATGGTGACCGAGGCACCGAGTTTTTCCAGCACCTTGCCGCCAATACCTGCGAAGCGGATGCGCAGGCCGTCAATGTCTTCAAGCTTCTCGATGGGCTTGGAAAACCAGCCAGCACCCTCTGGGCCGATGATGCTGCAGAGCATCGGGTGAATATTGCGCTCAGCGTAGATCTCCTCGAGCAGCTTTTTGCCGTCGCCCTCGTAGTACCAGGCCAGATAAGCCGGCGGCTCCATGTTGAACGGCGCTCCGGAATAGAGCGGCAGTGCGGCGATTGTCCCCTGGTCATAGCCAATCCAGGTGTAGCCGGCTGGGTACTTACCGTTGCTGACCGCATCCATGATTTCGAACGGCGGCACCAGTTCGCCCGGCTCGTAGTAACGCAGTTGCACATCACCGCCCGAGATGGTCTTGAGTGATTCGGACAAGTGCTTGATTGGCGTGGTCAGGCCTACCAGGTGGGAGGGGAAGGCTAGCGGGACTTGCCAGCGGATCTTTTCGGCAGCGACGGCGTGACCGCTGACCAACGTGGCGCTCAGTAACGTGGTGGCTCCGATGGCACAGGCGAGGCGGGAAAGTTTTCGGGTGATCGACATTGCAGGTTTCCTTCTTTCTTGTTGTTTTTGACCGGTGGTCGAATCCGGCTCTGAAGCCGTTAGCGGAACGAGACTGCCGTAACTGGTCGTCCCGCCAGCTGTTCTGGCGTAGCACACCAACGCTATAGCAGGTTCTGTGCCTGACTTCAGATGTAGCTGAAACCCGCGTATCAGAGCGGCGCAACTGAGTGGTGCAAGTCGACTGTGTCCAGCCAGTCAGACATAGATCGATCAAGCCAGGACAGCTGTCCAGAATGCTGGAAATGTGTCTACTAATCTGGACCCTGTAGCCCACAGCTATGGGGTTCGTAGTCGAGAGGTCGACCGTTTAGCTCGTCCCTGGCACCGTGGGCGAGCGAGATAAACGAGCCCAGATGCGTCAACTCGCTTCCTTACCGATGGTGGTTTTCAAAGCTGACAGGCATCGCTCCTCCGCCGTATCCAACTCCAGCTGCATCTGCTGGATATCCAGCAATTGCTGTTCGAGCTGCTGGCGGCGTTCGGCAATCATTCCGAGCATGATATTCAGCTGCTTCTGGTTGCCGGCCTTGGGGTCGTAGAGTTCGATCAGCGTCTTGCATTCCGCCAGTGAAAATCCGATGCGCTTTCCGCGCAGGATCAGCTTCAGGGCGACGCGATCCTTGGGACTGTAAATGCGCTCCTGACCGCGGCGCGTCGGTGACAGCATGCCCTGTTCTTCGTAGAAGCGGATTGCGCGGGTGGTGATGTCGAGCTCGTTGGCCAAATCGGAGATGCTGTACGTCTGCTTTGCCATGAAAGGTATCCAGTCCTGCCTGTCCACCCGCAGCTCGCGACGAGCCGGGTGCGGTTACTACGGGTTAAGCCGGCCAAGGCTACACGCTGTGCTGGCCCGATGCACAGTGGCGTCGGGCCATGTCGCAACGTTTGGCGTGCGATCTCAGCGGTGAATGGTGCAGCCGGTAGCGTCTTGCATTTCTTCGAAGCTCACGCCATCGGCCAGCTCTACCAGTGTCAGCCCTTGCGCGGTCACGTCCAGTACGCCGAGGTCAGTGATGATCCGGTCCACAACGCCGACGCCGGTCAGCGGGAGATCGCATTGCTTGATGATCTTGTGCGCGCCTTTGGCAGTGTGTTCCATCAGTACGATGACACGCTTGACCCCAGCCACCAGGTCCATTGCGCCGCCCATGCCCTTGACCATCTTGCCGGGGATCATCCAATTGGCCAGGTCGCCTTTTTCGGAGACCTGCATGGCGCCGAGGATCGCCAGGTTGATGTGCCCGCCACGAATCATGCCGAAGCTCATCGCGTTGTCGAAGAAGGCGCTGCCGGGCAGTGCGGTGACCGTTTGTTTGCCGGCGTTGATCAGGTCGGGGTCGATCTCGTCTTCGGTGGGGAACGGGCCGATGCCGAGCAGGCCGTTCTCGCTCTGCAGCCAGACATCCATCCCCTCGGGAATGTAGTTGGCAACGAGGGTTGGCAGCCCGATGCCAAGGTTAACGTAGAAGCCGTCCTGCAATTCCTGCGCGGCGCGTTGCGCCATCTGTTCGCGTGTCCAGGCCATGATCAGCTCCTCACCGTACGTTTTTCGATGCGCTTTTCGGCGTTCGGGTTGTGGATGATGCGCTGCACATAGACGCCAGGCAGGTGAATCTGGTCGGGGTCCAGCTCACCGGTTTCCACTAGATGATCAACCTCTACCACACAGACTTTGCCGGCCATGGCTGCGAGCGGGTTGAAGTTGCGCGCGGTTTTGTTGAAGACGAGGTTGCCGGCCTTGTCTGCCTTGTAGGCTTTGACCAGCGACACGTCGGCCGGCAGCGATTCCTCCATCACATACCATTGGCCGTTGAACTGGCGCGTTTCCTTGCCTTCGGCAATGAGCGTGCCGTATCCGGTGCGGGTGTAGAAAGCCGGGATGCCGGAGCCGGCGGCGCGCAGCTTCTCCGCCAGCGTGCCCTGCGGCGTGAATTCGAGTTCCAGTTCGCCCGCCAGGTACTGGCGCTCGAATTCCTTGTTCTCACCAACGTACGAGGAAACCATCTTGCGAACCTGCCGCGACTCAAGCAGCAGACCAAGGCCGAAACCGTCTACACCCGCATTGTTGCTGATCACCGTGAGGTCCTTTTTGCCGGTGTCACGCAGTGCGGCGATCAGCGCTTCGGGAATGCCGCATAGGCCGAAACCACCTACGGCAAGCGTCATGCCGTCGTCGACCAGACCTTCAAGCGCTTGCTCGGCGCTGGGATAAATCTTGTTCATGTAGGCCTCTTGTTATTTGGGTTTGGGCTATTGGATGGTCAGCCGCGCACGTGCGACGCGCGATCCGTTGGGACGACCCAGTACCTCACTGATGCGTTGCCCTGCTGCGATCAGCCTGTCCAGATCAATTCCCGTTTCTATTCCCAGACCGTTCAGCATGTACAGCACGTCTTCACTGGCTACGTTGCCACTGGCTCCCTTGGCATAAGGGCAGCCGCCCAGGCCAGCAACCGAACTGTCGAAGGTGCAGATGCCTTCCTGCAGGCTGGCGTAGATGTTCGCCATCGCCTGGCCATAGGTGTCATGGAAATGCCCGGCCAGCTTGTCTCTTGGCACCTCGCGGCTGACAGCCTCGAACAGCTGGCGCGTCTTGCCTGGCGTGCCTGTGCCGATGGTGTCGCCCAGCGATACCTCGTAGCAGCCCATGGCAAACAATTCACGAGCTACATGTGCCACGCGCTTGGGGTCCACTTCGCCTTCGTACGGGCAGCCCAGCACGCAGGAGACGTAGCCGCGTACCTGTATGCCATTCTCGCGAGCGGCGGCCATCAGAGGCGCAAAGCGCGCCAGGCTGTCGTCGATGGAACAGTTGATGTTCTTCTGTGAGAAGGCTTCAGAAGCGGCCCCGAACACGGCCACTTCGCTGACGCCTGCTGCAATGGCCGCTTCGAGCCCCTTCAGGTTTGGGGTCAGCGCTGCATAGGTCACGCCGGGTTTCTGCCTGATCTGCGCAAAAACATCAGCAGAGCCGGCCATCTGCGGCACCCACTTGGGTGATACAAAGCTGCCCACCTCGATATAGCGAACCCCAGCGGCACTTAGATCGTCTACCAGGCGCACCTTGTCGGCGACGCTGATCGGCTGCTTTTCGTTTTGCAAGCCATCACGCGGACCGACTTCAACCAGACGTACTCGGCGTGGCATCTCAGTGGTGGTTGTCATCGCTTATCCTCATCAACACGTACAGGTTCCGTTCCGGTAGAAAAAAGTCCTGACCGCCGGGTCATGTGGAGACTCTCCACCCTCAAGTTCTTGACAGCATGGCAGATAAGTACAGCAGACCCGCTCCCTGCCGGGGCATCACGCTCGAGAACCGCCATGCTACGCAAACTGAAAATTTCCCATCGCACGCTGTTGTTCTTTGCGCTTGTCGCTGTATTGCTGACCGCGCTTGGGTTGTTCAGTCTGATGCAGATGGCGGCGATTCGTGCCGCGGGCAGTGAAATCGATTCCGATTGGATGCCGAGCCAGGCGGCCGCTGACGATATGGCGCTGCATTTTGCGCACGTGCGGATCGAGTCCATGCGTCAGCTTGCTTTTCCCGATGCCGAGTCGCTTCGTAAAAGCGATGCGCAGATAGCTGCAGCCATGGACGCAATTGGTCAGCTGATGACTCGTTACGAGGCGCACATATCCAACCCCGATGAAGCTCGCGTGTTTGGCATCGTCAAGGATGTATACGCAAGCTACCCACAGGCACTCCAGGAACGGCAGCGTGTGCTTGCCAGCAACCCGAGCGCTGAGCAGGTCGCCGCAGTCAACGCGCGGATCGGCGACCTCAGCCATCAATTCGAACAGGCCCTGTTGAAGCTCCGATCCTTCAACGAGGAGGGCGCTCATCATGCTGTCGACGTGGCTACTTCCGTTTACAAGAAAGCGCAGCTGGTGATTGCCTCGGTGATCCTGATCGCAGTGATTTCGACGGTTGTTCTGGCGCTGCTGTTGACCGCGAGTATCGTACGACCCATGCGCCGGGCCGTCGCCGTTTCGAAGCAGATTGCCAAAGGCGACCTGACCCATGAGGTCTATGTTAACGGCAATGACGAAGCCACTGAGCTGCTGACCTCGCTGAGCGACATGCAGACCAACCTGCGTAGCATCATCAGGCAGATCAACGACTCGGCCCACGTGCTGACGGCCTCGGCCGAAGAGATGAGTGCCGTCATGCTGGACAGCACCGAAGGTCTGCAGCGGCAGAACGACCAGATAGAACAGGCCGCTACGGCAGTCAATGAAATGACCTGCGCGGTGGAAGAGGTGGCCAGCAACGCCGTATCCACCTCTGAGGCGTCGAGGGCTTCCAGCGAGTCGGCTCAGCAGGGCCGTATTCAGCTTGAAGATGCCATCGCTTCGATCCAGGCATTGGCAAACGATGTTGTCAGCGCCTCGGCCCGTGCTGGGGAGCTGGCCGATCAGACGCACAATATCACCCGTGTTTTGGACGTGATCCGCGCCGTCGCCGAGCAGACCAACCTGCTGGCCCTGAACGCCGCCATCGAGGCCGCGCGAGCCGGAGATGCAGGTCGCGGATTCGCCGTTGTGGCAGATGAAGTGAGAGCGCTGGCGAAGCGCACCGGTGAATCGACGCGCGAAATCGAGTCGATGATCGGAAGCATCCAGCAAGGCACCGGGCTGACAGTCGATGCGTTGCAGCAAGGCGCAGCGCGGGCACAGAGCACGCTCGACAAGGCCGAGGCGGCCGGCGTCGCCCTGGGACGGATCGCCGAAACAGTGGCTGGGATCAATGAGCGCAATCTGGTGATTGCCAGCGCCTCCGAGGAACAGGCGCAGGTCGCGCGGGAGATCGATCGCAACCTGGTCAGCATTCGCGACCTTTCGGTGCAGACGTCCGCCGGCGCGCAACAGACCAGCGTTGCAACTCAGGAGCTGTCGCGCCTGGCGGTTGGTCTGAACGGTCTGGTACGCCGCTTCAGGACGTAGCCGCTGCGCAGCGACTATGCCTCTGCTGGAGCGGGGGCGACGTCCCGTTGCATGTGCGCGAATCAGCCGACTCGGGGGGCTGCATTCGCGAGCAAGCGCGCTCCTGCAAAACGCGTTCTCACCAACCCGGCTTGCACCGCCGGCACTCGGTGAGGCCGGCAGCTGCCTGATTTGCCAGCCGCAGGTGGCTGTCATCACTCAAGCTCTACCAGGGTGGCGCCTTCGCTGATCATCTCGCCTTCGGCGCAGTAAACGGCTTTGATCACGCCCGCTTCGGCAGCTCGAATGCTGTGCTCCATTTTCATCGCTTCCAGTACGATCAGCGTTGCGCCAGCTTCAACACGTTGCCCGGCCTCGACCAGCACCCGCACGATGCTGCCATTCATGGGGGCTGTCAGGCCGCCTTGGTGCTGATGGCTGGCCTCGACCTCGGCGATGGGATCGAACGCGGTTACGGCTTGCAGTTCGCCATTCCATTCCAGGTACAGCGTCTTGCCCTGACGGATGGCTTTCGGCCGGCGCCTAGCCATCGCAGGCGCGAGCTTGTTCGCGAAGGCCGCATCTGAGGCCGTAGCTGATTCGTGAGCAAGGACTGGGGCGTCTCCCTCGCCAAGACAGGCCGCTGATAGCAGCCGTACGCGTCGTCTTTCGCCGTTGCACTGCAGGTGCACCGTCACCTGCTTCGGCATGCCCAAGCGTAGGCCCTCTCGGTTGGCCCAGGGCGAGTAGGGGTCGTCGGTCCGCACATGTTCCTGTTCGGTCTGTATGTAGCATTCGCCTGCCAGTTGCCAGAACGCATCCGGTAACTCGCCGGGTGCTCGCATCAGCTCGGATTCGTGGCGCGGGATGAAACCGGTGTCCAGCTCTGCAGCCGCGAAAGCGGGATGAGCGATTACGCGACGTAGAAAGGCGAGGTTTGTTCGCACACCGCCAACGCAGGTTTCGTCGAGCATCGCCAGCAAACGCAGGCGCGCTTCCTCGCGGTTCTCGCCCCAGGCGATCAGTTTGCCCAGCATCGGGTCGTAAAAGGGCGAAATCCGGTCGCCTTCGGTCACGCCGCTGTCGACACGCCGACCGGGACCGGCAGCGGATTCGCGGTACAGGTCCAGCGTACCGGTAGCCGGCAGGAAGTCGTTGTCCGGATCTTCGGCATAGAGCCGCACTTCAATGGCGTGGCCATTGAGCGGCACCTGCTCCTGGGTGATTGGCAGCGGCTCGCCACGGGCGACGCGAATCTGCCAGGCCACCAGGTCGAGCCCCGTGATCGCCTCCGTGACGGGATGCTCCACCTGCAGGCGCGTGTTCATTTCCATGAAAAAGAACTCGCCGCGTGCGTCGAGCAGAAATTCCACCGTCCCGGCACCGACGTACCCGATCGCCTGTGCGGCCTTCACCGCAGCTTCGCCCATGGCGCGGCGCAAGTCGGGAGAGAGGCCGGGGGCAGGTGCCTCCTCGACGACTTTCTGATGGCGGCGCTGGATTGAGCAGTCGCGCTCATTGAGGTACAGGCAATTGCCGTGCTGATCGGCAAATACCTGGATTTCTACGTGGCGCGGCTTGAGCACGTACTTCTCGACCAGCATGCGCGAGTCACCGAAAGATGATTGCGCCTCTCGCTGGGCCGACTGCAACGCTTCGGCGAGATCCGCCTCACGCTCAACCACCTTCATGCCTTTGCCACCGCCGCCTGCTGTAGCCTTGAGCAGGACCGGGTAGCCAATCTTTTCTGCAGCGGCGCGGAAGGTGCCCACGTCCTGGGCTTCGCCGTGATAGCCGGGCACCAGCGGTACGCCAGCTTTTTCCATCAGTGCCTTGGCGGCGGACTTGCTACCCATTGCATCGATGGCCGAGGCGGGTGGGCCGACGAAGATCAGCCCGGCTTCTCCAATCGCTCGCGCGAAATCGGCATTTTCCGAGAGAAAGCCGTAGCCCGGATGGATCGCCTGGGCGCCGCTCGCCTTGGCGGCGGCGATCAGCTTGTCTATCAGCAGATAACTTTCGCCGGGCTTGGCCCCGCCGAGGTCGACGCGAATATCCGCTTCGCGAGCATGCCGTGCGTCGCGGTCGATGGCGCTGTGTACGGCAACGGTGCTCAGGCCGAGGGCCTTGGCGGTGCGCATCACACGGCAGGCAATCTCGCCGCGGTTGGCAACCAGCAGGTTGGTTATCATTGTTCTGGCTCCTGCATCCAATTCGGTTTGCGCTTTTCCAGAAAGGCGTTCAGGCCTTCCTGTCCTTCGGGGCTGACCCGAATACGCGCAATGGCATTTTCGGTGTAGCGGCGCAGCGCCGGGCTCAGCGAGATGCTGGCGGCTTCACGCAGCAGGTCCTTGCTGGCTCGCATTGCCTGCGGGCTGTTGAGCATCAGGTTGTCGAGCCAGCCCTGCAGGGCATCGTCTAGTTCGGGGGCGGCGTAGGTCTCCGACAACAGACCGAGGTCACGGGCGCGCTCACCACTGAAACGTTCACCTGTCAGGGCGTAGCGACGAGTGGCACGTTCTCCTATGGCCTTGACCACGAAGGGGCTGATCACTGCAGGTGCCAGGCCAATGCGCACCTCCGAGAGCGAAAACAGCGCGTCATGCGCACCGATGGCCATATCGCAGCAGGCGACCAGTCCGACAGCACCGCCGAACGCTGCGCCTTGCACCACGGCCAGCGTCGGCAGCTTCAGGTGGTAGAGGCTGTACATCAGTTCAGCCAACTCACGGGCGTCGGTGAGGTTGGCGTCGAAGTCCAGCTTGGCAGACTGTTGCATCCAGGCCAGATCCGCCCCGGCCGAAAAATGCTTGCCGCGACCGCGCAGCAGCAGGAATCGCAGGGCCTTGTCTGCCTGCACCGCGTCGATGGCCTGAACCAGTTCGCGGATCATCTCGGCATTGAAGGCGTTGTTCTTATCCGGTCGGTTGAGCCACAGGGTGGCGAAGCCGCGCGGGTCTTTGCTCAGTTCGATGGTCTGGAAATCGGTCATATGCTTCTCCTTGAGGAGCGAGCGTGCTTGCGCGACGTCAAGGCGTCTGCGCAGGCAGGCTTACATCCGGAATACGCCAAACCGGGTCGGTTCGATCGGCGCGTTGAGACTTGCCGAGATTGCCAGGCCCAGCAGATCGCGCGTCTGCGCCGGATCAATAACGCCGTCATCCCATAGCCGAGCACTGGAGTAGTACGGATGCCCCTGGTGCTCGTATTGCTCGAGGATCGGTTGTTTGAGTTGCGCCTCGTCCTGCTCAGAGAAGGTCTGCCCACTGCGCTCGGCCTGCTCACGCTTGACTTGTACCAGCACCCCAGCGGCCTGTTCGCCGCCCATCACGCCGATGCGCGCATTCGGCCACATCCACAGGAAACGCGGGTCGTAGGCCCGACCGCACATGCCGTAGTTGCCCGCACCGAAGCTGCCGCCGATGACGACGGTGAACTTCGGCACCTGGGCGCAGGCAACGGCCGTTACCAATTTGGCGCCGTGCTTGGCGATGCCGCCGGTCTCGTATTTCTGGCCGACCATGAAGCCAGTGATGTTCTGCAGGAACAGCAACGGGATGCCGCGCTGGCAGGCCAGCTCGATGAAATGCGCGCCTTTCTGCGCGGCTTCGGCAAAGAGGATGCCGTTGTTCGCGAGGATCGCGATCGGGTAGCCGTGCAAGGTGGCGAAGCCGCAGACGAGGGTCGTGCCGAACAGCGCCTTGAATTCGTCGAATTCGCTGCCGTCGACCAACCGCGCGATGACCTCTCGTACGTCGTAGGGCTGCTTGGATTGAGCGGGGATCACACCGTAGAGTTCATCCGCTGCGTATAGCGGTGCGAGCGGCTGGCGAACCTGCAGTTGACCGAGCTTCTGCCAGTTGAGATTAGCCACGCAGCGCCGGGCAATAGCCAGGGCATGTTCGTCATTCTCGGCGTAGTGGTCGGCAACGCCTGAAGTCTTGCAGTGCACATCGGCACCGCCCAGATCTTCTGCGGTCACCACTTCACCCGTCGCTGCCTTCACCAATGGCGGGCCAGCGAGAAAGATGGTGGCTTGGTTGCGCACCATGATGGTTTCGTCCGCCATTGCCGGTACATAAGCACCGCCTGCTGTACAGGAGCCCATGACAACCGCGATCTGTGGAATGCCCATCGCACTCATGTTCGCCTGGTTGAAGAAGATGCGACCGAAGTGTTCACGGTCGGGAAAGACTTCGTCCTGGCGCGGCAGATTGGCGCCGCCAGAGTCGACCAGGTAGATGCAAGGCAGGCGATTCTGCTGGGCGATGGATTGGGCGCGCAGATGTTTCTTGACGGTCAGCGGGTAGTAACTGCCGCCTTTTACCGTGGCGTCGTTGGCGATGATCATGCATTCGACGCCTTCGATCCGGCCGATGCCGGCCACCACTCCAGCGGCGGCAACGTCCTCACCGTAGACCTCGTGTGCAGCCAGTGGCGCCACTTCAAGGAAGGCTGACCCGCCGTCGAGAAGGGCGTTGATGCGGTCACGCACCAGCAGCTTGCCGCGTGAGACGTGGCGATGCTGCGCCTTTTCACCGCCGCCTTCGCTGACACGGCCAAGCAGCGACCTTAGCTGCTCGACTTGTTCCAGCATGGCGTCGCGGTTCGCAACGAACTCTGGCGAGCGGGCGTTGATCTGGGTATTCAGGATAGCCATGCGGCTCACTCCGGATTAAGTGCTTTACGTAGGAGCCAGCTTGCTGGCGATGCTCTTCTGCCAATAGCCGGCAAGCTGGCTCCTACAACAACTGGTTACGGATTATTTGCTTTCGTTGAACAGCTCACGGCCGATCAGCATCCGGCGGATTTCGCTGGTGCCGGCCCCGATCTCGTAGAGCTTGGCGTCGCGCAGCAGACGGCCGGTGGGGAATTCATTGATGTACCCGTTGCCACCGAGAATCTGAATGGCCTGAAGCGCCATCTGCGTGGCGTTCTCGGCGGTGTAAAGGATCACCCCGGCGGCGTCCTTGCGGGTGGTTTCGCCACGGTCGCAGGCCTGCGCGACGGTGTACAGGTAGGCGCGGCTGGCGTTGAGCTGGGTGTACATGTCCGCCACCTTGCCCTGAATGAACTGGAACTCGCCGATGCTCTGGCCGAACTGCTTTCGGTCGTGGATGTAAGGCACAACCACATCCAGGCACGCCTGCATGATTCCGACCGGGCCGCCGGCCAGCACCACGCGCTCGTAATCCAGGCCGCTCATCAGCACCTTGACGCCGCCGTTCTCGACGCCCAGGACATTCTCCTCCGGCACCTCGACGTCGTCGAAGAACAGCTCGCAGGTGTTGGAGCCGCGCATGCCGAGCTTGTCGAATTTGTTGCCGCGGGTGAAGCCTTTCCAATCGCGCTCGACAATGAACGCGGTGATGCCGTGCGGGCCCTTGTCCAGGTCGGTCTTGGCGTAGATCACATAGGTGTTGGCGTCCGGGCCGTTGGTGATCCAGGTCTTGCTGCCGTTGAGCACGAAACGGTCACCTTTGCGATCCGCGCGCAGCTTCATCGATACCACGTCTGAACCGGCATTCGGCTCGCTCATCGCCAACGCGCCGACATGCTCGCCAGAGATCAGTTTGGGCAGGTATTTCGCCTTCTGCTCAGGCGTTCCGTTGCGGTTGATCTGATTGACGCACAGGTTGGAATGCGCGCCGTAGGACAGCCCCACGGAGGCTGAACCACGGCTTATTTCCTCGATGGCGATGACATGTGCCAGGTAACCCATGCCGGCGCCGCCGTATTCCTCGTCTATGGTGATACCTAAAAGGCCCATGTCGCCAAACTTGCGCCACAGGTCGCTGGGGAAGAGGTTGTCGCGGTCGATCGCTTCGGCGCGGGGCGCCACTTCATCAGCCACGAAACCGCGGACCTGGTCGCGCAGCATGTCGACGGTCTCGCCAAGAGCGAAGTTGAGGCCGGAATAGTTCATGTGCCACCTGTCTGTCTTGTAGTTGTTCTGTTCGACTGCCGGCCGAGGGGAAACGTTGATGCGCCCGCGATCCAGCCTGTTGTTTTCAGCGATCCAGCCCAGTGTTTCGAAGCGGAATACGTCGGGTTGTCACGCTGTTACCTTTACGTTAACGTAACCACGTCCCGAATGGCTGTCAACAGCGGAAATCCGGGCAGCAAGGCCTCATAACAAACATAAGACTGAGGAATTCGACATGAGTCTTCCGAGCTATACCTGCGGACCGCAGACCAACCCCCTGTTGCCGATGACCATTGGTGCAGCGTTCGACCGGACGGTCGAGCGATTCTCAGACCGTGAGGCCCTGGTCGTGCGACATCAGAACCTGCGCTATACCTGGGCGCAGCTGGCCGATGAGGTGGATCGCTGCGCACGCGGGCTGCTCGCGCTGGGGTTGCAATCGGGCGAGCGGGTGGGCATCTGGTCGCCCAACAATGCCCAGTGGTGCATTACTCAATTCGCGACCGCCAAAATCGGCGTGGTGCTGGTCAACATCAATCCAGCCTACCGCCTGAACGAACTCGAATACGCGCTCAAACAGTCCGGCTGTCGCTGGTTGATCTGCGCCGATGCGTTCAAGACCTCCGATTATCATGCGATGCTCCATGAGCTGTTGCCTGAGCTGGAACGCTCCGCAGTCGGTGCTCTGCACAGTCATATGCTCCCGGAGCTGCGCGGTGTCATCAGCCTGTGCGACACGCCGGTAGACGGCATGCTGCTCTGGAAGGCGCTGATGGGCATGGCCCAGCAGATAGGCCCTGAACAGCTTCGCCAATGCAGCGAGCAGCTGCAGTTCGACGACCCAATCAACATCCAGTACACCTCGGGCACTACCGGATTCCCGAAGGGCGCCACGCTCAGTCACTACAACATTCTCAATAACGGCTACATGGTCGGCGAAAGCCTCAAGCTCACCGAGCATGACCGGCTGGTGATCCCGGTGCCGCTGTACCACTGCTTCGGCATGGTGATGGGCAACCTTGGTTGCGTTACCCATGGCACCACCATGATCTATCCGAGCGCCGCTTTCGAACCGCTGGCAGCGTTGCAAGCTGCAGCCGAAGAGAAGGCCACGGGGATGTATGGGGTGCCGACCATGTTCATCGCCATGCTTGACCACCCCGAGCGTCAGTCGCTGGACCTCACCAGCCTGCGCACCGGCATCATGGCCGGCTCCACCTGCCCGATCGAGGTGATGAAGCGGGTGATTGACGAGATGCATCTCGCCGAAATGCAGATCGCCTATGGCATGACCGAAACCAGCCCGGTTTCTACCCAGACCGGTCCAGACGACGACCTGGAGCGGCGTGTGACCAGCGTGGGTCGAACCCAACCGCACCTGGAGAGCAAGGTGGTCGATGAGCACAACCGCATCGTCCCGCGCGGCCAGATCGGCGAGCTTTGCACGCGTGGCTACAGCGTAATGCTCGGTTATTGGAACAACCCTGAGGCCACAGCTGGCGCGATCGACGGCGCACGCTGGATGCGCACCGGGGATCTGGCGATCATGGACGAGGATGGCTATATCAAGATCGTCGGGCGCAACAAGGACATGATCATTCGCGGCGGAGAAAACGTGTATCCGCGTGAGATCGAAGAGTTTCTCTTCACCCACCCGGCCGTTGCGGACGTGCAGGTGATCGGCGTGCCGGATAAGACCTACGGTGAAGAGATCGTCGCCTGGGTGAAACTGCATCCGGGGCATGAGGCCAGTGCCGACGACCTTCGCGGTTTCTGCAAGGGCCGTATCGCCCATTTCAAGACGCCCCGGCACATCAAATTCGTGGAAGATTTTCCGATGACGATCAGCGGGAAGGTGCAGAAATTCCGCATGCGCGAGGTAAGCGTCGTCGAGCTGGGGCTTGCCGACTAGACCGGTTACCCGGTCGACTACGGTCGGCCGATAAGCCCTCTGCGAATCCATTCGGAGCACCGCATGACCCAAGCCATCAGTCGTTTTCCACTGGTCGATAGCCTGAACGCGCTACCGGCTGATATCCGCGATCGAATTGCCGCTGTTCAGGAAAAAGCGGGCTTTGTGCCCAACGTCTTCCTTATGTTGGCTCATCGGCCTGATGAATTTCGTGCCTTCTTTAGCTATCACGATGCTTTGATGGAGAGAGAAAGTGACAGTCTGACCAAGGCCGAGAAAGAGATGATCGTCGTAGCCGTTAGCGCCGACCATGGCTGCTTGTACTGCGTGGTGGCCCACGGCGCAATCCTGCGAATTCTGACGAAGGACCCATTGATCGCCGACCAGATATCGGTCAACTATCGCACCGCGACGATCAGTGATCGCCAGCGGACTATGCTCGATTTCGCGCTGCATCTGGCCGCCGGGCGTGGAGTGCTGGATGATGCCTGGCAGGCTCGACTGGAACAGATGGGCTTCACGCTGAACGACATTTGGGATATCGGCGCGATTGCTGCGCTGTTCGGTCTTTCCAACCGTCTGGTGTCGATGGCGCGCACGCCGCCCAACGACGAGTTTTATTTGCTGGGCCGGGTGCCCAAGGCTGCCGCTAACTGAGCGGTGGTAGAAGATTTACCGCTCCGGCGGTAAACGAGACTCGGCAGGAGCGAGGTCGGGTCCATCAGCTGCACCAACGAAGACAATAACAAGAGAGATGATCATGCAATTGAAACCCCTGAGCCGTTTCTTCCTCTTCAGCAGCCTGGCAGCTTCTGCGCTAGGTACCTCAACCATGGCATCCGCCGCGTTTCTCGAAGACAGCAAAGCGAGCGTAGAGGCGCGTAACTTCTACATGAACCGGGATTTCCGCGACAGCGGTGCTTCCCAGTCAAAGGCTGAAGAGTGGGGCCAAGGCTTCATTCTCAAAATGGAATCCGGCTACACCGAAGGGCCGATCGGCTTCGGCGTCGACGCACTTGGCCTGCTTGGCGTCAAGCTTGATTCGAGTGAGGATCGATCCGGCACCGGTCTGCTGCAACGCGATTCGTCCGGCGTGCCTGAAGATGATTACGGCACGGCAGGCCTGACGGCCAAGGCAAAGGTCTCCGACACGACATTGCATGTCGGTACCTTGCAGCCGATCATTCCGGTGGTGATGCGAAACGACAGCCGACTGCTGCCCAGCATCTATCGCGGCGCCTGGTTGCAAAGCAAGGAGGTCGAGGGTCTGACCTTCGACCTGGGCATGCTTGATCGCACCAGCTATCGTGACTCGTCCAACTACGAAGAGATGGCGGTCTTCAATGGAGGCGCGCGCAACATTGTGTTAGGCAATGCCAAGACCAGCGATGAGTTCGTGTTCGCCGGGGGGCGTTACCAGTTCATGCCCGAGCTGACCGGTAACTACTACTATGGCGGACTGGACGGCATCTACAAGCAGCACAACATGCAGCTGGTTCACGTCGCGGCGCTCGGTGAAAACCAAAGCTTCAAGACTGACCTTCGCTACGTGCGATCCACCGACGATGGTGGTAGCAATGTCGATAACAACGCCTTCGGAGCGCTGTTCACTTACAGGATCGGCGGGCACGGCTTTACGGGTGGTTATCAGACGCTGAGCGGTGACACCGGTTTTGCCTACATCAGCGGCGGCGACAACATGTTGATCAACCTGCTGCAGATCAACGACTTCGGTAACGAAGACGAGAAGTCCTGGCAGGTCCGCTACGACTATGACTTTGCTGCGATGGGGATCCCTGGGCTGAGTTTGATGACACGCTACGTCTCCGGTGACAACGTCAGCCTTGCCAGCGGCGCCGAAGGCGAAGAGTGGGAACGCGACACTGACATCGCCTATGTGGTCCAGAGCGGGCCGTTGAAGAACCTCGCTATGAAAGTGCGTAATGCCACTGTACGCAGCAACTTCGGCAGCGACATCAATGAAACCCGTGTGATCCTCAGCTACACCCTGGCGCTCTGGTAGCGCCAGGACCCGATGTAGCAATTCCTCCTCGTTGAACTTTTTCCGGGCCTTGCGGCCCGGTTTTTTTCAATATGATTCAAGCGTGGGGCGGTAGTGTCGAACCCGCGCCGTTACACGTCATGACCTCAATCAAGTGTTTGAAAACGATGCTTGCCTCTGCTTGCAATCGGTTGTTATCGTTTACGTAAAGGTCATGCAAAGACCTGCGCCATAACCAACAAAAATAATCAAGGTTAGAGGGCAAACCATGGCACCAGAGTTCGTGCTGGAAACGCGCAGCCTGACCAAGGAATTTCGCGGCTTTACCGCAGTGGATTCCGTCGATCTACGCGTCCAGAAGGGACACATCCACGCTCTGATCGGCCCTAACGGCGCCGGCAAGACCACAGTATTCAATCTCCTTACCAAATTCCTAACGCCCACACGCGGCGAAATCCTCTACCGCGGCAAAGCCATCACCTCGATGAAGGCAAACCAGATTGCGCGTCTTGGCCTGGTTCGTTCGTTCCAGATATCTGCAGTCTTCGGCCATATGACCGTGCTGGAAAACGTGCGCGTTGCACTGCAGCAGAAACTGGGTAATTCGCTTCACTTCTGGAAGTCCGAAGGCACGCTACGAGCGCTCGATGAGCGTGCCCTGCAGCTACTCGCCGAGGTCGATCTGGAAAACTATGCCCAGACGCTGGCCGTCGAACTGCCTTACGGACGCAAGCGCGCACTCGAGCTGGCTACGACGCTCGCGCTGGACCCCGTAGTGCTGCTGCTCGACGAGCCGACCCAGGGCATGGGCGGCGAAGACGTCGATATGGTCGTGGCGCTGGTACGGCGCGCCGCCGAAAACCGAACGGTGCTGATGGTCGAGCACAACCTCAGCGTCGTCAGCCGCCTTTGTGACCGCATCACGGTCCTGGCGCGTGGCTCGGTTCTGGCCGAAGGCGACTACGACAGCGTTTCTGCCAACCCTGATGTCCGCGAGGCCTACATGGGCAGTGAAGCCGATGCAGAGGAGGCTCACGCATGACGCCCATGGCTGACCGCGATCAGTTGCGGGTCGATGATCTGCATGCTTTTTACGGCGAATCTCACATTTTGCATGGCGTCGACATGGTGGTCGGCCGCGGCGAGCTGGTGACGCTGCTCGGGCGCAACGGATCAGGCCGCAGCACCACACTGCGGGCCATCATGAACATGGTGGGTCGGCGTACCGGTTCCATCATCGTCAACGGCAACGAAACCATGGGCATACCTGCCCACCAGATACCCAGACTCGGCGTCGGCTACTGCCCTGAAGAGCGCGGCATCTTTTCCAGCCTGAACGTCCAGGAGAATCTCTTGCTGCCGCCAACCGTGCGCAGCGGCGGGATGGGGCTGGATGATATTTACGAGATGTTCCCCAATCTCTATGAGCGGCGCTTTAGCCAGGGCACGCGGCTGTCCGGTGGCGAGCAGCAGATGCTGGCGATGGCGCGGATTCTTCGCACCGGTGCCAACCTCCTGCTGCTCGACGAGATCACCGAAGGTCTGGCCCCGGTGATCGTTCAGAAGCTTGCCGACGTGTTGATCAAGCTGAAAAAACGCGGGCTGACCATCGTGCTGGTCGAGCAGAATTTCCGCTTTGCAGCGCCCCTGGCTGACCGCCACTACGTGATGGAGCACGGGCAGATCATCGAAGAGATCAGCGCCGCAGACCTGAATTCGAAAAAGGAGTTTTTGAATAGTTGTCTAGGGGTCTGACAGCCCCAACAAGCAGGCATTGCAAGCCAACCGGTCTGCAGTCACGCCGGTGATCCATAGCCACAACAAAAACAATCACAGTGGGTGAATATGAAAAATCTAAAGAAAACCGCAGCCGCCGTTCTCGTTTCCAGCATGATCGCCGGTGCCGCGCAGGCCGAAATCAGCAACGACGAAGTCCGCATCGGTTATCTCGCCGATATGTCAGGAACCTACCGTGACCTGTCCGGCCCCGGCGGGCTGGAAGCACTGCAGATGGCCATCGAAGATTTCGGCGGCACGGTCAACGGCAAGAAAATCGTTACCTTCAATGCCGATGATCTGAACAAGCCCGACGTTGGCGCAAACACGGTCCGCCAGTGGATCGATGAGCGCAACGTCGACATGGTGACCGGCATGGTCGCAAGCTCCGTGGTCCTGGCGGCCGCCAAGGTGGTGGAGCAGGGCGGTAAGCTCGCGCTCATCTCCGGCGCTGCGGCATCCAGTATCACTAATGAGTATTGTGCACCGAGTCATATCCACTGGACCTATGACACCTTCGCGCTGGCAAACGGCACCGCCAATGCCGTGCTCAAGGATGGCGGCAAGAGCTGGTTCATCCTCACTGCCGATTACGCGTTCGGCCACGCCATGGAAACTGACATCAAGAAGGTCGTCGAAGCCGAAGGCGGCAGCGTGGTGGGCACAGTGCGCCATCCGTTCCCGAGCAGCGACTTCTCGTCCTACATTCTCCAGGCTCAAGGCTCGGGCGCTGATGTGGTCGCGCTGGCCAACGCCGGTGCGGACACGGTGAATTCACTGAAGACTGCCAGCGAATTTGGCGTCACCCAGTCCGGGCAGAAGCTCGCCGGCATGGTGGTTTTCCTGAACGACATCCATGCCATGGGGCTGGACGTCACCCAGGGGCTGATGCTGACAACAGGATGGTATTGGGACATGAACGAGGAAACCCGCGCCTGGGCCAAGCGGTACTACGACCGCGTCGGCCGCATGCCGGGCATGGTGCCCGCCGGCATCTACTCGGCAACGATGCACTACCTTAACGCCGTCAAGGAGACGGGCAGCGACGACGCCCAGGTCGTTCGCGCGCAAATGGCCAAGACACCGGTCAACGACATGTTTGCCAAGAACGGGAAGATCCGCGAGGACGGCCGCATGGTGCACGACATGTATCTTGTCCAGGTCAAGACACCGGAAGAATCCAAGGGCGAATGGGATCTGTACAAGATCGTCAGCACCATTCCCGGAGACGAGGCGTTCCGCCCGATCAGCGAAAGCCAGTGCCAGAAGATGGCACCGAAGAGCTGACCGGCCAACCTGCCGCCACCCGGCCTGCTCGCCAGAGCGGCCGGGCCTTCGTCGAAATTCTTTGGTAGGTATCCCATGACTCTCGTATTCGGCGTACCGCTGAGCGTTCTGCTCGGGCAATTGCTGCTTGGCCTGATCAATGGCTCGTTCTACGCGCTGCTGAGCCTTGGCCTGGCGATCATCTTCGGCTTGCTGCGCATCATCAATTTCGCCCACGGCGCGCAATACATGCTCGGCGCCTTTGCTGCCTTCATCGGGTTGAATTACCTGGGCGTCAATTATTGGATGGCGTTGCTGCTGTCGCCGCTGCTGATCGGCCTGCTGGGCATGGGCATCGAGCGCGGCCTGCTGCGCCGTATCGCCGGGGAGGATCACCTGTACGGCCTGCTGCTGACCTTCGGGCTGGCGCTGATCGTCGAGGGCAGCTTCGTCAAGTTGTTCGGTGTCTCCGGCTCGCCGTATCCCATGCCTGACTTGCTCAAGGGCGGGCATAACCTGGGCTTCATGTTCCTGCCGACCTATCGCGGCTGGGTGATCGTCGCTGCGCTGACGGTGTGCTTCGCGACCTGGTACATGATTGAACGGACCCGGCTGGGCTCGTACCTGCGCGCCGGCACGGAGAACCCGAAACTGATGCAGGCGTTCGGTATCAACGTTCCGCTGCTGGTCACGCTGACCTACGGTTATGGCGTTGCGCTGGCCGCGTTTGCTGGTGTGCTGGCAGCACCTATTTACGCCGTCACGCCTGGAATGGGCTCGAATCTGCTGATTGTGGTGTTTGCCGTCGTGGTGATCGGCGGGATGGGCTCGATCATGGGTGCGATTGTCACCGGCCTTGCGATGGGGCTGATCGAGGGGCTCACCAAGGTGTTCTATCCGGAGGCGGCCAACACGGTGATCTTCGTGATCATGGTGCTGGTACTGCTGTTGCGGCCGGCCGGTCTGTTTGGAAAGGAGGCATGAACATGTCGACTCAAGAGAACGTTCAAGTGTCCCCCATGCATGCGTCGGCCATACAGGTTCGCGCCAATGCCGAACGCGAGCGCCGCCGTGCGGCGCGGCGACGGCAGCATCTGTTCTACCTGGCGCTGTTGGGCGTGGCGATGGTGGCGCCGCTGATGGTGTACCCGGTGTTCCTGATGAAGCTGCTGTGCTTCGCGCTGTTCGCCTGTGCGTTCAATCTGCTGCTGGGTTACGCGGGGTTACTGTCCTTCGGGCATGCGGCTTTCTTCGCCTGTGGCGGCTATATCACCGGCTATATGTTGAGTACCTATACGGGCCTGAGCACCGAGCTAGGCATCGTGGCCGGCACACTGGCTTCGACTGTGCTGGGGTTTGTCTTCGGCGTGCTGGCGATTCGCAGGCAAGGCATCTATTTCGCGATGATTACCCTCGCACTGGCGCAGATGGTGTTCTTTGTTTTCGTCCAGGCGCCGTTCACCGGGGGCGAGAACGGCATGCAGGGCGTACCGAGAGGGCATCTGTTTGGTCTGTTCGACATGCAGAACAACATGTCCCTGTATTACTTCGTGCTCGCTGTGTTCGTGCTCGGCTTTGTCATCATCCAGCGCACCATCCATTCACCCTACGGACAGGTGCTCAAGGCGATTCGCGAGAACGAGCCGCGGGCTGTTTCCCTGGGCTACAACGTCGATGCACACAAGTTGCTGGCCTTCGTCATCTCAGCTGGATTGACTGGCCTGGCGGGCTCGACGAAGACGGTGGTGTTTCAGCTCGCCTCGCTGACCGATGCACACTGGCACATGTCCGGCGAGGTGATTCTCATGACCCTGCTTGGCGGCGTTGGCACCATCCTCGGCCCGGTCGTGGGTGCGACGGTCGTGGTCACGCTGCAGACCTCACTCTCCAACGGCCCGCTGGGCGAGTGGGTGCATGTGATACTGGGTGTAATCTTCGTGCTCTGCGTGCTGCTGTTCCGCTCGGGGATCGTGGGATGGGTGGAGCGGTTGATCAAGCGCAACTTCAAATAGCGACTGGGTGCTCGCCGCTCCAGGCGAGCACGACACGACAACCGAAGCGCCGAAACTCGGTTCGGCGATCCCCTTCGGATTCCGCCATGCCAGATGATTCCGGCCCTTACGCATCCTGATCGGCTTCATTGGTGGAGACGACGCCGCATCGTTCAGGCTCGTCCTTGAGCCTGCGATAGCCCCTGCAGCATAAAGTTGATCGCCTCAGGCGTTCTGCCAGTTGGGCTTGCGCTTTTCGAGGAACGCGTTTACGCCTTCCTTCTGATCCTTCGTATCGAACAGCTCAGCGAACAGCTCACGTTCCTCGGCCCAGCCCGAAGTGTGGTCATCGTTACGTGCGTTCATCACCAGGCGTTTGCAACGGCTGACGGAGGAGGGGCTCTGCTTGCTGGCACCCTCTGCAAGCTTCAATGCAGCTTCCAGGGATTCCCCCCGTGGCACCACTTCTTCAACCAGACCGATCTTCTCGGCGCGCTGAGCATCGATGCGTTCACCGCAGAGGATCATGCGCTTGGCCCATCCTTCGCCTACCAGCCACGGCAGGTTCTGCGTACCGCCGGCGCAGGGCAGCAGGCCGACGCTGGCTTCAGGCAGTGCCATCTGTGCCTGTTCCTCAGCGATGCGGATGTCGCAGGCCAGGGCGCATTCAAGCCCGCCGCCCATGGCATATCCATTGATCGCAGCGATGGACACCCCGCGAAAACGAGTCAGTGCATCAAAGGCACGGCCGAAGAGCTGTGCGACTTCGCGGGCGCCATCCTTGTCGCCGTCGGCAAATTGTTTAAGGTCGGCCCCAGCAGAGAAAAACTTGTCGCCCTGCCCTGTGATCACCAGTGCGTAGACGTCCGGGTTATCGTTGAGCTGGCCAACCATCTGCTCCAGTGCCGCCAGCGACTCGCGGTCCCAGGTGTTGGCGGGTGGGTTCGCGATGGTGAGCAGGGCCGTGTGATCGCGCATTTCGAGCTGGATCTTCTCACTCATGTCGGTTCCTTCTGCTTGCAAATAAGCGGATGCCGTGAGGCTAATGGGGTTCGATAGACGAGCCTAGCAGCGTAAAAATAGTAAACCCATGGTGCGAAATGCAGAGGTATTCTGTGTTTTTGCACAGCGGGCCGAGAGCGGGTCGCTGAACACGAAGGATGGAGTCGGCAGTGGACTGGGACAACCTGCGTTTCTTTCTCGAATTATCAAGGGCTGGAAGGCTTACCGTGGCAGCGCGGCGCCTGGCCGTCGACCACACCACCGTGGCACGTCGAGTGCAGGCCCTGGAAAAAGCGCTGGACCGGCAGTTGTTCATCCGTGCAAAGGCGGGCTATCGCTTGTCCGAAGCCGGCCGCGAACTGCTTGCGCAGGCCGAAGCCATGGAAAGCGCCATTGCGTCCATCGAACAGCCGAGCCTGACCGCCGACAAGCTGTCCGGCCAGGTTCGCATCGGGGCCACTGAGGGATATGGCACCCTGATGCTGGCTGGCCAGTTGGCCAGCCTCACCCGAGACTATCCGCACCTTGGCGTGGACCTGCTGGCGGTGCCCAGGTCGGTACGGCTGGCGCGGCATGAGGCGGATATTGTGATCACGCTGGAACGGCCCGAGCGTGGCCCCTATGTGATCACCAAGCTCACCGACTATGTCCTGCGGCTGTACGCATCCGAAGGCTACCTCTCATCGCATCCGCCCATCCGCAGCCGCGACGACCTCAACGGGCACGTATTCGTCAGCTATATCGAGGATCTGCTGTACAGCAAGGAGTTGTATTTTCTCGATGAACTCGTTCGTCCTCGCCAGCATTCGCTACGTAGCACCAGCATCCTGGCGCAACAGGAGGCCGCCGCCGCCGGGGCCGGGTTGGCGATCCTGCCGGCGTTTTCGGCGAGCAGGGAACCACGACTCAGGGAGGTGCTGGTGGAGGAAATCGAGTTCACCCGCACGTTCTGGATGCTGATGCCGGTGGAAAACAAGGATCTGGCACGCATGCGCGTGTGCTGGGACTTCCTGCGGGACGTCGCCGCCACCAGCCACGACGTGATGATGGGGCGAACATGATTCGCGACGGCAAGGGCACTATTTCCGTACGGCTCGTAGACGAAGCACTGCAGGGCCTGACGTCACCCGCTCTGCAGCCCGAACAACTGCTGCAGCTGCTTGGGTTGCCTGCGATCGACCTATCCGACCCTCACGCACGTATCGACGTGGCGGAGTACAGCAAACTCTGGCGCCGCCTGGCCCGGCATTTCGACGACGAATTCTTCGGCATGGACGCGCGCCGCATGCGTACCGGCAGTTTCGCATTCGTATGCCGCGCAGCGATGGCGCAACCCAATCTGGACGCCGCGCTGCGCGTGGCATTGGAATTCTTCGGGCTGACGTTCGAGGGCTTTCGCGGTGCACTGCATCGCAGCGAGAGCCTGGCCGAAGTCACGCTGGAAGAAGGGCGCGAAGCGCTGCCGTTACGAGCGTTCAGCTATTTCACGTTCTGGATGTTGATACATGGCTTGGCCTGCTGGCTGGTGGGTCGGCGCATTCCATTGCTGGCCGTCGAACTGCGTTGCAACGAACCCGAGTACACCGACGACTATCGCGTGATGTTTTCTGGGAATCTGCGCTTTGCGCGACCCACTACCCGCATCATCTTTGCCGCCGAAGTGCTGGATCTTCCAGTGCGGCGCAGCGAGCAGGAACTGCATGGCTTTTTGGCTCAGGCACCGGCCAATATCCTGGTCAGGTATCGCGACACCACCAGCCTTGCCAGCCGCATCAAGTCTCACCTGCGTGACCTGCCAGCCGAGCAGTGGCCCACCAGTGAACACCTTGCGCAATCACTGTGCGTTTCATCCTCGACACTGCGCCGCCGCCTCGCCGATGCAGGCCAGCCATACCAGGCGATCAAGGACCAGATCCGCCAGGAGATGGCTACCCTCTGGCTGGCCGATGCCTCGATCACCTTCGCCGAAATTGCCGAGCGTCTGGGCTTTGCCGACGTCAGCTCGTTCTACAAGGCCTTTCGCAAATGGACCGGAACCAATCCGGGTCAATATCGAGGGTTGATACTCGGCGCACCTCATTGACGAGGCCCGTCCAAGGCACCACGAAATAGCGCACTCCTGTTGGGGCGAGCGTGTTCGCGAAGCTGTTCCGTGGTTCCACATTCGCGAGCAAGCTCGCTCCTACGGTTAGGTTTGCCCATATTGTCTCGGACATTGAGCAACCTATCGCCGAAGGTGGCCAGGGCTGAGCAAGCTCATCGCTTAAACCGATACTCGGCATCGCTTTTGGTAGGAGCGAGCTTGCTCGCGATCAGGCGGTACGAGCCTCAGTCGGACGTACGGATCGCCAGCAAGCCAGCTCCTGAAATGTACAGCGTTGCAGAGGCCTGGCGACGGCGGGGTCTTGGGGTGAGCTGGCGAGCGCGCAACGATTTGGCCAAAACAGTCATCCAGATTGCCCGTAACGACCATTGTTCACGCCCGTCGGTCTGATGAATATGAAACCAGCAGGGCGGGCGCTATCAGTCGCAGCGCCCCTCACGTTTTCATGAGGTCGTGCAGTGAACATTCAAGACAAGGTTTTCCTGATCACCGGCGGGGCGTCCGGCCTGGGTGCGGCTGCTGCCGAATCGCTGGTTGGGGCGGGCGCGAAAGTCGTGCTCGCCGATATCAATGCAGAGCTGCTTAGCGAACGCAGCGATGCGTTGGGTGCTGGTGCTCACGCCGTGGTCACCAACGTATGTGAAGAAGCCGCTGCACAAGCGGCAGTGAATGCGGCGGTCGAGCATTTCGGTGCTCTGCACGGGCTGGTCAATTGTGCCGGTGTCGCCAGCGGCGAAAAGATCTTGGGCCGCCAGGGACCGCATGGTCTGGACAGTTTCAGCAAGGTCATAGGCCTCAACCTGATCGGCAGTTTCAACATGCTGCGCCTGGCCGCCGAAGCCATTGCTCGCGGCGAGCCGGATGCCCAGGGCAACCGCGGCGTGATCATCAACACCGCTTCCATCGCCGCCTATGACGGACAGATTGGCCAGGCCGCCTACGCAGCATCCAAGGGCGGCGTGGTCGCCATGACGCTGCCCGCAGCACGTGAACTGGCGCGCCACGGTATCCGGGTGATGACCATCGCCCCGGGCGTATTCGAGACGCCAATGATGGCTGGGATGACCCAGGACGTTCGCGACTCGCTGGCCGCTGGCGTGCCGTTCCCGCCTCGATTGGGAAGAGCGCCGGAGTACGCGGCCCTGGTGCGCCACATCATCGAGAACGACATGCTCAATGGCGAAGTGATACGCCTCGACGGCGCGCTGCGCATGGCCGCGAAATAACGGGAGACAGATGATGAACGACGATGCAATCGTGATTCTGGGCTCGGCCCGCACGCCTATGGGCGGTTTTCAAGGCGATCTGAAAAGCCTCAGCGCGCCGGAGTTGGGCGCAGCTGCGATTCGCGCGGCGGTCGAGCGTAGCGGTGTCGCTGCAGACCAGGTGCAGGAAGTGCTGATGGGCTGCGTGCTGCCAGCCGGTTTGGGCCAAGCCCCGGCGCGCCAGGCCGCGCTCGGCGCTGGATTGGGCAAGGCCACCGCGTCGACCACGCTGAACAAGATGTGCGGCTCGGGGATGCAGGCCACCATACTCGGCCATGATGCGTTGCGCGCCGGCAGCGTCGACCTGATCGTCGCTGGCGGCATGGAGAGCATGTCCAACGCGCCTTACCTATTGGAAAAAGCGCGTGGTGGCTATCGCATGGGCCACGGGAAGGTGCTCGATCATATGTTCCTCGATGGCCTGGAGGACGCCTATGACAAGGGCCGCCTGATGGGCACCTTTGCCGAGGATTGCGCGCAGAACCACGGCTTCAGCCGTGAGGAGCAGGACGCTTATGCACTGACCTCGCTTCAGCGCGCCCGCGATGCCATCGCCGGCGGCCGTTTCGCCAGTGAAATTGTCCCGCTGGATGTGACCCAGGGCCGTGAGCAGCGCACCATACGCGACGACGAACAGCCGCCCAAGGCGATGCCGGAGAAGATTCCGTCGCTCAAGCCGGCGTTCCGCGAGGGCGGCACGGTGACGGCTGCCAATTCCAGTTCGATCTCTGACGGCGCTGCGGCACTGGTTATGACCCGCCGTTCCGAGGCCGAACGCCGCGGCTTGAAACCCCAGGCGATCATCCATGGCCACGCCGTGTTTGCCGATGCGCCCAATCTGTTCCCGACCGCACCCATCGGGGCCATCCACAAGCTGCTGGAACGCACCGGCTGGAGCCTCGACGAGGTGGATCTGTTCGAGATCAACGAGGCCTTCGCAGTGGTCAGCATGGTGACCATGCGCGAGCTTGGGCTCGATCACGCCAAGGTCAACGTCAATGGCGGAGCCTGCGCATTGGGCCATCCAATCGGCGCCTCCGGCGCGCGGATTCTCGTCACGCTGATTGCCGCACTGCGTGACCGGGGCCTGCGCAAGGGCATCGCGGCCATCTGCATCGGCGGGGGCGAAGCGACCGCCATGGCTGTCGAATTGCTCGACTGAGGAATTGCCATGCTGCTCAACGACGATCAAACCAGCATTCGCGACATGGCCCGGCAATTCGCTCAGGAACGCCTCAAGCCGTTTGCTGCCGACTGGGACCGTGAACATCGCTACCCGGCCGAGGCGATCAGCGAGATGGCCGAACTCGGCTTTTTTGGCATGCTCTGCCCCGAGCAATGGGGCGGCAGCGACACCGGCTACATCGCTTATGCACTGGCGCTAGAAGAGATCGCGGCCGGAGACGGCGCCTGCTCGACCATCATGAGCGTGCATAACTCGGTGGGCTGTGTGCCGATCCTGCGGTTCGGCAACCAGGAGCAGAAGCAGCGCTACCTGACACCGCTGGCCAGCGGCGCGCAGATCGGCGCCTTTGCCTTGACCGAACCCCATGCAGGCTCCGATGCCAGCAGCTTGCGCACCCGTGCACGGCGCGACGGCGATGGCTATGTAATCAACGGTGCCAAGCAATTCATCACCTCAGGCCAGCATGCCGGCACGGTAATCCTCTTCGCCGTGACCGATCCGGATGCCGGCAAGCGAGGCATCAGCGCCTTCATCGTCCCCACCGATACGCCCGGTTATCAAGTGGTGCGCGTGGAGGACAAGCTCGGCCAGCATGCGTCGGACACTTGCCAACTGGCCTTCGAGGACATGCGCGTGCACGAATCTCAACGCCTGGGCGAGGAGGGTGAGGGCTACCGCATCGCCCTGGCGAACCTAGAAGGCGGCCGGATCGGCATCGCTGCTCAGGCCGTGGGAATGGCACGTGCAGCCTTTGAAGCCGCCCGCGATTACGCCCGTGAGCGTGAGGCGTTCGGCACGGCGATCACCGAGCACCAAGCCGTCGCCTTCCGTCTCGCCGACATGGCGACGCAGATCGCAGTGGCGCGGCAGATGGTGCTGCACGCCGCCGCACTGCGCGAGGCCGGCCAGCCGGCACTGGTCGAAGCCTCCATGGCCAAGCTGTTCGCTTCGGAGATGGCAGAAAAGGTTTGCTCCGCCGCCATCCAGACGCTGGGCGGCTACGGCTACCTCAAGGATTTCCCCGTCGAACGCATCTACCGGGACGTGCGCGTTTGCCAGATCTACGAGGGGACAAGCGACATTCAACGGTTGGTGATCGCGCGCAACCTGGGTGAATAAGACGTCTCGCCGCGCGCGGCTGGTCGTAGGGTGGATCACGCTTCACCGGTCCACCGTTAACCCCCGCGTCGTCGCTTGGTGGATGAATAGAGCGTGATCCACCCTACGGAGCCGGTGAGCGAAACGATGCCTGGCCGTTTGATGCCACCCTCGGTTGGGCAAGCGGACGTAGGGTGGATCACGCTTCACCGATCTACCGGTGATTTGCTCCTGTGCCTGATCAATCCCAGCCACTTGCATTGTCCGACGCCCTTATCGCCCCCGGCGTGCGCGAAAAGCGCGGCGCGGGTGCGGCGTGCAGGGCGCCGTCGATTTCGCGATAAACACCGCGTTGCGCCATATGTGGATGTTTCACGGCTTCTTCCAAGGTCAACACCGGGGCAAAGCAGGCATCGGTCCCTTCGAGCAGGGCGCACCACTCAGCCTGGGTTCGGCTGGCAAACAGTTCGGCCAGCTGCTCGCTCTGCTCCTGCCAGACGGCGGGGTCTGTGAAGCCATCACGCAATGACGGGGGCGCATCAATGCGCTGCATCAGCTCTCTGAAGAAATGCGGTTCTAGCGGCCCAATGGCAATCTCGCGCCCGTCCGCACAGCTGTAGCAGCGGTAATGCGGGGCGGCGCCGGAGAGCAGGTTACGGTCGCGTTCCAGGGATATGACACCGCTGGGCAGAAGCCCGGCGAAGAAGGTCATCATCGAGGACACACCGTCGACGATGGCGGCGTCGACCACTTGGCCCTTTCCCGAACGCTCCCGTTCCCAGAGCGCAGCCATGATGCCGAATGCGAGATACAGCGAGCCTCCGCCAAAGTCGCCCACGAAATTGAGTGGTGGGATCGCCGGCCCTCCGCGGCCGCCGATAGCAGCCAGTGCACCAGTGATCGCCAGGTAATTGATGTCATGGCCTGCGCTGTTGGCTAGCGGCCCGGTTTGGCCCCAGCCAGTCATTCGTCCGTAGACCAGGCGTGGGTTGCGTTCGTGGATTTGCTCCGGTCCGAGGCCCAGGCGTTCCATCACGCCGGGGCGATAACCTTCGATCAGAACGTCCGCATTTTCGGCCAGTTCCAGGCAACGCTCGCGCCCTGCGTCCGCGCGGATGTCCAGCATCATTCGCTTGCGACCGCGATCCACCACCGGGTTGGGCCAGCCATTACCGGCTTCACGCTCGATGCGGATGACCTCGGCGCCAAGGTCGGCCAGCAGCATCGCGCAATGCGGGCCGGGACCGATGCTGGCAAACTCCAGCACGCGCAGCCCAAGCAGCGGGCCCTGGCGAGATTGCGATCTGTCCAGCATGGGTACCTCCCGAGGCGTAGTGTATCGATTCGGTAAGAGATCGGTGCGCGCCGTGCTGGTCGTTGGACGCACCTGCACCTGTGCCAACAATGGGCCATGACGGGCGTACGCCTGTGCATATGGCTTTCGTGACGGCTCAGATGAGGTCTCAACCCATCGGTGGCAAGCTTCGCATGTGCTAGCTGCCTGCAACCTTTACGGTCGACTCCAGCAGATGGTTGCGATAGCGGTCGCGCAGCGTTTTCTTGTCGATCTTGCCGGTGGCGGTGAGCGGAACGCTGTCGATGATCACCGCATCGGGCATCCACCATTTGACGATCTGCGGTTCGAGAAACGCCAGAACGGTCTCGATGCATATTTGCGCATCGTCGTGTGGTTCGATGATCAGGATCGGGCGCTCTTCCCATTTTTCATGAGTTACCCCAACCACCGCGGCAATTCGCACGCCTGGGCAGCCCACGGCGATGTTTTCGATGTCGATTGAGCTGATCCATTCGCCGCCGGACTTGATCACGTCCTTGCTGCGGTCGGTGATGCGCATGTAGCCGTTGGGGTCGAGCGTGGCGATGTCGCCCGTGTCGAACCAGCCGTCAGCGTCGAGCGCGCTGGTGTCGCTGCGGAAATAACGCTCAACGGTCCAGGGACCGCGCACGAGTAGTGCGCCGGACGTGGTGCCATCGTGCGGCAGTGAATTGCCGGCCTCGTCGACGATCTTCAGCTCGATGCCGAATTGGAGCCGGCCCTGGCGAGTCCAGATGGCCTCCCTGGTGGCGGCGTCGCCCTGTGCGGCGAGCTTGGGCGTGGGTGTGGCGACGACGCCGAGCGGGCTCGTCTCGGTCATGCCCCAGAGTTGCCTGACGCTCACGCCGTAGCGTGTCTCGAATTTCTCTGCCAGTGCGCGGGGTACGGCGGATCCCGCTATAACCAGGCACTTGAGCTGACCAGTGCTTTCGCCGGTGCGCTCCAGATGGTTGAGATACATGGTCCAGATCGTCGGCACTCCGCCGGAGAAGGTCACGCCTTCGTCCTGAATCAATTCCTGCAGGCTCGCACCGTCCATCTTGTCGCACGGCAACACGAACTTGCAGCCGTTGATGGCCGCTGTGAAGGGCACGCCCCAGGCGGTGGCGTGGTAGAGCGAGGAACAGGGCATGATGCAGTCGAACGCCGAAAACCCGAAGGCACCGGTGAGGCCCGCCGCCATGGCGTGCAGGACTACCGAGCGGTGGCTGTAGACGACACCCTTCGGGTTGCCGGTGGTGCCGGAGGTGTAACAGAGCATGGCGCCCGCATGCTCGTCGAACCGTGGCCAGTCGGTGACCGGCTGTTCCCGGGCGATCAACGTCTCATAGCTCAGCGCACCGAGTTCACCCGGCTCGGTACGTTCAGCGTCTGACAGCATGATGAAGGTATGGATGTGCTCCAGCCGCGGCCGAACGCGCTCGACCACAGCGAGGAAGCTGCGGTCGAACAGCAGCACGGCGCTCCCAGCGTGGTTGAGGGTATAGACAATCTGTTCATCCGACAGCCGCGGATTAGCGGTGTGTAGCACCGCGCCGATGCCGGGCACCGCGAAGAACAGCTCGAAATGACGATGCGTGTTCCAGGCCATGGACGAGACCAGGTCGCCGGGTTTGACGCCCAGGCTGCGCAACATTGAGGCTGCCTGTCCGGAGCGTTTCGCCAGGCCCGCATAGTCGTAGCGCCAGATGGGTTCGTCCACCAGCCGAGACACCACTTCCGTGTCGCCATGGGCGAGGGCGGCGTGGGTGAGGATGCCGCTGATCATCAGCGGGGTCTGCTGCATCGTACCTTTGAGCATCGTCGTATCCTTTTTATTGTTGTCTGGATGACGGTCGCGCTTGCCGACATCACTCGTTGGAATACTGTTTCGCGGCGTTTTTACCAGTCAGTCCGTGCCCGGCCTGATCACCAGCAAGCTGGCTTCTACAAAAGTCACGGCCACACGATCCTGTAGAGGCGAGCTTGCTCGCGAAGCGGTTTCTCACAGCCCGTAATTATTCAACTCCCTGGCAATCAACAGCCGCTGAATCTCGCTGGAGCCTTCATAGATCTGCGTGATGCGCGCGTCGCGGTAGTGGCGCTCGACGGGGTAGTCCTCCAGATAACCGTAGCCGCCGTGGATCTGCATGGCCTTTGAGCAGACGTATTCGGCTACCTCCGAGGCGAACAGCTTGGCCTGGGAGGCTTCGGACAGGCACGGCAGATTGGCGCTACGCAGGCGCGCGGCATGCAGGATGAGCAGTCGCGCGGCGTTGATCCGCGTGTGCATGTCCGCGAGCATGTTCGCCACGCTCTGGTGTTCGATGATTGGCTTGTCGAACTGGATGCGTTCGCGGGCGTAACCCAGCGCCGCCTCGAATGCCGCGCGGGCGATGCCGAGGGCTTGGGCACCGATGCCGATGCGGCCGCCTTCGAGATTGGAAAGCGCAATGGCCAGCCCCTTGCCGCGCGGGCCGAGCAGGTGGGCTTGCGGGATGCGGCAGTCACGCAGGGTAACGCCGCAGGTGTCCGAGGCACGAATGCCCATCTTCTTTTCCATGCGGTCAACGACGAAACCGGGGTTGTCGGTGGGCACGAGAAACGCGGAGAGGCCTTTCTTTCCCAACTCTGGATCGGTAACGGCGAAGACGATGGCGATCTTGGCACGCTTGCCGTTGCTGACGAATTGCTTGGCGCCGTTGATGACCCATTCGCCCTTTTCCAGCACAGCACGGGTGCGCAGGTTGTGCGCCTCCGAGCCGGCCTGGGGTTCGGTGAGAGCGAAGCAACCGATGGCGCGACCGGCAGCCAGATCCGGGAGCCACTGGTCCTGCTGCTCCGGCGTGCCGTATTTGAGGATCGGACCGCAGCCGACCGAGCTGTGGATGCTCATCAGCGCACCTATGGCGCCGTCACCAGCAGATATCTCCTCTACAGCCAGCGCATAGGCGACGTAGTCCATATAGGTGCCGCCCCATTGCTCGGGCACGATCATGCCGAGCAGGCCGAGCTCGCCCAGCTGGGTGACGGTCATGTCGTCGATCCAACCGGCCTGTTCCCAGGCCTGTGCCTTGGGCGCGATTTCGGCGCGTGCAAAGTCGCGCGCCATGTCGCGGATCATCCGTTGTTCTTCGGTCAGTTCGATGTCTTGCATGGGAGCTCCCTGTGTCAGACGCCGGCGAAGAATGCGGCGACGCGCTCGGGCGTCACTTCATCCAGCGTAGGCGGGTTCCAGCGCGGGTTCTTGTCTTTGTCGACGATCAATGCGCGAACGCCCTCGATGATGTCGCCCCCATCGAACCACTGGCGGTCTAGATGCAGCTCCATGCGGAAGCAGTCGGCCAGCGATAGCTCCCGACCACGACGCAGCATTTCCAGGGTCACGCTCATCGACAGCGGTGAGCGACTGTCCATCGTTTTGAGCGTCTCGGCGGCCCAGTCGCTGTATTCGGCGCGGTTTTCTCCAGCGAGGGACTGGCGGATAGCCGCGACGGTGTCGTGCGCGAAATGCTCGTCGATGGCTGGCGAGAGTTTCGTGAGCGGTGCATCCGGCAGTTCGGTGCGGCCCATGCATACCAGCAGGTTGGTCAGTGCTTGCAGCGGCGGCGTTGACCAGTCCTGCTGGTCGAGGCAGCGCTCCAGATCGGCAAACTGTTCATGCGGCACGCAATAGTCGGCCAAGCCTGCAAACAGGGCATCGGCGGAACCGACGTGGTTTCCGGTCAGGCCCATGTAGAAACCGAGCCGGTTCGGCAGCCGCGACAGAAAATAGCTGCCGCCCACATCGGGGAAGTAGCCGATGCCGACCTCCGGCATGCCCATCCGGGTACGTTCGGAAATCACACGCAGGGAGGCACCCTGGACCAGGCCCATCCCACCACCAAGGACGAAGCCGTTCATCAGCGCCAGAAGTGGCTTGGTGTAAGCGTGGATGTATTGATCCAGCGCGTACTCCTCTTCAAAGAACTCGCGGTGCAGGCTGTCGCCGTTCCTATAGCTGTCGTACAGCGAGCGAATGTCACCGCCGGCGCAGAATGCTTTCTCGCCAGCGCCACGTAACACCACCGCGACCACGTCCGGGTCATCCGCCCAGGCCTGCAACTGGCGGTGCAGCATCCGCACCATGTCCAGGTTAACGGCATTCAATCCGGCTGGGCGGTTGAGCGTGAGGTAGCCGACGCGGTTACGAATCTCAATCAGTACCGGCGCTTCTGCGTGGGTCATGTCTGGTCCTCTTGGCGGTAGAGTTTGATGATCGCGGAGAAGTCCAGCCCGCCATGGCCTTGCATACTGAAAGCCTGGTACAGCTGCTGCGCGAGACCCCCGAGGATAACCGGCTGACGCACCTGTTTGGCCGCCTCGCTGGCGAGGCCGAGGTCCTTGAGCATAAGATCGGTGCCAAAGCCACCGCTATAGCTGCGCGACGCGGGGCCGTTCTCCAGTACGCCGGGGAAGGGGTTGTTGATCTCCGACGCCCAGCAACGACCGCTCGACGAGTTGATGATGCCGGCCAGGACCTTGGCGTCCATTCCAAGCGCCACGCCGAGCGACATGGCCTCGGCCACGCCGATCATCGAGATGCCAAGCAGCATGTTATTGGCGACCTTGGCGACCTGACCGTTACCGCTGTCGCCGCAGTGGACAATATTCTTGCCCATGGCGGACAGGATCGGCTGCGCCTTCTGAAACGCTGCCTCGCTGCCGCCGACCATGAAGGTCAAGGTGCCGGCGGCGGCGCCGACTGTGCCACCGGAAACCGGTGCGTCGAGCATCGGATTGCCGTTCTCCGCGGCTGCGGCGGCGACTTCCCGTGCGGACATCGGATCAATGGTGGAAGAATCGATCAGCAGCACGCCTGCCGGGACGTGTGCAAGCAGGCCGTCGTCGCCGAGGTAGACCTGCTTCACATGCGCGGCTGCCGGCAGCATGGTGATGATGGCTTCGATACCTGCGCCCGCGACCGCTGCAGGCGAGGTCGCCTCTTTGGCCCCGGCCTCGACCAGGCCCGACACTGCAGCCGCGCAGAGGTCGAACACCGTGATTTGATGGCCGGCTTTGAGCAGGTTGCGCGCCATCGGCCCGCCCATGTTGCCCAGCCCTAGAAAACCGATATGCATGGCCGTTTCCTTCTTGTTTTGATTGACGGCTTAAACGGCGCCTAGCCGGCGCCGATCCTGTTACTTGAGGTTGATCGTGGTGTTCACCGGGCCGCCCACTTCATTTTCATCGAACCAGCGCTGGGTAACCGTCTTGGTCTGAGTGTAGAACTGCACCACCTGCTTGCCATACGGGCCGAGGTCGCCGAGCTTGGAGGCGCGTGAGCCGGTAAAGGAAAACATCGGCACCGGTACCGGGATCGGTACGTTGATACCCACCTGGCCCACATCGATCTCTTCCTGAAAATGCCGGGCGGCGGCGCCGGAGCGGGTGAAGAGGGCGGTGCCGTTGCCGTTGGGGTTGGCATTGATCAGCTCGATGGCCTGATCGAGGGTGTCGACCTGCATGACGCAGAGCACCGGGCCGAAGATCTCCTCGCGGTAGATGGTCATCTCAGGCGTTACCCCAGAGAAGATGGTTGGACCCACGAAATTGCCGTTGTCGTAACCCGCCACCTGAGGATTGCGCCCGTCGAGGACCAGCTCGGCGCCTTCGGACACGCCGCGCTCGATCAGCGAGCTAATGCGATCCAGTGCAGCGCAGGACACCACCGGACCGACGTCGGTCCCGCTTTCGGCGCCTGCGTTGACTTTCAATGTCTTGGCTTTGGCGATCAGGTCTGGCAGCCAGCTCTGCGCTTCGCCCACGAGGATCAGCACCGACAGGGCCATACACCGTTGGCCAGCTGCGCCGAAAGCGGCGCCGGCCAGGTTGTTGAGCGTCTGCTCCTTGTGAGCGTCGGGCAGGATGATGCCGTGGTTCTTCGCGCCCATCATGCACTGCACGCGCTTGCCGGCCTGGCTGGCACGGTTGTAGACGTGCGTGCCCACCTTGGTCGAGCCGACGAAGGAGACGGCCTTGATGTCCGGATGGTCGCAGATCAGGTTCACCGCGTCGGCGCCACCGTGGATGACGTTAAGCACGCCCGGTGGCACGCCTGCTTCCATCGCCAACTCGGCAAGGCGCATGGTCACCATTGGGTCCTGTTCGGAGGGTTTGAGGACAAAGGTATTGCCGGTGGCGATGGCCATCGGGAACATCCACAGCGGGATCATTGCCGGAAAATTGAAAGGTGTGATGCCGGCACAGACGCCCAGCGGTTGCAGCAAGGTGTAGGTGTCGACGCCCGTGGCCACGTTGTTGGCGAGCTCGCCCAGCTGCAGGTTGCCGATACCGGCGGCATGCTCGACCACCTCTAGCCCACGGAACACATCGCCCTCGGCGTCCGGCAGGGTCTTTCCCTGTTCGGCGGTGAGGATGGAGGCGAGCTCCTTCATGTTTTCGCGGATCAGCTGTTGGTACTTGAGGAAGATGCGCGACCGCGCGCCAATGGGCGTCTTTCGCCAGGTTTTGAAAGCTTCTTTGGCGCTCGCGACGGCAGCGTTCATCTCAGCTTCGGTGGCGAAGGGGACCCGCGCCAGGACTTCCTGCGTCGCCGGATTGACGATGTCGCGCCACTCGCTGGTGGTCGACTCGACCAGCTCACCGCCGATCAGGAGTTTGACTGTGGGGATGGCACTTGACGGGGTCATGGTGTGTCCTACCGGTTGTTGTTATTTGGTTAGGCAAGTTGATGGAGCTGTCCTGATCCTAGAGTGCAAATTTGCTAACATCAATGCGGCTTGCTGCATACTGAGTCTGCATAAATGCACACCCGTTCCGCGCGGCGCGTGCCGCTTAGCAGTCGGGCTTCGCCGCCTTGTTCGGTTAGGTACACTCAGCCCGCAAGACACCCGTCGACTGGTCGTTAAAGGTACTGATGCAGATTGCAAATATCCCCGGTGGGAACCTGGCAACCGATTCCCTTCCGAATCCGCTGCCGTTCGATGATCCCGTGCTTGATGTGCTGCCCATGGGCGTTTGCATGCTCGATGCAAACGGTGCAGTGCTGCGCTACAACCGATTGGCCGATCAGCTGTGCGGCGGTGTCATAGCCAGTCAGGGACGCTTGCGGATCGTACGCAGCGATGGTGCGTTGCTGCCGCTGGCCGATACGCCGTTGGCTTACACGATCCGCACCGGACGCTCCGCGCTGGATGTTGCGCTATTGATCGAGCGGCCCGACGGTGTTCCGGCCGCTGTCCTGGCCAATATCGAGGCACTGCGCAACGACACGGGGCAGATCATGGGCGCAGTGGTCTGTTTCCAGGCCAGCACGCCGGCGCGAGAATCGAATGCGGATAACCGGCGTAACCTCGACTGGTTGAGCGCAATCGTGAACAACACGCCCGAATGCGTGAAGGTCGTCGACCGCGACGGGGTACTGATCCAGATGAACCCAGCTGGTCTGCAAATGCTCGAGGCCAACGCGCCGCAGGACGTGGAGGGTGGCTGCGTATTCGATCTGGTCGCTCCCGAGTTTCGAACGATGTGGAAAGAGCATCATCTGCGGGTGTGCGACGGCGAGAAGCTCAGCTGGGAATTCGACATCATCAACCTCGCTGGAAAACGGCGACACATGGAAACCCATGCGGTGCCCATGACGCTGCCAAACGAAGGCAGCGGATCAAGGGGCGGTTTCGTGCAACTGGCGATCACCCGCGACATTACCGAACGCAAGCAACTGGAGGCAGCCAACCAGGAGGCGGAACAGCGTCTGCGCGATCTTCTGGAAGCCTTGCCCACCGCCGTTTACACGACCGATGCCAAGGGTGTGGTCACGTATTTCAATCAGGCCTGCGTCGAGCTGGCGGGACGGGTGCCGCAGGTCGGCGTGGATGAATGGAACGTGATCTGGCGGCTCTGCCGTCCCGACGGTACACCCATAGAGCCGGGCACCTGCCCATTGGCGAAAGCGATTGCCGAAAACAGGTCTTTCCAGGCGGTAGAAGCGCTGGCGCAGCGTCCGGATGGCAGCAGCGTGCCGTTTCTCGGTTATCCGGCGCCGTTGTGTAACGACGCGGGCGAGGTAATCGGCGCGGTGAACATGATGGTTGACATCACTGAACGTAAGTTGGCCGAGGACCATCGCCAGTTGTTACTCAACGAGCTGAACCATCGGGTTAAAAACACGCTTGCGACGGTACAGTCGATTGCAGCGCAGAGCTTTAGGCGAGACTCTGAAAATCAGAGCTATCAATGGTTTGAAGGTCGTTTGATTGCTTTATCCAAGGCACACGACGTCCTATCGCGTGAGAACTGGCACACCGCTGACCTGCGTGAAGTCATTGAGCAGGCGATCGCGCCGTTCCGGGTCAGCAGCCGGCAACGTTTCGTCACCGAAGGGCCTGTGCAACGGTTGCGGCCTAAACTGGCATTGGCGCTCGCCATGGCGCTGCATGAGTTGTGTACCAACGCGGCCAAATATGGCGCCTTGTCCAGCGACTCGGGGCAGGTTCGCATCGTCTGGAAGGTGTCACAGTCTGAGCAGACAACCACACTGCAGCTGCACTGGGAGGAGGCTGGCGGGCCGATCGTCGCTTCGCCCGTACGTAAAGGGTTCGGATCGAGGCTGCTCGAACGCGGCCTGGGCGGTGAACTGAACGCAGAGGTACGCCTGGCCTTCCTCACGGGCGGGGTGGTTTGCGATATCGAGGTGCCGTTGCAATGAATGGTCTCTGCTCAAGCGTCTTGGTCATCGAGGATGAGGCGCTGGTCGGTATGCTGCTGGAAGACATGCTGCAAGACATTGGCTGTGAGCACGTGGAGCTGGTGCCACGCTTTGCCGATGGTATGAAGGCCGCCGAGAGTGGCAGCTATGACCTGGCGGTGCTGGATGTGAATCTGGACGGCATCAACAGCTTTCCGATCGCGGAGCGTCTGATTGCGCGGAGTATCCCGCTGATTTTCGCTACCGGCTATGGTTCGGTTGGAATGGACCCGCGTTACGCGCATGTTCCGACGCTCCAAAAACCGTTCTTTTTCGCTGACCTTGAGCGCGTCGTGCGGCAGGCGCTAGGCAAAAGCTGACGGTCCAAGACATGATATCAATGAACAAGCCCGCACGGGTGCGGGCTTGTATGCTGCACTGGTCGATAGCCCGTTATGGGCCCTGCGTGACGAGCGCCGAATTGCCAGTTCCATTTTGCATGATCACCGCATCGTACTGCGTCATAGCGTCCAGTCCTCCGGTTTGGACCAGAGATGCGTAGTTTTCCGTCCCCGTCTGCTCGATAGTGCCGCTGCTGTAGTAACCCTCCTGCACGACGTCGATTTCGTTCTGGGTGCCGTCCTGTGCGATAGCGACGCTATTGCCATCGAAATCCTGAGTGATGGTTACCCGGTTCTCTTCGCCTGAAGAGGTTCCCACGACCGACGAGTCACGTCCTCCCTGATCAATTGTCAGTTCGTTGCCAAGGCCCTCTTGGGTGAACGAGATGTATCCATCTCCTACGAACGCCACGATATCCGCCACATTGTCTGAGCCGTTCTGCACCAAGTCGACCGAACCTGAGTTGTAGCGAACAGCAGATGGCTGATCTACCGTAGCCTGATTGTTGGTGCCGTTCTGGCTGATGGAGGCGGTGGCGCCGTAGGGGAAGCCGTCTTGTGTCAGTGTCAAACGGTTATCGGAGCCCGTCTGGATCGTGGTAGCGAAAGCGCCCCCAGCCTGCTCAACATAAGCTGTGTTGCCAACGCCTGACTGGGTACCGTCGTACCGGTTGCCAATGCCTTCCTGAGACAGCTCGATTGCATTGAGCTGCCCGTCCTGGCTGATCGCAGCGCTGCTGACGTCTCCATCCAATTGCTCGACATAGGCAATGTTGCCGGTACCCATCTGGGAAATGCTCGCTGTGTGACCGTTCTCGGCGGAAGTCTGGGCAACGGTTGCCAGATTGACATCCCCATCCTGGGTAATGTCGACCGAACCGTTAGCACCGGTTTGGTCCGTGATCGAGATGTTACCGTCGCCGCGCTGATCGCTGTTCGCCGTCAGACCGTATCCTTGCTGGCTCGTAAGGACAACGTTTGCCGTGCCGTCCTGGATCTGACTGATGCTGCCTTCATCGCCCTGCTGCATGACCTCGGCGTTGTTGTCAGACCCTGTCTGTTCCTGTGTCGATTCGCTATCAGCGATAGCCTGGTTAGCAATGAACAGCGTTATAGCGGCCGCCAGTATTGTTTTTCTTGTGTCCATTTCAGTGTCCTTTGGGTTAAGGAAACCGTGTTCTAGCCGTGTCGTTTGTGCCCGTCTACCCATCGTTAGGGCGATGTTGGATCAGCGGAGCATTAAGCCCAACGGTAGTTCGTTGCAGACCCCGGAAAGCGGGCTTGGCGGTGTTTCGATGCTACTTTTTTCGGTTGTACTGATTTGCAATAAGCGGCGCAGTGCTTAGGTCGGCGCGTTGCGCCTTATCAGCTGAAACGAGGAGCAAAGCGCGAACAGCACGTGTCGTTCGCGCTCCCCTATGTTCACTACGTTAAACCGGCGTCGGTGCGTCTTCTGGAAGCAGCTGTTTGGCTTTCAATGCGCGCCAGAACTCATCCGGGATCTCGGCTTCATACTGCTCCACGTACTGCTTCGGGCGTTTCGGGTTGCTGGTGCCTGGGATAGCCGAGAGCACAGCCGGGTGAGCGAGGCAGAACTGCAGCGCAGCGGCCCTCAGATCGACGCCGAACGTTTGGCATACCGATTCGAGCTGAGCGGTCTTCTGGCGAATCTCATCGGGCGCTTGTGCATAGTCGTAGTGGTTGCCGCCAGCCAGGACGCCGGAGTTGAAAGGGCCGCCTATCACAATGCCAATGCCGCGCTCCACGCACTGCGGAAACAGCGTGTCCAGTGCCTCGCGGTGGTCGAGCAGGGAATAGCGGCCGGCAAGCAGAAATACGTCCGGGTCGGCTTGCTCCAGCGCCATGCGGCAGGGCTCGACCAGGTTCACGCCCAGTCCCCAGCCCCGGATCATGCCTTCCTCACGCATCTGTGTCAGCGCTTTGGCCGCGCCTTGCATGGCCTGTTGGAAATACTCGGTCCACTGCGGCCCCCACTGGTCTTCCGAGACATCATGTATGAATACGACATCGATGCGGTCAACGCCCATGCGCTCCAGGCTGTCTTCAATCGAGCGTCGCGCACCGTCCGCCGAGTAGTCGACGACACGCCTGTTGGGAAGCTCGTCGACGAAGGGTTGGGCATTCTCGGGCTTATTCGTCGGCTGCAGCAAACGGCCCACCTTGGTGCTCAACACGAATTCATCACGTGGTTTGCTACTGAGCATGCGGCCAAAACGCTGCTCGGCGAGGCCCGCGCCATAATGTGGTGAGGTGTCGTAATAGCGTATTCCGGCGTCCCAGGCGGCCTTGAGCGTAGCGTCGGCGGTTGGCTCGTCGAGCGGCGTGAACATGTTGCCTAGCGGCGCGCCGCCAAAACCAAGACGTGGAAGGGTGATACGCATATTGCCTCCTCTTATGCAGGTGGAGCCGAAAAGATCGGCGTCTTTGCATGGGAGGGCGTCTGGAACGGGATGTTCCAATTTGGTGGAGTAACGGTTGGCGTCATCAGCCGTTGGCAAGACGCTAAGAACAAAGCCGAACAGGTCGGATGATTTCGGCCAGGACGCCGTACGAATCGTGCGGTGAGCTGAGTTTGAGCAGGCGGAACGCTCGGCTAGCGGAGGGGAGGAGAGGTCGGAGCAGGCGCTGCGTCCGGAGGACGTCAGCGGCCCGGTTTCCAGAATGCAGTGCCTTAGTTCACGGCGTCCTTCAGCGATTTGCCCGGCTTGAAGCCTGGCAGCTTTGCTGCGGAAATCTTGATCGTTGCGCCAGTCTGCGGATTGCGGCCATCTCGGGCTGCACGCTCTTTGACGGCAAAGGTGCCGAAGCCGACCAGCGTCACGCTGTCGCCGTTCTGCAGGGTAGTGGTAACGCTCTCAGTGAAGGCGTCCAGCACGCGAGTGGCAGTGCTCTTAGGTACATCGGCGGAGGCGGCGATCGCTTCAATCAACTCGGCTTTATTCACAGGTGTGGCTCCAGATTGGAATGGGGGGACAGTATAAGCAGCGTCTTGCTCTGTCGCCTGCGGCAAATTTCCTCTTTTGCAAAAAAATCTTCCGGCCGCGGCAAATTCGCTTGTTTACCTGATCCAGGCGCATCTGTCTGGACAGCAGGATTTTGGCTCCGGTTCATTGCCGTCCCGACTATTGGTAGCTTGGCTGTCGGCTGGATGCATCGCGTTCCGCGCGCCGTCGTTACTGGCCTGTCACGGTTAAAGGGCGCCTGCGACTGGCCCACTCACCTATCGATTGGCCCGCATGAACTCTAGTAGCGGATGTCGATGTCGATTTCGCTCGGCGTATCGCCCGGAATTTCAAAGCGGCTCTCCTCGAATGCTGGCGGGCCCATCACCTTCGGGTTATTGGACAGGCCGTACCCTTCGGTTGGAAACATGCCAAACCGGAGGTCTAGCTTTCCGTTATCGTTTTCGTCGTGATACGCCATCACTGCGTAATGACCGGCTGGCACGCCTTCGAACACCACCGTGACCGTCCCGGCCTTGGCTGCCGACTCGGCGGACGCAAAGGCCTGGTCGGCCTTGCGGAAGGTCTTGGGATCCGAAAACAGTGCCACGCGAACCGTCCCCTGGTCGTGTTCGAGGTTGTTCAGCCTGACCGTCAGCGGCTGGTCGTCGGCGAAAGCCGCTTGACCCGCCGCCACTGCTATGAAGGAAAGCGCTAGGCGCGGTGTCATCGATTCGCTCCTGGTTGACATGCATCTCGAAGGTCCTGGCGTATCCACATGGGGTGGTGTGCCCTGAAGAGTCCCGCGATATTGCCGCGGTTATGCGCGGTCGGCCAGCCTAAGCGGCACATTAGCCGCCCAGTGTGTATAGGGTGATGACATCATGGCGCCGCAAGAACGGCGATGCGATGCTAGGCGTTAAATAACCTACCGACCGAGCCCCCATGGAAAAGGCCCACCTTCAGCGGTTGATTATCGACAGGCTGCAATCCGATCTGGTGGTTGCAAAGGATGCACTAAGGGCATCCCATGAAGCTGCGACGCATGCAGAAAGCAAAGCAGAGAACAAGTACGACACCCGGGGGCTGGAAGCGGCCTATCTGGCCGATGGCCAACGGCGGCGTGTGCATGAAATAGAGACAGCGCTATCGAGCTATCGAAACCTGCCCGTACGATCGCATCACAATGAAGCGATAACCCTAGGAGCACTGGTTTCGCTGGAGTCCGCTGACCATTATCGTTGGGTCTTCCTGGGACCGGATGCGGCAGGCATTAGCGTGTCACTTGAGGGCGAAGAGGTGTTGGTGATCTCGCCGCGCTCGCCACTGGGCCGAGCATTGCTGGGCTGCCTGGCGGGCGACGAAATCGAGATTCACGTAGAAAGCCAGTCTCACCATTACACCGTGGATAGGGTCATCTAAGACCGCTTCGCAGTCCGTGCTATCAGGGTAGCCATACCCAGCTCGATGTCCCGACGATTGCCTTTAGTTTCAGCAATCTACGTTCGATATCTAACAGAAAGCACGCACATACAGCTGTCTCCTTAGGTAAAACACGTCAGTCGTGATTACTCGATAAACCACATGCAGTTTCGATTATAAACTGTTGATATTTAGGCGCTTATATCGGTCTTTAGCCGTTCCTTAGATTCACCCATCCAAGCGGCGCTCGCGCGAAATGTTCACGTGCTGATCCACAGCCCAGCTGACAGCCAGGCCTGGCTGACCGTCAGGAAACCGACACCAAAACTTCACACAGAAACAATTTGACGCATCCGCTGGAGCTGACTATCGTGCCGCATGTAGATGATAAGCAATCTCATTAGTATTTGCGGAGGTGGTGGTGAACGCATTGACTCGCGTCGCCTACGATGGGCCTGGGGAAGGTTACAAGTTCCCGCCATCGTATCGATTCTATTCACCGGCTGGGGGCATCGAAGCCAGCGGTTGTTTCAAGGTGATAGACACGCCGGCGGAAGGCGCCGGGCCGGCTCTGGATCAGGATGTTCAGCGCGGATTCGCCGAAGCCCAGGCAGCCGGGCTGAGCAATCCCGTATTGGTCGGCGTGATTCCATTCGATAAGCAGCAACCCTCAAGCTTGTTCATTCCGCGACACGTCAGTCATCTCCCGCCAACGGCGCCCCCTACCTCGATATGTGGGTTTGCTTGTGGAAGAGCCCGTCAGTACATCGAACAGCCGGACCAGGCTGGCTTCCAGCAGGCCGTTACCCGGGCGCTTGATGTGCTGCGTAAGGGACGGCTCGACAAGGCTGTGCTGTCTCGTCTGTTGCAGCTTGAATTCGACGAGCCGCCATGCGCGGCAACGATCTTCCAAGGGTTGCGTCAGCAGAATCCCGAGGCGTACCACTTCCTCGCGGACTTGCCTGACGGCAGCGTATTGATCGGCGCCAGTCCCGAGCTGCTGCTGCGCAAGATCGATCAGCGTCTGGAAACCAACCCTCTGGCCGGCTCAGCCCGGCGTCATGGCAATGCAGCGGAAGACGAATATGCGGCGCAGTGCCTGCTCGATTCGGCCAAGGACCAGCACGAACACCGCCTGGTGATCCGCGATATGGAGCGCCAGCTCCGCCCGTTGTGCCGGGAGTTGCATATCCCCGCTGCACCGTCGCTCATGAGCACCACCAAGCTTTGGCACCTGTCGACGCGGATTGAAGGTGAGCTTGTCGAGCCCGTATCGGCACTTAAACTGGCGTGCCAGTTACACCCGACCCCAGCGCTTTGCGGTTTTCCTACGGCAGCTGCCAAGCGACTGATTGCCGAACTTGAGCCCTTTGATCGAGGCGTTTTCGGCGGCATCGTTGGCTGGTGCGATGCCACTGGTAACGGCGAGTGGGCCGTAGTGATCCGCTGTGGCGTGATCGATCAGTGCAGCGTACGGCTGTTTGCCGGGGCTGGGCTTGTATCGGAATCCTGTCCTGAGTCGGAGTGGCGCGAGACCGGCACCAAGCTCGGTACGATGCTCGCGGCGTTCGGCCTCGATCAGGAGGCAGTATGAACCTGGTTCCGTTTACACCCTGGCCCCAAGAGTTTGCCGAACGCTATCGCCGTGCCGGCTACTGGCGTGGCGAGCCGCTTGGCCAGATGCTTGCCGATCAAGCCAGCACCCAGCCGGACGCCGCTGCCGTGGTATTTGGCAACAGGACACTCAGCTATGCCGACATCGACCGTGCTGCGACGAATCTGGCGCAGCGGCTGGCGAACCGCGGCCTGGGGCAGGGTGATCGGGCCCTCGTTCAGCTGAGCAATCAGCCTGAGCTGTACATTGTGTTCTTCGCATTGATGAAAGCCGGTATCGCGCCGGTCAATGCGCTCTTCAGCCATAGCCGCCTGGAGCTGGTGGCCTATGCCTCGCAAATCCGTCCACGGCTGCTGATCGCCAGTCGCGCTCACAGGTTGTTTGCTGACGATGCCTTTGTCGATGAGCTGGTGGACCTCAATCCCGAACTCGATACCGTTCTGCTGGACGATGATCCACAGCCGGAGCTGCGTCTGCAGAGCTGGTTCGAGCCGACGCCCGTGTCGCGTTCATTCAGCCCTACGCCGGCCAGCGAGGTGGCGTTCTTTCAGCTTTCCGGCGGCAGTACCGGCACGCCGAAACTGATCCCCCGCACCCATGACGACTACCTCTACAGTGTCCGTCGCAGCGTCGAGATCTGTCGCTTCGATCACGACACCCGTTACCTCTGTGCGCTACCGGCAGCGCACAACTTTCCGCTGAGCTCACCTGGCGCGCTAGGCGTGTTCCTCGCCGGAGGCTGTGTCGTGCTGAGCCCGGACCCCGGTCCGGCCAGTTGCTTCCCGTTGATCGCGCAGCATCGGGTCAACGTCACGGCATTGGTGCCGTCAGCCCTGGCCATGTGGATGCAGGCAGCTCCCGGACATCGAGACAAGCTCGCCTCGCTGCAGTTGGTGCAGGTCGGGGGAGCGAAATTACCGGAGTCCCAGGCCAGGCGAGTGCCACTGGTGCTGGGGTGTCGGCTGCAACAAGTCTTTGGCATGGCTGAAGGGCTGGTCAATTACACCCGGCTGGATGACAACGACGAGCACGTCTACCAGACCCAGGGACAGCCAATGAGCCCGGATGACGAGATCAAGGTCGTCGATCGCGAGGGTAATCCGGTGGCCATGGGTGAGGTTGGGGCGCTGATGACACGCGGCCCCTACACCATACGGGGGTACTTCCAGAGCCCGGAGCACAACGCCGTCGCATTCGATACCGACGGCTACTACCGCTCCGGTGATCTGGTCCGCCAGCGAGCTGACGGTTACCTCGTGGTCGTCGGCCGAATCAAGGACCAGATCAATCGCGGTGGCGAAAAGATCGCAGCCGAAGAGGTGGAAAACCTGCTGATGGCGCATCCGGCCGTGGCGCAGGCGGCGTTGGTTTCCGTTCCCGATGAGGCCATGGGCGAGAAGAGCTGCGCCTACATCGTAAGCCATGACCCCAAGCTCAAGGGCATCGTGCTGCGCAAGTTCCTGCGGGGGCTTGGCCTGGCGGACTACAAGCTGCCTGATCGATTTGAGCATATCGATGCATTGCCAATGACAGCGGTCGGCAAGGTGGACAAGAACCGCCTGCGCCGTCGCGTCGCTGAACAACTGACCGTCACCGAATAAGGATTCGTTTCATGGCAATTCCCACCCTGACGCCTTACCGCCTGCCCAGCGAATGGAGTGCGAACAAAGTGCAGTGGTCACTTGCACCGGATCGCGCGGTGCTGCTGATCCACGACATGCAAGCGTACTTCTGCGATTTCTGGGGCCAGGACAGCGTCTTTATCGACCAATTGGTCTCGCGTCTGGCACAGGTTCGCCAGTGCTGCAAAGCATTGGGGATTCCCGTCGTCTATACCGCGCAGCCGGGCGAGCAGGCCGATGCGGACAGGGCGCTGCTAACCGACATGTGGGGGCCGGGCATCACTCAATATCCCGAGCGTCAGACAATCGTAGAAGGCTTGTCTCCCACCGAGGGCGACACGGTTCTGGTGAAGTGGCGCTACAGCGCGTTTCAGCGCTCGCCTCTGGAGCACATGCTGAGCGAGCTCGGTCGCGATCAGCTGATCATTGGTGGTATCTACGGCCATATTGGCTGCCTGATGACAGCCTGTGATGCGTTCATGCGGGACATCCAGCCCTTCATGCTGGCGGACGGCATCGCAGACTTCGGACTGGCCGAGCACCAGATGGCGCTGGACTACGTGGCAACGCGGTGCGGCAAGGTGGTGACATGCCGCGAGGTGCTCGAGCTGGGCACCGCCAACCGGTCATTGCCGAGTCGGGAGGGGCTGGAAGCCCGGTTGCTGTCGATGCTCGACGAGATGGATGAACCCTTCGATCCCGACGAGAACCTGCTCGACTACGGTCTGGATTCGATTCAGATCATGACCCTGCTAAGCGAATGGCGGGAGCAGGGGCTCGAGCTGAGCTTTACCGATCTGGCCAGGACCCCAACGTTGAATGGCTGGTGGGCGTTGATAGAAAAACATGGAGGTGCCCAATGAGGCCGCTCGGTATCGCCCAACAAGGGCTCTGGTCCGGCTACCTGCTCAACGAAGACCGCGCCATGTTCAACACCGCCGAATGCATCGCATTTGCCGGCAAGATCCATGAAACGACGCTGATCGCTGCAGTGCGGCAGGCCGTGCAGGAGTGCGAGGCGCTATCTGGGGTGTTCGTGGCCGAGGACGACGCCATCTTCTTCGAACCCTGCGAACTGCCGGTGGTTGTGCAGCAGGTGCAGGTTCCGGCAGGGGCGGATGCCGAGCGCTGGGTCCGTGACTGGGCCATGCGCGACATTCGCGTAGCGATCGATCTGCAGCGCGAGTTGCCGTGCAGGTTCGCGTTGCTCCAGGCCGAAGGGCGCGATTTTCTCTACAGCTGTGTGCATCACATTGCTCTGGATGGCTACGGCACCAACTTGCTTTATCAACGAATCGCCGAGCTCTACGGCGCCTTGGTGAAAGGCGACCCGGCACCTGCAAGCGGGTTTGGCCGATATGAAGACGTTCTGCAGGAAGATGCCGAGCGGGACGCTCAGGGTCGTACCGCTGCTGCCCGTGGCTACTGGCTGGAAGCCTTGTCACACATGCCGGAACCGGCCAGCTTCAGCGAACGCAGTGCGCCGATTTCGGCTACCTTCATCCGTCACGAGGCCCCGTTCACAGCGCCCTTGTGGCGGGCCTTGAATCAGGTTGCCGAAGCTCAGGGTGTGGGCTGGCCGGACCTGCTGCTGGCGGGCGTCTCGGCTCATCTCCGGCAGGTGAGTGGCGCTCGCTCCCAAGTGCTGGGGTTGATGGTGATGAACCGCATCGGCTCCGCCTCGTTTAACGTGCCGTGCATGCAGATGAACATCGCACCGTTGTGCCTGGATCTGCCGGACGACGCCGATCTGATCACCAGTGCCAAAGCCATCGGCAAGCTGCGTCGGGGCAGCCGCAAACATCAGCATTACCGCTACGAATCGCTGCGCCGCGACCTGGGGCGTGTTGGCGGCGAGCAGCGATTATTCGGCCCGCTGATCAACATCATGCCGTTCGACCGTCCGCTGGTGTATGGCAACTGCCCGGCGCGAACGCTGAACCTGAGCGCCGGTCCGGTGGAGGATCTGACGCTGGAAGTCCAGATCGGTGCCGACGGTATGCCGATACTCGACTACGACGCCAACCCGGCCTGCTACAGCCTCGATGAGGTGCGCAGCCTGCAGGAAGAACTGTTCGACCTGCTCGAGTGCTGGCTGGCTGAGCCGCAGCAGCCACGCGGCGTGCTGCTCGAAGAGCTGTTTGCAGTTCGCAGAGCCTGGCAAGTCCTCAAGGCTCCGGGCAGTGCTACCCACGTGCAACCGAGCAACGTCCTCGAGGCCATACGTCTCCAGGCACAGTCCCGGCCTGAGCACATCGCGCTGGTTCAGCAGGAGCAAGCCCTGAGTTATGGCGAGCTGCAGGCGCGAGCCGAAATGGTCGCTGCGGCGCTAGTCGACGAGGGGATCGAGCCGGGCCAACGCGTTGGCGTAATGCTGAGCCGGTCACCACAAGCGGTCCTGGCCCAGATGGGGGTCTTGCTCGCCGGAGCGGTGTATGTGCCTTTGGACCCGGAGCAGCCCGCCGAAAGACAGAGACTGATCTGCGAGACTGCAGGCCTGGCGCTGGTCATCACGGAGGCGGCTTATCGGCATCGGTTGGCAGACATCCATACAGGCCCGATTCAACTGATCGGCTTGCTGACCTCGGCGAACCGGACCTGCCGCCCGCGTGATAACGAAGCGGCTTGCTACCTGATGTTCACCTCCGGCTCGACCGGTACGCCGAAGGGAGTGGAAGTCAGCCATCGCGCATTGGCCCATTTCGCGCAGGCCGCTCGGAAGCGCTATGGCATTGGTTCAGCCGACCGTGTCCTGCAATTCGCACCGTTCAACTTCGATGCGAGCATTGAGGAAGTCTTCGTCAGCTTGTCGGCCGGAGCGACGCTGGTGCTGCGTACCGACCCCATGTTGCAATCGATGTCCTCGTTCGTCGATGGGCTGGAGCAGATGGCGATCAGCGTTGTTGATCTGCCTACTGCATTCTGGAATGAGTGGGTCGTGGCGTTGCGCAGCGGCCAGGTAGGGATTCCGGCATCGCTCAAGACGGTGATCATCGGCGGCGAGGCGGTATACCCCGAGCAGCTGCAAGCCTGGCAACGCGTCGTTCTGCCTGATGTTCGTTTGATCAATACCTACGGCCCGACCGAGACCACCGTGGTCGCGAGCACCTGTGATCTGCAGAGCCTCGATCCCAATCGTGAGCGGTTGCCAATCGGCCAGCCACTGGAAGGCATCGAAGCGCTGGTGCTGCAGCGTGGCAATCGCCCCGGCCAGGAAGGGGAGCTTGTGTTATTCGGGCCACAGCTTGCCAATGGTTACCTGAATAGCGACTCGCCGGCCTTCGTCCATCTGCGCATTGGCGAGGAGACGATGCGGGCCTACCGCACCGGGGACCGCGTGCGGCTGGTAGACGGCCAGCTGGTCTACCTCGGCCGGTTGGACAATGAGTTCAAGATCAGCGGCTATCGCATCCAGCCTGGCGAGGTCGAAGCGCGGATGCTGGCGCTGCCGGGCGTCGACGAAGCCTGCGTGCTGGGCCTGGAACTTGACGCCGGGGTGCGTCGGTTGGTGGCGTTCTTTTCCGGACCGCAAGACAACGTTCGCACGATCAAGCGCGAACTGAGTGCAGTGCTGCCTGCCGCGATGGTGCCAACCGACTACCGTCATTTCGCCGTCTTGCCCCGTACCGGTAGCAACAAGATCGACCGTAAACGCTTGCAGCAGGCCTATCTGCAAGGCTCGACCGAACGCGTGCTGAACGACGAGACGCAGCGGCGCGTCAGCGCTATCTGGCAGCAGATCCTTGGCGTCAGCGGCATTCAGCCAGAAGACAATTTTTTCGAACTGGGCGGGCAGTCGCTGCAGACCATCCAGATCGTCAATCGCCTGGGCGCCGAGTTCGGCACCGCCGTGAAGGTTTCCGATGTCTTCGATCATCCGCAGCTGGCGGACTTCTGCAGTTTTCTGGATAGCCGACTGCAACAGCCGGAAGAACTCGTGGAAATGGTTTGGTGAAGGGCGGGCAGATGAACGATCAGATGAGTTTCGATGGGCAAAGCGTTTGGGTGACCGGTGCCGGGCAGGGGATCGGCCGCGCCGTGGCTGAAGGCTTCGCACGGCTGGGTGCGCAGGTCACAGGCTTCGACCGCTGCTTTGATGAACGCGATTACGGTTTCACGACCTACCTGCTGGATGTGGGAGACGCGGACGCGGTGCGGCACGCGTGCAACGAGCTACTGGGCGCACATCAGCGAATTGATGTCTTCGCCAGTGTTGCGGGCATCTTGCGGCTCGGGACTATCGAGGAACTGGATTTAGCTGACTGGGACGATTCGATGCGCGTCAACGTGTCCGGCCCGTTCTACCTGCTTCGCGAACTGGTCCCGCGCTTCAAGGCGCAGGGCAGCGGAGCGGTGGTGGCGGTAAGCAGCAATGCGACACACGTGCCACGCATGCAGATGGCCGCCTACAGCGCATCAAAGGCTGCGCTTACCAGCCTGATCCGAACCGCTGGCCTGGAGCTCGCTGAGCACGGCGTACGCTGCAACCTGGTCTCGCCAGGGTCCACCGACACCGCCATGCAGCGTGGCATGTGGCACAGCGAGGATGCACGAGAGCGAACCATCGCCGGTTTCCCTGAGCAGTACAAGCTGGGAATTCCGCTGCGCAAGATCGCCACACCAGAAGAAGTCGCCCGAACCGTTTTGTTCCTTGCATCGGACCTGGCGAGCCACATCACCCTGCAGGACATCGTCGTCGACGGTGGCGCCACGCTGGCGGCCTGAGACTCCGAGAGGTAGCAGATGAAACACAACATAATCGGCCTGCTGAAGCATCTGGCTCAGCATGGGGTGCACCTTGCGCTCAACGATCAGCAGCAGCTGGTTTCGCAGTCGAGCAAAGAGGCGGTGACCCCCGCGCTCGGGCAGCAGATTCGGGACAACCGCGACGCCATCATCGAGTGCCTGAGGGCTCAGCGCGCATTCGATGCCCCGATTGTGCCGCAACACCTCAGCGTGGGGCCGCTGTCTTCCTCGCAGAGCGGCCTCTGGTTCATCGAGCAGTACGAACAGGATTCGCACCTGTACAACATGCCCGTTTTCTTCCGCCTGACCGGCGAGCTGGACGTGGCGGCGCTGGAGTTCGCGTTCGATGCGCTGATCGCCCGTCACGCCAGTTTGCGCACGCGTTTCCAGCGCAGCGCCGAGGGCCGCGGCGAGCAGGAAATAGTGCCGCACACCGGGTTCCGTCTGGCGCAGGAGAAACTCAGTCATCTCGAGCCGCACGCACGTGAAAATCTGGTCGCGCAGCGAGTGCGTGAAGAGATCCTGCGCCCATTCGATATCACCAGCGGACAGCTGACGCGTGTCACGCTGCTGGAGTTGGGCGAGCGCGAGCACGTGCTGATGATCAACCAGCACCACATCATCTCCGATGGCTGGTCGGTGAAGAACATGTTCGCTGACCTGAAGGCTGCGTTTCTCGCTTATCAGAACCGTGAGCCTCTGATCTGGGACGACCCCGCCCTGACGTATATCGACTACGCCCGGTGGTTCAACTCGCCCTTGTTCCGCGACTACCATGAGCAGTTCAAACCCTTCTGGGTCGAGCGCCTGGCTGGCATCCCCGAGGTGCACAGTCTGCCGCTGGACAAGCCACGGCCCGCCCAACCCGCCAGCGACGGCGAGGTGGTGTTCTCCACCATCGACACTGCACGCTGGGACCGTTTCAAAAGCCTTTGCCAGCAACACAACACCTCACCCTTCATCGGCCTGCACGCACTCTTCGCGTTGCTCCTGGCACGACATTCGGGCGAGCGCGACATTGTCATTGGCACCCCGCTGGCCTACCGCGAGCGGGCGGATATCGAGCCCCTGGTCGGATTCTTCGTCAATACGCTGGTGTTGCGCACCCAGCTCCCCGAAGCACAAAGCTTCGTCGACTATCTGCGACAGTGCCGCGCTGACGACCTTCAGGCGTTCGATCACCAGCTCTATCGGTTCGAGGCCCTGAGCGAAGCGCTGGGCATGGACCGCCATACCGCGATCAACCCGATCTTCCAGATCATGCTCGTATACCAGGCGCGGGTGGACTTCAGCGACCTTATCCCCGGCTGTGACGCGGTGGAGGAGACCTCTCCGGTATTGCCTGCCAAAACCGACATTTCGGTCAAAGTTACCGAGCTGACGGACTCGGTGCGGGTCGATTGGCTATACGCGACCGTGCTGTTCGAACGCAGCAGTATCGAAGGCTATGCGAGCCGCCTGCTGAACTTGTTGAAGGCAGTGGTCGATGCGCCGGAGCAGGACATCTGGCAGCTGCCTATGCACGATCCTTCACTGCTGAAGCAGACCGCAGAGCGACTGGCGGCGTTGCCCGCTGCCTATCCCGAAGGGTTGACCGCGCTTTCGCTGTTCAATGACATGGCTCGGCTACATCCGAATCGACCCGCCCTGCAGCAGGGCGGAGGCAGTATCAGCTATGCGGAGCTGGACGCCCGGGCCAACCGTCTCGCCAACTGGCTGCAGGCTCAGGGCTGCGAGCCGGGCGACCTGATCGGTGTACTTGCCCGGCGGGAAAACGCTTTTGCGGTCGCGGTGCTTGCCTGCTGGAAAGTCGGCGCCGCCTATGTTCCGCTCGATCCGAACTATCCCCAGCAGCGCCTCAGTCACATCATGCGGGACGCTGATTTGCGGCTGGTCATCGGGCAGGGCTCAGCGCCGTTCGAGCTGGAGACGAACCAGCGTTGGGTCGATCTGGCCAGCCCGGAAATCCAGGCGCAACTGGATGCCCTGTCACCAAGTGCGCCGACTGTCCAGCATGACCCGCAACAGCTTGCCCAGGTGATCTACACCTCGGGATCGACCGGCGTGCCGAAGGGCGTGATGATCGAGCAGGGATCACTGGCCAACCTGTTACGCGACCACGGTCGCCGGCTCGATGTAGCGCCAGGTGACCGAATGCTGGACTGCATGTCCTTGTCGTTCGATGCTGGCAATATGTGCGCGCTGGTGCCGCTGGTTCACGGTGCGTGCCTGCTCTGGGCCGATCCCGGCGAGGGCCTGCTGGATGAGATCGAGCGTACCGAAACCACCCACATGATCTTCGCAACAGCCTTGCTGGCAACACTGCCGGAGCGACCATTGCCGGCCATGAAAGCGGTGGGTTTTGGCGGTGAAGCCTGTCCGCCGTCGATTCCGCAACGCTGGGCATCCCAGTTCCGTTTGGTCGACATGTACGGCCCGACCGAAGCCACCGTCACGGCGCTGACCAAGACGCTCACAGCAGGCTCACGGCTGACCATAGGCAAACCTATTGATGGCATGCAGGCCGTCATTCTTGATCGCCACGGCGCTGTGTGCCCGGTCAGGGTTCCGGGTGAGCTCTGTCTGGCGGGGCTGGGGCTGGCCCGTGGTTATCTCAACCAGCCGGAGCGCACCGCTAAGGCCTTCCGTGAGCATGATGTCGCCGGCGTGAAGGTGCGTCTGTATCACACCGGTGATCGCGCACGGCAGTTGGCCAACGGTGAGTACGAATACCTGGGCCGTCTGGATGCGCAGATCAAACTGCGCGGCTATCGCATCGAACCGGGCGAAATCGAAGCCCAACTGCACGCCAGCTGCCGAGTCCTGCAGGAAACAACCGTCATGGTCATCAGCCAGAATGCGCACCAGGCGCTGGTTGCCTACGCCACGGTCGTCCCTGGCGAACCGATACCCGAGCCAGACGCAGTATTGCAGGCCGCAGCCCATCGGCTGCCTGAATACATGGTGCCCCAGCGTTTGATCATCCTCGACAAGATGCCGCTCACCGCCAACGGCAAACTGGATCGCCGGCAACTGCCCACGGTCGAGCTGGCCGAAGCTGATCAGCCTGTGCCGCCCGCTGACGATCTGGAGCGACACGTGCTGGAGATCTGGCAGGGCGTGCTCAATCAGCCGCTGGGCGTCGAAAGCGATTTTTTCCGGTTGGGCGGCGATTCGATCCTGAGCATCCAGCTGGCCACACGTCTGCGCGATTCCGGTTACGCCTGCAGCGTCAAAGAGGTGTTCGAGGCAAAGACCGTGCGAAGGCTGTGCCGTGTACTCGAAGGGCCTCGCGAGACCCAGGCGATCCGCGCCGAGCAGGGCCTGCTGACCGGTGACTTCCCGTTGCAGCCGATCCAGCGGTGGTTCTTCGATCAGCCCTTCGCACAACCCCAGCATTGGAACCAGGGCGTTGTGCTGTGTCTGCCAGCCGAAGTGAGCCAGTTGCAGCTGATGGATTACATGCGCCAATTGCTGGCGCAGCATGATGCACTGCGGTTGATCGTCACGCCGTCAGGTCAGTCTTATCGGGAATTCTTGCCACTGGCTGAGCCTGTAACACTGGATGCGTCGAAGCTGGGCGAGTCGGGATTGCAGCAGGCGTTAACCGAGCTGCAATCCCACCTTGATCCTGCCAGCGCCCGAACGCTCGCATGGGCCCTGATCGAGAACGTGCCGAACGGCCATCGCGGGCTGTTCATTGCGTTTCACCACTTGGTCATTGATGCGGTGTCCTGGCGCATCCTGGTCGAAGACCTGCAACGGCTGGCCCGCGGCGACACCTTGCCCGACAAGACCAGCAGCTACCGGCAATGGGGTGAGGGCCTCGCTGCCTATGCGCAGCGTGCGGAAATGCAGCTGCCGTACTGGCGTGAACAGGTCGGTGCGATGCATCACACGATGCCCGCGGAGTGGTCGACCCCCGAGCGCTCCGAACCGCACCTGTTGCAGCTGGACGAAGCCATCACAAGGCAACTGACCCAGATGACAACCAGGCGCTTGCAGGTCGACGTCCGTGAACTTTTGTTGGCTGCGCTGACCCGATCGCTGGTCGATCTGGGCCTCGGCGAGCAGCAGTGGATCATGCTGGAGGGGCATGGCCGCGAATCGATTGATGCCGGTTTGGACGTCAGCCGTACGGTGGGCTGGTTCACCAGCATGTTCCCGGTCAAGGTGCATAACCAGGCGGACTGGCCGGCGCTGGTTCGGCACGCTGCCGAGCAATTGCGCCAAGTGCCGGACAAGGGCGTTGGCTATCTGCCGCTGCGCAGCAATCCGACGCATCGAGAAAGCCTTCCGTTGCCTAGCGTCGCGCTGAATTATCTGGGCAGTTATCAGAGCGGAGCAGGCGACTGGCAGGCATTGCCGCTCCCGCCGGGCAACCCGAGCGGTGCAGGCAACCTGTCTGCAGAACTGATCAGCCTACATGGCGGTGTCTATGACGGCCTGCTGACCTTGCGGCAAATCGGCAGCTTGCGCCCGGACCTCAGCGCCCGATTGTTGAACGTGCTGCGGGCAAACCTGCACACCCTGGCTTCGCTAGGGGGAGACGTGCAATGACTCCTCTGAGCCCCCATCTCGCCCACGTCTTTGCCCGTCACGCCGACTGGCCGGCGCTAGGGTGCCTCGGCGCCAGCTTCAGCTACGCCGAATTGCAGGCACGCGTCGCGGCCATCGTGTTGCAACTTCGCGCAAATGGTCTGACCGCGGGCGATCGCGTGGGGCTGCACCTTGCCCGAGGCCCGGATCTGGTTGCGGCGCTGCTTGCCTGCCTGCATGAAGGGCTGTGCTTCGTGCCGCTCGAGCCTGAGTTTCCACTTGACCGGCTGCAGGGCATCGCTGACGACGCGCGTCTGCACTGCATCGTTCAGGACGAGCAGCCGTCGAGCTCGCTGGCACCTTCACTGCGCCTGAGTCCCGGCCTGGCAGAGATGCCGGAACCTCCCGATATCGATGATGACGAGTTGCCCGCCTATATGATGTTCACCTCCGGCTCCACCGGAAAACCCAAGGGTGTTGTGATTGGCCGGGCTGCGTTAAGCAACTTTCTCGACGCCGCGACCCGACGTGTCGGGATCGGACCGGATACTCGCTGGCTGTTTACCACCACGCCGGCTTTCGATATTTCATTGCTGGAAATGCTCGGGCCGCTGTGGGTCGGCGGCTATGTCGAAGTGGTTTGCGCGCCAGCCCACAAGGACCCGGTGGCGCTGATTCAGCTGCTCGACAGCCGGCCGGACCTCAATACCTTTCAGGCTACGCCTGCGTTCTGGCGAATGCTGCTCAAAGCCGGATGGAAAGGGCGCGAAGGGCTGGTTGCGCTGTGCGGAGGCGAGGCGCTGGATGCGACACTGGCGGCGCGTCTCAGCGCGTCGGTTGGGCAGCTCTGGAACTGCTACGGCCCCACCGAGGCGACCGTCTGGTCGATGATGGCGCAGGTCGAGCTACCACCGGCAGACCAAGGTGTACGGCTCAAACAGTCGCTCGATGGGTATCGGCACCTGGTTCTCGACGAGGACGGTCATGAAATTGGGCCGGACGGCGAGGGTGAGCTGTGCATCGAAGGGCTATCGCTGGCACAGGGTTACTGGCAGCGCAGCGATCTGAGCGAGCAGGCCTTCGTTAGCTGGCAAGGGCGGCGTCTGTACCGTACCGGGGATCGCGTTCGCCGCATCGCCGACGACGAGTTCCAATACCTTGGGCGCCGCGACGACCAGATCAAATTGCGGGGTTTTCGGATCGAGCTAGGCGAAATCGAAGCCAACCTACGGCGCATCGAGGGGGTTCAGGATGCTGCGGTACGCTTGCTTGGAGAGGACGACGACGCCTGTCTGGTCGGTTACGTGGAGACACGCGGCGAAAGAGCGCCCGGCCGGGTTCAGATCCGCCGAGCACTGCATCTGAGCCTGCCGCACTACATGATTCCGAGTCGCATCGTTCTGTTGGATTCATTGCCGAAAACGCCGAGCGGCAAGATCGATCGCAAGCGGCTGCCCGAACCGGTCTGAGCGGCAAGCGCGGTATCCCGTGGCCAAGGTGGCTACGGGATACCTCTGAGTTAGTTTTCCGCTACCGGCTCAGCGCCCGCTTTGCCGACGATGGATTCCACATCTTCGATCACCTGCAAGGCGGCCATCGGCCCACCCAACGAGGTCCACAGTGAACCGTCGACGGCTGCGAAACGCTTGGCCTGGATCGCCGAGAGCTGCCGGAACGCCGGAGTCTCCTCTGCCTGGCGAAGCGCTTCGACGGCTTCGCCGCTGGTAGCCAGAGTCCCGATCACCAGCCAGTCCGCATCCAGCAGCTCTAAGGATTCAAGGCTGAGCGCCATCGAATGAGTGTGGCCTGGGTCCTGCTGGTGAGGCGGGCGGACGAGGCCGACGTCTTCCACCACGGTGCTGGAGAAGGCGTCCTTGAACATGTAGGACGGGCCCTTCGGGTTCCAGCGAACGATACTGAAGGTCTCGCCCTGATGGTCCTTCAGACGCTCGCGCGCCTCGGCTACACGCGCTTGGTAACGGTCGAGAAACGCCTTGGCCTCAGCATCCTTGTTCAGCACATGAGCGGTTCGCTGCATGCTGGATTGCCACGGTTCTGCCCATTTGAAGGTCACGACCGTCGGCGCGATTTCATTGAGTATCGCCAATTGCTCTGGCTTGACCGGACCGGTAAGGATCAGATCCGGTTCCAGCTCAAGCAGTGTCTCCAGGTTGGGGTTATCCAGATCGCCGACGACCTTGATGCTTGACGGCACCTTGCCTTCCAGATAACGCGGCGGTGCAGCCTGGCCGCGACCGTTGACGGTGCCTATCGGCGTCACACCCAGCGTCAGGGCCGTATCCAGATCGATTTCGTTGAGCGTGACGACACGTTCAGGCGTGGCCGGCACGGTGACGGTGTTGCCGAACGCATCTTCCACCTGACGGGTGGCGGCGTGCGCACTGAGGGTCAGCAACCCGGCTAATAATGCAATGGTGAAGTGCCAGGGCGTTCGTTTGATCATTGGGTCGTGTCCTTCTGAGCGGGTTCGGGCACCGCTGGGGTGCGAGTGGCTGATGGCGAAACGGCGGGAAGCGATGACGCTGCGAGCGAACGGCGACGTGGCACGATCACCGGAGCGCCGTCACCCGGCGCTGGCAGGATGTCCACCTCGGTCTGATAGAGACGGTCCACCAGCGCTTTGGTCATCACGTCGCGGGCAGGCCCCATGGCCTGAATTTGCCCATCGGCAAGGGCAATAAGCTCGTCGCAGTAGCGCGCGGCAATGCCCAGGTCATGGATGACGATGAGCACCGTGCGGCCTTCGGCTGCGATCCGGTGCACCGCTTCCATGACTTCGGCCTGATGGCCGATATCCAGTGCGCTGGTGGGCTCGTCGAGCAGAATCAGATCGGTGTTCTGCGCCAGGATCATGGCCAGCCAGGCTCGCTGCGCCTGCCCGCCAGAGAGCGAGGACGCCTGGCGATGCCAGATAGCGTCGAGCTGCATGGCCGTGCGGGCACGGGCAACCTGCTGCGCATCCTCATCGCTCCACTGGTTGAACCAGCCCTGATGCGGATGCCGACCGTATTGCACAAGCTGTTCGACGCGAATCCCCTCGGCCATCACGGGGCGCTGCGGAAGAAACGCCAGCTGACGGGCCAGACTTTTCATCGAATAACGAGACAGCGCCTGGCCATTGACGCGAACTTCACCAACTTGCAAGGGCAGCTGACGCGCCAGCAGCTTGAGTAAGGTCGATTTACCGCTGCCGTTGGGCCCGACGATACCAATCAGCCGGCCTTTGGGCAGCGAGAAGGTGAGGTCGTCCAGCACCACCTTGTCCTGATAGGCGAAACGAAGGTTTTCAACGCTCAGTACCGTCATCAATCAGCCCCTCGTCTGTCCTTGAGCAGCAATGCCAGCAGCAGAATGCCGCCGAGTAGCCGTGTCATGATGCCGGTAGGGATCTCTTCCGGCTGCGCCAGTACCCGCACCAGGGTGTCACTGCCCAACAACAGCACCGCTCCGCAAAGGGCCGATAGCCACAGCGGGGCAAGATTATCGCGCGCCAGCCAGGACGCCAGAATGGGTGCACCCATCGCGATAAACACCACGGGCCCGCCAATCGCCGTGCCGAGCGAGGCCACCACAATAGCCAGGCCCAGCACGCCGAGCTGCACCAGCGGCACGCGAATACCAAGGTTCTGGGCGGTGGCATCGCCAAAGCGCAACAAGGCCAGGGGTCGGTTGACCAAAGCCATCAATGGACACAGCGCCAGCAGAATCAGCGCGATCGGGCTGACGGTCTGGTAGCTGACACCAGCGAAGTGACCCATGGTCCAGAGGTATAGACTGCCCAGGTGCACCAGCGGTTGAGTGGCCATGGCGAAGTCACCGATCGCGCCGAGCAGCTCCGACAGCGCGATACCGATGACGATGAACAGATAGCCTTGTTCACCGGGGCGCCGACACAGGGTGAACAGCGCCACAGCGGCCAGTACCGCGCCCAGCGGTGACGCCCACCAGGGCCAGCTGCCAAGTGTGAGGTAAAGGGAAAACCCGACTACTGCGAGCGAGGCGCCTTCGTTCACACCGATCATGACCGGCGTTGCCAGGCGGTTGCGCACCAGCGTCTGGATCAGGCAGCCGGCCATGCCCATGGCGAAGCCGGCCACGATCGCTGCAGCAACCCGCGGCATGCGGATCTTGAAGACCATGATTTCGTGCAGCTTGCTGCCATTGCCAAGCAGGGTGGCAATCACGTCTCGCACGCCCATTTGCCCGGAACCTAGGCTGATCGCCAACGTGGCCAGTACGATGAGCAAGAGAGTCAGCAGACCACACATCAGCCAGTTGCGCCGATGCAGCAGCAGGCTCAGGCCACCGATGCGCAGGGCCCACACGCCGCGGGGAGTCGTTGATTCCATCATTACTTTACCGCCAGCAGGGACCGGAAGCCGCCGCGCAAGACGATGGCGATCAGAGCCGGCGCGCCCAGCGCAGCCAGCAACGTCCCGACCGGCAGCTCGAAGGGTTGCAACAGCCAGCGCGCCAGAACGTCGGCCGCCAGCAGAAACAACATGCCGAACATCGTCGAGAACAGCAGCTGTCGCAGCAGGGCTACCGGCTCGATCAAGCGAGCACAATACGCCGCTAGAAAACCCACGAAGCCAACGGGGCCGGCCAGCGAAATCGCGCAGGCGGTGAGCAACGTCGACGCGACCAGCACACCTAGTCTCACCCAACTGGTGTGAATACCCAGCGCCCGCGCCTGGCTATCACCCATCTGCATCAAGGTCAGTTGTCGGCATAGAAGCCCGGCAAGCACCAAGCCCATCAGCGCGACGGGTGTCACCGTGCCCACCGCGTCGAGCCGGGTGGCTGAGAGCGAGCCCAGGTTCCAGAATCGAAACTGCTCCAGCGCCACGCGTGTCGTGAGCAGCATGAAATTGGAAAGACCGCCGAATATCGCCGCCAGCGCGACGCCGGCGAGGATGAGTTTCAGTGGGCTGGCCTGGCCCAGCATCAGGCCTATACCCAGTACCACGAGGTTGCCCAACAGGGCTCCGGCACCGGACCAGAGCAAATAGCCTCTTGTCGATTCGACGTCGTAGAAAATGAGACCGATGACCAGACCCAGCACGGCGCCTGCATTGACGCCGAGCAAGCCGGGTTCGGCAAGCGGATTGCGTGTCGCGCTTTGCAGCAGTGAAGCGGCGATCGCAAGACTTCCGCCAACAACAAGCGCTGCCAGTGTGCGCGGCAAACGCAGTGTCTCTACCACCATGGCGAGCTTTTCATCCGCCACGGCCAGCTGATCTCCCAGCAGATAGTGCAGCACTTCGACCGCGCCGTAGACACCGGCCCCGGTGCTCATCGAGAGCACCACCAAACAGAGCAGAAGCACGCCACCCATTATGAGGACCGCTTGCTGGTAGCCAGGGAAGGTCGAATCAGTCCGTATCATTGGTTTTGCGCAGACTCCTGAACCCGGCAGCGAGACTGCCGGGGTGCATCCGGATTAGATGTCGTAACTGAAGCCAACGAACACCGTACGGCCCATGAGGATGTGATCAACGGACTGAGCGACTTCGTCACGCTTCTCGTTGGTAAGGTTGTTGAGGCCCGCGTTGAGGGTCAACTCGTTTGTAGCTCTGAACCTGGCGCCAACCCCCAGCGTATGAAACTCATCTGAACGCTCGCTGTTTGCCAATGCTGGGACATACACCATCTGGCTACCTGTGTACTGGTAATCGAGGTTCAGATCGAGCTGTGGTAGGGCGCGCCAGTCAACGCCCAGATTGCCGACGTGTTTTGGCGTGTAATCCAGTTCGTCGCCAGTTTCGCGGTCTTCGCTATCGGAATATGTGTAGTTGGCGCGAACAGATACGGCGTCGCTGAGCTGGTAGCGGCCTTGCAGCTCGTATCCTTTGATACGCGCTTTGGAAAGATTGTAATAGCTAAGCTCGGAGCGCAGCGGAACGGGCCGGCCCAGGACCGGGTTGAAAACCAGGCGTGTGGTTTCAGTAATGATCAGATCATCGATATCATTGTGGAAAAACATCACGCCGGCTTCCAGTCGCTCGGTCTGGTACTGGGTGCCAAGCTCGTAGCTGGTGGACGTTTCTGGTTTGAGATTCGGATTGCCGAAGACGGTGCACATACCACGGCAGGCCAGCACGCCGTAATTGGGATCGGACTGCGAAATGCTCGGTGCTTTGAACGCCTTTCCTGCGCCACCCTTGATCACCCAGTTGTCACTGAGGTTGTAGACGCCATACGCGCGAGGACTGAACTCGCTGCCGAAGACCTCATGATGGTCCCAGCGACCGCCAAGCGTTACGTCAAGTGCGCCAAGCGAAAACTCGTCCTGCAGATAGATGGCCTTCTGGTCGACCTCGGTATCAGTGCCGAGGTTCTGGTTGTGGGTTAGCTCGGTACGGCGAAACTCGCTGCCCAGCGTAAATAGCTGGTTGCCGATAAAGGCGCTTATCTGTCCGTCTACGGTGTGGTTAGTCTGGTTAACGTCGCCTTTGGCGCGACGCATAGTCGTCATGAGCTGCGAGTCGTCCATCAGCTCAACTTCTTCATAGTAATAACGGAGGCGGGTGTTGAAACCTTCCCAGCGGCCGTTATGTGTCAGGCCAAGAGTCCAGCGATCCATCTCTTGAATGTTTGTGGTCAGAGGTTGTGGCGCTCCCGCATTGTTCCAGCGCGCCTTGCGGTCGTCCTCTCGGTAGCTCATGTCAAGATCTATGGATTGGCGCTCGTCCAGAAGCCAGCTAAGCGTGCCCATTGCACTTACGTTCTGGCGCTTTTCAGCAGCGTCGGTGCCTTCAAGCCTTAATTGATCTGACTGCCAGGCAGCCTGATCGGCCGTGTCCAGAATGAGATTGCCAAGCAATTTATCCTCAATCAGGGCACCGCTCAGGTAGCCGCTTGCCTTGTGACTGTCACCTGAATCGCCTTCGGTGGGGTGTTCGTAGCTGTAAGACACGCCAGCTTCTGTCTGATTGGTTGGTTGTCTTAGGATTACATTGATCACGCCGCCCATGGCATCAGCACCATACAGTGACGTCATAGGTCCACGAATGACCTCGATACGTTCAACTGCTGCCATGGGGATGGCTGACAGGTCGAAGTCGTTGGCATAGTTCGATGTTAACGCGTCTCGCGAATTGATTCGTCTGCCATTGACGAGCAAGAGCGTGTAGTCCGAATCCAATCCACGAATCTTGATTTCCTGGCGTCCATAGGTTGAGGACGGGTTTACGTGCACCCCTGGCAAATACTTCACCGCATCGGCCAGGTTGTACACCGGACGCTGCTCGAGCTCTTCGCGCGTGACGACCGAGACGCTGGCCGGAGCGCTGAGCTCGCTGTGCGCCGTCTGGGTGGCGGTGACGACTTGCTGTTCGAGCGCAACAGGCTCGGCCGCGATGGCAGCAAGTGGCATGAGGCTGGCCAGGATGGTCAGGGATAGGTGACGGGGGCGGCGGATGCCCCGGTTAAGTGCGATTGACATAGCATGCTCCGTTGCTGCTCAAGGGTCGAAAGGACTGATCACGTATCCGCGGCGGGTTAACCCGCCTGTTGTTCTGTTGGGGTCTGGTTGATGTCGCGCTGCTTGATGCCATGGAGCAGGTAGAGCACGCCCAGACCCGCTAGGACGCCTGCCACTGCATAGAAGGCGGCCAGTTGCTCGAAACCCACTACATCGTGTTGAGGCCCTTCGCTCAAATAGCGCGCTGAAAACAAACTGCCGAGCCCGGCTGCGATATTCGAAACGGTTCCTTGAAACGCCATGAATGCGGCGCGTTGATGAGCGTGGGGCACGCCAGCGGCAATGGTCATCGTGCTGTTGGTGCGCACAGCACTCAGTGCCATGAACAGCGTGAAGATGACGTAGAGGGAAATGCCCACCGGAGCTGCGAACCCGAGCAAGGTCACCAGCGAGAGGCAGCCGCTGCTGACCAGCACTACGGTTATGGCACTGCCGCGATCAATCCAGGAACCGCCAATACGCATGGCCGCAAGGCTGGCAATGCCCCCGAGCAGATAGAGTAGGCCAAGATGTTCCCGGGGAAACCCCAGATTGAATTCAAAGTAGGTGGCGAAGTGGGGCACCAGGAGAAAGTGGCCGAACATCTGCAATGAGGTGATGCCGAGCGCAACCAGGCAGAGGCGGGATGTGAGCAGCGCCCTGACTGAGGCCTTTGGCCGCTCGATAGCCGCGGGCTTGGGCAGGAACAACTGACACAGCAGCCCGAGCAACAGGCCTGTACCGCCAAGCACGAAGAACGGAGCCGTCCAGTTCCACCGAATCGACAATTCCAAGGCCAATGGAACGATCAGAATCGCTGCAAGCGAAAAGCCCATTCCGACGTAGGCCAGCTGACGGCCTCGCTCTGAGGGCGGTATCAGGTCAAGCATGGTTGCCATCAGAATTGCGCCCATCGGACCCGCCACCAGGCCTGACAGGACGAAGATTACAATCAGCTGGCTCGGCCCGCTTACCCAGGCACAGCTGAGCAGCAGGAGAAAGCGCAGGAGAAGAAGGGTGACCAGCGCGCGCTTACGGTCGAAACGATCCAGCCAAGGGGCAGCGGCGGATCCGCTCAACGCGGCAGCCAAGGTTGCGCCGCCGCTTATATAGCCGATGTGGCTGGCCTCCATACCAAGCTCGCGCACAAGGTCAGGCCCCAGCGGCATGACCATCATCAGGCTGCCAATGGACAGCATGTTGATCAGCATCGCTAAGTGGACGGCGATCCTCGTCTGGACGGCAACTTTCATCGGATTGCGGCGCGCTCGGTTTGACAGGCGGGCTGAATCCTAAGGCAAGCTGAACGCTATATCAAACACAAATCGTTCGCATTAATACCTCTGTGGCATCTAAACGCAGGTCATCGGTGGTTGCGTTCGTTATGCGGCCCATTCGGCAAAGGTCTCTTTTGGCAACGAGCCAATCAACGTACCGCTGAGCGACGTCTCCCGGGCAGCCTTGCTACCACGGCAGCACTGCGTCACGTTGGGTTAGCAGACGCGGCCCATCATGAACGTCTTACCGCTTGTCTGGCTCGGGCACATCGCCCTCGTCGACGTGCTCGCTTGCAATCTTCTCGTTCGCCTCCTGCTCATCCCCGGCATCACCCTGCAGGCTCTCTTGCTCGGGGGCTGGGTCGTATTGCAATTCAACCAGGACCGGAAAATGGTCTGAGCCAAACTCTTGCAGGCGTTGAATCCGCACGAGACGGAAGTGGTGGCTGTGGAACAGGTGATCCAGCGGCCAGCGCAGGAACCAGTGCTGGGCATGGAAGCTGTTGACCATACAGCGACCGACCCGCGGGTCCAGCAGGCCGCTGATTTTACGGAACAGTCGGGTGTTGGCGGACCAGGCAACATCATTGAGATCGCCGGTGACGATAATGGGAATGTCGTCCTTGTCGTCTCGCACACTTTTGGCCACGACCAGGAGCTCTACGTCTCGCTCCGTCGATTCGTCGTTTTCAGTCGGGCTGGGGGGCGCGGGATGCAGAAAATGCATGCGTACCGCGAGCTGGTCGTTCATGCGGACCTTGGCATGCATGGACGGTTTGTCATTTTCGACGAGAAAACGGGTTTCAGCATTTTCCAGCGGCAGCCTGGAGTAAACATGCATGCCGTAGAGGTTGTCCAACGGGCAGCGGATCGAATACCGATAGTCATCGGTTAGCACATCGAGCTGTTCCTCCCACCAGCTGTCGGTTTCGAGCGTCACCAATACATCAGGCTCGAACTCCCGGACCAGTGCGACCAGGCGGTCAGCCTGCCGATTCGGTGTGAGGACGTTGGCCGCCATCACCGTTAAACGGGGTTTATTACTGTCAGGCTCGGCCGATTTGACCTCGTGCGGCCACAGCCAGGTATAGGGGATGATCCACCAGGCCTGGTAGGCCAGGCAGCCGATAGCGACCACAGAGATGAAAACCTGCAGTAGCTCAGAATAAGAGAGCAGATACGCTTGCGCGATCAACAGCGCAAACGCGAGTACGCATAACTGCAAACGGGGGAAGTCGAGTCCGCGTATCCACCAGCTAGGGTTTTTCCAGAGCGGTAAAAATGTCAGCAAAGCCATAAAAAGGGTCAGTGCCAACATGATCCCTTCTTTCATATCCATCTCCGGGATTGAGGGCGGCCTTCATCGTGCTGGCCGTTGGACATTCCCCTGAAGGAATGCTCAAGTTTCGTCCCGGTTGTTACTGAATTGGTTCCGTTTGTCAGCCAATAGCCCTGAGCTTGCGCAAGACTGCCTGTCCCAGGTGAGCATGCGAAAGAAGGCCTGACACCAGGAGATGCAGGCCTTTATCCGTCGCGTTAGCTCATCATGATGACCGCGGCTCTCCGATCGCCAAGCAGCTGTTCGGCGTCGCCGCGTGCTTGCGCAATATCGGGAGTTGCGGTTGTTCCGCGCCCCCTTTCACATCCAGCGCCAGGATATAGTTACCCCACCAGGGGCCAGCCGCCCAATAGGTCATCGGCACGCAGTTCTCGCGCAGGTATCCAAGCAGGTTGTCCATCGCCACGATGGCATCAGGCGCGTAGTTCGGAACACCCATCTCGCCAATGAAGCCACGCAGCTTGTTGGCCCGCAGCCACTCCACAAAGGGCTTGGCACGGGTAATGCCCAAGTCCGGTGCAAACGTCTCGGTCTTGTCTACGTACATACCGGAGGTGTCACGGTCCAGATACATATGCGCTTCGAAGACGAGGTTGTTCCTGGGGTCTCGCATCCAGGGATCGGCAATCAGTTGCGTGTTGGACTGAGGCCAGTGCCAAGCGCTGGAAAACCGATCGCCTGCAACATAGATCCAGTTGGTCTTGTCGACCTGGCGAATAGCCTGCGCTGCTGCGAGCGCGGCTTCGGGCCAGAGTCCCTTGGTATTCGGCTCGTTCATCAGGCCATAACCGCTAAGCGCCGGGTGCCTGCCGATCTTCTGGGCAATGCGTTTCCACGTATCGGCAAACGACTGGACTGGTACCGTTTCAGAGCCAATCGGCTGCTTGTAGTAGCGGTAATAGTTGTGCATGTCGAGCACAACCTTCACCCCATGCTTGTGGGCGAAATCGAGCGACTGGGTCAACAATGCCAGCTGTGCTGCGTCGAGCTCGGTATTCAGCGCGGGCTGAATACGTTCCCAAAGAAACGGCAGACGCACCAGCTTCAGACCTTGCTCTGCATACTTCTTATAGTAGGACTCGGCCGGGTAGATGTAATGCGTGCCGTGCTTGCCCGGCAGGACCGAAGGGCCAAAGGCTGCGCCGGATAACGCCACGCCGACCAATTGCACTGACGGAGGAACGGTGGCAACAGGTGAAGTTCGCGCAGGAAGTAGCGCAGTCGCCGGGGTGTTTGTCAATGCGGGCGCAACGCTGAGCTTCTTCGGATAGCCGACCTTCGCACCGTCCAATACCGCACCGTCCATGAAGACAGTCAACGCACCGCTGGCGGGCTTTACCGAGGTGACGGTGCGCACCTGGCCATCAGCCAGAAGCACACGTGTGCCAACCTTGAATGCATCGAGGTTCTGAGACGTAGCGGCGACAGAAACGCCTGCCGAAGCGCGCCACGAACCGTTGGCCCAATAGCTGTTAGTGAACTTGTTGATGAGCGCCGAATAGGTGGCCGCCGGTTTGGTAGCGGCAGCAGGTTGTGGTGCGAATGAGGTTGCGCTCGCCGCGTTGCTGACGCTGAGCTTCTTCGGATAGCCAACTTTGTCGCCATCGAAGGCTGGGCCTTCCATGAATACGCTGAGGTCAGCACCCACGACCTTCACCGAGGTGATCTTGCGGACCTGGCCATCCGCCGTTTTGGCATAGCCGCCAGCTTTGAACGCGGCCTTGTTTTCTGCCGTGGCGCGGATGGACACACCGGCAGAAGCACGCCAGGAGCCGTTCTGCCATTGGGTATTGGTGTACTTGTTGATCAGCGCTGCGTATGAAATTTCCGAGACACTGGTATTGCCTGCAGTCGCAGCGAACGCGGTGGCGCCAACCGGCATGATGCCCAGCATGGCGATGATTGCGGCGGTTGGAGCGAGGACTTTCCAGGCGCCCGAGAGGGGTGTTACGAACATGGAGACTCTCCGTGATTCACATATCCGCTTGCCTGATGGCTCGACAGATAACGATTGGGAGGGTTGCTCGATAAGCGGTATTGCCAACTGGCTGGACATCCACAAACAGAACGAACCATAAGCGCGGCGCCTGGCCGGTTGGCCAGTTCTGCGTCGCGGCGCTTTTATAATTCTATTTGTTAATGAATGAAATGATTGTCGACGACTTCTTGTCGTCAATATGTCGACTAGGTAATCGAACATTAGCGTCTAATATTAACTGGCCATCACCTAAAAGCGTTCGAAACGCTCTCCAGCCCAGTGATAACGCAGCTTACGCTAATATTGGCGTCATTTTTTTGAATCGCTCAATCGGCGACTTTTCTAGCGGGAGTGAAACTTCCAGACGAACGGTTCAAAGGCTGTGGAACTTATGGGGCATGTGAATTTGATGGCTAATTGGAAGGCGGAACGCGGGTTAACGGCAGTTCTGTTATCTACTGAAGACTAAAGGTTCGGCTAGCAGACAAGCGGTGCGAGACGCTTGTAGAACGAGCCGGCATCATGCAGGGTCCATTCAGGTTTTCTGTCCGCGGAGTCAGCCATGTCCGAGCTTTATCCATGCGTCGATCCTGATGGCCTGATCGAATATTCAGTGGTATTCACTGATCGCTCACTGAATCACATGTCCCAGTCGTTCCAATGCGTGATGAACGACATATCTGCCACGCTTAAAGCTGTTTATCAGGCACAAGCTGTGGCTGTAGTGCCCGGCAGCGGAACCTTCGGCATGGAAGCCGTGGCGCGACAGCTGGCCCACCGTGCCAACTGTCTGGTGATCCGCAACGGATGGTTCAGTTATCGCTGGACGCAGATATTCGAAATGGGGGCCATTCCTGCCCGGTCTACGGTGCTGAAAGCGCGGCCCAGCGGGGAAGGCGCGCAGCCTGCCTTCGAGCCGCCACCGCTGGCCGAAGTCATTGCTGCGATTGCATCGGAAAAGCCCGACCTGGTCTTCGCACCACACGTGGAGACCTCTTCCGGAATCATCCTTCCTGACGATTACCTGCGCGCTGTAGCCGACGCCGTCCATGCCGTTGATGGTTTGTTTGTTCTGGACTGCATCGCCTCCGGTGCGCTTTGGGTCGATATGCAGTCCGCCGGTGTCGACGTCTTGATCAGTGCACCACAAAAAGGGTGGAGCGCTTCGCCCTGTTGTGCATTGGTGATGTTGAGCGAGGCGGCCCGTGAACGCGTCGAAGCCACGCAGAGCAGCAGCTTTGCGTGTGACTTGAAGAAATGGCTTCAGATCATGCAAGCCTACGAGCAGGGCGGACACGCGTACCATGCAACGATGCCAACCGAGTCCCTGGCTCGCTTCCGTGACGCCATGTTGGAGACGCGGGCCTATGGCTTGGAAGCTGTCCGAGCGTCCCAACAGGAGCTAGGTCGGCGTGTCCGGGCGCTTCTCGCTGAAAAGGGCTTCTTGAGCGTTGCGGCGGCAGGGTTCGAAGCGCCCGGCGTAGTGGTGTGTTACACCGACGATCCGAGTATCAAAAACGGCAGCAGGTTCGCAGCCCATGGTTTGCAGATTGCAGCGGGTGTGCCGCTGCAGTGCGACGAACCGGCTGATTTCCAGACTTTTCGAATCGGGCTGTTCGGTCTGGAAAAGCTACGGAACCTCGACCGCACGCTCGACATTCTTACGCAAGCACTGGACCGGATCTCAACCGATCGTTCCTGCTAGAGGACGTTCCGCATATGCGCTAGGACCGCTCGTCGCGAAATGCCGGGCTTTAAGGGAAGGCAATCGGCCTGTTGTTTCGTTGTCCGATTGCGCCCGACGCCCCATGAGACCGGCCATTAGCGCGACGGATGGCGCTGGAACCCCCGAGATAGACATCTCTCTGAAACAAAATTGTGGTTGCGCGCGACGTCAGGCTAGCTACGCTCAAGGTGTACGAAGCTTTATTACAACAAGAAAGAGGGGCGAACTATGATCAACAACCAGAAATCTCAGGTCGTTGCACTCGAGTTGTGGCGCTTTTGCGCTCACTGCATTGCTGCCATCGTTGTAGTAGGAGCGGTACTGATTGGGTTCCTTGGATCTTGGGAACTGGGCCTGAAAGTCGGTGTGCTGCCGTTGCTGGCACTGATCGCCGCCGATGTAGTGGCCAAACGTCGGGAGCATGACATTCAACTAAGGAATTCCTGACCACCCGTATCCTGCGCTGATCGGCGCGGTCTGCGCAGGATGACCATACGCAACTGCACCCGCGATCGTCTGATCTCTTCACTCTCAATACCACGGTTCCGCCGGTGCGCCAGTAGAGACCGCGGCCCAAGCGGGGTGTCGATGGCAGGCGTAGCGTTGCATGGAGCAGCGCATACACCCACCTTCGACTCCTGCGAGCCGGCGTTGACCAACCCGGGCACCGATCCGTTAGGAGTGCGGCGTTGTGCTCAACGCTTATAGCGCTCTTATAGGTTCAGATCATCGGCGGTAACGATCGCCTCCGTTGAGCATGGGAACGCCTGCGCCGACAGCAGCTCACATCAATAGGCGCTAAAGCGCTGCTGTTCTGCCTTTTCCGATTCTGGAACCGTTTCAATGCCTCAACCGCGCCTGATTTCCGCACGCGCCTGGCTCGATCGCCTCGACAAGTCGCGTCATGCCATGCCGCTGCTGTTTCTAGCGTCCATGATGGAGACGCTGCTCATCCCGATTCCTATTGAGGTGATCCTGATTCCGTGGATGCTCTGTCACGCTGATCGCAAATGGCGGATAGCGACTGTCGCGTTGGCCGGAAATCTCACCGCAGCCACGTTGGGTTATTACCTCGGCCTATTCGCGATGGACCAGTGGGGCGATACCTTGGTTGGGCTGTTCGGCGGGCAAGACGCCTATGACGAATTCGATCAGCAGTTTCGGGAGGACGGGTTCACAGCGATCCTGGCGATTGGAATCGTCCCGATACCCTTCCAGATTGCCATGCTCGTCGCGGGCGCCAGCGCTTATCCGATCCTGCTGTTTCTCGCAGCGGCCTGCATGGCACGTGGCGCCCGCTACTTCGGTCTCGCGCTGTTGATTGCCGTCGCAGGCGAGGCGGCGCTGAACATCTGGAACCGGCACGCCAAGCCCATAGGCATTGTCGGGCTTGTACTGTTTGCAGTGTGGCTGTGGTTCAAGTGGGGCACTTGAGATGCCCTTGTTGTTGTCTACGCGACAGCATGCCAGGCTCGGTAAGGCGTCTAGATTTGACGGCCTTCGAGGAAATCTCGGTAGTAGTCCAGCGTGGCGAGATTCTTGTCCTTGGCCTCGAACATGATGTCGAACCGGTCTAGAAACTCTCGGGCGTAGAGGTTGGTCCAGCGGTTCCACATGCGTTTGCTGTGACTATAGAGGTCGCGCTTGCTTACCTTTTGCAGCAGCGTCGGCATCTCCAGCTTGTCATCGGCGCTGAAGCCGAGCTCCATCAGACTTTCGGGTGGCTGGGAGTAATGCATGGCTGGCCTAACGCCGTGCCAGCTATCGATGATGCGCGCCACGCGAGCGTCGTGTGGATCGATGTAATCGTCTTCGTTGATCCAGCAATGATGAATATCCAGCACAACGGGAGCCAAGTCGGACAGCTGCAGACAGTCATCCACGCCGTAGGTCTTTTCCTCGTTTTCGAACGTGATGCAGTTGCGCGCTTCGGTGGAAAGCCTCAGCCAAATTGCGCGGATACCCTCAACGCCCAGTCGCCCAGCGATATGGACGTTGCATTTGAAGTCCTGAAACTGTCGACCGAAACCCATCATGCGAATCATGTCCGCGTGGTACTCGAACTCGGCCAGGCTGTTCTCGACGACCTGGGGTTTGTCCGAGCCAAGCACACAATATTGTCCAGGGTGGAGCGATAGCCGGATATCAGCTGCCCGGGCGCGCTCGCCAATTTGGGCGAAGCCTTTCTCCAGGGCAGATCGGACATCCGTCTGCCGATAGAAATCGGCCGCTTCCGGATGACTGTAGAACGGCAGCAAATCACTGCTCAGGCGCAGCATGCGCAATGTCTTGGGTAAGGTTTCCACGTAATCGAGCAGCCGCAGCTGTGCCGCGAGGTTGTGCTCGATGATGCCGTTCAGCTTTTCGCGCGCGACGTCCTGCGACACGCTGTTGAGCCATCTCAGCGTGGTCGAGCGGGGGTTGAAGGCGCGCTCGATGACTTCCAGCTCCTTCAGCGATTCGCTGTGGCCGGGGTGACGGTACATGCAGGCGAAACCGATTCTGTACATGGCAACCTTGGGCAGGCAGCGCCGAAGAAGGCCGCTGCGAGATGACTGTTCTGATTAGTACCTAAGGATGCCATAGCGTGCGGTGTGACTGACGAACGCAACGGTCAAACCAGTGCCATTGCCGATGCAAACCGACCCTGTGCAGCGAATCATCAAGCGACAGCATCAGCCTGAACGCTGAACCGAGATGTTGCCGAACGCGGAAACACTCGAAGCACGCTTTACGCCGACGCGATCGCATGACTGTCCGGAGCCCAGACACGCTGCGAAAACCCGTACCATATCCATCATCTGTCTAGCTCCGGTTGGTTGTTCATGCTGTCTGCCGTCAAGCGCTACAAGCTGTTGGTTTCCAGCGCACTGATACGCTGTTTCCCGCGTACCGCTGCATACCTGCAATCGGAGGACGATGTTCTCCTTCGTCGCTGGCCGGATTCGGCGATAAAGCCCGTCGGCACGCCGGGGAAGCCAAGCAAGCGCCTCAGGAAAGCCTCGTCAGCGGCCAAGCCGGCGCAGCGGGCTGACACCGCCGCCAACGCGGCCCCTAAAGTCGCGTCCAAGCCCCGGACAAAAGCACGCAAGCCGGCCGGCGAAGGTCTCTACGGGCCTGCGAAACTCTCTGTAAACGAGCAACAGATCCAAGCGATGCGCCTGCGTGTGGGACGTGCCGTGGATGCTGGCGTGGTTCGTGCGCCGTCCGACGAGCAATGGGCCATGATCCTTGAAGCGTCGCCGGTTACTCGGATATTCGCCGGGGCGGGCTCGGGCAAATCAACCACCTTGGTTCTACGTGTGGTGTTCATGCTTTGTCACTTGGATGTTCCGCCCGAACGACTCACAGTCATTTCATTCACCAATGCGTCCTGCGCCGAACTGCGCGAGCAACTGACCCGAGTGCTCGGCTTCTGGAATTTCGATTTTGACCCGGCACGTGCACGTCAGTGCGTCCGCACCTTCCACTCGGCCATGGCAGTGCTCGCCAAGGATCTGCTCGGCAAGGCGCAGTGGTTCGAGCAGTTGGATGAGAAGGGGGCTTCGCCCACGGAACTGGACAATCCGCTTACTGCTTCGCGCTTACGGCCCGCCCAGCTGCTGTTGCTGAAAGAAGCGTACCAGCGCTGTTACACCCTCGATCAACGGTTCAGGGAGCTTGTGCATGCTTTGCTAGGGCTCGCTCCGCCACAGGAGCCTAGCGCCCGTCGGGCGGCTCCACGTGCCCCCCTGGATGGCCACAAGCTGGCCGGTGAGTTCACTGCGTCGCCGTTGTTCGAGGCGTTCTATGCACAAGCCGGCTTCATCGAAAGCATCGGCATAAGCATTGATCAGATCCAACCCGCACGGCTGGATTGCAAGGAACCCGAGCGTACGTTCATCGAAGCGCTGCAGCTGTTCTGGCGGCAACTCCAGAATGATTTGCAAGCGCAGGGGCTGATGACTTTCAACGGTGCGTTCCAGACACTCACGCAGCAGCTGAACGCTAGAGGCAAGACCTCAGGCGATGCGCTGGCTCCGTTCAGCCATCTATTAATCGACGAGTTTCAGGACATATCGCCCCAGATCGTACAGTGGCTGCAGGCAGTGCATGGGGCCCTCGCCAGGCAGGGTGAAACCGTGAGTCTGATGGCGATCGGTGATGACTGGCAGTCGATCTATGGTTGGCGCGGCAGTTCGCCTGAACTGTTCATGGACTTCGACAAGTATTTCCCAGCCAAAGGAGGGGCGAAGCAAAGTCGGCTGTTAATGTTGGAAACCAACTACCGTTCCATCGAGCCGGTTATCCGCGACGGCGAAGCCGTATTGGCGGGCGTCGCGGTCAAGCAGCCGAAAGCCAGCAAGGCGAGCCGCGCTGCACAGCCCGGCGATCATGGTGTGAAGCTGGTGACCCGTTTCGATATCAAGACCCGTCTGCCGGACCTGATCCGAGACATTCAAGCCCAGTGCACCCATGTCGCCACTCTGTCTGCTGCTGATCGCAACGCCGTGCTAGTGCTCAGCCGACGCAACGAGCCCCTGCGTGCCATCGAGGCACAGCTGGATCGCAAGCTGCCGGTCAAGACCTACACCATCCACCGCGCCAAGGGGCTGCAAGCGGAGGTTGCGATCATCGTCGATGACTGTTTCCCGGCTGAACGCCACCCGCTGCGCAATGCGCTGTACGCCTACAGCGGCTTCTTCCGTAACAGTTATGACCAGGCCATGGCCGATGAAAACTTGCGGCTGGCCTATGTAGCGATCACCCGTGGCGTCAGCAGGGTGTTCTGGTATACGCAGAAACCACAGGGCGCAACGCGGCTGCTCGCGGACAAGCATAAAGCCGGTAAATCTTCGCACTAGCAGCCAGCGGTCGTTTACGGCTACGGTTGAATTCATTGAATCAATCAACGGATAGGAGTGCGTTTGCATGTTGAAACTCTGGGGCCGAGCGAACTCGACCAACGTGAAGAAGGCCTTCTGGTACCTCGAAGAGTTGAATATTCCCTATTCGCGAATCGATGCAGGCGGCGCTTACGGCGTCGTTAGCGACCCTGACTACATCGCCAAGAATCCGAATCAGCTGGTGCCATGCCTGGAAGACGGTGCGTTGGTGCTGTGGGAGTCAAACGCCATTGTGCGCTATCTAGTCGCTCGCTATGGGGAGGGGAGACTCTGGACCGCAGACCCTGCCGAGCGCGCGGAGGCGGACAAATGGATGGACTGGGTCACCTCGTCGCTGGCCGCTCCCTTCCGCACGGTGTTCTGGAACATGGTGCGCACTGCGCCGGATCAACGCAACATGCCAGCAGTACAGGCGGCGATCACCGAATGCGGGAGGCTGCTGGCAATCGCCGACCAAAGCCTCTCGAAACAACCCTACCTGTCGGGTAACTCGTTCGGCATGGGGGACATCCCGCTCGGCTGCTTCGCTTACGCCTGGTTCGAGATGCCCATTGAGCGCCCAGAGCTTGCGCACCTGCGCGGCTGGTACGAGCGGCTCTTGCAGCGTCCGGCTTATCAGACGGCGGTGGTTACGCCGCTGACCTGATCTGGACCATCGAACAGACGTGAAGCCATGCCCGTCAGGTGCCAGGCCCGTCAAAGTTGATTCCGGTGCGCGACGCCGCAGCGCGAATGTGAGTTTGCATGGCCTTTTGGGCCGCTGCCGAGGCATGGCGCGACAGCGCGCGCAAGATCCTGCGATGCTCCTGCCAGGTTTCCATCGCCCGTTCAGGGCGGATGAACGGTAACTTCTGGCTTTCCAGATAGATATCGGAGCGGCTCGCCAGGATGCTCAGGATCGCCTGATTCCCTGTGGCATGGAGGATCAGCCGGTGAAACTCGAAATCCAGTTTCGCTGCAGCGTCGAACGCCTGGGCGCGTAATTCGTAGCGCATCATTTCCACGTTATCGCTTAGCGCATCCAGTTCATCGCTACTGAGCATCAAAGCGGCGAGATTGGCCGCAAAGCCCTCCAATGCATAGCGCAGCTGAAAGATGTCGGTTGCCGACACCTGCGTTGTAAACGGCCAGCCAGATGGCTGCTTGGGGTGAACAGCAGAATTTGGCGGTTCCAGAATAAAGACGCCTTTACCTGGCTGGATGCGCACGACCCCCAACGCATTAAGCGATGAAAGCGCTTCACGCAACGAGGCGCGGCTGACACCGAATCGCTCAGCCAGCTCCCGCTGCGACGGCAGGGCATCCCCAGGTTGGTAGGCATCGTCCTCAATCAGTTGGCGGATCGAGGCTAACGCATGTTCCGGCACTGCTCGATTGATCGGCTGCATGAGGCTCCGTTTAAAGACCATTGTCGATGTGTGAGCGAAAGGGCCATGCATTGCTACGAAGCATGGCGCCCCGAAAGCGCACCAGCGGCGAGCAAAACCCGGTCCTTCAACGAGGCGACTGTTCAGACCAGTCGTACCAGGTGGTGCGTTCCGGTCCCTATACAGATACGTGGCGCGCTGCTGGCATGACGCGTGCAAAGCCGATGCCGTCTTCCATCCATCGGAGTTTCATCATGCTCAACTCGACTCGCTCATTGCTTACCGCCCTGTGCCTGGGCATCACACTGACCAGCGGCACCGCCATCGCAGACGGCCTGGAAGACATCACCAAGCGAGGCGTGCTGAAAGTGGCGGTGCCTCAAGATTTTCCGCCGTTCGGCTCGGTCGGACCAGACATGCAGCCGCGTGGCCTGGATATCGATACCGCCCAACTGTTGGCCGACAAGATGGACGTCAAACTCGAATTGACTGCCGTCAACAGCACCAACCGCATTCCATTCCTGACCACGGGTAAGGTCGATCTGGTGGTGTCGAGCCTCGGCAAGAATCCCGAGCGTGAGCAGGTAATCGATTTCTCCGATGCCTATGCCCCGTTCTACCTGGGTGTGTTCGGGCCAGAAGAAGCCCAGGTGACGAGCCTTGATGATCTGGATGGAAAGACCATCAGTATCACTCGTGGCTCCGTTGAAGACATCGAGCTCAGTGCGGTAGCGCCTAAAGGCGCCACGCTCAAACGTTTCGAAGACAACAACTCGACCATTGCCGCTTATTTATCTGGCCAGGTCGATCTGATCGCCACTGGCAACGTGGTCATGGCAGCGATTGCCGAGCGCAACCCGAAGCGTCTGCCCGTCATGAAGCTGAATCTGAAGAACTCGCCGACCTATGTCGGGCTGAACAAGGACCAGCCGGCCTTGCTGAAGAAGGTCAATGAGATCATCGCGGCGGCCAAACAGGACGGCAGCCTGAGTGACATCAGCGAGAAGTGGCTCAAACAACCCCTGCCGGCGGACCTGTAAGAGCACCGTTGGATCTGGAGATCGATCATGGCCTATCAGATGGATTTCGGTCCGGTGCTGGCGAACACCGACGTGCTGTTACAAGGCGCGACGTTTACCCTTGGATTGACCGCCATCGGCACTCTGCTAGGGGTTGGGCTGGGCATCGCAGGCGCGTTGGTGCGCGCCTGGCGGATTCGGCCGCTCAACTACCTGTTCGGCCTGTACGTCGAGCTGATTCGTAATACCCCCTTCATTGTTCAGCTGTTTTTCATTTTTTTCGGGCTCCCCGCGCTTGGTTTGCGATTGAATGAATGGGAAGCCGCCGTGCTGGCGATGGTGATCAACCTGGGCGCTTATTCAACCGAGATCATTCGGGCCGGCGTACAGGCAGTCCCTCCCGGACAGATCGAGGCGGCGTCGGCGCTAGCCATGACCCGGATGGAGATCTTTCGCCATGTGGTGTTGCGCCCGGCCTTGGCTAAGGTCTGGCCGGCTCTGTCGAGCCAGATCATCATCGTTATGCTCGGGTCGGCGGTCTGTTCGCAGATTTCCACCGAAGAGCTGACCTTCGCTGCGAATTTCATCCAGTCACGTAATTTTCGTGCGTTCGAAACCTATCTGGCGACCACCGTGCTGTATCTGGCGATGGCCATCCTGATCCGGCAGCTGCTGGGTTGGGTCGGCCGACGTTATGTCGTGGGGGCGCGCTGATGGAGTTCACCTTCTGGGATATTGCACGCAACTTGCTGACCGGCTTGCAATGGACGTTGGCACTGTCGCTGGTTGCATTCATCTGTGGCGGCGTGGTCGGGTTGCTGGTGATGCTGGCGCGGATCGCGCCGGTGCGCTGGCTGCGCATTCTGTCCTACAGCTACATCGAACTGTTTCAGGGCACACCGCTGTTGATGCAACTGTTCATCGTGTTCTTTGGCGTTGCCTTGCTGGGGACAGAGGTATCCGCCTGGCTCGCTGCCGCGGCAGCATTGACGTTGTTCACCAGTGCCTTTCTTGCGGAGATCTGGCGTGGTTGCGTCGAGTCAGTCTCGCGCGGCCAGTGGGAAGCCTCCGAATGTCTGGCGATGACCCGACTGGAGACGTTGCGCTACGTCGTGCTGCCGCAGGCATTGAGGATTGCGGTGGCGCCCACGGTGGGCTTTTCGGTGCAGGTGGTGAAAGGCACGGCGGTCACCTCGATCATCGGTTTCACCGAGCTCACCAAGACCGGCGGCATGCTGGCTAATGCCACCTTCGAGCCCTTCATGGTCTACGGCCTGGTTGCGCTCGGCTACTTCGCACTCTGCTATCCGCTGTCCCGCGCGGCGTACTACCTGGAAAGGAGGCTGAATGTCACTGCTTAACGTATCGGCGCTGCACAAGTACTACGGCGAGAACCATGTTCTCAAGGGCGTCGATCTTAGCATCAAGGAGGGGGAGGTGGTGGCGATCATCGGGCGCAGCGGCTCGGGCAAAAGTACCTTGCTTCGCACGCTGAACGGGCTGGAGACGATCAATGATGGCGTCATTGAAGTCGATGGAGAATACGTGGACGCCACTCGCGCTGACTTGCGCAGCCTGCGGCAGAAAATCGGCATGGTGTTCCAGCAATTCAACCTCTTCCCTCATTTAACGGCTGGCGAGAACGTGATGCTGGCGGTGAAAGTGGTGAAAAAGCTGCCCCATGCCGACGCTGAACGACTGGCGCGGCAGATGCTGGACAAGGTTGGGCTGGCGGAGAAGTTCGATGCCTATCCCGAGCGGCTGTCGGGTGGCCAGCAGCAGCGCGTGGCGATTGCCCGTGCGCTGGCAATGTCGCCCAAGGTACTGCTGTGCGACGAAATTACCTCGGCGCTGGATCCCGAACTGGTCAACGAGGTGCTGGCCGTGGTGAAGCAGCTGGCGAGCGAAGGCATGACGTTGGTAATGGTTACTCACGAGATGCGCTTCGCCCGCGAAGTGGGCAGCAAGCTGGTATTCATGCATCAAGGCAAAGTCCATGAGGTGGGTGACTCGCGTGAGCTGTTCGCCAATCCACGGACGGCTGAGCTGCAGCAATTCATCGGATCGGTCGGCTTGTAGGCGGATGCTCATGCATCGCCTCTGCGCTTAGCGCTGGCCAAAGGTTTGTGCGATCAGCGCCGGAAGCTGCTCTCCGGCAAGTCCTGCCAAAGCGAACTCCCGATCGTTGTGACCGGTTTGAGGCTGAGGGTTGACGTGAACGACGATTGCACCTGCACGCCAGGCGAGGCCGGGCACCTCGGCGGCGGGATAGACCATCCCTGAGGTGCCGACCGAGATGAGCAGATCGCAGGACTCTGCGGCCGCGAAGGCAGTGGTCAGTGCTTCGGCCGGTAAGCTTTCGCCGAACCAGACGACGCCTGGGCGCAAGCTTCCGCCACAGGCGTCGCAGCGAGGCGGCTCCAGGCGGCGTCCGCCCTCGGGCTCGCTTGGCATTCCCAGCGGAGCGGCCGGACGCTTGCCGCAGTTGAAACAGCGAGGCTGATGGAGACTGCCATGCAGGTGTATGACGCCATTGCTGCCGGCACGCTCATGCAGATCGTCGACATTCTGAGTGACGAGTGTGAGGCGGGGGGCGTGGCGGGCCAATTCGGCAATAGCGAAATGCGCAGGGTTCGGCTGGGCCTGCAACACGTTCATGCGCCGCCACTCGTACCATCCCCAGACCAGCGCAGGGTCGGCCCGAAAGGCTTCGGGTGTCGCCAGCGACGCCGCGTCGAAGCGCTCCCACAACCCAGTGAGCGAGTCGCGAAACGTGGGAATCCCGCTTTCCGCGGACACGCCTGCACCTGAGAAGACCATGACGTGCTGGGCGCTGCGCAACGCATCGATCAATGCGGCTGGGATCATCAGTTACTCCTTTACGGACCTGAGCAGACAAGGGGTCAGCGGCATTCGACCGCACCTGAATACCCGTCAGCAGTCATGTTTTCGTCGCGCTGAGTATCTATAGTCCAGAGCCGACGCATCAACGTTCAGTAAAACCGCGGCAGAAGCTTTCCTAACGATGCGATGCGATGCGATAAGCGGTGATCTGCATCACATTGCTTAGGTGCGCTCGCTACACTAAAGTCCGCCTCCGCACCCACCATCAGTCAAGCCGGCGAGTCCAGGATGACCAGTCACGACGCCACGCCTGAGGCCTATCAGCGCGAAATCAAGCGCCTCCAGGAAATCATTGCGCACAACAGTGACTGGCTCTGGGAGGTGGACGCCCAAGGCCGCTACACATTCTGTTCCGAACATAGCCTGCAGATGCTGGGTTATCCGCCATCCGAGGTGCTCGGTCGGACGCCGTTCGATTTCATGCCTGCTAAAGAAGCCGAGCGCGTGGGGCAGGCGTTCGCCGAGATCGTGGCGCAACAGCGGCCATTCGCCGGTTTGATCAACCGTAACTTGCGGGCCGATGGTCGGTTGGTGGTGTTGGAAACCAGCGGGATACCGCTGTTTGCCGAAGATGGCAGTCTGCGGGGTTATCGTGGGATAGATCGAGACATCACGCCCGCGATAGGTTCGTTAAGTCCGCGGATCGTCCAGCTCGAAGCGCTGTATGCCGCTGCGCCGGTAGCGCTCGGGCTGGTCGATAGAGAAGGGCGCTTCGTTAATGCCAATCATGCGCTTACTCGCTTGTTGGGTGTTGATGGCATGACGCTAGCCAAGCGGGCAGTGGCTGATTATCTATCCCCTGACCAGCTGGATGTGCCGAGTGCGTTTATGCGACTGGAGGCCGGCCAGGCAATCGGCGATCTTGCGCTGGCGTTGAGCGGTCGCAACTACCAGATCGCGATCCAGGCGGTGCGCGATCATGATGTTGACCAGCTTGTCGGAATGACGCTCGCCATCACGGACGTCACCGAACAATACCGGCTGCGCCAGGAGTTGGCAGAGGCTAACCAGCGGATGGCAGATGCCAACGCGTGCTTGAGCGAAATGGCTGACACCGATCACCTGACAGGCTTGTTGAACCGCCGCCGTTTCGACAAGACGTTGATGGCCGAAGTTGCGCGAAGCATGCGCAGCGGCGAGCCGTTGTCGTTGATGCTGCTGGATATCGATTTTTTCAAACTTTACAACGACCACTACGGCCATCAGGCGGGCGACGAGTGCCTCCGTACCCTTGCCCGCCTGCTAGGTGACGGAGTGTTCCGTCCGGGCGACCTGGCAAGTCGATACGGGGGCGAAGAGTTTGCTGTCATCCTTCCCAACGCTGACGGCAACGCAGCAGAGCGTGTAGCGGCTCGCTTGCGTGCGCGGTTGAAAGATGAAGCCATCGTTCACGTAGGTGCACCCACTCAGCAGATCACGGCGAGCATCGGTATCGCCACGCTCGCAGGTGATCAAGCGTTAGCGATGACCGCAGGTATAGGCGAGACGGCTGCACGGTTGATAAACATTGCTGACTGTCGCTTGTATGTTGCAAAGCGTGGTGGGCGCGACCAGGTAAGCATCGCCAACTTTGATTCTCCCGGGCGCACCCTGACGTTTGAACGCCTTCGGACGGCTAATGTGTCGGACGGTACGCAACGTCCAGAGGGGTGATAAGCCGGTTGCTGATCCGGCGCACAACCGAAGTGCTGCGCACAGCTATCGACTGACGGCGAACCGACCGCTGAGTGTGCCCAGACGTGAGGCCAATGCGCTCAGCCCGACACTGTCATGCTCCAGCTGGCTGGCCTCAACGGCGTTCTGTTCCGCGATCTGCTGAACGCTTTGCAAGTGACTGGCTATATCCGCAGAAACCTCGGTCTGCTGGCGAGTCGCCGCAGCGATCAGCTCGTTCATGTGACTGATGGCTTCGATCTCCTGCGCCATGGATTCCAGCAGCAGCGTGGTTTGCTGGCTGTCATCGACGCAGCGGGTCGCGCTCTGTCGGCTGTCCTGCATCGATTCGGCCGCCTTTCGGCTGCTGTGCTGCAGACTCGTGATGATCTCTTGGATCTCGCGTGTGGAGGTCGCCGTTTTCTGCGCGAGGTTACGTACCTCATCGGCAACCACCGCGAAGCCCCGACCCTGTTCGCCGGCCCGAGCGGCCTCGATGGCGGCGTTCAGGGCAAGCAGGTTGGTCTGTTCTGCGATGCTGCGAATCACCTCGAGTACTCGGCCGATCTGCTCGGACTGGACGGCTAGGTCTTGCATGACCTCGTCGGTCCCGTCGATGCGCTGCGCGAGTTGGGCAATCTCCTCGCGGCTGGTTACCATCGACTGCCGGCCCTGTCCGGCCTTTGCGTTTGCGGCTTGTGCTGCCAATGAGGCCCGATCAGCATGGCCAGCGACTTCTTCGATAGCAGCAGACATTTGCTGCATTGCATCGACCATCTGTGCGGTTTTGCCCAGTTGCAGATCGGCACCGTCGCGCATTTTCCGGGTCGCAGCGCTCAGGCTGCCAGCCGTGCCGCCAAGGCCGCGCGCATCAGTTACCACGGCGCTGACTAGTTCGGATAGTTGATCGAGCAGATGGTTGAACCGCTCACCGACAGGCCCACTGACGGCGGAGCGCTGGTGCAGGTCGATACGTTCAGGGTTGCGGGTAATCTCGGCGGCGGCGCTGAGCAGCGCTTCGCCTTCGCGGGCTTCGGCATTGGCGCGCACTGCCAGATAAACAAGAATGACACTCTCAAGCACTACGTAGAACGCATGCAAAAACACTTCACTCCAGGTTCCATTTGGCACGACAAACACGCTTGCGCCCTGTTGCTGTAGCGCAAAAAAAGCGAGGTGATGAACTGCGATCGTCACCGCAGCCACGACGATGGGTAGCCAGTCCCGGTAGCAAACCAGAAACGCTAGCAAGGCGAATATGCCGAAATGCATCTCCAACATGCCGTGCTCCTGGTTGATGTGCAGCGCTGACATGACCATGAACGCAGCGCCAATGAGGCAACGCATCAATCGCTGGCCTCCTATCAGCGCGTTGAGAGCGGTCATTGCGATTGCCGTACAGCCACCTATGACGATGGCCTGTGCCCAGGTGCCGCTCATCGCTGCCAAGCCGAGCGAGTACACGAAGAGAAACCACAGCACGCCGAGCATGATTCGATCGGCCTTGCGATAATGGTCTTGCATGGTAAAAGTCGTGCTGTTCATTTTACGTCTCTCGGAAGTGCTCGGGTGCACATCGCTATATCGGCTGGTTTACAACCGGAACTCAGTCCGCTCATCGGTCCCCCCGGACATTCCGCTCAGCCCGGCGAATCTTGCCGGGGCCGATTGGCGAAAGCCGCTCTCGAAAGCAGTCAGCTCACGGTTGTTACCCCAGCTCTCTGAACGCGGAGAGTGCCCGGTCTCGACTCATGGGGATGTCGACGATTGGGGAGGGGTAGTCGATGCTGGTGAATAACCCGTCCAGTTTTGCCGGGTTGTGGATGCTGCGCTTGTCCAGCTCGGCGAGTTCAGGCAGCCAACGGCGGAGGAAGCGGCCGTCCGGGTCGAATCTCTTAGACTGGCTGTAGGGGTTGAATAGCCGGAAGTAGGGCACCGAGTCTGTACCCGTCGAAGCGCTCCACTGCCAACCGCCATTGTTGGCGGCAAGATCACCATCGATCAGGTGTTGCATGAACCAGCGTTCACCTTCCCGCCAATCGATCAGTAGGTTCTTGCTCAGGAACATGGCGACGATCATGCGAAGCCTATTATGCATCCAGCCGGTGGCCAGCAACTGTCGCATCGCAGCGTCGATGATCGGTAAACCGGTACGTCCTTCCTGCCAGGCGGCCAGCTCGTCCGGCGCATGTCGCCAGGGCAGGGCATCAGTCTCTTTTCGAAAGCCACGGCCCATCGAAACATGGGGGTAGCCCACCAGCACATGCTTGTAGAACTCGCGCCACAGTAGCTCGTTGATCCAGGTCACCGCGCCTGGATTGCCGCTTTCAAACTCACCCCGGTTTGCTCTCAAGGCGGCGTGCAGGCATTGCCGAGGGGAAACGACGCCTGCGGCCAGATAGGCTGCGATCTGGCTCGTACCGGGCTCGGCAGGGAAATCGCGACGCTGTTGATAGTCTGCCAGGTCATCTTCAGCGAAGTGCGCTAGACGGAGTTGAGCAAAGTCCTCCCCGGCTGGCCACAACGAACGCAGGTAGTCGCTGGGCTGGGCAAAGCCATCGACTGATCCAGGCACCGGGTCGCTGACGATCGGTAGCGAAGGCTGGCGATCAGGAACAGGCAGGCACGGCGGAAGCGAGTAGGCTAGGCGGGAATGACAGACCTTTCGAAACTGGCTGAAGACCTTGAAGTAGCCACCTGACAAGGTCGTTATCGAGCCCGGCGCGAATAACACCTGATCGAGGTGACGGCGCATCGTCGTGCGCGTTTTCGCCAGTGCTTGGGCCACTGCTTCGTCGCGGCGTTGCTCGTTCACGCCGTATTCGTCGTTGACGTGAACGGTGTCGATATCATGCGCCCTGCAGAGCGAAGCGATCACCTCGGGCACGGCTTGCCAGACCCCAACGTGACGGATCAGCAGCGGCACGTTCAGCTCGGAAAGGCGTACCGACAGCTCTGCTAGATTGCGAAGCCAAAAGTCGACCTTGCATGGCGCATCGTTGTGAGCGAACCACTGGTTTGGCGTGATGAGGTATAGCGCAACCGTTGGACCGGCATTCATTGCAGCAGTCAATGCGGTGTTATCACTGACGCGCAGGTCGGTGCGTAGCCAGAAAAGCTGATTCATTCCAGGTAGCCTTTGGGATCGTCGAGCTGTGAACCCATCCGTAACGTTTCAAGTACGGCAATTGGATCAACGGCGAGAGTCAGGCCGGGCACGTTCCGTAGCTCCGCTTCGTGAATGCTCGCGGCGGGCCCCGCCAATATCAGGGCCGGGTCGTGCGGTGTTGCTAGACGTGGCAGCTGTCGCTTGAGGTAACCGCTATCCAGCGACTGGCTGGCATACAGCAGCAGGCCGCGAGGATTGATCTTTTCCAAGGCCAGCGGCACGTCGGTCAGCGGCACCGACCGCTCGATCACTTCGACCGGGCAGCCGGTGCTGGATACCAGCCATGCGCTGAGCCAGAGTCCGGATTCGAAATGCTGCTCGCCCAAGGGCATCATCAGGTACGGAGCCCCGTTGTGCTGACGATTATTGTGATAGATGCGCGTACCGAGCTTCGTGCGCAGCCATGAGTTGAACAGGCCGCGTTCGAGCTCCGCACCGGATCGATTGGCCCAGCGTTGCTCGAGTTCCAGGAGCAGTGGAAGCAACAGGTGCTTACTCAGCGTCAATGGCGGGTACAGCGAAAGGGCGCGATTGAAGTGGTCATCGAGCTGACGGTCAGATAGGTCTGCAACTGCCCGCAGCATTTGTTCGTGCAGACCGCCCCACTGGTTATGCTCGGATAGATCGATCGTCTTTCGTGCGTCCAGCAGTTGCTTCGCCTGGCTGATTGCGACGCCGCGATTGAGCCAACCGAGAATGTCCAGGATCCTTTTGACATGGCTCTCGTCATAAAGCCTATGGCCCTTGGGCGTTCGTCGCGGGACGATCAAACCGTAACGCCGCTCCCATGCACGAAGCGTCACCGGGTTCACTCCAGTCAAACGCGCCACTTCCCGGATTGGAAACCAGCCCTCGGCGAGCGGTGCGTCAATCTCATCATCGAAAATTCGAGTCATGTTCAGATGGCGTTCCGCAGGCTTAAATCTTCAGGGTGAGGCTGCAGGTATACCTGGCTGGCTACGTAGCGATCTGGATGCCGCCGAAAGTGATGCTTGAGCAACGTCATCGGCACGACGAGGGGAACGATCCCTTCGCGATACTGGCCGATGACGCGTTGCAGCTCTTGCTTGTCTTCACCGCATAGGTCGTTCTTCAGGTAACCGCTCAGGTGCTGAAGCACGTTGGTGTGCGTGCCGCGCGATGCAGTTTTCTTCAGCGCTGCCATTAACTGACTGAAGTACGCAGGAGCGAACTCATCCAGGGGCTTTATCCCAACCGTTGCGACCATGCGGCCCAGCGCCTTGTACTGCTCCGGATTAGTTGCCATCAGCTGGTACTTATGACGCGAGTGATACTCGACCAACGCCTTTCGGGTAAGGCCAGCTTCGAGCAAACGTTGCCACTCGGCATAAGCAAAAATTCGAGTAAGGAAGTTTTCGCGCAGCACTGGGTCGTTGAGTCGGCCGTCTTCTTCGACCGGAAGATCCGGGCGTGCCGCCATCAGAGCGTGCGCGAACAGGCCGGAGCCACCGCCCTCAATGGGATGTCCGTTGGCCTGGTAAACCTTGACCCGCTCCATGCCGCATGACGGCGACTTCTGCATCAGGATGTAGCCGCTGATTTCCTGCAGCTCATCCGCTATCTGCTTGCCATAGGCGGTCAATGCCTCGCTTACGTCCAGTTCGGGGTGCACCGTCCCGACTGCTCGAGGGCTATTGGGGTCTCCTATCAGCCTGATGGGTTCACGCGGTGTACCCAGGCCGATAGCCACCTCGGGACAGACCGGCACAAATTCGAAATGTCTGGCGAGCGTTTCGCTGCACAGCCGTGATTCCTTGTGACCCCCATTGAACCGCACGGGAGTGCCGAGCAGGCACGCACTGATACCAACTTTGATAGGGCGACGAGAAGTATTGGGCATGGCATCGGCCTCATTGCTACTTGTACAGCGAGTGATGTCTGTACAATATGAGGCCATGATAGGTAATTACTTGTACAAGTCAATAATACGCGTATAAGAATTAGCCAAAGCCGTTTGACGCTTAACCGTCATGCGAAAGCGCGCCGCGCCGTCAGCGTCAGCCGAACAGCCATTGCTCGTCGTCGCGCAAGGTGCGCCAGTCAACCTGAATGCTTCGCCGGCTGTGCACGGCCTGTAGCTCCACTTACTATGAAACGTCGTGTTCGTCCCGCAGCAGCTCGGTTACCAGGAAATGTTTTTCCTTGCGTTGCGGTCGGGTCGCTGTCCACTTGGAGAGCAGCAGCTTATCTGGATTGAACCGATTCATGGCGGGAACGAGCCTCAGCTAAGCGATGGAACACAAGTGGGTTAAAACTTGTACATAGCCTACGCTTGCGTTACAAATTTATACAAGATGCGTTGGCTGTATAAACGCAACGTCAATCTCGTCGTCTCATCGATCGTGGCGTGGTAGCACTGGGCTGTAATGAGGATGCTGCAATGAACATATTGCTGACGGGAGGCACCGGATTGATCGGTCGTGCGCTGTGCAAGCATTGGCTTGAACAGGGCCATCGAATCTGGGTCTGGAGTCGAACACCGGAGCGGGTAGCCAAGATTTGTGGCGAAGCGGTAACCGGCATTGGTGCGCTCGGTGAGATGGATCAGGTCCCTCTGGACGCGGTTATCAACCTGGCCGGCGCGCCTATTGCCGATAGGCCCTGGACCACATCCCGCCGTTTAGCCTTGTGGGACAGTCGAATCGTGTTGACTGATCAGTTGGTCGAGTGGCTTTCGATGCGGCTACAGAAGCCGGCACTGTTGATATCCGGCTCGGCTGTTGGGTGCTATGGCGACGGCGGTGAGCGCGAGCTGACCGAGGACGACAGCGCAATTACCGACGATTTCGCCAGCCAACTGTGCAGCGCCTGGGAAGACAGCGCCTTGCGGGCAGAGACGTGCGGCATCCGTGTCGTCCTGGTCCGAACCGGTCTGGTACTGGCGCGTCGCGGCGGCTTTCTGCAGCGGCTGAGACCGCTGTTCGCGCTTGGCCTGGGCGGTCGGCAGGGTAACGGCCGTCAGTGGATGCCCTGGGTTCACATCAGTGATCAGATCAGGCTGATAGATTTTCTGTTACAGCATCCGGCCGCTTCCGGCCCCTACAATGGCTGCGCACCGCAGCCGGTGCGCAACGCGGATTTTGCCAAGGCTTTCGCCGCGAGTCTGGGTCGCTCTGCGGTCTTGCCGGTACCTGCGGCGGCCTTGAAGATCGGACTGGGTGAGCTATCGGGGTTGATCCTCGGAGGGCAAAGAGCGCTGCCGCTGCGATTGCAGGCCGCCGGCTTCCAGTTTCGTTTCGAGACGCTGGATGCGGCACTTGCGGACCTGCGCAACGCGTAACCGCTGTGTGAAAATAGCGCTGCCGACCCGCGGGCTGTGGCGCGATCCATTAAATCAGTAGTTGGAAATGTGCATGTCAGAGCAGGCGTTGTTGTTGGTTAATCTAGGGTCCCCGGCGTCCACCGAAGTGGCTGACGTGCGCCGCTACCTTAACCAGTTTCTGATGGATCCTTACGTCATCGACCTGCCTTGGCCCATTCGCCGATTGCTGGTTTCGCTAATTCTGATCAAACGGCCGGAACAGTCCGCGCATGCTTACGCGTCCATCTGGTGGCCTGAGGGTTCGCCACTCGTGGTGCTCAGCCAGCGCCTGGCTGACGCGATTCGGCCGTATTGGAAGGATGGCCCGGTTGAGCTGGCCATGCGTTATGGCGACATGTCCATTGAGCGCTCGTTGCTGAAGCTGGCGGGGCAGGGCATCAGCCAGGTTACGTTCGCTCCGTTGTATCCGCAGTTCGCTGACAGCACTACGACCACGGCAGTCGAAGAGGCTCGTCGGGTAATCCGAGAGCGTAGCCTTGATATTCAGCTGTCGGTCCTGCAGCCATTCTATGATCAGCCGGAATACCTTGATGCGCTGGTGGCAAGTGCCAGACCGCATCTGCAGCAGCCCTTTGATCACCTGTTGCTGAGCTTCCACGGATTACCTGAGCGGCATCTTCACAAAACGGACCCAACCGGCGCGCACTGCCTCAAGACTGACGATTGCTGTCAACGCGCCGAAGGAGCCGTACTTGCCAGCTGCTATCGCGCGCAGTGCATCCAGAGTGCGGCTGCGTTCGCTGAGCGTGCCGGTTTACGATCGGATCAATGGTCGGTGTCTTTCCAGTCGCGGCTGGGGCGAGCGAAGTGGATCGAGCCCTATACCGAGGCCCATCTGGAAGAGTTGGCGGCTAGAGGCGTGAAGAAATTGCTGGTGATGTGCCCGGCGTTCGTTTCGGACTGCATTGAAACATTGGAAGAGATCGGCGACCGAGGCCGCGAGCAATTCATTGAGGCAGGCGGCGAAGATTTGCAGCTGATCCCTTGCCTGAACACCCATGAACAGTGGGTAGAGGCACTTGTCGCACTATGCCGCCGGGCCCCGCTAGCCCTGTAAGCCATTGAACGCCTGAGGGATGGAAGGTGCATCCCTCACGCCACGACGGCTTCAAACTCCAACGCTTCGAACTCTTCCAGCGGCACCGGGCGGTTGAACAGGTATCCCTGGAACATGTCGCAGCCGTTGGCCACAGCAGCGAACGCTGTGCCTCCGTCTCGACGCCCTCTGCAATTACCTCCAGGCTGAGCCCAGCGCCGCGCCAGCAAAGCGCAAGGAGGGCCGTTGCGTTTTCAAAAAAAGCATAGGAGATCAAAGCGGCGATCCGGATTCAGCCACCGTCCAGGTTGGCGGGAATTTAGTGGCGAATGGCTATTGTCCGCAATAGTACGACGTACAGCGTCGGGATGCATTGGCCAGTCGCAGGCATCCCGAAGCAGACGCGACATGCCAGGCGTATCGGCTGTATGTGATCAGTCTTGAAGTGCAGATGACCGAAGCGCGTTATCCAGAGCCTGGTTAGCCTTGGAGCGCGGCGAGCTGCTTCCGCAATTGCTGGACTTCGGCTTCCAGCTCCTGAACACGCTGCTTGGCTTCGACTTCGGGGGTGACGTCTTTCTGGATACCGATGAAGTACGTGAGCTGATCACCTTCATTGAATACCGGTGTGATCGATAGCTCGTTCCAGAAGGCGCTGCCGTCCTTGCGGTAGTTACGGATAATCTGACGGCAGGGCGTGTTGGCTTGCACTGCTTCGCGGATAGCGGCAAGGCCTGGCTGTTCGCGGTCGCCAGCCTGCAGAAAGCGGCAATCCTGATAGAGGATTTCGTCGGCCTCATAGCCCGTCAGCCGTTGGAATGCAGGGTTGGCGTAGATGAGGATGTTGTCCTCGCCTTCTCGCTCGGCTACCACGATTCCATCGTTGGAGGCTTCGATTACCAGTTGGAGCAACTTGGCGTTGATCATCAGGCTGTCTCTTGTTCGTTTCGCGGCATTCTAGAACAAGTTCTGGAGAGGGCGCACAACGCTTTTGAGGCGAGTCAACGCTGCGGCCAGGAGCGTTGCACCGATTGGTGCAGTGACAGCAAGCGCCAGAGTCGCGCGCTTGGCAGTTCTGGGCTCAGGCAACGGATCGGATGTCCGAAAACACCGATCAGGACTTCAGCTTGCAACGCGCCGCGCAACGGTCACTCCTGAAGGGTGGGGCAGCCAGCCAAGATGAGGGCGGGCGAGGCTGAACAACCAGTAAGCTAGCAACAGCAAGGGTCTCAATAGTCGCCAACCTAGCGGGGCGGCCCATCGGCCACGACCTGCCGCACGCCAGCTCCAATAGGTTGCGTCGAGTCCCGTCAGCCAATGCCCGTCGGCACTGCGTGCGTGAAGCTTGGCGCGAAGCTGTTCCAGCGAGCGCTCTTCGCTGAAGAACTCAGGTGCACTGATGTCCACAAGCTGCAGACGATCGGGTGTGGCATGGCGCCGCAACCAGATGACCTCGCGGGCACAGAGCGGGCAGGCACCGTCGACGTAGAGCGTAAGCGGGAGTTTCGGAAACATTGCGTATTCCTGGATTTGTATAGCTTATGTACAGCCTATGCCTGTAGACGCTGGGTTACAATGCGCCCATCCCTTTGCATGAGCTGCTTGCGTCATGACTGAATTTGCCCGTGCCTCTTCGCTGCTTTCTTCCGAGTCACTCAAGCAGGAAGAGCTTTTCCCGATCCGTGAGGTATCGCGATTGACTGGCGTCAATCCGGTCACGCTGCGTGCCTGGGAGCGTCGCTACGGTTTGATTCAACCGACTCGTACCGAAAGTGGTCATCGCCTCTATTCCATGGCCGATGTCGAGTCAGTGCGCAGCATTGTCGCCTGGACTGAACGCGGCGTGGCGGTCAGCAAGGTGGGCAGTATTCTGTCGCGCAGTGCCGCAACCAAGGCCGCTGCGCCGCCCGAGCAACAGGAAGCGGTTGCGGGCGAATGGGGCGAATGGCAGGGTCAGGTGCAACGGGCAGTGAGCAGCTTTGACGAGAATCGACTCGATCAGGTGTATGGACAAATCTTTTCCACCTATCCGCTGACTGTGGTGTTTCAGGACGTATTGCTGCCGTTGTGGCAGCAGTTGCTGGTGCGCCAGAGTGCGTTCGGTCAGACCAGCGAGTGGCTGTTTCTCGATAATTTTTTGCGCGCGCGCGTGTTGCAGCGGCTGCAAATTGGTCGCAGTCAGTCAGATCAACGCGTACTGCTGGCGGGTGTGCCTGGGCAATGTCGTGAACTGGAATTGTTGGTCGCTGGCCTGTTGCTTTGCAGTGACCAGGCTGTTGTCAGCGTGCTTCCTGTCGGACAGCCGCTCGATGAGTTGACCCTTGTCTGCGAAAAGGTTCGCCCACGCGCCTTGGTGCTGTATTCCAACGTCCCGCCCAATGCATCGTTGCTCAAGCTGTTTACCAAGCTGGCGTTGAGCTTGGACTGCCCGTTGGCAATGGCGGGTGAAGCGGCCGATTTGTCACAGGATGGACTGCGCGGATCGCCGATCGCTTGCCTGGGCAATTCCGGCAAGCTCATGCAGCAGCGGTTGTCCCAGTTCCTGGAAGGCCACCTGGATACGTGACGACACCCGCCTTGCAGGGTGTGGGTTGGCATCTGTTGCGCGATGCATTGTATTGATCGATGTTCGGCGCGATCCTCTGTGCTTCTCAGCCGGAACCCATAGCCGATGCACTCGTCATTCGATCCCGTCCAGCGCCCATCGCAAACGGTCTTGACCAATGGGTTGCGTGTGCGCCTTTTGTCAGTGCCCCGCGGCGTCAACGCAGCGGCTCTGGTGCGAGTCCACGCCGGCTCGCATGACGCGCCGGGCGCATACCCTGGGCTTGCCCACTTCCTTGAGCATCTGCTGTTTCTCGGTAGCCGAGACTTTCCCGCGGCCCAGAGCCTGATGCCTTTCGTTCAGGGTTGTGGCGGCCAGGTGAACGCATCGACCCGTGAGCGGCATACTGATTTTTTCTTTCAAGTTCCATCGAGTCAGTTCGAAGAGGGCTTTCTGCGTCTCATCGATCTATTGGCCAATCCGTTATTGGATCGTGATGCGCAACAGCGTGAACGCGAGGTGCTGCACGCCGAGTTTCTCGCGCGAGCGAAGGACGTCGAAACACTATGCGACGCCGCGTTCGGGCAGGTCACTGACCTAGCCCACCCGTTCAGCGGCTTTCACGCGGGCAATCGGGAAACGTTGCCGGTAGAGGACGATGCGTTTCAGCACTCCCTGCTTGGCTACCACAAGTGCTTCTATCACGCCGGCCAGATCGAACTGCTATTGGCTGGGCCAGTGCAAGGTGACGCGCTGCTGCGTCTCGCCGAGCGAATGGATGATGGGCTCGCTGCAAATCCCCACGTGGCGCGGAAGCCGCCACCGTTGCGCTGGAAGAACAACGATTGGCTCCGGTTGCACCTCGCTGACGCCAACCCGCGCCTGCTGATGGCGTTCGTTCTGGATGGTTTGCCGGATGCTACTCCGGCTGCGCTGGATTATTTGTCCGTCTGGCTCGCCTCCGAAGCGCCCGGTGGGCTGATCCAGCGACTGCGGGAGGCCGAACTTTGCCAGTCGGTCAGGCTGCGCATCCCGTATTGGTATGCGGGGCAGGGCGTGGCCGTCATCGAACTGCTGCCCACCGAGCGCGGACTTGGCGCACGCGCTACGCTGGTCGGCGCTGTGCTCGACTGGTTGCGTTTCTTCTCCGAGCGCACGCATTGGCAGCTGTGTCGCGAGGAGTATCGGCGCGTCCGTCAAAGAAGCTTGCACAGCGCAGAGCCATTGCTGCGGCTGCGTTATTGGGTCGACCCGGTTGCCTGGAGCCCGGACAGTGACGAAGCTGCGGTCGAACAGGCACTGGGCGTGCTTGCGAGATCGATGCTCGAATCCGGTCCTCTGGTTCTAACCACCGACAAGACTGAACGCCCGGCCCTCGAAAACAACGGATTTCCGCTGAGCCTACAAGCCGAGACGCCGCAGCAAACGGATTCGGGGGGCTGGATCTGGGCGCAGCCAACTCCGAATCCGTGGCTGGCGCCTGACATTTCGCATTACGAGGCCGCACGTGTGCCGTCGGCGATACGTTGGCATGGGGCCACTGAGCCGGACGGGCTGGGCGTGTTATTCCTGCAGTGGCGGTTCATGCACGGTCAGCCTTCGCCAGCCGTTTGGCATTCGTTGGCCCATGCCTCCAAATCGATCGCCTGGGCTGCCGAACAAGCGGGGGTCATGCTGCGATTCGAGGATATGGGCCGCGCCTGGACTCTATGCCTTTCAGGGTTTGCCGAAGCGATTCCGGCGATTCTCAGCGATCTGCTGCAACGTTTTAGCGAGCCGCCACGGTCGGCATTCATACAAGGCGAAGCACTGGCCCAGCAAGAAGCCTCTCTCGGCAGTGATGAGATGCTGATTCGTCAGTTGTTCAGACGTTTGCCTCGGCTTCTGGCGCAGCTGCCCTCGGTTGAACGCCAAAGCACCAAGTCGGATCAAGCCATGCTGGCTGGCCTGTGGGAGTCGTCGAAGTGGCACGGGCTGGCTATAGGTTTTCCTGAATCATTGAGCGGGCCGTTGTTCGAGACGACCCGTGCGTGGCCGGGAACGCCCGTCTCTACTCCGCTTGTCGATGACATTGGACAAACCGGCAAGCGGTGGCACTACGTTGGCGGCGGCGCAGACGGGGCGGAAACCGCGTTGCTGCTGTTCTGCCCCTTGCCGGAGCGCACCGCCGAATGCGAGGCAGCCTGGCGAGTGCTGGCACGGATGATCGAGCCAGACTTTTTCCAACGCCTGAGAAGCGAGTTGCAACTGGGATATGCCGTCTTCAGTCGCTACTGCCAATTTGGATCGCACGCCGGTGTAGTCTTCGGTGTGCAGTCTCCAACCGCTTCGGCAGGGCAGATTCTCGAGCATGTCGAGTCATTCTTGCTGGCTGCTTCAGAAAAGCTGGCCAAGCAACCTGTAGAGGCGGTCCAATGCGCTGCTCAGCAGGCCGGCGACCGCCACGTTGCAAGCCCAGCCGACATCCGCACCCATGCCGAGCAGGCTTGGCAGAGTCTCCTGGCGGGGCATGTAATGGACCGGCCGGTCAAGGTTGCGGCCGCTATGCGCGGGCTTCATCGGCACGACCTGACGGCTGCCCTGGCCGCTTTGCGCGAGGCGTCCCGTGGCTGGGTCGTTGTGGCTAACGCACCTGCGCCAGACGCGACGTGGGCCCAGGCCAGCCGCGCCTTGTCTAAGCTGTGAATCATCCAGCGATTCGCGCTGTGCGGGTCGCTTTCAACCGAGGAACATGCAGCATGATCAAAGTCAGCGTGATGTATCCCAACACCCCAGGCGCGCGATTCGACCACGATTATTACCGGGACAAGCACCTGCCGCTGCTCAAGGCCCGCATGGGCGATGCGTGTCTGTACTACACCGTCGACAAGGCGATCTCCGGCCGCACGCCTGACGAACCTGCACCCTTTATCGCGATGTGCCACATCTTCAGCGAGTCGGTAGAAGCTTTCCAGGCCGGTATCGGGCCCCACGCCGAGGAGATCGTTGCTGACATCGCCAACTACACCGACCTGACCCCGGTCCGTCAGATCAGCGAGGTCGTGGTAGGGCACTGACAGCGGATCCGATCGTCTCGGTCATGCCATGACCCGGTTTCGCCCGCCACGCCGAAGACAGCTGATAGCGATGTCCAGACATGCATGAAACGGAGTGTCGCTCTGCCTGTTTTTTCGTGCTGTCACCACCGTTGTGAACTAATCCCGGCTGGGGTCCTTCATACACTCCAGGGGATGTAGAACGGTGGGAGTCATACGGCAGCTCTATGGTTTTTCTTGTTTTGGGAATTCTGCTTTTTCTGATTACGGCGACTGATATCACCAAAACCACGCTGTCGACGCGAGGTGGCGGGACCATCACGAATATGGTGTCCCGGAGTGTATGGCGGTGTTTCTTTGCCGCAGCCGGGCGACGAGGGGAATCCAAGTTGCTCGAATATGCCGGCCAGTGTGTGCTGCTCCTGGTGTTGCTGGTGTGGATCGCCTGTCTGTGGCTCAGCCTTTTCTTGATGCTTGTTTCGGATCCGGGTGCAATCGTGAATGACAGCACCAAAGTCGCCGCAAATGGGTGGGAGACGCTCTATTACGCGGGTTTCACACTGTCGACGTTAGGCGTCGGGGACTTCTCGGCGTCCAGCGATGGATGGCGGATAATGACCAGTGCCGCAGCCTTCTGCGGATTGACCTTCATCACGGCCGCGATCACCTACGTCGTTCCGGTGTTGTCGGCTGTCAGCCTGCAGAATCAGCTGAGCTTGCTCATCACAAGTATGGGGAGGACGCCCCAGGAGATACTGGTCAATAGCTGGAACGGCTCGGATTTTTCGCGCTTCTATGACAACGCCAGCGACATCCGGCAGATGTTGGTGGAGCACACCCTGAACCATCACGCCTACCCCGTGATTCGGTGCTTTCACAACCAGCATGCCAGTAAGAATGTCATCCCTGCGGTTGCCACACTCGCCGAAGTGCTGAGGTTGCTCGATCATGTATCCGAAGCCGTACCTCAAGACAGGCTCAAACGCCGGATGCTAGACACAGCGCTTGATCAACATCTCGACATGCAATGCGCCAACTATCTGGGCGGAGCGCCTTCGGGCACCGAGACGCTCGAGGTAGATCTCGCTCCCTTAAACCTCGCGCAAATTCCGTTCAAGGCGCGTGACGAATTGGGCGAAGAAGAGATTACACAAGCGAAAAAACGGTGTGCCTCGTTAACCGCGCTGCTCGAGGCGGATGGATGGTGTTGGGCGCATGTGTACGGGACCGCCTCAGAGCGTTAGGACCGAGCACGTTGCACGGTCCCGCAGTTGTGGCAGGGGCGTTGATCCGATGACCTACGCCCTGCATTTCTAGTTTTTCAGCTGGCTGGCAAACTGGCCCACCGCGCTGACTACCCGCTTAGCGCCGTCTTGAATCTCGACGATCACAGAGCCGGCCTGATTGGCGAGATCAAGGCCGCTTTCGGCCTGACTGCGGCTGGCCGACATGCTTTGTACAGCCGCCTGTGCCAGGTCCTGGTTCTTGCTGACAACACCAACGATCTCTCCAGCCGCTTTGCTGGTTCGCGCTGCGAGCTGACGCACTTCATCCGCCACGACCGCGAACCCGCGCCCCTGATCGCCAGCCCGAGCTGCTTCGATCGCCGCGTTGAGCGCGAGCAGGTTGGTCTGATCGGCGATGTCACTGATGGTTTTCAGGATTGCGCTGATTAGCTGCGATTGCTTGTCGAGCGCCTCGATTCCATCCGAAGCCTCCTGCATCTGCGACGCTATCTTGCGCATGACGCCCACCGTTTCCTGTACGACAGCAGCGCCTCGCTGCGCACTCAGATCCGTCTGGTGTGATGTGTCGTAAGCGATCGTTGCGGCCTCGGAGACGGCCAGCTCGCGATTGACCTGATCGGTGATAACGGTGGCGAACTTGATCACCTTGTACAGCTTTCCGTACGCATCATGTACAGGGTTGTATGACGCTTCCAGCCAAACGACCTGGCCATGCGCGTCGATGCGTTTAAAGCGATCGACGACGAACTCGCCGCGGTTCAGGCGTGCCCAGAAGTCTCGATAGGCGGCTGAATCGAATTCTTCTCGCTCGCAGAACATCCGATGGTGTTTGCCTCGGATCTGTTCCAGCCGATAGCCCATGCCGTTGAGAAATTGTTCGTTGGCGGTAATGACATGCCCGGTCAGATCGAACTCGATCACGGCCGTAGATCGTTTGAGCGCACTGATGATGCACTCGTGCTCACGGGATGTGGCAATGGTGCGAGTCAGGTTGTTGGCGCACAGGGTGAAGTGATGCAGCGAGCCGTCCGATGCCTTGATGGGCTGCCAGATCGAACGCAGCCAGGCTTCTTCGCCCCCAGCCTGCAGCATGCGGAAGGCACCGCTCAGGTGTTCGCCGCGCTGCATGGCCGCCTTGAGGCTGGTGTAGTTGGGCTCTTTTCGAAATTCATCGGAAAAGAAGCTGTCGATCGAGCGACCAACTATATCGTCGAGGCGAAAGCCCATCTCGCCAAGGAAAAGCGCGTTGGCGTGCTGAACGCGGCCCTGTGGATCGACTTCCAGCACCATCATCTCCCTGTACAACGATTCCTTGATCTGTCGGTTGGTCGCGACGTCTTCACGCAACTCCGCCAGCTCCTGCTTCAGCCTCTTGTTGAACATGTCAGTAATCCGATGAATGAAGAGCAAAGCTGCTCTACAAGCTCATCGGCATGTACAATTTTTTCTTCAGCGCTTTGTTGAAGTTTTGACAGAATATAGGTGGCGTCAATCCGGCCGATGTCAATGAGATTGGTGGCTGTGCTTTCAATCAGACAGTCATGTACGTCAGCACAGGGTACTTGCTACGAATGCGGCTACACCTGCACTTCGCGCGGCCCAGGCGTCGTGACATCCGCCAGGGTTGACCGACTGTCACCCGAGCCTTTCCTGACCACGCTGAAACTGCCGTCGGTCTCGAGTACAACAGCCTCCACGTCGTCGATCGCCGCGATGCCGCTGGAGCGTACAGCCGAGCGCACCTCGTCTTCGGTTACCCGGGCTTTGCGCATCGCCGCTTTCAGCATTTGACCTTTGTAGTACAGCATCGCAGGTTCGCCGGTCACCAGCTTGCGAACCCAGCCAACCCGCACGCTGGTCCAAGTCACGAGGTATTGCAGACCGATAAGCAGCGCGAGCGCCAGCGTCCCTTCGGCTAATGAAACGTCTCGGTTTAGCAGGATGGTGGCGAATGTTGAACCCAGCGCCACGGTGACGATGAGGTCGAAAGCGTTCATTTTCGACAGGGTGCGTCTGCCCGAAATACGCAACAGAACGATGAGGTTGATGTAGGCCAGCACACCGATAACGAGTGTGCGAAACAGGGTCGACCAACCGCTAAAAAACATGCCTTCCACAGCTACCTCCGTTGGGAATCGTCTGTTGGTAGACGACAACGGGGCAGAGGGGTTGCATGCCTCGGTCGTAGCTTCTGGTGAGCGGTTAGTGTGGCGGCTTCGCTTGGCTGTCAGTTCTGCTTCTCGCGAGCCGGCATGATGCGATCCGCCAGCAGCCGCTCAGGGTTGTCACCAAGGGCTAGAAATATCTCCAGCGCAGCGTAGGCGTCATTGGCTGCGTAAAGCCTTTGTGCGTCGGTCAGGGCACGGTTGGCCCAATTGGACGTGGACACGCTGCGCGACTTGCTGATTCGAGCCCCGAGAACGGCCGCGACGGCGCCACGCAGCCCAACCTGACCTTTCTTGTTCTGATAACGGAGCGTCGTGCCCAGATCGATGAAGTGCCGCAAATCGATGCCCAGGCGACTGCGCAAACGGCTGCGATCGGATCCCAAGCCAAAGCCGATCTTGAGTAATCGATCCGACTCCAGCACCGACTTGGCTGCTTGTACGGCCCCCTCGACGCCCATCTGGAAAAGATACGCAGCCCCCGGAGTGGCGAACTGAACCAGATGAGGCCCGGTAGAAACCTCACCCACCTTGAAGGTGGGTTTTGACTCGGTGTCGAAGCCGATCTGGGTGAAGGCACCGATTTCTTGAACAGCCTGAGCAAAGTCTTGTGGGTTGGCCGGCATGACGATTCGCTCCGGTGGCACGCCGGCATAACGGGGCAGGGCATCAAGTTCAGCAACCTGAGGGATACGGATGATGGGCATGGGGGAATCCGGTAGTCACAACTGAGCCGCATCCAGCCTTTCTTTCGATTCACAACGAATCATCTGAACAAGGCTGGGCGACGTGCTTGAGAGTCGCTTCTTTTATAAGGGATAAGAAAATGGGAGCCGATGAACAAGCTGGTGATGAGCAGAGGCGCCAATGATTATGTGACCAAGCCGTTCGGCATACAGGAATTTCTCGCTCGGGTGCGGGCGGTGCTCCGGCAAAACCAGCGCACTGCGACAATGCAATCACAGGCGACCTCCGGCCCGCTGAGCATCGACTTCGCCTTTCGACGCGTCAATCTGAACGGGGAGGAGATAAGCCTGACCCGCAAGGAATACGCAGTGCTCGCGACGCTTGCCCAGCATGCCGGCAGGGTCGTGACGCAACACCAGTTGCTGAAGGACATCTGGGGGCCGAGTCACAGCGGCGACACCCATTACTTGCGGGTGGTCGTGGGCCATCTGCGGCGTAAGTTGGGGGATGATCCTTCTGCGCCGCGGTTCATCATTACAGAGGCTGGGGTAGGTTATCGGTTGGTCGCTGACGACTAGCCCCAGCTGCCATCAACCTGCTCGCATCCGCGGGTGCATGAAATAACCCAGCGCAGCCGGAGTGGCGGTTGCGATCACAGCCGAGCCCAGGATTGTGATCGCGGTCGGCAGCCCGTAATGGTCAGCGATCCAGCCGGCAACGATCAACGGCACGATGCTGCCAACGTAGCCGCATACCAGATAGGTCGAGATCAATGCTGATCGCTCCGTTGGTCCTGCGATACGGTTCACCATGCTGATGCCAGCGAGCAGACACAGGCCATGGCCCGTCGCAGCGGCACACACACCAATGATGAACAAGGCCGATGAGCCCACCTGAAAATTCAGAACCAGCATTGCGTTGCTCAGCACGACTGCGAGCAGGCCGAGCAAACCCGCCCAGCGAATGCTCATCTTTGCCGCCAGCAGTTGCGTGAGGGCAGAGGCGAGCAGGATCACACCGATCGCCGTGCCGCTGACGATCGGGCCGTGCCAGGGCACCATTCGATCGAGAAACAGAGGCGCCATCGAGGCGTAGATTCCGAAGACCCCAAAGGCGAAAAAAGGGCAGGCACAGGTCAGCAGAAACGCCATCGAATCGGGGCGGCTGGCCCAGGTCAAGCGTGGTATGAACGTGCGCAAGCCCAGTTGCGCGGCTGCGCTGAGTTCAGGGTGAGGTTTGAGCTGTACGCGTAACAAGGCATACACCGCCAGTACGCCGAGAACCAACGTGGGCATGTAGGTGGTTTTCAGCGGTTGCGCGAACCACTGGCCTATCACGCCGCCGGTCAGCGGCCCCAGCCCGAAGCCAAAGGCGAGCAGGAAGCTGGTGATCATCGATATCCGCTGGGACGCCCCGTCACGGGAAATCTGTACAAGGCCCACCGAAGCGCTGGTCACGATCAGGCTGGAGGAAAGGCCGACCGCAAAACGACCGATGTTGAGACTGGACAGATCCCACGCCAGCATCGTGACCAGGGTCCCGCCCCATCCGAGCAGCAAGCCGGTCAGCATGACGTTGCGAAAGCCCAAGGTGTCGGACAGGCGGCCCATGAACAACAATCCGAACAGCGCGCCAGCCATGTAGACGACATAGATCAACGAGATATCACTGGTGCGCAGTTGCCATGCCTGCTGATACAGCGGATACAACGGTGATATGAGCGCGGTACCCATCACACCTACACACATGGCAAAGCACACCCAGGGAAACGCGGACCAGCTCTGTTTCATTTCGAACGCCTGAATTGACAATGGAGCGACTTCACACCGCGTGGAAGACTGGCGTGGGCGAGTGCTCTGATCGTTAGGTGCCCACTTTATCGGCTGGCGAGCCTCATCGGGCGTCAATTTGCCTCGTGATTGTCCAGCCATGAGGCGCGACGAGTCGACCTATGGCCACCGCTCACTACTGAGCAGGCGTCGCCCCTTCATGTTCGAGATCACGGCCTTTGACAAACCAGCCATCGCGTTTGCCGAACTCCAAGCCCGGCAAGCCCCTCAGATTCAGCATGACCTGCGTTTCATGAGGATGTGCCAATGCCCAAACTGCTCGAACCCGTTCAACTGAAACAGCTGCGCCTGCGCAACCGCACCGTGCTGGCGCCGATGACCCGCGTCAGCGCGGAGCCTGAGGGCCAACCAAACGAGCTGATGCGCGACTACTACCAGGCGTTCGCCGAGGGTGGTTTCGGCATGCTGATCACCGAGGGCACCTATACAGATACCGCGTATAGCCAGGGCTACCTGAACCAGCCGGGCCTCGCGACGGAGGTGCAGCGAGACAAGTGGGTGCCAATCGTCACTGCAGTCCACGAGGCCGGCGCGGCGATTGTCGCTCAGCTCATGCATGGTGGCGCCCAGACGCAGGGTAATATTCATCACGCTCGTCACGTCGCGCCATCTGCGGTGCAGCCTGCCGGCACTCAACTGAGCTTCTACAGCGGCGAAGGGCCTTACGCGACGCCCGCCGAGATGACCGAAGAGGAAATCCGCGAGGCCATTGCCGGTTTCGCGCAAGCGGCCCGTCATGCACAAGACGCCGGCTTCGATGGTGTCGAACTGCACGGCGCCAATGGATACCTGATCCACGAATTCATCAGCGCGGAATTCAACCAGCGTAGCGATCGCTGGGGTGGTGATTTCATGGCCCGTCTGGCATTTCCGCTGGCGGTCATTGATGCGGTGCGCGAGGCGGTAGGGGAGAACTTCCTGGTCGGCATGCGTTTGTCTCAGGGAATGGTCACTGCCAGCCGCCTGAAGTGGGAGGGTGGTGCCGAGGAGGCCAAGGTACGCTTCTCTACGCTGGCAGACGCCGGGCTGGATTATCTTCACATCACCGAATACGACGTGGGCGCACCTGGCTTTGACGAGGGCCCGACCTTGTCCGCGATCGCCAAGGCCAGCGTATCGATCCCTGTGATCGGTAATGGCAGCGTGACAAGCGGCGCGCAGGCCCAGAAGCTGCTCGATGATGGCGAACTGGATCTGGTTGCTATTGGCAAGGCGGCTTTGGCTAACCACGACTGGCCGCTGCGGGTTCGCGATGGTGATGAGATGACCGAGTTTGATTACGAGATGTTTTCGCCGATGGCGACCTTGACCAATGAACTGGCCTGGCGTGGTGTCAACAATCGGCCAGCCGTCCGTCAGCGTTGAGAGGAGCTGACGAGCGGTGATATCGAGCTACAACCTCCACTACCCCTGGGCCGCCGATAGGGCACTACCAAGGCGGGGCGTTGTCTCTTTCCACAGTGCCATTCTGCTTTTGGCGGACACAGGTGCTTAATACGTCGTCGGAATACTCCGTCATCAATCAAGGGGAATTATCCATGTGGACTAAACCTGCTTTCACCGACATGCGCATTGGTTTCGAAGTCACCATGTACTTCGCCAATCGCTGAGTGTTCTGCCCCGGCTAAGGTCGGGGCTCTGTTTTCCGGGAGCTGCCCATGTTCATCCAGATCCTAGGTTCGGCTGCTGGCGGCGGCTTTCCACAATGGAACTGTAATTGCGCCAACTGCGCCGGGCTGCGAGCCGGCACGCTACGGGCTCAGGCGCGAACTCAGTCTTCCATCGCTATCAGTGACAACGGCGAAGACTGGATCCTGTGCAACGCTTCGCCGGATATCCGCGCCCAGCTGGAATCCTTTCCCAAGCTGCAACCGGCACGAGGCCCGCGGGACACGGCCATAGGCGCAATCATCCTGTTGGACAGCCAGATCGACCACACCACCGGCTTGCTGACGCTGCGTGAAGGCTGCCCGCATGAAGTCTGGTGCACCGAGATGGTCCATCAGGACCTCACCACCGGATTTCCGCTGTTCAAGATGCTTGAGCACTGGAACGGAGGGCTGCGCTGGAACCCCATCGCGCTCGAAGGCAGCTTCCGCATCCCGACTTGCCCGAATCTCGAGATCACCCCGATCCCGCTGCGCAGCTCGGCACCGCCGTATTCGCCACACCGCAACGATCCGCACCCTGGCGACAACATCGGCCTCCTGATCGAGGACCAGCGCACCGGTGGCAAGCTCTTCTACGCACCGGGGCTCGGTAAGGTCAGCCCAGCATTACTGGAGCTGATGCGAGACGTCGACTGCCTGCTGGTCGACGGTACGCTCTGGCGCGATGATGAGATGCAGGTGCGCGAAGTCGGCACCAAGCTGGGCTCCGAAATGGGCCACCTGCAACAAAGCGGGCCGGGTGGCATGATCGAGGTGCTCGATGGCATGCCTGCCTCTCGCAAGATCCTCATCCACATCAACAACACCAATCCGATTCTCGACGAAGACTCCGCCGAACGTGCGGTGCTAGACGAGCACGGCATAGAAGTCTCGTTCGATGGCATGAGTATCGAGCTGTAGCGCTGTCAGCGCACGGTTGCTCGAACCTCGGTGCAGAACGATGCGCCAGGTTTGCCTCAGCCGTAGCCCGCACAACCCGCAAGGAACATTTATGACTCTGCCAGCTATGACTCCATCGGAGTTCGAAGCGGCGCTACGCGCCAAGGGCGACTACTACCACATTCACCACCCGTTTCATCGCGCCATGTACGAGGGGCGTTCCACTCGCGAGCAGATTCAGGGTTGGGTCGCGAACCGCTTCTACTATCAGGTCTGCATCCCAGTAAAGGATGCAGCAATCATGGCCAACTGCCCGGACCGTGATGCACGCCGCGAGTGGGTGCAACGCATCATCGATCACGATGGCGCACCCGGAGAGGAAGGCGGAATCGAAGCCTGGCTGCGTCTGGCCGAGTCGGTGGGGCTGGATCGTGAACAGGTCCTGTCGCAGGAGCTGGTATTACCTGGCGTGCGGTTCGCCGTCGACGCCTATGTCAACTTCGCACGCCGCGCGGTCTGGCAGGAGGCGGCCAGTAGCTCGCTGACCGAACTTTTCGCTCCGACCATCCACCAGTCCCGCCTTGACGCCTGGCCCCAGCACTACAGCTGGATTGATCCGTCTGGCTACGACTATTTCCGCATGCGCTTGAAGGAAGCAAGACGCGATGTCGAACATGGGCTGCGCATCACGCTGGAGCACTACACGACACGGGATAGCCAGGAGCGCATGCTGAACATTCTTCAATTCAAGCTCGATGTCTTATGGAGCATGCTGGATGCCATGAGCATGGCCTACGAACTGGATCGCCCGCCGTACCACACGGTCACGAGCGAGCGTGTCTGGCACAAGGGCATCACCTTTTAACCTGGACTTGTATGCACCGGGAATGATCGAGGACAGGCAATGACTGACATGCTGACCCAGGTTCCGGCATTTCGCCGTGGTTTTCGCTTCCAGTGGGAGCCTGCGCAGAACTGCCATGTGCTGTTGTATCCGGAGGGTATGATCAAACTGAACGAGAGCGCTTCGGCGGTGTTGGGCGAGGTGGATGGAGCACGCACCGTTGGTGCGATAGTCGCCGATTTGCAGAGCCGCTTTCCGGATGCCGAGGGCATCGAGGAAGACATCATCGCGTTTCTGGAGGTCGCCGTTGAACGGTTCTGGATCGAGCTTCGCTAAACCGGGTTTCGAGCCGGGGCCGCCCTTGTGGCTACTGGCCGAACTCACCTATCGATGCCCGTTGCAATGCCCGTATTGCTCGAACCCGCTGGACTTCGCCCGCAGCCACGATGAGCTGAGCACGGCCGAGTGGGTCGAGGTGTTTCGCCAGGCTCGGGAAATGGGCGCGGCGCAGCTTGGGTTTTCCGGCGGCGAGCCGCTGGTTCGGCAGGACTTGGCCGAGCTGATCAAGGCGGCGCGTGACCTGGGCTACTACACGAACCTGATCACCTCTGGTATCGGCCTGACTGAAGAAAAAATCGCCTCGTTCGCCGACGCCGGGCTCGACCATATCCAGATCAGCTTCCAGGCAGCCGACGAGGAGGTGAATAACCTGCTCGCCGGTTCAAGGAAAGCCTTCGCACAAAAGCTCGCCATGGCGCGTGCAGTGAAGGCCCACGGTTACCCAATGGTGCTGAACTTCGTCACCCACCGGCACAACATCGACAATGTCGACCGTATCATTCAGCTCTGCCTTGAACTGGAGGCGGACTTCGTCGAGCTCGCCACCTGCCAATTCTACGGTTGGGCTGAACTCAATCGCGCCGGACTGCTACCAAGCAAGGCGCAGCTTGTACGCGCCGAGCGGATCACCAACGAGTGGCGTGACAAGCTCGCGGCCGAGAACCATCCGTGCAAACTGATCTTCGTCACGCCTGACTATTACGAAGAGCGCCCCAAGGGCTGCATGAACGGCTGGGGTAATCTGTTTCTCGACATCACGCCAGACGGTACGGCGCTGCCATGCCACAGTGCGCGCCAGCTGCCGATCAACTTTCCCAACGTCCGTGAGCAGAACATCGAGCAGATCTGGAAGCACTCGATGGGCTTCAACAAGTTCCGTGGTTTCGACTGGATGCCCGAGCCGTGCCAGTCCTGCGACGAGAAGGAAAAAGACTTCGGCGGTTGCCGCTGCCAGGCCTTCATGCTCACCGGCGATGCAGCCAACGCGGACCCGGTGTGCAGCAAATCCGCGCACCATGGCGAGATTCTCGCGGCGCGAAACCAGGCCGAACAGTCCCCGCGCCGGCTGGATGAACTGACCTTCCGCAACGAGAGAGCCTCGAAGCTGATTCTCAAGGTATAGGTCCATGTTGCGGGGTGATGCCTGAGTGAGTGGAACCCGATCATGACGAAAACCGAAAGGCCCTATGGCTTCTGGCGCACCGACTGGACTGCTGACAAGGCTGCATCCGCCAGCCGCGACTTCGCTGAATTGCAGGCGGGGCATGGGGGATTGTTCTGGATCGAGTTCGATCCAGCCGATGCACGTTGCACGCTCTGGCACTGGCGCGACGGTACAGCTCGATGCCTGACGCCCGATACGTTTTCGCTGCGCAGCCGGGTCTACGAATACGGGGGCGGTGCCCTGTGCCTGACAGACGAGGGCGTTGCCTTCGTCAACGAAAGGGATCAGCAGATTTATCTCCAGCGACTCGACTACACGAGCGTGAGCCAGCCGGTGGCGCTGACTTCGTACAACCAGTGCCGTTACGGTGGCCTGCAATTCGATGCTCGCCGGAGCGCGATTCTGGCTGTTGAAGAGACCCATCGTGACGATGGCGTCGAGCATCGGTTGGTAAGCCTCTCGCTTGCCGGTGGGTTGGAGGTGCTGGCCGAAGGCGCTGACTTCTATGCATCTCCAGCGTTGAATGCCAGCGGGGAGCAGCTGGCCTGGATTCAATGGAAGCGCCCCGAGCAGCCCTGGACCGCCACCGGCCTATGGGTCGCTGACCTGTTGCCAAGCGGGCGACTCGTTAACGTGATGTGCCTGGCGGGAGGAGACGGGGGCGAATCACTGCAACAGCCTCGCTTTGCCCCTGACGGCACCTTGTTCTGTTTAAGCGACCGAGCCGGTTGGTGGCAGCCCTGGCAGCAGCAGGGCGATGCACTCGTTGCGCTAGATCGTCTCGCCTGCCAACGCTTCGATCATGCTCCGGCCCCATGGCAGCTGAGCACGACCAGCTATGTGCCGTTAGCCAACAAGGAATTGCTGGTCACTCGGCTGGTCGATGGGTACGGTTTGCTCTTTGAACATCGCCAAGACGGTAGCGAGCGTCAGCTGGCCGCTGAATACAGTCGATGCCGTCAGCTGGCGGTAGACGACTATCGCTACTATTGCATTTCGGGAGCGTCTGATCGTGCGCCCGCGATATTGGCGATTGACCGCCTGACCGCTGAGACCGACGTACTTGCTGGCGGCGAGCAGCCATTAGCGGCGGACCAAGTGTCCACGCCACAGCCGTTCAGCTTTGCCGTTGCGCATGAGGACACAGCGCACGCCTTCATCTATCCGCCTAAGAATGCCGCTTTCCGAGGCCTGCCGGTTGAAAAACCGCCACTGGTCGTGTTCATGCACGGCGGTCCGACATCGGCGAGCTACCCTGTTTTTGACCCACGCATTCAATACTGGACGCAACGCGGATTCGCTGTCGCAGACATCAACTACCGTGGCAGCAGTGGCTTCGGTCGCGCCTACCGACAGCGGCTACGCGGCGAGTGGGGTGTAGTGGAAGTAGAGGATGCCTGCGCTGCGGTGTACTCGCTTGCTGTCAGCGGCCAGATCGACCCGGCACGCACCTTTATCCGAGGCTCAAGCGCCGGCGGGTACAGCGCACTTTGCGCGTTGGCAGCCAAAACGGGATTCACAGGTGGTGCAAGCCTGTACGGGGTCAGCGACCCGTTGGCCCTGCGACGAATGACCCACAAATTCGAAGCGGATTATCTGGATTGGCTCATAGGCGATCCGGACCGTGATGCCGAGCGATACACAGCGCGTACGCCGCTGAACAATGCTGCAGAGATCCAGGTTCCAGTAATCTTTTTCCAGGGCGGGCTGGATGCGGTAGTTTTGCCTGAGCAGACGGTATCCATGGTGGCCGCGCTGCGTGAGCGGGGCGTGCAGGTGGAATATTGCCTCTATCCTGAAGAGCGTCATGGCTTTCGCCAGGCAGCCAATCTGGCGGATGCACTGGAGCGCGAGTGCCGCTTCTATCAGGCGCTGCTCAGTTAAGCAAACAGGCTCGATTTGACTGAAGCGCAAGCCTTTGTCGATAGAGCCACGCTCAAGCGTGGATTGCCTCATGGCGCCTGCATTGGCACGAAGATTGTCCCTACAAAGGGGCTGCTCATGCCGAATGAAGACGTCGTTGCGGCCGTGCGGTCGCCAACGTCATTCGCACGTTTGACTCGTCATAGGATCGACTATGTCTCAAGGCGCTTGGGCAGCCCCAGCGATAGCAAAGCAGCAAGCAGGACAAAGACACTGGATATCCAGAGACTAACTTCCAAACCATAGCGCTGGTAGGCCCACCCGGACAGCAAAGTGCCGATCAGTCGTCCCAGGGCGTTGGACATGTAATAGAAGCCAACATCCAGTGAGACGCCATCGGCCTTGGCATAGAACACGATGAGATAGCTATGGAGTGAGGAGTTCACCGCAAACAACACGCCAAACAACAGCAAGCCACCAATGAGTATTAGTTGGGGCGACACGCCGCTGCCGAGCGCCAGCGCAATGCCTGCCGGAACGCCCGTCAGTAACAGTGCCCATCCAAACGCTGCCCGGTCGTCTGGAACCTGGCCGCGCTTCTTTCCAGTAATAGCAGGTGCGATCGACTGGACGACTCCATAGCCAATTACCCAGACAGCCAGAAAGCTGCCGACCAGCCAGAAATCCCAGCCAAACACTGTCGATAGGTAGACAGGTAGCGCGACCACGAACCAGACGTCACGCGCACCGAAAAGGAACAGCCGTGCCGCTGACAGATAATTTATGGCGCTGCTTTTCGAGACCAGGTCGCTGAATTTCGGTTTTACCCTGGCCTTGCCCAGGTCTTTTTTCAACAAACAAAGGCTTGCAACCCAAATCAGCGCCAATGTGCACGCCATTGTCAGCAGCGAACCTCGGAAGCCGACGCCTGCGAGCAACGCGCCGCCCACGAAGAAGCCCACACCCTTCAGTGCATTTTTCGACCCTGTCAGCACCGCCACCCATTTGTAGAGCGTGCCTTGCTGGCCCTCTGGCACCAGAAGTTTGATTGAGCTCTTCGCGCTCATTTTGTTCAGGTCCTTGGCGATCCCGGACAAAGCTTGCGCACCCATGACCCAGGGAATCGTCAGCCACGCGGCGGGTATCGTCAGCATCAGCAGCGCGATGACCTGCAAGGCCAGGCCTATGTTCATCGTGCGGTTGAGCCCAAGCCACGCGCCCAGGTAGCCACCGAGTAAATTGGTGATCACACCGAAGATCTCATAGAAGAGAAACAGCGCGGCAATCTGCAGCGGCGTATAGCCCAGCGCATGGAAGTGCAGTACGACCAACATGCGCAGCGCGCCATCGGTCAAGGTGAAGGCCCAATAGTTACCGGTTACCAGCAGGTACTGGCGAACCTCGGGCGCAAGGCGGGCGAGGGCGAGCATGAATAGTCCTGTCGCGTTAAAGAAAGTGGCTAGCCGAGGTTAACCGGCCTGGCCGACCTTTCTCGCCAGCTCTACGGTGCGATTGGCATAACCCCATTCGTTGTCGTACCAGGCATAGAGCTTCACCTGAGTGCCGTTGACGACCATGGTGGACAACGCATCGATGATCGAGGAGCGGGGATCGGTGCGGTAGTCGATTGAAACCAGGGGGCGTTCTTCGTAACCGAGGATCCCCACCAGCGGGCCTTCAATCGCAGCGGCCTGCAACAGGCTGTTGACTTGGTCGACGGTGGTCGCGCGTTCCACTTCGAACACACAGTCTGTCAGCGAGGCGTTAGCCAGCGGTACGCGCACCGCATGGCCATTCAGCTTGCCTCGCAGCTCAGGAAAAATCTCAGCAATGGCAGTCGCCGAGCCGGTAGTCGTCGGGATCAAGCTCATGCCCGATGCGCGGGCTCTGCGTAGGTCCTGGTGCGGCTGGTCGAGAATGCTCTGGGTGTTGGTCAGGTCATGGATGGTGGTGATTGATCCGTGGCGAATGCCCAGATGTTCATGAATCACTTTGACCACTGGCGCCAGGCAATTGGTGGTGCATGAGGCTGCGGTGACAATGCGATGTTGCGATGGGTCGAAAAGCTGATCGTTAACGCCCATGACGATGTTCAACGCCCCGGATTCCTTTACCGGCGCGCTCACAACGACACGTTTCACACCTTGCTCCAGATACGCCTGCAGTGCCGCGACGGTCTTCATCTTGCCGCTGGCTTCGATCACCAGATCGCAATCTGACCAGTTGGTGTCTGCGATTGCCTTGTTTGCTGTGACGTGGATTCGCTTGCCCCCGACGATGACGGCATCGCCGTCACTGTTTGCTTCATGCTGCCAGCGACCATGTACCGAATCGAAGTTCAGCAGGTGGGCGTGCGTGGCCGCATCGCCGGCGGGATCATTGATGCGAATGAACTCCAGCTCCGGCCAGCCCCAGGCCGCGCGTAGGGCCAGACGGCCGATACGGCCGAAGCCGTTGATGCCAACTTTTACAGTCATTAGGAGGTCACTCCAGAGAAGGTGGAAGCTGTGCGGTGATCATCCAGCACGCGGTGCGAACATGATGATCGCCATGCCTAGCAGCGCCACTACACAGCCGATCAGGTCCCAGTGCGTAGGCCGAACGCCATCGACCAGCCACAGCCACAACATGGCCACGCAGATGTAAACGCCGCCGTAGGCTGCATACACCCGACCTGCTGCGGTTGGATGCAACGACAACAGCCAGGCAAAAAGCGCCAGTGAAAGGGCTGCAGGAACGAGTAGCCAGACACTCTTGCCCTGTTTGAGCCATAGATAGGGCAGGTAGCATCCGACGATTTCGGCAACGGCTGTGACGGCAAACAGAGCAAACGTATTGAGCATTCGGTTCTCGCAGTATCGCCAGGAATTAAATGGAACGCTGGTTGACGCGCTGGGATAACGCCTCGGCTGATTCCTTGCGTTCGGAGTAACGATCGACCAGATAGTCCTGACGGCCGCGAAGCAACAGCGTGAATTTCATCAGTTCCTCCATGACATCAACCAGACGGTCATAGAAGGCGGAGGGTTTCATACGGCCTGCATCGTCGAATTCGAGAAAGGCTTTTGGCACTGACGACTGGTTTGGAATGGTGAACATCCGCATCCAGCGCCCCAATATCCGCAACTGATTGACCACGTTGAACGACTGGGATCCGCCGCAGACCTGCATAACCGCGAGCGTCTTGCCCTGTGTCGGTCGCACTGCTCCGATCGCCAACGGAACCCAGTCGATCTGCGCCTTGAACACTGCGCTCATCGATCCGTGCCGCTCAGGCGAACACCACACCTGTCCTTCAGACCAATTCATGAGTTCACGCAGCTGCTGAACCTTCGGGTGGGTGTCCGGCGCGTCATCCGGAAGCGGCAACCCGGCCGGATCGAATATCCGTGTCTCGGCACCTAGCTGCTGCAGCAGACGTGACGCCTCTTCAACCAGTAGACGGCTGAACGAGCGGGATCGGTTCGATCCGTACAGCAGCAGGATCCGTGGAGGATGGGTGAGGTCTTGCGAACGCTCGAGCTTTTCGTAATCGGGCGCTGCGAATAGCGCATCGTCGAGGTTGGGAAGATGCTCATGAAGCGGATCGTGGTCAGTCATGTCTGCTCTCAGCTCGCTTAGCCACAGATGGCGCGTTCAGGTCGGTCCCGCATGGATTTCAGCCGTTCGCGACTAGGCGCGAGCCACTGATCCTCGGCTTCGATAATGGATTGCAACATTCGCCTGGCCCATGCCGGCAGGTCTGGATGAAGCCGGTAATAGACCCAATGTCCCTGGCGACGGTCTGCAAGGACACCGCAGTTTCGCAACTGCGCCAGATGCCGGGAGACCTTTGGCTGGATTTCGTCCAGTGCAAACGTCAGCTCGCATACGCACAGTTCTTCCTCACGGGCTATCAACAGCGTCATTCGCGCTCGCGTCTCGTCTGCCAGGCATCTGAAAACAGCGGTGGGGGTCAACTGATCAACCATCGGAGCCGAGAACTAACATCAGGATGAATATACGGTTTGGCGAATATATAGCCTTCCGAATGTGAGGTAAACGAGGCCAACGAATCGAGCATCGCGGGCAGTCATATGGCTCGTTCCACGAACGGGTTGCTAGCCATTATTGAAACCAAGCAGCAGCAGCGCGTACCCGAGCGAACCGAGCAGAAAAGCCGTAAAGCGACTGTCGCGCTCTTCCGGCAATTCTTCTTTCATGACGTTCAGGATTATCGAGCCGCCTACGAAAGCAGTGAGTGCCGAAACGGCCAGTTCCGAAACTTCCGTTAGAACGCCCAGTGTCCACCCAGCCAGCGGCATCGCCGCGAGCAGCCAACGCCCCCTGCGCTTGAAAAGACCCTTGTGGTCCGCCTGAAGGGCGAAGTCATTGACCAGAAAATGCAGGCCCATTGCGATGCAATAAAGAACCAGTGTCGTCAGGCTACTGTTTTCGCCATGAATCAACAGATAGCCGATCAGGCCGTTGTAGATCGCGAATGCACTGATATGCAGCCAGAACACCCCGGCGTGAGGCTCTTTGTCCTCCGGCAGGTGACGGCGATGCACTTTGATAAGACGTTCGAGCCCATAGAAGGTGGACAGACCAAGTAAGGCCAACAGCCAGACGTGATGCTCAAGGTAACTGAGCAGCCACCAGTCGCTTCCGCCCAGCACTTCCTGGCCGCGCGCCAGCTCAGGCAGCAGGTGAACGAATACATATGCCACCGAAACGCCGCCGGCCATGGATAACCAGCGGCTGCGAGGGAGACGGTTTAGCTGACGCAAACGTCCCGCAAACACATGGACGGCCGCCAGAACGAAGGCTGCAACGAAGCTGGTAAACAAGAGCGAAACCACCCGATGATGTTGTTGCTGAATAGATAAGACAGACTTCGGAACGCCAGCATGCGTTCATCCTGGCACCAGGTCTGACGAGGCACTCGGTAGTGGCCACGCGCCATGCTGCGATGTATGGTCTGGGTAAGGCGGCAAATTTTTTGTTAGAGTTCGCTGCTTACGAAGCGAGCAGTCAGCCCGCGTCAGATTTGCACAGAAACGAGGTGTCGGCTTGATTAGGGTGCTTGTGGTCGATGACCACGATCTAGTACGCACAGGCATTTCCCGTATGCTTGCTGATATCGATGGCCTCCAGGTCGTTGGCCAGGCGGAATCCGGTGAGGCTGCGATCAAGAAGTCCCGAGAGCTCATGCCTGACGTCGTGTTGATGGACGTCAAGATGCCAGGCATTGGCGGCCTCGAGGCGACCCGCAAGCTGCTGCGTAGCCACCCAGACATCAAGGTCATCGCGGTCACTATCTGCGAAGAAGATCCTTTTCCAACACGCTTGCTTCAGGCCGGTGCGGCTGGCTACCTGACCAAAGGTGCTGCGCTGGATGAGATGATCCAGGCGATTCGCATGGTATTCGCCGGGCAACGTTACATCAGCCCGCAGATAGCTCAGCAACTCGCACTGAAGTCCTTCCAGCCGAAGGTCAACGGCTCTCCTTTCGATTTGCTTTCCGAACGCGAGATTCAGATCGCGCTCATGATCGCCAACTGCCAGAAGGTCCAGACTATTTCAGACAAGCTCTGCCTGTCGCCCAAGACCGTCAACACCTATCGCTATCGCATTTATGAAAAGTTGTCGATCACCAGTGACGTCGAACTGGCGTTGCTGGCGGTCCGACACGGTATGGTCGACACCATCAACTGATGAGCGGCTTCGATTCCTCAGCGTTCCTTGCTTCCTGCAGTGGGCGGCCCGGCGTCTATCGGATGTTCGATGCCGAGTCCAAGCTGCTCTACGTCGGGAAAGCGAAAAATCTCAAAAAACGCCTGGCCAGTTATTTTCGTAAGATCGGGCAAGCACCGAAAACAGCTGCGCTTGTAGCCAGGATCGCCCAGGTCGAAACGACGATCACGGCTAACGAAACTGAAGCGCTGCTGCTTGAGCAAACACTGATCAAACAGTGGCGACCGCCCTATAACATCCTGCTACGCGACGATAAGTCGTACCCCTATGTATTCCTCTCGAGTGGCGACTTTCCTCGACTCAGCATTCACCGAGGCGCCAAGAAGGAGGTGGGTCGCTATTTCGGTCCCTATCCCAGCGCCGGCGCCATCCGAGAGAGCCTGAGCCTGCTGCAGAAGGCGTTTTTCGTACGCCAGTGTGAGGACAGCTACTACCGCAATCGCACCCGCCCGTGCTTGCAATATCAGATCAAGCGCTGCAAGGCGCCATGCGTGAACCTCGTCAACCCGGATGAATATGCCGAAGACGTCCGTCACTCGATCATGTTTCTGGAGGGGCGCAGCAATGCCCTGGCCGAGGAGCTTTCCAAGAACATGGAAAAAGCCGCGATGGCGCTTGATTTCGAGCGCGCAGCGGAAATAAGGGATCAGATCGGTATCCTGCGACGCGTTCAGGACCAGCAGAGCATGGAAGGCGGCAGCGGCAACGTCGATATCGTCTCTGCCGTGGTGAGCCCTGGTGGCGCCTGCGTCCATCTGATCAGCGTACGCAGCGGCCGCGTACTGGGAAGCAAGAATTTCTTTCCTCAGGTTGCGATCGAGGAAAGTATCGGCGATGTCCTTCAGGCGTTTCTGGAGCAGTATTACCTCAGCTCCATGGAGCGCGATCTTCCATCCGAGCTCATCGTCAACGCCGTACACGAGGACTTCGAAACCTTGATCAGCGCGGTGGCTGAGCTGCGTGACGTCGAGCTGGTCATCACCCATCGTGTTCGTGGTACTCGGGCACGCTGGCAGCAGCTGGCATTGACCAACGCCGAGCAAGCGCTCGGCGCAAGATTGGCAAGCCGGCAGCATCTGGCGGCCCGGTTCCAGGCCCTGGCCGAGGCACTGGATATGGATGAGCAGCCGAGTCGCCTGGAATGTTTCGACATCAGTCACTCCAGTGGCGAGGCTACCGTTGCATCCTGCGTAGTGTTCGGTCCGGAAGGGCCGTTGAAGTCCGATTACAGACGCTACAACATCGAAGGTGTTACTGCCGGTGATGACTACGCGGCCATGCACCAAGCGCTCTCGCGTCGATTCAGGAAAGCGGCGGAGGGGGAGGGCAAGCTGCCCGATATCCTGCTGGTGGACGGAGGTAAGGGGCAACTCAACATGGCTCGCGAGGTGCTGCAGGAGCTGGCTGTGCCTGACCTGATCCTGCTGGGTGTCGCCAAGGGCGTCACCCGTAAGCCGGGTTTCGAGACGCTGTACCTGAACGACGCAGCGCATGAATTCACGCTGCCGGGCGATTCGCCTGCGCTCCACCTGATCCAGCAGGTGCGAGACGAAGCTCACCGATTCGCCATCACAGGCCATAGAGCACGAAGAGGCAAAGCGCGTACTACCTCGACGTTGGAAGGAGTGCCCGGCATCGGACCGAAACGCCGTCGAGAACTGCTCAAGCACTTCGGTGGTCTTCAGGAACTCAGCCGAGCGAGCCTTGACGAGATCGCCAAGGCCCCTGGCATCAGTAAAAAGCTTGCCGAGTCGATTTATGCCGCTCTGCACAGTGAGTAGAATGCCTTCTAAATCTGCGGATCAGTGGTATCGATGAACATCCCAAATATCCTCACCGTGCTGCGCGTGCTGCTGATACCGATCATTATCTTACTGTTTTACCTGCCTTTTAAGTGGAGCTACCTAGCGGCAAGTGCCGTGTTTGCCATCGCTGCCATCACCGACTGGCTGGATGGGTATCTGGCCCGAAAGCTTCAGCAGAGCACACCCTTCGGGGCTTTTCTTGATCCGGTGGCGGACAAGTTGATGGTGGCGGTGGCCCTGGTATTGCTCGTTGAGGAACATGCGAACCTTTGGCTGACGTTGCCGGCGGCGATCATCATCGGGCGAGAAATCGTGGTGTCGGCGCTGCGCGAATGGATGGCGGAACTGGGCGCCCGCGCGCAGGTGGCGGTGTCAAACCTGGGGAAATGGAAAACTGCGGCGCAAATGGTCGCGCTCGTCATTTTGCTGGCTAACCCCCCTTTGACGACTGTTTGGGTGGGGCTTGGTTATGCCTTGTTGATCATTGCTGCGGCTCTGACATTGTGGTCGATGGTCAACTACCTAATGGCCGCCTGGCCCCACCTCAGCCCTACCGAAAAGAAATAAAAAACTTTTTTAATCAAAGGCTTGACGGGACGTGCTGAAACTATAAAATGGCGCCCGTCACCAAGACGATGCGGGAATAGCTCAGTTGGTAGAGCACGACCTTGCCAAGGTCGGGGTCGCGAGTTCGAGTCTCGTTTCCCGCTCCAGTTTGTTGACGATGACGCCGCAGTATGCGGCGTTATCGTTTTGAGGCCGGTTGGCAGAGTGGTTATGCAGCGGATTGCAAATCCGTGTACGCCGGTTCGATTCCGACATCGGCCTCCAGTAAATAGAAAAACCGCGAGCGAAAGTTTCGCGGTTTTTTTGTGCTCGAATTTAGCTCGGTCTCGGTCTTTTCTTTTCAGCTGCATCTATCTATTGGCGGAACCTGTCCGCTCCGGACTGGAACTGTAGGTCGTCTGGCAGTGACTGACACATAGAGACTATTAAGGAGTCCTCTATGTCAGATGCAATGAGCTACCTCGCGATTGCGCTCGCTGGCGCTGTGATCGTTTTGGATCTATTAGCAATCATCAGCGTGTTCAAGAGCGACCGCAGTGTGGGAGCGAAAGCCCTATGGGCGCTGGGCATCGCGATTTTCCCGATTCTGGGTCTGGTGTTCTGGTTGATAGTGGGTGTTCGCCGGCACCATTGAACCAGCAACTGCGAAAAGCGTGCGTAGCCTGGGGATGCCTTTTTGCTCGATACTGAGGCGCCCCAATGCCGTTCGGGTTGCACCTCAGCCAGAGGCTCGTTATAGTCCTGCGCCGCGATTAGCATCGCGCCTCACCGTCCCGCCCGGATGGCGAAACTGGTAGACGCAAGGGACTTAAAATCCCTCATCCGAAAGGGTATGCGGGTTCGATTCCCGCTCCGGGCACCATCGGGACACACTGACGACGTCAGTGACTAACCTGGCACCAGAGCCGGTTTCCCTTCCTGAACATCAGCCCACCTCTGAAGCACGGCATGTGACCAATGGCATCGGTCACCGTGAACGCAGTGTCGACACAAGCCTCTCATCTGTATGCACTGTTTGCGGCAGAGGAGATGAAGAGATGGGCAACGAGCGCGACGATTCTTCGTACCAGAACAACGATGCTTCCAGGGCAGAACGTGCCGGCAAGGATGATCTGGTCATCCCTGGTTCCCCACCGCCATTAGGCTCCGAGCGAACGGATGTCAGCCCCGGCCATGAAGCCGGAGTGGATGAGTTGCCAAACAATGACGGTAGTACGCCACGAAGCCGAAGCCATGCCAGGGGCGATGAGGTGATGAGCGGTGTGCCTGACATCGATCCCGACAGTGCGGAACTGGATGACGCCCCTAATCCCCGATAGTGGTTGCGCAACAAAAAGCCCCGCACGTGGCGGGGCTGTAGGTGACTAGCCAGTCGTTCCCTTGTCCTTTGATTCGCTTGCCTGCGAATGATCCTTTGCGGGTCTCCCTATCCCGTTGCGCCTCCTGCGCTACTGGTTAGAAGAGTACGCAAGGCGGGGGCAATCCGATACCACCAAACGCCGCTACCGTGAGTCAGCTAAGGCTTACGTGTAGTAAGCATTCAACGCTTGATACAGCACCCAAGAGCGAGACGATCAGCCAATGAACAAAAAGATGAAGTGTCTCGGCGTCGTTGCGGGAAGCTCGCTGCTGTTGGCTGGCTGCAGCGCGTATGAAGTCGTGCCTCCAGCGCAACAAACCGATGAATACGTCTTCGCCTGCAACAAGTTAAGTGGGCAGTCCGGATGTAAGACTCGGGCGAACGAAATCTGCCCCAATGGCTACGAGACGCTTAGTAGCGAAGAAGATTTCAAACGAAAGGAGCTGAGAGTCCGGTGCTCAGGCGGGCCCAATTCACCTTAGCGGACAGCCACTGCCGGGCTGGCCGCCCTTTGGCGTTACTGCGCAGAGTCGAGCAAAGCTTGTGCTTGGCTGAGCACCTGCAGTGACTGAGCGTGATCCCCGGCTTTATGGAGCTGCTCTCCCTCGGCTCGCAGTTCTTTTACCTTTTCCAGCATTGCCGGGTCGCTTGGCGGGTTGTTCTCCAGTTGCTTGTCGATCTTGGCCATGTCCATTGGGCAATGCATTGCCCAGACAGGTGCAGAAACAGCGACTGCTGCGATGAACGCGATTATGCGGTGCATGATCCGTCTCCAGTTAGGGGGCAATCGTGAGTATAGAAGCCGCCTGAAAGTCGGAAGATTTTTCGATATACGGTTGGGAATCGCCCAAATCGTGGTGTTGCGATAGTTATCGTACAACTGCTGGGCTATGATACGCACCAGTCCGCTTGATAGAGATCGAAGTGTCCATGGAAAACCAGATCGCCCAGCCACGAGTTCGCCGTAAGCACCGCAGCCTTGCCCAGGAATTGGTCACCGAGCTGTCGCAGCAGATCCGCGACGGGGTGATCAAGCGTGGCGACAAGCTGCCGACCGAGTCAGCGATCATGCAGGCCCAGGGCGTCAGCAGGACGGTCGTCCGGGAGGCGATCTCACGCCTACAGGCGTCTGGTCTGGTTGAAACGCGCCACGGGATTGGGACCTTCGTGCTTGATACACCAAGCACAACCGGGTTGCGTATCGACCCGGCCACCATTGGCACGTTGCGTGACGTGCTGTCGATCCTCGAGTTGCGTATCAGCTTGGAGGTCGAATCCGCAGGCTTGGCCGCGTTGCGTCGGACATCGGAGCAGCTGGCAGCGATGCGGGAGTTTCTGGATTCGCTGCAGCGCAGTACAGCGCTTTCCAGTGAAGCCGCCGTGTCGGATTTTCAGTTCCATCTGCAAATTGCCGAGGCAACGGGCAACCGCTATTTCACGGACATCATGAATCACCTGGGCACGGCAATTATCCCCCGCAGCCGGCTGAACTCGGCACGCCTGGCGCATGATGACCAGCCGCACTACCAACAGCGCCTGGGGCGTGAACATGAGCAGATATACGACGCGATTGCCCGTCAGGACGCAGATTCAGCTCGTGCTGCTATGCGCCTGCACCTGACCAACAGTCGTGAGCGTCTCCGCCAGGCGCACGAAGAGGCTGAGACCGACAAGGTCAACTGAGCGACTCTCCAAGCCCAAGCTGGGCTCCGCCAGGCTCGGCCCATCACTACCGGGCCGCTCCCAGCATTGTCAGGCATTCCACAGGCTATACGCGCTGACTGCCACGGGTTCGCCGATCACTTCTTGCGATACGCCAGAAGCACAACACCACCTACCACGATGAAGCCGCCCACTATCTGCAGAGGCTCCATCAACTGGCCTAGTACCAGCCAGCCAAGCAACATGCCCGCGACTGGCTCCATGTTCATGACTGGCGCGTTGCGAGCGATGTTCAGTCGCGGCATGCAGATGAATAGCGTGGAGAAGGCCGCGCCATAGAGAAGCACCAGGCAAGCCAACGCGATCCAACCGATTGTCGCACTGGGAAGGCCCAGCCCACCCGGTATGAGGCCGCTTGCACCAAGCAGAGCGGACGCGCCGAACACCAGCACCAACGTCAGCATGCTTCGTACCGAACCTGCCATGCTTGATAGCTTATGTTCGGTGATCCACAGCGCCAGCGCGAATACACCGGCGGCGGTTAAGCTGAAAACAATACCTGCTACCCACTGACCGTCAGGCGCCTCGCTAGTCATCAGACGTGCGGGCACATCGAGCACCAGGATCAGGCCGACCAGAATCACGCCCATGATGGCGACTGCATGTCGTGTCGGTCTCGGGCCGCCGAGTCCCCAGGTAAGTAGTGCAAGCAGGATGGGCGAGAGATTGACCACCAGCAGCGCCAGAGCAACAGGAATACGCGCTACAGCCGAATAGATGCAGAAGCTCTGAACAGTGATCAGCAGTCCCAGAAGAATCTGCCAGCGCCAGGTCGCGCCGCTCAAACGCAGTGACTCTCTCCTCCAGAACACCAACGCAGCCAATGCCAGCAGCGTGACACCGGCGCGGCAAAGCATGGCCAGCAGCAGGCCAGTGTCGTGATCAAAGGCAATACGCGCAGCGATATGGTTGGCTGCGAACGAGCAGGCCAAGGTTGCCAGGATCAGTACAGCAATGTGACGTGGAAAGGGTGCGGCATTTTGCATCGAGTCAATCCTGTCCTAGGCAACAGCAATCTGTTCGGTCGCCCTTCGAAGTAGGCGAGGGCGCTCATTCGTCGTTTTGTTGGGTTGATCGTTCACCGGCATCCAAAGAAAAACGCCGCCCGAGTGGGCGGCGTCCTCGTTCATTCTTGCAACCGTCAGAGCACCAGGTTGGGCAGCCAGAGGGAGATAGCAGGAATGTAGGTAACCGCCAGCAGTACCGTGAACAGTGCGAGGTAGAACGGCAGCAGTGCTTTCACCGTGTTCTCGATGGTGACCTTGCCGATCGCAGCACCAACGAAGAGCACCGCGCCTACCGGTGGCGTGATCAGCCCAATGCCGAGGTTCACAAGCATGATCATGCCGAAGTGCACGGGGTCTACGCCAATGTCAGTAATAACAGGCATCAGGATAGGCGTAAGGATCAAGATCAGCGGAGCCATGTCCATCAGTGTGCCCAGCGCCAGCAGCATCATGTTGATGCACATGAGGATCACGTAGCGGTTGTCTGACAGTGTCAGGAACAGCGTGGTGATCTTCGACGGTATCTGCATCAACGTCATGATGTAGCCGAAGCTTGCTGCGAAGGCGATCAGGATCATCACCACCGACAGCGTCCGAACGGTGCGGTGCAACAGCTTCGGCAGCTCGCGCCATTTGTAGTCACGGTAGATGAACATGGTCACGAAGAAGGCCCATACCACCGCGATGGACGCCGATTCGGTGGCCGTGAACACCCCCGAGAGAATGCCGCCCAGGATGATCACCATGGTCATCAGGCCCCAGAGCGCTTCGACACATATCTTCAATGCCTGCTTGAGCGGAACGACCTCGCCTTTGGGGTAATTGCGTACCCGAGCAAAGATCAGGCACATGGTCATCATCACGGCGCTGAGCAGCAGGCCAGGGCCGATACCGGCGATGAACAGCGAAGAGATCGAGACCGTACCGCCAGCCGCCAGGGAGTACAGAACCGAGTTATGGCTTGGCGGTGTCAACAGTGCCTGGACCGAGCCGCTGACCGTAACGGCGGTAGAAAACTCGCGAGGGTAACCCTTCTTTTCCATCTCCGGGATCAGCACCGAGCCTACCGACGCGGTGTCCGCCAGGGACGAGCCGGAAATCGCGCCGAAAAAGGTCGACGCCATGATGTTAACCAGGGAAAGGCCGCCTCGCACAAAGCCGACCAGCACCGCAGCGAACGCCACAAGCCGCCGCGACATTCCGCCTTCGGCCATGATCGCACCGGCCAATACGAAGAATGGAATCGCCAGCAAGGAGAACTTGTTAACGCCACCAGCGACCTGGATCATCACCGCATCAAAGGGGATGTCGATCCACCAGGCGCCAATCAGCGCCGAAAGGCCCAATGCGTACGCCACAGGCATCCGCAGGAGAAAGAGTACGGCAAAGCTGCCGAGTAGAATCAGCGCGTCCATTTACGCAGCCTCCTTGCTGTCTTCGACCAGCTCGTAGTTGACCGCACGCCGGTGGCTCTGGTCGCCGAAGACAATGCGTTCGATGACAAACAACAGCGTAATCGCGCCGCCGATTGGGATTGGAGAGTAGGTGATGCCGACACGAAGGGACGGCAGCGTGCTCATGAACTGATTCCAGGTCGCAATGCACAACTTGATGCCCCAGATCGTCATGAACAGGCAGATGATTCCCATTAGGACCTGCACCAGCAGTTCGACATGGCGGTGAAGCGATGGAGGGAGGCGGTCGGTGAACATGGTCACCGCCATATGTGCGCCGGCTCGATAGCTGGCCGCGGCACCGAGAAAAGTGAAGATCACCATCAGCAGTATCGCTACAGGCTCAGGCCAGCCGCCACCAGAGCCCAGCACGTATCGCGCGAATATCCCCCATGGGATGATCATGGACATGACCACGATAGCCAGGCCCGCAACCCATACACAGGTCGTGTAGATCGCGTCGTTGACGCGCAGCAGCGTGTTTTTCATCAGACTTCACCACAGGCGCGGCGGCGAGCGATGCTCGACGCCGCGTGTTTTTCGGAGGAAACGATTTACTGAACGGCTTCGATGCGCTTGATCAGCTCGGCGTATGGCGCGCCGTACTTATCGCGAACCGAGGCGGTCGCTTCGTAGAAGGGCTTCTTGTCGACTTCGATGAAGGTGACGCCTTCTTCCTTGAGCTTGGCTTCGCTGCTCGCAGTCTTCTCATCCCACAGCCTGCGCTCTTCCATCTGCGCTTCCTTTGCATACTTCTTGACGATGTCCTGCTGCTCTGGGGTGAGCTTGTTCCAGGTCGTCTTGGACATCACGATCGGCTCTGGAAGGATCAAGTGACCCGTCAGTGAATAGTTCTTCGCGGCGCGGAAGTGGTTGTGTTCGAGCATGGTGGGTGGATTGTTTTCAGCACCATCGACCACACCGGTCTGCAGGGCGCTGAAGATTTCGCCCGTGTCCATTGCAACACCCTGTGCACCCATGGCGTTCAGGGTATCGATGAACAACGGGTTACCCATCACGCGGATCTTCATGCCCTTGAGATCGTCAAGGTTACGCACGGGCTCTTTGGTGTAGAGGTTGCGAACGCCGCCATCCATCCAAGCCAGGCCGACCATGTTGAAATCCGAATTGGTGATCTTGTCCAGGATTTCCTGGCCGATCTCACCGTCGATCACTTTGCGCATGTGTTCGTGGTCGCGGAACACGAAGGGCATGTTGAAGGCGTTGACGTCCGGTACGACCGGGCCGAGCGTGCCAAGGCTGACACGGGTCATCTGCACCGCGCCGAGCTGAACCTGCTCGACGACTTCTTTCTCGGAACCCAGCACGCCGCCCGAGAACATGCGGAACTTGAGCTCGCCGTCGGTGGCTTCTTCGATCTTCTTGCCCATGTTTTCCTGAGCCACAACGGTCGGATAACCGGCCGGGTGGATCTCGGCGATCTTAAGCGTCATATCCGCATAGGCGGTGCCAGACAGGCAAAAGGCGAGGGGAAGTGCAGCGATTAGCAACTTGCGTTTGAAGTTCATGTGAGTCTCCGTCTTGTTTTTGTTGGTATGCAGCGTTGCAAGCGTCAGGGCAGGGGAACTGCGTGCCTGTCCCTGGTGGTAAAGCGTTAGCGGAAGCGGGGCTCCTCCAGGCCGGTGACGCCAGGTAGCAGGGCGAACACGCCACCCGCCAATGGCTGATCGGAAAGATCTCCGCCTGGGCGAATGGATGTGACGAAAAGGGTATCCAGGCCGGAACCACCAAAGGCGCACATGGCTGGCTTCTTCACGGGTACCGGCAGTGATCGATCGAGGCGTCCATCGGGGGTGAAACGATGGATGAGGCCGGCATCGTTGCCGCAGATCCAGTAGCAGCCATCGACATCCACCGCTGCGCCGTCGGGCCGGCCGGGATGCTGGTTCATGTCGACGAACAGGCGACGATTGCTCGGCGTGCCACTGTCGATGTCGTAATCGAAAGCCCAGATGCTTTGTACGCTAGGGTGCGAGTCGGAAAGGTACATCGTACGTCCGTCAGGGCTGAATCCCAGCCCGTTGGGCACGATGAAAGCCTGCAAATAAGCGTCGAGCGACTCGCTGGCAGCCAATCCGTCGACTCGGTACAGCGCGCCGGCTGAAGTGCCAGCGGCCATGTCCATGACCATGGTGCCGGCCCAAAAGCGACCCTGACGATCGCACCGTCCGTCATTGAATCGCATGTTGTCGACACCATGCTTAACCCCTGCGAGGCGAGTAGCCCGGAGCGTGCCGTCGTCCTGCGGGACGACATCGAAGATGCCGTCTTCCATGCCGGCAACCCAGCGATTCTCGTCGCCTTCGCGGCGGGCGATACAGGCAATCATCTGTTCACCGGTCCAGCGCGTCACGGAAGCATCCGAGGCCTTCCAGCGCAGCAGCTGCCTGTTGGGGATGTCTACCCAATAGAGTGCCTGCTCCGAGGGCACCCAAACCGGGCTTTCCCCCGTTGCGTTTTGTGCATCGACTATCAGTTCTGCTGGATGTGCCATTGCGATTCTCTTGTTGTTTTTCGCGGCCTGGCGGGATCAGTCGTCGAACGGGCCTGCTTCGCAGAAGGCGCCGCCCTGGTAGATCAGGGCTGGATCATTGGGTGCATAGGGCGGCTGCTGTTCGATTTTTTCGCGGAACACTTCTGAAGTGTCCTGAGGTTCGAAACCCAGGTGCGCAGCCATGTGGTTGTCCCACCACAGATCACGATTGGCTGAGGCGCCGTAGACAACGGTGTGCTTTACGTCCGGGGTAAACAGCGAGCGCTCGATCAGGGAGCTGAGGTCGCGATAGCTCAGGTAGGTAGACATCATCCGGCGATTGAGCGGCTCGGGGAACGAAGAGCCAATGCGGATGCTTACGGTTTCGATGCCATAGCGATCGTAATAGAAGCTGGCCATGTCCTCACCGTAGGATTTGGACAACCCGTAATAGCTGTCCGGGCGGCGCGGGGCGCTGGCATCGATGGTTTCGGTCTGCTTGTGAAAGCCGATTACATGGTTCGAGCTGGCAAAAACCACCCGCTTGATACCATGCTTGCGTGCCGCTTCGTAGATATGAAATACGCCGCGAATGTTGGCTTCGAGAATTTCTTCGAAGGGGCGCTCCACTGACACGCCACCGAAGTGGGCAATGGCATCGACGCCGTCGCATAGGGCATGTACAGCGGCCTTGTCAGCAAGATTGCACTGCACCACTTCTTCGTGCTCGCCGGCTGCGGGTTCCATGGGGGCGATATCGGAGAGGCGGATGATCTTGGCGTAGGGGCGAAGCATTTCACGTAGTACCTTGCCCAATCCCCCCGCAGCGCCTGTCAGCAGGAGGCGGTTGAAGGGTGTGGGAGCGGTGGTCGTGCTTGTCATAGGGGTCTGCCCGTCGCTTATTGTTTTTTGATGTCATCGGTTGTCGGATGACTTGAGCCGATTATTTCTGTTGATCTTCATTTTTGTCAACCGTCCGGCGGATCTAAATGATTCGCCGACTTTCCGTCCCGTAATGCTTCCAGAAACACGCCCCAACCCCTGAAAGCCACGTTTAGGCTGGTTTTTTGGGAGTGTTTAGGCTCTTGAAACGTCACGCTAACGGGCGAGCAGAGGCAATGACATACCACTAAAGTCGACTACTGCATGAATGCGACGGCACATCGGAGATGACGTTAGAACATCTGAAAGTTGTATGACGAGTCACCAAGCGTGGCGCTTCGGCTACGGCAAGCTGAGCGAGGCTGGCAGATCGAACCTCTCACCGCCGCGCTGTGGCTGGTCACACCGCGTCGACTACACCTTTGGACAGACCGATCCGGACCGGCGTGAACGGCCGAACAGCCGAACAGCCAGTTACAGGCTAGCTAAGCTGCAAATCGGTACGCGCGGCTTGAACCAAAGACCGCGCCCTCAGGCACGGTCTCGATACGTCCGCCACAGCTCTCAGCTCGTTAGTGCGTGATAGCCACAGATGGCTCAGGTCTCCTGCAGCCTGGCTGTAGCACCCTTGCGGGTACGCAGCGCGCCGAACAGGTGCCAGGCCACCGAAGCGAGCGCCAGAAGCAAGAACGTGGCTGAAATCGGGTTAGTGATAAAGCCCATGAAGCTCCCGTCGGACAACATCAAACCACGCCGCAGATTTGTTTCAGCCATTGGCCCGAGAATGAAACCGATGATGAAGGGGGCTGCCGGCATGCCACCCTTGACGAAGCCGTAGCCGATCAAGCCGAACAGCAAAATGGTCCAGACGTCGAATACCCGACTGCTCAGACCGAATGCACCCACTACGCAAAGCACCAGGATGATCGGCAGCAGGATGTGCTTGGGCACAGCCAGCAGCTTGATGAAAATGCGCAGGCCATAGAACTCCAATACCAGCATCATCACTGAGGCGAGGATCAGTGCTGCGAAGATGGTGTACACCAATGCACCTTGGCTAATGAACAGCAGCGGGCCCGGCTGGATTCCATGGATCATGAAGCCGCCAAGGAGGATCGCGGTCACGGTGTCGCCCGGAATGCCAAGCGTCATCAGCGGGATCATGGCGCTGCCGATGCCCGCGTTGTTGGCGGTCTCGCTGGCTACCACACCGTCTACGGCACCCTTACCGAACTGCTCGGGATGCTTGGACCGTTTCTTGGCGATGATGTAGGACACGATGTTGGAGGTGCCAGCGCCGATGCCCGGCAGAATGCCAATGCCTGTTCCGATCAACGCGGAGCGAAAGGCGTTGGGGATCTGCCCGAAAAACTCTTTGAGCGAGAAACCGAAGCCTTTCACGCCCTTCATGCTGACCGAGGCGATCTTGCTCTTATGTGCCGCTCTGCCGGTCTCGGCAATCTTGATCACTTCCGCCACAGCGAACATGCCGATCATCACCGTCAACATCGCAAAGCCGCCGTTGAGGTTCGGCGAATCGAATGTGAAGCGGCGGATCGCATCGACCGGGGCGATGCCGACCGTTGAAAACGCAAATCCTAGCGTGCCGGCGTAGATGCCTTTGAGCAGCGAGCCGGTGGACAGCGTGGCGATCAGGGTCAGGGAGAAGATCGCAATGGAGAAATATTCGTGGGGCCCGAAGCGCAGAGCGATCTTCGCCAGCGACGGTGCAATGGACATCAGCGCGACGATGCTGAAGATGGTGCCAAGAAATGAAAACACCACACCCACGCCCAGCGCCTTCAAGCCTTCGCCTTTCTCCATCATCGGCGCACCGTCGAAGGTTGTGGCGATCGAGGCGGGCGTTCCGGGGATCTTCAGCAAGATGGCCGAGATCAGCCCGCCGGATGTCGCACCGATGAATAGCGCTACCAACAAAGACAGACCCGCAGCCGGTCCCATGGTGTAGGTCAGCGGCAGGCACAAGGCGATGGCCATTGTCGCCGAGAGCCCGGGAACCGCACCGAAGACGATGCCAACCGCTACGCCAATCGTGATCAGGATGAAAATGTACGGCGAGAAAACAGCACCAAAGCCGGCCTGCAGTAGTTCGAACATGGCCGCCTCCTAGATTTTCAAAACGCCGGTCGGGAGCATCAGATCGAAGCCCTGCCGGAAGAGGTAGAAGATGGCCGCAGAGGTCACGACGGCGATGATGATGTAACTGATGTGGTTGACCTTCTGCTCGCGCGGCGTGATGACGATGAACTGCGCGTACAGATAGAGCACGGTCATGATCAGGAAGCCGACCTGTTGCAGCAGCGCCACATAGACGGCAATCAGCGCCAGCGTCTTGAACACCGTTGGATAGTCCGGTGGCGTTGCTGCAGCAGACGGGTCGGCATCCGCATCGGGATCAGCTGGAGGCTGGGTTGCTTTCCTGGCGGCCAACAACTGCAACACGCCGAGCAGGCACAGACCAACGGCGAGTACGTAGGGAACCGTGGAAGCGTCGATAAAACCTTTGCGCGGAAGATTGATCGTCAGGAACAGGTAGAACAGGCCGGCACCCAGCATCAGGGCTCCGACCAGTAACTCCTTTCTCTTGTAGGTATGCATGGGACAGCTCTCGATTCAGAGGGAAGGCTGCCGGACGCAGCGGCTGCGCCCGGCATCGTGCCGCGGGCGTTACTTGCTCTGACGCAATTCGTCCTTGTACTTCATGAAGTCTTCGCGGGTGTTCGTCAGGCGGTCGATGGACTGGTTGGTATCGAAATAGCTGACCGGTTGTTTGAAGGTCTTGCGCAGCTCCTCCTCGTATTCAGGCATCTCGGTGATCTGCTTTACGATGCCTGACATCTTCTCGATGATCGCCGGATCAGTGCCGTCCGGGAACGCCACGATGTAGGGCTTCTCCATGACGAAGTCGACGCCTTGCTCTTTGAAGGTGGGGACGTCGCCTAGCAACGGGTTGCGCTCCTCGTTGGGCTGACCCAGGGCAACCATTTGCCCGCTGGTAACGTAATCCTGGACCGAGCCGTAACTGATGGCGGCCAGGTCGATTCGGTCGCCCAGCAGGGCAACGACTTTTTCGGACACCGTGCCCGCATCGACCATTTTCAGCTTGGTGTCGGTCATGCCTTCAAACATCAGGCCCTGGAGGTGAGAGTAGCTGCCCATCTCGGTGCCATAGGTAACGCTGCTCGGCTCGGCTTTGGATTTGGAGATCAGGTCTTCCAGAGACTTCAGGCCCGAGCTCTTCGATGCGACGAATACGGTGCCCTTGTCTACACCGGCAATGCAGCAGATGTCGAAGGCGTCCAGGCTGTCTTCGGTCAGTCCGGCGACTTCGTTGACGATCATCTGCCCGGTATGGGTGAACAGAATGGTATTGCCATCGGGATCGGCCTGCTTGACCTGCTCGGCTGCGAGGGTGCCGCCACCGCCCGCCACGTTGGTGATGACCATCGGCTCGCCGGTGATCTTGGTGAAGTACTTGGCCATGGTGCGGGCGTTGAAGTCGGTATCTCCGCCTGCGTTAGCAATGACGACGACTTGTACCGGGCGAGTGGGCCATTCGGTTTCAGCAGCGAACGCACTACTGACAGCAGTAGCGAGAAGGGCGGAAACAAGGGAGGCGCTGAGTGCTTTTTTCATTGTATGTCTCTCCGGTGGTTGGGGTTGCGGCGCTTGGTTTCGCTTTCTAGTGGTTCTCTTCTATTACTTTTGTTGACGGCCCACGCTGGGTTGTTTGGGATCGTATTTCCAGCCAGGGATCAGGTATTGCATGGCCATAGCATCGTCACGGGCACCAGTGGCGACCCCGTTGTAAAGCTCATGCGCGGCCATGATCCGATCCATATCCGGTTCGATGCCAAGGCCAGGCTTCTCCGGAACCTGAACCGCACCGCCGACAATCTGCAACGGCTCGCGAGTCAGTCGCTCCTGGCCTTCCTGCCAGATCCAGTGAGTGTCGATCGCAGTGATGTTGCCCGGCGCTGCGGCGGCTGCGTGGGTGAACATCGCCAGTGAGACGTCGAAGTGATTGTTCGAATGCGAACCCCAGGTCAGACCGAACTGCTCGCACATCTGAGCGAGCCGCACCGAGCCTTGCATGGTCCAGAAATGCGGATCCGCCAAGGGGATGTCGACCGCTTCGAGGCGCAGCGAATGTCCCATCTGACGCCAGTCGGTCGCGACCATGTTGGTTGCGGTGGGTATGCCCGTTGCCCGCTTGAACTCGGCCATGATCTCGCGACCGGAGTAACCGTTTTCCGGCCCGCACGGATCTTCGGCATAGGAAAGGATATGGCCCTGGCCTTTGCATAACTCGATGGCTTCGGCCAGCGACCAGGCCCCATTGGGATCAAGCGTCACGCGCGCGTCAGGGAAGCGCGACTTGATGCCGGCAATCGCCTGCATCTCTTCGCTACCCCTCATGACACCGCCCTTGAGCTTGAAATCCTTGAAGCCATAGCGCGCCGTGGCAGCCTCGGCCAGCCGGACGATCGAGGCCGGGGTAACGGCTTCCTGGTGACGAATGTGATACCAGTCATCAGGCGCGCCGCTTCCGGCCAGGTAGGGCAGGTCAGTACGGGTGCGATCACCTATATAGAAGAGATAAGCCAGCATTGGCACGCTGTCGCGCTGCTGGCCGCTGCCGAGCAGTTCCGCCACCGGCACATCCAGATGCTGGCCGAGCAGGTCGAGGAGGGCGGCTTCGACTGCGGTAATGACATTATCCAGGCGAAGGTTGATCTCATGCGGTTGCTTGAGTACGGCAGCTTCGGCTTCAGAAGTGACTTCGTGCTGTGTAGCCTGGGGACCGGTGGCCGAGCCGCTGGCAATTCCGCGACGCAATGCGTTCAGAATCCCGTTGTATCGGCCGATGGGCTGGCCAATGACCAGGCCTTTGGTTCGTTCCAGGGCTTTGCGAATGCCCTCGCCACCCGGCACCTCGCCGATCCCGGTGCGACCCGCGCTGTCCTTGAGGATCACCAGATTGCGAGTGAAGTAGGGCGCGTGCGCACCGCACAGGTTCAATAGCATGCTGTCGTAACCCGCGACCGGGATGACTTGCATCTCCTTGACCACTGGCGTTGCTGTTTGTGTGTCTTGCATCTGCTGTCTCGCTCCTGATTGTTTTTGTGAGCTGATTTAGCGGGCAACGCTACGGGCGTAAGGGGTTCGCCAGAATCTTGTGCTGTCGGTCACGCCTGTCAGTCGGGACGTTCAATGAAGGGCTGGTTTGGTTTCCGTACTGCCGCTTGCCGCTGTCATGGCCAGACGTGATGACGCAGCGGAGCAAAGCCATCGCCGCGGCTGAATCCAAACGGCAGGGCTGAGAGAGGCAGGGCAGGGGCCCTGTGAAAGGCGAAGTCGCGGATAGACTCATGGCTTTTCGGCTCTGGTTGTTTTAGATGTCATATGTTGTCGTATGACTTGATGGGATTTTTAACAGTGGATTTCTCGGTTGTCAAATCGGTGAAACAATGAAAATCGGACCCATATGACCGGCCGGTCATCATTTTGTTCGCGCACTCCGCTCATACCCTCAGGACCAACCCTTAACTTGATTACGGATGGAGGCGAGACGCTCTGACGGGGGCCTGCGGAAGCGTTCAGACAAGAATGTTCAACAAAGAGGTAGCGTCGCTAAAAGTTGTACGATAACGTATCTCCAAGGCTGAGGCCCTACTTCATCTCCTCTAAGTTTCACAGGATGCTCGAACAATGAACCCACAAGAACTGAAGGCCATCCTCTCTTCTGGTTTGCTGTCCTTCCCAGTCACTGATTTTGACCAGCAGGGCGACTTCAGCCGTGCCGGCTACATCAAGCGACTGGAATGGCTGGCACCTTATGGCGCAACAGCGCTGTTCGCCGCGGGCGGAACGGGCGAGTTTTTCTCGCTGACCCCGCAGGAATATCCAGACATCATCAAGACTGCGGTCGATACCTGTGCCGGTCAGGTGCCGATTCTCGCAGGCGTGGGCGGTCCGACGCGCCAGGCCATTGCCTACGCCCAGGAAGCCGAACGCCTCGGTGCCAAGGGCCTGTTGCTGCTACCGCACTACCTCACCGAAGCGAGCCAGGAAGGCGTCGCACAGCACGTTGAACAAGTGTGCAAGTCAGTCAATATCGGCGTCGTGGTCTATAACCGCAATGTATGCCGGCTGACCGCGCCGCTGCTGGAGCAACTGGCCGAGCGCTGCCCGAACCTCATCGGTTACAAAGACGGCCTCGGCGACATTGAACTCATGGTTTCCATCCGCCGTCGTCTGGGTGACCGCCTCACTTACTTGGGAGGTCTGCCGACGGCAGAGGTCTACGCCGCTGCCTACAAAGCGCTTGGCGTACCGGTTTATTCATCCGCCGTTTTCAACTTCGTACCAAAGCTGGCCATGGATTTCTATGGCGCCATTGCTCGTGACGACCATGAAACCGTCGGCAAGCTGATCGATGACTTCTTTCTGCCGTACCTCGAGATCCGCAACCGTTGCAAAGGGTACGCGGTCAGCATCGTCAAGGCTGGCGCAAAGATCGCCGGTTACGACGCGGGCCCCGTCCGTGCACCCCTGACCGATCTGCGCCCGGATGAGTACCAGGCTCTTGCGGCGCTCATCGAGAAGCAGGGCGCCCAGTAACCCGCACGTCAAACCTATCACTCGCCCCAACCGCCGCTAACGATGCCCTTATTGATACAAGCATTGCGGCGGATCTTACAAAGGAGAGCGTTACGTGGCAGACGCAAAGCGTTATGACAACTACATCGATGGCCAATGGGTAGCCGGCAAGCATTACCAGGCCAACATCAATCCATCTGATCTGTCGGATGTCATCGGCGAATACGCCCAGGCAGACGCATCGCAGGTCGAAGCGGCCGTTGCCGCCGCACGCGAGGCCTTTCCGGCGTGGTCCACATCCGGTATCCAGGCGCGTGCCGATGCCTTGGAAAAAGTCGGGCTGGAAATCCTCGCCCGCCGCGAAGAGCTGGGCAATCTGCTGGCTCGTGAAGAAGGCAAGACCCTTCCTGAAGCCATCGGGGAAGTCACGCGCGCCGGTAACATTTTCAAGTACTTCGCTGGTGAATGCCTGCGTCAGGCTGGAGAAACACTGCAGTCGGTTCGTCCGGGTGTCAGCGTGGAAGTCACACGTGAACCTTTGGGCGTAATCGGTCTGATCACCCCCTGGAACTTCCCGATTGCCATTCCTGCGTGGAAGATTGCCCCGGCCCTTGCCTACGGCAACTGCGTGGTGATCAAGCCCGCCGATCTGGTTCCCGGTTGCGCCTGGGCCATTGCTGAAATCATCTCCCGCTCCGGCTTTCCGGCCGGCGTGTTCAACCTGGTGATGGGCAAGGGTCGTGAAGTGGGCGAAGCCATCGTCAACGACAAGCGCGTCGACGGTGTCAGCTTCACCGGTTCTGTGGGTGTCGGTCGCGGCATTGCTGCAACCTGCGTCGGTCGTCAGGCCAAGGTTCAGCTGGAAATGGGCGGCAAGAACCCGCAAATCATTCTGGATGATGCCGATCTCACAACGGCTGTAGAACTCTCGGCTCAAAGCGCGTTTTATTCCACCGGCCAGCGCTGCACGGCTTCCAGCCGAATCATCGTGACCGAAGGTATCTACGACCGATTTGTCGAGGCCATGATCGAGCGCATCAAGAAGATCAAGGTCGGATCGGCACTGGAGCAGGGCGTTGATGTCGGCCCAGTGGTTTCCCAGGCCCAGCTGGACCAGGACCTGAAATACATCGAAATCGGCAAGCAAGAGGGTGCACGCCTGGCCTGCGGTGGTGAACGCGTGAGCTGCGGTACCGAGGGCTACTACCTGGCGCCAACCCTGTTCGTCGACGGCACGCCTGACATGCGTATCAGCCGTGAAGAGATCTTTGGGCCGGTCGCCAACGTGGTGAAGGTCAAGGACTATGACGAAGCGCTGGCGATGGCCAACGACACCGAGTTCGGCCTGTCTGCGGGCATCTGCACCACTTCGTTGAAGTACGCCAATCACTTCAAGCGTCATTCGCAAGCTGGAATGGTGATGGTCAACCTGCCAACCGCGGGCGTGGACTATCACGTGCCCTTCGGTGGTCGCAAAAGCTCATCTTATGGCCCACGCGAGCAGGGCCGTTACGCCCAGGAGTTCTACACCACGGTGAAGACCACCTACATCGGCTGATCAGCCGAGCCGCTTCACGGCGCGCAACTGTCCGAGTCGCTCAGCGGCTCGGCGGTTCGCGCCAGCGGTAAACAGATTGCTGCACCGCAACGCGGACCATAAGAACAAAAGAGAGACGCATATGAACGATTCTGTGAATAAAGGTGCTCCGGTCATCACTGAGCTTCGTGTGGTGCCGGTAGCAGGACAAGACAGCATGCTGCTCAATTTGAGTGGCGCTCATGGTCCGTACTTCACCCGCAACATCCTCATTCTGAAGGACAGCGCCGGCAACACAGGTGTCGGCGAAGTCCCCGGTGGCGAGGCGATCCGCAAGACGCTGGACGACGCTCGCGCCATTCTGCTCGGCCAATCTGTAGGCAATTTCAACGGCTTGCTCAACCAGGCGCGCAAGGCATTCGCCGACCGTGACGTCGCAGGCCGCGGGTTGCAAACCTTCGACCTGCGTATCGCTATTCACGCGATCACTGCAATCGAGTCGGCACTGCTCGATCTGCTCGGGCAGCACCTGAACGTGCCGGTTGCCGCGCTGCTCGGTGACGGACAGCAGCGCGACGAAGTCGAGATGCTCGGCTATCTGTTCTTCATCGCCGATCGCAACAAGACCGACCTCGGCTACCGTGACGAGTCCGACGCCCGTGATAATTGGTTCCGCGTGCGCAACGAAGAAGCACTGACTCCCGAAACGATTGTTCGCCAAGCCGAAGCGGCCTACGAGCGTTACGGCTTCAAGGATTTCAAACTCAAGGGCGGTGTGCTGCCGGGGCGCGAAGAGGTCAAGGCGATCCGCGCGCTGGCTGAACGCTTCCCTGATGCCCGCATCACCCTGGACCCCAATGGCGCCTGGTCGCTGGCCGAGGCCATTGATCTATGCAAGGACTTGCACGGCGTGCTGGCCTATGCCGAAGACCCCTGCGGAGCTGAGAATGGCTACTCCGGCCGAGAGGTGATGGCCGAGTTCCGCCGCGCCACCGGGTTGCCGACCGCAACCAACATGATCGCGACCGATTGGCGGCAGATGGGTCATACCGTTCAACTGCAGTCAGTCGACATCCCTCTGGCCGATCCGCATTTCTGGACCATGAGTGGCTCGGTGCGCGTTGCGCAGATGTGCAACGACTGGGGCCTGACCTGGGGCTCACATTCCAACAACCACTTCGATATCTCTCTGGCGATGTTCACCCACGTGGCCGCCGCCGCGCCGGGCAAAATCACCGCGATCGATACCCATTGGATCTGGCAGGACGGCCAGTTCCTGACACGCGAGCCGCTGCAAATCGTTGGGGGCAAGGTAGCTGTTCCGGCCAAAGCGGGCCTGGGCATCGAGCTGGACGAAGATGCGCTGCAGAAAGCCCACGAGCTGTACCTGGCTAAAGGCCTGGGCGCGCGCGACGATGCCATCGCCATGCAGTATCTGATTCCGGAGTGGACGTTCAACAACAAGAAACCGTGCATGGTGCGTTGACGTACGCAGCTTCCGGTCGAGACCGCCCCTACGATGCGCCGCATACCGTGAGAGCGGTCTCGACCGCGAATCTTCAAAACCAGATACATCAGACCGGATTATCACCCAACAACAACAAACCGGCCTGACCGGAGAGCTATATGAACGAAACCGTGGAACTGATTCAGCATCAAGATTCGCCGCGTTACATCCGCCTCAACGATGCAGACAACGTGGCTGTGGTGGTCAACGATGGTGGCGTGCCGATCGGTGCCCGGTTTGAAGACGGGCTGGTCACCGTCGAGCCGGTGCCGCAAAGCCACAAGGTTGCGCTGGTGGATATCTCCGTCGACCAGCCTGTGCGCCGTTACGGTCAAATTATCGGGTACGCGCTCGAGCCCATTGCGCGGGGCTCCTGGGTCAAGGAAACGCAGCTGCGCATGCCCTCTGCGCCACCCCTCGACAGCCTGCCAATGGCCGACGCCGTACCGCAGCGGCTCGAACCGCTCGAAGGCTTTACGTTTGAAGGCTACCGCAACGCCGACGGCACGGTCGGTACGCGCAACGTGCTCGGTATTACCACGACCGTTCAATGCGTGACCGGCGTACTGGATCATGCAGTGACGCGCATCCGTAGGGAGCTCCTGCCCAAGTACCCGAACGTAGACGATGTGGTAGCGCTGACGCACAGCTACGGCTGCGGCGTGGCGATCAACGCCAAGGACGCCTACATCCCGATCCGCACGGTCCGCAATCTGGCTCGCAACCCCAACCTCGGTGGCGAAGCGCTGGTCATCAGCCTGGGCTGCGAAAAGCTGCAGGCCGAGCAGGTCATGCACGAGGGCGACGCATCGGTCGATCTCAGCGAACCCTGGCTGTACCGCTTGCAGGAATCCAATACCGGCTTCGGCGAAATGATCGAACAGATCATGGCGCTTGCCGAGGCTCGCCTGCAAAAGCTCAACCGCCGTCAGCGCGAGACGGTGCCTGCCTCGGAGCTGGTACTCGGGATGCAATGCGGCGGCAGCGATGCTTTCTCGGGCATCACTGCAAATCCGGCGCTGGGTTATGCATCGGATTTGCTGATCCGCGCAGGCGCCACGGTCATGTTCTCCGAAGTCACCGAAGTGCGCGATGCGATCTACATGCTCACGTCTCGCGCTGAGACCCCGGAGATCGCCGAAGCGCTTGTCCGTGAAATGGACTGGTACGATCAATATCTGGAACGCGGTGCAGCCGATCGCAGCGCCAACACCACGCCTGGTAACAAGAAGGGCGGGTTGTCCAACATTGTCGAGAAGTCACTTGGCTCCATCGTCAAATCAGGCAGCAGCGCAATCAATGGCGTCCTTGGCCCGGGCGAGCGCTTCACCAGCAAAGGCCTGATCTATTGCGCGACCCCGGCGAGCGATTTCGTCTGCGGCACCTTGCAGTTGGCGGCCGGTATGAACCTGCACGTGTTCACCACCGGGCGGGGGACTCCCTACGGACTGGCGATGGCGCCGGTGGTAAAGGTTTCGACCCGTACCGAACTGGCCGAGCGCTGGCCTGATCTGATCGATGTGGATGCCGGCCGTATCGCCACCGGCCGTTCCAGCATCGAGGAACTGGGCTGGGAGCTATTCCACTACTACCTGGACGTTGCTAGCGGTCGCAAGAAAACGTGGGCCGAGCAGCACCGTATCCACAACGACATTACGCTGTTCAATCCGGCTCCGATTACCTGAATCCAGCAACGTCAGCGCATCCAAGCGGTGCGCCGTTTCCGTAATCCGCTCAGGAATAACGACATGACTACGCTGCCGGACGACTTTATCCGCGAGATCGAGAGCGTTGTTGGCGCCGCCGGCATGGTCTGCGATGCCGATCGGATGCAAAGCTACCTGAGCGACTGGCGCCACGCCTACCAGGGCAAAGCAGCGCTTGTCGTACGGCCCGCCAGCACTGAACAGGTCGCTGCGGTGATACGGCTGTGCAACAGATACGAGGTGGCAGTGGTTCCGCAGGGTGGCAATACCGGCTTGTGTGGCGGATCGATTCCTGACGCGAGCGGTACGCAGGTCGTGATGTCCATGACGCGCATGAGTCAAATTCGCGACATCGATGCGGCGAACGAGACCATTACGGTCGAAGCGGGTGTAATTCTGCAGCAGGTCCAAGAGGCCGCTGCCGAAGCGGGACGGCTGTTTCCATTGTCCTTGGGCGCCGAAGGCAGCTGCACCGTCGGCGGAAACCTCGCCACAAACGCAGGCGGCACCGCCGTGCTGCGCTACGGCAACATGCGCGACCTAACGCTGGGCCTGGAAGTCGTATTGCCGGACGGACAGATCTGGAATGGTTTGCGCGGGCTCCGTAAGGACAATACCGGCTACGATCTGAAGCACCTATTCATCGGCTCGGAGGGCACACTCGGAATTATCACTGCGGCCGTGCTAAAGCTCTATCCAGCGGTGCGCAGCATGACGACCGCTTGGGTGGCACTGCCCAGCGCGGCTGCGGCGGTCCAGCTGATAGGCCTGGTGCGTGGCCTGTGCGGCGACCGGCTTACAGGGTTCGAATTGATGTCCCGGCAAAGCGTCGAATTCGTACTGCGTCACGTCGCCGGCTGCACCGACCCCTTTGCCGAAGCTCACCGCTGGTACGTGCTGATCGAGCTTAGCGACACCCAACCCGACGCGCCGCTCAATGCGCTGCTCGAAGTCGCGATAGGCGAAGCCCTGGAGAGCGGCCTGGTGACCGATGCAGTATTGGCTAACAGCGAAGCGCAGGTAGCAGCGTTGTGGGCGATACGCGAAGGTATTTCCGAAGCGCAGAACCATGAAGGTCCAAGTCTCAAGCACGATATCAGCGTGCCGGTGAGCTGCATTCCGGTGTTCATCCAGTCGACGGATCAGCGCCTGCTCGAGCAATTTCCTGGCGTGCGTATCGTCGCCTACGGTCATGTTGGCGATGGAAACCTGCATTACAACATCAGCAAGCCAGTCGGGTCTGACGATGCGGCGTTCAAAGCGCAGCAAGAGGCGATCATGCATGTCATCTACGAGGCGACTGCACACTTGCAGGGCAGTATCAGCGCGGAGCACGGCATAGGACAGGCCAAGCGCGCCGCTGCCAGGCTCTATAAGGACCCTCTGGAACTCGACCTGATGCGTGCGATCAAGGCAACGCTTGATCCCAAAGGCCTGATGAACCCCGGCAAGGTCCTGTGATCAATCCGCTTACCGCTTTTCACCATTGGAGGTAAATCCGTGACCTGCATACTCCAGATCGGCCCTCTGACTGAACGTTTTAACCGCAGCCTGACAGCGGAACATGAGGTGCTGCGTTTCTGGGAAGAGAGCGCTGACGCGTTAATCGATCAGCACGCCCAGCGCATCGATGTCGTGGTGACATCCGGTCGTTTCGGCTGCACGGCAGGGCTGATCGAACGATTGCCCAACCTGCGCGCGATCATCAGTTTTGGTGTCGGCTATGACGCCATTGACGTGGCAGCAGCGCACGCACGGAACATTCAGGTAAGCAACACGCCCGACGTGCTCAATGACTGTGTGGCGGATCTGGCGTTCGGGTTGATCATCGACACTGCGAGGCAGATGTCGCGTGCTGACCGTTTCGTGCGGGCGGGCGAGTGGCCCTCCGGCGGCTTGCCGTTGGCGATGCAAGTCAGTGGCAAGCGGCTGGGCATCGTTGGCCTCGGCCGTATCGGTGAAACGGTCGCCAAGCGGTCGACGGGCTTCGACATGCAGGTGCGCTACCACAACCGCCGACCCGTTGAGGGCAGCGCCTACGGTTATGAAGCCAATCTCGTCGAGTTGGCCCAGTGGAGCGATTTTCTGGTTCTGACCTGTCCTGGCGGCGACAGCACGCGCAACCTGATCAATCGAGAGGTGCTCGATGCGCTTGGGGCAAAGGGTATCCTGATCAACGTTGCCCGCGGCTCGGTCGTGGACGAGCCGGCTTTGGTTGAAGCACTGTCTGAAGGGCGTCTGGGGGGCGCTGGTCTCGATGTGTACGCCCATGAGCCCAAGGTCCCGAAGGCTCTTATCGATATGCCAAATGTCGTCCTGCTGCCGCACATCGGTAGCGCCACCGAGGAAACCCGGCTGGCAATGGAAGAACTGCTGTTCGCTAATCTGCGTGTGTTTCTCGAACGTGGTGAGGTGCTGACGGCTGTCTGAGCGGACACACCCGTGCGCTTCAGACAACGGGCGGCTTCGGTCGCCGAAGGCCCTGGTCATGAGCCTCGGTCAGACTATTAAAGAGCGTCACCTTTTGGCGCCTGGTACCGCGAGCCACAAGCCCGCAGGTGCAAGGCGCCATATCGATTAAAGACCGCGACCGATACGGCTTCCTCAGGAGGACTTGCATGCCTGACCTAAACCCAGATCTGACGGAGGTCGAACTCCAGCACGGCTCGCTTCGATTATCGGTGTGCCCAGCGTTGGGCGGTGCGATGACCCAACTGACCGTCGACGGCATAGATCTGCTGCGCCCTTGGGATGGTTCCGACAGCGTGCGGCGTACCAGCTGTTTTGTCCTGGCCCCTTTTTCCAATCGAGTCGGCGAGGCTGCATTCGAGCATGACGGCCAGCATTACCCGTTGCGCAGACTTTCCGCAGAACACCCCTTGCCGATTCACGGCGTTGCGTGGAAGCGTGCGTGGTCCATTACCGAGCGGAACCCCGCCCGCCTATGCCTGAGGTTCGCGCATCAGCCGGAAGGGGATAGCGTGTTGGATTGGCCGTTCGCGTTCGAGGTGGAACACAGCATCACGCTGGACGATGATGGTGTCGCATTGCAACTGACGCTGCGCAATAACGACAGCCGATCGATGCCGGCCGGGCTCGGCTGGCATCCATATTTCCTGCGGCGTGAGGCGTGTCGGCTGCGGTTCGAAGCGCAAGGCGTCTGGCACAACGACGCTCATGACCTGCCCGCCAAACAGACATCAATCCCCGCAGAATGGGATTTCTCGACTGAAAGACCGCTGCAGCAACCTGACCTGGATAATTGCTTTGCAGGGCGCACCGAGCCCATAACCATCCGGTGGCCGAACGAAGGCGTTGAGCTGACGATGCATCCCAGCGAGACACTCGATCACCTGGTCGTGTTCACGCCGGCAGCAGAGATGGGTTTCTTTGCAGTCGAGCCTGTTTCACATGCCAACAACGCGCTTTGCATGGATGATCCGGCCGCGCACGGCGTTCATACGCTGGCCCCTGGTGAGACCATGCAGGTCGATTGCTCATTCAAGATAGTGCGCACCTGATCCGCCCGGCACGGGACTCACTCTTCCATACCGTGGGCCCAATTGCTCAGGGGCTCCTCGATGGCTCGTGGTACGCAAAAAAAAGCCCGTCACAAGGACGGGCGAAAGTTTCCGCAACAGGAGCGAGGAGTGTTGCGTCCAGCGTGGTGGTGACCGCTTAGAGGATCGAGATCGGATAATTGATGATCAGGCGATTCTCGTCGAACTCGTTACGGCTGAACGAGCTGTCACGACGCATGCTGGAGTTACGCCACTTGATGTTCAGGTTCTTCAGTGCACCGCTCTGTACGGTATAGGCCAGTTCCGACTCGCGGCCCCATTCCTCGCCGTCATCGCCGCTTGCGGTGCGGATGTTGTCACCGCTGATGTAACGGTTCATCAGGACCAGACCTGGAATACCGACGCCTGCGAAGTTGTAGTCATGGCGAATCTGCCAGGAACGCTCCTCTGCCGCATCATAGGCAGAGTTGAAGCTGTCGTTGGCCAGCGACGCACCGCTGGTTCCGTTGACACGCATCCACTGATCGCCGCTGACTTTCTGCAGACCGACATAAAAGGTGTTGGCACCGGCTTGCAGGCCGAACAGACCTGAGTAGGTCTTGTTGTCCAGATCGCCGGCCAGTGCGCTGCCTTCATCCTTACCGGTGAAGTAGCCAAGGTTTGCGGTAAGCGCCAGGTCTTCGGTCAACGGCTGTACGTGCAGCAATTGAACGTAGCTTTGCTGGTAGATATCTTCCAGGCGGGCATGCCACAGGCCGACCTTGGTCGATTCATTGAAGGTGTATTCACCGCCAGCAAAGTTGAAGCGATCCGAGCTGGCACCACCGAAGACCATGTCCTCCATGCTGGCGTCATCACGCGTACTGTTCTGGCGCATCTGGCCACCAAACAACGACAGGTTGTCGAACTCTCTCGACGAGATCATGCCGCCTTGGAATGTCTGCGGCAGCGAGCGACCGTCATCAGCGCGCAGCACCGGCACTACAACCTGCCACTCACCAATACGCAGCTCGGTTTCCGATACCTTTGCCTTGGCGGCAACGGCGATCCGACCGAAGTCATCCGCAGGGTGGCGATCAGCACCAGTGCCGTTGGTTGGCAACAGACCGGTTCCGTAGGTACCGCCGCCGCCGTCGAGCTTGACTGCCAGACCGGCCAGCACATCGACACCAAAGCCGATCGGGCCTGGGGTGTAGCCGGACTGGGCGTTGAGAATGAAGCTCTGGGTCCATTCCTCGGCCTTGTTCTGGCCGCCGTTATAGGCCGGATCGACGAAGTTGCGGTTGATATAGAAATTGCGCGCGTTCAGGGCGACTTTGCTGCCTTCGACAAAACCATCCGCGGCGTGAGCGACGACAGGAATGCCAAGCGCCAGCGAAAGAGTGCCCGCGAATACCGCGGCAGACAGGGGGTTGCGTGGGGTCATTGTTGTTGTGCTCCCTTTTTTGAGTAATCCGCCACGCACGGACATAGCCTAAAGCGAAGCGGGGTGTAGCGCGGCCGAAGTATGGCGCTGTCGTAAGAAAGATCTGTTATCTGTTGTCTGACGACTATCGGATTATGGCTGCCGATGAGGCCTTGTCAATTCATTTGTAAAGAATTGTTAGGGTGTTAGACCTTGGTATAGTGTCCTGATAAATCGAGCACCTGGCTCTAATGGAACGAGGCGCTGTAGGAACTAGCCAAGGCGCCGGTCACTTTTGGAGATCAGATGACTTGTTCGGTCATATCTTGATTAGCTAGACAGGTCCCACCACGTAGGAAGGAGTCGTTTGATCTGTGGTTGACCGAAACGGTCATCGATCAGATGCACCACACCGGCATCTTCCGTGGTGCGGATCACGCGACCGGCCGCCTGCACGACCTTCTGCAAGCCTGGGTAGAGGTAGGTGTAGTCATAACCGGCGCCAAACAGGCGATGCATGCGCGCTTTCAGTTGCTCGTTGACCGGATTGATCTGAGGTAGGCCTAGCGTAGCGATGAACGCACCGATCAAGCGATCACCAGGCAGATCGATCCCCTCGGAGAACGCGCCGCCAAGCACAGCGAAACCAATGCCGCTGCTGGTCTCGGTAAAGCGCTCCAGAAATGCATTGCGCGCGGTCTCGTGCATGCTTCGCGTCTGCTCCCAACAAGGCAAACCGGGATGCTGAGCGCGAAGCAGGGCGGTGACCTGCTGTAGATAGTCGAAGCTGCTGAAGAACGCCAGGTAGTTGCCGGGACGCTTTCGGTATTGCGCTGCCAGCAGATCGACAATGGCCTGTAGCGAGGCGTAACGGTCGCGATAACGAGTAGAGATGTGCCGTGCAAAGTGAACTTCGAGCTGCTCGGCCCTGAAGGGAGACTCCACATCGATCCAGACATGCTTGTGCGGCACACCCAACGTGTTCGCATAGAAGCGCTGCGGGGCCAGCGTAGCCGAAAACAGGACACAGGAGCGCGCCTCAAGAATACGCGGCGCGAGAAAGGGCGCCGGCAATACGTTGCGTATGCACAGAACCGAAGCGCGGCCGCCGCCTTCTCGTACCGGGAGGAGTGTGCAGTCGAACAGCGAGTGCTCGCCGAACAGCTCCCCCAGCCGGCAGAAGTGCATGGCATCGAAGTAGGCTGCCTGTAACGCTGGATCGAGCCCTGCGGGGTTTTCGCCGATGTAGTCAGTGATGGCGCTGACGGCTTGTTGCAGCGCATTGGTGAGCTTGTAAGGAAGGTCCGGAATAACCTGATAGTCCTCGGTCTGCGTTCGCTGTAGGTCGTTCCAGCAACGCAGTACGCGCTCAATCGGTTTCTTGATTAACGACGGAGAAGTCTTCCGTAACCCTCTGAATTTCCCGATATCCAGCTCAGCGCTGTACATGCTCCTGCTGCGTTCAAGGAGGTTATGCGCCTCGTCCACCAGGACCCCAACGCGCCATTGGTTGACTAGTGTCAGGCTGAAAAGCAGCGCATTCAGGTCGAAGTAATAGTTGTAGTCACCTACCACTACATCGGCCCAGCGCGCCAGCTCCTGACTCAGGTAATAGGGGCATACCTGATGTGCCTGTGCGACCTCTCGTACATTCGTCTGGTCGAGAAAATGTTTTGAAATCGCCTCTGCGCGAGCTGCCGTCACTCGGTCATAGAACCCGCGCGCGAGCGGGCAGGATTCGCCGTGGCAGGCTTTGTCCGGATGCTCGCATGCTTTGTCACGGGCGATCAGTTCCAGTACCCGCAAGGGCGCCGATTCCCGGCTCAGCGCTTCCAACGCATCCAGCGCGAGTCGCCGGCCAGAGGTTTTCGCTGTGAGAAAGAACAACTTGTCTATCTGCTGGCCAGGAAATGCCTTCAACTGCGGGAACAACGTCGCGAGGGTTTTTCCGATACCGGTCGGCGCCTGCGCCATGAGATGGGTACCGGTGCAAGCGGCTTTGTATACCGCTTCGGCGAGCTGCCGTTGGCCGTTGCGAAACTCACCGAAGGGGAACGTCATAGTCCTAAGCGCCTGGTCACGCTCGGCCCTATGGGCCAACTCTTGCTCTGCCCAGGCGATGAATCGCTGGCATTGAACTTCGTAAAAAGACCTAAGCTCCTCAGCCAGGAACGGCTCTACCAGCAGCGTTTCCTTTTGACTGACCACATCGAAATACACCAGCGCTACGTTCAGCGACTGCAGCTGACGCGTTTCGCAAAGCAACCAACCGTAGACCTTGGCCTGTGCCCAGTGGAGATGACGATGGTTGGCTGGCTGACGTGTCAGGTCGCCCCGGTAGGTCTTGATCTCTTCCAGTTGGTTCTTTGCCGGGTCGTAGCCATCTGCACGGCCGCGCACGCTGAGCGAGTGGTAGCTTCCCTCTAGGCTGACTTCACGTTCATAGCCTTCTCCGCGACGGGCCGTGACAGTGGTATGGCCGGCGATCCCTTCCAGCGCGGTCGGCGAGGGGGTAAAGCGCAGATCAAGATCGCCCTGTTTAGCGGTGAACTCACACATTGCGCGAACGGCAACCCGGTAGCTCAAGGCGAGGCCTCGTCCCACTGCACGTAACACACCGCGATTGGCACACTATTGCGCAGCGCAAAGTCGATCCAGCGCTTCTGATTGTCCTGCAGACGGTCGCCTGGCCCTTTCACTTCGATCAGCCGATAGCGCTGTTCATGGGGAACGAATTGAACGAGGTCCGGCAGGCCGCTGCGATGGTTGGGTACGTCCAGCAGGATGCGTTGGAAGAATGCCCGCAAATGTTCGGCTGGAATGCAGTTGAGCGCCAGATCCAGCAGGCTTTCGTCGAACAGACCCCAGCTGACGAACTGAGACTGCAAGCCGAATTTTCGCTGGTAGACGCTCCGTATGCAGTCGCGGTATTCCTCCGTCCCGAGCTTGTTCAGGCATTGACTGAACAGCTCAGCGCGGCGGCTATGAAAGTCGGGACGCGCAAGGTCTGCCGGCCCCGCATGAAATGGATGAAAGAACGCGCCGGGGAGGGGTGCAAAAATCGCGTCCCAACAGAGCAAACCGAGCAGCGAGTTGATCAGCGCATTTTCAACGTAGTAAACAGGCGCATCGCTACGGCTCAAGTGTTCCCTCACCGCATGCTCGACGCTCATTGCGTCCGGCCGAGGAAGGATCAGGTCGATTCGCTCCGGATCGGCAATAGCCTTCTTCCGCGTTGCTGCTTCACCGAGGGTTCGCCGCAAACGTGGAAGGATGCGCTGTAACTGCTGGGCTTCATGCTCGCTCTCAGGGGCGGCCTCAGCCTCGGCGGCCAGATGCAGTGCTGCTTCGGGCTGATCGTGCCGTTCCAGCACCCGTATCGCCCGCTCCCGGGCACCGGGGTAAGCGTTAGCGGCGTGCAGCTTTAGCGCCAGCGACCAGTCGCCCTCACGCTCGCATTGCCTGCCAAGGCTCAGCAGCAGTTTGCCCCGGCGATTTTCCAGCCATTCGTTTGTATAAGGAACCGTGGGAACGTCGGGCAGGATCGTTTCGATCAGCTCGCCCGCTTCGAAGCGTTCACGGCAGCGGTGCAGATGCAGATAGGCATCGACATCGGCACGTTCGTGAAAGGCTCTGGAAGCAGGGGAGAATGCGACCTGCTCGTAGCGAAAGATGCCGAGATCGGCCAGCACGAACTCTGACCAGTCCTGATGGATATTGCCGAAGAACATCAGACGCAGCCGATCACACAGATCGCTGATAACCAGCCCAAACGCCGCATCATCGAGCCCATCACACCAACTTGCAAATCGCTTGGGCTCGATGTGCTCGGCCTGCATGGCCCGGAGAAAATCGGCCTTGCGTTGGCTGGCAACTTGGCTGGCAACATGGCCAAAGACCCCGAGCAGTTCGTCCTTTTTCAGCAACCCGAACAACTGAACAATATCCAGTATCGGATTGGCTTCGATCCAGCCGCGCTCGATCAACGCAGCCGCTGCCTCGATGGGGCAGCCGATCTCGGCGTAGCGCAGCTTGCTGGCACGAAACAGCATGCCCTTACGCATCACCATGCGTACCAAAAGCGCCTGAGAGGCCTGCGGGATCAGCTGAAACTGATCGACAAACCCACGCTCATAATCGTCCAGCAGATCGCCGTGCCGCTCACCGATCCAGGCGAGCACCTGCCGAAAATTGTCGAGGTAATAGAAGGGGTTTTCCAGGGACTGGCGCATCGAACGTCCGGTTCGGTCTAACTGGGCGCTGCGGCCCATAGGGCTGGGTATTTATACAGTTGTCGAGGCGTTTGGCAACGGCTGGACGATCAATGGTGCGGATCAGAACGGCGTGTAGCGAGACGGGAGTGCGCAGCGCTCATCCCTCTCACAGTTGGGAGGCTTGAGCGTGCTGATTATCAGACCGTGCGGGAGAAACGACCGCGCTGCTCGCCGCCCAGATAGGCATCGAATGCCATGGCGACGTTGCGCATCATCAGATGCCCCTGGGGGAGCAGGACCACGGCGTCCTCAGCGACATCAACCAGCCCGTCGGCGATGTGTTCGTCCAGCTTGGCCAGCGAGTCGGCAAAGTACGCGCGGAAGTCTATGCCGTAGCGCTGCTGGATCTCTGAAAAGTCGATGCGACCGTGACACATCAGCGAGATGATCACATCGCGCCTCAGGCGGTCATCCTCGCTCAGTTTGTAGCCGCGGTGTACCGGCAGCATGCCTTCGTTGAGCCGTGCGTAGTATTGCGACAGCTCCTTCACGTTCTGGCTGTAACTGTTACCGACCTTACCGATGGACGAGATACCCAGCCCAATCAGGTCGCAATCGGCGTGAGTCGAGTAGCCCTGGAAATTGCGCTGTAGCGTACCGTTGGCGCGAGCGCGGGTCAGCTCATCGTTCGGTAGAGAAAAGTGATCCATGCCGATATAGACGTATCCCGCATCGGTCAGGCGCCTGATGGTCAGCTCCAGCAGCTCCAGCTTGCGCTCGGGTGGTGGCATGTCTTCAGGGCGGATCAGCTTCTGGGCCCGGACCAGTTCCGGCAGATGTGCATAACTGTAGGCCGCGATGCGATCCGGACGGATGTCGATGATCTTGTCCAATGTGACGCTGAAGCTCTCGACGGTTTGTAGCGGCAGGCCATAGATCAGGTCGACGCTGATCGACTTGAATCGGGCGTCACGGGCTGCCTGGACCAACGCTCGGGTCTGTTCTTCGGTCTGGATGCGGTTGACCGCGATTTGCACTTGCTCATCAAAATCCTGGACGCCAAAGCTCAAGCGATTGAAGCCAAGCCCGCGCAGCTCGTGGATCTGCGCCGGAGTGACGGTACGCGGATCGACCTCAAGCGAAAATTCGTGATTATCGCTGTCGTCCATGTTGAACGCGTCATGCAGCGCAGCCATCAGCTCAGCCAGCTGGTCGCTGGTGAAATAGGTCGGTGTTCCCCCCCCGAGATGGAGCTGAGTCAGCTTGCGCGAGCGATCAAAAAGCTCGGCCTGCATCTTGATCTCGCGTTTGAGGTAGTCCAGGTATTCAGCGGCGCGATCAGTCTTATGGGTGATGATCTTGTTGCATGCGCAGTAGTAGCAGAGGCTTTTGCAGAACGGTATATGGATGTACACCGACAACGGCTTGGGCGTCGGGGCCTCGTTGGTTTCCTTCGCGGCGCTGCAGTAGTCATCAGTAGCGAAGGCCTGATGAAACTGGGGAGCGGTGGGGTAGGAGGTATAACGAGGACCCGGACGGTCATATTTCTCGACCAGGGCGCGGTTAAAGCTCGGCGTTTGGTCCATGTACGGATTCACCTTGAATGAAGGGGTGTTTGGCTGACGGGTATCCTCGACAGCCAGGCGCGAATTATCGCGTTACCGCGCCTGGCTTGGGCCTGTCCCAGATCAAGAACCGGGTCAGGCATAAGTAAAAGGTCGCCATCCGGTCAGCTCTTCAAATAGTGGGCAAGGCTTACGAGCTGTGTCCTCGGAAGGCCACCTATATCAGCCGGAACTGCCCAACCAGACGATTCAGCTCAGCCGCCAGCTGCACCAGGTCCTCACTGATAAGCGCAGTCTGAGAAGCATCTGCCAGCGTGGTGTCGGCAATGGTGCTGATGGTCGTGATGTTGCGGTTGATTTCCTCAGCGACCGCACTCTGTTCCTCGGCAGCTGTAGCGATCTGGGTGTTCATCCCATTGATGGTATTCACTTCACCAGCGATCACGGTGAGACTCTGCGCGGTCTTGGCCACGCAATCCGACCCTGAGTGGGCGCGGGCCTGAGCACCTTGCATGGCTTGAACAGCGTTGCGCACGCCGCTCTGCAGCTGTTCGATGGTGTGCTGAATCTCTTCGGTGGATTTCTGAGTGCGCGAAGCGAGCGTGCGTACTTCATCGACGACCACAGCGAAGCCACGCCCCTGTTCCCCGGCCCGCGCTGCCTCGATAGCGGCATTCAACGCAAGGAGGTTGGTCTGCTCGGCGATACCGTTGATGACGTTCAGAACCGTACCGATGCTGACGCTCTCCGTCTCTACCTGCTTGATGACCCGCGCGGCATTTTCGATATCGCGAATCAGCACCTCGATACCATCGAGCGCTTCGGTGGCCAGCGTAACGCCTATACGCGCTTCCTCATCGGCACCGCTTGAGGCCGAAGCGGTCTCGTTCGCATGTCGGGCTACCTCCTGAACGGTTGCACTCATCTCGTTCATGGCCGACGCAACCATGTCTGTTTCGATGCGCTGTTCCCGTACCGCCGTTTGGGTTTTCTCAGCAACACTCGATACCCGACTCGATACGTCACCCAGTTGCTGGGTTACAGCAGCTACGGCTTCCAGACTGTTACGGAACTTGAAGATCATCCGGTTGAAGGCGCTGCCCATTGCGCCGACTTCGTCTTGAGCGTGAATGGCTACTGTCCGGCTGAGGTCCTCATCGGCCGTCATGGCCTCCATCGTATGACGCATGTCGTTGATGCGGCTGATGATCACTCGGCGAATGATGTACCCCATGAGGACCAAGCCAACCAGCAACAGCATCGTCTGAATGATGGCCGACGTCAGGATGTTGCGATGCACTTCGCCGTCCAGTGCAGACAAGTCGTAACTGATACGGACCGCACCCATCACGGCATCCTGCGGGACCTGATGACAGGTCAGACAGTTGGTACCACGGTAGTCCTGCTGGGCACGGATCGGATTGAGCACGGTGAGGACCCGACCGTTCTGGCCATTGCTCACTTCTACGGTGGCTTCGCCGGCAAGGGCACGTTCGTCCAGCTTGTCAGCCGGAGCCTGATGGGCGAAGCCGGGGCCGAACACCTTGGTCACGGCATCGCCGCGCACGATGCGCGCATCGATCACCCCTGGGCGCGCCAGAATCTTGCTACGCAGTACTTCTCGCTGAGCCATGGTGCCGGTCAGCATCATCGTATTGATGCTGTCGAAATAGGAATCGGCGGTGTCCTTGGTCTGCTGCTCGACCACATGAAGAATCAGCTGCTTCTCTGCGCTCCCCGAGTAGAGGAGGGAGGCAACCAGGACCAGGGCGAACACCACCAGCAATGCCAGATTGATCTTTGACTGAACGGATAGATGCCGAGTGAGAGAGGTGCTGTTCATCCTGTTCCTTGAAGGGACCTTAACCACGCTAAAACAAACCAGACACACAAGCGCTGCGAACCGTGGCGCAGCCATCAGGCTCAGCGCTGTGGCCGGGCCAGCTCCTATCGCGACACGCCCTTCGCTCTCGAAGCGGGAACCTCAGCGCATACAGGCATAGTGCTAGAAGTCGAGCCTGCGACATCCTAGTCGCAGTTCCGCAATCGGACGTCACGACCTGCGATGAATGGAAAGCAATCTCGCTTTTTCTTGATCTGGATCAGCTAACACGGCGGGGCAAAACGGGATTGCGACCTTTTCGTACCTCAGCGCATCGGAGCGCCCCGGCTTTCGCGCAGCTCGCTCGTGCTTGCCTGGGGCCGCTTGGATTCTTTTTGCGTCAGGCTATTGGCAATTGTTTCAGGCCGAGCCACGCTATGGCGATTAGCTATGTCAACGGCCGCTGGTCGGGTCGCCCAACATGGCAAATTAGCCCTAACAGCCGTCGAACCCCGTACCGTTTCGGCGGTCGTAGCCTCTAGTCAACCGCTGTCGGCGGGACATGCAGGGTATGACTGCTGACCGATCCAGGCGCAGTGCATCAACTGGAACCTTCCTCTTCAAGGACTCACATGATCAAGAAATGCCTTTTTCCTGCGGCCGGATATGGCACGCGCTTTCTCCCTGCGACCAAGGCCATGCCCAAGGAAATGTTGCCGGTAGTCAACAAACCCCTGATTCAATATGGGGTTGAAGAGGCACTGTCCGCAGGCCTGAACCAGATCTCCATCGTTACCGGTCGCGGCAAGCGCTCTTTGGAAGATCACTTCGATATCAGCTACGAGCTGGAGCATCAGATCCGCAATACGGACAAAGAGAAGTACCTGGTCGGCATCCGCAAGCTGATCGACGAGTGCAGCTTCTCCTATACCCGCCAGGTTGAAATGAAAGGCCTGGGCCACGCGATTCTCAGCGGCCGCCCGCTGATCGGTGACGAACCATTTGCTGTGGTGCTGGCAGACGACCTCTGCATCAACGTCGATGGCGACCCGGTCCTGGCGCAGATGGTCAAGCTTTACAACCAGTTCCGCTGCTCGATCGTCGCGATTCAGGAAGTACCGCCGGAAGAAACCAGTAAGTACGGTGTGATTGCCGGCGAAATGATCCGCGACGACATCTTCCGTGTCAGCCACATGGTCGAGAAGCCAAAGCCGGAAGATGCGCCGTCCAACCTCGCCATCATCGGCCGCTATATCCTGACGCCGGACATCTTCAACCTGATCGAACAGACCGAGCCTGGAAAGGGTGGTGAGATTCAGATCACTGACGCACTGATGCGTCAGGCGCAAGACGGTTGCGTCCTGGCATATAAGTTCAAGGGTCAGCGTTTCGACTGCGGTAGCGCCGAGGGCTACATCGCGGCGACCAACTTCTGCTATGAGAACTTCTACCTGACCGGTAAAGCGTTCTAAGCGAAGTGATCCATCGACAAGGCCACCTCCGGGTGGCCTTGTTTCTTTCAGGGGAGCGGCAAGTCTTCTGCACCCGGACCCAACGGCTGACCGTAGCTGAACTCGACATAATTGCCGGCCGGGTCGCGCACGCCGCAGTAGTAGCCGACAGGATAAGGCTCGTCACGCGGTTCCCATATCAGACAATTCGCCTGACGTGCAGCATCCGCTATCGCATCGACCTCATCCCGGCTGGCCAGCGCAAAACCAAAGTGGCTGTAGTCGTTACTGGCCAGGGCGCGATCCTTACCACCCGGCATGATCACGAAGATGAACTCGCGCTCCTTACCCGGTTCTGCCATCCATACGATGCGAGCCCCCTTGCCGGGTCGCTCGTGGAATACGTGCATGCCGCAAAACCTTTCATAGAAGGCAATGCACGCGTCCAGGTCAGGAACATGCAGGGCAAGATGGGTTAGGGTAGGGCGCATACGGCACTCCTTCGGTGATCAGGTCAAACGCCTGGGTTATGCTGTGCGTTCTACAAGGGAGACAACAGTTCATGGCTTACGACTTCGATCTATTCGTCATCGGCGCGGGTTCCGGTGGCGTCCGTGCCGCCCGTTTTGCCGCAGGGTTTGGCGCCCGCGTGGCGGTAGCCGAAAGCCGTTATCTGGGCGGTACCTGTGTAAACGTAGGATGTGTGCCGAAAAAATTGCTGGTCTACGGCGCGCACTATGCTGATGATATCCACGAAGCGAGCGGCTACGGCTGGACCATAACCGACGCGAAGTTCGACTGGAAATCGCTGATTGCCAACAAGGATCGCGAGATTCAACGCCTTAATGGTATCTACAAGAATCTCCTGATCGACAGCGGCGTAACCTTGATGCAGGCCCATGCGCATGTCGTCGACGCGCATACCATCGAGGTAGAAGGCAAACAGTACAGCGCCGAACATATCCTGATCGCCACGGGCGGCTGGCCATTCATGCCAGAGGTTCCGGGCCGCGAGCATGCAATCACTTCAAACGAAGCCTTCTACCTGGACACGCTGCCTCGTCGTGTACTGGTCGTGGGCGGTGGCTACATCGCCGTCGAATTTGCCTCGATCTTCCACGGTTGCGGTGCGGACACGACGCTCCTGTACCGCGGCGAGCTGTTCCTGCGCGGCTTTGATGGCTCGCTGCGTGATCACCTCAAGGACGAGATGATCAAGAAGGGCGTCGACCTCCAGTTCAATGCCGACATCGCCAGAATCGACAAACAGGCGGACGGAACTCTGCTGGCCACGCTGCAAGATGGTCGGACGCTGGAAGCCGACTGCATTCTTTACGCAACAGGACGCCGGCCCATGCTCGACGGGCTTGGCCTGGAGAACGTCGACGTCGCGCTGGACGAGCGCGGGTTCATCGCCGTCGATGAGCAGTTCCGAACCTCCGTGCCCTCGATTCTCGCCATTGGCGACGTGATTGGCCGCATCCAGCTGACGCCCGTTGCGCTTGCAGAAGGCATGGCCGTCGCTCGTGAATTGTTCAAACCCGAAGAGTACCGCCCGGTTGACTATCACAACATCGCTACAGCCGTATTCAGCCTGCCAAACATGGCGACCGTGGGGCTGACCGAAGAGGAAGCCCGCAAGCTGGGACACAAGGTGGTGTTGTTCGAGAGCCGCTTCCGGCCAATGAAACAGACGATGACCGACAGCCTCGAGCGGAGCCTGATGAAGCTCGTGGTCGACGCCGAGACCGACGTGGTGCTCGGTTGCCACATGGCCGGCCCCGAAGCGGGAGAAATCATCCAGGGGCTGGCCGTTGCGTTGAAAGCGGGCGCGACCAAACGGATATTCGACGACACGGTTGGCATTCATCCAACAGCCGCCGAAGAGTTTGTCACCATGCGCACGCCAACCGGCATCTGACGAACTAGTCAGTAGGAGGAGGGGGCCGCTGTTTAGCGGCCCCCCTCACTGATGAGCTAATCACTCAGTGCTGCATGTGTTCGTGACCACCCGACTCCGGCGCTTGGTCCTCGATTTTCACCTCGACCGTCACCTCACCGGCGTGCTCGAACTTCAAGGTGAGCGGAAACTGCTCGCCAGCCACAAGCGGTTCGCTCAGCTCGAAGAGCATGACGTGGTTGCCACCGGGTTTGAATTCCACCTTGCCGTTCGCCGGCACCTCAATCGAGTCGATCTGCTTCATGCGCATCAACTCGCCTTCATGCACATGAGTGTGCAGCTCAGCCTTTTTCGCACGTGGCGTATGCACGGCCAATAGTCGATCGGTCTGGTCGCCTGGATTTTGCAGCGTGAAGTAGACCGCGCCCGTCGGTGCGGTCGGCGGCATCGCTCGCGACCAGACCTGGGCAACGCTGAGGGAAGGGGCCTTGGAACGATGTGAGTGGTCGTTATCCGCGGCCTGTGCAGACAGGCACGCCGCGCCAAGAACGACGGTGGTTAGCAGGCGAAGCAGCATAGAGGTCTCCGTTAGGGCTGTTCGCCGCACCATATCAAGTTAGCGCCTACCAGGGATAACGGAACTGCAACTATCCGTTGTTTCTGTTTGAATGAAGCCTGAAACTTTCGATGGGAGACGCATCATTTCATGGAACGCAGTCGATGGAGTCACAGGTTGCTGGCTGGGGGAAACGAACCCGATCCGCGTTTCACCCTTGCCAATGAAAGAACCTTTCTCGCCTGGATCCGAACGTCGCTGGCGTTGCTGGCGGGAGGCGTTGCGGTCGAGGCTTTTGCCAGCCAGGTGTTTCCGCTGGAAATACGCAAATTGCTCTCGGTCTCGTTGTTAGTGCTGGCGATGTTCATCAGTTTGACTGCGTGTATTCGATGGCTGACGATTGAACGAGCGATGCGCCACAAGAGCCCGTTGCCGTTCCCTTTGCTGATTCCTGTTCTGTCCATCGGTGGCGCTCTGGTTACACTCGTATTGATAGCCTTTATAGCGCTACGTGGCTGAGGCCGATGCACAGATCCTTTCGCAGGCGCCTTGAGCCCAAAACGCCGCCGTTACCGCTGCATGAAGACCCTGGTCTGCAACCCGAGCGAACCTCGCTGGCGTGGGGGCGCACCTTACTGACCATGATCACCGTCAGCGCGCTGTTCCTGCGGTGGATACCGTTTCATGGTGCCTTCGTTGCGGTACTGGTAGCGCTATCCTTAGCCACCGCGCTAGGTATCTGGAGCACTCAACGGCGCCGCTATACGCGTAGCTCAAGCGGCGTGAAAAGCGGGCTGATTCAGGCTGACGTGGTGTCAGTTATCTGGATAGCCACAACCGTATTCGCGCTCGGTGGTCTTGGGCTCTACACCGTTATTTTTCTGCCCATTACCAGTTAGGCAGTATTCCTTTGACAGAGGCATCGATGACCACCGCTAATCAGCAATTCGCTAGCGATAACTACTCAGGCATTTGCCCCGAAGCCTGGGAGGCCATGGCCAGGGCTAACCAGGGCCACGACAGGGCCTATGGCGACGACCAGTGGACGGCACGCGCAGCCGATCACTTTCGCCAGTTGTTCGAAACAGACTGCGAGGTCTTTTTTGCCTTCAATGGCACCGCTGCAAATTCACTGGCACTGTCGTCCTTGTGTCAGAGCTATCACAGCGTTATTTGTGGCGATATCGCGCACATCGAAACCGACGAATGCGGCGCTCCGGAGTTCTTTTCTAATGGGTCCAAACTGCTCGTAGCTCGTACTGAACAAGGCAAGCTGACACCTGAAGCGATCCGCGAGATTGCACTGAAGCGCAAGGACATCCATTACCCCAAGCCACGTGTAGTCAGTCTGACCCAAGCCACCGAAATCGGTACCGTGTACCAGCCGGACGAACTCCGCGCCATCAGCGAGACCTGCAAGGAGCTCGAGCTGCATTTGCATATGGACGGAGCGCGCTTCGCCAACGCGTGCGCGCACCTGGGCCTGTCACCAGCGGAACTGAGCTGGAAAACCGGCGTTGACGTGCTCTGTTTCGGTGGAACCAAAAACGGTATGGCTGTCGGGGAGGCCATCCTGTTCTTCAATCGCGCACTTGCCGAAGATTTCGAATATCGCTGCAAGCAGGCTGGGCAGCTGGCGTCGAAGATGCGGTTTCTGTCTGCGCCATGGGTAGGCCTGCTGGAAAACGGCGCGTGGATGAGATATGCAGAACACGCTAACAGCTGCGCCCGTTTACTCGCGGAGCTGATCAGTGATGTGCCTGGCGTAGAGCTGATGTTCCCGGTGCAGGCCAATGGCGTCTTCGTGAGCATCCCGCCATTGGCGCTCGAGGCACTGAGAAGCCGTGGTTGGATGTTCTATACGTTTATCGGCGTCGGCGGAGCGCGTTTCATGTGCTCATGGGACACCAGCGAAGCGCGGGTGCGCCAGTTAGCCGATGACATACGCAGCGTCGTTTCCGAGAACGCCTGAAGGACGCAAGCGCCGCGGTATCGCTAAAAAAGGCGGTAGCGCGGCGAGGGCTAGGTTTCAGCGGGGAGCACAGGTTAAGTCAGCTGCAACCACATCACCCAATATCTTATTTAACATAATATAGATTATGCGAACTGTACTATCTAAACGTCAGGAGCGTAAGCGTACTCTGGTTCAGCTGATGTCCTGCTCAATACCTCCTCGCTGTCCGTCTTGGCGCTGATCACTGTGGCTGGTGTCCGTGCACTACCGACCAACACTAGGCTGTCGGCACCGTGCCGCCGTCAATCACAAACTCGGTTCCTGTGATGGATGCAGCTCGAGGCGACGCCAGGAACCCTATGAGGTCGGCAACTTCTGACGGCGTCGATGGCCGCCCCAGCGGGATGCCTCCTAATGCATCCATGATGATTTGCTTGCCGCCCTGGTAGTCGGTGCCTGCCTGTTGCGCGAGCCGCTCGGCCAACGCGACAGACGCTTCGGTTTCAACCCAGCCTGGGGATACCCGTACAACCCGGACGCCTTTGGGCGAAACCTCTTTCGATAAGCTTTTGCTGTACGTCGAGAGCGCAGCCTTGGCCGCCGCGTAGGCTGTCGTAGCGTCGGGCAAAGGAAGCCGGTTCTGAATGGACGTCACGTGGATGATGACCCCTTGCTTTCGGCCCAGCATATCCGGGAGCAAGGCGCGATCCAGGCGCACGGCCGGTAACAGATTCAGGTCGAGCTCGCGTTGCCACTGCTCATCATCCAGTGCTTCGAAGCCGCCGCCGGGCGCCGACGAGCCACCCAGGACATGAACGATGATATCCGCGCCGCCCAGTCGCGATTTGACTGCAGCGGCCAACGCCTCACAGCCTTCGCGGGTCATAAGATCTGCCGTGACCAGAAGGCCATCCGGCATTTCGCGGTCGGCCTGTCGAGCCGAAGTCATCACCTTTGCGCCCTGGGCCAGGAACAGGTCAACCACAGCCTTCCCAATGCCTTTGGTGCCCCCGGTCACGAGGACCCGCTTGCCGCTCAGTTCCAGGTTCAGCATGGCGTGATCTCCAAGGAGCGGATTCGGTCACCCTCCAGCCTGAACACATGATTCAGCTTAACCGGGCTGCCTGGAAAATTGCCGGTAAGGCGCGTAAGGACGGTCAGCCTTCCCTCCTCCTGCAGCGCCTGCAGAGGTTTGCTTTCAAACGCAAAGGCCTGCCGAACCTCACGCTGCCAGGCTTCGATGGCCGCAGGGCCCTCATGGGTCTTGTTCTCATCAAACACCGTGGCGTCGGTACAGAAGCAGCTCGCAAGCCGCGACAGGTCGCCACCGTTGCTGATATCAAAGTACGTCTCGACGACGTCTGGAAGCTGAAGGCTCATTCGCGGTTCTCCTGGACGGGTTACGACGAGAATGATCTTGCGGCCACGATCATAATCAATCCAATACGGACAACCATTCATAGGTAATCCCGCCAATCAGGACAATGGCTTGCCGTCGTGCAAATGCCTATGTCCCAGCAAGACTGCTTTTGCATGAGCGCTGATGTTCGTACTGGAGGGTTTCGGGTGAGGAGGTATTGCGGAGTTAACCGGTATCGGCGCCAGGCTTTGAGGCGCGATGTACCCGCTAATCAGAGGCTCGCGTTGGAGTCACCACAGGCCAGGCCCAGTTAGCAACACCCCGGAGCGCCCGAGGTTCTGGCTCCACGTGAACGCCCTAACCCTTCGCCGCCCTTAGGTTAGTGCGCTTGCTGATGCACAGGCAGAGCCACAGGCATGCGCGCTAGGATCAGGAAATCAAACCCAGCGTCGAGCCCTTCAACGTCGCCGCTGCGCGGGTCGAGCATCCCAGTTTGCGGAAGATACTCTCCACATGGGTGCGAACGGTGCTCGGGCTGATTTCCAACAACCGCGCCACCTGCTTGTTGCTGGCACCCCGGCTGATTTCCTGTAGAACGCGGCATTCACGTGCACTAAGCAACGAACCCCGCTGATGGAGCCGCTGCTCGGCGGGCGTCAGGCTGACCGTTGCAGCCGGAACCTGGCCACCCCCACGACTGATCTGGATGAGCGCCTCTTCGAGGTTAGGCAACTGAGAAATCATTGTCTTCGTCCTGGCTAGGCTTCACGACCGATCTTGCTGCCCAGCCGACAATTTGCTCAACTGGGACAGACCTCAATGACCCATCCCGAAATGCAGGACTATCCATGTCAGACCCACGGCTTGGCCTCGGTGAGCTGGACGCTGTTATCGCAGTGGCACGCAGGGCTTCGTTTCGCCAGGCAGCGATTGATCTCGATGTATCCACCACCGCCTTGAGCAACACCATCGCCAAAGTGGAAGCGAGCCTCGAAACCCGGCTGTTCAACCGAACGACACGCAGCGTGGCCGTGACCGAAGCGGGCAGGATCTTTCTGGAGCAGGTGGCGCCAGCCTTGCAGGATGTACGGGCTGCGCTCGACGCGGTGCGATCCCACAATGCCAGCCCCTCGGGCACGTTGCGCATCAACGCGTTCGCCACTGCCGCCCGGGCAGCGCTGCTGCCACTCATGGTGGAATTCCTTGAGCAACATCCGAAAGTGCACATCGACCTCGTCACCGAAGGCCGCCTGGTGGATATCGTGGCTGACGGCTTCGATTTCGGCGTACGTTCTGCGAGCCTCGTGCCCAGCGATATGATCGTGATCTCGCTCGGTCAGCCCCGGCGGTACGCCGTGGTCGGTACGCCTGCCTATTTCGCCCGACATGGACGGCCACGCACCCCGCCCGACCTCCTCAACTATGCCTGTATTCGCATCCGACTGCCGAACGGCGCCCTCTTCCCGTGGCATTTCGAACGAGACGGGGAAGTCATCAAGCTCGATGTGACCGGGCCGCTGACCCTCGACGAGGCCAGCCTCTCCAAGGCGGTCGTGCAGCAAGGCCTCGGGCTCGGCTTTTTCATGGAGCAGGACGTTCAGGCTGAAATCGAGGCCGGACAGTTTGAGCGGGTACTGGAGGATTGGACGCCGCCCCGTGACAACCTCTGCCTGTACTACCCGAACCGCCGCAACCCTTCTGCCGCGTTCAAGGCATTCATCGCCTTGGCTCGCGCCAGCCAGGACAGCAAAGACGGACTCGCGTAACGCCCCATCGCTTGCGCGCTTGCACAAGCGAACCTCGTCAGGCAATCAACCCAAGTGTCAGCGCCTTAAGCGTGGCAGCGGCGCGGGTCGAGCATTCGAGCTTGCGGAAGATGCTTTCCACATGCGTGCGGACCGTGCTCGGGCTGATCTCCAGCAGCCGCGCCACCTGCTTGTTGCTGGCGCCACGGCTGATCTCCAGCAGAATGCGACACTCCCGCGCGGTGAGTATCGAAGCCTTCGGCTGATGGATCTGGCGCTCGCCCCGTGCGGCGGCGATCACCGCTTCGCAGACGTCGTTATCGAACAGTCCTCTATCGGCATCCTGCGTGAGCAGCCTTGCGGCCTCCGACTCGCCATAGGCCGACCGCCACGGCCTGGCCTCCCTTAGCGCGACCCAGGCCACGGCGGTGGCGAACAGTCTATGCTCGACACACAACGCATCGCCCATCACGCCTCGAAAGTAGCCGCTGCCGTTGAGCCGTTCGTAGGCATGCGCGGCGATCTCGCCAGGCACGGCCAATTCACTGATGGGCCGCAGTGCCTGTTGCGTCCAGTACGGCACAAGGTGCACCCGCTCCGCAGCGCCGTAGGGCAGCGCCCCCGCGGTGTTCCAGAGGTGGTTGGAAACCGCAGCCCGGCCGAGACCGTAGACGAGCGCTGCCTTTCCAATCGCGGTCAGCGTTGGCTCACTCAGGCCCGACAGGCGTGCCGCCTCCACCGCGACATGCGCCACCTGCCGCGAATGCCCCGCCAGCCAGGGAAGCTTCAGGTCGATCACGTCCCCCACCAACGTCAGCGAAACGGAACGCTCGGCCTGCGCAGGGGCCGGAGGCTTCGACAGAGCGTCGAGATTCGCCAGCCACTCCCCGGCGTTTTCCACCAGCAGGGACGCCAGCGAAGCGGGATAGCGCCGATCCGACTGGTCGCGAATCCAGCGCAGCGCCGCGTCCAGGCCATGTGATCGGCTGAGAATGTCGAGATCGCCGGCAAGCACCACCTGATAAGCCGCCTCCGGAATGTGCTCATGGGTCACGCCCAATGGGCGGCCAGTTCCGTCGTAGGTTTCGAATACGCGGCACAAGCCCGCCTCGACGGCAGCACCGAGTTCGAGGGTCTTGGCGATTTCACCTGAGACCTCGCAGTGCACGACGGCAAGCGGGGTCGCCTGATGCACCGCGTTCATTTCTTCCTTGCCCAGGGTCTGGTCGAGCATCGCGCGGCGGCCCTCGACGTCATCACCGAGCAAGTCCGCAAACCCTTCGGCGTTAGCGGTGCAGCCGGACCAGCGCAACAAGGCGACCTGCTCCGCGACCTGCAGGTGCTCGCCATTGCCGTGCGCGGCCTGCGCCAGCATCCGGGCCAGGCCGGCAACGCGCCGGGAATGCCCGAGCGGTTGCCCCATGCTGAGGTCACCGACCTGGGCGATCGCCGCCAGCGCTCCACTCAACGAGATGTCCAGCTGCAGCGCGGTATCCATGGGAAACGTACTCCGGGGTCGGATAAATGACCGATGCCCGCGGCGCAGGCCGGTCAGCAGAATCGAGCTTCCACATAGGAGCTCATCCAAATGAAAACACTCACATTGAAAGTCGCCACCGCTGCCTTTGCCCTTGCAAGCACATTCGCCACGACGGCCAGCCAGGCGCAAGATACAACGCCTTCGGTGGTGATCGTACACGGCGCTTTCGCCGACGGCTCCGACTGGGCCAAGGTCGTGCCGCGGCTCCAGGCCGAAGGGGTTCCTGTTACGGTCGTGCAGAACCCGCTCACCTCGCTTGCCGACGATGTCGCCGCAACGCGCCGTGCATTGAGCAACCAGCAGGGCAAGGTGATTCTGGTCGGCCATTCCTGGGGCGGCACCGTGATTACCGAGGCCGGCAGCGACGAGAAGGTCAGCGCGCTCGTGTATGTCGCCGCTTTCGCGCCGGACGCTGGGCAAACCAGTGGCGAACAAGGCAAGGGCGCGCCCACACCGCCCGGCATCAGCCAGATAAAGGCAGACGGCAACGGCTTCCTCTACCTGACGCCAGAAGGCATGGCCAAGGATTTCGCCCAGGATCTCCCAGCGGCGCAAACCGCCGTGATGGCTGCGACCCAAGGCCCCATCAAGGCATCCGCCTTCGAAGACAAAACGACCGTCGCGGCCTGGAAGACTAAACCGTCCTGGTATCTGCTCGCCACCGAGGACCGGATGATCCACCCGGACGTCCAGCGCTCGGCCGCCAAGCGTATCGGCGCGACCCTGGCCGAGCTGCGCACCAGCCACGTGCCCCAGCAGTCGCAGCCAGACGCGGTTGCCGAGGTGATTCTCGAGGCGGTGCGCAGCTTGGGCCAGCAGTGATCGCCGACGCCATCGACAACCCCTTGAACTGGAGCGGACGCATGGATCATCTGCGTGATCGAAACTATGACTACATCGCGTGTGGTGCGGGCACGGCGGGCTGCGTGGTCGCGGCCCGTCTCGCCGACCACGGCAACGCACGCGTGTTATTGATCGAAGCCGGCAACGGATACACCGGCCCCGAGGTCGTCGAGCCGGCGCAATGGCCGCTGAATCTGGGCTCGGAGCGCGACTGGGCATTCGAGGGGCAGCCCAATCCGCATCTGAACGGCCGTCGCCTTTCGCTCAGCATGGGAAAGGGACTCGGTGGCGGGTCCAGCATCAATGTGATGGTCTGGGCGCGCGGGCATCGGTCGGACTGGGATCATTTCGCGGCCGAGTCCGGCGACCCTGCGTGGGGCTACGACTCGGTCCTGAACTATTACCGCAGAATCGAGAACTGGCAAGGAACGCCGGATGCGGTGCGACGCGGATCAGGCGGCCCCGTGCATGTCGAACAGCCGGCCTCGCCGCAGCCGCTGGCCTGGGCAACGCTGGCGGCAGCCAGCCGTCTGGGCATCCCCCGCTACGACAGCGCCAATGGCGAGATGATGGAGGGGCCCGGCGGGATCGCGCTCACCGATCTGCGCATCAAGGATGGCAAGCGCGAATCCGCGTACGACTCCTATATCCGGCCGCGGCTGCACTACCCCAATCTTACGGTCCGCACCGGCGCGTTGGTGACCCGTGTGTTGCTGAGTGGCACACGGGCAGTCGGCGTTGAAGTGGTGATCGACGGCGAACGGCAATGCTTTTATGCCGATGCCGAAGTCATCCTGTCCATGGGCGCGATCAACACGCCGAAGGTGCTCATGCAATCGGGCATCGGCCCGGAAGATGAACTGCACGCCCACGGCATCGCCCCGATTCATCACCTTCCCGGGGTGGGCCAGAACCTCCAGGACCACATCGCCTTCGGCTGTACTTGGGAGTACCTGCAACCTCAACCAGTCGGGGCAGGCGGGTGTGAAACCACGCTGTACTGGAAAAGCGACAGCCGCCTGGACGCCCCAGACCTGCTGCACTGCCAGCTTGAGTTCGCGGTGCCCGCTCCCGCAGAAGTCGACCTCCAGCCGCCGCAACATGGCTGGACGATGTTCGCAGGCCTCGCCAGGCCCGCCAGTCGAGGGCGAGTGCGCCTGTCGGGTGCCGGCCCGCTGGATGCCCCGCTCATCGAGCCGAATTCGCTGAGCGCCCCCGAGGATATGGCCGCAGCGTTCGCATCGATCGACCTGTGCCGCGCGCTCGGCAACAGCGAAGCGTTCAACGGGCTGATCAAGCGCGAGGTCGCACCCGGGCCAAAAGAGCACCGCACGATGCAGCAATTCATTCGCAATTCGGCCGTAACCTACTGGCACCAGTCCTGCACCGCGAAAATGGGCCGGGATGCGATGTCGGTGGTTGACCATCAACTGCGTGTCTATGGCATTGAGCAGCTTCGGATCGCCGATGCTTCGATCATGCCGCGCATCACCCTCGGCAACACCATGGCGCCCTGCGTCGTCATCGGCGTACGCGCGGCAGACCTCATCCTCGCAGCGCAGGGTGTTGTCGCTACAGCCACAGCACCGAACGAGTAACCGGATGAGAATACTGATAGTGGGCGGCGGTATCGCCGGCCTCACCATGGCCAGGGCACTGGAGCTGCAAGGGTTTAGCTCCGACCTGATCGAACACAGGGCTGATGCTTCACAAGGCGGGACCGGGCTCTACCTGCCAGGCAATGCCGCCCGGGCCTTGCAGGCCCTGGGCCTGCAAGGCTCGATTGCTGCGGTCGCCATGCCGATCACGACCCAGCGCATCCTTGATAGCACAGGCAAACCCCTGAGCGTGACGCGGACCGCGGATGTTTGGTCGTCATGCGGGCCCTGCCTGGCGCTGCCCCGCGCCGCGCTGCACGCCGCACTGCGCGATTCGCTGCGTGATACAAACCTGCGCTTCGGCACCTCGCTCACCGTCATCGAGCAGCGTGCCGCGACAAGCCTGGCGACCTTCTCCGACGGCACCTCAGGCGAGTACGACCTCGTCATAGGGGCAGACGGCATCAACTCCTATATGCGCCAAAGTCTGTTCCCCGACGTCAGGCCCTCGTACACCGGCAATGTGTGCTGGCGCTTCATCACCCGAGACATCGTCGGGGTCGAAGGTTGGACGGTCATGCTCGGGGATGGGATGAGTCTGCTGGCCATACCCATCGGCGACGAGCAGGTCTACGTCTACGCGGACATGGCGATGAGCGAGCAAGAGGCGCAGCGAAACCTGACTGGCCTTCCGCACAAGGCCCTACTCGACGCGTTCTCGGCTCCCTTATCCCCGCTTATCACCCATATGCCGGCCCCCGGCCAGATTCACGCCAGCCGCATCGAGCAAGTCGTCATGGAGGAGTGGGTCAAGGAGCACGTGGTGCTGATCGGCGATGCCGCCCACGCCTCCTCCCCCACCATGGCAGAAGGTGCGGCCATGGCCATGGAAGACGCGCTGGTCTTGGCTGAAACGCTGGCTACCGCCTCGAATATCAGCGAGGCGCTCGCCGGCTACACGCGCCGCCGCAAGCCTCGGGTCGATTGGGTCCATAAGCAGTGCGCAGGGCGGGACAAGATGCGCGGCCTGCCCGGCTGGGGCCGCACTACTCTGCTGAAACTGGTGGGCAACACGCTATATAAGCGCAGCTACGCTCCATTGACGGAACCGTTATGACCCACAGCAGGCCGATTATCAAACGTATCGCGATCGCGCTGTTTGCTTTGTTCATCCTGTGCACAGCGCTCCTGCTAGCGATCACCTATTGGGCAACGCCCACGATGGTCGTCCGGAATGATTCGCAGCTCACCGTGCAGGTGACAGCACACTGGGGCGACCGCCTGAAAATCCTGCAACCCCTGAAGCCGGGCGCCAGGCGTTCTTTCAAGGTGCGGGGAGAGTCCGCCATTACATTCGTGGTCACCTATCCTGACGGGACGCAAGTGACGAGCCACCCAATGTACTTCACCACGGCCACAACGGTGACTGCCGTGGTCACGGGTAGCGGAGTGGAAGCAACCATGGAGCTCTGAACACTTGAACCGGTCTCTTCGACGCTTCAGGCGAATGTTCCGCATTAAGAAGGCCCGCAATCGCGGGCCTTCTGGTTCTGTCATGGTCGGTCTGAGCTCAGGCCTCAACGGGTTGACGCATGGTTGGGTAATCGGTGTAGCCCTCGCGACCACCACCATAGAAAGTGCTGCGATCATGCGCCGTGAGCTTGGCCCCCACCCTTACACGCTCGGGCAGGTCGGGGTTGCTGATGAAGGGGCGCCCGAACGCGATCGCGTCAGCCTTGCCCTCTGCTACAGCAGCACGCGCCGTATCAGGCAGGTATCCGCCGGCGGAAATGAAAGCCCCGCGGAACAATGCCCTGAAGCTGCTGGCCGCGTCCGGCGCGTTCGCATCCAACGGAGCTGTGTCACTCGTGAAGTCGGCACGGGGCTCGATCACGTGCAGGTAGGCGATACCGCGTTTGTCCAGCTCGGTAATGACATACTCCCAGAGCAACGAGCCATCGTCATCGTGCATGTCATTGAAGCCACCCCAGGGTGAGAGGCGGACACCTACGCGGTCTGCTCCAATTCTCTTGCTGACAGCGTCGACGACCTCGAGCAACAGCCGCGCCCGGTTCTCAATGGAACCGCCATAGCGGTCAGTGCGCTTGTTGCTGCCTGTGCGCAGGAACTGATCGAGGAGATAGCCATTCGCGCCGTGGATTTCCACGCCGTCAAACCCGGCTTCGCAGGCGTTCACCGCAGCCTGAGCGAAGTCCGCAACGATATCTGCAAGTTCGAAGGTTTCGAGTGCTCGGGGCGTCTCGAAGGATACGGTCTCGAATGATGCCGTCATGTGATTTCCCGATGCGGCTATCGCAGACGGCGCCACTGGCAGCTCCCCATCCGGCTGCATCGACGAATGCGATATCCGCCCCACATGCCAGATTTGATTGAAGATGAAACCACCCTTGGCATGGACGGCGTCTGTAACCGCGCGCCAGCCCTGGATTTGCGCCGGGGTAAAGATACCCGGTACCAGCGGATAGCCATGAGCCTGCGCGGTAATGTCAGTCGCTTCGGTGATGAGCAGGGCACCCCTGCTGGCCCGCTGGCCGTAATACTCAGCATTGAGCTCATGAGGAATATCACCGGGCTGGGCGGCGCGCATCCGTGTAAGCGGTGCCATGACGACGCGATGAGAGAGTTCGATGGCGCCGACCTTGAGGGGACGAAAGAGTGGGTCGTTTGACATGAGGAGGGCTCCGTTGGTGGTGTAGAGCCAAGGTATCAACTGTATCGCCTTCTGATTAGATACTGCGTACAGTAAGCCCGTGTAACCTATTCCGATATACCCGGAGGGCTTCGCATGGATATCGGCAAAATCGACATGTCTGGAGTGGCCGTATTCGTCAGTGCCGCCTCGGCCGGCAGTCTATCAGCTGCTGCCCGGCGGCTTGGGATCGCTCCTATGGCAGCCACCCGGCGACTCGCTTCGCTGGAGGAAAGCCTGGGGGTACGGCTTATGCAGCGCACTACGCGGTCGGTCTCGCTGACCGCCGAAGGCGAGGCGTTCCTTCCCTTCGCATCGACAATCCTTGAAGCAGCCGAGGCTGGCCGGGCGGTGGTCTCGCCGACCGAAAAAGGCGCAACCGGACTGTTGCGTGTCACCGCCTGCAATTCAATCGGACACGCCGTCATCATGCCGCTGCTTTCAAAGCTGCTCGATGAAAATCCCTCCCTTCGAATCGATCTGCTGCTCACTGATACGCTGGTGGACATTGTGTCTACCGGCGTGGACGTCGCGGTTCGTATCGGGGATCTCAAGGATTCGTCCCTGATTGCCAGCCCACTTGGTATAAACAAGCGGATCCTGTGCGCATCGCCTGCTTACTTAGCTCGGCGAGAGGCACCAAGAACTGTGCGCGAGCTGGCGGTGCATGACTGCATCGCAACGACCGGAACGCTGCATTGGCCTTTCAACGTCGCAGGCAGGGAACAGAGTGTCCGGATAGCGGGACGAGTGACCACCAACAGTATTGATGGCGTACACAACGCGTGCGTGGCGGGTGCAGGCTTGGCAATCCTCTCCACCTGGCACGTCGACGAAGACATTGAAGCCGGTCGCCTGGTGCCCATCGCACTGGAGGATGCCGAACCCAAAGAACTCGGCATTTGGGCGGTCTATCCAACCCGTAGGCAGATTCTGCCGAAGGTTAAAATCTTCGTCGATGCCGTCCGGGAGCGGCTGAGCTAGGCCCAAGATGCCATTGAGGCCCTTAGCTGCGCTTGCAATAGCGCATTTTTGTCGACCAACTGGAAGGCTACAACAGCCTCTGGCCGATAATGATCGTCGTAAACAACAACCATCGGCCAGAAGCCACACTCGCCGCTAAACTTAAGCACCCAACTGCTTTTCGATCGGCACGCTCCTCGCGCTGACTTCATCGCCCGTATGCAGGGTGCTGACGGTTTCAATCAACACGATTCCGCACTCTTCTTCGGCGACTGGGTTATGCCGGGTTTGCTTGGGGATCACACAGAACTCACCGGGCTGGAGGATGACGTCCCGATCCTCCAGCTGGATCTTGAGTGTTCCGTAAACCACCAGGAACATCTCGTCTTCATCCGCATGGGAATGCCACATCAGCTCGCCTTTGAGCTTGGCGACCTTGATGTATTGATCATTGACCTGACCGATAACCTGCGGTGACCAATAGTCACTGACCTTGGCCAGGGCTGACTCGATATTCGTGCTGTTGCCGCTGAGGATCATAAGAAGGCTCCGTGTAAAAGCGCCTCACTGTACGTTAGACCAGCGACACGCCATATCGAAGGTTCATAATGGGGGTATTAGCAACCGTATTGGCGTCCTGTTATGTCCGCGCTTCGTACTGTCGATCTGGTCCTGCTGCGTACTTTTCTGTCTGTCGCCCAGACCGGCAGCATTGGCGGTGCCGCGCGCCAGCTGCACCTGACGCAAGGGGCAATCAGCCAGCAGATCAAACGGCTCGAGCACATCTTCGGATGCCGGTTACTGGAGCGTGATCCGCAGGGTGCCCGGTTGACCGACCGTGGCATGGATCTCCTGCCCAAAGCCCGCAGTCTTCTGGATCTGAACGACCTCGCCTGTGAGGAAATGATCGGGCTGGGCACTCGGGAAAAGGTACGGGTTGGCGTACCCTACGACATGGCGGGCGCGCACTTCGCGCCTGTTCTCAGCGCCTACGCGCGGCGCCATCCAGACGTCGATGTCACGGTCGTATCGGGCTCTTCGGTCGACCTGATGACCGACTTCTCCAAAGGCCCCATCGACCTGACCATCGGCCAATGTCCGGAGCGGGAAAGTAATGGTGAACGCCTTTGCCTGGAGCCTTTGGTGTGGATAGGCACCTCGGATGACGTGATCAGCCAAAGGCCCTTGCCGTTGTGTTTTGTGACCCCTACCTGCACGTTTCGCCACATAGTGTTCTCGGTGCTGAGGGAAGCGCACATCAGCTGGCGCGTCGTATTTGAAAACGCCTCGGTGGATACAACGCTCGCTACCGTGAGAAGCGGTCTTGCATTGACGCCCTGGCTACGCTCGCTCATGCCGGACGACGTGCGCATGCTCGGAGCAGAATCCGGACTGCCTCCGTTGCCAAATTTCGCGATCCAGCTTCACGTCTCGCCAGGCGCTGCCAAAGCCGCGATGGACATGGCGGAGTCCATCCGAGAGCGGTATCGCTAGGGCGTGTCGTTCATGTTAGCCAGCAGCTCGGTCACCGCTGCTGCCCATCGCTTTCAGCACCGTCGGCACCGGCAGTGCTTGTACTTTCATGACCGGGAGCTAGGGTTCGATGTGTCGAACACGCCTTCAATCGGAACATGGGAGCATGACTATGTCGGTATCAAGCGAAAGCCACGTCACCCGCGCCGTCACGGCACGTCCTCTTGGGCATCGCATGGCCTTGCTACTTTGCGCGTCGGCGATGGTGCTGTTTACAACACAGACCTTCGCGCATCACGGCTGGTCGTGGGCGGAAGGAGAGCAGTCGGAGTTGCAGGGCAGGATCAGCGAGATTTCCATGGCACCACCTCATCCAACCCTGCGCGTTCAGGCTGAAGACGGCCGCGAGTGGCAAGTTGATCTGGGCAATCCAAGCCAGACGCAACGGTCCGGCTTCACCGGCGACACCGCCCAGGTGGGCGATAACATCACCGTGCTTGGCAACCGCACCAAAGAGCCGAACAAAGCCCTCATTAAAGCCGTGCGCATCACGGTCGATGGCAAGCAGTACGACATGTACCCGGAACGCATCAAGGAATGACGACACGGCGATGACAGCCTTTCTGCAAGCAATCGCCGGCTGGCCCGGCGCCGTCTTCCTGCAGGAACACTGGGTCGCCTACCTCATCGTCAACGCGGCGCACATCCTTGGCATCGGCCTGCTCCTTGGCGCGATCCTGCCGCTTGATCTGTGCCTGTTGCGCTCAACCCGCGGGCGGGAACTGCCAGTCCTTGGCCCCTTCCTCATAGGCGCAGCCGCAACGGGCACTGCACTCGCGGTAATAACGGGGCTCCTGTTGTTCTCGGTAAGGCCGGTCGAATACGCCGTGAACCCAGCCTTCCGCTACAAGGCAGCACTGCTGGTGCTAGCCGCTTGCACCGTTGCACTCCAGCATCGCGGCGAGTTCTTTGCTACCGCCTTGCGCAGCGGCCAGCCGACAGTGCACGTGCGCGCCCTGGCCGGCGCATCCGCTGTTGTTTGGGTTTCTATTCTCGTGGCCGGGCGGTGGATCGGCTTTGTGTGAGAGGAGGATATCGACGGGAGAGTTAGCGGCAATGGCCGTCATCACCGCTGATGGTCTGCTGCGAAGTTGTAACTTCCTAAGCTGCGTAGCTGCGGGCTGCTTTCGGCCAGAAGCTGCCTGTCGTGACCGGGGCCTCACGGCCAGGAGCAGTCATTGAGCATCTACGAAACAAAGGAAGATTCCGACTTCCAACTCCATGGCGCATAGGACCTCGTTGGGGCTGACCATCAATGCAATGCGCGACGAAGATCACCGCAACGCTCTAACCCGTTAGCTACAGTAGGCAGTGACCCAACGGATCCATATCTGGACGAAACCACGAGAAGGACTCTCATGTCAGGCAAACCCGCAGCTCGCCTGAGCGACCCAACCTCCTGCCCGGTCCCCGGACATGGCACATCGGCCATCACGTCCGGCTCCCCGGATGTGCTGTTCAATAACCTCCCCGCTGCGCGCCTTGGAGATGCTGCTGGCTGTGGCCAGGCCATATCCGGTGCTTTCTCCTCCACCGTATTTATCAACGGCAAGAATGCCGCGATGCTAGACAGCACGCTGAGCCATGGCGGAGTAATCATCGGCGGATCGGGTGATGTGCTGATTGGCGATACGGTTATCACGTCGCCCTTCACCGCTCCGCCACCTCTGGCGACCGACAAATGGATCAGCTTCCAGATTCCGGCAACTGAGTGTTACACCGGTTGGAAGTGCATCGCCCACTTCGATGACGGATCTAGCCTTGATGGCGTCATCGGCAGCGACAACCGAGTGGCCTTTGGCAATCTCTCGGGGTCAATCTGCACCCGCGTTGAGATCCCGGTACCAGAGGCTGGCGAGCAGCCCGCCGTAACGGACAAGCTGCTCGCCATCATCTTTGAGAGTAGCCAAGTATGCCGGGGAGCATTGAGGTACTGGGCCAATACCAGACTCAGAGCGTTCACACCCTGCCCGGCTCGCCACTCGACGAGGCCCTCGCCAGCATGGAAGGCGTGGCGACAAGATTTTCACTTGATGCCATCAACGACGCGCAGACACGCGCCAGCTACGCCGCAAACATCAAGCGGATATCCGCTCAGGTACGGTCGGATGTGGCAGCAGGCAAGATAAGCAGCCAGGCAGGGGTCGAGTTCTGCCACGAGATGCGCAACAAAATCATGGCGGAGCACCGCAAGCTGACTTCGGCTACCGGGCTCGCCAAAGCACAGCAGCACAAGCAAACTCCACCAACCCTGCCTGAACTATTCGAAAAGTACGCCACCCGCAAGTTTGGTAAGCCCTACGAGGCGCTCACGATCGAGCAAAAGCGGCAGATCCACTATGAAGTCCTTGAATCCTCTGGCCGGGATAACGCCAAGTTTACAAAGGGCTCGGATCGCCTGCGCATCATGGGCAAGGTAGGCATCATGGTCACTGCGGCATTTGCCACATACGAGATCCTCAATGCTGATAACAAGGTAAAGGAGACTGCACGCCAAGGCATGATTATCGGCGCCGGCGCTGCCGGCGGGTTTCTCGCAGGCCTTGGCGTCTCGCTCGTCTGCGGCCCTGGCGCTCCTTTCTGTGCCATTGCCTTGGTACTTGCAGGCAGTGCAGCTGGCGGAGTTGCAGGCAGCCTGGCGGCCGATGCCCTAGATGACGAACTCGAGGAGCTCTCCAAGTGGGAAGTGTTTTGACACACGACGACAAAGCTCGTTTATGGTCGGCGCTTTCAGATGTCTTCATCGACAACGAGATCGATTATCCGGCAATAGCACGGGAGGTGGCAGGATACGACCGTGCTGCGGTAAAGGAAGCCTTCTTCGAGGAGGTGGCACCCGTCTGCTACTCGAACATGCAGGCACCTATACCACCGATATGGACGGCATTCGACAGCACTCGGCTTGCCGATACCATTGACAACAACCAGCAGGCTCGTCGGAGTTCCAGGTTCCGCCGCATGCGCCACAAAGTTCTGGTCGCCTACCTGCGTTTTCGACTTCGTGGGGATTGGAGTCGCATCGAGCAAGAGTTGGAAGGGCAAGATTCGCAAAGGGCTGGCTGAGAATTGGATAATAGGGCTGCCTGCTGCGCATCGAGCGAGCCAGGCCGTCTCGCCCCATGAGAGCGCCCATCGTTGATGCGAAGAAGCAGTGGCGATGACTGGTTTCGGCCAAAAGCGGTCCTGTGGGGGCTCAAGTCGAACCTACTTCGAAAGCCCGTTTGCGCCGTGGTCGACCACCCACAAAATCTCTCGAGTTAAGGCCGCGTCCACCTCTCCTAAGGAAATGCGTCCCGGTCGTCGTCGCTGTGCCAATACTCGCCTGCATCAAATGCCTGGTAGATAGAGAATGCCGGCTGGGGCATATCCGCATGCATGGACAATGCCGACGATATCGCTGACGACAGTACTCATCACCTCATCACCTCATCACCTCATCACAGTGATGAAAATCGCGGGTGCCTGTAAAAAACAGTCTTGTTATTGAGATCGCCAACTGATTCAAAAAGATCGCGACTGTCGATCTGTAGGTGCTCACACATCACACCTAACTCGGCGTCTGGGGCTCTTTCAATAACCGTAAGTACGTAATTAAGGTTGGCATCACTCAGACCTTTCCATGGGATGAACGTACTCTTCAATCCAGTTACTCGATGGATTCAGCGCAGGCCTGTTAGAACACATATTGGCAGGTGTGCTGCCGAGCGTCCGCCTTTTGTAATCCCCTTTTGTACGATCACCTAGCGATGTCACGTGGTATGGAGGGGCTTTGAATTGCATTTTCACCCCAGCACACCGCCGAACCGAGGCCTGCTTCAATCCCTGCCATGAGTGATGCCTGTTTGATATCATGGATTGTCCATCAATCCGGGGGCCGCTATCCCGGTTACCGCCGGTATGCGGACGATCTTTTATCATTCATTTATTGGCAGGAGAAAGACGTTGAGTGAAGGAAATGGGAGCGGAAAGGCGCCATTGTCGAAGGGAGTCATCATCACTCGGTCATCGGTTTGGGCTACGTATGAGGTGCTTCTGACGTTGATGCCTGTGCTTATTTGGCTTTTCATCATCTGGTTTTCGAAGCCCGAGTTTGAGATTTCCCTGCAGTTTCCGGCGTTCTCTTTTTTCTGTGTTTCTATCTGGGCGGCTTGCATTAGGGAAATTCCGAGAACACTCGTCGGGGGGGATCCGGTTCAAGACAAATTTGAACGGGAATGCTCGTTGGCCATTGCGATTCTAGGATTCGTGATTTCGCTTTTGTGTCTCGTCTTCGCTGCGCTCAGGAGCACCGGCAGCATTCCTTATATTTGGGGGGCTTTTTCCGTGATTGTGGCGACTGCCGGAGGGCTCGGTATCCTCATGCTTTTCGTGATGATCTCGATAAAAATTCAGCGAGTGGAATATGGGCGCTACAACATCCGTCCTACGATGTAAGAAAAGGGGGCTGATTTAGTTTCTGAGAAATTAATCAGTCCTTTTTTTCCAAAGCTCGTGTTTATGCACGTTGTTGTGCGAAGGCTTTTTTATTTACATTTTAGGTGCTGCTTGCAGCACAATTTGAATTTTATAACCTCTGGAGGGATGCAGTGGTTACTTATACACAGAGTGTAAAATAAAAAAGCAGAGTAGAAGTATGGACTAGGGCTGTTAGAAAACTGACTACTGATAGGGAAAAGCATAGGGTTTTAAAGCCGAATTATATAAGGCGCCTTTGGGATTACGCTTTTGACGAAGTTCTACAAGACGAGAGTCCTAACGAGTAAATAGCTCGCTCCCCGAAAAAACCGAAGAAAATATTGAATTCTTGTCTTCTTATTTTCGTAGTCATCCATTTCTAGAGAACTGTATCCGTTCAGGTGACCCTAAAGATACTGGCTTTTGGGAAGGAGTTGATTGCTATGGGTTTGTTGACAGGGCCTACCAAGAGGAGCTTAAGGCGCTCGGCGAGCCTTGCGAGGAACGTTTGTTTGAGGACTTGATAAGCTCGCACTTCGACTCTGCATACAGTGCATTCTCAACGCATTATCCAACAATCTTTGCTAGCTACATAAGTCCGATGCTTAAGGTTGGTAGTAGCCCAGCCTTAAAACGCATGTTTTTGAAAATGGATGAAGCTCAGATAAAATCCATTATTAAAAAAATGTCTACCCGCCAAAGCTATGATTTCGAAGATGGACAGTTGATGAGGCCACCCTCGAAGATTTGGATTTGCCAGGAGGTGAAATTTTCGAGCCGCATGAAGACTTTCCAATTTGGAATTTCTTGCTAAGGCTGAAGGAGTCTAAAAGTAAGCTGGGTCAGTACTGGCACGAGCAGTTTTCAAAAAAGAATGGGGCTCTGTCATATCTAGATAGCGTGCAACTTTATGATTTGCTTAGATATGCACAGTACTCTTATAAAAGCACTCTGTCGGAAAGCTTGTCTCGGTCGATAAAGGAAATAATTAAATCTCTTCCTGATCCGCGCGGAGGCGTTTTTTGTGATGTACCGATGCCGCATTTATGGATAGAGCTTGCTTTAAATCACCTTGGGAATACGCACCACATAAACACGGACGCGCATTGGCGAGCTAGGTATAAAGCAAAGGAGAGGGAGATGTATCTTGATATGTTTGTTTTTGATAACTGCAGATCCCTGTATGACTGGCTTCCGATGGTGGATTTTTATGGAAAAGACACTGCGACCATAGAGAGGCAGATAATTATTCGTGCTTGCATGGATGCTATCACTAAGCAGAACCATTATTCGTCATTTTTTAGCTACTATGGCGCCAATCTAATTGGAGTCAAGACAAAGAGATGGTCAGATTTTGGTGAGCTGAAAGAGCGATTTGATTTGAATGACTAGTATTGAAGCTAAGCATCAGAAAAGTTACTTGCTATGCGGGCGGTCCATCATTAGCAACAACATTTCCCGAGGTTGACTGACTTGAATGCCTTTTGAGCTCCTTGATGATTCCACTGACCCTTTTGGCCGGTAGCGGTCGGCTTCCCAATGTCCGCTTATGGCCGATAGCTGCCAGCACGCAGAAGCCGCGCTCGGCCAGTAGCGAACCGACTCTTAAGCTACCGGCACTTCGTCGGATATTGGTCGCCAGCTGCCAGGTCTTTAGCCTCTACGACTCAAACGGCAGTACTGCGCCCTCTTGCAATGTTTTCAGCAAGCGGGCGCGGCGTGCTTTCAACTCTTGGATCTGATGCTCTATGTCCGCTAGCCGCTCTCGCTGGAGAGCGGTGGTCTCAGGACAAGCGCCGGCGCTTTCGATAAGGCGCATACAATCGGGAAACGTTTTGATATCGGCCAGGCTGAATCCGGTGGCGATCATTCGCTGGATCTGCCGGACCTGGGTGATCGCGGTGGCTTGAAAACTGCGGTAGCCGTTCGCAGCGCGGCTGGACGCGAATAAATCCTGATCGTCGTAATGGCGAATCGAACGGACGCTGGCTCCGGTCTGGCGGGCCAGCTGGCCGATGGACAAAGGAACGGGGTCGTCCGACCTGCAAACGCACCTTGATGCGGAGCGGGACTTTTTGGCGCTGTGCTTCGCGATCCAGCCGTCTCGGGCGGTTTTCGAACGGCTGTTGGCAGCGGCGACTACTGCGCAGCCTTCATCGACAGCACGGTTTTACCCTGAGATCGCTTGGCACGGGATGTCTGCTTACTCGATGTAGATCGACATGCTCCGCCGCGGGTGCGGGCGCTTCCGACGCTTAAGGTCAGGCGCCCACGCCCTCGAATTGGAGAGTCAAGCCCGTGGTGGCTCTTTCGATATCTGCCCCACTATTTGAAATACTTTGCAATGAGCGCCCGCTTGAGCGGGACCTGGCGCCTGCTTAGATTAGCGATGCAACGCCGGGCCCCTCTGACAGCCAACCAGCTGCCATGTCGGAGTTGCAGTTTGTACAACTTCGACTTAGGAGGGGCTCATGAGCACTCTAGAACCGTTCTTCATGGCCGAGTTCTTCGGCACCGCCACCTGGTTGTGGCTCATCTTCATCAGCCTGCTGATCCTCGACCTCGGGGTGCTGCACCGTGACCGCCGGCATGGATTTCTATACCGGCTTCCTGATCGAGAAATCGTTGTCCATGGACAACGTCTTTCTCATGGCGATGATCTTCAGCTTCCTGGCCATTCCGCGTAAGTACCAGCACGAGGTGCTGTTCTGGGGCATCCTCGGGGTGATCGTGCTGCGGGCGATCATGATCGGTCTGGGTGCGGCACTGATCGCCGAGTTCAGCTGGATTCTCCACGTGTTCGGCGCATTCCTGTTGCTCACCGGCGTGAAGATGCTGTTCAGCAAGGTCGACGATCACCCGGACCTCTCCGAGAACGTGTTGGTCAAGTTCCTGCGCAAGCATATGAGGGTCACCGACCGGCTTCACGAGGGCCGCTTCTTCGTGCGCCAGCCGGATGCCAGTGGCCGCGCGGTGGTCTGGGCCACGCCGCTGTTCCTGGCGTTGGTGCTCATCGAATGTGCTGACCTGGTGTTCGCGGTAGACAGCGTGCCGGCGATCTTCGCCATCACGCAGGACCCGTTCATCGTCTACACCTCGAACATCTTCGCGATCCTTGGCCTGCGCGCGTTGTACTTCGCCCTGGCCGCGATGATCCATCGCTTCGCCTACCTCAAGTATGCCCTGGCGCTGGTGCTGGTGTTTATCGGCTGCAAGATCTTCCTGGTTGGCATCATCGGTAAAACGCCTCCGGTGATTTCGCTGAGCGTGACCGTAGGCTTGCTGGCCGGGGGCGTGCTGCTGTCACTGTGGAAAACACGAAACGACCCTCCCCTTGCAGAGGTTGAAACGTCCTCTCGATAACTCGGTTGCCCGGCCTACCGGGTCATCATTGACCATGGAGATACGCATGAAATCGTCACCTTTCGCTGCTCTCGGGCTTGTCGCGTTGATCGCCATCACGCTAACGGGATGCGACGCCGCCGAAGAGTCGGCACACAAGCTTCAGGAGAAAGCCGAGCGAGCCGTGCAGGACCTCGCCCATGAAGCGATAAGCGATGCCGTTCAAGCCTTCAACAAACAGGTCGATGAGCTACAGCGTGCGGCCGAGGACCACCTCGGCCTTCAACAAGATGGAGCGACAATTGAGCAGCCTGATGAAGAGGTGCAAGCGCCGGCCACGCTTCCGGAACAAGGTATCGAGACCTGAGCCCTGAGGCCGAAACCAATCAGGTAATACGGAAAACCACACACACACCGGGTACGGGCGTCGTTATCGACGACAGGCAATGCGTTGCCAGCGGACCGATAGGCGCGGTCAGTCGAATCGCAAAAGCGCAACAAAACTACATTAGGATTGGCCGCCGCTTTTTTGCTTGAGCTCTGAAAGGCCCGCCGCGCCTAGGCTTTGGCTGTTATTCACAGAACCTGTGGATAACACTGTGAATATATCCGGGATGACACGCCCAAATGCCCATCCGGCGCGGGCTTGGAACAGATCGATGAGTTTTTACTCAACAGCATCATCTCTTTTAAAATCAATGACTTATAAATATTCTTGGAGATCATTGGCGTTGACGTGCCACATCTGCCGGAGGCTCGTCAGATTGTGCATAACAATTTCTTGTCAACAGCTTTTTAAGAAAAATTGGCATCTATTACGCTGGACAAAAGAACTTTTAGACCCTAAGTGGGGGGCTATCTGCCATCACGCTTTCAGGCTAGTCCGGACTGGCTGCGGAGCGAGGCGAAGCGAGACGTTCGCTGCTCGACGACCTGATTGAATAAGCCAAGACAACGCCGCACGCGCCGTCGCCTGAGCATCTCGTCAGGGCAGGCTCATCCGTCGAAACTATCGCGCTGCTGGTGATGCCTGATGCGCATAAGGGTGAAAGGCTTCTGACGCCGATTGACGGCTCATTGGCTCTGACCACTCGTCATTCAGGGCATCCGATGCAGCACACAAAACTGATTCACCACGGCGCGCGCGAAGGCGTGACTGGCTCCTGCCATCAACTATGGATGGACGATTCCGACAGCATTCTCATCGACGGTGGCCTGTTCCAGGGTGCTGACGAAGGACAGCACGGCGACGAGTTAGACCTGGACTTCCCCATCAACGGCATCAGGGCCCTCGTTGTCACTCACGTGCACATCGACCACGTCGGGCGCATTCCGAATCTCTTGGCAGCCGGTTTCGAAGGGCCGATTCTGTGCAGCGAGCCTTCCGCTCGACTGCTGCCGATCGTGCTCGAAGATGCGTTCCGCCTGTCGATCAGCCGTGACCAAGAGCAGTTGGAGCGTTACCTCAAGGTTGTCGAGCAACGCATCATTGCCCTGCCCTACGATCACTGGTTCACGCTACACGAAACCGACACAAGCGCATGTAAGGTGCGCCTGCAGCCGGCTGGGCATGTACTGGGGTCTGCGTACGTCGAGCTGGACCTCAACGCTAATGACGCCACTGGCAAGCGCGTCGTCTTTAGCGGCGACCTGGGTTCGCATCACTCACCGATCCTACCGGACCTCGTGCCGCCTGAGCGCGCCGACCTGCTGATCCTCGAAAGCACCTATGGTGACCGTCGCCACCAGGACCGAGCACATCGTCGCGAACGTCTTCAAGCTGCCATCGAGCGGTCACTGGCGGACCAGGGCTCCGTACTCATTCCCTCCTTCAGCATTGGCCGAACGCAGGAACTGCTGTACGAACTGGAGGAAATCCTTCACGAAAAAAGCGAGGCCGACGATGCGCCCGCTAGGCCCAGCGAGCCGGGTAGCAGATCCGAGGAAGGCGCACCCGATATCGACTGGCCTCATCTCCCGATCATTCTTGACTCACCGCTGGCTGGCCGATTCACCAAGACCTACAAGGAGCTACAAAGCTTCTGGGATGAGGATGCCCGACGTCGTTTGAAGGAGGGACGCAAGCCGTTGTCGTTTGAGCAGCTGATCACCGTGGACAACCACGACGACCACATCCGTATTGTGAAGCATCTTGCTGAAACCGCTCGGCCCGCGATTGTCATCGCCGGGAACGGTATGTGCTCCGGCGGGAGGATCGTTAATTACCTGAAGGCGATGCTGGGCGACCCACGGCATCATGTCGTGTTCGTCGGTTATCAAGGCAAGGGGACGCCAGGACGCGATATCCAGACTCATGGACCCGAGGGCGGCTATGTCGATCTGGATGGGCAACGCGTCGACATCCGTGCAGGCATCGATAGCGTAGGCGGATATTCGGCGCACGCCGACCAGGCTGATCTGGTTGATTTCGTTACCCGCATGCAGGAATGGCCCGCAGAGATCCGTCTCATTCACGGCGAAGACCAGGCCAAGCAGTGCCTGGCCACACTTCTACGAAAGCGATACGACGATGCCGGAAAACCCGGGCGGGTGGTCATTCCTTGAGCTGACGTCGGGTGCGCCCCATAGAGTATGCCAGCAGCCTTCCGCTTGGCGTTATCCGCTCCTTGGTGGCTACTTACAGCTGAAGGTTGTATAGCGAAAACGCAGTTCCGGTCCATCAGATGTCAAGGCAACGACAACGGCGTCGCTCGGGTCTCGCCAGGACGCCGACGAGTTAACAGTTTTGCGTTTGCTCTGCTGCCAAGCGATGACAGCCGCACAAGCCCCACGCATCATGGCCGCTTGCTGTCGTGCCGCAGGAAAAGGAACAGCCCCTCGCATGCAACCTACCCTCTCCGCCTCCTTGCTGGATTACGCCGGGCTCACATCCCCCGGTCGCACACGTGCTCACAATGAAGACGCTCTGGTCTGCTCGCCAACGTTAGGGCTCTGGGCCATTGCGGACGGCATGGGCGGCCACCAATGCGGTGAAGTCGCAAGCACCCTTGCTCTCGCAGCACTGGAGCGGGCAATCGAGGATGGCGAACCGCTGGACGCTGCCGTTCACATGGCAAACCAGGCCGTGCTCGAAGCTGCCATCGATGATGGAATGGGTACAACCCTAGTCGCTGCGCACTTCGACGGGGTCGATTTCGACCTTGCCTGGGTGGGTGACAGTCGCGCCTACCTGGTGACCGCTAATGGAATCGTGCAGTTGAGCCGTGACCATAGCTGGGTACAGATGATGATTGATGCTGGCGAGCTGCAGCCATCCGATGCCCGAGGGCATGCTTGGCGCAACATCATCATGCGGTGCCTCGGGCGCGGAGAGCCGCTCGAAATAGGCACGTGCAAGGGGACGCTGGGCGCAGATGAATTGCTACTGCTTTGCAGCGATGGGCTTACCAATGAGCTGACGGACGCCCAGATTCACGCCACCTGCACCTTCGCAGATACGCTCGAAAGTCTTGTGGAGTATCTGATCGAACAGGCGAACAACCATGGCGGACGCGACAATATCACCTGCATCGTGGTGGGCCGAACGGCGGCTGTCACGACCACCGAGTCCCGGACACGCCGGCTCATCAACATGCTGCTAAATCCCCTGAAGTCGTAAGTAGGCCCACGTTTCATGACGCAACGGATGCTAGAAGTTCCCGGCTATCGCCTGCACAAGCGACTCGGAAAAGGCGGAATGGCCGAGGTGTACCTGGCCACGCAGCTATCACTGGACCGTGAGGTAGCGGTCAAGGTGCTGTTACGGACCGAGGACGCGGCCTTTACCGAACGATTCATTCAGGAAGGCCACATCGTCGCCTCACTCCGCCATCCCGCGATCATCACGATCTACGACATCGGTAAGGTTGCAGATGGCAGGCACTATCTGGCCATGGAATACATCGGTGGCGGGGACTTGGCGCAGCACCGCGGCATCGTCTTCTCCCCTTCGCGTGCGCTGGACATTGTCCGGCAGCTGGCTGGCGGCCTGGCCGTTGTACATGACGGGGGCTTGATTCATAGAGATGTCAAACCCGCCAACATCCTGTTCCGGGACGATGGCAGCGTCGTGCTCACCGATTTCGGCGTGGCCAAGGCCATAGAGCTGGACAACGAACTCACCCACTTTGGAATAGCCGTTGGCAGCCCCGCCTACAGCAGTCCGGAGCAGGCTCAATGCCAGACATTGGACGCACGAAGCGACATCTACAGCCTCGGTGTGATCCTTGCCGAAATGCTTACCGGCACCAACCCGTTCCGTGCGGACAGCTACCCGCAAACCGTGCTCAACCACCTGCAGATGCCTACGCCGCAGTTACCGCCGGCGCTCGCGCCCTATCAAAACCTTCTCGAGCGCATGCTGGCCAAGCAACCAAACGCGCGGTTCGGCAGTTGCCGCGAATTGCTGGAAGCCATCGACAGGCTCACCGAGCCCGATATGGATCAGACGCGTATCGCGCCGGCGTTGGTCGTGACTCAGCAACCCAGACGACGGTCCCGGCGGCGCGGACTGAAACGTTGGGGAGCGACAGCTGCAGCTCTGTCGATGACGGTTGCTCTGGGCGCTGGTGGTTATCAATGGTTCCAGTACAGCCGCATCAATGACTTTCTTGAACGCGCTGAAGTTCGTCTGGCCAATGGGCAGCTGATCGCACCGGCGCTTGATAATGCCGACTACTACTATCGCCGCGCGTTGCGGCTGGATGCGGACAACCCTGAGGCTCTGGACGGTCTCAAACGCGTGCTCAACGCCCGCATTGCCGAAGCGCTGGTAATGGCCGAGCAGCGGCTGGCCGAGGATCAACTGCTCGAACCAGCCGAAGACAGCGCCGTGCATTACTTCCGTCAGGTGCTTGGGTGGCTACCGGAGAACGAAGCAGCTCGTACGGGACTGGAGCGCGTGAGCCAACGCTACGTAGAGCTTGCCGAAGCGGCTTATGGACGTGCTGAGCACGCTTTGGCGCTCGAATACATTCAACAGGGCCTCGAGGCAGCGCCCGAGCAGGCGACCCTTCTGGCCTTGCGCGACGGGCACTTGCAGCGAGTCGCCAAGGCTCGTGCGCCTCGTGTCGCGAAACGGACGGCTGTCAGCACAGCCCGAAGCACATCACGCAGCGCTGCGCCTGCGCCGGCACCTGCAAACCCGGTCAAGCGACTCTGGAACCGGTTGTTCGACTGATCAGATTGCTCGACCGTTTGGTTCGAGCCCACTCAATCCCCCTCAAGGTATGCATAGATGCTCAGGATCCACTTCGTTGACAATCGCCAGAGCCCTGTCTGGCTTGCCGATGAAAAATTCACGCTTGGCACGGATCGCAGCAATGATCTGGTACTGAACGACGTAGGCATCGCCCCCTTTCACGCTGAGTTGCACCACGACAACCGCTTTTACTACCTGACTGACTTGGGGACACCAGGCGGCACTTTCGTCAACGAGGAGAAGATTGGTGATCGCTATCAGATTCGCTCCGGGGACCGCGTTCGCCTTGGCACCCTGGAACTGGAAATCGTCGACCCTGCGAAGGTCGGTGCGAAGGTAGCGACTGCGCCACGCTGGTTGTTGCAAGTCGTCAAAGGCGAAAACCAAGGGCACAAGTACCACATTACCGGTTCGATGACCTTCGGCCGATCAGTCAAGTGCGAACTCTGCTTCAGCGACGCTGAGCTGTCGCGCAGACACGCCGAGTTCTACCTCAAGGGCGACGTGCTCGAAGTCAAGGATCTGGCTTCAGCCAACGGTTTGCTGGTCAATCGCGAGAAAGTCACGACGGCAGTGTTGCAGCCCGGCGATCAGGTCCAGCTGGGAAGCACGACCCTGCTAGTGATTGGTCCGAAGGTCAACGCTCCGGAAGTCGCTGATGAAGACGCCACCGTTTTCATTCGCGCAACCGACCTGCCTGTCGCTGCCGTTCCTGCGGCCCTTGCCGTTCCTGCCGAGAAGCCTACCCGGCCCCGCCCCGCCACACCGAACCCGCTCCGCACTGCGGCAACCACAGCCTCGGCCAACGAGCCAGCTGAACAGGCCACCTCGCGCTGGCGCCTGGGAATACTCATCGGAACACTAGCTCTGGCGATCGCCGCCGGACTCGCCGCGCAACGTATGCTCTAGCCCTGGAATATGATCGCAGGTAGATGTCGATGCGGCGCCGCCAGTTATTGTCTGACCAGCGAAGAGCTGCCCGCCGTTTATGCGTGTCACTGTCTCGATTGTCAGCGCTGGAACAGCAGTGCCTTCGGCCTGCATGCCCTGCTGCCTGAGGCGGCGCTCAGCATAACGGGCCCCGTGACCGAATACACCCATGCGCACGAGCGGATACAGTCCACGCACTACCTATGCAGCCATTGCCACACGCGGCTGTACAACAAGACCACTGCAGCACCAGGGATGATCGTGCTGCGAGCAGGCACGTTGGACATGTCAGAATCGATCGAGCCCGCGGCGCACATCTGGACCCGGCGCAAGCAAGCCTGGCTGACGTTGCCTGATGATGTGCCAAGCTGGCCGGAAAGCCCTTCTCCGCAGGATTTCATGCAGGCTATTCAGGCCCGCTTCGGCTGACGGTAAGGATACGGTTCGTGAGCCAGCTACTCGATCCAGGGTTTCGTCCCACTCCGTGATTCCCTGATTCCCTGATTACACAATCAAGGCACTATCCATGCACTTACCGCTAATGACCAAAGCACGACTCGTCGTCTCTGCAATGATTGTGGCACTCAGCTGCAACGCGGTGGCTGACGACAATCTCGACCCGCTAGATGCGGTTGTCGAAGACGCAGCGAAATCCGTTATGACGCTGTACGGAATCCCGGGTATGGCGGTCGCCGTCACGTCTCACGGTCAGCAGCGGTTCTTCGAATTTGGTCAGGTTTCTAAGAACACCGGCCAGCCAGTCACGCGCGACACATTGTTCGAGGTGGGCTCGGTCAGCAAGACATTGACAGCCACGCTGGCCGCCTATGCTCAGGCGCAAGGCAAGCTGTCCTTGAGCGACAGCCCCAGCCGCTACCTGACGGCGCTTGATAACGATCAACTCGAGCGGATCAGCCTCATCAATCTCGCTACGCATACGGCAGGTGGTTTCCCTCTGCAGTTACCTGACGGCATTCAAACCGAGCAGCAGCTGACGCAGTATTTCAACAGTTGGCAGCCACTCTCTCCGACCGGCACTTATCGCAGCTATGCCAATCCCAGCATCGGCTTGCTCGGAAGGGTTGCGGCAAAAAGCCTGGGGATGACTTATGCCGATGCGCTGCAATCCGAGCTGTTGCCCAAGCTTGGTATGACCGATACCTATATCGCTGTGCCACCCGAGCAGATGAAGCGCTACGCCCAGGGCTACAACAAGGATGGACAGCCAGTTCGCCTGACGCCGACGCTGCTGGCTGACGAAGCCTACGGTGTAGTAACGACGAGCGAAGACCTGCTGCGCTTCGTTAATGCCCAGCTAGGTCTCGTCGAAACCGACCCGTCGATCAAAAGCGCCATGGCGGCGACGCGAGCCGGCTACTACCGTGTAGGCGCCATGACCCAGGACTTGATTTGGGAACAGTATGCCTATCCGGTGAAACTCGATGATCTGCTGGCGGGCAACGGCAGCCGTATGGTGCTTGAACGCCAGCCGGTAGAGTCGATAAACCCGCCGCTGGAACCGCAGCAGTCCGTCTGGATCAACAAGACTGGGTCAACCAATGGCTTCGGCGCGTATGTGGCTTTTGTTCCGGCGAAACAGGTCGGCATTGTCATTCTGGCCAACCGGTATTATCCAAACGAAGAGCGGATAAAGCTCGCGCATCGGATCCTCGGCCAACTTGACTGACTTGCCGGTAGCAGGCCTAAGGCTGGCCACCCAGCCGCCAGCGATGCAACCGCGCTGCCCAGGTCTGCGGATGTTTGGCGGTATGAGCCCGTCGCCAAGCCTCCGCGACTGCTAGGCTAGCCTCTGCCAACGTCGGATTGATATGCACGGTGCGCCTCAACTTTTTCAAGCCAAGCTTGTGCTTCATAGCCAGGACGAACACTGCGAGCGTTTCGCTCGCACCTTCGCCAACGAGCGTAACGCCAATAATGCGATCCCGACCACGCTCGGTGAGCACTTTCAGAAAGCCGATATTACCGGCACTCATCTGCGCTGCTTCTAGCGAATCGAGATTGAGCAGCGTTACCTCGTATTCCAGCTGAGCAAGCTTTGCCTGGGCTTCGGTCAGGCCGACACTGGCGATCTCTGGCGCCGTGAACGCCACCCGCGGAACCACTCGGTCACTGACCATGAAACGGCGAAAACCGGAGAACAGACCGTTGGCAGCCGCATACCAGGCGTGATGGGTAGCGCTCTGAAAGGAGCTATCGGGCCCAGCCACGGCGCCCACGGCGTAGATGTTCGGATAGCGAGTCGCCAGGTACTCGTCTACCTCCAGGCTGCCGTCTTCGTGGGTGTTGAGCGCCAGCCCGTCAAGGCCGAGGTCGTTCAGCTGAGCCTGACGGCCCAATGCGAGAAGCACGCGATCGAACGCAAGCTCGTGGCTCCGGTCGTCGGTCAGGCAAACCAGACGGCGCTCGCCCCCCTCCACTTCGAAGCGCTGTGGCGAAGCATCCAGCAGCAGCTGTACGCCGTCGGCGCGCAGCGCATCATATACAGCCTCACGCGCTTCGGGCTCAGCGTTAAGCAGCAGCGAGTCGCCTTCAGCCACCAGCGTAACCTGACAGCCAAGACGCTGAAACGCCTGAGCCAGCTCACAGGCATTCGCCTCGCCGCCCATGATAAGCAGCCGATCAGGGCGATCTTGTAAGCCCCAGACCGTCTCGCAGGTCAGCGGCTCTACATGCTCGATGCCCGGTATGGACGGGATAACGGGCTGGCTTCCCGTAGCGATGACAATGGCACGGCTGCTGATGGTCCGCTCGCCGACCTGCACCGTCCAAGGTGAAGTCAGGTGGGCCTCGCCCTGTATCAGTTCGACACCAATGGCTTTGCACGACTCAGCGGTGATCTGCGCTTGCGCTTCGTTCAAGGTGCGACGGACCTGTTCCATGACCTCACCGAAGTCGACCTCGGCTTGCACGCGCACGCCCAGCATGTCGCCCTGGCGCAGCGTGTGGGTCAGGTTTGCCGCCCGCATCAGGGCCCGTGCCGGTACGCTGCCACTGTGGAGCGCCGCGCCGCCGAGCCGCTCCCGTTCGACTAGCGCCACACGCGCCTTCATCGATGCCGCAATACGCGCAGCCGCCAGGCCGCCACTGCCGCCACCGATGACCAGCAGGTTGTGTTCGAAGCTTTTAGGCTTCTCCCAACCGCTGTACACCTTTCGCGCCTTGTAGAGCGTCAGCAGCTTGGTTGCGACCAGCGGGAACACCGCAAGTAAAACCAGCGTACCGATCATGCTTGGCGAGAGGATATCCGAGATCTCGCGAATGCGCGCCAGCTGTCGTCCCGCGCTCACATAAATGGCGTGGCCCGGAAGCATCCCCAGCTGTGTGGTCCACCAGAACGTCCAGATGCCCACTCGCGTCAAGCCGAGGGCGGGGTTCAGGAGCACGAATGGAACCAGAGGAATCAGCCGAAGCGAAAAGAGGTAGTACGCCCCGTCTCGCTCGAGCCCACGGTTGATGCTGGTGATGTGCTTGGCGAATCGTTTTTGTATCCAGTCGCGCAGCATGAACCGGCTGATCAGCATCGCGATCAACGCCCCGATATTGCTGGCGAAGGACACCATTAGGGTACCGCCGACCAGGCCGAACAAGGCGCCAGCGAGCAGCGTCAGCACCACGGTGCCGGGGAACGACATCACCGTAAGTGCCACGTAAACGGCAAAGAATACCGAGCCGGCCCACCAGGGGTGCGCCTGGACCTGATCTCGCAGCCCCCCGCTCTTAGCCTGGATCATCTCGAGCGTCAGGTATTGCTCGAGATCGAACCAGAAGAAGCAGACCGCCGAGACCACGAAGAACAGCACGATAAACCAACGAGTGAGCTTCATGGGCGGCAATGCTCTAGAGCGCGTCGGCAGCAACTGTGCATGGCAGATGGACGGGACAGCCAGGATGCCGATGAAGCCGCAAGTACTTGGCAGACGCTACGAAAACAGCAATTCATATAAGGGAAAGACTCTTAGCTGGGCCTTTCTTGGAGCTGAGCGGGTTGCGGATGTTCCGGCTGCGCCGACGATCAGTGCAGGGGACGGAGATAGCCTCGCTGAATATGTGCCGGATCGCGCTACTGTGACCGGTTCGTTGGCCACCTATCAGCGCTCCGCCAGGGCGACATTGATTGTGACGAGTGCAGCCTCAGGGCTGCCGGCTGGCCATCAGAAAAACTTACTCGGGAAGACGAACCAGTCCCTTAGCTCACCGGTACAGCATCCTACAGACATGCTAAACACTTAGCCCATGCGCTTATATCTTCTGCTTAAAACGGAAAAAGCCCCGTCAAGGGGCTTTTTTGGACAATTGCCGAGCACTAGCGAGCTTCTCCGTAGCCTTTCATAACATCGGCCATGTTGTTGTATTCCTGATCTGGCATGCCTTTAAGCACATCAAGTACTTCGGGCTCCGCACCGTTCTTTTGCGCATGCTGAAGAAGATCTTCCTTTTGTGCAGGGTAATCTATTCCCTTTAGATAAGTGGTTACGTTTGCAGGGGACTCGCCACCAACTCCTCTAGTCATGACTTCCTCCGGTAAAGAAAGGCGGAGGCAAGCCTCCGCCAGTTTAAGTTATTGAGAATTTCCGCGCCCACCGCTGTTGCTGTTTTCGCCTCCTTTACGACCCGCCTCGGAAGCTTTTTCGCGATCGTTGGCGAAGTTTCCGCCACTATTCTGACCACCCTTGCGGCCCGCCTCGGAAGCTCTTTCCCGATCGTTGGCGAAGTTGCCACCACTGTTTTGACCACCCTTGCTACCAATCTCTTGGTAAAACTCTTTGCCATGAGTTTCCGAGGTTGCTTCTCCGCCCTTACGACCCGCTTCGTTAACGCTCATGCTGTCATCTTTAGCCATGATGCCTCTCCTAGCCGATTGCATTTAGCGCTACGCCAACGTTCTTGGCGAAGCACTCTCCTATCTACGAAAGGCACCTCATAAAATGATTCCTGCCACTCGTCGCACCTGCGAGTCACGCACGACGAAAGGTAATTGGCGGCACACAAGGCTTGGCATACGGGCACATCAATCGGACTATTCGGATAAACTGCCGCTCCGGTTAGTCTCAGCCATCCGCCTTGCCCCGCTCATCATTCGCGCCACCATTAATTAAACTCATCAATTGGGCATCGGTGATATATGACTTCGCCTCTTTAATTACAAGCAAAGGTCGTTTGTCCGTCTCCCCTGTCGTTATGGTGGCCTCCGCAAGCATGCAGTGGTGGGTAACACCGTTCTGGCTGATACTGCAGGTGCGGTTGATATTATCTATTTTCACTGACATGGCAGGCCCTCATCGGTTAGAACATACAATGAATAGACCGCTCTTTCGGAGCCAGGGTTTTCCTGCATACAAGAAATATGTAACTTCCGTTTGGGTAGTACACATTCGCTATTCAGCTTACAGAAATTAAACGGAACGATGAGGAGCGAATTATTTTTTCGATCTGCCAGGTCTTGTGAGCCAATGAAACAGATCATTGAGACAGGGCATAACGGGTGAGTCTCGATCTTGCTACAAACACTAAAGGATGCCAACTTCGCAGGTCCATAATACCGAGCGCGTATCCAAGTTTGGTGGGCCGACGAAGAGCTGCTGCAAATCGAACTCAGCCGCTTCGCTGTGCAGATTTACAGGCGTTTCCGGATCCTGTATCGCGAGCGAGTCGCAAACGCCTGCACATCTCAAACAGACGAACCCCTGCACGCAGCAGAGCCACGCAACAGTTGACCCACCATGGCAGGCTGATCAACACCTCTCCGGTGGTCGTTGGCTTTCCAAGCTGGCCCAGTCTGAACCGACGCAACAGTTTTATCGGACGAAAGGCTAAAAAAACAGGCAGCCAGGATGCCACCCGTGCCTCATTTCGCTCCAAGCTGCTTACGCATAGCCGCAGTGATCATCTGGCTCGATGACCTCACCCCATCCCATGGATCGTCATCACCCTGTTCTTCCAGGCGAGGAATAAGGTTGCGGATGGTCCAGATGTTTGCGCCTTTGAGATCGGTCAGTTCATCCCGATGAATGGGCACCGAAACAGCAAGCCCTTCGCGGGCTCGAACCGAATAGGCCGCAACGGTGCTGGCTCCCTGGCTGTTGCGCAGGTAATCAATGAAGATGCGGCCGACTCGATTCTTCGGCCCGCTGACTGCAGAAAAGTGCTGCGGCAGTAACTTGGCCATGTACTGCGCAATGGCCTGGCTGAAGGCTTTGACTTCGGTCCAGCTATGCACGGGTTTCAGCGGCACCATGATGTGCAGGCCCTTACCGCCGCTTGTTTTGAGGTAGGACTGCAATCCGATCTCGTCAAGCAAGGTCTGGGTCAACTGAGTGGCTTCGACCATGCGCTTCCAGGGCAGCGCAGGGTCCGGGTCGAGGTCGAGCACAAAACGATCTGGATGGTTGAGCACTGGCGCCAGGGCATTCCAGGTGTGCAGTTCGATGGTGCCCATCTGCGCTGCGCTGATCAGAGCTTCGACGGTGTCGATGGTCATCAACGCAGCATGTTTAGGAAACAAAGCGGGATCCAGCTGAGTGATATGCGGGATGCTCAGTTTCTCGGTGTGCTTCTGGAAAAACAGCTCGCCTTCGATGCCCTCCGGTGCGCGGACCAGCGCAAGCGGCCGCTGTGTCAGGTGCGGCAACGCCCAGGGCGCAACGTCAGCGTAGAAGCGCGCCAGCTCCATCTTGGTCGCACCGATCGACTTATCGATGATGCGCTCGGGATTGGAGATCTTGATCTTGCCGCCCGCTGTGTTTGGAGCCGGATTGCCTTTCTTCGGCTTTGCCGGGCTGGATACCTTGGCAGCTTTGGCCGGACGTTCGTGGGTGATGGCTTTGGCCGGTTTGTCTGAACGCAGGCCATGAAAGACCGAATGACGCACCACGCCCTGGCGGGTCATCTCTGCGTAGGCGACCTCGCACATCAGCTCAGGCTTGAGCCAGTGCGCGCCGCGCACGTCCGCGGCTGGTGGTGCCTTTGCCAAGGGGCTCTTGTCGACTTCGAGCGGCTTGAGCTTGGCGTGCAAGCTTTCCAGCGTGGCGTGGTTGAAGCCGGTTCCCACCTTGCCGGCGTATACCAGCTGACCTTGTTCGTCATGCAGCCCCAGCAAGAGCGCGCCGAAACCACTGCGCGCGCCCTTCGGGTCGGTGTAGCCGACAATGACGAATTCCTGCCGATGCTTGCATTTGATCTTGACCCAGCTGCTGCTGCGTCGGGAGACGTATGTGCTGCCAGCACGCTTGCCGATCAGCCCTTCAAGCTTCATCTGACAGGCGCTCTCGAGCATGCTCTCTGGCTGCTCTGTGAAATCGGCCGAGAAGCGCAACAGCTCGCTTTCGTCAGCATCCAGCACCTGATTCAGCGCCGCACGACGCTCTTCCAGCGGAACCTCGCGCAGGTCCATGCCGTTCAAGTAGGGCATGTCGAATAAGTAATAGACGATGCTGCCGCTGCGCCCAGCCTCGAAAGCGTTCTGCAGCGCCTGGAAATCCGGCGTGCCGTCTTCATCGGGCACGACCACTTCGCCGTCCAGCCAGGCTGACTCCAGACCAAGCCCGGCGAGCGCTTCGGCTTGCTGCGGCATCTTCTGTGTCCAGTCATGGCCATTGCGCGTGAAGAGCTGAACCTTGCCCGACTCGATGCGCGCCATGATGCGATACCCGTCGAACTTGATTTCATAGCGCCAATCCCCGTCCGGGACCGATTCGACCAGCGTAGCGAGCTGCGGCTTGAAGCTTTCCGGCAACGGCGCCTGCTTGGCACCGGTCAGCGTAGCGCGGGCTTCATCCTTGCGACTGTGTTTACGGGCAGGTGTTTTAACCGCTTTGGGTGCGGCTTGCTGTTTGGCTTTACCGCGCTGACGCGGTATCAGGGTCCGATCACTTAGAACACTGTCTGGCAGCGCTTCGACGACGTCGTACTCGCTCTCCGGTCTGGCGGCATCGTCGTTGGACTTGATAAGGAACCATTGTTCCTTCCCTCCATCCATGCGAGTGCGTACCAGATTCCAGGTGCCGCTCAGCTTTTCACCTTCGAGGCTGAACTTGAGCTTGCCTTTGCGATAACCCTCTTGCGGGTCACCTTCGGGCACCCAGACGCCACGATCCCAGACGATAACGTCCCCCGCACCGTAGTGTCCTTTAGGGATGCTGCCCTCGAACGTCGCATACTCGAGCGGATGGTCCTCGACATGCACAGCCAGACGTCGGGATTTTGGATCAAGGGACGGTCCCTTCGGAACAGCCCAGCTTTTCAGAGTCCCATCAAGTTCGAGGCGAAAGTCATAATGAAGCCGCGTCGCGTCGTGCTTCTGGATGCAGTACTGAAATGCATGATTCTTCCGGCGTTTGCCAGTGCCGCTCTCGCCACCAGGCTCGGGGGTCGCGGTGAAGTCGCGCTTTCGGTTGTATTCATCCAGGGCCATGGCCGCGACTCCGTTATAGAGTTATCCGAGCTGCGAGCCTTCTGCCAAGCGGTGGCATCACACTGTTTACATCTCGACAGGGCCTGCTAGCGTTTGAAGATGATGAGTAATCCAGGCTGCGCCAAGTTGGCGGGGCGGCTTTCCACATGCGGACGTCGATGGGAGGAAGGATCATGGCTACACGTCTACCTCTGCTCACCATAGAAAACATCCTTCGCGATTATCTCCACCCTTTCCGCTGTGACTGCCATGTTCAGGAAGACAGTCACCTCACCGTCCGGCTCTATGAAGACGCCGCTGACGGAGAGGAACTCACTGTGTTCGGCATCACCGACGATCAATGCCGAGATGCAGCAAACCTTGTCCAGCTGGCTCAGGAGCTGCGCTTCGAACTCTATGCGACGCGTAGTGGCATGCCGATCGCTGCGAATGCCGCCAAGGTTGTCGGCGGCTAGCCAATTGGCAGCGCATTGACCGACAACTCGGCGGCCTGCTCCATCAGCGCTTCGCTTCGGTGTTCGGCTCGGCAGTTCGTGTCAGATAGGCCTGAGTCAGCTCAGCCAGATGGCTGCGCATCCACTCTGCCATTGCGACTTCTTCGGCCAGGATGCGTGTGCAGATATCGGCCGTTTCGGTGTCGCCTACTGCCTTGGCTGCAGCAATCAGAATCTCGTAGGAAGCGATTTCCAGATTCTCGAAGACGTAGCCCATCTGCGCGCCTTTGACGATTTCGTCATTGACCATCATGCCGCCCATGGCTTGCCCCATCGCCATCATCTTGCCGCCCATGTCTTTGAAACCTGAGTAGGATTTGTCATAACGCTGCAGGCAGCTCTCGATCAGCTTCGCCTGGTTCTGCGTTTCAGCGATATGCTGCTCGATCCGCGCCTTCAGCTGCGGATAGTGCTCGATGCGGCTGGCCTGCTTGTTCAGCATGGTTTCAGCTTGCGCTTCCATGGCGTGGGCATCGCGTAGCCATTCGATAAGTCGTTCGGTGCGGATGTCATTTCCTGTCTGTGCGCTGTGCATGGTTCTTCTCCCACTGGTTTGGATAGCCATAGGGCGTAATCACCGCCCTCTTGCTATGTGTGAGAGACGTCAAGCCAGCGGAGTTCCGCAAACCCGACTGCCTGCACTCTCCATGAACTTTGCATAGGCCCGCCAGTCACTCATGCAACTGTTGAAATGGAGTTGGTCCCATCGAATTTCTCGAGCCTTTCCTGAGTTGGGAAAACTACATAACCGAACCGGCGCTGCGCACGCTGCTGGTCGCGGCGTTCGTGGTGGTGGTGCTGAGCGTGTTCAGCCGGGTACTGACGGCAGTGATGCTTCGGCTGGGGCGCGGTTTCCTCTTCACCAAGACCGTATCGGAGCAGCTTGAAAAGCCCGTTCGGGTGCTGCTTCCACTGATGGGCTTGCAAGCTGTGCTGATGGCTGCGAGTGACGACCTGGCGATGATCAGCCTGGCCCGTCGGCTCACGACCCTGGTGATTATTGGCTGTTTCACCTGGCTGGGGATGCGTTTATTGCGCGGCGTCGAGCTGGCCGTACGACTGAAGAACCCGGTCGATGTGACTGACAATCTCCGCGCTCGGCAAATCCAGACGCAATCGCGGGTACTGCTGCGCACCCTGAGCTTCTTCATTCTGCTCATTGGCGCTGCCGGCATGCTGATGACGTTTCCTGCGGCGCGGCAGTTCGGCGCCAGCCTGCTCGCGTCGGCAGGCCTGGCGGGGTTAGCCGTCGGCTTCGCGGCGCGCCCGGTGCTGGCCAACCTGATTGCAGGCATCCAGATCGCGATTACTCAGCCGATCCGGCTCGATGACGTGGTTATCGTCGAGAACGAATGGGGGCGCATCGAGGAAATCACCGGGACATACGTCATCGTGCGCATCTGGGATGACCGCCGTCTCGTCGTGCCGCTGCAATACTTCATCGAAAAACCGTTCCAGAACTGGACGCGGCGCAACTCCAGCATCATAGGGTCGGTGTTTTTCTGGGTCGACTATTCACTGCCGCTGGAGCCGGTGCGAGAAGAACTGCGTCGGCTGTGCCAGGAAGTACCTGAGCTCTGGGATGGACGAGTCATCGTCCTGCAGGTGACTGACACGAGCGAGAAATCGATTCAGTTGCGGGTACTCGTAAGCTCTCCCGACTCGTCCCGCAACTGGGATCTACGCTGCCATTTGCGTGAGGCAATCATCAGTTTCATTCAGCGTCAGTATCCGCAAAGCCTGCCGCAGCTGCGCGCCGACCTCAGCGTGGGTCGCAAGCCTGTCGTCGACCACAGTGTGCCGGAGCATGTAGAGCCGGAACGTCAGCCGCCGGTTTGATGCGCTGCGCTGCATAACGGCGCATCGAGGCGTTTTGTGCGGGCTTTCGGTGCGTTGTGATGCGTGGCGGTTAAAGCCGGGCGTCTAGTCGGCAGCCTGCAGTTTACGCACCAGTTCCTCGTACTTCGACGGCAGCTGCTCTAGCCCGTAGCGTGCCGCCTGCTTGCGGATTTCAACCCGATCACCGTCGAACTGTACCGTCTCGCTGATGCTCACTTGGCGCTCACCTTGCATCAGCGCATAGGCGTAGCACTGGGTACCGCCGGCATCTTCTTCGTTGTCGTCGGCCACGCCGGTATTGGCAACGGCCATGTCGGCGACGCTGGCGTTAAGCGCACCGATGGCCATTTCGGTAGCGACTTCCTCACTGGTCAGGCCGAAGGTTTCGATGGTTTCGAAACTGACGTGCAGCAGTCGGTTCTTCGCTTTCGGCGAATAGACGACGAAGCCACTGTCGAGTGCTTGGCCACATCCGGGAATGTCACCCAGGAGGGAGGCCATCAGGCCACAGGTGCAGGATTCGGCAGTGGTCAACTTCATCTGCTTGTCGCGTAGGAACTGCACGATTTCGGCAAGGTCTTGCATGGTCAGGACTCCTAGTTATTGCGGTAGCACGCCTTGGTTCAGTCAGGTTTCCGAGGTGCGGCCTGAATGCAAAGTTCCCACCCTTCGCATTCCGCCCAAAGGTGAGAACTATTTCACGGCACCCCGGTCTTTCTTCAAGGTAGGGCCAACGCAGCTCTACGCCGCGCCACAAGCGGCCTCAATACAGAAAAACACAGTTTTGCCGTGCTCATGGTTTGCAGCGCTCAGAGAGGTGCTGCGTGGAAGAAACGTGCTCGTAACAGGCTCGGCGCAAACGCCAGCCGCTTGGGAGATGTATGTATGAGTATTGCTGCTGTGAACGCCCGGCCTGCCCGCTTGAACACAACACAACGCTTGACCCCGCAAGCCGAACGTCCATTGCTGCAGTTGCGCAGCACACAGGACGACAAGAAGAAGATCCTATTTGTAACATCCGAACTGACCGACCTGGTCAAGACGGGCGGCCTGGCCGATGTGTCCGCTGCGCTGCCACGCGCACTAAGCGACCGGCACGACGTGCGTGTGCTTATCCCCGGTTACACGCAGGTGATGCAGAGCGGTCACCCGATTCGCATAGTGGGCAATGTCATGTCCCAGGCCGATCTGCCGGCGTGCAAGATCGGACGGTTGGACATGCCAGATGGCCTGATCATCTATGTACTGGTCTGCCCTGAGCTGTACGAGCGTGACGGTCTGCCCTATGGCGACGAGCACGGTCGGGACTGGCCGGATAACCCGATCCGTTTCGCCCGCCTGTGCATGGCGGGCGCCGACATTGCCGGCGGCACCGCCGGGATTCGCTGGACGCCCGATCTGGTACATGCCCATGACTGGCCGACCGGCCTGACCCCGGCATATATGCACTGGCGCGGCCTCAGCACGCCAAGCGTATTCACCATCCATAACCTGGCCTATCAGGGCAACATCGACATGAGCCTGCGTCGCTCGCTGGCCATCCCTCATGAAGCCTGCGGGCCCGAGCGCATGGAGTTCTATGGGGCCCTTTCGCTGCTCAAGGCGGGCATCGCCTACGCCAAGCACGTCACCACGGTCAGTGCCACTTACGCTCATGAAATCACCACGCCTGAGTTTGGCTGCGGCATGGAGGGGTTTCTAAGCCTCAAGGCCCGGCAAGGCCTGCTCAGTGGCCTGCTCAACGGCATCGACGAAAGTTGGGAACCACAGAGTTGCTCGCATCTGGTGAGCCCGTTCGGCCCGCACGACTGGTCCGGAAAGCACGCTAACGCCGCGCATGTAAGGGACCTCTTCGCATTGGACGAAAGCACCGGCCCGCTGTTTTCGGTTGTGTCTCGCCTTGTTCACCAAAAAGGCATCGACCTGACCATCGCGATTGCCGAAACCATCGTCGAGCGCGGGGGACAGCTGGCGATCCTCGGCCGCGGGGATCCCCATATCGAAGAGGAAGTTTGCCGTCTCGTGGAACGCTTCCCCGGCCGAGTCGGCGCCCATATCGGCTTCAACGAAACCGACGCCCGCCGTCTTTTTGCCGGTAGCGATTTCCTGCTCATGCCATCTCGCTACGAGCCCTGCGGCCTGAGCCAGATGTATGCCCAGCGCTTCGCATCACTCCCCATCGCCCACCGCACCGGCGGACTTGCAGACAGCATCGATGATGGCGTCACCGGTTTTCTGTTCAACGAGGCCACCATCGACAGCTATCGCAGCGCCGTAGAGCGCGCGTTGTCCGTGCATGAGCACGCGCATCTGCTCAACGCCATGCGCTGCCGTGCCATGAGCGGAGGATTTTTCTGGCGTCACGCGATCGAGCCCTACGACCAGTTGTACCAACAGCTGTTAGGCGGACGACGCGAGGCCAGTGCCACTATCTAATGAGGTCCATCAATGCAGAATAGGCCCGCCCGCAACGGGCAACACGGACCGGTGCTCCTGGATAATTCCCGTACCCGGTTCAGGCTCTGGGCTCCTGACGCGCAGAGCGTCAGCCTGGTGATAGTTGGCGGCGACACGCTGCCGATGCAGGAAGGAAATGACGGCTGGTACAGCATTGACGCGGACGTCGGTGCTGGCACGCAGTACAGTTTTCTCATCGATGACGAACTCCAGGTGCCTGACCCCGCTTCGCGAGCGCAGTCGGCAGACATTCACGATCCGAGTGTGGTGGTCGATGGTGCTGCCTACCGTTGGCGCAACCCGGAGTGGAAGGGTCGCCCCTGGCACGAGGCCGTGCTCTACGAGTTGCATGTAGGCAGCTACGGCGGGTATGCGGAGATCGAGCAACGATTGCAGGCATTGGCGGACCTGGGCGTTACCGCCATCGAGCTGATGCCGCTCGCTGAATTCCCTGGCGACCGCAACTGGGGCTACGACGGGGTTCTGCTCTACGCCCCGGAGGCCTCATACGGCACGCCGGATCAGCTCAAACACCTCATCGACACAGCTCACGGCCTGGGTCTGATGGTCTTCATTGATGTGGTCTACAACCACTTTGGGCCGGACGGCAATTATCTGCACCGTTACGCCAAGCATTTCTTCCGCCATGACCAGCAAACGCCGTGGGGCGACGGCATCGATTTCCGTCGCCGCGAGGTGCGGGATTTCTTCATCGACAACGCCCTGATGTGGCTGATGGATTATCGGTTCGACGGGCTGCGGATGGACGCTGTTCACGCGATTCCAGACCGTACCTTCCTGCCTGAACTGGCCGAGCGCGTGCGAGCGGAAGTCGAACCGGGTCGTCATGTGCATCTGGTGTTGGAAAACGAAGACAACCGCTCCAGCCTGCTGGCGGATCACTTCACCGCGCAGTGGGACGATGACGGCCATAACATCCTCCATACCCTGCTCACCGATGAGAGCCAGGGTTATTACGGGGATTACCATCAGGATTCGACAGACAAACTGGTCCGGTTTTTGGGCGAGGGCTTCATCTACCAGGGCCAGACCAACCGTCGCGGAGAATCCCGAGGCGAACCGAGCGGCCACCTGTCCCCCACCTCATTCGTCCTGTTTTTGCAGAACCACGATCAGACCGGCAACCGTGCCTTTGGTGACCGGCTGATAACCCTGGCGCCCGCGGATGCGTTGAAAGCGGCGACGGCCGTGCTGCTGCTTTCTCCGATGGTGCCGCTGCTGTTCATGGGCGAAGAATGGGGCGCGCGCGAGCCCTTCCTGTTTTTTACCAGCCACCACGGCGAACTGGCCGACGCCGTTCGCGAGGGCCGCCGTGGCGAATTTGCTGAGTTTGCCGAATTCGCCGACGAACACACCCGCGAGCGTATTCCCGATCCAAACGCGGTTGAAACCTTCGAGTCGTCCAAGCCTGATTACAGCAAGCGCAACGAGCCCGAGCACGCCGAATGGCTGAGCCTGTATCGCCAGCTACTGCAGCTTCGCCACGCCGAAATCGTGCCGCGTCTACAGGGATCGAAGTTTCTCGGAGCCGAAGCGCTGGGCGATGCCAGCGCCCTGGCCCGCTGGCAATTGGGCGACGGCAGTGAGCTGCGCCTGGAACTGAACCTGAGTGCAAGCGAGGTAGCCGTGACGCCCCCCGCCTCGACCGCCCGCTTGCTGCACAGTAGCCGCGACGGCGACGAAGGCAGCAAGGACACGCTACCGGCGCGCACTGCCAGGATGTACTTGCTCGACTCACCAGGAGTGTCTCAATGACCGATGAACGACTGAACCGCCTGGCCAAGGCGGCTGGCCTGTCCATCGAATGGGTAGATGCGGATGGCAAGGATCAAAGGGTCAAACCGGAGGTGTTGCGTGCCGTGCTCAACGGTCTCGGCCTTCCGGCAGACAGCGATGACGAGATCGAGCGCAGCCTGCAGAAGCTCGACGCCGGCGAGGGCGCAGCCAGCGTGCCGCCCATGCTCACGGTCGATCAGAACACGGCGCTGGACCTCAGCCGGTATTTCGAGCCGTCAGCGCATTACACCCTGACCCTGGAAGACGGTACCCAACAGGACGGCGCGCTGGACGAGCAAGCACAGCTGGCGGGCATCGTACAGCCCGGTTACCACCAGCTGAGCATCGCCGGCCAGCAGCTGACGCTGGCGGTCGCGCCGGACGCTTGCCCAAGCGTCGAAGACGTTGCCGGCCCTGCAGCCTGGGGCGTTACAGTACAGGTTTACGGGCTCCGACGGCCTGGTGACGGCGGGCTTGGCGACACGCAGGCGCTGGAAGAGGTCGCGCGCAACGCCGCAGCCCATGGTGCCGATGCACTGGGCATCAGTCCATTGCATGCGATGTTCTCCGGCAATAGCGGGCAGTACAGCCCCTACTCGCCATCGAGCCGCCTGTTCTTCAATATTCTGCACAGCGCGCCTGGCGCCATTCTCGGCGAAAAACCGCTGCGGATGGCCATCGAATCGTGCGGCCTCGGTGAGGAACTGCAGCGCCTCGAACGACTCGAGCTGATTGATTGGGGCGCAGTCTCCAGCGCGCGCCTAAGCCTGCTCCGCAAGCTCTACGAAGACTTCGCCACGGGCGGCAACGCGCAGCAGGCAGATTTCGATAGCTTCCGCGAGGCGGGTGGCGAAGCGCTGGAAAACCACTGCCGTTTCGAGGCGCTACACGCCGCCCTCCTCGGTCCTGATGGGCATCCGCAACACTGGCGTGAATGGCCCGAGCAGTACCGCACGCCAGGCAGCCCAGCCGTCGAGCAGTTCGCCCAGGAACACGCCGATGAGGTGAGCTACTACGCGTTCTGCCAGTGGCTTATCACCCGCGGCCTTGAGCGCGCTCAGACCGCCGCCCGCAGCGCCGGGATGAAGATCGGGCTGATCAGCGATCTGGCCGTAGGAGCCGACGGGGGTGGCAGCCAGGCCTGGAGCCGTCAGGATGAAGTGCTCGCATCGCTGAGCGTCGGAGCCCCACCGGACATCATTAACCGTCAGGGACAGAGCTGGGGCATCTCAGCCTTCTCCCCGTGGGGACTCAAGGCTCACGGCTACCGGGCATTCATCGAAATGGTCAGGGCCAATCTTGCCCATGCCGGCGGCATGCGGATCGACCATGTGATGGGACTGATGCGGCTCTGGGTCATGCCCGAAGGGGCCGGCCCTACCGAGGGCGCCTACTTGAACTACCCTTTCGATGACCTGCTGCGGCTGTTGTCCCTCGAGGCCTGGCGACGCAACGCCGTAATTCTTGGCGAGGACCTGGGCACCGTGCCTGAAGGGCTGCGCGAGAAGCTGGCGGCACGCAAGCTGCTGGGCATGCGCGTGCTGTTCTTCGAACGTGACCACACCGGCACCTTCACGTCACCGAAGGACTGGCCGAGCAGCGCAATCGGCACCTCGACCACACACGACCTGCCGACCATCAATGGCTGGTGGGAGGCGCACGACATCGACTGGCGCATTCGTGTGGGCCAGAACAGTGAGGATGACCGTCCCGCCCAGCTGGAGGAGCGTGATCGCGAGCGGACGGGGCTGCTGAAGCTGCTCAACGAGTATGCGCCGAACGTCGAAGGCGACCTTACCGACCCCGAGGTGCTGGCCGATGCCTGCGCCGTCTTCCTAGGCCGAACGCCCGTGCCTCTCGTGCTGTTTCCGGTAGAGGACGCGCTGTGCCTGCTGGAGCAGCCCAACATGCCGGGCATTGTCGACACCCATCCGAACTGGCGCCGCCGTTATCCCAAGGACAGCGCCGCCTTGCTTGATGACGCTGCCTGCTCAAACCGCCTGGCGATGCTCGCCAAGGCGCGGACACAGACCATTGGAAGCGAACACCGATGAGAGACCTTAGCGCCACGTTGCGACTGCAGTTCCATCGTGATTTCACCCTTGATGATGCCACCGCACTGGTCGACTACTTCGCCGACCTCGGTATCAGCCACATCTATGCTTCGCCCCTGCTGACGGCGCGTCCCGGCTCGATGCATGGTTATGACGTAATCGACCCAACCCGTATCAATCCGGAGCTCGGGGGTGAGCCCGCGCTGCGTCGCCTGGTCGACGCCCTGCGGGCCAAGGGCATGGGTCTGATACTGGACATCGTTTCCAACCACATGGCAGTCGGTGGCTCCGGCAATGCCTGGTGGCTCGACGTGCTGGAATGGGGTCGGCGCAGCCCTTACGCGCAGTTTTTCGATATCCAGTGGAATTCCCCCGACCCCTTGCTCGAAGGCCAGCTTCTGGTCCCTTTCCTGGGCAGCGACTATGGCGAGGCGCTGCAAGACGGCAAGATTCCCCTGCGCCTGGACATCGAGAACGGAGCCTTCTACGCCGAGCACTACGAGCATCGTTTCCCCATCTCGCCGCCCACCTACGGCGAAATATTGCGGCTGACCGATCAGCCTGAATTGCGCACCTTGGCGCAGCATTTCGATGCACTGAAAACCGAGCCGGCGCCCTACCAGACTGCGCGTGAATTACGTGCCGACCTGGCCCGCCTGCTGGAGGACAGCAGCACCCGGCAAATGGTGGAAGAGTCGCTCAGGCACTACGACTCGACCACCGAAGAAGGTTTCAAACGCCTGCACGGCCTGCTCGAACGGCAGAACTATCGCCTCGCCAGCTGGCGCACCGCGGGCGACGACATCAACTGGCGACGCTTCTTCGACATCAACGAGCTGGGCGGCCTGCGTGTCGAGCGCCCCGTCGTGTTCGAGGAAACCCACGCCAAGATCTTCGAGTTGATCAGCGAAGGCCTCGTCGACGGCCTGCGCATCGATCACATCGACGGGCTGGCCAACCCGCGCGGCTACTGCCGCCGTCTGCGGCGCCGTGTGGATCGGCTCAATGCCGCTCGCCCTGAAGAAGCGGAGCAGGATCACGTACCGATCTATGTCGAGAAGATCCTGGCCGAGGGCGAGCGTCTGCATGACGACTGGGGCGTCGACGGCACCACTGGCTATGAATTCATGAACCAGGTGTCGCTGCTGCAACATGATCCGGCCGGCAAGTCCGTGCTGTGCTCGCTCTGGAGCGAAACCGCCGACCGCCCGGCTGATTTCATGGAAGAGGTTCGCCAGGCGCGACAGCTGGTGCTCACAGGACCGCTAGCCGGCGATTTTGAAACCGTCGCCCAGGCGCTTCTGCAAGTTGCGCGCTATGACGTGATGACTCGCGACATTACCCTCGGTGCAATCCGCCGTGGGTTGCTCGAATTGATCGTGCATTTCCCGGTGTATCGCACCTACATTGCCGCGCGCGGCCGTCGTGAGGCTGACGAACCCTTCTTTCAGCAGGCGCTGGCCGGAGCGCGTACAACGCTCAGCGAAGCCGATTGGCCATTGCTCGATCACCTTGATCGCTGGCTGGGCGGTGAAGACCTTCGATCGCTGCCGCCGGGACCTGCGCGACGGATTCGCCGCTATGCCTGTACGCGCTTCCAGCAGCTGACCTCGCCTGCCGCCGCCAAGGCCGTGGAAGACACCGCCTGCTACCGCTCCGGCGCGCTGCTGTCGCGTAACGATGTCGGCTTCGACCCGCAGACCTTCAGCGCGCCGGTCGATGCCTTCCATGCCCAATGCCTTGAGCGTGCCGAGCATTTTCCACGCAACCTGCTTACCACCGCGACCCATGATCACAAACGCGGCGAAGACACCCGTGCGCGGATGACTGTGATCAGCGAGCGCGCCGAATGGTTTGCCAGCAAGGTCAAACACTGGCGCCAGCTCGCCTATGGCCAACGTCAGGATTTGCCGGAGGGCCCGGCACCCTCGGCCGGCGATGAAATGCTGTTGTATCAGGTGCTGCTTGGGTGCTGGCCCCTGGACCTGAAAGCCGACGACAAACCGGCTATGGAGGCGTTCTGCGAGCGGATGATCAAGTGGCAGGAAAAGGCTGTGCGCGAGGCCAAGCTGCGTAGCACCTGGACCGATCCCAACGGGGATTACGAAGGCGCCTGCCAACATTACTTGCGCGCTCTGCTGCTCGGCGACGAATGCAAAACGCTGCGGGACGACATCGCCGCGGCCGCCGTCGAACTGGCACCGGCCGGTGCGCTGAACAGCCTTACCCAGACCGTCCTGCGCATGACCACGCCGGGCGTACCCGACCTGTATCAGGGCGCGGACTACTGGGACTTCAGCCTGGTCGACCCTGACAACCGCCGCCCTGTCGACTTCGATCGTCGACGCGCTACCTTCCGGTTGGACGCGCAGCCAGCCGAGCTGATGGAGAGCTGGCAGGACGGCCGCATCAAACAATGGTTGATCGCCAACACGTTGAGGCTGCGTCGCGCCAATCCGCGTCTGTTTACCGAGGGCCGCTATCTGCCGCTGAAGGTCGAAGGCGAGCACGCCGACAGCCTGGTCGCCTTTGCCCGTGAGCTGGACGGCAGCTGGCTGATCGTGATCGCAACCCGCCTGGCCAGCGGCCTGCTGAGCGACAGCCAGAAACCGCTTGTCCCAGCTGAGCGCTGGGGCGACACCCATGTTCGATTGCCCGATGCGCTGAGCGGTCATGCAGTGGAGCGACTTTTTGACGGAATTACAGTCACACCCAGACAAGAAGGTTTAAGCGTAACCGAGGTCTTGCAACATCTGCCCCTTGCACTTTTACAGCTGACAATCAGTTCAACAGGAGAATCAGAACGATGACTAAACAAGAGCAGCGCATCCGCGAATTGGCATACGACATCTGGGTATCGGAAGGTCGGCCGCATGGGGAAGACGCCCGTCATTGGGAAATGGCGCGCAAGCTTGCCGAGGCCGAGAGCGGTAGCGCCGAAGCCAAGCCTGCAGCTAAGACGCGCAAGGCGGTTACTAAACCAACGGATGCGACTCCTGCTGAAAAACCCGCCAAGGCGACCAAGGCAGCCAAGCCCGCCAAGGAAACCAAGGAACAGAAAGACGTCCAGCCAGCCAAGCCTGCCGTCGCGCCCACCAAGGGGACTGCACGCCCCAAAGCCAAGGCGGGTACCGACGCCGCCCAAGGCACACCGGAAGGCGTCAAGAAGGCCCGGACACCCCGCGCCAAGAAAGACAGCTGAAAGACACCGCGTCATGCCTTTGAGCCGGTTTCGCCTCGGAGCCGGTCAGCCATGGCGCCCCACCGTACTGCACAGCACCTGACCAGAGCTGCCATCGGAGATTTCATGAGTAGAAAAACGCCTGCGGCGCCTCAAATTCTGACGCCTTCACGTATCCGTGAGGGCCTTCCCTTCCCGCTTGGCGCCACTTGGGATGGGCTGGGGGTCAACTTCGCCATTTTCTCTGCGAATGCCACCAAGGTTGAGCTGTGCCTGTTCGACACCGATGGCGAGACCGAGCTTGAGCGCATCGAGCTACCCGAGTACACCGATGAGATCTGGCATGGTTACCTGCCGGACGCACACCCTGGACAGATCTATGGCTACCGCGTGCATGGCCCCTACGAGCCGGACGCGGGCCACCGATTCAATCCGAACAAACTGCTGATTGACCCCTACGCCAAGCAGCTGGTCGGTGGACTGAAATGGTCCGAGGCGCTGTTTGGCTACACCATCGGCCACGCCGATGCTGATCTCAGTTTTGACGAGCGCGACAGTGCGCCTTTCGTGCCGAAGTCAAAAATCATCGACCCAGCCTTCACCTGGGGCCTTGACCGCCCGGTACAGGTGCCCTGGGATCGCACGATCATCTACGAAACCCACGTTCGGGGTTTCACCATGCAGCACCCGGCCGTACCGGAAGACATGCGCGGCACCTTTGCCGGTTTCAAAACGCCGGATGTGATCGACTACGTGCGCAAGCTCGGTGTGTCCTCAATCGAGTTTCTGCCAATCCACGGCTTCGTACAGGATCAGCACCTGCTCGAAAAAGGGATGAGCAACTACTGGGGCTACAACAGCATCGCGTTCTTCGCGCCGCACCCGAAGTACCTCGCGAGCGGCAAAATCAGCGAATTCAAGGAAATGGTCGCCCATCTGCACAACGCGGATCTCGAGGTGATCCTCGACGTGGTCTACAACCACACCGCTGAAGGCAACGAATTGGGCCCGACGCTCTCGATGCGCGGCATCGACAATGCCTCGTACTACCGGCTGATGCCCGACCAGAAGCGCTACTACATCAACGACTCTGGCACCGGCAATACGCTGGACATGAGCCACCCCTGCGTCGTGCAGATGGTCACCGACTCGCTGCGCTACTGGGCTGAAGAGATGCACGTCGATGGCTTCCGATTCGACTTGGCCACCATCCTCGGCCGCGAGCATGACGGCTACGACGAACGACATGGCTTCCTTGTCGCGTGCCGCCAGGACCCGGTACTGGCCAAGACCAAACTCATCGCAGAACCCTGGGACTGCGGCCCCGGCGGTTATCAGGTCGGCGGCTTCCCGCCCGGCTGGGCCGAATGGAACGACCAGTATCGCGACACGGTACGCGCCTTCTGGAAGGGCGACGGCGATCAACTACCGGACTTCGCAGCGCGCCTGACCGGCTCAGGGGATCTGTTCAACCAGCGTGGCCGTCGGCCCTTCAGCTCGGTGAACTTCATCACTGCCCACGACGGTTTCACCATGAACGACCTCGTGTCGTACAACGACAAGCACAACGAGGCCAACGACGAAGACAACCGCGACGGCAGCAGTAATAACATCTCCTGGAACCATGGCGTCGAAGGGCCGACCGACGATCCGGAGATCAACGAATTGCGCTTCCGGCAGATGCGTAACTTCTTTGGCACCCTGCTCTTTTCTCAGGGCACGCCGATGATTGTTGCCGGCGATGAGTTCGCGCGCACCCAGAACGGCAACAACAACGCGTATTGCCAGGACAGCGAAATCGGCTGGGTGAATTGGGATATTTCCGAGGACGGCCGCACGCTGCAGGCATTCGTGCGAAAGCTGATCCGGTTGCGCCAGCGCTACCCGATGCTGCGTCGCGGACGCTTCCTTGTTGGCGCCTATAACGAAGAGCTGGGTGTCAAGGACGTCACCTGGCTGGCGCCGCATGGCGAGGAAATGACCGTCGAGCATTGGGAAGACGGCAACAACCGGTGCATGGGCATGCTGCTCGATGGGCGTGCACAGCCGACGGGGATCCGCAAAGCCGGCTCGGACGCCACCCTGTTGCTTATCGTCAACTCACATCATGACGTGGTCAATTTCGCACTTCCCGAGGTGCCTCAAGGCATCTACTGGAATCGCCTGATCGATACCAACAACCCCAACGCCAGGTCCGAGCGTTTCGACTTCAACAACGAATACGCCCTCACCGGTCGCTCGCTGTTGCTGTTCGAGCTGATCAAGGAAGAAGAATAACCGCGGCAGTTGTGCCTGACGAAGGTCACCATCAAAGCCCCGATCCCGGGGCTTTGTATTTTCGGCAGAGGCTCAATGGTGCGGACACTCAATCATTCGTTTGATCTCGACGTGCGGTATTGAACCCCGCCAACCGACTCAAGTCCCAACCCACAGCGCGGCGTTCATGAACCTACGGATTTGTTCCTGCCAGTCGCGGGCAGAGTATCCCATCCGTGACGGATCACTTCTTTATGCATCTCACTCGGCTGACTATTCCCTTCGTTCTGCTGATGTTCTGTTCCATCGTTGCCCTGCCCTCGCTTGCAGGCGGGACCATCAGCAACGCGACGCTTCCCGCTGCCAAACCCGGCACTGTAAAGCTCTATGTGAACCGTATCGGATCGGGCAAAGCGATGGATGTACGCAACGACACAGACGTTCCGGTCGAAGTCGTGCTGCGCCTAACGCGGATGGTTAACGTCACTGGCGTCGGAAAAGGCGTGGTCCGCAAGACGGTGCCAGCACGGACCCGCATGCGCATCGCCACGTTACGCAAGCGCCAGCCCGGTTACCCGCTGATGTATCAGCACTCGTTCAGTTATTCGTTGATCTACTCGCCCGAGCCGGGCAAGAAAGGGTCTGTCGGCGGTTACGCCTACGCGCTGCCCTGGCGGGGCGGTCCGTTCTCGATTTCGCAGGGAGCCGGCGGCGATTACAGCCATACGTCGCCAAAAGGTCGCTATGCGGTCGATATAGCCATGCCGGTGGGCACGCCAATCGTTGCGGCTCGCGCCGGAACGGTGTTGGAAGCCAGTGACGGTCAGCACGGTCGCATGCCGAACCCGGCGGGTAACTATGTCCGAATCGTCCACGATGACGGCACGCACAGCGCTTACCTACACCTGAAGCGTGGCTCGGTGAAAGTCGAGCCAGGACAACAGGTCAAGGTCGGAAGCCTGCTAGGTCAATCTGGCAACACGGGCCGCAGCACCGGCCCGCACCTGCATTTCGTCGTTCAAAAAGCGTTCGGTGACTCGATGCTGTCAATCCCCTTCCGCTTTTCACGGCCGGTCAGCACGCTGCCAAATTTCGCCAGTAACAATTGACGAAGTCGGTGCGATCAGCGCCGCTTCCACGCGAAGGTAAAGGTCTCATCTGCAGACATGCGTTGCAGGTGATCGGCCACTACCGTCTCCATTTGGTCCAACCGTGCCTCGTCTTCAGTTTGCAGCTGTGCTGTCAGGCTGCCCTCGCCCGCTGTGAGCGTACATAGGGTATCGCCCAGGGCAATCTGGCCCTTCTGGTCGTCATAGCTGACCTCGAACTTGTGGCTCCAATGTTTGCAGAGCCGGCGAATCAGCCGGCTGGCGTCGGTGGTCTCAATCTGTACGGTAGATTCGGACATGGTTGTTCCTCGTGATGATGGTTAGCCAAACTGAAATGCAGACAAGGTGGTCTGCATGACACGGTCAGAAAAGATCTTGCGCCCCGCGCTGCTCGCGCCGGCCCCTGCTGCGACCAGTAGCGGCAACAGATGTTCTTCACCTCGCGGGGGATGACAAAGCCGCGCCGAAGGCGCTTCGTCCCATCGCTGCAGCGCAACGTCGCGGTGAGCAGGCGCAGCGGCTACGGTCTGCTCCAGCCAGTGATCGAACTCATCGGAAATCGGCGCAAAGCGCGCATCCCCATAACCGGACATGTTGTGAAAGCTCATCCCGCTGCCAACGATCAGCACACCCTCATTGCGCAGGGGTGCCAGGGCGTGCCCAACATCCAGATGCGCCTGTGCATTGAGATCGCGGCGTAACGAGAGCTGCACCACCGGAACGTCCGCATCGGGAAACATCAACTTCAACGGGATAAATGCGCCGTGATCGTATCCACGTTGCGCATCCTGACCCGCCGCGATACCGGACGCGCCAAGCAAGCTCACTATTCGTGCGGCAAGAGCCGGATCGCCAAGCGCGGGGTAAGTCAGTTCATAGGTGTGCTGTGGAAAGCCGTGATAGTCGAAGATCAGCTCCGGCTGTTGCGAAGCTGTGACTTTCACTGTGTGCTCCAGCCAGTGGCCTGATACCAGAACAATGGCCTTCGGGCGCTGCGGCAACCGATGAGAAATGTTTCTCAGGAAATCAGCCATCCGCCCCCAGGCATCCGGTGGGTTCCAGTCCATGAAAAAACAGGGCCCGGCGCCGTGAGGCACAAACAGAGTCGGCATCCGCGAATGGCTGTTTACTTGTTCATGGTTGGTGTTCATAACAATTCCTAGCTGGCCGAGCCGACAGTATGGATTACACTCTGATTTTGATTAACCAGGCAAAACGCGCCTACAGTTCCTACTCTGAGTGAGAAGTGAATGCTTGATCGAGTGACTGGAATGCGGGTCTTCACACGGGCTGCCAGCGCCGGCAGCCTGTCCGCTGCGGCCAGGCATCTGGGGCTGTCGCCGGCGATGGCGACCAAGCATGTCGATGCCTTGGAAGCCCGTCTGGGGGTCAAGCTTTTCCACCGCAGCACCCGGCGCTTGCAGCTGACCGATGCAGGCAATGGCTATCTTGAGGCGTGCCTGCGCATCCTGCCGGAAATCGACGAAGCCGAAGCCAGTGTCGCCTCCCAGCTAATAGAGGCTTCAGGTTCGCTACGCATGAACGTCCCGCTGTCGTTCGGCACCCGGTTCATAGCGCCGCTCATGCCTGAATTCAGCCTCCGTCACCCAGCGGTAAAGGTTGAACTGGGGCTGACCGACAGCCAGGTCGACCTGGTCGATGGTCGCTGGGACCTTGCTGTTCGCATTGGCAGACTCAGCGACAGCCCCCTGCAGGCCAGACGTCTGGCTGACTGCCCGATGCGGGTCTGCGCGTCACCAAGGTACCTCGATATTCACGGCACGCCGCAAAAGGTCAGCGAACTCAGCCAGCACAACTGCCTGGGCTACAGCCTTTCAACACTACTCGGCAGCCGTGAGTGGGCGTTCGGCGCGGACGGCGACGTGCGCGTGCCGGTCGGTGGCAATCTGATCGCCAATAATGGCGCCGCATTGGTCGCTGCGGCGGTCGGTGGCCAGGGGCTGATCTATCAGCCGCAATTCATCGTTGCTGCAGCGCTGTCACGCGGCGAGCTGGTCACTGTCGAACTCGATCATCCGCCATTGGGGCTTGGCGGGATTCACGTGGTCTATCCCCCGAACCGGCGGCCACCTGCCAAGGTGCGCGCCATGATCGATTACCTGATCGAAGCCTTCGCCCATGATTTACCCTGGGATTCGCCGCCCCGGTGATCCCGTGGAAACCCGCCGAAAGGTATCAAGGCTCCCCTCCTCTCACGCCGTTGACTGAAAAAAAGATGAACCGGCAAAGCCGCTATCAGTCGGATTGAAGGAGCAGGCTGTGTGAGGCAGCGGCTTACGAACCGCCGGCCCGACTGAGGCCGAGCGCCATCCAGGATTCTTCGCCCCGTTGAACGACCGGGGCCGACACGCAGGATGTCACCCACCATTCAGACCAATCGAAGCCACAGATGGCGCGGTTGGACCGTTTATGGAGACGCCATGAAAGCTGTTGTCTATCACGACGTTGGCGATATACGCCTCGAAGACGTACCCGACCCGAAGATCGAAGCCCCTACTGACGCCATCGTGCGAATCACCGCCTCTGCCATCTGTGGGACGGACCTGCACTTCGTGCGTGGCACCTTCAGCGGTATGAAGCCCGGCACCATTCTTGGCCACGAGGCGGTCGGTATCGTTGAAGAACTCGGCGAAGACGTGCGGAACCTGCAGATCGGCGATCGCGTGGTCATTCCTTCGACGATCGCCTGCGGTAACTGCTCGTACTGCCGTTCGGGCTATTTCGCTCAGTGCGACGTGGCCAATCCAAATGGTAAGGAAGCCGGTACGTCATTTTTTGGCGGTCCGGCGGCGACAGGCCCATTCAACGGATTGCAAGCGGAAAAAGCGCGCATTCCCTTTGCCAACATCGGCTTGGTGAAGCTGCCGCCGGAAATCACCGACGACCAAGCAATCCTGCTGTCGGACATTTTCCCGACCGGCTATTTCGGTGCCGAGATGGCCGAAATTGAAGCCGGCGACACGGTAGCCGTGTTCGGTTGCGGCCCGGTCGGCCAATTTGCCATTGCCAGCGCGAAGCTGCTGGGCGCTGGGCGAATCTTTGCGATTGACCAGTATGACGACCGTCTGCGGATGGCTCAGCGCCAAGGCGCCGAGACCATCGACTTCAATCGGGAAGATCCGATCGAAACGCTCAAGCGTCTGACCGGCGGAATCGGTGTAGACCGTGTGATCGATGCCGTGGGTGTCGATGCGGAGCACGGTTGCTGCGGCGGCAAACCTGCCGATGGCGCAAAGGTCGATCAGAACGCCAAGTGGCAACCGGGTGATGCCCCTTCCCAGGCGCTCGAATGGGGCGTCCAGTGCCTGGCCAAGGCCGGAACCTTGTCGATCATCGGCGTTTATCCGCCGGATGCCACGACATTCCCCATCGGCATGGCGATGAACAAGAACATCACCATGAACATGGGCAACTGCCACCACCGTAAATACATCCCACGCCTTATCGAAATGATCCAGGCGCGGCGCATCGATCCAACCAAGATCCTTACACAGGTCAAGCCAATGACCGATGTCATAGCAGCATTCGAGGCGTTTGATCGCCGCGAGGGTGGCTGGATCAAGGTCGAGCTGAAACCTCAGCAAGAGCGCTCCGAAGTGCATGGCTCGGAGGAAACACAAGTAGACAAGGCCGTCGCAGACACCTTCCCCGCCAGCGATCCGACCAGCATGCAGAATCCGCGTTAGGTCAAAGGAGTACGCGATGGCAGCCATCCATATAGGCATTTCCGGCTGGCGCTACGCACCCTGGCGAGGCGACTTCTACCCGAAAGGGCTTGTCCAGAAGAACGAGCTGAAGTTCGCCTCGCGAGCCGTGAGCAGTATCGAGATCAACGGCTCGTTCTATTCGCTGCAAAAGCCGGAGTTATACGCCGGCTGGTATGACGAGACGCCCGAGGGCTTCGTTTTCAGCGTCAAGGCGCCGCGCTACATCACCCATGTGCTGCGCCTTCGGGACGTAGAGAAGCCCATCGCCAACTTCCTGGCCTCCGGCGTCCTCGCGCTAAAGGACAAGCTAGGCCCGATGCTTTGGCAGTTCCCCCCTTCGTTCAAATTCGATCCCGAGCGCTTCGAAACCTTCCTCGCCTTGCTGCCACATGACACCGAAGCCGCACTGGAAATGGCGAAAGACTGTGAGCCACGCATGGAGGGGCGTAGTTATCTGCAGATTGACCGCAAACGTCCACTTCGGCATGCGGTCGAAATACGGAATGAGAGCTTTGTCGATCCAGCCTTCGTGGCGCTTTTGCGCAAATACAGAGTTGCGCTGGTTGTGGCCGACACGGCCGGTAAGTGGCCCTATCGAGAGGACCTCACCGGAGATTTCGTCTACATCCGCCTTCACGGCGCCGACCAGCTCTACACCAGCGGCTACACCGATGAAGCACTCGAACGCTGGGCCCAGCGCATCAGCCTCTGGAGCGAAGGCGGACAGCCTGACGACGCGCATCTGATCAGCGACACCAAGCCACCGGCGCGCAAGCAACGCGCTGTTTATTGCTATTTCGATAACGATGTAAAGGTCCGGGCGCCGTACGATGCGCGACAGCTGTTGCGCCGGCTCGGGCTGGATAAAGACCTGGAAACCACTCCAGGCCAGTTGGAAGGAGCATTGGCGTGAATCTGGACAAAAACCATCCTCTAGACAGCAGTCAGCTTGACGCTCACATGTCTTCGGCGGTGGACACCGTCCGAATCCTGACGGTCAACACGCATAAGGGTTTTACCGCGCTTAACCGCAAGTTCATCCTGCCGGAGCTGCGCGAAGCGGTCCGCGCGGTGTCGGCTGATGTCGTGTTTCTGCAGGAAGTACTGGGCACTCACGAAAAGCACGCGATGCGCTTTCACGACTGGCCGAAAATGTCCCAGTATGAATTTCTCGCCGACAGCATCTGGACCGACTTTGCCTATGGCCGTAATGCCGTCTACCCGGACGGCGACCATGGCAACGCATTGCTGTCGAAATTTCCGATCACCCGCTACGAGAACCTGGATATTTCCATAGCCGGTCCCGAGCGTCGCGGCTTGTTGCATAGCGTGCTGCAGGTCCCGGGACATGACGAGTTCCACGCGATATGTGTGCATCTCGGTTTGCGCGAATCCCATCGCCAACAGCAGCTGCGACTGCTCTGCGACCTGCTCGACTCGATTCCTGAAAAGGCTCCCGTCGTGGTCGCCGGTGACTTCAACGACTGGCGCCTGAAGGGTGCTCAGGTCCTCGACCGCTGTGCGGGGATGCATGAGGTGTTCGCAGTGTCACAGGGCAAGGTTGCGAAAACCTTCCCTGCACGCTGGCCAATTTTGCGTCTGGATCGGATCTACGTGCGTAATGCCACGAGCCATAAAGCGCAAATACTTGGTAACAAACCCTGGACGCACTTGTCCGATCATCTGCCCTTAGCGGTGGAGATAAAGTTATGAATTTTCACTGGAGAGACGGGAATCGTCTTCAGTTATTGGAAAACGGCGAGGAATTTTTCCCTGCCGTGTTCGAGGCCATCGCGGCCGCTGAAAAGGAAGTTTTGCTCGAAACCTTCATCTTTTTCAAAGACAAGGTCGGACAGGAGCTGCAACAAACCCTGATTGCCGCAGCGGAGCGCGGCGTCAGTGTGGACGTGACTGTAGATGGCTATGGCTCGGCTGATCTCGACGGCGATTTTGCCGCGGCGATGGCAAGGGCCGGCGTGCGCGTGCACGTATTCGACCCGGGCAAGCGGGTGCTCGGCAAGCGTCTGAACGTGTTCCGCCGCATGCATCGGAAGATTGTCGTAGTGGACGGCGATATCGCCTTCATCGGCGGCATCAACTTTTCTGCCGACCATTTGGGCGATTTCGGTCCTGCAGCCAAGCAGGACTATGCGCTGCGGGTCGAAGGCCCGGTCGTCCATGATATTCATCATTTCTCGCTGGCCAACATCGCGGCGACACAGACCAATCGGCGCTGGTGGCACCGGCGACCACGAGCTCATAGCAACGGATTTGTGGGTGTCAGCCGAGGGGAAGCCCGGGCCCTATTCGTCACGCGAGACAATAACTATCACCGCAACGACATCGAAGAGCATTACCTACAGGCTATCCGCGACGCCCGCTCCCGCCTGCTGATTGCTAATGCCTACTTCTTTCCGGGCTATCGGGTGTTGCGTGAGATCCGCAATGCGGCGCGTCGTGGCGTGCGGGTCCGGTTGATCTTGCAGGGCGAGCCGGATATGCCGATCGCCAAGTTTGGCGCACGCATGCTTTATAACTACCTGATGAGCGACGGCGTCGAAATCCACGAATATTGCCGTCGGCCGCTTCATGGCAAGGTGGCGCTGGCCGATTACGAGTGGTCCACCGTGGGGTCGAGCAATCTCGATCCCCTGAGCCTGTCGTTGAACCTCGAGGCGAATCTGATCATTCGTGATCACTCGTTCAACCGTCAGCTGCATGAGAACCTGGACCGTCTGCTGCAACACGATTGCCGCCGCATTCCGTTGGAACGCATTGTCCGGGGCTATTGGTGGCGCGCTCCGCTGGTCTTCATCATCTTCCACTTTCTTCGTCATTTCCCACAATTGGTGGGCCTGCTGCCTGCGCACAAGCCGAAACTGCAGTTGCTCGATCCGGAACCGTTGGACCCGAGCCCAGCGCCCATGCAGCGAGACCATCAATGACCGAGCCGCGCGACAAGCCTCAGAGCGGTTGGCGCCGCCGCTGGCCATTGATCAAGAAGATTCTGACTTACGTCTTCTTCGTGCTCGTTGCCGGGCTGTTGATCGGCTTGGCGCGCAACATCGACTGGAATGAGGTTTACCAGACGCTACGCAACTACAATGCGAAAACGCTGTGGCTGGCTGGGGCAGCGACTGCAACGAGTTATGCGGTGTACTGCTGCTTCGATGTGCTGGGCAAGCGCTACGCCCAGCACGACATGCCGGTCCGGCAAATTCTGCCGGTCACTTTCGTTTGCTATGCGTTCAATCTCAACCTGAGCGCCTGGGTTGGCGGGATCGCCTTGCGTTACCGGCTGTACTCCCGATTTGGCCTTCGCACATCGCAGATTACTCGTGTGTTCACCATGAGTGTGCTGACCAACTGGCTGGGTTACCTGTGGCTGGCCGGGCTGATCTTTGCCATGGGCTGGATTACGCCTCCGGCTGACTGGGAGATCGGGCACGCCGCATTGCGCGTACTGGGAGGCGCACTGCTGCTGGGCTCGGCCGTATATCTGTGGGCCTGTGGCTTTTCCAAGCGCCGCCACTGGACGATCCGCACGCATGAAATCAATCTGCCCACACTGCGCCTGGCCTTACTGCAGATGTTGCTGGGCGCCTCTAACTGGGCCCTGATGGCGCTGGTGGTCTACTTCATGCTGTCACAGCGGGCGCCCTATCCCGAGGTGCTAGGCATTCTGATGATCAGCAGCGTAGCGGGTGTCATCGCGCATATTCCGGCGGGGCTGGGCGTCATCGAGACCGTGTTCGTAACGATGCTAAGCGGCGAGCTCAGCTCGGCCAGCATCGTTGCGGGGCTCATCGGCTACCGGGTCGTGTACTTCCTCATTCCGCTTCTGTTCGCCACGGTCATCTACGTGGTGCTTGAACTGCGGGCCCGTAAGCTGCGGTCGAGCAACCAAGCTCTCCGCAACGATGCTTCCAGCAACAAAGAGACCCGCGAAGATCAGCCCCGGACTGCATCCTGACTGCACACCGGCGCTGGCTCTGCCCGCCTGAGCGTACACGCCAACCGACACGACACCCCTGCGGTTACGCGCCGAGGTGTGAAAGCCAGGACAGCCTTTGAGCTGCTCTTGGCGTTCGCCGCGATTTATCCGGACGCCTCGCCTAGGCTCTGAGGACTGATCGAATCCCCCGCTCCGCAGTTCGGATCGGCGTCACAGGCCTGGCGTATAGCGGCATCTTCGGGTTGCAGCGTGCTGTGTTCGATGTCAAACCGTTCACGCAGTATCGCCTGGAGCTGCGGCAGAATCTCTCCCCATCGCGCTATCGCCTCCACATCAACATGCGCCGCAATGGCCTGGCTGCTCGATGACAAGCTCCAGATATGCATGTCGTGAACCGCGCGCACCCCGTCGATTTCGACCAGGGCGCTGCCAACATCCTCTGCGCGGATTCCTTTGGGGACGCCTTCCATCAACACGTGTGTCACTTCACGCAGCAGTCGAACGGCACTGATCAAGATCAACAGACAGACCAGCAATGACAAGAGCGGATCGACGATCGAAGGCCCGCCCAGATAGATGATCGTACCGGCGGCGAGCGCCGCGACGGACCCCAGCAGATCGCCGATGACATGCAGAAATGCGCCGCGCACGTTCATCGTCTGCTCGCCGCGCATGAGCACCCAGGCAACGATCAGGTTGACAAGCAAGCCGAGCGCGGCGATCCCCAGCACTGTGCCGCCCGCCACCTCCGGCGTATTGGCCATGCGCAGGAAGGCCTCATAGGCGATGAACACGATGACGCCGAACATGAACAGTACGTTGAACAGTGCGCCCAGCATTTCGGCGCGCTTCAGCCCGAAGGAATGCTGACGCGACGATGGCTTTTTCGACAGCCAGGCGGCAAAGGCACCGATCCCCAACGAAAGAGAGTCGGTAAACATGTGCCCTGCATCAGACAGCAGTGCAAGCGAACCGGCTATCAGTCCACCCATCACTTCCACCGCAGCGAACGCCGTCGTGAATGCCAGTGCAAACACCAGCGTTTTTCCGCCCCCATGACCATGGCTGTGGCTGTGGCTGTGGCTGTGGCTGTGGCTGTGGCTGTGAGCTCGATGATGGTGGTCGAGTTCCGGCATCGGGGCCTCCTCTGTCATCGCTTTCGCCAGAAGGGTTCGGGTTTGCGCTGGTTAAACAGTTCAGATCACATCGTTGTGCCAGCGCGATGCCTGTCGATCGCCTCTCAAAGAGGGTCTGAGTAGACTTTGCTTAGGGATGTCAGGCCAGCGGTGTGTTAGATCTGACTAACCGCAGATCGACAGAATGGTAAGCCATCAGGCTGATGGGTCGGCAAGGCCTCTACGTAATCAACGTGGTCGTCACAGGCGTGACGACCACGTTATAGCCGAACGCGGTTACCTCTGTGGTCTCAGAATGATCACACCCAACGGCGGCAGCGTCAGGGACAGCGATACGTCCTGTCCATGAGCGGCCGTCTGCTCGGCGAGAATGCCACCACCGTTGCCAACGTTGGAGCCACCATAACACTCAGCGTCGCTGTTGAAGATTTCCTCCCAGCGGCAGTCGACGGGCACACCAATGCGATAGCTCTCGCGAACGACCGGCGTGTAATTACCGACGATCAGCAGCGGATCGCCATTGGAGCCCTTGCGGAGCCAGGCAAAAACGCTGTTGGCGCGGTCGTCGCCAATCAGCCATTGGAAGCCTGCCGGATCGGAATCCAGCTCATACAAGGCAGGCTCATGGCTGTATAGCCTGTTGAGGTCGCGCACGAGGTTTTGGACGCCACGGTGATCGGCCTCTTCCAGCAGATGCCAATCAAGCTCGCGATCATGGTTCCACTCTCGCCACTGACCGAACTCAGAGCCCATGAATAGCAGCTTCTTGCCGGGGTGCGTCCACATGAAGGAGAGGTACGCACGGAGATTGGCAAACTTCTGCCAACGGTCCCCAGGCATCTTGTCGATCAACGAGCCTTTGCCGTGCACCACTTCATCGTGCGAAATCGGCAACACGAAGTTTTCCGAATACGCATAGACCATGCCGAAGGTGAACTTGTCATGGTGGTACTGCCGGTTGATTGGATCCTCCTGGATGTATTGAAGCGTGTCGTGCATCCAGCCCATGTTCCACTTGTAGGCGAAGCCCAGCCCGTTCTCGGATGTGGGCTTGCTCACGCCGGGAAATGCCGTGGATTCTTCCGCAATGACCAGCGCACCGGGCGTTTCGGTGGCCACGACATCGTTCAGATGACGTAGGAAATCAATCGCTTCGAGGTTTTCCCGACCGCCGTGACGGTTGGGAATCCACTCGCCTTCCTTGCGTGAATAATCGCGGTACAGCATCGAGGCCACCGCATCCACACGCAATGCGTCGACGTGGAACTCACGCAGCCAGTGCAAAGCGGATGCGAGCATGAAGCCATGCACCTCGGTCCGTCCCAGGTTGTAGATATAGGTATCCCAATCCTGATGGAAGCCCTCGAACGGGTGCGCGTACTCATAAAGCGCCGTACCGTCGAACTCGCCCAAGCCGTGAGCATCTGTAGGGAAATGCGCTGGCACCCAGTCGAGGATCACACCGATACCGGCGTTATGGCAGGCATCGACGAACGCGGCAAAGTCATGGGCAGTGCCGTAGCGAGCGCTGGGGGCGAACTGAGACAGCAGTTGGTAGCCCCACGAACCGCCAAACGGGTGCTCCATGATCGGCATCAACTCGATATGAGTGAAGCCCAGATCGACCACATAGGGAATCAACCGCTCAGCCAGCTCGTGCCAGTTGTACAGGCGGCCGTCATCCCCGCCGTCGCGACGCCAGGAACCGGCGTGCAACTCGTAAATGGTCATCGGCGCTTTGATCGACTGCTGCGCCGCCCGCTGCTGCAGCCATGCCTCGTCCTTCCATTCATATTCGAGCGGGTGCGAAATCACCGAGGCGGTGCCGGGTGGCAGCTCTGTGGCAAGTGCAATGGGATCAGCCTTCAACGGCAGGATGCCGTTCGGACCGAGGATCTCGTACTTGTACGCCTCACCCGGTTGCAGACGGGGAATGAAAAGCTCCCACACGCCAGACGGAAAGCGCAGGCGCATCGGATGGCGACGCCCGTCCCAGCCGTTGAAGCTGCCGACCACCGACACGCGACGGGCGTTAGGCGCCCATACCGAGAAACGCACACCTTGCACACCATCGACTTCCATCGGCTGCGCACCGAAGACTCGACCGATCTGCCGGTGATTACCCTCGGAAAACAGGTACATGTCCATTTCGCCGAGCTGAGGGCCAAAGCTGAAGGGGTCTTCGGTGATCTGCTCGCCGCCCGCCCAGCGAATCTTCAGCAGGTAGGGCTGTTGATTGGTCAGTCGGGTAAAGAAGAAGCCCGGCACCTGGCCCTGCTCCATCGCCGCCAATACACGCCCGCCAGTGCGCTCAAGCACCTCGACCCCTAAGGCGTTGGGCAAGTAGGCCCTTATGACCAGCCCGTCACCGTCCGGATGGGGGCCGAGTATGGAAAATGGGTTGCCGTGTTCGGCGCGCACCAGCGCATCGACGTCAGCATCGGTTGGCAGCAGGTTTTCACCGGGCATTGTCACGACCGGACGATCATTCATTGGGAACCTCCATCGGAAATCTGTTGTGCCAGTGCAGCCAGCCCCTGAAGCGGGACGGACAACCAGGCCGGGCGGTTCTCTGCCTCATAGGCCACTTCATACGCAGTCTTCTCCAGGCTGAACAGCGCCAGGGCCGCTTCGGCCCCAGCGGAGTCCTTCCAGGCGTGAGGCAACTCGGCGGTCGCTTCACGATAGGCGTCGAGGAACACCGCACGCGCGCTTTGCTGATAGGTGTCGGAAATATTGCGTCGTGCCTGATCGGCCGCTTCTGAGCTATCGCTGGCCTGGGCATTACGCAGCGTCATCGCTGTGGCGTATTCGAAGGAGCGCAGCACACCGGCAACGTCCTTGAACGGGCTCAGCTTGCTGCGCCGCTCTTCCAGGGAGCGCGCCGGTTCGCCTTCGAAGTCGATGAAGTAGGCATCGCCTTGCGCAACCAGTATCTGCCCAAGGTGCAGGTCACCGTGTACGCGTGTACGCAGCCCGCCGAGCGTGCGATCGGCCAGCCGCTTCACCTCGGCGATTAGCTGCGTGCGTTGGCCAAGCAGCTGCTCGACCTGGGCGGTAGCCTTGCGATCCAGATCGCCACGGCGAGCCTGCAACAGATCCAGCGCGTGTTCGACTTGTCCGGAAATCAGCTGGGTCCACTCCTTCGCATCCTTGGGCTTGGTCGGCTCGGCAGCAAACGCCTGGTTGTCGGTCTGAACCGCCAGGGTCATGTGCATTTCGCCAAGGCGCTGGCCTAGAATCCGGTTGAAGGCTTCCAGCTCCTCCAGCGCACTGAACTGGTTTTCATGCAGCGAGACGCCCCCGGCAATCTGGTCGCGTACCGCTCGGTCCAGCGTATTGAGTGTCCATTCCCAGGCATCGCCCTGGTTGTCCAGGAAGCGCTGCACGACCATCAGCGCGTACTGCTCGCCGTTCTTGTCGAAACGACTCACCTGTCCCAGCATCGCCGAGATATGAGTGAAGCCTTGCTCGGTCAGAAAGCTACCCATTTCCAGTTCGGGGTGCATGCCCGCCGAGACGCGGCGCAGCACCTTGATCATCATGCTGCTGTCGATGATGGCTGAGCTGTTGGACTGCTCCGCAGTGAGATAACGCACCTCAGCGTCGGCAGCTACTTCGACATCCGCCAGCTGAGCCATTGGCTGGAAGCGTATTTCCCCGTCGCCGCACGGCAACACCAGCGCCTCGCGCAGCCCCTGGATGACGCCCAGTACGAACTGCTTGAGCGCGAAGGCATCGGTCAGCAGGCCTACCTGCGGTCCGCGACGAACCCGCGCCATGGCCAGTTGCTGTGGCAGTGCGATGTCGAAGTCACCTTCGTCCAGGAAGCCTAGCGGCAATTGATAACGGTCGGTGCGCCCGCCCGCTTCAACCGCGATTTCGCTCAGCAGGACCGGGCGTTGTGGGTCGCCGAACGGCACGCTGTAGCAGATCTTGATCGAGTTGATCGTGGCATCCTTGCTGGCGAACCAGCGCCGCTTCGGCAGATAGGCTGGCAGCGATTCCGTTTCAAGTATCCGCTTGTTGGCTGTGGTAAGCGTATCCAGGCGTTTGAGCACCAGCGTTTGAAAGTCAGGCATGGTTTCCACCGGTTCTTGGTGCCAGCTGGGCATCTGGTGACTGGTTGCCAGCTGGAACCAGTAAAAGCCGTAGGGAGGCAATGTCAGCAGATACGGCAGTTGGCCGATCGGCGGGAAGGCACTGCCGCCTACCATTTCCACCGGCACCATTCCGGCGTAATGCGACAGTTCCAGTTCTGCAGCCTGTGCCGAGCGCGACACGTTGGCGACGCAGAAGATCACCTCCGTCTCGCCCGTTGCCGTTGTGAACTCGCGTATGTACGCAAGAATGCGGCGGTTGCTCGGCGCCAGCATCTTCAGAGTGCCGCGGCCGAATGCCTTGAACTGCTTGCGGATCGAAAGCAGTCGCCGCGTCCAGTTGAGCAGCGAATGCGGGTCGCGCTGCTGAGCCTCCACATTGATCGCTTGATAGCCGTACAACGGATCCATGATTGGCGGCAGCACCAGACTTGGCGGGTCGGCACGTGAGAAGCCACCGTTGCGGTCCACCGACCATTGCATTGGCGTGCGCACACCGTCGCGGTCACCGAGGAAGATGTTGTCGCCCATGCCGATCTCGTCGCCGTAATAGATTACTGGCGTGCCGGGCATCGACAGCAGCAGACTGTTGAGCAGTTCGATGCGCCGCCGGTCCCGCTCGAGCAGCGGCGCCAGGCGACGACGAATGCCAAGGTTGATACGGGCGCGTTTATCACTGGCGTAGTAGTTCCAGAGGTAGTCGCGCTCCTTGTCGGTCACCATTTCCAGCGTCAACTCGTCGTGGTTGCGCAGGAAGATTGCCCATTGGCAATTCTCCGGAATATCCGGTGTCTGCCTGAGAATATCGGTAATCGGGAACCGGTCTTCCTGAGCCAGCGCCATATACATGCGCGGCATCAGTGGGAAGTGAAAGGCCATATGGCATTCATCGCCGAGCCCGCCATCCTCCCCGCCGAAGTAGAGCTGCGTGTCTTCCGGCCATTGGTTAGCCTCGGCCAGGAGCATGCGGTCGGGGTAGTTGGCGTCGATTTCCGCGCGAATCTTTTTCAGCACGTCGTGGGTTTCAGGCAGGTTCTCGTTGTTGGTGCCATCGCGCTCTACTAGATAGGGAATGGCATCCAGACGCAGGCCGTCGATCCCCAGATCCAGCCAGTAGCGCATCACGCTCAGGACTGCCTTCATCACTAGGGGATTATCGAAATTGAGGTCCGGCTGGTGTGAATAGAACCGATGCCAGAAGTATTGCTGAGCAACCGGGTCCCAGGTCCAGTTCGACGCCTCGGTGTCGAGAAAGATGATGCGCGTACCGTCGTACTTCTCGTCGGTGTCGGACCAGACGTAGAAGTCGCGCGCCGCGGAGCCCTTTTTCGCCTTGCGGGCGCGCTGGAACCACGGGTGCTGGTCGGAGGTGTGGTTGATGACCAACTCCGTGATCACTCGCAGGCCACGCTTGTGAGCTTCAGCAATGAAACGCTTGGCGTCGGCCATGGTGCCGTAGTCCGGGTGCACGCCCCGATATTCGGCAATGTCATAACCGTCGTCGCGACGCGGCGATGGGTAGAACGGCAGCAGCCAAATAGTGTTCACGCCGAGGTCGGCTATGTAATCGAGCTTGTCGATCAAGCCCTGGAAGTCGCCGACGCCGTCGTTATTCGAATCGAAGAAAGACTTCAGGTGGACCTGATAGACCACCGCATCCTTGTACCAAAGAGGATCCTTGATAAAGGCAGCAGGTTTACGCGCTCTGGCCATGGTCTCATTCCTTTCACCGACCTCTGAGCTGGCCATACGTGTGGCAAGGCGAGGCGGAAGAAGTAAACCAGCCGGCTACAAAGAGGATCATTAGTAGCCTGTAACCGACTGATAATTATCGTTTTTTATTCAGCATCTAACACATTACTTTAAGTCGGGATCCATCGCGTCCGACGTGATGCGCCAAATGCCGAAGGGCAAGTGCCATGGTTCGATCCGCATCCACTGAGTCTTGCCGTACCAGGTCCAACGATGCCCATTCATGAGGTCTTCGCCTCGTGTTTCGGCATGGTCCGGCAGGCCCATTTCCCACAGTGGAAGCTCGAAATGCGCTTCCTGGGCGTTATGCGGATCGAGGCTTATAGCGACGAGAATGAAGTTCTTGCGATCCGGCGTTCGCTTGCCGAAGTAGAAGATGTTGTCGTTGTAGGCCGTGTACGCTTTGAAGCCGAGATGCGTCTGCAAGGCCGGATTTTGCCGACGTATGCGGTTGAGCTGAGCGATCTCCGCCACGATGTTGCCGGGTGCGTGATAGTCCCGAACCCGGATCTGATACTTCTCGGAATCCAGGTATTCCTCCTTGCCCGGAATCGCCGCGGATTCGCACAGCTCGAAGCCTGAGTACATGCCCCACAGCCCCGAGCCCATGGTCGCCAGGGCAGCCCGGATAAGGAACCCAGCACGCCCGGAGTCGTGCAGGAAGAACGGGTTGATGTCGGGCGTGTTGACGAAGAAATTCGGCCGATAGCAATCACGCAGCGGATGCTCGTTGAGCTCGGTGAAGTACTCGCTCAGCTCGGTCTTGTTGTTGCGCCAGGTGAAGTAGGTATAGCTCTGGTTGAAGCCGACCTTGCCCAGCCGCGCCATCATTGCCGGCTTGGTGAAGGCCTCGGAGAGGAACATCACATCCGGGTCGCGCTCGCGTATATCGGCAATCATCCACTCCCAGAACGGCAGTGGCTTGGTGTGCGGGTTGTCGACCCGGAAGATCTTCACACCCTGCTCCACCCAGTGCCAGACCACATCGCGCAGGGCGATCCACAGGTCCGGCATGGCGTCTTCCGCGTAGAAATCGACGTTAACGATATCCTGGTATTTCTTCGGCGGGTTCTCCGCATAACGGATGGTCCCATCAGGGCGCCAGGAGAACCAACCCGGATGTTCATTGAGCCAGGGGTGGTCTTGTGAGCACTGTATGGCGAAGTCGAGGGCAATCTCCAGGCCGTGCTCGCGGGCGGCGGCAACCAGGTCACGGAAGTCATCCAGCGTGCCGAGTTCAGGGTGCACCGCATCGTGCCCGCCGGCTTCACTGCCAATCGCGTAAGGACTGCCCGGATCATTCGGGCCGGCTTGCAACGTGTTGTTCGGCCCTTTGCGATGGCTGCGTCCGATGGGATGGATCGGCGTGAAATACAGCACGTCAAAACCCATGTCGCGGATCGAAGGCAAACGCTTGTGCACGTCACGGAAGGTCCCGTGACGGTTAGGATCATCGGTTTCGGAGCGCGGGAACAACTCGTACCAGCTGGCAAACAATGCCAGCGGACGCTCGACCTCTACAGGGAATACTTCGGTCTGGCTGCAATGTTCGCGCGGGTCGGCGTCAGCCATCGCCGCGGCCGTTTCATTGGCCAACATCACCGAAACGCGCTCGTCGTCCAGGTGCGCCATGCTCAGGCGATGCAGCAGATCATCGATGATGGCTTTGGTTTCGCCCTGCGCGCGCTGGCTGGCTCTCTCCAGTAGCAAACGGCCCTCCTCCAGTTCAAGTTGCACCGGAACCCCTGCGGTGTGCTTCTTCGAGAGCTCGTAGCGGTAGGTTTCGTAGATGTCCCACCAGGCTTCGATCATGAATTCATGCGAAGCGACCTGGGTCGGCGTGAATTGCCCCACCCAACTGTCGTTGCCGATCAGCTTGAGCCGCGCCCTACGCCAGGTGGTTTCGTTCTTGGTCCGCCAGCAGATGGACGCTGCCAGCTGATCGTGCCCGTCGGCAAAGATCTTGCTCGTTACGTTGATTGGGTGGCCGATGGTCGCCTTTGCGGCGAACCGCCCCCCCTCCAGCACAGGTTGGGTCGATTCAATGGCTATGCGCGGCATCCGCAAGGCCTGTTCAAGTCGGGGGTGAATCACCGGATGGGGCTTTGCATCGGTCATCGAACGGGGCTCCTAGGCGAAAGTGCAGCGAAACGGCAAAACTGCCTGCTCGGAACTGGCTATCGAGCGGGGCTGGTTGTACCGGGGAAAACCCGTCAGGCAGGCTTTCTCGGACTCTGTTCTTTCCGAACCAAAGGAGGCCTGAAAAGTTCATCCTGAAAGGCCGCTACCGCTTGCCACACAAGGCGTTGCGGTTGTTTTCGGCCAAATACAAGACGGATGGTTTGGTGCGGAGACAGGCCGCTCCTGTGGAAGCCAGCGTGCTGACGATCTCATAAGACGCGAGCGCTACTAATCGCCACCAAGGTGGCTCCTACAAAAGCGTTCTCTTCCCTTCGTACAGCGCCAAGCTAAACCAAGCCCTGCCTGTAGGAGCCAGCTTGCTGGCGATCCCAAACGACGCGAGCGCTACTGATAGCCACCACGCTGATCGTACGTTAGGCAAAAGCCTATCGCGCTAGTCGCTGCCGGTGATCAACAACGGGTTGTATCCGCTACGGCCATATTCGCCCTGCTCGGCCAGCAAGATGTCGAGCGCGAGACTGGCAAGATCGTCTGCCACGGGATCGGCGCGGCCGTGTTCTTCACGCAGCATGATCTTCAGGTAGCTGTGGCACTCCCCGCACGACTCCGCCTGAACTGGCATGGCCGGCTTGCCTTGCTCGTCATCCAGCGTGAGGTAGAGCAGCTTTGCGCCACCGTCGCATACGCTGCATTTGAGCCGTTCCAGGTGCCATTCGGTGGCGCACAGCGAGCATTGCAGATAACGCACGCCTGCGCGATGACGCTCGTTATGGATGACACTGGCGACTGGCGGCGAACCGCAGCATGGACACAGCCCCTTTGCTTCACCTTCGGGTTTGTCAGGCGGTCGAGGCAGAGCGATCGCCAGCCTCATCCAGCTGATTTGCAGCGCAGCGGTCACCAGCGGCAGCAGTGGTCGAGTTGTGTCATCACCGGGACGCCCTTCGAGAATCTCGTCGGCCATCGCATCGAGCTGTTCACGTGACGATTCTCGGAGTCTCTGGAGCAAGGGCCGTTGGCTTTCACCGACATGAAGATCCATTGCATCGAGCATCGACAGCAGGTCTTCATGCCAGGGCACGTCACGTTTCAGAGCCTGAAAACCAAGCGGCGGCAAGCCATGTTTGAACGCTTGATCGAACGCATCCGCAGCCGGTCGCCAGGACGGTTCGCGTTCGTTGAGCACTTGATGCTGGGCTTGCACCAACCGCGCCATGAAGGCGAGAAACTCGTCCAGCGGCGGAACCTGCTGGACCAGCTCCCGCAGGCGTGTAGCGCGCTTGCTGAACACCTTGGCGTTCGGCAATACCACGTTCGGCGCCTCCATGATCCCCGAAGGCGCACTTCCGAAAGAGTGGTTCACTGTAGCTCCTTAAGTTCGTTTCGACGGCACGTCACGGTTGGGCGAAAGACCACCTGGGTCGTCATGGCCGCCCTTGCGGCGAACCTCTTCATACCAGAGATTGTGGTGATGGCGTGCCCAGGCGTGACTGACGCGGCCTTGAGTCATTGCGCGCACCGAACCCTTCACCCATATCGCGGAGTACACGTGAATCACCAGGGTGATGATTGCGATAAAGGCGGTATAGGCGTGGATGGTCACGGCCCAGCGCAGCGCCCAGATCGGCATCTCATCGGCGACCCACGGCCTCCAGAGCACGACACCGGTTACCAGCAGCACCGGGACCGTGGCGAGGAAGATCCAGTACACCAGCTTCTGACCGGCGTTGTTCTTACCCACCGGCGGCAACCGGTCGTCGCGATTAGCCAGTACGTCACGGATCTGCTTTACCCACTGTATATCGTGACGACGGATCAGGTTGTCGCCAAAAAAGCGCACCGCCTGAATGACGAAGAACAACGACATGAACACGCCGATGTACGGGTGCACGATGCGTGTCGGCTCCGGCCCGCCAAACAACGCCGTTAGCCCGAAGAACGCCGGATAGAACAGCGACAGGCCGCTCAGCACGAGCAGGACGAAGCTGATCGCGATGAGCCAGTGGTTCACCCGTGTCCACCAGCCGTAACGCAGGATGCCGTGTTTGACATTCGAGTGGCTCATAGCCGGTCCTCCCCGCGCTTATCGATCTCACGGGCGTCATGTGCGTTTTCCGGATCCGGATCGTCCTCCGGTTCCTCTTTCGGCCCTTTCATCACGTAATGGAAGAAGCCCGCCAGCACCGACATCCCCAGCGCCACCGACATGATGGGCTTTGTCACGCCCTTCCAAAGCTCAACCGTCGGCGCGATATGCGGGTCACGCGGCAAACCGCTGTAAATCTCTGGCTTGTCGCTGTGCTGCAGCACATAGACCACATGGGTGCCACCGACGCCCTGCGGATCGTAGATGCCCGCGTTTTCGTAGCCGCGCTCCTGGAGGTTCGCTACCCGACTAGCACCGTAATCGAGCATGTCTTCCTTGGTACCAAACATGATCGCCGAGGTCGGGCAGCTCTTGACGCACGCCGGCTCAAGACCGTGATAGACACGGTCCGAACACAGGGTGCATTTATAGGCCTTGTTGTCCCGCTCCGAGATGCGGGGGATGTCGAACGGACACCCCGCTATGCAATAGCCACAGCCAATGCAGTGCTCGGAATTGAAGTCGACGATGCCGTTTGCGTACTGAACGATGGCTCCAGGGGACGGGCAGGCCTTGAGGCAGCCCGGCTCGGCGCAATGCATGCAGTTGTCCTTGCGGATCAGCCATTCGAGGTTGCCCTGCTCATCCTCGTACTCACTGAAACGCATGACCTCGAACGACTCGGCGGTAAGGTCGATGGGGTTGTCGTACACACCGTGGCAGTGGCCTACCTCGTCACGCAGGTCGTTCCATTCCGAACAGGCGACTTGGCAGGCTTTGCAGCCGATGCAGACGGACACGTCGATAAGCTTGGCGACGGGCTCCACCCCGCCCTGGCGAACCTGGGGAGAGGGAGTAGTCGTCGCTGATCGCGCGACGATGTTCTGCAGGTTGATCTGGTCTCCTCGCATAGCCTTCTCCTAGAGCTTCTCGACGTCCACCAGGAACGACTTGAATTCCGGTGTTTGCGTGTTGCCGTCGCCCACGAAGGGGGTCAGGGAGTTGGTCAGATGGGCCTTGCGGGCGACGCCCTTGAAGCCAAAGTGCAGCGGGATGCCAATCTGGTGAACGGTTCGCCCGTCCACCTGCAAGGGCACCATGCGCTTGGTCACTACAGCCACAGCCTCGATGAAGCCTCGCTTCGAACGCACCCGTACGCGTTCACCCTGGGCAATTCCAAGTTCGCCCGCCAGCACCTCGCTCATCTCGATAAATTTCTCAGGTTGCATGATCGAGTTCAGCAGCGCGTGAGTCGTCCAGAAGTGGAAGTGCTCCGTCAGCCGGTACGTCGTCGCCGCGTACGGAAACTCCTTGTTCGTACCGAAATCGTCACGGTCCTGCGGGAACACCCGGACGATGGGATTGTGGTACGCCAACGGATTGTTCGGGTGCAGAGGGTTGCGATCGATCGGGCTCTCCATCGGCTCGTAGTGTTCCGGGAACGGACCTTCGTTCAGCCATTCGCTGGCGAAGAAGTGCCCGGTACCCGTCTGCGTCACGATGAAGGGACCGACACCGGCTGAAGGTGGCGTGAAGACCGGATAGTCCGGCACGTCAGCACCGATCCAGCGTTCGCCGTTCCACCAGATGAAGGCCTTGTTCGGCGCCCACGGCGTGCCGTCCGGCCGAGCCGAAGCACGGTTGTAGAGCAGCCGTCGGTTCATCGGCCAAGCCCAAGCCCAGCCCAGCGTAGTACCAGTGTTGTACGGGTCGCTGTTATCGCGCCGCGCCATCATGTTGCCGGCCTCGGTGTAGGAACCCGAGTAGATCCAGCAACCGCAGGCAGTGCTGCCGTCATCGCGAAGTTGGGTGAAGTCATCCAGCAGCTCTCCGGCACGCTTGATGATGTTGCCCTTGTCATCGGTGAGGTCTACCAGTGCCCGGCCGTTGTATTCCTTCGCCAGTTCCTCGGCTGACGGATACAGCGGATTGGTGTAGTCCCACGACAGATTGAGGATAGGGTCAGGAAAGGCGCCGCCCTCCTCCAGATACATCGCTTTCAGACGGACCATGACCTGCGCCAGTATCGCGGTGTCGGTCATCGCAACGCCGGGTGGCGGTGCGGCCTTCACGTGCCACTGCAGCCAGCGTGAGCTGTTGGTGATCGAACCATCATCCTCGGCAAAGCAGGTGGTCGGCAGACGGAATACTTCAGTGGCGATTTCCGCCGGGTTCACCGGGTTGTATTCGCCATAGTTCTTCCAGAACTCGCCTGTTTCTACTTCCAGCGGGTCCATGATGACCAGCCACTTCAGCTTGGACAGGCCCTCGGTCACTTTCCGCTTGTTCGGGAACGAGGCCAGGATGTTGAAGCCCTGACAGAAGGCCCCGGTCATCTCTCCCTTGGTCATCTGGTTGACCGCGTAGAGCACGTCGTACAGCGGTGCGGACAGCTTGGGCAGCCAGTCATAGCACCAGTTGTTTTCTTCCGTGGCCACGTCGCCATACCAGTCCTTCATCAGGCTTACGTGGAAGCGCTCGTAGTACTTCCAGTAAGACACCTCGCCCGGCAGCAGCGGCGGCTTGACACGGGTCTTCATGTAATCCTGGTAGTTCTGCAGGTTGGCAGAGGGCAGGTTCATGTAGCCGGGCAGCAGATTCGATAGCAATCCGATGTCCGTCAGCCCCTGGATGTTGGAGTGACCGCGCAAGGCGTTCACGCCACCACCTGGCATACCCATGTTGCCCAGCAGCAACTGGACCATGGCGCCAGTGCGAATGATCTGCGAGCCGATGGTGTGCTGAGTCCAGCCCAGCGCGTACAGGATGGTCATCGTCTTGTCGGGCGCAGCGGTGGTCGCAATCAGGTCCCAGATCGTCAGCACCTTGTCGCGTGGCATCCCAGTGATATTTTCGACCTGATCCAAGGTGTAACGGCTGTAGTGCTTGCGCATCAACTGGAATACGCAGCGTGGGTTTTCGAGCGTCGGATCGGTTTTAGCGAATCCGTTCTCGTCCAGATCGAAGTTCCAGGTGCTGCGGTCGTAGGTTCGATCTTCGGGATTGAAGCCGGTGAACAGGCCATCCTCAAAGCCGAAACCTTCCTTCACGAGCAAGGCCGCGTCTGTGTAATTGATGACGTACTCATGGTTATAACGGCCGGTTTCGATCAGGTAGTTGATCAGCCCGCCGAGCCACACGATGTCCGTCCCGGTGCGAAGCCAGGCATGAATGTCCGAGACCGCCGTGGTTCGGTTGTAGCGTGGGTCCACGGAAATCAGGCGCGCATCGTTGCGCGTCTTCGCGTGCATCACCCAGCGGAAACCAACCGGATGCGCTTCCGCGGAATTGCCACCCATGGAAAGGATGACGTTGGCGTTACCGATGTCGACCCAATGGTTCGTCATGGCACCGCGACCGAATGAAGGGGCAAGACCTGCCACCGTCGGTCCGTGTCATACGCGCGCCTGGTTGTCCATCGTGAGAATGCCAAGAGCCCGCGTAATCTTCTGTGTGAGGTACGCGGTTTCGTTGGTACAGGCCGAAGCCGCCACCATCGAAGTCGTCATCCAGCGATTGACCAAACGGCCTTCTTCGTCGTGAGTCTGGAAGTTGCGGTCCCGATCTTCCTTCATGTAGCGGGCGATGCGATCGTAGGCCTCGTCCCAACTGATGCGCTTCCATTCGTTTGTGTATGGCTCGCGCACTTCAGGATATTTGACCCGCGAAGGGCTATTGATGAAATCCAGAACGCCCGCGCCCCGAGGGCATAGCGAGCCGCGGCTAACCGGATGATCCGGGTCGCCTTCGACGTGGTAGATCTCGTCGATCACATTGATCGCGCCATCGCCACGGGAGTAGAGCAACATGCCGCAGCCTACCGAGCAGTAGGTGCAGATGTTGCGGGTCATTCTTGCGCCGGTCAGTTTGAAGTGACGAATCGACGCGATTGCTTCATCAGGCGCAAATCCCATCATGGCCATGCTCGAAGCGCCTACACCAGCCGCACCGAACTTCAGGAACTGTCGCCGGGATACTCGCACGGTCATTGGTATCTCCTGTTACTTATTATGTCTGCCCATCTAACCACATCGACTGGACCGCTCTGGAATGGTTCATCCAGAGGGACAGACGGGGCGGCGTATGTCGCTACGCTAGTACAAGGCTAGTTCAGGAATGGGTGATAGACAGGTCACCCGTCGCGTCACCGACGGGCAGCGAGATCCTTCATCAGCTGCGCTGAGAGCGTCTGGCGGGTCGTGGCGTAATCGGCCCAGGGGTCGTGCTTCTGGTGTTCGAGGCGCTTGAACAGATTGAGGATGGTCCATTGATCAGCACCGCTGATCTGATCGAGCTCGTCCCGGGCGATTGGCACCGAGACCGGCAGGCCGGGTCGCGCTCTTGCGGAAAAAGCCGCTACAGTGCTCGCGCCCCGCTGATTGCGCAGGTAGTCGACGAATATCTTGCCGACCCGGTTCTTCGGGCCCATCTTCGCGGCGATCTGCTCGGGTGCCTCTTTTGCCAGCCGGACCGTTACACCGCGGGCGAACTCGTTTGCACAATCCCAGCTATGACGGCGGTCGATGGGCACAACCACGTGTATACCTCGGCCACCGCTGGTCTTGAGGAACGCCTGAAGGCCGAGCTCGTCGAGCAGATCGAGGGTCATGCACGTTGCTTCCACCATGCTCGACCACGGCAGTTCGGGGTCGGGATCGAGGTCGAACACGACCCGGTCCGGCTTGTCGATCCGGTCGCTACGCGCGTTCCAGGTATGGAGCTCGATGGTGCCCATCTGCGCCGCCTCGACCACCGCTGTCACGCTGTCCGCCTGGATCAGACGGGCGTGTTCGGGATCGAGTGATTTGTCTAGGACCCGCATGTGAGGCATTTTCAGGCGGCCGCAGTGTCGCTGAAAGAAGCTGTCCCCACCCACCCCCTCGGGCGCTCGAACGATGGACAGCGGGCGCTTGACCAGATGCGGCGTCAGGTAGCGGCCAACCGCCTGATAATATTGGGCGAGCTGCAGCTTGGTGGCACCGCTTGCGGGATCGATAACCCGTTGCGGATTGCTGATGCCGATGCCGCCTACATCTGGGCGGCTTTTGGCCGTTTTCTCAGCCATGCGGATTCCTCACAAGCTCAGCTCGCTTTTTTACTGCTGGATTTGCTGGCAGCAGGCTTGCTGCTGCTGGCCTTGCGGGCCGTCGAGGTTTTGCTGGTTGAGGTTTTGCTGGCTGTGGCCTTGGCAGGAGCTTTGGATTTACTGGCCGCGCTTTTGCTTGCAGCCCGTTTGGCAGGTGCTGCCGCCTCTTCGCTGTCACCGCCATTGTCATCCACCTCCTCTGCCGGCGCAGCCTTCTTGGCCGATGATTTGCCGGCCAGACTACGTTTGAGCAGTTCGGTCAAGTCGATGACATCGGCACTGCGACGATCCACCGCCTCTTCCGGTCCACCCACGGCTTCGAGCTTGCCTTCGCGGGCCTTGGTTTCGACCAGATCCATGATCTGGTCCTGGAAGGTGTCCTTGTATTGCTCTGGGTTCCAATCCTCACTCATGTCTTCCACCAGCCGCTTGGCCATGTCGAGTTCCTTCGGATTGAGGTCGGCGTTGATTGCCTCATCCTTCATCTCGAGGTATTCGACTCCCCGAACCTCATCGGCCCAGCGCAGGGTATTCATTACAAGCGCCTTGCCAAGCGGCATCACCACCGCCAGATGCTGCTTGTTGCGCAGCACGACATTGGCAATGCCGACCTTGCCGGTCTGTGAGAGTGTTTCGCGCAGCAGTGCGTAAACCTTTTCACCCCGTCGATCCGGGGTGAGGTAGTACGGCGTAGCGATGTACAGGAAGGAAATGTCCTTGGCATCGACAAAGGCAACGATATCCACCGTCTGCGTGGCTTCCGGGTGCGCTGCCTTGATTTCGTCATCGCTGATGACAACGTAATTGCCCTTTTCGTATTCAACGCCTTTGACGATGTTTTCGCTCTCGATATCTTCCCCGGTGGTCTTGTTGATGCGCTTATAGCCCACCCGGTCCATGGTGCGCTTGTCCAGCCAATCGAAATCGATTCCAGATCGCGTAGTGGCAGGCACCAGGGACACAGGAATATGAACCAGGCCGAAACTGACGGCACCTTTCCAGATCGTACGGGGCATATGCCTTCCCTCCTGTCACAGTCGTTCGGTCAGCCGTTGACCACGGTGCCGCCATTCACATGGATCACCTGGCCGCTGACATAGGACGAGTCGCTGCTGGCCAGATATACGTAGGCTGGCGCCACTTCATCGGGCTGGCCGGGACGCTCCATGGGCACGTTGGCGCCGAATTTCTCGACCTTGTCCGCATCGAATGTCGACGGGATCAGTGGCGTCCAGATCGGGCCAGGCGCTACTCCGTTCACACGGATGCCGCGGTCGGCGATGTTCATCGACAGCGAGCGTGTGAAGGCCGTGATGGCGCCCTTGGTCGATGAGTAGTCCAACAGTTGCGGGCTGCCCTTGTAGGCAGTCACCGAGGTGGTGTTGATGATGGAGGCGCCTTTTTTCAGGTGCGGCAGTGCGGCCTTGGTCATTTGAAACATGCCGAAGATGTTGGTGCGGAAGGTTTTCTCCCACTGTTCTTCACTGATGTCTTCGAGCTTTTCCTGCGGATGCTGCTCAGCCGCGTTATTGACCAGGATATCGAGCTTGCCGAACGCGCCGACCGTCTCGTCGATCACCTTGCGGCACACGTCTCGATCCGCCACGTCGCCAGCGAATGTCAGGCATTTGCGGCCCTGCGCTTCAACTGCACGTTTGGTCTCCTCGGCGTCCTGATGCTGGTTGAGGTAGAGAATCGCCACATCAGCGCCTTCGCGAGCAAACAACACGGCAACGGAGCGACCGATGCCGCTGTCACCGCCGGTGATGATTGCGGCCTTGCCTTGAAGCTTGCCGGCGGCCTTGTAGTCTTCACCCTGATACTCCGGGCGCGGGTTCATCTCGCTTTCTTTGCCAGGCTCCGGTTGCTGTTGAGGCGGAAGCGTCTGGTTTTCATCGGGCATGCTGAATCCTCCGTAAGGGCTAAAAAACCTGTAGTCGGAGGACTTGGCACCGGACGGAAAAGTTTCTGCGAAGCGATGAGAGGCCTTGTATCAGGCCTCAGGACTCAGCTCAGTCGACGCTCATTGCGACGCGCCCCCGGGGCACCCCGCTTTCGACATACTTGTGAGCGGCGACCACCTCATCGAAGCCGAACACTCTGTCGACCTGCGGGGTGATCAGCCGGTCCGCAGTGAGCTGATTGATGTGCCGCAAGGCTCGTTGAACCGCGTCACGATTCTGCTCGATGCCCAGCTCGGGCTGGCCAGTGAAATCGCACAGGCAGTGCAGGAAGAACTTGAAGTTCTTTTTGAACGCCGCACACGCAGGGAATGCAGTCTCGTTGCCGCCGTTCAGGCCATAAAGGATCAATTTGCCACGCGGGGCAATTACGTCGCCCAGCAGCTTCATCTGAGAGCCGCCACAACCGTCCAGCACGACCTCGACGCCCGCCCCGCCAGTTATCTTCTGAAGCCGCCCGACGAGATCTTCCTCTTCAGTGACGATCACCGTTTCGGCACCCAGTTCACGGAGGAAATCGCGATCTTCGGCGGTATCACAGGTGGCGATGACACGCCCTCCGAGCGCCTTGGCCAGTTGCACAGCGGACGGACCGGTACAATGCCGCGCCTGCGTAACGAGCACGTACTGCCCTGGCTCGAGCTGAGCCAACTCAACCAGCGCAAAGTAGGACACCAGCGCCGGCGTGTAGTGGATGCTGGCTTCGGTTGCGCTAAGCATGTCCGGGTGGTGAACCAGGGAGGTATGAGGCAGCAGTACCTGTTCGCCATAGAGCGGATACTGGTTGAGATCATGGCCTGGAAAACTCGCGACTCGATCACCGGCCGCAAAGCCGTCCACGTCGTCGCCTACCGACCGCACTTCGCCGGCAATTTCGCTGCCCAACCCAGCGGGAAGCTTCGCGTGACGCGGTGCCAGGTCCTGGCGCCAGAGCACGTCGTTCCAGCTGATGCCGATCGATTTCACATCGACCAGCACTTCGCCCGGGCCTGGCCGCGGCACGTCGTGCTGTTCATAGCGCAGCACGTCGGCAGGCCCGAACTGGTGAAAACGGATGATGCGGGACATTAGAAGACCCCTCGATTACTACTGTGTTAGTGACTCTATCTGCACAGTCCACACAACTCCAGCAGCGATCCCCGCATTCCGCTCGATAGTTGCCATGCCTAGGAATGATGATGAGCTGTATGTAAACCCGCACCACGAGCTGCAGGTTTGTGCGATTTTAAAGCGGAAATGGACATGCCGTCGTCACTGCGATCTGTCTAGAATGCTACCGCAACCCTCCAAAAGGTCAGCCGTGCCTTTGTCTGACCACAGCTTGAAGTGAATGGCATGAACCGCAACGACCTTCGCCGCGTGGACCTGAACCTTCTCATCGTTTTCGAAACGCTGATGCATGAGCGCAGCGTGACCCGCGCCGCTGAGAAGCTGTTTCTGGGGCAACCTGCGATCAGTGCTGCACTGGCACGGCTACGGACCCTTTTCGATGACCCGCTGTTCGTGCGCACCGGTCGCAGCATGGAGCCCACTGCACGCGCGCAGGAAATTGCCGGCCTGCTCTCACCGGCTCTGGACTCCATCTCCACCGCGGTCAGCCGCGCGTCTACCTTTGACCCCGCCACCAGCGAGCTGGTGTTTCGCATCGGTCTGACAGACGAGGTGGAGTTCGCCCTGCTACCGCAGCTGCTCAGGCGGGTTCGTGCCGAAGCGCCGGGTGTGGTGCTGGTGGTGCGTCGTGCCAACTACCTGCTAATGCCCGGCTTGCTTGCCTCGGGCGAGATCTCGGTGGGGGTCTGCTACACCGAGGAGTTGCCGGCCAATGCCAAGCGCAAGGTCCTGCGCAGGCCCAAACCGATGCTGCTGCGCGCCGACAGCATTCCTGGGCGCATGACCATGGAAGACTACTGCTCGCGCCCGCACGCCATGGTTTCCTTTGCTGGTGACCTGAACGGCTATATTGATGAAGAGCTGGCTTTGCACGGCTGCAAGCGCAAGGTCGTGCTGGCCGTACCCCAGTTCAACGGCCTGGGCAGTTTGCTGGCCGGGACCGACCTGGTCGCGACAGTGCCGGACTATGCGGCCTCCGCGCTCGCGGCTAACGGTGGCGTGCGTGCCGAGCCACTGCCGTTCGATACCAGCCAAGACTTTGAACTGTCCATGGCCTGGAGCGGCGCTCAGGACAACGACCCAGCCGAGCGCTGGCTACGTTCGCGTATCCAGATGTTTGTAGGCGACCCGGACAGTTTGAACCCTCAGACCGATCAAGCCTGACGGCTTGCCTGCCACACTCCGCGCGCCCGCATTGATGCCCGGTATTGATGTTGGTGTGGTTGCCTGAAGTCACCCTGCGGGTCGCTGACTTGCCCCGCGCCATTACTCCCGAACCGCTGGGCCAGGCACCAGCGCAGCGGCGCTTTTCATACCAGGCATCCATCACTGACAAATGCTGCAACATCATCGCGGCTGATATTTACATTCGCCTCGTTCGATTTCTGCCTGAGCGGGCCAGCCCCCACACTTCCGCCATCAAAAAAACGAGTTGCGGAGTCAAGCATGGATCGTTCACTCAAAGCCTTGCGTTACCCATTGGTTGCAGTTGCTGCAGCCCTTGTCGGCGCATGCGGGAAAACGCCGGAAGCCACCCAGGCGGCCATGCCGGCGCCCGCCGTCAGCGTTGCCGAGGTCATCGAACAGCAAGTCACCGAATGGGATGAGCTTACCGGACGCCTGGAGGCGCCCGAGTCGGTTGAAATTCGCCCTCGCGTGTCGGGCTTCATCGACAAGGTTGCGTTCGAGGAAGGCTCGGAGGTGAAGAAAGGGGACCTGCTTTTCCAGATCGACCCGCGCCCGTTCGAGGCCCAGGTCAAACGCTTGCAGGCCGAATTGCAACAGGCTCGCGCCACTGAGCGCCGCACAGCAAGCGAGGCCGAGCGCGGTGAACGCCTGCGCGCCAACAACGCCATTTCCGCCGAACTGGCTGATGCGCGAGCGAGCGCCGCCAGCGAAGCGAAATCGGCCGTCGCGGCCATCCAGGCGCAGCTCGATGCGGCCAAGCTGGACCTCGGCTTCACCCGCGTCACGGCGCCCATCGATGGTCGGGTTGGTCGCGCGTTGATCACCGCGGGCAACCTGGTAAATACTGGCGAAGCCTTGCTGACCACGGTGGTTTCGACCGACAAGGTCTATGCCTACTTCGAGGCGGACGAACGCACCTACCTCAAGTACCGCGAGCTTGCCCGCGACGGTGAGCGTGGCGAGGAAACACCCGTTTATCTCGGGCTGTCCAGCGAGGAAGGCCATCCACATCTGGGACACATGGACTTCATCGACAACCAGGTGGACCCGCGCACCGGCACCATTCGCGGTCGCGCCGTGTTCGATAACCGTGACGGGCGCTTCACGCCCGGTCTATATGCCCGCCTGAAGCTGGTCGGCAGCGCCACTTACGACGCAGTCCTAATCAAGGATGTCGCGGTCGGAACCGACCTGGGCAAGAAGTTCGTCCTGGTTCTTGGGAAGGACGACACAGTCAAGTATCGCTCCATTGAGCTCGGTCCGAAGCTGGAGGGCCTGCGCATCGTGCGTAGCGGTCTGAAAAATGGCGAGACCATTGTTGTGAACGGCCTGCAGCGCGTTCGGCCAGGTAACGCCGTACAGCCGCAGAATGTACCGATGGCAGATGCAGATACCCTCGCCGCGTTGAAAGAGCAGAGCCGCGCCGTTTCAGCCGCAATGAACCCTCAGCTGGTCGATCGCACCCTGGCGCGCGGGCCGAGCAGTTAAACGGCCCACGCGTCCAGCTGACCGGCGCCGAGGCGCCCCACAACACCGATTCCGTCAGGGTGCGTCATGCGCACCCTCTCCCCCGGAGTGCGTCATGAATTTCTCTCAGTTCTTCATCCTGCGGCCGATTTTTGCCGCGGTACTGTCACTGATCATCCTGATCGGTGGAGCCATCTCGCTGTTCCAACTGCCGATCAGCGAGTATCCCGAGGTCGTGCCGCCGACTGTCGTGGTCCGCGCCAGCTTCCCGGGTGCCAACCCGAAAGTGATCGGCGAAACCGTAGCCTCGCCACTCGAACAGGCCATCACCGGTGTCGAAGGCATGCTCTACATGTCGTCCCAGGCGACCGCAGACGGCATGCTGACGCTGACCATCACCTTTGCGCTGGGCACTGACCTGGACAATGCCCAGGTGCAGGTGCAAAACCGCGTCACACGTACCCAGCCGACGTTGCCGACCGAAGTCCAGCGCCTGGGCGTGACGGTGGACAAAGCCTCGCCCGACCTGACGATGGTGGTGCACCTGACCTCGCCGGACGAGCGCTACGACATGCTCTATCTGTCCAACTATGCAGCGCTCAACGTCAAGGACGAGCTGGCGCGACTGGACGGGATTGGCGACGTACAGCTGTTCGGCATGGGTAATTATTCTCTGCGCGTCTGGCTCGATCCGAACAAGGTCGCTTCACGCAACCTCACCGCGACCGACGTGGTCAATGCGATCCGCGAGCAGAATCGCCAGGTTGCAGCAGGTTCGCTGGGTGCGCCACCTGCACCGGGCGCGACGGACTTCCAGCTGTCGATCAACACCCAAGGCCGATTGGTCAGCGAGGAAGAATTCGAAAACATCATCATTCGCGCCGGCGAAGACGGCTCGATCACCCGCCTGCGGGATATTGCACGTATCGAACTGGGCTCCAGTCAGTACGCGCTGCGTTCCTTGCTCAATAACCAGCCTGCCGTCGCCATTCCGGTTTTCCAGCGTCCTGGCTCGAACGCGATTGAAATCTCCGACTCGGTACGTGCACGCATGGCCGAGCTGAAGAAAGATTTCCCGGAAGGTGTGGATTACGAGATCGTCTACGACCCAACCATCTTCGTGCGCGGCTCCATCGAGGCGGTGGTGCATACCCTGCTTGAAGCCATTGTGCTCGTGGTGCTGGTGGTGATTCTCTTCCTGCAGACCTGGCGTGCTTCGATCATCCCGCTGGCGGCCGTGCCGGTATCGCTGATCGGTACCTTCGCCGTCATGCATATGCTGGGTTTCTCGCTCAACGCGCTGTCACTGTTCGGCTTGGTGCTGGCAATCGGCATCGTGGTGGATGACGCCATCGTGGTGGTGGAAAACGTCGAGCGCAATATCGGCCTCGGAAAGTCGCCGGTCGAAGCCACCAAGCAGGCCATGAAGGAAGTGACCGGACCGATCATTGCGACGGCGCTTGTGCTCTGTGCCGTATTCATCCCGACCGCGTTCATTTCCGGCCTCACTGGGCAGTTCTATCAACAGTTCGCCCTGACCATCGCAATCTCGACGGTGATTTCGGCGTTCAACTCCCTGACGCTCTCACCAGCGCTGGCGGCCGCACTGCTGCGCAGCCACGATGCCCCAAAAGACGGCTTTTCGCGTCTGTTGGATAAGCTGTTTGGCGGCTGGCTCTTTGCACCGTTCAACCGGGTGTTCGAACGCGCCAGCCACGGCTACGTCGGCGCGGTAAAACGCATTCTGCGTGGCAGCGGCATCGCCCTGGTGATCTATCTGGGCCTGGTGGGACTGGGCTATATGGGCTTCGCCAGCACACCGACCGGCTTCGTGCCGCCGCAGGACAAGCAGTACCTGGTCGCCTTCGCGCAGCTGCCAGATGCCGCCACGCTGGATCGCACCGAGGATGTCATCAAGCGCATGTCGCAAATCGCTGCCGACCACCCCGGTGTCGAGAACACCGTGGCGTTCCCAGGCCTTTCCATCAATGGCTTCACCAACAGCCCGAACAGCGGGATCGTTTTCACCCCGCTCAAGCCCTTCGATGAGCGCAAGGACCCCTCACTGTCAGCCAACGCAATTGCTGCTGACCTGAACGGCAAGTTCGCCCAGATACAAGACGCCTTCATTGCGATCTTCCCGCCACCGCCGGTACAAGGGCTGGGCACCATTGGCGGTTTCCGTGTACAGGTGCAGGACCGTGGCAACCTCGGCTATGAGGAGCTGTACAAGCAGGTGCAGAACGTCATCGCCAAGAGCGCGGACTATCCCGAGCTTGCGGGGTTGTTCACCAGCTATCAGGTGAACGTGCCGCAGATCGATGCCGACATCGACCGGGAGAAAGCCAAGACCCACGGCGTAGCGATCGATCAGATCTTCGACACCATGCAGGTCTACCTTGGCTCGTTATATGCCAACGACTTCAACCGTTTTGGTCGCACCTATCAGGTCAATGTACAGGCCGAACAGAAGTTTCGCCTGACACCCGACCAGATCGGTCAGCTGAAGGTGCGCAACAACCGCGGCGAGATGGTGCCGCTCTCAACCTTCGTCAAGGTCAGTGACAGTTCCGGCCCGGATCGCGTGATGCACTACAACGGTTTCCTGACCGCTGAAATCAACGGCGCGGCGGCACCTGGCTACAGTTCCGGCCAGGCCGAAGCGGCTATGGAGCGGCTGCTGCAAGCCGAGCTACCGAACGGCATGAGCTTCGAATGGACCGAGCTGACCTATCAGCAGATCCTGGCTGGTAACACCGCGATGTTTGTGTTCCCGCTCTGCGTGCTGCTGGCCTTCTTGGTACTGGCGGCGCAGTACGAGAGCTGGAGCCTGCCGCTGGCGGTGATCCTGATCGTGCCGATGACGCTGCTGTCGGCCATCACCGGGGTAATCCTGTCTGGCGGCGACAACAACGTGTTTACCCAGATCGGCCTCATCGTGCTCGTCGGCCTGGCATGCAAGAACGCGATCCTTATCGTCGAGTTCGCCAAGGACAAACAGGAAGAAGGCATGGATCGGTTGTCCGCGGTACTTGAGGCCTGCCGCCTGCGGCTGCGTCCGATCTTGATGACCAGCTTCGCGTTCATCATGGGTGTGGTGCCGCTGGTGCTCTCCACCGGGGCCGGCGCTGAGATGCGGCACGCCATGGGCGTCGCGGTGTTCAGCGGCATGCTCGGTGTTACCTTTTTCGGGCTGTTGCTGACGCCCGTGTTCTATCTGGTGATTCGTGCCTATGTCGAACGGCGCGCTGAGAACAAAGCAGTACTTGAGGAGGCGCACGCATGAAGGCTGTCATATCTACCCCGCTACTGCTTACAGCCGCTCTTGCCCTGAGCGCCTGCGCAGTAGGGCCGGACTACCGCACGCCTGAGGTTGCTCCCGTAGAGATCGAACGTGCTGCGACGGCTGGCTTCGATCAGTCACGTTTCCAGGCGGCCTGGTGGCGTCAGTTCGACGATCCGACGCTCGACGCACTGGTGGGGCAAGCGCTGGCAGAAAACCGCGAACTGCGCATCGCATTCGCCCGGCTCCGCGCCGCTCGCTCGATTCGGGATGATGTGGCCAACGATCGCTTCCCGACCGTGACCGCTGGGGCCAGTGCCGAATACGGCGAGGCTCAGCAACCTGGCTTCGGCGAGGAGCGCAGCAGCATCGAGCGCTACGATCTGGGACTGGACATGGCCTGGGAGCTCGACCTGTTCGGCCGGGTTCAACGGCGCATCGAAGCGAGCGAAGCACAGAGCGAAGCCGCAGAAGCTGAGCTCTACCAGCTCCAGGTCAGCCTGATTGCCGAACTGGTCGATGCCTACGGCCAGCTGCGCGGCGCGCAATTGCGTGAACGCATCGCGAGGGAAAATCTCGAAAACCAGCGCAACTCACATCGGCTGACCGAGCAGTTACGCGACGCTGGCGTGGGTAGTGAGCTCGATGTGCTGCGCGCCGATGCGCGGCTGGCGGCGACCGAGGCCAGCTTGCCACAGTTGCAGGCGCAGCAGACTCGAGCAACCAATCGCATCGCGACCCTCCTAGGCCAGCGCGCCGATAGGCTCAGTGTCGATCTGGCCCCACGCGACTTGCCTGCTATTGCCAAGGCATTGCCAATTGGAGACCCCACCGAACTGTTGCGTCGGCGACCTGACATTCTGTCGGCTGAACGGCAGCTGGCTGCCGCCACTGCCAATGTGGGCGTAGCGACTGCCGATCTGTTTCCGCGTGTGAGCCTGAGTGGTTTTTTGGGCTTCATCGCAGGGCGTGGTTCGCAGATCGGTTCTAGCGCAGCCCAGGCCTGGGGCGTCGCGCCGAGTATCACCTGGGCGGCGTTCGACATGGGCAGCGTTCGCGCCAGATTGCGAGGTGCAAAAGCGGACGCAGAAGGGGCATTGGCCAGTTACGAGCAGCAAGTGCTGCTCGCATTGGAGGAATCCGAAAACGCATTCAGCGACTATTCACGAGCCCAGGAAAGACTACTGGCACTGCTGCGCCAGTCGGGCGCCAGTCGCGCAGCAGCGGAGCAAGCCGCGATCCGCTACCGAGAAGGTACGGTGGACTTTCTGGTACTCCTGGATGCCGAACGTGAACGGCTGGCAGCCGAAGATGCGCAGGCTCAGGCAGAAGTCGACGTCTATCGAGGCGTTGTGGGTCTCTACAAGGCACTCGGCGGCGGCTGGCAACTGACAAGCAGCTAGTCGGGGGTTGCTCTGCGCCGCTGACTTTGGGCGCAGAGCAGCCTCATCAGCCACCAAAATGTGACCTGCTCCAACTCTCGCTGCCTCAATTATGAATTCTGTGAGAAAGCCCTTTTTACGGTGCGGCTTATTTGGCATAAGGCTTCATTGAAGCTCAATCGCATCCGGCTCCGGATGTTATGCCAACCCACCAAAAACAAAGAGCCTTTTCATGGTCAAGCCGATCATCACCCTTGCCGGCCTGCTGCTGGCATTGACCGCGACCGCGGTCGAAGCTGAGCCGATCGTTATCAAGTTCTCGCATGTCGTCGCCGAGGATACCCCCAAAGGCCAGGGTGCCCTGCTGTTCAAGAAGCTGGCAGAAGAGCGTCTGCCCGGCCAGGTAACCGTCGAGGTGTACCCCAACTCCTCGCTGTACGGCGATGCAAATGAGCTTGATGCACTTGCCAAGAACGAGGTGCAGCTATTGGCACCCTCGCTGGCCAAGTTCGAGAAGTACACCAAGCAACTTCAAGTATTCGACCTACCCTTTCTTTTCGATGACCTCGAATCGGTCAACCGTTTTCAGAAGCGCGCCAAAGGTCGACAGCTGCTGCTTTCCATGGAAAAGCAAGGCATTACCGGGCTCGCCTACTGGCACAACGGCATGAAGCAGCTTTCGTCATCCAAGCCCCTGCGGATGCCGAACGATGCAAGCGGTCTCAGCTTCCGCATCCAACCGTCGGCCGTACTGGAATCACAGTTCGCTCAACTCGGAGCATCGACCAAGAAAATCGCCTTCTCCGACGTATTCGGTGCGCTGCAAAGCGGAACGGTCCAGGGCGCTGAAAACCCCTGGTCAAATATCTACAGCAAGAAGATGCACACCGTTCAGCCGTTCATCACCGAGTCGAATCATGGAGTTCTGGACTATATCCTGGTAAGTAACACCACGTTCTGGTTCTCCATTCCGCATCAGATTCGCACCGAGTTAGAAGGCATCATCGACGAGGTGACCTATGAGGTTAACCGCGCCGCAGACGAAGCCAATGCGGCAGACCGCGAACGCATCCGGAAGGCCGGCACGTCCGAGATCATCGAACTGACCCCGGAGCAACGCGCAGCCTGGCGTGAAGCCATGCGTCCGGTTTGGCAAGAGTTCGAACCGGTAATCGGCGCCGATATCATCAAGGCGGCGCAAACGGTCAATCGCAAGCAGCGCAACTGACTCGCATCACCAAAACCGCGGCAGCCAATGCCGCGGTTTATTCCTTCGCAAAGCCCAGTGACTTCCTTACTTCAGCTGCCGCTCAATGCGCAACGCTGGCTAACGGGCGCATGAGTGTGAACGGATCTCAGCGGTCAGGCGCCTCGAGGATGGGCTCGAAGTCCAGCTGCGACTCCTCCCAACCGCCGCCTAACGCTGCGATGAGCTGAACGCTAGCGGAAAGTTGATCGCCCAGAAGAGCCAGATAGGTACGCTCGTTGTTCAATGCGCTGGTCTGGACCGTGGCGACGTTCAAATAGTCAATCATGCCGGCGCGATACTGGTTCTCGATCAGTCGCAGTGACTCCTGCGCCGCCTCCAGCGCTTGCCGTTGGACCACCGCTTCGGCGGCGAGCACCCGCAGCTGCACCAGGTTGTCTTCGACCTCACGGAAACTGTCGAGCACGGTCTGGCGGTAGTTGGCGACTGTCTGGTCATAGTTGGCTTCGGCCGCTTCGAGATCGGCACGACGACCGCCGAAATCGAGCAACGTGACGGCCAGTTGCGGCCCCAACGACCAGAAGCGGTTCGGCAAGCTGATCAAGTCATTGAAGCTGGTGTTTCGATAGCCGCCAGTCGCAGACAAGGTCAGGTCCGGATACCACGCAGCTTCGGCTATGCCGATTTGCGCATTCGCTGCGATGACCTGTCGCTCTGCGGATGCCACGTCCGGGCGGCGCTCCAGCAGTTGGGAAGGCAGCGCCAACGGCACGACCGGTAGCGCCGGAATCCCCTCACGCTCAACGATGTCCAGTTCTGAGGGCGGTATACCAACCAGTACGGCGATGGCGTGTTCCAGTTGCGCACGCTGCCATTGCAGGTCGACAGCCTGGGCTTCGGTGCTTCTCAGTTGTGTCAGCGCCTGCGTTACATCGGACTTCGGCACGATGCCCGCCCGGTATTGGTTTTCCGTCAGGCGCAGCGAGCGAGCGAACGCTTCGACCGATTGATTCAATAGTCGCTGCTGCTCGTCGATTATCCGTAACCGCAGGTAGGTCTGGACGAGCTCGGACTGCAGACTCAGGCGTACCGCTGCGACGTCGGCCGCGCTGGCCTGCATGGTTGCCCGGCTGGCTTCCAGATTTCGTCGCAGACGGCCCCACAGGTCTAACTCCCAGGACGCATCGACGCCAACACTGTAACTCTCGCCGATTCCACTGGCGCTCCCGCTCTGTACCGATGATCCGGTCGAGCCGCCCTGCGCGGCGCGAGTCACGCCACTGCTACCGCCCACGACCGGGAAGAGCTGGGAACGAGCGCCTCTGACCAGAGCCCGCGCCTGACGATATTGTGCTTCGGCTGCGGCGAGGTTCTGGTTGGATACGTTCAAGCGCTCCACCAACGCATCCAAGGTCGCATCGCCGTACAGTCGCCACCAATCGCCGCGTTCCAGCACATCGGCCGGATTGGCGACCTTCCAGCCTTCTGCCTGCTTGAACTCGGCCGCGATTGGAAGATTCGGACGCTCATAGTCGGGCCCCAGCGTGCAGGCACCGAGAGACATCGCGGCGAACAAGGCAGCAAGCGGGCGTAAAGCATGTTTCAGAGACAACGGACTCATAACGGATTTTCCAGTGCAGCGTCGGTGCGCACACCGCGCCAGCTGTTGAAACGATGACGCGCGCGGTCCAGATACAGGTAGACCACGGGCGTGGTGTAGAGCGTCAGAATCTGGCTGAGTATCAAGCCACCGATAATGGTCAGGCCCAGCGGTTGACGCATTTCCGAGCCTTCCGCGCCGCCCATCAGCAGGGGCAATGCACCCAGGATGGCAGCCATGGTCGTCATCAGGATGGGGCGGAAGCGCAGCAGGCAAGCCCTGCGAATCGATTCAGCTGGCGACAGCTGGTCGTTGCGCTCGAACTGCAAGGCCAGATCAATCATCAGGATTGCGTTTTTCTTGACCACCCCGATCAGCAGGAACAGACCGAGCAGCGAGATCAGACTGAACTGTTCGCGCATCAGGATGATCGCCAGCAACGCCCCGACACCTGCCGACGGCAAGGTCGAAAGGATGGTCAGCGGGTGGATGTAACTCTCGTAGAGTATCCCCAGTACGATATAGACCAGCACCAAAGCGCCGAGGATCATGAACGGCTGACCTGCCTGGGTCGATTGGAACACGTCGCCAGTCCCTCCCAGACGCCCCTGTACCTCGCTTGGCATCCCAATTGCCGCAACCGCTCGCTCAATGGCCAAAGTTGCCTCTTCAAGGCTCACGCCGGGCGCCAGGTCAAAGTCGATGTTTTCCGCCGCGAATTGGCCGTCGTGGCTGACACGGTCTTCCTGGAGGCTGCGCTCGTAGCGGGCGAAGGCTGAAAGCGGGACCCGCCGACCGTCGCTGGTGATCACGTTGATCTGCTCCAGAACCTCCGGGCTCTGTGCATAGGCTGGATCGATCTCCATCACAACCTGATACTGGTTGAGCGACTCGTAAATGGTGGAGATCTGGCGCTGGCTAAACGCATTGTTAAGCAAAGTAGTGACGGTGCTCATGTCGATACCGAGCCGCTTGGCCGCGTCTCGATCGATCTTGAGGCTGATCTGTTGGGCGCCCTCGCCTTCGTTGGCGTCAATGCTGGTCAGCTCAGGCAGCTCCATCAGCGCCTGGGTAACGCGCGGTAGCCAGGTACGCAGGTGGCTCAGATCGCCAGCGAGCAGGTTGTAGGAATATGACGAACTGCTCTGACGACCGCCGCCGAACTGTAGGTCCTGATCAGCCATCAGGAACAGCCGCCCGCCTGGCACCTTCGGAAGATTGCTGCGGATGCGTTCGATGACTTTCTGCGCGGAAATATTGCGCTCATCCAGCGGCTTGAGCCGGACAATCATGAAGGCATTGTTGATGCCGCCCTGCCCTCCGATGAATCCAGCCACGCTCTCGACAGCCGGATCGGCAAGCACCGCCTTGCGGTAGGCATCCATCTTCGGCTGCATGACTTGGAACGAGAGGCCGTCGTCGCCGCGGATGAACCCGGTCAGCTGGCCGGTGTCCTGCTGTGGCAGGAAGGTCTTCGGCACCTGGATATAGAGCACGACATTTAGCGCGATGGTCGCAAGCAGCGTAAGCAGGGTGATACGACGGTGGCGCAGCGCCCAGCCGAGCGAGCGGTCGTAATGGCGCAGCAGCCACTTGTGCGCATCGTGGCTCCAGCGGTGCAGGCGACCGTCTTCTTCCGGCTGATGGGGTTTGAGCCAGCGCGCGCAGAGCATCGGTGTAAGCGTCAGCGAAACCAGCAACGAGACCATGATCGCTGCGGCCAGGGTGATGGAGAACTCGCGAAACAGCCGTTCGACAATTCCACCCATGAACAGGATCGAGACGAATACGACCATCAGTGACAGGTTCATGGACAGCAGCGTGAAACCCACCTCACGAGTACCGATGTAAGCGGCGCGCATGGGCGGCACACCATCATCAATATGCCGAGCGATGTTTTCCAGCACCACGATGGCATCGTCTACCACCAACCCTGCCGCGAGGATCAGGGCCATCAGTGACAGCACATTGAGCGAGAAGCCGAACAGGTACATCACGGCGAAGGTGCCGACCAGTGAAACCGGCACAGCCAGTGCCGGAATCAGCGCGCTGCGCAGCCGCCCGAGAAACAGGAACACCAGCAACACCACCAGCCCCACCGCGATCAGCAGCGTGCGCTCAGCCTCGTGCAGCGTGGCACGGATGACCGGTGAGCGATCCATGGCCACCGCTACATTGACGCTACCTGGCACGATGGCCTGCAGGGCGGGCAGCTCGTTACGAATGCCTTCAATGGTCTCGATGATGTTCGCACCGGCCTGCCGGTTGATGACCAGCAGCACAGCGTTTTCATTATTGAAGAAGCCATCGTTGTAGCGGTCCTGCACGCCGTCACTGACCTTCGCTACGTCTCTCAAACGCAGTACGGCCCCATCCTGTTGACGGATGATCAATGGCAGATAGTCGGCAGCTTCGTATAGCTGGTCGCTAGCCTGAACCTGCCAGTGCCGAGCATCATCCTCGACTATACCCTTTGGGCGCCGTACGTTCGCTGACGCGATGGTCTGGCGGACCTCGTCGAGGGATACCCCATACTGTTCGAGTTGTTTAGGCTGCAGTTGAACCCGGACCGCTGGCAGCGAACTGCCGCCAACCTGGACCTCGCCCACACCAGGTACTTGCGACAGTTTCTGCGCCAGGATGGTAGAGCCCACATCGTACAGCTGCCCTTTATCGAGCACATCGGACGTCAGCGACAGCACCATGATAGGCGCCTGCGCCGGGTTGACCTTGCGGTAGCTGGGCATACTGCGCATCCCGCTCGGCAGCAGATTGCGCGAAGCGTTGATCGCGGCCTGTACGTCCCGAGCTGCGCCATTGATATCCCGATCCAGGTCGAACTGAATGATGATCCGCGTCGAACCCTGACTGCTGCGACTGCTCATCTGGCTCACGCCGGCGATACTGCCAAGTGAGCGTTCGAGTGGCGTCGCCACGCTCGACGCCATGATTTCCGGGCTGGCACCGGGCAGGCTGGCCTGCACCGTGATTACGGGAAAGTCCATATTCGGCAGTGGTGACACCGGCAACAACCCGAAACTGACGCCACCCAGCAACAGAATCGCCAGGCTGAGCAGCATGGTCGCGACCGGACGTGCAATAAAAGGCGCGGAAAGATTCATGACTGCGAATCCCTCACTCGCTCCCGGCCATTGGCTGCAGGCGTCATGTATGCGCTTCCTGCACCGACAGATCCTTACGGCCGAAACGGTTACCCAGGCGATCGAAGAACAGGTAAATCACGGGCGTGGTGAACAATGTCAACAGTTGGCTGAGAAGCAAACCGCCCACCAGCACCAGCCCGAGTGGCTGCCGAAGCTCTGCTCCAGAGCCTGAAGCCAGCATCAACGGCACTGCACCGAACAAGGCCGCAAGGGTCGTCATCAGGATTGGCCTGAAGCGGAGCAAAGCAGCACGGTAGATCGCATCCTGCGGACTCATGCCTTGATTGCGCTCGGCCTCCAGCGCGAAGTCGATCATCATGATGGCGTTTTTCTTGACGATGCCGATCAGCAGAATGATGCCGATGATCGCAATCAGGCCCAGGTCGTTACCCGTCAGCAGCAACGCCAGCAAGGCACCGACAGCCGCCGAAGGCAGGGTCGATAGAATCGTGATCGGATGGATATAGCTCTCATAGAGCACGCCGAGCACGATGTACATGGTCACCACCGCAGCGAGAATCAGCAGCAACGTGCTCGACAACGACGCACGGAAGGCTTCGGCTGCGCCTTGGAATTGGCTCTGAATGCCCGCCGGCATGCCGATTTCGGCCTGGACACCCTCGATGACCTCTACCGCCTTGCCAAGCGAGACCCCATCCGCCAGGTTGAACGACAGCGTGACCGCCGGAAACTGGCCGATATGGTTGATCAACAACGGCGCGTTTCGCTGTTGCAGGGTCGCCAGGCTCGACAACCTCACCGGGGTGCCGCCTTCGCTTTGTACGAATAGCTGCTCCAGCGCCTGAGCGCCGAGACGGTTGGCCGCCTCTGCTTCAAGCACCACACGGTACTGGCTGGCTTGAGTGAATATGGTGGAGATCTGCCGCTGGCCAAATGCGTCATACAGCGCGTCGGTAATCGCCGAAATCTGAATTCCCAGGCGTGCCGCCGCATCTCTGTCGATGTCCAGGAAGATCTGAAGTCCATCGCTTTGCAGGTCGCTCGCCACGTCGGTCAACTCCGGTCGCTCACGCAGCGCCGCTACCAGCCGCGGCGTCCATTCCTTAAGCAACTCGCCGTCCGGCGACTCCAGGCTGAACTGAAACTGCGTGCGGCTGACGCGATCCTCGATTGACAGATCCTGCACCGGCTGCATGTACAGCTCGATGCCCGGCAGTTTTGCCAGCTCGGGCCGCAGGCGATCAATAACCTGGCTGGCGGTGACATCGCGCTCGCCATGAGGCTTGAGATTGATCAACATTCGACCGCTGTTAAGCGTTACGTTGTCACCGTCGACGCCGATATAGGACGACAGGCTGGCCACCGCTGGATCAGCCAGAATCACACGCGACAAGGACTGCTGGCGTTCGCTCATGGCCCGGAAGGAAATCGACTGCGGTGCTTCGCTGATGCCTTGAATGACACCCGTGTCCTGTACCGGGAAGAAGCCTTTGGGCACCGCGAGATACAACACCACCGTCAGACCCAACGTGCCTACTGCCACCAGCAACGTGAGAGTCTGATGGCCCAGCACCCAGGTCAGCCAGCGGGAATAACCGCCGATGAGCCGCTCGACCCAATCCGGCTTGGCCTTTTCCACCGCGGCGGGTTTGAGCAACTTCGCGCACATCATTGGGGTCAGGGTCAGCGAGACCACCAGTGAGATCAGGATCGCGACCGCCAGCGTAATGGCAAACTCGCGGAACAGACGACCCACTACGTCCTGCATGAACAACAGTGGGATCAGTACCGCAATCAGCGACAAGGTCAGCGAAATGAGCGTGAAACCGATCTGCCTTGCGCCTTTCAGTGCAGCCTGCAGCGGCGTCTCGCCCTCTTCCACATGGCGAGCGATGTTCTCGAGCATGACGATCGCGTCATCGACCACAAAGCCCGTGGCGATGGTCAGCGCCATCAGGGTCAGGTTATTGAGCGAGAACCCCGCCAGGTACATCACCGCAAAGGTGCCGACCAGCGAAAGCGGAACCGCGATCGACGGGATAACGGTGGCAGACAACTTCTTCAAGAAGATGAACGTAACCAGCACAACCAGAACGGTGGCGAGCATCAGCTCGTGCTGTACGTCCGTCACGGCCGCGCGGATTGTCTGGGTGCGGTCAGTCAGCACAACCACGTCGAGGCCTGCCGGCATGCTTGCGGTGACTTCGGGTAGCAGCGCCTTGATCCGCTCGACCACTTCAATCACGTTGGCGCCCGGCTGACGCTGGATGTTCAGGAGTACGGCCTGGCTCTGGTTGGCCCAGGCGGCAAGGCGTTCGTTCTCGGCGCCATCGACAATGTCAGCGACATCCTTGAGCCGAAGCGCAGCGCCATCGTTATAGGTCAGGATCAGTTCGGCGTATTCTTCGGGTGTCTTGAGCTGATCATTGGCGTCGAGCATCGAGACTCGTGTCGGGCCGTCAAAGTTACCCTTGGGCTGGTTGACGTTGGAACTGGTTACCAGTGAACGGACATCAGCGAGCGACAGCCCATAAGACGCCAGCGCCTCGGGATTCACCCGGATACGCACGGCGGGACGTTGCCCACCGGCAATGCTGACCATGCCGACACCGCTGATCTGCGCAAGCTTCTGCGCCATCCGCGTATCAACCAGATCGTGCAGCTCCGGCAGCGCAAGACTTTCTGACGTGATCGCCAGGGTCATGACCGGGGTGTCGGCCGGATTGACCTTGTTGTACACCGGTGGTGCGGGAAGATCGTTGGGAAGCAGATTGCTACCGGCGTTGATAGCAGCCTGGACCTCCTGCTCGGCAACGTCCAATTCGACGTCCAGCGAGAAGCGCAGGGTAATCACCGAGGCGCCACCGGAGCTGGTAGACGACATTTGCGTGAGGCCGGGCATCTGTCCGAACTGCCGCTCCAGCGGGGCGGTAACAGCGCTAGTCATGACCTCTGGGCTGGCGCCTGGATAGAGCGTCATCACGCGGATGGTCGGGTAATCGACCTGCGGTAACGCGGCCACGGGCAGCATGCGATAGGCAATCAGACCCGCTATCAAAATCGCGATCATGGTCAGCGTGGTCGCCACCGGTCGCAGGATGAACAGCCGCGAGATGTTCATCGTGCCGGGCGCTCAGATCCGGCGGCTTGCTCGGAACGCTGCTGCGTCTCGACCGTTGGGCGCTCGGCAGCTTGTTCCGCCAGTTGCTTGCGGTCCACTACCTCGACCTGGGCACCGTCACGCAGTCGGTCGGTGCCCTCCATCACGATTCGCTCCCCGGCCTTGAGGCCTTTGGCGATGACAGTCGATTCACCGTTGCTAGGCCCAACCTCGAGCGTGCGCAGCTCGACCTTGGAATCGTCACCGACCACGTAAGCAAAGTTGCCTTTCGAGCCGAACTGCAGCGCCGCTGCCGGGATCAGCACCGCGTCTTCCAGCGTTTCTACACGCAAGCGAACGTTGACGAACTGGTTGGGCAACAGCAGCTCTTGCTCGTTATCGAACCGCGCCTTGAGTTTGAGGGTGCCGGTGGTGGCGTCAATCTGATTATCGAGGCTCTGCAGTACGCCTTCACCCAACAGCATCCGCTCACCCCGGTCCCAGGCTTGAACCGCCAGCTGGTCGCCATTACGGAACCGCGAGAGGACCGGCGGCAACTCACCTTCGGGCAAGGTGAAACTGATCGCCATCGGCTGGGTTTGCGTAATGACCACCAGCGGTGTGGTGTCGTTGGCTGCGACCAGATTGCCTTTGTCGAGCTGGCGTAAGCCTGCCCGACCATCAATTGGGGCGCGTATCTGGGTGAACTGCAGGTTCAGTTTGGCTTCTTTAACGGCCGCCTGATTGGCCGCCAGGGTGCCTTTGTATTGGTTGACCAGTGCCTGCTGCGTATCGAGTGTCTGCTTGGCAATGCTGTCATCGGCGAACAATCCCCGATAACGTTCCAGATCAACCTGAGCGTTCTGCAACAACGCGCGATTCTGTTGCAGCGTCCCTTCGGCCTGCTGCAAGGCGACTTCGTAAGGACGCGGATCGATCACCGCTAGCAGGTCACCCGCCTTGACCCGCTGCCCTTCTTCAAAATGAACGTCGACCAGCTCCCCCGCGACCCGGCTGCGCACGTTCACGGTATTGAGCGGCGTAACGGTACCGAGCGCCTTGCTATACACCTCGAACTGCCCTTGCTCGACCGTTGCGACACGCACAGGTGTCGGCCCGCTGAACGCACCGAATCCGGGACGACCACCGCCCGGCTTTTGTGCTTTCGACGTTTCGGCTGCAGTTGGCCACAACCACCAGAGCAGCAGTGCAATCGCGATAATCACCACACCGACCAACAGCCAGCGCCGTACGGAACCGCCAGAAGAAGAGTTTGCTTCGGACATGAACTGTGTTCGCCTGAAAAAGAGCGTGAACCATAAGCAGTCACGCTGCGCTCGCAAAGCGGATTTACGGCATTTTTACGTATCCACGCGTGTCGCCGCCGATTACGGATCGTTGATCTCACGATTCGCCAGCAGGAACCATGCTAAAGCCTTTCAGTCTATGTAACGTTCGCCGTGCTACGGGCGAATGAATTTTACGGACTGTTCCGGGCGATCGACTCCACACCGATGCGCGACGCCGCTTCATTCAGGCCAGCTTTACCGCGCCTGTACAGGATCATGGAATGAATGCATCACTGGTCATCCTGGCGTTGACTGTCGCCAGCTTCCTGCTCGGTTTCCTGCGCGACTTGTTCATCGCCAACGCATTCGGCCTCAGCTGGGAAGCAGACCTCATCTTCGTCGCACTGATCCTGCCGATGTTCTTCGAGAACTTCCTTGGCCTTGCGTTGCGCGACGCCATGATTCCGTATCTGCAGAGATTGCGTAGCCAGTCGGAAGCACTTTTCGAAACGGTCAGCCGCTGGCTTTACTGGCGTGTCATGCTGGCAGGCACGGCGGTCAGCGCCATTGCTATCGTCGGCAGCTACTGGTTCCTGCATGTGCTTGCGCCGGGCTGGACCGATGCGCAGGTCAACGCCGGTCAGATCGTTTTCTGCTTTGGCGCGGCACTGGTCGCTGTGCAGGCCGTTCTGTATTGCCAGGGGGCGCTGCTCAACATGGATGAGGTATTCATCCTGCCGATGACCCGCACCGTATTGCTCAACGCAGGGGCCATCGTCGGGATCCTGCTGTTTCAACCCACCGGCATGGTCATTTTTATCGGCATGCTGCTTCCCCAGCTTGCGCTGATATTGGTTCAACACCGGCGCCTCGCCTATCTGCGGGGCGAGGCTCATCAGGTCGATACCGACGAGCACAGTGGCGGGTTCGGTCTGGCGTTCGCTCCGGTACTGCTCGCTGCGGGCGCTCAGCAAGGCTGCATCCTGGCCGAACGGATTTTTGCTTCCTATCTCGATGAAGGCAGCATTACCATGCTGTCGTTTGCGTTCCGCATCGTGACCATTCCGCTCACCCTGTACGCCATGTCAGTGCTCTCGGTGTTGTTCCCCCGTTTCGTATCGAGTTGGACTCAGAACGATCTCGGCGGCCATGCCACCGTGGTTCGCAAAGGCCTGCTGGCAACCCTGCTATTCCTGGTTCCGGCCACCGTAGTGCTTTGTTCGTTTCCGGAAACCGTGGTCTCGGTGTTGCTGGAACGCGGTCAGTTCGGCGCAGCGCAGACCGACGCCACAGCATCGCTGGTCGTCCTGTACGCCCTCGGCCTTCCTGCAATGGGGCTGGCTCTGCTGTGGGGACGGGCCCTCCTCGCCCAGCACCAGGCGCGGCTGTTTCTCGTCATCACGTTGATCAGTTCGGCTATGACCGTCAGTCTCGACGCGTTGCTGTATCGAACCTATGGCGCAGACGGGCTGGCATTCGCATTCTCGAGCGGCGCAACGTTGCAGGCCGTGTTCATGGGGCTGTACGTCTATCGTGCCTCGCCCGCAGGCCTGGCCCCTGCCGTTCTTCTACGCTGGGTTGCCACCGCCGCGGCAATCGCGATAGCCCTACAGTGGCTACCTGCACCCCATGGCTTGCTCCAGCTGTGCCTGTATATCGCCCTTGTGCTTTGCGCCTTTGCGGTGGGCGTAGTGGTGCTCGGTGAACGGGATCTGTTCAAGCCGGCCTATTGGTCCATGAACAAGACCTGACAAACCGAGCGGCCAAAGCCGGGATTCATCACACCCTTTTGGGCTGAGCGAGTCGAGACAAGCTCCCCTATGCAGCAGAAACCGCCTCGGATTGGTCCGATCATTAACCACAGGCCCAGTTGTGCCGAATTTCCAGGGGAACTGAGATGCAACTCCTTGATCTGCAGGTTATTGATCAAGCGCTTGAATGGGTAACGGAGGGGCATGAAGTATGGTTCTGTACCGTGCTGTCTACGTACGGCTCGGCACCCCGCGCGCCTGGAGCACTCCTCGTCGCCCGCGCCGAAGGCCAACACAAAGGCTCGCTGTCCGGCGGCTGCGTCGAGGAAGAGTTTCTTGCCAGCCTCGCGCAGGGCGAACTGCGAGCGCCAGCGCAGATCATTCGCTACGGTGAGACGGACGACGAGCGACGTCGTCTGCAACTGCCCTGTGGCGGCATTCTGCAGGTCTTGGTTGAGCACCATACGCCGAGCGAGGCCTGGCGAACCCATCTCCTGACGTTGCAGGCGGCCCTCCAAGGCCAACGCCGTCTGTTGCGGCGTGTCGATCTCACCAGTGGCGCCGCTGAACTGTTGCCAGATCAGGGGGGCGAACAGACCAGCATCACGGGTGAGCACGCCAACATCCGCATCGGCCCTGCTCTGCGCCTCGTGCTGGCCGGTGTGTCACCGGTAGCGCAGGCGTGTGCCAGTTTTGCCCGTGCGCTTGGCTGGGAAGTCATCGCCTGCGATCCGCGAGATGAAATGCAGGGCATGCTCATCGAGGGGGTGGAAGTACAGCCGGTACTGCCATCCGTGTTCATCGCTTCGGGAGCGTGCCACGAGGCCACCGCCGTGGTCGCACTGACGCATGATCCCCGTATCGACGACCTTGCACTGATGGAAGCGGTCAGAACGCCGGCGTTTTACATCGGCGCCATGGGCTCGCAACAAACTTCATCCAAGCGGGCCGAACGCCTGCAACGCGTCGGGGGGCTGACTGTGGAGCAGATCGAGCGTATCGAGATGCCCATCGGACTGAATATCGGCAGCAAGACGCCCGCCGAAATAGCCCTCTCGGTAGCGGCCGACGTGCTGAGGGTATATCGAGGCAAAGCACGATGTTCGCTTTGAATCACGTGCGAACGCATAAAGATTGAGTCGCTACCGTCAGATCAGAACATTCTGGCTGTGCGCGTAGCGCTAACGAGCGAGCACTGCTGGTCATGTCTGCAAGGGTGTGGTCCCGGGTAGCTATGGCGTCAGCCACCGAACCATCGCGCGCCAAAGCGGCCAGGCCAGGTGTCCGCCACATGTCCCTTTTGTGACAGATACCTGCTCCAAACCTCCTATTTGACTTAGAGAAGCCTGGCCGCGCGCTGAACGATTCGTTTATCCACAGAACCTGTGGATATCTCTGTGTACAGATCAGGGATTAATCGTTCAAGCGTCCGGCTGGCGCGGGGTTGGCACAGATCGTCGAGTTTTTACTCAGCCAAAAATTAGTCTTTTATTTCAAGCATTTAGCATTTTAGGCGGGACAGACCTATGACCGAGACCAAGCACAATCTTCTGTCGCCCAGAGGTGTGCATAACAAATTCTTGTCAATGGGTTTCTAAGAAAAATATAGGGCGAGCACAAGCTGCTTAAATTCATACTCGTTCTAACCGCTTGTCTATGCCGGCTTGCAACGAGGCGCGCGTCGGAAAAGCAGCATAACGAGCCGCTGATCTTTACCTCAGCGGACGGCGACGGCCATCTCTCTTGAACGCTCTGCTACCCGACAAATCGCTTGCGGGTTTCTTAGTCACCGGGCAGCTCATACGCTACTCGAGCCTGGATGCTTATCCGGCTGTAAAGTAGCCGCTTCAGGAGCGCTCAAGGTCGCCTCGAACAGTTCAGCGGTTCGTATCATCAACGTTTCAAGGCACAAAATATTTTTGTATACACTTTTCTATCTCCTGATAATAAGATGTATACAATCTTCACCGAAGGCTTCTCAGCATCCTGCTGTGTCGGCTGCGGAACGCGCCAAAACCATGAAGGGAGTTATATGGCAAACACCAAGTACTATGCACCTACAGGCGGTCATCCAGCGCAAACCGAGCTGCTGACAGACCGTGCGATGTTTACCGAGGCGTATGCCGTCATCCCGAAGGGGGTCATGCGCGATATCGTCACCAGCCACCTGCCGTTCTGGGACAACATGCGGATGTGGGTGCTGTCCCGTCCGCTCTCGGGCTTTGCCGAGACTTTTTCCCAGTACATCGTGGAATTGGCTGAAGGAGGCGGAAGCGAGAAGCCGGAGCAGGACCCCAACGCTGAGGGCGTATTGTTCGTGGTGGACGGGGAGTTCACTCTGACGCTCAATGGCACCACACACAGCATGCGTCCTGGCAGCTATGCATTCATCCCACCTGCATCGAAATGGAGCCTGCGCAACACTGAGGCGGCACCGGCGCGCTTTCATTGGATTCGCAAGTTCTACCAGGCGGTTGATGGCCTACCGCATCCAGAAGCATTCGTCACAAACGAGCAGGACATCCAGCCAATCGTAATGCCTGGCACAGAAGGCAAATGGGCCACCACACGCTTTGTCGACATGAGCGACATGCGCCACGACATGCATGTGAACATCGTAACCTTCGAGCCGGGCGCGGTGATCCCTTTCGCTGAAACCCATGTCATGGAGCACGGGTTGTATGTCCTGGAAGGCAAGGCCGTATACCGTCTCAATCAAGATTGGGTCGAGGTGGAAGCCGGTGACTACATGTGGTTACGCGCCTTCTGCCCACAGGCCTGTTATTCCGGTGGTCCCGGCAAATTCCGTTATTTGCTTTACAAAGACGTAAACCGTCATATGGACTTGGGCAGGTACAACCATCGCAGCTGATATCCATCCGAGAAGCGCCCTCACCGCCTGACGGCTTGGGGGCGCTTGGGTTTGGCGAATCAAGATGGCGCGCCATGGCACACTGCTAGTCAGCACGCTCACCATGCGTGTCACGCCGGGAGGTTCGCTCTTTCCTGCGCACGGCGGCGCTGGTTCGAAACACCTCCCAAACTGTACTCAGCTCAGCGTTTTAAGCTCCAGAATCTGCAGCACGGTATCCAGCTGGTTCATCGACAACGGCGTGGCGTAGCCGCTGTAGGTGAAATGCGGGCGATCGGTGTTGTTGAACTCGAAGAACTCGTCATCTTCGCTGCTTGCGGGGATTTGCTTCAGATCGTTGCCGACCTCATCCAGTGATCGATGGAGATTGTCACGGAGCACACCGAGGCGATCGGATGGCATGGCGTTTATCCATGCCACGAAGGTCTGCTGATCATCTGCCTCGTTCAGGTCGAATCCGCGACTATTGGCATAGCGTTCGAGCAGCGGCAACACGCTGTGCCCATCCCCGCTCTGGTCTGCCAGCGCATGCGCGGCGGCTTCGTTGAAGCCCGAATGGGTGAGGAACTCCACCGTGGTCTCCGTCTGGTACAGGTTGGCCTGCTTGACCTGGTCATGTTTCATCTGCGCGCCGGTGCCGAGCAGCACGACAGCGATTCCGATCGGTCCCCATATGCTGCCGGTCCCGACCGCCGCCATCACACCGCCAACTCCGGTCGACGCATAGATGGCCGCGCCTGCGGCATCACCGTTATCGGCAGCTACCTTGGCGTTATAAAAGTCGAAAGCCGAGGTGAGCGTGCCGAGAATCTTGACCGGCATGCGGTTACTACCCCCGACCAGATTATCCAGCGTGCCGCCCTTCTCGATCATTCCGGCGCCCATCAGCACCTCGGTGGTCTTTTGCGCCACCCCTGCCGCATCCAGCGTGACTTTCAGGCCAGTCCACAAATTGGGATCGTTCTGATAGTTCGCGTGTGAATTCAGCATCACCGTCGTGTTGCCCAATACCCCGAGCAGGCGCAACGCCTGGCCTGTCGGCGTATCTCGGCTGAAGGCTCGGATACCGTCGCGGGTTGTCGTCAGCTTGTCGAAGTCCGTGTCCATCTTCTGTAGCCGCGTCTGCGCCTCGGCTATGGTTTCGCCGGGCTGCGGCAAGGCGTCTTTAACGATCTTCAGCGCCTTGTCCAGATCAGCGTCGGAGACGCCGAGCAGGCGTCCGGTCGCATTACCGCTGAACTTGTCGATCGCGTCCTTTACTCGCTGGACGCTGCGGGGATTTTCCGGGTCCAGCCTGGCCAACTCCGGGACCACCGTACGGCGGATGATTTGCGTCGCCGTTTCCTCGACGAACTTGCGTCCACGCTCGGTGAGTTTTCCATACTGACCCAGCAACCGCATGCTGTCCGAATCGGCCAACAGCGCGGGGTCAGCGTCGAGGGCGATGCCCATGGCGGTGACCGATTCTGGCGTGTCGAAGTGCTCGATGAGTTGACGAGCGAAGTCGCGCTCGTCATCGTTCTCGATCCCCTGCAAACGCGCATCCAGATCGCCAGCGCCGTCGAACAGCTGCGGGTACCGCGCCTCTATCACGCCCAGATTGTCGATCAGCTCGCGTCCATCCCTGGCGACCTGGGCGCGAAGCTCATCAGCCTCTTTCTTCCAATCGTCACTGCCAGCAACGTAGCCATCGACGGCTTGCGCAAGCTGCTCATCGGTCATCACCGAACCGCCGTTTTGCTCGAGCCAGTTCAGTTCCGCCAGGTGATCGCCATAGGCTTTGATATCTTCGGCGACCCGATGCTGGTTCTGCTGAAGGCCGTCGAGGATGCCACCTCCGGTCACCATCGTTGGCAAGTCGCCCTCGTACTGCGCCACGAGCGCCAATGGGTAATTCAGGCTACCCCCGTCAGCGAGGTAGGGCGCAAAGGCATGCAGATGATAGAAGCCCATCGCACTCAGGCGGTCCAACGATTGCTTGTCGGCTTGCGGGTCGAGGCGACCGGTGAACTGAAGAAGGTGCTGGGTACCCAGGGCCTCCGTACGCAAGGGACCCTCATCACTGTAAATCGATTCGGCGAACGCGCGCTCCAGCTTGGGCAGCATGGCTTCGGTCAGTTCATGGGTCAGCTCGGGATCAAGGCCTACGCTCATGTCATCGAGGCGGCGAAACAATTCGGCGGTCTTGAACACATGAGGATTGACCGCCTCCCGGTGTTCTTCCGTCAGTGCGCTCGTGGCATATTCAGCGGCGTTCCCGATGATTTCACTGGTATCCGGCGAGCGCAACATCGCCTGCCTGACCTCGGCCGAGGCGGCTTTAAAGCCTTGATCCAAGCGGGTGAGCGCATCGAGCGGGTCGGTTTCTCCATGCGCCGCGGCAACACGCTCGCGAGCCTCAACTTCAATTTCACTGCCCGCATGGGTTGAAGGTTGCAACTCGATGCCCTGCATCACAGCGCCCTGCATCGAGCCACGCTCGGGTTTTCCCTGCAGGACCGACTGCCAGAGGGACACTTCGCCAATCCGACCCAAAACGGTCACAGAACATCAGTACGGTGAAACAGTGCTGAACACGTCCTGGCGATTGCATCACTGCCCCTGGAGGTCCCGTGTCCGAACCCACCGCACTGCTGCAATACCGTCCGCGCCTGGCAGACTTGCAGCCGCTTGGCCAACCAACCGCACTGGCCGAAGCCACTTACGAGCTGACAGCCCCAAGAACGACACCGGCCGAAGCGCTGGCCGATAGGCAGGGCTATCACGCCGACTTTCTTGGCCAGTTCACTGTTGCTTGGCCCCAGCTGGCCGAGCCGTACCGAAACGATCTCCTGCCTATTGACGGCAGCACCGAGGACCGGCTCGACTACACCCACTTTTCCATTGCCATGTCCAAGAGCCGGCGCCTGGCGCTGTTTACGGGCGTGAATATCGAGGGCGGTTCACTGGTTGACGTAGCGCGCGGCAAGGATCGCTGGAGTTACGACGGACGCATCCCGTCCGAGGCGCAAATCGGCGAGTTTCTCTACGCCGACAACCTGCTCGATCGAGGCCACCTCGTGCGTCGTCAGGACCCTAATTGGGGGACCCAGGCAAGCCAGGCCAATGCTGACACGTTCCATTTCACCAACTGCGCGCCGCAGATGGCTGGCTTCAATCAAAAGAACTGGCTGGACCTGGAAAATTATCTGCTCGAGAACACCAGACGATGGCGGTCACGGGCCACGGTATTCAGCGGCCCGGTGTTCAGCGAAGCCGATCAGCTTTATCGGAACGTTCCCATACCGAGTGCGTATTGGAAGGTCGTCGCGTTCCTTGGCGAAGATGGAAAGCCTTCCGCTACGGCTTACCTCATCAGCCAGTCTGGGGAACTCGGCCGCCTCAGCGTCATGTTCGGCCGGTTCAGGACGTACCAGTGCAGTGTGCTGCACATACAGCGGTTGACGAATATCAACTTCGGGGTGCTGAGCGACTACGATGGCTTTTCCAACGAAGAACGCGCGACCGGCACGCATATCGAGGCTGAACTTCGCCAGCCGGCCGATGCAAGACTCTAGGTCACTGTCGTCAAACGTCTGAGTGCTCGAATCGATGGCCGCATACCGTTGGAAAGCACAGACGGCGTCATCTGCGTACAGCTGGGAATTATGCGTTACGTTCAGTTTGGCTCACGCGCTTGCCCGGGGCGCTGGCCAATTGCTCGCTTAGCACCTGTTTGAGCACAGCCACATCGAATGGCTTGGCCAGCACCTTGAAGCCATGTTCGGACACGGCCCGCTCGGTATATCCCGTGGCTAATACAACCGGCATTTCCGGGTGGCGCGCACGGACCCTCTGGGCGAGCGCGACGCCATCCATGCTGCCGGGCATTACGATGTCTGAGAGCAACAGGTCGATTCCTGGCGCCGCGGTTTCGAGTTTGTCCAGAGCCGAGTCAGCATCAACAGCCATGTCTACCGAATAGCCAAGCTGCTCCAGCATCGACCCCACCACCTCGCGAACTTCCTGGTCATCGTCTACTACCAGCACTCTGGCGTCGCTCACTGTCTGCACCGGCTGATCATCAGGCCTGGGCAGTTCTGGCTCCCATTCATCGATACGAGGCAGAACTATCGAAACGGTGGTTCCCAAGCCGATGGCACTGGTTATCGACACGCTGCCGTTGGACTGCTGTGCAAAGCCGTAGACCTGAGCGAGCCCGAGCCCCGTCCCTGCTCCAACCGCCTTGGTGGTGAAGAAGGGTTCAAATGCTTTCGCTTTTACCCCCTCATCCATGCCGGCACCCGTATCGGACACCCTTAGCTCAACATATCGCCCTGCCTTCAGCTTCTGCCCGACGTCATCTGCCAGCTCAACGTCAGTCAGACTGACCGTTAATTTGCCGCCGTCAGGCATTGCGTCACTTGCGTTGATTGCCAGATTGAGGATCGCCAGTTCGCACTGAAGCGGATCCAGAACGGTCGGCCAGCGACCTTCGGGGAGCTCAAACATGAGCTGAACCCTGCTTGGCAACGCTCCGGAAAGCAAATCGCTCATTCCCAAGATGAGTACACGCAGATCAATGAGCCTGGCCTCATCGTTCCGATTTCGGCTGAACGTCATGAGTTGGCGGGTGAGCCGCGTTCCCCTGCTGACCGAGCGCAGACAGGCATCGATGGCCCGCTGAGCGCGCGGGTTGGGCGACAGCATCGCGGCAAGCTCAAGACCGACCGTCATGCTCTGCAAGAGATTGTTGAAGTCGTGCGCTATCCCGCCGGTAAGCCTGCCAAGGGCCTCGAGCTTCTGTCCTTGCAACAAGGCGTGATGGGAACGCTCGGCCTGCGCAACCGCCTCGGCCACTTGTTCGGACATTTCAAGCTTCGCGCGGTGTATTTTTTGGCTCGCTGCGGCAAGTGCGCTAGCAGTGCGATCCGTCTCGTCGATGCCGGTGGGTGACGCTTTGACGACTTCGCCGTTCGCCATGGCCTCGGCGGCCGAGTCGAGGAGTGTGAGGGGGCGCGTGATGGTTCGACCTACCAAGGCGGCCAGAACCAGAGCAACCGCCAGGGTCAATATGAAGCCTCCAATCATGATCGCAAGTGGCTTGGCAGCCCCTACGAGCAGATCGCGTTGAGGGATGGCAATCAGCACTGTCCAATGGGAATTCTTGGCACGGCTAAAGAAGGTCAGAACGGGTTGCCCGTCTCGGGTAATTGACTCGGTGATGCCGTCTCCATCTGGGTGCGCTCGAAGCTTGTCGCGGATATTTGCATTGGCTCGCTGGCCTACATGCTGTGCCGGGTCTCGCGTTCGGGCCACGATGGTGTGCCGCTGATCGAGCACCACGCCCAGCCAGTCGTCGGGCAACCCTTGCTCCTTGAGGATTTCACTAAGACTCGCCGCCGGGAACTCCATCGAGACGTAATACACGACACGTCCATCACGGATGACCGGTCGATGAACAGCAAAGGCGTAGGCGCCATGGTACGGATCAACAAACACCGGACTGATGTCCAACCCCGAACTGCCGATCACGCTCGGCAAGCTCGGAGGCATCGGCAAGGGCGCGCCGTATGGGCGGTGGGTGTTCAGCAGCGGGACGCCGTCGGGATCGAACACAATCACCCCGGCGTCGAACGGCTGGAGAATCTCCTGGGCGTCTTTATAGAACGTTTCCAGATCGCCGCGGACCAGGCTAGGCCTGACGGCCACGGTGGAAACGATGGCTTCGTACCGGCGCAAATCGCGGTCTACGGCAAGCGCCACGGCACGGGTCGTCTCCTGCATGCTTCTGGAGATTCGCGTCCACTGTGAGTCGTACACCGTATAGGTGGCGACAAGCCCAAACACCAACGTGGGTGCGAGCACGGCAAATACCAAGCAGATGAGGCGAGAACGGATCGACACAAAGGAGCTCTAGCAATAAGTACGACTCGGCCCGGCTCGTCGACGATTACCTGACCCTCCCACACACGATTAGCTTCGGTCATAAACCTGTCAATTACCAGACCGGTAGTCACGCGAGTCGTGCATCATGACTCAACGGTGTTCCCCACATCGCGCATAACTTGATCTGCTACCTTGGCGCTGTAATTTGTCCGATCAGCAAACGCACCCATCACGTTTGCGTTGACTGCTGCGCTGACCACTGCAACGGCGACGCCCAGGGACACCCGCATAACAACACCTGAAGGCACGGTCTCTGTCTTATCTCGTTGGGATAATCACACGTACGCCAGAGCTCAGGCTGAGACGCGGCTCCGCGTCGGCGGTGTCCTGTAGCAGCCACGCAGCTGCAGCGAGCCACACAACGGAACGCAAATGAGACGCCTGCCAACAGGCGATGTGAGAAACTTCGGCGGCTTTGCTGACGTCGCACCCATTGCAACCGCACCCTTCTCAACCGCACCTGCCGATCAATACATACACAATGACCTCACCGATGCTGAGCTACCTTGTCCGATACCCGTCCGCTGGATTGTTGTTCATCCAACTGCTGGGCATCCTGCTCTACCCGTTCATGGAGAACACCCCGCTCGGTCGCGCTGCCTTTGGTGCGTTTGGGGTGGTCGTGCTGGTATCGGCACTGCGCATCGTCAATCGCAGCCCGACGCTTCATTCGGTGGCATTCGTCCTCGCTGCTGCCATTCTGGTGCTCACGGTAGTCGCGGAGCTGACCACAGTGCCGAACCTGCATCTGGTGCTGTATGTATTCGAAGCAACGTTCTACTTCTACGCAGCGGCGGGGCTGATCGGCTATATGATGGAAGATCAGCGAACCACGACGGACGAGCTATTCGCGGTCGGCGCAACGTTCACGCTGTTGGCATGGGCATTCGCTTATGCCTACGCCGCCTGCCAGATTCTGGCCCCTGGCAGTTTCGTCGCGCTATTGCAGCCCGAGGAGCCGAGGTCCTGGCTTGAACTCCTGTTTCTCAGCGTAACTGTACTGTCAGGCGTCGGGCTCGGTGACATCCTGCCTATCCGACCCGTCGCCCGCGCGTTGGTCATGCTCGAAGAAATCGCCGGCCTGATGTACATCGCCCTGGTCGTTTCGCGGGTGATAGGGCTGACCATACGCCGCTGACGGCGCCGCGACGCGAGCACTGGGATTACGATTCGGCGAAGTTGCGCTACAGATTTGCCAGACAGTTCTCATGACTCCTTTTGGCCGAAAGCCGCCAGCTACGAAGGCAATTATTAGTAGGGACCGTATTTAGCTGGACGCTACCGGCCAACGAGTGCAATCGGGTTACAACCAAGAGTGGCGCTTGTGGGAAATCAGAAGCATCTTTTAGGTTGTTAAATGTAAGTTAAAACACTTTCGGCCGGCAGGCGCGACTTTGGTAGGCCGGCGTTGAAGTCGGCTTCGTCACGATAGCCAAGCGCGACCAGCACCAGACTGGTTAGGCCCTGTGCCCGCAGCCCCAGCTCCTCGTCGAGCTTCTTGAAGTCGAAGCCTTCCATTGGCGTAGCGTCCAGACCAAGCGCGGCAGCGCCCAGCAGCAGGGTCCCCAGCGCAAGATAGGTCTGCTTTTCCATCCAATGCTGCAGGTCCTTCTGGTCATAGCGGTGCAGCGCTACGTAGCCGCGGCGGGCATTGTCCTGCCCTGACTTGGCGTCCTCGCTGTGGAAACGGCCATCACGGGCTTCCTGCTCCAGCAGCGTCTGCAGGTGCTCTTCGGTCATGTCGTTACGACTGCACAGTACGATGACATGCGAAGCCTTGAGGACCTTGGGTGCGTTGTAGGCAAAGCCACCCTCGGTTCCCTTGGCGATTCGCGCCTTGCCTTCGTCGGTAGATGCAATGACGAAGTGCCAGGGTTGCGAGTTCACCGAGGACGGACTGTGGCGCAGTTGTTCGAGCAACGCGTCGATGGACGCCTCCGGAATCTTGCGGCTGGCGTCGAAGGCCTTGGTGGTATAGCGACGTTTGGCGAGGCTGGCGAGTTCCATTGGTGGTTCTCCTGTCGGATAGTGATTTTCAAAGGGAAGCGCTGCGAGCCAGCCACGCGTCGGCGGCTTGCAGCGCTGACATGCCACCGCGGCAGATCAAGTGATCAAGTTCGCTGATGACTGCGTTGCCTGGACTGAGGCGGTTCAGTTCCTCGAGCAATGCCGCGGGCATATCCCGGGCAAATGGCTCGCTCACGATCAGCGTTGCGTCATCCAGGCCACCGAGCAGCCCCAGGGGTTCGTCCAATGGGCGAATGCAGTGTGAGTGATGTAGGAACTGCGGATGCCACAGTGGCACGACGCACCATTCGCGCCGTGTATGGGCTTGTTCGTAGCGCACGAAGCAATCGGCCTGAGTACCGTTCTCGAAGTGATAGCCGAGCCGATCGAGGCCGTATTGCTGGATGATCGCCCTGGAGAAGCGGCTGATGCCGGCGCCGGGATTGATGCCCTGGATCAGCCGCGTCATCCGTGTTGCGACCTCGGGCCGAAGGAGGTCCGCGACGCTCTGTACCGCGTCGACGGGCACATAGTCCGGCACGCCCCAGATGCAGTAAGGCCGGTACAGCACGCCGAGCGTGCGTGTTTGCGCGGCATAAGGCGCCAGATAGTCGCCATGGCTCGTGGGCAGCCAGGCCGAGGCCAGCATGTCCACCGCGCCGGCACCATAGCGGCGGAACATGTCTTCATGGGGCGCGGCACTGACCTGAACCTCATAGCCGTGGCGTTCGAGTACGCGCTGCACCAGGGCGGCACTGGCCGCATGAAAGCTCAGGTCGATGTAACCGAGGCGGATGATCGATTTCATGGTTTCACCTCGCCCGCAGACGCACGTCTCGGGCACAGTCCGAAGTCAACGGTTTTCCGATTGCAGCTGCGTAAACCGAGACCGTCTCAGTGCGTAGGTGCCGGCGCTGCATCAATCTTCACCCGCAGCAGGCTGTAGGGTTTGCTACGCAGGTCCCGACCATCGTTGAAGCCAGGCGAGCGATGCAGCTGGTTGGCAGTGAAATACAGGTAGCCGTCCGGGCCGATGGAAAGGGTGTCCGGCCAGAGCACCCGCGGGTCATGGACGATGGTTTGCCAAGTGCCGTCGGGCAGGCGCTTACGAATCCCGTTGTGTTCGTAGTCAGTGGCGTAAACGGCGCCCTCGGCATCCGCCTCTAGCCCATCGGAGGCGCCCTTCTCGCCCAGATCACGCACGGCAGCCTGCAACTGTGCCTCGCTCACGGTCGGGTCGCGCAATAGTGCGGTAGACACGGCATACAGATGGCGGCTGGACAGCGGAGAGAAGTAAAGGACGCTTCCGTCTGCGGACAAAGCGATGCCGTCGGAAGCCACTCCCAGCGCCTTCTGCTTGCCATCGGCGCCTTTGGTCAGTAGTGCCGGTCTGCCCTCCACGACCGGTACGAAGTCCGGGTCGACAGAAGTCTGCACTGCGCCGCTCAGGCGACGGCTGGCTTTGCCACTGGCAATGTCCATGACGATGATGCCGCCGGGGCCGGATACGGACGAATCGGTCACGTAAACCGTGCCTTGCTTGCCCACCCGGAAGTCGAAGCGCATGTCGTTGACATAGGTGCTCGGCAGGATCACCTCAGGTGGAAAGACCAGGGTCTTGACCACCTGGTTGCTGGCCAAGTCTATGGCGACCAGCTTCGCGCCACCAGGACGCGGTGCGGAAAATTCAGGCGCGGCGGTGTCCAGCACCCAGACACGCCCCTTGCCGTCAGCGACCACGCTTTGCACGCTGATGAATCCCTTGGCCGGGTCGTCCGGATCTTCGGTACTGATGGCTGCATCGGGGTATGGCTGGACCCTGCCGTCTCGAATTTCACCCACCGTGAAAGGCACGGCGTCGCCCCAGCGCGGGAAATTGACGAAGATACGTCCGGTCTCGCTGACGGTTACGCCGGTGGGCATGGCGTCATGGAATGCAAATACCTGGTCAATCACACCGATCGGCCGAACTGCCGCAGCGCTGGCAGGCAGAGGCTGGAGTTGCGTGGCGAAGGTGACTGGACTGGCGAGCGCCAAGGCCAACAGCGTGTGGCGAAACCGCTTTTCGATGCGCATGATGAGTCTCCTGCCCGCGCGGCGGGCGCTTGATGCATGGATAAGTCAGAAGCCTTCCAGGACGATCTTGCCCATGGCCTTGCCGCTTTCGATCAGTGCATGGGCACGCCGCAAGTTGGCCGCCTCGATGCGTCCGAAATGCTCGCCTACGGTCGTCTTCAGCACACCGGCGTCGATCAGCTCCGCCACACGGTTGAGCAACTGATGCTGCTTGATCAAGTCGTCCGTCCCGTACAGCGAGCGGGTGAACATCAGCTCCCAGTGCAGCGCCAGCGACTTGCGCTTGAGCGGCACCACATCGAGCACGGCCGGATCGTCGATCAGTGCCAGATGGCCCTGGGGCCGCAACACCTCAACCAGTTGAGGAAGGTAGCTGTCGGTGTGGGTGAGGCTGATCACATGATCCACCGCCTCGATACCAATGCCCTTTAGCTGCTCGGCCAGCGGCCGGCTGTGGTCAATCACATGATGCGCACCCAGGGCGCTGACCCATTCCCGGGTTTCCGGGCGCGAAGCGGTGCCGATCACCTTCAGGCCGGTCAACTGGCGGGCCAGTTGCGTCAGGATCGAACCCACGCCGCCGCCGGCACCCAGGATCATCAGGCTCTGTCCTGCTCCACCCTGCTCGTCGATGCCCAGGCGGTCGAACAGCAGTTCCCAGGCAGTGATCGACGTCAACGGCAAAGCGGCTGCACTGGCATCGTCCAGGCTGCGCGGCTTGCGCCCGACAATACGTTCGTCGACCAGGTGCAGCTCGCTGTAGCTGCCAGGACGGTCGATGGCGCCGGCATAGAACACTTCATCGCCGGGCTGGAACAGCGTTACGTCGGCGCCTACGGCACGCACTTCACCGACCGCGTCCCAGCCGAGCACTTTAGGCTGCTCGGTAGCACCCTTACCGGAACGGACCTTGGTATCGACCGGGTTCACCGCGATGGCCCTGACCTGCACCAGCAGGTCGTGCGGCCCTGGGGTAGGTTCTGGCAGCTCACTGTCGAACAATGCACGAGGGTCGTCGATTGGCAGGCCGTATTCGGTGAAGACGATAGCTTTCATGTGGGTAATCCTTGAAGGTCAGGTATAAGCGAAACGTACGGGCATCTTCGTCTTCCCATACCTCTTGAAAAAGGCTAAAAATCCGCCAGCACTTTCATCGCAGGTGTGAAAATGGTTAGGTTCGAAGACCTTCAGCTTTTCGTTCGCACAGCCGCGCTGGGCAGTTTCTCCAACGTCGCTCGCGAAGTCGGCCTGCTACCGGGCCAGGTGGCTGCGGCGATCAAGCGCCTCGAACGCGACCTGGATGTCCGTCTGTTCGCTCGCTCCACACGCAGCCTGCGATTGACCGCCGAAGGTGAGCAGTACCTGCCGTTTGCCCGTGAGGCGCTGGATACCTTGCGCGAAGGCCAGGACCGGGTGCGCCGGGAAAGCACCCAGCTGCATGGCTTGCTGCAGGTCTCCGCGCCGTCGGATCTCGGGCGCAACCTGCTGCTGCCGTGGCTTTCCGAGTTCCGCCGTCAGCATCCGGCGCTCAGCCTTCGCCTGCTGATATCGGATCAGGTGGCCGACGTATTTCGAGACCCGGTGGACGTTGCGCTGCGCTACGGGGTATTTGACGATGCGAGTTGGGTAGCCTTGTCGCTGGCTCCCTGGAATCGCCGTGTCCTGGTAGGTGCTCCAGATTATCTGGAGCGTAACGGCAGGCCCCAAACGCCCACCGATCTTGCGCAGCACCAATGCCTGCTGTATTCGCTCAACGGACGCGCGCATGACCGCTGGCGGTTAGGTGATCATACGGTACAGGTCACTGGCCCGCTGTTCAGCAACGACGCCGACATCGTGCGACGCTTGGCGGTTGCGGGGGAAGGACTTGTCTACAAATCTTGGCTGGACGTACGCGACGACATAGAGGCGGGACGGCTGGAGATACTACTGGCTCAGCATCAAGGCGAGCCCACACCGCTTAACCTGGTGTGCCCGCATCGCAAGCAATATTCGCCGGCCGTTCAGCAATTGCATGCACTGTTGCGCAGTCGTCTCGATCCGCTGAAACAGGAGCTGCCGCCTCTCGCGTCTGATCCGGGTTTGATCGCTTGAACGGCAAGGCCAAATAGCGGCTGCCAGAACCCGTAGCGCATCCCACGGTTCTGGCGGCCGAGACGCCACGGCTTCAAGCCAGCAGCGACAGCTTCATCACGTCGAGCGTGATATGCCCTTCAAGCGTTTCGGCCAGCTCTCGGAAGACCGGCCCTTCAAGATGGTCTTGTAGCGCCGCCTCGTCTCGCCAACGCTCGATCATGACCAACCTGTCCGGCCGCTCGCTGTCTTCATGCAGCTGGTACTGGTCGCAGCCAGGTTCCTTGCGGCTTCGTGCGACAGCTTTGCGAAGCGCCGCTTCGGCCACTTCACGGCTGCCGGGCTGTAGCGTAATCGTGGCGACCACAATGATCGGGGTGTCCATGAATCAGTACTCCTAAGGGTTGTTGTTTCGGGGGTCAAGCCTGACCGGCAACCACACGATGGTGCCGGCCTAGATGCAGTACATTAAGAAGTTCGGAGGTCCTGTTATCCGGCCAGACGAGTGAGCTGCGCCCGCTAGCAACTGCCGTTACTGCTGCGCAGCCGTTGCGATACAGGCCGCTTCATCCCACCCACGCCAGCGGACCACTCAGTCAAGATAGCCAGGAAGAGCGGGCAACCGTGCGTTGTCAGCAGGCTCGTGTTGAATGATGAAGGTCACGCCTTCACGGCTGGCCAGCTGCTCCAGCTTCTCCGACGATTCCAGTGTCTGGTCGTGGCTGAAGTTGAATGTCGGGACCTGATTCCTCAATCTGTTCTCAGTGAAATGCCACTGGTCGCCGGACAGCAGCACTGTCCCGGCGTTACGCAAGGTCAGCTCCAGTGCCATGTGGCCTGGGGTATGCCCCGGCAATGCGATCATCTTCACCCGACCATCCCCAAAGAGGTCATGATTCCCTTCGACCAACTTGACCTTGCTCAGCTTGGGATCGGATACATGGCTCTGCAGCAGCCCGGGCTCGATGAAATGCGCCTTGGCCACCTTCTCCTGAAGCAACACTTCATACTCGCTGCGCTGCAAAACCAACGTGGCTTCAGGGAAGTCACCGGTCTGCCCAGCATGATCGAAGTGGGCGTGGGACAGGGCGACGATGTCGATGTCGCTGGGCGAAAGACCGAGCGCCTCGAGCTGCTCGACAAGCGTCTTGGTCAACTCCATTTTTAAGCTCCCGCTCGTCACGCCGCCCAGGAAGTCCTTGGAAAGGCCGGTATCCCAGAGCAGCCAGTCGTCGCCATGCTTGATCAGATAGCAGGACACGACGATGTCATAGGAACGGCCCTTGTAGGCGCCGGAATCCGACATCAGCGTTAGATCACCGAGATGCATGGTTCCGCAGTCCGGGCGGTACAGACGGACATCGACATCATCGGAGGCGTAGGCGCCTTTCCAGCCTCCGAGGAGGGACGCCACCAGGGCGAAGATTGCCATTGCTTGCTTCATGAGAAATTCTCCTGGTTGGATAAGGAAGTAGTGGTATTCGTGAAATTCGGTCACGCCATTGCATCTGCGGAGGCAGGCAGAGCCCGACGTTCCGAGAGCACCAGGCAGCCCAATGCAAGGCTGAGAGACAGCAGTGACGAGGCCAGCAGGCCCGCATAGCCGTACGCCGGGTAGACCCAACCGGCGATCGCCGAACCGAGCCCGATGCCGCAAAAGAGAAATGACGCGGTCAGGGCAAGCGCAATGCCGCGCTGCTCGGGCCGCAGCTCGACCATCCGCCGTTGTTGCGTCGGCCAGACGATGTCCGTAGCAAAGGCCCAGAGCACAAGTGCTGCCAGCAGCCAGCCGAGCTGCGATGGCGCCATCCACATAAATAAAATGTCAGCCATCAGCAGGCCGACACCGGCCACCAGCATGATCACCGCGCTCAGGTAACGAGCCGCCCGGGTAACGAACAGATTGCCAAGCACGCCGGCCACGCCCAGTACGGTCAGCGCCAATGAGACGTCAGCGGGATTACCGTGGTAATCGTTGCGGATGATCGGCGTGAGAAAGGCGTAGGTCGAGAACACCCCGGTGGTGACGAAGAAGACCACGAGCAAGGCGCTCAGCGAGCCCGGGTCGGTCAGCAATCCCAACATGCTGCGAAAGGCCACGCGCTCGCCGGCGACCTTGTTCGGCACGCGCCAGAGAATCAGCAAGGCCGTCACCAGGCCCGCCAGGCCGATGCCCATGAAAAGATTACGTGCGCCCCATACATGAGCCAGCCAGGCGGTGATCGGCATGCCCGCCAGTCCCGCGACGCTCAGCCCGAGCAGTACGACGGCGATGGCGCTGCCCTGCTGATCCCGCTCGACAAGGTTCGACCCGAGCGCACCGAGCACCGGGCCAATGAAGCCGGCGCCGATCCCCATCAGCACGCGTGAGGCCAACAAGACTTTGTAGCTGGGTGCCAACGCAAAGAGCATGGACGCTGTGCTGAACAGCCCAAGCCCGAGCAACACCTGCCGTCGGCGCGGTAGATGCCCCAGCGCGACCTGCAGCAACGGCGCTGCGAGCGCGAAGGTCACGCCGAAAACGGTAATCAGGTAGGCGCTTTGCGAGGCGCTCAGCGCCCATTCTCGGGAAATCGCTTCCAGGCTGCCGACCACCGACAGGGCGCCGACGGCCTGGATGAAATAGGCGAGGCTCAGCAGGCGCAATGTGAACAGGGGCTGGGCCGGGATGGAGTTGCTCATGGTCGTGCTCCTGTGGTGAGCAGAAGCGGCCGGCCCCAGTGCGGGGCCGGCCGGCAGTTTTTCAGGCGACAGGGATCGGGTTGTCCACCAGCGACTGATTGAACTGGTTGATAAGGGCGTGCTCGTTCGGCCCGACATTGGCCCGCAGCGGCACCACGCCGTCGACCAGCACCTCGGTGGTCGCGTGCTCGAGCTTGGCCAGTGTCTCGCTCAAGAAGGCATCGAGCGGCATGGCGCGCGGGTCGCCGCTCTTGTGGATCAGGTCGGTGTCGACCCACGGCGGCGCGATTTCCAGAACCCCGACGCTGGTATCTCGCAGGGCGAAGCGCTGCGACAGCGTGTAGGAATGAATGGCCGCCTTGGTGGCCGAGTACAGCGCGGTCGCGGCCAGGGGCAGGAAAGCCAGCACCGAGCTGTTGTTGATGATCCAGGCTTGCGGCTGACGCTTGAGGTGCTCGACGAAGGCCGCGCTGACGCGTACCGGGCCGAGCACGTTGGTGTTCAGCAGCCCGACCGCCTGGGCGTCATCCAGCTCGCCGGATGCCGGGTTATCGAACGGCATGATGCCGGCGTTGTTGATCACTACGTTCAGGCCCGGATGCCGTGCGATCACCTGCTCGGCCACGGCTTTGATCTGGGCCGGGTCGTTGATGTCCAGCTCAACCGTGTCGATCCCCGGATTGGCAGCGGCGATCTCGTCCAGCAGCGCCTTGCGGCGGCCGGCTACGATGACCTGGTTGCCAAGTCGGTGAAAGGCCTCGGCCAGCCCGCGACCGATGCCAGAGGTGCCGCCGGTGATGAAGATCGTGTTTTTAGTCAGTTTCATGGTTAGGTTTCCTTCTATTTCAGTTGGTTTTAGTGGGTGGAGTAACGGGGTGCAGGGGTATTGCTCGACAGCTGGGCGGACATGGCGCGGCGACTGGCCTCGTAGGTGCGCCATTGCTCGATGTCATGCAGAGACGGGATGGAGATCAGCTCGCCGCGGTCGTAGTCGCTCAGCGCGGAATCGACCAGCTGGTCGGCGGTCATGACGATGGCAGGGTCCAGATGCTCGAGCGGCAAGCCGCCGATCTCCCAGAACTCGGTTGCGGTGGCACCGGGCAGCACCGCTTGAACCTGGATGCCCTGGCCGGCGAGTTCGTGATTGAGCGATTGGCTGAACGCGGTGACAAAGGCCTTGCTGCCGCCGTAGACGCCATTGAGAATTTCCGGGGCTATGCTGACGATCGATGAGATATTGATGATGCCGCCATGGCCGCGGGCAACCATGCCCGGCAGGGCCGCGTAGCTCAGGCGCGTCAGGGCGGTGACGTTCAGGTCGATCATCCGGCTCATCTGCTCCACATCGCTCTGCAACAGAGGCGTGTGGGTACCGATGCCGGCGTTGTTAACCAGCAGCGTGATGCTGGCATCTTCTTTAAGCTTGGCTTCTACCTTGGCCAGCGAGCGCCGATCACCCAGATCGGCGTCGAGCACTTCCACGACCCGACGGGTTTCGTTGGTGATGCGGTTGGCCAGGCCGTTCAGTCGATCACGGTTGCGCGCAACCAGGATCAGGTCGTAACCGCGGCGGGCAAGGCGGTCGGCGTAAATCGCGCCGATGCCGGACGACGCGCCGGTGATGAGGGCTGTTCCTGCGTTTGGGTGGTTCATGGTGAGCTCCAGGGTCTGTCGTTCAGGTGGAGCCATCATGCCGGGGCTAGCCAATGTCGCAAATGACGTTTATGTTCGTGTTTTAGGACATTGAGGATTCACCATGCATCGCATCGGTTATCTCTTGGCGGACGGCTTCCAGATCATGTCGCTCGCCACCCAGACGGTGTTCGAGTTTGCGAATGTGGTGGCTGGCGAGCCGTTTTATGTGATCGAAAACTTCTCGGCGTCAGGCCAGCCGGTTCGCTCGTCTCTGGGTATCTGCATCGAAACCCGCGCCTTTCAGGCGCCCGGCCACGCCGACACCTGGATGGTCGTGGGCGTCAATGATCCACTCAACAACCCACCCGACCCGGACGTGCTGGCTTTCGTCCGCCTGGCCGGCGCCCAGGCTCGCCGCACGGCTGGCGTATGCACGGGAGGGTTCGTGCTTGCGCAGGCCGGCTTGCTGGACGGCAAACGGGCGACCACGCACTGGGCCTACGCTCGGGAGATGCAAAGCCGCCATCCAGCGGTTCATGTCGAAGAGGACCGCATCTACATCATCGATGGCTCGGTCTGGACGTCGGCGGGCATGACCGCGGGGCTCGATCTGGCCCTTGGCATGGTGGAAAAGGATCTTGGTGCCGAGGCGGCGCGGTCCGTCGCGCGTAAGCTGGTGATGTACCAGCGCCGTTCCGGCGGTCAGTCACAGCACTCGGAAATGCTGGCGCTGGCTCCGAAGTCTGATCGTATTCAACAGGCACTGAACTTTGCCCGGCAGAACCTCAATCGCCCACTAACCGTCGAAGACCTGGCCGAGCATGTGCATCTCAGCCCGAGGCAGTTCACCCGCGTGTTCACGGCCGAGACAGGCCAATCCCCTGCCAAGGCGATCGAAAGCCTGCGGCTGGAAGCCGCGCGCCTGATGGTCGAACAAAGCCGCCATAGCCTCGACGTCATTGCACGCGAAACGGGTTTTCGCGACCGACGCCATATGCGCGAGGTTTTCGTGCGGGGATTCGGCGTGCCACCTCAGGCCGTCAGGAGAGATGTGCGAAAAATGCCGGTTTGATACCGCTAGGTCCGCGGGAAATCGTTTTTAAGGCGAGCACAAGCAGGCATTGCCCAATACGATGAACCAGGCCACTCAGCGAAACGTCAACTCAGTTCCGAGTCAATCAAACGCTGCAGACATGCGTGCCCAGCAAATTCACGAGCTGCCAAGCGTCATACAGAGGATAGAAATGCTGGTCGGCCATACCCCGTCGAGCGCAGGGGATGAAAACCGCTAGCTGCGCGAAAAGGATGAGATCGAAAGCTTATCCAGTCCAGGGGGCCACAGCTTCAACGGTTACTGGAAACCCAGGTGCATGCCGATCGCTTGGGGCCTGGCAAACTGATCGATGAGAAGCGGATAGGATCAGGCCGCTTCGCCTCAAATTGCCAAGCGAGTGGCCGCCCCGCTATCGAAAAGCATGAGCGCCCGGACGGGTTTACTACGCGACCGCAGTAGCGCTGTTGCTGAAGCCTGTCGGCGCAATACGGTCTGGGCTTGCTGCGTTTGCACCCTATTTGGCAAAGCAACTTCGCCGCGATATCAGCGATGCATGCCCATCTGCCAGGCATATCCCCCCGCCATCAGCGAAACATGAATATTCGCTCAGCGGGCAAGCGCGACTTTACAGAACCGTCTCCGTTGTCACGACTGCGATAGCCCAACGCGACCAAGAGCACGCCGGTCAGCCCTTGTTGTGGCAATTGAAAGGCTGCATCGACCGAGGCCTGATCGAAATGCTCCATGGGTACGGCGTCAATGCCCAGCGCCGCCGCGCGGGAGATAAGAGAGCCAAGGGCGAGATAGACGTGCTTATCCATCCAATGGGCCAAATCCTTGCGCTCATAACGGTGCAGGTTGATTCGACGTGCACGGGCGTGATGCTGAGCGACCTGAGCGCTGTCGTCTGAAAAGCGCCCCTCCGCAGCCTCCTGCGCCAGTAAAGCCTGGAGGTGCGAGTCACTCATGTCGGAAAGTCTGCAGAGCAATATGAAATGAGAGGCATCGAGCAGCTCGAGATCCTTATTGGCATCGACCTGTTTGGCTGCATCTGCAAGCTGCGCTTTGGTCACCGCGCTTTCAGCAATCAAGAAACGCCAGGGTTGAAGATTGGTTGGGGAGGGACAATAGCGAAGCGCATCGAGTAGTTCATTGAGGACTGGCCGCTCGATTGTTCTACTTGGATCAAATCTCCGTATCGAATAGTGCGATCGAGCTACTGCCAGTGAAGTCATGGTGGAACCTCTGAGGTGCTAGTTAGAGTAGGTTTGAGAAGCACCGCTATGATCCCGGTGAGGTTGGACAGGGATAAAGCGCACCGCTGAATAATGACTTTCACCAATCTTGTGAAAATGGTGACCTGCCAGCAGCACATGAGAAGGAATAGTTCAGCCAGGTTCAGATCGAGACAAATGCATCAGGCCGATCTGAACCTGCCTGAACGAGGGTTTCGAAGCGGCGCGCCGACCCGGCGACAGCCGCCCACCCGTCTCATGCACCCGATACGCTATCGGATCTGGTATCCGCCGTTTTAAGGCCGCCAATCCTGTCGAAGGCCACCAAGTCATCAAAGCCTCCGACATGGTTACCCTCGACATAGATCTGCGGCACCGTACGCCGGCCGGTCCGGGCGATCAGCGCGGCGCGCTGATCGGGGCTGGCTCCGACATCGATCTCCGTGACGTTAACTCCTCGGCGGGATAACAGCGCTTTGGCTTGGATGCAGTAGGGGCAGCCGCGAGTGGTATAAAGCGTAGCGTTCATGCTTTCACTCCTCGGTAAGGGGCTGGACTGCCGGAAAGTCGACGTCTGTCTGGGCAACATTGTTGAGGTAGTTGGTCAGTGTCATCAGGGCAATCTGCGCCACGATGTCGACTATCTGAGCATCGCTCAGCCCCGCCGCCCGCGCCTCGGCCAATTGTTCGTCGCTGACCTGCCCGCGGCTTTCAGTCACCTGCCGGGCAAATGTTGCAACCGCGTCCAGACTGCCGCGCCGCGCAAGCTCGATGGCGGAATCGTCAAGGCCCGCCTTGCGGCCAAACAGGGCGTGCGCGGCGAGGCAGTAGTCGCAACCGTTCACCTCCGAAGTCGCCAGCGCAACGGTCTCACGTTGGCGTGCGCTGAGGGAGTTTTTGCCAAGCGCTTGAGAGAGCGCAAGGTAGCCGCCCAGCGCAGCCGGCGCGTGAGCCAAGGTACGAAAGGCGTTAGGCACACTGCCAAGGCTTTTCTGAATGCCAGACAGCAACGGGCGCGCGGCATCAGGGGCGTGTTCGATCGATACAGGGGTAATGCGGCTCATGGTGGTTCTCCTAAGTTCGGGGTGGCTGGGCTTGTGCGTCAGCCTCGAGCACATAATCAGCAAAAGGGCTTTTCGAATGGCGGCTGATCGTCGAACTTATGCTGCAGATCGTCCAAACCTATGAGGTCACATGGACCGCTTGTCCGCTCTGCTCACCCATTTCCGCCTGCACGCCACTACCTATTACAGCGGCGGTCTGTGTGGCACTGCCGAATATGATGGGCAGGATCACCAGGGCCACTTACACCTGCTGCGCGCCGGACGGGTGCGTATCCAGGCCGAGCGGTTACAGGTCTACGAAATCGTAGAGCCTACGCTGATCCTGTTTCCAAGCCCGGCACCGCACGCTCTGATCGCCGACACTGCCGATCACGCGGAACTGGTCTGCGCCTCGTTGACGTTCGACGGTGGTACCGACAACCCGCTGACCCTCGCCTTGCCGGGTCACTTGCTGCTGCCGCTGTCGCAGCTACCGAACCTTGCCGTCAACCTAGAGTGGCTGTTTCAGGAAGCGTTCAATGAGGAGTGCGGACGATTCGCCGTGCTGAACCGACTGTTTGAGCTGATGCTCATTCAGCTGCTTCGTCATCTGCTGGCGACCCGCAGCCTGTCCACCGGCCTTATGGCCGGCCTTGCCGATCCGCGGCTGGCCCGCGCCCTCACCCTGATGCACGACGCACCGCACCAGGCCTGGTCGGTGGAAACCCTTGCGCAGGCTTGCAATATGTCCCGGGCCGGTTTCGCTGCGCGGTTCCATGAAATCGTAGGCAGCACACCGGCTGACTACCTGCTTGGCTGGCGGGTGAGCCTGGTTCAAAAGCGTCTGCGGGAGGGTCGGCCGATGCACTCATCGCCGATGAAGTCGGCTACGAAAACCCCTCGGCTCTGTCGCGTGCCTTTCGCCGCAAGATTGGCAAAAGCCCACGCGAGTGGCTCAGCGCGACACAGGCAAGTTAACGAGCGAGCACTGACTCGCAGCGGCAGGCTTTTTCCTCGTACTGCCGAATGAACTACCCCACCTACGAAACCCGTATCATCCGACGACCAACCCGTTGGGTGGCAACGGCAGCGCCGTCTTGTAGCGCACCTGCTTCAGCGCGAAGCTGGAGCGAATGTTCGCGACGCCGGGAATTTTGGTCAGGTGATCGAGGATGAAGCGCTCCAGCGCCTGGATATCAGGCACCAGCACGCGGAGCAGGTAATCGGCGTCCCCTGTCATCAAATAGCATTCCATCACCTCCGGGCGTTCGGCGATGGCACTCTCGAAACGCGCCAGTGCATCGACCACCTGCTTCTCCAGGCTGACGTGAATGAATACGTTGACGTTGAGCCCCAGCAGCTCAGGAGCCAGCAGCGTGACCTGCTGCCGAATCAGCCCCAGCTCCTCCATGGCCTTGACCCGGTTGAAGCATGGCGTTGACGAAAGATTGACTGCGCGCGCCAGCTCAGCATTCGTGACGCGGGCATCCTCTTGCAGTCGGTTGAGAATGCCGATGTCGGTCCGATCCAATTTACGCATGTCGAATATTCTCCAAAAGCTCAACACACAAGAATATTTTCCTGCAAATTAGAATTCATCCAGGCTATTTAGGAAAGCTTCTCCGCTTCGGTCCCCTTAGGCTGTTCCCAACACGAATGTCGATTGGAGGCCACGGTGATGACCTGCCCGCACAGCCTGACTACCGGAGCACGAAACACCCCGGTATCCAGCCGTACCTTATTGACGCCTCGACTCAAGGGCATGGTGCTGTTGCTCATGGCGATTCTGGTGTGGGGCGCCAACTGGCCGGTGATGAAGGCAGGACTTGGTCACGTCACACCCGTTTGGTTCTCCGCCAGCCGCTTTGCGCTGGGCGGCTTGTGCCTGTTCTTCCTGCAGCTGCTAACCGGCACCCTCTATCGACCCAGTCGGCGCGACGTGCCGCTCCTGCTTAGTGTCGGACTCCTGCAGATGCTCGCCTTCACACTGCTCGGCGCGCTGGCCATGACCGAGATCCCGGCGGGTCGCTCGGCCGTACTCGCCTACACCACCCCGCTGTGGGTGACGCCACTGGCAGTGCTCGTCTTTCGTGAGCGGCTGGCCCCCCATCAGCTCCTCGGCGCCGCCCTCGGCATGTTCGGCGTAGCCGTCTTGTTCAATCCGCTGGCGCTTGACTGGAACAATGCGAACCTGGTGCGCGCCAACCTGATGTTGCTCATCGCCTCGGCTTGCTGGGCGCTGTGCATCCTGCATCTGCGCTACGCAAAGGTTCGCGCCACGGCCTACCAGCTCGCTCCCTGGCAAATGCTCGTCGCTACGGTTCCTTTGCTGGCACTCGCACGAATCGTCGAAGGGCCGTTCACAGGCGATGGCTCGGTGGCGTTCTGGCAGATCATCCTGTTCGTCGGCCCGCTGGCTACTGCCTTCTGCTTCTGCGCCGTGAACGCTGCAAGCATGTGGTTGCCGGCGACCAGCATGTCACTGGCCATGCTGGGCGTACCCCTGGTGGGCTTGATGAGTTCGATGTTCTGGCTCGGTGAGACCTTGAGCACCAGTCTCATAGCCGGGGTACTTGCGATCTCCGCAGGTATTCTCCTTGCCATCGTGAAGACACGAGCCAGGGCTACGTCGTGAATCCTGACTTCCCGTTATAGGCGCTTCGCTTGTCGCAGCAGTGGCCGCTTTCGGCCAAAAGCTGCCGTTTGCAAGATTGGTTAGCTCTTGGTAATGCGGAAAATCCTGCGAAGCCGTATCGACGTCGATTCGCGCGCATTAACGACCTGCCCATCACCGAGGCGGATCGGAAATTCCGTTGGCCGCTTGGACGTCGGCCTGATGATCATCCGGGTCTATCGGACCTTGAGTTGTAATACCCGCTATGACGGATGCGTGGCCATGCGACTCCAACTAGCAGCCGTTCGACGTGGTGCACGGGTGGGCACTTCACTTCTCAACAAGATCCCCTTCTCGTGAATAGCGACTAGGTGTAAGCCCTGTATAGCGTGTAAACGCAACACTGAAAGCGCTCACCGAGCTGTAACCGATCCGCTGCGCAATCTCCGAAACGCTATCGTCCCGGCCACGCAGCAGTTTTTTGGCCAGAGCCATTCGCCACGCAAGTAAATACGCCATGGGGGGCATGCCCAATGCCTCTTTGAAGCGTTCGAAAAAGATGGTGCGCGAGAGCGCAGCTTCCTTGGCGAGCCGCGCCACCGTCCAGGTTTGGCTCGGTTGCTCATGCATTCGGCGTATCGCTACAGCCAAACGTTCGTCACCGAGTCCGCGTATGAGGCCGGGCGGCGCATCCTCGATCGCAGAGGCGCGCAGGGCTTCGATGAACAGCACTTCCAGCAGATGTGCCAGGATGACATCCCGCGCCGGCCGCTGCCCGCGCGCTTCCTCCGTAACCAGTTCTACCAGTGTTGCAAGCCGGCGTTCGCCGCGAACATGTATCAGCTGGGGTAACAGCGACACGAGTAGCGCGGCGTCTGGCGAACCGAACGTGCAGTGGCCAGCCAACAATTGAACGTCGGTCGGCATGTCTGGCGTGCCGATGTAAATGTCGCGTGGCCGCACCTCGACAGGAAGGGTATCGGCGTCCTCGGCTGCCATCGGCTGAAGACTCATCATTGCGAAGTCGTAAGCTGCCGGGATCAGCACAAAGTCGCCTGCCTGCAAGGTTATTGATGGCTGCTCGGTGACCGAAAGCCGACATCCACCTTCAAGAATCGCGCAGTAAAAGGGCTGGCCGTACACCGACCGGCGCACACGCCAGGCACCGGCACCACTGACAATCTTGGAAAACGAGGCGCCCGGTTGCAGCAGGGTCACCACCTCCGCGAGTGGATCAAGCATGGCGGACTCCGGCTAAAGATAAACGGACTATAGATGATATTAAGTCCGAGCTCGACAGCCTATCGTTGCAGTCAGTCAACCACCTGGAGGAAACCGCGAATGAAAACTGTAATGATCACCGGATGCTCTTCTGGCTTTGGGCTGGCCACCGCTCATTATTTTCTCGAGCGTGGCTGGAAGGTCATCGCGACGATGCGCACGCCTGAAGACGGGCTTCTTAAAGCGTCCGAGCATCTGCGCGTGCTTGCTCTGGACGTGACCGATCCAATCAGCATCCAACAGGCGGTACAGGCTGCCGGACCAATCGATGTGCTCGTCAACAATGCCGGCATTGGTTTGTTAGGCGCGCTTGAAGGCTGCTCGATGCAGGTGGTCCGTGACCTCTTTGAGACCAACACCTTTGGCACAATGGCGATGATTCAGGCGGTGCTGCCGCAGTTTCGCGAGCGCAAAGCCGGGGTTGTCGTCAACGTCACCTCAAGCGTCACGATAACCTCCCTACCCCTACTCAGCGTCTATACCGCAACCAAGGCCGCAGTGAATGCCTTCACCGAGTCCCTCGCGCTTGAGCTTGAACCGTTCAATGTCCGGATGAGTCTGGTGCTGCCGGGACGCGCTCCCGCGACGGACTTCGGTAAAAATGCACAGCCACGGATGCAAGGCAGCATTCCGGACGCTTACGCCGATCTGGCAGAACAGGTGTTTGCTGAATGGTCGCAATCAACCCTGGTCACGGAATCCCAAGACGTCGCTGAAGCGGTATGGCGTGCAGCCAATGACTCAACCTCGCCGATACGCATTGCGGCTGGCGCAGACGCAGTTGCGCTGGCGAGTGAACAGGCCAAACCTGCATACGCATGATCATAGGGGAGCAAGATGCCAAATTGGCCGTGCTGGGATGCATCTCTATATGGCGCCCGGCTTGCATTGTCCGCTGACCCATCGACTGATGATACTGACGTTTGGTTAGAAGCACCACTGGCGACCGGCTGCTCTGGTGGCGAGGAAGCCGAACTAAATATCAATAGTCGAGACGTATATTCTGTGCGTCCTCGAACGCAGGAGTTGGTTTGACCTAGCCTGAGCGCCCGCTATTGGCCGAGTGCGGACATTGAGCGTACGGAAACCTCCATTTCCCCGACGAACCCAGCCCAGACTGAGTACAATTTGCGCCCATTAAGTTTGGGCCATGAAGATGGCTGCATCGAACGAGGAAATCACCGCGATGGCGTCATCAGATAAACAACAGAAGCGTGCCCATCGGGCCAAAGCAAAGGCCAAGCAGAATCGTTCGGGTAACGCCAAGGCCAAGGCCAATGTTCTTCACCCTCTTCTGGCCAATCCACTGATCAATGAGCCATTCGATGATGTCGAAATCGATCTCAGTACCTTCGATTTCAACGACATAGAAGAAAACGGTTTCGACCCGGCGGACTTCGACGATTTATTCCAGGCTATGAGGATCGGCGAAAATATCAGCCTGTTAGCGATGTGCTTGGTGTTTCTACAGTATCCAGTGCTCGAACTGGTGGTCGCCGAGCAAGCGGATGAGGCTGCCGTCGACTTCATGATGGGCTTGCTGATCGTCTACCGCGCACTCTTCCATGATGAAGACGCAGACACGGCCGTGAACTGGGTTGGCAGCGACTCCTTCCAGGCTGCGTACAACGAAGCCTCGGCGATCTTGCAAACGAAGTACGCTCGCCGCACACCGCTACCTCGAAGTTAGCCGCACCCCTTCCCCCTCGAAAGCCCGGCCTTGCGCGCCGCTGAGTCGAAGAAGCCGGCACATATCGCAGATCGTTGCGAGGCTAGGCAGCCACTGGTACGCGGCCCGCTGATCCAGGCGGCAGCCGCTAACCATGACGCTGATTACCCGGCCTGGCTCTCATTCTCGGTCTGGAACGAAAACGATGACCCGTTGCAGACGCTCGCGAGTGGAGGACGAGCGCAACCACGATCACTTCAGGAGGCGGTGCGATCGACATCTCGCTCGTTGAACTTGGCTCGTTGCCACGTTTGAACGGCTGACGTGGAGTGGCTTCACGATGCGGGACCGGTACGCCCCGCTGTCAATGCGCGATGCTACGACGGCATTTCGCAATAGCGCGAGGTTATGTGGAACCGTCGATACGCCCGCCTCCGGCATGAAACCAACGGCGTCTGACCAAGAGCGCATCGTTGAACGCCAGTCGTCATTCAAAAGTCAATTTTCCGCCTGCATAAATCGTGCGGCCTGGAGCAGGCTCGTAATAACGACCGAAGTTATCGTTTATTCGCAGGTTGTCGTAGTAGTCGCGATCCAGCAGGTTGTCGATGCCGATGTATGGCTCCAACCGCTGATCGCCCCACGCCAGTCGCCAGCCCAGGCGGGCGTTGGTTACCGCGTAGCCGGGTACGCGGGCGAGATTGGCGTTATCCGCGTACTGCTGGTCAAAGGCGTTGACGTTGACCCGTGCATACCATTCGTCACGGTCATAGCTGACCTCGGCGAACAGGCTCTGTTTGGGAATGCCCGGAATGCGGTTGCCGTCATAGCCCTGAAACTGGTCGAAACGATAGCGGTTGTACGTCCATGCACCGGTCAATCGCCAATAGCGTCCCAGCAACCAATCCCCGCTGAGCTCGATACCGTCGCGGCTGGAGCGGCCCGCGTTTGTGTAGAAGGTGCGTCCGTCGACTTTCGGAACCAGCTCGTCTTCAATGTGCATGCTGTAGAGCACCGCTTCGTAGCGCAAACCAGAGTGTTCCCCCTTGAAGCCTATCTCGCGGTTGACCGCCCGTGCCGGACTGAGTGATGGATCGAAGCCGCCCCCGGTTGGGTTGGCCAGTTCGTTGATTGTCGGCGTCTCGAACGATGTCGCATACCGCACGTACGCGACATGATGAGCATCCAGTTGCCGGCTCAGCCCGAGGCTGTAGTTCCAGTCTTCTAGGTTGCGCTCGCCAGAGGCATCGCCGTCGCTCAGATAGCGGTCCTTCGCCTCGAGCCGCACGCTGTCATAGCGCACGCCTGCGGTGAGCAGCCAGGCATCGCCCAGGTTCACCTGATCCTCGATAAACACACCCCGGCTGTCCGCAGTTTCGCGCTGACGCTGAGTCAGCGCGCCGGTGATGCCGCCCGGCAGGTTGCCGTTTCGGGATCGCTCATCCCGTTGACTTTCCAGGTCCATCCCGACGGTCAGCTGATGAGGCAGGCCGGCCAGCTCATGGTGAAAGGTGCGCTGGGCGCCCACCCCGGCGAACCAGCGGTCATAGGCTGTCTGACCATTGGCCCGCAGCGGTAGACGGTTGCTGAACTTGCGCTGGCCATAATAGCTGCGCAACTGGTAGGTATCGCCGCCTGCGGCCTGCCCATCCCAGACCACCGAGAGACGCTGCTGCTGGACGGTCTCGTCCGAATCGAACTGAAGACTCTGGGGCCGCGCCTGGGAACGATCGGTCCGGACCTGATCCAGGGTCAGCCCACCGGGATCTTCGGCACGGTTGTCGATCGCATGCAGGGTGAGCCCGAGCGTCCCGCCCTGCGCCTGCCAACGCAGCTTGCCGGTGAGGTGGTTGGTTTCGGCGGTACCGTGCGAGCGGTACCCATCGAGCTGGGTTGCGTTGACCGCGAGCAAGGCGCCCAGCGATCCGGCGCTGCCGCTGGTTTCCGCACGCAGGCGGCGATAGCCCAGTTCGCCCCCGGTCACCTCCACCTGTGTGAGCGGCGTGTCGCCCGGTTGTCGCGTCTCGATCGCCAGAACGCCACCGGCGGCATTGCCGTAGATGGTCGACGAGGGCCCGCGGATCACCTCGATTCGCTCCACCAGTGCAGTGTCCAGCCCATCCATTTCGGTTTGCCCGTCAGGCATGGTCAAGGGCACCCCATCGACCAGCACCCGCACCCCGCGAACGCCAAAGCTGGAACGGGAACCGAAGCCACGAATCGACAAGCGCATGCCCTGGGCCAGGTTGTAGCGGCTCTGCGAAGATGCGCCCGGCACAGGCCCAAACAGGCTGTCGAGGCTGAGCAACTGTTCGCCCGGCTGGTCCCGCGCCGTCACGGCCGACACCGCCATCGGCAAGGTAAACCAGTCGGACTCCGCCCGGGGCGAACTAACCACCAAGGGGTCGAGTGCAAGCGGTTCAGTTGTCTGCGCGAGCAAGGGTCCGGTAGTCAACGAGAGCGATCCGGCAAGAAACAGTCGATACATGGTTAAACCTTGTTGTTGAATGGCTTTGTCGCCGATGGGCTCCGTTGCCAGGCGAACGGCTCGAGGGCCAGGGACGCTTTCCAGGACAAAGAATCGGGCAGTCTTGGGACCAGGCGAACCGGAACGCGTTTCCAAACTACTGAACGGTTCCGATGCGTAAAACTCTGCCTATGGCTTCGCGTCATCACGCAACGCACATGCCAAACGAGCCTTGAGACATCACCCTGTGTCGTTTGCACCGCCGGAACAGCCCGCTGGCCGCCAGCCATGCCGCCTTGGCGGGCCATGCTGAATCGCAGCTTCTAAACCAGCCCCGGAATGCCAGGCCTGCGGGCCAGCATCTCTGTCGCAGAGATGCGACAGTTGTCGCAGCGGTGCAACGGTCCGGCTGCGACAGGCCGCATCATCCGCTGCAACCTCTGACCGCGCCAGGCCGTGCCACTCCTGGCATTGCAGCTCAATCTAAACGACTGGCACAACCGTTGCTCTCTCTCAAACACCTGCCCCACGGGGCGGCCAGACCAATAACAAGAGAGAGCCTGCGATGAATCATTTTGATCCCTGTTCGGGCCGACGCCCCACCGCCCTGCTTGGCGCCACCCTTGCCGCCCTGCTGTCTTTGCCAGTGCATGCCGCCGACGTTGATGGCAAGCGCATCGCCAATGCCGATGCCGAACCCGGCAACTGGATGAGCCACGGCCGCGACTACGGCGAGCAGCGCTTCAGTCCGCTGAAGAAGATCACCGATGCCAACGTCGACGATCTCGGCCTGGCCTGGAGCTACAAGCTCGACATTGACCGCGGCGTGGAAGCTACGCCCATCGTGGTCGACGGCGTCATGTACACCACGGGCCCCTTCTCCATCGTCTATGCGCTCGATGCACGCACCGGCAAGGAAATCTGGAAATACGACCCGAAATCCGACCGATCCCGAGCCGGTGAGGCCTGCTGCGATGCGATCAACCGCGGCGTTGCCGTGTGGAAAGGTAAAGTCTATGTGGGTGTATTGGACGGGCGTTTGGAGGCCATCGACGCCAAGACCGGGGAGCGCGTCTGGTCGGTCGATACCCGCTACGACAAGTCCCGCAGTTACTCCATCACCGGCGCCCCACGAGTGGTCAATGGCAAGGTGGTGATTGGTAACGGCGGCGCCGAGTTCGGCGTGCGCGGCTATGTCACCGCGTATGATGCCGAGACCGGTGATCAGGCCTGGCGCTTCTTTACCGTGCCCGGCGACCCGGACAAGCCCGCCGAAGGCAAGGGCATGGAAATCGCCAAGAAGACCTGGCATGGCCGCGCCTTTGTCGAACAAGGCGGTGGCGGTACCGCGTGGGATTCCTTTGCCTACGACCCGGAACTGAACCTGCTGTACATCGGCGTCGGCAATGGCTCGCTGTGGGACCCGATCTGGCGCAGCGAGGGCAAAGGCGACAACCTCTTCCTCTCCTCCATCGTCGCGGTCAACGCCGACACCGGCGAATACGTCTGGCATTACCAGACTACGCCCGGTGATGCATGGGACTACACCGCCACCCAGCACATGATCCTGGCTGACCTGGAGATCAAGGGCCAATAGCGCAAGGTGCTGATGCAGGCGCCAAAGAACGGCTTCTTCTACGTCATTGATCGGGCCACGGGTGAGCTTCTATCAGCCGAGAACATCGTGCCGATCAACTGGGCCAAGGGTGTGGATCTAAAGACCGGCCGCCCGATCGTCGACGACGAAGCCGCCGCTTACTGGAAGGGTGAGAAAAAGGCCAAGCTGGTCCAGCCCGGCTTCTGGGGTGCGCATGACTGGCACCCCATGTCCTACAACCCTGACACCGGCTGGTCTATATCCCGGCTCACATCATGTCGGCCTGGTATGAGCACGTGCCGGATGCACCGGCGCGCAACAAGTTCAAGAGCATGTACCAGCTGGGTCTGAAGACCGGAATGATGCCGGAGGATCCGGAAGGTCTCGGCAAGTACGCCGACACCTGGTCCGGCAAGCTGATTGCCTGGGACCCGGTCAAGCAGCAACAGGCCTGGGAAGTGCCCTACGTCACCATCTTCAACGGCGGCACCCTGAGCACCGCCGGCAACCTGGTGTTCGAGGGCAGCGCCGACGGCCGCGTCATTGCCTATGCCGCCGACACCGGCAAGAAGCTCTGGGAGCAGCCTGCTGCGAGCGGTGTGATGGCCGCCCCCATCACCTACAGCGTGGACGGCGAGCAGTACGTGACCTTTATGGCCGGCTGGGGCGGGGCCTTTTCCACCTTTGCTGGCGCCCTGTCGCTGCGCGCCGGTGTGCAGCCCTATGCACAGGTGCTGACCTACAAACTCGGCGGCACGGCTCAATTGCAGGAACCAGCCCCGCGTGAGGATGCGCCCATGCCACCACCACTGACTGCCGATGCGGCCACCGTTGAAGCCGGCGCCAAGCTCTACGACGGCTACTGCTCCCAGTGTCACGGCATTCACGCCGTCAGCGGCGGCGTGCTGCCGGACCTGCGCATGCTCACCCCGGAAACGCATGAGCAGTTCCTCGGCATTCTTCACGGCGCGCGCATCCCTGATGGCATGCCGTCCTTTACCGAGGCCTTTGATCGAGAGCAGATGGAGCAGATCCATCAATACCTGATCAAGCGTGCCCACGACCGCATCGAGCACGGCCCGAACGACCTGCCGCAGCCGACCCAGAAAACGGCCAGCAACTGACCCTCAGGAGACAGACATGACTGACGCAATCACCTACCAGAACTACATCGACGGCGCCTTCGTCGACTGCGACAACCTTATCGAGGTGCGCAATCCCGCGAACGGTGCGGTGCTTTCCAAGGTTCCCGAATCTGACGCCGCGACCGCCGAGCGCGCCATCGCCGCTGCCCGCGCCGCGCAGAAAGGCTGGAGCCAGAAGCCAGCCATCGAGCGCGCCGGTTACTTGCGCGCCATTGCCAGCAAGATCCGCCAGCACGCCGAGCGCCTGGCCCGCGTCATTACCGAGGAAGGCGGCAAAGTCCAGAGCCTGGCGCTGGTGGAAGTGAACTTCACCGCCGACTACCTCGACTACATGGCCGAGTGGGCGCGCCGCATCGAAGGCGAGATCATCACCAGCGACCGACCGGGCGAGAACATCTTCTTGTTTCGCAAGCCGCTGGGCGTGGTGGCGGGCATTCTGCCGTGGAACTTCCCGTTCTTTCTGATTGCCCGGAAGATGGCGCCGGCACTGGTGACCGGCAACACCATCGTCATCAAGCCCAGCGAGGAGACCCCCAACAACTGCTTCGAATTCGCCAAGCTGGTGGCCGAGACCGACCTGCCCAAGGGCGTTTTCAACGTGGTCTGCGGCAGCGGCGCCGGCGTCGGCAGCGCTCTGACTAGCAGCGACAAGATCGACATGATCAGCTTTACCGGCAGCGTCGGCACAGGCCAGCGGATCATGGCTGCCGCGGCGCAGAACGTCACCAAACTCAACCTGGAGCTGGGCGGCAAGGCGCCGGCAATCGTGATGAACGATGCAGACCTGGACCTTGCCGTCACCGCGATTCGCGCATCCCGCATCATCAATACCGGTCAGGTCTGCAACTGCGCCGAGCGTGTCTATGTGCAGCGCGGCGTAGCTGAGCAGTTCATCGAGCGCATCGCCGGCGCGCTGGCCGAGACGCGCTACGGCGATCCCATCGCCCAAGCGGACGTAGAGATGGGCCCGCTAATCAACGAGGCCGGGCTACGCAAGGTCGAGCAGATGGTCCGTACCGCCCAGAGCCAGGGCGCGCAGCTTGTCACCGGTGGCGCGGTGGCGGATCTGGGCAAGGGCTTCCACTACCAGCCGACGCTGCTCGCCAACTGTACCCACGACATGGAAATCATGCGTAAGGAAGTCTTCGGTCCGGTGCTGCCAGTGCAGATCATCGACGACCTGGACGAAGCCATCGCCCTGGCCAATGACTGCGAGTACGGCCTGACCTCCTCGATCTACACCCGTGATCTGTCAACCGCGCTGAAGGCGGCCGCTGGCCTGGACTTCGGAGAGACCTACATCAACCGCGAGAACTTCGAGGCGATGCAGGGCTTCCACGCGGGGGTGCGCAAATCCGGTATCGGGGGTGCGGACGGCAAGCATGGCCTGTACGAGTACACCCATACCCATGCGGTGTATGTGCAAAGCTGAGTGAGTTGAGAGGAACAAGAACCCCGCCGCGGCGGGGTTCTTGCTATTCGGCCGAGTGGTCATCCGGCCCACCGAACACTTCAAGTCGCATGCGAGACCTACGTGCGCCGCGCGGTCAGGCCGTAACGGTGTAGCTTGCGATAAAAGGTGGCGCGGTTGATGCCAAGGGAGCGGGCGGCCGACGTGACGTTGCCGCCGTGCTGCTCAAGTGTCGCTTGCAGATGGGCCGCTTCGGCAGCGTCTCGGGTCGTCTCCAGCGACTTCCTCACTGTCGACTGATCGACGCGCACCGACATAACCTCCGGCGGCAGGCAATCGAGCCCGATCATCCCGTCATCGGCCAGCGCGACCGCGCAGCGCAGCACATTGATCAGCTGGCGCACATTGCCCGGCCAGCCGTAAGCGGCCAAACGCTCCATTGCCTCGGCGGTGAGCTCGACATGCTCGGCCCCGGCCTCACGTTGCAGAACGCGACGGATAAGCCCCGCGCGATCCGCCCGATCGCGCAGGGCAGGCAGCCTGACCGTCAGCCCGTTGAGGCGGTAGTACAGGTCCTCACGGAAGTCGCCCGCCTCTACCATGGCTGGCAGGTCGCGGTGCGTCGCACACACCAGCTGCACGTTAAGCGACACCGGGGTTGCCGCGCCGAGCGGCACCAGCTCCCGCTCGGCCAGCACCCGCAGCAACCGCGTCTGCAGATGCGCCGGCATGTCGCCAATCTCATCGAGGAACAGCGTCCCGCCATTGGCCTGTTCCAGCTTGCCCTTCATCCCCTGTCGGCTGGCACCGGTAAAGGTACCGGCGCGATAGCCGAACAGCTCGCTCTCGATCAGTGACTCCGGGATCGCCGCACAATTTAGCGCCACGAAAGGTCCACCGGCGCGCACGCTGGCCTGATGGATCGCCCGTGCAAACGCTTCCTTGCCGGTGCCCGTCTCGCCCGTTAGCAACAGTGCAATGTCGCGATCGAGCACACGCCGCAGCGTCAGGACGGAGCGTTGCAGGCCAGGATCCTCCCCTGCCAATTGATCAAGCGATGGCTCTGTCGAAACGACACGCGAGCCGCGCTCGTTCCTGGCGCGCCGAGGGGCGGTGGCCGGCATACGCAGCGTGACCTCCAACCCCGGCCCACCGGCCAGCCGCAGAATCGCGCTACGCTGACCTCCATGAGTCAAGGTGATCAGCTCATCGAGTGACATGGACAGGACATCCTGAACCGCCGTCCCCAGCAGCGCGCGCTCTTGGCCGGCCGCCACAAAAGCCGCGCGGTTGGCTCCGAGGACCAGGCCATTCGCATCAAGGGCCACCAAACGCTCATTGCCCAGGTCGCCAGCATCGCCGCCCAGGGTCAGCATGGCGCAACTGGCATAGCGCTGGCGGAAACTCGCGTTTTCGATAAGTCGCGCGTACAGGCTCACCAACTGGAGCGTCAGATACTGCGCCTGTTTCGGCCCGCCGCTGTTCAGACACGAGGCATTAAGACATCCCAGCAAAGCACCCTGGGCGTCGAACAGCGGCGCCACCGAGCAACTCAGCACCGCGTTGCTGCTGAGAAAATGTTCGTCCCGGTGGATGATCAGCGGCTGGCAGGCGGCCAGTCCCGTACCGATGCCGTTGGTCCCTACCAGCGATTCGTCCCAGCAACTGCCGGCTACCAACCCCGAGTTTGCGTAGGGGCTGTGCCGACCGGGTAGCCGCGCGTCGAGCGTGATACCTCGACGATCACTGAGCAGCACCGCAAACCCCGCCGGGTTCAGACGCCGTGATAACCCTTCCATGCCCTGACTCGCAACGACCAGAAAGTCCTGGTGCTCCTCTTGATGCAGACGGATCTCGTGTTGCTCAAGCTGAGTATGAGAGGCACGTTGAGCGGGATCGAGCCCGTGCTCATAAACGCTGCGGTACCAGGATTCCGCAATCAGCCGATCCGGATGGGCTTCACGGCCGGCGAAGTGCGTAGCGACGAATGCAGAGAGTTCGGTTGGAAGCTCTGATGGCGAATTCGCGATCATGCAGTACTCCAAACAAGGCGCCGAGTCGGGCCATGCGTAATTGTTCGTATCGGCTGAGGGCACAGCCAAAAGCAAGCCTAGCACGGCCGCTCACCGACGGCTGCTCACCTGCCGGAGATGCACCAGCAGAGCTTGAAGATGCGGTTAGTCGCTGACGCTAGTAAGGTTTTCTGCTCAAGTGAAGACGTGTTGGGCTGCGCGGCACACCTAATGGTAAGAGGATTGGTGTCCAGGCAACCTTCTACCGACTGCCCCGCATCTCGCCCGACGACATTACCGCCGGGCGTACTGGCATGGAAGCATAGTCAGGGTGTTGAATAAGAAAAGTTCGTACGGCCTGTTCTTTTCTATCGACGACGCAAATCCCAACCGAAGGGTATGAGACCGTGCAGGTGCCTAAGGCAAGGAAGCCGCAGTATTTCACTCCATAAAGCGCGGCCGGTCGCGAAGGCGGCCGGCAGCCATAGATCATCTCCCCCAGATAATTGATTGAGCCCTGCTCCACGTCGAAGTGCAACGGAGCGCTGTACGGCCCCATGACACCCTGGCGTGCGCCCAGTTGGCTCACTTCATATTCGCCGGCGGGCAACCACGCCGAGTAATAGTCCTTGGCGCCCCAGCCGTAGACTTTGCCGGTAGCGAGATGGCGAAATTCCAGATAGGTGCCATAAGGGCCTCCTCCCACCAGCGCGCCGACAACCATACCGGAATTCTTAGAGGACGATACCGGCGAATCCAGTTGCATCTCCGTCGGCATGGGAGCACAAGCAGTTATTAGCGAAACGGCAAACACGGCCAGTAGGGCACGTCTGTTAGACATCGGAACCTCAAGATCTGATTGAAAGCAGCCTGCTTCGTTAAGCCCATAAACTGGACCAAGGCAGGGGGATTAATTACGATAAGCCGCCTAGGCAGTTGTACCTCAAGGATGGCCCTCACATGTGTAAGTTTGCCCTACTGCGCACCTCAGGCGCGATATTCGTCGCTGTGGTAGCACTTATGGTCGGTGGATGCAGTATCCAAGGCACATATACGGATTCAACCGAGCCCGACGCAGCCAAGCTCCGTTTTATTAGCGACCTCAGCAGTGCGACGCTCGGTGTGTTCGACGAAAAGCACTGCGACGGGCGCACCACCGGGATACTTAATAATTTATTCGTACCGAACTCCGGACGACGTGTCGGCATGGCCGTTGAGCCGCCAGCCAGTGCCGATGCCTACCTGGAGATCAGCATCCCGGCTGGCCGGGAGCTGTATTTGCATTTGAACTCACAAGATACAAGCACCGTTTGCGGCAATGGATTCAACCTGACTCCGCGCAGCGGTTCGGAATACGAGATCACCTTCAACGGCGACGGCAACCGATGCCGCGTGTCCCTTGCCAGCTTGAACCAGGTCGATGGCCAAGTGGCTCGCCTACCCGTTCCGGTCGTGTACAGAGGCCTGGCTGGGTGCGATGGAAGCAACGGATTGTTTCCGAAACGGACCAAACCCCAACCGGAGACTCCTCAACGTACAGCCATGATCGACAAGATCATCGAGTCGAGCATGATCGAGGAAATGCAGCCCAAGCCGGAAAGTGTCGCCGAAGCGGATCGTTTGGCGCTGCGAGAAAAAACAATCGAGGAGCGCAAGCAGCAGATGCAATACAGCCTCCCCGCAGCTTATTGGGAAGAATACCGCAGCCAGGTTGCGAAGTTCGCCGCGGACGTTGACAACCTGAAGAGCGACGCCTTGCAGCGCTACAAGAATGAGTACCGGCATCGCCTTGGCCAGCTAGACACCGATGAGTTGCGTAAGCTAGTGCCCGATACCAACGCAACGGACCTGAGCCTATCGCTACTACAGAACAATGCAATGCTGAACTACTACCATGGCCTGGAAAAGCAGATCCTTAAGGAAAGCCTTTCGAGCCACTTCTCCCGAATGGCGGATCTGGATCGTCGCTACGACGTCTGTAAGCGCTTCGTAAATTGCTGGAAGGACTAGAAGGCAGGCGCCTCGGCGGCGGGTCCGGCGACAGCACATATCCGAGTCATCAAGCAGAGCCTCTTGGCCGATACCGCACCCCTCTGGGCGGGATGTCGAGCTTAAGGGGACAGAACCTACCTGCCTTCGCAAGATGGCTACACCATCGTCCACGCGCAGATTAGCTATCAGATTGCTCCAAAGACTGATGGCTAACAACCTTTTGACAGTGCTTACTACGCACGCGTATGCGGCCTCAAGAGCTGGAGCTGCGCGCGGCGTTGTAGCCAAAGCAAGCAGTTTGGTGCTGTTCAAAACTATTATCTCGAGCGAAAGCCTGACGCCGCGAATGTGCCCGGGAGTCGCATCCAACCAGCGCAAGCCACAGTCGCAGCCGAAGGCCGCATGGCCGGCTTCGGCAAACGCTTCGCGGCGTTGGCGAAGAGAAAATAGTCGCGCCCACCGATGCCCGCCCGGTCTTCTGGAGGGGCAGCAACAGGCGCTGGACCGTAGTCGGCACGTCTAGTCGGCGACGCCGCGTCTCTGATGCTCGGCAGGAGAAGTCAGGTCTATTGAAAGCCTCGTCAGCAGAAAGAAGTTGGAAAGCGCGCACGTCAGCGAAGCTAGAGACAAATGCTTAACGACAACTTTCCTTTCTTGCTCGGTGGCTGTAACGGAATGTCTGGACCTGCTACCGTTGCGGTGCACTAGTAACGCCAGCCCGTTGCTGCCGCTGATTGTATAGTCCTTGTGCGCCGGCTTTGCCTGTCTTACTCATTGCTGTGTCTGCAAGCGCCGTGTGTCCAAGGACGTCGGTTACTTTCGCTTGGTGCACTTTAGTACGCCATGACCCTCACTGGAACGGTAGCTCCTGGGACTAGCTGGTAGTCACCGGGCACAAAAAAGCCCCTATTACGGGGCTTTCATGGATTTCCGAGTCCTCATGAGAGGTCAGGAAATCATGTGATGGTGCGGACGGAGAGACTCGAACTCTCACACCTTGCGGCGCCAGAACCTAAATCTGGTGTGTCTACCAATTTCACCACGTCCGCAAACTTCTAAACGAAAACGCCAGGCTGTGCCTGGCGGTTCGGAATATGGGGTGGACGATGGGGTTCGAACCCACGACCGCAGGAGCCACAATCCTGTGCTCTACCAACTGAGCTACGCCCACCATATCGCTTTTGCTTGTACCAAACCGGAATGGCGCACCCGGCAGGACTCGAACCTGCGACCATCCGCTTAGAAGGCGGATGCTCTATCCAGCTGAGCTACGGGCGCTTTTACCTGCATTCGATCAGAGCGCAGACTTCAAGCTCCGGCTATGAAGGACCGGCCTTCAAAAGCCGTCTTACCCAGCAGCAAGCTGTGCTCGACAAGCGGGGCGAATCTTAATGGTCTGCCTACAGCTCGTCAACAACAAAACTGAAAAAATTTCAGCCTGGTAAAGGAGTTACAGGATTCCTCCCCTGCCTCGCCTTTGCCGAATGGTGCCGTCGTGCGAGAATGCGCGTCCTCTTTCAATCCTTCTCGATGGTTAATCACGCGTCATGACCGCAAAACTGATCGACGGTAAAAAGATCGCTGCAGATGTCCGCCAGCAGATCGCCAACAGAGTGACAGAGCGATCCCAGCAGGGCCTGCGAGTACCAGGCCTGGCGGTTATCCTGGTGGGCACCGACCCGGCCTCCCAAGTCTATGTGGCTCATAAGCGCAAGGACTGCGAGGAAGTGGGCATCATCTCCACCGCTCATGACTTGCCTGCATCGACCAGCCAGGAAGAGCTTTTGGGACTGATCGATCAGCTTAACGAAGACCCCTCGATCGATGGCATTCTCGTACAGCTGCCGTTGCCCAAGCATCTGGACGCATCGCTGCTGCTCGAGCGCATTCGCCCGGACAAGGACGTGGATGGTTTCCATCCCTATAACGTCGGCCGGCTTGCCCAGCGTATGCCGTTGCTCCGTCCCTGTACGCCGAAGGGCATCATGGCATTGCTCGAAAGCACCGGCGTCGACCTGCATGGCCTCAACGCGGTTGTCGTAGGCGCTTCCAACATCGTGGGTCGGCCGATGGCGCTTGAACTGCTACTGGCAGGCTGCACCACTACCGTTACGCACCGTTTTACCCATGATTTGGCTGACCACGTCAAACGCGCTGACCTGATCGTGGTCGCGACGGGCATCACCGGTCTGGTCAAGGGAGAATGGATCAAAGAAGGCGCCATCGTGATCGACGTGGGCATCAATCGCCAAGCCGACGGCAAACTCGTCGGTGATGTCGAGTTCGATGTGGCAGTGGAACGCGCCGGCTGGATAACTCCAGTGCCTGGCGGGGTTGGGCCGATGACCCGGGCTTGTCTGCTGGAAAACACGCTACATGCCGCTGAACACCTGCACGATTAACGCACGCATCGCCTGCGCCTAAGGCAACGGGCATGAGCAAAACGGCACCCTCGGGTGCCGTTTCGTTTATCGGTACAGCCTAGCTACCTCGCCTGCTCCCAGGACTTGATCAGTTCGTTATAGCTGACGGTCTGCCCCTGTGGTTTTTCATTCTCCAGCTTGGGCTTGGGTGCCCCGGGCTGACTCAGCCAGTATTCCGGATCACGCGGCTCGTTCAGCTTTGGCCCGCACTTCGGCTGCACCTTGGCGCGCTCCAATCGCGCCATCATCGTGTCCTGCGCTTCGGCGAGCCCATCCAGCGCCTCCTGCGCCGTCTTATCCCCGCTGGCCGCTTCGGCGATGTACTGCCACCAGAGCTGCGCGAGACGTGGATAGTCCGGCACGTTGGTTCCGGTCGGCGTCCACTGTACGCGGGCTGGGCTGCGGTAAAACTCTACCAGGCCACCCAGTTTCGGCGCTGCCTCGGTCATGGCGTCTGAATTGATGTCGGACTCACGGATCGGCGTCAGCCCCACCAGCGTCTTCTTTAGCGAGACGGTTTTGGCCACGGTGAATTGCGCGTATAGCCACGCAGCCAGACGGCGCTGCTCAGGGGTCGAGTCGAGGAAGGTCCAAGCCCCAGCATCCTGATAGCCGAGCTTCATGCCCTCCTCCCAGTACGGGCCCTTGGGCGATGGTGCCATCCGCCACTTCGGCGTGCCGTCTTCGTTGACCACAGGTAGGCCCGGCTTGGTCATGTCAGCCGTGAACGCGGTGTACCAGAAAATCTGCTGGGCGATGTTGCCTTGCGCCGGAACTGGGCCCGACTCAGAAAAGGTCATTCCCTGGGCTTCGCGCGGCGCGTACTCGCGCATCCAGTCGACATATTTCTGCGTTGCATACACTGCGGCCGGCCCGTTGGTGGCGCCACCACGCGCAACGCTCGAGCCAACCGGATGACAGTCCTCGACACGGATCCCCCACTCGTCTACAGGCAAGCCATTTGGAAGCCCTTTATCGCCAGCGCCCGCCATGGAGAACCATGCATCGGTGAAGCGCCAGCCAAGCGATGGATCCTTCTTGCCGTAGTCCATGTGCCCATAGACCCGCTGACCGTCGATTTCCTTGACGTGTTTGCTGAAGAACTCGGCAATATCCTCATAAGCGGACCAGTTAACCGGGACGCCGAGCTCATAGCCGTAACGCTCTTTGAATTGCTTCTTCAGCTCGGGCCGTTCGAACCAGTCAGCACGAAACCAGTACAGATTGGCAAATTGCTGAACGGGCAGCTGGTAGATCTTGCCGTCGGGCCCCGTAGTGAAGGAGATACCAATGAAGTCGTCCAGATCGAGCGTCGGCAGCGTGTAATCCTTGGCTTCGCCCTTCATCATGTCGCTGATAGCGACCGCCTTGCCATAACGGAAGTGGGTGCCGATGAGATCGGAATCGTTGATGTAACCGTCGTAGATGTTCTTTCCCGATTGCATCTGCGTCTGCAGTTTCTCGACGACATCGCCCTCTTGCATCAGGTCGTGCCGCAGCTTGATACCGGTAATCTCGCTGAAGGCACGCGCCAGGGTCTTGGACTCATATTCATGCGTGGTGATGGTTTCCGAGGCTACGTTGATTTCCATGCCGCGGAACGGCTCGGCCGCCTTGATGAACCAGCGCAGCTCCTCCATTTGCTCTTCAGGCGACAGGGTCGAGGGGTTGAATTCCGACTCGATCCATTTCTTCGCCGCGTCTTCATAGGCATCAGCCCACGCAGATCCTGGAATGCCGGACAATGTCAGCAGGGCCGCGAGCGCCATGCCATGTCGGGTGTTGTTTTTATTCTCGAACATAAACACCTCCTTTGGGTTTTTCGGAGGGATGAACCAACGGCTCAACCCCAGCGCATCACTGCAAACAACCAGACGAGAGACAGCGCGGACGCTATCCAGATGCTCCAATCGGTCAGCCCTATCAGCAAAAGATGCCAGTAGGCGCTGCCCAGCAGTCCGATAAACAACCGATCGCCCCGCGTAGTGACGATAGGCAGAAAGCCTTTGCGCGGCAGGCAGGGACGCCACAGCTCCCACGCACTCATCAACGCCAGCATCAATCCAATCACTGCGAAAAACGCCGCGGTCGGGGTTGTCCAGGCCATCCAATTCATCTGCGGTCTCCTATACCCGGCCCAGAGCGAAGCCCTTGGCGACGTGATTGCGGACGAACCAGATGACCAGCATGCCGGGCAGAATCGTCAGCACACCGGCGGCAGCCAAAACGCCCCAGTCAATTCCCGATGCCGAGACGGTTCGTGTCATCACCGAAACAATCGGCTTGGCATCAACCGAAGTCAGCGTGCGCGCCAGCAGCAGCTCGACCCAGGAAAACATGAAGCAGAAGAACGCCGTGACGCCAATGCCCGAACCAATCAGCGGAATGAAAAGCTTCACGAAGAATTTCGGAAAGCTATAGCCGTCAATATACGCCGTTTCGTCGATTTCCTTGGGCACACCGGACATGAACCCTTCGAGAATCCAGACAGCCAACGGCACGTTGAACAGGCAGTGCGCGAGCGCCACCGCGATATGAGTGTCGAACAACCCGATCGATGAGTACAGCTGAAAGAACGGCAACAGAAAAACCGCCGGTGGCGCCATCCGATTGGTCAGCAGCCAGAAGAATAGGTGTTTGTCACCGAGAAACCGAAACCGGGAAAAGGCGTAGGCGGCCGGTAGCGCGACTGCCAGCGAAATGATTGTGTTAAGGCACACGTAATACAGCGAATTGATGTACCCGCTGTACCAGCTTCGGTCGGTAAAGATGACCTTGTAGTTATCCAGCGTGAATCCCTGCGGCCAGAGCGTCAGCCCACCAAGAATCTCCGTATTGCTCTTGAAAGACATGTTGACCAGCCAATAGATCGGCACCATCAGGAACAAGATGTAGGCGATCAGCACCACTCGCTTGCGCAGGTTCATCAGCGGACCCTCATTTTTGATCGCCATGGGTCATGGCCGTGTAGAACAACCAGGACACCAGCAGAATGATCAGGAAGTAGATCAGCGAGAACGCTGCCGCCGGGCCTAAATCGAACTGGCCGACCGCCATCTTGGTCAGGGTCTGGCTGAGGAAGGTCGTCGCATTGCCCGGCCCGCCACCGGTAAGCACGAAGGGCTCGGTATAGATCATGAAGCTGTCCATGAAGCGCAGCATCACGGCGATCAGCAGCACGCTCTTGAGCTTTGGCAGCTGTATATAGCGGAACACAGCCCAGCTCGATGCCCTGTCGATGCGAGCCGCCTGGTAATAGGCGTCCGGGATGGCCCGCAGGCCCGAGTAGCACAGCAACGCGACCAATGAGGTCCAGTGCCAGACGTCCATTACCAGTACGGTCAGCCAGGCGTCGCGTGTGTTCGATGCGTAGTTGTAGCTGATGCCCAGCTCGCGGAGGCTGTAACCCAGCAAGCCAATATCCGCACGCCCAAAGATCTGCCAGATGGTTCCCACGACGTTCCATGGAATCAACAGCGGTATCGCCATCACAATCAGGCATAGCGATGCCCAGCGGCCACGGGTCGGCATCGCCAGCGCAACCGCGATCCCAAGCGGGACCTCGATCAACAGTACGCAGCCTGAGAAGATGAACTGCCGCACCAGTGAATCGTGCAGCCGTGGATCGTGGAGGATCTGCCGGTACCAGTCCGCCCCAACGAAGAACCGCGTCGAAGCGTCGAAGATGTCCTGCACGGAATAGTTCACCACAGTCATCATCGGCAGGATGGCACTAAAGGCGACGAGCAGAAAAACCGGCAGGACCAGCCACCAGGCACGGTTGTCATGGGTCTTGATCATCGCAGCTCCTCCACCAGTCGATCGTCGGCATAGAGCATCAGCCACTGCGCCGGAAAGCCCACCCAGGCTTCCCCTTCCGGGATCGATTGATCCTCAGGTACGCGCGCCTTGATCAGGTGGCCTTGGAGGCGAAGCGTGAGAATCTTGTACGTGCCCAGGTCCTCGACTCGAACTGTCTCGGCCTGCATCCCGCCCGCGCCCGGCTCTTCGCTGACCTGAACAAACTCAGGCCTGATGCCAATCTGCAGACGACTTGCGGCCAATCCCGGCAGCCGTGCAGCCAGCGCACCGGGTAGCGGCAGACGCAGATCACCGAATACGACCCCGCCTTCCAGGGCATCGACCTCGATCAGATTCATCCCCGGGCTGCCCACGAAATAACCAACAAAGGTGTGCTGTGGCCGCTCGAATAATTCGCGCGGCGTGCCGAACTGGACGATCTGGCCGCCATACATCACCGCAATCTTGTCAGCGAAGGTCGAGGCCTCCAGCTGGTCATGCGTGACGTAGATCATGGTGATGTTGAACTGCTCATGGATCTGCTTGAGCTTGCGCCGCAGCTTCCATTTGAGGTGAGGATCGATAACGGTAAGCGGTTCGTCGAAAAGGATGGCCGACACGTCGTCCCTCACGAGTCCACGGCCCATGGAAACCTTCTGCTTCTCGTCGGCGGTCAGGTTGTGAGCCTTTCGTTTGAGCAGCGGATGGAGGTCGAGCACCTCGGCAATTTCATGCACCTTGCTGGTAATCCGCGCCTCAGCGATGCCTTGATTGCGCAGCGGGAAGGCCAGGTTGTCGAAGACGGTCATGGTGTCGTAGACGACAGGGAACTGAAAAACCTGGGCGATATTGCGTTGCTCCGGCGTCAGCGTGTTCACCTTGCGGGTATCGAACAGCACCTCGCCCTCGGACGGGCTAAGCAATCCCGAAATGATGTTGAGCAGGGTCGACTTGCCACACCCAGAAGGACCCAGCAGCGCGTAAGCACCTCCCTGCTCCCACACATGGTCCATCTCACGGATCGCATAATCGGCAGGGCCGTGCGGCTGGCTGTTATAGCTGTGCGCAAGATTCTGCAAACGAATTTCTGCCATTACGATGCCCCTCAGGCACGTCGAACCGGCGCCTGGGCCAGCCGGCCAGAGGCATCGAAAACGAATAATTTGTGGGTCGGAATGTAGACGCGGATTGCCGAATCGACGTGATACTCGTGAACGCCCTGCAGGTGCAGAACCAGGCTGAGGTGTTCATTGCGCACGTGTAGAAAGGTTTCCGAGCCGCTGATTTCTGCCAGCTCGACAAGGCCCGAGACTTCCAGGTCATCGTCGTTGGACGGCACCAGACCGATATGACTAGGCCGAATCCCGAATCGATACTCGCCTTTGTCCAATCCACTCAGATCGGTGTTGAGCGGGAAATGCATGCAGTCGCGGAAACTGACTTCATTCGCGGCGATTCGCCCGTGCAACAGATTGATGGGCGGCTCCGAGAACAACTCGGCACTGAGCACTTGGCTGGGGCGGTGATAGACCTCGGGCGTCGGCCCGCTCTGTATCACCCGGCCCTCATGCAGGACGGTTACTGTTCCGCCTAGCGCCAACGCTTCGTTCGGCTCGGTGGTCGCGTATACAGCGATGCTGCGGCGAGTTTTGAACAGCTCACGCATTTCCTGGCGGAGCTCTTCGCGCAATTTGTAATCGAGGTTGACCAGCGGCTCGTCGAACAGGACCAGATCTGCGTCCTTGACCAAAGCCCGAGCCATTGCAGTACGTTGCTGCTGTCCCCCAGAGAGTTCCAGCGGATGTTTTTGCAGCAGGGCTTCAATGTGCAACATCTCGGCGGTTTCACGCACCTTGCGCTCTATCTCCGCGTTACCGACACCGGCCTGTCGCAACGGTGAGGCGACGTTCTCGTAAACGGTCAGCGTCGGGTAGTTGATGAACTGCTGGTACACCATTGACACGTTGCGCTTGCGCACTGGCACCCCGGTTACATCGGTGCCGTTCATCAAAACGCGGCCCCGAGTCGGCTTGTCGAGACCCGCCATGAGCCGCATCAGCGAGGTCTTGCCTGACAGGGTCCGACCGATCAGTACATTGAACGAGCCGGGTTCGAAACTGAGGCTGGCGTCGTCGATATGCAGCTGGCCATCGACGGTCTTGGTGACGTGTTCCAGGGTGAGGGACATGCCGCATCCTTCTAGTTGTTATGGAAGGATGCTGAGCGATAACCGTGCCAGCTTCGCTAGATCGCTCTAGCACGTGGGCCGCAGCAACAGGCCGCTGTTGTTAAGTGTTCAAAATGAACAGTACTGAACATTGACAGTGAACAAAAATGAACAAGACTGTTCATGGCACCGACCACGAAAAGCACCAGAACTACAATAATGTGCAGCGATAGAGAGGCTACATGCCAAGCCCAGCCCCGCTCATCTCGCATCAGGCCTTGGTAGAAGGCTCCTGGAGCCGTTGCGAACGTTACGGACTGAACCCGCTCAGCATCCCCAGCTTCGGCGACCCACCGGAGAAGGTCGTGAAGGAATTGCTGGAACGCCAACGCAACCTGGTCCAGACAACGCAGCGCGAAGTACTTCCTTACTACGAAAACATCCTTTCGAATTCGAGCTGCCTGATCCTGCTGGCGGACAGTGCCGGTCAGTTGCTCGAATCCTGGGGTGACCGACGATTCGTCGAGCCCGCGCAGCTGCGCGGATTCAAGCCGGGCGCCAGCTGGATGGAACGAGACACCGGAACCAACGCGATTGGCACTGCACTGGCCAGCGGGCAGGCCGTGCATATCCAACGCGACGAGCATTACCTCAAGGCCAACCGCTATCTGTCCGGCGCAGCCTCGCCCATTTACGACGCGCAACGCCAGCTGATCGCTGTGCTCGACGTCTCCAGCGACAGCTACCTGCCACCCTCTCATACGCTGGGCATGGTCAAGATGATGAGCCAATCGGTAGAAAACAGGCTGATCCTCAACCTCCTACGCGACGACTATTTCCAACTCACGTTCAATACAGGCCAGGACAATCTCGATAGCCAGTGGGCCGGTTTGTTGGTTTTTGACGAGTCCGGGCTGATCGTTTCAGCCAATCGGCGCGCAGACAATCTGCTTGGTGTGGCATTTACCCAGAGCAGCATTGAGGGATTGTTTGACGTCCCGCTGCAGCAGCTGCTCAGTCATCCGGAAGATCAGCCCTTGCTCCTGCGGACCACCGGAAATCACCGCTTTCATGGACTGGTTCGACGCCCGCAGAAGCCACGTATCCAGCCCCGTGACTGTCGGACGGCAGCGACCAAGCCGAAACTCGCCATTGACTTAACACGCATCGATCGAGGCGACCCGCAGGTCCGCAAAGTTATTCGCCAGGCTCAACTCATGCTGGAGAAGGACATTCCGGTTCTAGTGAGCGGCGAAACAGGGGTTGGCAAAGAGGTGCTGGTCAAGGCGTTGCACGCCGCAAGCTCCCGATCGAACGCCCCGTTGATCGCTGTGAATTGTGCAGCGATTCCCAGCGAGTTGATCGAATCCGAACTCTTCGGCTACGAGAAAGGCGCCTTCACCGGCGCACACCACAAAGGCAGCCTTGGCCTCATTCGCAAAGCGGACGGTGGGGTGCTGTTTCTCGACGAAATCGGGGAAATGCCGCTGGGCTTGCAGGCCCGTCTGTTGCGCGTCTTGCAGGAGCGCAGCGTACAGCCGCTGGGGGGTGGTGAGCCCTATCGAGTCGACTTTCGATTGATTTGCGCGACCAACCGTTCGCTACGGCAGGAAGTAGAGCGTGGTCGTTTCCGTCAGGACCTGTTCTACCGGGTCAGTGGCCTTAACATCGAGTTGCCGCCGCTTAGAGCCCGTTCCGACAAGCATGCCCTTTTCCAGCAGGTCTGGGAGCAGCACCGAGAACCTCAGCAGTGGGCCGGACTAAGTTCGGAAGTGCTGCGACTGTTTGAGGCTCACCCTTGGCCAGGTAACGTCCGCCAATTGAGCAGCGTCATGCAGGTCGCATTGGCCCTGGCACAGGACCACCCAATCCGACTGGAGCATCTGCCAGGAGATTTCATCGCGGATGCAAGCGGTGGGCTGGCACCCCACGACGACATCGAGGCATATGAAGTAGCGGCAGGTAAGACGTTGCCATTCCCTTCGCCTGGAGATGGGCCGCTCAAGGCCCAATTCGAGGCCTGTCACGGTAACGTATCGCACTTGGCCCGGCATCTCGGTGTAAGCCGAAACACCCTGTATAAACGCTTGCGTGCCGAAGGGCTTTATCCGGCTTGAGCTCGCTGGAACGAGCCGGCTTTCGCAAAGATGTACCAGCAGTCTAGCCAGGGGGGCATAGCAATCGCGGATTATACCGGCTCCAATAAAAAGGCCACGCTTCAGGCTGGAAAGACCTGAAGCGTGGCCTTTGACAGACAGTGCTCGCTATTCGCTAAGCCGCCAGGTCGTGCCGCCCTTTCCATCTTCAAGCACAACACCCATGGCGGTCAGCTGGTCACGAATCCGGTCGGATTCCGCCCAATTCTTATCGGCGCGAGCCTGAAGGCGCGCAGCAATCAGCGCTTCCACTTCGGCGGCATCAACTTTGCCTTCGGCCCCGGCTTGCAAGAAGGCGTCCGGGTCCATCTGCAATATGCCGAGCGCGCTGCTCAGCTCTTTGAGCCGTGCAGCCAGGCAAGCGGCTTGCGGCAAATCCGTATCACGTAGGCGGTTGATCTCGCGAACCATTTCAAACAGGACCGCACAGGCTTCGGGCGAATTGAAGTCATCATCCATTGCCTCGCCGAAGCGGGCCACGAATGTATCGCCACCCTGGGCAGTCACTTCCGGCAGGCCCCTGAGCGCGGTATAGAAGCGCTCAAGGGCGCCCTTGGCTTCTTTCAGACTGTCTTCGGAATAATTAATCGGGCTGCGGTAGTGGCTCGATACGAGCAGGTAGCGCACCACTTCCGGCGGGTATTTCTCCAGCACCTCGCGAATCGTGAAGAAGTTGCCCAGCGACTTGGACATCTTCTCACCGTCGACCCGAACGGCACCCGCATGCATCCACGCATTCGCGTACTGCTTGCCGGTTGCCGCTTCACTCTGGGCGATCTCGTTCTCGTGATGCGGGAATACCAAGTCAGGACCACCGCCATGGATATCGAATGTCTCACCCAGGCAGCAGGTGGACATGACCGAGCATTCGATATGCCAACCCGGACGCCCCGCTCCCCACGGCGATTCCCAGCTCGGCTCGCCCGGCTTGGCAGCCTTCCAGAGCACGAAATCCAGCGGGTCCTCTTTAGCCTCGTCAACCTCGATGCGAGCGCCGATTTTGAGGTCTTCGATCTTGCGACGCGAAAGCTTGCCGTAGCCGGCGAACCTTCCGACTCGGTAGTACACGTCGCCGTTGCCCGGCGCGTAGGCAAAACCCTTGTCGATCAGCGTCTGGATCATTTGGTGCATACCGGCGATGTGATCCGTGGCGCGCGGCTCGATGTCCGGCCGCAGCACGTTGAGCCGTGCCTCGTCCTCATGCATCGCAGCAATCATGCGCCCGGTCAAGGCCTCGAACGTCTCACCGTTCTCCTGGGCGCGGCGGATGATCTTGTCATCGATGTCGGTAATGTTACGCACGTAGGTGAGCTCGTAGCCCCGTTGGCGCAACCAGCGCGATACGACGTCGAACGCCACCATGACCCGTGCGTGACCGATATGGCAGAAGTCATAGACCGTCATGCCGCAAACGTACATGCGCACCTGATTACCGATCAGAGGCTTGAGCGGCTCCTTGGTTTTACTCAGCGTGTTGTAGATCTCCAGCGCCATTACTGGCCTCCCCAGGAATCACGCAGCGTCACGGTACGGTTGAACACCAGCGCATCCGGCTGGCTGTCTTTGCGGTCGACGCAGAAATAGCCTTCGCGCTCGAACTGGAAGCGATCCTCTGCTTCAGCAGAGGCCAACGATGGCTCGGCGCGGCAGCCCTTTAGCACTACCAGTGACTCTGGATTGATGTTGTCCAGGAAGCTGCCACCATCTTCGTCCTTTTCGGGGTTGGCCGAGCGGAACAGCCGGTCGTACAAACGCACCTCGCATTCGACGCTTTCGGCAGCCGGAACCCAGTGAATGACGCCTTTGACCTTGCGACCCTCCGGGTTCTTGCCCAGCGTATTTTCGTCGTAGGAACAGCGCAGCTCGACAATGTTGCCGTGCTCGTCCTTGACCGCTTCATCGGCACGGACCACATAGCTGCCACGCAGACGCACTTCGCCGCCGGGTATCAGGCGCTTGAACCCGGCCGGCGGAACCTCTTCAAAATCGGTAGCGTCGATGTAGATTTCACGTGAGAACGGCAGCTGACGTACGCCCATGTCCTGCTTCGGATGACGAGGCAGTTCGAGCATCTCCGTCTGCTCCGCGGGATAATTGGTGATGACCACTTTCAGAGGCTTGAGAACGCACATGGCGCGCGGCGCGTTGGCATCCAGATCCTCGCGAATGGCGAACTCCAGCATTCCCACGTCCACCACACCGCCGGCACGATTGACGCCGATCATGTCGCAGAACGTGCGGATAGAAGCCGGCGTGTAGCCGCGACGGCGATATCCGCTGAGCGTCGACATGCGCGGGTCATCCCAGCCAATAACGTGCTTTTCATCCACCAGCTGCTTGAGCTTGCGCTTGCTGGTGATGGTGTAATTCAGGTTGAGACGCGCGAATTCGTACTGGCGCGGACGTGCCGGAACCGGAAGGTGCTCCAGGAACCACTCGTAGAGCGGGCGGTGGTCTTCGAATTCAAGGGTACAGATCGAGTGAGTAACGCCTTCGATGGCATCCGACTGGCCGTGCGTGAAGTCGTAGCTCGGGTAGATGCACCACTCGTTGCCAGTCTGGTGGTGATGCGCATGGCGAATCCGATAGAGAATCGGATCGCGCAGGTTCATGTTCGGCGAGGCCATGTCGATCTTGGCGCGGAGTGCCTTTGCGCCATCGGGAAACTCACCAGCTTTCATCCTCGCGAACAGATCCAGGTTTTCGTCGACCGAACGATCGCGGAACGGACTGTTCTTGCCTGGTTCGGTCAGGCTGCCGCGGTACTCTCGGGCCTGCTCGGGGGTCAGGTCGCAGACGTAAGCCTTCCCAGCCTTGATCAGCTCGATGGCCCAGTCATGCAGCTGCGGAAAATAGTTGGAGGCATACCGCTCCTCCCCTGCCCACTCAAAGCCAAGCCACTGAACATCGCTTTTGATCGCATCGATGTATTCCTGGTCTTCTTTCGCCGGGTTGGTGTCATCGAAGCGAAGATTGCACTCACCGCCAAACTCCTTGGCCAGGCCGAAGTTCAGGCAGATCGATTTGGCGTGGCCGATGTGCAGATAACCGTTGGGCTCAGGCGGAAAGCGCGTGACGATCCTGGCATGCTTACCTGATTCCAGGTCGGCCTGGACGATCGGGCGGAGAAAATTGGTGGCTGCGGTAGTCTCAGGCTTGCTCATGGTGTCCTTAACGATCTGCGAGTGTGCGGCTCAGAGAGGCTTACAAAATAGTGAGCGATGGCCAGGCGAGGCGAAACCAGTCGAAAAACGGAATGTACAGTTAATACATGAGCATTTTGAGACTGGTTTCAACGCGGCATAGCCGAGCGCAGTAACTTGTAAACCTCTCGCAGGGTAGGCCGGCCAAATCAAAGCGCCTATCATAGCGGACCCGTCAACCCCCTGACAGAGTAATGCGCCTGCCGTATCGCTCTGCAGCGGTCAAAATTCAATTACCGCGCCGTCAGCGATGCCGATGCGGTTCCCCGCCATCACAGGAAGGCTTTCAATGATCAAATTGCACACCAACCACGGCGTAATCACAGTCAATCTATTTGAAGACAAAGCGCCGGAAACCGTCGCAAACTTCAAGGAATACGTGAAAAGCGGTCACTATGACGGCACTGTCTTTCACCGGGTCATCAGCAACTTCATGATCCAGGGTGGTGGCTTCGAGCCAGGCATGAAGCAGAAAGCCACGCGCGGCCAGATCAAGAATGAGGCCAACAACGGGCTTTCCAACAAGACCGGAACACTGGCCATGGCACGCACCATGGAGCCGCATTCAGCGTCCGCTCAGTTTTTCATCAACGTCAAAGACAACGATTTCCTCGACCACACAGCACCAACCGTTCAAGGCTGGGGTTACGCAGTGTTCGGTGAAGTGGTCGAAGGCATGGACGTGGTCGAGAAGATCAAGGGCGTGCCCACCACGATGAAGTCGGGCCACCAGGACGTTCCGGTGGAAGATGTGGTGATCGAGAAAGCCGAAATCGTCGAGTAACTGCATTGATCCTGCTGATCTCCGACCTGCACCTTGAAGAAAAACGCCCGGACATCACCCGGGCGTTTCTTCATTTTCTCGAGACTCGTGCGACACGCGCAGAAGCGTTTTACATCCTCGGCGATTTCTTCGAGGTATGGGTAGGCGATGATGGCATGACCCCCTTCCAGCACGAGATAGCGCACGCATTGAGAAATCTGGCTGAGCATGGAACACGCGTATTCCTGATGCATGGCAACCGCGACTTCATGATAGGCAAGGCGTTCTGCCGCGAGGCTGGGTGCACGCTGCTCGCTGATCCGCATGTGGCGCAGTTCGGTAAAGAACGTGTGCTGCTTATGCATGGTGATAGCCTGTGCACACGTGACGAGGGCTACATGCGGTTACGCCGCTGGCTGCGTAACCCGGTAAGCCTGTTCATTCTTCATAATCTCCCGCTCGCCAAGCGTCAGAAGCTGGCACAGAAACTACGGTCAAGCAGCAAAGAAGAGACACGCATGAAAGCCAGCGACATCGTCGACGTAACGCCAGACGAAGTCCTGAGGGTCATGCAACGCCATAAGGTTCGCTTGTTGGTCCATGGCCACACCCACCGGCCCGCAACCCATTCAATGCAGATTGATGGTCAACCCGCCACGCGCATCGTGCTGGGTGATTGGGATCGCCAGGGCTGGGCATTGCAGGTCGACGACTCTGGTTTCCACCAGGCTCCGTTCGAGCTGAACTGATCCGTCAGGAGGCGCTCGGTACGCCGCTGTGAAAGCGAAATTCACTGTCCGGGCTTTCGATCAGCTCGCGCTCACGTTCACGCACCCGGATGATCGTCGCCTCGATATCCGCTGCCTCCCCATATTGAAACGCCAGCTTGAGATAGTCCTGAAAGTGACGTGCCTCTGACTTCAAGAGCCCGTGGTAGAAGCGTCCGAGCTCATCATCCAGATGCGGTACCAGCATGGCGAAACGTTCGCACGAACGTGCCTCGATAAACGCACCGATCACCAGGGTATCGGTGAGTCGGTAAGGCTCACGGTTGCGTACCAATTCACGCAGCCCAGCGGCATAGCGGGATGAGCCGATGTTGCGAAGACTGATCTCACGCTTGCGGATGACCGAGAGCACTTGCTCGAAGTGACGTAGCTCCTCTCTGGCCAGACGCGACATCTTGTTTTGCAGATCCGGCAAGTCGACGTAGCGAAACATCAGCTGGAAAGCGGTGCCAGCGGCTTTCTTCTCACAGTTGCCGTGATCGATCAGCATCACATCCTGGTTCAGCAGCGCAACGTCGACCCATGCCGAAGGTGTCGCACAGCCAAGAAATTCATTCAGTTCGGGGAGCATGAGGTCTTGAGATTTCATGAGGGAAAGAGAGCGACGACAAGCACGAATGCATTCGGCCGCCGCGCATTATACGAGCCCGCGACCAGAGGGCCAGTGCAGCTTGCTATGGATCAGTGGCCGGCAAGACGCCCGTGCCTATATTGAACGCAGCCAATCATGCAAACGGAGCCGATCATGCAAGCCATTCGCACCATCCTCGTGGTAGTCGATCCGAAACGTTCAGAAAATCTTGCGCTGAAGAGAGCACGATTGATTTCCAGTGTCAGCCAGTCCCGGTTGCACGTGCTGGTATGCGATACCAAACAGGATCACAGCAGCTACCTTGAACGTCTGCGTGCGGACCTCGAGGATCACGGCCATGTCGTGAGCACTCAGCAGGCATGGCATGAAAACCTGCACCAAACCATCGTCACGGTTCAACAGTCGGAAGGCTGTGGATTGGTGATAAAGCAGCATATTGCTGAAAATCCGGTGAAGCGCGCCCTGCTGACGCCTGAAGATTGGAAACTCCTTCGTTACTGCCCTTGCCCAGTGCTTATGGTCAAAACCGAAGCACCATGGACCGGCGGCAATATCCTGGCCGCTGTAGACGTAGGCAATGCAGACATAGAGCACCGCACGCTGCACGCCAGCATAGTCAGTCACGGCTACCAGATCGCTTCGCTTGCGAGCGGCACACTACACATCATCAGCGCCCACCCGTCGGCAATGCTATCCACTGCTGACCCAGCGTTTCAGTTGAACGAAACCATCGAGGCGCGATACCGCAACGCCTGCCGGCAGTTCCAGGCCGAGTTCGATATCCCTGATGCTCAACTTCACATCGAAGAAGGCCCAGCGGACGTGCTGATCCCTCGCGCTTGCCATCAGCTCCGAGCCGTCGTCACAGTTATCGGCACCGTCGCTCGGACGGGGCTATCCGGCGCCTTGATGGGAAACACCGCCGAGGTAGTGCTCGACACGCTCGAAAGCGATGTGTTGGTCCTCAAGCCAGACGACATCATTGACCATCTGGAGGAGCTTGTCGCTCGGCGCTGATGTCAACGAGCGCTGGGAACTCGGCCCCGAGGTCCGCGTTGGCAGGACACTACTGCTCCATATCTTCAAGAAAGCGAGGCGCGATATAACGCTGATAGTGAGCTTCGGACAGGAGAAAGAATTCCCGATCGATCGCATCGCGCAGCTCAGGCAAGGTCCAATCGCGAAATTCCGGCAGCAGGACCACCCCATATGCTTCGAGCTGCTGAATCACCCGCGCGCCCCGAGCAATCAGCTGATAAGCCCAGCAGTATGGTGACTGGTCCGCCACAAAACGAATCTGTCGACTTTCCAGCTGATGCCGTAGTAATGGCGCGTCGAAAACCTCCAGCTTCGCCGCCATCACCTGCGCGAGCAGCACCTCCAGGCGGTGCCAGACCGAGCGCTTTCCCTCTTCGCTGTAGCCGTTCCAGTTCACGACCTCGTGATGAAAGCGCTTGCAACCACGGCATACCAGATCGCCATAAACGGTCGAGCAAAGGCCTACGCAAGGTGTTTTGATTCGCTGATTGGACATGACAGACGACGGGCCAAAGAACAGCGGCTCATCTTAGACTTTTGTCCAAGCCGGGTCACTCAACAATCCGTGTGAGCATCCAAACACCTGCGCCGAAGCCCGCAGCATAAGGGGCTCAGCTGCGGGCGGGGACTTACCGGCAAAAGGACTTAGGTCAGCTGTGACTGGGCTTTCGCTTAACTTTCCAAGGCCTTTCCAGTAGACTCGCTCCGCCGTTTTAGGCGACACAATCCGTAAGAAGCTGTTTTCAAAGCGTCACGAGCACAGTTAACCGGTCTTCAACGGATGCGCAGATCCCTCTCTCCTGCGCATCCGCTATCCCACCGGCGTAAAACTTTGAAAACAGCTTCCGGATGCGCGTCCCGAAACATCCAGGGGACCAATGATGAGGGTATATAACTGTGCTTGAAGCCTATCGCAAACACGTAGAAGAGCGTGCCGCCCAGGGCGTCGTGCCCCAGCCGCTTAACGCCGAGCAGACCGCAGGCCTGGTCGAGCTTCTGAAAAACCCGCCGGCCGGCGAAGAGCAATTCCTCCTCGACCTGATCACCAACCGCGTTCCAGCGGGCGTCGACGAAGCAGCCTACGTCAAGGCTGGCTTCTTGGCAGCTGTCGCCAAGGGCGAAGCCTCCTCCCCGCTGATCAGCAAGCAGCACGCTGTTGAACTGCTAGGCACCATGCAGGGCGGCTACAACATCGTCACGCTGGTCGAACTGCTCGATGACCCGGAATTGTCTGACACCACTGCAAAGCAGCTGAAGCACACCCTGCTGATGTTCGATGCATTCCATGACGTCGCAGAAAAAGCCAAGGCAGGCAATGCCAACGCGAAAGCCGTCCTCCAGTCCTGGGCTGAAGGCGAATGGTTCAAGAATCGCGCACCGGTTGCCGAAAAGGTCACCCTGACCGTGTTCAAGGTGCCTGGCGAAACCAACACCGACGACCTGTCACCCGCACCCGACGCCTGGTCGCGCCCGGACATCCCCCTGCACGCCCTGGCGATGCTGAAAATGGCTCGCGACGGCATCAACCCCGACGTTCCTGGCTCGGTTGGCCCGCTCAAGCAGATGGAAGAGCTGGCGGCCAAGGGCTTCCCAGTGGCCTATGTGGGCGACGTAGTGGGTACTGGTTCTTCGCGTAAATCGGCTACCAACTCGGTACTCTGGTTCTTCGGCGATGACATCCCGAACGTGCCCAACAAGCGCGCTGGTGGCTTCTGCTTCGGTACAAAGATCGCTCCAATCTTCTACAACACCATGGAAGATGCCGGCGCATTGCCGATCGAGTTCGATTGCTCGGACCTGGCAATGGGCGACGTGATCGACGTCTACCCGTACAAAGGCGAAGTTCGCCGTCACGGTAGCGATGAGCTGGTTACCACCTTCCAGCTGAAGACTGACGTTCTGCTCGACGAAGTCCGCGCCGGCGGCCGTATCCCACTGATCATTGGTCGTGGCCTGACCGAGAAGGCGCGCGCCGAACTAGGCATGGGCCCATCCGATCTGTTCAAAAAGCCGGAAGCACCTGCCGAGAGCAACAAAGGCTTTACCCTTGCGCAGAAGATGGTCGGTCGCGCCTGCGGTCTGCCGGAAGGCAAAGGCGTCCGCCCGGGCACCTATTGCGAACCGAAGATGACCACCGTCGGTTCCCAGGACACCACTGGCCCGATGACCCGCGACGAGCTGAAAGACCTGGCTTGCCTCGGCTTCTCCGCCGATCTAGTGATGCAGTCCTTCTGCCACACCGCAGCCTATCCGAAGCCGATCGACGTCACTACGCACCACACCCTGCCAGATTTCATCATGACCCGCGGTGGTGTTTCTCTGCGTCCGGGTGACGGCATCATCCATAGCTGGCTCAACCGTATGCTGCTGCCCGATACCGTCGGTACCGGTGGTGACTCGCATACCCGCTTCCCAATGGGCATCTCCTTCCCAGCCGGCTCCGGTCTGGTCGCGTTCGCAGCTGCTACTGGTGTCATGCCGCTGGATATGCCGGAATCGGTACTGGTTCGCTTCAAGGGCAAGATGCAGCCTGGTATCACGCTGCGCGACCTGGTTCATGCGATCCCCTACTACGCCATCCAGAAGGGTCTGCTGACCGTCGAGAAGAAGGGCAAGAAGAACATCTTCTCTGGCCGTATTCTCGAGATCGAAGGCCTGAACGACCTGACCGTTGAGCAAGCCTTCGAGCTGTCCGACGCCTCAGCAGAGCGCTCTGCAGCGGGCTGCACCATCAAGCTGCCAGAAGCCGCAATCGCCGAGTACCTGCAGTCGAACATCACCCTGCTGCGCTGGATGATCAGCGAAGGCTATGGCGATGCTCGTACACTGGAGCGCCGCGCGCAGGCCATGGAAGCCTGGCTGGCCAAGCCGGAGCTGCTGGCTGCCGATGCGGATGCCGAGTACGCCGAAATCATCGAAATCGACCTGTCCGAAGTCACCGAGCCGGTTCTCTGCGCACCGAACGATCCGGACGATGCTCGCCTGCTCTCAAGCGTTCAGGGTGAGAAGATCGATGAAGTCTTTATCGGTTCGTGCATGACCAACATCGGTCACTTCCGCGCTGCTGGCAAGCTGCTCGACAAGGTTGAAGGCTCTCTGCCCACTCGCCTGTGGCTGTCGCCGCCAACGAAGATGGACCAGCATCAGCTGACCGAGGAAGGCTACTACGGCATCTACAGCCGCGCCGGTGCCCGCCTGGAAATGCCGGGCTGCTCGCTCTGCATGGGCAACCAGGCCCGCGTAGAAACAGGCTCGACCGTGGTCTCTACGTCGACCCGCAACTTCCCGAACCGCCTCGGTGACGCGACGAACGTGTACCTGGCGTCAGCTGAGCTGGCATCCGTAGCCTCGATTCTGGGTCGCCTGCCGACCGTAGAGGAATACATGGTTTATGCCGCTCAGATCGACACCATGGCAGCTGACGTATACCGTTACCTGAGCTTCGATCAAATTGCCGAGTTCCGCGAGTCTGCGGCCAAGGCCAAGATCGATGTGGTTGCGGTTTGAGGAAGCAATGAACTAGCCCGCCTCTCCAGCTGCCATGCAGCTGGACGAAGTACAGGCTGACAAGGTGAACGCCCCGACTGGTTCGGGGCGTTTGCTTTTTCAGGCTGCAATACAACTGCAAGCCCAGCTATGCGACAATGCGCAGCTTAGTCTGGCAGCGGCCCCGCTTTACAGCCCGCTCCCCTTCGTGAATTCGTGCATCCGCCAACCGAATCCGCCGAGTCGACTCCAGCCAGAGCCGATGGCCGGACGGCTATCGCTCGTTGTCCGCACCACCCTGCAAGCACAAGTTACTGATAGGTAAGTCCTTTGATCTCCACTGCAAACATCACGATGCAGTTCGGCGCCAAGCCGCTGTTCGAAAACGTCTCCGTCAAATTCGGTAATGGCAATCGCTACGGCCTGATCGGGGCCAACGGCTGCGGCAAGTCGACCTTCATGAAAATCCTGGGTGGCGACCTGGAGCCAACGGCTGGTCAGGTGATGCTCGAGCCGAACGTGCGCCTGGGCAAGTTGCGTCAGGACCAGTTTGCCTATGAAAACTTCAACGTCATCGACACGGTGATAATGGGCCACGAGGAACTGTGGAAAGTCAAAGCCGAGCGCGAGCGTATCTACTCGCTGCCGGAAATGAGCGAAGAAGACGGCATGGCGGTGGCGGAGCTCGAAACCGACTTCGCCGAGATGGACGGCTACACCGCCGAGTCTCGCGCCGGTGAGTTGCTATTAGGCCTGGGCATCCCGCTTGAGCAGCATTTCGGCCCGATGAGTGAAGTCGCGCCTGGCTGGAAGCTGCGCGTACTGTTGGCTCAAGCCCTGTTTTCCGATCCGGAAGTGCTGCTGCTCGACGAGCCGACCAACCACCTGGACATTCACACCATCCGCTGGCTGGAAAACATACTCACGGCGCGTAACAGCACCATGATCATTATTTCCCACGACCGCCACTTCTTGAACAGCGTATGCACGCACATGGCGGACCTGGACTACGGCGAGCTGCGCCTGTTCCCAGGCAACTACGACGAGTACATGACCGCGGCGACCCAGTCCCGCGAGCAGCTGCTTGCCGACAACGCCAAGAAGAAAGCACAGATCGCCGAACTGCAGACCTTCGTTAGCCGCTTTTCCGCCAACGCCTCGAAGGCTAAGCAGGCTACGTCTCGTGCCAAGCAGATCGACAAAATTCAACTGGCTGAGGTCAAGCCCTCCAGCCGTGTCAGCCCGTTCATTCGCTTCGAACAGACCAAGAAGCTGCACCGCCAGGCAGTGACGGTAGAAAACGTCGCGAAGGGCTTCGATGGCAAAACGTTGTTCAAGAATTTCAGCTTTACCGTCGAGGCCGGCGAACGGGTAGCCATTATCGGCCCAAACGGCATCGGTAAAACAACGTTGCTGCGTACCCTGGTGGGTGAGATGCAGCCTGACGCCGGCTCGGTCAAGTGGACTGAAAGTGCGGAAATCGGTTACTACGCCCAGGATCATGCAGATGATTTCGAAGACGACGTCACGCTGTTTGACTGGATGGGCCAGTGGACTCAAAGTGGCGAGCAGGTTGTGCGCGGCACACTTGGCCGCATGCTGTTTTCCAACGACGAGATACTGAAATCCGTTCGCGTCATTTCCGGTGGTGAACAGGGCCGCATGCTGTTCGGCAAGCTGATCCTGAAGAAGCCTAATGTCCTGGTGATGGACGAGCCGACTAACCACCTGGACATGGAATCGATCGAGGCGCTGAACCTGGCACTGGAAAACTATCCAGGCACGCTGATCTTTGTCAGCCACGACCGAGAATTCGTCGGCTCGCTGGCGACCCGCATCATTGAACTCTCGGACTCGGGCGTTACGGACTTCAGCGGCACCTACGATGACTACCTGCGCAGCCTCGGCGTGATTTAACGTTCGTCGACACAAAAACGCCCCGCTAAATCGGGGCGTTTTTGTAGCTGCCGACGGAAGTGCACGGCGATAGTCGTTTAGATAGAACTCAAAAGGCCGCGCATGGACGCAATATGCGCGAAGACTCGTCCCTGCCCTTTTTGACCGTTGGCCAAGCCGGGTCCGGAACCCAGCCAGGCATCCTCCGCAGCCTATCCACTCCTACGCACCGATAGAATCCTTGTGCGTTCAGCCTGCTGCAGTACTCCAGTCGATCAGGCTGAACTGCCAGGTCGCAAGGATGATGATGCCGAAGATAATCCGGTACCAGGCAAATGCCGCATAGCTATGGTTGCCTATGAACTTCAACAGGGCTCTAACCGCCAGCATCGCAAAGATGAACGACGTGACGAAACCAATTGCGAACACAGGCAAATCGGTCGGCTGGAATAGATCTCGATACTTGTAACCCGAGTACACAGCTGCACCGACCATGGTCGGCATGGCCAAAAAGAATGAAAACTCGGTAGCGGCCTTACGGGACAGCCCGAACAATAGCCCACCGATGATGGTAGCGCCGGAACGCGAAGTGCCAGGAATCAGCGCCAGACATTGGGCGAACCCAACCTTCAAAGCATGAGTCCAGTGCATATCGTCGACCGTTTCGGCCTGCACTTCATGCTGCCGTTTTTCAGCCCAGAGCATCACGACGCCACCGATTACGAGCGCCGCTGCCACCGTGATCGGGTTGAATAGATACTCGTGAACGAGATCGGCGAAGGCGACGCCGAGCACTACCGCAGGGAAGAACGCGACCAGCAGATTTCCCGTGAACTGTTGTGCCTGTTTATCCTTCGGCAAACCGACCACCACGTCGAATATTTTGCGTCTGTATTCCCATACGACCGCCAGGATGGCACCTAGCTGAATAATGATGTTGAAGGCCAGCGCTCGCTCGCCGCCGAAACCGATCAGGTCGGCGACGATAATCTGGTGTCCCGTGCTGGATATCGGCAGGAATTCCGTAACGCCTTCCACCACCCCGAGAAGCAACGCCTGAAAGGCAATCCAAAGGTCCATCCATTCCCCAATGGCGGTGCAACTCACCGCATGAAATGTAACAAAAAGAATATGTCAGATCGCCATCTGAGCGCTGTTCTGACCCGTTTGTGACAAGTAAATTCACTGGACAGACAGCCGGGCCTCATCTTTTTTGTGCAACTGCCGAAACGCTATTCAAGAGCCGTCAGAGACAACCACTGCCCAGTCCTACTTTCGTGGCAGAGCGTGTCGCAGCGCTACACACCTTTCAAATAATAAAGACAAAAACATCAACTGGAGCTTACAAGTCTATGAATCTGCTAAGAAACCTTCCAATCAGCAAACGCCTCTGGCTGATTCCGCTTGTGGCTGTTGCGATGCTCTTTATGCTTGGCTTGCTGATGATCCAGCAGGTTCGTACCGACCTGTACAGGGGCAAACAGGTCATGACACAGAACATCGTCGAGACGGCGCGAGGTGTGCTGACCTACTACCACCAGCGCGAAGCCAGCGGCAGCATGACTAGTGCCGAGGCACAGAGAGCTGCCATGGACCAGATTCGCCTGATCCGCTACGGCCAGGATGACTATTTCTGGATCAATGATATGAAGCCGGTCATGGTCATGCACCCAATGAAGCCTGAGCTCGAAGGTCAGGATTTGTCTAAGGTGAAGGATCCGAACGGCAAAGCGCTATTCAACGAGATGGTCAAAGTCGCACAAGCCCAGGGCGCCGGCCTGGTTGATTATGAGTGGTCAAAGCCTGGCGAAAAAGAACCGGTGCCCAAGGTCTCTTATGTGGAGTTGTTCAAACCTTGGGGCTGGATCATCGGTTCAGGCATCTATGTCGACGATGTCGAGGCCGAATTCAACGACTATCTCGTGCACTTCTCGCTGATCGGTCTGGCAATCGCAGCGCTGATGGCGATACTGGTCGCCGTTCTTATTCGCAGCATTACGCAGCCACTACGTCGCTCCATGCAGGCCATGGCCAACATCGCCAGCGGGGAAGCCGACCTGACCCGTAACCTCGACGTTTCGGGTAACGATGAGCTAACCACGCTTAGCCGCGACTTTAATACATTCACACAAAAGCTCCGTACTGTGATCGCGCAACTGTTCGAGACCTCCGCATCGCTGGAAACATCAGCCGGGGCGTTAGGAGGCTTGGCCAGCCAAGCGCACGTGCAAAGTCAGCAACAGTCGCAGCAGATGGAGCTGGTCGCGACGGCCGTAAATGAAGTGACTTATGCAGTCCAGGAAGTTGCGAAAAACGCCGAACAGGCATCAAGCGAAGTGGGCGATGCAGAGAAACAGGCTGGCCAGGGCCAGCGGAACATCGAGAGCAGCTTGAAGCAGATCGACCAATTGTCGGGCACCATTAGTGAGGCAGTGGGTGTCATTCAGTCGCTCGCGGACGAGACAACCAAGATTGGTTCCGTTCTTGAAGTTATCGGTTCGATCGCAGATCAAACCAACCTCCTGGCACTGAACGCAGCGATCGAGGCAGCCCGCGCCGGCGAACAAGGCCGCGGTTTCGCCGTAGTGGCGGACGAGGTTCGGCTGCTGGCGCAACGCACGCAGAGCTCGACCGCCGAGATTCACACAATGATCGAACGCCTCCAGAAAAATTCGGGGGCAGCGGTCACAGTGATCATGGAAAGCAGCCGAGCATCTCAAGCCACCGTTGAACAGGCGAGCCAGGCGGGTGCGAGCCTTGAGCAAATTGCTCAGGCGCTACGCAACCTGTCAGGGTTGAACGCATCGATTGCCAGCGCAACTTTGCAGCAAACCCATGTTGTTGAGGACATCAACCAGAACGTGACACAGGCAGCTGGCCTGGCGCAGCAGAGCACTCAGGCTGCCGAACATACGAGCGCGGCGGGTGACAAGCTTGGCGAGCTTGCCGAACAATTGAACCGCCTGCTCAGGCAGTTCAAAGTCTAGCCACTCAACCTTTAGTCAATGTATACAGACGACCAGATTCCGAGACGAATCTGGTCGTTTCATTTTTTCTAAAGGGCCGCGGCTTTTCGCCACAGGCGAAAGGAACGAATGATGAGGCGAGCAAGCAAGGACACGAAGGGAGGCTCGCTACACGATTGAATTAGAAGGTATTTTTCAGTATCTAAAACTCTAGACAGCTTGCGTATTAATGCTAGACCTTTGGCTAATTGCAAAAAAAACCTGAAAATACGAAACGACCATGTGACTTATCAGTCCTCTGTGTACATCAATGGATATGAAAGGCCAACGCCGACAGCCTGGCGGCAGGCGCAAATCCGAATTTTGGTTATCACACAGAGAGACATGCCTGATGAACAGCCCGCTCCGTTTCAACGACGCCCTTCTAATCACTGACCGCGCTTTCAAGCCGTTCCAGTGCGTCGCCTGGACGTTGCTCGAAGGCAACGGCGAGCTCAGCATCACCGTTCTGGACGGCAGCAAATCACGCACCGTTGGCCACTGCAAACTGTCCAGCAACGTGTATTCCGACCCAGTCAAATTGGGCCAATCGCTGGAGCAGGCCCGTGCGGACCTGAGCCGTCAGGGTATGCAGCTCGCCCCTTGGCATATGCCCGTGTAAAGAAGGTTTGGCAAAAAGGCCCGGCTGCGCGAGCGCCGGGCCTTTTTTGTTGGACGCGTGTTCCTGCCTGGCTTGTCAGACGAACCCATTCGCCTCTTGGACGGTCCCAGCAATAAGCGAATAGAGAAGGAGCGACCCATGAAAGGTGCAGAAGCCTACGTCAACGACCAGTGGCAAAGTAGCGGGTTGGCAGACCTGCCCGAAGGCAGTGGTGAGCATAGCGTGACCTTGAAATTCATCATTCCCCGCGACACCCAAACCACCGCTCTGATCAGTCATGTCCGCGACGTGGCGCAGCAACGACTGAGCGAGTTCTATAAAGGTCGTCAGGTTACACACCGACCTGTCCAGGGCTCGGTCGTCGGTGACGGTAGCGGCGACGGGATAAATCTGACTTTTGATGTCGCACCCGGCGACTGATAACGGTTGACGTGGCGCAAGATGATGACCAGACCTACCAATGACGATGGAGCTGGGTCGTTGAACGCGTCTCGAAACGCCTTGCTGAGCTGATCTGCGGCGCGAACCCCCTTCCTTGGCGCCGGTCTCTTAATGAGACGGCCAGCTGCAATTGCCTAGCAGCGCCAGCCGTATCCCAACCCTCATCAGGAGCTCAATATGATTGGTGACTATTCCGCGATCAATGATCATCTAGAAAGCGCTCGTCAGCTGGCTGACAGTGCAGAAACCAAGGCGGACCCGGCTATCTACCGAGAAGCGATTGATGAGCTGGTAGCTGCCATACGGCTGCTTATGCGCAACAGCCAGGAGAGCGAAGACTGACCATCATCGGCCGACAAGCCATCCGGGCCTTTGAAAGAGAGCCGGCAGCTTCAACGTCGCGCTCCTCTTTCAACCCAGACGGTTCACTATCGAGCCGCTCTATTCGGGAACACGCATGCTGATCGATCAGAGCGGTGAAACGCCAATGGAATTGGCCGAGGGGACTCGCCCCGTGCCGGAGGATGAGCGTCCCGACATCGGCACGGCGATCTGTCCAGCACTACCGACCGATCTTCACTACGTCGACGACCGGGGCCCCGGCATCAGCCGCCGAAAACTCAGGGGGAAATTCGCTTATTTCCTGCCTACCGGTGAGCGCATTCGTGATCCGCTAGAAATTTCGCGAATCAACAAGCTGGCCATCCCTCCGGCCTACACCGATGTCTGGATCTGTCCTGACCCGCAGGGCCATCTGCAGGCCACAGGCCGTGACGCGCGCGGTCGCAAACAGTACCGATACCACGCCCGCTGGCGAGAGGTCCGTGACAGCAACAAATACGAACGCATCATGTCGTTCGGTGCAGCTCTGCCACAGATGCGCCAGCGCCTCGAGAAGCGTTTGGCCATGCGCGGAATGCCCCGAGAGAAAGTAATGGCGCTGGTGGTACAGCTACTTGAGTCGACACTGATCCGTGTTGGCAACCCCCGCTATGCCAAGGAAAACCGGTCCTACGGGCTCACCACGTTGCGAACACGTCATGTAGACGTACGCGGTACCGCTATCAACTTTCATTTTCGTGGCAAAAGCGGTGTGGAACATCGCGTGACGCTACGGGACCAACGGCTGGCGCGTATCGTCCGCCGTTGCATGGAGCTTCCAGGACAACATCTGTTTCAATACGTCGACGAGGATGGAGCCCGCCATCCGGTGAGTTCCAGCGACGTGAATCAATTCATCCATGAAATTGCCGGTGGAGACTTCACCGCCAAGGATTACCGCACCTGGGCAGGCAGTGCCTTGGCGTTGGAATACTTACGCAAACGTGACTGGCAACCAGCCACCGTAGCGCGTCGCAACATCGTCGAAGTTGTCAGGGATGTGTCTCGCCAGCTGGGCAACACACCGGCAGTATGTCGCCAGTGCTATATCCATCCCGACGTACTGGATGCATTCGAATCAGGTGAACTCGCAACGCTGGGCAGAGCCAGAAAACGTAAATGGATGAGCAGCGAGGAAGTCACTCTACTGAACTTCCTAAACGCCCGGACGGCTTCCAGCCAGATGCCCTAGCGGTACAGCGTTACTTGATTGCGTCCAGCGGATTTCGACGCATACAGAGCGTTATCCGCATGCTCTATCAGCTGCGCATAGCCGCTTGTGGGCCGACTGAGATCGGCGATACCCAGGCTGACGGTAAACCGAATGCTGCGCCCTTCATAGACGACTTCACTTGCCTCTATGGTCTGCCGTAGCCTTTCCGCGAAAGTCACGGCCCCTTCGCTGTCAGTGTCCGGCAACAGCACCACAAACTCCTCACCGCCATAACGCCCTGATATGTCTGCGTCGCGCGCGCATTGGCGAATCAACTCGGCAGTCTGTTGGATCACCGCATCCCCCGCCTGATGGCCAAAGCCATCGTTGATCTTCTTGAAGTGGTCAATATCAAACATGACCAGCGCCGCGTTGCGATCATAGCGAAGATGTCGGGCGTACTCCTGACGCAGCATTTCTTCCCAATGGCCGCGGTTGAACAACCCGGTAAGCCTGTCGGTGCTCGAGAGTCGCTGTAGCTCCTGATTGGCCGCCTGCAATTGACGACGGTTGGTCGCTACGTCCGTCACGTCATAGATGATCAGACAGATCTGTCCGATGCTACCGTCGAGGGCCTTCAGCGGCATCAATGTCGTGTTTTGGTACATGAAATCTTCCAGCCCGGTGATTGGCTGGTAGTTCTTGAAACGCAACAGGTATGGGCGCTGTTCCCAGATCGTGAACGAAGGCGTGCCCAGCGTCGCCACGCTCTCGACCTTACGTCGAAACCATTGCTCATCGACTTCTGGAAACAGCTCGAAGAAGGTCTTCTTGCGCGCCTCTTCCGGGAGGAGCCCTGAGCGATTCTCCATGAAGGTATTCCAGACATCGATACGGTACGCTCGATCAAGTACTACGACACCGACGTCAATACTCTGAACGATGGCCAGCAACCAGTGGTATTCACGTAGATCGTTCGAGTCGATCATGTTCAATCCATCAGCAGGTTGAGTTTGCGGGACAACAATTCGATTGAATCTTCGGTAAACAACAGAAGCAGGTCGAAATGAATGTCATGACCTTCAAGGCTGTAGCTTATTTCCACGGCCAGGGTGTTTTTCCAGCGCTTGCGATTGACTCGAATCAGTTCGTCGATGGAGGCATGCTGCCCAAGTACTTGCGGATGCCCCTGAGAGAAAACGATATCTATCTGATCGGCGATGCCACTTAGACACGCACTGATCAGCAAACTGGAGAGATCGAGCAGCATTTCCAATTCAAGGTAATCGTCGGTGCGCATTAGCCGCGCCATGTCGGCGATTTCCGAATCGTGGAAGATCAGCAGCGCCTCCCCGGCAATGCCGCCGCCAACGTAGCCTTGGCACACCGCTGACAATTTGTCGCCCTGAGCTGCATCGGCAAGCGCCATATGGAGTTCACCGACTTCCAGGATATTTACGTTAGGGATCGGTAGCTGCACGAATACCCCAAGCACACGTGCAAGCAATGCCGCGGCGCGCCCCATGGCGACGTTCACCACCTCTCGAAAGGCGTCGCGGAACGGGATCTGCCCGCCTTCTCTGCGACCAAGCGCGGGAACATCGTCTCCGATCATGCCGAGACTCGCCAAGGTCTGCTGCACATGCACGGGGTCCGCCGGCTTGCGTATGAACGCCAGCGCCCCCAGGTCCAGCACACGGCGCACTGCCTCTTCCTGAACGTCGGCTGAGATGACGATGACCCTGCATGCCAAGTGCTCATTACGAAGCGTGGCCAACACCTGATAGCCATCCATGTCAGGCATGGTCAGGTCAAGCAGCAATACGTCAACGCCGCCATCACGAATCTTGTTCAGCGCCTCGCGCCCACTCGCCGCCTGGGAGATATCCAACGGCCAGGCAGCCGGAAGCGCACGCAGCAATTGCTTGCGCGCCAGACTGGAATCATCACAAATCAATACGGAAACAGCAGACATTCAGCGCTCGCTTAGTTGGCCAGGCCTCAGGAACCGGGACAGCTTATATCAGCTAACGAGCGCCGTGGCAGCGATGCGAAACAATAATGGCATTTTGCCAGAACATGACCGGAACAACCGCCGTTTGGGCTGTTACAACTCAATAGTAGGCGTTATCTCTATTGGTGTGATCGGTCACGTCACGTACGCCTTTGAGTTCCGGAATTCGCTCCAATAAGGTTTTCTCGATACCTTCCTTGAGCGTGACGTCAGCTTGTCCGCAGCCTTGGCAACCGCCGCCGAACTGAAGGACTGCCACCCCTTCGTCCACCACGTCGATCAACGTCACCTGCCCGCCATGGCTGGCAAGGCCCGGATTGATCTCCGTCTGCAGGTAATAGTTGATACGTTCGTTCAGCGGGCTGTCTTCGTTGACCATCGGCACCTTGGCATTGGGTGCTTTGATCGTTAGCTGCCCGCCCATACGGTCAGTGGCATAGTCGACCAGCGCATCTTCGAGGAAGGGCTCGCTGACGGCATCAATCCAGGCGGTAAAGTTTTTCAGAGCGATGGCGATGTCGTCCGGCTTTTCTTCGCCGGGCTTGCAGTAGGCAATGCAGGTTTCCGCGTAGGGCGTGCCGGGCTGAGTAATGAAAACCCGGATGCCAATCCCCGTGGTGTTCTGCTTTTCAAGCAGATCGGCCAGATAGTCGTGTGCAGCTTCGGTAATGGTTATGGCGCTCATGGGAACTCCTCTCATACATGGTGGGCAGTGTACGCCAACCACCGCGCCGGATAAAGTCCTAGCATTTTAGTAGGAATTGAAACCGATTTGTTCGTCCATGAACGCTGTGCCTTGCCCCCTATAGGTGGTATCGAGCAGCTCGGGCAGTAAGGTCCAATAATCGTCCCGCCTACGCTACCCATCGGTTACGCCTGCATCATGAATCTGGCTCATGCAAATAGGTCCGATGATCAAAAAGCGTGCAGCTTTGTTATCATACGCGGTCCTCGCCTCTAGCTTCAGGTAGTCCCCATGCTCGACCGCAACGCCCGTCTCCAGGCACTCCAGCAGGCGCTCAAGGAGCGCATCCTGATACTCGACGGTGGCATGGGTACCATGATCCAGAGCTACAAGCTCGAAGAGTCCGATTATCGCGGAGAGCGCTTCGCTGACTGGCCGCAGGATCTCAAGGGCAACAACGACCTCTTGATCCTGACCCGTCCGGACGCCATCAGCGCCATCGAAAAAGCCTACTTCGATGCCGGTGCGGATATCGTCGAGACCAATACCTTCAATGCCACACGCGTGTCCCAGGCCGATTACGGCATGGAAGCGCTGGTCTACGAGCTGAACGTCGAAGGCGCCCGCCTCGCCCGCCTGGCGGCTGACGCCAAAACGGCCGAAACACCTGACCGCCCGCGCTTCGTCGCCGGTGTGCTCGGCCCGACCAGCCGCACTTGCTCGCTATCACCGGACGTGAACAATCCCGGCTACCGCAACGTCACCTTCGACGAGCTGGTGGAAAACTACACCGAAGCCACCCGCGGCCTGATCGAAGGTGGCTCGGACCTGATTCTGATCGAGACCATCTTCGATACGCTCAATGCCAAAGCCGCGATCTTCGCGGTACAGGAAGTATTCGAGGAAATCGGCTTCGAGCTGCCGATCATGATATCCGGCACCATTACCGACGCCTCCGGCCGCACCCTGTCGGGCCAGACTACTGAAGCCTTTTGGAACTCGGTTCGTCACGCCAAACCCATCTCGGTCGGCCTGAACTGTGCGCTGGGCGCCAAAGAGCTTCGCCCTTATCTGGAGGAGCTGTCGAACAAAGCGGAAACCCACGTTTCGGCGCATCCCAACGCCGGCCTACCGAATGCGTTCGGGGAATATGATGAAAGCCCGGCCGAGATGGCCCGAGTGGTCGAGGAGTTCGCTGCCAGCGGCTTCCTCAACATCGTCGGCGGCTGCTGCGGTACGACGCCTGCGCATATCGAGGCAATTGCAAAGGCCGTTGCGAAATACTCACCTCGGGTCATACCTGACATTCCAAAGGCCTGCCGCCTGTCCGGCCTCGAACCTTTCACCATCGACCGCAACTCGCTCTTCGTCAACGTGGGCGAGCGGACCAACATCACCGGCTCGGCGAAATTTGCCCGCCTGATCCGCGAAGAGAATTACACCGAGGCGCTGGAAGTCGCCCTGCAGCAGGTGGAAGCCGGCGCGCAGGTGATTGACATCAACATGGACGAGGGCATGCTGGATTCGAAGGCGGCCATGGTCACCTTCCTCAATCTGATCGCGGGTGAGCCGGACATCTCCCGTGTCCCGATCATGATCGACTCCTCTAAATGGGAAGTGATCGAAGCGGGCCTCAAGTGCATCCAGGGCAAGGGCATCGTCAACTCCATTTCCATGAAAGAAGGCGTCGACGCCTTTAAGCATCACGCCAGGCTGTGCAAACGCTACGGCGCTGCGGTGGTGGTCATGGCTTTCGACGAAGCCGGTCAGGCCGACACCGCCGACCGCAAGCGAGAAATTTGCCAACGCTCTTACGACATCCTCGTCGACGAAGTGGGCTTCCCACCAGAAGACATCATCTTCGATCCGAACATCTTTGCCGTCGCCACCGGCATCGAAGAGCACAACAATTATGCCGTGGACTTTATCGAAGCCTGCGCCTACATCCGTGACAACCTTCCCTATGCGCTGACCTCTGGCGGCGTATCGAACGTGTCGTTCTCCTTCCGCGGCAACAACCCCGTACGCGAAGCGATCCACTCAGTCTTCCTCTACTACGCCATTCAGAACGGCCTAACAATGGGCATCGTCAACGCCGGCCAGTTGGAGATCTACGATGAGATCCCCAAGAAGCTGCGAGACGCGGTCGAGGATGTGGTGCTCAACCGAACACCTAATGGCACCGAAGCGCTGCTGGCGATTGCCGACGAATTCAAGGGCGACGGCAGCGTCAAGGAAGCAGAAACCGAAGAATGGCGCGGCTATACCGTCGAAAAGAGGCTTGAGCACGCGCTAGTCAAAGGCATCACGACTCATATCGTTCAAGACACTGAGGAGTTCCGCCAACTCTGCGCGCGCCCTATCGAAGTCATCGAAGGACCGCTTATGGCCGGCATGAACGTCGTCGGCGACCTGTTTGGCTCCGGCAAGATGTTCCTCCCACAGGTGGTCAAGTCAGCCCGCGTGATGAAGCAGGCGGTTGCTCACCTGATTCCCTTCATCGAAGCCGAGAAAGGCGACAAGCCCGAAGCCAAGGGCAAGATTCTCATGGCCACTGTAAAAGGCGACGTCCACGACATCGGCAAGAACATCGTCGGCGTGGTGCTTGGCTGCAACGGTTACGACGTGGTGGACATGGGTGTCATGGTCCCAGCCGAGAAGATCCTGCAGACCGCCATTGCCGAGAAATGCGACATCATCGGCCTGTCCGGCCTGATTACGCCGTCGCTCGACGAGATGGTTCATGTCGCTCGCGAAATGCAGCGCCAGGACTTCCATCTGCCCTTGATGATCGGCGGCGCTACGACGTCCAAAGCGCATACAGCGGTGAAGATCGACCCGCATTACACGAACGATGCCGTGGTGTATGTCACCGATGCCTCGCGCGCCGTGGGCGTGGCCACAACCTTGCTATCGAAAGAGCTAAAGCCGCTCTTCGTCGAGAAAACCCGCGAAGAGTACGCCATGATTCGCGAGCGCACCGCCAACCGCAGCGCGCGCACCGAACGCCTGACCTACCCCGAAGCAGTGGCTGTGAAACCGAAGTTCGACTGGGTGGACTACTCGCCGGTCAAGCCAAGCTTTACCGGCCGCAAGGTGCTCGAAGACATCGATCTGCGCACGCTGGTCGACTACATCGACTGGACGCCCTTCTTCATTTCCTGGGATCTGGCCGGCAAGTATCCCCGCATCCTCGAAGACGAAATCGTTGGCGAAGCGGCTACGTCGCTGTTTAACGATGCTCAGGCGATGCTCACCAAGCTGGTCGATGAAAAACTCATCAGGGCCCGCGCAGTCTTCGGCTTCTGGCCAGCCAATCAGGTCGAGGACGACGACATTCAGGTCTACGGCGAGGATGGCCAAGCCTTGGCGACGCTGCATCATTTGCGTCAGCAAACGGTGAAGACGGACGGCAAGCCAAACTTCTCTCTGGCCGATTTCGTCGCCCCAAAGGACAGCGGTGTAACTGACTACGTGGGCGGCTTCATTACCACTGCAGGTATCGGCGCTGAGGAAGTGGCCAAGGCCTACCAGGATGCCGGCGACGACTACAACTCGATCATGGTCAAAGCGCTCGCCGATCGCCTCGCCGAGGCCTGTGCCGAGTGGCTGCACCAGCAGGTCCGCAAGCAATGGTGGGGCTACGCCCCTGAAGAGCAGCTAAGCAACGAAGAGCTGATCAAGGAGCAGTACAAAGGCATTCGCCCTGCTCCGGGCTACCCGGCCTGCCCGGACCACACAGAAAAAGCCACCTTGTTCCAACTGCTCGATGCCGACGGCGTCAGCCAGGTCACGCTGACCGAGCATTACGCCATGTTCCCGACCGCGGCAGTCAGTGGATGGTATTTCGCCCACCCTCAGGCGCAATATTTCGCAGTAGGCAAGATCGACAAGGACCAGGCCGAGCGCTATAGCGCTCGCAAAGGTCAGGATATTGCCGTCACCGAGCGCTGGCTGATGCCGAACCTGGGTTACGACAGCTGACGCAACGATGGCCGCCTTATCTCCATGGGCGGCCTCGAAATTGAGTTCAGTCAACCAACATACGAAGGCTGCAATGTCTACCGAACCCCGCTATCTGCTCGATGAACTTGAGTCCGCCGACATGCTCGAGGTCGACGGCCTGCACGCCTGGCAATTCACCCTTAACGATGAGCTGCTCGACCGTGCTGACGCAGCCGCAACGGCAGACGAGCCCTTTGCCAGTGACGAGATCGTTGTCCGCATCGAGTCGATCGACGGCCGTGAGCGTCGTAACTGGTCGTTCAGCTACAACAGCGTGATGGAAGCGATTTACTGCGAGCAGGAGCAGTGCTGGACCCTTGGCAGCCCACCGCAAACCCGCCTTCGTTGTCTCGGTGCGGTGAGCGCAAGCACTGACGACCAGTGAAGCGCGTCCGAACTCACTCAGAGCGTGAGCATGTAGCTGGCCGTTCTGTTCAAAGACTGGGTCTCGGTTACTGCACTAACAGGAGACAGTCGTACCGCGCCTTAGCAGCAGCCCGATAGCGAGCATCACCAACAGACAGCCCGGCAACCAATGCCAGCCTAATCGTTGCGGCTGCTCAATGAATAACAACACCATCGATACAAAGGGCACCAGGTAGCTGTACGCCGTCACGGCACCTGGCGTCAGTGCCGCCGTTGCGCGCTGCTGCAGAAAAAACGTCATGCCGCTGGAAAAGACGCCAAGGTAGGCCACGAGCACGACGTCTTCAGTAGTCATATAGGCAAGCGCGCCGGGCCGCTCCCAGATCAGACCCAGGGCGCCGATCAACAACGCCCCTATCAATAAGCTCCAGAAGGTCCGCAGCGCGGCCTGAGGTGCAAGCCAGCCGCGGTGCAAACCCCATTTGCTTAATACCGGGTATAGGGCAGACGCCACGCAGCCGAAGAAAAACGCCAGCTCGCCGAACCCCAGCTGCAAGCCTGAAAAGTCACCGCCGTTTTCTGCCCATGCCAGGCCCAATGCACCGCAAGCGCCCAACGCCAGGATAGCCAGCAGCCGCCCCGCTGGTTGCTCAACGCCGAGCCCGCGCCCGATGCAATAGGCAAGCAAAGGCACGCTGACAAATAACGTAGCCATCGAGAGCGCACTGATTCGGTGAGCCGCCCAGAACATGGTGCCGAAGAACCCAGCCAAGCTCAGCCCCATTAGGGCGTAGAGCAGCAGCCCTCGCAGACTCGGCCACCGCTGGGCCTGCCGCCATAACAGCGGGACAAGCGCCAAGGCGGCGATCATGAAGCGAATCGCCGTCAGCAGCAGCGGCGGCAAGCCTTCGGTCATCAGCCCCACCGCTGGAAAGGACAGACCTACGAAAAGCGCCCAGAGCAGCATCCCCAGATGCGCGAGCGTCACCCTCCGCCTTGTGTCATTCATCGGAACTCTCCTCCAATGCCAACAACAGTGTGCGCAGCCCGCCGGCCAATGCCTGCTTCTGATGTGCATCGAGCGGTGCCTGCATCTTGTGCAGAGTGGCGAGATATTCATCAAGGCAGCCGAGCAGAACTCTCTGCCCTTCATCGCTCAGACGAATCAACAGGCTGCGCCGGTCGTCGGGATTGGGCACACGCTGTATCCACCCGACCGCTTCCAGCCGGTCGAGCCGATTGGTCATCGCACCCGAGCTGAGTACGGCAGCGTGGCGCAGCGCATTTGGCGTAAGCCCCTGGGGTTGTCCGCTGCGGTACAGCGTTGCGAGCAGATCGAATTCGCCTTCATGCAGCCCGTGCCGACGAAACACCCTGGCGACGTTGAGGTTGAGGTATTTGGAAAGCCGATACAGACGGGTAAAGATCGCCATAGGCGAAACGTCGGTTGCGGGCTGAACGCCATGCCACTGCGCAAGCACGTGATCCACATGGTCGTTTGGCTGCGGCCGCGACATCGATAACTCCAACAAAAGAATCTTTATATGAAGTTATCTTGATCGATTTGAGATTGAAGGGTTCAGAGGCGCTGACGAGTGTCCGACCGATGGGAAAGGCGCGATTGCACGAATCCGGAGCTTGTTCCTGAAACAAGCGGATCAACGGAGCTCAGAGGGCGAATTACGAACGATCTTGATCGAGTGGGTCAGCGTCGGTTTGCGCGTGACGCTGATGGCCCTGCGTGTCACCGTATCGATGGTGATGTTCCAGAAGCCTGTATTGGGGACTTTGATTCGAGCCGGAAATTTGTCGAACGCACCGCCGTGGTAGGTATGCCGGCCGCCATTCTTGAAACTACGGAAATTCTTATCGTTCATCAGGCGGATGTTGCATGGCTGCGAACATTCGATGATCACGAAATCATCTTCATTAAGGTGTTCGCGCTGGTGGATGAACTTCATGTACCGCTCCAAGGGCCGGTGTAGGCAAATACAAAGATTACCATGAGCGCCGAGATGGCTGGACGCCTGTGACAGTCACAGGCGCCGAGATGGCTGGACGCCTGTGACAGTCACATCTGACGGGAACCGGGCGACCGTCATCGAAAACGGGCTCCCGCTGCGGTTATTTGACACAATGCGCGCCGCAGCCGTCCCAAGCGCCACCCCAGTTTGAAACAAGGAAATCTGACAATGTCTGCGGCGACCAAGCCCTTCGATGCCGCCTCCCCGGTCGCGCGCCGGGCGACACGTGTCGGCTTTTTCATGGCCGGGTTCGGTCTGTCGATCTGGGCTCCCCTGGTGCCGTATGTACGTGAGCGTATCGAGATGAGCGACGCGCTGTTCGGCACGCTATTGCTCTGCATCGGTATCGGTTCGCTGACCTGGATGCCACTTTCCGGCCTGCTGGTGACACGACGCGGGATCCGTCCCGTTGTGATCTGCAGTGTCGTCCTGCTGTTGTTTGCCCTGTTGGGCATAGCCTTCACCCAATCAATTGCGGTGCTGGCCCTCGCGCTTTTCTGTTTCGGCGGCAGCCTGGGTGTGATTGACGTGGTGCTCAACATTCAGGGTGTGGTAATCGAGCGTGATACTGGCAAGCGTCACATGTCGAACTTCCACGGCATGTTCAGCTTGGGTTCGATCAGCGGCGCGCTGGCTCTCACTGCAGCACTGACCCTGGGCCTGGCACCGGGTACAGGCACGTTGCTCATGATCGCCGTGATCGCGCTTGCCAACTTCGCCGTTGCGCCCGGCTATCTCCGGGACAAAGCACCAGCCGGCGGGGTCGCGTTCATCCGTCCAACAGGCGCGGTGCTGTTGGTCGGCGCCATGACGTTCATCGTCTATCTGGCCGAGGGTGCAGTGCTGGACTGGAGCGCCCTTTACCTGACGGAGCAAAAGGCGCTTGAAACCGCCAAAGGCGGCCTTGGCTATGCCAGTTTCGCCTTGATGGTGACAGTTGGACGTTTCGCCGGGGCGCCAGTGGTCAACAGCTTGGGTACAGCACGAGTGATCGGCCTGGGCGGGCTGCTCGCCGCATTCGGTATCGGCCTGACCATTCTGACCGAGCACTGGGGGTTGGCTCTGCTCGGTTACGGACTATGCGGGCTTGGCTGTGCCAACGTGTCACCGGTATTGATTTCGTCGCTGAGCCGACAGGAGGTCATGCCCGTACACCAGGCCATTACCGCCGCGACCACGATTGGCTTTGCAGGTGTACTCGCAGGCCCCGCATTGATCGGGGTGATTGCGCACTATGCATCGCTGACGCTGGCGTTCGCCCTTCTCGCGGCGCTCTTGATCGTGCTGGCGCTGGGCAGCCATCGGTTCAAGGATTAGCCGTCCGGCAGAACGGCCGAGGCCAGCCCCAAGTCTCGCGCAACGGGCTACAGACCGGCCGATGACGTTTGGCTAGAATGCCCGCCCTATGCGCATTCAAGATCTCCATCAGCAGCTAAGTTCAATCGGGGCCAAGCCCATCCACATCGGCCGGGTGACCCGTGCCTGGCTGAACGGCAAACCGCTGGATACCGGCACACGTCATCAACGGACGGAAGACTTCCTTCCACTGTCCGTGCGCAACGGCCTGCATGCGATCAACGAGACGATCGAGGGGCTTGTGCGCCTGTGCTCCGAACATCCAGGGTCCGATGGTTCTGCCCGGCTGCTGGTGGCGCTGGCAGACGGGCAGATGGTCGAAAGCGTGCTGCTGCCCCGCGACGGTCTGTGTGTATCGAGCCAGGTCGGTTGCGCCGTGGGCTGCGTTTTCTGCATGACCGGCAAAAGCGGCCTGCTCCGCCAGTTGGGCAGCGCTGAAATTGTCGCCCAGGTGGCTCTCGCCCGTCGCTTCCGGCCGGTCAAGAAGGTCGTTTTCATGGGCATGGGCGAGCCTGCGCACAATCTGGACAACGTGCTCGACGCCATTGATCTTTTAGGCACCGACGGCGGTATCGGACACAAGAACCTGGTGTTCTCTACGGTTGGCGATCCTCGGGTGTTCGAGCGTTTGCCCCGACAGCAGGTGAAACCAGCGCTGGCCTTGTCGCTGCACAGTACCGACGCAACGCTGCGGCGAGCGTTGCTACCCCGGGCGCCTTATTTCGAGCCCGCAGAGCTGGTCGAGCTCGGTGAGGCCTACGCACGGCTCATCGACTATCCCATTCAGTATCAATGGACCTTGCTCAAGGGCATCAACGACAGCCAGGAGGAGATGGACGGAATCATTCGGCTGCTTCGCGGCAAGTTCGCAATCATGAACGTGATCCCGTACAACAGCCTCGACGACGATGAGTTTCAGCGACCTGAGGCACATCGTATTCACCAGATCATGCGCTATCTGCACGAAAATGGCGTACTGACCAAGGTCCGCAATTCGGCTGGGCAGGACATTGATGGTGGCTGCGGACAACTACGCGCCCGTGCCGAACGCGTTGTGCGCGCACGTGGCCAAGCTGCAGATACGCCTGTTCCCTAGCGGGCAGACTGAACACACCGATGCAGAGATTGTCCGACCGGATTGTCTTTTCTAGCGCCACATACAGCCCGCTCGGCCCATCACGGATAGATCAGCATGCATACACTGGCACAACTCGAACGCGGCGAACTTGCTGGCACGACTCGCCTGGACTTGTCCGCAGGACTCGAAACCTTTCCGAACGCCATTTTCGAGTTGGCTGACAGCCTTGAAGTGCTCAACCTGTCCGGGAACCACCTGAGCAGCTTGCCAGACGATCTGTCACGCTTGCACAAGCTGCGAATCCTGTTTTGCTCGGACAATCTATTTACCGAAGTACCTGCCTCGATCGGTCGGTGCGCTAACCTTGAGATGGTTGGATTCAAGGCCAACCGCATCCGTCACCTGCCCGCCGAAGCGTTGCCGCTCAAGCTGCGCTGGCTGATCCTGACCGATAACCAGCTCGAGGCGGTGCCGGACCAGATTGGCCGTTGCGCTCACCTGCAGAAATTGATGCTTGCTGGCAATCAGTTACAGGCGTTACCCGAAACGCTTGCCAACTGTCACTCACTCGAACTGCTGCGCATCGCGGCCAATCGCTTGCCTGCTTTGCCTGAGTGGCTGCTTTCGATGCCTCGCCTGAGTTGGCTGGCGTTCGCTGGCAATCCGTTCAGCGATGAAATGGAAGCGCAGACCCTGACGCAGCATCCGCTGCCCCCGATCAAGCGCGAACACATTTCACTGCTTGAGGTGCTGGGCCAGGGAGCCTCGGGGGTTATCCATCGCGCCGACTGGCGTGAACCCGGTCAGCCTCCGCGCGCCATGGCTGCCAAGTTGTTCAAGGGTAACCTGACCAGTGATGGACTTCCCCATAGCGAGATGGCGGCCTGCATCGCGGCCGGTGAGCACCCCAACCTGGTCCGAGTCGCAGGGCCACTGGCCAATCGCGTCGATGAGCTGCCTGGGTTACTGATGGAGCTCATCGACCCGTCCTACGACGTGCTGGCCGGCCCACCCTCTCTGGCCAGCTGCACGCGAGACTGCTATGCCCCCGAGCGCCGGTTTTCTGCCGGGGAGGTCCTTCGAATCGCGAAGGCTACCGCGTCAGCTATCAACCATCTTCACCAGCGCGGCATTCTGCACGGCGATCTGTATGCACATAACCTATTGGTTGATCCGAATGGCCAGACGCTGCTCAGTGACTTTGGCGCTGCATCGTTCTTCGACCCCGAAACCCCGCGCGGTCAGGCGCTGATAAGGTTGGAAAGCCGTGCGTTCGGCTATTTGCTGGACGAGTTACTCGCCCGTTGTGACCTGGCCAAGCAGGACGAGCGGCTCCGACAGCTGGCCATCATGAAACAGAACTGCCTTGTTGAAGATCCAGGCGAACGGCCGATGTTCGACCTTCTAGCTGAAAAACTGGCGAGCATTCGATAGCGCAGACGCGATCCGGCTGGTTAGTTGCATGTGTTGCTGTACCCATTATTACCGACGGCAACCTGACGCTATGCACGCCCCCGAAACAGATACCGAAGCCCAAGTCCCCTACCCCAACGCGGGCAACGTTGGCGCCAGCTACGATCCGTTCGTGGCAGGACTCAAACAGCGCCTGCCCGAAGAGCTGCGCGAAAGCTTTACGCCGCAACAGCTGGACGCGCTGCGCAACGCGTTTGCGACCCGCTCGTGGGCCAAGCACAAGCTGGACCTGCGCGGCACATTCAGCCTGTGGAGCAACCAGTACTACTTCGTACTGGTGGGTGGGCGAAACAAGCGAAACCTTTCTCGTGCCCAACGTAGCCTTTCGCTTGCCGCCAAGGCCGGGGTGATCACCGCGTTCCTGTTTTTCTCCGCCCTGGTAGGACTGGTCGCGCTGTACCTCGTCAAATCGGCGCTTGGCATCAACCTGCTGCCTAACTACTCACTCGGTCTGTGGGACTGGTTCAAGGGGTGACGTGAATTGCGGGCTCACCCGGACCAAGGTCACGCAGCTCGGTGTTTCACCGCGCTTGCGCCAGGCTGTGAAGGTTATGCATATCGAGGGTCGCCCTTGAAGTAAGCGGTATTCGCGGCGGCCAGTCGTCGAAGCGCGCCAGTCGGTTGATTGCAGACTAGACTCCACGCAGTCGGCTCCGCGGAGACAGCCATGACCGAACAAAGGAAACCCAAATCGCTCACGCTGCGGCAGATGCTACAAAGTACGCTCGCCGGCGCGTTGGGCGTCCAAAGCGGAAAGAATCGAGAGCGTGACTTCACCCACGGAAAACCCAGCCATTTCATTCTTCTCGGACTTGGGTTCACCGTTACGTTCGTGCTGGTCATTCTAGGGGTGGTCAAGCTCGTGCTGTACCTTGTGGGGACATGAACGGAGCGTTGAGCGGCTGAGTCACTGGTGGCTGACCCAGAACACTGCCGTCGCGACTACGAGCATAATGAGACAGAAGATCGCCGCAGCGTCCGCGCGACTGTCGCTACCATGACGGCTAGAATGTTCTGACATGGCATTGCCCCTAGCAACTGAAAGTGATGTTGCTTGCAGTTAAGACCATGTGTTCGAAGCGCTCAAGGTGACTGCTTGAAATGCTCAAACGCTGGCGTTTCGTTCTAAACATATTCCCAAACATCACTTTTGCGCATAACCGCTAACTGGTATCGTGCCGGCCTCCCATCAACGGGTGCGCGGCCGTGCGCGCAGAAGCTGTAGACAGCCTGAACAACAGGACATTTATGTACGTATACGACCAGTATGACCAACACATCATCGAGGATCGCGTGCGTCAGTTCCGTGACCAGATTCGCCGCTATCTAGCCGGAGAACTGACTGACGCAGAACTGTTGCCGCTTCGCCTACAGAACGGTCTGTACATCCAGCGCTATGCACCGATGCTGCGCATCGCTGTGCCTTACGGGTTGCTGTCGTCTACCCAGATCCGCAAGCTGGCCGACATCACTCGCAAGTATGACAAGGGCTACGCTCATATCAGTACCCGCACAAATGTGCAGCTCAACTGGCCCGAACTGGAAGACGTACCCGATATTCTCGCCGAGCTGGCTACCGTGCAGATGCATGCCATCCAGACCAGCGGCAACTGCATTCGCAATACCACTACAGATCAATTCGCGGGCGTCGCCAAGGATGAGCTCATCGACCCGCGCCCCTGGTGTGAGATCATCCGCCAGTGGTCGACATTCCATCCGGAATTCGCGTTTCTTCCCCGCAAGTTCAAGATTGCAGTCAATGGTGCCGTAAGCGACCGCGCCGCCATCGAGGTGCACGATATCGGTCTCGAAGCCGTCAAGAACGACGCCGGTGAGCTGGGCTTCCGTGTATCGGTCGGCGGAGGCTTGGGTCGTACGCCAATCGTAGGCAGCTTCATCAACGAGTTCCTACCTTGGCAGCATCTGCTCACCTATCTCGATGCAATCCTGCGTGTGTACAACCGCTACGGGCGCCGCGACAACAAGTTCAAGGCGCGCATCAAGATTCTGGTGAAGGCGCTCACGCCAGAAGTCTTTGCTGAGCGTGTCGAGGCCGAGTGGTCCTATCTCAAGGATGGCCTCAACACGCTGACAGAAGCCGAGGTGGAGCGAATCAGCAAGTTCTTCGTGGACCCTGCTTACAAGCAATTGGAAGACCAGGATGCGGCCCTCGCCCAGCTTGATGCCGAACACCCGGGCTTTGCCCGCTGGCGCGAGCGCAATGTCGTCGCTCACAAGAAGCCTGGTTACGCAGCGGTCACGCTTTCGCTGAAAAGTACTGGCGTCGCCCCAGGCGACGTGACTGACAAGCAGCTCGACACCATTGCAGATCTGGCGGACCGATACAGCTTTGGTGAAGTGCGTAACTCTCACGAACAGAACATGATCCTAGCGGATGTTGAACAGTCTCGTCTGTTCGAACTGTGGCACGAGCTGCGTGACCTGGGCGTGGCAACGCCGAACATTGGTCTGCTGACCGACATCATCTGCTGCCCGGGTGGCGACTTCTGCTCCCTGGCCAATGCGAAATCGATCCCGATCGCCGAAGCCATTCAGCGTCGCTTCGATGATCTGGACTACCTGTTCGACATCGGGGAGATCGACCTCAATATCTCAGGTTGCATGAATGCCTGCGGCCACCACCATGTGGGTCACATCGGCATCCTCGGGGTGGACAAGAAAGGCGCCGAGTTCTATCAGGTCTCGCTCGGCGGCAGCTCCGGACGCAATGCGAGCCTAGGCCAGATATTGGGTCCATCGTTCGCTCAGGACGTCATGCCCGATGTGATTGAAAAGGTCATCGGCGTCTATGTGGAGCAACGTACCGAAGATGAACAGTTTCTCGACACATTCCGCCGAATCGGCATCGACCCCTTCAAGGAGCGCGTCTATGCAGCGAATAATTAAGGACGGCCAGGTCGTCGACGAGACCTGGCACTTGCTGCCCAAGGATGTGACCCTCGACGGCCTGTCCAATTGCGACGACCTGATCGTGCCCTTCCAGCTCTGGCTCGACCATTCCCACGCGCTGAAGGTGCGCGATGGTGGGTTGGGTATATGGCTAGACGCCGACGAAGCAGTCGAAGAAATAGCTGACGACCTTGAGCACTTTCAGGTTGTTGCGCTCAACTTCCCCGCCTTTACAGACGGTCGCCACTATTCGAGCGCCCGATTGCTCCGCGAGCGATACAGTTTCAAGGGCGAAATTCGAGCCATTGGCGATGTGCTGCGCGATCAGTTGTTCTACATGCGCCGTTGCGGCTTCGACGCCTTCGCGATACGCCCGGACCGAGACCCCTACGATGCGCTGGAGAGCCTGAAGGACTTTTCGGTCACCTACCAGTGCGCCGCTGACGAGCCGCTTCCGTTATTCCGGCGCCGCCAGGGTTAAGCGTCGGTGCTAGCCAGCGAAAAGAAAACCCGCCAATCGGCGGGTTTTCATTATTGGTACATCCAGAAATTCGGGTGATCAAGAGGAGCTTCTGCAGAGCCTCCTTTCTTGCCGAACGTTTCTTTCAGCTTCTTTGCCAATGCTTTCATATCCGGTTCCTGCGATCTCGGTGGAAGTAGCGATAGATTCGCTCAAACTAACGAAACGGCGAAATCAGATATGCCTATGATTCCCATAGGATGCGGTCAGCCTTTAATCGCCCAGACGCACCAGCATACGGCCGACCTGTTGCCCTGCGAGGATTCGCTCAATCTCTGCGGGAAGCTCTTGCAAAGAGATTTCACGCGCCAGTTCGTCCAGGTTCGGCAGTTTCCACTGCACCGACAGCTTGTCCCACATGGACGCCTTGACGACAAGGGGGATCTCGACCGAGTCAACGCCCAGCAAATTTACGCCCCGTAAAATGAACGGAAGGACATTGGCCTGGAACCCGGTACCCGCTGTGAGGCCACAGCACGCAACGCTCGCGCCGCGCTGCAGGGACTTGACGACATTGAACAGAATATCGCCGCCCACCGTGTCTACGGCTCCACCCCATTGCTCTTTGAGGATGGGCTTCTCGACGCCCGCCTGGATCGAGGACCGCTCAACGACCTGGCTCGCACCAAGCGCCTTGAGAAACTCGGCTTGGTCCGCCTTTCCAGTCACTGCCGCAACGCTGTAGCCGATGTGAGCAAGAAGCGCGACAGCGATGCTACCGACCCCACCCGTTGCACCTGTTACCAGCACGGGGGCGCCGCCGACTTCCAGGCCCGCCTGCTCTAGCTTGTCGACACAAAGCGCCGCGGTGAGGCCCGCTGTGCCTAGAATCATCGCGTCGCGCAGCGAAAGTCCCGATGGCCGCTTGATCACCCAGCTGGCCGGCACCCGGATGTACTGGCCGAACCCTCCCGCCGTGTTCATACCCAGGTCATAGCCGGTGACGATCACTTCATCGCCCTTGGAAAATTCAGCAACGTTGGATTCCGCCACGGTTCCAGCCGCATCGATACCCGGCGTGTGGGGGAAATTACGGGTCACGCCCCGGTTGCCGCTGGCTGAAAGCGCATCCTTATAGTTGAGAGAGGAATAGCTGACACGAATCAGCACTTCTCCCGCTGGCAGCTCGTCTGTAGTGCGCTCGACGATGCTCGTCTGGAAACGGCCTTCGTTGTTCTCACTGGTTTGCAGTGCCTTGAAGCTCGTCATCTGAGTCCTCCTCATTGCCAGAATCGTTGTTCGTTCAATCGCGACCAGCCTTTCATCAGGCTCTGTTCGACCATGGCGCTTGCCGCCATACCGAATCGCTCTGGAAGGCTTTTCCTTTGGGCATAGTGCAGCTGAAATAGATCCGCTTTCTCCGCGCGTGAAGCCAGGTATTCGTCGCTTGTCTTCAGCTCGTCCGCTAATTGTTTGCTTACCGCTGCGATACCCAGCCAGACCTCACCGGTCGCCACGTCGTCGATTGATAGCTGTTGGCGGTAGCGCGCCACGAAGTTCTTGAACAACTCATGAGTCGTTTCGAGGTCATCCTGAAATTTCTCGCGGCCTTTCTCGGTGTTCTCGCCAAACACCGTAAGCGTCCGCTTGTACTCACCCGCGGTCAGAACTTCGAAATCGACATCGTGCTTTTTCAGCAGCCGATGAACGTTCGGAAGCTGCGCGACGACTCCGATCGAACCGAGTATGGCGAAGGGTGCGCACAGGATCTTCTGGCCGATACAAGCCATCATATACCCGCCACTGGCCGCAACCTTGTCGACGCAAACGGTCAGCGGAACCCCAGCATCCCGAACACGCACCAGTTGCGACGCTGCCAAGCCATAGCCGTGAACCATTCCACCTCCGCTTTCGAGGCGCAGGACAACTTCGTCCTGTGGCGTCGCCAGGGTCAGCAACGCAGTGATTTCGTGACGTAAGTTGTCGACTGCAGACGCCTTGATATCGCCGTCGAAATCGAGCACGAACACCCGGGGCCGCTTCTCAGGGTCTTTCTTGGCTTGTTTCGCAGCCTTTGCTTCCTGCTTACGCTGCGACTTGAGCTGGTCTTTTTCGATCAACGACTGCTCAAGCCTTTCGCGCATGGACTTATAGAAGTCGTTGAGCTTGGTCACCTCCAGATGACCACTCGTTTGCTTGCTACGCCCACGGCGCAGCGAAGCGATCGCAACAAGCACTGCGATGATCGCGACGACCAGCGTCACGGTCTTCGCCAGAAAGCTTGCATAGTCAGCAAGAAATTCCACAGATCCTCCTCGGATTTTTCAATCGCCGACAACGGCGTAAACCGTTCAAGCATACCGACTGGACACCTGACGGAGCCAGCCACGCGCGATTCAAACAAACGTATGATTTATCGTTGACACCAATGATCGATCCCCCTACCCTCGCGAAAAACAGCCTTCCGGAGCACGGCATGGGCAGTATCTACCTGATCAGACATGGTCAGGCGTCATTCGGCGCAGAAAATTACGACGTACTGTCGCCGCTTGGCTTCCAGCAGGCAGCTGCGCTTGGCGACTATTTCAACCGGCTGAACGTACGTTTTGACCGCTGCGTCAGCGGCGAGTTGAAGCGGCAACAAGATACCGCCCGAACCACACTGCAAAGAATGGATGGTGGACCGTCACTCGAATTGGAAGTCGACGGCGCATTCAATGAATTTCATGCCGACGAAGTGATCCGAGCCCACATGCAGGATCTATTGGCCGTCGAACCCCACGCGATGGAGGTGTTCCGCAATGCAGCGAACCACCGCGCCGAGTTTCAGCGGTTGTTCAGCCTCGTTATCGGGCGCTGGGTCTCGGGCGAACATGAAAAAGCCGGGCTCGTCAGCTGGCAGAGCTTCGTCGACGGGGTTCAGATGGGGCTTTCGCGGCTGCTTGATCAGGCAAAAAAGAAGGACCGCATAGCAATATTCACTTCCGGCGGGACCATCACGGCATTACTCCAACTCATTATCGGCGTTGCCCCCATCAAAGCATTCGAGCTGAACTGGCAGATCGTCAATACCTCGCTCAGCCACGTTAAGTTTCGTGATCGGGACCTGGCTCTTGCATCCTTCAACAGCCATTCACATTTGGAGCTGTTGAAAAGTCCGGAGCTTGTCACCTATCGATAAGCTCCAACTCCAAACCCAACCGCGGCCTTTGGCTGCTCCTTTCCACGGTAAAAGGAATATCTGATGAGCAACGTCGACGAAACCATTCAGGGCATGAAGGCTAAATTCAACCCGAGCGCAGCTGCCGGCCTGGATCTCGTGTTCCAGTTCAACATCACGGATGCTGAGAACTACTATCTCGTGGTCAAGGACGGCACCTGCGATTTTCATAAAGGTGAGTCTGCTGATGCCAACGTTACGCTGATCATGGATAGCGAAACCATGCAAGGCGTTATGAGCGGCGAGACTGATGGCATGCAGGCATTCATGGCAGGCAAGTTACGCGCCGAAGGCGACATGATGCTCGCGTTGAAGCTGAGTGAATTGTTCCCGTCCTGATATACGCAACGAAACAGAAAAACCGAAGTTCTCCGACTTCGGTTTTTTTATGCCCTGTTTTCAAGACGATCACGCATCAGGCACCTTGATTACGAGCCAACACGCAAGCCAATAACGAGGCGGTTTGCTTGGTAATCGGAAGACCTCGGTAGATCATGGGACAGAGTTTGCTGCGCTGTGCGCAGCTACCGCCATTGTCGAGCAGTGATTATAAGTAGAAGGGAAAAGCATGGCGCTTACAGATCAGACCAGCCGCATCCGCGAGGGTGAAGAACTGCCCAATGTGGTCATCGACCAGTACCTGAAGGCCAACATTCCCGGGCTCGAAGGCACACCGGACATCTCACAGTTTCCTGGTGGCGCGTCCAACCTGACCTATCTTCTGAAATACCCAAATCATGAACTTGTCCTGCGCCGCCCACCGTTTGGTCAAAAGGCAAAGTCGGCTCACGACATGGGGCGCGAGTATCGCATCCTCAACCAGCTTAACGCTGGTTTCCCATACTGCCCCAAGGCCTATACCCACTGCACGGACGAGACGTTGATTGGCGCCGAGTTCTATGTCATGGAGCGCGTCAAAGGCATCATCCTGCGTGAAGACATGCCCCAAGAGCTGGGTTTGACGCCCGAGCAAACCACCACGCTGTGCAAAAGCTTCATTGATAAGCTGGTTGATCTGCACAACGTCGATTACCAAGCTTGCGGGCTTGGAGACCTTGGGAAGCCGGAAGGCTACGTACAGCGCCAGATTGGCGGATGGATAGACCGCTACGAACGCGCCATGACGGCTGACGCGCCGAAATGGGAGCCCGTAAAGGCTTGGCTTCGCGACAACATGCCAGCGGACCACCCGAAGCCCGGCATCGTGCATAACGACTACCGCTTCGATAACGTCATCCTCAGCCCCGAAAATCCGATGCAGATCATCGGCGTTTTAGATTGGGAGATGACCACGATCGGCGACCCGCTTATGGACCTCGGCAATACGCTTGCCTACTGGATCGAAGCGACCGATCCCAAGCCTATGCAACTGATACGGAGGCAGCCCAGCAATGCGCCCGGCATGCTGACTCGCCAGCAATTTGTCAATTACTACGCCGAGCAGGCCGGCATTCGCATCGACAATTTTGACTATTACTACACCTACGGCCTGTTCCGCCTGGCGGCTATCGTCCAACAGATCTATTACCGCTACTTCCATGGCCAGACCAAGGACAAGCGATTCGCCCGATTCGTACAGATGAACGCCCTGCTTGAACAAGTGAGCCTGCAGGTGATCAACAACTCGAAGCTGTAAAACAGCTCACCAAGAGGAAACCCTTCCATGAGCAAGACCACCCTGTTCGACCTGGACGGCAAGATTGCCTTCGTTTCCGGCGCCAGCCGAGGTATCGGTGAGGCAATCGCCAAACTGCTGGCCCAGCAAGGGGCGCACGTGATTGTTTCCAGCCGTAAAATCGATGGCTGCCAGACCGTTGCGGACTCGATCAATGCCAGCGGCGGCAAAGCTACAGCGATCGCTTGCCATATCGGCGAGCTGGAACAGATCCAAGCTGTCTTCGCTCAGATTCGAGAGCAATTCGGCCGGCTCGACATTCTGGTCAACAACGCCGCTACCAATCCTCAGTTCTGCCACATACTCGACACCGACGTTTCAGCTTTTCAGAAGACAGTGGACGTGAATATACGCGGCTACTTCTTCATGTCCGTCGAGGCTGGCAAGCTGATGCGAGAGCATGGCGGCGGCAGCATCATCAATGTGGCCTCCATCAATGGCGTCACGCCGGGCAACTTCCAAGGCATCTATTCGGTTACCAAGGCTGCGGTTATCAATATGACCAAGGCCTTCGCTAAGGAGTGTGCCCCGCAAGGCATTCGCTGCAACGCGCTGCTGCCGGGCCTCACTGACACCAAGTTCGCCTCGGCGCTGGTCAAAAACGACTCGATCCGTGAGGAGGCGCTACGCCACATACCGCTGCACCGTGTCGCTGACCCAAGCGAAATGGCAGGCGCTGTGCTCTATCTCGCAAGCGATGCATCGAGCTATACCACGGGCCTTTCGCTCAACGTAGACGGTGGTTATCTCGCCTGACACCCAGCCGAAACAGAAAAGGGAACCCGTAGGTTCCCTTTTTAGGGTCACAACCCCAGCATTACCATTCCATCATCGCCTGCTCTGCTGCAGGACTCGCCGGTTTCGCTAGCAGGCCGGTCGGGGCCATCTCCACCGTATATACAGCACCATCTGCTATCGGTAAAAAGCTCACTCTTCGCAGTATGGGCTCAATCAGCAGAGACGCGCACCGACAGCGCTGCAGCCACTCCCAGGGATCTACCCCCGCCTTGCTGCTCGCCAACCTCACATACGGACGTGGGCCTTGATCCTTTTGCTCAACGGCAAGGTAGCGCCCTGAGAGCCGCTCCAGCCGGTAGCCAGGCTCTAGCCCGATGAGCGCTGCAAGACCTTTCCAGTGAAACGCGCGCATGTCGAGCTGCCATAAATCGCCTTCCAGCGTGACATAGCGTATGTCCTGTCCTTCCTCGATTCTCACCTGGTAGCGCTGTTGACCATCGGCCTCAAAGCTCAACGAAGCCACCGGCTTTATCGGGTCGAGCGGCGTATAGGTCTTCACATCCCAGGCGACCAAACCAACCAATCCAGCAAGCGCAAGCACCAGCATTCCAGCCGTTCCGCGCAACCAGCCTAACAGCCAGCTGCCACCTGCCAGGATGCGCACCGCTATCAGTGCACTGAGCAGCGCAACTAACGCGACGACTACTGCGAGTCCAAGATATTGCATTGACCACGCCCCTCATAATCAGACGGGGCATTATCGATACCGCCTATTGGAGCAGCCAGTATCAGAACGGAACAGTGGAGACGAGTCGACATTCTGCCGTTTCGCCTTATGAACGAGCGCAAGCACAGCCTTTCGCAGGTTTGCCATTGGCTTGCCTCGTCGCAGTAGGCATCATGCGCCGTTCGCCTCGCCGATTCCTTGAGTAGTCTCGAATGCTGATGCTTGAATTAACCATGGACCCGTTGGTTCTGGCCGCCCTGCTCGCCGTTGCGTTTCTTGCCGGCTTTATCGACGCGATTGCAGGTGGAGGCGGCCTATTGACGATGCCCGCGCTGCTCACTGCTGGCTTGCCGCCGCATCTGGTTCTCGGCACTAACAAACTGTGCGCGACGTTTGGGTCGGCCACGGCTAGCTACACGTTCTATCGGAGAAAGCTCTTCCACCCCAGTCAATGGCGACTCGCACTGGCAGCTACGGCCTTAGGGGCAGCGCTAGGTGCGGGATTTGCCCATTTCATTCCCGCACGCTGGCTCAATCAACTTTTGCCCTTGGTTGTCTTCGCCTGCGGCGTGTATCTGCTTTTTGGGCGAATGCCAACCGTACCGCGGGCAGACGTTGAGCCAATAGCCAAGCGCTGGCAATGGCCCCAAGGGCTAACGTTGGGATTCTACGATGGCGTAGCAGGGCCCGGTACCGGAGCGTTCTGGACCGTCAGCACGATGCTGCTCTATCCACTCGACCTGCTAAAGGCGAGCGGCGTGGCGCGGACCATGAACTTCGTTAGTAATGGCGTTGCACTGGCCGTGTTCATCATTAGCGGACACGTCGCCTGGGTGTTAGGCATCGGTATGGGAGTCGCCTTGATGATCGGTGCTTACCTTGGCGCAAGAACCGCTATCCAAGGGGGATCGAAATTCATCCGACCCATATTCATCTCGGTGGTCCTGATACTAAGCGTGCGGTTAGCCTGGCAACACTGGTACGGGACGGCCTAAACGCTGAGCCAGATACAAATCTATCAAATAGCGGGCGATGGACTTGGGAGCCGGCAGCGCAGGCAGATCATGGATGGAAAACCAGCCGGCGTCTTCGATTTCCTCAGGCTGCATCACGATTTCTCCGGACGCATACTCGGCATGGAAGCCAAGCATCAAAGAGTGAGGAAAAGGCCAGCCCTGACTGCAGATGTACCGAGGTTCGCCTATCGACACACCCACTTCCTCATGCACTTCTCGCCGGACGCACTGCTCGACCGACTCCCCAGGCTCAACGAACCCCGCCAGAGTGCTGTAGACGCCTGGGGCAAAACGCGGGGACCGTGCTAGCAGCAATTCATCGCCACGGGTGACCAGAACGATCATGCTGGGTGAAATGCGTGGATAGTGATGAATACCGCAGCTTTCGCACCGCATTGCGCGCTCGTGGGCCAGCTGACGCATCGGGTTGCCGCAACTTCCGCAATAGCGGTGCTGGCTGGCCCATGTGCCGATCTGCGCGGCAAAACCAAGCATCCGAAACTTTTCAGTGTCCTCGTCCTGGAGCATGAACTGCCGCAGCCCCTGCCAGGCGGCACCGGGCACCGCCACCGGATGCGCAAGCTCAAGAAGAAATACCTGATCGCCGTCGAAGTGCCCCAGCCCCTGCTCGCTGAGCAAAGGCAGATCGAGGCGCTTCAGCCAGCCCCTTGGGAATAGGACGCCGTTGGAATCGAACAGAAACCCCTGCTGGCAGTGCACCACGGCCCATCCACCGTCGCCGGCAGGATCAAGCAATGCAGGCTGCCAGCGCACACTCATCAGGCCGCCACCGGCAGACCCAGCGCTCGAACGCTTTCGGTCGCCAGGTCGAGGACACTCACCCGCGAATCGTCGCGTCGCAGTATCGCTCCACCGTCCAGGTAATACTCAAGGCTGGTCAAGGCATCGGCGAGCGTTTCGAGCATCTGCTCTGGCGGCATTTGCATCCCCTCTAGCATCTCTTTCTGAATGAACTCAGCGCATGCGCCAATCAGTTCAGCAGCGCGATCCTGCTCGAGGAATCGCAGCCCACCACGAACGGCCATCAAGCTGAACGGGACATTGGCCAAATGCAGCTTCTCTCCGTTGGACTCCAGATAGGCAGTGATTGCTCGTTTGGCCAACGCAAGACCGGCAGTCGCCTCGCCAATGACCACGATGCAGGCCTCGGTGAGCTGATGATTGGCGAATGCTTCGGCCTCTTGCCCGGGCTGCGCTATTTGTGGGCGAGCTTCATACCGCTCACCGCGCTCCAGGCTAGCAACCATACTCTCGACGTAAAGCACAGCATCGGCCAGTTTCAGCAACGCTTGTGAATCGGGTAGTTGCGCAGCACTCCAGTTGGAGACTATTGCAAGCTGTGCCTGCAATGTGCTTGAAGCCGAAGACAGGCCAACCATGCCCAACGTCTTCGCAAGCTTGCCGAGCAAGCTGTGAAGATTGGCGTACGACTCGGGTGGAGCCGTCTGCCGTTCGATTAGATCCAGCAGGTCCTTGAGACTAGCCAGCTCTTCGCGGATCGCCGATGACAGGGAGCGCATCACGGCCTGGCCGGGACCCGCCAGCCGTTGGGACTCATCTTCGAGAAGGTGATCCGTGAAGGGGAGCGAGCCGAGCGTGAAAGTCTCGCGGACCTCGCTTGCCAACGGGCCGCTACTTTCAGCGAGGGCAACGAGATAAAGCAGCTCTTTGAGCAGAACCCGCGGCGGCTCATAGCCTGTAACGCCGATGAGCTGACGAAGCTCACGGTCCAGCCTGGAAAAAAGCTGTTTGCGCGATTGCCGCGGTAGCAGTTGCCCATCCAGCTGCGCCTCCAATGCGGCGCTACCCAGCCAACACAGACGGCCGCCTGGGGTGTTGGCGAACAACAGATCCAACCGGCTCAGCGCTCGCCCCATGAGCTTGAGACTCGCTGAAGCATTGTCTTCACGAATGAAGCCCAGCAAACCGACCTGATACATTTGCCGCAACCGCCGCGCTTCGATTGCTCGCTCAGCGGGCTCTCGTACCGCTCCCGCAATCGGCGGGCGCGCGTGATCGAGCCGGACGCTGAAAAAGAAGCTTTCGGGCAACGGAGCCTGTCCGCTAACGAGCCGTAAGGCGTTAATTGGGGGCAACAGCAGCTCCGGCATTTCCTGGCGGCTGGCATCAACGCTTTCCAGATAGCGACCCAGCACGTACAACGCATTGCTTAGCGCCGCCAGCTGACTATCCCGCTCCTCGCCAGCGCCAACAGGAATGTCGGTGGCAAGCTGCAGTATCTCCTGCGCAAGCAGCTCGGCTCCGGTCAGTTCGATGAGTCGCAAGGTGCCACGCACCTGCTTTAGATTCTCGACAGCTTGCTGCAGTAGGCTGCTGTTGTTTCTGTCGATGATGAAATGCTCGAGGCTCTGCTCGGCTTCCTCCATGGTCGCGAATAGCTCATCACGAACCAGGCTGAGTGAAGTAGCTCCGGTAACCATGCCTAGCGCGCCTCCCGCGCAACGTTAAGATGATGCATCAGTCAGCGAAATCCGGTTTCTGTTTGTTCATGTAGGCAGCCATCGCCACCTTGAGGTCAGCCGATTGAAGCATTGCCGCGTTCCAGGTTGCGATGTATTCGAGCCCGTCATCGACACGATGGTCACGCATGTAGCGAATCATCTCCTTGGTGCCTCGGATCGCCACTGGCGATTTTTCAGCTATCTCGGCCGCCAACGCCAGCACGGCAGTCATCAGTGTCGACTGGTCAGCATAGGTCTGGTTGACCAAGCCGATGGTCTTCGCCTCTAGACCATCAACGGTACGTCCGGTATAGGCGAGCTCGCGCATCATTCCGTCGCCGATAATCCGGGGCAGGCGTTGCAACGTGCCGACATCCGCAGCCATGCCCATGTCGATCTCCTTGATGGAAAACTGAGCATCGACCGTGCTGTAGCGCATATCGCAAGCGGCGATCAGATCGATCGCGCCGCCGATGCAATAGCCCTGAATGGCAGCAATGACCGGCTTTCGACAATTGTCGACCGCATTGAACGAAGCCTGAAGTTTCAGAATCTGTCGACGTAGACGTTCCGCATTACGCCCCACATCACTGCCCAGCTGCGTCGCGGCCTGCGACAGCAGCTGCAGATCGATGCCAGCTGAAAAGTGCTTGCCTTCGCCCGACAACACCACAACCCGGATGTCGTCGGTATCGTCGATCCACTGGAAGATATCGACGATCTCAGCCCAGAAGGCCGCATTCATGGCGTTGACCTTGTCAGGTCGGTTGATCGCTACTCTAGCGATCCTGTCCTTCAGTTCCACACGGAAGGCTTGGTACTCGGTCACGCTATCATCCTCGACAGCCGAGGCACTAAGGGCCTGGACGGGTTGGACAGCCCTGTAGCAAAAGAGCCGTTCTCAGCCGAACAACTATAACAACCACCGAGTGAAAGTCGATGCGGGACGATGTGAAGCAGCCCACGTGGTGGCACATCAACACCTTTGACATTCAGTGATTGCCGCTGAATGACGCGCGAAGCATTACGCTTCAAGTATGCAATCGACCGTATAACGCGCCCCATCAGGATGCTCCTCGTGCTGCAACCCGTGCACGTCAGCATCGAACCCGGGGAAGCGAGCCGCAAATCGCTGTGCGAAAGAGAGGTAGTCGAGTATGGAGCGCGTTTCTGAGGTGAAACGCTCGCCTGGCATGATCAAGGGTATGCCCGGCGGATAGGGTACAAGCATCACCGCGGCGATACGGCCTTCCAACGCCTCGATGGGAACGGCCTCGACTTCGCCCCGGACCAGCTTGTCGTAAGCGTCGGCCGGTTTCATGGCCAGGGCCGGCAACGCTGTATACATCCTGCGCATCGCTCTGGCTGTGGCATTGTCCCGATAACAATCATGGAGCGAATTACATAGGTCACGTAGTCCCATTCCGGTGTACTGGCTCCCGCCAGCCTGCATGACTGATGGCAATGCATCACATAGCGGCACGTTGTTGTCGTAGTGCCGTTTGAACTCGAGCAATTCTGTCAGCAGAGTACTCCACTTGCCTTTGGTGATTCCCATGGAGAAGAGCACCAATATCGAATAGAGACCTGTCTTTTCGACGACCAGACCCCGTTCCCACAGAAATTTGCTGACCACTGCAGCGGGTATCCCCCAGTCGTTGAGCTTGCCTCCAGCGGTGAGCCCGGGCGTCACCAGGGTGACCTTGATCGGGTCCAGCAGCACATAATCACTCGCCACATCACCGAACCCATGCCAGTCAGCTTCCGGCTCCAGCAGCCAGTCGCCTGTTACCAGCTCGTCAGCGCCATCTGCTGCGGATGGTTGCCAGATACTGAACCACCAATCCTCAGGAGCCAAATGCTGCCGGAGGTTCGCCAGTGCACGTCGAAAGCTCAGCGCCTCGTCGAACGTTTCCTGGATCAGAGAGCGACCCGCAGGACCTTCCATCATTGCGGAGGCAACATCGAGCGAAGCGAGGATGCCGTATTGCGGGGATGTGGATATGTGCATCATGAACGCTTCGTTGAAGCGATCACGATCCAGCTGGCGCTGCTCGCTGTCGAGCACATGAATCATCGAAGCCTGACTGAATGCAGCCAGAACCTTGTGCGTCGAATGCGTGGTAAACACCAGAGGCCCCTGCTCTCGCGTATCCATCCCGTAGCGGCCGTCATAAAACTCATGGAAGGCAGCGTAGGCGTACCAGGCTTCGTCGAAATGCAGGACGTCTACGCTGTTGCCGAGGGTTCGCTTGATCAGGTTCGCGTTATAGCAAAGGCCGTCATACGTCGAGTTGGTTACCACGGCCAGTTTCACTCTAAGCGAACGTCCCCGCGTCAGCGGATTAGCCGCAATCTTGGCCTGTATCGATTTCGGCGAGAATTCTTCGAGAGGTATTGGGCCAATGATGCCCAGCTCGTTGCGTGACGGTGTTAGATACAGGGGAATCGCACCCGTCATGATTATCGAGTGCAGAATCGACTTGTGGCAGTTGCGATCCACCAACACCAGGTCATCTCGCGCCACCATTGAGTGCCAGACAATCTTGTTCGCAGTCGAGGTGCCATTTATCACGAAAAAAGTGTGATCAGCACCAAAGTTGCGAGCCGCACGGGCCTCGGCAGCTGCCAGCGGGCCGGTATGGTCAAGCAGCGAGCCTAACTCAGGCACTGATACTGATAGGTCGGAGCGCAGCGTGTTTTCGCCAAAGAACTGATGGAATGCCTGCCCTACCGGGCTCTTGCGAAAGGCGACACCCCCGCCATGCCCCGGCGTGTGCCACGAGTAGTTAGAGTCACCTGTATGCTGCACGAGCGCGCGAAAAAACGGCGGCAACAGACCATCGAGATAACTTCGGGCAGCACGAGCGACCTGCCGGGCCAGAAACGGGACAGTGTCTTCGAAGAGATAGAGAAGTCCGCGCAGCTCGTTCAGATCCGCCATCGCCTCGGCGGGTGCGTTCTCAATCGTGATCTGTTCACCAAGGGCAAAGATAGGCAGCTGAGGTGCACGCCGCCGTGCCACCCGGATCAGCCCCACCACATCCTGTAATAACCGCTGATTCTCGCCTGCGCCCTCAGCCGCAACCAGAATGCAGGCCAACCCGTGATGGGTAGACGCAACAATGCGGCCTTCTGCCGCGCTTCCAGTTGGAAGGATGTGGAAACCATCCCGCTCGAGCTCAGCCGCTATTTCTCGTACCCGCTCACCCGCGACGGTATCGGCTTTGATGTCGCGATGAACAATAAGGACCGGGAATTTGAGGTCTTTGTACATAGCCACTTCCTAGAGACGTTCCTCTCCAGCGTAGAAGCTTCGCACCCAAGCACCAAGCGAGAATTCACTTGCACCAGCCAGACACGCCTTTTGCCTCGCCACAATCACAGTCTCAAACTGGAAGCGCTTCAGCCTCGCTGGTGACGGGCTGATCCAACTGAACCCACAAAGGCGTGGCGCCGGCGGCCTTTTCGATGGCTTGCATGCGCGCCGTATGCGCAGCGATCTCTTCCGAAGTGGCGCGGATCACCAAAGTATTGGCGCGGTCGGCTGGCAGTCGACGGATCGGCGTCGCCTGTTGGCGACCGCCATTTTCGGCATCGGCACCGTCGCCCGCGAGGGACAGGTTGGTTTGCCCACCTGTCATCGTCAGATAGACGTCAGCGAGAATCTCGGCATCGAGCAAAGCGCCGTGCAGATCTCGCCCGGAATTGTCGACGCCATACCGCTTACACAGAGCATCGAGGCTGTTGCGCTGGCCTGGATGACGCTCACGGGCCATCAAAAGGGTGTCGAGAATACTGCAATGATCACTGATTTCGGCGCGGTCTTGCTGGCCGAGCAACGCAAACTCGTTGTTGATGAACCCGACGTCGAACGCCGCGTTATGAATGATCAGCTGAGCACCTTTGATGAATTCAAAGAACTCATCGGCTACGTCCTTGAACCGAGGCTTGTCGGTCAGGAACTCGTTGGTAATGCCATGCACCGCAATGGCACCCTCGTCCACTTCACGGTCTGGCTGCAGGTAAACGTGATAGTGCCGGCCGGTAAGGCGTCGGCCGATAACTTCGACACATCCGATCTCGATGATCCTATGACCATCGGAGACCGGCATACCGGTGGTTTCGGTATCGAGTACTACGCTACGCATCATTCACTCACTCAAACGGTTTGTCGTTTTGCCTGCACTACGCCACGGTTGGCCAGGATGTCGGCACGCTCGTTTCCAGGGTGCCCGGTGTGGCCTCGGACCCACTGCCAGCTCACCTGGTGACGATTGACCTGCTCGTCTAGCAGGCGCCACAGGTCGGCATTCTTGACCGGTTGCTTGGCGGCCGTCTTCCAGCCGCGCTTCTTCCAGTTCGGCATCCAGTCGTTAATGCCTTGCATGACGTACTGGGAGTCGGTCACCAACCTGACCTGGCACGGCCGTTTCAGCTCTTCCAGCGCCCGGATCGCCGCCATTAATTCCATTCGGTTATTGGTGGTTTCCGCTTCGCCGCCCCAGAGTTCACGCTCCACGCCCTTGTAAATCAGCAGCGCGCCCCAGCCGCCGGGCCCTGGGTTGCCTTTGCAGGCGCCGTCCGTATAGACCTCGACCGTTTCTTCGCTCATTAAGGGTTCTTCACTCATTAGTGATCAGCGTCGCGGCGGCTTACCTTCGCCACCGGCAAGGGCAGCAGTTGCCCCATGCGCTCGCGCCGGCTCTGCCGGACTGGTCGCAGACCCACCATTAGCTTTCGTGCCACTAGCAGGTAGAAACCGCCGGCCGGCACCTGCGACCTTTGACCCGCGCTTTCCAATCCGGATAAACGCGCCCGCCACTGGCTCGACGAAAGCGGCGGACAATAGCACCCGAACTGGCGTTTCTCCAGCGAGAATCCAAGCAGGTTCAGCCAATCAGCCACTCGCGTAGGACGAATGCAGCGTGCATGCCGAAAGGCTTTGCGCGACAGCAAGCGCGACGCACCCCAGGCACTCCAGGGATTCACCCCTATGATCAACAAATGTCCACCCGGGCGAACGCTGCGGGCGGCTTCGCGCAGTAGGGCATGTGGCGACAGGCTGAAATCCAGGCCATGCTGAACGACTACGACGTCGGCGGCATGTTCACCAATCGGCCAGGATTGCTCTACACAAACGATTTCGACCCCAGGAAGCGGCGGCCCCAAACGAACGCTACGCTTGATCTTCTGCGGTTCGATTGGAGAATTGGCGAAAGGCCCATAATGCACAAGATAACTGCCGAAACACCGCGACAACTCTCGGCTGATCGCGCGTTGCTCATGCTCCAACAGTTGCCGCCCCGATGGGCCATCGAACCAGCCACTGGCCTCACCCACGAGCGACAACCAACGTTCGTCTGACTTGATACAAGACTCGCTCATGGCTGGGCTCCGTTCATCGATTCGGCAGAGCCGATCCAGAATCCAGATCAGCCCACCTTGCTAGCTCGGCTGTTAGGATGCGCTTTTACCACTGACTTGGCGACCCGTGCTTATGTTGAAGATAGACGCCCTGCCCGCCTTTACCGACAACTACATCTGGATGCTTCAAGATACTCAGCGACAACGCTGCGCAGCTGTGGACCCTGGCGATGCCGCCCCGGTTCAGGCTTGGCTCGAGGCCCACCCCGGTTGGCAACTGACCGACATTCTCGTTACCCACCATCACCACGACCACGTGGGAGGTGTTCAGCAGCTCAAGACCCAGTACGGGCCGATCGTCTACGGTCCCGCCACTGAGAATATTCCTGCAAGGGATGTCGCTTTGGTCGATGGCCAACGGATAAGCATTCTTGACCACGATCTGGAGGTTTACGAAGTCCCCGGGCATACCAGCGGCCATATTGCGTATTTCTACGGTGATGCCCAAGAGCCCTGGCTGTTGAGCGGAGACACCCTGTTCGCTGCTGGTTGCGGTCGCCTTTTCGAAGGGACTGCCGCCCAGATGTTCGACTCCTTGCAGCGGCTCGCGGCGCTGCCGGCGCTAACCAAGGTGTATTGCACCCACGAATACACCCTCTCCAACCTGACGTTCGCCCAAGCAGTCGAACCCGGCAACGCATCCATCAGTGAGCGTCTCGAAAAGGTCACGCGTTTACGCGAGGCGAAACAGATAACGCTGCCTTCGGATTTGCGCACCGAACAGGCGACCAATCCTTTTCTTCGCTGTACCGAGCCCCTGGTTGCTGCTGCGGCAAGCCACCATGCGGGACGCTCACTGGATACCCCGGAAGCCGTATTCGCAACACTCCGAGCCTGGAAAGACAGCTTCTGACGATGCTCGACCAGTGCCCAAAAACCGCTCCGTTGGGTTGACCGGTCAGGACCGCATTCCTAAACTCGCCCGAATTTGCGCGTCCGGAGCCCATTAGCCAATGCCGTCTGACACTTCGAACAGCCCACAGCCGGACGCCTTGGCAGCCTCCGGCCGGGCCCTCGCGCTGGCAATCTGTCTCGCTATTACCGGCTGCCAAAGCAACGCATCCCGTGTCGCTATCGATGACGTCGCCCAAACGCGCGCAGAGCCAGAGATAGACGAGACGCTGTGGCTCACAGACACACCGCCGTTGGCGCCAAGCCATGCTGACATCTGGGACCGAATAAGGCAGGGATTCGAGCTACAGGATTATCTGGACAGCAACCCGCGAATCGAACAGCAGCGCCTGCTCTTTTCCAGCCGACCTCAATCCATTGAGATGGCGAGTGAGCGAGGCAGCCCTTACATTCATTACATCGTTGAGCAGCTCGAAGAGCGCGATATGCCTCTTGAGTTAGCGCTACTGCCGATTATTGAAAGTGCATACAACCCCTTCGCCTACTCTCCAGCTCAGGCAGTTGGACTGTGGCAGTTCATCCCTTCGACTGGCCGACATTTCAACTTGCAACAGACGAGCTGGTACGACGGCCGACGCGACATCACGGCGTCCACTGCCGCCGCGCTGCGCTATTTGAGCTACCTTCACGGCCTCTTTGGTGACGACTGGCTGCTTGCATTGGCAGCCTATAACGCAGGTGAAGGAACCGTCAGCCGAGCCATCGAACGTAACCAGAAGCTTGGATTGCCGACTGACTACTGGAATCTACCCCTACCTCGCGAAACCCGCGATTACGTGCCCAAGCTGCTCGCCCTTTCGCAAATGGTGCAAAGCCCTGAGGCATATGGGTTGAACCTAAGTCCGATCGCCAACGAGCCTTACTTCGAAGTAGTCGCTCTGAAACAACGGATGGACCTCGCCAGAGTCGCCGACATGGTGGATGTGGACGAAGATCAGATTTACCAGCTGAACCCTGCCTTTACCCGGCGCATTACATTGGATGGCCCGCAACACCTGCTCGTCCCGAGCGACAAAGCCGAGATGTTTGCGGCCAACCTAGCACTGATGAAACCGCAAGATCTGGTTGACTGGCAGCAGTACAAGGTGCGGCCAGGCGACACCCTTGGCATGATCGCTAACAGGCATCGGCTTTCAGTTAATGTCATCCGAGACATTAATCGTCTTCGCAGTGACCGACTACAAATCGGACAGGTGTTGAGCATTCCCCGCCCAGCCGCCCCCGCCCAGTCACAAGAACTTTTGCACGCCGTTGCGAGAAGCCAGCCAGCTCCGCGCACCTATCGGGTTCGCCAAGGCGACAATCTCTGGAGCATCGCCAAGGCGCAAAAGATTTCGGTTGGTGATCTTCAGCGCTGGAATAATCTGGCTGGTAGCAACCTGAAGGTGGGGCAAGCGCTTTTTCTCCAGGCCGCTGCCAACAACGAGCAGACCAAGCCCGCGCCCACTTACTACAAAGTCAAAAAGGGCGACTCGCTTTACGTCATCGCTAAGCGATTCAATGTCCAGATCAACCATTTGAAAACCTGGAACCCCAGGGACACTACGATGCTCAAGCCGGGGCAAACCCTGACCCTCTACATCCCCCGCTAGGTTGCGTGACGTTTTCAGTTGCGCTTGGCCAGCGAATCGAGGCAGCGTCCGGCTAGCTGAGTGAACCGCTGGAAGGCGACAAACTGTTCGTGCTTCAACGCTCGGCCAGACACTCGGCTATCGGCATAGAGCACACCGATTTCGCGAGTACCAGCCATTAACGGCGCAATGAAAAACATCCCTTTGCCCAGCTGCTGACGCAGCGGCAACGTCACCAGTTCCTCAAGGTTATAGCTTGCAGGGACTCCCATCCAAAGCGGCTGACGCTGACGAATCACATAACTGAAGATATGCGACTGACCTGATGGATCAACGGGCAACACGAAGTGCTCAAGCCAGGATTGGGTCTGCTCGCCCGCAACACGTTTCGCGCGAAACGACCTCTGCTGGTCGGCCAGAACGGTCAGCATTACCCGCTCCAGCCCTGCTCCTTGATGGAGCCCCTTGAGCAACGCATCGAGAATCATACCGACGTCGCCGCGGCTGGAAGCCATCATTCCGAGGTCCTGCATAGCCTGCTGCATCATCAACAGATCAGGCTGTAGAACGCTTACGGCCCGCTGCGCCTGCTGCAGCTGCACTTGCTCAGGATCTGTTGACGGAATCAGCTTACACAGCCGACTGGCCCCAAACGTCGCTGCTACATTGACCGCCTCATCCGCGCTCGCAAGAATTTGCTGCATGGCATCCGCTTCCGAGATGCCGCCAAACGCAGCGAGCTCCTTGACCAGCGCACCCATTTCAGGACAACCCCATCCATCCAATGCCGCCGCGCCAATGCGTACGCCCAGGCTGACCGAGCGCACCGCGGGGTCGCGCAGATTGGCCGAACCGTGCGCGAAGCTAGCAAGCTCACCGATGTTCCAGCTTTTGATCAGACCCAGGTTGAGTTGCCGGAAGCTGGTCCCAAGCACTTGCTCAACGGCCTTATCACGATCTGTACCACTTGCCAGGGCGTCACTTAACTCATCGGCCTGTGCCCCACCGCAGCCCCAGAAGGCAAGCTCGCCAACTTGATGAAGAAGCGCGGCGATAAACACCTCTTCCTCATGCTTCGTCAGGACGTAACCGGCAATATTTCTCGCCTGCACAGCCGCATGAAATGACCGCGCCAGCAGTTCCTGCACCTGCTGGCGTGGTGCACGATTCAACAAACCGTCAATCAGGCTGACCGACAGACTGATCAAACGTACGTTATCGAAGCCGATCATGACGATGGCTCTGGAAATGGTCTTGATCGCTTCCTGTGACGGGTTGTAATAACTGCTGTTACCAACCCTAAGCACTTTGGAAGTCAGCGCGGCATCACGCAGCAGAACATCCGCAAGCTGTTGTACTGACGCGCGCTCATGGTCAGTAAGTCGTTGCAGGTCCTGTACAACTGCCGCCAAAGCGGGCAGTTCGGACTGGTTCAAGCGATCTACCCATGACTGCAGACCATAGCTGACTTCACTCAAATCTGTGACCTCATCCAATGATCGGGGCGGCAGAAGGGAAAGGCAGTGTGCCCAGATACCTGACCTTTTTCCAGAGGATACAAGCTGTTACTGTACCCGGCCGTATATACCGAAAGCGCCATGGATCGAATTCACCGTTTGATGCGACCCATCCTATTATTGCTGAGCTGCTTGGGCCTGAGTTTTCCGTCGTTCGCCACCATCAGCGAAAGCCACGGTTACGCGCAGTTCGGTACGCTTAAATATTCTGAAGATTTTACTCATTTCGACTGGGTGAACCCCGATGCGCCAAAAGGCGGCACCGTGCGGTTGATGGCATCCGGCACTTTCGACACGCTGAATCCCTACACCTTCAAGGGGACCAGCCCAACCGCAACGCCTGGTTTCTTTCAGTATGGCATCAGTGAACTGAACGAGCCGCTAATGGTTGGTACCGGCGTTTACGACCCCTCCGGCGATGAGCCTGCTTCAGCGTACGGCCTGATAGCCGAAACCATCGAGTACAGCGACAACCACAGCTGGGTGGTTTTCAATCTGCGTGACTCGGCACGTTTCCATGATGGCCATCCGATTACAGCGGATGATGTCGCGTTCTCTTACCGGACGCTGGTCAATGACGGTCACCCACGTTATCGCACCGATCTCCAGGGCGTAGCGCGCGTCGACATACTCAATCCGCGTCGGATCCGTTTCGTATTCGAAAAACCCGATCAACACCTTTTGATATTGCGCCTGGGTGAGCTACCGGTATTGCCACAACATTACTGGGAAGGTCGGGATTTCCGCTCTACCACGTTCGAGCCACCACTAGGCAGTGGCCCGTACCGAATCAGCGAAGTCCAGCCAGGGCGCCGCGTCACCTTCGAGAAAGTTAAGAACTGGTGGGGTGCCGATCTGCCGGCTAACCGCGGCAAGTACAACTTCAATCGGGTCGACGTTGAGTTTTATCGCGACACGACCGTCGCTTTCGAGGCCTTCAAGGTCGGCGAGTTTGACTTCTATATCGAGCACCAGGCGAAGAACTGGGCAAACGGCTACCAGTTTCCAGCGGTGCTACGCGGAGACGTAATACGCGAAGAAATTCCGCATCAAATACCCACCCAGACCCAGGCGCTGTTCATGAACGGGCGCCGTGGGGCTTTCGCTGACATCAGGGTTCGCCAGGCACTGGGCATGCTGTTTGACTTCGAGTGGACCAACCGCGCGCTGTTCTATGGTGCCTACCAGCGTAGCGAAAGCTACTACCCGAACAGCGACTTCTCGGCGACCGGCACGCCAGAGGGCGGTGAATGGCTGCTGCTTTCACCGTATAGAGACCAACTTCCGGCGCAACTTTTCACCGAGCCATTCAAACTACCGGAAACGGACGGCCGAGGGATCCCGCGTGAGACCTTGCGCACAGCTCTATCTTTACTCAAGGATTCCGGCTGGAAACTCACGCCCGACGGGCTACGAGACGAAAAGGGACGCCCCTTCAGCTTCGAGATCCTGCTTGTAAATCCAAGACTCGAACGCATACTGCAGCCTTATGTGGAAAACCTGTCGAGGATTGGCATCTTCGCCCGCCTGCGTAGCGTCGACGCAGCACAATATAAACAGCGGCTAGACCAATACGACTTCGACATGATCCTCACCACGCTGGGCCAAAGCTTGAGCCCAGGGCTCGAACAATGGTTGTACTTTCATTCCAGCCAGGTAAACGTCAAAGGTGGTCGCAACTACGCCGGCATCGACAACCCGATCGTCGACTCGCTTATCGAAAAGCTGCTTGCAGCGAAAACTCGCGAAGAGCAGGTTGCTGCTACCCGCGCCATTGATCGCGTACTGCTCTGGAACCACTACACCATCCCCAACTGGTACATCAGTTACCACCGTCTGGCATACCGCAACCGGTTCGCCCATGTCACCACCCCGCCCTATACCCTCGGATTACGCGCGTGGTGGTTGAAAGACCTGGAGAAGGCTCAATGACTAGCACCGTAAGACTGTCGATTCTCCAAGCGGGCACCCTCGCCTTCTTGTTGTTTTCGGGACTGGCCGAAGCGGCTGGCCAACATGCGCTCACGTTGTACGGAGAGAAACCGAAATATTCCGCAGACTTTACTCATTTCGATTATGTGAACCCGGAAGCCCCGAAAGGCGGAACCCTACGGCAAGCAGGTTTCGGCAGCTTCGATTCGCTTAATCCATTTATAAACAAAGGAGTAGCAGCCGACCAAATAGGGCTCGTCTACGACACGCTGACGATTAACAGCCTGGACGAGCCTTTCACGGTGTACGGTCTTCTGGCGGAAAAAATCGAAAAGGGGCCCAATAATGAATGGGTGCGCTTTTATATCCGACCCGAGGCGCGCTTTCATGATGGTGAGCCGGTTAAGGCCGAGGATGTGGTCTTCACCTTTGAAACGCTTGTGAACAAAGGTGCGCCTCACTACCGTGGTTATTACGCTGACGTAGAGAAAGCTGTGATAGAAGCGCCTCGTCGCGTCCGTTTCGATTTCAAGCACGCGGGCAACCGAGAACTTCCATTGATCCTTGGACAGCTACCTGTCTTGCCTAAGCATTGGTGGGCAGACAAGGACTTCACAAGTGGAAATATGGAGGCACCGCTCGGCAGCGGTCCCTATCGTGTAGAGCGTGCGGAACCAGGGCGATCTATCCGCTATGCCCGTGTTGAGAACTATTGGGGCAAAGACCTTGCGGTAAACGCCGGCTTCTATAATTTTGATCACGTCCACATCGATTACTACCGCGATAGAACAGTTGCACTTCAGGCATTCAAGGCTGGGCATTTTGACTATTGGCAGGAATTCACAGCCAAGAACTGGGCGACTGCCTACGATATCGCTGCGGTCAGAGATGGTCGGATCATCAAGGAAGAGATCGATAATCACAATCCGCAAGGTATGCAGGGCTTTATCTTCAACACCCGTCGGGACCGCCTGCAAGATCCCCGAGTAAGAGAAGCATTGGGGCTGCTCTTCGATTTCGAATGGACCAATCGCCAGCTGTTCAATGGGTCATATACACGGACCACCAGCTATTTTGACAACTCGGAACTTGCGTCCAGGGGCCTGCCCAGCGAGGAAGAGTTAAGTGTTCTGGAACCGCTCCGTGGCCAGATCCCCGACCAGGTTTTCGACAAGCCCTACGAATTACCGCAAACCAATGCCGACGGGATGATTCGTGCTCAGCAGCGTCGTGCCTACGAGTTACTTAAGGAGGCGGGTTGGAAAATTGAAAACGATCGTATGGTGGACGCCAACGGCAAGCCTGTCACGCTGGAATTCCTGCTTACCCAGGCGGAGTTTGAACGCGTACTGCTCCCGTACAAGCGTAACCTTGCTAGCCTCGGTATTGATCTGGAGTTACGCCGCGTAGACGTATCGCAGTACATGAACCGGTTGCGTTCACGCGACTTCGATATGATCGTGAGTGGTTTTGGTCAGTCCAGCTCGCCTGGCAACGAACAGCGCGAATACTGGCATTCAAGTAGCGCAGACAATCCAGGAAGCCGCAACTTCATCGGGCTGAAAGACCCCGCGATCGATGTGCTAGTTGAAAAGCTTATCGCTGCCGACTCGCGTGATGAGTTGATTACCCGCGCTCGTGCCTTGGACCGTGTACTGCTCGCTGGCCATTATGTGGTTCCGAACTGGCACATCAAAACCTGGCGTGTAGCTTATTGGAATCATCTGGCTCATCCGGAAACGCCCCCTCTCTACGACATTGCTTTGATGACCTGGTGGAACAAGCCCAAGGTAGAGCGACCTGACCCGATGCCAATCGATGAGGGCTCGGCTGATACCGACAGTGTCGTCAAAGAGACGGAGCAATAAGCATGCTTGCGTACGTTTTCCGGCGCTTGCTGCTGATTATCCCCACGCTGTTCGGAATATTGCTGATCAACTTCGTCATCATCCAGGCCGCCCCAGGTGGACCGGTCGAACAGGCTATCGCCAAACTGGAGGGCTTTGAAGGCGCAACGAGCCGTATTGCTGGCGGAGGGTCGGAGGTCGCCATTGGTAGCAACAGCTACCGAGGCGGGCAAGGACTGGACCCAGAATTGATCGCCGAGATTGAAAGACTGTACGGCTTCGACAAGCCGGCACATGAACGTTTTTGGATCATGCTGAGCAATTATCTGCGGCTGGATTTCGGGGAAAGTTTCTTCCGCGACGCCAGCGTGACCGATTTGATACTCGAAAAGATGCCGGTGTCGATATCACTTGGGTTGTGGAGCACGCTCATCATGTATCTGGCGTCCATCCCGCTGGGTATTGCCAAGGCCACTCGGCATGGCAGCGCGTTCGACGTCTGGACCAGCTCGGCGATCATCGTTGGCTATGCGATACCAGCATTCCTTTTTGCAATCCTGCTCATCGTGTTGTTTGCCGGTGGTAGCTACTGGAACTGGTTCCCACTGAGGGGGCTGACCTCGGCCAACTTCGAAGAACTCACACTCGGCGGAAAAATCATCGACTATTTCTGGCACCTTGCGCTGCCGGTTACAGCACTGGTGATTGGCAACTTTGCGACTCTTACGCTGCTGACAAAAAACAGTTTTCTGGACGAGATCAACAAACAGTACGTGATCACTGCGCGCGCCAAGGGCCTGAGCAAAAACCGGGTGCTGTACGGCCACGTGTTTCGTAACGCGATGCTGATCATCATCGCTGGCTTTCCATCTGCCTTTATCGGGATGTTCTTCACCGGCTCGCTGCTAATTGAAGTGATCTTCTCGCTTGACGGCCTCGGCCTGCTCAGCTTTGAGGCAGCCATCAACCGCGACTACCCCGTGGTGTTCGGCACCCTCTTCCTTTTCACCTTGCTGGGCCTGGTCGTCAAGCTGATTGGTGACCTGACGTACACCCTCGTGGACCCGCGAATTGACTTTGAAAGCAGGGAGGCTTGATATGAAGCTGTCCCCGCTAAACCAGCGCCGCTTCGCACTGTTCAAGGCCCATAAACGCGGCTGGTGGTCGCTCTGGATCTTCCTGACGCTGTTCATCCTCAGCCTGGGTGCAGAGCTGATCGCCAACGACAAACCGATCCTGGTCCGTTTCGATGGCGAATGGTATGTCCCGGTATTCAAGCGTTATCCAGAAACGGTTTTCGGCGGCGAGTTTCCGCTGCAGGCCGACTATAAGGGCCCATATATCCAGGAACTGATTGAAGAGAAGGACGGCTGGATGCTCTGGCCACCAATCCCCTTCCACCATTCGAGTATCAACTACGACCTACAGGTCCCGGCGCCCGCCCCGCCATCTTGGGACAACTGGCTCGGTACCGACGACCAAGGGCGCGACGTGCTCGCAAGGGTCATATACGGGTTTCGCATCTCGGTTCTGTTTGCCTTGACCCTGACCCTGATCAGCTCGGTGATCGGAGTGATCGCGGGTGCGTTGCAAGGCTTCTACGGCGGCTGGGTCGATCTGGTAGGACAGCGGGTGCTGGAAATCTGGTCCGGTCTCCCCGTGCTCTATCTGCTCATCATTCTCGCAAGCTTCGTGCAGCCCAACTTCTGGTGGTTGCTCGGCATCATGCTGTTGTTTTCCTGGATGAGCCTGGTCGACGTGGTTCGGGCCGAGTTTCTTCGTGGCCGGAATCTTGAATACGTGCGTGCTGCGCGTGCCTTGGGTATGCGCAATGGGGCGATCATGTTTCGCCACATTCTGCCGAATGCGATGGTTTCAACCATGACGTTCATGCCATTCATCCTGACTGGCGCGATCGGAACGTTGACCGCGCTGGACTTCCTCGGCTTCGGCCTACCTCCTGGCGCTCCATCGCTGGGCGAACTGGTTGCTCAAGGCAAGGCGAACTTGCAGGCGCCCTGGCTGGGTGTCAGCGCATTCATGGTGCTTGCCGTCATGCTGACGCTGCTGGTTTTCATCGGAGAGGCAGCACGTGATGCCTTCGACCCAAGGAAATAGCATGACCGACCCCCTTATCGAAGTTCGTGATCTCGCCGTCGAGTTCGTCACTGGCAGTCAGGTTCAGCGCGTGGTGACTGGGGTGAGCTTCGATATCCGCAAAGGCGAAACGCTGGCGTTGGTTGGAGAAAGCGGCTCCGGCAAGTCGGTCACAGCCCACTCGATCCTAAGACTGCTTCCCTACCCGCTCGCGCAGCATCCGACCGGTGAGATTCGCTATGCCGGCGAAGACCTGCTCAAAGCAACCGAAAAACGCATGCGCGGTATACGCGGCGACCGCATCGCAATGGTTTTTCAAGAACCGATGACTTCGCTCAACCCACTGCATACCATTGGTAAGCAACTCAATGAGGTCCTTCAGATTCATAAAGGACTCACTGGCAAGGCTGCCACGATGCGCACGCTTGAGCTGCTCGAATTGGTTGGTATCCCAGAACCGACCAAACGAATCCGAGCCTATCCTCACGAGCTGTCCGGCGGCCAGCGTCAGCGCGTTGTGATCGCCATGGCTCTGGCAAACGAACCAGAGCTACTGATTGCCGATGAACCGACGACGGCGCTAGACGTAACCGTGCAGTTGAAGATCCTTGAGCTGCTCAAGGATCTTCAGGCTCGCCTGGGCATGGCATTGCTACTGATCAGCCATGATCTGAATTTGGTTCGTCGAATTGCGCACCGCGTATGTGTCATGCAGAGCGGTTCTGTCGTCGAACAGGCACCTTGCGAGCAATTGTTCCGTACACCGCAACATCCGTACACGCGAGAGCTGCTCGCGGCGGAGCCTAGCGGCGGCCCGGTACCCGTTACGTCATCGTCCGACACGTTGTTGGAAGTCAATGATCTGCGAGTCTGGTTTCCCATCAAAAAGGGGTTGTTTAGACATACCGTAGATCATATCAAGGCGGTCGATGGCGTCACGTTCACCCTTCCCAAAGGCCAAACGCTCGGGATTGTCGGTGAGAGTGGATCGGGAAAATCGACGCTTGGGCTTGCGATCCTCAGGTTGCTGTCGAGCACCGGTAAGATCCGATTCCGGGACCAAGCGCTCGAAAGAATGTCCCAAAGGGAAGTACGCCCCTTGAGGCGGCAGATGCAAGTTGTGTTTCAGGACCCCTTCGGCAGCCTCAGCCCTCGCATGTCGGTTGGCCAGATTGTCGGAGAAGGGCTGAGTATCCATGGCATGGGTACTGCGAGTGAACAAGCGCAGGCGATTATCGATGCGCTGGTGGAGGTTGGGCTCGATCCGGAGAGCCGTCATCGCTACCCTCACGAATTTTCCGGAGGACAGCGACAGCGGATCGCCATAGCCAGGGCTTTGGTGTTGAAGCCGGACTTGATACTGCTCGATGAGCCAACCTCCGCGTTGGATCGGACTGTACAGCGACAGGTTGTGGAGCTGCTGCGGTCCCTTCAAGCCAAGTACAACCTAACGTATCTGTTCATCAGCCATGACTTGGCGGTGGTTAAGGCGTTGAGCCACCAGATGATGGTGGTCAAGCAGGGCAAGGTCGTAGAACAGGGAATGGCGGACGCAATTTTCGCCGCCCCTCAACATCCGTATACACAGCAGCTGCTGGAGTCTGCCTTCATGGTCCCAGCCGCTGATGAACAACCAGAAGAGGAACAAGGACATGGGTTTTCTTACCGGTAAGCGCGTACTGATCGTCGGTGTGGCCAGCAAACTATCGATTGCCTCAGGCATCGCTGCCGCCATGCATCGCGAAGGTGCCGAACTGGCTTTCACCTATCAGAACGAGAAACTCAAAGGCCGTGTTGAAGAGTTCGCCGCATCCTGGGGCTCGAGCCCGGAGCTGTGCTTCCCCTGCGATGTAGCCAGTGATGAAGAGATCGTCAGCGTATTTGAGCAGCTGGGCAATAAGTGGGACGGCCTGGACGGAATCGTGCACTCGGTCGGCTTTGCTCCAGGCGATCAGCTCGACGGCGACTTCACAGAGGTCACCACACGTGACGGCTTCCGCATCGCCCATGATATCAGCGCGTACAGCCTGGTCGCCCTGGCCAAAGCCGGCCGGCCAATGATGAAAGGCCGTAACGGCAGCATCCTTACCCTTTCGTACCTGGGCGCAGAACGCACCATGCCCAACTACAACGTGATGGGCATGGCCAAGGCCAGTCTCGAGGCGGGCGTTCGCTATCTGGCAGGCAGCCTGGGCCCTGAGGGCACCCGTGTTAATGCTGTCTCAGCGGGCCCCATCCGCACCCTGGCGGCATCAGGTATCAAGAGCTTCCGCAAGATGCTGGCGGCGAACGAAAAGCAGACCCCGCTACGCCGCAACGTTACCATTGAGGAAGTGGGCAACGCAGGCGCGTTCCTGTGCTCAGATCTTGCCTCTGGCATCAGCGGTGAGATTCTTTATGTCGATGGCGGTTTCAATACCACTGCGATGGGCGCGATAGAGGACTGATCTCTGCTAATAAAAAAACCCGCTTACGAAGCGGGTTTTTTTGCTGCTTTCAGCACTTATCAGAAGGTTTCGATTTCTGCATTTTTATGCAGCATCTGCCGATAAGCAGCGAAATCCTGTTGACCGCTACGCGAAGCCAGGAATCGACGATAGTTCTGCTTATCTTCCTCAGATAGCTGAGCGTCTGGCTCGTTTACCCCGGTCAGGCGAACCACAACGAAGTCGCCATTTGGCAGGCGGGCACTACCAAAGCTCGGCTTGTCCGTTGCCTCAGGCTTAGGCATGCGGAACACCTGCTGAAGCACAGCCGGCTCAACACCCTCTTGACCGCGTGATGCCGCTTCGACCGGCTGCCATTGCTGCTCAACCTGCTCGCCATTACGCAACGAAGCGATCAACTGCTCACCTTTATCGAGCGCTTGCTCTTCTGCCTTGCTGCGCTTCAACTGAGCGACGATGTCATCTCTAACCGCGTCGAACGGCAGCACCTCTGGCTGCAGGTGCTGTTTCACCCGCACAGTAACTACCGTGTCCGGATCGAGCTCAATGACGCCGCTATTTGCCCCGTCGACAAGCACTTCATCGCTGAACGCTGCCTGGATAACCTGACGATTTGCCGCAATGCCAGTGCCGCCCTCCCGGCCAAACGCATCGGTCGTTTGCACCGAGAGCCCCAGCTCCTGCGCCGGCTGGGCCAGATCCGATGATTCGAACGCCGAATCCTCGAGCTGCTTGCTGGCCTCGACGAAACGCTGTTCAACTTGCTGGGCTTTCAGCTCTCGAACCAGTTCTGGCTTGAGGCTTTCCAGCGTCGGGACCTCGGGCGACTGGACGCCTAGCAACTTGATCAGGTGCCAACCGAACTCGGAGCGAACCGGCTCTGAAACCTGCCCTTCCTCGAGCCCGTAAAGTGCCTCTTCGAACGCTGGGTCGTAAACGCCCGGACCGGCGAAACCAAGGTCGCCACCCTCTTTTGCGGACCCTGGATCCTCGGACAATTCCTTGGCCAGCGCAGCGAAATCCTCCCCGCTAGCCAAGCGCTTGGAGATGTCATCAATCTTCGCCTTCGCATCGGCGTCTCCGCTATCTCCCGCTTCGATGAGAATATGCGCCGCGCGGCGCTGCTCCGCGAGATTTGCGATGCGCTGCTGATACAGATCTTGCACCTGCTCGTCTGAAACTTCGACTTGATCGAAGAACGAATCCTTGTTCAGCTCGAGATACTCGATGACAACCTGCTCTGGGGAGCGAAACCGATCCGTGTTCTGTTCATAGAACTCGCGTGCCTCGTCTTCGCTGACTGAAATAGCATCCATATCCGCAGGTACAGTAATCGTTGCGAAATCACGGGTTTGCTGTTCCAGACGCGCAAATGCTTCGATCTGCTCGTCCGTGACGAAACCGGAACCGGATATGCCCGCACGAAGCTGGCCAATGAGCATTTCCTGCCTCAGTAGCTCCCTGAACTGCAACCGGGTATAGCCCATCTGCTGGATGACTTGGTCAAATCGTGCAGCATTGAATCTACCATCCACGCTGAATTCAGGGGTCTGCAGGATCAGCTGATCAAGCGCAGCTTCCGAGAAAGCGAAACCTGCGTTTCGGGCACCTTGCAGCAGCAGCGCGCGATCAATAAGTGCACGCAACGATGACTCACGCACCAGCTTGTCATCGAGCATCGAAGGATCGAAGTTACCCCCGAGCTGCTGAGCAAGCTGGCGACGCTGCATGTTCATGGCCTGATTGAGCTCGTCCAGTGAGATTTGCTCACCGTTGACCTCAGCGGCAGTGCGGCTATTGCTGGCAGCATTGAAAATGGCGTCGAAGCCTGTCAATGACAACAGCACCACGATGATGCCGATGATGGTTTTGGCAATCCAGCCTTGTGAATTGTCCCTGATGTTCTGAAGCATGCGTCCCCCAGGAGTCAGCTGCGCAATCGCTGCAGCACGGGAATCCGGATAAAAAGAAAGGCGCATCCAGGGATGCGCCTTCTCGGAGCTTTATTGGAGCAGTTGGACTTTATCCCCCAAGCCCGAACGCAACAAGCACTGCCTGTTCGCATAACCGCCCCAAACCAGGGCCCGTATGAACTGGCCACTGGCCGAATCGAAAACGCTTAGTTGACAGCGTCTTTCAGAGCTTTACCTGCTTTGAAACCCGGGATCTTAGCTGCAGCGATGTCAATCGGCTTACCAGTCTGGGGGTTACGGCCAGTGCGAGCAGCGCGCTCCTTGACGGCAAAAGTACCGAAACCAACCAGCACCACGGAATCACCAGCCTTCAGAGCGCCTGTGACAGATTCAATCACTGCATCCAGCGCGCGGCCAGCAACAGCTTTCGGGATATCAGCAGATGCAGCGATGGCATCGATCAGTTCCGACTTGTTCACTCTAAGTCCCCTTATTTCTGTTGAGTCGTATCTTTGATTTTTTTGGTGTAAGCAAGCGACGTCGAAATAGCAACGAGCCAAAAGGCCGGCTTATATCAAGGCCACCGAAAATGTGTCAATAAAGCGTTCAAGACTAATGCGTACTGATTCGCTCCTTGGAATCAGACTCGCGCTTGTCATCCTTTGCAACTACATCCGGAGCCGCATCGGGCAAGGGCTCCGGCGCGTATTGCAGCGCAATTTGGAGGACTTCGTCAATCCACTTCACCGGTTTAATCTGCAGGTCCTGCTTAATATTTTCAGGAATCTCTTTCAGATCACGTTGGTTCTCTTCCGGAATGATCACCGTCTTGATGCCGCCTCGGTGAGCCGCAAGCAGTTTCTCCTTCAAGCCTCCAATGGCCAACACCTGTCCGCGCAAGGTTATCTCTCCGGTCATGGCAACTTCTGCGCGAACTGGTATCTGGGTCAGAGCAGATACCAGCGACGTGCACATGCCAATACCTGCACTGGGGCCATCCTTCGGTGTAGCGCCTTCAGGGACGTGGATATGGATATCCTGCTTCTCATGGAAGTCCACCGGAATTCCAAGGCTCTTCGCACGGCTACGGACAACCGTTAGAGCTGCAGTAATAGATTCGCCCATCACATCGCCCAGCGAACCGGTCTTGGTCAACCTTCCCTTGCCTGGAACCACTGCCGCTTCGATCGTAAGCAACTCGCCGCCAACTTGGGTCCACGCCAAACCGGTAACTTGACCCACCTGGTCCTGCTGTTCGGCAAGCCCGTACCGAAACTTGCGTACACCAAGGAAATGCTCAAGCGACTCAGCTGTAACGGTGACTTCGAAGCGCTTCTCCGCAGCATGCTCCTTGACGACCTTGCGGCACACTTTCGCTATCTGACGCTCCAAGCCGCGAACGCCTGCTTCACGCGTGTAGTATCGGATGATGTCTCGAATGGCTTCGTCGTCGAAAAGCAGTTCGGTTTTCTTCAACCCATTAGCCTGAACCTGCTTCGGTACAAGATAGCGAGTGGAGATATTGACCTTTTCGTCTTCCGTGTAACCGGGCAGGCGAATAATTTCCATGCGATCCAGCAGCGGCGCCGGAATATTCATGGAGTTGGCTGTACAGAGGAACATCACGTCGGACAAGTCGTAATCGACTTCCAAGTAATGGTCATTGAAATTGTGGTTCTGTTCAGGATCGAGCACTTCAAGCAATGCGGAAGCAGGGTCTCCGCGCATGTCGTTGCCCATTTTGTCGATCTCATCCAGCAAGAAGAGCGGATTGCGGACGCCGACCTTGCTCATTTTTTGGATCAACCGGCCCGGCATGGAGCCAATGTAGGTCCGTCGATGCCCACGAATCTCAGCCTCGTCTCTCACCCCACCTAAAGCCATCCGCACGAACTTCCGATTTGTAGAACGCGCAATAGACTCGGCCAGAGAGGTCTTACCCACCCCAGGCGGGCCTACCAGGCATAGAACCGGACCCTTCAGCTTCTTTACGCGCTTCTGGACAGCAAGGTATTCAAGAATCCGATCTTTGACTTCTTCAAGCCCGTAATGGTCGGCATCGAGAACTTCCTCTGCCTTGGCCAGATCCAGACGGACCTTACTCGCGGCTTTCCACGGCACATTGACCAGCCAGTCAATATAGGTACGGACCACGGTAGCTTCAGCCGACATGGGCGACATTTGCTTGAGCTTGTTCAGCTCGGTGTTCGCCTTGGCATACGCGTCTTTACTTAAGCCTGCATTCTCAATGCGCTTTTTCAGGTCATCGATTTCGTTGTGGCCTTCATCGATATCACCCAGCTCCTTCTGAATGGCCTTCATCTGCTCATTCAGATAGTACTCACGCTGGCTGCGCTCCATCTGCTTCTTGACTCGGCCACGGATCCGTTTCTCGACCTGTAGCAGATCGATCTCGGCATCAAGCAAAGCGAGCACATGCTCGACACGAGCAGGCAGATCGGTAATCTCGAGAATCGCTTGCTTCTGCTCGATCTTCAGCGCCATATGGGCGGCCATGGTATCGACCAGTCGCGCGGGCTCGTCGATGCTGGCAAGTGAGGAAAGCACCTCCGAGGGCACCTTCTTGCCCAACTGCACATACTGCTCGAACTGGCTCAAAAGACTACGAGTGAAGACTTCCCCTTCACGCTCATCGATATCCGACTCGTCGATCAATGCCACCTCGGCGCGGCAATGGTCGTCGATCTCGAAAAATCGATCGATGACTCCACGCTGCTCACCTTCGACGAGGACCTTGACGGTGCCATCGGGCAGCTTCAATAGCTGCAGCACGGTCGCGACCGTACCCACGCGATACAAGCCTTCTTCGCTTGGGTCGTCATCGGCAGGGTTCTTCTGGGCAAGCAGCAATATCTGCTTGTCACCCGCCATGGCGGCCTCTAGCGCCTCGATGGATTTTTCCCGCCCAACGAACAGCGGAATCACCATGTGCGGGTAGACCACTACGTCGCGCAGCGGCAAAAGGGGCAATTCGATGGTTGTCTTCATAAATTCAGCTCTACGACGGCCATACGGCGGTGAACGGGAAATACATACCCTTGGCTACCAAGATGAGGGCGCACGATATAAAAAACAAGGATGCCTTACAAAAGCAAAGGGGCCCGGAGGGCCCCTGTTCTATCACGCGTCAGGCGCAGCCTTCGCAGGCGGCTCGCTGTTCTCGTAGATCAGCAGCGGCTGAGAGGTGCCTTCAATAACGCTCTCGTCAATGACTACCTTGCTGACATCCTTCTGGGAAGGAATCTCGTACATGGTATCCAACAACACACCTTCGAGGATCGAACGCAGACCCCGCGCGCCCGTCTTGCGCTCCAGCGCACGTGTAGCGACAGCTTTCAACGCGTCGGTCCGGAACTCTAGATCGACACCTTCCATCTCGAACAGCTTGCTGTATTGCTTGGTAAGCGCATTTTTGGGCTCGGTAAGAATCTGAATAAGCGCAGCTTCGTCAAGTTCGTCGAGCGTGGCGATTACTGGCAGACGGCCTACGAATTCAGGGATCAAACCGAATTTGACCAAGTCGTCCGGCTCAACAGAGCGCAACGATTCGCCTATCTTCTTGCCTGGGTCCATGCTGCGGACTTCTGCATTGAAACCAATTCCACCCTTTGCCGAACGCCCTTGGATGACTTTTTCCAAGCCTGCGAAGGCGCCGCCACAAATAAACAGAATGTTACGTGTATCAACCTGCAAGAATTCCTGCTGCGGATGCTTACGGCCACCTTGCGGGGGTACCGAGGCGACGGTGCCCTCGATAAGCTTCAGCAAAGCTTGCTGTACACCCTCGCCCGACACGTCACGTGTGATGGACGGGTTGTCGGATTTGCGCGAAATCTTGTCAATCTCGTCGATGTAGACGATGCCCATCTGGGCCTTTTCCACGTCGTAGTCGCATTTCTGCAGCAGCTTTTGGATGATATTTTCCACATCCTCGCCTACATAACCCGCTTCGGTCAGTGTAGTCGCGTCAGCGATGGTGAACGGTACGTTCAATAAACGCGCAAGCGTCTCGGCTAGCAACGTCTTGCCCGAACCGGTCGGCCCGATGAGCAATATGTTGCTCTTGCCCAGCTCGACTTCTTCCTTCTTGTCGCGCTGATTGAGCCGCTTGTAGTGGTTGTACACAGCCACAGCCAGAATTTTCTTGGCGCGTTCCTGACCAATCACGTACTGATCGAGGATGCCGCTGATCTCCTTAGGGGCAGGCAGCTTTTGCGATGTGCTTTCTGCCTGTGCTTCTTGCACCTCCTCACGGATGATGTCATTGCACAGGTCGACGCACTCGTCGCAGATAAAAACCGAGGGACCGGCAATCAATTTGCGTACTTCATGCTGGCTTTTGCCGCAGAAAGAGCAATAGAGCAGCTTGCCGGAATCCTCGCCGTTGCGGGTGTCAGTCATTCGATCGATCCAATCGGGGAAGGCTTGTAATACAAGATGAAGGCAAATGCAGGCATTTTCAAGGGCGCGCAAAGCGCACATGACGGATGCCCGCTAACTACGCCCTCCTAGAGCAACGTTAGACCGGCAGCTGGCGCTTTTCGTGAACCGCATCGACAACCCCATATTCGAGCGCTCGGGTAGCACTCATGAAGTAGTCACGATTGGTGTCGCGCTCAATCGTTTCCAGATCCTGACCCGTATGGTGGGCCAACAGCTGATTCAGGCGCTCGCGGATGTACAGGATCTCGCGGGCATGAATATCGATGTCGGACGCCTGCCCCTGAAAGCCGCCAAGCGGCTGGTGGATCATAACCCGCGCATTAGGAAGGCAGAAACGCTTACCTTTCGCTCCGCCAGCAAGCAAGAACGCGCCCATGCTGCAAGCTTGACCAATACAGGTGGTAGAGACGTCCGCCTTGATGAACTGCATGGTGTCGTAGATAGCCATACCAGCGGTCACCGACCCACCTGGGGAGTTGATGTACAGATGGATGTCCTTCTCAGGGTTTTCCGCTTCGAGGAACAGCATTTGCGCGACGATCAGATTGGCCATGTAGTCTTCAACCTGGCCAACCATAAAGATCACCCGCTCCTTCAGGAGACGGGAATAGATGTCATACGCCCGCTCGCCACGAGCTGACTGCTCGATGACCATCGGCACGAGGCCGCCAGCGGCCTGAATGTCTGGTGCTTGCATAAACGGATTGCCGGACATGTCCAACGATACTCCCTATGGTACGCCGCAAAGACATAAGCCAGCTCGAGGCTGGCTTATGTATGTGCATTAAACGGTTGAAGGAACTCAGGCTGCTTGCGGGGCTTCCGCAGGCTTCACTGCTTCTTCGTAGGAGACCGATTTGTCGGTCACTTTTGCCTGCTGCAGGACAGTATCCACAACTTGTTCTTCGAGCACAACCGAACGGACTTCGTTCAACTGCTCGTCGTTCTTGTAGTACCAGGACACCACCTGCTCCGGCTCCTGATAGGCCGAAGCCATCTCCTCAATCAACTCACGGACGCGAGCGTCATCTGGCTTCAGCTCGTACTGCTTGACCACTTCGGCAACGATCAAACCCAACACGACACGGCGCTTGGCCTGCTCTTCGAACAGCTCAGCAGGCAGCTGGTCAGGCTTGATATTTCCGCCAAACTGCTGAACAGCCTGAACGCGCAGACGGTTCACTTCGTTGTCGATCAGTGCCTTGGGCGCTTCGATCGGGTTAGCGCTCACCAGACCTTCCATGACCTGATTCTTGACCTTGGTCTTGATGGCCTGGCGGAGCTCACGCTCCATATTCTTTTTGACTTCGGCACGGAAGCCTTCGAGGCCGCCTTCCTGCACGCCAAACTGAGCGAAGAACTCATCGTTCAGCTCGGGCAGCTGAGGAGCTTCAACGCTGTTGACAGTAACGGTGAACTCGGCCGTCTTTCCAGCCAGATCAAGGTTCTGGTAGTCCTCGGGGAACGTTGGAGTGATGACCTTCTCGTCACCCGCCTTTACGCCAACCAGTTCGGACTCGAAACCCGGAATCATGCGACCGGAGCCCAGTACGAGCTGAGTGCCTTTCGCTGATCCGCCAGCGAACGCCTCGCCGTCGATCTTGCCCACGAAATCGATGTTCAGCTGGTCGCCGTCTTCAGCAGCGCGATCAGCTTTTTCAAAGCGGGTGTTCTGCTTGCGCAGGATTTCCAGCATGTTATCTACGTCCGAATCAGCAACTTCGGCCGATAGACGCTCTACTTCGATGCCTTCGAGGCCAGCAACCTTGAACTCAGGGAACACTTCAAAAGTTGCGACGTACTCCAGGTCCTTGCCTTTCTCGAACACTTTAGGCTCGACCGCTGGAGCGCCAGCCGGATTCAGCTTCTCCGCAACAACAGCTTCATAGAACGTAGCCTGGATCAGGTCACTTAACGCTTCCTGGCGCGCAGCCGCTTCGTAGCGCTGGCGAATCACGCTCATCGGCACCTTGCCGGGACGGAAGCCTGGGATTTTTGCACGGCTGGCGGTCTGCTGCAGACGCTTGTTGACTTCGGTCTCGATGCGCTCGACCGGCACGCCAATGGTCATGCGGCGCTCTAGAGCGGAGGTGCTTTCAACAGAAACTTGCATGGATCTTCCTCGTTGCACAGACATAAGCCGGCGTTCCGGCCCCAGAATGGGCAAGCATTCTAGTGGCTCGTACCGTAGAAGTCACCCTGCGTCTGCCGGCGTAATCAAACGGCAAGAGGCAGCGCCGCACACCGCTGCCGACGTTGCGCAGGCGTATCACTCCCCCAAGTCGTGAATTTGCCGTGCCCACTCGACACGACCCACTACCAGGCGCTTGTAGAGTGGAACTTACCTATGCAGCCAACATCCGAGTGGTCTATGTTTCTAGCAACGCTGCGGCCAAACCAGGGCATTGAAGGACGAGACGAGCGATGACCGACGATTTGGGAAAATTGGTGCTGAGGGTTTCGGTAGGCGTGCTGATCCTCATGCATGGCATTTTCAAGCTACAAAACGGCGTCGGCGGGATTGTCGGCATGCTAGGTAATCATGGACTGCCAGGGATTCTGGCCTACGGCGTATACATCGGTGAGGTAATTGGCCCCGTTCTTGTGATTCTTGGCCTGTTCACCAGGATTGGCGCGATGCTCATTGCCGTCAATATGCTTGTCGCGGTTGCTCTAGCGCATATGCCTGAGCTTTTTTCACTCGGGCAAATGGGCGGCTGGGCTCTTGAGCTACAGGGCATGTTTCTGTTTGCATCGATTTCGGTTGGACTGCTCGGTGCTGGCAGGTTCAGCGTGGGCGGGGCCCGTGGCCGCTACAACTAATAGACGGTATGTAGAAGCGGCCGCGGGTGACCTCGGCCGCGCGAGGTGCTGGGACCGCGATGGATTTACCGATTGAACCCGCTCTGTGCCAGGTGTTATGCGCTTTGACACCTGCCTTGTGACCGCCTGTATGTTTTGAGCCATGACCGCTTCCGTGCCGATACGTCAACCCTGCCCTCCTGCTGCTTGCATATGCGGTCGTGAGCACATGCTCGATACGCCCAACCTAAATGAACTTCGCATCTTGCGCCTGACCCGCCAGGAGGAAAATCGCCTCCTGGCGAGACTGGAGCACATCGAAGATCTGGCCGATCTTGAGCGTATGCAGCAACGCATGTACGAACAACTGGGGATTCGCGTGCATATCGAGCCGGGCCTCAATGAAGTCCGCAGCATGCGCGGGATCCGCATCGACATTGCCGATTTGCCAGGCTTGTGCCGGAAAACCCGCCAATCTATTCCAGCAGCCATCCGCCGCGGTCTGGAAAGGCGCCCAGAGATCGCGTTCGGCCTGCTGAACGCGCACGACCTGCTGCGCGACGCCTGATTCAGCGCGCTCCTACCAAAGACGACGCGCCTGGCAATGGCGCTTGCCGCTGCCATCTGCGATAGTTGCCCAACCAGTCGAATAACGCTGGCAGGCCGTTCACCCAAAAGGCTAGCGGCCCTTCTGACGCCTTGCGAGTCTCGCTGCACCTACCTTCGCAGCTTCCCGCGTCTTCGCGCTATCCGCGCGTCTTGATGGCAACAGCCATCTTCGAGCCTAACGCTGCTGACAAGCGCCAGGCCGTTCGCCAATAACAACCAGAAGACAGATCCGAACAAGGACGCCTCCATGACATTTCCCCGCTGCTTGACTGCGTTCACTGCCGCTGTGGCAATTTGCGCCACGTTTACCGTTTCAGCCCGTGAGTACTCCGTTTCCACCGTGCTGTCCGATGCGTTCCCCTGGGGCCAGGCCGCCCAGAAATGGGCTGACCTCGTCAAGGAGCGCTCAAACGGTGAGATCACGTTGCGTGTGTATCCAAACGCGCAACTGGTCGCTGGCGACCAGACCAAAGAATTCTCCGCCATGCGCTCAGGTCTGATCGATATGGCCGTAGGCTCGACCATCAACTGGTCGCCGCAAGTTACGGAGCTCAATCTGTTCTCCCTGCCCTTTTTGATGGCCGACAGCGCGGACCTCGATGCCATCACCCAAGGCGAGGCCGGGGAGATGGCCTTTGCAGCAATCGAAAAGCGCGGGATCGTTCCCCTTGCGTGGGGTGAAAACGGATTTCGCGAAATCTCCAATTCAGTCAAGCCTGTGAAGACCCCCAAAGACCTTGCCGGCCTGAAGATTCGTGTAGTCGGGTCGCCGCTCTTTCAGGACACTTTCACAGCCCTGGGTGCAAACCCAACCCAAATGAGCTGGGCCGATGCCAAACCGGCGCTAACCACAGGCGCCGTCGACGGCCAGGAGAACCCGCTGTCGGTGTTCGACGTTGCGCGTGTCGATCAGGTTGGGCAGAAGTATCTGACGCTTTGGCACTACATGGCTGACCCGCTGATTTTCGCGGTCAACCAGCGGGTCTGGAAAGGGCTGGCGGAAGCCGACCGCGAGCTGCTGCGCCAGGCGGCCATTGACGCCGGCAAGTGGGAAATCGAGCTGTCGCGCAACAGCGAAGCCAAGCGCCTCGAGGACATTCGCGCTCGTGGCGTTGAGGTCACTGAGCTGAGTGACGCAGAGCATCGGGCTTTCGTCGAGGCAACCCGCAGCGTGCATGAAAAGTGGACGCCAAAAATCGGAGCCGACCTGATCGAAGCCGCCCGCTCAGCTGTTACAGGGCAGTAACCGTTCTACCCGGCGGTGTCCCGCCGCCGGGACTCGAGGAAAATCATGAACAATCGACAGGACGCGCGCCTTGAACGCGTGCTGGCTACGCTGGCGCTGGTGATCATCGGCTTGATCAGCTTAGCCAACGTTGTGGTGCGCTATTTCACCGATGCTTCTTTCGCATTCACTGAAGAAATTTCCGTTTTTCTCCTGGTCATCCTTACCTTCGCAGGTGCGTCGGTGGCCATGCGCAGCAACCGGCATATTCGGATCGGCATCATGGAACGGCTATTTCCTCGTCTGCGCGTCCCGCTAATCCTGCTGCAGTGGCTGGCCAGCATGCTGGTGCTTGGCCTGGTGGTTTGGCATGGAGGGCTGTTCGCACTGGAGGAATACCAGTGGGAATCAGAATCACCTGGACTTGGCCTTCCAAACTGGTGGTACGTGGTTTGGCTACCGCTGCTCGCCTTGCTGACGATTGTACGTCTCAGCCAGATGACGCTGGACCGCCTGCGCGGGAGGCTCGCTGATGAGCCCTGATCTGTGGATGCTGGCCAGCTTTCTGCTGCTGTTGTTGCTCGGTGTACCGGTCGCGTTTTCTCTCGCGCTGTCCGGTGCAATCGGCATCATTGCGGGGCTTTCGCCGGACATGCTCGCCACGCTTGGCACCAATACCTACAACGGCGTCGCCAAGTACCCGCTGATCGCGATTCCGCTGTTCATTCTCACCGGCCTCGTATTCGAGAAAGCCGGCGTCGCGCTACGCCTGGTGCGTTTTGCTCAGGCCTTGATCGGCCCACGTCACGGTGGCCTCGCCATGGTGGCCATCTTTGTTTGTTTGATCATGGGCGGGATGAGCGGCTCCGGCCCAGCTGATGCTGCCGCAGTGGCGATGGTCATGTTACCGAGCATGACTCGCGCCGGTTATCCCAAACCATTCTCCGCAACGCTGATCGCTGCTTCGGCGTCCACGGCGATCCTGATTCCGCCGTCTATCGCGCTGATCCTCTACTCCATCGTGGTGCCCGGCGTTGATTTGAGAGCGTTGTTCGCCGCGGGACTGTTCCCAGGGATTATCGCTGGTCTGGTCCTGTTGTTGCCGGCCTGGCTTTTGGCCCGCCGGCATGGGTGGGAAAACCCTGAGGGCGCCGAGCGCCCCCCGCTGGGCGAGAGCTTTCGCCAGGCGCTGCCGGCTTTGTTCGCACCAGTGCTGATCCTCGGCGGCCTTCGTAGTGGCCTGTTCACGCCGACTGAAGCGGCGGTTGTAGGTGTCGCTTACGGTGTTCTGGTCGGATTGTTTGTGACGCGCGAGCTGGACTGGCGCAACCTCTGGCGACTCTGCGGCGAGGCGGCCATCGTCTCGGGGGTAGTAATGCTGATCATCGCCCTGGCCGGAATCTTCGCCTGGGCCGGCACCATGCTCGGCACCTTCCGTCATCTTGCCGAATGGCTGATTTCGCTTTCGGATAACGGCGCCGTGCTGCTGATTTTGGTAATGATTGCGGTGCTGCTGGCAGGCATGCTGCTCGACGCGATTTCGATCTATCTGATCCTGATGCCGATTCTGATTCCAGTGATGCAGCACTTCGGCTGGAACCCAGTCTGGTTTGGCATTTTGCTGGCGATGAACATCGCCATTGGCCAGTTCACCCCGCCCGTGGCGATCAACCTGATGGTGACTACCGAGGTGGCCAAGATTCGCCTGGAGCAGACCGTTGGTTGGGCCTTGCTGTTTGTAGTAGTGATGGGTAGCGCACTGGCCCTGGTCGCGCTCTTTCCCGAAATTGCGCTTTGGCTACCACGGACGCTGGGATACGCCGTGTAGCTGTATCGACCTCACGCCTACCGCCCCGGCTATAACGAAACGCTCTGCGAGGAAGAGCGTTTTCGGTCACTGGAATCGCTCTACTGCAAGCGAAATCAAGGTTACCAGTGCCAAGCCACCACTGGACTGTGTTCAACACCCCGAGGATCAACTCCCAAGTACAGCGAGCTCGGCGGCGCGGTTCTGGTTCGCCGACAGCTGCTGTGAGGCCTGGAGCGCGCGTTCCGCTCGCTGCTGCATTACGATATCCAGCGCACGACTGGGCAGGATGTCGATGTCATCGAAGGTAATTAGCTGACCCGGTTCGACCGCGCGCTTGAGCGCGGTCTTACGCAACAGGCCAATCGGAACATGATCTGGATGGTTCTCAAGCTTCAGCGCCTCGCCTCGGAACTGAAAACCACCGATTCCTCTTTCGATCAGCTCACCCGCGCGCATGGCTCGTTTGGCAATTGCCCCCACCCCCAGGGTCGGTGTGGTGGAGTTATTCAGAAGCACATCACCACCAGCTAGTACCCGGCGCACAGTCTTGCCCACTTCCAGCGAACAGAGGTGGAAAGGACGAACCAGCGTGTAGTACGGCCCAGGGCCCAGTTTGAAGTACTCAATTGCAGCCCGCTGGTCGTCATCATGACGACAGACCAGAAAAACACCACCGGCTGGGTAACCGGAAGGAATCACATAATCGACGAAGGGCTTTCCAAGCCTTTCGGCCATCATCCCTAGAAGGTTGCCCGATTCAGTCAGGTTGGTCGAAGCCAGACCTTCAAGCCCCTGCTTGGTAATCGTTGCGCCCAGCCCGTTGCCGACAATCGCCTGCTCGATCTGCACCTTGGTGCCGTCAGTAAACGAAGTGGTCTGGTCTACGCTTATGCCTTGGCGCTTTGCCCAGTACCTCATGTCGTCAATCGAGGGATCGTGGTTGAGATAGCCCTTCATGTTGCCGTAGACCAGAGGCTTGAAACCCATCATCAAGGCTTCTTCATGCAGCGCTGCCAGCGAGCCTGGCTGGTCGCCCTCAGCCTCGGTAATAAAGCCTTTTCCAGCCAGATACGAACCCGTAGTGACCTGTAGCTCGGCATTGATTGTCACAACCGGCAAGCCTGCCTCGAACGCGCGCTCTATGACCTCCGTACCATGAAATACATCACCGCTGCACTCAACGATCAAGTCAGCTTCGTCGATCAAACGATCGACTGAGTTGGTAAGCCGCTCGGGCAGCGGAAAATCGTTAAAGGAGTTGAGAGGGCGGCGAGTCAGGACGCGCGAAACTTCGAGATCGTGATAATGCTGGCTGATCAGTCGAATGAAGCAATGAGCAATCATCCCTGTGCCTGATACACCGATCTTCTTTTTTACTTGCGTGCTAGACATAGGCGAATCCATTCAGATGGGCAACGAATGCTCTGACCGCAGCGGCCTAGAAAGATTTACACGAAATCCAAATCAGACCGGTCGCTATCGGCTGGCACGGTTGCGTCAACGGGGTTCTGATACGTTAGCTAAGCGTCATTACCGCATTTGATCCAATTGATTAACCGCAGTTCGCAAGGGGAAGCCGTGCGAACTGTTGTCGCCATAAATTTTGGCGCGAAGGGGGCGGCGTTGCACAGCCCCACTATTGTCGGGTTCAGCTAAGGGCTGCGATGGCCGCTTCATAGTTCGGCTCGTTGCCGATTTCAGACACCAGCTCGCTATGAACGACCTGGTCCTGTTCGTCCAGCACAACAACCGCGCGGGCAGAAACCCCGGCAAGCGGTCCACTGGCGATCAGCACACCGTAGTCCTCCAAGAACTCCCGTCCACGCATGGTCGACAGATTGACCACGTGCTCCAGACCCTCGGCGCCGCAAAAGCGCTTCTGTGCGAAAGGCAGGTCAGCAGAGATGCACAGCACCACGGTGTCGGCTAGCTCGTTGGCCTGGGCATTGAACTTACGTACCGAGGTCGCGCATGTTGGCGTATCGATGCTGGGGAAGATATTCAGCACCTTGCGTTTGCCCGCATAGCTGCTGAGCGTGACATCCGACAGATCACCTCCAACAAGGGAGAACGGCTTGGCCTTCTGGCCAGTCTGCGGAAACTCGCCGGCAACCTGGATCGGGTTGCCTTTAAGGGTGACTTCGGTCATGTGAATTCCTCTCAGTCGTGGGCTGCGAGACAGTCGCAGCCCGGTTATCACGCAGCGTGGTTACGAGCGAAGTATTCCTTGGTCAGCTTCACTACCACAGGACTCAATAGCAGCAGCGCAACCAAGTTGGGAATCGCCATCAGACCGTTCAGCGTATCCGCCAGCAGCCAAGCGAAATCAAGCTGAGCGATGGCGCCGAACGGCACGGCGATAACCCAGATTACGCGGAACGGCCAGATAGACTTCGTGCCGACCAAGAACTCCCAGCATTTTTCGCCGAAGTAGCTCCAGCCGAGAATAGTGGTGAATGCGAACACCACCAGCGCGACCGTCAGCAGCGCCGCTCCCACGCCAGGCATAGCCGACTCGAACGCCGCCGCAGACAGGGCCGCCCCACTTTCGCCACCCGTCCAGACGCCCGAGCAGATGATTGCCAGTCCCGTAATCGAGCAGATGATGATGGTGTCGATAAAGGTCCCCATCATGCCGATCAGGCCTGAGCGCACCGAACTCTGAGTGGTACCGGCGGCCTGTGCGATACCGGCAGTGCCGAGCCCCGCTTCGTTCGAGAAGATACCTCGCGCGACACCGAAGCGAATGGCCGCCATCACCGCGGCACCGGCGAAGCCGCCCGTCGCCGCGATCGGTGAGAACGCATGGGTGAAGATCAGATCGAACGCTGCTGGAATTTCTGCGGCATGAACCACCAATACCACGATACCGGCAATGATGTAGGCGACGCACATGAACGGGACCAGTGCCGCAGCGACAGCGCCGATACGCTTGATTCCGCCGAGAATCACCAGCCCGACCAAGAGCATTGTCCCAAGGCCTGTCACCCACAGCGGCACCGAGAAGGTCGATTGCAGAGCCAGGGCCATGCTGTTTACCTGGACCATGTTGCCGATACCGAAACCGGCGAAGCCACCGAAGATGGCAAACGCGCCACCCAGCCATAACCAGCGCTTGCCCAGCCCGTTCTTGATGGCGTACATCGGTCCACCAACGTGCTCGCCTCGGTCATCTTTCTCCCGGTAATGAACGGCGAGTACCACCTCGCAGTACTTCGTCGCCATCCCCACCAGGGCCGTACACCACATCCAGAACAGCGCGCCGGGGCCACCCAGAAAAATTGCCGTCGCGACGCCGGCGATGTTACCGGTACCTACCGTTGCAGCCAGGCAAGTCATCAGCGCTTGGAATGGGCTGATCTCCCCTGTGTCATCGTCGCCTTTGGTGCGTCCGCGCCAGATCAGTGCGAAACCAGTGCCGATACGCACCAGCGGCATGAACTTGAGCATGACCATGAGAAAAAAGCCGGTACCAAGAATCAGCACCAGCATGGGCGGCCCCCAGACGAGACCGTTAACGCTATTAACCAGGTTTTGCAGGAATTCCATTCAAGGCACCCTTATTCATTATGTTAGACATCCTTGCCCGGGCGGGCCGAGCCGGCACAGCGTCAGGAACCGTCGCGCCCTGCGCGCCAGTTCCCTATGCCTGCCCAAACGACCCGATAGAGCCCCCACTTCACTGTCCGGAGCACTACCGACAACCTGCAAGACTCGTGCTAGAGCCTCGCATCAGCCGCCATGCAAGGAGCGACCGAGCGATCCTACCACCACCTTCACCACTTGGCGTCACACCCTTCGCAGGGGATCTGCAACACGCGAGTGGCGCGGGCGGGCGACCAATTGGTCAGTCTGAGAACCACCGACAGGTTGCCGCATACGGAAGCGTTTCAGCGTAGCCCAAGCCTGCACCAATGCCAGTCGATCCGCGGCAATACTTAGGTTGAACGGTCAGAAATCGCGCCTGTAAAAGACGTCCAATGAACTGGCGAGCCCACTGGCCGCTTCGAGGAATATCCGTTTGGTCAGTTGATAGCGCAATGCAACCGTACTGGCAGGCTCGAACACTCCAACGCCATAACGTAGCGTTAGCCGATCCGTAAGCCGCCCGCTGGCTACTACGCTGGTATCCGCTCCGCTACCCTCGGTGTCCAGCTGGAAGTCTTCGATACCCAGGCGTTGCGCGACGTTACCGGTGATCGAAGCGCTACCGGCCAGCCCAAGTCCAAGCGCCGCCTGGGCCAGGAGATTGCTGTCGCCAGTATCGGCGCCGAGCGGCCGGCCAAGCACGAGGTAAGACAACGCCTGCTCCTGGCTCATGGCGGGCTCGGAGAAAACGTCAACTCGCGGCTGTTCGGCGCTGCCGGTTATACGCAGGCCGGCAATCACGTTGTCTTCTTCGATGCGTCGAATGGCTTCGATGTCCAGGTAGGGCTGCGACAGTACACCCGTGAATAACAACCTGGCGCGGCGGATCGTAAGACGTTGGCCGTAGGCGCGGTAACGACCCTTGTTTAGATTAAGCTCGCCGCGCGCATCGAAATCGTCGCCTATGTGCAGGTAACCGGCCAGATCAGCAGTAAGGCCGAAGCCTGAGAAGCGAAGTCTGTCCTGCCCGACTTCAACATTCACGTCCATACGAATCGCCAAGGGTGGCTTCGTCTCTTCCGCTTCAGCGCCGACGATGACGGCGTCCTCGGATACCCTGACGGTCGAGGGTGGCAGCTCACGGACGGTGATTTCACCGCGTGGCACGCGCAGGTTCCCGCTTACCGCCAGTTGCTCATCAGCCAACTGGATGCGTAGATCGGGCGCAATTTCGAGTTCGGCATAGGGCTCGACGATGACGGGCAGCTGACTGCCGCTGATGCGTAGATCGAGATCAAGTGCCTGTTCCCAATCGAGGGTACCTGCGATCTGCCCTCGGCCCTGCTCGCCGCTGCGCCAGTCTCCATCGAGCCGAACCCGCTCGCCATCAATGAGGGCTGTGATCTGCAGTTGCTCGAAGCTGACCGGCAGCTCAGCACCCGCGATCTCCCCTTCGGTGAGCCTCAGCTCTCCATCGACCTCTGGCTTCTGCAGCGTGCCCGAGATCCGACCATTGCCGTTCAATTGCCCATCAAGTCGCTCAACCTGAGCCACGAAGGGTCGGATAACCGAGAGATCAAAATTGCTCAGCTGGAAATTGCCAGAGATCGGCTTGACCTCGCCGCGGGGATCCACCCGCAACCGAACATCCAGGTCACCGAGGTCGCCTCCCTCGAAGCGCAGCCGACTGTCGACCTGTTGCGGGGCCAGCTGGCTATCCAGCGACAGGGTCTGATACGGGAAATCCAGCCACTGCTGACCATCGCGCATGCGCAAGACGCCTGGGCCGGCGTCGACACGGATGGTCCCGCTTGGGCCCGCGTTCGGAATCTCGAGTGCCAGATCAGCATTGACTTCGCCTTGCCAGATCAGGTTGTCCGGGAGGTAATCGGCAAGCGACTCAAGCGGAAAGTTGCGCAGGCGGTAACGCAGCTGTGGGTCAGGCTGCAGGCGCTGCTCGTCGGCACACAGCGAGGCCTGACCTGAGACCCAGCAGTGGGCCCCGAAGGTGATCCTCCCGCTTTCCAGACGCCGCAACGCCGCAGCATCTCGCAATGCCCATTGTTGTCCCTGGGCATCCAGCTCGGCTTCCACCAACCGGCCCCGCCAATCGCCACCGTTGAGCCCGCCGGTCAACGCCAGCGACAGGTCAAGCAGCGGACCCTGCAACTCTAGTCTCGCCTGATGCGCCGCTTGCGTGCCGCTGGCGTTCAGCTGAAGCTCGCCAATGTGAGTCTCCCCGGCCTGTAAGCCTTTTGCGTCGAGACTGAGCTGGCCACGCTCGCCCTCGGACAGACTTGCGCCCAGCTGCAAACGCTCGATTCGATTGTCCTGGAAGGCAACATCGGCGCCGCTCAGCGCCAGTGCCCCTCGGGGTGCGGCTGGTGTGCCAGCCAGATCGAGGTTGCCCGTCAACCTGCCGCTCAGGTCAGGCCAGAGCTGACCTAGGCGCGAGAGGTCGAGTGCCAGTTTCGCCTCGAGCGTCTCGGCCCAGCGACCACTGCCTTGAACACGATTGTCGCCCAGACGCAAATCGACCGTAGGCAGGTTCCAAGTGGCGTTTTCACCGCTCGCCTGCAACTGTAGCTTGAGCGGCTGTTGGCGGAGCGAACCATCCAGGTCAAGGGCAACTTCCGCCTGTAGATTCTCATCCCGCAACGCGCCGCTGCTGCTGAGCGTGCCGCCGATTTTTCCTGGTAGTTGGGCGACCCAGTAGGAGGGATCGAATCCGCTCAGCTCGAGCCGAGTGGTCCAGTCGACCCCTTCTGCGAACCCGACGCTAAGACTGCCTTCGGCCTGGCCCTGCCCGGCCTGTAGTTCCAGCTGCGGCAGGTGCACGATTTCAAGATCGCCGCTGACGGGGCTCACTAGCGTGAAGTCGCCAGAGGGCCCCGTAAGCGCAGCATTGAAGTTTCCGAGATAATTTCCATCGTTGTATTGGATCTGCGCGTCAAGAGTCCGCAGAGCGACTGGCGGTTCTTCGATATCTGGATAGAGGCGGCGCCAAGGGAAATCACGCCAGGCCAACTGGGCCTCGGCATCAAGCCCTTCCTGCCAGCTAACAGCACCGTTCAATTCGAGACGCCGCTGCTCGCCGGCATCCAGGCTGAACGTTGCTATCTCAGCATGTGTTGCGTCTACCAACCCGTCGAGTGCAATAGCCACGGCACCGCCCTCGCCTTGCAGGCTGCCGTCACCTTCCAGGCGATAGCCCTGTTCTATATTGCCTTTGACGGTCAGCTCCAGTGCCTCCAGACGCATCGCATCCGGCAGCTCCGGGCTGGCCTTGAAGCGTTCCAAGGCCAGTAGCAGATTCGCTGGCAAATCCGGCTCAAGTGGACGCACCCATCCACTGAGTTTGGCGTCAAGATAACCTTGGCTCTGCACGTCCAGCATGAGATGTTCACGCAGCTCGCCGTCGACCTCGAACTTCAGCGCCCAAGGCTCCTGGTTTGGCGAGCGGATTGCGGCGGTACCTCCTAGCGCCAGCGGCCAGTCTTCGTTGGTTTGCAAACGGCCCGCCAGCTCGAGCATGACGTCCTCGCGCCGCACCTTTAACGCCCTGATGACCAGTCCCTGCTCGTCCCAGTCCGCTCGCAGTTCAGCGCCCTGCAGCTGTTGTACGCCATTGAAGGTGACCGCACCGATGTCGACGTGCTCAACGCGCAGCGCAAGCGGTAGATCAAGGTCAGGAAGATCGAAGGGCTCGCTTGCCGGGTCGTCCGCAGCAGCCGGCGGGAACTGCAGGTTGATATCGCCCGTTGCGAGTTCTTCGATGCAAAGGGTTCTGCGCAACAAGCAACTGGGCGACCAGTTCATCCGTGGCGACGCGACCTCGATCCGGCGGCCGTCCTGTTCCCAGACCAGACGCTCCGCCTGCCAGCGACCGCCCAGACGACCGGCGAACTGCTCGACCACCAGCCCAGGGACATGAGTCAAGGCCCATCGGCTTCCGGCACTCGTCCCGAGTACCAACCCGAGCACCAGCAGCACTACCAAAAGCAAGGCCAGCAGGGGCAGCAGGACCCAGCTCAGAATTTTTGCGTTACGCCTCAAAGCTCCGGCCCCATGGAAAAATGCAACCGAACGCCACCTTCGCTGTCCAGCGGATGAGCCACATCCACGCGAATCGGGCCCACCGGCGAGACCCAGCGAACCCCGACGCCTACGCTGCTTTTAAGGCTCGGCAGCTCCAACGAGTTGAAGGAGTTGCCCTGATCAACGAAGGTCGCCACCCGCCATTTCTCGGTCAGCGAATACTGGTATTCCGCGCTGACAGCCAATTGGTAGCGCCCACCGATCCTGTCACCGTCCGAGTTGGTAGGCGAAAGGCTCTGGTAGTCATAGCCTCGAACGCTCTGGTCACCGCCAGCGAAATAGCGCATCGACGGCGGGACGTTGGTGTATTCATCAGTCCAGTTGCCACCGACTTCCACCCGCCCCAGAAACCGATGTCGGCCACCCAAGGTCGTCAGCCCTTTCACCGTAGCCGTGGCATGTATCAGGTCCGCATCGGATAACAGACCCTCCTTTGCAGCTGACAGCTCGAAGCTCAAGCGATAACCGCGGCTCGGGTCCAGGCGGTTGTCACTGCGCAGAAAGGTGTAGCCGACACCCGGCATCAGCAAGGTGCTGATGCCACTGTCGTCGCCGAGCTCGTATTGCTCGTGCCGCCATTTCAGCGACCAGACCCGTTGCCAGCCACTGGGCAATTTGCGGTGCCACTCGGGACCGACTGTCAGCAGACGGCTGAGGCTATCTTTGTCACCCAGCTCCTCGTACTGATACCCCGCGGCGTACCGCAGTTTATCGGTCAGCGGAGGGTCGAGCGGCACGTCGTAGAACAGCCCGACATTTTGCCGTGGTGCTGAGAGTTCGGACTCAATGCCGTAGCTGTGACCTTGCGGGTTGACCCAATGCCGCGTGAAGTCGAATCGCATGCGCGGCCCGACGTCAGTGGAATAGCCCAGGCCAAACCCGAGCGTGCGCGGCTCCCGTGTCGTGAGCTGTACGGCGACCGGAATACGCTGCTGCTCGGCGTTGACTGGATTGGCATCGACCCGAACGCCTTCGAAGTAGCCACTGGATTGCATCGCCTGATTGAGCTCGGCAATGAGCTCCGAGTCATAGGGTGTCCCGGCATCGAACGGGACCATACGCGCCAGCAGGTCCGGATCGAAAGGTGAATCACCTTCGAAGCGGACGTCCCCAAGCATGTAACGCGGACCGCTGCTGAACACGAGCTCGACATCGGCCGCATTGGTGGACGGGTCGATAGCGAGTCGCTGTTGCTCGAAGCGGCCATCGAAGAAGCCATAGCGCGAGGCCTGATTAAGGATCTGCTGCTTGGTAGCCTCGTACTTGCCGTGGTTTAGCCTGGCACCCTTCTTCAGGGTGTTGCGAGGGACGCGAAACGCTTTGAGTCGAGAGGCAGGCCCTTCTACCCGGACGGTGATGTCGCGCAGACGCACTGGCTCGCCGGGTCTGATTCGCAGCGTCAGGCGCGGGGTGTCGCCTCCGGTGACCTCGGATTCGATTTCGGCATGGTAATACCCCAACGCCTGCAGTGCTTTGTTGGCCTGGTCTTGGGCGATACGGCTATAGCGCAACAACTCGTCTTCGCTGCGATCACCCAGATCACCGATATAGTTCTCGACGTTTTCACGTAGCGCACCGTTGGATGGCACGACGTTTACGTCGAGTTCTGCTGCAAATACCGATGAGGCACAGCACAACATGAAGCCTGCCGGAACGACACGGCGAAGGATACAAATACACATGGAACGGGATGCTAGCACGTTGTGCACCCAGATTCGGCGAGGTGTCGAAACGTGTTGCCCGGCAAAACAGCATCAGACAAGCGCATTCGGACACATCGTTGAGCAACCTTTCACTACGACTTGCGAGGCTCCGTAAAATTCGCTCAGCCGCTTCGCTCCCTCACTTGGCCCGGTGCCGGATGAAAGAACACATGCTCGACCACCGGGCCGATGGCGACCTGTCCAATATCTTCGTAGCCTTGTCGTTCGTAGAAATTCAGATAGCGTGAATTGCCCGTATCGATCATCAGGCCCTCGGATGTGGGATCGGCCGCACACCAGTTGTGCAAGGCTTCGAGCAACTGCTCGCCGTAGTGCTGCCCTTGAAACTGCGGATGCACACCCATCAGCGGCAAGACGTGGAACGTACCGGGCGGTAGACATCCCAGCACGGCGGCGTGGTAGTCCAGATAGCGCCTCGTGCAGCGAAAGCCGGCCGTGAGGACCATCCGCATACGCCACGCCCAACTCTCTGTAATGTCCAGCCGGCGCTGCGGTGGGGCAATGAGCGCGGCAGCGACGAGACGATCATCGAGCATCAAACCGAGCGCGGGCTGATCCTGCAGAAAATGCTGGTTAACCAACTCGCGCACGGTTGCACGCACTCGCTGGTCGTAGCCGGGACGATCCGCTTCGAAAAGGTAAGCGAACATCGGTTCGTGTCGGTAAGCGTTGTAAAGCAGCGAACGTGTTTCCTTGGCGTAACCACTGTCGAGCATTCGTACTTCGGCGGTCGTCGGCATGGCGGTTCTCTGCTGATAGCTGCAAGACTTATTTCACGTTAGCACCTCCACGCTGTATTGCAGGCTTGATCGCTTGCGCATATGACTCGCCTCGCCAGCGCTGTAGCCAGTAGAATCACGGTTTTTCCGGAGCTGCTTCGATGAAGATTGTTTCTTTCAATATCAATGGTTTGCGCGCTAGACCTCACCAGCTTTCTGCACTTATCGAAAAGCATCAGCCTGATGTGATCGGCCTGCAGGAAACCAAAGTCGCTGACGAACAGTTTCCCCAAGCCGACATCGAAGCGCTGGGTTATCACGTCCACTTTCATGGCCAGAAAGGACACTACGGTGTCGCGCTGTTATCACGACAGGCGCCACTCGAAATCCACAAGGGCTTTCCGGGAGACAGCGAGGAATCGCAAAAGCGCTTCATCTGGGGTCGTTTTGCCGACGCCACCGGCGAGCCTGTTACCGTGATGAACGGGTATTTCCCTCAGGGCGAGAGCCGCATCCACCCAACCAAGTTTCCCGCCAAGACCAAGTTCTATGCCGATCTTCAGGCGCTACTCGAAGAGCGTTTCAGCCCCGAGCAATCCGTAGCCGTGATGGGTGACTTCAATATCTCGCCCGAGGACTGCGACATCGGTATTGGCGAGGTCAACGCCAAGCGCTGGCTGCGTACCGGCAAGTGCAGTTTCCTGCCGGAGGAACGCGAGTGGCTGGCACGCCTGAAGAATTGGGGTTTGCAGGACAGCTTTCGCACGCTCAACCCTGAAGTGGTCGATCGCTTCAGCTGGTTCGACTACCGCAGCCGCGGCTTCGAAGACAACCCTCGTCGAGGGCTGCGCATCGACCTAATCCTTACCACCGCCGGGCTGCATAAACGTGTAACCAGCTGCGGCGTAGACTATGACATTCGTAGCATGGAGAAACCGTCAGACCATTGCCCCGTCTGGATTAAGTTGAGGTGATAACCGAGGCCAGCCGATACGAACCGCGCGCTTTAGCCCAGTCGTATCGTCGAAATGCGAACCGATCCTCAGCCTGAATAAACGCTCGGCGCCAGTCACATAATGGTAATGAAACCTTCTTAATCTCCCCGCTTCTTTGGAGGGGGAGACTCATTGCATGGCCTATCTAACGACCGTACGCATCACGGGGAGACGGGCGCTGAGCCTGATCATGGCCGGGCTCCTCTGTGCCAGCCAGCTTGCGATGAGCGCCCCTGTCCCAACCCTTCCAACTAGCGGTCCGGTGTTGAGTATTCAAGGTTCCAACACCGTTGGCGCCAAGCTTGCCCCAATGCTTATCGCAGGCATGTTCGAAGCGCAGGGTCTGAACTCCATTCGAATCACGCCGGCCGGCAAAGAAAACGAGCAGCGCATCAGCGCATTCGATGGTTCCGGCCGAAGCTACCATGCTCTGGTTGCTGCGCATGGCACCGGTACAGGGTTTGCCGGGCTAAAGAACAGTTCCTCCGATCTTGCTGCCGCTTCGCGCCCTATCAAAGACAGCGAGTATTCAAGCCTATCCGGCATCGGGGATATGCGCAGCGCAGCTGCCGAGCATGTGATTGCCATCGATGGCTTGGCAATCATCGTCAGCCCGGACAATCCGGTTTCTTCGCTGAGCGTTGAGCAGGTAGCCAGCCTTTTTTCCGGTGAAATACGCAACTGGAATGTGCTCGGCGGAAAGGATATGCCTGTGGAGGTACATGCACGGGATGACCAGTCCGGCACCTATGACACCTTCAAGGAGTTGGTGCTTGGCGCACAGGGCAAGAAGCTGGTGGCCGACGCAGCACGCTATGAATCCAATGACCAGCTCTCGCAGATCGTTAGCAGCCGTCCTGGCGCAATTGGCTTCGTTGGCCTCGCCTCAGTCGGAAAAGCCCGTGCGCTGGCAATAGTGGACGGCAATTCACAACCCATGCTGCCAAGCACAGCGCTGGTCGCCACCGAAGACTATCCATTGTCGCGTCGGCTGTTTTTCTATGCGAACCCGGCGCAACAGTCGGAGTGGACCCGAACCTTCCTACGTTTCGTTCACAGCGCAGCCGGCCAGGCTATCGTTGCGGAGTCCGGCTACATAGGACAATCCATCGACGCGATTACGCTGTCTCCGTCCCCCGACATGCCGCAGGCATACCAGAATCTCGCCACCCAGGCGCAGCGTTTGACGGTGAACTTCAGATTCGACGAAGGCAGCGCGCGACTGGACAACAAGGCCCAGCGTGACGTGGAACGGTTGATCGAGTACTTGAAGAGTTCTAACAAAACGATGAGCGCGGCGGTGCTGGTGGGGTTTGGCGACCCCAGGGGTGATACAGCGCGTACCGCTTTGCTCTCCAAACTTCGCGCCATGGCGGTGCGTAGAGAGCTCGCACGGGGCGGGATACTCGTCAAAGATATCAACGGGTTAGGAGATGATCTTCCAGTTGCATCGAACACGCAGAGCGGCCGTGTAAAGAACCGTCGCGTGGAGGTGTGGGTGTATTGAGCAGTACGCAGCCAGTGTGAAATCGTATCGATCGATAGCCTGCAACGTACTGTTACATCAGGACTGGCGCGACTAAGCTCCAATGATTTATTTCTGCGGAAACGATCATGTACCTGGTTTGTGGCGAGGCTTTGTTCGACGTCTTCGCGGGTCCGGCAGGGCCCCAGCGCAATCGCCTGACCCTCGAAGCGGTGGCTGGCGGCTCACCCTTCAATGTTGCGATAGGCCTGTCACGATTGGGGACGCCGTCTGCTCTGTTCACCGGCATCTCCCGCGACCATTTAGGGCAGCAGCTACGACAAGTGATCAAGGATGAAGGGGTCGATACGCGCTATCTGATCGATTTCGACGCACCGACCACCCTGGCGATGGTGGCTCTGGGCCCTAACGGCTCGCCCATCTACAGCTTTCGCGGCGAAGGCTGTGCAGATCGGCTGCCACGTGATGAGCATCTCGCGCCGCTCAGCGATGAGATCCACGGCATCCACGTCGGCTCCTACTCCATCGTGACTGCCCCTATGGCTGATACTTTGCTGTCGTTGGTTCGCCGTGAAAGCGACCGCCGGCTCATCTCGCTCGATCCCAACATCCGACTCAACGTCGAACCGGACCTCAACCGCTGGCGAGAGCGTGTCGAGGCGATCGCCGTGCTCGCGCATCTGATCAAGGTCAGCGATGAGGACCTGGCGCTGCTGTATCCCGACGAAGCCCCGCAAGCCATCGCTCGTCGTTGGCTGCAGGGTAGCTGCAAGCTGGTCCTGCTGACTCGGGGTGGCCAGGGTGCTCGGCTGTTCAGCGCCCACCACGGTGAGCTCCACGAAGCGGCTATGACAGTTGATGTTCGAGATACAGTAGGCGCTGGCGATACCTTCCAGGCGGCGCTGCTCAGCTACCTGCACGCCCATCGTTTGGATTCCCCCGTAGCGGTAGAACAGATGGAGCGCGATGAGCTTCAAGCACTGCTGTCTTTTGCCGTTCGGGCAGCGGCTGTCACATGCACCCGTCGCGGCCCGGACTTGCCGTATCGATACGAAATAGCGTGATCGGTTGGCCACCGCGCTGCGAACGTCTATAAACCCAGGGGACAAGAATAAGGACAACGGAACCGGGCATGAAAGCGCTGAAGATCTCCGACCCATCCTACGAGTTGATGGACGATCACCACGGCAATTCACTGATCTATCGGGAGCACGGTTTTCCCTGCCCGCTGGTGCGCTGGCATAACCACAAGGAGTACGAGCTCCATCTGATCGTCGCGAGCTCGGGCAAGGTATTCGTCGGTGACTATGTAGGTAACTTCGGGCCGGAGAGCCTGTTTCTCACAGGCCCGCACTTGCCTCACAACTGGATCAGCCAGGTCGATGAGGGTGAGGTGGTCGCCAAGCGCGACATGCTGGTCAATTTCACCGATGAGCTGTTCGAAGCGGGCAACAGCGTATTCTCCGAACTGCGAAGCCTGACCCCGATGCTTGAGCGCTCTCGCTACGGCATCGAGTTTCGTTGCTCGAGCACGGTTTCTGAGGCCAGTCAGCTGATGCACAGGGTTGCCGACAGCCGTGGCGCCACCCGCCTCGGTTATTTTCTGATCATGCTTGAACTGCTCGCCAGTTGTGACGATTACCAGCTGCTATCTGGCGCCACCTCTGCGCAACTGGGCGATGAACACCACGCGGACCGCACCAACATGGCGGTCAATTACATATTCGACAACTACATGCGCGAATTGCCGCTCGAAGAAGTCGCCGGTCACCTGGGCATGAAGCCCACCTACTTCTCACGATTTTTCAAACGGGCCACCGGGCGCTGTTACGTCGAGTTCGTCAACAGCTTGCGCATCAGTAAGTCCTGCGAGTTGCTGCTGGACGCGGAAAAGCCCGTCACTGACGTGTGCTTCGAGTCGGGCTTTAACAACCTGTCCAATTTCAATCGCCGCTTCCAGCAACTCAAGGGCATGACGCCCTCCTGCTATCGCCGCCTGGTCGAACAGCGGCTGACCGAACAGAACCTCGCCAGCTGATACGCATACTCTCACCCTGCCGCACCGGCAATGGCGTTGCGATTCGGCGCATCTCGGCCAGGTCGACAGCTGCCGCCCTAAGAATTGACGCATCGTCATCGCTCCCGCGGCGCTTCAATAAGCGTCGCTTTTTGTTCTTATCATCCACCCGAGGAGTGCAAAAAAATATCAGATGATGTGCTGTCAGGGCTTTGTAGCTCCGACACCCCCGGCGTTGTAATGCCCGCGAGCCGCTCGTATCGCAGTACGCGAGCAACAACAAAAACAATAAGCGCTTCCGCCCTCTGGCCGCGGAAGAGGAGTCCCAGATGAAATTGACGCATTTGCTGCTCGGTTCCACCTGTATTGCGATGATCGGCGCGACGCACGCTGCTGCCGAAACCATTACGGTCGCTACCGTCAACAACGCTGACATGATCCGCATGCAGCGGCTCTCGAAGACCTTCGAAGAACAGCATCCCGATGTGGATATCAACTGGGTCGTACTCGAAGAGAACGTCCTGCGTCAGCGTTTGACCACCGACATCGCCACCCAGGGCGGCCAGTTCGATGTGCTCACCATCGGCATGTATGAAGCCTCACTGTGGGGCGCCAAGGGTTGGCTGGCTCCTATGACCGACCTCCCTGAAAGCTACAAGCTGGACGACGTTTTCCCTTCGGTTCGTGAAGGGCTCTCGGTGAACGGCACGCTCTATGCTCTGCCGTTCTACGCCGAAAGCTCGATGACCTACTACCGCAAGGACCTGTTCCAGCAAGCCGGGCTGGAGATGCCCGACCATCCAACCTGGTCGCAGATTGCCGGATATGCCGAAAAGCTGCACAAGCCAGACGAAGAACAGTACGGCATTTGCCTGCGAGGAAAGGCCGGCTGGGGCGAGAACATGGCGCTCGTGACCACGATCGCCAATGCCTTCGGCGCGCGCTGGTTCGATGAGAAGTGGCAGCCAGAATTCACCGGACCCGAATGGACCAAAGCGGCGAACTTCTATGTCGACCTGCTGAGCAACTACGGCCCACCGGGCGCGTCCAGCAATGGTTTCAATGAAAACCTTGCGCTGTTCAACAGCGGAAAATGCGCGATGTGGGTCGATGCGACTGTTGCCGGCTCCTTCGTAACAGACGCATCGCAGAGCAAGGTCGCCGACAAGGTTGGTTTCGCGTTCGCCCCGCAAGAAGTGACCGACAAGGGATCGGCATGGCTCTACTCCTGGGCGCTGGCTATCCCGACCAGCTCTCAGAAGAAGGACGCCGCCAAGGAGTTCGCCGCCTGGGCCACGTCACAGTCGTACGCGAACCTGGTCGCCGAGACCGACGGTGTCGCGAACGTGCCGCCAGGTACTCGTGAATCGACCTACAGCGACGAATACATGGCCGCTGCGCCGTTTGCCAAGATTACTCTGGAGTCACTGAAGCAGGCTGATCCAGCCTCACCGTCCGCCCAGCCGGTGCCCTACGTGGGGATTCAGCTGGTGACCATTCCGGAATTCCAGGCCATCGGCACCCAGGTCGGCAAGATGTTCTCTGCGGCGCTCACAGGACAAATGCCTGTAGAACAGATGCTCACGGCTGTGCAGCAATCTACCGCGCGTGAAATGAAGCGCGCCGGCTACCCCAAGTAGGCCCCGAGTAGGCATACCCACCGGACGGGGCTCACCCGAGCCCTCATGGCCTTCTTTCAGCCGGAGCACGCCCATGGCTACCACCTCAACCGCCTTGCCCAAGGCCCCTGCTACCGATACGGCAAGCGAGACGCACGAGCGCAAGCGGCGTCGGTTTGCTCCCAGCTGGTTCCTCGTCAGCCCGTCCGTTGCGCTGTTGCTGCTGTGGATGCTGGTGCCGCTGTCGATGACCGTCTACTTTTCGGTGATCCGCTACAACCTGCTTTACCCCGGCGAGAATGACTTCGTCGGGCTGGAAAACTTCCACTACTTCCTGACCGATGCGGGCTTCATGCCCGGCATGATCAACACCCTTCTGCTGGTGGGCAGCGTGCTGCTGATCAGCGTCGTGCTCGGCGTACTGATCTCTGCCTTGTTGGAGGCAGCAGATTTCGCCGGCCGGGGCATTGTTCGCGTCCTGCTGATTTCGCCGTTCTTCATCATGCCAACCGTCAGTGCCTTGGTGTGGAAGAACCTGATCTACCATCCGGTCTCGGGCATTCTCGCCGCTGTCTGGAAGTTTTTCGGGGCGCAGCCAATTGACTGGCTGGCTCAGCACCCACTGCTGTCGATCATCATCATTGTGTCCTGGCAATGGCTGCCCTTCGCGATCCTGATCCTAATGACGGCCATGCAGTCCCTTGATCAAGAGCAGAAGGAAGCCGCCCGCCTCGATGGCGCCGGCCCGATAGCCATCTTCTGGCACCTGACGTTACCGCATCTGGCCCGCCCCATCGCCGTAGTGGTAATGATCGAGACCATCTTCCTGCTTTCCGTCTTCGCTGAAATCTTCACCACCACCAGTGGTGGCCCCGGCTACGCCTCTACCAACCTCGCCTACCTGATCTACAACCAGGCGCTGCTGCAGTTCGACGTCGGCATGGCCTCGGCCGGAGGATTGATCGCGGTGGTGATCGCCAACATCGCGGCGATCATCCTGGTGCGGATGCTCGGCAAGAATCTCACCGAGAAATACTGAGGACAGACCGATGCTGACGCTCAAACAAAGTCGCCGCCTCAACACGCTGGTGGTCGGGCTGTTCGCCTGGGCCGTGGCGCTGCTCTTGTTCTTCCCGATTTTCTGGATGTTGCTGACCAGCCTGAAGACCGAGATTGACGCCTTCGCCACGCCGCCGCAGTTCATCTTCACGCCCACGCTGGAAAACTACCTGCACATCCAGGACCGCAGCGGTTACTTCAAGTACGCCTGGAACTCGGTGACCATCTCTTTCGGCGCGACCGCCCTGGGCATGCTGATCGCCATTCCCGCCGCATACTCGATGGCCTTCTACGAGACCAAGCGAACCAAGGGCACGCTGCTCTGGATGCTCTCGACCAAGATGCTGCCGCCGGTGGGCGTGCTGGTGCCTATCTACCTGCTGGCCAAGCAGTTCGGCCTGCTCGACAGCCGCGCGGTGCTGATCATTATCTACACGTTGATCAACCTGCCGATCCTGGTATGGATGATCTACACCTACTTCAAGGACATCCCTCGCGACATTCTCGAAGCGGCTCGCATGGACGGCGCCACCCTGCTGCAGGAGATGCTTCGCGTGCTCCTGCCGATCAGCAAGGGGGGGCTCGCCTCGACCATGTTGCTGTCGCTGATCCTGTGCTGGAACGAAGCCTTCTGGTCCCTGAACCTGACCTCGTCCAACGCCGCGCCGCTGACTGCGCTGATCGCCTCCTACTCCAGTCCGGAAGGGCTGTTCTGGGCCAAGCTCTCGGCCGTTTCCACCCTTGCCTGCGCACCCATCCTGATTTTCGGCTGGATCAGCCAGAAACAGCTGGTCCGCGGCCTGTCGTTCGGCGCCGTGAAATAGAAAACGCCGAGACGAGAAGAACAATTGAGGATTCGAACATGGCAGACCTGAAGATCCATAAGCTGAAGAAAAGCTTCGACGGCAACGACATCATCAAGGGCATCGACCTGGATATCCGCGATCGCGAATTCGTCGTCTTCGTTGGCCCCTCCGGTTGCGGCAAGTCCACGCTGCTGCGCCTGATCGCAGGGTTGGAGGAAGTCAGCAGCGGCAAGATTGAACTCGACGGCCGCGACATCACTGACCTCAGCCCGGCCAAGCGCGACCTGGCCATGGTTTTCCAGACCTACGCGCTGTATCCGCACATGACGGTGCGCAAAAACATGTCGTTTGCGCTCGACCTGGCCGGGGCAGACAAGAACGAAATCACCAGCAAGATCGAAGCCGCGGCTCGTACGCTTGAGCTGGAACCGCTTCTCGAACGCAAGCCGCGCCAGCTCTCTGGTGGACAGCGCCAGCGGGTCGCCATTGGCCGTGCGATTGTGCGTAACCCCAAGATCTTTCTCTTCGACGAACCGCTGTCGAACCTTGACGCGGCCCTGCGCGTGCAGATGCGTCTGGAGCTGTCCCGCCTGCATCAGGAACTGCAGGCAACGATGATCTACGTGACCCATGACCAGGTCGAAGCAATGACCCTCGCCGACAAGGTCGTCGTGCTTAACGGTGGCCGGATCGAGCAGGTTGGCTCACCGATGGAGCTCTACCATCATCCGGCGAACCTGTTTGTTGCAGGCTTCCTTGGCACACCGAAGATGGGTTTTCTCAAAGGCCGCATCAGCCGGGCCGATGCAGCAGGCGTCGACGTCGAGCTGGACGCCGGCTGCCGTCTGTACCTACCGCTGGGAGGCGCCGCTCTGGCTGTGGGCGACCCGGTTACCCTGGGCATTCGTCCTGAGCATCTCAACCGCGGCAGCGAGGGCAATTGTCAGCTGACCGTCAAAGCAGACGTGAGCGAGCGGTTGGGCAGCGACACCTATTGCCATGTCATTACCCAGACCGGCGAACCGCTGACGATGCGCATCCGCGGTGACTTTACCCCGCGTTATGGCGAGCCGTTGACCCTGGAGCTGGATGCCAGTCACTGCCACCTGTTCAACAGCGAAGGACTGGCGGTCGGCCAGTCGCTGCAACAGGTTGCCTGACGCTCGTCTAGGAGCCAGTTCGCTAGCGAACCGCAGCCTGTAGGGCGCTGCGGTCCGCTCCTCAGCCACATCCCTTCCACGCCTAGCGAGGCCTGACATGAAGCTGAATGAACAGAACCTGCCGCAGCTGCCGGCACATATCGCCCGGCCCGCCTATGCGCTTGAATCGGTAACGTCCGGTATCGCTCACATCGGTGTCGGAGGATTCCACCGCGCCCATCAGGCGGCCTATACCGACGCATTGATGAATACCGGCGAAGGACTCGACTGGGGCATCTGCGGGATCGGCACGCGTGTCGATGAGCTGCCCATGCGTGACGCACTCGCCTCACAGCACCACCTCTACACGCTGGTCGAACTCGACGACCGGCCGGATACGGAAGTCCGGGTCATCGGCAGCATTCGCGAAATGGTTGTGGTTCCTCGCGACGGGTCGGAGGCCGTTGTCGCCCGGCTTGCCGATCCAGCCATCCGGATCGTCTCGCTGACCATCACCGAGGGCGGCTACTGTCTGGATGACAGCACTGGCCAGTTCAACGCCGCGCTGCCTCATATTCAGCACGATCTGGAGAACCCTCGCGCGCCAATCAGCGTCTTCGGCCTGATCTGCGCTGCGCTCGCCAGCCGTCGTGGCGAAGGTACGGGGCCATTCACGGTCATGTCCTGCGATAACTTGCCCCACAATGGCGACGTTACCCGCAAGGCGACCCTGGCCTTTGCGAGCCTGGTCGATCCCGAGCTGGCCAGCTGGATAGAAAGCAACGTCAGCTTTCCAAACGCCATGGTCGACCGGATTACACCGATGACCAGCGCATCGCACCGTAAGAACCTCAAGCAGCAACACGGTATCGACGACGCATGGCCGGTGGTCTGCGAGCCTTTCGTACAGTGGGTGCTGGAGGATAATTTCGTGTCCGGCCGGCCCGCCTGGGACAAGGTTGGCGTGCAATTCACCGATGACGTTGCCCCCTACGAAGAGATGAAGATCAAGCTCCTCAATGGCAGTCATCTAGCGCTGACTTACCTGGGCTTTCTTCGCGGCTATCGTTTCGTGCACGAAACCATGGCCGACCCGCTGTTCGTCGAGTACATCCGCCGCTACATGGACGACGACGTTACGCCGCAGTTGGCCCCGGTACCCGGCATCGACCTGGCCAAGTACAAACAGACCCTGATTGATCGATTTTCCAACTGTGCCATCGCCGACCAACTGGAGCGGGTCTGTTCCGACGGCTCATCGAAATTTCCCAAGTTCACGGTGCCGACCATCAACCGCCTCATTGCCGACAACGCTGAGCTGGACCGTGCCTCACTGGTGGTGGCTGCCTGGGCGATGTATCTCAAGGGTGTCGACGAGAATGGTGCGCGATACAGCATTCCCGATCCACGCGCCGAGTTCTGTCAGGGCCTGGTAGAGGAAGATAATGGGCTCATGGAGCGGCTGCTGGCCCGTGAAGAAATCTTCGGCACGCACATCCCCCGTTCAATGGCGTTTCGCGAGGCCTTCGAGCGCAACCTCCTACGGCTACGGACGCTCGGTGTCAGCGGCACGCTCGATCTGTTGCTGACGCGCTGAGGACGGTTCCATGTATCTCGGTATCGACTGCGGAACCCAAGGCACCAAAGCACTGCTTCTTGATGCAGCCAGCGGGCGGGTCCTAGGCCAGGGCTCGGCTAGCCATGAACTGATCAGCGGGCCGAACGGGCGCCGCGAACAGCATACCGAGCAGTGGGTTTCAGCGTTTGAAAAGGCCACCGTGCTCGCTCTGGCTGAAGCTGGCGTGGACGGGAGCCGGGTGCTCGGGATCGGTGTTTCAGGACAACAGCATGGGCTTGTCACGCTTGATGCCGAAGGCCAGGTTCTGCGGCCAGCCAAGCTTTGGTGCGATACCGAATCCGCCCACGAAAACCAGCTATTGCTCGACTGGCTGGGCGGCGACCAGGGTTCGCTCAAGCGCCTTGGCGTGGTTATCGCGCCGGGCTACACCGTTTCCAAGCTGCTCTGGATGAAAGCACAGCATCCCCTGCTGTTCGAACGCATCGGGCACGTGCTGCTGCCCCACGACTTCCTCAACTACTGGCTGACCGGCCGCTGCTGCAGTGAATACGGGGACGCCTCCGGCACCGGCTATTTCAATGTACGTACCCGGGAATGGGATTTCGCGGTTCTGCGGCATATCGATCCAAGCGGCCGCCTTGAGGCAGCTCTGCCCGAGCTGATTGAGTCAGACAAGCCGGTCGGCCGGCTGCGCCCAGAGCTGGCGAAGCGATTGGGTTTGAACCCCGAGGCCATCGTATCGAGCGGTGGCGGCGACAACATGATGGGTGCGATCGGCACGGGCAATATCAGCCCCGGCGCGATCACCATGAGCCTCGGCACTTCAGGCACGCTGTATGCCCATGCCGACCAGCCGCGTATCAGCTCGCAACCTTCAGTTGCCACCTTCTGTTCGTCCAGCGGCGGCTGGCTGCCGCTGATCTGCACCATGAACCTGACCAACGCAAACGGCGTCATTCGTGACCTGTTGCAACTTGACCTCGAACACTTCAACGCATTGGCTGCAAAGGCGCCGATTGGGGCTGAAGGCGTGATCATGCTGCCGTTCCTCAATGGCGAGCGCGTACCCGCCCTGCCCCAGGCCACGGCCAGCCTGCATGGCCTGACGGCAGATAACCTCACCCGCGCCAATTTGTGTCGCTCGGTCATCGAAGGCGTGAGTTTCGGCCTGCGCTACGGTTTGGATCTGCTACGTGACAGTGGCATCCGCAGCGAGCGGATTCAGCTGATCGGCGGCGGCGCAAAGAGCCCCCTTTGGCGACAGATCATTGCCGACATGATGGCGACACCGGTGGTATGCACTCGTCACGGTGAAGCTGCTGCATTAGGCGGCGCGATCCAGGCGGCCTGGTGCCATGCGAGACAGAGCGATCCGCATGCCAGCCTCGCAGCACTATGCGAGCGCTGCGTCAGTGTTGACGAAACAACCACCGCCGAGCCTAACCCCAGCGCGGTTCAGCGCTATGAACAGGCCTACCGGTGTTACCGAAGTCTGGTTAGCACCATTTACGGTCAGAGCACGCCGCCGGACCTGACGACGGTTGCGCCGTGATCCATTGAACATGGTCCTTACACTGGAGCGCGAAGCGCGTAGGTCCGGGCTGCCAGCGCATTGTTGATCCTTGCCAAACTCTCGCCGCTTCATCGAGATCAAGCTCACGCGCGAAGCAACTCCACCACGTCGCACCGACAGCAGCGGTTGACGTCTATTCATCATCTACTGCGCGCCAAACCACACAAAAAAGGCAGAGCCATACTGCACGGCTCTGCCTTCGGGTTAGGCCAGCGAACTGTCAGCGGCTGCGCAGCATTTCCTTTGGAAAGTACTTGCCCAGTTCATGCTTGGCGATCGAAGCACGGTGCACCTCATCCGGGCCGTCAGCCAGGCGCAGGGTGCGCTGCATGGCCCACCAATGCGCCAGCGGGAAATCCTCGGAAACACCAGCGCCACCGTGAATCTGAATGGCACGGTCGATCACCTTCAGCGCGACGTTTGGCGCCACGACCTTGATCTGTGCAATCTCGCTCGCAGCGATCTTGTTGCCCACCGTGTCCATCATATACGCCGCATTGAGCGTCAACAGGCGCGCCATGTTGATTTCAATTCGGCACTCGGCGATGTGATCGAGGTTAGCGCCCAGTCGCGCCAATGGCTTGCCGAACGCGGTGCGATTCACGGAACGTTCGCACATAAGCTTCAATGCACGTTCCGCGCAGCCGATGGATCGCATGCAATGGTGAATACGACCTGGACCGAGGCGGCCCTGGGCTATCTCGAAACCGCGTCCTTCGCCCAGCAGCACGTTCTCGTATGGTACGCGGACATTTTCCAACAGGACTTCCGCATGACCGTGCGGCGCATCGTCATAGCCGAACACTGGCAGCGGGCGTAGAACTCTAAGGCCCGGCGCGTCCATCGGCACCAGAATCATCGAATGCTGCTGGTGGCGCGGCGCATCAGGGTTGGTGAGGCCCATGAAAATCATGACCTTGCAGCGCGGATCGCATGCTCCGGAGGTCCACCACTTACGGCCGTTGATGACCCACTCGTCGCCCTCACGTACGGCACGCGCTTCCATATTGGTCGCATCGGAAGACGCAACACCCGGCTCGGTCATACCGAAGGCTGAACGGATCTCGCCACGCAGCAAAGGCTCCAGCCACTGCTTTTTCTGCTCTTCACTGCCATAACGAACCAGCACCTCCATGTTGCCGGTATCCGGAGCCGAGCAGTTGAAGGCCTCCGGGCCGAGGCCCGAGCTGCCCATGATTTCGGCAAGCGGCGCATATTCTGTATTGGTCAGCCCTGCGCCCAGTTCGGAGTCCGGTAGAAAGAGGTTCCAGAGGCCTTCGGCCCTGGCCTTGGCCTTGAGCTCCTCGACAATGGCGGTGGGCTGCCAGCGATCACCCTCGCTCACCTGCTGGTAAAAGACCTTCTCGGCGGGATAGACGTGCGCATCCATGAACGCCTGGACGCGCTCACGCAGCTCTTGAACCTTGGGGGAATAAGCGAAATCCATGGGCGACAACCTTCTGCAGGTAATGTTTTGTAGTTTTTGAATGCTAGAGGACCCTCAGGGATTTATCGAAGCTATTTTCCTCGTGTATAAACATTCATCACCGATATAGGATCGGCGAATTCCGATACACGCCAGAGAGCACAACAATGAACCTGAACAAGGTCGATCTGAATCTCTTCATTGTCTTCGACGCCATCTACACCGAGGCCAATCTGACCCGCGCCGGACAGATTGTCGGGATCACCCAGCCTGCCGTTTCCAACGCGCTGGCTCGCCTGCGCGAGACCTTCAACGACCCGCTCTTCGTGCGCACCGCCCAGGGCATGGTGCCCACACCGATGGCGCAGAACATCATCGGACCGGTGCGTAATGCGCTGCAGCTGCTACGGGTGTCGGTGCAGGAAAGCCGCACTTTCAACCCGGCGCAGGCGAACAAGACCTTCCGCATCAGCATGACCGACTTCACCGAAGCCGTCGTCTTGCCACCGCTGTTTCAACGTCTGCGCCGACTGGCGCCGAACGTAAAGATCGAAAGCATGCTCGCCAAGCGGCGCGAGACGACGAAGGAGCTGGCCGCCGGCCGACTGGATTTTGCCATGGACGCGCCGCTGAACACTGACCCCCAGGTACGCCACGTCAAATTGCTGGAAGATCGTTATGTCTGTGCGATGCGTCGCGGGCACCCGCTGGCGAAGGAGCAGCTCAGCGTTGAGGAGTACCTGTCGCTATCGCACATTCACATTTCCAGCCGGCGCAGCGGGCTCGGGATGGTTGACCTGGCACTTGGCAAGATGGGGCAACAGCGCAAGATCGCGCTGCGCTCACAGCACTACATGATGGCTACGCAAGTGATTCAACAGACCGACATGGCGGTCACCGTCCCCGAGCGTTTCGCCCGCCGCCATGACTTGCATCAGATTCCGTTGCCCGTGGAAATACCACCGCTGGAAACACACATCTACTGGCACGAGAGTACCGACCAGGACCCGGCCAACCGCTGGATGCGCGAGCAGATGATTGAAATCGCTCAGCAAGTCACCGCTTCGCAGCAGGCCAACTGAAGCTCAATGCCGGCAAGCGCAACGCTTGCCGGTCCCGTTTCAGGCGCTGTCGCGCATCACCACTTCAAAGCCCACATCGATGCGTCGTTGCGGTGGCGGCTCACCGCGCATCAGGCTGAGCAGCATTTGCCCGGCGAGCTTGCCGATCTCACCGCGGATCGTGCGTACGGTAGTTAGCGCAGGATTCATCCATGCGGCCGCAGGCAAATCGTTGAAGCCTGCAATTGCCAGGCGTTGCGGCACGGCGAGCTGCAGCTGACGCGCCCGAAACAGTGCACCCAGAGCCAGGTCGTCGTTGTTGAAGAATATAGCGTCGATTTCGGGATGCTGCGCCAGCAGCCGATCAAGCAATTCGGCACCCAGGCCGATGGACGACACCTCGGGTGTCAGGATTTCCAATGCAGCGTCATAGCGAGACGCCGCTCGCATCACGCTGCGATAGCCCTCGGCGCGCTGCAAGGTGCGCGGATCAAGCTGTGCGGCCGCAAATGCGATGTTCCTGTAGCCACGTTCCAGCAACTTGCGGGTCATCGCCGCGCCGGCTTCGGACTGGGAAAAACCGACGCAATACTCCTCTTCGGCGTCACTCAGCTCCATCAGCGTAACGATCGGGCTTGTGTAGCTGCCTAGCACTTCGCGGGCAGCATCACTGCGCTCGAAACCAGTCACCAACAGGCCCGCCGGCTGATGAGCCAGATAAGCGCGCAACAGCCGCTCGTCTTCCTCAGGATGGTAATGGCTGACGCCGATCATCAACTCATAACCGGCCGGCATCAGCACGCGCTGAATCGCTTCGACGGTATCGACGAACACTGCGTTGGACAGCGAGGGAATGATCACGGCGACGAGGTTGGAACGCGCACTTGCCAGGTTGCGCGCAGCCGTATGGGGGACGTAACCCAGGGTCTTGACCGCTGTCATCACCCGCTCGCGCAAGGCGTCCGACACCCGTTCGGGTTGCGACAACGCGCGCGAGGCGGACATCAATGAACAACCGGCACTGCGAGCTACGTCGGACAACGTGGCCCGCTCCAGCGAGCGGCGGCGGCGAGAACTCATGGTTGGATCCAACGGCGAGGGGCAGTGATTCTATATGGGATGCCGAACCGAAGCAGGCCATGTGAGCCCCGACACACGTCAGGGTTCACAAGGCCTGGACGGAACGCATCCGCTTACTTCGGCGCTTTCTGGATGGCGGCCTGAACTTCGTTGAACAGCGGCTCGCCAACCGTATCGATCACCGTCTGAATGGCCGGTTTGGCCTGCTCGCGCATGCGCTGGATTTCTTCCGGGCTGACCTTGTTCACTTCCATGCCCTGCTCCTTGATTTTCGCCAGGGCTTCGCGGGCTTCCGCACGGGTGTCTTCACGCTCCGAATCACGCGCTGTCTTCGCCGCTTTCATGATGATGTCCTGCTCGGTTTTCGACAGGCCATCCCACCAGCGCTTGGAAGCCGTCACGATCCAGGGGCTGTAGACGTGGTTGGTCACGCTCAGGTACTTCTGTACCTCGTAGAACTTGGACGAGAGGATAGTGTTATAGGGGTTTTCCTGGCCGTCGACTGCCTTGGTCTCCAGTGCGGTGAACAGCTCGGAGAACGGCAGCGGGACTGCGTTGGCCCCCATCTGCTTGAAGGTATCGATGAACACGGGGTTTGGCATCACGCGCAGCTTGATGCCGTTGAAGTCTTCCAGCGTCTCGACCGGACGCACATTGTTGGTCAGGTTACGGAAGCCGTTCTCCCAGTAAGCCAGGCCAACAAGCCCCTTCTCTTCCAACGCATCCATGACCTTTTGACCGACCGGGCCATCCAGCACGTAATCGGCCTGCTGTTCATTCTCGAACAGGAACGGCGTGTCCCAGACCGCCATCTCTTCAGCCACGCCGACGAGCGTTGCTGTCGACCCGACCATCATTTCCTGAGCGCCGCCTATCAGCGCATTCTGCATCTGATCATCTGAACCCAGGCTGGCAGAACCGAAGGTCCGAACCTTGAGCTTGCCGTCGGACGCTTTGGCGATCTCCTCGGCGAGCAGCTTCGCAGCGCGCCCCTGGTTGCTGTCTTCGTTGAGCCCGTAGCCGAAACGAATCATCCGTGGCCGGATATCGTCCGCTGCCTGAGCGGTAACGGCGGTGATAGCACTGCTGAGTGTGGTGGCGGCCAGGGCCGCGATGAGAAATCGTTTCATGCTCTCTTACCTTTTGTTGTTGTGAATGAAGGATGAAGCTCAAGCGGGTCGTTCACCGCAGCCAAGCCAAGGGCACGGTGATGATCGACGGCACTGCGATCAGCAGGACGACGATGGCCAGATAGATGAGGAAGAACGGAACGACCCCGCGCACCAGCGTTTCCATGCGCAGCCGCCCTATTCCGCCAACGACGTTGAGTACGGTGCCGACCGGTGGCGTGATCAGCCCGATCGAGCCGATCAGCACGAACATCACGCCGAAGTACACCGGATTGATTCCGGCCTTCACCGCAATCGGCGCCAACACCGGCCCGAGAATCAGGATGGTTGGGGTCAGGTCAAGCACCATGCCGATCGCAACCATCAGCACCATGATGGCGACCATGAGTAGCTTGGGATCTTCAGCCAGCGGGCCAAGCATCGAGGCAATTTCGTCCGGTAGCTGAGCCAACGTGATCATATAGGCGGAAACGATTGCCGCTGCGCAAAGGAACATCACCGAAGCCGTGGTGCGGCTGGCACGAGTCAGCACCTCGACCACACCGCTCCAGCTCAGTTCGCGGTACAGCAAAGTCGACACCAGCAAGGCATAGACAGCGGCTACCACTGCCGCCTCGGTAGGCGTGAACAGGCCGAAACGCAATCCGCCCACGATGATTACCGGCAACATCAGCGCAGCCGCGCCATCAACCAGTGCCTTGCGGCGCTCAGCGCCGCTTGCCTTCTCCTGTGGCGGTTCTTCGATTGTGCGGGCAATAAGCGTCCACGCCACGACCAGCCCGACGCCCATGATCAGGCCCGGAACCATGCCGGCGAGAAACAGCTGGCTGATCGAGGTGTTAGTGACAACGCCGTAGATAACGAATGGCATCGACGGCGGAATGATCGGCGCGATGATGCCGCCCGCTGCTACGAGCCCTGACGATGAGCTCAGCGGATAGCCGCGCTCACGCATCATGGGCAGCAACAGCGTTGCCAGCGCCGCGGTATCGGCCAGCGCGGACCCGGACATACTCGCCAACAGGACTGATGCCGCAATCGCGACATAGCCAAGGCCACCACGCTTATGGCCGAAGTAGGCCTGCGCCATGTTGATGATCCGGCGCGAGATGCCGCCCGCATTCATCAGTTCGCCAGCCAGAATGAAGAACGGCACGGCCAATAGGGGGAAGCTGTCGGCCCCGGCCTGAAGATTTTGCGCCAACAGCTGCACGTCCCAGAAATCCAGATACCACATCAGCACCGCGCCGGTAAGAATCAGCGCGAAGGCAATCGGCATACCGAAGGCCATGAAGCCAAACAATGACGATAGGAAGACGACGACAGTCATGGACGGACCTCGGATGGGCGTATGCCCTTGTTGTTATCAGTGATCAATCGGCCGTTACGTTGGCTTCGGCGATGGGTAACGGCGGCTGTCGACGCCAGACATTGACTAGCTGGATGAGCGCCAGAACCGTAAGCGCGACCATGCTGACGGCGACCGGAACCATCGCCACGGCCAGCGGATAACCCACCACGGGGCTGTTGATGGTCCAGCCGAACTGCATCTGATTCCATCCGCCCAGCGCTGCCAGCGCGCTGGCGACCGCAACCATTATCCAGCTGATCGAGTCCACCAATCGGCGGAGCAGATGCGGAAACCGGTCGCGGACCATGCTGAAGGCCATCAGCTCGCCACGGCGCATGCTCGAGGCCACACCAACGAAGACCAGCCAGACAAAGGCCAGCCGAGAAAGCTCTTCGGCACCCGTCCATCCCGTGCCGAAGGCATAGCGCAATACCACACTGCTGAACACCACGATGACCATGAAGGCCAATAACGCCGCCATCAGCCAATCCGTAATCCGGTCGAAACCCTGTGCAAGCTTGCCGCCGTAGATCGGCTGAGTGGTTAGCTCGGCCCCCTTGGGCTCGACATCCTTCAAATTGGCTCGGTGGCCGGGCACACCAGCCCCCTGGCCGCCGCGCTTGTTAGCGCTATCAAGCGGAGCCGCGGACAGATCTTCACGGGCGTTGATGCCGGAACCGTCGTCCTGATTGATCCACGTGGTGATCTGGTCAACAACCTGATCGCGCGGCTGGCTGGCGTCCACCACAAGCACGTGGGGTTCGCCTGCAGGCGGTTCAAGCGTCGCGAACTGGCTGTCCACCAGCGAAATCGGCATGAAATGCCCGGCTCGTCCGCCAACACGCTGAACAGCCGTGTCGTAATCAATCGAAAGGTGCGCAAAGCACAGGCCAGGCACGGCATCACGCAGCAAGTCGCGATAACGACGCTTCAAGGCAGAGCAGGCCAGCACGAAGCTGACATCGTCATCGATGGCGCGCTGCATTTCGACAACCAGCTTTTGCAGCCACTCAACGCGGTCGGCGTCCGATAAGGGAGTGCCTGCACGCATGCGCGCGACATTCTCTTCAGGATGGAAATGATCGGCTTCGATGTGTCGATAGCCCAATGCATCGGCTACGCCATGGCTGATTTCGGTCTTGCCCGAACCACTGACACCCATGACCACCAATGCGCGGCGATTTGCGGGAAATTCGCTGTGGGAGTGTGAATCCACTGTCGCTCTCCAGCGGCATCGTAGTGCCACATTATGTTTGTGGATCGGATGGTAGCGCTAACATACAACGACCATAACCACCGTTTGTCGGGTTTCCCTACAGCCGAACGGTATAGCACCCTGCGCTTGCGCTTTGGTTTTCGAGGCTGTCTATCTACAATCGCCGCCGCTTCCGAGGAGATTCGCAATGCCCAAAGCAATGGCCCGTCACATCCTGGTGAAAACCGAAGCCGAAGCGGTGCAGTTGAAAAAGCGCATCGCCAATGGCGAAGCCTTCGATGTGCTGGCGAAAAAATTCTCGACATGCCCGTCGGGCAAGAAAGGCGGTGATTTAGGCGAAGTGCGCCCAGGGCAAATGGTGCGCAGCATTGATCAGGTGATTTTCAAAAAACCGCTACGCGAGGTGCACGGCCCCGTCAAAAGTCAATTTGGCTATCACCTGGTACAGGTGTTCTACCGCGACTGAGTCGCGCCGGCCTTACCGAAACGTTGCAACTGCATCTCGCGTAATCGGCTCAGCGTTCGGCGAAAAGCAAAGGATAGGTAGCCCTCGGTGTAGAGCTCATCCATGACGACTTGGGCCTCGAGGTACAGCGGCACGCCGCGGTCGTAACATTCGTCGACCAGCGCTATGAAGCGCCGGACACTGTCGTCGTGGACGGCCAGCTTCGGTAACGTGCGGTCACCCGCCTCTATTCGCGCGGTGCCATCCTCGGTACCTCGAGCGATGCGTCCTTCGCGCTGCTCACCGCCCAACCGCGGTATTTCGCCAATGAGAATCGCCGAATAGCGATCACAGAGCGCAATGAAATCGAGAGCGGAGAATGGCTGCCCGCACAGCGCAGCGAAGCGGCACCACAACACAGAGTCGCTACTGCATACGACTTGCAGCGATTGGCGACCAATGTGCACCGGCTGGGTAGAGGCTTTCTCGCTCCCGCTCAGCCTGTCAAAAACCGAACGTAACACCCCGTCTGCTTTTGTGTCGCTGACCCAGTAGCGCTGCTCGGCCACGCCTGGACGCAGACGATGGTCAACGCCCCCATCGACGGCGAGGACCTCCATGTGCCGCTCGATCGCATCAATCGCGGGCAGGAAACGCTCACGGTTGAAACCCTCGGCATAGAGCTGATCGGGTGGCTGGTTCGACGTCGCGACGATCACCACGCCCTGTTCAAACATGACCTGAAACAAGCGCCCCAGAATGATCGCATCGCCGATGTCAGCAACAAACAGCTCGTCGAAACACAGCACCCGCACGTCTTCGCTCAGTTCCTTCGCCAACGCCTGTAGCGGATCAGGGGTGCCATTGAGCTGGAACAGGCGGATATGTACCCAGCGCATGAAATGATGAAAGTGTTGGCGCCTTGCTGGAACCTCCAGGCTGCGATGAAAGATATCCATCAGCCAGGTCTTGCCGCGCCCGACCGGCCCCCATAGATAGACGCCGCGAAGCGATTCGTTGTTTGCTGGACCATGCAGCCTGACGTAGCAACATTGCAGCCGCTCCACCGCACGCAGCTGGGCTGCGTCACTGACGTAGCCCTCTTGGGTGATGGCTTGCTGATACAAGGCAAGCGTGGCGATAGGTTTCATGGAGACCGGTCGATCCGAAACAGGACCGCATGGTAGCGCAGAGAAGTTCTGGAATAGCGGACATAACCGCTCGTCGACAGCAGAACGCGTGTCATAAACCTGTCGCAGGCCGGACATAACGTCACAGTTCCGTCGATTTTCCTGTGGAGCTGCACCGTGACTGACAACAGCCAAAACATACTGTTCGGCAATGGAGATGAGCTGCCGAGCAATCATTCGAGAAACCCTCACATTCAGGATGTCATCAACCAGGGACGCCGTAAGGTTGTGGCTAGCGGAGCAGCATTCGGAGCGCTGGCTTTCCTGGGCGGCCTGCCGTCGATCGCAGCAGCGGCCGAACCGGCCAAGGCTGGCAATGGACAGCCCTTCCAGCTTCGTAACCGCCTCCCCTTCGGTGCGGTCTCAGTCACCCGAGCCGACACCATTACCGTGCCTGCTGGCTTTTCAGCTAAGACCTTCATCCCATGGGGTACCCCGATCTGCGGAAGCTATCCGGCATTTCTGGAAGACGCCAGCAATAGCGCGGAAGACCAGGCCCAGCAGACCGGCATGCATCACGATGGTATGCACTTCTTCCCGATGGATGCCCGCTTCAGGGGCCGCAAGAGCGACCACGGCCTGCTCGTGCTGAACCATGAATACATTGACGCCCCGCTCCTGCATCCAAACGGCCCGACCGTTGTCGATGGCAAACGCGTCGATGCTGACGAAGTGCGCAAGGAGATCAATGCTCACGGCGTTTCAGTCGTGGAGGTGCGCCGGGGGCCGCAGGGGGATTGGTCAGTACTGCCCTCCTCACGCAACCGCCGCATAACCGGCGCGACGCCGATGCGGATCGAGGGTCCGGCCCGTGGCCATGAGCTGATGAAGACCCGCTACAGCCCGAGCGGCACATCGACCCGCGGCACGCTGAACAACTGCGCCAACGGCTACACCCCCTGGGGTACCTACCTGACGTGCGAGGAAAACTGGGCCGGCTATTTTGCAGTCCGCGACAGCGAATTGCCTCGTCACCTGGAGCGCTACGGCCTTCGCTCACGCGGGCGTTACGGCTGGGAGACCATTCGCGGCGACGAGTTCGAGCGTTTCGATGCGACCACTATGGCCGCAGATCCGAGCGCCGACTATCGTAACGAGCCCAACACCTTTGGCTGGATTGTCGAGATCGACCCATTCGACCCCGACTCGACGCCCGTCAAACACACCGCGATGGGCCGTTTTGGCCATGAGGGCGTGGTGTTCGCACCAGCCAAGCCGGGCTGGCCGCTCGTCTGCTATTCAGGCGACGATTCCCAAAATGAATACATCTACAAGTATGTCAGCCGCGACAAGTACCGCCCGCAGCGCAGCGACGGTCGTCTGCTCGACGAGGGCACTCTGTACGTTGCCCGCTTCAACCCGGACGGTAGCGGCGACTGGCTGGCGCTGGACATCGAAGACGCAGCCTTCCAGCAAGCCTGCGCCGCCGCAAACGTCACATTCGCCGATCAAGGTGAGGTGTTGATAAACACACGTCTCGCCGCGGACATCGTCGGTGCGACAAAGATGGACCGCCCGGAATGGGGCGCCGTCCATCCCGATACCGGTGAGGTGTACTTCACACTTACCAACAACAGCTCGCGCGAGGAACCAAACGCCGCCAACCCTCGCACCCCCAACCCCACCGGACACATTATCCGCTGGCGTGAGATGGGCAAGAATCAGATCGGCACCCAGTTTCAATGGGATCTGTATCTGCTAGCCGGGCCAGAGAGCGACAGTCGTGATCCGCGCGGTCGCCCGTTGACCGAAGAGAACATCATGGCCAGCCCGGACGGGCTCTGGTTCGACCAGGAAGGCCGGCTCTGGATCCAGACCGACATGAGCGGTAGCCAACTGAGCAGTGGCCCCTTTGGTAACAATCAGATGCTGGTTTCGGATCCGAAGAGCGGCGAAACCAAGCGTTTTCTGGTCGGGCCGAAAGGTGCCGAGGTAACAGGCATAACCGCCACGCCGGACTTCCGCACGCTGTTCGTCAACATTCAGCATCCGGGGGAAGGCTCCACGCCAACCGAATTTACCAGCACATGGCCGGATGGTCCCGGTCGCAGGCCACGTTCGGCGACCGTGATCATCACCCGAGACGATGGCGGACGGGTGCTCTAACCCGTCTAGGCGTCCGGCTCCGGCCGGGCGCCTCCAGTCTGAGGTTGAGAGGACGGCTTTGTGTCAGGGCTGATGAACAAGCCCCATGACGACATGAACAAGGCGGCAACCAGTGGGCCTATCACGAATCCGTTCAGGCCAAACAGGGCGAGTCCGCCGAGTGTTGAAATCAACACTAGATAGTCAGGCATCTTGGTGTCCTTGCCCACCAGAATCGGCCTGAGAAAATTGTCTACCAGGCCAATCACCAGAATGCCGTAGAGCGTCAGGATCACGCTCTGCACGACCATGCCCTGCATCAGGAAGTAGATGGCGACCGGGGTCCAGATCAATCCGGCACCCACTGCCGGAAGTAAAGACAGGAACGCCATGAGGACGCCCCAGAGCAAAGCGCCTGGAATCCCCAGAATGGCGAAGATCACCCCGCCGAGAAAGCCTTGCGTAGCGGCAACCACGATGTTGCCTTTCACGGTGGCCCTGACCACACGGGTGAACTTGCTGAACAGCCTGCGTTTCTGGTTATCACTCAAGGGCAGCGCACGGCGGATTTTTGCGACCAGCTCGCGACCGTCCCGTATCAGAAAGAACAACAGGTACACCATCACGAAAAAGCTGAGCAGAAACTGAAAGGTGCCCTGCCCAAAACTGAACGCCTTGGTGGCAAGGTACTGACTTCCTTGCAACGCTCCGCTGGCAAGGCGCTCGCGCATCTGATCGATACTGCCCAACCCAAAGCGTTGCAACTGCTGTTGTAGCGAGTCGGGCAGCATTTGCTTGGCACCACCGATGAACTCGCTGACGTCCAGCTGGCCACTTTCCATCCGCTGATAGAGCGATGAGCCTTCCTGGACCAGAAGACCTGTTATGAAGATAACCGGCAAGACCGCTACGACCAGGCAAACCGACAAGGTGATAAGCGCCGTCAGGTTCCTCTTCTCGCCCATGCGCCGCTGCAGACGGCGTTGCAGCGGCGAAAAGATGATTGCAAGAATGACGGCCCAGAATACCGCCCCGTAAAATGGGTACAGTATCCAGCCGAAAGCAATACTTACGACGACCAGCAGAGAGAGAAAGACCTTCTGCTCGAGGGTTGATTTCACGAATGCATCCTATCGCTGCGGTTGTATCCCTTAGTCAGCGATTGTCGTCAGGAGTGCTGATCGAGGTATCACATATCAATGGTGCAACCGCGCCGTTGCGATAACGGCGCGCGAGGTACCCGACAGGCCTTACAGCGTCATTGCGGCAATCCAGCCGAATGCAAGAAGCGGCAGGTTGTAGTGCAGGAAGGTTGGCACGACGGTGTCCCAGATGTGATTGTGCTGACCATCGGCGTTCAACCCGGCGGTGGGGCCGAGCGTTGAGTCAGAAGCTGGTGAGCCCGCATCTCCGAGTGCACCAGCGGTGCCGACCAGGCTAACGATCGCCAGCGGACTGAATCCGAGCTCGAGCCCGAGCGGGACAAAGATCGCGGCGATGATAGGAACGGTCGAAAACGAAGAGCCGATGCCGATGGTGACCAGCAACCCCACCAGCAGCATCAGTAGCGCACCGATGGCTTTGCTGTTGCCAATCCACTCGGCTGACGCATCGACCAGCGTTTTCACCTCGCCCGTTTCACGCATGACCTCAGCAAAGCCCGCGGCGGCAATCATGATGAAGCCAATCATCGCCATCATCTTCATGCCTTCGGTAAACAGGTCGTCCGCCTCCTTCCAGCGCACCACGCCGGACACTGAAAAGGTCACGAAACCGACCAGTGCACCGATGATCATTGAATCCAGCCACAGCTGAACGATGAAGGCAGCAGCCACTGCCAACCCTGCGACCAGCAAGGTCAGCGGGCTATAGCTGACGCTCACCGCTTTCGACTCGTCGACTCTGGCGAGGTCGTAGGGTCGCGCCTTGCGGTAGCTGAACAGGGCGATCAGCAAGCCGGACAGCATCCCAAGGGCAGGAATCAGCATCGCATGGCTGACGTTGATCCCAGCGATATCTGCACCGCTTTTGGCTACGTTGGCCAGCAAAATCTCATGGAGAAAGATGCTACCGAAACCGACCGGCAGGAACATGTAGGGCGTCACTAGGCCGAACGCGAGGACGCAGGCAATGAGGCGTCGGTCAATCTGCAGCTTGCTCAGCACGTAGAGTAACGGCGGAACCAGCAGAGGAATGAAGGCGATATGAATAGGCAGGATATTCTGCGACGACACCGCGACCGCAAGCAGTAGCCCGATCATCAGCCACTTTACGGCACCGGCCGACTCGGATTCGCGTTTACCCACCATGGCGAGTGCTCGATCAGCCAGCGCGTGGGCCAATCCGCTCTTGCCAATCGCAACAGCGAAAGCACCCAGCAAGGCGTAGGAAAGCGCGACTGTCGCGCCGCCGCCAAGCCCCTTGTTGAATGCGGCAAGCGTTCCGTCCAGCCCCAACCCGCCCATAACGCCACCAGCAAGTGCCCCGGCGATCAACGCGACCACTACATGAACCCTGCAAAGACTAAGAATCAGCATGATGCCGACTGCCGCTACCACTGCATTCATTTCTACTCCCCGAAGCGGCGAACGCCGATAAAAAGCCGGGCACTTTGCCCCAACCCCGACGGAGTGTCAAAAGAGCCGTGACCCCACCCGTAGGTCCACTGCTGGCTGGCCAAGAGATATGACGAACATGAGGGGATTGTGTCAGGCGGTACAGGCCGAGAATCAGAAAAAATCACACATCGGGAGCGCTACAGCCTTCATTTCCACCCGCCGTTGCGGCGGGTGGCGGCGCCGGGATCACCATGGACATCATTAAGCCTCCAACTGGATACCGGCAATGGCGTGCCTGTATACCGTCACGGATATCCGGCTAGGCTTCGAGTTTGGTCAGGCGCTCAAGAAACGACGCTTCATTGTCAACCGAAAGCCCAAGTTCGTTGGCCTTTGCCAATTTCGAACCTGCGCCCGGGCCTGCCACCACGACAGTGGTTTTTGCCGAAACCGAACCCGACACCTTCGCGCCTAATGCCTCCAAACGCGCCTTGGCCTCGTCTCGACTCATGCTTTCCAGCGTGCCCGTGAGCACCCAGGTCTGGCCAGCCAATGGCAGGCCCTCGGCCGCTTTCCGCTCGCTCTCCCAGTGCATGCCGAATTCCTTCAGCTGGGCCTCGATGGCCCGCGCGCGCGCGGCGTTTGCCGGATCGTCGAAGTAGTCACGCAACGCGCGTGCCGCCTTCTCGGTAAGGCGTTCGACCTGACGCAGGTCCAGCCAGTCGGCTTCGATGATGCCGGTCAGACTACCGAAACGATCGGCAAGACGTTGGGCGCCGGTAGTGGCGATAAACGGAATATTCAGCCGGTCGAGCACACCGGCGAGGGTCGCGCAGGCTGCGAACTCGGGATGTACGTCCCCTTCTTCCTGAAGTTGCACGCCACGCTCCAGCAATTGATTGATGACGGACTGGTTATGTTCGTCCTCAAAGAAACTGTGGATTTCGTGTGCAACTTCAAGACCGATGTCCGGCAGATAGACCAGCACGTCGGGCAACGCGCGGCTGATGCGATCCAATGAACCCAACGCCCGCGCAAGCAATTTCGCGGTGCCCTCTCCCACGTCGGGGATACCCAGGGCAAAGACGAAGCGCGCAAGTGACGGCTTGCGACTGGCATCGATGGAGTTGAGCAAGTTACGGCTCGAAACCTCGGCAAAGCCATCCAACGCAAGGACCTGCTCGAAGCTCAAGCGATAGAGGTCAGCCGGCGAGCTGACCAACCCGACATCGACCAGCTGCTCGACGATCTTGTCACCGAGGCCATCGATGTCCATTGCCCGCCGTGATACGAAATGAATGATGGCCTGCTTGAGCTGAGCCTGGCAGGCCAGCCGGCCTACGCATCGATAGATCGATCCCTCGCTGACCGATTCGCGGCCTTTACTGCGCTTGATCAGCTGGGTGCGTTCAACGGCCGAATTGCAGACAGGGCAATGCGAAGGGACTTCGACTGCACGGGCGCTATCGGGGCGGCGCTCTGGAATGATCCCGAGAATTTGCGGAATGACGTCCCCAGCGCGACGGACGATAACCGTATCACCGATCATCAGCCCCAGCCGTGCCACCTCGTCCATGTTGTGCAGGGTCGCATTTGATACCGTTACGCCTGCCACCTGTACCGGTTGCAGCCGCGCCACCGGCGTGATCGCGCCGGTGCGGCCAACCTGAAACTCTACGTCCAGCAATTGCGTCACTTCTTCTCGGGCGGGAAATTTGTGAGCAATCGCCCAGCGCGGCTCGCGAGCGCGAAAGCCCAACTCACGCTGCTGCGCCGTGGAGTTCACTTTGAACACCACCCCATCGATCTCATAGGGCAGTGAGTCCCGCTTTGCTCCAATGGCCTCGAAATAGTCGCGACACTGCTGGACACCTTTGGCTGTCTTCAGCTCTCGACTGATGGGTAGGCCCCATCCTTTCAACGCTTCGAGAATTCCCGTGTGGGTAGCGGGAAGAGCCCCCTCGCAGCGACCTACACCGTAAGCACAGAGCTCCAGGGGGCGGCTAGCGGTAATCTTCGAATCCAGCTGGCGCAGGCTGCCGGCTGCTGCGTTCCTTGGATTGGCGAAGGGCTTGTTACCCGCTTCCAGCTGACGCGCGTTCAAGGCCTCGAAGCCTGCCTTGGGCATGAAGATTTCGCCGCGTACCTCGAGCACCGCTGGCCAGTCTTCCCCATGCAGCTTCAGCGGGATGTTTCGCACGGTACGTACGTTGTTGCTGATGTCCTCACCAGTGGTACCGTCGCCGCGAGTCGCGCCACGTACCAGTTTGCCCTCTTCGTAAAGCAGGCTTACGGCCAGACCGTCGAGCTTGGGCTCGCAGCTGTATTCCAGCTCGGCGTCACCTCCGAAAAGATCGCCAGACGGGATATCCAGGCCTTCGCGGGCGCGTCGGTCGAAGTCGATCAAGTCCTGCTCGTCGAACGCATTGCCGAGACTCAGCATCGGCACTTCATGGCGCACCTGCCCGAAAGCCGCCAACGCCTCACCACCGACGCGCTGCGTTGGTGAGTCCGGACTTACCAGCTCAGGATGCTCGGCCTCCAGAGCCTTGAGCTCGTTGAAGAGACGATCATATACGGCGTCGGGAACGCTGGGCTCGTCCAGCACGTAGTAGCGATAGTTATGGGCGTCGATTTCGCTGCGCAGCTCGGCGATGCGTTCTGCGGCGGTCTGGGCGGACGTCATGGTATGAGAGGCCATATCTGCAGGCCGACCGGGCGAAAATCCAGCGCGTCGGGCGACCTTGAGTTCATATTCTGGACAGGATTTTAGCCTGTTACGTGGCGGCATGGAGCATCGGGGTGGGCGACGGGGCATGCTGGGATGTGTATATAGCAAGCCGGAACGAAGCGATTGATCCGCTCGGCGGACCTTGTCGACTCGAATAGCTGCAAATGATGATAGGAGCCCAAAAAAAAACCGCTCAAACGAGCGGTTCTTTTTATCAGCGTTTGGTCGTCATCTGCCGGCGCTCGTAGTCAACGATTCGTTGGCGATAGTGCTCGATGGTTTGCGCCGTCAGCACGCTGCGCTGGTCGTCCTTGAGCTCGCCGTTCAGCTCCTGCGACAACTTGCGTGCCGCTGCAACCATAACGTCAAAAGCTTGCTTGGGATGACGAGGCCCTGGCAGACCCAGGAAGAAGCTCACGGCCGGCGTGGTGAAATGGTCGATGTCATCCAGATCGAAGGTCCCTGGCTTGACCGCGTTGGCCATGGAGAACAGTACCTCCCCGTTACCCGCCATGCTTTCGTGGCGGTGGAAGATATCCATCTCACCGAAGCGCAGACCACTCTCTAGAATGTTCTGCAGCAACGCCGGGCCGCGGAAGCCATGCTGATCGCGCGAAATGACATTGATGACCAGCACCTCCTCTACCGGCGGTAAGTCCTCGCCGAGATCACTGGTTGTTTCCTGGTCCTCGTCCATCACGGGATCGAGCAGCGTAGGAACCGGCACGTCGTCATTAGAGAAGTGAAGGTCGCCTTGCCGCGGCTCAGCCGTACGACGCTTGCCAGATTCACGCGCACTCATCGAGGGAAGGTCGGTTTCGTCCAGAGAAGGCTCGTTGGTGCGGCTCACGACCCGGGGCGGGCCCAGCAGCTCGGTCGACTCATCTTCATCTGGAAGACTGTTCGCGATGTTGCGGTCCAGCTTGAATTTCAATTTGCCCTTGCTACCCCGCATCCGCCGCCAGCCATCGAAAAGAATGCCGGCAATGACAATGATGCCGATGACGATCAGCCACTCGCGCAGACCGATATCCATTAATGCTTGAACCCCTGAATTCGATGATAAAGACGCAAACTCACAGCCGCTGAACAGGCTCATCTGCGCATCGTAAAATTGCGCCCTAAACTAGCACGACGAACGGTAGATTTACACCGCTCGCCTTGGCTCTTTTATTGGTCTTAGCCAACCTTCGCCTACCTCTCAAACACGCGCCGCTCAAGCCTCAACGAGCGCCACCGCCTGTTCGACATCCACTGCGACCAGCCTTGAGCAACCCGGCTCGTGCATGGTGACCCCCATCAGTTGGTCAGCCATTTCCATCGCGATCTTGTTGTGCGTGATGTAAATGAATTGCACCTTCTCCGACATCTCCTTGACCAGACGTGCGTAGCGTCCGACGTTGGCGTCATCCAAGGGCGCATCCACCTCATCGAGCATGCAGAACGGCGCTGGGTTGAGCTGAAAGATCGCAAACACAAGTGCAAGAGCCGTCAGTGCTTTCTCACCACCTGACAGCAGGTGAATGGTGCTGTTTTTCTTGCCGGGCGGTCGCGCCATGATCGCTACCCCGGTATCGAGTAAATCTTCTCCGGTAAGTTCCAGATAAGCGCTGCCGCCCCCGAAAACCTTTGGGAAAAGCGCCTGTAAACCGCTGTTGATCTGGTCGAACGTTTCTTTGAAGCGATTCCGGGTTTCCTTGTCGATCTTGCGGATAACGTTTTCCAGCGTGTCCAGCGCCTCGGTAAGATCCTCGTTCTGTGCATCCAGGTAGCGCTTGCGCTCCGACTGCTGCTGGTACTCTTCGATTGCCGCGAGATTGATCGGGCCAAGGCGCTGAATTCGCGCGGCCAATCGCTCAAGCTCGCCTTCCCATGCCGATTCCGTGGCCTCACCCGGCAGCGTAGCGATTACGCCGTGTAGATCGAAGCCCTCTTCATGCAGTTGGTCCTGGAGCGCCTTGCGCCTGACGCTGAGCGCTTGCCAATCCATCCGTTGCTGTTCGAGCTGCCCTCTTAACAATTGGGCCTGCTGCTCGGCCTGGGTTCTGCGCTTCTCAGCGTCACGCAATTCGCGATCAGCATCCTCCAGGGCCAGGCGTGCCAGCTTGAGTTCATCTTCGACGCCCATGCGCCGCTCGAGCAGCTCCTCGAGCTTCATGCGCAGCTCTTCGAGGGGCGCCTCGCCCTCCTCCAGGTTCAGACTCAGCTGTTCGCGGCGCTCCACCGCACGCTCGAACTGCTGCTCAAGGCGTTCAAGCGCTTGGCGGATCGAGTCATGCTGTGCGTTCAGCGAGCCAATCCGCACAGCCAGTTGATGCGCGTGGTCCTTGTGCCGCCGCGCCTCCTGGCGGACCCGGTCCAATCGTTCGCGGAGCCCGTCACGGCTCGCCAGCAGCGTCTCGCGCTGCTCGGTGTCGACTGCCATTGCATCAAGCGCATCCTGCAAATGCAGACGCGCTTCGCCCAGTTGCTCTATTTCCAGCGCGCGCTGTTCGGAGAGTTCAGCGAACTCCTCCTCCAGGCGCCGGCGGCGAAGACTTAGCTGTTCCAGCTTGGCTTGACTGGCGGACAGACGAGCCTTCAGTTCGCCCTGCCGACGTGACAGATCCTGATGCTGACGGCGCTGCTGGTCACGAGCCTGTTCCAGCTCGCGTTGCTCCTCGCGCAGCTGCCCTAGTCGCTCGGCGAGCACAGCCAGGCTCGCAGCCTGCTCGTCACGCTCGGTCTGTAGCTGAGCAAGCGCCTGGCTTCGGGCAAGCAGCCCGGACTCGGCCTCCGAGGCCCGTCGAACCCGAAGGAAATGCTGACCGACCCAGTAACCATCACGACTGATCACACTTTCGCCGTCGGCGAGTGATCCGCGGGCGGCGAGCGCCTGATCGAGATCGTCTACCGGTCGCACCCTGCCCAACCAGGACGAAAGATCGACAGTGGATTGGACTTTATCCAGCAGACTGCCGCTGACCGAGCCCGCCGCATGCGCCGCGTTGACCAGACGCAGATCGCCCTGCTCGAAGCCGCTCAAATCGAGCCCATCGAAGCGATTCAGCAGTACCGCCTGAAGATCTGCACCCAGTACGGTTTCGACGGCCAATTCCCAGCCCGGCTCGACACGCAGGCCCTCAGCGAGACGGGGTAGCTGATCCAGCCCTTGCTCGCTCAGCCATTCGGAAACGCCTTTTCCAGGGTCCATGGCCGCCTGTTGCAATGCCTCCAGCGAGGCGATACGCCCCTCCATGCGCTGCAACTGGCCTAGCGCTTCCTGCTCGGCATGGCCCACCTGCTGCAACTGATCACGGAGCTGTTCAAGCGCATGTCCGGTTTCCTCCTGCGCTGCGGAAAGTTCTTCCAGCTCCAGGTCGCCAGTCGCGAGCTGATCGCTCAACTCCATCACTGCTGCATCATCTGGATCGCTAGCGAGCGAGGCGCGCTCATCCTCCAGACGTCTTTGCCGTTCCGCCAGGCGCTCCAGACTCTGCTCCAGCTGCTGGATCCGCGACTGTTGGACCTCCGCCGCTCGTTGCGGCTCGGCGCTCTGCAGGTTGAATCTTTCCCACTGCTCCTGCCAATGCCGCATCGCGGTCTCGGCCTCTTCGAGCTGGCCTGCAGCTTCTTCGGACGCAGCGCTTGCGATCTCCTGCTCCGGTACGAGCATGGTCAGTTCTTCACCGAGGGTTGCCAGCACAGTACGGTCATGACCGAGATGCGATTCGGCTTCCAGCCGGGCGCGCTCGGCCTCGCGCAGGTCGTCCTGCAGCTGACGTAGACGCTGCTGACCATGCTGAATGCTTTGTTCGACGCGGGCGATATCACCACCGACCGAATAGAAACGGCCCTGGACCAGATTGAAGCGCTCTGACAGCTCATGATGGCCGTCGCGCAGACGCTCGATGCTGGCGTCGGCATTTCGTTGTTCGGCCACCAGCGCCTCGAAGCTGACCTCCTGGTCGCCAATCACCTGCTCACGTTGGCCAACCTGTTCGTTCAACGCCTGCCAGCGCAACGCTGACAGTTGTGCCTTGAGCTGCCGCTCCTCGGCTTTGTACTCCTGGTATTTCTCAGCAGACTGCGCCTGGCGATGCAGGCGCTCCAGCTGCCGTTCCAGCTCTTCGCGAAGGTCGGTCAGGCGAGCCAGGTTTTCATGGGTGCGGCGGATGCGATTTTCGGTTTCCCGGCGGCGCTCCTTGTACTTGGAGATGCCCGCCGCCTCTTCGATGAAGTTTCGCAGGTCTTCCGGCTTGGCCTCGATCAGCTTGGAGATCATGCCCTGCTCGATGATCGAATAACTGCGCGGCCCCAGACCGGTGCCAAGGAAGATGTCAGTGATATCGCGCCGACGGCACTTCACGCCGTTGAGAAAATAGGTGTTTTGCGCGTCGCGCGTGACCCGACGGCGGATGGATATCTCCGCGAACGCCGCGTACTCGCCCAGCAGGGTCCCGTCGGAATTATCGAAGATCAGTTCGATGCTGGCCTGAGTCACCGGCTTTCGGGTGTTCGAGCCATTGAAGATGACATCCGTCATCGACTCGCCGCGCAAGTTCTTTGCCGAGCTTTCGCCCATCACCCAGCGTACGGCGTCGATGATATTGGACTTACCGCACCCGTTCGGACCAACCACCGCCGCCATATTGCTGGGAAAGCTGACCGTGGTCGGATCGACAAAGGACTTGAAGCCGGCAAGCTTGATGCTTTTCAGACGCATGGAGGCCTATCCGTGGCAACCGGGAGGTGAACCGAAGCGCTGAGTTCGCGGTGGGCTTGGTGGATTTCCCGGAGCATTCGCTGGAGTCGTGTTGGCGGTAGGCCGCGGAGTTTATCACGGCACCAATCGCGCCTCTCAGGGCCTGGAGCACAAACACACAGGTGAATAGTTGCAGCAATACAACGCTCGCCCCCTTAGACAATCACTCTGCTGGACATGTGCGGAGAGAAGCGCTGCTGACCAGCCCGGACTTGATCGTCACTTCGATAACGCGCCGTATCGATCAGCCGCCGGTCATGCTCATGAAGCGCACCACCTGAACCTGCTCGTCCGTGCGGAACTCGTGCTTTTCGGGCTTGAGCTGGAGCGCATCGACCAGCGCTTGGCGCAGCCGCTCGCTGTCGCCCGGATAGCGGCGCATCAAGGTTTTGAGATCCAGCGCACCCTCATGCCCGAGGCAGAGCACCAGCTTGCCTTCGGCGGTGACTCGCACGCGATTACAGCTGCCGCAGAAGTTGTTGCTGTGTGGCGAGATGAAACCGACCTGGGTTTCGCTACCGGCAACCTGCCAATAGCGTGAAGGACCACCGGTACTGTGGCTGCTGCGGATCAGCTGGTGCCCGACCTCGATTCGCTCACGAACCTCCTCGCTCGAACAGAAGGTGATCTCCCGCTCATGGCTGGAGACGTTCCCAAGCGGCATCTCTTCGATAAAGCTGATATCCAGGCCTCGCTCAACCGCGAAGTTGACGAGATCGAGCACTTCATCGTCGTTATGACCTTTCTGAATCACGCTGTTGAGCTTGATTCGATCAAAGCCGACGTTACGAGCCGCATCGATTCCCGCAATGACCTGCTCAAGCATGTCGCGGCGAGTGAGTTCTGCAAAACGGTCTCGGCGCAGAGAGTCCAGGCTGATATTCAACCGGTTGACTCCAGCGTCACGCAGAACCGGAGCAAGCGTATGCAGCTGCGAACCGTTAGTGGTGATCGCCAGATCTTCGAGCTCCACCCGAGCCCCCAAACGCGCCAGCAGGCCAGGCAACCCCTTGCGCACCAGCGGCTCTCCGCCAGTCACACGGATACGCTTGACACCAAGACCGATGAACGCGTCGGCTACTGCGTAGAGCTCCTCCAGCGTCAGGATCTGCGCGCGGGGAGCGAACACCATGTCTTCGCTCATGCAGTAGGTGCAGCGAAAGTCGCAGCGGTCGGTAACCGACAGCCTCAGGTAGGTGATGCGTCGGCCGAACGGGTCGACCAACTTTGAATCTGGCATGTCGCCCTCCAACGGCTTGATGCGCATGGTGCAAGACTATGCCTGAAAGCGCTCCGAGGCAAAGCCGGCAAGCTGGAAGGTGGACTTCGGATAACGCCAATCACGGCGAATGGATCATGCCGAAGCGCACCGTCTAAGCGCCTGTAGACCCTTTTCGATGACACGCGCTGCAATCGGTTCGCAACGAGGCTTTAGGAACGTGAGTCATATTCGACGATAATTCGTTTCTTTGCCGAACCGGGAGCCTGAGCAAATGGATAACGAAGCCCTCCGATCGATGGGCTGGCGCGAGCGACTCTACGTCATCATCTTCTTTACCAACACCTCGGCCGGCAAACGGTTCGACACCTGGTTGCTGGTATTCATCTTTGCCAGCCTCGTGGTCGTGATGTTCGACAGTATCGCAGCCTATCGTGAAGCGTATGGGCCGCTGCTGGCTGGTCTTGAATGGTTTTTCACTGCCGTATTTGCCATCGAATATTTGCTCCGTATCTATACGCACCCGGAGCCACGCAAGTACATCTTCAGTTTCTACGGTGCCATTGATCTGCTGTCGGTGCTGCCCGCCTTCATCGCTCTGCTGTTGCCGGATGCTCAGTACCTGTTGGTGATTCGCGCGATCCGCATGCTCAGAGTGTTCCGCGTGCTCAAGCTGACGCAGTATTTGAGCCAGGCCAATTTCCTGATGGTCGCGCTTCGCGGCAGCAAGCAGAAGATCATCGTCTTCTTGCTCAGCGTAACCACCATGGTGTTGATCTTCGGAACGCTGATGTACGTTGTGGAAGGGCCCCCTCACGGCTTTACCAGCATTCCGATGAGCATCTACTGGGCTGTCGTGACTATTACAACAGTCGGATTTGGCGACATCACGCCGCAGACTCCGATCGGCAAAGCGCTGGCGACGCTTGTCATGATCACCGGCTATTCGATCATTGCCGTGCCCACCGGTATCTTCACAGCCGAACTGGCCACCGCGATGCGCGCAGACAGCCTCCAACACCGGTGCCCCAGCTGCGAAAAACTGAGCCACGAACCCAACGCATCCTTCTGCAGCCGCTGCGGTACGCAGCTATTCCAACGCAAGGGTCTGGACGAACAAGACACTCCGAACACGTAAACACCCAGGCAGACTAAGGCGCGCGGTTCGGGCTGCAAAGCCGCCGCACCCTGACGCCTACGCATCCGCTCCGAACCGCTCAGGCACGAGGCTGTCACAACCTCTGACTCGCCACGGGCTGGATGGAGACATGAATGCCCTTGCTCAAACTTGTGCACTTCGCAGGCTTGCTCTGCTGGTGCGGCACTCTGCTCTACCTGCCAGCACTCGTAGCCGCTGGCACTCGGCGCAGTGATCCACTCTTCTACCGTGACCATGCCCACCTGACACGCATGGTGTTCAACCTCATCGGCACGCCTGCCGCCCTGGTCGCAATCGGGTCGGGCACCGCATTGTTTCTGCGCCAGGGACTCGTTGAGGGCTGGCTGATTGTAAAGCTCAGCACTGTGGCCGGGATGGTCATCTGCCACACCTTATGCGGTGTTCTGGTTCTCCACGTCGAGCGCGCCCCTGAGCAAAGCGTAAGTATTCGTTGCCGCTTCCTGGGCGCGATCGCCGCGACATTCATAACCGCGACGCTTTGGCTAGTCCTGGCGAAGCCCTTCTAGCCGTACCCGAACCGCTCGATCAAATCGAAGATGCCCATGACCGAACGATCCCAATACCCCGCCGCTATCGATTCAGACTTTCTCCAGATCGACACCGACGGCGTGCTCGTAGACAAGGCGTCCCCCAAGATAGGCCGCGAGGGAAATCAGTACAGCGGTGATAGCCGAAAGGTAGAGCGCCCACATTTGCATGCTCTGAGCATCGTTCTGATAGCGCAGCAGCCAGTTCAACGATGCCAGCGACAGCATCATCACGGCGAGAATTGCGTGACACCAGGCGGTGATCTTGTGGCGGATCTCGCGCACGGTCACCAGATCGATCAGACCAAAGATGCTGGCGATCCAACCTCCCAGCGCGCCCACACCGGACAACCACAAGCCTGCACGCCACCAGAAATCATCGAGCGTCCAGAAGTGTGCAAGATCCACCGGCAGCAAGCCGGTCAGCGCGGCGACGGGAAAGTGAATCAACATGGGGTGCAGCGGATGGCCGGCTATCGCAGCGCGGCTGTGGATGGAGTCTCTGTATCGGGCCATTCGGCGCTCCGGCAGCGTTTATGGGGGGCCGGCTGCCGCGCCAAACGAGCCGGCAGCCTCTTGAAATGGACCACACTGGCGCTGGCAGTTCCTTTGTTAAGTGCCTGCGGCGGTCCGTTGTCGTCACTCAACCCAGCCAGCCACATGGCGCGTCAGATCGCCAACGTCTGGTGGGGCATGTTCGCCTTCGCCACGCTGGTGCTGGTTGTCGTGAGCGCCCTATGGATATACGCGCTGGCACGCAAGCCACGTGAAACCAGCAAGGAACAGGCGCTCCGTATCAATCGCCGCTGGGTCATTGGGGGCGGCATCGTATTGCCGAGCCTCAGCATCATTGTTCTGCTGATATTCGGCATTCCCACCGGCCGCAGCATGATGCCGTTACCGGTCGAGGGGGAGCAGCCGCTTAAGGTAGAGGTCACTGGCCATCAGTGGTGGTGGGAGGTTCACTACCCCGATAGCGGCGTCACCACAGCCAACCAGCTGATCATTCCTGCCGGACGCCTGATCGACGTGAATGTCACCAGCGCCGATGTCATCCATTCATTCTGGATACCGCGGCTCGGCGGCAAGATGGATATGGTGCCAGGTCGTGTCAATGTCATCCGCCTGCAAGCCGGGCACACCGGTGTTTTTCATGGTCAATGCTCGGAGTTCTGCGGCTTGCAGCATGCCCATATGAAATTGCACGTCGAAGCGCTGGACGAAGCGGGTTTCGATGATTGGATCGCCGCTCGGGAAAACCTCAGCATTAATCAGCGGGCACCGGGGGACGCCGGCCGTGTGTTCGATGAACGATGCGGTCAGTGTCACCGTGTCGCCGGCATCACGTCGGGTGATCGTGCGCCTGACCTCACCGACTTGGCCACACGGCCGAACCTCGGCGCAGGCGTGATTACAAACGACCATGACGGCCTTCGCCGCTGGCTGCGCGAACACAAGACCCTCAAGTTCGGCAACGGGATGCCCGCACACGACGACATTCCGCCGCAAACCCTCGATCAGATTGCCGATTGGCTGGAGACGCTCGCTCCATGAATTCCTCCATCAGGGACAACGCACCCTCCACCGATCCGGATCAGCTGCACGACCAGTTCAACGACGTTTGGGGCAACCCGCGCGGATGGCGCGCACTGACCATCGTCAACCACACCAGCATCGGCTTGCGCTTCCTTATCACCGGCGCGGTGTTTTTCCTGATCGGCGGCTTGATGGCGATGCTGATCCGTACGCAGCTCGCCCTGCCCGGCTATGTGCTGATGGAGCCCGAGGTCTACAACCAGGTCTTCACCATGCATGGATCGGTGATGATGTTCCTGTTCGCCGTGCCCATGATGGAAGGGTTGGCGGTCTACCTGATCCCAAAGATGATCGGCGCTCGCGATTTGATTTTTCCGCGCCTGTCCTCGCTCGGTTACTTCTGCTATCTCTTCGGCGGCATCATTCTGCTTTCCAGCGTTTTCCTGGGCGTAGCACCGAAAGCCGGCTGGTTCATGTACACCCCGTTGTCCAGCACCTCGCACATGCCCGGCGTCAACTCCGACTTCTGGCTGCTCGGCATCACCTTTGTCGAGATTTCAGCGGTGAGCGCCGGCGTGGAGCTGGTGGTATCGATCCTGAGAACGCGGACCAATGGCATGGCGCTGCATAAGATGCCGCTCTACGCCTGGTACATCCTGGTCATGGCCGTGATGATCGTCTTCGGCTTCCCGCCGCTGATCCTGGGCAGCATTCTGCTGGAGCTGGAACGTGCCGCGGGCCTTCCGTTCTTCGACCCCACCAGGGGCGGCGACCCGGTGCTTTGGCAGCATCTGTTCTGGTTGTTCGGCCACCCGGAGGTTTACATCATCTTCCTGCCCGGCGCCGGTATCGTTTCGACGCTCTTACCGGTCTTCTGCCAGCGGCCGCTGGTGGGATATCGCTGGGTGGTCCTCGGTGTGCTCACCACCGGCTTCCTCAGCTTCGGGCTGTGGGTCCATCACATGTTCACCGTGGGGATACCGGCATTGGCGCTGGGCTTCTTCTCGGCAGCCAGCATGCTCGTGGCGATTCCCACCGGGGTGCAGATCTTCGCCTGGCTCGCGACGCTCTGGCTGGGCAAACCCGTGTTTCATGTGCCGATGCTCTGGCTGGTGGGTTTTCTGATCATATTCGTCTGCGGTGGCCTGACGGGTGTGATGGTGGCACTGGTCCCGTTCGACTGGCAGGTGCATGACACCCACTTCGTCGTCGCGCACATGCACTACGTATTGGTGGGGGGCATGTTCTTCCCGCTGATGGCTGGTCTCTATTACTGGTTGCCGCATTTCTCCGGTCGCATGCCGTCGGTGCGTCTGGGTCGCTGGGGCTTCTGGCTGGTATTCATCGGCTTCAACACCACCTTTCTGATCATGCACTGGACGGGTCTGATCGGCATGCCTCGACGGGTTTATACCTACGACACAGGGTTGGGTTGGGACCTTCCCAATCTCATCTCATCGATCGGCAGCTTCATCATGGCCATCGGCATCGCGACCATCCTGCTGGATATCGTTCTGCACTTCCGCTTCGGCCAGCCAGCAAAGACCAATCCCTGGAATGCCGATACGCTGGAGTGGGCGACTGCCCTGCCGCCTAGCCCGTACAACTTCGTCAGCTTACCGGACGTTACCGACCGTCATCCGTTGTGGAAAGACCCTGACCTGCCCAACAGCATCGCTCGCGCCGAGCACGCGTTGAAGGCCATCGACCATGGCCGACGCGAGACCTGGGGTTCGGACCCGCTAAGCGGGGACGTTCGTGAGGTCATCCATTTGCCTGGCAACAGCTGGTGGCCGTTCGTGGCCTCGGTGTTCCTGGCGGTGCTCTGCTTGAGTTTGCTGAACAAGTTTTACTGGGTCGCGCTGATCGCCACGGTCGCTACATTGATCGTGCTGTTCCGCTGGTCCTGGGAAAACGGCGCGCACCCCGCCGCCGCGCCCGATGCCCAAACACAACCCGGCGAACCGCCCCTTCACTCACGGACCTTTGACGGGCCTGGTCTATGGGGCATGGGCGTCACTTTGCTGGCCAACGGCACGCTGTATCTGTCATTGCTGTTCGGCTGGTTTTACCTATGGACCGTGTCGCCGGAGTGGATGGTGCCGGAGCACTCCGGCCTGAACGGCTGGCTGATGCTCGCAAGCGCTGTGCTGCTGACGGTGGGCACGCTGTGGATGCGACTCGTGCCCGGCCGCCTGCGCCGCGGCAATGGCGGGCGCCTGATGCTTAATCTCGGCGCCATCACCGTAATCGGCGCGGTGCAGTGGGCAATGCTGCTGTGGTTGCTATTGACGGCGAACCTTGAGGTCACCGAGACGGCGCACGATGCGGTCGTGTTCGTGATCCTGGCCTATGGCCTGATTCACTGCGGGCTGGCGACGATCCTCACGCTGCTCCAGGCACTGCGGGTCATGTACGGCTACGTCGGTGACAAGGCGCCCTATGAGGTCGTGGTGGTCGAGCAGCTCTGGTACTACAACCTCGGCGTGATCTGGAGTGCCTATGCGGCGATCGTCCTGTTCCCGAATGCGTGGGGAGGTGCCTGATGAAGTACAACCGCACATCTGTCTTCCACCCCATTCAGATTCCGTTCGGGCTGACGATCTGGAGCCTATGGTTTGCCACCATGTACGGATCACACGCAGTGGTCTGCGGGATTGCTCCACCGGACCCCAGCCACGGGGTGTTCAACTGGCTCAACGCGTGCTTTGGCCTGTTCACCGTACTGGTGATTATTCTGCTGCTCTGGCTGGGACGCCGAACCTGGAAGTTGTCACAGGAACCGAATGATCTGAATGATCGGCAGGTTTTCGTGACCAAGGTGTCATCCGGGATTCATTTCATCGCGGCTTTGGCGACCCTCTTTGTCGGTATGCAGCTGGTCTTTCTGCCTCCCTGTGTCTGAACGAGGCGCTCCGTAACTTGTGGAGCGCCTAGTCGAGCTTCTTGCGAATCCAGTACAGATAAGTGCTGTCTTCGACTTCCTGGCCGACCAGCTCGTGACCCAGGAACACGCAGAACTTTGGGATATCGCGCTGGGTGGATGGGTCCGTTGCGATGACTTTCAGGATTTCACCGGCAGGCAAGTCGCGAACTTTGTTGTGCAGCATCATCACCGGTTCGGGGCAATTGAGGCCGCTGGCATCGAGTAACGCATCGGCGGACAGTTCGGTAGATCGAGACATTACAGGCTCCACAAAAACAGGACGACATTGTCGCGTATGCCAGCCAGACAGTCACTCGGTAAGCGCTACAGCCGACGCAGATGGCAGGTTACTTCCTCGCGGTCATGGTAGAGCTGTTTACAGCCGATGCTCGCCTTGACCCCTCGTTCGGCAAGCCCATCAGCGATGCGTTCCAATAGCCGCTTTACCTCGGCATAGCGCTGCTTCATCGGCAGTTTAAGGTTGACCACCGCCTCGCGGCACAACCCCTCCCCAATCCAGGTTTCGAGCAAAGCGGCATTCTTTGCAGGCTTCTCGACGATGTCGCAAACCATCCAGTTGACAGGACGCTTCGGGCGGAAGGCAAAACCATCGGCACGGTAATGACCGACCAGGCCAGACTCCAGCAGCTCCTCATTCATCGGCCCGTTGTCGACCGCCATGACCTCCATTTCCCGGTTGACCAACTGCCAGGTCCAGCCGCCTGGCGAGGCGCCGAGGTCAACGGCCGTCATGCCAGGAGCCAGGCGCTCGTCCCACTGTTCACGCGGGATGAAATGATGCCACGCCTCCTCGAGCTTCAAGGTCGAACGACTCGGCGCCTGCCGAGGGAATTTCAGCCGAGGGATTCCCATGGGCCACATGGCACTGTTTTCGGCATCGGCGAGCCCAACGAAGGCCTCTCGACCACTCTTGAACGTGAGCAACAGTCGCGGCCCTTGGCCGCCCTCCCTCAGCCTGCCAGCCCCTTCCAAGGCCTTACGCAGGGGCACCTCGAACTTTCGACAGAACTGCGACAGCTCTTTTCCCTCGTTGGTGTCCAGAACCTCCAGCCACAGGCTGCTGCACACCGGCATGGATTTCAGCCGATCGAGCAGTACACCGATCCGATCGGTTTCCGGAAGCACCAGCCACTCGCCGCGCGCCCACTGCCTCGGGAATATCAGCCGCGCGAAACGGACGCCGCGCATCAAGCGCTCCGGTCCGGCGGCGTCGTTGCAGATGAACTCCGCACAAGCGCTGTCGGCTTTAGCCTTGGCGTAGCCGGCCACATCGAGGCGAGCGGCCTGGTCACTGATTTCGGCGCACACCTCGTTTTCAAAACCGGGACGGCAATGCAGCAGCAAAGTATTCATGGTACTGACCCTATAAGCGGCGCATAGCGCGTCGGCGCCGCCCACTACGACAAAAGCCGCACATGATAGCCCAGTGGGGAACCGTGGGCTTGCTGCTTCGGTCCAGTGAACAGTTGCAGGAATTTGATGCGCCCCGGCAAGCAGCGCGATTGCGCCGTTGCGGACCACCTGCCGCGGCTCGTCTCCCGCACCTTCGCCATATCGATTGGCGGCCAGTTTCGTGGCGAAGTATTTCGCCAGGAGCTAGGTTTTAAAGAACGCTCCCGACTCAATCAGCCCGACCGTGCGGGCACAAGGAGAGACGAATGCCATCCCTGGACAGCCTGAATTGCCGCCGCAGCCTCGACGTGAACGGCAAGACCTATCATTACTACAGCCTCCCTGAAGCCGCGAAGCAACTGGGCGACATCAGCCGGTTGCCCACCTCGCTAAAAGTACTGCTGGAAAACCTGCTGCGCTGGGAAGATGACGTCACGGTTCGGGCCGATGACTTCAATTCACTGGCCGTGTGGCTCAAGACGCATACCTCTGAACGCGAGATTCAGTACCGGCCCGCGCGGGTATTGATGCAGGACTTCACGGGCGTACCAGCGGTCGTCGACCTTACAGCCATGCGTGACGCGGTCTCCCGAGCCGGTGCCGACCCGCAGCGCATCAACCCGCTGTCGCCGGTCGACTTGGTGATCGACCACTCTGTGATGGTGGATCGTTACGGCAATGACCAGGCCTTCGAGCAGAACGTCGAGATCGAGATGCAGCGCAACGGCGAGCGCTACGAGTTCCTACGCTGGGGCCAGCAGGCGTTCGACAATTTCAGTGTCGTCCCGCCAGGCACCGGGATCTGCCATCAGGTCAACCTTGAGTATCTGGGTCAGGTCGTCTGGACGAAGGAGGAGAACGGCCAGACCATCGCCTACCCCGACACACTGGTCGGCACTGACTCACACACCACCATGATCAACGGCCTCGGCGTCCTGGGATGGGGCGTGGGCGGCATCGAAGCGGAAGCGGCAATGCTCGGCCAACCGGTCTCGATGCTGATCCCGGAAGTGATCGGGATGCGCTTGACCGGTAAGCTCAACGAAGGCGTGACGGCCACCGATTTGGTGCTGACCGTCACGCAAATCCTGCGCAAGCACGGCGTGGTGGGTAAATTCGTCGAGTTCTTCGGCCCCGGCCTGGATCACCTCCCGCTCGCCGATCGCGCGACCATCGGCAACATGGCACCGGAATACGGAGCGACCTGCGGCTTCTTCCCGGTCGACCAAGTCACCATTGATTACCTGCGACTGACCGGACGTGACGAAGACCGCATCGCCCTGGTCGAGGCTTACAGCAAAGCTCAGGGGATGTGGCGCGATTCCAACTCTCCAGACCCTGTCTTCACCGCCACGCTAGAGCTGGATCTGGCCGAGGTCAAACCCTCACTGGCCGGCCCCAAACGCCCCCAGGACCGCGTTTCGCTCGAAGACATCGGCGCCAACTTCGATTTGTTGCTGGAAACCAGTGGCAAGACCCAGCAGGCCGAGAGTTCGGTTCCGGTGGCCGGCGAAGACTTCAGCCTCAAGCACGGCGCAGTGGTGATCGCAGCCATCACATCCTGCACCAACACATCCAACCCGAACGTGCTGATGGCCGCGGGCTTGGTGGCGAAAAAGGCGCTTGAACGCGGCCTCAAGCGCGCGCCCTGGGTGAAGTCGTCCTTGGCGCCAGGCTCCAAGGTCGTTACCGACTACCTCGAACGCGCCGGCTTGACCACCTACCTCGACCAGCTCGGCTTCAACCTCGTCGGGTACGGTTGCACCACCTGCATCGGCAACTCCGGACCGCTGCCCGAGGCCATCAGCCAGGCGATCACCGATAACGATCTGGTGGTGTCCTCGGTGCTCTCGGGCAACCGCAACTTTGAAGGTCGCGTGCATCCCCTGGTAAAAGCCAACTGGCTGGCATCGCCGCCGCTTGTGGTTGCATTCGCTCTAGCCGGCACCACGCGGATCAACATGGAAAAAGATCCGCTTGGCTACGACGAGCAGAACCAGCCCGTTTACCTCAAGGACATCTGGCCGACCAGCGCAGAAGTAAACGAGGCAGTCAGCAAGATCGACGGAGAAATGTTCCGCACCCGCTATGCCGACGTGTTCAGCGGCGACGAGCACTGGCAGTCCATCGCGGTCACTGCGGGCGACACATACAAGTGGAACAACAACTCGAGCTATGTGCAAAACCCGCCCTTCTTCGAGGACATTGGCCAACCGCTGACCCCGCCGAAGGATGTCGAGAATGCTCGAATTCTCGCGCTGTTCGGCGACTCGATTACCACCGACCACATTTCCCCGGCCGGTAACATCAAGGCCAGCTCCCCCGCAGGCGTGTATTTGCAAGAGCTGGGCGTAAAGCCGGAAGATTTCAACTCCTACGGCTCACGCCGAGGGAACCACGAAGTCATGATGCGCGGCACCTTCGCCAACATCCGCATCAAGAACGAGATGCTTGGTGGCGAGGAAGGTGGCAATACGCTGTATCAACCAAGTGGCGAGCGGATGTCCATTTATGACGCCGCGATGCGCTACCAGTCGGAAGGCGTGCCCCTGGTCGTGATCGCTGGTAAAGAGTATGGCACCGGGTCCAGCCGCGACTGGGCCGCAAAAGGCACCAATTTGTTGGGCGTAAAGGCGGTGATCGCCGAAAGTTTCGAGCGCATCCACCGCTCCAACCTCATCGGCATGGGTGTACTGGCGCTGCAGTTCGTCGGCGACCAGACACGTCAGTCGCTCGGTCTGACCGGTAAGGAGAAGCTGTCGATTCGCGGCCTTGATGCTGACATCAAACCGCGGCAGCTACTGACCGTGGATGTCGAGCGGGCCGACGGTGCGCGCGATAGTTTCCAGGTCCTGTGCCGTATCGATACGCTCAATGAGGTCGAGTACTTCAAGGCCGGCGGCATTCTGCACTTCGTGCTCCGTCAGCTCATCGAGGCTTGAGCGTCAACCCCAGTGCCTCGCAAGGCCCGCTGCAGCCAGTCTGCAGCGGGCCTCTTTCTATCACCGATCATCGATTGGCCCTTAAGTCCCTGAATCCGCAGCCGTTACGTTATTTAGCAAAACGGTCACAGGTTTGACGTCAAATTGACATCACCCGAAGAATGCCCCGCTCGAACGGCTCGACCCTCTTGATAAGCGTGGCTTCGGCCACTTCGACTGCCAGGCCTCGTCATGCGAAACAACCAACCCGTTACCCAACGCGAATATGCATTCCCCGATCAGCAGCGGCTGATCTCCACCACCGACCTCAGCGGCAAGATTACCTACTGCAACGACATCTTTGCCGAGGTCAGCGGCTTCGATCGTGAAGAGCTGATCGGCGCGCCGCACAACGTGATCCGTCATCCCGATGTTCCCGCTCAGGTATTCGGCCACATGTGGGCCACACTGAAGGATGGCAAGCCGTGGATGGGTATCGTGAAAAACCGTCGTATCGACGGCGACCACTATTGGGTAAATGCGTACGTCACCCCAGTGCTGGACATGCAGCGTACGGTCATCGGTTATGAGTCTGTCCGGACCAAGCCGACCCGCGAACAGGTCCAGCGCGCCGAAGCGCTTTACGCCCGGCTCAACGCTGGCAAGAGTGGCGTGCCGAGGCGCGAGAAATGGTTGCCGGTGGCAATCAACTGGTTGCCGTTCATCATCATCAGCCAGATCGGGTTCATGATAGGTGCCTGGCTCAACCACGGATGGGGTTTCGCGCTGGCGGCGTTGCTCTCGGTTCCGCTCGGCCTGGCCGGGCGGCACTGGCAGATGCGTGGAATGAACCGCCTGTTGCGCCTGGCGCGGCAATCGACCAGCGACCCACTGATCGCGCGGATGTATACCGACAGTCAGGGTGTCGAGGCGCAACTGGAGATGGCCATGCTCAGTGAGCACGCCCGACTGAAAACCTGCCTCACGCGCCTGCAGGACAGTGCGGTGCAACTACAGCAGCAGGCGAAACGGGCTGACGAGCTGGCGCATAGCTGTTCGGATGGCCTGTCGCGTCAGCATCATGAAACCGAACAGGTTGCCGCAGCGATTACGCAGATGGCGGCCACCACACAGGAAGTGGCCAGCAACGTGGCGCTTGCAGCGGACGCTACTGAACAAGCCAACCAGCTCACGGCGCACGGCCAGAAGATTGGCTCCGATACGCGTAAGGCTATCGAGTCGCTAGCCGAAGCCGTTACCGAAACAGGCGACGCCGTATCGGCACTCGCGCAGAACAGCAATGAGATCGGTACCGTTGTCGATGTCATCAAGAGCATCGCCGACCAGACCAACCTGCTTGCGCTTAATGCTGCCATCGAAGCAGCTCGTGCCGGCGAGAGCGGGCGCGGCTTTGCAGTGGTCGCCGATGAAGTTCGTCAGCTGGCACAGCGCACGGCGGCGGCCACGGGACAGATTCACCAGCTGATCGAGAAGCTGCAGCAGCAGGCACGCCAAGCCGTGGACACCACTGAACAAGGTCGCGAGCAGGCAGGCCGCGGGGTTGAACGCGTTATCGAGGCGGACAGGGCACTCGCCGGCATCAGCGAGGCAGTGGCACGCATCATAGACATGACCGCGCAAATTGGCTCCGCCACCGATCAGCAGAGTGCAGTGGCGGAAGAAATCAGCCATAACGTCGGCAATATCGCCAGGCTCGCAGATCAAACCTCCGGCGACGCGCAGCGCTCGGCGCTGCTTTCTGAAGACCTGGCTGCGACAGCCAAGTCGCAGTACAGCCTGGTGGAGCGCTTCAACCGATGAACAAAAGCTCACCGTGCCTGGCCTGAAGCGTTGATCTACGCCTGACGAACTATCGGTTGGCGGGGCTAGGGACAACCCAGGAACGCCGCGACCTCATCCGCGGCATTTTCCAGATGCTGATCGTGGGTATACCCCGAGCGCTTCAGCGGCTTGAGATCATGGTCCCCATCCACCAGCCAATTGATGCGGATGGCCGAGGACAGTGAATAACCGTTCACGGTATCCCGATTGCCCAAGGCGTCGCGCGTTCCCTGAATGATGAGTGTCGGGGTGCGCAACTGGGCAAGGTGCGCAACGCGCGGCTTGTCCGGTTTGCCCGCGGCATGAAATGGGTAACCCAGACACACCAGCGCATCGGCTTCCAGCTCGTCGGCCAGTAAGCTCGCCATCCTCCCGCCCATCGACTTGCCGCCGACCGCCAACCGCCCTGCGGTTTGTTGTCGCACTGCACGATATACCGCCCGCCACTCCTGCAACAGCTGCGCCTGGGGATTGGGGGGCCGCTTGCGCCCGCCCTGACGCCGCTCGGCCATATACGAGAACTCGAAGCGATAGATCGCTACGCCACGAGCAACCAGCCGTTCAGTCATCCGCTGCATGAACGAGCTATCCATAGGGGCGCCCGCTCCATGAGCAAGAATCAAACTTCCACAGACAGCCTCTCGCGGGAGGTCGCCTCGGACGAGCGGAATTTCACCGTCTTGTGAGTATTGATCGGCGTCAATACCGGCCATTTGCCCATTGCCCATCCTTGCCCCCGCTTTCTATCGAAAGAAATGTCTGCTCAACGCAACAAAAAACATGCTCATTACCGTGGATGGAAGCCCATACATGAACACAGCAACCAGTACCGCCTACGACTACAGGGTGGTCCGCCAATTCGCCATCATGACGGTGGTGTGGGGAATCGTCGGGATGGCGGTCGGCGTCTTTATCGCAGCCCAGTTGGTCTGGCCGTCCGTCAACCTTGACCTGCCGTGGACCAGCTTCGGTCGCCTCAGGCCCTTGCACACCAACGCGGTGATCTTTGCCTTTGGAGGTTGCGCATTGTTCGCGACCTCCTACTACTCCGTCCAGCGTACCTGTCAGACCACGCTGTTCGCACCGAAGCTAGCAGCCTTCACGTTCTGGGGCTGGCAGCTGGTTATCCTGTTGGCAGCGATCAGTCTGCCGCTTGGCTACACCAGTTCCAAAGAGTATGCGGAGTTGGAGTGGCCCATCGACATTCTGATCACCATCGTCTGGGTCGCGTATGCCGTGGTGTTTTTCGGTACCCTCGCGACGCGCAAGGTCAAACACATTTATGTGGGCAACTGGTTCTTCGGCGCCTTCATCCTGACCGTGGCGATTCTGCACATCGTCAACAACCTGGAAGTCCCGGTTACCCTGACCAAATCCTACTCGCTGTACGCGGGCGCGACCGACGCGATGGTGCAATGGTGGTACGGCCACAACGCCGTCGGTTTCTTTCTGACGGCTGGCTTCCTCGGAATCATGTATTACTTCGTACCGAAGCAGGCTGAGCGCCCGGTGTACTCATATCGCCTGTCAATCGTGCACTTCTGGGCACTGATCACCGTTTACATCTGGGCCGGCCCGCACCATCTGCACTACACCGCCCTGCCGGATTGGGCCCAGAGCCTGGGGATGGTGATGTCACTGATCCTGTTGGCACCAAGCTGGGGCGGCATGATCAATGGCATGATGACCCTGTCGGGCGCCTGGCATAAGTTGCGCAGCGACCCGATTCTGCGTTTCCTGGTGGTCTCCCTGGCGTTCTACGGCATGTCGACCTTTGAAGGTCCGATGATGGCGATCAAGACCGTCAACGCCCTGTCCCACTACACCGACTGGACGATTGGCCATGTACACGCCGGCGCACTCGGCTGGGTTGCCATGGTGTCTATCGGTGCGCTGTATCACCTGATTCCGAAAGTGTTCGGTCGTGCCCAGATGCATAGCATCGGCTTGATAAATGGCCATTTCTGGCTGGCAACGATTGGCACCGTGCTCTACATCGCCTCGATGTGGGTCAACGGTATCACCCAGGGCCTGATGTGGCGCGCTATCAACGAAGACGGCACCCTCACGTACTCCTTCGTCGAATCGCTTGAAGCCAGTCATGCCGGCTATGTGGTTCGCATGATCGGGGGCGCGATCTTCTTCGCCGGTATGTTGCTGATGGCCTACAACACCTGGCGCACCGTGCAGGCTGCCAAGCCGGCCGAATACGAAGCCGCCGCGCAGATCGCCTGAGGAGCCGACAGATGAAGAAGCACGAATTACTCGAGAAGAATGTCGGTCTGCTGACCCTGTTCATGATCCTGGCCGTGAGCATCGGCGGTCTGACACAGATCGTCCCACTGTTCTTTCAGGACGTAGTCAACGAGCCGGTAGAGGGCATGAAGCCTTATACCGCGCTGCAGCTGGAAGGTCGCGACATCTACATTCGCGAAGGCTGTGTGGGCTGTCATTCACAGATGATCCGCCCGTTCCGCGCGGAGACCGAACGCTACGGACATTACTCGGTTGCGGGTGAAAGTGTTTACGACCACCCCTTCTTGTGGGGCTCCAAACGTACCGGTCCGGACCTGGCCCGCGTAGGCGGTCGTTATTCGGATGACTGGCATCGCGCGCATCTCTACAACCCGCGCAATGTCGTGCCTGAATCGAAGATGCCGTCCTACCCATGGCTGGTAGAGGACACCCTCGATGGCCAGGACACCGCTGCGAAGATGAAAGCGTTGAGCACCGTCGGCGTGCCGTACACCGAAGATGACATCGCGGGTGCCAAGGAAGCAGTGAAGGGCAAGACCGAAATGGACGCCTTGGTGGCCTATCTGCAGGTGCTCGGGACCGCGCTTCAGAACAAGCGCTGAATCCCCTGCAAGCTATCGACAACGGCGCGCTGCAGGCCAGCCGTCACAGAACCAACATCGCGGGCAGGTCGAGCGTTCGGGCTGCCCAGGAGTAACACATGAACACTTTCTGGAGTGGATACATCGCCCTGCTGACGCTGGGCACCATTGTCGCTCTGTTCTGGCTGATTTTCGCCACTCGCAAGGGCGAGTCTGCCAGCACGACCGACAAAACCATGGGCCATTCGTTCGATGGCATCGAGGAGTACGACAATCCACTGCCCCGCTGGTGGTTCCTGTTGTTCATCGGTACCCTGGTGTTCGGCATTCTGTATCTGGTGCTCTATCCCGGCCTTGGCAATTGGAAAGGCGTATTGCCGGGCTATGAAGACGGCTGGACCCAGACCAAGCAATGGCAACGTGAAGTTGACCAGGCTGAAGAAGCGTTCGGTCCGATCTTCGCTAAGTACTCCGCCATGAGCGTGACACAGGTCGCTCAGGATGAGCGGGCCTTGAAGATTGGCGGCCGCCTCTTCGCCAACTACTGCTCGGTTTGCCACGGCTCTGACGCTAAAGGGGCGGTCGGCTTCCCGAACCTGGCGGACAACGAGTGGCGCTGGGGCGGAGACGCCGAAACCATCAAGACCACGATTCTGCATGGCCGCATCGCAGCAATGCCGGCATGGGGCCCGGTCATCGGTGAAGACAATGTAAAGAACGTCGCGGCCTACGTGCGTACTGGTCTGGCAGGGCTGACGTTGCCGGAAGGTTCAGACGCGGATATTGCGGCAGGTCGGGAAGTCTATACGCAGAACTGCTCGGTCTGCCATGGCGCCAATGGCGAGGGCATGGCAGTAATGGGCGCGCCGAAACTGACCCACCCTGCCGGATGGATTTACGGGTCAAGCCTGACTCAGCTGCAGCAAACCATCCGTCACGGACGCAACGGCCAGATGCCTGCACAGGATCAATATCTGGGTAACGACAAGGTACATCTGTTGGCCGCTTACGTTTGGAGCCTATCGCAGCAGCCGGAACCTGTGGCAAAGCAGTGATCTTTTACAGGGCGGCATCCGAGCCGCCCTGTTCTGAATCAATTTTGTCTCTATGCGACGCTCTGTCGCATACCGCCCGCGCCTCGTCCAGTTGCCCTTCACCCTCGCTGCCCTAATATTCTCCCCTACTCGCCGAAGCCCCCTAGAACTACAAGGCGAGGCCCTCGACTCGACACATCGGCATGATGTGCTAAACGACCCTTCAAAGAGCATGGAAAGCGCTGAAACTCAGGGTCCGAACGGCATGAGACGGCCTGGGCCTTGATTGCATTGCCCCCCTCCTTTCTCCATACTTGCCGCCGTTTTTGCCCCCTTGAAATGCCATAGCGTGGAAGCCTTGCATGAGCACAGCAATAAGTGAGACTGCATATAACTATAAGGTGGTTCGCCAATTCGCCATCATGACGGTGGTGTGGGGAATTATCGGAATGGGCCTGGGTGTGTTCATTGCAGCACAGCTGGTGTGGCCTGAACTCAACTTCGACCTGCCTTGGACCAGCTTTGGTCGTTTGCGCCCATTGCATACCAATGTGGTGATCTTCGCCTTTGGTGGGTGTGCACTGATGGCCACATCGTTCTATGTGGTCCAGCGAACGTCCCAGGTCCGCCTGTTCTCCGACGGCCTGGCGTCATTCGTGTTCTGGGGCTGGCAAGCAGTCATTGTCCTGGCGGTGATTACACTGCCGCAAGGTTTCACCAGCTCGAAGGAATATGCCGAACTTGAGTGGCCCATCGATATCCTGATCACTGTTGTCTGGGTCAGCTATGCAGTGGTGTTCTTCGGCACGATCATGAAGCGCAAGGCCGCTCATATCTATGTGGGCAACTGGTTCTACGGTGCGTTCATCCTAGTGACGGCGATGCTGCATATCGTCAACAACCTGGAAGTACCGGTTACCTGGTTCAAGTCTTACTCGATCTACGCTGGCGCAACCGATGCGATGGTTCAGTGGTGGTACGGCCACAACGCTGTGGGCTTTTTCCTGACCACCGGCTTCCTGGGGATGATGTACTATTTCGTACCCAAGCAAGCTGGCCGTCCGGTCTATTCCTACCGTCTGTCGATCGTGCACTTCTGGGCACTGATCACCCTCTACATCTGGGCCGGCCCGCACCACCTGCACTACACCGCTCTGCCCGAATGGGCGCAGAGCCTGGGCATGGTGATGTCGATCATTCTCCTGGCACCGAGCTGGGGTGGCATGATCAATGGCATGATGACCCTCTCGGGCGCCTGGCATAAGCTGCGTACCGACCCGATCCTGCGCTTCCTGGTGGTCTCGCTGGCGTTCTACGGCATGTCGACCTTCGAAGGTCCGATGATGGCCATCAAGACCGTCAACGCCTTGTCCCACTACACCGACTGGACCATCGGCCACGTACACGCCGGCGCGCTCGGCTGGGTGGCGATGATTTCCATCGGCGCCATTTACCACCTGATTCCGAAAGTCTTCGCTCGTGAGCAAATGTTCAGCATCGGTCTGATTAACGCCCACTTCTGGCTGGCCACTATCGGCACCGTGCTCTACATCGCCTCGATGTGGGTCAATGGCATCACTCAGGGTTTGATGTGGCGTGCAATCAACGAAGACGGCACCCTTACCTATTCGTTCGTCGAAGCGCTTGAAGCCAGCCACCCAGGCTTTATCGTCCGCTGGATCGGTGGCGCCTTCTTCCTTACCGGCATGCTGCTGATGGCCTACAACACCTGGCGCACAGTGCGTGCCGCCAAGGCGGCTGAATTCGAAGCCGCTGCGCAGATCGCCTGAGGGAACCGATAAATGAAACGTCACGAAATACTTGAAAAGAACATTGGTCTCCTGACCCTGTTCATGGTTCTGGCAGTGAGCATCGGTGGTCTGACTCAGATCGTCCCGCTGTTCTTCCAGGACGTGGTCAACGAGCCAGTGGAAGGCATGAAGCCTTACACTGCGCTGCAGTTGGAAGGCCGCGACATCTACATCCGCGAAGGCTGCGTCGGTTGTCACTCGCAAATGATCCGTCCGTTCCGCGCAGAAACCGAGCGTTACGGCCACTACTCGGTAGCGGGTGAAAGCGTTTACGACCATCCATTCCTGTGGGGCTCGAAGCGTACCGGTCCGGACCTGGCACGCGTTGGCGGCCGTTATTCTGATGACTGGCACCGTGCGCACCTGTACAACCCGCGCAACGTCGTTCCGGAATCTAAGATGCCGTCATATCCGTGGCTGGTCGAGCGGAGCATCGACGGCAGGGACACCGCCAAGAAGATGGCTGCCTTGCGCAGCGTAGGCGTGCCCTACACCGAGGAAGACATCGCCGGTGCCAGGGAAGCGGTGAAGGGCAATACCGAAATGGACGCCCTCGTCGCCTACCTGCAGGTACTTGGCACTGCACTCACCAACAAACGGTAACGCACCATGGATATCGGGACTCTTCGCGGCCTGGGTACGATCATAGTTGTCGTCGCTTTCATTGGCGTCGTGCTCTGGGCTTATAGCAGCAAGCGCAAGAAAAGCTTCGATGAAGCGGCCAACCTTCCCTTCGCAGACGAACCCGAAACCAAGGAGCGTGATGAAGAAGCTTCCAGGAGTAAGAAATAAATGACCTCGTTTTGGAGTTGGTATATCACCCTGCTGAGCCTGGGGACCATTGCCGCACTGGTCTGGCTATTGCTCGCGACTCGCAAGGGACAACGCCACGACAGTACCGAAGAGACCGTAGGCCATACCTATGACGGCATCGAGGAGTATGACAACCCGCTTCCCCGTTGGTGGTTCTTCCTGTTCATCGGCACCGTGGTCTTCGCTCTGGGTTATCTGGCGCTGTATCCGGGACTGGGTAATTGGAAGGGTGTGCTGCCCGGTTACGAAGGTGGTTGGACTCAGGTCAAGGAATGGCAGCGCGAGATGGACAAGGCTGACGAGCAGTACGGTCCGCTGTATGCCAAGTTCGCATCGATGCCCGTCGAGCAGGTCGCTCAGGATCCGCAAGCCCTGAAAATGGGTGGACGCCTGTTCGCTTCGAACTGCTCCGTATGTCACGGCTCGGACGCCAAGGGCGCTTACGGCTTCCCTAACCTGACCGACGATGACTGGATTTGGGGCGGCGCACCGGAAACCATCAAGACCACCATCATGGGCGGGCGTCAGGCAGCAATGCCGGCATGGCTCGACGTGATCGGCGAAGAAGGTATTCGCAATGTGGCCGGTTACGTTCGCAGCCTGTCGGGCCGCGATATTCCTGAGGGTATCGCCTCCGACATTGAGCAGGGTCAAAAAATCTTCGCCGCCAATTGCGTAGCGTGTCATGGCCCTGAAGGCAAAGGCACACAGGCTATGGGTGCACCTAACTTGACCGACAACGTCTGGCTTTACGGATCGAGCTTTGCACAGATCCAGCAGACATTGCGTTACGGCCGGAATGGTCGTATGCCCGCCCAAGAGCACATCCTTGGCAACGACAAGGTGCACCTGCTTGCAGCTTATGTTTACAGCCTCTCGCAGCAGCCAAAGGACTGATTTGATTCCAATCAAATACAGGCGCGACTGACGGTCGCACCTGACTTCGGCTGACGAGGCGTACCATTCGCAGCAGGTAAGCAAAAGATCCCGGTCGGCACGTATCGACCGGGACACTCACCCTCCGCCGCGGTACGCATTTGATGACCCAGCAGATCCCCGTTCGTGATGTAACCCCGCCATCGAAATCCCAGGCGTCAGGCGACCTGTACGCTGCTCGTGAAAAAATCTACACCCGATCCTTCTCCGGCCTGTTTCGCAACCTGCGACTCATAGGCGGCTCGCTGCTGTTCCTACTCTATTTCGGTACTGTGTGGCTCAACTGGAACGGTCGCCAGGCGGTTTGGTGGGATTTGCCGGAACGTAAGTTCTATATCTTCGGCGCTACCTTCTGGCCCCAGGATTTCATCCTGCTTTCAGCACTTCTGATCATCTGCGCGTTTGGACTGTTCTTCATCACCGTTTTTGCTGGGCGCGTCTGGTGTGGCTATACCTGCCCTCAGAGCGTTTTCACCTGGGTATTCATGTGGGCGGAAAAGGTCACCGAGGGTGACCGAAACCAGCGCATGAAACTCGACAAGGCGCCCCTGACCGCCAACAAGCTCTTGCGTAAAGCCGCCAAACACGCGATTTGGCTCGCCGTGTCTTTGGTCGTCGGGATTACATTCGTTGGCTATTTCACTCCGATCAGGGATTTGGTACCCGACCTTCTGACCTTCCAGGTAGGCGGCTGGGCGTTGTTCTGGGTGGGCTTCTTTACGCTTGCCACCTACGGCAACGCAGGTTATCTGCGGGAGCAAGTGTGTATTTACATGTGCCCGTACGCCCGGTTCCAAAGCGTAATGTTCGACAAGGATACGTTGATCGTCTCCTACGACCCGCGTCGTGGCGAGCGCCGTGGTCCACGAAAGAAGGACGCCGATTACAAGTCCATGGGGTTGGGCGACTGCATCGATTGCACGATGTGCGTTCAGGTATGCCCCACCGGCATCGATATCCGCGACGGGCTTCAGATCGAGTGCATCGGTTGCGCCGCGTGCATTGATGCGTGCGACACCATCATGGACAAGATGAATTACCCACGCGGACTGATCAGCTACACCACCGAGCACAATCTGTCCGGCCAAAAAACCAACCTCGTCCGGCCACGACTGATCGGTTATGCCGTAGCACTGATTGCCATGATGGGTGTTTTCGCCTATGCCGTATCTGATCGTTCATTGGTCAAACTCGACGTGCTCAAAGATCGTGTGCTGTACCGAGAGAACGAGCAAGGGAGGATCGAAAACGTTTACACCCTGAAACTTATGAACAAGGCTCAGAGCGAGCAGACGTTTATCATTGAGGCTGGCGGTCTGAACGGACTGCAGTATGAAGGCCGGAATGAAATTCGCGCCGACGCCGGTGAGCTGGTTACCGTTCCCGTAGAGCTCTCGGTTGCACCTGAGCAACTCCCATCGAGCACCAACGATGTCGTCTTCCATGTAAGGTCGGCAGATGATCCGTCAATCGAAGATGAAGCGGAGAGCCGCTTCATTGGTCCAAGCATTCGCTAAGGTAGTACATGACCATTTCCGAACACGAAAACACGCGCTGGTATAAGCAATTCTGGGCTTGGTTTGTCATTGGCATCCTGCTGTTCGCGGTCATTCTGGGCACCTCATTGCTTACAATCGCAATCCGCAACGCCGACAGCCTAGTTTCAGACAACTATTACGATGCCGGCAAGGGCATCAACCAGTCACTGGAACGTGAGACGCTCGCCGAGCGTCTGCAAATGAATGCGCAACTGACCCTGAACGACGAGCGCGGACTGGCTGAGGTTCAACTGAACGGAGCGAGCCGGCCTCAACAGGTGGTACTCAACCTGATCTCCCCTACCCAGCCAGAACGCGATCGTCGAATCGTCCTCCAACCCCAAGGCAACGGCTTCTATCAGGGGCAAATGCAGGAGCCGATCACCGGTAGGCGCTTTGTTGAGCTTCTCGGCCGGGAGGGGGACCACGATTGGCGCCTGTTCGAAGAAGAGGAACTGGTAAGCGGACAACCCGTCGAACTGGGTTACTGATCCGCGGATGGCGACCCCAGTCCCCTGCTATCACTGTGGATTACCAGTCCCAGCTGGCAGCGTCTTTCAGGCTCGCGTGCTGAACGAGCAGCGGGCCATGTGCTGCCCAGGATGCCAGGCGGTCGCTGAAGCCATCGTGGAGGGCGGCCTCGAAAGTTATTACGAGCATCGCAGTGACGCCTCCTCTAACCCCGGCTCGCTTCCACAAGCATTAACTGAGGAACTGGCACTCTACGACCGCAGGGATGTGCAAGAGCCGTTCGTTCAGCATGACGGAGAGCTTGCCAGTACGGCTCTCTTGATCGAAGGCATCAGCTGCGCCGCCTGCGGATGGTTGATTGAACGACACCTGCGCGGGTTAGACGGGATCAGCGAAGCAAGTTTGAATCTTTCCAATCACCGCTTGCGGGTCAGTTGGAATGATTCCATTTTGCCGCTCAGCGAACTGCTCGCTGAACTTCGCCGCATCGGTTATGCAGCGCATCCCTATCAAGCGGATCAGGCTGCTGAGCGGCTGGCACGAGATAATCGTCGCAGCATGCGTCAACTGGGCGTGACCGGCCTGCTCTGGATGCAGGTGATGATGGCAACAATGGCAACGTGGCCCGAATTCAACGTTGATCTCACGCCAGGCATGGCCAGCATTCTTCGTTGGACCGCCCTGCTGCTGACCACCCCTATCGTCTTCTATTGCTGCACTGATTTTTTCAAAGGTGCGCTGCGAGACCTGCGCACTCGCCACCTGACCATGGACTTATCGGTTTCCTTGGCAATCGGCGGCGCCTATATCGCGGGAATCTGGTCGACCGTAACGGGTCAAGGCGAGCTCTATTTTGATGCCGTGGGTATGTTTGCACTGTTTCTACTGGCCGGCCGGTTTCTCGAGCGGCGCGCCCGGGAACGCACGGCCATGGCGACCGCCCAGCTGGTTAATCTATTGCCGGCATCTTGCCTAAGATTGACCGAAGACGGCCAGACCTCGAGGGTTCTTCTTAAAGAACTGCAGCGCGGTGATCGCGTACTGGTCCACCCAGGCGCGCTGATTCCAGCCGATGGCATGATCCGCGACGGGCGATCAAGCGTCGACGAATCTGTCCTTACCGGGGAGTACCTCCCCCAGGCGAGGATGGTCGGTGACCTTGTCACCGCTGGCACCCTGAATGTCGAAGGCGCTTTGACCATTGAAGTATTGGCGTTGGGCGATGAAACCCGTTTGTCCGCCATTGTGGGACTTCTTGAACGTGCCCAGTCCGATAAGCCGCGCCTGGCCGAACTCGCGGATAAGGTTTCGCAATGGTTTTTGATTGTCGTACTGCTGAGCGCTGCTGTAGTCGGCATCGTCTGGTGGCAGATCGACCCGGAACGCGCCTTTTGGATCGTGCTCGCGCTACTCGTTGCCACCTGCCCTTGCGCGTTGGCGCTGGCCACGCCAACCGCCCTGACTACAGCCACCGGAACCTTGCACAAGCTTGGGCTTTTACTTACCCGCGGGCACGTTCTGGAAGGGCTCAATCATATCGACACAGTGATTTTCGACAAGACCGGTACCCTGACCGAAGGACGCCTCACACTGGCAGAGGTGCGACCCCTCGCCGATCTGGATGGCAATGCCTGCCTTGAGTTGGCAGCCGCACTAGAAAACCGATCCGAGCACCCTATCGCCAAAGCATTCGGACGAGCACCACAAGCAGCTGAGGCGGTCAATAGCGCCCCGGGGCTGGGCCTTCAGGGCTCGGTCGCAGGGCGTACGCTGCGAATCGGTCAACCTGATTTTGTAGCGGCCGGCTATGGCGGCGTGCCGCCGCGGATTCCCGGCAATGAGGGTCAATGGTTGCTGTTGGGCGATACACAGCAACCGCTGGCATGGCTCGTGCTCCACGACCGGCTGCGTAACGACGCACCTGCTCTGCTGCGGGCATGCAAGTCGCGGGGCTGGAAAACGGTCTTGCTGTCTGGCGACAGCTCGCCGATGGTTGGCGAGATTGCCAAGCAATTAGGCATCGAAGACGCACATGGCGGCATGACGCCGACTGACAAGCTCGCTTATCTTCAACAATTGCAAGCCGATGGCCGTCGCGTCCTGATGCTTGGCGACGGCGTCAACGATGCTCCGGTCATGGCTGGCGCAGACATCAGCGTAGCAATGGGTTCAGCGACCGACCTGGCAAAAACAAGCGCTGATGCAGTACTGCTCAGCAACCGACTCGAAAGCCTGGTACAGGCGTTTGAAGTAGCACGCCGCAGCCGCGGCATTATCATCGAGAACCTCGCTTGGGCGAGCCTGTATAATGGCTTGATTCTGCCCTTCGCAGCTATCGGCTGGGTAACGCCGATGTGGGCAGCGCTGGGTATGTCCGCCAGCTCGTTGCTGGTGGTTTTGAATGCCTTAAGGCTGAGCCGTCTTCCAAAACAGTCGCCTACTCAAGAGTCCGCTCGGCCTGGCGTAGCCTGGTAACGTACCGGCTCGGATTGTTGCCGCACCGTATCAGAGGGCTTTATGGCCGCACTTTATATCTTGATCCCTGTAGCCGTTGTGCTGGTCGCGCTGGCTATATGGGTGTTCTTCTGGGCCGTTGACAGCGGCCAGTTCGATGACCTGGACGGCCCCGCTCATAGCATCCTGTTTGATGAAGAGGACCCCAAGCATCGTGCAGGGATAGAGGAAGCTGACAACGACCGCGCCGAAAAGAAGTCCGATCGTGACTGAGTTGGCTCCGCTGATTGTATCGGCCCTGGTGCTCGGCCTGCTTGGTGGCGGCCACTGCCTGGGCATGTGCGGTGGTTTGATGGGTGCCCTGACCATGGCCATCCCAGCTGAACAGCGGGGCAAGCGCCTGCGTTTGCTAATTGCATACAACCTGGGCCGAGTGTTCAGTTACGCCAGTGCTGGTTTGATCATTGGCCTCGCCGGGTGGGCCGTCGCCAACAGTCCTGCGGCGATGGCATTGCGGGTGTTGGCGGCGCTGCTGCTCATCAGCATGGGCCTCTACCTGGCGGGCTGGTGGGCCGGCCTGACTCGCGTCGAAGCGATTGGGCGAGGCTTGTGGCGCCATATCCAACCATTTGCCAGGCGACTCATGCCAGTCAAAAGCGTGCCGCGAGCGCTGCTGCTCGGCGCGCTATGGGGCTGGTTACCTTGCGGCCTGGTCTACAGTACTTTGCTGTGGGCTGCTAGCCAGGGTGATGCGTTGGACAGCGCTCTGCTGATGCTGGCGTTCGGCATCGGCACATGGCCTGTTCTGTTGGCGACCGGGCTGGCTGCCGAACGGCTAACCGCATTACTCAGGAAACGGGGCGTCAGAGTTCTCGGCGGTATCACCGTCATTCTTTTTGGTTTGTGGACGCTTCCAGGGCCTCACCAGCAATGGCTGATGGGCCATGGTGGTGGCGCGCTACCAGATCAGCCTGCACACCATCACCATTGAACGCTGCTGAAAAAGGAGCGGCTCTGACGTCAGCTCTCGCTCGTTGATCTCAGGGCTCTTTCGGCAGCTGACGCTTGTGCGCCGACTTGTCGTAGGTGTCGACGATAATGCGCGCCGCATCCTCGGGCACCGGTCGGCCTTGCAGAAAGGCATCAATGTTCTCGTAGCTCACCCCATGTGCATCTTCGTCCGGCTTGCCTGGAGAAAGCTCCTCGAGATCGGCAGTCGGCACTTTCTTGACGAGTTGTTCAGGGGCACCCAACGCAGCCGCCAGCTCTCGAACCTGGTATTTGACCAATCCCGCCAGGGGTGTCAAGTCGCAGGCTCCGTCGCCAAACTTGGTGAAAAAGCCCATCACAGCTTCAGCGGCGTGATCGGTGCCGATAACCAGCCCTTGGCGCGCGTTGGCGATGGTGTACTGAGCGACCATGCGCATCCTGGCCTTTGTGTTACCGATGACAAAATCGCGTTTTTCCGGCGTCAGTTCGTCAAGCGCCTCAGTAGCACGCGTCAATCCTTGCACGGCAGCGCCGATGTTCACTGTATGGCATTCGTCCGGCTGGATGGTGTCGACCGCAAGCTGCGCCTCATCTTCATCGAGTTGCACTTGATAAGGAAGCCTGACGGCAATGAATCGGTAATCGTCTCCCTCCCCCGCGGCTCGCATCTGTTCGACTGCGCGCTGCGCGAGCAATCCCGCCGTTGTCGAGTCGACGCCGCCGCTGATTCCAAGCACGAGCGTCTTGAGACCTGATTCACGCAGACATTTCTTGATGAAGTCGACTCGTCGATCAATCTCGGCCTGAATGGCGGCCGGACCGTCGAAAGGGGCGCAAACGTTCAGCGCAGCAGCGATCTCTTGCTGACGAGGATGCATGGGATTCTCCTATCAAAAGGGTGAGGTTGTGGCTCAGGTTCTAATCCGACCATATCTCGGCGAATAAATCTCTGTTGATGACCACCTGTCTTGGATAGCGCAGCAGGGTCAGGACTCGCTTGATACAAGTCAAGTCTACGTTGAGGTCCGAATTCTAGAATCCGGTCACTGCCATCAACCGAGACCGTATGATGCCTGACGCCATTCGCTGGGATGCCGACCTGATTCATCGTTACGATCAGGACGGGCCGCGCGCAATCACCTACCCGACCCCTCTTCAGTTTGGTGGCAATCTGGGCTCGTTTGACCTGTTGCATGCACTGCGCAGCAGCCGTCAAGCTACAAGACCGCTATCGCTGTACATTCACCTGCCGTTCTGCGCGAATGTTTGCTACCACTGTCACCGCAACAAAGTGATCACGGCAGACCGCGGGCGCACATTGTCATACCTGGATCGACTGGCAGATGAAATCGAACTGATCGGCCGCCATCTTGGCCCGCATCAAATTGTCGAACAGTTACATCTCGGCGGCGCTACGCCCACATTTTGCAGCCATGCCCAACTGCGCAGCCTGATGACTCATCTGCGACGGCACTTTTGTCTGCAAGAAGACGATCATGCCGACTTCAGCATCGATATCGACCCGCGAGAAGCAGACTGGCCTACGATGGGGCTACTACGGGAGCTTGGCTTTAACCGCATCAACATTGGCTTACCGGATCTGGATCCGGATGTGCAGCAGGCAATCAACCGCGTGCAGACGCTGGAAGAGACGCAGACCGTCATCGAGGCCGCGCGGACGCTGCAGTTCCGCACGATCCATATCGATATAGCCTATGGATTGCCGCTACAAACTCCTGAACGTTTCACTCGCACGATCAACGCCGTGGTGGCGTTGCTACCTGATCGAGTGTCCCTTTCAAGCTATGTGCATTCACCCGAACGCCATATGGCGCAACGAAGAATAAACCCTGCCGACCTCCCGTCCCGACTGGACAAGCTGGCGATGCTGCGACACAGCGTCGAGCAGCTGACACGGTCGGGCTATCGTTATATCGGTACGGATCTATTCGCTCTCCCTGACGATGAGCTGGTCATGGCGCAGGAAGATGGGACCCTTCATCGCAACTTTCATGGCTATACAACCCATGGCCATTGCGACCTGATCGGTCTTGGCGTATCGGCAATCAGCCAGTTCGGCGATCTGTACTGTCAGAACAACAGCGATATCACGCTCTACCAACAGTCGCTGGGGCACGGCCAGCTCGCTACGATCCGCGGGCTACGATGCAGCAAAGATGACCAGATTCGACGCCAAGCGATCCAGGCTTTGTGCTGCGCATTCGAGCTACGTTTCGAGGAAATCGAGAGTCGCTTCGATATCAGCTTCAAGCGTTACTTCAATGATTGCTGGCCGGCTTTGGAGCAGATGGCGTCCGATGGGCTTATACAATTAAAAGCCGATGCGATCACCATACTGCCGGTCGGCCGTCTGCTAACGCACGCGGTCTGCATGCAATTCGATCACGGTTTGCCACCTCGCCCCGCCTCACAGTTTTCTCGCGCTGTCTGAGCAATCGCACGACGAGGTTTCAGACTGCGACCCTTGTACCGATTGGCCAGAGGCGCTTGCGTGGGTTAATCTTGCGCACCGTAAGGTTTTTCAGGATTCCGCAATGTCCGAGTCGATCAAGGTTCGCAAACAGCCGCAGGCCAACTGCAAGGATTGCAGCCTTTCTGGTCTCTGCCTGCCCCTTTCGTTGAACATGCAGGACATGGAATCGCTGGACGAGATCGTCAAGCGCGGGCGCCCGCTCAGGAAAGGCGAAACGCTGTTCCGCCAAGGTGACCCTTTCAGTTCGGTATTCGCCATCCGCTCTGGGGCACTGCGTACGTTCAGCGTCACCGATGCAGGCGAAGAACAGATCACGGGGTTTCACCTACCCAGCGAACTGGTCGGGTTGTCAGGCATGGATACCGAAACCTATCCTGTATCGGCACAGGCGCTCGAGACCACGTCAGTATGTGAAATTCCCTTCGAGCGCCTCGATGAGTTGAGCGTATTGCTGCCACAATTGCGGCGCCAGCTGATGCGTATCATGAGCCGAGAAATTCGAGATGATCAGCAGATGATGTTGCTGCTGTCGAAGAAAACGGCCGACGAGCGTATCGCAACCTTCCTCATCAACCTTTCTGCCCGATTCAGTGCGCGGGGTTTTTCCGCCAATCAGTTCCGTCTGCCCATGTCGCGCAATGAGATTGGCAACTACCTTGGCCTGGCGGTAGAGACTGTTTCCCGGGTGTTCACTCGCTGCCAGGCGAGTGGCTTGCTTGAGGCTGAAGGCAAGGAAGTACGGATTCTCGATTCCATTCGTCTATGCGCCCTGGCGGGCGGCAACATGGAGGCCTAACGGAGCTCTCATGATTTTCGACGAATTCTCCATCAAGACCCTGATCCGACCGGTTCCGAACTTTCCGAAGCCTGGCGTGGTGTTTCGTGACATCACCCCGCTCTTACAGTCACCCAAAGCGCTACGCATGGTGGCCGACAGCCTGATACAGCGCTATGTTGAGAGCGGTTTCAGCCACGTCGGTGCACTGGACGCGCGGGGCTTCATCATAGGTTCGATTATCGCCTACGAACTGAACCGACCCCTGATTCTGTTCCGCAAGAAGGGCAAGCTGCCTGCTGACGTGCTGGCTGCGTCCTATAGCACCGAGTACGGTGAGGCCTACCTTGAAGTGCACGCAGACAGCCTGTGTGAGGGAGATTCAGTCCTGCTGCTGGATGATCTGATCGCAACCGGCGGCACACTGGTAGCTGCCGCCCAGCTGGTTCGTCGGATGGGGGCGCAGATTCATGAGGCCGCTGCGATTATCGATCTCCCGGAACTTGGCGGGTCGCGCAAGCTTCAGGACATGGGTATTCCGACCTTCACCCTGACCGCATTCGAGCTAAACGAGCGCTGATCGTGCTAGGAAATAGAACGACAGCCTTGCGCTGGGTCACATTGCTCTGCCTGATGGCGTTCTGTTCCTCTTCATTTTCACTTGACCGAGCAGCCACGCTGGATGAAGCGAACCTACCGCTGCTTCCACGGGAGCGACAGCTGCCGAACTTCCGACTCGTTGACGAGCGAGGCCAGACCGTCACAACCGATGCACTGCGCAACCGGTGGCACCTGTTGTTTTTCGGCTTCACTGCATGCCCGGACGTTTGCCCGACAACCTTGAGTGACATCCGTCGCTTGATGGGTCAGCTGCCCGCCACAGTGCGTGAGCAACTCCAAGTGGTCTTGATAACCGCTGACCCTGCCCGAGATACCCCCGAAGCGTTGCGTACCTATCTGGATTATTTCCGGGCAGATTTCAAAGGATGGACGGGCGAAATGGCAGAACTCCAAAAACTGTCTAAAGGGCTCGGACTTCCCTTTGTTCCGGCAACGCAAACGTCTGGAAATTACAGTGTGAGCCACAGCGGCAACTTAGCTATTGTCACCCCCGAAGGCACGTTGAGGGGACATATCCGCAGCCCCTTGAAGCTGGATGGATTGAGCCAGGTCTTGCCGCAGTTGATCAATCCCGAGTAGTGCCGACTAGTGGCAATCCAGCGTATCGGCTAGCACGTAGGCTTGAAACGCAACCTCGTCGATCCAGGTCTGCGTGACCTCTGCAAGTGTCTCCTGCCCGTTCCGGCTCGCGCTGAGCTCGTCGATTCGCTGTTGTAACGCTGCGTCGGACGCCTGGATCCGTAAAGTCACTTGGCTATCCTCGAGTACAGGCAGTAACCGGTTGAATCGGCGCCATTCGGGTAGCAAGGCAATCTGCTCCAGCAAAACCCTGTCGCCCACCACTGCCTGGCATTCGCCGAGTTTCAGCCCGATTAGCGCTTGCGCGGCGCTGGGGTAGGCCCGCGCCACACCACGGAAGCGGGACGCTACAGCTCCTGCTTGCGGGGATCCCGTTGTCACACAGAAAGGCTCTCCAGCAAGGTCGACCCAGTCCGCAGGACCTGTAACGGCCGCTGTAAGCGCCGCGGTGTCGCTGGAGTAATAGACAGCGCCGCTAGTGACCGTACCGAAGCGAAGATCTGCCGCGGCGGGTCCGTCATTAACGGCAATGTCTGTGCCCAGGGCTTTGCCGACCTGAGCAAGCCAAGCCGCCTCGAAGCCCTCTGCGATCGACTCTGCCTCGGCTGCTTTCAATGGGTGGTACGCTCCAACCGGCTCAGCTTCAAGGACAGCCGCGTTGATATACACCGGCCACATCGACAGGAGCACGGACAAGAATCGTGACCGGAGTAACAGCCCTATTTTCACTTCGCTCACTCACACATATTGATAGCGCAGCATCCGTTGCTTGAATTTCTCCAGCACCACCTGATCGATCAATGTCGCGAGAATGGCAATGACCAGAATGTTCATCATTACACCGGTCATATCAGCAATCTCACCGGAGTACGCAAGCGAGCGCCCAAGACCCTGACCGAACCCAATCAGCATCTCCGCGGAAATCAACGCCCGCCAGGCATTCCCAAATGCAAGCTGTGCGCCTGTGATCAGCTCCGGCATTACTGCCGGCAGATAGACGCGCCGCACCAGCTGCCAGCGCGAAGCGCCCATCACCCTAGCAGCGGCCACGTGAACCGGCTGTACGCTTTCGGTCGCGTTCATGACAGACAATGCCATCGGGAAGAACGCTGCAAGAGCCACCACCACAATGATCGGCAGGTTACCGAAGCCCATCACGATCAGGAAAAGCGGCACCCAAGCGATCGATGGAATCGATTGGAGAATCACGATGGCCGACCGCAAGATCTCGCGGAAGAAGAACAGCACGCCACCCAACAAACCGAAGCCGATGCCAAACAGCAGTGCGAAACTGTAACCACTCCCCAGACGACTCATGCTGCCGTAGAGCCCATCGCGAAATGCAGGCTCTTGGACAGTATCGAGAAGCCTTTCAAATACCGCGGGAATACCAGGCATCAGAAACGCTGGGAGGCTCCATGCAGCTATCTGCCAGATTAGCAATATGAACAGAACCGCCAACACCACGGCGACATACTTTTTTGGACCGGTCAGACGGCGTCCCTGACTCATCACTGCCCTACCTCTGTTTTGATACCCAACAGCCGAAGGATCTCTCGCCGCTCAGCAGCGAATTCGGAAAGATCATGGCTTTTTTCGCAATGTGTGAAATTGAAGGTCTTCAACACCTTGGCCGGACGCGCACTGAATACCACCACGTGGTCCGCCAGGTACAACGCCTCGTCGACATCGTGCGTGACCAGTAGCACGGTGGGCTGATGCTCATCGATCAGTTCACGGAGTACGTCTTGCAGTGCCATTCTCGTTAGCGCATCGAGCGCCCCGAATGGCTCGTCCAACAACAACACTTCGGGCTTGGCAATGAACGCGCGCGCCAGTGCGGTGCGCTGGCGCATACCCCCGGACACCTGATGCGGGTAGTAATGTTCGAACCCATCCAGGCTGACCCGGGCAAGCCAGACCTTGGCTTGATCAAAGGCATCGGCCTTGGCAACCCCCTGCAACTCCAGCGCCATCGCGACATTTGCCTGCAGCGAAAGCCAGGGATACAGCGCATGTTCTTGAAACACCAGCGTACGCCGTGGACTTGGGCCTGGAATCGTCTCGCCATTGGCCAACACGCGCCCTGCGGTTGGGTTTTCGAGTCCTGCAACCAGATGCAACAACGTCGATTTGCCGCAACCGGAAGGCCCTACCAACGCGACCAACTCGCCCTGGGCGAACTCACCGCTGAAGCCCTTGATAACCTCCAATTGCCCAAAACGCTTGTCTACTTCCTCAAACCTGAGCTGCATATCGCTCTGAAGACCTCATGAAACTGGCCGATCGGCGGCTGAATGACACTGCCCGGCGCGATGGCCGGGCAGTTGGAGGGTCGTCTACGTCAACGTTAGAGTTCGCGAGCCTGCTGCCACGACAAATCGAGAATAGCGCTCGTATCGAATGGCTTGCCGTCGCGAGTCTTGAGCGAGCCGAGTTCCTGAAGAATGTTAGCCAGCTCCTGAATACGCTTCAGGTCATCGCTATCGAGCTTGGCGGCGAAGGTCTGCGTAGCGATGGCTTCTTCGATGACAACCTCACGGGGCAGCTCACCACGATTCAGTGTCTTGAGCGTCGGTTCGGCGATAAAGTAATCAGCAATGAGCTTTGCCGCTTTTGCCGGCTGGTTTTCCAGCATCTCGATGGCGTCACGCTGGGCGTCGAGCGACTTCCATACTGCCTCTTTACGCTTCTCGAGAGTTTCACCTGCGGTGATTACCACCATGCAAGGGAACGGCCAGACCTCGCCGATCTCATAGATCTGCTTAACCGGAGCCACGAGCTGGGCGATGCGGTCATAGGGCTCGAACAGAAACGCCGCATCAGCGCGACCTGACACCAGCGACTGAACTGCGACCGCAGGGCTGGTCCCCATGATGTTTATATCGCTGGGTGTCAGATTTGCTGTCTTCAAGGTCACGCCACGCAGTACCGCATCGGCAGTGCTGCCCTCTTTCTGCGAAGCCAGTATTTTGCCTTTCAGATCGGCAATCTTCTCAATGCCGGTTCCCTCGCGAGCAACGATTGAGTGATAGCCCTGCTGAGCTCCACCAACAACTTTGAGATCAGCACCTTTCGATGCCCAAGCAACCGCATTTGTAAACCCGAGCACCCCTGTGTCCAACTGACCGCCAATGATGGCTTTGATTAGATCGGTACCGGAACTGAACTCGACCAATTCGACATCCAGGCCATGCTTCTTATAGAACTCACCCTCGTAAGCCACCATCGCCTGAGCATCGTCCATCACGCGGATGTAGCCGACTTTGAATTTTTCCTGAGCCTGCGCGAATGCACTCAGCAGCAGCAGAGCGGGAACCAGCAAGTGTTTCGCTTTCATTGTTAACCTCAAGTAAGTAGGCAGAGCCTTATAACCAAATCGAAGCACCTAATTCGATCTAGTTATTAATGATTTATGGCTTAGAACTTTACACGAAATGGCCCGCTCCAGACACTGCTGAGCAGTCATAATCTGCGAACAGGCGGTTATATAAGCCGGACGAAAGGGGCGGGCTTCGGGGATGTTCAGGCGCGCTCAGACGGTTACAGCGTGATAGTTTTTCGACCTGCGAATGCGTGAGCTAACGTGCCGCCATCCACCAGATCAAGCTCACCACCCAACGGCACACCATGTGCGATGCGACTGAGGGTGAGACCTTTGGGTATCAGCAATTGGGCGATGTAATGCGCGGTGGCCTCGCCTTCCACGGTGGGGTTAGTAGCCAGTATCGCTTCGCTGAAATTGGACTCCGCCACTCGCCCCAAGAGTTCAGGGATGCCGATTGCTTCAGGCCCTAGTCCATCGAGCGGAGACAGGTGCCCCTTGAGCACAAAGTAGCGCCCACGAAAACCGGTCTGCTCTACCGCAAAAACATCCACAGGACTCTGTACTATGCAAAGCAGAGTATCGTCCCGCCGTGGGTCGGCGCACTGCGGACAAAGTTCATCCTCGCTCAATGTGCGGCATTGCCGGCAATAGCCCACCTCCTCCATCGCCCGTGTCAGTGCTTGAGCCAGTCGCAGTCCGCCGCTGCGGTCGCGCTCAAGCATTTGCAGAGCCATACGTTGCGCCGTTTTCTGTCCCACGCCTGGAAGGATGCGTAGCGCGTCGATGAGTTGGCGAATGAGCGGACTGAAGGACATAGATTCACCGAAGCGAGGAGCAAGGATGCAGATTTTTCACGGAGGCGACATGACCGGTGAAAGTCGCTGATCTCAACGACCTTCACCGGAAACGCTGACAGGCTGCCAGAACGGCATTTGAAGAATCAGAAGGGCATTTTGAAACCTGGTGGCAACTGCATGCCGTCGGTCATACCGGCCATTTTCTCTTTGCTGTTCTGTTCGATCTTGCGAACTGCGTCGTTTACCGCAGCGGCAATCAGATCCTCAAGAATCTCTTTGTCTTCCTGCATCAGGCTATCGTCAAGACTGACGCGCTTGACGTCGTGTCGACCGTTCATCACAACGCTCACCAAGCCAGCACCGGACTGACCGGTAACTTCCGCATTGGCCAGCTCTTCCTGCATCTTCTGCATTTTTTCCTGCATCTGCTGCGCCTGCTTCATCAGGCCGGCCATGCCACCTTTCATCATGGGGATCACCTCGGATCAGGGTTCAGAGTGTTCTACGGGTTCGATGGTACCGTCGCGAATGACGGCAGCGAACTGTTGCATCAATTGTTGCACTACGGGGTCTGCCTGGATCGATTGTTCTGCGGCCCGCTGACGTTCGCCACGGCGTCGGGCAGCAGCCTGAGCCGGAGTCTCTTGCCGAGGGGTCTGCAACTCGATATCCAGCTGCAAGGTGCGCCCGTGGTATTGATTCAGTGCATCGTTCAGACGTCTATGTTGAGTGGCGTTGAATAGCGCACTCTGCGCCGGGTCCAGATGCATGAGCCAGCGGTCACCTTCAACGGCGATCAAGGTGCAGTTAGCTGCGATACTTCCGGTCAGCCCACCTAGCCCAAGCTTTGGATAAATGTCGAGCCACTCGGCTGCCAGACCGGTCGCAGGCTCGATAGCAGGTGTCGGCTCGGCCATCTGCTGTTCAGGTTCGAAATCATCCAGTCCACCCAGGTAGGCTTCCGCCTGTGTTTCGACTTCGAAATAATCTTCGTCAGTGATCGGCGGCTCGTCATCGTCCGGCTCGTTCACTTCAACTACAGCAGCATGATGCGCGGGCTGGCCAAGAGGCTCTGTCCATTGATCAAGCGCCTCGCTTTCCACCGCCACAGGTGGCGTATCTGGGGGCTCATTCCATGGCACATCCACTAACATCGGCTCAACTTCCGCGTTCGCGGTTTCGACCGATGGGGGGACAGGCTTCGTGCCTGTTGGAGATGCCGGCTCCAGTCGGGAAACGGTATCTGCTGGAGCGGGTGCTGTCGTGCGTTCGGCAACTGCATCCGCCCCGTCGGGTGCTATAGCCTTATCGGCAACGGTATCCGCCGGATCGGTGGCTATAGCCGGTTCGCCAACGCTGCCCGCCAGAACGGGCGCGGGGCTCGACGATTGCTCAACTGAATCAGCCGGTGCTGCCGGTTGGGCCACCGCCCCCCGAGGCTGATCAAGAACCGGCGCAGCCATAGTTGCCGAACCGGCCACATCCGCTGGTCTGGAATCAGTCGTGGCCTGACTGATTCCGACTGTCTTTAGCGGTGTTCGCGGAGCGCCTTCACTGTCGGCGGGCCGAAACGCGAGCATGCGCAGCAGAACCATCTCAAAGCCGCTTCGCGGATCGGGGGCCAGCGGCAGATCTCGCCGCCCAATCAGGCCCATCTGGTAATAGAACTGTACGTCCTCGGCGGGTAATGCCTGGGCCAGCGCCAACACCCTGTCGCGGTCGCCTTGCCCGTTATCCACCGCATCCGGCAGAGCCTGGGCAACAGCGACGCGGTGCAGGACATTGAGCATTTCGGCAAGCACGCCGCCCCAATCGGGGCCCTGTTCTGCCAGATGGCGCACCGCTTCGAGTACTCCTCGGGCGTCACCCTCCAACAGTGCCTGCAGCACGCCATAGACCTGGCCATGATCCAGCGTGCCAAGCATGCTGCGCACGTCAGCAGCGAGCACCTTGCCTTCGCCAAAGGAAATAGCCTGGTCAGTCAGGCTCATGGCGTCGCGCATTGACCCGTCTGCGGCACGGCCGAGCAACCAGAGTGCATCCTCCTCGAAGGGCACCTGCTCGACGCCAAGCACGTGCGTCAGGTGTTCCACGACACGTTCGGGCGGCATGTTCTTCAGCGAGAACTGCAGGCAGCGCGACAGAATGGTCACCGGCAGCTTTTGCGGGTCCGTGGTAGCGAGCAGAAACTTGACGTGTGGCGGCGGCTCCTCAAGCGTCTTGAGCAGCGCGTTGAATGAGTGCGACGAGAGCATGTGCACTTCGTCGATCAGGTAGACCTTGTAGCGACCGCGGCTGGGGGCGTACTGGACGTTATCCAGCAATTCCCGAGTATCTTCGACCTTGGTGCGGCTCGCGGCGTCCACTTCAATAAGGTCGACGAACCGACCCTCGTCGATTTCGCGACAGACCGAGCATACGCCGCAGGGGGTAGAACTGATGCCGGTTTCGCAATTGAGGCACTTGGCAATGATCCGCGCGATGGTGGTCTTGCCTACCCCACGAGTACCGGTGAACAGATAAGCATGGTGCAACCGCTGGTTGTCCAGCGCGTTGATCAGAGCCTTGAGCACATGCGTCTGGCCGACCATTTCGCGGAACGAGCGCGGACGCCATTTGCGGGCGAGTACCTGATAACTCATAACACCATCGCGGAACAAAGCAGAGAGCGGCTAATCCTAGCGGAGCAGGCCGCAAATTGCATCCGGCCTGTCGTCCGACACGGCAGCACGTGAGGCAAACGCGGCCCCGCTCGTCTAACGTTTCTGGATCGCGCCAAGGGCTCGCACAACCTTCTCGAGCCGGGGTTGGCCGCCGGCAATCTCGACCTGCAACCCATCTATCTCCCGACGCGGCGGGTACTGCTTGCGCAACTGATCGAACGCCGCTCGACGCTCCTCCTCGCTCAGGCTCAGACTGCGGCGAAAGGCAGCGTCATCGCGGCGCGGGTCATAAACGGACCGGCAAATTGTCGTCAGTAGTTCGTCCGGTTGAGCAGAAGCGTCAAACGACAAGCCTCGTAGGGGCGCTGACGGTATCAGATCTACCAGCTCGATTTTCGGCTCCAGACCCTTGGTAGCGCAGAACGCTTCGTAGATCTGGGCCGTTCCGCGCAGCTTCCCATCCAGGCTGTAACCTGCAATGTGCGGCGTGGCGATCCAGCACAGCTCGGCCAGCTCGACATCCACCTGCGGCTCCCCCTCCCAGACGTCGAGCACTGCCTGAATATCCGGCCGCATCGCCAGCTGTTCGCGCAGGGCCGCGTTGTCGACCACGGCACCACGGGACGCGTTGATCAGCCAGGTGCCTGGGCGCAGCTGTTCCAGGCGAGTCCGATCCAATAGATGAAAGGTCGAGTGCTCACCGTCAAGCGTTAAGGGTGTGTGTAAACTGATCACGTCGCACTCGGCGAGAACTTCATCCAGCCCGACGAACTCTCCCAGCTCGCGAGCCTGGCGCAGGGGGTCGCAAACACGGACGTTCCAGCCCAGACCACGCAGAACCTCCACCAGTCTGCCTCCGACCTCACCGGCACCGACCACACCATAACGGCGTTTTCCCAGATCTGCGCCCTCGCCTTCGGCCAATGCCAGGAGGCTACCAAGCACGTAGTCGACGACACCCCGTGCATTACACCCCGGCGCGCTGGCCCAGCTAATTCCACTTTCCTCGAAAAAGTCGATGTCCAGGTGATCGGTTCCAATGGTGCAAGTGCCCACGAAGCGAACCGCACTGCCTTCCAGCAGCTCTCGATCAACTCGGGTTACTGAACGAACCAGCAGTACGTCAGCCCCGGCAACGGCCGCCTTGTTGATGCTCCGCCCGGGCATACGGCGAATCTCGCCATACTCGGCAAAGAAAGGTTCGACCAGAGGAATGTTTTCGTCAGCCAGGATGTGCATTGCGGAACTCCGTCTTTGATTCTCCATTCTAGACTGGGTCGCGCCGCTCTGCTGCCTTCACGCCGGCCTCCGTCGCGTCGTAGACTAGGCGGCTTCTGTATACAATCCGGACGCCAGCAATGCCCACCGAGTTGAGACTCCAGAGGGTTCGCGTGGAACTGCGAACCCTACTCGCTCTCGCCCTGCCAATGATGATCGCTCAATTGGCAAACACCGCCATGGGCTTTGTCGATACCCTGATGGCCGGCCGCGTCAGCCCGCACGACCTTGCTGCGGTCGCACTGGGCAACTCGATCTGGGTGCCGGTATTTTTGCTGGTGACCGGAATCATCCTGGCGACGACCCCCAACGTCGCTCGCCACTTCGGTCAAGATCAGCACGCACAGATCGGTCCGGTAGTACGCCAGGCCCTGTGGATGGGTCTGGGTGTGGGCACGCTGTTCGCAGTGCTGATGTGGAACGCCGAACCGGTGCTGCACCTCATGGCGGTCGAACCGATACTGATCGACCCCACCATGGCCTACCTGCGTGCTGTCGCTTGCGGGTTTCCTGCGGTGGCGCTGTACCAGGTACTACGCTGTTACAGCGATGGTCTCGGCCACACCCGACCTAGCATGGTGGTGGGCATCCTTGCGCTGATGTTGAACATCCCCCTCAATTACATCTTTATCTATGGCAAATTGGGGCTACCTGCCCTGGGCGGGGTCGGTTGCGGCTGGGCAACCGCGGTGGTCATGTGCTTCATGCTCATGGCGATGCTGTTCTGGGTGCGCCGCGCAGACTATTACCAGTCAAGCGGCTTGTTCGCCCGTTTCGATTGGCCGGAATGGTCAGTGTTGAGCCACCTGCTTTCCGTTGGCGTGCCCATCGGAGTCGCAGTCTTTGCCGAAGCAAGCATCTTCTCCGTCATCGCGTTGCTGATCGGCGGGCTAGGTGCGACCGTCGTGGCCGGGCACCAGATCGCGCTGAATTTCACATCTTTGATCTTCATGATTCCGCTTTCGCTGGGCATGGCCATTACCGTACGTATCGGCCAGGCGCTGGGGCGCGGTGCCCCAAGAGATGCGCGCTTCGTTGCCGGGCTGGGAATAGCTTCGAGTCTGGTTTATGCCTGCTTCTCGGCGGGTACCATGCTGGTGTTCAGCGAGCCGATCGCACGCATCTACACAACCGACCCGGCGGTTATTACGGTCGCCTCCGGCCTGTTCTTCTACGCCGCGCTTTTCCAGTTTTCAGATGTGGTGCAGGTGACAGCCGCGGGCGCCCTCCGAGGCTATCAGGACACGCACATGACCATGATATTCACGCTCTTCGCCTACTGGGGCATCGGCCTCCCGGTGGGCTATCTGCTCGGGCTTACGGACAGGATCGGCGCCCCCAATGGCCCGGCCGGGCTGTGGCAAGGCCTGATAGCCGGCCTGAGCTGCGCCGCGATCCTGCTGACTATCCGCCTGGTGCGAAGCGCGCGTCGGGAGATCCGCCGTGGGCCGACCCACGCTGTGACCTAAAGCATAGGTGACATGAGCGTTTCAGACTTCCAACGCCAGCAGGACAGCACTCAGCAGCAGGAAGCCGCTGAATAGCAGACGCAACATCCGCTCTGGTAGCGCATGCGCCAGCTTGACACCCAGACTGATGCTCAACAGCCCCCCAATAGCGAGAGGTAAGCCCAACATCCAGTTGACCTGACCGTGGGTAGCGTAGGTAACCAGCGTGACAGCGGTACTTGGTGCGGCCAGTGACAGCGAAAGGCCCTGCGCCACCACTTGTGACGTTCCAAATACTGCTGTGAGCACCGGCGTTGCGAGTACCGCACCGCCTACGCCAAACAAGCCACCCAGCGCCCCCGCACCGGCGCCCAGCACGCCCAACCAGGGCCAGGGGTGGCGCAGTTCGTTTCCGCCGGATGGGGGCCGAAAGAACACGCGGGACAACGTGTAGACAGCCAGGGCGACCAGAAAGCCGACAAAGGCGATCCGCATGCGCTCAGCATCCAGGGATACGGCCACCGCAGCGCCGACAATGGCGAAACCGAAACTGGCGATGCCCAACGTCGCCGCGTGTCGAATATCAATGCGGTTGCGCTGGTGATAACGCCAAATGGCGAGCAGGACGTTGGGTACTACCATGACCAGGGCAGTGCCCTGCGCCACCTGTTGGTCGAGATTGAATAACACACCGAGCACCGGAATCGCGATCAATCCACCACCTATGCCGAACAGCCCACCAAGCGTTCCTAACGCTAGCCCCAGCACCACGTTCAGCACGAATCCAACCAGATCCATGACGCCTCCCACGAAAACCGCAATGCTACTTAGCATTGCCTGGCAAGCATATGCACAAGCGCGCACAATCGCTTTGCAACTTATGCAAAACAGAGCGAGCCCATGGACACCAACGCGCTTACCGATCAGTTCAAGCTGTTCATCGACGTTATCGACACCGGTAGCTTTTCTGCAGCGGGTCGATTGCGTGCACTAGCACCCTCTTCGGTTGCACGCCGGATAGATGCCTTGGAACGCTCAGTGGGTTGCAAGCTGGTCAGTCGCAGCAATCACTCGATCAAGCCCACCGCTGCCGGTCATGCATTTGCCGAACGAGCAAGGCGCATCGTTCAAGAGCTGCAGCTGGCCCGCGCCGAGATGAGCTCACTGCAAACCGCACCCGAAGGGCGTATCCGTATCGATGCACCGGCTCCTTTCGGACGCAGACATCTGGCGCCGGCGCTTGCGGAGTTCTTGCAAGCGTATTCGGGGGTCGATATTCAGCTACGCCTGATAGACAGCTTTGTCGATCTGCAAGGTGAACACCTAAGCGAGGTTGATCTTGTGTTACGCATCGGCCCGCTCGCGGATACACGCCTTGTTGCGACGCCGCTGGCGCCATTGACGCGTATTGTCTGCGCAAGCCCGAGCTACCTGCAGCGGCGAGGCTTGCCACGAACCGTTGCTGAATTGCCGGAGCATGATGGGCTGGATTGGGATGCGTTGGCGCCGCCGCACGCATGGCGATTCGAGCACGAAGGGAAACGACAGTTGTTACGGCCCAAACGGGTAAGAATGGTCGCTAATAATGCGGAAGCGCTGCTTGCTGGCACGCTGGCGGGCCTCGGCGTCGCTCACCTCCCAACCTGGCTGATTAGCGACCATCTGCTACGGGGCGATCTGCTACCGCTGTTCTGTGAACGAGGCTTGCCAGAACCCGAACCTAGCGGAATCTATGCCTTACGTCTGACCCGAGAAGCCGATTCGCGCAGCCGATTGTTGCTGGAGTTTTTGAAGGGACGCTTTGGCCCGGTCCCGCCATGGGACCAGGCACTGCAGAGCGGACTCGGCCTTGCTTGAAGAGTGAACGTCAGACAGCGCAGCCGGATAGCTCCTGAGTTACGCCCCAACCGTCAAGCACACCACCCAGCGGTTCGACCAGGTTCTCCAGGTCCTGTTCGAAGTCACCAATACCATCGAAAGTTGCATACATCACCTTGCTGACCTGTAGGTCCCAGGCGCCGTCGTCACGCGGTGCAATTTGTGTATTGACGCATTCGCCCCGGAAATTGCTGGCCGCGGCGCAAGCACGTTCACGATCAGGAAACACGGCATAGAACTCTATCGGATGGACGCGGGCAAAATCGAAGCCACCCTCTTTCATCCTCAGAAGAACATTGCTGCTTACATCCTCATGGAAGGTGGTACTCATAAAACAACCTCCTCTCACTCATGGATGACGATTTGGTAATGGAAAGCCCTTGCGTTACCTCATTACGGATAAGGCTGAGCAGCCAGTCACTGGGTACCAGGTTGTTTGTGAAAACCGAAGCGGCAAAAGACAAGTAGCCCAGTGCATTTTCAATAGGCTCCTGCAGCGCCAAGGAGTTCGATGCGATGCGACTACGAATCGCTGGCTGCCACACCTATGACCGGATGGCCAACAAGGCGAAGCTGGGCGCGAGACGTAGTTGCCGTTTGAACATACGACGTCTGAATCGTAGCTGCAACGCCCGCGTTCAGCTTTCACCGGTCAGGAAGACCCGGCCTCGAAGTGCACGAGCTGGGTATAAACGCGGATCAGCATTGTTCCGCGTCAGTCGTTATTCGGCCTGCTGATCGCATGCAGAACATATTGGGGCAACGCGAACGAACCAACAGGAACATGCGGATTGTAATACGAGTGACGATTCCGCTGCCGGCGAAACGCTGATTCAGAATCTCAAGTGAAAGCTTGCGACTGCTCGAATCACATGCGGCCCAAGCGAACGTCATGGCGCCGCCGATATGGGTTGGGGCTGCGGCCTGGTAGAAATGCCAGTCTGGGAATAATCCAGTCAATCGCCTTGCGGTGGCCTGCACTTCGTCCAGTTGCATGAACGGAGCGCCATTCTGCGCAACCAGAACGCCGCCCTCGCCGAGGCATCGCCGGCACGCTTGAAAGAACGTTTCCGAAAACAGAGCGTGACCAGGCCCGATTGGATGGGGCGTATCGGAAATGATTACATCGAACGTCTCGTCGGTCGTCTCGACGAAACGCATAACATCGTCATTCACCAACGACAGCCGCGGATCCTCGAAAGCGCCCTTCGAATGTTCTGGCAGAAATTCCTTGCAGAGCTCGACAAGTGAACCATCACCTACGACCAAGATGACACGTTCCACATCCCGGTGTTTGGTAACCTCACGTAGCACGCCGCCGTTGCTGCCACCGATGATCAACACACGCCGCGCCAGCCCATGAGCCAGAATCGGTACATGTGCCAGCATCTCGTGATAGATGAACTCGTCTGCCTCGGCGGTCTGTATGACCCCGTCGAGCGACAACACGCGACCCATACGAGCATTTTCGAAAATAACTAGATGCTGATGCTCCGTCTTAGCCTCATGCAGCAGCTTGTCGATTTTGAAGCGCTGGCCATATCCCTCGTACAGAGTTTCCTGATAATCGCTCATGGGATGACTCCTATGGGTTCGCAATCGGAAGCGCATGCGGCCCGCGCAGCACTCTTGACGAAGCGCCGCATTCTACTTTGGTCGTATGACAGATCAAACGTAGCCGCTTTCAAAGCCGGTATCGTGAAGACAGCGCCATCATCGCTGGCTATTGTCCTCACATGCTTACCTTCTACCTTCGATTCATGGCGCCGTGGGGCTGGCATCAATTCCACGAGTACTTCGCGCCACGCCTTCTGCCTGGTGTCGAAACACTGGCACCCGATCACTATTGCCGAACCGTCAGCATCGATGGCTCGGTAGGTTGGATAAGCGTGAGGCCGCTACCGGGGCAATCCGTAGTCGAACTGAACATCAGTGAATCGCTGATCGATCACGCTTTTACGCTCACGCATCGCGTCCGCAAGATGTTTGATCTTGATGCAGACCCTACAGCCATAAGCCGGCATCTCGCTGCGGACCCGCTACTCCTGCCTCTGGTCACCGCCGAACCAGGGCTGCGCCTGCCCTGCGCCTTCGATCCTTTCGAGCAGGCCGTGCGCGCAGTCATTGGCCAGCAGGTCACGGTGAAGGCAGCCGTAACCATTACGCGACGCTTGGTTGAGCGACATGGACCGACATGGCTCTGCGCTCAGGGAACGGGGCCTGCGACCTTGTTCAAGCTGTTCCCAAGCCCGCAGATCATTGCCTCTGCAACGCTGGACAGCATCGGTATGCCGGCTAGACGGGTTGCAACACTACAACGACTGGCTTCCGCTGTGGCCAATGGCGCACTTGATCTACGGATCGATAATGGACCAGGTGCCTTGATACGTCGGCTGTGTGAGCTACCTGGAATCGGGCCCTGGACGGCCGAATACATTGCGCTACGAGGGTTCGGCGAACCGGACGCTTTTCCGGCTACCGATCTTGGGCTGCTTAAAGCCCCATTGTGGGGCGCCAATGGCATCACGCCCAAGGAACTGCTGATACGATCGGAGCAGTGGCGACCCTGGCGGGCTTACGCGGCCGTGCACATCTGGCGGAACTACACCAATGTCGCTGCAGGCTAAGGCGGCGAGATCGTCGCCAGCACCTTAGGTGGATGGCTGAGAGGCAGCGCCAGTATCAGTGCCTCACCCGATCGAGGGAATACGCCAGTTAACGCTGTAATGTTGACCTGATGAGAGACCAATACAACGGGTGACGCCCCGGTCAGGGAGTCGAGAAAATTGCGCAAAGCCTGGGTCTGCTGTCCTTTCTTATCCGACTCAGCAAAAAACGAGTCCAGAACGGGCAAGGGTTCCACCGGAGCAATTCCGATCAGCTCTCCTGTCTGCAACGCCCGACACCAACGACTGCTGAATAATCTCGGCTCGGCAATACCGTTTTGTCGCAGCAGCTCACCCCACCGCCGTGCCTGCTGGCGCCCTGCCTCATTCAGATTGCGTTGCGTCGAACAATCTTCTAACTCGAAGCCAGGCGGATCGCCGATGCCTGGCGCTGTGGCATGTCGCATGAGTAGCGCGGCGCGGCCCTCGCGTAGCGCTGCCCATGCTGCTTCGTCACCTGCCCAGCCGATGCTGAGCCAAAACAGCAGCGCAACGGTGACGGCGACGCGCACGCTACAGCCGGACCTTAGCGACATGCGTTGCTGCCAGGCACCACATGATCAGTCCCACGACGGGCAGCAATACGATGACCAGGCTCCAGATGATCTTACGACCTACCTCGATTCGGCTTCGCCAGACCTGCACGATAGCCAGCACATCGGCCGCCAGTACCACCAGGGCTAGCACCGTACTCCATGTTTCCATGGATCAGGGCCTCAGGTTACGGTCGTCCGGGCGGTTGCCGCGTGGTCCCATGATGCCCCAGATGATCAGTCCCAATACCGGCAGGATGACGATCAACAGGACCCAAAGGGCCTTTTTGCCGGTGGTGCTGTCGCTGCGTAACACGCTTACGATGGCCCAGATATCCAATGCGAGGATGAGCAGACCAAAGATACCGCCGAATGCATCGGTCATGACAAGGCTCCAGATTACAGTGAATTCGTAATTAGGATGCCTGGGCTGTATGAGGGTTCAGTACGCTGGTCCGCCTGCTGCGCCGAGCGCAGGCATGACGAGGGGGAGAACGCCCCGAAGCCCCTGCCAGCCACGCCATCAACCAGCGTTCGGAGGCTACCTATCGCTGCGCTCAATCATCCAGACGCGGAAAGCGGCCAGCAATATCGTCGCCGGTGAACGCTGCCTGGCATCCATCGAGCGTGTTGAACAGGCGAATGGCGACGATACGAGGGTCTTCGCCCATATCGAACCAGTGGCGGGTTCCGGCTGGAACCGAGATCAGATCATTCCTCTCGCACAGCACCGCATAGACCTTGTCGTCGAGATGCAGCATGAACAACCCTCTCCCTACAACGAAGAATCGCAGCTCATCCCCGCCCTGTCTCTGCTCTTCGAGGTACCTGGCGCGCAGTTCCGCCTGCTGTGGGTGATTGCGGTTCACGCTCATTACATCAACCGCGACGTAACCGCGCTCCTTCATCAGCTGCTCTATCTGAGGACGATAGGCTGCGATGACCTCTTCGGAACTTGCTCCCGCGCTCAGGGTTGCTCTCGCTTCCCAGCGCTCGATGTGAATACCGGCTTCGGCCAGAGTGCTGGCGATATCCTCCAGGTGAGTGAGCACCTTCAGCGGTTGCTCGGGTGCACTGTCCAGATAAACACTAAGGATGCTCATGCTGATTTCTCTCCAGCCTGGGAATGGCTGCACCCTGGCTTGTCAAAAGTGTATGTGTGCAAATCATTCAGACGCCAATGATCCCATCCGTCTAGGAAGGCCTCGCTTAACTGCTGAGCCGCCCTCGGTCATGCTGTAATAACGAAATCAGTCACGCCCGCGTCCGGGTTGGAATGACAATGATAATGGCAGCGGTCAAGGCGGCCAGACTGGCGATGGCAAAGGTCCACACAGGCCCAAGGCTGGCCCAGGTGTAGCCAGAGTAAAGTGCACCCAGCGCCCCTCCCACGCCGGCCAGCGTCGCATATAGCGCCTGCCCCTGCCCTTGCTGCCTGTGGCCGAAACTACGTTGTACGAAATGGATAGCCGCTGCGTGAAAGCTCCCAAATGTCGCGGCATGCATCAGCTGGGCGACCAGCAGCACACTCAAATGATCAGCCAGCGTGCCCAGCAGTAGCCAGCGCAGCGCTGCCAGCAGGAAACTAGCGGCAAGAACCTGGCGCAGCGAAAAGCGTTTCAGTAGCGCAGCCATTATCAGAAAAATCAGGATTTCAGCTACGACGCCCAGCGCCCATAGCAGGCCGATCGTACCGCGACCATACCCAAGCGCTTCGAGATGAATCGTAAAGAAGGTGTAGTAGGGGCCATGGCTGACCTGCATCAGACCGACGCAGACGAAAAACACCAATACGCCCGGTCGGCATAGCTGACGTAAAAAGCCGCCTTGCCCTTCCGGCTCGGTACGTACTTCAGGCACCGCATCGGGAACCCAGACACTGCTGATCACGATCCCGGCCATCACCACCATGACCGCCACAGGGTAAATATCGAGGCTCAAACGCTCGAACAGCGCACCAAGGCCGACGACCGCCGCGATGAACCCGATGCTGCCCCACAGGCGGATTTGACTGTAGCGAGACGGCTGCCTGTGGAGGTGCGCCAGTGTGATGACTTCAAACTGCGGCAAAACGGCGTGCCAAAAGAACGCATGCAGCGCCATCACCAGAGCCAACCAGGCGTAGCTTTTACTGATGAAGATCAAACTGAACGAAACCAGCGTGCAGACCGCACCGATACGCACGATCGTGAGGCGCTGGCCAGTCGTATCACCCAGCCAACCCCAAAGATTCGGGGCCACACAGCGCATCAACATGGGGATGGCGACCAACTCGCCAATACGCTCGGCGCTAAAGCCAAGGTGATTGAAGTAGAGGCCTAGGAACGGCGCCGCCGAGCCAAGCAGCGCAAAGTAGAAGAAGTAGAAACCGGATAAACGCCAGTATGGAATCAGAGCGGCCATAAGCGAGGAGCCATGAGTCAGTGGCCGGTGGAATCAGTACCGGAGCAAATAGTCTGCCCGGTCACCCGCTCCAGGCTCCAATATCACGCTCAGAGCTGTCCTAGCACTGGCGTAGCGACGAGCACATCGGCATTTTGGCCGCGGTGGCGCAGTAGCTGATCCAGCAAAACGATCGCCATCATCGCCTCAGCAATGGGTGTAGCGCGGATACCTACGCATGGATCATGGCGGCCTTTGGTAATAACCTCCACTGGGTTCCCGTCAATGTCGATGGAGCGACCCGGTGTGGTGATGCTCGATGTCGGTTTAAGCGCCAGATGCGCGATAATCGGCTGGCCTGACGAAACGCCCCCCAGAACACCACCTGCATTGTTCGAGAGAAACCCGCCCGGGGTCATCTCATCACGATGCTCTGTCCCACGCTGGGCGACGCTGGCAAAGCCGGCACCGATCTCAACGCCCTTCACCGCGTTAATGCTCATGAGGGCATGTGCCAGCTCAGCATCGAGACGGTCGAAGATCGGTTCGCCTAGTCCCGGCGGGACACCTTCGGCAACGACAGTGATCTTCGCGCCGACCGAATCCTGATCACGACGCAACTGGTCCATATAAGCCTCAAGCTCGGGGACCTTGTCCGGGTCCGGACTGAAGAATGCGTTCTGCTCGACGCTGTCCCAGGTCCTGAACGGGATTTCGATTGGCCCCAACTGGCTCATGTAGCCGCGCACCTGAATTCCGAGGGTCGCCAGGTACTTTTTGGCAATGGCTCCGGCCGCAACGCGCATGGCCGTTTCACGCGCTGAACTGCGTCCACCGCCGCGGTAGTCACGCAGGCCGTACTTGTGGTGATAACTGTAGTCGGCGTGAGCAGGACGGAACTGATCCTTGATCGCCGAATAGTCCTTGGATTTCTGGTCGGTGTTGCGGATAAGCAAACCGATGGGGCAGCCGGTCGTGCGCCCTTCGAATACACCAGAAAGAATCTCGACCTCATCAGCTTCCTGGCGCTGAGTAGTGTGTCGGCTGGTACCAGGCTTGCGCCGATCAAGGTCGCGCTGCAGATCCGCGACACTCAGTTCCAGGCCTGGCGGACAGCCATCGACGATCGCGACCAGTGCCGGCCCATGGCTTTCGCCAGCCGTGGTAACGGTGAACAGCTTGCCGTAAGTATTGCCGGACATGCAGGGCGCTCCGCGATCGACCTAAAGAGGGGGCCGAAGTATACCCGAGCCGCTGCAGGTTTCACTGTTTCAGGAGCCGGCGCATACTCATGGGCAGCGAAACACTGTCCTCGCCCCGCTTTCACCCGCTTCGCGATGGTTGATCCTAGCTCATGCGTTTTCTCATATTGCTCACACTTATCAATATGCTCCCCGCTCTCGCCCAAGCCCAAGCCCAAGCCCAGAGGCTACAAAATCTGGAGATGAGCCTTGAGGTACCGGATGGCCGTCTCCAGGGCAGCTTGGTGCTGCCGAAAACCGATGCGCCCGTGCCGGTCGCCCTGCTCATTGCCGGTTCGGGCCCGACCGACAGAGATGGCAACAACCCTATGGCCCGCAACGACAGTCTCAAGCGGCTGGCACACGCCCTAGCCAGGAGCGGCGTCGCCAGTCTTCGCTACGACAAGCGTGGAGTTGGCCAGAGCAGCGCCCTGGCGCCCAATGAGAGCGAACTAGCCGTAGAAGATTATGTTGATGATACAGTGGCCTGGGCGAAGCAGTTGCAGGCTGACCCGCGATTTTCATCGGTCGTACTGATTGGTCACAGCGAGGGTGCGTTGATAGCCAGCCTGGCCGAGCCCACGGTGAAGCCGGCTGCCCTGATCACGCTCGCAGGCAGTGGTCGCTCGATCGACACGCTACTGCGCGAGCAGCTTCAGGGCCGCTTGCCCCCGTCACTACTGGCAACCGCAAACTACCTGATCGACGAGCTCAAGGCAGGAAGAGTTCACCAGCAGGTGCCCGACGTTCTACAGATTCTGTTTCGCCCCAGCGTGCAGCCGTACCTGATATCTCTGTTTCGGCAGGACCCGTCTGGAGCATTCGCTGGGACCACAGCGCCAGCGTTGATCATTCAAGGCACTCACGACATCCAGGTTGAGCCGCTGGACGCTGTTTTACTTAACCGGGCCAGACCAGATGCTGAGCTGGCGCTTATAGAAGGGATGGGCCATGTGTTGCGCATCACCAGCAAGGAGCACGCCCAACAGATGGTCACCTACAATCAGCCCGAGTTGCCCATAGCTCGTGCCCTGCCGGATCGGATCATTCAGTTCCTCCGCACCCATAGCGTATTGCCAGCATCCAGTTAGCGTGATTTCGGCCGATACGCTAGTTGCCTGCCGCAACGCCACTACCGCGAAGGCCATGGACGCCGAGATGACCGATTCTCTAGACACTACCGAAAGCGAAGCCCAAACACCTCCCCCTGCCCAGCCACATCCATGGGCCGAGGTTGCCCCGGATCGTTTCCGGCTGCTTCGCCTGTCTCCCCTGCCCACTGATCGTGAAACTGGAGCTCGCCCGCTAAGGTTCGTGGAGTTGGCTCAAGTCGAGCGGCATACGCCACAGCAGAGCCTGTTGAAGCTCTACGTAAGGCAACCGGGCCAGTTGACCTCGAAGCAGCATAATGTGCTTGAGATCTGGGCAGACCATCGCGCCAAGGAGCTGCGCTTCGGACCCGATACAGGTCTTCGATTGGAGCCGGTAAACCGCGGCCTCGGACGCTTTCTGATCGCGCAGGGCGTACGCTGGGCCCAAAAACGCTGGGCGCACTATCTGGTTGAGGGTGGCGCCCTGCCGGGCAAGGATATAAACGCAGAGGACGCGCGCTTGCGGCGGGATCAGTGCCTGCTGAGCCAGGGCTTCGATGTCGTTTATCCTGAGTCCCAGCAGGTCAAGGCAACCTACAGTGCGCCTCGTGTCAGTGCGTTGCGGCCCGACTGGAATAGCGAGAAGGTTCAAGTCATCGATCTGCAGGACGCCGCGGCAATGCTCGAACTAGCTGACCGCAATCTGCTCGAGCAGGAAAACCGGATTCGCGACATTCAGGAACGCTTGAGCAAGCTTCGCCGGGAGGACGGCACCCTCCGGTTCACCATCGCCTGCCTGGTCGTCTTTGCTCTATTCCAGGCTGGGCTGCTGATCTGGATCGCAACCCGCTGACATCGACCTCTGCCAACCTGCTATCGCACAAGCCGCTCGCGGAATAGCGCCTGATACTCCCGACACTGACGGGCAGCAAGCAGAAATACGCCGTGGCCGCCTTCAGTGAACTCCAGCCAAGTGAAGTCCACCTCCGGATACAGCGCCTCTACATGGACCTGACTATTGCCGACCTCGACGACGAGGCTACCGGTCTCCGTCAGGTGGTCCGCCGCCTCGGCCAGCATTCTTCTTACGAGATCGAGCCCATCTTCACCGCAGGCCAATCCTAGCGCAGGCTCATGATGAAACTCAGCGGGCATGTCGGCGAAATCCTCGGCGTCCACATAGGGAGGATTGGAGACAATGAGGTCGAAGCGCTGCTTGGGCAACCCTTCGAAACCATCTCCCTGCACCGTGTAGACCCGATCTTCAAGGCCGTGCTGCTCAATGTTGCGGTTGGCGACCTCCAGCGCTTCGAAGGATAGATCGGCCAGCACCACTTCCGCGTCGAGAAACTCATAGGCACAGGCAATACCTATGCAACCCGAACCCGTACAAAGATCGAGGATTCGCGCCGGCTCCTTTGCTAACCACGGCTCGAAGCGACGCTCGATCAACTGCCCGATCGGGGAGCGGGGAATCAATACCTGGTCGTTGACAATGAAGGGAAGACCGCAGAACCAGGCCTGGCCAAGCAGGTAGGCGGTGGGAATGCGTTGCTCGATTCGCCGCCGCAACAAGCCCTGCAAATGCTCACGCTCATCCTTTTCCAGTCGGCAATCCAGGTAGCTATCTGCGATCTCCCAAGGTAGATGCAAAGCACCAAGTACCAGTTGGCGGGCCTCATCCCATGCGTTGTCGGTACCATGGCCGAAGAACAAATGTTCGGCATGAAAGCGGCTGACAGCCCAGCGGATATGATCACGCAAGGTACGCAATTGGGAAGGCGAAGCAGTCACGGGGCATCTCCTCTAAAAAGGGCGGCAGTTTAGCTGATGACCACGCATGTATCGTGGGCGATGCAGCTTTGCGCGGCGAAATAACATTCGGCCAGCAATCTATATGACGAATTCATGATCTATTGGCTGTTCACATCTCGCGCCACTGGCGCCACAATCATGCCCCTCTCAGAACAAGGAGTCAGTCATGTCCAAGCCACAGACCATGCTTCAGCTCAGTGGCCGCAGTTATGCACCGGCGACTCTGGCCAACGCGACGCTTATCGTTATCGACGTTCAGGAAGAGTACCGGACAGGGACCCTCGCATTACCGAATCTTGGCTCGGCACTTGAACAGATCAGCACGCTGTTGGCCGCTGCCCGCGCGGCTGGCGCGCCCATCGTGCATGTGCACCACCTGGGCATTCCGGGCGGACTGTTCGATCCTCAGGGATTGCGCGGTCAGATAATGCCGGAAGCGGCACCGCTTCCAGGCGAAACCGTGATAGGCAAGACACTGCCCAACGCGTTTGCCGGCACGAAGCTGCACGAACTGCTGCAACAGCATGGTCGTCTCGATCTCATCGTCTGCGGATTCATGACCCATTCAAGCGTGAGTACAACGATCCGTGCTGCCAAGGATTACGGATATCGCTGCACTATCGTTGACAAGGCCTGCGCCACCCGCGATCTACCGATGGCCGAAGGGGCCATCGCCGCCGCCGAGGTGCATCGTATGGAGATGACGATTCTCGCCGATAACTTCGCAGTCTGCGTGTCAGACGCCAAGGCATTGGCATAAGCCGGCCAAACCTCAGCGCGCCGCACGTATCGAATTCCCTGACCGCAACCTCCCGGCCATAGCTGTCGCAAGAGGCAACCGGAATGAAACGAACCGATGGTTTCGACGCTCGCCGTCTCCGCCCCAAACGACAGCGCAGCTGGGGCTCGCGGCTCGCTGCTGCGCTCGGTCTGGTCTTGATCGTCTCGGGGGTTCTTTTCAGTGTTGTTGGAGTGGCGTCGCTGTTTGACGGCCTTGAAGCTTTCGCCAGCCTGCGGCTCGATCGTCAAGCTGCAATGACGTTGCTGATTTTAGGCATGGTGCTGATGCTAGTTGGCACGCTGATTCGGCGCAGCGTGCATCGCCGGCTGCGCGAACCCAGCGGGCTGAGCATGTCGCCGCGGCTGAAAAAGAAGCGCTGAAGACTTCTCCAACCTCCTTCTGATGAGCAGTCCAGGCTGAGGCTTTGGGGTAAAATCGCGGGCAACTGCGGAGGCGCTATGCAAGACGACGATTTTTCCCTGTTCAAATCGGCCGTTCGCGGAGTCAAGCCGATTGAGCATGACCGAGCGGATACCGGCAAACCGAGGAGCAACAAGGCACAGCTGGCTACCCGGCGCGCCAATGCCTCGATTAATGACGGTGAGACTCGAATAGATGGGCTCTCAGATCAGTTTGTAATAGATGTGTCCGCTGAGGACGAATTGTACTGGGTGCGAGACGGCGTTCAGGACAGCCAGATGCGCAAGCTGAAAGCCGGCCAGATCCCTTTCGAGGGTAGCCTGGATCTGCATGGCCTCAGTGTCGAAAAAGCACGCGAGCTGCTCTGGGATTTTCTTGCTGAAGCCTGCAAATTCGAGATTCGCTGTACGCGCGTGACCCATGGAAAAGCCGCGCGGAAAGACGGTAAGCGGCCGATGATCAAGAGCCATGTCAACACATGGCTACGCCAGCACCCCCAGGTGCTGGGTTTCACGTCTTGCGTGCCAAGACACGGCGGTACTGGTGCCGTGTATGTGATGCTCAAGCGGACCATGCTCGAAGGCCGCGATGAATAATGGGGTGCTTCTCATCCAAACCTCTAGCGAAACGCTTGCTGCTTGCAGCTGAGCCATCGACCCCCTAACCTTCGCATTCGCGCTTTATATTGCAAGCCTGCAGGTAGTCTCATGTCACTGGAAACACATTACACCGCGATCCTTGGCCAACTGGGCGAGGACGTTAACCGCGAGGGCCTGCTCGACACGCCCAAGCGCGCAGCAAAAGCCATGCAGTACCTGTGTAAGGGTTACCAGCAGACGCTCGAGGAAGTCACAAACGGCGCACTGTTCAGCTCCAGTAATAGCGAGATGGTGCTGGTCAAGAACATAGAGCTCTATTCGCTTTGTGAGCATCACATGCTGCCCTTCATCGGTAAGGCACATGTCGCCTACCTGCCCAACGGTAAGGTGCTTGGCCTCTCGAAAGTTGCGCGCATCGTCGAGATGTACGCACGGCGACTGCAGATTCAGGAGAATCTTACTCGCGAGATCGCCGAAGCCATCAATCAGGTTACGGGCGCCTGGGGTGTAGCTGTCGTCATCGAAGCCCAGCACATGTGCATGATGATGCGGGGTGTCGAAAAGCAGAACTCGTCTATGGTTACCTCTGTAATGCTTGGACAGTTCCGTGAGAACGCTGCGACTCGCAGCGAGTTTCTCGGCTTGGTCAAGTGATCGCCTGAGGAGTGGCTGCAAAAGCCTCTCCTTCCACGGCAACTCCCCTTATTGATCCTGATACATAGCAACATGTCGGGGGTGGGCCTCCACCCTCATGAGCCAGGCCTGAATCGCTGGGTAATCGGCTAAACTGAAGCCACCCTCCTCTGCTACATGAGTGTAGGCGTACAGCGCGACATCAGCGATTGTATAGCGATCTCCCACCAGGTACTGGGTGCGGTCCAATTGCTGCTCCATCACATCGAGTGCTCGATAGCCGTCCAACAGTTTGGCGGCGTACTCATCCAATCGATCACTAGGCATTCCTAGATAGAGCTTGATGAAGCGCGCAACGGCGACGAACGGCTCGTGACTGTACTGCTCGAAGAATTGCCACTGCAAAACTTGAGTACGTAAACGGGCATCTGCCGGCAGGTAATCGCTTCCCTCTGCAAGGAAGTTCAGGATGGCATTCGACTCCCACAGGCAGGCACCGTCATCAAGCTCTAAGACCGGGATCTTGCCGTTGGGATTCTTCTGCAGAAACGCCTCCTCTCGGCTTTCACCGCGAAGAATATCCACCGGAATCCATTGGTAGTCATGACCCAACAAGTGCAGCATGAGCTTCACCTAGTAGCAGTTGCCGGATCGGTGATCGCCATAAACCTTGTAGCTCATAATCCCTCCTGGGACAGATGCCGTTTCGTACTAGGCCGCGTTGCTCAATAACGCTTCACGGATCACGCCAGCCAGTCGGCTGACACCTTCACGTAGGCGGGCTGGCGCAACATGACTGAAGTTCAGCCGCAAATATCCAGGGTTTTGCTCCGGATCGACAAAAAACGGCTCCCCCGGCATGAACACGACGTCGCGAGCCAGAGCACAATCGAGCAGCGTCCGGGTATCAATGGGTCTCTTCAGTTGCAACCAGAAAAACAGCCCACCCTGAGGCAGCTGCCAATCCGCCAGATCAGCGAAATGCTCGGTGAGAGCCGCCTGCATTGCATCGCGACGCAGTCGGTAAAAATTACGCAACTCATCTAGGTGGGAGCGGTACTGGTCACTGCCAAGCCACTGCAGCGCCTGCCACTGACCGACACGATTGGTATGGAGATCGGCCGATTGCTTTAGCCGAAGCAGGTATGGAAACAGGTCTGGTGTCGCTATCAAATAGCCGACACGAAGCCCCGGCAGCAGCGTTTTGGAGACCGTTCCCGTATAGATCCAGCTCGCGCTTCGCAGGCGGCTGACGATAGGCAGCGCACGCTCTTCATCGAATACCAGCTCACGATAGGGTTCGTCTTCAATCAGCGTGACCTCGAACTCATCGAGCAGCGCAGCCACAGCCGCACGCTTTTCTTCGCTGTAGCGAACCGCAGACGGATTTTGAAAGGTTGGAATAAGGTAGGCAAACGCCGGCTTATGCCGCTCCAGGCGCTGGCGAAGCGCTGACAGTGAAGGCCCGTCCGCCTCTTGCTCGACAGCAAGGCAATCGGCGCCGAACAGCTGAAATGCCTGAAGAGCGGCTAGGTAAGTTGGCGCTTCAAGCAAAACCTCAGTCCCTTTATCTATGAACAACTTGGATGCGAGATCCAGGGTCTGCTGGGAGCCGCTTACGATCAGCACCTGACTCGCTGAGCACGGCACACCGAGGGATCGCGCTTCGGCCGCGATCGCCTCACGCAACGCAGGCTCTCCTTCGCTCATACCGTATTGACCCAGGCTAACCGGCATCGGCGCCCAGTCGACTTTCGGCAGCATCGACTCAGCCGGTAGCCCGCCAGCGAACGACATCACCTCGGGACGCTGTGCTGCGGCGAGAATTTCACGGATCAATGAGCTTTTTAGTCGGTCAACGCGTTCGGAAAAGGCCATGGAGGCACCAGATGCAAGGCTAGATAAAATAAGTCAAACTACTTGACCGAAATTAATACTGACAGACAGATACGTCAATATGCCTGACCTAAATAAAAGCACCGTTCAACGTCAGATCATGGAGCGCTTTTTTCTGGGATACCAAGCCTTCACGGCCAAGCCAGACGAAATGCTTGCCCGACGCGGACTGTCTCGGGTACATCACCGCATCCTCTTTTTCATAGCCAGCTACCCCGACCTCAGCGTTAAAGAGCTGCTCGGTTATCTAGGCGTCAGCAAGCAAGCTCTGAATACGCCCTTGCGACAACTCATCGAAATGCATCTCGTAGAAAGCAGGACAGCCGACGACGATAAGCGAAAGCGTTTGCTGTGCTTTACTGCCGATGGCGCCAAACTGGAGCAGGCGCTACGGCGCGAACAGGTGCGCCTGCTCGAGCGCGCATTCCAACAAGCAGGAGAGGAAGCGGTAAGTGGATGGATGGCCGTGAATCAGGCTTTGGCGACAGGCACACCACGCTTCTGAACGCGGGTAGGCGGTAGGCGGTAGGCACAGGCTGCCAACAGAGTCCGAACGCTATCTGGATTGACGGCTATCAATAGGCTTGAAGCGTTTTTCGGCCGGAACGCAGACACAAAAAAGGGCGACCGAAGTCGCCCTTTTTAATGGATTGCAGAACTTAGTTCTGGTTTTCCATCTGTGCACGGATCAGATCACCGATGGTGGTCGGACCGGCAGTCGGTTCTACGTCCTGCTTGGTACGCAGTTCCTTCATCGCGTCCTTCTCGTCTTCAACATCTTTCGACTTGATGGACAAGCTGATGACGCGGCTCTTGCGGTCGATGCTGATGATCTTGGCTTCGACTTCTTCGCCTTCTTTCAGGACGTTGCGCGCGTCTTCAACGCGGTCACGGCTGATTTCGGAGGCCTTCAGCGTAGCTTCGATATCGTTACCCAGGTCGATGATGGCGCCTTTGGCGTCAACTTCTTTCACGGTACCGCGAACGATGCTGCCCTTGTCATTGACGGCTGCGTAGTTGGAGAACGGATCGTCTTCCAGCTGTTTGATGCCCAGGGAGATGCGCTCACGCTCCGGATCAACCGACAGGATGACGGTGTCCAGCTCATCGCCTTTCTTGAAGCGACGTACGGCTTCTTCGCCAGCTTCGTTCCAGGAGATGTCGGACAGATGAACCAGACCGTCGATGCCGCCGTCCAGACCAATGAAGATACCGAAATCGGTGATCGACTTGATGGTGCCGGAGATGCGGTCGCCCTTGTTGAACTGGCCAGAGAAGTCTTCCCATGGGTTCGACTTGCACTGCTTGATACCCAGGGAGATACGACGACGCTCTTCGTCGATGTCCAGAACCATAACTTCCACTTCGTCGCCGACCTGTACAACCTTCGACGGGTGGATGTTCTTGTTGGTCCAATCCATTTCGGAAACGTGTACCAGACCCTCGACACCCTCTTCCAGCTCAGCGAAGCAGCCGTAATCGGTGAGGTTGGTGACACGGGCCACAACACGAGTGTTCTCTGGGTAACGAGCCTTGATAGCAACCCATGGGTCTTCACCCAGCTGCTTCAGACCCAGGGATACGCGGTTACGCTCGCGATCGAATTTCAGCACCTTGACATCGATCTCGTCGCCAACGTTGACGATTTCCGACGGATGCTTGATGCGCTTCCAGGCCATGTCGGTGATGTGCAGCAGGCCGTCCACGCCGCCCAGGTCGACGAACGCGCCGTAGTCGGTGAGGTTCTTGACGATACCCTTGACCTGCTGGCCTTCCTGCAGCGATTCCAGCAGCGCTTCGCGCTCAGCACTGTTCTCGGCTTCCAGAACGCTACGACGGGAAACAACAACGTTGTTGCGCTTCTGGTCGAGCTTGATGACCTTGAACTCGAGTTCCTTGCCTTCCAGGTGAGTGGTATCACGCACTGGACGGACATCAACCAGGGAACCTGGCAGGAACGCACGGATGCCGTTAACGTCGACAGTGAAGCCGCCCTTAACCTTACCGTTGATAACGCCCTTGACCACTTCCTCAGCTGCGAAAGCCGCTTCCAGAACAATCCAGCACTCGGCACGCTTGGCTTTTTCGCGGGACAGCTTGGTTTCACCGAAGCCATCTTCAACCGCGTCCAGCGCAACGTGAACTTCGTCACCCACGCTGATGGTCAGCTCGCCCTGCTCGTTGTAGAACTGCTCGACCGGGATGACGCCCTCGGACTTCAGACCGGCATGAACAGTGACCCAGTCACCATCGATGTCGACCACGATGCCGGTGATGATTGCACCCGGCTGCATGTCGAGGGTTTTTAGGCTTTCTTCAAAAAGTTCTGCAAAGCTTTCGCTCATGTTTATTCCTGCTGTTTTCGGGCGAGGATCCGCCCAATCTCCACATCCCAGATAGAAGTGGGTTCATTCATATAAAAAAAGGCCTGCGGGACTAGATCTGGTCTCCCACATGCCTCCTTGTTAACGGCCCTCGAAATCGAGAGACCGTCCGGCCGCCTCTCGGCGGTCACTCTTCAGACGAAATCGCGCTTAGCAACTTCGCTTAGAATCTGTCCTAGTACCTGCTCGATCGATAAATCGGTGGAGTCCAGCCGTACCGCATCGTCAGCGGGCTTCAGCGGAGCCACTTCACGCTGGGTGTCGCGCTCGTCGCGCGCCCGTATCTCATCGAGAAGACTCGCGAGATTAACATCATCGCCTTTGCCATTCAACTGGAGGTAACGCCGGCGGGCACGTTCTTCAGCGCTTGCAGTGAGGTAAATCTTCAACGGCGCGTCGGGAAATACCACCGTACCCATATCTCTCCCGTCTGCTACGAGCCCCGGCGGCTCACGAAAAGCTTTCTGACGCTGCAGCAACGCCTCACGCACGACCGGTAGCGCAGCGACCTGTGAGGCGCCGGCCCCAACGTGCTCGTTGCGGATCGCCTGGGTTACATCTTCACCTTCAAGAATGATCTGCATTCCGTCGCCACCCTTGGCCGCGCCAAACTGCACATCCAAATGAGCCGCCAACAGCTTGAGCGCCTCCTCGTTGGTTAGGTCCACGCCATGATTTCGGGCTGCAAACGCAAGCAAACGGTAAAGCGCGCCGGAATCCAGAAAGTTCCAGCCAAGTTTGGCAGCCAGCAGCGCTGCAACCGTACCCTTTCCGGAACCGCTCGGACCATCAATGGTGATGACCGGGACCTGCCTGTTCATGAATTATCCTCCACGCCTACCCGCATGCCAGCCCGTTCGGCCAGCGCCAGGAAGTTGGGAAACGAAGTCGCCACATTGGCGCAATCATGGATACGAATCGGCGCACTGGCCCTCAGCGCGGCCACACTGAAGGACATGGCGATACGGTGATCGCCATGCGCCCATACCTCTCCGCCGCCAAAGGCGCCGCCGCCTTCGATGATAATCCCATCCGGCGTCGGCGTAGCATCCACACCCAACGCGCGCAGACCGTCGGCCATCACCTGGATCCGATCGGACTCCTTGACTCGCAACTCCTCAGCGCCACGCAGTGTGGTCCGTCCTTGCGCACAGGACGCGGCCACAAAAAGAACCGGGAACTCATCGATGGCCAACGGAACGAGATCTTCAGGGATATCGACCCCCTTCAACTGCGCGGCACGCACTCGGATATCGGCAACCGGCTCACCACCCACCTCACGCAGATTGCTCAACTCGATGTTGGCGCCCATCAGCTGGAGGATGTCGATGACGCCGGTACGGGTGGGATTGACCCCCACATGCTCAAGCGTGATATCGGAGCCGGGTGCGATGCTGGCCGCGACCATGAAGAAAGCCGAAGACGAGATATCAGCTGGCACTTCAATCTGAGCCGAGCGCAGCTTGTGGCCGGATTCCACCGTAGCGGTGCTGCCTTTGACGTGCACCGGATAGCCGAAGCCTTGCAACATCCGCTCGGTATGGTCTCGGGTAGGCGCGGGCTCGGTAACCGATGTTTTTTCTGCAGCGTACAGCCCAGCCAGGAGCAGGCAGGATTTCACCTGGGCACTGGCCATCGGCATGTCGTAGTGCATACCGGAAAGCTTCTGACCGCCACGAATGGTCAAAGGTGGGCGCCCTTCAGCGGCCGTTTCGATTACCGCACCCATTTCACGCAAGGGCTTGGCGACGCGGTTCATGGGTCGTTTGGTCAGCGAGGCATCGCCGGTAAGGGTCGTATCGAACGGCTGCGCCGCCAGAAGGCCAGACAACAAACGCATCGAGGTACCCGAGTTACCGAGATAGATCGGACCTGGTGGCGGCTTCAAACCATGCAGACCTACACCATGAACCGTAACGCGCCCCTGGTTGGGCCCCTCGATGACTACACCCATGTCGCGGAAGGCCTGGATGGTTGCAAGGGCGTCCTCACCCTCGAGAAAGCCTTCAACCTCGGTAGTCCCTTCTGCAAGCGAACCGAGCATGATCGAGCGATGGGAAATGGATTTGTCGCCTGGCACGCGAATCTGGCCGCTGAGGCTGCCACCAGGATTGGCGAGGAAGATCAGATCTTTGGAATGCATAACGTCCACATAGGCTCTGCGAGCCAGTATTTTGCTGAAATGTTCGCGGGCTGCTTTGGCGCGAGTAAACACGCCCAGCAAGGTATGCCCGTCTCCTTCATCGACCGCCGCGCGTATGGCGTCGAGGTCGGCACGAAAATCATCGAGTGTATGCAGCACCGCCTTGCGATTGGCGAGAAAAATGTCGTGCCACATCACAGGGTCGCTGCCCGCAATGCGGGTGAAGTCGCGGAACCCGCCGGCGGCGTAACGAAAAATCTCGAGATTTTCGTTGCGTTTAGCCAACGAATCCACCAGACCAAACGCCAACAGATGCGGTAGATGACTGGTGGCTGCCAATACTTCGTCGTGATGCTGAACGTCCATGTGTTCGACGTCGGCACCCAACGCACGCCACAGCATGTCGACCAGCGCAAGCGCTGCTGGGTCGGTATCTGGCAAAGGTGTGAGGATCACCTTGTGCCGCCGAAAAAGCGTGCTTTGGGCAGCCGTGACGCCACTCTGTTCCGAACCGGCTATCGGATGCCCCGGCACGAAACGAGGGGGGACTCGCCCAAACTGCTCGCGGGCGCAGCGCACAACGTTACCCTTCGCGCTGCCGACATCCGTGAGCACTGACGCACCGAGATCGAGCCGTGCAAGCTCGCTCAGCAAACGCTCCATCGCCAGGATTGGGACAGCCAGCTGAATAACGTCTGCACCCTGACAGGCTTCCGCGAGACTGCTCGCACACCGATCGACCACGCCGAGGTCTACGGCGAGTTCTCGGGATCGCTGGTCCAGATCGAACCCGACCACTTCAGCGCAATGACCGCTTTCGCGGAGGCCCTTGGCAAACGAGCCGCCAATCAGGCCCAGGCCGATAACGGCCAGGCGAGGACGTCTCGTCATGCCGGGCAACAGATCATTGTTTGCGCTCAACGCCCGAGCGCCTTGCGAAGGACATCGAGAAACCTTGAATTTTCGGCCTCGGTGCCAATGGATACCCGCAGAAAGGTGGGCATGCCATAGCCAGCCACGGGTCGCACGATCACACCCTCGCGCAGCAGCGCCTGATTGATCGGTGCCGCATCACGGTGGAAATCGACTGCTATGAAGTTACCTCTGGAAGGTATCCACTCAAGCCCCAACTGCTCGAAGCCGGCCTCGAGCTGTGCCATGCCAGCAGTATTGATGGCCCGGCTTTTGGCCAGGTAGTCGACATCATCCAGGGCGGCACAAGCCGCGGCCAGCGCCAGGCTGTTTACGTTGAATGGCTGGCGGACACGGTTGAGAACATCTGCAATCGGCGCCGAACAAATCGCATAGCCGACCCGCAGCGCCGCCAACCCATAGGCTTTGGAAAACGTTCTGGAAACCAGCAGGTTCGGGTGCGCGCTCAGGAAAGACAGGCCATCCGGCAGCTCACCGTTAGCGGCATACTCGATATAGGCTTCGTCGAGGACCACCAGTACATGATCGGGCACGGCACCCAAAAACCTCTCCAGAGCATCGGCTCCAAACCAGGTCCCGGTGGGATTGTTGGGATTTGCAATGAAGACGACCCGGGTATTTTCATCGATGGCAGCCTGCATCGCGTCCAGGTCATGCCCCCATTGCTTGGCAGGCACTTCCTTTGCCTGGGCGCCGACCGCCTGGGTGGCAATGGGATAGACGGCAAAGGCATGTTCGCTGAAAACCGCATTGAGGCCCGGCGCGAGATAGGCACGTGCGACCAGTTCCAGGATATCGTTGGAGCCATTACCAAGCGTAACTTGGTCGATGCTGACGCCGCATCGCTCCGCCAGCTTCTGTTTCAGCACGAAGCCGTTGCCATCAGGATAACGGGTAAGTTCATCGAGCTGCGCCTTCAGGGCATCGACAACTTTCGGGCTGGGACCCAGCGGGTTCTCATTACTGGCAAGCTTGACGATTGTGGCGGGGTCGAGATCAAGCTCTCTAGCCAGCTCATCAACTGGCTTGCCCGGCACGTAGGGCGACAGCTTTTGCACGCCTGGCTGAGCCAGGGCAAGGAAATCACACGACATAATTCAGCTCCGCTGGACTGAAAGCGTGGAGCGTGGGCTTGAGAGCAACGGTGTTGCGTCGACTCACAGCTTCGGACTTCTGGCTTCCAGCCGCTTTATTAGAGAACCGCTTTCGGATAAGACCCCAGCACCTTCAGCGCTACCGCTTCGTGTCCGATTTTTTCCAAGACATCCTTGATAAGAGGATCCTGGTGATGGCCGATGCAGTCGATGAAGAATACGTACGTCCACTTGCCACTGCGTGATGGGCGCGTTTCGATACGGGTGAGATCGATACCGTTGGAATGAAATGGCATCAGCAGATCGTGCAGCGCGCCCGGCTTGTTGCGCATGGAAACGATGATCGAGGTCTTGTCGTCGCCAGTAGGCGGCACTTCCTGACTGCCAATGATGAGGAATCGCGTTGAATTATCCGGGCGATCCTCGATTTTTTCGGCGAGTTTGGTCAAGCTGTAGAGCTGAGCCGCCATGTCTCCGGCGATCGCCGCGGAATTCCACTCGCTCTTGACCCGCTTCGCAGCGTCGGCATTGCTGGATACCGCAACGCGCTCGACGTTGGGGTAATGCGCATCGAGCCACTTGCGGCACTGCGCCAGCGATTGAGCATGCGAATAGATGCGCGTGATGCGATCGGTCTTGGTCGTTTCACCCACCAGCAAGTGATGGTGAATGCGCAACTCGACTTCACCACAGATAACGATGTCATGCTCGAGAAAACTGTCGAGGGTGTGGTTGACCGCGCCTTCGGTAGAGTTCTCCACCGGCACCACCCCGAAATTGACCGCGCCAGCAACCACCTCGCGAAAGACTTCGTCGATCGCTGCCATGGGCTTGCTGATAACGGCCTGGCCAAAATGCTTGAGCGCCGCGGCTTGGGAGAAAGTGCCTTCTGGCCCCAGGTAGGCAACGCGCAGCGGCTGCTCCAGCGCCAGGCAAGACGACATGATCTCGCGGAACAGACGTGCCATCTCTTCGTTGTCGAGCGGCCCTTTGTTCAGTTCCATGATGTGCTTGAGCACCCAGGCTTCGCGCTCGGGGCGGTAAAACACCGCCTCCTCGCCTTCAGCCAAAGACGCCGTCTTGACCCGTGCAACGTCCTGAGCGCAACGAGCCCGCTCACTGATCAGCTCGAGAATCCTCTCGTCGAGACTGTCGATGCGTAAACGCAGCGCCTTCAGCCGGTCGACATCGCTCATCAGCCGTGCTCCTTCTCGAATTCGCGCATATAGGCAACCAGGGCCTCGACCGCATCCAGACCGACCGCGTTATAGATGGAAGCACGCATACCGCCCACCGACCGGTGGCCCTTGAGGTTGAGCAGGCCACGCGCATCTGCACCGGCCAGGAAGACCTTATCCAGTTTCTCATCGGCGAGCCTGAACGGGACATTCATCCAGGACCGGGCATTGGTTGCGATCGGGTTTGAATAAAAGTCACTGGAATCGATAACGCCGTAGAGAAGGTCCTTCTTCGCACGGTTGCGTTGCTCCATAGCCTCGACACCACCCTGCTCCTTCAGCCATTCGAACACCAGACCCGAGAGGTACCACGAGAAGGTCGCAGGCGTGTTGTACATGGAGCCGTTATCAGCTGCGATCTGGTAATTGAGCATGGTCGGGCAACTGGATCGCGCGCGACCAAGAAGGTCCTCGCGGACAATCACCACGACCAGACCTGACGGGCCGATGTTCTTCTGCGCACCGGCGTAGATCAGGCCGAAACGGGAAACGTCCAACTGGCGCGAGAGAATATCCGAGGACATATCCACCACCAGCGGTGTATCGCCAACATCAGGAACCCAGTCGAACTGCAGCCCGCCAATGGTTTCGTTGCTTGCGTAGTGCAGGTACGAGGCGTTGGGGCTCAGCGTCCACTCGTTCTGGCCCGGAAGAGCGAGATAGTCATAGGGTTTGGCACTGGCTGCGACATTGATATGACCGAAGCGCCTGGCTTCTTCAATGCTCTTACGTGACCAGATGCCAGTATCTATGTAATCAGCTACGCCATCTTCTGGCAGCAAATTCAGCGGAATCTCTGCAAATTGCTGGCTTGCACCACCTTGCAGAAAGAGCACCTTGTAATTCGAGGGAATACTCAGCAGATCGCGCAGGTCCTGCTCAGCTTTTTCCGCGATGGCCGTGTACTCGTCGCTGCGATGGCTCATTTCCATCACTGACAAACCACGGCCTCGCCAGTCGAGAAGCTCTGCCTGGGCACGCTGCAGTACGGCTTCAGGAAGCGCGGCCGGGCCTGCACAGAAATTAAAGGCGCGTTTGCTCATCTTTCGTTCTCTCAAAAACGGTCGATACCTTGCTCGCTCCGCCCATAGCCTTTGCCATGATGCAGTGCTTGCCTTGCTTCGCTCGAAACGGGAAAGCCTACAACGAAACGGCGGCTAAGCTTTCAAGCTCGCCGCCGCCATGACTAGTCGTCGTCGGTTGGTACAACATCTGGCGGAACATCTCCGCCGCCACCCAGCAACTCATCCTCACTTGGCTCGGTGCTGACGACAGGCATTTCCTTGTCCAGCGCCTCGCCGTCGAGAACGGCCTCGATATCTTCAAGGACGTCCTCTTCGGATGGCTCCTGAACCCTTTCCAGACCGACCAGATGCTCGTTCTTGCCCAGCTTGATCAAGGTCACACCCTGGGTATTTCGACCCAGCGAGGAGACTTCATCTACACGAGTACGTACCAAGGTGCCCTGATCGGAAATCAGCATGATTTCCTCACCGGACTGCACCTGAACAGCACCAACCAAAGGCCCGTTGCGCTCATTGGACACCATGGCAATGACACCCTGACCGCCACGACCGCGACGCGGGAATTCAGCCAGTACGGTGCGCTTGCCGTAGCCGTTGAGGCTGGCGGTAAGAATCTGGGCATTCGGCTCGGGAATCAGCATCGAAATCAATCGCTGGCCCTCAGGAAGGCGCATGCCGCGCACGCCGCGAGCAGTACGGCCCATCGTGCGGACGTGCTTTTCCTTGAACCGAATAACCTTGCCGCCATCGGAGAACAGCATCACTTCACGGGCACCGTCGGTAACGGCGGCTGCGATAAGGGTGTCGCCCTCTTCCAGGCTGAGCGCGATCAGACCCACACTACGCGGGCGGCAGAACTGCGAGAGCGGCGTCTTCTTCACGGTGCCCTTGGCAGTCGCCATGAAGATGTAGGTGCCCGTAGGCTCATCTACCGACTCGTCGGTCTCGTCACCCTCAATGGATTCTTCGATTTCGTCGCTCTCGCTGATGATTTCGGCGTCTTCGATATCATCATCGCCGTTCAGCTGCTGCTGACGTGCCGCCTCGATATCGACCTGCAACATCGCGGTGATGTGCTCACCTTCGGAAAGCGGTAATAGATTGACCAGCGGTCGCCCGCGCGAGGTACGCGACGCCTCGGGGATCTCATAGGTCTTGAGCCAGTACACTTTGCCCTTGCTGGAGAACAGCAAAAGTGTGGTGTGGCTGTTGGCGACCAGCAAGTGCTCGACGTAGTCCTCTTCTTTCACCCCGGTGGCAGCCTTGCCACGCCCACCACGGCGCTGCGCCTGGTAGGCAGCAAGCGGTTGTGACTTGGCGTAGCCGCCATGTGAAATGGTGACGACACGTTCTTCTTCGGTGATCAGGTCAGCCAGGGTCAGGTCCAGGCGCGCCTCGAGAATTTCGGTGCGGCGCGCGTCGCCGAAGTCACGCTTGACGCCTTCGAGCTCCTCGCGGATGACCTCCATCAGGCGCACCGGATTCGTCAGAATGCGGATCAACTCGCCGATCTGGGTCAGAATTTCCTGATATTCGCTGAGCAGCTTTTCGTGCTCGAGACCAGTCAGGCGATGCAGGCGCAGGTCGAGAATGGCCTGGGCCTGTTCCGGTGAGAGGTAGTATTTGCCATCGCGCAAACCGTATTGAGGATCGAGACCTTCTGGACGGCAGGAATCGGCACCGGCGCGCTCGACCATCGACTCGACAGCGCTGGACTCCCAGGCCTCGGCAATCAATGCTTCTTTGGCTTCAGCCGGGGTTGGCGACGCCTTGATCAGGGCGATAACCGGGTCAATGTTGGACAACGCGACCGCTTGACCTTCAAGGATATGCCCACGCTCACGCGCCTTGCGCAGCTCATAGACGGTCCGCCGGGTCACTACTTCGCGGCGATGGCGAACGAAAGCCTCAAGTAGCTCTTTGAGATTGAGCGTACGTGGCTGGCCGTCTATGAGCGCTACCACGTTGATGCCGAACACGCTTTGCAGCTGGGTTTGGGCATAGAGGTTGTTGAGAACGACCTCCGGCACTTCACCACGACGCAGTTCAATAACCACGCGCATGCCGTCCTTGTCGGATTCGTCGCGTAGTTCAGTGATGCCTTCGAGCTTCTTTTCCTTGACCAGCTCGGCGATCTTTTCGATCAGGCGTGCCTTGTTCAACTGATAAGGCAACTCGGTGATGACGATCTGCTGACGGCCACCGACCTTGTCAATGTCTTCGATGATCGAGCGGGCGCGCATGTAAATACGCCCGCGACCCGTGCGGTAGGCTTCAATGATACCGGCGCGGCCGTTGATGATGCCCGCGGTGGGGAAGTCCGGCCCAGGGATGAACTGCATGAGTTCATCGACCGTGATATCGGCGTTCTCGATCAGCGCCAGGCAACCGTCGATGACCTCACCCAGGTTGTGCGGGGGGATGTTGGTCGCCATGCCGACGGCAATACCGCTGGAACCGTTGACCAGCAGGTTCGGAATCTTGGTCGGCATGACCGCCGGAATCTGCTCGGTGCCATCGTAGTTGGGCACCCAGTCGACGGTTTCCTTGTCCAGGTCCGCCAGCAGTTCGTGCGCCAGCTTGGCCATCCGCACTTCGGTGTATCGCATGGCCGCAGCGTTATCGCCGTCCACCGAACCGAAGTTGCCCTGGCCGTCAACCAGCATGTAGCGCAGCGAGAAGGGCTGCGCCATCCGCACGATGGTGTCGTAGACAGCCGAGTCGCCGTGAGGATGGTATTTACCGATTACGTCACCGACCACACGGGCGGATTTCTTGTACGGCTTGTTCCAGTCATTACCCAGCTCGCTCATGGCGTAAAGCACACGGCGATGCACAGGCTTCAATCCGTCGCGCGCATCCGGCAGCGCACGACCTACGATTACGCTCATTGCGTAATCGAGATAGGACTGCTTGAGTTCGTCTTCGATATTGACCGGGAGGATTTCTTTGGCCAGTTCGCCCATGGAAGCCTGGTTCCTTTTAGTCAGCAGGGTCCTGCGATTAAGCGCGGAATGGTATCACAGCTGGCAAGCCGGAGGCTTCAGGAAGCGCATCCGCCATAAGCTTCGGCCTGACTGATCAATGAAGTCGTTTTCGGCTCATCAGTGTCGCGAGCTTGGCTGCATTAGGCCGCTCCACGATGCCTTTTTCGGTGATGATGGCATCGATCAGGTCAGCGGGCGTCACATCGAACACTGGATTGAATGCCTCGACATCAGCCGAGAACCGGTGGCCGCTCACTTCAAGCAGTTCATGAGCAGCGCGTTCTTCGATGACGATGTCATCGCCCGTCTCCACTTGCATGTCTATCGAGGAACTGGGCGCGACCACCATGAACCGCACGCCATGATGCATGGCCAAGACGGAAAGCTGATAGGTACCGATCGTGCTGGCTACGTCACCGTTGGCGGCGATCTGATCGGCCCCAACGATTACCCAGGTGATCCCTCTCGTCTTCATCAGGTGCGCCGCCGCCGAGTCGGTATTGACCATGACCGGCACCCCCTCCCCAGCCAGCTCCCAAGCGGTCAGCCTGGAGCCCTGCAACCAAGGACGGGTTTCATCGACATAGACACATTCGACCAGCCCTTCGAGGTGCGCCGCGCGAATCACGCCGAGCGCAGTGCCGAATCCTCCGGTAGCCAATGCACCGGTATTGCAATGAGTGAGGACGTTTTGAGAGTTACCTTGATGCTTGCGAATCAGATCGACACCTAATTGCGCCATGGTCAGATTGGCTTCACGATCGCTGGCGTGAATCGAAGCAGCCTGCGCCTCAGCGGCGGTCAGCGGATCCTCGCCAGGCTTGAGACGAGCGAGCCGCTCACGCATCTGGTTCAACGCCCAGTGCAGATTGACAGCGGTGGGGCGCGCCTCAGCCAGCGCTGCGAAATCGGACTCGAGGGCCTCACGCCAGTCGCCGCCTTCCGCAAGACGGGCCCTGAGGCCGATTACGACACCGTAGGCGGCACTGATACCAACGGCCGGCGCACCGCGCACAATCAGTTCACGGATGGCCATGGATACGGCCGCAACGGATTCGCAGGTGTACCAGTGCTCATTTTGCGGCAGCTTGCGCTGGTCGAGCAGGTGAAGCTGCCCGCCCTCCCATTCGATGGCCTTTACCTTCTCCGTGGCCAACAAACGTTCGCGCATGGCATGACTCTCCTGGTTGGCTGCGGCCTGGCTGACGAGCGCTCGAGGCGCCATCAGGGCCGAAAAACAAAGAAGCCCGGTCGTTTCGAGGCCGGGCTTCTTCGCTTCAAAAGATCGGGACGGCGAACCGATTTCTCGCCTGCACCGTGTACCCGGTCGCGAATCCTAATCCACTGATTTTACTAGCACAAGCAGAGGCGGATGGTCATCGAAGTCCAGAAAACCGAGCTCAGCTATAGCAGCACGGACACTACAAACCATAGACTGATTACAAACACTAAGTATTCGCATTAACATGCGCATCTATTCCCCTCAGGACCGATTAGCATGAGTAGTCATCCTTCCTTGCGCCTGTTGTTTGAAGCGGTACGCACCGCCACGCTCGCCATTCCTGCAGTCTCGCTCAGTACAGCTGTTTTCGCGCAAGCTCTGGAAGAAAAAACCGGAGCGGACACTGCAGCTTATGAGCTTCCCGCCCAAAGTGTCGTGGCGAGCGAGGCCGAGCGCGGCGACGGGCCGGTCGATGGCTACGTTGCGACACGGACGCAAACTGGCACGAAGACCGACACCCCAATTTTGCAAATCCCCCAGTCGATCAGCGTGATTACAGCAGACCGCATGCGTGACCAGGGTGCTCTGACGCTACAGGATGCCTTGCGCTATACCGCTGGCGTGCGCGGCGAGGCTTACGGACTCGATAGCCGCGGCGACTTCGCTCTCATACGCGGTGCATCGCCGGTCCTGTTCCTGGACGGCTTACAACAGAGCTTCGGCAGCTACACAAACGTACGCACGGATCCCTTTACGCTGGAAAGAATTGAAGTACTCAAGGGACCGTCATCGATGCTCTATGGGCAAAGCCCGGTCGGCGGCCTGGTCAATCAGGTCAGCAAACGGCCTCGCGAAGCCCAGAAAACTCATCTGCAGCTTCAATACGGCAATAACGACCACAAGCAAATCGCAGTGGATACCACCGGCCCACTCACAGAGGACGGCAGCCTGCTCTATCGCGTCGTCACCATCGCTGGGGAGAGTGGCAGCCAGGGCAATTACGTCGATAGCGAGCGACTGGTTCTGATGCCTTCGATCACTTGGCGACCCACCGATAGCATCGAGTGGACGCTATTGGCGAACGTCCAACGCGACGATAGCGTCCCCAGCTCCATGTTTCTGCCCCACCGCGGAACTGTTCTGGATGCGCCCTATGGCCGGTTCGACACTGACCTGTTCGTTGGTGAACCTGACTATGACGAATACGACACCGAACAGCTCGCCCTGACCTCACAACTTAGCTGGCGCCTGGATGATGTCTGGACGCTACGGCAGAACCTGCGCTACCAGGAAAGCGAAGTCAGTTATCAGCAGATCTACGGTAGCTTCAGGCCCCTTGAACTCAATGCTGATGATCGCACCTTGAATCGCATTTACTACGGTGCCAAGACCGAGGTCGATGCCTGGGTTGCCGACCACAATGCCCAAGCATTATTCGATACGGGCCCGATCCAACATACCCTACTGATTGGCAGTGATTATCAGCACGCGGATTCTCGCCAGAAGCGCGCAGGTGGCGCAGCGACTCCGCTCGATCTCTACGCCCCGGTCTACGGCACCTTCGACCCTTCAATTGTGACCTACTCCGACATGCCGGATCAGACCATCGCCCAACAGGGCCTCTATGTTCAAGACCAGCTCAAGTACGAGCGTTGGTTATTGACTTTGGGCTTGCGCAAGGACTGGGCAGACAACCGCACCGAAGGCGGCACACGGCAAAAGGATGACGCGGTTACCGGACGCGTCGGGCTCACCTACCTGTTCGACAACGGCGTAGCGCCATACCTCAGCTACAGCGAGTCATTCCTGCCTACTATCGGCTTGGATGTAGACCGCCAATCCTTCAAACCCAGGGAAGGCGAACAATGGGAGCTGGGGATCAAATATCAGCCGGCGGATAGCCAAAGCCTTTATACCGCCGCCATGTTCGATCTACGCGAACTGAATCGGCAGATGCCCGACCCGATTCGCCCTAACAACACCGTGCAAACAGGCGAGGTTCGTATACGCGGCCTTGAGCTCGAAGCGCTGACGGCCATCACCCCGATGTGGGATCTGATCGCCACCTACACCCACCTCGACACCGAAATCACCGAAGGTTCGCCAGCCGAAGAAGGAGCCCGCATCGCGTCGATACCCGAGCACATGGCATCACTGTGGTCGCAGCATCGCTTCTCGCTGTTCGGCGTTTCTGGCTTCGAGGCGGGTGTCGGTGCGCGCTACGTTGGCGCAAGTTGGGACGGACGCGACACTCTGAAAACTCCTTCGACTACCCTATTCGATGCCATGCTCGGCTATCGCTATCAGGACTGGGCTTTCAGGCTCAACGCTACCAATCTGGAAGACGAAACCTATTACACCACCTGCCTGGCACGTGGCGACTGCTTCGTCGGCAATCGTCGTACTGTCGTCGGCACCGTCAGTTACAGCTTCTGATGAAGGGTCTTCAATGAACGCAACCTTAACGCGGCGATGGCTGGATCTAGCCGGACGCATCACGGCTGCACTGTTCGGGGGTTATGCGCTGGCATTCGGCGTTACTGCCTTCCTATCCGTTTACTTGCCGTTGGGGCGCGCGGATCGAGTGGTCACGGCAAGCCTGCTCTGTTTTGCCGTCTGGGTGGCTGCTGCCATCTATACCTTTGCGGCCCGCAGCGCCTTGCGGGCCTGGCTTTGGCTGGGAGCGTTGACGGTACTGTTGTGCCTGGCCGCTTATCTGCCTGTTGAATGGAGGACCCGACCGTGACCTTACGTCAATCGATGGCAGGGCTGCATACCTGGGGCGGACTCCTGCCCAGCTGGTTGCTATTTGTCATTCTGTTTGCCGGCACGCTGGCCTGTTTCGACAAGGAAATCGAGCGCTGGATGCGCCCGGCGTTGCACGTGCCTGCAACCAGCAATATCAGTGCTGACAACGTCCGGCAGTGGTTGGATGCCAATGTTGAAGGCCCTCTACATGCCTACTGGCTGCACGGCCCCACCGAACGCGAACCTTACTGGAGGCTGGGTTGGGAAAAAGACGGTACGGGCGAACGAGGCCGAGCTGCGTTCGACCCCTCAACTGGCAAGCCAATGCCGGAAACGCTGGGCGGCGAGTTCTTCTTCACCCTGCACTACAACCTGCAGGCAGGTACGATCGGCATGTATATCGTCGGTCTCGCAGGCATGTTCATGTTGGTCGCGCTGGTGTCCGGAATCATCGTTCACAGGCGCATCTTCAAGGACTTCTTTACCCTGCGGCCACAGGCCAACGGCCAACGTGCCTGGCTTGATGCCCACAACCTGTTCGGTGTGATCGGCCTGCCCTTCCATTTGGTCTTGGCCTATACCGGGGTCGCCATTTTCGTGGCCACCTATATGCCGGCCGGCGCAATGGTGGCTTATGACGGAGATCCGCTGGCCTTTTTCGAGGAGGTTCAGGGCGGCTATCACCGCAACGAAATGGACAAGCCAGCAGGTGAGCAAACCTCCCTGGACGGTTTGATCAATGATGCTCGTCATCGCTGGGATGGCGGCGAACCGGGCTGGCTGATCGTCGAGCACCCCTTCGACGCCTCGGCAGTGGTCAGCATTCGTCGGCTTGATTCCTCACGCATCGCTTCACCCCAGGACACCCTCATTTTCGACGCAACCACTGGCGAATTGCTCCAGCAACAGCAGGCACCTACCAGTTACGAGGCCTATATGTGGATGGTCGGGTTGCACATGGCTCAATTCGGTGGGCAGATCGTTCGAGTGTTCTATGGCCTGATGGGACTGGCAGGCTGCGCCATGCTGGTTGCAGGTTCAGCGGTCTGGTTGCGCAAGCGTGAGGCTCGGCAGCTCAAAGGACTGACAGTGGTTCGAGCGCTTAACGGAGCGGTTTTTTTCGGGTTACCCATCGCGACGTTGACGCTGCTCTGGGCCAACCGTCTATTGCCGGACGCCCTGCCTGACCGGGCGGCAGCCGAAGGCTGGAGCTTCGCCTTGAGCTGGCTGGCAGTGGCGGCTTTCGCTTGCATCAGGCCCAGCCAACCCGCCCGCACCAGCCGTCAGTTGTTTGCTGTGCTGGCTATTCTCGCCCTTGGCCTGCCTGCGCTGAACGGCATCGTAGCGCCGCAGGGCAACCTTGTTGCGAGCCTGGCACGAGGTGACATGACACTCTTGGGCATTGACCTGGTATTGCTTGCAGTCGGGTTGGTGTGTGCCTGGCGGGCGGTTGCTCGCCCCGAGGCGCGACCGGCCCGTGACAGGCGCATGCAGGAGGTATCGCCATGACGCTATTCGCTTTTGCATTGGCTTACGTGGCCATGCTTGCGCTGTGCCTGGCTATGCCCCGCCATCATCGTCAATTGTTCGATCACGCACCGAGTTCCCTTCGGCAACGTGGGCTGCGCCTGCTGGCAGGTGGGGCATTGATCGCAATCGTCATGCTGGACGTGGCAGCGCTGGGTGTATCGATAGGCCTGGTGGTTTGTCTGGGCCAGTTGATGTGCGCTGGGCTGCTGGTAGGCCTGATGCTCGCCTGGCGTGAGCGCATGGCACTGCCTATGGGCGCCGCACTCAGTTTGGTGGGAGCACTCAACGCCCTGATGTAAACAGGGTTTCATAACCCCAAGCCGATGACGTTCATCACATCGACTTGACCCGCACTCAGGCAAAGCAGAATACTGTATCTATATACAGTATTCTGGATTTGCTGTTCATCATGTCCTCCGTTGTCTCCCTTGATCGATTGCTCGATGCACGCCGGCTATGGCGCGGCCAGCCCAGCGTCGTCTCGACGAGTAACCAGCCAACCGGACACCCCTTCCTCGACGCCGCATTGCCCGGCGGAGGGTGGCCGGACTCGGCTCTGAGTGAGCTGCTGATCGCCACCTCCGGTATCGGCGAATTACGGCTGGTCTGGCCCACCCTGGCGCGCCTGACCAGTGCCGGTGAACGAGTAGTGCTGATCGCCCCGCCTCACTTGCCCTTCCCTCATGCCTGGCTCGCTGCTGGCGTCGACCTGCGCCAACTCAGCATCGTTCAGGCGCAAGGACGTGACGTCTTGTGGGCTGCGGAACAATGCCTGCGTTCGGGCAGCTGTGGCGCCGTGCTGTGCTGGCCTCAGAAAGCGGATGATCGGGCATTACGTCGCCTGCAAGTGGCCGCAGAAACCGGGCAGACGCTGGCATTCGCCTATCGCTCTCTCCGCGAAGCGGTAAACCCATCACCCGCGGCACTGCGCTTGGCAGTCGAAGCTCAGCCGGCTCAAGTACGTGTACTCAAGTGCCGTGGCGGGCTGGCGCCCGTCCAGCCGATTTCAGCAGTTGGGTGGCAGTGAGTATGCTCTGGGCCTGCATCCTGCTGCCGCAACTGGCCATGGACGGGGTGTTGCGTAACCGCTCCGATGCCGAAGCGCCACTGGCATTGCTGAGCGGTACGCCGCAGCGCCGGGTACTCCAGGCTGTAAACCCGGCGGGGCGGGCACTCGGGCTGAAGCCTGGTCAAACATTGGTTGCAGCCCACGCGCTGACCCGAGAATTCGAGACTGCCGAGTATGACCAGGCCTCTATCGAGCGCTGGGAGCAGTTCCTCGCTGCCTGGGCCTACGGTTTCAGTTCACAGGTCAGCCTGCACTACCCGCGCTGTCTGCTCATGGAAGTACAGTCCAGTCTCGGACTGTTCGGTCCCTGGCCTCGTCTGGAGGCACGCTTGCGCACAGAGCTTAACGCGCTGGGCTTTCGTCACCGCATCACGCTGGCACCCAACCCTGCAGCCGCCCGCGTACTGGCCAACGTGCACGACGGATTGGCGGTAACAGACACCCGGACGCTGCATCAGGTACTGGCCGATACGCCAGTCGATCGCCTCGGCTTGCCCCGCGATGTCTCGAATGCATTGGGTCGAATGGGGTTACGGGTCTTCAATCAACTGCTGGCACTGCCTCGGGATGGTCTGGCGAAGCGGTTCCCGCCAGAGGCACTGAGACCCCTCGACACCCTGCTGGAACATCGCCCGCTGGGCATGAATTTCTATCGTCCGCCTGACCGTTTCGAAGCACGTATCGAGCTGAACTTCGAAGTCGAATCGCATCAGGCTTTATTATTCCCGCTACGCCGTCTGACTGCAGATCTCGCGGCATACCTGGCTGGCCGAGACAGTGGGGTTCAACGTTTCACCTTGCACCTTGAGCACCGCAGCCTGCCCGAAAGCCTGCTACCGGTCGGTTTGCTCGGTGCGGAGCGCGACCCGGCCATGCTGTTCGAGCTGACCCGGGGTCGCCTCGAGCACTTGCAACTGCCCGCACCGGTACTAGCAATACGACTGATTGCGCACCAGCTGCCAGCATTCGTCCCGGAGCATCGTGAACTCTTCGATGAACGACCGCAGCAGTCATTGCCGTGGGAGCAACTTCGCGAGCGATTGCGAGCTCGCTTGGGTGACGATGCCGTACAGGGGCTTGCTGCTCGCGCCGACCATCGCCCCGAATGTGCCTGGCGACCGCAGCATGCCACTCACCTCGAGCCGTCATTGAATACAGCACCTCGCCCCGGCTGGCTTCTGGACGAGTCGAAACCGCTCAACGAAACCTCGCTGCGCATTCTTTCTGGCCCCGAGCGTATTGAGTCGGGCTGGTGGGACGGAGGTGACGTTCGCCGCGACTACTACCTTGTGGAAACCCGCACGGGCCAACGCGGCTGGGCCTTCCGCTCAGTGACGGGAGGGCCGCTGATGCTGCACGGCTGGTTCGCATGATGTCCGCTTACGCCGAGCTGCACTGTCTCTCCAACTTCAGCTTTCAACGGGGCGCCTCCAGTGCCAAAGAACTGTTCGAACGCGCCTCACGCCAGGGCTATCGAGCCCTGGCAATTACTGATGAATGCACCCTGGCGGGCATCGTTCGTGCCTGGCAGGCATCCAAAGAAACAGGCCTGCCGTTGATAGTTGGCAGTGAGATGCAGATCGAGAACGGCCCTAAGCTGCTGATGCTGGTCGAGAACTTGCTCGGGTATCAGCGCTTGTGCCGCCTCATTACCTGTGCAAGACGTCGCGCCGAAAAAGGTCAATACCAGTTGCTGCCCGATGATCTGAGCGAGCCTTTGGATGGACTGTTGGGCATCTGGCTCACCCACAACCCAAATTCTGATGCCGAAGGTCACTGGCTGCGAGAGCGCTTTCCGGCACGTCTCTGGTTGGGTATCGAGCTGCATCGCGGGCCGGATGATGAATCGCACCGGCACCAATTGCAGGCGTTGGCCACTCGCGTTTGTATACCGGCAGTAGCCTGTGGGGATGTGCATATGCATGCCCGAGGTCGTCGCGCCCTGCAGGATTGCATGACCGCGATCCGCCATCACCTACCTGTGGCCGAGGCCGGACGCTATCTATTCCCCAACGGCGAACGTCACCTGCGCAGGCGCGCAGAACTGGCCCAACTGTATCCGCCCGAGTTGCTTGCCGAGACATTGCGTATCGCCGATCGCTGCCAATTCGACCTCAAAGAACTGAAATATCAGTATCCACATGAGCTGGTACCCAACGGCTACGATGCCAGCTCCTGGCTGCGCAAGCTGGTCGAAGACGGGATGAAATGGCGATGGCCGGGGGGCGTGACGGAAAAAGCCCGTGCATTGGTTGAGCATGAACTGCAGCTGATCACCGAGTTGCACTACGAAAGCTATTTTCTCACCGTTCACGACATAGTCCGTTTTGCCCGGGACCGCCACATCCTCTGCCAGGGTCGTGGTTCAGCAGCAAATTCGACGGTGTGTTTCGTACTGGGTATCACCGAACTCGACCCCTCGCATAGCCGGCTGCTGTTCGAGCGTTTCCTCTCACGCGAGCGCAACGAGCCGCCGGACATTGACGTGGACTTCGAGCATGAGCGTCGCGAGGAAGTGATTCAGTATGTGTTTCGTCGCTACGGCCGCAACCGCGCCGCACTGACTGCGGTGGCCAGCTCCTACCGCGCCACAGGCGCACTGCGTGACGTAGCCAAGGCACTTGGCCTGCCGCCGGATCAGGTCAATGCACTGGCCGACTGCTGTGGACGTTGGAGTGAGCATGTGCCCGACGACGCCCGGCTCAAGGAGGCCGGATTCGATCCAGACAGCCCTGTGCTGCGTCGGGCTCTGGTGCTCACTGGTGAATTGATTGGCTTTCCCCGTCACCTTTCACAGCACCCGGGGGGATTCGTCATTTCCGAGTATCCACTGGATACACTGGTGCCGGTGGAGAACGCCAGCATGGCCGATCGCACCGTGATCCAGTGGGACAAGGACGATCTCGATGTGGTCGGCCTGCTCAAGGTCGATGTACTGGCGCTCGGCATGCTCAGTGCGTTGCGCCGTTGCTTCGATCTTATTGCTCGCTATCGCGGCACGCAGTGGACCATTGCCACGCTGCCCAAGGAAGACCGGCCGACCTACGAGATGATCAGCCGCGCCGACACCATCGGCGTTTTTCAAATCGAATCGCGAGCACAAATGGCCATGCTGCCCCGGCTGCGACCAAGGACGTTCTACGACCTGGTCATTCAGGTCGCCATCGTGCGACCCGGGCCGATTCAGGGCGATATGGTTCATCCTTACCTGCGCCGGCGCAATAACGAAGAGCCGGTGGAGTATCCGTCAGAAGAGCTGAAACCGGTGTTCGAGCGCACCCTTGGCGTACCCCTGTTTCAAGAACAGGTGATGGAGCTGGCAATTGTCGCCGCCGAATACACCGCCGATGAAGCCGACAAGCTGCGCCGCGCCATGGCCGCCTGGAAGCGCCACGGCAGCCTCGAGCCGCACCGCGTGCGGCTGAGTGAGCGCATGCTTGCCCGTGGCTACACCCCGGAATTCATCGCGCGGATATTCGAACAGATCAAAGGATTCAGCAGTTACGGCTTCCCCGAATCCCATGCGGCCAGCTTCGCCCTGCTCACCTATGCCAGCTGCTGGCTCAAATGTCATGAGCCGGCCGCCTTCGCCTGCGCCTTGATCAACAGCTGGCCGATGGGCTTTTACAATCCCGATCAGATTCTCCAGGACGCCCGTCGTCACGGCCTTGAAATCCGTGCATTGGATGTTCGTTTCAGCGGCTGGGATTGCAGCCTCGAGCCGACCGACACCGAGCAACCAGCAATTCGTCTGGGGCTGCGCCTGGTGCGTGGCTTTCGTCAGGTGGATGCGAATCGCATCGAGGCAGCTCGGGAGCAGCAAGCCTTCGCCGGTATCGACGACCTGTGCATACGAGCCCGACTGGATGCTCGTGCGCGTGAACAGCTGGCCGACGCCGGGGCCCTGAAAGAACTTGTCGGACACCGACATCAGGCTCGTTGGGCCGTGGCCGGCTTCGAGCCCCAACTGCCCCTGTTCGCTCAGCAGGTCACGACCCAGGAGGCGCCGATCCCATTGCCGTTACCCTCGGTTGGGGAAGAGCTGATGACCGATTACGCCACCCTGGGCACCACGCTTGGCCCCCACCCGCTGGCATTGCTGCGTGATCAGCTACGAAACCGACGTTGCCGCAGTTCGCGAGAGTTGACGGAAGTGGAGCATGGTCGCCTGGTCAGCGTGGCCGGACTGGTCATTGGTCGCCAGCGCCCACAGACGGCCAGCGGGGTCATCTTCGTCACCCTGGAAGACGAGTTCGGCATGATCAACGTAGTGGTCTGGCACGACCTGGCAGAGCGGCAACGACGCGTGCTGATCCAATCGCAGATGCTTCGAATCGATGGACGTCTGGAATCGGCAAACGGCGTACGGCACGTTATCGCCGGGCGTCTCACCGATCTCACCCCAATGCTCACCGGCCTCGACGTGCGCAGCCGGGACTTTCAGTGATCAAACGCAGGCAACACGGAGATCAACTCACACCACGCGTCAGCAGATCAGCGATCGAAAGGGTGAACATGAACACAAGCCAGAACCCTGCGCCCAACGCGAAGAAGCGCACCAGAGGCGAATGGGTGCCGAGCTGGGCCAGACCAAACAGCACTAGCATGGCCTGTCCGGCCGCACAAAGTAGAGAGACCATCGCCCAGTGTGGATATTGGATGGCTATCGTGACGCTGATCGCCAGTAGCGCCAGCAGCCCGACATAGATCAGTGCCAGCTTTCCCGCCTTCATGCTGCCCTCCCGACCAGATACAGCGAGGGATACAGGAATATCCAGATCACATCGACCATGTGCCAGTAGAGACCGACCATTTCGAGGGTGATCGCACGCTCCGGTAGTTTCATATGGGCGAAATGAATGCGCCCGACCATGCCGAGCACGATCACGACCGCAATCGTCACGTGTACCGCATGCAGCGCTGTGGCGAAGAAATAGATATTCATGAACAGCCGCGCAGCGGGATTCTCGAGCGGCGACTCGGGGCCTATACCGGGCAGCAGCCCTTCATGGTATTCCCAGCCGTATTCGAAGAATTTCACTGCCAGGAATGCCAGACCGAAGAACGCGCTAAGCAAGAGAAACTGTTGCACGCGACGGTAGTTACCCAAGCGCGAAGCCTGCACCATCAGGCTCATGCACAGGCTGCCGGTGAGCAGCAGCGCGCTGTTGAAACCCGCCAGAATCGAATGCAGATGATGCACCGCCTCATTGACTGCTGCGGGGTGTTGCAGGCGGTAGTAGTAGATCACCAGAAACAGCGCGCCGAACATCATGATCTCGGTCGCGAGGAACAACCACATCCCCAAAAAGCTTGCTTCGCGTTGCTGGGCGGCTGTCTTGTATGGCTCGGCCAAATACCCGTCACGATCGGCCATGGGTTGCCTCAGGTGGATAGTCGTACGCTTCAAAGTCTACGATCGGGGTTTCGATGAAGTTGTGCTTGGGCGGCGGCGACGAGGTGCGCCACTCCAGCCCTGCCGCATCCCATGGGTCGTCATCGGCCAACGGACCGTAACGCAACGACCAGAGTAAATAGCAGAACGGCATGATGTACCCCACCGCCAGCACCCCAGCCCCCGCAGACGACAGCACATGGAGGAACTGAAAGTCTTCCGGATAACTGTGGTAGCGGCGCGGCATGCCGAGATAGCCGAGCAGGAACTGCGGAAAAAAAGTCAGGTTGAAGCCGCAGAAGATCATCACTGCCGCGATCTTGCCCCACAGCTGCGAGTACATCCGCCCGGTCATTTTCGGCCACCAGAAGTGCAGCGCGCCGAAGAATCCAGCCACCGCGGCACCCACCATGATGTAGTGGAAGTGCGCGACGACGAAATAGGTGTCGTGCACATGTACGTCGGCCGCCAGCAGCGCTAGGAACAACCCGGTGATGCCACCGATGACGAACAGCCCGATAAAGGTCAGCGCATAAAGGAAATGCGCGTCGATGGTCAGATTGCTTTTGTAGAGGGTCGCGGTCCAGTTGTAGACCTTGATCGCCGAAGGAATGGCGACCAAAAAGCTGAGCAGCGAAAAGACCATGCTTGCGTACATCGACTGCCCGGCGACGAACATATGGTGTCCCCACACCATAAAGCCGATGACCGCAATCGCAAGGCTGGAATACGCCACGAACGAATAGCCAAAAATGCGCTTGTGCGCCGCTGCGGTGATCAGCTCACTCATCACGCCCATCGCCGGTAGGATCATGATGTAAACCGCCGGATGGCTGTAGAACCAGAACAGGTGCTGAAACAGCAGCGGGTCGCCGCCCAGACTGGGGTCGAACACGCCGATGCCGAACAGGTACTCCGCCGCCACCAACAGCAACGTAATAGCCAGCACCGGCGTAGCCAGTACCAGAATGACCGAGGTGGCATACAGCGACCAACAGAACAGCGGCATTCGGAACCAGGTCATACCCGGCGCGCGCAGTGTATGAACCGTGACGATGATGTTCAGCCCCGTCAGGATCGACGAGAAGCCGACGATGAACACCCCTAGAATCACCGCGACCACATGTCCGTTGCTGAACATCGTCGACAGAGGCGTGTAAAAGGTCCACCCCGTATCCACGCCTCCGGCCAGCAGCGAATACAGGGTGAACAGGCCGCCGCCCACCAGCAGGTACCAGCTGAACAGGTTGAGTTTGGGAAACGCCATGTCCTTGGCGCCGATCATGATCGGAATGAGGAAATTGCCGAACACAGCCGGAATAGATGGGATCAGGAAGAACCACACCATGACCACACCGTGTAGCGTAAAGGTGCGGTTGTAACCGTCGGGGCTCAATAGATCCCCGTCCGGGGTGACCAGCTCGATACGCACCAGCGCGGCCGCCAGGCTACCTAGAAAGAAGAATGCCGTGACACCGATCAGGTAGAGGATCGCGATGCGCTTGTGGTCCGTGGTCAGCAGCCAGGTGCGTAAGCCATGCTCGTCGGCTAGGTAACTGGGCGCACGGTCAGCCGCCGGGTTCTTCTGACTCAAGGTATCGTCTCCTCTGGCGTCGGGCTGCGCGGGCTGTCGGCATGCGGCTCACCTTGGCCACCCTCCCCGACCTTGCTCAGCGACTGGATGTAAGCAGTCAGGCGCAACACGCCCTCTTCATCGATCACATTGGCAAAGCTCGGCATGATCGATTCGTAACCGGCTACGATCTGCTTGTGCGGCAGCAGAATGCTGTCGCGTATATAGGCCTGATCGGCCACGACAAAACTGCCGTCTTCCAACGCCACCCGACGGCCATAGAGCCCCTCGAGATTAGGCGCTTTGGCCACGGCTGCGGGGCCATGACAACCACTGCAACCGAACTGGCGAAACAGCACCTCGCCCTGTTCGGCCAGGGACTCGCTGGCGCCCGCTTGAGAGAGCCAGCGCTCGTACTCCTGAGGCGGCTGAACGATCAGCGTGGCGAGCATTTTCGAATGGTCCGTGCCGCAATACTCGGCACAGAACACTTCGTAGCGACCGGCTTCGGTGGCGTTGAACCATAGCTCTGTATAGCGCCCAGGCAGCAGGTCCTGCTTGATGCGCAAGGCCGGGAAATACAGGCTGTGGATGACGTCCTGAGAGATCATGTTAAGCCGCACCGGGCGCCCTACTGGCACATGCAGGGTATTGATCTCGCGTTGGCCACCGGGATGCTGGAATTTCCACATCCATTGCTTGGCCACGACCTGGATTTCCATGGCATCGACCGGTGGCGTGCGAACCTCGTAATACAGCTTCGCCGAGACCAGGTAGATGATCATCGAGCCGATGAAGGGCAGCACAATCCAGGTCATTTCGATCTTCATACTGCCGCGCGGGCGGTGGTCGCGTGGCACTTTGGTGCCCTTGCGGTAACGTATCGCGAACAGAATGGTGAGCACGAACACCGGAACGACGAAGATCGTCATCATTCCGGTAAATGACCAGATCAGCCAGTCGATGCTGCTCGCGTGCTCGGATGCAGTCTGAGGCCACAAGCGCAGGAAGTCATCGTTCATCGCCGCCCTCCCGCCTGTGACGTTCCCGCCACAGCGATAGCCCGATGAAACCGAGCAACGCCAATGCCGTCCCGGTGCCGCCCACCTGCAGCGCACCGATGATCCAGCTGTCGTAACCGCCGGTGCGCGGATTGTAGTGGTAACAGAGCAGCAGTAACTGATCGCTGAAACTCCCGACCCGCCCTTGGCCGGCATCGGTCAAAGCCAGCCGCAGATCGGTGGGCTGGTAGCCAAGCCCGTAAAGCCACTGCACCAGCTTGCCGGATGGACTCAGCGTGGCAATTGCAGAGGCGTGCGCGTATTCCTGAATGCCCGCATCCCAGCGGTAATGAAATCCCAGCGCGTCGCTGACTCTGCGGCTGGCCGACTCCGGTCCGGTGAGCAAATGAACCGATGCAGACCCCGCCAGCTCTGGCCATCGCCGGATCAGCTTGTCGCGTTCAGCACGGGCATCGGCTGGCGTCTCGTATGGATTGAAGCTATAGGTGATCACCACATAGTCCTTACCAAGTTCGAAGGGCACAGCGCCGAGCAGGTTGAACAGGCTCGCCAGTTGCGACCCGCACACGTTCGGGCAGCGGAAATAGAGCGGCACCAGCACCGCTGGCCGGCCGTCGAGCAATTGGGCGAGCGTGACCGACTCACCGCTGTCGTCAGTGAAACGCGCATCGAGTGGCACCTGCGCACCGGGTTGTGAATCGATGCCAGCGGCGGCGAAGGGATCGAACGGCTCGGCGGCGCGCACCGTAGCTGTCAACGCGAACGACAGCGCCGCAGTCAGGATCAGCAGGAGGCGGCTCATCAAGGTTCCGCCCTCTGTCTGGCCTGTTGCAGGCGTACATCCCGTTTGCCACTGGCCTCTACCGGAGCCGGCCAGCCGCGTTCGAGCAACAGCTCGCGTGCCCGTCGGAGCGGAATCCGTGCCACGCCCGCGTCGCGGTCGGTCCAGGCATAGCTTTCCAGTCGCTGCTCGGCCTCATGAACGATCTGCCGGCCGTTGCCCAACGCATTGCTTTCCAGGCGCGGCTGGGGCGGAATGATTCTTTCGCGCTCAAGCCCCGACACTGGCGGTTCCGGCGTTGCGTGGTAATAGCTGAGCAACAGGCCAACAGCAGCCAGCGAGACCGCCAGAGTAATCACCAGACCGAAGCCGATCATCAGCAATACCCGGACCTTGGCATCGTGATGCTCGAAGCCGTCTTCCTTCGAGCGCGGATCGACCGGGACGCTCATGCGGACCTCCACGGCAAAGTCAGTAGCGCCATCAACCCAGCACCCGCAACGGCGGCTGCGAACAGCGCCAACGCGCTTGCCAGCCCACTCAAGCCCGACAAGCTGGCCATGCTCAGCCAGGCGCCTTCAGCCAGCCCCAGCAGCAGGGTGCCGCCAGCCAGTATCGCCAGGGGTATGCGACGCGCTGAAAATGGCCACCAGGTCGCAACGAATACCAGGCTCTGCAGCGCCACCAGCCAGGTCAGCAATGGCCATTCGCGGGCGCGAACTTCATACCAGCGAACCTCCTCGGGCAGGTTGCCGTACCAGACGATCAGATACTGCATGAAATGCAGGTAGATCCAGGCCAACGCGGCGGCGGACAGCAAGCCGCGCAACACTCCCGGGCGGGAGGCGCCAGCGAACAGGCTGCACAGAATGCAGACAGCGATGCCAGACAGCATCAGTCGGCCCAGCCATAACAGCCCGAAGATGCTGGACGCGAAATGCGGCTCCATCGACTGCGCCCAGTCAAAAGCCGCCAGCGACACACTCAATACCACGGCGATCAGTCCCAACCCCGCCCCCGCCGGGTTACGCAGCGCAGATGGCAGCAGCCAGCGGGCCAGCACCCACCACAGCCCAACATAGAGCAGCCCACGCACGACGAAACTGGGCCACCAGAGCCAGAACCCGCGAAAGCCGTTGTTGTGGTGCTGCGTCCACTCGTATATCACCCCGGCTCCGAGCAGCCCCGGAAGCACCAGTATGGCCAACGCCGGCATGGCTTGGCTGGCAACCAGCGTCCAGGGCCAGAGCTGATCGCGAACGCTGCCGCGGACCAGCGCCAAAGCAAGCCCCAGAGACAGCGCCCCAAGCGGAATCCCGGCCAAGCCCAACAGGCTCGCCACACAAGCGGCCAGCGTGTCGCGCGGCGCCATCAGTAGACCGATGCCAACTCCGATCACACCAACAGCCAACGCCACCCACGCAGCGCTGCGTGCTTTCATGAGTCGTGCGGCCTTCATGGCAGCGCCTCCAGCTGACGGCGATCAGCCTCGGGAAGCGTGCCGACCTCAGACGCTCGTGCCAGTTGCAGGGCACGGATGTGCGCGACGATCGCCCAGCGATCCGCTGGCTTCACGCGCGCCGCGTAGCTGTACATCACGCCATAGCCATCGGCGATGACCTGAAGGAAATGGCGATCCGGTGCTTGCACCAGACGTGGATCGGCGAAGTCTGGCGGTTGCGGAAAGCCCCGATTGACGACCGTCCCCAGGCCATCACCGGCCAAGCCGTGACAAGGCACACAATTGATGCGGTAGCGCTCCTCGCCGCGGGCCAGCAGCTCTTCGGTCAGCGGTGGACGCTCGGCGAGCACCGCCTCCCATGACAGTTCGCCACGGGCTACGGTGCCCAAGGGCGGCGCCTGGTTCACCTTGCCGTCCGGAAAAAACAGGCTGGACTCCTGCGCGTCAGCACGCGGCTGCTGGGCCATCTGATCGCAGCCACTGAGCAGCACGATGAAGACGAAAAGCCAACGCATCAGGCAGGCACCTTGCTGACCGATACGGCCCGCTCCGCCAGCCACAGCGCAGTGCCCGTCTCGTTGAACAGCGGATCGTCAGCGCGGATACAAAGCAGAAAGCGGTCGTCGGAAGCGCGCTGGAACGCCTCGGTTTCGAACAGCGGATGATGCAGCAGAGGCAGTCGGCACAGGCAAAACAGGCCGAACAATGCGCCAAGCGCACCGCCGGTAATGGTCATCAGGAACGTGATGACGGCGAAGCCCTGCAAAGCGATCAGCGGCCGACCGCCAATATCCAGCGGGTAGCTGAGATTGGCGTATATCTGCATGCCCAATCCCAGCCCGCCACCGATCAGCGCACCGAGGATACCGGCCCAGTAGGCGCGATTGTTGCGCTGGCCTAGCACCGGTTCCAGTTCCGGCAGCATGAACGGGCTATAAGCCTCCATCCGCGTGTAGCCTGCTTTGCGGGCAGCGCGGGCAGCTTCGATCAGCGGCTCAGGATGGGTGAAATCGGCCAGAAATCCGTAGCAGCGCTCAGTCATCGGCCCCTCCCCGATAGCTGTGCAAGGCCTCTTTGAGTTCGAAAGTGGACACCATCGGAAGCAGGCGCATAAACAGGCAAAACGGCATCAGAAAGAGCCCGAAGGTCCCAATAAACAGCGACCAGTCCCAAAAGGTCGGGCTATAGCTTTGCCACATCGACGTGAGGTAATCGCGGGTGGCAGGTACGATGATCAGCATCCAACGCTCGCACCACATACCGATCAGCACGCCGACGGCAATCGCCAGCAACGCCTTGCCGTTGCGCCGCACCTGCGGCCACCAGAGCGCCTGCAGGCACATCAGATTGAAGAAGATTGCCGTCCAGTAGCTCCAGGCCATCGGCCCGGTCAGGCGCGCCATGGTGACGGTAATCTCGTGTTCCTTGCCCGAATAAAACGCAATGAAGATGTCGGCGAAATAGCCGTAGGCAGTCATCCAGCCGCTGGCAAGCAGCAATACGCCCAAGATGTCCAGGTGCTTGACCGTGATCAGCAGCTGCCAGCCGAAGAAGCGGCGAAGCCCCAGCGCAATGACGATCACCAGCGCGAAACCGGAGAAAATCGCGCCAGCGACGAAATACGGCGGGAACACCGTCGAGTGCCAGCCGGTTTCCGGCGCCAGATCGAGAAGGAACGAGTAGCCGCTGGACACCGCAAACACGAGCGGAATCGCCAGCAGCGCAATGAAACGGTAGGCCCTGCGCCAGTGAGCCCAGTGCGAAGATGCGCCACGCCAGCCAAACGCCAGCAGCCCGTAGAAAATCTTGTAACGCCGCTTGCGGGCGTGATCGCGGGCGGAGGCGAAGTCCGGAATCGAGCCGATATAGAAGAATATCAGCGAGACGAACAGGTAGCCGAGCACCGCAAAAAAATCCCAGGACGTCGGGCTCTTGAACTGTGGCCACAACTCCATCGTGTTGGGGTACGGAGCGCTCCAGTAAAACAGCCAGGGCCGTCCCAGATGCAGAATCGGATAAATACCCGCACACACCACAGCCATCAGCGTCATCAGCTCGGCCATTCGGTTGAGCGAGTTGCGCCACGGCCGGTTGAGCAACAGCAACATGGCCGAGATGAAGGTTCCAGCATGGCCGATGCCCAGCCACCACATGTAGTTGAGGATAGGGAAACCCCAGTTCACCGGAATGTTATTGCCGAACACACCCACGCCCTTCCAAATCACTACGATCGCCGAGGCGATGAACAACCCCAGCAGCAGACAACTGAAAATAAACAGTGCCCACCAGGCGCGGCGGTACGGCGCGAAATCGACAGGGATGGTCAGCACCCGATCTGACACTTCGCCGAGCGGCATCTGTCTCGGCAGGAAATGCGGCGTATCGGCGCCGATGTGCTGGTCACGGGAGCCGGCTTCGCTCATGACTCGTCCTCGATGACCTTTGGCAGCTCGACCACGCCCAGATAGGTTGTCTTCGGCCGGGTGCCCAGCTCTTCCAACAGTCCGTAGTGACGCTGGGTGTCACGCCCTTCGCGCACGCGCGCAGCGGGATCGGATAGATCACCGAACACGATCGCCTGGGTTGGACAGCTCTGCTGGCAAGCGGTCTGCACCTCGCCGTCCGCTATAGGGCGATTCTCGATACGCGCCGCGATGCGCGCCTCACTGATTCGCTGAACGCAGTAGGTGCACTTCTCCATGACACCGCGCGAGCGCACCGTGACGTTGGGGTTGCGTTGATGCTGGATCGACGGCTCATCGTCCTCCGTCCAGTCGAACCAATTGAAGCGGCGAACCTTGTATGGGCAGTAGGACGAGCAGGTGCGAGTGCCTATGCAACGGTTGTAGATTTGCTCGTTGAGCCCATCCGGGCCGTGCACCGTGGCGTTGACCGGGCAGCCGACCTCGCAAGGCGCCTGCTCGCAGTGCATGCACGGCACGGGCTGGAACGCCGACGACTCGGGCTCGTCAGGATCACCCTTGTAATAGTGATCGACCCGCAGCCAGTGCATGTTTCGCCCCATGGCGACCTGTTCCTTGCCCACCACCGGGATGTTGTTCTCCGCCTGGCAAGCGACCACGCAGGCATTGCAGCCGATGCACTGATCGAGGTCGATGGTCATGCCCCAGACCGGCTCGTTCGGAGGGGTCGGTGGGTAGAGCGTTTTCGTCTGCTCGAAGCGGTAAAGCGGCTCCGTCGAGACCTTGCGGTAGGCCTCATCGCGCGGCTCGCTCTTGATGGCTTCCTTTCCGTGAGGAATGTGATGCGATTGCGTCGTGGCCAGCGGCAGGAATTCGCCTGTCTTTTCCAGCTTCGCGCCGCGACGCAACCAGGGATCGCCGGCCGTGCGTAACGGTGCAATGTCATAGCCCTGACGGTCAGCGACGCGCCCGGCGCGGGTGCGGCCGTATCCGGCGTACAGGCTGAGGGTGCGTTCGGCGTGGCCAGGCATGATCCAGGCCGGGCCAATCACCACCCGATGGCCGATCGTGACCTTTACCAGGTCACCGTTCGACAGCCCGTATTCTTCGGCCAGCTTCGGCGCGACCCCAACCACGTTGTCCCAGGTGAGTTTGGTAATCGGCTTCGGTAGTTCCTGCAGCCAGCCGAGGTTCGCCAGTCGGCCGTCCCACACGCTAGGGTCAGGCAGAAAGCGCAGTGTCAGCCCTTCTTCAGCGGCTGGATCGTTCTCCCAAGTGACGGGACCTGCCTCGACCGCCAGCGCAGGGAACACCGTATCGGTGATGAAACCGCGCTCCAGTGCCTGCCGCCAGGCGGTTTCATCCAGCTGCTGCCAGGTCTTTCGTACCTCGGCACGCCCACTGGGGTTGAGGTCGCCCTGCATCAGCGCCAGCACCTCGGACAAGGTGCGGCTGCTGTAGAACGTACGCACCAGCGGCTGACCAAGGCAGACGCTGCCATCGGCGGCACGTGCGTCCTGCCAGCCGTCGAGGTCGTGAGTCAGCGGCAGGTGCCAGTGGCAGTAGGCCGCCGTCTCGTCATAGTAGAGCCCGGCATGAATGCGCAACGGAACCTGATTCAGCACTTCGTCAAGCTCGAGGTCCGCTGGCGCTGTGTCGACGGGGTTGCATTCGAGCATCAGCAACGTATCCACCTGATCGCTGCGGATCGCCTCGACCAGACCAGGCAGATCACCCAGACGCTGGCCTCCCGCTTCCAGCCACACGACCGGCTCACTATAGATCAGCGTTTTGCCGACGTTGCCCAGCCGCTGGTTAAGCCGATGCACAGCGGCCTGTACCGCCACGGGCGTGCGCTCGCTGGCGGTGATCAGACAGCGCCCGGCGCGGGCCTTCAATCCGTTCGCTACAGCCTCGATCCAGCGTTGACGTTCGGCCGCCAACGGTTGAACAGGCCCGTCGCCCTCCCCCAATGCGGCTGACAACGCCTGCACATAGGCTTGCAGCATTTCCGGCTCGATTCGTTTGCGCTCGCTAGCCTTGGCACCGGTAAGTGTTGGCACGGACTCAACCACCAGCAATCGAGCTTCGCCGTCTCCGCGCGCCGCCTCTCGCTTGCGCTCGCCCCAGCGAACGGCATTCGGTAGCTCTCGGGGCCCGAGGCCAAGCCAGTCGTGCTCAAAACTCAGCACCCATTCGGCTTTCTCGAAGCGGTAGTGCGTATCGACGGCCCGGCCGAACGTTCGCTCGGCTGCTAGGTAGTGGTCACCTTCGAAAGGCTCGTGCCGATACAGCCGAGCTTCGGGCCAGCGCTGCAGCATCTCGGCGAACTGCCGCTGCAAAGTCGGTGAGCTGGAGGCCCCGAGCAGCATATGCAGCCCGCGGCCACGTTGCCCGTCGAGTCGTTCGGCCAGGCGGCTCGCCTCGAGTTGAAAGCTGTCCCAGGTCGCATCGACACCCTTGAAGCGCGGCGCCTGCGAACGATCAGGGTCATAGAGTTGCAGAACCGCCGCCTGGATGGTGGCTGTGCTGGCCCCACGGCTGACCGGATGATCGGGATTGCCTTCGAGCTTGGTCGGACGGCCAACATGCGTGCGGCCAAGCACCGGCTGGGCATAGCCGGCGAAGGTCACCGTTGTCGCATACCACTGAGCCTCGCCGGGGATGATCTTTTCTGGCTGGACCACATAAGGCACACCCTTTTCCGGCTCACTGCAGCCGGCCAGCCCGGCCATCGCCATCGAGGCGCCCATCACTTGCAGAAAGCGTCGACGGTCCATCTGCGGTGCAATCGACGGAAACTCGGCCTCGACGAACTCAGCGAACGCCGGTTCGTCCGCCAGCTGCTCGAGGCTACGCCAGTACCCGGCGCCACGCTCGCCTGCCAGACGCTCGCGAATCGCCGTCCAGTCGAGGGGCGCAGGGTGCCGCGGGTCGGTGTCATCTCGAATATGCATGGCCTACCTATGGCATATGTAGCAGTGGGTCAGGTCGCCATCGCCGATGTGGTATTTGCGCATCAGCGTCTCGCCGAGTTCCTGGCGGTTGCCCTCGTATTGCCAGCTCATGTCGGTCACCGCGTCCCGCGGACGCAGGCGCGGCGCAGGGTTCTGATGACAATCGAGACACCAGCTCATGGTGAATGGCTCGGCCTTGTACATCAGCGGCATGCGGTCGACCTGCCCATGGCATTCGACGCAGCCCACACCGGCATTCACGTGTACCCCGTGGTGGAAGAACACGTAATCCGGCAGCTCGGACACACGGTTCCAGCGCAACGGTTCGCCCTCCACCAGGCTCTGACGGACCGGTGCGAGCATTTGCGCACCGGTCCATATCTGCGAATGGCAGCTCATGCAGGTATGCGTAGGTGGCAGGCCTGCCACTGCGCTGGTCTCGACGTTGTCATGGCAGTAGCGACAGTCGATCTGCAGCGCACCCGCGTGATGTTCATGGCTGAACGGCACCGGCTGGTGGACCGTCCAGCCCTGGTCTGTGACATAGGAAGACCGCGAGAGCATGACGAACACGACGAAAATCCCGACAAGCCCCAGTGACAAAAGGAGCAATACCAGACGTAACCACATGTCGGCGGTGCGGGGGAAAAGCTGGGCCATCCGGTAAGGCGCATCCTGGCTGGATCTGTTTGTGACGTTATGTTTCTGGCCGCCCATCGCTAGATGAGTTCAATCGAAACGGCAATCTATTGAAGCGGCCGTCAGGGAATCCACACAAATCGGAAGGGAACATTTGCGCAGGCCTGTCAGTCAGCTATGGACAATCATTTGCCGGACGTACCCTCGGAAATAGACGCTGAGGACGACGATTCGGCTGGAGCTGCCGGACCGTGCCGGCGCCAGGCCAGGACGCCAATACCCATCCGATACCAACAACGGAGGCCTGATGACCAACTGCACGATCCACTTCGACGGCACGCCGCTGAACGGTGAAGCCGATACCCCGCTGATCGACTTCCTGGCCAGCCATGACATAGACCTTCCTCACGTCTGCTATCACCGCGCGCTGGGCTCGCCGCAAACCTGCGATGTCTGCTGGGTGCAGGTCGACGGCGAACTGGTGCGCGGCTGCACGTTGAAGGCGCACGACGGGCTGGAGATCACCAGCCAGATAGCCGAAGCCAAGGCGGCACGCGAGGAAGGCATGGACCGGCTGGTGGCCAAGCACGAGCTGTATTGCACGCTCTGCGAGCACAACACCGGGGACTGCACGCTGCACAATACCTACGCGCAGATCAATCCGCCGATCCAGCGCTACGAGTTCAAGCGCAAGCCCTACGAGAAAGACCATTCGAACCCGTTCTATACCTACGATCCGGACCAGTGCATTCTCTGCGGTCGTTGTGTCGAGGCCTGCCAGAACGTCGAGGTCAACGAAACATTGTCGATCGACTTCAACATGGAGCACCCGCGCGTGCTCTGGGACGGTGGCAAGCCGATCGACGATTCGAGCTGCGTGAGTTGTGGCCATTGCGTCACCGTCTGCCCCTGCAACGCCCTGCTGGAAAAAACCATGCAGCCAGACGCCGGCCCGTTCACGGCGATTCCGCAAGACGTCAAGCGGCCAATGATCGACATGGTCAAGAAGCTCGAGGAAACCATCGGTGCGCGGCCGATCACCGCCATCTCAAAGATGGACATGCATTGGCGGCAGCCGGAGATCAAGCGCACCAAGACGGTGTGCACCTATTGCGGCGTGGGCTGTTCGTTCGAGATGTGGACCCGTGATCGACACATCCTCAAGGTGCAGCCGGTGGTCGATGCGCCGGCCAATGGCATCTCCACCTGCATCAAAGGCAAGTTCGCCTGGGATTTCGTCAACGATCCCAAGCGTCTAACCACCCCGTTGATCCGCGACAACGGCAAGTTTCGCGAGGCCAGCTGGGACGAGGCGCTTGACCTGGTGGCCCATCGCCTACTGCAGATCCGCGATACGCACGGGCCGGACGCAATCGGTTTCATCGGCTCAAGCAAGGCCAGCAACGAAGAGGCCTACCTCACGCAGAAGATCGCCCGCGCGATCATCGGCACGAACAGCGTCGACAACTCCTCGCGCTACTGTCAGAACCCGGCGACCAAGGGCCTGTTCCGCACGGTTGGCTACGGCGGCGATGCCGGCACCATCGAGGACATGGAAAAAGCCGATCTGATTGTCATCGTGGGCAGCAACCTATCCGAGAACCACCCGGTGATCGCCTCCAAACTAAAGGCGCAGAAGAAACACCGAGGCCAGAAGTGGGTGGTCTTCGATCCGCGCAAACACGAAATGGCCGAGCGCGCCGACATTCACCTGCGACCGAACTCCAGCACCGACATGGTCTGGGCCTCGGCCCTGTCGCGCTACATGTTCGAGCACGGCTACGCCGACATCGAATTCCTCAACGCGCGGGTCAACCAGATCGAGGAATACAAGCAGTCGCTCGCTCCCTTCACCATGGAGTTCGCGGCTGAGGTCACCGGTATTGCGAAAGAAAAATTGATCGAGGCCGCCGAGCTGATCGGGCAGGCAAAAAGCGTGTGCCTGCTCTGGGCCATGGGTATCACCCAGCACAGCCACGGCTCGGACACCAGTACAGCGCTGTCGAACCTCCTGTTGGTCACCGGCAACTACGGACGCCCCGGCACTGGCGGCTACCCGATGCGTGGCCACAACAACGTGCAGGGCGCCAGCGATTTCGGGTGTTTGAAAAACATGTACCCCGGCTACGAAAAGGTCACCGAGGAAAAGAACCGCGACAAGTGGGCCAAGGCCTGGGGCGTGCCGAGGGAGAAATTGTCTCTGGAAAAAGGCAACGACAACTTCACCATGGTCCAAGGCGCCGATGAAGGTTCGGTCAAAGCGATGTTCATCATCGGCGAGGAGACCGCATTCTCCGATGCCGACAGCCGAAACGTGCATAGCGGCTTCGAAAGCCTCGATTTCATGGTGGTGCAAGACATCTTCATGAGCCGTACCGCCGAGTTCGCCGACGTGGTGCTGCCCGCTTCTCCGTCGGTCGAAAAGGACGGCACCTTCACCAACACCGAGCGGCGCATTCAGCGCTTCTATCAGGTGCTGCCACCCCTGGGAAATAGCCGACCTGACTGGCAGATCCTCACCGATCTCGCCAAGCGTATGGGCCATGACTGGGGTTACACCCACCCGAGCCAGATCATGGACGAGGTGGCCGGCATCGCCACCATGTTTCAGGGCATCAGTTACGAACGGCTCGAAGGCTGGCAGTCGCTGTTCTGGCCGATGCAAACTGACGGTAGCACCACGCCGCTGCTCTATACCGAGCGCTTCCACACCGACGACGGCAAGGCCGTGCTCTTCCCGCTGGAATGGAAGCAGCCAGCCGAGGCGGCCGACAGCGAGTACGACATCATGCTCGACAACGGCCGGATGCTTGAGCAGTTCCAAGGCACTAACCAGACCGGTCGCGGGCCACGCATCTGGTCACAGGCGCCGAACTGGTTCGTCGAGGTCAGCCCAGAGCTGGCTGCTGAACGCGGCATTGAAGATGGCACCTGGGTCCGCGTGACCTCACGGCGCGGTTCGGTAGAAGTACGCGCCACCGTGACCGACCGGGTCGCTGGCAAGACGCTGTTCATGCCCATCCACCAGGGCAAGCCAGGCCTGAACCTGCTTACCGGCGAGCACCACGACCCCGACGTGAACACGCCGGCCTACAAGGAAACGGCGGTGAAGCTTGAGGTACTGCCGAAAAAAGGCGAACCGCCGCTACCGTCGAACAACTTCCGCCACGCCACGCGCACCCCGAACGATGGCGTGCCCGTAGAGGTGAAGTGGTACCGCGACGACTATGTCGCGCCGCCCGCCCAAGCCCCGCATCCGGAGAGATTCTGATGGCCCAACGATTGAACTACGAGGTCAAGCCCACCCCGATCGGCCCCACAGCTCGGGAAGAGCTCGACACCTTGCTGGAAACGCTGCACCAGGGCGGAGTGTTGCGCTTCGCCAACGACCTGGCCGGCTCGCAACACCAAGTGCTCAAGGTGCTGATTGACGGGCTGAGCAAAGAAGGCTCGCTGAATGTCATGCAGAACCTGTCGATCCTCGGCATGGCGCTGTCACGTATCGAACCGGCACAGTTCTACAAGATCGTGTTTGCGCTCCAATCGGCGTTTGGCGCCGTCGGGCGCTACAAGCCGGATGACAAGCACGACGAGGCGCCGGGCGTGACTGGTGCCTACAAGATGCTGCATGACGACGAATTGTGGGCGGCACTCATGCCGATTATCGATGGGTTGAAGACCTTCGCCAGCGGCCTGGACAAAGAAGCGGAAAAGCCGATCACCGCCTTCAGCGGCAAGCAGACCGACCAATGAGGCGAAGTGGTCCTGACCGTTACCGCTCACGCCAGGCAAGCAATTGCCTGGCGAAATCCTGCAGATCGTCACCGTGCAGATCCGGCTGGCTACCGGCTGGATTGAGCACCTTGCCGGGGCGCGCAATGAACGCCGTCCGGCAGCCGGCCACCGCCGCGCCGGTGATGTCCCAGGCATGAGCCGCGACCATCATCATTTCGTCCAGGTTGATGCCGTGGCGCTCGGCAGCCATCCGGTAAGGTTGGGGTGCTGGCTTGTAACGCTGCGTTTCCTCGACTGACAGGACTGCGTCGAAGCTATCTCCCAGCCCCGCCGACGCCAACTGCTGCCGCAACGCCTGCAGACTACCATTGCTCAATGCAGCCAGATGAAACCCCGCGCCGCGTAGCTGTTCCAGCGCGGGGTGCACATCCGCATGCGCTGGCAGCCGCTTCATGCCATCAACCAATGCCTGACATTCAGCCTCGCTCACCTCGACGCCACGTCGTTGCCCGACCATGACCAGTGCCGCCTGGGCCAATTCCGCGAAAGGCCGGAAGCGCTCGGTGATGGTCGCAGTCATCCAGCCTTCTTCCAGTGTCAGAAACCATTCGACACGACTTCTAGAATCACCGAACAGGCGCTCAAACAGCGGATCAAGCGCGGCGACATCAAGCAACGTCTCGTTTACATCGAACACCAGATGGCGAAGCATGATCTATCTCCTAAGCGGTTCATCGTGACGGTTAGCCGGCCCCAGCCGACGGCGTCGGTGCAAATCGCAAGTCACCACGCGGCGATCATGGCGCGGTACAGCGATACCAGCCGCGATAGCCGACGCGCAGGCCCTGCTCCAGCTCGAACAGCATATCGGCCTCACGTAGTTCGGTCGGCCGGGCTTCGTCGCCTGCCTTCGCCGGCTGGATCTTGACCGACAGGCCATCGCCACTCAGAGCGAAACCACCGGCTTCAGCCCGCTGCGCCGCAAGCTTGACCAGCCGGCCGTGAATCTTCACTACGCCCTGACCCGCGTTATCGCCGGTGATCTGCAGAGCCACCACGGGTGGGCTTTCTGCGGTGTAGGCAAAGATGCACCGCGGCCCTGTACCCAACACTTTCTCGACTTCGGCCGCGTCCAGCGTCTGCGGATCGATGGTCGGAATATCAGGTGTGTTCACCGCTTCACGCGCCCCGACCACCTCCGGCGGCGGATCGCTCATCAGCGGTTTTTCAACGCCCTCTCCTGGCGCAGGGTCACCACAGGCGGTGAGCAACAGTGCAGCGAGGGGCGTGATCAGTTTCCAAGCGAGCGAACCGCTCCGGTGCAGATGAAGACGCATCAGTCGACCCTCTCGAGTTCGTTTATCAGGTACTTCATTTCCGATATTTCGCGACGCTGCGCCGCGATGATTTCATCGGCCAATTTGCGTACCCGCGGGTCGGTAATCTGTGCGCGCTCGCTGGTCATGATTGCGATCGAATGATGGGGAATCATGGCTTTCATGTATTCGGCATCACCTACGGTGGCCTGGCTACGGACCAACCAGAGCGTCAACGCAAACACAACGACACTGCCGATATATATAGCGATATTGACGCGCTTGTTCTGATACATGCTCAGCATGAAACTCAGCATGATGATGGCCATGACGGCCCCCATTAACAACGCCATCCAGACGCGAGTTTCGCTCCAGAGCACATGCTCGAATGCGTAAGTATTCAAATACATCAAGCCGAACATCACGACTGTAGAAGTTGCGATCATGGCGGCGAAGCGCCAGTAAGACATTTGCATCATCGTTTTCCTTCTAGTGCCCGTGCGTACCAGTTTGCTGACCCAGCGCGGCGTACTCGCTGGCGGTCATGCCGGGTAATTGCTTGACGAAAGCGGCAATATCCCAAAGCTCAGCATCGCCATGCGTTTCGCCGAATGCCGGCATCGCCGACATCCGCACGCCATGTTTGACCAGCCAGAACACCTCGTTCGGCTGCCAATGCGCAGCCTCCTCGACAAGGTGCGGCGGTTGCGGCAGTAGGCCCCGGGCCCATTCGGCCCGTTCCACGCCTGGGCCTGCGTGGCAGTGCTCGCACATCGCCTTGTAGTGCCCCGCACCTGCGGCAATTTGCGTCTCGGAAAATTCTGCTGGCACCTCCAGATCTTCCGCCCGGGCCGATACCGAGTTTTGCATCGTGGTCGAGAACACCCAGCGAACGAAAGGCGAATGATCCTGAGAAGCTGCGATGTTGTATGCGCCGGTATACGCAACGAACAGCACCAGCAGCAAACTTAACAAAGCGGCCAATACAACCCCGGCCACTAAGCCTTTGAGCAAGGTGCTCTGAGCTTTTTGCATATTGATTAGCCTCTGATTAATTGCCGTCGTCAGAGGCATAGACAAAACAATACGGCGCAGAGTTGCCTGTTATTACTCACCATAAAAAACGTAATCTCGGCAGATCCAGCGATATGTTATTGATCCGCTTCAATCGTTTTCCAATTGCCAGCCACTATTAAATGCAGGCTTGATCATGACCCAAGGCCAGCTGAAACAAGCGTGAAAAGCACGAAGCCGCCGACGAATGCCAGGACTGAACTGCGGTGGTCCTCCGCGCTTTCGTGAGCCTCCGATAGCATGTCCTCGACCGCCGCTACAGTGAGCAACCCTGCGGTCAAGGCAAGCATACCCATCTTCCATATGTCAGCCTGGTCACGCAGCAGGTAGTAAGCCAGCGCAGCGGCGACCAGGACCGGCAGCGCGAACGAGGCGGACAACAGCAGCCGACGACTCCGTGGGATGCCCTTGTCCTTCATGTTGGCGATCGTGGCATAGCCTTCCGGCACATCCGCCATCACCTGCCCCAAGGCCAGGGTTAATGCCAGGGCGGTCGAGACACTGGAACCGGTCCCGATCATCAGGCCATCGCTGAACAGGTCCACGGAGACAGCCACGAAGATCATCCACATGCCCAGCGAGGCGCCACCCTGACGCTGATCGCCACCCTGCAGCCTGTCGACGAGGCTCTCGATCGCGACATAAGCCAAACCACCCAGGCCGAAGGCCAAGGCTACCGTCCAGCCAGAAATGGCCGCCAACGCCTCGGGCACCAGTTCGACAGCAACCACCGCCAGCACTACCCCTGCGGCCGCATGCAGCGCTAGATTCAGCTGTCGCTGCGATACGGGAAAACGTTCAGCGAGCAGACCACCGGCGAAATTACCCAATGCGGGCAATAACGCGAGCCCAAGTACCGTCCAGATATCATTCACAGGGTTCCCCTTGCTTGCCCTAGACCCCTTGCCCTATCGGTCCGACAGGTTGGTGGAAGCAGGCTCAGCGGCGCCGGGCCTATAGAAACGATTCAAGTCTGCAGACCCGCGCCAGCCAGGCGTTGAAGCGCCTCCAGGGATTGGCCGGTTCTTTCTTGCAACAAAACGGCCGACCCTGACCCGCTTCGTAGTGCCAGGCCAGACCGGCATCCGGCGCGGTGCCGTCGAGCTGGACCTCGTAACTCACACGCTTGGAGAAACCCTCGACCAGCAACTGGTTTACCGCATCGGCTAGCGCGGAGCTGTCGATCAGGATGCCAACTTCGGCGTTCCACAGTACCGAGCGAGGATCGAAATTCAGAGGGCCGATGAACACCTGCTGGCCATCGAAGACCGCGGCCTTGCTGTGCAGACTCATTGGCGTATCGGGGAGGCTGTAGCTCGAGCGAATCGCCGGGCGTTTGCGCATTTCGAACAGCCGGACGCCCATCTTCAGCAGTGCCGCGCGATATAGCTGGTAGCCGCCGTGTACCAGCGGAACGTCCGTCGCCTCGAGCGAGTTGGTCAGCACCCGCACCGATACGCCCCTGGCTATACAGGCTTTGAAGTACGCGAGGCCTGCCTCCGTGGGGACGAAGTAGGCCGATACCATCGTCAATTCTCGACGGACACCAAGGGCGACAGGCAGCAGCGACCGGGTCATCAGATGGTTCTGGTCGGGCATGCCGGGTGTCGCCAGTTTGTCTGGCGGATCCCAAAGCACAGTCGCGCGCGCCCAGACCAGACGACCCAGCCACGTGCCAAGCTGTGGCGCTTGGCGGTAGGCAACCAGCTGCGCACATCGCTCCGGCGCGTCGGTCCAGGCATTGTCGATTTCCTGTGACATGGGTCTGGGTTGCCGAAGTTGACCAAGCCGCCTGCCGGGCTTACGTAGGCACTGCTCGATGGGCACGGCCAGTGAATGCCGCCAGTACGCCTCGAAACTGGCAGACAGTTCCTGCGCCACACAGCCGATACCCAACAGGTCAATGTCAACGAAGTTGCGGCTGGCATCGGCATCGAAATACTCATCGCCAAGGTTTCGCCCGCCCATGATCACCAGCTCGCCGTCGGCCAACAGCAGCTTGTTGTGCATCCGCCGGTGTTGCTGAGAAAGCTCGATCAGGCGACCCGCTTTTCGCGTGGCGGTGTGCTTACGGCCGCGCCGAGGTGGGTTGAATACCTTCATTTCGATATTGGGATGGGCAACGCTGAGCAGAATGCGGTGGTCGCGCGCATCACTGGCGAAGTCATCGAGCAGGAGCCGAATCCGTACTCCGCGGTTGGCCGCCTGTAATAACTCGCCAAGCAACAGTCGCGTACTGACACCGTCGTGGGTGATGTAGTACTGCAGGTCAACCGTCTCGACGGCCTGGATGATGGCTTCGGCTCGTGCGCTGAAGGCATCCTGACCGGACAACAGCAGACGAAAACCTGACTGGCCCGGCGTAGCGGCCTGAACCAGGGACTGAATATGCTGTTTCACGCCCGAAGCGGGCGCCTCCCCGCGCGACGGTCCATGGCGCGCCGACGCGGACCGATAGTGCTCGATGTCTGCAAACGGCGGCATCGCGCTCAGGCGCCCTGCCCCCAGTTCATCTCCAGCCCGCCGTCGATGACGAAGTCCTGTCCGGTGACGTAATCGGATTCGGGGCTGACCAGATAAAGTGCCAGTTCCGCCACTTCTTCGGGCTGCCCCGGGCGATGCCAGGGAATGCGCGGCATCTCCTCCTCGCGCTTTTGGGGATCGTCCACGCGCTTCATGGTCATTGGCGTACGGATCAGGCCGGGGGCAATGGCGTTGACGTTGATCTTCATCGGCGCCAGCTCCATCGCCAGGCTTCGGGTCATCAGCAACAATCCACCCTTGGCCGCGCCATAGGCGACGTTGTTTGGGCTCGGAATGGCGTCGTGCACCGATGTGATATTCAACAGCTTGCCACCGCCGCCTTCGTTCTGCCGTCTACGAACGAACTCGCGTGCGCAGAGGAACGGCCCATACAGATCGGTCTTCAACACTTTATCGAACTCTTCAAAGGTCAATTCCGTGAACGCTTTGCTTTTGCCGGTGCCGGCGTCGTTGACGAGGATGTGCGGCACACCCAATTGCTCGTCCACTGCGGCGAACAGTGCCTTGACGCTCGCCTCGTTGGTGACGTCGAGCTGGCATACGATGCTGCGCGCTCCGGCCTCACGCACCCGCTGGGCGGTGGTCTGCGCGCCCTGTTCGTCGGTGTGCCACGTCACCGCAACATCCGCCCCTTCGCGCGCGAAGGCGGCGGCCATGGCTTGACCCATGCCTGAGTCGGAACCGGTGATAACGGCGATTTTACCGGTGAGCTTGCCCATTGAAGCCTCCTGTACGGGTGAGGGTCCGGCTGCGAATGGCCGGATGCTGGGGGTGTATGGTTGGGACCGGGTGTCATCACAGGTGACGCCGTCCATTCATCGTCCACGGGCAAAAGATCGCTCAGCCCGGCGTCGGTGCGTCTTCGTGCATCAATCCCTGAGCCTTGGCCGAGGCCCAGAACGCATCGGGCACCCGTGCATCGACCATCGACGCCACATTTTCGCGAACCTGCTCTGGGCTGCTCGCACCAGGGATCACCGAGGCGACCACATCCGGTGCGTTGCAGAACTGAAGCGCCGCGGTGCGTAGATCGACACCGTGCTCCTGCGCCAGTGCCCGATAGCGCTCACGCTTCTGTGCGATGTCCTCTGGAGCGCCGCGGTTGTAGTTGTAATACTCGCCCCCGGCCAAGTAACCGGAATTGAGCGGCGCGCCGAGAACGAGCGAGACGTTGCGCTTCTTGCAGGCCGGAAACGCACGCGTCAGGGCGTCCTCATGCTTGAGCAGCGAATACTGGGTGGCTAGCAGACTGATATCCGGATCGGAGACCTCCAACGTCTTGAGCAAGGGTTCGATGGTGTTTACGCCCAGGCCCCAGCCTTTGATCAGGCCCTCCTCGCGCATTTTCACCAGCTCAGGCATGGCACCTTTACGCGCAACTTCAAAGTGTTCGCGCCACTGCTCGCCCATGTGATCAGGCGACAGGTCGTGTATGAACACCATGTCCAGGCGCGGCACACCCAGCCGCTGCAAGCTGTCTTCGATGGAGCGGCGGGTCGCAGAAGCGGAGAAATCCCATTTGGGACGGAAGTTGTCGATCCCCTCCCAACCGGGATGGTCGTAACCCGGATCGGGCTCCAGCAGCCGGCCGGTCTTCGACGACAAGACGTAGCTGTCGCGTTCGCGTGGGTAGAGCAATTGGCCGACCCGCCGCTCACTCAAACCCAACCCGTACCAGGGCGAGGTGTCGTAGTAGCGGATCCCCTGCTCCCAGGCCGCCTTGAGAATAGCGCGTGCCTGCTCTTCACTGATCTGTCTGCGCATGTCGCCCAGAGCGATGGCGCTACCGAGTCCGAAACGCTGGGTTGGTCGATAGCGTGGGTGATCGCCGTTGTTGCGCGGCAGCGTTTCGGGAGAGCGGCTTGCCGACGGAGAGGTAGTCGTTTGCGCTAACAGTTGCGGCGCAGTCAGCGCCAGCGCACTGCCGGCAGCCAGGGTCGAGAGGAATATACGACGCTGCATGCAGCCTCCTGATGATGTGCGGCCTCGAAAATTCACTGCGTCGCGCTCCGCAACGCCTCTTGGTGGGCCGATACGAAAAGGACTATCAGCTGATCGATGCATTCCCTCTGCAGGACGGGCGGTCACGAGGCTGCGCGCTGCCTGCATCCTGGCTGCGAGAGTTCCACCAGATCCCGTTGAGGCAACTGCCCAGCAGAACCGCTGTTGGCGCAGATCATCGGTGTGCTCTTCCCGATGCGGACCGAACGCCAGGCATTACGGGCTGCCCTAGTTTTGGTTCATGTATCGGTTACCGGACGTTCCGGGTTCTGCACTCACGGACGCGGCACATCCTCTTTGCTGGCTGGTTCCTGCGCAATCTTCTCTCGCATGCGGGCGCGATCAGCAGCATCGACTTCCAGGCTCTGCTGTTCGCTCGCGTGGCGACGGTCGTACTGCAGTTCGATGAACATGGGAAAGTGATCCGAACCAATGTCCGCGAGGCGCTCGAGGCGAGCGACGCGAAAGTGCGCACTGTGGAAAAAATGATCCAGCGGCCAGCGCAGGAAGCGGTACTGCGCATGAAAGGTATTGAACATGCCGCGGCCGATGCGCGGATCGAGCAGGCCGCTGATCTTGCGAAACAATCGCGTGGTTGGCGACCAGGCAACATCGTTCAAGTCACCACTGACGATTATGGGCTCGTCGGTCTGCTTGACGCTGCGTCCAACAATCAATAACTCAACGTCGCGTTCGGTGGACTCGTCGTTTTCCGTCGGGCTCGGCGGTGCCGGATGCAGGAAGTGCATACGCACGCCTAGCTCGTCATTGACCCGTAGTCGAGCATGCATTGAGGGGATGTTGTCCTGCACCAGAAAGCTCAGCCGCTGATGTTCCAACGGCAGACGTGAGAACACGTGCATGCCGTACAGGTTGTCCAACGGACAGCGGATGCACCACGGGTAGTCAGCGCTTAGCACCTGTAATTGCTCATCCCACCACTGGTCGGTCTCAAGCGTCACCAGTACATCCGGTCGGTATTGCCTGACCAGCTCGATCAGGCGATCGGCGTGACGGTTGGGGGTGAGCACGTTGGAAGAAAGGATACGAATCCGCGGGCCGTCGTCAGTCGGGTCGGCCCAGTCCACCTCGCAGGGTACCAACGGCGTGTAGGGGCGTATCCACCAACACTGGTAGGCCAGGCAAGCCAGCGTTGCGAATGGCAGCAGCAGGTTCCAGCGGTTGGAAAAATCCAGCGATAGCAACTGAATCAGCAGCAGCCCGAACAACAGCGCGCCAAGCTGCAACTTGGGAAAATCCCAACCGCGCACCCACCAGCTTGGCTGACTCCAGTATTGAATGAGCGTGATCGCCACGAACATCATGGTCACCCCAACCAGGATGCCTTCGATCACGGCAGGCCCTCCCCACCGGGCATCGAGTTCATGGGATGTTAGGCCTTCTGGCCTTTTCCCTGCGCGCGGTCATAGACAGATGATCGGAGAGGCGGCCATCGAGCAGGCATTGGTTGACCGCCACTTCACCTGTGCCTTGCTGGGCATCGTCCGAGCCAGCTGAACAAAGCGTCGTAAGCATCTTCCCGCGGCGCAGTCCAGCCTGGCACCGGTGCGATCAGCGGCTGCGCCGAGGTGGCACGAGGCGGTCAGCATGCGCGATCAAAATAAGTATCGAGCCCGCAACGCTGCGCCTGAGTAACGGTGTAGGCACGAACATCCTCAGGCCACTCCACGGCTTTCACCACGCTCAGGCTGCGCAGCATCGGAAACAGGGTGACATCATCCCAGCGCGGCTGCTCATGTGTCGGCGTCAGGTCGGCAACCTGCGTCAGCCGCTGCAATTGCGCAGAAACCTCGCGCGCTTTGGCTTCGGTATTCTCCAGCGCCGTTTCGAAGTTGCCGATGGATTCGGTCTTCTTCTCGCGAAAATGCGCGTAAGCCGAGGGGCTGGCGAATTCCTCGAGGCCGATCTGGGTCCAGCGAGGGTAACCGAGGTATTGCAGGTTCGGCACAAACGGCTCCAGCCAATCGTGCAGTGCGGGCGTGTCCGGCTCACGGATGATCGGTTGGGCATCGAATCCGTCGAGGTATTTCGCAATCTTGACACTGTCAGCGATGGGCGTCCCGTCGTCACATACCAGCACAGGGATCTGATGTTTGCCGATCAGGTGGCTGATGGTCTGTTCGTCATCGGCTGGCAGTACTTCGCGCTCGGCTTCGATCCCTTTCAGATTCAACACCATGCGTACGCGGGCGCTGAATGGACAGTGTTCATAGTAATAGAGCTTCATCGGTCACCTCCGCGACAGGGTTAAAAAGGGGACAGGCACAGCGGGCTTCCGTTTGCTCCGGCAGTCGCAAGCCGACGAGAGGAGGACCGGCCCGGCATCGCTTGCGTCCTGCCCGATGGTCAGGAACCTGCCCGAACCGAGCCGCTCTACTGCCTAGTGCCCGACGTTTCGTGATACTCCGGCCATGCCGTCAACGCTCCGGAGGGATGAAACGTCGACAGACCATGCGACTCAGCCGATGAGGACCCTGCCCATGCCCGCGCTATCCGCCATACCCGACTGTTGCTGGACTGCCAGCGCACCCCGTAGCGACTTCCAGCCCGCGACCGGCCACAGCGAATGCGACGTTGTCGTGGTTGGCGCCGGCATCGTCGGGCTGAGCGCCGCCATGACCCTCTGCGAAGCCGGCAAGAAGGTCGTGGTGCTCGAAGCGCGTGAAATTGGCCGACAGGTCACCGGACGCTCGACAGCCAAGGTCACCACTCAGCACGCCCTAATCTACCGCCACCTGATTGACACCTTTGGCCAGGACCTGGCGCAATGCTACGCCGACGTCAATCGCGAAGCGGTGAACCGCATACGCCACTGGGTCGAGAACCTGGCGATCGACTGCGACTACCAACGCCAATCCGCCTTCGTCTATGCCTGTTCTGCAGAAGCCCGCGAAGCCATTGAGCGTGAAGCCGAGGCGGCGCATTGCCTGGGATTTGCCGCACGGGTGCTCGACCGCGCGCCGCTGCCCTTCGAGACCACGGGTGCGCTCGAGTTTCCCGACCAGGCGCAATTCAACCCGGCCAGTTATCTGGTCGGCCTGGCGGCGGCGATACAGGCTCGTGGAGGAAAGATCCATCAGCAGACCCGCGCGCATAAATTCGAGCGCAACGAGCGCTGGCAGGTGAGTTTCGATGGCGGCGCGGTGAATGCCGACCAGGTGATTCTCGCCACGCACATGCCAGTAGAGACGCCCATCGACTTGGTCAGCCCGACCCAGCCTCGCTGCCATGTGGCAATCGCCTTCCGTCCCCAGGACGACGCGCACCTCGAGGGGATGTTCATCGCCGCCGAAGACCCGACCCATTCGATTCGCATGGGCCGCGACGACCAGGGCCCGCTGCTGCTCGTGCTCGGCCCACGCTTCAACACCGGGCAGGACGGTGACGTGGCGCAGCGCTTTGTCGATCTCGAACAGTGGGCACGCAGCAACCTCCCCGTTGGCGAGGCGGTGTGGCAATGGTGCAATGAGGACTACGACACCGCAGACCGCATGGCCTATGTCGGCGAGGCGGATCCTGAGCAGGCGCCCGGGTTGTTCGTCGCCACCGGCTTCAACGCGTGGGGCATCAGCAACGGCACCGCTGCGGGCCTCGGTATCGCCCGTCAGATCATCACCGGGCGGCGCCCGTGGAAAACGCTCTACGACCCCAGGCGGCCGTCTCCGGATGACTTCAACCAGAGCGGCGAGAGCCAGTCGAAGGTCGATGATCTGGATGCGATCGGCCCTGGCGAAGGCGGCGTGATTACCCGCGGCGACGAGCAGATCGCGGTGTGGCGGGATGACTCCGGCGTGCTGCACGGCGTCTCCGCGGCCTGCACGCACATGGGCTGCAGCGTGACCTGGAACAACGCCGATCGCACCTGGGACTGCCCTTGCCACGGCTCGATCTTCCAGGCTGATGGTGAAGTGATTCACGGCCCGGCCATTCAGCCATTGGCGGCAAAGACGCTCTGAACGGCAGCGACTTACCTATAGATCAAGCGACCTGCCTGAGCGGGTCGCTTGCTGTCATGTGCGAGCGATTGGGTAAGGGGCAGCGAGCGCGGAGCCAGGGCTAGGGAATCCTTTCCCTCAGCGCTAGCTCCGACTATGGGCTTACCCTTACCGGGAATACCGCCCGACCAACTCGTCACTCGCCAGCACATGACCACGCATGGCCTCGAGCAGTTCAGCGCGACTGGCGGCGTGTGGCAGATCCAGTTGGCGATCGAGCGCGAACACTTGGAAATGGTAGTGATGAGCGGGCGCACCTTTGGGCGGGCGCGGTCCGTAATAGCCAAGGCTGCCATGATCGTTACGCCCTTGCAGCGCGCCATCGGGCATTTCCAGGGCGGCCGCACCAGGCACGCCAGACGACAGCTCAGTGGTGTCTGCCGGCAGGTTGTAGAGCAGCCAGTGGACGAAGGGTGGTTCACTCGATACGTCCGGGTCTTCCATGATCACCGCGTAGCTTTGGGTGCCGTCGGGGCCCGCTTTCCAACGCAGCGCTGGCGAAACATTGTCCTGCTCGGCCGCCTGTTCGCTGGGCAGTGTAGTGCCGTCCTGAAAAGTTGCGGACTCGAGTTGCAGCGATGAGCCCTGAGCTTCGAGGATCACCCGGCTGAGCTTCGCCAGTTTTTCCGGCTTTGCTTCAAGCTTCGACTGCGGACCTTCCAGCATGCCCACGCGCGTGCCCTCGGCATAGGTCGGTTGTCGATCAGAAGTGGCGCCATCCGCGGTCGCTTGTCCGGTATAACTGACGCGGTAGATCACCCCGTTGTCGTCGTCCGAGACCAGCAACGCGCCGTCCTTCGCTTGCGCGATGCCGGCCAGCCGCGCCGATCGTGCCCAGCCATCACCGTCCTCGACCAGAAAGCCACTGACCAGCGGCTCGAAACCGGTCGGCTTGCCGTCCTCGAAACGGATCCGCAGCACTTCATAACCCGACGGAGGGCGACGATTCCAGGAACCGCGCATGGCCACGAACGCATCGCCGCGATAGTCTTCGGGAAACTGATCGCTCGTGTAGAACGCCATTTGCATCGGCGCCGAATGCGGTACATAAAGCCCGACCGGTGCCACACTGCGCGCCGCCCATTGCTTATGTGTGAGCTTGCCGGGGGGCTGATCGGCAGGATTGATCCCATCTTCCTCGTAGATGTAGGGCCAGCCATAGTTCTTGCCCTGCTGGATCAGATTCAGCTCTTCGTGCTGAACGTTATCTCCGAGCCAGTCCATGCCGTGATCCATGCCATAAAGCGCGCCGCTGGAGGGTTCGAAACCGAAACCGATGGTGTTGCGCAGACCGCTCGCATAGATCTTCCGGCTCGAGCCATCGGGCTTGACCTGCAGCAGCGTGGCGTTCTCGGGATTGTCATCGGCGCAGGCATTGCAGGTCGAACCGACTGACAGATAGAGCTGTTTATCCGGACCGACGACCAGTGTGCGGTTGGGATGCTGCCCGGCATCGGGCAGGTCGGCAAGCAGCCGTTGCAAAGGCGCCAGGCTGCCGTCGGGCTGGATGCGGGTCTTGTAGAGTTCCTTGATGGTTACCAGATAGAGGGTATCGCCGTCGATGGCGATGCCATGGGCATTCGGGCGGTTGGCCACGATCCTGCGTTCGTCCGCGCGCCCATCGCCATCCGTGTCGCGCAGCATGAGCACGTCGCCAAGCTTGCGCCGGGTGACATACACCGTGCCGCTGTCGTGCACTGCCAACATTCGCGGGTTGACCAGATCCTCTGCAAAAATCTGGACCTCGAAGCCCGGCGGCACGTCGAGCTGTGAAACAGGGATGGTCTTCGGCTCTGGCTGAACGATATGCCCAATGATCTTCACGTCGGAGGACTTTGGGTCTTTCAATTGTGCCGGGAGGCTTTCAGCCGAGGCTGCCCCAGGTAGCAGAAACATGGCGAGAGCAAACGGGACGGAACGCATGGCGAAACCTCTATCGGAAGATGAAGTATTGTGCGGTTCATTTGCGAGTACGCTGCTGACGAACGAGTTCCACCGTTGGTCGGAAGTCACGATGCCAGCTGCCTTACTCGCCTAACCAGCCAAACGGTACGGTTAAACACAGGCGACAGCGCTGCCGCTGGATAGACGACTCGAAGGTAACGCTCGGTCCATACCGACGAACCGACCGCGCGCCCCCTGGATGTACTGGCTAGTTTTCGTTAAGCAGAAATATGCAACGCTACGTCGGCTTACGATTCCAATGCGCACCACTACAAAACAGGGCAGCCATTACCATGCGTACCATGCTCCCTCTCTTGAACGACTTGACGTTTCCCCCACTTCGTCGCGGGTCGCTTGAGGCCTTGCAAGTCAATCTCACATACCAGTGCAACCAGCGTTGTCTGCACTGCCATGTGAACGCCGGGCCGACTCGCAAGGAAGCGATGACCGACGAGAGCCTAAGCCTGCTGCATAGCGTTATCGACGCGCATCCCGTGCAGACGCTCGACCTCACCGGCGGCGCGCCTGAAATGCACCCACGCTTCCGTGAGATCGTCATCCATGCGCGACGGGAGGGCTTGAGGGTAATCGACCGCTGCAACCTGACGATCTTGAGTGAACCGGGTTATGAAGATCTCGCTGACTTCCTGGCCAATCAAGCCGTCGAGGTCACTGCCTCCCTGCCCTGCTACTCCAGGGAAAACGTGGACAAGCAGCGTGGCGATGGCGTGTTCGAGGCCAGCATTACCGGTCTACAAACACTCAATCGGCTCGGCTACGGTCGAGACGGAAGCGGCCTCGTGCTGAATCTCGTCTACAACCCGCAGGGCCCCAGCCTGCCGCCGCCCCAGAGCAAACTGGAGGCAGACTATAAAAGCCGCCTCAAGCAGGACTTCGGCATTGATTTCAACCATCTGCTGACCATCACCAACCAGCCCATTGCCCGCTTCGGCAGCATGTTGGTGAGCAAGGGGCAATTTGGCGACTACATGAAACTGCTGCGCGATAGCTACAGACCATCGAATCTTGGGGCCGTGATGTGCCGCAGTCTGATCAGTGTGGACTGGCAGGGTTATCTATATGACTGTGATTTCAATCAGATGCTGGATCTGCCAATGACCCTGCCCAACCTAATAGGGCGCGACCGACCCCACCTGCGCAACCTGCTCCAGACGGCGAGTCTTGAAGGCAATGCGATCGTCACCCGTGACCACTGCTACGCCTGCACCGCCGGGCAAGGCTCGAGCTGCAGCGGCAGCCTGATCGACTAAGGACGTCTCCATGGACTCGATCAGCTGGACCGGTTTGTTCTTCTGGGCCTTTCTGATCATCTATGGCCTGGTGATGCTGGCCTTTTCGCCACGTACGGTATCGATCGGAGGTTTCTTCGAGGGTCGGGACCGACACGGCCGCAACGTCGCGCCATGGTTACTGACCTCAAGCATCTTCATCAGCTGGATCTTCGCCAAGTCAGTGACCAACGCCGCGAACCTCGGCGCCAGTTATGGCCTGGTCGGCGGGCTGGCCTATGCCATGTACTGGCTGTCTATCCCATTGACGGGCTTCGTCATTTATCGCTTGCGTCGTCGCTTCGCGGCTACCGGCCTGGTGAATTTTCTGTCCAGCCATTACGGTCACGCAGCAGCCTTGGCGTTCACCGCGGCGATTCTCATACGCTTGTTCAACGAGGTGTGGAGCAATACCGCGGTCGTCGGCGGCTACTACGGAGCCTCTGGAAGCCCTGAGTTCATTGGCGCTGCCTTGCTGTTCACCCTTGTCACGCTCGGCTATAGCCTGCGCGGTGGCCTACGGAGCTCGATCCTTACCGATGCGGCGCAGATGGCGATCTTTATCGTTGCGCTGATCTGGGTCCTGGGCCTGGTCCTGCCGCAACACACAGCGGCGGAGCTGGGCAGTACGAGTTACTGGGCGCTCGACGCGGGCGTCGACTTGCTGCTGGTTGCGGCCCTGCAAGCGCTCAGTTATGGCTTCCACGATCCGGTGCTTACTGATCGCGGCTTCATCAGCGAAGAACGCACCATGCGCCGCGCCTTTGTGCTCGCAGGCATTCTGGGGTTTACCGCCATCCTCGCGTTCAGCCTGATCGGCGTGCATGCCCAACTGACTGGGCTTCCGGCCTCGGACAACGTCCCAGCAGCACTGGTCAAAACGATGGGCATCGGCGCGCTTCTGGTAATGACCGTAGTGATGGTCTCCGCGGCCGGCTCGACGCTGGACTCGACATTCTCCAGCCTCGCCAAACTGGTGGGTCGCGAACTGCCGCTGCTGGCCGGGCGTGACCTGGGCGCTCGCGCCATTGGCCTTGGCATGGGCGCAATGGTGTTGTTCGCCCTCCTCGGCAATCTGCCGATGATCGCCGGGACGAACATTCTCAAGGCCACCACTATCAGCGGGACAATGGTCATCGGACTGGCCCCGGTATTCGTGCTGCATGGTCTGACGACACCGACCCGACTCGGCTTCCACCTCAGTTTCTGGACCGGCCTCTGCCTTGGTATCGCCTTGACCCTCGGCTGGATACCTCAGAGCTGGAGCATAGGCGGCGGCGATTATGCCTTGCTGCTCGGCACCAACCTGTATGGGCTAGCGCTGTGTACCTTGGGCTACCTGCTACCGGGCTGGCTAAGCGGACATCGCAAACAAGCGGCGGGTTGATACCGTGACGCTGCGCTTGCCGGCGAGCTGTTCTGTGGCTGCGGCTTTCGGGAGCGAAAGCGCGAGCTGGCTTAGCGAGCGTCAGGCTGTCGTCTGCTCCAACCAGCCAAGCAGTTGGATGGCCTCTTGCTGAGTGCTCCCACAAACCGCGGGATCGGCGCGAAACTCACTGCAGACAGCAGGCCTGGATGGATGGCCGAACAGGCCACAAAGATTCAACTCGGAAAGATGCAGGCAACGCTCGCCAGCCGGTTTTCCGAACGGCATACCGGGAATTGGAGAACTGATCGAAGGGGCGATGCAGCAAGCACCGCAGCCGGGACGGCAATTCATTTCAACGATCCGAAATGAAAAACGAGGGCGGCGATCATAAAGGCTGTCTCGGCAAAAGGCACTAGCGCTACGCAGCGCCCCGTCAGATCACCTGTGCGAGAAAATGATGCGGCTAATGGATCCGGTATCGCCGATGCACAAGTGCTATTGGGACGCTGCCCTCTTGGTACCTGGAGGCACTCGCCTTCTGGCATTCCGCTTGTGTGTCCTCTCAAGGCCTGAGCGGCAGTTTGTGACAATCGCGACCTGATGACGCCATAACACCGCTTCGGCATACTGGCCGCCCTTCTATCCCTTTGAGATTTCCAAATGTTCAAGGTCAACGAGTACTTCGACGGAACCGTCAAATCCATCGCCTTCGACATGGCAGCAGGCCCAGCCACCATTGGCGTGATGGCCCCAGGCGAGTACGAATTTGGCACGAGTCAGTTGGAAGTCATGCATGTTGTCGCAGGCAGCCTCGACGTGAAGCTTCCGGGAACCGAGACCTACGAAACCTACGGTGCGGGCACCCAATTTACAGTGCCCGCCAATAGCAAGTTTCAGCTAAAGGTGACCGAGGCGACTGCTTATCTGTGTGAGTATCGCTAAGCAGCGGTTTGGCCTGAGCACGCTGTAGGCCCGTTTGCGGTGGATGGATGCAGTGCCATCCACCCAAGCCGAATCGATCTAGCTGGGAGAGTAAGCGTCAGAGGTGCACGGCTGAGGAGGCCAGGTAGGATGTTTCTAGTAATACACCGCGTGAGCTTCACTCACCGCCACTGGTGACGCTTATGGACCGCCTCACCCCAGCGATTTGTAGGCCTGGTTGACGTGCTTGGATTGATTCAAGCGCTTCAACTCCTCGGCCAATCGCTCTCGCTCCGTTCGGCCAGCCTGTTGAATCTCGTCGTACAGACGTGAAAGCCCTGCCAACTCGTCTCGAAGCTGCACATCAAGAGCATCTTCCTGACCTAGCCTCGCAACCAGAGCCCGACACTCGGCGTCCAAAACGGTGATGGCCTCCCAATCACCCGCAGCGAACGCGTCACGCAACTTGTTCGTAAGTGACGCGAACGCTTGCTTGGCTGACGACATGGCGCCCTCGGTTATAGCCTATGGTTACTGTGACTGGCTGCCAACAGGCAGAGCTATCGAGAAACATTGCTTCAAGCTTTAGGCGCGATCTGATCCCAAGCCACTTTGATCTCGCCCAGCAACCTTCCCACTTCGTTCAGCTTTTCGATGTCATTGTGCCGGCTAGCCTCGAACAGGCGCATCGTCATGTACTCGTACAGACTATCCAGATTCTCAGCCAGCTCACCGCCGATGCTCTTGTCCAACGCATCGCGCAGGCCGCCAATGATATTTATAGCCTTGCCGACCAGTACGCCTTTCTCAGCGAACGCATCGCGTTCCATGGCACCTTTGGCCTGAGCGATACGATCCAAACCGCCCTGCATCAACATCTGGATCAAGCGGTGCGGATCAGCCTCGGTCACCTGAGCCTTCACGCCAACCTGCTGGTACTGCTTCATTGCTGCCATAGCGTTCATTTTGATAAGCCCCCGGCCACTTCAGTTTGCATGTACAGCTTATCGGCCCCAGGCGCCCAAGCTTGATAGTGGAGCGCCCCAAAAAACGAAAAAACCGCCTCATCGGCGGTTCGTTGACAACGTTAGCTTTCACCTTTTCGAGTTGCCTGAAGCCCAAGGCAAATTTTCCAGGGAGGCCAAGAGGCTAGACGACGTATTGGAGAGCTGCCCCACAAGCATATCCATCGCGTTGAATTTCTTTAACAGGCGCTCCTGAAGCGAGGTGATACGTCGATCCAAATCCGCTTTTTGTTTATCGATACTGGAGATTGTTTCAGTCATCGACTTATTTCGTTGCTCAAGAATGCCACCGGTCTCGGTGTATGGCTTCAGCTTGGCATCCAACCTCGTGGCAAGCCCATTGTCTCCGGTAAACAGCCCAGCTAGCTCCTCGAAGCCGTTTTTCATCACTTTATCGAGTTTATCGCTGTCAAGTTTGAGCTTGCCGTCTTTCTGGGTGGTAACGCCGATATCCGTTAGCGCTCGAATGGCTCCCGTGCCTTGAACGTTTACCAGTTCGTTTCTAACAGTACCAAGCACCGTCCGCGCAGTCGCGTCCCCCACTAACGCTCCGGTCAACGGCGACTTGTCATCCCCCACGGCGGTAACCTTGGTTTGCGTATTGATGACCTCGATCAGCTTGTTATACGCATCGACAAAGGACTGAACCTGCTTCTTTACGCCCGCTTGATCCAGGGTGACGCCCACGGTAATGGGCTTGTCAACCTTAGTGAGGCTTTTGAGGTCGAGCGTAACGCCCTCAATGGCTTTATCTATCTTATTGGTCGCACTGGTAATGGCCAAGCCATCAATCGTGAGCTCAGCGTTGGCCGCTTTGGAAACAACTCCAGCCGAACCATCAGCGCCTGGGCCGTCGTTGCCGCCTGCAAATGCAAGCTTGGATAGATCTCCGGTAGCATCGCCACTGACTGCAACGGTAATGTCCTCATTGATGCCGGTTTTTGTGCTGCTGAGCACCAACCGGGACCCCGATGCATCAGTAACAATGGTTGCGCTTAACCCCTGATCGGCCCCTGCTTTGTTTATAGCGTCGCGGATACCGCCTAGCGTATTGTTGCTCTCATCAACAGTTATGGCCGGCAACGCTAGGTTACCAACGCTAACAGTCATAGAGCCGCTGCCAAGCTTGATAGGAGTTGCAGCGTCATCCTTAAACGCCTGAAGGGCTACCTTACTGCTAGCGGCAAGCTGAGTAACGTTAACCTGATAGCTACCAGCACCGGCAGTTACGCCAGCGGTCACAGAAAGAACATCGGCATCGGAAGATTTAGCGGCTCGGGCTTGGAATAGCTCAGGCTTATTCAGGTTACCTAAAGCGGTCTGAAATTCGCTGATCGCGCTTTTCATCGCTCCGACGGCTGTAATCTGTGTAGTGGTCTTGGATTGCAACGTGGCGAGCTGCCTCTCTTTGGGTGCGCGCTCAGCAGCGACCATGCTGGACACGATGCTTCCGATGTTGATACCGGAACCAATACCTACATCAGCCATAGCCATACCTCGTCAAAATTCTGTTGGGCTTCAGTTTGGATACAAGAACCGTACCGTCTATACCTTGGCTTCAAACATCAAACTACGCATCTCGTCCAATCGCTCGGTTAGCCGCAAAATCTCTTCAGACGGAATTTGCCTTACGACCGTACCCGAATCTCCGTCAATGACCTTCACAACCACATCACCGGTAGAATCGTCGACGCTGAAACTCAGGTCTCGCTGGATACTTTGAACCTGCGAGCGAAACCTTTCGACCACGTCGTTCATGTTTTCCAGTTGCTTTGCTTCCGTGGGCTTCTCGACCTGCTGAACCTGTTCAGACGCAGAAAACCCGGCCTCCCTTCGGAGACTGGGTGATGATGATCCAGCCGGCATTGGTGATGCGATTCCGCTCGTTACTTTCCCGACGTCCATTGATTCACCTCTCATGAATCAATGAGGGCAGAGCCAAGCCCTGCCCTCATCGTTACGCCTTCTGCTCGTTACTGCAGCAGGCTCAGGACAGCCTGCGGCAGCTGCTTGGCCTGGGCGAGGATCGCGGTACCAGCCTGTTGCAGGATCTGATTCTTACTCAGGTTGGCGGTTTCTGCAGCGAAGTCGGTGTCCTGAATACGTCCACGAGCAGCCGATACGTTTTCAGAAATATTCTGCAGGTTACCGATGGTGTTTTCGAATCGGTTCTGCACCGCACCGAGGTCAGCACGTTGCGAGTCGATCTTCTGAATCGCCTGGTCAATCACCATAACGGCGGTCTGAGAGTCCTTGACCGTATTGACATTGATTGCTGAGATCTTGGTTTCTGTAGCTGATGCCGCAGCGGTGTACGTAGCACCAGCTGTCAAGCCGGCTGGGACCCCAGTTATAGTCAAGGCTGTGAGTGCGTTTGCAGATCCATCCTTATCTAGACCAGACATGATCTTGGTGCCGCTTGATGATGTAAAGGCACCTACACCAACGTTTGCATCATTGATTGCAGTAGCAATCTGCTGAGTCGCGTCGTCGCCTGTGGTTCCACTTGCGATGGTGGTCTTTACTGTGAACGACTCACCATTGACCGTACCGGTAATGGTTACTTCGCCCGAGGCTGACGCGGTTCCGGTCGCGTTTGCAACGCTCCCCTCGAACGACTTTCCTTTCAAGGAATCAGTGCTCATCTCGTCAATCTTGACGCTAATGGTTTCGTTAGCAGCGCTACCAACCTGGAACGTGGTCGTATCGAAACTGCCATCAAGCAATTTTTTGCCACCGAAGGTAGTGGTATTCGAAATACGGTCCAGTTCTTTTTTCAGCTCGCTTACTTCAGAGTTCAGGGCCTTACGCTCCGAATCGCTGTTGGAACCGTTAGCCGATTGCAGAGCCAGATCGCGCATACGCTGCAGAAGGTTAGTCGACTGCTGGAGCGCACCTTCGGCAGTCTGTGCCATGGAGATGCCGTCGTTGGAGTTCTTAACAGCTACACCGAGGCCGTTAACCTGGCTGGTAAGACGGTTCGCGATCTGCAGACCGGCGGCGTCGTCTTTAGCGCTGTTGATCCGGCTGCCGGTCGACAAACGCTGCATGGAAGTGGTGAGCGAGTTGGAAGAGTTGTTCAGGTTGCGCTGAGTATTCAGGGAAGCAACGTTGGTGTTTACTGTCAAAGCCATGATGTTTGTCCTCCATCGGACCTAGCTTGTATTGCCTGGGTTGCGACCCTAGCCTGCAATGCTCAGGCAACCAGTGAGTTCGCATTCATCTTTTGTATCGGCGCTTCATCTCGGATCTTTAGGGCGGTTCGCCTATTTTTTTAAGCGGTCCGCTTGTATCCGACGCTGGAGCGGAGATGACACCGCCGATCCTGGATGGGTATCGACCGTTCATTGGAGAACTTGAACACAGCAAGACTTGTCCGCAGGTGCAATCAAAGGCAGAGAAATGCCGCTCCCGATGAGTACGCTGCCAACGGATGTTCAGTCGAGCGCAAGGTAGGCGCATCAACAGCATCACACGGGCTAGATCAGCGCGCCGAAGAACCGAGTAATTCAATTTTCACGGAATCCGCTCCATCCTTCGGCTGCCGATCAACATGATTGACGCAGCCTAAGAGGCTCAGGGAGCCTGAACCTCTCTTTTTATGGGTATTGAAACGGGGGTTGGTTCACGCCTCGGTCCACGCTTTGAGCCATTCATCAAGCGGCCGGCCGCTCAGTAGCCAGTCACGACGAACAACTGCTCGAAGGTCGCTGCCGAGGCGGACGGCTGCTTCGCGTTCGGCAATGTGGCTGCGTATGGCATCAACCCATTCAGAGAAACGATTCTTCACCCGCGTGACCGGCAGCGTGCCGCGGTACGGTTCGATATCGGTACACACCACAGGATAGCCGCAGGCGCCGTATTCAAGTAATTTCAGGTTACTTTTGCATGTATTGAATACGTTGTGCTCCAACGGCGCGATGGCCAAGTCCAAGTCCAATGCCGCAAGCGTGGAAGCGTAATGTTCGATACTGACCCCCTTATGCCACTCCTTGACATAAGGTCGAAGCGATTCTGGGCACATTCCGAAAAATACCCAGTCAACTTCTTTAGAAAGCTCTTTGACTACATCGGCAATTAGCGCCAGATCACCGGTGTGGCTAGATCCCCCCGCCCAACCAACCCTCATGCGTGTTCGAGGCGTGCGTGTGCGCTCAAGGCTTCCCCATATATCGGCGGGGAGGCGATTCGGCATGACCACGATATCGGAATGAAAGCCGCTGAACGCGTCAGCCAGCGGTTCAGTAGAAACGACGAAGCGGTCAACGAAGCCGAGCCCTTGTCGAAGCGACCGAACAATATCTCTCGGCATTTGCGCCCGGTGCTCGCTCTTGACTGGGAGATTCGGGAGATAGTCGTCGAGCTCATATACCTTGAAGGCGCGTGAAAAAGCTCGAATTCTCCGCATCGCTTCAATACGGTCAGCCCCTATCTGTCGCTGGAGAATAATCGCGTCTGGCTCGTAGCGCTCCAGATCCGTTGGGTGCATCAGACCTACCGATACGGCCCCCTCAGCCAAACCTTCGCTTTGCATCGCACGGAAAGGATAGACCATCCTATAGTGGCCACAGCCGAACATGTCGCCAGGATGGACAAGGAGGTTTGGCAACGGCTTCCAAGAGGAGGTCGGACGCCACGATAGCGCATTATCCGCCAGCTTGAATCCGCCAGGCTTGACCAGGGAGAAGTTGCGGTTGTATGCCGGGTCGCGCGCCAGAACCGGAAGCCAACGGCTATAAAGTGCGTCCTGCTCGGTCGAGCTCAACGGCTGATCGGAACCATCTTTCAGAACGCTGACGTGTGGCGTCCAGACATTGACATAGCCTGCCTGCCTAGCTTTTAGGCAGAGATCCAGTTCGGCCCATCTCTCGGCGATATCCGACTCATCCAGGCCACCCAATTCTAGAAATTTCTCGCGAGCGATCATCAAGCAAGCGCCACTGACCGCGCTGTAGTTCTGATCAACCTCAAGGCGATTCATGTAACCCGAAGCGTCCAGCATCTCTCCTATGAACGGAGAGCAGGCGGGGCCTTGCAAACCAAGCACGAAGCCGGCGTGTTGGATTTCTCCAGCCGAGCTGACCATCTTGACGCCTACGGCGCCTACTTCAGGTCTTTGAGCATGATTCAACATCGAGGTGAGCCAATCCTCCATGACAACCGCCGTATCGGCAGCGATGAACAGTAAATGGTCCCCTCGTGCTTGCTGAGCCGCGTAGTTTTGCGATGCCCGTAAGCCTTTAGCCGCGCAGTCGTCCAGCACTCGCACGTTGGCTTCGCCCATCGCTTTCAAGCTGTCGAGCCAAGCTACCATTTCATCGCCCTGCTCTTTTCTAGCAAAAAGCAACAGCTCATAAGGGACATCTCGTGTCATTTCCAGAATGCTTTCTATGCACCGCTGAAACGCGGCCAAAGGTGCAATAGCAGGAATAACGATCGAGACGCCTGGCGCTGTGGCATGCCCGTATTGCAGCCGATAACGTCCCGGCAGGAACGGGACGACCTCTGCCTGCGCATACCCCCTGGCATTCAGGTGTTTCCTGATAGCCCTTATTTCATCGTCGCTGTTCTTCAGTTGGAGCACAGTCGTAATCAGTACCGGCTCGGACACATGCCCAAGTCCGTCCAGGCCACCCTGTTCGATAAGGCGCAACACCAATTCAAACTCGAGTGCATCTGGGTATGCATGATCGAATCCGCCGGCAGCAGTAAATACGTCGCGTCTAAAGAACCAGTGGCGGCCCATGCTGGCGGGAAAACTCAGCAGCAAATCGAGATTGAGATCTGGTCGCAAGATGGGCAGCAGCTCACCGGTAGAGGTAGTTTGAATCTCGTCGGTATAAATGGCCCGGCAATCTGGCACAGCGACGAGTTCAAGTGCAGCAATTAATAGACCGCTTGCTGTAAAACACTCCCCGGCTTTCACCAACAAGCACCAATCACAGTCCAGCTGCGCAGCGACCTGATTAAGCGACGCTATGTAGTTTTCCAGCGTTACCGGGTTAAGCACATCGCCAGCAGGCGCATCACCGCCGAAATCACCGATAGTCAGCACCTTTGCTTCGATGTGCCGATACCTTTGCTGCTCGCCTCGCAGACTGGCTAGCGTCTGCGTGACCGCCTCAACGTCACCCTGTAGATCAAGCACCAGAACACCAATGCGTGGTCCACCCTGGTTGTTCTCGAGATGCTCTTCGATCAACCGTTGCTGCAAAGGATCTGGCAGACGCGCCTTGAGCCAGGTTCGAACGATATCCCCAGGAGTTGCGTTGGGCATCTGTCCGAGCTGAGTTAACTTGGACGCACGTTGGCTTTTGATACTGGCATCGTTCAGATCCGGATGCCGCGAGTAAAGCTCACGGTACAGCGCTGGGTAATCTTTAAAAGCATGCAAAGAACGACGGTCGGGCGCGGCGTCGCCGACTCGCATGCGCACCTGCACCGTTTCCCGAGGCACATGGTGGAAAGGAAGCCTGGTCGCCAGTCGCAGCAAGAAATCCCAGTCCTCTAATCCCGACAACGTCTCGTCGAATTCGCCGACCTCAGCCGCCACTGCACGTGGCCAGGCAAATGTATTGACGGGTATATAGTTGTCGACGAACAAGCGTTCACGTGAATATTCACCATGCGGATACCGCCGCTCCTCATGAAGGGAGTGGCGTATGCCGTTTTCGATTCTTTCAGCCACGAACGTCGCGTCGGTGTAGACCACCTCGCCCGGATGAGCCTGCAGTGCGTCAGCCAGCGTCTGGAGATGATCCGGCAGGAAAATGTCGTCGTCGTCCAAATACACCACGTACCGCCCGCGAGCCACGCGATGTGCCGCGTTTCGTGCGGCTGCTGGCCCTCGGTTCCGACCTTGACGAATATAGGTGATGCAATAGGGGAAGCGCGCCAAAAATGCCTCTACTTCCTCACCATGATCGTTGACCAGAATGGCTTCAAAATCCCTGAAATGTTGCTTTTCAAGGCTTGCAAGTGCATCCAACAGAAGTTGAGGGCGATTGAAGGTGGTCAGTACGACGCTGAAGAACGGCTCGTAGCGGCTACCAGATAGGCGTTCAAGCTCCTTTATCCGGTCTTGATCGCCGACGCCCAGCGCTTGCGCGCGATAGGCGGCACGCAGCGCCTGAGCCGGCTCGCCCAGCTCCTGATGGATATGCGACACGCGCCATAGAGCCGCACCCTGCCCTTGCGAATCATCATTCAGGTCAGGGAATAGCCGGCTGGGGGGGTAACGCTCAACCATGTCTTGCGCGACCTTGGCTTCGAAAGCACGGGTCTTGGCGCTGGACAGACTTTCGCCGTGCTGACGCCAGTGGCAGAGGATGTTGTTAACCTTCTTGAAGCGGGCACCATCGGCAAGCCGAGTCCACATATGGAAATCATGGCAGCGGACAAAGGCGACGTCGTAACCACCGTAGCGTTGGTATAGCGACCGACGCACAGCCGTGCCAGGATTGGGCAGGCAGTTGCCACGGATCAACCGTGGCAACAGCGCCTCGCCATAGAAATCCGGATATTCGGTACGCCACAATTTATCTGGACGGGTGTCGTCGAATATCTCCAAGTCGCCGTAATAGACATCGGCGTCCGGGCAGGCCTGGATGGTCCTGCGCAGCGCGGCCAGTGCGCCCGGCGCTTGCCGATCGTCGCTGTCAATCCAGACGATGAACTCGCCCCGCGCAGCATCGATCCCCGTGTTCCGTGCGGCCGCGCCGCCACCGTGTTGGTTGCGCAACAGCCGCAGTCGCGGATCGTTGATCTCACCTACGATATCCAGCGAACGGTCGGTCGATCCATCGTCTACAACGATCAGCTCAAAATCCGGGTCACCCTGCGCCAGCACCGATTCGATCGCCTCTTTCACGTAGCGCTCGCGGTTGTACATGGGCATGACCACGCTGAAGAACGGAGACTTTGAGGGCAGTTCCGGCCTTGGCATACACACCACCGCTCGAGAATGCCGGCCTTGCGAGAGATGTCGCTCAATCAGCAACGCGAGACTGATGGCTTGCCGTTTGTGAGCATCATGCCCCCACGTCCCCAGCGCCACCGTTTTATTGATTAGTCGTTGTGCAACCGAAAGGGGTACAAACTCAACGCCTGAGCCATCAAGGGCACTTACTTCAGCTCCCTGCTCCCGAAGCAATTTGTAAAGAGGGCTCGATGGATTCATGAAAACATGCGCCCCAGACAACAGTGCAGAGGATATATTACCCACCGCCTGCTGCCGAGCGTGGTTCATGAAGACATAGCCGCAGGAGGAGAGAGTATCGAAGTATGACCCTCTATCCATATATCCCATCAGAGGCTGAAAAGCATTGCCGAAAAGCTCGACACCTGCATCGACGACATACTGCCGATAGTTCATATCCCCGTAGCTGAGCGGCACTACGATGCGCCGCCCAGAAGAGCTCAGGCTTTCATGCAGAAATCTGAATACATCAAGATGGTTGTTTTCTGGAGACGCGCTGTTTCCTACTAAGATATCGTTGCCTGAACTGGAGCCATTATCCTCGGCATGGCCGTAGCCCCAAGGCCAGAACAATTTTGGCCGGAACCACGCATGATGCTGCTTGATTAGCTGGTACTCAGTATCCAGACACGCGAAATAGTCGACCCTGTTAAGCAAGTCACGTAGAGTTTGCGGAACGTCACGCTTGCATGCCATGCCAGGAAAACTCTCTCCATAAAGGTCTCTCAGCAGCGAGCGGGTTGCAGGCTGGAAGCGCCCCTGCGGAAAGGCATCACTCAGCAAGAGATCGTAGTAGTCATATCCCCAGCCAAGCCACACCACCAACTTATCAGAGGGTAGCTCTTTCAAAAGCTCCAGGCAGTCGGCGGTAAGCGAATGGATTATGACGGCAGCGCATCCCGCAGAACATACTTCCGCGCGCGCCTCTGTCGAGGAAACAAACTCAACATCTGGATACTTTATATAGGAGAGTTGCCGCGGCGGCCCGAACACGAAAACGCGGCTGGGCGCCGGAAGAAGGCTGAAATCATCCAACACCATGTCGATGAACTTATCATCCGGAGTGAAATGACAAACATACTTAGAGTTGGAATCCATAGTTACAGCCATCCAAATCACGGGTAGACGGTGAGCTTATGAACAGCCTGCAGAGCGCGCTCAATTATATAGCCCTGTTGTTGATCTGTAAGCTCGTAATAAATAGGCATCCGCACCAATGTATCCGAAAACCGGACACTATTTGGAAGAGCACGATCGCCATGCTGCTTTCCGTAATAAGGACTCAGGTGCAGTGGTTGATAGTGGAAAACGGCAAGAATGCCTTCCTGTTTCAAGGCATTGATTAAGGCAGTGCGTGTCTCTATATCAGGCATTAGCAAATAATACATATGGGCATTATTACAACCCCACTGCGGGATCGTGGGAAGCCCGATGCCTCGCTGAGGAAACGAAGAGAACGCGGTATTGTATCGCTGCCAAATGGCGATACGCTTAGCCTGTATAGCATCTATGACCTCGACCTGCGCATAGAGATAAGCGGCAATAATGTCCGAAGGCAGATATGAGGATCCAACGTCTACCCAGTTATATTTGTCTATCTCGCCACGGAAGAAAGCGCTTCTGTTTGTTCCCTTTTCACGTATGACTTCAGCACGCTGACTAAAACGGTCGTCATTGATGGCAAGCATGCCACCCTCACCAGAAATAATATTCTTTGTCTCGTGAAAAGAGAAAGTTGCCAACGCACCGATGGTCCCCAGAGGCCGGCCATTAAAGGTCGCCTCGACGGCATGAGCGGCGTCTTCGATTACGACGATGCCATGACGCTCTGCAAGGGCCATGATGCTCGTCATATCGCAGGCAACGCCAGCATAATGTACGACGATAATAGCGCGCGTTCTGGCCGTTATGAGACGTTCGATTTCATAGACCGATATGTTCGGATTGTCATCACAGGAGTCGGCGAAAACCAAGCGAGCGCCATGCATGGCAAACGCATTTGCCGTTGAAACGAAGGTGAAGGATGGTAGGATAACTTCATCCCCCTCCTTGATATCCAATAGCAAGGCACACATCTCAAGTGCGTCGGTACAGGACGTCGTAAGCAGCGCCTTCTTAATACCATAACGCTCTTCGAAGAATTTATGGCAGCGACGAGTGAACGAGCCGTCGCCTGCAATTTTACCCGAGGCTACAGCCTCGGCGATGTAAACCAGTTCCCGACCATGCAGATAAGGCTTATTGAAAGGAATCATTATCTTGCACCTCCCGAAGAAAGGCCTGTTCGAGATCCAGCAAGCGCCGGCTTCTTTCTTTTATTCTCCGAGCGGGGTTTCCCACATATATTCCCCACGGAGTAGTGCTATTGTTGACCAACGTCATGGCACCTATCGAGCAACCTTCCGCAATATGTACGCCTGGAAAAATTACAGAGCCCGCCCCGACTATTACATGGCGCCCCAAGCAAACTGCCGCCTTGAACTCATTTTTATAGACTGCTGGCACAGTTGGATTAGTCAGGCTATGACCTGAATAATCATCCGACTGAGAAAAAACTTGAACAAAGTAAGCCAAGCCTGAAAAATCACCCAGCGTAATGCCTTTTTCACCACCAGCTACCAGGCAATGAGGAGCCACGTGAACGTTGCGCCCGATTTTCACGACACCGGAAACAACGCAGAAGTCGTCAATCCTAGAGTCATGGCCGATTTCTATTTGGTCGGCATTGTAAATACTGGCCCGGTCGCTAACTCGAACATTGCGACCTACAGACTTGAATCCCAAAGCTCTGATCTGTTCTTCAGCAAGATATCCCATGCCAGCTCCGATTAGCCCTGTGAGGGCAACTCCCGCTTCCTTTATGTGAAAAGCGCTCAGCCACTCGCTTCATCGCCCTAAATGGAAGACGGTAATTGAGACGATCTCGGCCATCCAATAGCCAAATGTTTGAAGTGACCTACGACCGTGGGTCAGTCAGCAGTCTAGTGTTGGCGGTACGCCAGAGACACGAGCGTTAGAGCGTACCCGCTAAGGCAGAGGTCATGCCTCGCTACCTTCTACTCAAGCTACCAGCAAAATATCTACCACACCCTTTCGCTTCCTGTGACCGAGACCAGTGCATCAGCTGTCAATTTCTCGTCGATTATTATTGTAGAGCAATGGCCATGCCACACCAGCGCTGCAGGTTCCGTACCCTAGCACCTTGACTTTGCATCTATCGGATCAGATACACCAGAGCATTCTTAATATTGAAGTACGTCACCCGCCAAGACCAAGCGTCTTCGGGAAACTACTAGGTCACCTCAGAATTAAATTCTGACCTGGCTATCATCCGATTACACCTACCAGCTTCAGATGGAGAAATAACCTCCACCTGGGCCAAGTGCGCGGACGTCCGCCCGTCAGGGCTGACTAGGGGCCGCAGATGTCGATGTACACATCAACTGAGTGGCTGTTATTGGTATCGCAAGCGCAGCCTTGCGGCGGCCTCAGAACACTGCAAACGCTTTACATCAGCCCTGGGGCCGGAGCTTATCTGGCGTCCTGTCAGCCGAAGCGCAACATTTCAGCAGCCCAAAGACAAACCCCCGACCTTCGTTAGAAGATCGGGGGTTTGGTGTAGAAGCTTGACGATGACCTACTCTCACATGGGGAAGCCCCACACTACCATCGGCGATGCGTCGTTTCACTTCTGAGTTCGGGATGGGATCAGGTGGTTCCAACGCTCTATGGTCGTCAAGCAATTCGGTTGGGGATTCGGTGTTGAGTCGCTTCCCCTAATTAGGTATGTGATGGTGTTGCTTTGTACGGTTCGCTTTGCGAGCGTTGCGTCTTTTCGGTTTGTTGTCGACTTCGACCGTCTGACACACAAACATCAAATTGTTTGGGTGTTATATGGTCAAGCCTCACGGGCAATTAGTATGGGTTAGCTCAACGCCTCACAACGCTTACACACCCCACCTATCAACGTCGTAGTCTTCGACGGCCCTTCAGGGAGCTCAAGGCTCCAGTGAGATCTCATCTTGAGGCAAGTTTCCCGCTTAGATGCTTTCAGCGGTTATCTCTTCCGAACATAGCTACCCGGCAATGCCACTGGCGTGACAACCGGAACACCAGAGGTTCGTCCACTCCGGTCCTCTCGTACTAGGAGCAGCCCCTCTCAAATCTCAAACGTCCACGGCAGATAGGGACCGAACTGTCTCACGACGTTCTAAACCCAGCTCGCGTACCACTTTAAATGGCGAACAGCCATACCCTTGGGACCGGCTTCAGCCCCAGGATGTGATGAGCCGACATCGAGGTGCCAAACACCGCCGTCGATATGAACTCTTGGGCGGTATCAGCCTGTTATCCCCGGAGTACCTTTTATCCGTTGAGCGATGGCCCTTCCATACAGAACCACCGGATCACTAAGACCTACTTTCGTACCTGCTCGACGTGTCTGTCTCGCAGTCAAGCGCGCTTTTGCCTTTATACTCTACGACCGATTTCCGACCGGTCTGAGCGCACCTTCGTACTCCTCCGTTACTCTTTAGGAGGAGACCGCCCCAGTCAAACTACCCACCATACACTGTCCTCGATCCGGATAACGGACCAGAGTTAGAACCTCAAAGTTGCCAGGGTGGTATTTCAAGGATGGCTCCACGCGAACTGGCGTCCACGCTTCAAAGCCTCCCACCTATCCTACACAAGCAAATTCAAAGTCCAGTGCAAAGCTATAGTAAAGGTTCACGGGGTCTTTCCGTCTAGCCGCGGATACACTGCATCTTCACAGCGATTTCAATTTCACTGAGTCTCGGGTGGAGACAGCGCCGCCATCGTTACGCCATTCGTGCAGGTCGGAACTTACCCGACAAGGAATTTCGCTACCTTAGGACCGTTATAGTTACGGCCGCCGTTTACCGGGGCTTCGATCAAGAGCTTCGCTTGCGCTAACCCCATCAATTAACCTTCCGGCACCGGGCAGGCGTCACACCCTATACGTCCACTTTCGTGTTTGCAGAGTGCTGTGTTTTTAATAAACAGTCGCAGCGGCCTGGTATCTTCGACCGGCATGAGCTTACGGGGTAAACCCTTCACCCTCACCGGCGCACCTTCTCCCGAAGTTACGGTGCCATTTTGCCTAGTTCCTTCACCCGAGTTCTCTCAAGCGCCTTGGTATTCTCTACCCAACCACCTGTGTCGGTTTGGGGTACGGTTCCTAGTTACCTGAAGCTTAGAGGCTTTTCCTGGAAGCATGGCATCAACCACTTCTCCTTCTAAAAGAAGGATCGTCATCAGTTCTCGGCATTAAGACCCCGGATTTACCTAAGATCTCTGCCTACCACCTTAAACTTGGACAACCAACGCCAAGCTGGCCTAGCCTTCTCCGTCCCCCCATCGCAGTAACTAGAAGTACGGGAATATTAACCCGTTTCCCATCGACTACGCTCTTCAGCCTCGCCTTAGGGACCGACTCACCCTGCGTCGATTAACGTTGCGCAGGAACCCTTGGTCTTTCGGCGTGCGAGTTTTTCACTCGCATTGTCGTTACTCATGTCAGCATTCGCACTTCTGATACCTCCAGCAAGCTTCTCAACTCACCTTCACAGGCTTACAGAACGCTCCTCTACCGCTCATCTTACGATGAACCCGTAGCTTCGGTACCTGGTTTGAGCCCCGTTACATCTTCCGCGCAGGCCGACTCGACTAGTGAGCTATTACGCTTTCTTTAAAGGGTGGCTGCTTCTAAGCCAACCTCCTAGCTGTCTAAGCCTTCCCACATCGTTTCCCACTTAACCAGGATTTTGGGACCTTAGCTGACGGTCTGGGTTGTTTCCCTTTTCACGACGGACGTTAGCACCCGCCGTGTGTCTCCCGTGCTGACACTTGCTGGTATTCGGAGTTTGCATCGGTTTGGTAAGTCGGGATGACCCCCTAGCCGAAACAGTGCTCTACCCCCAGCAGTGATACACGAGGCGCTACCTAAATAGCTTTCGAGGAGAACCAGCTATCTCCGAGCTTGATTAGCCTTTCACTCCGATCCACAGGTCATCCGCTAACTTTTCAACGGTAGTCGGTTCGGTCCTCCAGTTAGTGTTACCCAACCTTCAACCTGCCCATGGATAGATCGCCCGGTTTCGGGTCTATTCCCAGCGACTAGACGCCCTATTAAGACTCGCTTTCGCTACGCCTCCCCTATTCGGTTAAGCTCGCCACTGAAAATAAGTCGCTGACCCATTATACAAAAGGTACGCAGTCACCTAACAAAGTAGGCTCCCACTGCTTGTACGCATACGGTTTCAGGTTCTATTTCACTCCCCTCTCCGGGGTTCTTTTCGCCTTTCCCTCACGGTACTGGTTCACTATCGGTCAGTCAGTAGTATTTAGCCTTGGAGGATGGTCCCCCCATATTCAGACAAAGTTTCTCGTGCTCCGTCCTACTCGATTTCACTTCTAAGATCCTTTCGCGTACAGGGCTATCACCCACTATGGCCGCACTTTCCAGAGCGTTCCGCTAAAATCAAAGAAGCTTAAGGGCTAGTCCCCGTTCGCTCGCCACTACTAAGGGAATCTCGGTTGATTTCTTTTCCTCAGGGTACTTAGATGTTTCAGTTCCCCTGGTTCGCCTCACACACCTATATATTCAATGTGTGATAACCATCTTATGATGGCTGGGTTCCCCCATTCAGAGATCTCCGGATCAAAGTCTGTTTGCCGACTCCCCGAAGCTTTTCGCAGGCTACCACGTCTTTCATCGCCTCTGACTGCCAAGGCATCCACCGTATGCGCTTCTTCACTTGACCATATAACCCCAAGCAATCTGGTTATTGTCTATAACGTGAAGACGACATTCGCCGAAAATCCGCAACCTTGCTCTGTCGAGCAACTCGCAAATTTTACCTTGACTTGAATAATCACCAGTGAAAGTAATTACCCAAATCTACTTCTATCACATACCCAAATTTTTAAAGAACGGTTACTGGCGCAAAGACCAGAAATCAATACACTCAACTGAGTCTATTCATTTCTGTGCTTTCAGCGATTATCGAGTTAATGGTGGAGCCAAGCGGGATCGAACCGCTGACCTCCTGCGTGCAAGGCAGGCGCTCTCCCAGCTGAGCTATGGCCCCATCTACAGATCGGCCACATCCCATGACAATTGGTGGGTCTGGGCAGATTCGAACTGCCGACCTCACCCTTATCAGGGGTGCGCT